>CAJXMW010000001.1 GCA_913056235.1 uncultured Fodinibius sp.
TATAAAACACCGGTAGAACTACTACCTTAACCGAAATCCTCTACTTTTGAGTGGTCCGAAAAATGGGGAAGCTTACACAATCAGCAAGAAAAAAATAACAAAAAATGAGTTGTCTAAATATTCAGAACTTAGAAATGAAGAGGTCATAACAATAGTTGACAAATTTGATTTCATAGAATTCGACGCTTCTAAAGAAAAAATATCTTTTATTTCAGAAGCACACCGAAAATTTGCCAAAAAACAAGTTGCAGACTTCACTGAAACAGCTCATGAAAAGATCATTAATAGTCTTTTAACCAATTTTAAAAGCCAAAACTCAATACAAAACCTTCCAGACTATTTAGAGGATTCAAAAAAGTATAAAGAACTTATAAGTTGCTTAAATGAAGACTATTACCAAGAAGCATTAAAACAAACTGAGTCTTTAAACTTTATTCAGAAAAGAGCTGAGCAAGGCTTAAAAAGTGCCATTAACATAGATGACCTTTCCTCTCTATTTAAATTCAGCCTTCAAAAGTCACTAATGTTGGGCCTTCTCAAAGCAAATATTTTAAAATCCGAAGTAGAAGCTCGCTTATTTGTTGAAGATCATGAACGCGCCCTAGCATTAGCTCAAAGTAGTTTGTTAAAGGAAGATAGACTTCATCTTCTTAGTATAATTGCGAAATATTTTAAAAAAAATAATATAGATCTTGATGATGAAATAATTGAACAGATAAACCTTCTTTCAAACCAAATAGATACAGACTCACTAGGCCAGAAATCAGTTGAAATTGCTTCTAATCTTATTTGGATCAATCTTGATCTAGCAATAGATATTGTTGAGAAATCAAATAATATATCAAACGAAAATGGCAAAAATAATATTGATTTAGCTTTTGCAAAACTTTCAGTAGAAGCCTTTAATGCCCAAAGTAGTGAAGCTAACTACAAAGATGTAGTCGAAAAAACTACTGAGAAAAATTCAGATCCAGGTATACAAAATTTTCTTAATGCTGCATCTCTTTTTGCAGAAGATTTCTCAACTAAAAAACTGATTGCAAAAGTTGAAGATCTTGAAGTAAAGAACAGACTATTTATACTAAGACAATGGATCTTAAATAATCGTGATAATAAAGAGATTACAGAAATAGTCGAATACTCTCTTGACCAGTTAGTTTCAACTACAAATTACACCCCTAAATTAAGAGATCTTAGAGAAATATCTACCCCCTTACCTAAAGTAAATGATCCCGAAAAGGCTAAGAAATTAGTAGGGAGAATTGACAGCCTAATAAATTCAATGCATGATCTTGGAACCACCATTGACTATGTCAGATTACAGATTGTTTTAGGTAAAACGGAACTAAATATTGGAGCTACTGAAGCTTCTTACCATAGAATAATTGAACTTTATTGGGACATTTGCAACATAAATAACCTGTCAATTAGGACTGAAAGCATAGCTTGGTTTTTATCAGAATATCAAAACCTTGATCCCGATAAAGTAATAGAAGAAAATGAACAACTTCTTACTGTATTACAAGAAAGCTTGGACAAAAATATTGATAGCCTTCTAAAATCAACAGCCTCTCATTACCAAGTAACTAAAGATATTATTAAAGCTTTATCTAAGAACCATCCACAAAAAGGTCTAGAAATAGCAAAATCCTTAAACACCCAGTCAAAACGAGATAAGGCATTATTTAATTTTTTAAAACGTGAATCGAAGAAAAAAATCACAAACATAAACTTTGACTTAATTATCAATGCTCATGATGAAATATCGCATCAAAGTAAACGCGATAAAGCTTTACTAATGGTAGTTGAAAATATTAACAACTCAGATATCGACAATATAGATAGAGCAATAGAACTAAAGCCTAAAATTGAAAATGTCAGTGACCATCAAACTAAAGTACTAGTTTATTCACATTTCATTTCTTTGATATCATGCAGTGATTCAAAAGGTAAATATAAGAGTCTTGTAGAATATTTATTTAAAAAGCTTGACGAGACTTGGAAGGAAATTGATACTGCTTGGATAAAAGTCGACGCTGGATTTCTAATATCAAAAATTCTGTCCAAATACTCTAAAGATGTTGGTGCTAAATACTTAAACAAAACTGAAGAATTTAAAAAGAATTTGACAATCTATTCTCAACAAGCAGCCATTACTTATACTGGGTCCATTAGAATTGCAATAAGAGCTTTTGCTGGTCTACTAGATAAAGATTTATTTACAAATAGCGATATTGAAAGAATTGAAAAATATATAAATAAGATACCTTCAAATGGGGAAAGGGTAGCAATATGGACCGATTTCGCTTTGCGGTGTTATTCAAGAGGAAATAATGAGCTGGGTACAAAAATCACGAACCAGTATGTTAGAGATATAATAGAAAGTACACCAAAAAACGACCAATCATATTATCATTCAATAATATCTAATGCTGCCCCAGCTTTATATCAAGCTCATGAAAATACAGCGCTCGACCTGATAAAAAAGCTTCCTCAAGAATATCAAGAGACTGCAATATCAAATACAATTGAATTCATATTTAGAAAAAAACCTCTTGATGATCCATTCAACAATTCCCCAAATGGTGGCTACAAGATAAACCATCAAAATGCAGTCGATATTCTTAAGCTGTTAGAATATGTAGATACTGATAAACAGTTATACAACCATATTGTGCAATTGGTTAATAGCCTAAATTCCAAAGACAATAAACAAGCCATTACTAGACAGCAAAAAGCTGATTTAGCTCATTCCTTGATTGATATTACTGAGTCAAAATTACCTGACAAAAAGAATATTAATCACAAAGGCTATTTAATTTCTGCCAAAGCATATTTGTTCACCTTACTAAGAACTAATCAAAAAGATTGGCAGGAGTTAGTATCAGAGGCTCAAAAAATACCTAATAAAGCAGATAAAGTTTACGTACTCGGAATAATTGCCAGTAATCTCCGGAAGAATAAAGAACAAAGAGATAATCTATTGGATGATGTGGAAAAAATAATTAAACAAATACCATCAAAAATAGATCAGGTTAGTAGAAAAATACATATTGCAAACCTATTTGCGGATAAAAACACAAGTATATCTAAAAAATCGCTGAAATCTGCTATGGTATTTACTAAGGAAGAAGGAGAGGATGAAGGCAAAGCAATAAGCCAAAGACAAAAAAACATAATTGATCTTGCTCATAAAATTGATCCAAACTTTGCTTCATCTTTAATTAATCTAATGGATAATGATCCTGCTAGAAATAATGCCAGAAACCCAATTAAAGAGCGACTTACATTACTAAACACTAAAAAGACTATTGCTGAAGAGGATAACAGTTCTTCGATAAATAAAGAACATTACGCTCAAGCTGCTTGGATGAACTTAGGTTCATTAAATGCCAACAGGCTCCATACGATGCATAAAGAGAGCTTCAACAAACACTTTGAGGAATCTTCTGAACTAGATATTTATCAATCCTATGCAGTCTTATCATGGTTAATTGAAAATGCAATAATTAGATACTCCAATACCGAAGAGGCAGAAAACATATTTTATCCGATATTTAATTCTTCTCTATTATCCTCAGAACTAACTACTTATATCATATCTTCTAATCAAGAATCAAATACCAAGGTTAAGCAAAATATTCAATTAGATAAGCAGAACAAGCATGCGATTACCATAAAAGAAGGTGAAAGAGATAAAGCCTTCAATTTTATACGAAGTTGGATTAAGGATAATGTTAATAACTATCTGAAAGTATGTGATCCTTATTTCGGATTGCAAGAACTTAACTTTTTGAAACTAGTCAAAAATGAAAAACCCAATTGTAAAATATCAATTTTGACAAGTAAAAGACATCAAGAGAAAAGTGACATCCCTTACCAAGAAAAATTTAATACTTACTGGAATTTAAATATATCAGAAGCTAAACCTCCGTTCACAAAAATTGTAATTGTAAGCTTAGGGAAATCAGGTAAGTCTCCAATCCATGATAGATGGTTAATTTCTGACAAGAGTGGCTTAAAACTCGGTACCTCCTTGAATTCAATAGGCACAGATAAGGTCTCTGACATTTCAATTTTCTCAAATAACGAATTGGATGAAAAAGAATTTCAACTTAACCAATATTTAAACAATCAAAAATTTGAGCAAAATAATGAAAGAGTGAGTTACAACACTTTTAAATTGTAATATAAGTTCATTTTTTCGTAAAACTCATATTCCTACCACACTCTACCACATTCTTCCTAAATATTATATATCGGGAGAAAGGAATCATTTTATGCCTTAAAAATCATACCTCAAACCGTAATATCGGCACTTTTGCATATCTATACTCCGATATTTACTGACGCCTCAAGACATTATAATCAATCTTTCTCAATCCGTCCTTGACATATTACACGGTTTCGGGGTACATTGTGGGGTGAAGTGGGAGAATGTGGGAGTTCAAATCCACTTGTCGAATTCGATAACATTTGCTGTAATTCTGGGGACCTTATATGCCTAGCTTCAAGGGCCAATACGAACATAGTGTTGATAATAAAGGACGCGTTAGCTTCCCGGCTAAACTGCGTAAGGCCCTGAATCCGCAGGCGCAAGAGCGCTTTACTATATTAAGAGGTCTCGAACCCTGCCTTTATCTGTACCCAGAGGATGAATGGCAGAAAGTAGAGGATCAGCTTTCCCAGATCAACAGCTTTACCAAAGAAGGTCGCACAGTAAAACGTAACTTCCTTCGTTTTGCTGTAGATATTGATTTAGATAACCAGAATCGCATTCCTCTCCCTTCACAACTCACAGACTGGGCCGGTATCGATGGCAAAGCCATATTTATTGGCAGCGGTGAACGTATTGAAATATGGTCGCCCGAGAAACTGGCAGAAATCGATGATGGTCTGGATTTTGAATCGTATCAGGAACTTTTTGAGCGCGTGATGGGTGACGATGACAATAACGATGAAAAACAATGAGACATATTATGAGCATCAGCCGGTACTGCTGCAAGAGTCCGTAGAGTATTTAATTACGGACCCAAGCGGGATCTATATCGATGCTACGCTCGGCGGTGGTGGACACAGCCTGGCATTGTTATCTCATCTCAATGACGACGCTCAGCTTATCGGAATCGACCAAGATGACGAGGCGTTAGATGCAGCAAACTCCCACATTGGCGACGACAAACGATTTTCTTCCATAAAAGGCAATTTCGGTTACCTCTCCAGGCTACTTCCCCCAGAACTCCATGGAGAGGTCTCCGGAATCCTTCTCGATCTTGGCGTCTCTACCCATCAAATTACCGAAGCCGATCGCGGATTCACCTTCCAGAAAGAGGGTCCACTGGATATGCGTATGAGCAACCTGCGCGGCGTCACAGCTTATCAGGTTGTCAATGACTATTCCTATGAAGATCTGCGAGATGTGATCTATCACTATGGCGAAGAACGACTGAGCCGTGAGATCGCCCGCGAAATCATTGATCGACGTCCACTTGAGACGACTACTGAGCTTCGTGAAGCGGTGGAATCGGTTGTCCACGGCCAATATCAGATAAAGAGCGTGGCCCGTGTGTTCCAGGGGATCCGTATCGAGGTAAATCGCGAGCTGGATATGCTTCGTAATGTCCTCGATCAGTCGCTGGAGCAACTCAAGGTAGATGGACGCATTGTGGCTATTAGCTACCACTCGCTGGAAGACCGCATCGTGAAGCGATTTTTCAAGGCGGGCAATCACGAAGGTAAAATTGAAAAAGATTTTTACGGCAACCCGCTGAATCCCATTGAAGAGATTTCCGGCGGCATTATTCGCCCTTCGGAAGAAGAGATTGAAAAAAATCCCGCTGCGCGAAGTGCTAAGATGCGCGTTGCACAGAAAATAGACCAGCCGGAGGTGTAGTATGCATATCAAATCTCCGCTAAAAAAAGAAAAGGTCAAAGAGAACAAGCGCAACAACTCGGCCGGACGAAAAAAGAACGGCCATCACTCGACTTACCGCACCAATGGCGGCAATTATGGCAGGCGCATTGATAAGAAAGACGAGGGCAAGAAACGATTTTCTCTTCCATCGCTGAAACCCTGGAAGGTGATTCTGGGTGCTATTGTATTGGGCGCGCTTGGCATTATCTATTTGAATCATGTTTTCGCCACGCAGGAACTGCTCCAGGAAGTCAATCAGCTGGAGCGCGAATACAATCAGGTAAAACGGGTACACAGCGACTATAAGCTAAATTATGACCGAATGATTGGCCCTGCTAATATTTATGAACAGGCAAAAGGCCAGGGATTCATAAATGGCGGTCCCGCCGAAAAAGTGATTGAGGTGGAAAAGTAAATGCAAAATGAACGTTCTGCCATATTGAGCCGTATGTTTATGGTCTTTGGGCTGGTACTACTGGTACCCTGTGCCATTGGTATGCAGCTTTTTCGTATCAACTTTGTGGAGGGACCGGAACTGCGCGAACTCTGGAACGAGCAGGCCATCGACTACATCCCCATTCCAGCTCAGCGTGGCAATATTTATGATCACAACGGCAGCCTGCTGGCCACAAATTCTGTTGCTTACAAAGTGGCACTGGATCCCAAAATAAAGGGGCTTACACGAACGCAAATTCGGCAGATGTGTGATACATTGGGCAAATACACGAACCTTTCAGCCCGTTCGTATCTACAAAAAGTGGATTCCGCTCCGGCTCGCTCTCGCTACGTGGTACTCAATAAAAATGTAGACACGGAAACACACCAAGCACTGCGACAACTCGATATCCGGGGCATCATACTGGAAGAAGAATACCAGCGGCGATATAGTTTCGGCGCTCTGGCATCACATACGCTGGGATTTGTGAATCACGCCATGAACGGGATGACCGGCCTTGAAAAGTTATATAACAAGAAACTCAGCGGCGAAGATGGTGTTCAACAGGTTCGCCGCGAGCGTAACGGCAAGATTTCTGCATATTTGGGAGCCCCCCGAAAGAAACCGCAACAGGGGCACTCACTGCAAACAACTATCGATTCTCACATTCAAGCTATTTTAGAAGAAGAACTTAAAGCCGGGATTGACCGAACGAGATCCGCCCACGGTTCTGCTATTGTCATGGATCCCAGAACAGGAGCCATTAAAGCAATGGCTAATTATCCCACATTCAATCCCAATAATCCTGCCTCCCTTGACAAAGAGAACCGCAGGAACTTTGCGATCTCGGATATGATCGAACCCGGCTCTACTTTTAAGCTCGTGACGGCTATTGCGGCCGTGGAACAGGGCAAGGTGCACTTTGGCGAAAACTTTGAAACACCCGAAGACGGCAAGCTGCAAATCCACGGACAGTGGATGCGTGACCATGATCCACTTGGCACACTTCGATTCTCGGAAGTGATCGAAAAGTCATCCAACATTGCTACGGCTAAGATCGCCATGCGGTTGTCCCGGGATACGTTTTACCAGTATGCCCGCAATCTGGGCTTTGGGACGCCAACCAACATTGATCTGCCCAATGAAGAAACCGGGCGGCTGCCGAAACCTTACGAATGGAGTCAGGTTACGCTGCCATGGATGTCGATTGGATACGAAGTGCAGGTGACCCCTATTCAGCTAGCGCAGGCCTATGCAGCTTTTGCCAACGGCGGAAAGATGATGCGTCCTTATCTCGTAGAAAAAATTCTTAACAGCAACGATGAGGTGGTTTGGCAGCATAATGATGTGGCCGTGCGACAAATTGCCAACCAAGAAACGATCCAAAAACTCTATCCCGTTTTCCGTGACGTAGTATCCGATTCAGGGACAGCCGAAAAAGCACAGGTGCAAGGACTCCCCATCGCCGGCAAAACTGGGACTGCCCAAAAATATATCGACGGTCGCTACCGAAATAAGTATCGCTCTTCATTTGTGGGATTCTTTCCAGCACAGGATCCTAAATACGTCTGCCTGATTATACTGGATGATCCGGACGTATATCCCCCATACGGTGGACAGACGGCCGGACCAATATTTCAACAGACGGCCAAGCGCATTGCCGGACTCGACAACGAAATTGAAAAACAGATTATCGAACGGGAACAAGATACTAATACCTGGGCCTATGCTCCCGATTTACAGGGTTTGAGCAAGGATGAAGCGCAAGCACTGCTGAAGGCCCAACAACTGCCCTACAACTTGGAAGGAAGCGGCGACCTGATTGTCAAGCAATCGCCCCAACCGGGTACCCAACTTTCACCGGAAGATGAGATCACTCTTGAATTATCAAACACTATTGCCGTTGCAGATACAACCGAACTGCCGAATGGCTATTCTATTATTCCGGATGTGGGAGGCATGAGCATGCGTAAAGCAACACTACTAATTAACAGTCAAGGATTTGAAGCAAAGATGATAGGCTCGGGCACGATATTCACACAATTTCCCCGCGCCGGCGACATGATGAAGAAAGGACGTACTATCACTGTTCGCGGCAAAGCCAAAGCACTGGAAACACTAACAAAAAACGGGACCACCGAGTGACTTTCGACCAACTTATATCACTTTGCAAGCCGATTGACGTCTCGGGACCCGAGCCGAATACCATTGGTGCGCTTACGCAGGATTCCCGACAGGTGGAAGAAGGATCGGTCTTCATCGCAATCAAAGGATTCCAGGTCGATGGACACACTTTTATTGACGACGCCATCGACAACGGTGCCTCGGTCATCATCTGCGAAGAAAGCTTCTATACCGATAAAGACGTCTGTGTGCTTGAAGTCACCGACACGCGATCGTTGGTTGGTCCCTTGGCACAAGCCTTTGAAGGGAACCCTGCCGATAAGATGAAGGTCATCGGCATCACCGGTACCAACGGCAAGACAACCGTTGCCACACTCACTTACCAAGCCCTGCAAAAACTGGGAGCGAAACCATCGCTGTTGGGCACGGTGGCAAAACGGATTGGTGAAAAAGAGGTGGAAAGTCAGCTAACGACCTCCGATCCCATCGAGCTGGCCGCTGATATGGCCAAGATGGTCGAAGCGGGATCGACACATCTGGTGATGGAAGTATCGTCACACGCACTTGACCAGAAACGAGTTGACGGTATCGATTTTGATGTGGCTGCATTTACGAATTTAAGCCATGATCACCTGGACTACCACAACAATCTGAAATCCTATGCGGCCTCAAAGAAAATCCTTTTTGACAACCTGGATTCCCAGGCAACTGCAGTTATCAATGGGGATGACAAGCAGGCCAACTTTATTGCGATGGACTGCCCGGCCAATATCATTGATTTCAGTTTCAAGAAAGCACTGGCGGCCGAATGCCAGGTACTCTCAAATACCATCAATGGATTGGTACTGCGGATTGGCAAGACCATCATCGAAAGTCCACTGGTGGGTACCTTCAATGCCTATAACCTGTCCGAAGCATTTTTGATCTGCCGCGCGCTGGGTTACAAGGATAAAGAAATTGCTGATACTCTGGAATCCCTGCCGGGAGCCGCGGGTCGTCTCGAACGCATTGAAGGGTCGGGGCAGCACGGCAATCCTATTGTCTTAGTCGATTACGCTCACACGCCGGATGCGTTGGAAAATGTAGCCTCTACCCTGGCTGATATCAAAGGGGAAAACCAGGAACTGCATATTGTCTTTGGATGCGGCGGTAATCGTGACAAGACCAAGCGTCCCAAGATGGCAAAGATTGCCGAAGAGTATGCAGATCGGATTACCGTCACCTCCGACAATCCGCGTGATGAAGAACCGGATGCTATTATTGATGATACGATGGAGGGCTTTAAAGATACTGAACCTGTAGAACGACTTACTGATCGCCGCAAAGCCATTGAAAAAGCTATTTACGACGGCAATCCCAACACCATGATTTTGATCGCCGGAAAAGGACATGAAACGTATCAGGAAATTGCAGGCGAACGCCACGACTTCGATGACCGGCAAATAGCACGCGAGGCATTAGGTCACAGGAATGGTAATTCCAAAAACGAGGTGAGCTGATGCTATACGAACTCTTACATTGGCTTGAAGTTAATTACCAGCCGCCCGGTTTTGGTGCCTTTGAATTTATCACCACACGGGTAGCCGTAGCAGCGGCCATGGCCCTGTTTATCAGCATCATGATCGGCCGACGCATTATCGAATGGCTCGAAAAAATGCAGCTGCGCGAAGTCATTCGGGAAGATATCGGACTTGATACGCACCTTGGCAAAGCACATACGCCAACCATGGGCGGCATCATCATTCTGCTTGCAGTACTCATCCCCGCCCTGTTATGGATGCGCATGGATAGCATCTATACGTGGATGATCATCCTCGTAACGTTGATCCTGGGTATCGTCGGCTTTATAGATGACTACATTAAAGTGGTCAAACAAGACAAGACGGGGCTCAGTGGCAAACTCAAAGTTACAGGGCAAATTACGGTGGGATTGCTGCTTGGCATCACGCTATATTTCTGGCCGGACTTCCAGGATTTTAATACGCTCTCGACCGTACCATTTTTGAAGAATGTAAACATCGATTACGCCTTCTTGGGCGAAGCACTGGGATGGGTCATCTACATCCCGATGGTGATTTTTGTGATTACTGCCGTGAGTAATGCCACCAACCTAACCGACGGACTTGACGGTCTGGCGGCCGGCACCTGTGCTATCGCTGGACTCATTCTCGGTATTTTTGCCTATGTATCCGGCCGTACCGACTTCTCAGATTTTCTCAACATCATATACCTGCCCGGCGCTGGTGAGCTGACCATCTTCTGCGCATCCCTTGTAGGTGCCTGCATGGGCTTCCTTTGGTATAACACGCATCCGGCCTCGGTGTTTATGGGTGACACCGGATCGCTGGCCCTCGGCGGCTCATTTGGAGCCATTGCACTGATGCTGCACAAGGAATTACTGCTCCCGATTATCTGCGGAATCTTCTTTGTAGAAACGCTTTCTGTGATTATTCAAACGACCTATTTCAAATATACCAAGCGAAAGTATGGGGAGGGTAAGCGCGTATTTCTGATGACGCCCATCCACCATCACTTCGAGAAGAAAGGACTGCCCGAATCCAAGATCGTCGTTCGATTCTGGATTATCGCGGTACTCCTCGGAATTCTAAGCCTCTTAACCCTAAAACTGCGATGAGAGAAGTACAAAATAAACATATCGTCGTAGTTGGAGCCGCCCGCAGCGGGCTGGCCGTGGCTTCGTTGCTGAAGCGAAAAGGGGCGCGTGTGTTTGTGACGGATAACAGTGCTATTGCTAATCCGGTAAAAACAACACTGCAGGATCTGGGCATCCCATTCGAGGAAAACGGCCACACCGAAAAGGCTCGTGGCGCATATTTTGTGGCGCTCAGTCCGGGCGTGCCTACAGAGGCTCCGCTGGTTCAGGAATATCTTGAGGCCAACAAAGAAGTTTTCTCAGAAATTGAGATTGCAAGCTGGTTCAACAAAAGTCCCATAGTAGCCGTGACCGGCAGCAACGGCAAAACCACAGTCACCAGCTGGCTGGATCACACGTGGAGCAAAGCCAGCCGCGATCACGTTACCGGCGGCAATATTGGACATGCGTTTTCTGATCAGGTAGAGCAGACCGGTAAGAATAAAGAAGCCATTTTAGAAGTCAGCAGCTTCCACCTGGATCATATTGATACGTTTCATCCGCATATCAGTCTACTGCTGAATGTGACGCCGGATCACCTGGATCGATACCAAAACGATTTTGATAAATATGCGGCCTCGAAATTTCGCATTACCGAGAATCAAACAAGCAACGACTGGTTCATCTACAACTATGATGACCCCAAGACGGCTGAGCATGTAGCATCGCTTAAAAAAAAAGCCGATGCCCCAAAACTGTTGGCGTTCTCCAATCAGCGAGAACTAAACGAAGTCGACGGGGCATTTGTGCGAAACGAGAATATAATCTTGAAGTTTAACCGAGAAGAAGAGGTTCTGATGCCGATTAGCGAAGTAAATATTTCTGGGAAGCATAACCTGAATAACGGTCTGGCCACCGCGTTGGCGGCCCGCGCTTCCGAAATCAAAAGTGATGTCATTCGCGAAAGCCTGCGCACCTTTGAAGGCGTGGAGCACCGCTTGGAACAGGTGCGTGAAGTTGATGGCGTCAAATACGTCAACGACAGCAAGGCTACGAACATCAACGCTGTGTGGTACGCACTCGACAGCTTTGACGTACCGCTGACCCTGATTCTCGGGGGCCGCGACAAAGGAAATGATTATTCGGAGCTGGCAGAACTCATCCGAAAGAAAGTGCACACAATTATCGCGATCGGCGAAGCCAAGCCACTTATCGAAGAGCAGCTAAAATCGGTGGTCCCTCATCTTGAAACCGCCAAGACAATGAACGATGCCGTCCGCCAGGCCAAGGAAGGAGCCAAACGTGGCGAAGCGGTATTACTGAGCCCGGCCTGCTCTTCTTTCGACATGTACGAAAATTATGAACACCGAGGCAACGAATTCAAAAAAGCAGTAAACAGACTTTAAGTAATCAGCTTTCAGTTTTCAGCTGTCGGTAATCACAACTGATAGCTGAAAGCTGAAGACTGAAAGCCAAGAATTTATGTTATACACAACGCCAAATAAAAATATTTCGTCGATCATGGGCACCAGCCCAGACGATATTGATACACCGAAGCAGGGCAGCGATCGCGTGCTCCTAGTATCGGTGATCATCCTGATGATATTCGGGATCCTGGCCGTGTATTCTGCTATTGCTTACTTTGCAGAAATCAAACAGACTACGGCCTGGAGCCTTGTTACCGGGCATATCGTGAAGCTGGGCATTGCCTTCCTGGGCATGCTGATTGCCTCCAAGATCGACTACCATCTGCTGGCCAAGTTCAGCAAAATTGGTCTTATCGCAAGCTGGTTACTACTGATCGCCGTGTTGTTATTTGGGAATGAAGTATTTGGCGCCCAACGATCCATTAACATTGGCGGATTTTCCTTCCAGCCGGCCCCCTTTGCTTCACTGGCGCTTCTAATTCACATTTCAGTGCTCTTGGCCAACAAGCAGGACTATATCAAAGATTTCAAGCGTACCTTCCTGCCGATCATGTTCTGGGTGGTTATCACCTGTGCACTCATTGGGGTGGAAGACTTTAGTAGCGCCGCTGTATTGATGGGCCTGTCGCTGCTGGTCATGTTTGTGGGTCGCATCAGCATGATACAACTGGGCACGCTCGTGATCATCGGGCTGCTGGGAGCCACTGTTTTGATCTGGCAATCGCCCGAGCGCCAGAGCCGCATTGACCAATACATAAGCCAGGTAGTCGATATCAATAGCGAAGAGTTTAACACTACCGAAGGTTACCAGGCACAACAGGCGCATATCGCCATTGCCCAGGGCGAAATATTTGGCGTAGGGATGGGTAAGAGCACCCAGCGTGACTTTCTTCCGGCTCCCTATAACGACTTTATTTTTGCAATCATCGCCGAAGAATATGGGCTACTGGGCTCCGTATCGCTCATTGTTCTGTTCTCGGTGATCTTGTTTCGCGGCATTGCCAAAATCGCCAAAAATGCGCCCGATACACTGGGCATGCTGATGGCCGTCGGATGCACGCTCACGGTCGTACTTTATGGATTTATCAATGCGGGAGTAGCCAGCGGGCTGCTGCCGGTAACGGGTCTGCCAATGCCCTTTGTGAGCTACGGCGGAACCAACATTATGTTTGCCGGGCTGATGATCGGCATCCTTATGAATATCTCGAAGCATAACACAAATAAGCGAGCAGTATTTTATGCGTAGCGCCGCAACGAACATATCATCACAGGACGGTCCAGACGCCGCTGCTATGGGCACAAAAATAAAAGTGCTCATAGCAGCCGGGGGGACCGGCGGTCATGTGTACCCGGCCATCGCTATTGCCGATGCGCTGCGGGAGCAGTATGACAACCTTGATATCCTGTTTGTGGGCACTAAAAACCACATGGAGTGGGAGACCGTCTCCAAATCGGGCTACGACATCACCAGCATCTGGATCAGCGGCTTTCACCGGCGGCTGACACTGAAAAATCTGCTATTCCCGGTAAAGCTGGTCACGAGCCTGGTACAAAGCCTGTCGATCATCAATCGCTTTACGCCCGATGTCGTGATTTCATGCGGCGGCTATGTAGCGGGTCCCGTTGGGTGGGTGGCAACCAAAAAAGGCGTGCCGCTAGTAATACAGGAGCAAAACAGCTATCCCGGCGTCACCAACCGGATTCTGGGGCGTAGTGCGAAAAAGATTTTTACCGCCTTCAAAGATGCGGATCACTACTTCCCCATTGGCAGTACAAAGGTGGCCGGAAACCCGACGCGAAAGTCGCTGACACAAGCAGATGAGCAAGAAGCATATAAGACATTTGAATTTGAAAACGACAAACGCACACTACTTGTGCTGGGTGGCAGCGGCGGAGCACGCAGCATCAATGAAGCGATGCAAGAGCATATTGGAACGCTGCATGATGAGCTCGGTCTACAGATCATCTGGCAGTGCGGCAAACGATACTATGACCAGCTGCGCCGTGATGTCAACGTAAGTGAATACAAAAATTTGAGACTCAAAGATTTCATCCACGATATGCCGGCCGCTTACGCCATAGCCGATTTGGTGATCAGCCGCGCCGGGGCCCTCTCCTGTTCGGAACTGGCCCTTACCGGCAAACCGAGCATCCTGGTGCCATCGCCCAATGTAGCCGGCGACCACCAGACTAAAAATGCCGAATCAATGGTGGAGGAAGGTGCTGCGAAGCTGGCGGCGGATGACAACCTGAACAACACCTTGGTTAACTTGGTAAAACAAGTTATCTCCAACGAACAACAACTGGCTGAGATGAGTAAGGCGGCCAAAGAACTAGCAAGACCTGATGCAGCAACAACAATCGCAAAAGAGGTGTTAGAACTGGCAACAAAAGATTGAATGAATTAAAAATTAACATGTCATGCTGAAGTTGTTTCAGCATCAATATACAGATGTTGAAGATCCTGAAATGAGTTCAGGATGACATTGTAAATGACAAAAGAACGCAATGAGTAAGCAAATACAAACACAGCCCATATTTGGACGAACCCGCCACATCCACATGGTAGGTATTGGCGGGATTGGTATGAGCGGAATGGCGGAGATTCTGTTGCAAAAAGGATATACCATCACGGGCTCAGATGCCAACATGGGCGAAACTATCGAGCGCCTGCAAAAGCTCGGTGCTAAAATTTCTATTGGCCATGATGAGGCCAATATCGAAAGCGCTGATGTAGTCGTCTATACCAGTGCCGTACAAGCCGAAGAAAATATTGAAACAAAGACCGCACTCGAAAAAGGCATTCCCGTCATCAAACGTGCCGAAATGCTGGCCGAGCTGATGCGCATGAAGTACGGCGTGGGCGTTGCCGGTACCCACGGCAAGACTACAACCACAACGATGATCGGCCATGTTATTCAGGACGGTAGCTTTGATCCCACAATTATGGTGGGCGGAAAGGTACACAGTTTTTCCAAGACCAATGCCGTAGTCGGCAAAGGCGATATCATCGTGGTCGAAGCCGATGAGTTTGACCGAACATTTTTGCGGCTGACGCCTTCGCTCGGCGTGATTACGAATATTGAAGCTGAGCATCTGGACATCTATGACAACCTTGCTGATGTCAAAGATGCGTTTATCGAATTTGCCAACAAGGTGCCCTTTTACGGGGCCGTGGCGCTCTGCCTGGATGATCCCAATGTACGGAGCATCATCCCGTCCATTGAACGTCGCACGATCACATATGGACTGACGCCACAGGCACAGGTCCGCGCCGTTGATATTAATGTGGATCACTTTATGAGCACATTTACAGTGATCAACGAGGGCGAAAAACTGGGTGAAATCAATCTGAATGGACCCGGTGAGCATAACGTAAAAAATGCGTTGGCAGCCGTGGCGGTAGGATTGGAATTGGATATTGATTTTGAGTACATAAAGTCTGGACTTGAGCGATTTGAAGGTGTGTTCCGGCGCTTCCAGCTCAAGGCTGAGAAAGACAATGTGATGGTTATTGATGACTATGCGCATCATCCCACAGAAGTACAGGCCACGCTAAATGCAGCCCGTAAAGGATGGAAAGATCGTCGTATCGTAGCTGTTTTTCAGCCACACCTGTTTTCTCGGACACAGGAGCTATATAAGGAGTTTGGAACCTCATTTTTTGATGCGGAGGTCTGCGTGATTACGGATGTGTATCCATCGCGCGAAGAACCTATTGAAGGCGTGACAGGCAAACTGATCGCCGATGTGGCCAAAGAATACGGCCACCGCAAAGTCCACTATGTGGAAGACAAGGCTGAGCTGCCGCGACAACTGAAAGAAATTGTGGAGCCCGGTGATGTCGTCATCACTATGGGCGCCGGCGACATTTATAAATATGGCGAACAGTTCGTAGAAGCGCTGGAAGCCGGAATCTCGAAATTGAAATGATAAAAAAGACAACTAGCAATTAATGACCAAAGACATTCAATAATAAATCACCTACGGTGTCATGCTGAATTTATTTCAGTCTCAGTCAGCAATGGATCCTGAAGCAAGTTCAGGATGACACGAGGCTTAGGTCAGAACGTAGTCGTTTTAGCAAGTAATCTTATTAAATGACGAATAACGAATCACATAGCGGACCCCAAAAGAGCACAAATCCACTGCCGTGGATTGGCGGGGCGATCCTTGTGCTGGGACTAGCAGTACTGGCAGGACTCTACTGGAGCTCGACGATGACCGTGCAGCAGGTTCGTTTTTCTGGCAATCACTTTGTGTCAATATCAGAGCTCCAGAAAATAAATGTGCCAACAGGCATGCATCCCGACAGTATGGATTTTGGCAAGATTATGAACCGCTTTGAGCAGATTAACTATGTCAAACAAGCTGACATAAGCGTAGATCCCAGCGGGGGCTTGATGATTAATATTACCGAACGACAGCCTATAGCCCTCCTGGCTGATGGCAACAAGAAAATTTATGTGGACCGCCACGGCGTGCGGTTGCCGCTTATACTCGGTAAAAACGTAGACGTGCCGATTTTGTACGGCTTCCGTGCTTCGCCGTTGCGTGATACGCTGAACAGTGATGCGTTCAAGAAAGTATCAGATTTTTTGATGACGGCACAGAGCAAGAACGTAAGTAATGCGACCATCAGCGAGGTAGCCTGGACACAAAAAGAAGGCGTGGTTGCACTGACCAATCAAAACGGAGTAAAACTGGTTTTCGGCAAAGGTGATTTTGCCACACGGCTCCGCAACTGGGAAGCATTTTATGGCGAAGTCGTCAAACAAAAAGGAATTGAAGCGATGCGTTCTATTGACCTGCGTTTTGAAGGTCAGATTGTAACACGAGAAAAATGAATCAGAACTTGACGGCACGGGCGGACGCTCGCGTCATTTAACAGAATTTTTAACTCGAAAAAGCTTTTGTGTCATGCTGAATTCATTTTAGCATCTGTAAGCGATAGATCCTGAAACAAGTTCAGGATGACATATTGATTATATAAATCACAACAGTACGTGGATAACATTATGGAAGAACAAGAAGATAGAATTGTCGTTGGTCTGGATATCGGCACAACCAAAGTATGCGCTATCGTAGCCTCTATCGACCCGCAGGATCGGATTCACATCCTCGGGGTCGGAAAAGCGCCCAGCGATGGCCTTAACCGTGGCGTAGTCGTAAATATCGACAAAACGGTAAACGCCATTCAAACAGCAGTAGAGCAGGCTCAGTTGGCTTCCGGCATCGAGGTAAACTCGGTGAATGTCGGGATTGCCGGCGACCACATCCGCAGTATGCGTAGTAAGGGCGTCATTACTATCAACAACCGCGACAATGAGATTACGGTGGATGATGTAGAGCGACTGCTTGAAGACTGCCAGCGAATCATGCTGCCGACCGACCAGCAGATTATCCACGTAATTCCGCAGGAGTTTGTCGTTGACGGACAGGATGGCATCAGCGATCCCGTGGGCATGAGCGGCATGCGGATGGAAGCCGAAGTTCACATCATTACGGGACTCGTCTCGGCCGCCAAAAACATTTACCGCTGCGTAGAGCGCGCCGGTTATCAAGTGGCTGATATCATCCTGGAACCGCTAGCGTCCTCGTACTCGGTACTCGACGAAGAAGAAAAAGAGGCCGGTGTTGTGCTTGTTGATATTGGCGGAGGCACGACTGACGTCGCTATTTTCCAAGACAATACGATCCGTCACACGGCTGTCATTGCCATTGCCGGCAAAAAAGTGACTGATGACATCCGCGTAGGCCTGAGCGTACTCGATGATCAGGCCGAAAAACTCAAGCGCGAGCATGGCGAAGCCTATGTTGATATGATCCAAGAAGACGAAGCCATCACGGTACCCGGCATTGCAGGACGGCCGCCTAAAGAAATTACCAAGAGCATTCTGGGCAAAATTATCCAAGCGCGTATGGAAGAGATCCTAGAGATTGTAGCCATTGAAGTAAAACGAAGCGGTTATGCTGATAATCTGAGCGCAGGCGTTGTGCTCAGTGGGGGAGGCTCGCTGATTAATAATGTCTGTCCCCTGGCCAATGAAATTCTCGGCATGGATGCCAAAATTGGCAAACCCATTGGGCTCAGCGGCGGACTCATTGAAGAAGTAAACAATCCCATTTATGCGACTGGCGTGGGACTTGTAATGCACGCCATCAAAACGGGCTCTGGCCCAACAAACCAAGCCATTGTTCCCTCATCCACTAAAGGATCGAGTGTGGAGAAAGTAATGAATAACATTGCGGAACGTATGAAAAGCTGGTTCAAAGAACTTTAAATACACTTTTACTAGCCCTGAAAGGGTTTTAAACCCTTCCAGGGTTGATACGAACTTACATAGCAATCAAATAGCAAAAACAGTACACAGCAATCAAAAAAGGAGTAACATTATGTCTTCTAACCTAAATTCTCGTTTTAGTTTTGACATCGACGGTCAAGACAATGCGAAAATAAAAGTAATTGGAGTTGGAGGCGGCGGGGGAAATGCCGTTAACAACATGATTCACAAAGGGCTAACCAGTGTAGAGTATATCGCTCTTAACACTGATGCACAGGCCCTGAAAAACAGTCAAGCCGATATCACCATACAGGTGGGAGCCAATCTTACCAATGGACTCGGAGCCGGCGCTCGTCCCGAAATCGGGCGCGAAGCCGTTGAAGAAAATCGACATGAAATTGAAGAAGCCATCGAAGGCGCCGACATGGTATTTGTCACGGCCGGCATGGGCGGCGGTACCGGCACGGGAGGAGCTCCCGTGGTCTCCGGCATCGCCAAGCGCAAAGGCATTTTAACGGTCGGCATCGTGACTACCCCCTTCGACTGCGAAGGTCCCAAGCGGATGAAATATGCCCTCGAAGGCATCACAGAACTCAAGAAAAACAGTGATACCGTGATTGTGATCCCCAACGAGCGATTGATGGATATCGCCGATGAGGATACGACCCTGCTCGAAGCCTTTGACCAGGCAAACCAGGTGCTCTACAATGCCACCCGCGGCATTTCGGATCTCATTCTGATGCCGGGACTCATCAACCTTGACTTTGCCGACGTGCGTACGACTATGCTCGATGGAGGCGCAGCCATCATGGGTGCTGCCAATGCTACTGGCGAAGATCGTGCTGAAATTGCGGCCCGCGAAGCCATCAACTCCCCGCTGCTCGACGGCGTCAGCATTCACGGAGCGCGCAACGTTCTGGTCAACATTTCGTCGGGTGCAAACCTTGGCATGAAAGAGACCAACACTGCTACCAGTATCATTCAGCAGGAAGCTGGTGAAGATGCCGAAATTATTCTCGGTACGGTTCTGGATGAAAGCTTTGATGATGAGCTGCGTGTCACGGTCATTGCCACTGGTTTTGACCTTGCCGACAGCAAGAGTGAAGCCCGCGTAGCACCGAACTCTCAGGGCAATAAGAAACAGCAAAAGAGCAACAAAAAATCGGATGATCTGGATATGCCCAAGGCCAGCGACGTGACGGGCCACAGCCGGTACTCCTCAACAAACGAACCGTTTTACAAAGGGGAGAAAAATCTCAAACAGATGGATCAGCCGGCCTTCCACCGTAGAGGACTCAAAAATGTCCGCTCGCTAAATAAAGACGAGGAAGAAGAACAGAATCCAGATAATGAAATGCAGGATGAGCAGGAAAAGAGCAATGAACTGCTCAATAACCGTCGCGAACGTATTGACAAGACGGATTCTGATCAGCCGGCATTTCTCCGTAAGATCATGGACTGAGACAGAGTGATGTTCATCCTTAAACGATTGCTATGTACAAATCGAATGGCTGACTAACGTCAGCTCCATTCGTCCCGACCGCTGTTCGGGTTTTGATTGCTATAAACAAAAGGAGTCCCTTTTCCGGGGACTCCTTTTTTGTTTTTGCCGGATAAGCTTGTCTCAAAGCACTTTTGAAAAGCGCTGAAAACAAAAAGTCTGTTGCATTTTTTGTAAATGTCGGAATTGGATATCCAATTATCCGTTCGGCTTCCAGCCTAAAGCTCAGAGGTACTTCAAAAACAGCTGGACTTGAAAATGGGCCTATCTTCCACTCGTTTGAAGTTTAATTTGTAACAAAGGGGTTTGGCTTAACTCTTGAAATATCAAGGGGATAAAAAATCTCTGTAGAGAGCAGAGGCCCTACCTACACTTAAATATTAGTTCTATAAATAACAGAACCATTCTTTTTGTTTGTTTAAGTACTATTATCCTAGTTGGGATGATAGGTTGTGAAAAAACTAACAGAAACAGTACGCACGATAGCATAACGGGGGCAACGAATACAACCCAGCAAGCTGGCACAGCGAAGTTGAAGACAATGTCAACAGCTTCTAGTGAGTCTCCATCATCTACTTTCTCAATGGAAATCACTCCTTCCGGTTCAAATCTAGATACAAAAGCTAAAAGCCCGGCAGGTGTGGACCATATTGTAATAAATGGGCAAACTACGGACCGTCTTAATGTAACGGGAAACTTGCAAATAACAATGGGATCGGCAAGTTCAACTTCGGATCCTGAAAGAGTTAATCCTATATATAGGACCTATCAGAACATACCTGGAAGTATATCCTATAATGGGAATTCGGCTCTTAATTACTCCATAGATGGTACGTCTCATTCGGCTACTTTGAACTCAGATCAGATTACTATACTCGATGATCTGCAGCAAAAGTTAGATGAAGCCCCAACTTCAGGAGGCATAGATCCACCTGATCCTTGTTCACAAAAGGGTGGTATTTCAACCCAAGTATGTCCTGAAGGAACCAGTACATCGGGTTTATCTAACGAAAACTCTCTGGAAACCATGACTGATCAGGAGATAAAACAATGGCTTGAAGCAAAAGGTTACGAAGTAAAAAGTTTAGGTAATCGAGAGTTTCAATTGACAAGAACATATGATGAGGGGAAATTTGCTAAGAATATGAGTATTACCAGTGTTTTTGACGCCGATACTGGTGAAATGAACCACGAATACTCAGTTACAAAGGATGAAAATACCAATTCTCAGGAATTACCTGTCCAATAAATACTAGGGAATCCAACATCTCAGGGTTATAAAATAAATCTTTAAAATGGAGAGTTTATTATGAAACGATTAGTTTTTTAATGCTTTGTTTAATTTTTGCTATAAATGGTTACGGACAGTCCGATCAGGTTTCATTTATACATGGGCTGAATGACAATGCCAGTGTTTGGAATACGATGGCCAGCCAGCTCTCAGGTGATTTTGATTTTGTCAGAGATGATGTAAACTATAATTCCGAAGCTGCTATTAATAATTCGGCATCTACTGTCAACATCCCTTCTGGGACGGTATCACTAGGGCATAGTTTGGGCGGACTAATAGCCCGCGAATACTTGAGGCAAAACAGTACCGGAAACATGAAGGCCCTTATTACCGTTGGAACGCCCCATCAGGGAGCTCCGGTAGCGGCTACGGTACAGAATGGCAAGGTTGCTGAGGTTGTATCGGACTGGATTGCAGACTTAGCTGCTGGACCCGCTATATCACTCGGTAGTCTTGGAGGAAGAAATTTTGCCAAAGCATTGTTAGGTAAAATGGATTCGAAGCAACTAGAGTAAACAACGCTTTGGAAGGGATGTTTGGTGATGTAGCTTCAGTTGATGACATGAAACCCAATAGCTCTTTTCTTTCTACCTTGAATAGCTCCCCTAACAGTACATTGCCTTCGGCTCGTTATGCTATTTTTGGAGCAGAAGATAATTATGAATATGTAAGAATAGCCGAATCTTTTAGAAATAAAAGCAATGGGGAAAACCCCAAGGAAAGTGGGGTGTTTGTTAATATCCATCATGGAATTACATCCTTTTATTTTGTTACTGCTGCATATTACTCTTACCTGTCTGCACAGTATCTATATAAATATTCTCAAACTGATCCAAGTGATCCCATGCACTTTTCATATTATGATAGTGCAGTTTATTTTCTCAGTATCGCTCGTGAATGGGCTCGTGGATTTGCCTCATTAGCCTACCATCAACAGAGAGATTGGGACCAACAAATCATTGGAGTAAGTTATTATAGTCAAGATGGGAAGATAGTTGCAAAAGATGCTAATGACGGGTTATTACCGGCTAAGACTCAAGCCCCGTCATTTTTTGGAACTCCCGGGGACCAAATTATTCGAGCTGATGGGGCCAATCACTTAGAGGAAACTACCCATCCAAGCGTAAAAAACCGGTTGTCAGAGGTATTTCGAAATGCTGATGTACAAATTCCGGAAGCAGGAACTGGCAATGAATCATTGAGCGTATCAATTTCGGGTCCTCCTTATGCAAATGACGGACAAACGGTAAGTTTTAATGCAAGCGTTTCCAATGCTAGCAGTTCGGTTAATTACCAGTGGTATTATCGCCAGGAAACGTATTCAAGTTGGATAGCTGACGGTAACAATTCAGCAACCTACCAGCACACATTTTCAAGCGCTCCCGGGGGTGAAACCGCCCACTCGGCCGTGAAGGTGGAGATAAGCAGCAACGGTGAAACAGCTACCGGCGTGCATTCGGTTGATGTGTATGGCTGCCAGGGATCCGGCACGCTTTCCATTGGAACCGAGGCCATAATACCCTGTTAACTAAACTTGATATCAACTTGGAGATGTTGGCTTTGAAACCGGCATCTCCATTTTTTATTCTTAATTTTAACCGTTTCAGTAAGATAGTATGTTGAAAATAGTTATTTACATTCTCACGGTTAGTACCCTATTGGGCTCCTGTGAGCTATTCGGCGGGAGTGACGAGAATAAAGCTGGCGGCGAAGTGGTATGGACGGTCGAAAACCAGCAGGAGTCGTTAACGGTAAGCACCAAACCGGCCATTGACAAAAGTCATGTTTATTTTATTCAAGATGCGAAGCTGAAATCTTATACCTTACAAGAAGGGAACCACCGGTGGAGCGAGCAGATTTGCCAGCAAGGCCGAACCTGCGATTACAGCCGCACTATTGTACAGACCGAAGATCGGCTTTTTACTGATCAGGGGTTTAATATCCAAGCCCATAGTAAAACATCTGGTAACATTATCTGGGAAACCGACATCACCGACGATGCCAAGGAAGTATCAGGTATCGGTTCTCCCATAATGAGTCAGGACGAGCAGTATTTGTATGCTGGCAGAAAGGGTTATGTGCTGCAGGTGCGTAAAAACGACGGAGAAGTTACTCAACGTTACCCGCTGGACCGGCTGGTACCGGAAGGGGTGACGCAAGGTGCTACAGAACCTATTATTTCGCCGGAAGAGGATATATTATATGTACCGACGAGTTACTGGGATCCCGCAGGTTCATACCCCGAAGAATCCAGCGGGGGGAATGTGTTTGCTTTCAATTCATCGACAAAAAATATTTTATGGGAGCGGCAGATTACCGTAATGGTATCCAATCCGTATCCTGATGTACCAGGTGATTCATTGAAAACTAGTCCTAATATTTACGATGCTGAAGTACAAGGTGATCTACTTATTTTGTTGGCCGGTTCAGCTGTGATAGCGCTCGACAGATTTTCTGGAGAAAAAATTTGGGAAACAGTGTTTTCGGATGATGGATTTGATGTGGGACTAGCAACAAATAAGGATGGTGTTTATATAGCTTCAGCAGGTTGGCATGCTACAAACCTAGATCTGGCAACAGGTAAAATTCTCTGGCGAAGGGATATTAGATATAGCAATACTAGTATCCCCACCGTACAAAACGGGCGAATGTACTTTAATAACTCAGGCGGCGGGGGCATTTGGGTCCTTGATACCCAAAGTGGATCGATAATCTATCACAAAAATACCCCCAACTATGACGATGATAGCCATGACGTTTACATCTCTTCGCTCGGTGTTGGCGAAGGTTATATGGTAAATGTCGGCAGTCAAGCTGTGTATTGTCTTAGAGTGCCGTGAATTTCACATCTGCTATATGTATCATTAGATCCATTCGTCCCGACCGCTGTTCGGGTTTTGATTGCTACAAACGAAAGGAGTTCCCTTTTCCGGGGACTCCTTTTTGTTATTTAAATATCATTATTGTGGCAACTTTTGGGGCATCGGAGAAACCTTTGTCCAAAAAATAAAAACAAAGATCTCTCCCAATGGTCGAGATGACAACCGTTGCTCTAATATTAAACAGGAATCATTATTTCTATCGAAGCGAGAAATCTTTATTAAGACTTACGGCCCTGAAGACTAGCGTAGGCAGATCGAGATGAGCTTGGGTCTTAGTTTCCCATAATCCATTAAATGCAGACTTGTCGAAGAAACGATCTCTCCTACCGGTCAAGATCACAGAACAGCCAGACAATGAAAAATAAAATCATTCTAATCTGACTACAACGCCTAGCATTGTGGCTAGGAAACAAAGATTTCTCGCTTGTGCTCGAAATGACAATAAATGATGATAGCGATGAACATATATATCAAAAAGGTCACAACACAGTTCAGTGTGATCAGATAAACAAATTACCGTGCGTAACAAACTGCTTTAGGAAAAGTATCAAATTTTGTACTGTTCAGAATGATCAGTCCAATCCAATTCCTTTTTTATGAAACGGTTTATTCGACTTTTTTCGCTCCTTCTTTTTATATCACTGCTATCTAGCTCTCTGGCAACTGCCCAGAAGCAAAAGCTGGAACCCAAAGATTACGGGCAGTGGCAGTATATTTCTAGTCAAACATTATCACCTGATGGTAATTGGTTTGCTTATAACATCAGCCTGGTAGATGGCGATGGCTGGCTCACTATCAAAGAGGTGGACACCGACTCCACCGGCAATCATAAATTTATGCATGGCGTACGTCCACAAATTTCCAACAACAGCAAATGGGCGGCCTTTCTGATCGGCGTATCCGAAGACAAAAAGGAAAAGCTCAAGAAACAGAAAAAGCAAGTTCACTATAAACTGGGACTGATGAATCTGTCCACGACGAAAGTGGATACCTTTAGCAATGTGCAGAGTTTCGAATTCTCCGAAAATGGCAAATATCTTGCCATGGAAAAGTACAAGGCCGAAGACGTAAAAACGGAAGGGACTGATCTTATTCTCCGGGAGTTGTCCACCGGAACCAACCAGCTTATTGGCAATGTTTCAGACTATGCCTTTAACGATGAGGGCACCAAGCTGGCCGTATTGCTCGACTCCAACAAAGATCTGGGCAATGGCGCCCATCTCTATGACCTCTCATCCGCCACTATTCGAGTACTCGACAGCGATACAACTACCTACAAAAAGCTGGCTTGGAACGAGGATGGCACTGCACTGGCCTTTTTGAAAGAGAAAACGAATGAGAATTTTGAAGATCCTACCCACCAGATTTATGCCTTCACCAACGTCGATAAATCCATAGAAAAACAGGTTTTCGACCAGGATCAACGTTCGGCTTTCCCCGACAGCATGCGCATTGTCGATTATCGAACGCTGCAATGGTCTGAGGATAACAATACCGTCTTCTTTGGCATCAAGCAATGGAATCCCAAAAAAGAAGAAACCAAGCAGGATTCGACCAAGAAGAAAAAAGATGACGACCTGGAGCCCTCAAATGTTGAAATCTGGCACTGGCAAGACGATCAGATTATGCCGCAACAAGAGGTAATGTCGAATCAGCTGAAACAGGACAACCATCTTTCGGCCTGGCATCTGGATGAGGAAAGCTTCGTACAGCTGGGCAACGAAAAATTTGAGGATATACAGCTGACGGGCGACCAGCAACATGCTGTGGGATACAATCCCAAGCCGTACGAGCCCACCTTCGAAGAAGAATGGAAAGATATTTATATCATCGATGTAACGTCGGGCAAATCCAAGAAAATTCTGGACAAACACGAATTTGTGCAGACCTCACCCGACGGCAAGTATGTGCTCTATTTTAAAGATCAAAACTGGTGGACCTACGATATTTCCGCCGATAAACATCACAATCTTACCAAGAATATTGACACACGCTTCCAGAATTTCACCAATGTAAACGGACGCGAGAATCGGCGTCCATGGGGCAGCGGTGAATGGGCCGAGGATGATGCCTGGGTGCTGTTGTATGATCAGTACAACACCTACAAAGTCTGGGGCGATGGCAGCAATACCCAAAAGCTGACCAGCGGCAATGCCGACAAAATTAGGTACCGACAGGTCCGGTTTCCTGATGAACAGGAAGGTATTAAAGACGATGAATCGCTCTATTTCTCGATGTACGGCGATGAAAGCAAAGACCGCGGCTATTCCCGGCTGGAAGGGAATGGACAGGTACAAACGCTGTTATACAAACCGAAAATGATAAACTCGCTAACCAAAGCGGACTCCACTCAGCAGTTCGTTTACCGAGAGGAATCGACCACTGATTCTCCGGATTTTTATCACGTTGGACAATCCTTCAACAACCCGGTAGCCCTTACCAACACCAATCCCCAGCAGGACAACTATTACTGGGCTGACGACGAATTGATCACCTACACCAACGAAAATGGCCAGCAGCTCGAGGGACGGCTGATCTACCCGGCCAACTATGATCCGGACAAGAAATACCCGATGATTACCTACATCTATGAGAAGCTGTCGCAGAGCACACACAGCTATAGCCTGCCATCGAAAACAAATGAATACAGTTTTCGCCGGTATTCCTCTGAAGGATACTTCGTCTTTCTTCCGGATATTACCTATGAACTTAGCGATCCCGGCGTATCAGCCGTAAAAAGTGTGGTGCCCGCTGTCAACAAAGTGCTAGAAACAGGCATGGTCAACAAGGATCAAGTAGGGCTTACCGGGCACTCCTGGGGCGCCTACCAGACGACCTTTATCATCACGCAGACCGATCTGTTCAATTCCGCTGTAGCTGGCGCACCACTTACTAACATGATCAGCATGTACAACTCCATCTACTGGAATTCCGGTACCCCTGATGCCAAAATTTTTGAGACGAGTCAGGGACGTTTTCCCCAACCGTGGTGGAAAGACTGGGACAATTTTGTAGAGAATTCACCCATCTTTAATATGCAGGATATGAGCACACCACTGCTGGTCCAGTTTGGTACCGACGATGGTGCCGTAGACTTTAATCAGGGTGTTGAACTCTATAATACCATGCGTCGTATGCAAAACCCATTTGTGATGCTGGTCTATGAGGGTGAAAACCACAATCTAGCGCAGGAAGAAAACCAAATTGACTACGGCAATCGTGCCTTCCAGTGGCACGAGCACTACTTAAAAGGCAAGGAAGCCCCTAAATGGATCACTGACGGTGTTCCCTTCCTGGAGCGGCCGGCTGCAAAAGAAAAAGAGAAAAAGTAACATCAATAAACTACGATAGCCCAGCTGTTGAAAGTTGGGCTATTTAATATTCATTAAATGAAAGACTATAACATCACATATCGGGAGAATTACCAAATCAGGTGGCTGCAATATTTGTTCATCGGTTTGGGCTGCCTCCACCTGACGATCTTTATTATTGATTGGTGGAATAATGACGCAAACTGGATGTCATATCTGATCCTGGTGGCTGCAATTGGCGAAATACTGGTTGGTATTTTCCGGTACGAGCAATACTTCTTTCCCTATCCCGAGCTTACCCTTAATGATGAAGGGATGGTCGTTAAAGAAAACAACAATGAACGACTCATACCCTGGAGTCAGGTACAAGAAATTACTATCGACAATAAATACATCTCGATAGTACGAGACGACAACAGGCAAGAAAATATTAACATCCAGTATCTAAATTACGGGGATATCCAGGATGCAAAAAAGAAACTCAAGCAGTTCACAAAATCCCACGATGTAGCCTACCACTCAGTATATTAAGGTGTCAAGCACCGGCTTCAAGCATCTCCACCGGCACCCGCACCTCGATGCTGGGATTTTCTTTATCGAGCACTTCAAATTCGCCCTGCAACTGCTTAACCAACGTTCGGATCAGTTTGTAACCGAGGGTATGCTTAATGACGCTTTCAAAATTTGGAGGCAACGGGTGACCATTATCCTGCACCTGCAGCAGTAACTGACCATCTTTCGTTTCTATATTTACAAAAACCATCCCTTTATCCAGGTTTTTGAATCCATGCATAAAGGCATTCACCATCAGCTCATTCAAAATCATAGCCACCGGCACTGCGCGGTCGATATGCACATCAACCTCTTCGGCATTCATCGAGACTTCAATATTCTGCTGACTGCTTTCGAAGGATTTTTGTAGCCGGTTGGAAAGCTTAATAGCAAAGTTCTTTAGATTTACCCGTTCAAAAGATTCTGCCTGTACCATCGTTTCGTGGATTAGCGCCATAGATCGAATTCGGGAATGCGAATCCTTCAGAATTTCTTCGTTGGATTTTTCCACTTCGCCCTTAAGCTGCAGCTCCAGCAGGGCAAGCACCATCGTCAAATTATCCCGCACGCGATCATGAATAGTATCCAACAACAGATCCCGCTCTCCGATGGCTTCCTCCAGCTTATTTTGACTTTTAACCAGTTGCTTGGTTTTGCGTTCCACTTTTGCCTGCAAGTTTTTATTCCAGCTGCCCACCAGGTAGATACTCCCAGCTCCCAGCACCAGTACCAAAGCTATTGATATCCAGGATATAATCTGCAGTGATTCATTCGACTGCATCAGCTTTTGGCTAATTCCGGCCTCCATTGTACTCACCTGCTGATGCAGCGTTTCAGTGCCCAAAACCTTAGCCCCGATGATGAAGAGCACCAGTACCACAACCACACTGCCGATAGCACTGTATATCCACGGCAGAGTCACTTTGGGTTTGGGAAACTCGGGAAAAACCTCATGTCGGGTTTCTGTTACAACAGGTGTCAACAGATACAGCAGTGGGGCTACAATCACCATCGACTGCAGAAACATGCCGGTCCACCAGCCTTTCCACAGCGTAATGGTTTGAAATGGGCTGAGCCCAAAAAAGTCGCTCCAGACAAAGGAACCCAATGAACTGGCAATAGCCGCGAAAAACGAAACAACCGTAAAAAAGACAACGCTTCTCAAATCACGCAACCCGGGATCGAAAGGCACACAGTAATAAGCCAAGGCATAAATTCCCAATCCCAACACAAAGGCAATGCCGAACAATAACCCCCAGTAGTAGGTTACCGAAGCCGTAAAGGTCATCACAAATCCGGATAAAAAAAGCGGTATAAACCCCCATTCAAACCCCATCCAGAATAGTGTCAGCGTACCTAAGATAAGCGGTGGATAAAATAGGAAAAACTGGTTAACCGTAGATTGGCCCTGCTCGAAGAGCAGAAATTCATTGGGCGATATAAACACAACCGACGCTACGGAAATAGCAATAAGTACAATCCATGCTGCCAACAAATTAAGAACCCGGGAAGAGCTCAGCTGATATTTCTCCAGTATATAATCCAAAGGCAGTGGTACCCAACGCCCAGCCGTAGCACTACTCGTAATCTTATTCTCCATTACTGATCCCAACCAATATTCCCAATTATTAATATTTTTTAATAATCTGTGAAAATTATCGAGTGAGTGCAAAACTCTTTTATCGTATTTTCATATACTGTATATAATTCGATTCGTCAGACAAACCACGACCAATAACATGGAAGAACTCATTCTTAAATCCGAGAAATCAAACTTTTTCAGCACGGTTTTGCGCTTTGTATTCGGCGCCATCGGCCTGCTCTATCTTTTCATGGGCATCTCTGAGCACTACCCTCAGTGGGAATTCGAAGTCGGGGCCGTACTCAACGGCATCCTTGGACTAGGCCTGCTGATCATAGCTATTTTAAACCCTACCTTTGGGGCCAATATTGAGATCAAGCTCACCAATAAGTTTTTGCGCACTACCGAAGATCTCTCACTCATCCGAACCGCCTACTGGAACAATATCAACAAGATAATGCTCAACCAGTTTAGCATCCGCATCTATTATAAAAGTGGTTCGGTGGAACGCTTTCGGCTTCCTTACCTGGATAGTGATGAGCTCGAAGATCTGAAGCAACGGATTACGCAAAAAAGTAAGGAGCATCACTTTGAGCTGGAGCAAAAGTCATGGTGGAACGTCTTTTAAATTATAGCTAGCTACCCACAATATTAACCACTCACCACATTCTGGTTGATCTTTTCTGATCAACTTTTGACTATTTTTTAAAAGACTTTTTCACTAACTCAAGCACTAGCCGTGGATAAACTGGTCCTGAGTTCAGAGAAACCTAATGTTCTTAACAAAATCCTGCGACTTGTTTGCATTCTTTCAGGTACTGTCCTCTTCGTGATACCACCGGGCGTATTTTCTGCCACCGGATTTGAAACGGGCATATTTTTCCTCAAACTGCTGGGGATCGGATTAATCGTGTTAGCTGTAGTCGATCCCATTTCTCTTTTTTGGAAAGATCACCAGCTTCAGCTGAACGATGAGTTCATCAAATCCATCGACGAATTGTCTATCGAGCGCACGGCATACTGGAATAAGCTCGACAAAATTATGTTATCCCGTTTTAGGATAACCTTGATCTACAACAGCGGTATGGCAGAACAATTTCAGCTGCCTTTCATTAGCAATGAAGAGTTTGAAAAGCTAAGAAGCAGCATCCAATCTAAAAGTGCGGAACATCAGTTTAAACTTGAAGAACAACCATGGTGGAAAATCTAAAACACCTCTGCCAACAGCTTTACTGCCATACCCACAGCTATCACAGCAAAAGCATACTGCAGATATTGTCGGTCTATTTTCAGGTTGATGAGTGCTCCCACAAACCCACCGAGCAGTCCGCCTGCTGCTAGTGGTAGTGCAGCCCCAAAATCGACATATCCCCAATGATACACCGTCAGCGCCTGCACTTCATTACCGGTAATCCCAAGTTGTATAACTGCTGACAATGAAATAATGACAATGGCAAGCGATGAGGTGCTTACAACACGGGCAAACTCTTTTTTATAAAGCAGGTTCATCAGCGGTACCATTACACCTCCACCCCCAATTCCAGCCAAAGCCGCTACAAATCCTCCCAGCCCGCCCGTGACAACTGATTGCTCCCAAGTGATAGGATTCACGTCATTTTCTATCTGCTGGGATTCTCGATTGCCGCGCCGATAAAACATAAATGCCACATAGATAAGCAGCAGGCTGAAGAAAATAACGAACTCCTTTTTGCTGTAGTAGGGCGAAGTAATGACCATCTTGCCCAGCATCACGCCTATAGCTCCCAGCATCCCCACCTTGATACCATCTGCCCAATAAAAATTATGCTGTTGATACTGGCGCACTGAACTGGCCAACGAGGCTACAAAGGTGCAAAACAGGGAACTGGCAATCGTAAGCACAACGGGATTCTCAATACCGGCATCACTAAAAACTACAAACAGGATTGGCGTAAAAAGGATACCGCCCCCAAGTCCAAACAGGCCCGCAACGATACCAGCCACAATCCCCAATAAAAGTAGGATGATCAGTTCCATCAGACGTTGATTTCTCCCTTCATGAACGTTTTTGCTGTTCCCGAAAGCTCCACGCGATCGCCAAGATATTTGCAGTACACCGTACCGCCCCGTTTCGATACCTGCCGACCAACAAGCTCATCTTTGCCCAGTCGCTTACTCCAGTAGGACGTCAGCATGGTATGGGTCGATCCGGTTACCGGATCCTCATCCACTCCAGCTGCCGGTGCAAAAAAGCGCGACACAAAGTCGGCCCGCTCACCCGGTGCGGTGACAATAATGCCACGGACATCGGCCCTTTTAAGCTTGCGGATATCGGGTTCGAGTTCGCGGACCTGCTGCTCCGATTCTAATACATAAAGATAATCAGTATCACGATATAGCTCTTGAGCAGGCATTCCAACGGCCTCCTCCAGAAACTCCGGCGGTTTAGCTTTGTTTAATTTGCTGGCGGGAAAGTTCATCACCAGTCGATCATCGCGTTTTTGGACCTGGAGCTCTCCACTGTTGGAATCAAAACGAATAACCGGTTCATCATACCCCAAATGCTGAAACAAAACGTGAGCTGAGGCCAAGGTCGCGTGTCCACACAAATCGACCTCGGTTGTGGGCGTGAACCAACGCAAGCGGTAACTGCCGCCCTGTTGGACAAAGAAGGCGGTCTCGGAAAGATTATTCTCCATGGCTATCTGCTGCATTTTTGCATCCGGAATCCATTCATCAAGTGGACAGACAGCGGCCGGATTCCCTTCAAAAATTTCGCTGGCAAAGGCGTCAACCTGATAAATCGGTAACTTCATATATCGAATTTTAATTCAATCTCAAGTCGGACCAAAGATAGCAGAATCTTGATGCGATTCACAGTGCTGGTCTCATTTTACCGGAGTATAATTCTCTGAATTTCAGATTCATCATTTCCGCTGAAAGAAACTTATATTTCGACGAAAACTTTTAACCATAGAGATACTCAGAGGATTTACGCAGAGATAATCGCAATATTCTTCCCAACCCCTGTGATTATCTCTAAAAACTCTGCGGCAGAATACAGTAGAATTTCATGCATTTATTCCCGGAACGATTATCCGAAAAAATTGGATTTGAAACGGTGCGATCAGCTACCGTAAGCAACGCGCGCTCGTCCATGGCCCGCGAACAGCTTTCAAAGCTCATGCCTTTCTCTGATCGAGAAGTCATCGAGCGGCGGCTCACGCAAACCAAAGAAATGATGGACCTGCTGCAAAATGATGCGGCTTTTCCCCTGGAAAATCTCCACAACGTCCGTGACTATCTGAAGAAAGCGCAGCCCGAAAACAGCATTATTCCGCTCCAGGCCTTTGTTGAGATCCTGGAGCTTAGCCTCACCGCGCGCCGCGTCAAATCCTACATCGATCACCGTGAAAATCGCTATCCGGAGCTCAAAGAAATATCGATTGGACTCATCCCCCTGGAAGAGCTGGAAGAGGAACTGCAAAGCAAACTTACCGACAACGGCGAACTGCGCAGCGACGCCAGTCCCGAGTTGCAGTCGATTCGCAAACGAATGAATAACAAGCGCGACGATCTGCGCAATACCATCAACCGAGTGATGAGCAGCCTTTCAAAAAAAGGCATGACCTCCGATGAAGGCGCCACCATCCGTAATGGACGTATGGTGATTCCCGTGCAGGTGGAATACAAACGAAAAGTAAAAGGTTTTGTACACGATGTGTCTTCGTCGGGACAAACGGTGTACCTGGAGCCGGTGGAGGCGCTCAACATAAACAACGAAATTCGTCAGCTGGAATCAGAGGAACAGCGCGAAATTGAACGTATTCTCCGTGCAATGACCTCCGAAGTGCGAAAGCAGAGCAGTGCCATCCGTCAAAACCTGGAAACGCTCACTACTTTTGATGTGATTGCCGCCAAAGCCAAGCTCAGCATTGACCTGGATGGATATGTGCCTGTGCTTTCCGAATCATCGCACCTCTATCTAAAAGAGGCCTATAATCCCCTACTGGTACTTAAGAACGAAGAACTGTCTGAGGATGAAAAAGAAAAGGTTGTGCCGTTGGATATGGAACTATCCGAAGATGAGCGCTGCCTGGTAATCACCGGTCCCAATGCCGGGGGTAAATCAGTGGCATTAAAAACACTGGCGCTCTGCAGCATGATGATGCAGGCCGGATTTGCTATCCCGGCACGCGACAGCTCAGAAATTCCGGTGTTCAACAGCATCTTTGTGGATATGGGCGACGATCAGTCCATCGAAAACGACCTGAGTACTTTTTCGTCACGGCTGGAATGGATGAAGCATACCCTGACCAATGCCGACAAACACAGCCTTGTGCTCATTGACGAGGCTGCGGCCGGCACCGATCCCGAAGAAGGGGGTGCACTGTTTCAGTCGCTCATTGAACTGCTGATCGAGCGCGAATCCAAGGTATTGGTAACAACGCACCACGGCTCGCTCAAGGTTTTTGCTCATGAATACGAGCACGCCGTTAACGGCTCCATGGAGTTTGACCAGGATACGCTTTCACCGACGTATCGCTTTAAAAAAGGCGTACCGGGCAGCAGCTATGCTTTTGAGATTGCCGAACGGATGGAGCTGCAGGATTCTCTGTTAGACAAAGCGCGACTGCTGTTGGGCGAAGCGAAAAGCGATATGGAAACGCTTATCTCGGAGCTGGAATCCAAAACGCAGGAGGCCGATGAGCTCAAGAAGAAATATGATAAATTGAAATCGAAGACCGAGCAGGAACGCGATCGCTATGAGGAGAAGCGCACGGCTATAGAAAAAGAGAAAGAAGAAATTCGTGAAAAGGCGCTGAAAGAGGCTAAATCCATTATGGACTCGGCCAATAAGAAGATCGAAGAGGCGGTCGAGCGAATTGTCCAGCAGGGACAAAAAAACAGTCAGACGATTAAAGAAGCCCGCAAGGAAGTTGAGGAATATCGCCAGAAGGTAGACAGCGAACTTGAGGAGCTGGAAGAAGAACAGGACGAACGTTATCAGGATGCCGACGAAAAACCGAAAGTGGGCGACCGCGTGCGCCTGCAGGACGCCAACACAACGGGCGAACTCAAAGAAATTAATGGCAACAAGGCGGTCGTTTCAGCCGGTGGGCTACGGCTAAAGACCAAGTACAAAAATCTAGTCAAGGTTGAAGACGCCTCCAAGCAAAAGAAGAAACAGAAAGTGAAGGTCAACTTTGAGGACAGCAACCGCTTTAAGGTCGTTAAGCCACAGCTGAGTATCCGCGGCATGCGGGGTAATGAGGCCATGAAAGAAGTGCAGCACTATATCGACAACGCGCTGGCTTCGGGCCGCAATGAAGTGCAGATCATCCATGGCAAGGGAAAGGGGATCCTCAAAAAGTTGGTCCATGAATACCTGGATAACCGGAAAGAAGTTAAGGGATATGAAATGGCTCCCCTCGAGCAGGGCGGCGCCGGCTGTACGGTGGTGAAATTTAAGTAGAGTTGACCACAGATTTACACGGGTTACCCCTCCTTGGTATAATATCATTGCCTGGCTATGAATAACCAAGCCAGATTATTGGATAGAACCTGTATTAAAAACAGCTTTAAATTTTATAGTCTCAAAATTATTGTGGGCCGATTATAGGTACTTGGCAATATTTCATCCGAGTTCTGGGCTTGAAGTCTGATGAATAAAGTGCCCACAAACTCATCAGATGACAAGCCCAGTCATCAGATGAGGATTCTGCTTTACTCTACATCAAACCTTAATCCAACGCTTCCAGCACCTCTTCCAATACCGAATCCCAACTTCCCTCAGCCTGGGCATCCACCTCGATATTTTCGGCTTCCAGCTTTTCTGTAATGGCTTGTGCTGCTGAAATCACATGAGCATCGCTGTAGTTCAGATTTGGAAATGCAGCCAAAGTCCGATTGACTGATCGGCGGGAGTGAAAAACAATCACGGCAGGTTTGTGGGCTGCCAGCTCTTTTCGGTACTCCCGTAATGCTTCGTCTTCAGGTCCTTCAAGTGTAAAAAGCACCAGCTCTTCAACCGGCACGTCGAGCTCGCGCAGAAACCCCGGCAGGTCTTCAGCCGTTTTATCTCCACAGGGATATAATGTTTTGCCAATCCGGCGAACACGCAGCATAAACTCCATAAGGTCTATGGCTTTGCCATCCGAGTGAGGATGCACGGCCGGAACACCCTGCTCCTCAAGAAAATTAGCCGTATGCTGGTTCAACGCCAGGTTTAGTCGATTCCGGGCGACGTCCAGCTTGTCATATTCTGAGACCTTCTCCACAAAATAGCGGGCATTACGCTTGCTGCCATGTACGATATTTTCGTACTCATCAAGCTCCTCCAGGGTCTCCAGAATTTCTTCGTCCGCCTCGAGGGGCTGGTATCGTTCCAACGGATAGTGCAAAGGTGTAGCCTTGTGCTCCTCTAGTTGGGAACGGAAAATTTCGGTGTCTTCGATTGCTGCTGTCAGTAGTACTGATCGACTCATGTAATTCGCTTTTCAAATACTTAAATGTTCAAAATTTATCTAGCGCTGAGGTATAGAAAAAAGCACTCATTTTTTAGATCCTGAAACAAGTTCAGGATGACACGATGCATTTAATATCTACTTTACCCCAACTTCGCGGCCCTTCGGCTTTGCACGAGGCATACCACTCAAAATAAATATCCGACGCCAATATAGATACGGGTCACGTCTTCGGAAAATCCCATTTCGCCGCGAAGGATAAAATCGGGATTAAACACCGACATTGCTCCGCCAAAGCCGATGGTTTGTTTATAACCTTCAAACAGATCGTTGATGTCGTCGGCTCCGGTAAAGACGCGACCGGTGTCTGTAAACAGTTGTCCACCAAACTTAAGTCCATATAATTGTGGGAACTTTACCAACCAAGCCCGCAACTCAAGCGTATAGGCCAGTGAGGATTGACCCTGAAATCGATTCAACGGATACCCTCGCAGATTATTGGATCCACCCAGGGTTGCCATCTCCCAAAACGGGAGATCGCCCATGACATGACGCGCTTCCAGCCGGTTGGCGATGGTAAGGAAATCAAAAAGATAAAAATACTGACGAAACTCGAATCGTGCCTTGCCAAGCCCATAATTACTGAGAAATTTCGGAGAATACTGTAGCTCGAACTCGGCATAATTTCCGCGGTTGGGATCAAATTCGCTGTTTCGGTTCTCCCAAATTACACCTGTATTCAGATAATTAACCCAACCGCCGTCGTTCCCGGTAGGCATTAGCTGATTTAAGGAGGAGTTATCCTGAGTAACATGCGGAATATAATACTCAATACCGAGTCCGGCCTGTAGATCTAACTGCTTATTTCCAGCTTTATACAGCGGCTTGCGGGCCTTGTAACTTAGCCCCACCGAAATTGACTCAAAATAGTAGTAATCGTCGTCCCACCGGGTGTCAGAAAAAGAGGTTTGGTTACCAATCCCGAAGAAAATATCGGTGGTATAACGACGGAAAAAGGTGTCATAAATTGAACGGATATTGCGGTTGAAGGTTTGGGTCTGCTCGAACCGCCCCTCCACCTCAATAAATCCCTTGGTAGATACCAGGGCCGACGACTGCAAATAGTTTTTAAACGGTTTGATATTGCCAGCATAATCATAACGGTTGTACAGCGCACCGCCCACAAATCCCTCGTTGGAGCTATAGCTGACCACCGGTACCAACGCACTAGATAACGAATCAGCCCCTATTGGGCCGCCCATCATCTGAGCCTTGGCCGTAGTTATGGAAAAAAACAATAGTACAATTAAAAATAGATAGCGTGTCAAAATAGTGGAATTAGGAATCTAAAGTACCTTCTTGCTCAAGGATTTCAAGCGTATCAACAGCATGTCGCAGGTGGGGTATCACAATGCTTCCCCCAACCACTAGGGCCACGTTTAACGCATCTACAATTTCATCTTTGCTCAACCCGTTTTCGGCACACTGCTCCAAGTGATAGTCAATACAGTCGTTGCAGCGTAATACCGTAGAAGCAACCAGCCCGAGCAACTCTTTGGTCTCCGAAGGCAATGCCCCATCTTTGTAGGTATTATTATCGAGATTAAAGAACCGCTTAATGCCCAAATGATCCAGATCGAAAATCTTGTCATTGCCCTCCGACCGTTCCCTGCGAAACTGCTCTAGCCTGTTACTTTCTATTTTGCTCATGCTTTTACTACCTTTCAAGTTGAAAAATGCATCTTAAGATACCACTTATTCTAAGGAACTTTAATCACAAATTGCTCCATTGAACTAAGCATTTTCGGGACTCTTGAAAAGAAAAAAATCTACTCCCAAACACAAGTTAGTTGTTCTTGGTGACAGCGTCAGCCAGGGATTCCAAAACGGCGGCGTCTACCGCACAGACCTGAATTTCCCGTCATTACTGCGAAACTGCTGGGAACCTGTGCCCGACTTTGACCAGCCTCTGTTTACCGCCCAGGCAGGTATTCCCCTGAACCTGGAAGTGTTAACGCGCGGGTTGTCAGACGAGTTTGGAAATTCGATCGAGTGGAATGAATACCTACCGGCCATTACGCACCTATATTCTACCCTCAAGCGGGTAAAACGATACTGGGAAGGCCGCATCAAGTCGCTAGAACGTAACCGAAAGATGCCCTACCATAACCAATCGGTCTGGGGCTTTGCAATGAACGACGCCTGGATGGTGACCGAAGAGAAAAGCCGCAAGTTTATCAAAGAACAACCGGAGACGTACTCCATTTTTGATATGCTGCCCGACCACGCGATGTACGTAACAGCACGACTGGTGCTTAACCCCTCGTATGGCGAACAATTTCGCCACAATACCCAGATCGACAATGTGCAGTACCTCCAGGATAACGGCGGCATCGAAAATCTCATTGTCACTATGGGGCACAACAACATTATCGGAGCCGCCTCTGATCTCAAGTTTATTCTTTCCGAGGACGAAGACCTGGAAAAGTTTCCCTCGGAACGCGAATATACCGTATATCGGCCTGCTCACTTTGAATATGAATATCGTAAGCTGGCTGAAAAAGTCAGTCAAATTGGCGCCGAACGCGTTATTACCCAGACCATCCCCTACGTCACTATCCCGCCCGTTACACGCGGTGTCAATGCCGATAAGTCCCGAAAAGGCCACACCGGCTATTTCGATTATTACACGCGATTTTGGGTTTGGGATGAGGATTTTGATCCCAACATACATCCACACCTGACCAAAGAGCAGGCTATCACGCTCGACCAGCATGTGGATGAATACAACAATATCATTCGTGAAATTGCCGACGAGTACGGCTGGATAACCGTGCCCCTGAACCGATATGTGAGCGGCATTGCCAGGCGACGTCTTGGCGGCGACATCCGGATTCCCTATCCAGATAACTTTTGTGAAGCCATGGAGCGTAACCCCATGACCGAACATCTCGTTTCGGACCGAAATAATCCTCAGCTAAGCACTGACTACATCCGCATTGATGAAGAAAGTGGTAAATTATACAAGGGCGGCGTCTTCAGCCTTGATGGTATTCATCCCACCACCATCGGCTATGGGCTAATTGCGCATCTGTACAAAGAGACGATGGAAAGTTACGGCATTGAGTTCGATAAACCGCTCGACTGGGATCATATCATTTCAAATGACACGCTGGTCACCAATCCCCCTTATCTGCTGGTAGAACTGCGCAACTTCCTGCGATTTTTGTCACTGGATCGCCAAGAAAAACTCTCGGTTGTAGGCAACGGTCTGCTCAACCAGATGATGAAAATTTTCTCCCAGCGGGATTCTACACAACAGAGCTAACCTTTCGACAGGGTCTCAGTATGGACATCCGACGGCGCTTCTGCTCCAACATATACCGCCGTTGACCAAGCATCCGCAACCATAGCCGAAGGATGTACAGCCGTTGCTGAGCCCATCGGTTCTACAGGTTCTGCCTGATCAGGAAGTAGCAAGTGTCCCCACGAATGATCAGTATTATCATGGCGACGGTTTTGGTACGCCCCACTAGTACTAAGCGCCTCATTGGACAGCTCAATAGGATCACGCAACGGCTGCTGAGTTTGAGGATCCAAAATATGAACCGGCCATTTTTTATCTTTAAGTGGTTCCCCAAAACAGTGGATATCTCCGCTGAAGTTGATAAAAGCCGCGGATACATCACTTTGTTTAATCTCCTCAATAGCTTTGTCTAAGGCATATCCGCCGGCAATTCCGCCGGTGTCGATACCCATACCAGCCTTGTCCAAAAACACACTTTCATCCTCAATTATGATCTTCTCGGAACCGATAATCTCTTCTAATTCTCGAAGCTCTCGATCAGTTGGTTTATCAATCGACTGCCCCGGGTTTTGCCTGAATCCCCATCGCTTCATTGCTGGCTCAACGGTGACATCAAAACGCCCCTTGGTCTGACTATGCATATTTTTGGCAAATTCTAATAGTTCAATCGCCGCTTGGGAAACCGCAACGGGCACTTTACCGGATTGATGGGCCAACCTTGCCATCTCACTTTGATCATCATACATCGAGAACTTTCTCTCGAGTGACCGAAACGTTTGTTCGGCTCGACGAATGGCTTCGTAACCCGCCGACTCGGTCTCAGCCACGACTTGGAAAGAGATCAAAGATCCCATTACTAAACTTTGGCGGCTTACCGTTGTCAGCTTTACTCCCTGATCCTTCCAACGCTTGGGCACCAAAGATTTTCCTCCAAAAAGAGCTCCAAATCCGCCTGCAAACGCCAATTGCAGAAACTGTTTTCTATCAACACTCATCCGTTATCCTCCGACTTTGATAATGCAGTTTTCATTACAACAATACTCATCCAGGCATAACAGCCAATCATCAAGGTACCGCTCAAGATCACCACATAAACAAAAGGCAACCACAGGTACCGCATTATCCATAATCCACCAAAGGTAAGAATAAGTGAGATCAGTGGTTCAACTGCAATAGAAATTTGCAGCCATGAGGCTTCGCCAATCGATAAATAGAGGAATCCCATAATCAAAAACAGCGATGAAAGTCCGAGGATATGATTATGCGTTGTAATGAGCATTTCCTTCATCGGCTTCGGAAATTTAAGTTCCTCGGAGGGCTCAAGCTTACTCTTGCTGATACCCTTGTATTGCTCAACGACTCCTTGGGGCGTTAGATTCGTTGTCACTTCAATCATCACGCCACCTACAACTACACCAAGAAAGGATACCATTGCAAAAGTAAAGACAAGCTTTTTAATAGCCTTTGGCCATGCTTGCAAATTTGGTAAAGATTTCATCAGGGTAATTGCACCTCATTAATAATTAACAACAAATCATGCACAGAATTAGTCAATGATCGCGCCGAAATGGTAGCTCCGCTGATATTCTGTATTGTCCGACCAAATCGTACATTCTCGGCTCTGCTTTTATCTTTAAACTGATTACGGAAAAAGGAATAATCGATTTCATAACCATAGCTTTCGCGATACTCCAACACGTCAACGCCAATAATCTTTTTCGATGCATCAAAATAAAGCAGATAGGAAAATTTTTCTGACCGGCTGGGCGCGATATCAGGCAATACATACTGCACAGCTTTCTCGGTTTTTACTATTCCTAAATACAGCGTATCCGGCACCGTTGATTTAGCTTTCAACCGATTTTGCACTGTATTCTTAGTGCTGTCTTGTACGACAACCGTATGCCAAGTTAGGTCTTTTTCAGTCCCAAGCACGGCTGTTACTGACTCCCTAATCAGGGAATTGTTAATTTTTTCGGGATTTACCTGTGCTGCCGAATATCGAGGCACTGCCATCATTAAGGCGGCAAATCCCAATAAAAAGAAACAGATTCGCACTTTCATACTATCAAGTAAATATAAAAGGGAGAAATCCGAAGATCTCTCCCTCCTGCATTCAAAAAATAACTCAGAAATTATATCCTACACCCAGGTTTAGCTGGTGAATATTTTTATCACCCGACGACTGCATCAGCTGGTAGTCAGCTTTAAACGCAACCTGTGAAGCTGGTTTATAGGTTAACCCAAAAGTGTAATCCATACGGCTATTCTCAGGATTATCGGGAATTTGAACCGTTGTAAACTGAGTATCATAGGTTTCGTAACGTCCAAAGGCTTTCAGCTTTTGTGAGGTTTCAGGCATGAAAAACGGCATAATATCATACGCGAGCTCAGCATAGCCTCCAAGCTGGCTTTTCCCTGCATTATTACCAAATACCAGGTTCAGCTCCTCGGCTTTCGAAAGTCCACTATAAACAATCAGACCGCGTGCTTCAAAACGGTTCTTTTGATAGATTATGTGACCTTCGATCAGATTAAACGTTGCCCCATCCAGCGAGGAGATACTCTCAGCATTGCCATCTTCAATTTCGCTGCTCATTTGAGAAAAGAAATACGAAGCACCAATAGAAGTGTTTAGCCCCAGTCGGTAGTCAAGGCGACCCGTCAAAGCAATATTTGCCGTTGACGATTCAAAACCTGCTTGTCGTGCTTCACGAATTCCTTCGTCGCCATTTACCTCGTTGGGCGCAAGACCTGCCATCGCATACAGATTATAGCTCAAACCCGATTCGGTAGAACCATAAATTCCTATGCCAGACTCTCTCCAAGTTGAAGGGATAAGGTATTTTTCAACATTGGGTCGTTCAACACCATTGAATGTAGGTGGCTCATGCGTGGGATTTACAATTCCAACAGGAACCAGCATCAGTCCAGCACGGAGCCCCAGTTCTCGCTGAAAACGCAAGTCAACATAAGCCTGCTCAAGAGCCACTTCGCCACCCTCAGCTCCGCCATCTTCAGCTTCCAATAGTGTGTGTTCAATCTCTAACTCGGATCGAAAAGAGATCCAGTCGTTAAAATTATAGCCTGCGTACAGGATAAACCGATGAAAATCGAGATTCCCGGGCGTGTTTTCACCGTTTTCATTATAAGTGACATCATTATAGTGCAGCTCGCCATATCCGCCTAGGGTTGCTCCCTGGTTTTGCTGGGCATTAACGGCTAGCGCTGTGATAATTGAAAAAACTAAAGTTAAACTTAGGGTTCGTAAAAAATGCATTCTTTTTGTTACTGTTATAGAGATTGTGGTTAGTGATTGAAAAGTGATTTAAATTAAGCCTGCTTCCCTCAATAGATTCAGCGTACCCTCTAACTTCTGGAGCTGCTCATAATCGTACTCTGGACTCAGCTCAAACGCCTTGTCAACGTCCAGCATGTATTTCGGCAACTTCACATCCTTAATCACCGGATACTCATGTACGGATTCGGCTGCATAACTCTGAGCCTGCTTGGAAAGCAAAAAGCTGAGGAATTTCTGAGCCGCCTCCGAGTCGGTAGATGTCTTCAGTTCCGAGGCTCCGGTCACCAAGGCCAGGTTCCCAATATTACCCTCTTTAAAGTGATAGGTTGCAATAGGTGCATTCGCTTGGGGACCTTTTTCGCCGTAGTGCGTTTCATCTTCAAACTCTCCTTCACCGCCGCCATATTTGAGTCGCAGAATGTAATAGTGATTCGTTAGCGCAATGTCGATCTCACCAGCAGCAATCGCCTGCACCATCGGCGTGTTAGAACTATAGCTTTTGGGATTGAGCTGTTGCATCTGGTTCAACCACTGCCGCGTTACATCTTCGCCTTTAGTCAGGCGCATGGTGGTAATAAAATCGTAAAAACTGGAGTAGGTCGGCGTCCATCCTACCTTGCCTTTGTATTTTTCCATTTGCGGTACATCCATCACCGAAGTTGGCAGGTCGGTAGAATCTACCTCACTGGTGTTATAGGCCAGCACGCGGTAACGTACCGTCACCGGCACCCATTTGCCGGATGAGGAGTGGAAGTTTTCAGGTTTGTTCAACAGCGAATCGGGTAACGTTTTGAGCAGATCCTGCTTCGAGGCCGTTGCCAGTGCGCCGGTGGTGTTGGCCCAATAAATATCGGCCGGACTCTGTTGGTCTTCTTCGTTTAGCACCGCCAGCAGTTCGGCATCATTGCCATACTTTACTTGAATATCGATATCTGACTGTTTTTTAAAATCGGCCACCAACTGCTCAACCAAGGCCGGACTTCGTCCCGAATAAACCACCAACTCGTCAGATGAGGATTGACCACACGATGCCAGTACTAATGCAAGCAATCCTATCATACATACTTTTGCGAAACGATCCATCATTTCCATATCAAACTCTTCACTTCTCATTTATATTTTTTGTGTATTGTTCGGCCGAATGCTCATTTTTTCTCGAGTCAAACCGGCTCTATGCTTAATTAGATTAGTTCTAATTAAGCAACCAAAAGTATTGAAATTCTTTTACAATGACCAATAAAAAAACATCCATTGGCATCCTAGGAGGCGGCATTTCAGGACTCAGCACGGCCTACGCATTGGCCCAGCAAGGTATCAAAGCTACAGTGTACGAAAAGCGGTCTGAAGTAGGCGGAGTTATCCACTCGGTACAGCAGAATGGCTGGCTCGTCGAAGAGGGACCCAACACGCTGATGGTGAAAGATCAGTCTACCTGGGATCTACTGGATCAAATCGGACTGAATGACCCGATGGTCGAGGCCAATCAAATTGCTAAAAAACGATATGTGGTTAAAAATGGCAGTCCAGTCGCCCTGCCCTCTTCGCTGGGCAGCTTTTTATCAACACCACTACTGTCGACAGGTGCTAAACTCCGGCTGTTTAAAGAACCGTTTGTAGCTCCATCGGTCCAGCAGGATGAATCCATTGCCCAATTCATTCAGCGCCGGCTTGGAAAGCAGCCATTGGACTATGGTGTCAATCCATTTGTGTCCGGCATCTATGCGGGCGATCCCAAAGAGCTTTCCGTGAAGCACACCTTTTCATCGCTCTGGAAAATGGAACAACAGCACGGCTCCATCGCCAAAGGATTTTTTAAACGAGATCGATCGAAGACATCTGCAAAACGTGCGCTTGTTTCTTTTGAGGAGGGTAACCAAATGCTGCCCAAAGCCATGGCGGCCTCCCTGTCCGAGCCGGTTAGTACTTCTACGACCGTAAAATCAGCCAAACGGGATGGTGAACGATGGCTGTTATCAGGTGATGTGGATGGGACCTCTTTTGAACATCAACACGACTGCCTCATTTCCACTCTGCCTACCCATGTACTGCCTGAAGTTTTCGGAGTACAGTCTTTCGAAGAATTATCAGAACTACCTTATGCGCCAGTGAGCGTGCTGGCCCTGGGATTCAAACGAGAACAAATCAAGCATCCGCTGGACGGGTTTGGCATGCTCATCCCCGAGGTTGAGGGCTGCCAAACGCTGGGCGCGCTTTTTTCCTCTACGTTGTTTCCAGGTCGTGCCCCCAAGGATCATGAATTGCTGACCTGCTTTATCGGCGGTGATCGTAATCCCGAAATAGCCTCTAAATCTAAAGAAGTACTTGAAACAACTGTGTTAGATGAACTGGGCAATCTACTAGGCATCAACGGCATGCCGGTATTCAGCCACCATACTTTTTGGCCCCGCGCTATCCCACAGTACAAGGTTGGCCACGACCATTACCTGTCACTGATGAATGAAATTGAACAGCAGCATCCCGGGTTGTTTTTGGAGGGTAATTTTAGGAGCGGCGTGTCGGTACCCGATTGTATTTCAACGGGATTTGAAACCGCCCAAACGGTGCATACATTCTTGCAATCCTCGTCATGAACAAGTGATGATCCAGTCTCCCAAATTCTGCAAAAAATTTAGTACCTTCATGCCCTGTCGTACAAAGAATATGTGAAGCACGTTAACCGCTAATTAAAGCAAGATATTATTATGGCTAATGCAATTTTTGAGATCCGGGAACCGGATAACGAGCCGGTTTATTCTTACGCGCCCGGTACTCCTGAACGTGAGAAGCTAAAAGCAGAGTTGGAACGGCAAAAATCCATGCAGATTGAGATCCCGGCGATTATTGGCGGGAAAGAAGTGAAGACCGATCGCACAGCCGATGTGGTCACCCCGCATAATCACAGCCATAAGCTGGGAGAGACGCACCTGTGCGGTGAGAAGGAAGTAGAAATGGCTATTGAATCGGCCTTGGAAGCACGCAAGAAATGGTCCCAAATGCCGTGGGAAGACCGTGTAGCCATCTTCAAAAAAGCGGCCGATCTGCTTTCGGGATCCTGGCGGTACAAGATGAATGCCGCTACCATGCTGGGACAATCCAAGACGGCCCACCAGTCAGAAATTGATGCTATTGCTGAGCTAGCGGACTTCTTTCGGTTCAATGCCTACTACCTCACACAGATTTATCAAGATCAACCCTATTCACCAGACGGCATGTGGAACCGGTCAGAATATCGCCCTCTCGAAGGATTCGTATTTGCTGTGACACCTTTTAACTTTACTTCCATCGCGGGTAATCTACCTACCGCTCCTGCACTCTGCGGCAACGTAGCACTCTGGAAGCCGGCAACCTCCTCTATTTACTCCAGCTACTTCTTGATGGAACTGCTGAAAGAAGCCGGTCTGCCTGATGGCGTGATCAACTTTCTGCCGGGCAGCGGTGCTGATGTAGGTGACCCCGTCCTGGAAAGCGAACACCTGTCGGGACTCCATTTCACCGGATCCACCGGTACCTTCCAGCATCTCTGGAAAAGCATTTCCGACAATCTCGAAATGTACAATACTTACCCACGCATCGTAGGCGAAACGGGCGGCAAAGACTTCATCTTTGCCCATGAAGAAGCTGATGTAGATGCCTTGGTAATCGCGGCCCTTCGCGCAGCTTATGAATTCCAGGGTCAAAAATGTTCGGCGGCATCTCGTATGTATATCCCCGAGTCGCTGTGGGATGAATTCAATGAGAAGTTCACCGCAGAAGTCGATAAAATTAAGATGGGCGAAGCCGAGGATTTCCGCAACTTCATGACAGCCGTCATCGACCAGAAAGCCTTCGACAGCATCACCGAATATATTGACTATGCCAAAGAGGCCGATGATGCAGATGTGCTGATTGGCGGCGACTATGACGATTCGGATGGCTATTTCGTAGAGCCGACCCTGGTTCAGGCTCATGACCCGTATTTCAAGACGATGGAAGAAGAGATCTTTGGTCCGGTACTGACGGTATATGTCTATGACAATGACAAGTTTGAAGAAACGCTGGAGCTCTGCGACAACACCTCTCCCTATGCGTTGACCGGCGCCATCTTTTCCCAGGATCGTTACGCCCTTGAGAAAATGGACGAAGAGCTCAAGCAAGCGGCCGGGAACTTCTACATCAACGACAAACCAACCGCTGCGGTAGTCAACCAGCAGCCATTTGGCGGGGCACGCAAGTCCGGCACCAACGACAAGGCCGGCAGCGCCGCCAACCTGATGCGCTGGATTTCTATCCGCTCCATCAAAGAAACACAAGAGCCGCCCAAAGACTGGACCTATCCGTTCATGGGCGAAAAGTAAATCCCCCTCGTCTGATCACTGGTTTTGTGATCAGACGAATATGTTAGCAACTCCATTCATCAGGCGAAAAAATTAGTCGCCAGATGAGCATTTTGGGCTCCCGGCTTCGGTCGGGGGCCTTTTTTGTGACTCATCCTTGTTCCTTCCCTAACTAATTAGGAAAGGATACTTGATGCCATAATCAACGAGTCTTTCTCCCCACCGGCAGGGAGAAAACAAAAGAGGGTCAAAATAAAAAGGCCCGGTTGGGCGACCGGGCCTAATAATATATGCCTAGAAAATACGTGCTTAGGAGCCGATGCCGATCTTTTCTTTCAACTTGTTAAACGAATCTTTAAGACTATCAAGCTGGTCGTCGATGTCTTCTTTAAGATCCTGCCAGTTTTCTTCTGAACGTGCTTTCAGCTCTTCTAGGTCATTTTCCAGGCTTTCCTTCTTATCGTTCAAGCTCTCCCATTGCTTTTGCAGCTCACTTTTCGATTCTCCGGACTGTTCATCAATTTTCTGCTTTAACTTCTTCATCTGGCTCTCAATATTCGACAGCTGCTGCTCCACATTATTAACAAACTCCTGCTTGCTGACCTGAACCTCCTTTTTAGCCGATTCATACGCCTCAGCAGCCTCTTCCTTCGTCTGATTCATTTTGTTCTTCGACTTCTCGGTACAAGCACTCAAGGCAGTCGCAACCGAGACCATGAGTAGTACAATAATTATGCGTTTCATAATAAAATAGGATTTATTGAAGTAACTGATTCACTTTCTAGTTACCTTTCTACCTCAATTTTGTTCCGCCAGGATATTGGATGATATTGACTCGTTCATTTTAGATATTGAACCGATATTCATTTAAAGCTATTATTTCATTTATGACGATCAGCATATTGGGCTGCGGTTGGTTGGGCCTGCCCCTGGCCGAACACCTCCGTGATTCTGGACACACCGTAAAGGGATCTACGACCTCCCCTGAAAAATTGCAGATCCTTAACGGTAAAGAAATTACGCCCTACCTCCTGGAACTTACACCACAACTACAATGTGAAGGATGCAACGATTTTTGGGATTCCGATACCCTAGTTCTCAATATTCCTCCCGGTCGCAGCAAGGACAATGTGGAAGAGTATCACCAAAAACAAATTGAATCTGTTATCAGACAGATCAACAAGTCGACTATCAATTTTGTCGTTTTTGTGAGCTCCACGTCTGTTTACCCCGAAAAACCCGGCATTGTAGGCGAAGAAGATACCAAACGTGGGGAGGCAACTCGGGCCTCGGGCAATGCTTTGCTCAAAGCAGAAAAAATGCTGATGAATCAATCCAGTTTCGAAACTACGGTCGTTCGTTTCGGTGGACTATACGGGCACGACCGCCATCCCGCCAAATACCTGGCCGGACGCAAGAATTTAGACAAAGGCAATGCGCCTGTTAACTTGATTCATCAAGAAGATTGCATCCAGATTATCACCAAAATTATTGAAAATGGCGTAAGAGGCGAAGTATTCAACGGGGTATCGGATGGCCATCCGCCACGTAAAATGTACTATCCGGCGGTCGCCAGATATCTGGACCTAGAGCCGCCTACGTTTAAAGAGGATGCTGCCAACGACTACAAAGTAGTATCAAACCGGAAACTTAAAGCACTGCTCAACTATAAGTTCAGACATCCCAATCCTATGGACTCCTGATTAGCCTGAAAACTCTGAAAATACTGAGCTTATCTTTAGCCAAGCCCTGCGTTTTAATGCGGGGCTTCGGTATTTAGAACTAATTTGAACTGAAAATTTTTCGTTGTGAATGTACGAGTCCATTCTTATTCTTGAACGTTAATTGTATTTCCTAATTGTTAAGCAGAGTTATTATGGATCAAAAGATACATGAATATGAGAGCGATGATATTAAAGTTACTTATGACAGCAAACGATGTATTCATTCTGCAGAATGTGTAAAAAATCTGCCCTCTGTTTTTGATCCCAATAACGATCCATGGATTGTTACCGACAATGCCTCCGTGGAGGAAATCAAAGAAGCGGTACATCACTGTCCTACCGGTGCATTACAGTACAGCGATACTGAAAACCCGGAAAACCCTTCACGTACAAACACAATCACAGTTGGTCCGGATGGCCCGCTCTACGTGCGCGGTGATATCGAGATCCAGAATGCCGACGGCGAAACGCTTTTGGAAGACACCCGTGTAGCGCTTTGCCGGTGCGGAGAATCAGAAAATAAACCGCTCTGCGACGATACACACAAGGATATCGATTTCAAAGCACCTGCCGGTTTTGATGAGTCGAAGTTACGGCCCACGACCAATGGAGACGCTGATCATGATAAACTAATTATTCGGCTGATGGAAAATGGTCCCATGTTAATAGAAGGAGAGTACGAAGTGCTTTCTATTGCCAACCAGCGGGTAAACAGTCAGAAAAATGTAGCCATGTGCCGCTGTGGACAATCCGGCAGCAAGCCCTTCTGCGATGGAACTCATAAAGAGGTGGGCTTTGAGGGGTAAGAGCAAACGTTTTACCGCAGAGTTTCGCTGAGGACCTCACAGAGGTATTTGCCAAATTTGCTCAGCAAAGCTCTGTGGTTCCCTCCATTACCTCTGCGATTATACTCGGTACACTAGCCTATCTATTAAGAGAAGTGGATAAACTGCTCAAACAGTTTTTCAAATATATTAAAGAGCCAGAGATTAATGATCGCCTGTTTTTTGCAAGGGTGATTGTTTGTCTGGGATTTATCTCGGGAATAGTTATCTCATATCCCCTATGGATAAATGACCGCTTTTATCCGCTGGCACCTGTAGGTGATTTCGTTCCTCTATTATCTCCACCCTTCGATACGATTTTGTTTGCCGGTATCCTTATGCTGCTGGCTATCCTTGTTTTCTATCCTCAAAAGTATATTTTTGCCGGATTTTTTAGCCTCATGGCTTTTGCCCTACTACAGGATCAGTCGAGATGGCAGCCATGGGTATATCAATACTCTTTTATAATCGGGGCTATTGCCTGGTTCCAAACCCATCCATTAAAAAAACATGGGAGGCACGCGATTGCTTGTATCCAGATTATCCTCATTGGAACATATCTATGGAGTGGAATCCAAAAGCTTAATTATAACTACCTTTTCGAAACCTTCGAATGGCTACTAAGTCCTGCTTTAGAAGCATTTCCGATATTACAATCTATGCCTTTATCCCTGTTTGCACTCATTAGCATTCTCATTGAAGCAGGGGGTGGTATTGCGCTTGCATTTCGAAGAACAGAGAGGTTAGGAGCATGGGTATTAATAGGGATGCACTGTTTTATATTTATAATGATAGGACCAGCAGGTAAGGAGTACAACAGAGTTGTCTGGCCATGGAATATTTGTTTTGTCATGCTAATTGGCTCAATTTTCCTTGGGAAGAAAAATTCACAAGAAACTTCCAGACTTTTCCCACAGAATTTTTATCACGGTCTAGTTATTATCATATTTCTAATACTTCCAGTTCTAAACATTGCAGGTGTTTGGGATCACTACCTTTCTTCATCATTATACTCTGGCAATTTGCCGTACGGTAAAATTCATGTCACCGATACAGTAAAGAAAAAGTTTCCTAAAAGAATAAAAACGAAGTTTAATTTGCTGAATGGATTTTCTATTAGGAAGTGGAGTTTTACAGAACTTCATGCCTCAGACTATCCGCAGCCAAGGATTTACAAAACTGTGTTTCGCAAGCTATGCAAATATCAGCAACACAAATATGGACTGGTGCTGGAAATTTATGGCACGGCAGATTTAATAACGGGAAAACGAAAACGGCAGGAGTACTTTTGTCACGAACTTATCCCATCCTAACCTAGAGATCATCCATAAAAATCGCGATATTTACCTCATTAAACTAACTTTTGATTCTTAATATGTCTTCAAAAACCGTTGCCGAAAAAATGTACATCAAACCGGGCATGGAGATTGGCTTCTTTAATGCCCCGAACAACCTTGAAGAACTACTCGGTGGCCTTCCTGACGATGTAGAAATAGCCGAAGATCTGGAAGGTACCGAACTTGACTTGATTCTGGCATTCATTGAAGACCAGCAGATGCTGGAGGCGTACTTATATTCGCTGAAACAAGCCATCGCCGATGACGGTGCACTCTGGCTAGCCTATCACAAGGGCAGCTCGTCGGTTGATACTGATATCAACCGTGATATTATACACAACTACGGGCAACAAATGGATCTAAAGGGAGTCTCGATGATTTCCATCAACGATAATTGGTCTGGATTTCGATTTAAAAAGGTATAATGATGCAAAAACTGTTTCTGACGCTTGGAAGTATTGCTATGGCACTGGCCGTAGCACTTGGTGCCTTTGGCGCCCATGCACTCAAAAGCAAGCTTACCCAAGACATGCTCGATATTTTCGAAACGGGCATCCAATATCACTTTTATCACGCCATTGGCTTACTGATCATTGGACTGGTTGCACAATATTTACCCGAGTCAGCACTTCTAAAATGGTCCGGCTGGTTGATGGTATTCGGCATTCTCATCTTTTCGGGTAGCTTATACCTGTTGGCCACAAGCGGTATTCGCTGGCTGGGTGCAATTACCCCTGTGGGCGGGCTCTGCTTTATCGCTTCCTGGATACTCTTAGCTTTAGCAGTCTGGAAAGGCCTCTAATAGGGATAATCTCACCACTTATCTTGTACAAGCCCTTGCAACACAACAACTTACAAGCAAAATATTGGCATAAAGCCCCCATTCAAAATTAGACTTGCAGTTCCGGCTCATTATTATAACTTATGACTAATCAAAAAAAGTAGTCTCAAGTACGCATGAGGCTATTTGAATGCTACTTATGAGCACAAGATTTTCGTTTTTGCATCGTTGCAGGTAAAGAACCGTTAACCTCATACAAATGGCATGACCCGAACAACCAAGATATATCAACCATGCTTCATTTTTGGCACTGTGCCTGAATTATTCAACACTAATGGGCCAAAATGAGATTGCCCGTTAACGAAGTTCACTAAGAGGCATCAGGCTATGGGCTTTACGGCAAACATAGAAACAAATGTCTCACTAACAGATTTTTGAGTCACTTGATGTTATCTCGCTGATCCAGATGGATTTGATCGGAAATACTGCAAAAAATATTATCCAGGAATTTATTGCCGATTATAATCAGATTAACGGTTTGAACTAAAACGATATTCATCAATTCACAGTTAATTTTAATTACTTCAACAGCTTTTACTAAGTACTAAACAATTTTTTCATGAACATAGAAGACTTCCGAGAATTCTGCCTCTCATTCAAAGGTGTATCCGAAGATTTCCCATTTGATGAAGATACCCTTGCATTCAAGGTAATGGACAAAATTTTTGCCCTCACTGATGTAGAGGAGTTTGATGGCATAAACCTAAAATGTGATCCCGTAAAAGCGGCCATGCTGCGAGACCTGTATGAAGAGGTCAAGCCGGGCTATCATATGGATAAGAAGAACTGGAATACCGTCGATCCCAAAGGCAAGCTGGATGATGAGCTTATCAAAGAATGGATCAAGGATTCCTACAACCTGGTTGTTGAAGGCCTGCCGCGCAAAAAGCAGAAAAAGCTCGAAAAGCTTCAAGAGGATTAACGTTTTCGCACAAATAAATTCTTAATACGGCGGAGATTCTTCTTTTCAAAATTCCAGACAAACTCAAACTGTCCCAGCACAAAACCGTACACCAAAAAAAGCAGCTGGTAAGAAGGAAATACTACCAAAACCCAAGCGATTAACTCAATCCAAAGGGGCGTCTCCGCATTGATCCCCAGCCAGCCAAACACCACCTTGCGCACATACAAGGCCGTCATGCCGGTGATGGAAAAAATAAAAAGGATAAGGAGCAGGCCACCGAAGCTTTCAACTCCCCATCTTTTCTTCATTTTTTCAATAAATTCTTCCATGCGATTCCTTTTTAAACTTTATCCAGCGCTGCCTGCATGGATTTATCAGCTGCTTCGATCGTTTTATCCAAATGTTCTTCGGTCAGTGAATTGGCCAAGAAGAACGATTCAAAAGGCGAAGGAGGCATATAAATACCGTTCTCCAACATCTCATGGAAAAAGACCTTGAACAGCTCTTGATTGGTGGTATTGGCCGTTTCAAAATCTCTCACTTCCACATCGGTGAAGAAGGCGCTCATCATGGATCCCACACGGTTGATCTGCGTTGGAATTCCATGATCAGCAAATACCTCTTTAAGCCCCGAAAACAAGTAGGTTGTTTTCTCCTCAAGCTCATCATAATGCAGGGGATTTTCGTGCAGCTCCGAAAGCAGGGCATAGCCAGCAGCCATTGCCAGCGGATTGCCCGAAAGCGTACCCGCCTGATAAACCGGACCAACCGGCGACACCACATCCATAATTTCCTGTTTGCCACCAAATGCACCTACAGGCATTCCCGCACCAATAATTTTTCCGTATGTCACCAGATCAGCTTCCACGCCATACCGTTCCTGGGCACCACCTTTAGCTACACGGAATCCGGTCATCACTTCGTCGAAAATCAGTACCGTATCGTGGGCATCACAGAGCTCTCGAAGACCATCCAGAAATCCTTTCTGCGGGGGGATACATCCCATATTCCCGGCCACTGGCTCAAGAATGATGGCAGCCACTTCGCCTTCATACTCGTTGAGCAACTGCTTGACCGAGTGCAAGTCATTAAAATCAGCCGTTAGTGTGTCTTTGGCCGTACCCTTGGTGACCCCCGGACTGCTGGGCTGACCGAGCGTGAGCGCGCCGCTACCGGCATTAATCAGAAACGAGTCACCATGGCCGTGATAATTGCCCTCAAATTTAATCACTTTATCGCGGCCGGTATAGCCACGTGCCACACGAACCGCGCTCATGCATGCTTCGGTCCCGGAATTGACCATTCTGATCTTATCAACCGTAGGCACCATCTTCTTGACGAGCTCTGCCATTTTCACTTCAATCTCGGTAGGAGCTCCAAAAGAGGTCGATTTTGCCGCCGTTTCCTGCACGGCTTTGATAACCGGCTCATAAGCATGGCCCAGGATCATCGGTCCCCAAGAGCCAACGTAATCGATATATTCTTTGCCGTCGACATCTGTGAGGATAGATCCCTTGGCCTTTTCAAAAAAGACAGGCGTTCCGCCTACGGAGTTAAAAGCCCGGGCCGGAGAGTTGACGCCACCGGGAATAAACTTCTGTGCTCGCTCAAATAATTTCTTACTCTTTTCTAGCATGTTTTCTAATAGTTTTTTGCAATATCCTTTGTAGATCCTGAAACAAATTCAGGATGACACATTAATAAAATGCTCAGTTTTTATTCAATATCTTTGATGCCGCTTTGGCAAAATAGGTAGCAATCAAATCTGCACCAGCTCGCTTAAAGCCAACCAGCGCTTCCATCATGGCCTCTTCTTCGTTGAGCCACCCTTTCTCTGCAGCGGCCTTTAACATAGCATATTCACCGGATACATTGTAAACTGAAACGGGCACTGATACATTTTCTTTTACCGCCCGAATAACATCCATATACGGCAGTCCCGGCTTGACCATCACAATATCGGCCCCTTCCTGTTCATCTAGTTTGGCTTCTTTGATGGCTTCTTTCACATTTGCCGGATCCATCTGATACGTCTTTTTGTCGCCAAATCCGGGCGCGGAATCCAGTGCATCCCGGAACGGTCCGTAATAGCTGGACGCATATTTTGCGCTGTAGGCCATGATGCCGGTATGCTCAAACCCTTCTTCATCGAGCGCTTCGCGCATAGCTCCAATGCGACCGTCCATCATGTCGGATGGGGCTACCATGTCGGCTCCAGCCTTGGCATGACTTACGGCCATCTTCGACAGCACTTCTACCGATTCATCATTCAGAATTTCTCCATCTTCAACAATCCCATCGTGTCCGTAGCTCGAGTACGGATCCATCGCAATATCGGTCATCACCAGCATCTCGGGATACTCTTCTTTGATTGCTCGAACCGCCCGCTGCATCAACCCATCGGGATTGAGCGCCTCGGTGCCTTTGTTGTCTTTCAACTCATCGGGCACCTTAGCAAAAATCACGACCGATCGAATGCCTACTTCCTGCAATTCTCCAACTTCTTCGAGCAGCAGATCCAACGTGTAGCGATAGTAATCCGGCATAGAGGGAATTTCGACTTTTTCATTTTCGCCCCCCATCACAAACACCGGAGCAATAAAGTCAGCCGGCTTGAGATCGTGCTCAGCTACCATATCCCGAATGGCTGCCGAAGCTCGCAATCGACGTCCGCGAATGTATGGAAATTGTCCGTGTGACATATTGAATTTAGATTTCGTCAACTCTTTTAAATTTTTACGCAATACCCAATACGCATCACTATCAAGTACTGCGTGTTGCGTATTATTCCTACTTAATTTCTCTGTTTAAAATTTCGTTTTTCTTGCCATATTCAATCCAGTCAATAGGATTTTTGAGTCGATCAAGCAAGTACGCTTCATCACTACCTTCCTCAATCTGAAAATCGTAATCCCACCGAACGCGCGGGGGCAGACTCATCAAAATAGATTCTGTCCGCCCATCTGTTTTGAGCCCAAACAAAGTACCGCGATCGTGGATCAAATTAAACTCTACATACCGACCACGGCGGATCTCTTGGAAATACCGCTGCTGTTCAGTGTACTCCTCATCTTTGCGCCGCTCAACAATAGGCACGTAACTATCCAAGAAAACATCGCCAACATCAGTAGTAAAATTATACCAATCTTCGGCCGATCGTTGATCAGTGGGACGCAGGTAATCAAAAAATAACCCGCCTATACCGCGACCTTCTGAGCGATGGTCGTTATAAAAATACTCGTCACACTCTTTTTTGAATTGCGGATATAAATCCTTGCCATGTTCATCACAGGCAGCTTTCAAGACTTGGTGAAAATGCACGGCGTCTTCATCCCATAGATAATATGGCGTCAAATCTGCGCCGCCGCCAAACCAGCAGTCGCGTACCTCGTCCATGCTGGCATCATCATAGAGCTCAAAGTAGCGATAGTTGGCATGAACGGTCGGCACCATCGGGCTTTTTGGATGGAGGACGAGCGACAACCCGCCGGCCCAGAACCATCCCTGCTCGACTTCAAAACGCTTGCGGATCAGTTCGGGTAATTCGCCATGCACAGCGGAAATATTGACTCCTCCTTTTTCAAAGACATCCCCTTTTTCAATTACGCGGGTATGACCGCCACCCCCGCCATCGCGATCCCAGTCATCATGACGGAATCGCGCCTTGTTGTCGATCTGCTCCAGTCGGTCACAGATTTCATCCTGAAGATTTCGGATGTAGGCTTCAAATCTATTTTTAATGTTTGTATCCATCGTTAAATTATTCTTGAGCGCAGATTTACACTGATCTTAACAGATAATCTGTATTATCTGTGCTAATCTGTGGCCCTATATTCTTTAACCGTATCTACAAAGGCGCGGGCATGGTCTACCGGGATGTTTGGAAGAATGCCGTGTCCCAGGTTGGCAACATACTTCTGCGGACCGAAACGGTCGATCATTCGCTTCGTCTGACGCTTGATCTCGTCAATGGGCATCATCAGCTTCGAAGGATCAAAGTTGCCTTGCAACACTACATCACCACGCGTGGCTTCGCGGCCGTACTCAGGGGTGATAGTCCAGTCGAGTCCCAGCGCCGCGGCGTTGCTTTTGAAGCTCAACCGTTCCAGTGCATACCAGCTGCCCTTGGCAAACAGAATCACCGGTACCTCATCAATGGCATCACAAATTTCCATAAGATACGGCATGGCCCACTGATTAAAATCTTCAGGGCCCAGCAAACCTGCCCAAGAATCAAAAAGCTGTACTGCCTGCGCGCCGGCATCGATCTGGGCTTGCAAATAATCAATGGTGGCTTTCGTAAGTTCTTTCATCACATGCTTCGCCGCATCGGGATGCTGGTACATGAACGCCTTGGCTTTGGCAAAATTCTTGGAGCCTTCGCCCTGCACCATGTAACAGAAAAGCGTCCACGGAGCACCGGCAAAACCGATTAGTGGCACGCGACCGTTAAGCTCTTTGCGGGTCAGCGTGATAGCTTCCATTACGTGGTTCAACTTTTCGGGTACATCTTCGGCCAGGATTGCAAAAGCATCATCTACGCTGCGGATGGGATTCTCCATCACCGGACCTTTGCCCTTGACCAAATCAACATCAATACCCAGCGCCTGTGGAATAGTCAGAATATCCGAAAAGAGGATGGCGGCATCTGGTTCCAGCTCATCGATGGGTTGAATGGTAATCTCACATGCCAGTTCGGGCGTCTCGACGCGCTCGAAGAAGGTATACTTTTTTCGGATTTCCATGTACTGCGGCAAATATCGCCCCGCCTGACGCATCATCCACACGGGTGGACGTTCAACTTTTTCTCCGCGTAGTGCGCGTAGTAATAAATCGTTTTTAAGTTCAGGAAAATCGTTATTCATAAATACTTTTTTTCTGGGCACTAATTGGCACAGATAAAAACAGATGTATCCGTGCTTATCTGTTAAGATCTGTGACTAAATACTTTCAGCTTGGTTAAAAATGTAATCGGAAGTAGTTCGGAGTAGCACTTCGGTGTCGGGCTGCTTGGCAATCTGCACCGGCTGGTCGGTTTCATCTTCCAGTGCTTTTGCCGTCGTTGGTCCTATTGCAAACAGCGCGGGCAGTTCCTCATCGAAACCTTCGCCCTGCGCGAATCCCTCCACAGCACTGGGGCTGTAAAACAGGATGCCGCTGACTTCCACATGAGGCAAATGTACAGGATTAATGATTGTCTCATACACTTCCAGTTCAATGACTTCAATATCCTCTTCTTTGAGCATATCGGTCATCTTGCCACGACTAAGATTGCCGTGAAAGTAGATCACCGAATTGATCTTACCTTCATTTATAATTAGCTCAGCAAGATGCTCGCTGTCTTCGGTACGTGGGACCTTGGCATCCAGTCCTAATTCCTGAAGAGCCTGCTGCGTCTTCGACCCCACTGCAAACAACTGTACTTCGGGGCGCACCTGCAGACCAGCATCCATAAGCTCTTTGAGTGCTTTTACGCCATTTGTGCTGGTAAAGATCCAGTCCGACTTCGGATGTTTTGTAATTACCTTGAGCACGCTATCCCAATACTCCGGAAAATTGAAATCGAGCGCCGGTTCAATAATCGGTTCCAATCCCAATATCCGCGCGTATTCAATTTGTTGTGCGGACAGCGGTCGCGTGACTAAAATATTTCGTTTGTCTTGTCGCATAATTAAATAGAACGCTAATTACTGTGTCATGCTGAATTTATTTCAGCATCTGTCGCTATGAACATTAGTATGCTGAAGATTCTGAAACAAGTTCAGGATGACACGGTGTGGATTAAGCTGGTTCTCACAGTATGATCTGCGCAATTAATGTTATCAGTTCTACAATTCTGATTTAATCTGATCAATAACTTTGATGGCCCCTTCGCTAAGCAGTGCCTGCGCGGCGGCATGTCCCAGCTCACCGGCTTCACCTACCGACTTCTTCTCTTCAAAATCGTACCGCTCACTTCCATCCAACGTAAGTGCCACAGCTTTAAAGTGGACATGACCGTCTTCTATAAATGCGTACGCTCCCACCGGGGCACTGCATCCAGCCTCCATATCGTGCAGAAAATCCCGCTCAATGGTCGTACACAATGCGGTTTCATCATGATTCAATTGCGATACAATTTCTTCCATCTCCGTATCTCCCTCCCGAATCATCACCGCCATAGCTCCCTGCGCGGCGGCCGAAACCATCCAGTCGAGATACTGATCGATATGATGGCCAAGGTCGATTCGCTGCAAACCGGCAGCAGCAAAGATGGCAGCATCCCAACCCTTGGTTTCCACTTTCTCCAGGCGCGTATTCACATTGCCACGTATATTCACAACCTGATGGTTGGGATACCGATTAAGCCACTGTGCACGCCGGCGGTTACTGCCCGTCGCAATTGTTGCTTCATACTCAGGATCATCCAAAAAGTCGGTTCCCTTTGACGTAACCAGCGTATCGCGGGGATCAGCACGATCTAAAATAGCCGCTACTTTTAAGGGCAGAGGATTCTCAGTCGGCAAATCTTTGAAAGAATGCACGGCAATATCGATCTCATCGTTGAGCTGGGCATCATCCAGTGCCTTGGTAAACACACCTTTGCCACCCATTTCGGTAAGCGGGGTGGTCTGATCCCTGTCGCCTTCGGACTTAACAAAAATAAGCTCTGTTTCATAGCCGAGCTCTTCCAATTTGGCGGCAACCTGTTTCGCTTGCCACGTGGCAAGCTGACTATCGCGGGTACCAATGCGAATGACGTTTTTCTTACTCATCATCTGCTTTGGTTTCGAGCTTAAACATATCATTCACAACCTTAGTTACCTGCTCAGATTCGTGATGGTCACGCAGGTGCTCGATGGAGTAAGCGGCAATTTTATTCACGATACGCCGCGTCAGATTCTCAACCTTTTCTTTGTCGGTATCGGAAATCTTGTTTTTAAAAAAATCAAATTCATCTTCGCGGATCGCATCAAACTTACTCGTCAGCGCTTTAATCGTCGGTACTACCTTCTGCTTGCTAAGCCAATTCTTGTAATCTGTCAGCTCATCGTCAATAATCTTCTTGACGAGCGGAATATTTTCTTCGCGCTTGCGATACGCCTCGTCGGTTACATCCGTCAGAAAATCCATATTGGCCAGATCCACAAAGTCCAGATCACCAATTTCGGGATCGATATTACGGGGCACCGACAAATCCACCATCACCTTAAAACTGGGATTGAGGATTGACGGTTTCATATCATCGAGCTCAATTATAGGCTCCTTAGCTCCTGTTGCCACAATAATCAGATCCGACTCTGCAATTTTCTGCGGCAGCTCTTCCATATCGGCCACATCCAGATCAAACCTGCCAGCCACAAATTCGGCTCGGTCACGCGTGCGATTGATCAGCGTTACCTTCTTTGCTCCAAGGTTGATCAGATTCTTGCAGGTCACCTTGCCAATCTTGCCGGTTCCGACAAGCAAAATATTTTTGTCCCTGAGATTGTCGAAGGTCTCCACAGCAAACTTAACTGCCGCATAGGCCGTTGTAGCTGCTCCTTCTCCCAGCGAGGTCTCATTGCGTGATCGCTTGTGCGCCCGAAATACGTGCTGCATCAGGCGATGCAATTCGCCATCAACCGCATCGAGCTCACTGGCCAACTCATATCCTTCTTTTACTTGATTCACCACCTGCACATCGCCCAGTATCTGAGAGTCGAGCCCTACGGTAACCTGGAACAAATGTTCAACGGCCCGCTGCCCTTCTTTCTCAAATCCGTAGTTATGGAATTCTTCGAGCGAAGCCCTGGAATAGGTCACCAGCAGGCGAATGAGCTCCTGGGCGGATACATTTTGCGCGAAAATCTCCGTGCGGTTGCAGGTTGAAACCACAAAAAGACTGTCCATGCCTTCGCGCTTGGCGCCTTCAATAAGCTCCTTCTTCTGTGCTTCTTTCAAACTGAAGCGTTCGCGCACGTCGATGCTCGCCTCCCAGTGGTTCACACCGACCGCACAAAAATCCGATATTTTAGGAGGTTCTACTGACATCTATTCGGCAGAAACTTTTAGGGATTCCGATTTTGCTTCTTCATCCAATTTAATTTCGTGATCCAGCTTCGCCAACACCTGATCAGAAAGGGCCTGAATGTATTGGGGATGATCGTTAATACCATCCATCACCTTGAGATTCTCAAACTCGTACCCTTCTTCCTCGAGATCCTCTACGAGCTCAATACCCAGCTCGAACAGCGTCTCCACGTGATCCGTTACAAACGCAATTGGAATCATCAGAAAATTCTTGATACCGTACTCGATGTGGCGCTCCACCAGCTCGGCCGTGTTGGGCTGCGTCCACTTTTGCGGACCCACTTTCGACTGATATCCCAGCCAGTAATCGTGATCGTAACCGCGCATCTCCATAATCGCTTCCATCGTCTGATTGATCTCCGTGGTATAGGGATCACCACTTCTGACCTCGAGCATTGGCGTGCCGTGCGCGCTGAAAATAAAATGCGTTTTCTGGCGCGTTTCCTCATCCATCTCAGCCAGCGCTTCGTCGATGCGATCATTCATTGCCGAGAGGTAATTCTCATCGAGATGGTAATTCTTTACATGAAATTCCTTCCACGGCGTATCGTGACCAAATTTCTCATCACGCTTTGTCTCCCAATCGCGGTAACTGCTTCCGGTGGTTGTCCACGAAAACTGTGGGTACAACGGAACCATCACCGCGTGGGTGATGCCGTCCTCGACCATGTCGTCCATCGTAGTCTCGGCAAACGGCAGCCAGTAGCGCATGCAGGTATAAACGTTCACATCGTGCCCAGGAATAACCTTTTTAAGATGCTTCTCCAGGCCGCGGCGCTGCTTTTCAGTCAAACTGTTAATCGGCGAACAGCAGGTCGAGGTGATGCTATTCTTGCGATTCAGGCAGTGCTTGTTACCCATACATCCTTTGGGGCAGCCGTTAATTTCTTCATAATCTTCTTGAACATTAGGTGCACGAAATTTGGATATTATCTTCGCGAAAAGATCCTGAAATTTGCCGCCGCCCAGCTTAATAATATCCTCATCGCGAAAAAGATTGTATAAAAAGGGTCGGACCGCGTAATCGGCGGTAGGACCGCCAAGATTCATCAACACTACGCCAATTCGTTTCTCGTCTGTCGACATTTTGAACTCTGTTCTAGCCTGTTAACAATTTATCTAAGCAGATGATCTGTAGGTTCGTGATCATCAGAGTAAAGAAACCAATTCTTTGTGAAGGAAATTTGAAGAAGAAGTGTCAAATTCTATTTAGAACGAGTCTATTATGTCTATAAAGGGCTCACCTGAGTACTGGATTTGAAGTCGGATGAATAAACCACCGACAACATTCATCACCCAACAACCCCAGTCGCCCAATGAGAGATTATTTAAGTCATAATTTGAAATTACTACCTTCATAGTATATACTTTTAATTGAATTTAGACAAGGTCATTGATATGATGTTAATAAGAGAATTGCTTCTACTTCTGTTAGTATCCCTTTTAGGCGTATTAATTGCTCGAGGCCAACAACCTGAAACTGACTCCAATTCTTTTCCCACCTCTTTTTCTAATTTGAACGAACAATATCAAGATTCCCTCAAAGCCCAGCATGGGGCTATCACCCCTCAATTCCTGCGCTCTTGGAGCGACCGCTACTGGAAGCTGGTCCAGCGTCATCCCAACCATAAACTGGCCCCCGAAGCTGCCCGCAAGGCCTTGTCCATTTATGCAAAGTTTAACAATCCCAATATATTAGAAGAGAAGCTGAATTCGCTCTCGATGGATGACCGGGCCATGAGCGGGGTCCTTCCCTTTTGGAAGCAGCCGTTAGACGGAAGTCACACATTGGATCATCCCTATGTTAAAAAATTGCAACGCATTGCGGAACACAGCCAATCTGAGGATGTCCAGATTGCCGCTCATTATTACCTAGCCCGTTGGTTTACCAAGTTTAAATACTATGACCAAGCCTTAAACCAACTGAATACGCTGGAACTCAGCTACCATGTCTATCCAAGCAATACAAAATATGGTGAAGAAATTGCAAAAATGCGGAACCAGATAGATACATACTCGGCGGGGAAGCCTATGCCTAACTTTACAATCAAAATGCTGGATGGAGGTACGTTCACGCAGCAGGCCCTAAAAGACAATGTCACCTTCATCTATTTTTACGGCTCTCACTGTGGCTCATGCACCATCATGTACCCCAAAATAACCGAACTCTATCGCCAATACAAAGACCAAGGGTTTCAGGTGGTGGGTGTTGGCTACGACTGGAAAGTTCCTTATGGGTTCAACACGCCGGCCGAGTTTAAGCAATTTGCACAGGAGTATGACATTATGTGGCCACAGACTGTGGATGTATCGTTTTTTACGGATACGTTGAACATGCAAGCCCTTTCCACTGGCTATCTGATCAATGGCAATAAAAAGATTGTGCGTATCAGCCGCTCGGATGTCGTAACCAATGTCACCGACAATTTCGAGCACACATCCCTGAAGGAAGCGGTCGGTAAGCTGATTCGAAAATAATACATGCCATATTCACCGGTAATACCCCCCCTCGACCGATGAGGCGCTCAAGTCCCCGGCACTTTGGAAGTGCCGGGGACATAGTTAGCTCGTAGGCAACGTAAACCAAAAGCGGGTCCCCTCTCCTACTTCGCTTTCAACATTAATGTTGGTACCGTGAGCGTTGAGAATACTTTTAACCACGGCCAGGCCAAGTCCCGTACCGCCTTTGTCGCGTGATCGCGCTTTGTCAGTGCGATAAAAACGATCAAACAGCCGGCCCAGATGTTCTTGTGAGATCCCGATGCCACTGTCCTTAACCTCAACTGTAACCTGTTCGTCATTACATGAATAGCAAAGACTGACGATACCTTCATTGGTGTATTTGATGGCATTGGAGATCAGGTTATCAATCACCTGTTCGATCTTGCCGGGGTCGCCGGTAGCCTTGCAAGCTCCCTGGTCAATATTCAGCGTGATTCCTTTTTCATCGGCCTGATCACGGTACTGTTCATCCACATGCCGGGCAATGATAGCCAGGTCGAACTCCTGCATCTCTACAAAATACTCGTCGGAGTCATATCGCTGCAGAGTTTTCAGATCTTTAAACAGCCGCGTGATACGGTCGGTCTGCCGCTCTGCAGATCGAATATATTTCTGTTTTTTCTCCTCATCCAGATTGTCTAACTGCAGCATTTCCAGTGCGCCGGAAATGGTATGCAGCGGATTACGAATCTCATGGGTAATATCGGCAAAAAATTGGCGCTGCTTTTCAGCAAACTGCTTGATCTGTTCGGTGTCGGCACGCAGCTTCGAGGCCATCTGATCAAGCGATGTAGCCAGCGTCCCAAACTCATCGCTTCGATTGATATCGATGTCGCGATCCACATCACCATCGGCAATGTCCTGGGCGGCATTTTTAATCTGTGTGATCGGCTTGGTCAGGTAGCGCGCCATCCAAACGCTGACGATCACGACCAACCCAATGGAAATAAACATCCCGTAGTAGATAATCCAGCGGATGGTTTTGATAGGCGCATAAATTTGATCCTTCAGCTGGCTGGCCTCCAGGTAATGCATTGGGGCCGCCGAATCCGGGAGCATGATATAGCCGGTCAGCCGTTCGGAATTCTCATTGCGGGGAAGCAAGGGTAAATCTGATCGCGCTTTCAAGCTCTCCATAATTCCAGCGCTCAACTGCTGCGAAGGCGTAAAGCTCGTATCATTATTGGTATACGCATTAAGGAGTTGACCGGTAGAATCAAATACCGCCAACTGATAACCGGATGTTCGGGCAGCTTCTGACAAGTGTTTGTCAAGCTGCTTATTTTGAGCCAAGTTCGCCACCGTCACCGACAACCATCTCGTATCTTGCTGCATCTCGGTGCGTCCCTCCTCGAGCAGATAATCCCGGATAAATAGAATAGAGTAGCTGCTGATGGAGGTAATCCCAAAAATAAGCAACAGGATGAATGTCCATGCCAGTTTTGACCGTATGCTCATAGAAGGCAGATGAAGCTAGTTGGGCTGAAAACGACTGTTTGTATGTTAGATAAAATCCGGCACATCCGTATCTATTTACACCTTCACAATTTCACGGTTGAGTCCGTAGCCGATACCGCGATAGGTTTTAATCACTTCTCCTGAATCGCCCATCTTGAGCCGCAGGTTTTTCACATGTACATCCACCGTTCGATCAAACACAAAACGATCCTCCTCGGTGATATGCTCCAGGATTTCCTGCCGCGTGTACACCCGCTTTGGATTCTTGTAGAACAGCTCAATTAGTGTATATTCGGTGGAAGTCAGCTCAATTTTTTCATCATCTACATAAAGCTCTTTGGCATCGGTATCGAGATAGGTATCGCCGTACTGCAACCAGTTAGCTTTCTGGGGATTCTGCCGCCGCAGCAACGACTCTACGTGGGCTTTTACCAGATTCAGGCTGGCCGGCTTGGGAATATAATCGTCGGCGCCAAGCTCAAGACCCTCGATCTCATCCTGCTCTTCATCCTTGGCCGTTAGAAAGATGACGGGGATATCATTTAACACCGGATGACTGCGAATCTGCCGGCAAATTTCTTTGCCATCCACATTTGGAACCATGATATCTAGTATGGCCAGATGAATTTCACCGGCATGATCTTCAATAAGCTCCAGCGCTCGATTCCCCTCGTGAGCAACGAGTACCTCGTAATCGTTCATTTCGAGGAAATTCGCCAACATTTCGGCCGACTCTTCTTCGTCTTCAACTAATAATATACTGTGCTTCGGTTTCACGGTAATACTTTTTTCTTAATAGCAATGCGATCAAAACAGAAATCTATATCAAATCGTTGATCGTAATAAAATAGTAAATGTTGTCCAGTATCTGAACAAAGCTTAAATGGCCCTTGTCATGCTTGGGATGAATCAGCATTTTAGGAATCATAAAACGTACTACAATTCTTTACCAATCGAATAGCTACATCTACGATAATGTCATTTAATAATAAAGTCGTTTGGATCACCGGCGCATCCTCGGGCATCGGTGAGGCGCTCACTTACCAACTACACCAACGAGGTGCCAAGCTTATTTTGTCATCGCGCCGAAAAGAAGTGCTCGAAAAGGTAAAAAGTAACTGCAGCGGCGATACCTCAGACATCCACATTCTGCCACTGGACCTTGCTGAAACGGACGTACTGAATCAAAAAGCAGAACAGGCACTGGACCTGTATGGCCACATTGACTACCTATTTAATAATGGCGGCATTAGTCAGCGCTCTGAGGTCATCGACACAAATTTGGAGGTCGTCCGCAAGGTGATGGAGATCAACTTTTTTGGATCGGTAGCCCTGACCAAGGCTGTGCTTCCCTCGATGATTGAGCGGCAAGCGGGACACATCGTGGTAACCAGCAGCGTGATGGGTAAATTTGGTACGCGGCTCCGTTCAAGCTATGCTGCATCCAAACATGCCCTTCACGGCTATTTCGACTGCCTGCGCCAGGAAGTTTACGACGATAATATCCACGTATCGCTGGTGTGCCCGGGTTATATTAAGACCGATGTTACCCAAAATGCCCTGGAAGGCGACGGCAGCAAACACAATAAAATGGGTAAAGGGCAGCAACAAGGCATGGCACCGTCAAGATTTGCAGAAAAATTACTCCCGAAAATCGCCAACCGAAAAGAAGAAATTTACATTGGGGGAGTTGAAACCTGGGCTGTTTACCTTAAGCGATTTGTCCCAAAGCTTTTTAATAAAGTTCTACGAAGGTCAGAAGTCACTTAGATGTTACCCTACAATTTCACTTCGATACGTAAGTGAACCAACGCCGCCTTGGGTTGACCATTCTTTTTCGCCGGGATGATTACTGATTCCTTAATGGCTCTGGCGACATCCTTGTCGCAGGGACCGGCCGATTTGAGCGCATAAAACCGGCTGGCTTCGCCCTTCTTACTTACCAAAAACTCCAGCTTGGCTACCTGACTGCCGTGGTCTTGGATGTACTCTATACAAGGGACAGACATCGTTACCCTTGGAACAATGATGCCATAATCCTCTGACTGGGGCGGCGTATCCAAGCCAATTAAGGTCTGGTCAGCGGGATCATGAAAGCCTACTTCTCCATTATCAATCTGCACTTTCCAATCGGGGCGGCTGTTCTGCGAAACGAAATCTATGTCATCCGGTGATTGGTATACCTCTGAGGTCGGTTTCGCGGTTTTACATGCTGATACCCCGATAAGGATACAAACCATCCCAACAATAAATTGCCTTGTGCCTGTCATACCCAACGTATTAGCCTATAACATTAGAAGATTATATAATATTTAGGATAAAGGATCACAATGACTACCAATTTCTTATGTTTTTCTGTTGATGCTGTAAGCCCACCAAATTGAAGGACATGCTAAAATGTATTAAGGTTGGCATTGGTTGGCCATCCACCGAGGCCGGGATAAACGTAGCCTGCTCAAAACTTTTGGCCAGCGTTTTATCACATTTTCCCACCGATTTTAGTAGAAAAAAATTACTGGCTTGCCCTTTGTTATTGACCAGGAATTCAATTTTTCCACGCTCCGAAACTTTCACCTTCTGTTCTGCTGTCTTCTTAGCATGTTTGGACAAATATTCCAGGCATGGCTGGGTAATTGCAACAACATCCCGCAGCGTTTTCTCTCCTTTTACCTTGGGCGGCTGATCAATATTGGCCAAAACCCTCTTTTCAGAGTCATAAAATCCAATCTTGCCCTGCTTAATTTTTTGCTGCCATTGTAGGCGTTCGTCAGCTTGAACAAAATCGTATTGCGCACTTTTGCATTGGATCCCAACCAACATCAGGAAAATTAGCATTTCGCATTGCCAAGGAAATGAGTTCATAAATCAATTTACTTGTTGCTGCAGCCGACCTTGATCCACAAATCGAAAGATCATCGTAAAGTGCACCAGCGTTGGTATTGGTTTGCCATCTGACATAGCCGGCTCAAACTTCGCCTGCTTAAAACTTTTGGCCAATACCGCGTTACAATCACCCACATCCCGCAACATATAAAATTGAGTGGCTTTGCCTTTCTTATTGATAAGAAACTCGATTTTACCTACGGTTTTACCCTTTCCTTTCATAGCCTGTTGCCGACAAGCCGTCGACATATCCACTGCATCATGGAAACTCTCTTTACCCTTCACCTTCGGCGGCGTATCAATGTTGGCAGTCACCTCTTGGGTAACATCATAAAACCCGATATCTCCACTTTTTATTTTGGGTTGCCAACTCGTCCGTTCTGAGGGCTTAACAAATTTATAGGCCGGGGCACTGCTCTTACAACTGATACAAACAAGAATTACAACAATAGCTAAGTGAAAAAACTGCGATCGTTTCATCTTTAATTTCTTTAGAAAAATTTTAATTCAACCGAGGCGCTTGCGCTTGTTTAGATAGGCCAACAATGCAAGATCAAATTCGCTTTGGGTATCAAGTTGCTCAAAATCGATTTGGAATTCGCTGCACGCCATCTTGAATCGGTGGGTTAACTCTTCCACTTTTTCCTGGTAGTCCTTGCGGATTTGTGCCGGCATAACTTCCATTTGGGATCCCGTCTCCATATCCTGCATCATTAGTCGGCGGTCAGGAAAGTCGAGCTCGCGTTCGCTTTGCTCCTCGAGCACATTAAACAGCAGCACCTCATGCTTGCGATGACGCAGATGTTTGAGGGCCGAAATTAACTGATCATGCTGATCCACATTTTCAAAAAGGTCCGTGAGTACAACAACCAGGCTGCGGTGCTTAAGGCGCTCGGCTACTTCGTGCATCACTTTAGCCGTAGCCGTTTTGCGATGCAATTCTTCCTGGGCGTCTTCCTGCTCGAGCAGTCGTTCAAACTCAGTAAATAGCATCCGCAGGTGAGAGTACGATGACTTGGCAGGGATAAACTGATTGACACCTTCACTAAAAGTCACCAGTCCACAGGCATCGCGTTGGCGATGCATCAGGTACATCAATGAAGACCCAAAATGGATGGCGTATCGCAGCTTACTCCATGGACTAAAATATTTATAGAACATAGAACTGCTGGTGTCGAGCAGTATGTAGCAACGGAGATTGGTTTCCTCCTCGTACTTCTTCACAAACAGCCGCTCCGTCTTGGCATATACCTTCCAGTCAATGTGCTTTATTTCATCGCCGGGATTGTAGGGACGATGCTCAGCAAATTCAACGCTGAAACCGTGATGGGGACTCTTGTGGAGTCCCGAGATAAAGCCCTCAACAATTTTCCGGGCACGGAGCTCCAGTGGTGCTAATTGTGATAGTAATTCGTGATCTAGTAGCATAATTTGAACCTCGTCTCTAAACGTACAAACTAACAAATGTTTTGCCTAATAGTTTATTCTTTCCAACAAATGGTTATTTTAGTGATCCGATTATATTTAAAACTATCAGAATTGAGAATCAGTCTTACAGACTATGCCGCAAGTAATTACATCTGCTGATCAGCTTGACTTTACTGTTGAGGATATACCCTCGATGCCTCTTCCTTCAGAAGTCCTCATGGTTCGACCACTACACTATTCTGTAGAATACGTAATTAATCCACATATGGCCGACCAGGTAGGCAATGTTAACACCATTGAAGCCCAAAACGAGTGGGACCTTGTCCGCTCTCTGTTTAATCAGGTTGGAATTAAAGTCCACGTTATTGAGGATCAGGAAGGACTGCCCGACATGGTGTTCTGTGCCAATCAAAGCCTGCCATATATCGACGAAGATGGCAACCGGCATGTCTTTATGAGCATTATGCATGCTGATCAGCGAAAAGATGAAGTACCCTATATTGAACAGTGGTACCGCCAACACGGCTATGAGATCCATTACCTCGATGAGGACAAGATCAACGACTTTGAAGGTTGTGGCGATGCGATCTGGCATACGGGCAAGCGTTTGCTCTGGGGCGGTTACGGATATCGCTCATCGATGGAGGCTTACGAAACAATTTCTGATACTTACGATGTACCCGTCATTGCACTGAAACTTGTGAATGAGTCGTTCTACCATCTTGATACTTGCCTGTCCGTGCTTGATGAGCATACGGCCCTCATCTATCCGGAAGCCTTTACCGACGAAGGACTTAAGATGATTAATAAGCTATTTAATACGGTCATCCATGCCTCAAAATATGAAGCCGAGGAGCTGTTTGCCTGCAACGCCTCGTGTCCCGACGGACGAAATGTAATTATCCAGCAGGGCTGCACGGATGTCAATAAGAATCTGCGCGACAATGGATTCTCAGTTCACGAAGTTAGTACCTATGAATATCTTAAAAGCGGCGGCAGCGTGTTTTGTATGAAGATGCTTCTCTGGTAAGTGCGTAAGTTCAAAGTGTTAAAGTTTAGCAAGCTTTAGTTCGCAAATATTTGATCAGGGCTAGTGTTAAATTCTTAACATCACTTGCCCTTCCGTAGGCCTGTTTCAATTCTGACTCATCAATATGATCTAAATCATAAGCTACATACAGCAAACTTTTTACTTCTTCACAAGAACTTTGAGTAAAATCAAGGAAGCGAATAAATTCTTTTGGAGAATACCGGCCGAAGCCTTCTGCAATATTGGTCATCGCTGAAATAAGGTCAATGCCTCAACACTTCAGTACTCCAACACTTCAACACTTATGAGAAACAAAGCCGAGTCTCAGGGAACAGAATTCCGCTGCGCCTATTGTGGCGAAACCAATCATACCTTTGTGGATCCCTCACAGGGCAACACCCAGAAATATATCGAAGACTGCCAAGTATGCTGCCGGCCGAACGAACTATCGGTATCCTACGATAAGTGGAATGACGAATTTATCATCCAAAGCCGTCAGTCGCAGTAGGTTATCGAAACCTTAGAATTCCGTTGAAAATAGAAGCCTGTATTTGTATTTTATCACAGTTTTGCGTTGGAATTGAGTTAGCGCACACAAATGTCAATCCAGACTTTTAATACCGACACTTGAACTCCAAGGGCACACCCCTTACAATTGGCGGCAGACAACACTGCCCGCAAAAAAAGATTCAAACATCCGATCATCATCGGGTGGTCAGCACACCATTCCCTTTTCTGAAATCCGACACATTTTTTGTGGTCGGATTTTTTTTATACCTAAACTCGAACTTCTCAAAACCATTATCCCCTTCATATGTCACTCTACAATAGAGATAAAGCTATCATTGCCCTATCTGACGGCACCGTAGAACACGGTTATGCCATAGGTAAAAAAGGTACCACCGGCGGTGAACTTTGTTTTAACACCAGCATGGTTGGCTACCAGGAAATTTTTACCGACCCCAGTTATTATGGTCAACTAATGATGATGACTTATCCTCACATTGGAAACTACGGTACCATGAGCCGCGACGACGAGGCTCGTAAAGTAATGATTGCCGGACTGATCGTGCGTTCCTTCTCTTGGGAGCACAGCAATCCCCAAGCCGATAGTAACCTGCAACAGTATCTCGAAGACAACGAAATTGTAGGCATCAGCGGAATCGATACCCGCAAGCTGGTGCGTCATATACGAACCAAAGGCGTCATGAATGCCGTCATCTCTTCTACCGAACTGGACGAGGACAAGCTTGTCGAGAAGGCCAAAAACTGGGATGATATGGAAGGGCTCGAACTGGCCACCAAGGTCACCCGCAAAGAAGCACAGACCGTACACAGCGACGGACCATTTAAAGTAGCGGCCTTCGACTACGGCATTAAAAAAAGCATTATTGACAATCTGGTGGATCGGGGCTGCACACTACGTGTTTTCCCAGCCAAAGGCGATTTTAAAGAAGAACTCGACAAGTGGAATCCCGACGGTTTCTTCTTCAGCAACGGTCCCGGTGATCCCAAAGCGACCAGCGAATATGCACTGGAGATTGTCAACTATGCCAAGGAAACCGGCAAACCGATTTTCGGTATCTGCTTGGGACATCAATTAATGGCACTTTCGGAAGGCATCGGTACTAAAAAAATGTTTGTGGGACACCGCGGCGCTAACCAACCGGTCAAAAATCTTGATACGGGACTTGTCGAAATCACGACACAGAATCACGGTTTTGCCGTCGATGAAGATGATCTCGACGATTCCAAGGTGGAAGTCACTCATGTCAACTTAAATGATAAGTCCATCGAAGGACTCCGCTTTAAAAACTTTCCCGGGATGTCGGTACAATATCACCCCGAAGCATCACCCGGACCGCACGATTCACGCTATCTCTTCGACCAGTTCATAGACATGATCAAAGAAGGCAAAAAAGAACTGGCGTAATAATACGTAAGGGTATATGCAATACGCCCTAGCAAGAAAGAAGCAGAACGAAATTATAATCTATCAACGAATAGACCACCAACAATAGCATGCCACGACGCGACGACATCGAAACCATTCTTATCATCGGATCAGGACCCATTGTCATAGGCCAAGCCTGCGAATTTGATTACTCCGGTTCCCAGGCCTGTAAATCACTGATGGACGACGGCTACCGGGTCGTACTCATCAACTCGAACCCGGCCACCATTATGACCGACCCTATGATGGCCGACGAAGTGTACCTGAAGCCCCTAACCCTTGATTCCATCAAAGAAATTGTTGAAAAAGAAGAGCCCGATGCCGTACTGCCAACCATGGGGGGCCAAACAGGGCTAAACCTCACACGGGATCTGCAGCACGAAAATTACTGGACCGAGCGCGATATCCAGATTATCGGTGTGGATATTGATGCCGTAGATATTACCGAAGATCGCCAAGAGTTCCGCGATCTGATGGATGAAATTGATATTCCGCAGTGCCGAAGCAAGGCTGCGGAATCGGTACTGGAAGCCAAAGAAATTGCCGAAGATCTTGGTGGACTTCCCATCGTCATTCGTCCCTCCTTTACGATGGGCGGTGCCGGCGGTGGTATCGTCTGGACGGAAGATGAGTTTGAAAAGAAAGTGCTGCGCGGACTGGAAATGAGTCCCGTACACCGTGTGCTCATTGAAGAATCTATTTTCGGATGGAAAGAGTACGAGCTCGAGTTGCTGCGCGACCCCAACGACAACGTTGTGATTATTTGCACCGTCGAGAATATTGATCCCATGGGCGTGCACACCGGTGACTCGGTTACGGTAGCACCTTCGCAGACCCTCACTGATAAACAGTTCCAGATGCTGCGCGATGCAGCCATAAAGATGATGCGCTCGATTGGTACATTTGCCGGTGGATGTAACGTGCAATTTGCCGTAGAGCCGGGAAGCGATCGTTTTGTGGCTATTGAGATTAACCCGCGGGTAAGCCGATCGTCTGCTCTGGCCTCCAAAGCTACGGGATATCCGATTGCCAAGATTGCAACCAAGCTGGCTGTAGGATACAACCTCGACGAGCTCGACAATCCCATTACGGGCAACACCTCGGCCTGTTTTGAGCCTTCCATCGACTACGTAATTGTGAAGGCACCGCGCTTCAACTTTGAGAAATTCCCGAATGTGGATGAAGAACTGACCACCCAGATGAAAGCGGTGGGCGAAGTAATGTCAATCGGGCGTAACTTCCCCGAAGCACTGAACAAAGCATATCAGTCACTGGAGATTGGACGATCCGGGCTGGGCGCTGACGGCTACAATGAACTCGATCGCAAGAAAGTGCGTGAACGCCTCAAAAAACCCTACTGGGATCGCATGTTGAATATCCGAAACGCTTTTAAATTTGGCGCTTCGGTCGAAGAAATTGCCGACATCACCAAAGTTGATCCCTGGTTCCTGCAGCAGATCCGTTACATGGTATCGCTGGAGAACCGCACCGAGGGGCAGTCGCTCGACAACATCACCGAAGAGGATCTGTTTGAACTCAAGCAGGCTGGCTTTGGCGATGAACAGATTGCCTGGCTGTTGAGTAAGAGTAATGGCAAAGTTACTGAAAAAGAAGTACGCAAGAAGCGTCACGAACTTGGACTTAAGCCATCATTCAAAGTGGTGGACACCTGTGCAGCTGAGTTCCCCGCCGAAACGCCCTACTTCTACTCAGCTTATGACGGTGAAAACGAAAGTGAAGTATCAGACAAGAAGAAAGTGATGATTCTGGGCAGCGGACCCAACCGCATTGGACAGGGTATTGAGTTCGATTATTCCTGCGTCCACGCTGTGAAAGCCGCCCAGGAAATGGGCTACGAAGCCATCATGGTGAACTGTAATCCCGAGACCGTTTCAACCGATTTCGACACGGCTGACAAGCTCTACTTTGAGCCGGTCTTCTGGGAGCGCGTAATGGATATTTACGAACACGAGCAGCCCGAGGGCGTCATCTTGCAAGTAGGAGGACAGACAGCCCTGAAGCTCGGCAAGAAATTTGTTGAAGAAGGCATCAAGATTTTCGGTACCGACTTCGAGATGATCAACTTTGCCGAGGATCGCGGATCGTTCTCCGAATTCCTCAAAAAGCTTGATATCCCGTTTCCCTCGTATGGAACGGCCGAAGATGTGGACGGCGCCATTGAAATCGCCAACCGCATCGGCTATCCTGTACTGATTCGTCCAAGCTACGTGCTTGGTGGTCAGGGCATGCGGATTGCCGTAAAACAGGATGAGCTAGAATTTTATACCGAGCGGGTACTGGATACCCATCCCGAAAATGCGTTCCTCATCGACAAATTTCTCGAGGAAGCCGTTGAGGTGGATGTGGATGCCGTTTATGATGGCGATGACATGCATATTGCGGGAATCATGCAACACATTGAGCCCGCGGGCGTTCACTCGGGTGACTCTACGGCTGTGATACCGACCTACTCGCTCAGCGATGTAGCCATTGAAAAAATTAAGGACTACCACGAAAAGATTGCTTCCAACATGAACATCAAAGGCTTCCTGAACGTGCAGTATGCCGTGAAGGGCGACGATGTGTATGTACTGGAAGCTAATCCCCGCTCAACACGAACGATTCCGTTTCTTGCAAAAGCCACGGGGCGTCCCGAGGCACGGATTGCGGTTAAAGTGATGCTGGGTGCTAAGCTCAAAGATTTCGACGAGAAGGACCTGACTTCAACCCTCGAAAAATGGGCAATCAAGGAACCGGTCTTTCCGTTCGATAAATTCCCCGAAGTCAAAAAAGAGCTGGGGCCGGAAATGAAATCAACCGGAGAAACCATTTACTTTATGGAAGACTTCAATGACGAACACTTTAAGAAACCGTTCGAGTTCAAAAACCTTTACCTCAGCAAGTAATAATATTATATTTATATAGTTTTTAGCGAACGCCATCGCATGAAGCGGTGGCATCGCTATTCTATCTCCACCACACTTCCTTTTACCAAGTAGCAATTTGTAATTCAATTTTAATCTGAGAAATCAGATTAAGCACACATATCAGCGATACATGATCAAAGAAGCAAAGAACAAGCTTAATAATGTTTTCGGATTTGAAGATTTTCGTCCACTCCAAGAAGACATCATCCAGCAGGTGATGGACAAAAAGGATGCCCTCGTCATTATGCCCACCGGCGGCGGCAAATCACTCTGCTATCAAATTCCGGCCCTGCTTTTTGACGGGCTTACCATTGTCGTTTCACCACTTATCTCACTGATGAAAGATCAGGTTGAGCAACTACTGCAGTACGACATCCCGGCCATTTACCTGAACAGTACTCTTACGCCCAAGGAGTATGAAGAAAACGTTCAGAAGGTAAAAAACGGAGAGGTCAAGCTGTTATATATGGCTCCGGAAACGCTGATGATGGACAAGACACGAGAGCTGCTTTCCAATCAGCATGTTGACCTATTTACAATTGACGAAGCACACTGTATTTCAGAGTGGGGGCACGATTTTCGTCCCGATTACCGCGAGCTGACCAAAGTGCGTAAGGATTTCCCCGAAGCCACTTGCTTAGCCCTCACGGCCACAGCTACACCGCGCGTTCGCGAAGACATTAAAGACATCCTTAAGTTTGGAGATTCCGATACTTTTCTTGCCAGCTTCGATCGCAAAAACCTGTTCCTGGGCGTAGCAGAAAAGGACGATCCCCTCGAGCAAACACTCGACTTCCTGTATACTCGTAAAAAACAGTCGGGCATTATCTACTGTTTCTCCCGCAAGCAGGTTGAGGAACTTTATGTAGAACTCAAGAAAGAAGGACACTCGGTGAAGCCCTACCATGCCGGCCTGTCTAAGAACGTACGGAATCGTAACCAAGAGGCCTTCATTCGGGATAACATACAGATTATTGTAGCGACGATTGCCTTTGGTATGGGTATTGACAAACCCAACGTGCGTTTTGTGATGCACTACGACCTGCCCAAAAATATTGAATCTTACTACCAACAAATCGGCCGTGCTGGCCGCGATGGGCTACGCGCCGACTGTATGGTGCTCTACGACCGCTCCGATAAGCAGAAGATTCAGTATTTCATCAACCAAAAAGAAGGGCGTGAGAAAGAGGTGGCCGAAAAGCATCTTAAAGAGATGCTGAAGTTTATGGAAACCGATAAATGTCGCCGTAAACCACTGCTGGGATATTTTGGAGAAACCTACGAAAAGGATGAGTGCAACATGTGTGATAACTGCTTGTCGGTTGATGCCGAGGTCGAAGATCTGACGGTGCAGTCGCAAAAACTACTCTCTTGCATCGTTCGTACGGACGAAGAATTCGATGCCTACTACATTGCCGACATCCTGCGAGGGTCTACCAAAGAGAAAGTGCTTGAAAATGGGCATGACGAATTGCCCACATACAATATCGGCAACGAGTGGGCTAAAGAGCAGTGGATTCTGCTGGCCCGCATGCTGGTTAAACAGGGCTACCTAGAACGTAAAGAACAGCATGGCGCCCTCAGTATCACCGATCAGGCCCGGGCTGTGCTCGATGGTAAAGAAAATGTCTTCGGCGTATTGGATCGCAAGGATACTGTTGTCGGCGACAATGCCATTGAACGTACGACTTCTGAAGTGGAAAACAACTACGACAAGGACCTGTTCGAACAGCTTCGCAACAAACGAAAAGAGCTGGCCGACCAGCAGTCCGTGCCGCCCTACGCCATCTTCCCCGATACCACACTCATGGAAATGTCGTACTATTTCCCGCAGTCTAAAGACAACCTGGTCCCCATTTATGGCGTTGGATCAGTAAAACTGAAAAAGTACGCTACTGATTTCCTGGCTATCATCAACAAGTACTGCCGGGACCATGATATCGAGGAGAAAACAGACCTCATAGAAAAAAAGAAGGAGAAACTAGAAGAGTCGGGCGAAAAGTTTGAACGCATCGGCCGGGCCTATAACGACGGCAAATCAATTGACCATCTTGCTGAGCAGTACGGCGTCAAAAACGTAACCATCATCAATCACCTGAAAACATACCTGAAAGAAGGTAACGAACTGCGTCCTGAGGGTATTGTCGAAGCCTCATCGCTCTCCACCCGCAAGCGCCAAGAGGTGCTGGAAATCATGAACGAAGTACCTACACACATGCTTCGCAAGGTATATACCGAGCTGGATAAGTCCGTGGGGTACAATGAATTACGCGTGATGCAGCTGTATTATATGGCGCAACAAAACGATTCCTGATCTTCTTTTATTGATCGCCTCTCCCAATCTCGTTACGAAATTGAGCTTCGTAACGAGATTGGATCATCTGACCAGATCTACCCTAATCTATTTCGTTGCCCGCCTATCATTTATGTCACATCTGAGGTGATCTTTTCTTATCATATAGTTTCAAATAGCATCCAATCAGAAACTATTCTATGAGCTCTAGTAACATTGTTGTGGCATTTGGTGGGACATCTCCTGAACACGAAGTGTCGGTCCTTTCGGCCATGCAGGTTATCGCCTCGCTGAAAGATTCCAACTATGATCTAGTTCCGTTGTATATCACCAAATCAGGTCGCTGGCTGACTGGCGAACCACTGCAGGATATCGAGAACTTTCAAAACCTGGATGTTTTGAAAGAACAGGCAACGCCCTGTACTTTTTCGCATGATGACTTGGGTAAACCCATTCTGCTCGAAACCGAAAAGAAAGGATTTTTCAGTTCGCCCGAGAGCTACTCCATCCACGCGGTAATTCCAGCTTTTCATGGCTCAGAAGGCGAAAACGGTGCCTTCCAGGGCACCTGCGAGATGTATAACATTCCCTTTGCGGGCAGTGGCGTCTTTGCCTCCAGCCTGGGGATGGACAAAGTGAAAGCCAAGGACATCTGCCGGACACACGATATCCCGGTTGTTGATGGGTACGACTTTTTTGAGAGTGAGTGGGAACAGGACCAGAAAAGTATATTAACACTGGCTGACCAATTAGGATATCCCGTGGTACTCAAACCAGTAACGCTGGGCAGCAGCATTGGGGTAACTAAAGCTACTAACCAAGATGAGTTGATCGAGGCTATTGAAAATGGCTTCCGGTATGATGAAAATCTGATGGTCGAAAAAGCGGTATCGCCATTAACAGAAATTAACTGCTCGGTGCTGGGCACTGCTGATGATTTACAGACGAGTGTCTGTGAACAGCCGCTCGGACAAGAAGAGACGCTTTCTTTTGAGGATAAATACCAGTCTGATGGAGACGGGTCAAAAGGCATGGCTTCGGCTGATCGCATTATTCCCGCTGAAATTTCCGATGAGCTGACAAAAAAAATCCGGTCATTATCTGCACAAATATTTAAATTATTCCGTGCTAGTGGAGTAGCTCGGCTCGACTTTCTGCTAAACTCCGAAACCAACGAACTTTATTTCAATGAAATTAACACCATACCCGGCTCGTTTTCGTTTTACCTATGGGAGGAAAGCGGAATGAATATGCGGGAATTAATGCTCAAACTAATCGAGATCGCTCTCAAAAAAAATCGCAAAAAAATGGGACGAATTCGATCATATGAGACGAATTTACTTGACGAGAAGGCTGTACAGGGAATCAAAGGATTGAAAGGAAAAGAGAATCAATCCCAAGACAGCTAATCACTATTAATCAATATTGCACCTATGAAATCATTAGTAGATCAACATAAACTACTGGCGCTGGCAGCAGTGCTGCTCCTGTTTGCAGGATGCAAACAGCCTGAAACCATCGTTGTGAACCAAAGCCCATCGGTAGCTCCGTCAAACGACACGACCGCAACAGATACTTCAAAAAATGAGGCTAGTTTTCGGCAGCTCCTTATTGGCGAATATAACTCAATTTCTACGCTGGATCCCCTTTTTGTTGATAACGCATCGGCAATGCGGGCTGTGCAATTGGTCTATGAAGGCCTTGTACGGCTGGATAGCAATGGTTCGGTTGTGCCGGGCTTAGCCAAGAATTGGGATGTGCGAAACGATTCGCTTGAATACACCTTTCACCTCCGGCCTGATATTTTTTATCACGACAGTGACGTCTTTAGCACCGGTACAGGACGTAAACTGGCTGCCAGTGACGTAAAATATGTATTCGAACGGATGGCCCATGGCGGGGTTCCACCCAAAGCGGCCCATATGTTTATGGATATCAAAGGATTCAATTCCTATTACCAGGAGCAACGTGAAGTTTATAATCCGGCTGACCGTAACCTGAAGGGCATCTCCGGTATCAAAACGCCTAATGACACGACCGTTGTTTTTGAGCTTAACGCTCCCGATGCGCAGTTCCTGAAAAAGCTTGCCACCCCGCTGGCTGTTATTTATCCACGCGAAGCGGTGGGACAATCCCTCAATTCATTTTCCCCCGTCGGTACCGGACCGTTTAATTTCTCCTCGCGCTCCGCTGATTCTACCCTCATCTTTTCCAAATTCCAGAATTATTATAACGCTTCCGACATCAACTTAAATCGGGTGGATATCATTACTAACCACTCCGAATCTGCACTCTTTCGTGCCATGGGTACCAACGATATTTACCTGTTGCCCCAGCTCGGACCCCAGTTGCTCAAAAACCTCGCTGAACCCAACAGGCGGCTTAAAGCTTCGTATCAGGATCGCTACAAATTGCAAGTTACCAATGGAGCCACCGAGTTTGTCTTGCGCTTTAATCCGGAGGCAAACTTGTCATCCGCTACGGCCCAGACTATTTCAACCTTGGCTAGATCAGACTCATCATACGTTAGCGGCTTTCCGGGAAACATTGTTACAGCTGACATTGCTGACACGAGAACCATCGACACATCGAACCTAGGTGGACAAATTTACGCTACCTTTTCGCAAAATCCCTTTGTGCGTACCTACCTTGGCCAACTCTCCCAACAATTGAGTAACTATAACACAAGTTTGCAGATGATCAAGATACAGGCGCCATCACGTAATACCGGATTGCTATTTACAGCCAACTATCCCCTTATTCCGGATGCCCGGTGGAACACTTACAAGGACTTGTTCCGGTTCCACGTCAAACAGGCAGCGCTGTTGCGTTCAGAAATCAGGGGGCTCAACTTTAATCACTATCCGTGGTGGCTCGACCTCAGAGGCGTAACACTGCCGGCAGCGGAACGCTTGAATTAGGTTTGGAGACGATGAAGTTTGCTATTATCGCAAATCCGCAAAAGTATTCGGTTCGGGATCCCTTTGTGGATCTGCTTACCTGGTCGGACGACCATGAAGTGCAGGTACTGTTCAGCTCTGAACTACAGGAACTGTACCGGGGCGAAGAGCATCCCTCGGCCAAAGTAGTTGAGCATGAGCACGAAGCCATCGATCAGGCCGATATTATCATTGCCATGGGCGGCGACGGCACTATGCTGTACACCGCTCGGCTGATGAAAAGCATCCAAAAACCGATTCTGGGCGTCAACACAGGGCGGCTTGGTTTTATGGCTTATACTCAGAAAGAAAACCTGCACCAGGCATTGGAATATCTACTGGAAGAAAACTACCGGATTGAAAAACGATATCTGCTGGAGGCAGAAGATAACCAGGGAAAGATTTATCACGCGCTCAATGAGTTCCTGTTTTCCAAGCGCGATTCCACCTCCATGGTGAACGTGAGTGCTGAATACAATGACATGTTCATTAATAACTACTGGGCAGACGGATTGATCGTGGCATCGCCTACAGGCTCTACCGCTTATAATCTTTCCTCCGGCGGACCCATTGTGATGCCCAACACCAACGTGATGGTAGTCACTCCGATTAATCCCCATACACTAACAACACGTCCGCTTGTCTTACCTTCTGATAAAAATTTGCAGGTAACTGTAGAAGAGCAGGACCACGAGGTGCTTTTTTCATACGACGGACAAATCAAAGAGATTGATTCCTATCCTTTTGAGGTAACCATCAAGCGCTCGAATTTTACGATTGACCTGATTGAGCTACCCAACCAGAGTTATTTTGACACCTTGCGACAAAAGTTGATGTGGGGGATGGATTCGCGGCAACGTTCTTAATGTGTTGTAGTGTTAACGTGTTAAAGTTCTAACTTAAAAACTTAAACACGTCGAACACCACCACGGTGAGCCCCTGATATTCAGCTCATAAAATAGTATCTTTTACTCTTAAATTTTTAACCTCAAAAACTATTAGTCTCATGAAAGTAACAGTAGTCGGTGCCGGCGGGAATGTCGGTTCAACGGTATCTCTGGCAGTAGCACAGCGCGATTTTGCCAAAGAGGTTGTCATGGTCGATATCGTGCAAGAAAAAAACGGCGATAAAATTTATCCCTCCAAAGGACGTGCCCTCGACCAATGGGAGTCGTCGCCTATCCATCAATTTGATACCAAACTGACAGGAACCGTCGATTATGAAGATACCGCCGGTTCGGATGTTTGCGTTATTACGGCAGGTGTGCCACGTAAGCCGGGCATGAGCCGCGACGACCTGCTCGAAACCAATGCCAATATTGTACAGGGTGTTGTTAAAAAGCTCGTCGAGCATTCTCCCAACACTATTCTGATTATCGTCTCTAATCCGCTGGATGTAATGGCACAAGTTGCCCTCGAAACCAGTGGCTTCGACTCCAGCCGTGTTATGGGTATGGCCGGTATTCTGGATACGGCTCGCTACCGCTCCTTCCTTGCTGAAGAAATTGGGGTTTCCCCGAAAGATATTCAAGCCCTCTTGCTTGGCGGACACGGCGATACCATGGTACCACTGCCACGCTTTACCACGGTTTGCGGAATGCCTATCACCCAATTTATTGATGAAGACAAGCTCGAAGAAATCGTCGAACGTACGAAAGGCGGCGGCGGTGAACTCGTTAATATGATGGGAACTTCCGGATGGTATGCTCCAGGCGCTGCAGCCGCACAGATGGTGGAAGCAATCGTACTCGACCAAAACCGTGTCTTCCCATGCGCCGCGCACTTAAACGGCGAATATGGCCAAGAGGACCTGTTTCTCGGCGTTCCCGTTAAGCTAGGCGAAGGCGGCATCAAAGAAATAATTGAAGTTGACTTAAACGACGAAGAACAACAACTTTTAGATGAGTCAGCCGACCATGTTCACTCTGTTCTAAGTGAGTTCCGTCAGCTGATGGACAATAAATCGCAATAAATTGAAGACGTAAGGCTTCTTCACTACTTGCATTTAAAGAAGGGACTTCGCCGACCATAACGAAGTCCCTTTTTCTTATGAAAGAAATATTATTTACAGATCTTTAACCAAGCCTATCTACGCAGCCATAATTTTACTTCAAATTCAGAACCCGGATGAGATCTTAGGGCGCAGAGACTAGTATAATATCCTCGGCAACCAGCCCTTTTTCATTTTCTACCAGATCAAACTCAAAGATGAGGTCCCGGCTGGGCAGATAGCTAGTATCAAAGTTGTCTTCGAATTGCGATATATGGGCAAACACTGTGTTGTAGGGCGACTCATCAAAACGAGAATCGGTAATCCAGAGATTCTCATTCATCTGAACGAGAAATCGCAGGAAGCCATAGCCATCATTGTGAGAGAAATCATAGCACACCCCACGTACACGCGAACCGGTCTTACCCCAGGCGTAGGGAGATTCAATGGGAAGCAATCCTGGAATCAGATAACCTGAAATATATAGATCCGCCTCTTTTTTAAGCTTGCTCGACATGTTATCAAAGCCGATCAGCTCCACGCGTGTCCCCTTCTTTTGAATGGCATTGACTACACTCACATAGCTTCCATTGCTAGTAAGCAGTACGATCTTATCCAGATTATCAGCCTGCATAATCATATCCACTGCCATATCCATATCAACCGTGGACTTAGTGATCGTCTCATCAGTCTCTTCATCCCTGTAGTACTGCAGAGGCTTTTCAATCACCTTGTACTCAAAGTCGCGGAGCACTTCGCTAAAACGGGCTGTTTTATTGCGATAGTCCTTGTCCTCCTCGGCACGCCGCTCATCATAAGCCAGATACACATTCATCCGGGAAGGGATGGAACCATCGCGGCAGGCAAATTTTCGCAACACATCATATCGAAGTCCAAAGCCGCCATTCATCGTTACATTTACCGCATCTACATAAATACCAACTTTCGCTTCCATAATACTGTCTCTCAATAATTTCTAATTATTTTAACAATAGTTTTAAGGTGCAGGAGATTTCTCACTGAAATAATAAAGCGAGATGTGAGAAACCGTTTATCAATTTCTTAAATAATTAGGAATAACGAGCACTATTATCCCTGCACTCCCTAACGATAACATCAGGAAACGACCCGTCCATTCCGAATCGAGCCATTCAGTTGCATAGGGTACGAGATAGAGACAAGCGGCCGCAATTACCATCATCAGAAAGGTACGAAAAAGTTGGTAATCGACGCTATACACCTGCACACTTTTGTAGTACAAGAGCATAGCCATCAGCCCATAACTAATAAGCGTGGCAGTAGCTGACCCCATCATACCGAAATGTGGAATCAGCAAGAGATTGGCTATCACCGTAACGCCCGCGCCAATGAGCGTAATGACAGGCAACACCTTGGTTTCTTCTTCGATAAAAATACCGGCTGAAAAATTCATGTACCACCCGTGGAACCAGTATGCTCCCAGCAGGATTGGTACTATATTGACCCCCATCCAATACTCCTGTCCCACCAAGTAAGCACCCAATATTGGCACTTTAATCTGGACAATCTGCTCTGCAAAAAGAGCTACAACCAAAAAACAAAGCCCCGCCACTCCATTGAAGTAGAGAAACACATCGCGGTACAATTTTGGAGCTTCGGAATCATCAGCATGACGTAAAAAGAACGGCTGCCATGCCATCCGAAACATCTGAACCAGCAGCAGCATAAACACCGACAGTTTATAACATGCGCTGTAAACTCCCACGGCATCGTCGGGCGTCATATCGGGACCATAGAGCTGAGCTACTGTGGCTTGCGACATGTAATTACCAAGAAAAAATCGGTCGAGCATTTCGTTGATCACAAACCCCAGGCCCGCTGGGATAAACGGTATCCCAAAACGAAGTGTCTTGCGAAGCGTGGGCATATCCCAGGATCCGCTAAACATGGGGGCAGTTGCAATCCAGATAAGCAAAGCAGTAAGCACCGATGCGACCAGGCTTGCAAAAAATACCGACTCGATACCCCAACCGCGCCACAAAATAAGATAAAACTGCAATCCTACATTAACCAGGATATTTCCGGTTTTGTAAGCTGCAAACAACCACTGCCTCCGTACCAGCCGCAGCTCGGCAAAGGGCACAATCGCCATCGCATCGAACCAAAGGATGCCTAACATCATCCAGTACAGGCTTTGGTTACCCGTTGACTCCAGGTTCATGGTGGGCATTAGCACCGGGGCCAGAAAATAGAGTAGAATCACCAGAAAAGTGGAGAGCCCTCCCAGTCCCAACTGAATAGTTTTGAACACATTGGGAGCTTCCTCGCGGTCTTTGGCATACCGCAGGTAAGCCGACTCCATCCCAAAGGTGAAAATGACATTAAGGAATGCCAGCCCGGCATATACGAGACTCACTACTCCATACTGCGAAGGCACAAAAGCACCGGTGTGCAGAGGCACCAACAGGTAGCCGATAAACCGCGCCAGCACATTGCTGATGCCGTAAACAAGGGTATCGGAAAAAAGTTCGCGTAATTTCTTCAAATGGAAAAGTTCAATTTACCTTGATGGGAATTCTACAAACAAAGATTTCTCCCGCTGGTCGAAATGACAAATGTTAGTTTTCCTCGACAAGTTTCTCAAGAGCATGTACCCCAAGCACATAACTTTGTTTCCCAAAACCGGTGATGATACCATCGGCGACGGCCCCGGTAAGCGTACGCTCGCGAAATTCTTCACGGGCATGAATGTTCGAAAGGTGCACCTCCACAACCGGCAGCTCGATCAAATCCAGCGCATCGCGGAGAGCTACCGAGCTATGCGAATACCCTCCGAAATTGACGATGACGCCGTCAACATCACTTTCCAGCAGTGACTGAATGGCTTCGATAAGCTCACCTTCGAGATTGCTTTGAAAAAATACCATCTCGTGATCAGGGAAGGTATCAATAAGCAAATTCTCAATATCTTCAAGCGTCTCAGTTCCGTACTGCTCCGGATCACGTTTGCCCAACATGTTCAGGTTTGGACCGTTGAGAATTGATAATTTCATAGTTCCACCTGTGCACTAATTTGCTCTTTCAGCTCTGCCATGCGCTCCTCGCTGACGGATACATTGTGCCCCAATGCCATCACCTGGTTCGTCTTATATAATGGGATCAGATGCACATGGGCATGTGGCACTTCCAGTCCCTGAACGATAACCCCGGTCCGGAGCGGATTCAACGCCTCGTCAATGGCATGAGCAATAGTTCGAGATACCTCCATTGTGCTTTGCATCAGTTCATCCGGCAGGTCAAAAAAGTAGTCGATTTCTTTTTTGGGAACCACGAGCGTATGCCCCTCAGAAATAGGATTGATATCCAAAAAAGCGATGTGGTCATCGGTCTCCGCTACTTTGTGGCAGGGAATTTCGCCCTCGATAATTTTAGTAAAGATAGTAGCCATAGCAGTTGTCAGTTGTCAGTTGTCAGTTGTCAGTTGTCAGTTGTCAGTTGTCAGTTGTCAGTTGTCAGTTACAAGCTGGAGGTCAAGACTCGCATTGTCAAACCAAGTTTGTAATTTTTTATTTTTAATTCCTAAATCATAATTAGCCATATTCCAAGATCAAGCCACCCGGTAAATCATTTGTGATTCGTCCAAATGAATTGCGCCCTCTTCAATCCCCCAATCCAAGTAGCCCAGCACTTCCGACAGCACCAGAAAGATAGCTCCCTCCTTGATAGCATCGGGGAACATGTTGTAGGATAGCTCCATCAGGCTCATGGGCTCTTGCAGTAACCGCCGAATCTTTTGATAGCGTTTTTCATGTTCTTCCAGGTGATGGTCGGCCACTTCGGAGGCCTTCTCAATAATTTCGCCGTGTCCCGGAAGCACGATACCCTGCTGCTTTCGCATCCATTGCAGTGACCGGCGATACTGCAACAAGCTCTTGTTACGGTTGCCCGTATCGGGATCAAAATTGATAAGGGCATTCGTGCTGATGTGCGCCAGCAGCAGATCGCCGCCAAACATCATATCCCGGTTCGTATTGAACACCACATGGCCCGGAGCGTGCCCCGGCGTATGCTGAACCATCGCTGTCATTTCACCGCTTGTTAGTTCATCGCCTTCGTTAATCCATTCTGGCTCTATCGGCAGTTGAAACTGCTGCAACCAGTCGAGCTGTTCAACCATCTTGCTGGTAAACTTTGACGGAATATTATGCTTCTGAAAGAAGTCTTCGAATAGGTCGCCGTCATCATTACCGGCAAAATTTGCGCGTTCTTTGGGATGGCCAAATACGATTGCATCCGCACGATCTGCCAGCCGAGCAGCCTGTCCAAAATGGTCGGGATGACCATGAGTGAGCCAAATCTCATCCAGATCTTCCAGGCTCAATCCATGCTCATGAAAACGATCATCAAGTACTTCAAAAGCCTCTTCGGTGTATTGCCCGGCATCCACGAGCACAATTTTATCATCAGTAATCAAGTAACTAAATACATCACCCACAGCAAAAGGCGTTGGGATACGAATGGGATGAACAAGCTGGTCTTTCAGGAATTCAGTCTGCAAAAAGTTTATCTTTTGGGATTAATATTTATTTGAAAATAAGAGTTCTCACCATGGTAAGCATAACTCCTTAAACCGCTTGAATACTAAGAAATTAACGAATTAAAATTTAAGTGGATTTTTCCTTGAAATTAGTCCTGGTAAACCTGTATATTTGGAATCTGTTTTTGACAGGAGAGTCGGTAGCTCAGATGGTAGAGCAACGGCCTTTTAAGCCGTGGGTCGAGGGTTCGATCCCCTCCCGACTCACAATGAAGCATAGAATCTCTCTCTCAAGCCTCTGGCGGTTGATAGCCTCAGAGGCTTTTTTCGTATAATCGCACAACGAAAAATGGAATTATTCCTTTTAACTTTCGTTGAATGTGATACATATTTATACCAACTTTAGTTGACTTCACCTAATACTATTTTATGCCCGAGAATAAGAAGCAACAAACCGACAACGATAACTCATCCAAAAAGAAAGGGCTAAAAGGTCCCGGCGGCAAACATCAGTACACCTTTTATTGGATTGTGATTGCTGCTCTGCTCGGCTTTTGGCTCTTCAGCTCCCAAGGTGGCGGACTTTTTGGCGGCCCTCCGACGATTGACTACAGCGAATTTCGTCAACAAATCAAGCAGGGCAATGTTCAAAAAGTGACTATCCGCGGAGAACTGATAAAGGGTCAGCTGAAGCAAAAAACGGCTCTGAAAAGCTCCGGAAACGATACCACCCAGTATGGGCAATTTAATACGTACCTGCCCTCATTCGGCGACGACAAGCTGATGAGTATGCTCGAAGAACATAACGTGCAGGTACAAACACGACCCAAAAGTACTTTTGACTGGTGGACCGTACTGCTCTGGGGACTTCCACTAGCCTTCCTGATTATGATTGGGGTACAGTTTTTCCGGCAGATGCGTATGCAGGGACAGAACATGTTCAAGATTGGCGAAAGCAAGGCCAAGCTGCAAGATGCTGAGAAAGTAGATACCACTTTTGACGACGTAGCCGGACTCAAAGGTGCCAAAACTGAGCTACAAGAAATTATCAGCTTCCTAAAAAATCCCGATAAATTTGATTCGCTGGGTGGAGAAATCCCGAAAGGACTATTGATGGTTGGACCTCCCGGCACAGGTAAGACATTGCTCGCACGTGCTGTGGCCGGCGAAGCAGGGGTCCCCTATTTCACCATTACCGGTTCCGACTTTATGGAGATGTTTGTGGGGGTAGGAGCCAAGCGCGTCCGTGATATGTTCGATAAAGCAAAAGAAAAGGCACCTGCCATCATATTTATAGATGAAATTGACTCCATCGGACGCAAGCGTGGTGCCGGACTCGGTGGCGGACATGACGAACGTGAACAAACGCTCAATCAGTTACTTTCAGAACTCGACGGTTTTGAACCCAATGAGGGCGTTGTTGTTATGGGCGCGACCAACCGTCCCGATATTCTGGACAAGGCGTTGCTGCGTCCCGGTCGTTTTGATCGACAAATTACGGTCCACTTACCTACGCAAGAGCACCGTGAACAGATTCTCGAAATCCATGCAAAGAATAAGAAGCTTTCTGATAAAGTAGATCTGGATGAAATTGCACGCTCAACACCCGGTTTCAGCGGCGCAGACCTCCAAAATCTGCTAAATGAAGCTGCACTTATTGCGGCTCGTTACGAGCGAAAGGCAATTGAACAGCAAGATATTGATCAGGCCCGCGACAAGGTCATGATGGGGCTTAAGCGCGAAGGCATGCGTTTGACCGATCGTGAAAGGAAAATGCTGGCTTTCCATGAGGCTGGGCATGCTATCGTAGCTGCTACCCTGCCTAATTCAGATCCCATCCACAAAGTTACGGTGATACCACGGGGGCAGGCGATGGGCGTTACCATGCAGCTACCCGAAAATGAGAAGTATCTATATGAAAAAAGATACATGCTCGACCGCATGGCTGTGATGATGGGCGGTCGCGCTGCAGAAAACCTCATTTTTGACACCGCTACCAGCGGCGCTGAAAACGACCTCAAACAGATCACCAAACTGGCCCGTAAGATGGTGCTAGACTGGGGCATGAGCGAAAAGTTCAACAATATTGCTTTTGGCGGAGATCGCGAACAGGTATTCCTTGGAGAACAGATGGGCAACCAGCGCGACTACAGCGACAGCACGGCCCGCGAAATTGACGAGGAAGTACAGCGCATCCTTACAGAAGCATTTGATCGTGCACTCTCAACCATCAAGGAACACCGCGAAGTGCTCGACAAACTAGCGGAAGAGCTGCTTGAACACGAAGAAGTGTCCGGTAAGAAAGTAATGGAGTGGCTTAACGGCACTGTTGAAGATCAACAGGATGAAGACCCATCTAGCAACGAAGAACAAGCCGAGGAAAAACCGAAAGATAAAGAGGTAACCGGTAGTTCTGAGGAAGAGTAAGCATCACTATGAACTAGGGATTAGGGTACAATGACAGAATATAAGATCATTTTTGAAAGCGGAGTGACAGCAACTATCGAGGCTGAATCCATCGAACTCAATGATGTGTTAGACAAAGTTGAGGTCAAGGGAGCCGATGGGCAGGAGATGGAAGAAGTGTATCTTAACTTTGAACATATCTCAGCTATTATCCCGCAAGACTAATTGACCTATCCTTTGATTAACATTTCTTCGGTAGTCTATCCCAGGCATTTCGTAAATAGTCATATAGTTTTTTAGTCTGGAGTTTAGTAATCTTCTATATGACTGTTTTCATATACTCAGAACAATAACCTTAGAGAGATAGTGAGATGCTGAAAGAATTTAAAGAGTTTGCGGTCAAAGGTAATGTCGTGGATATGGCCGTAGGTATTATCATTGGAGCAGCATTTACGAGCGTTGTACAATCGCTGGTTAAAGATATATTGATGCCGCCACTGGGCCTCCTGATGGGTGGGGTCGACTTTTCTGATTTCTTTATTGTACTTAAAGACGGATCCATACCGCCGCCCTATGCAACTATAGCTGCCGCAAAAGAAGCCGGGGCTGTCACTTTGAGTTATGGTGCTTTTCTGAATACGCTGATCAGCTTTGTAATTGTAGCTTTTGCCGTATTTATCCTGATCCGGTACATCAACAGACTCAAACAACCCGAGGAGAAACCCGAACCGGTTACCCCATCAATAAAAAAGTGCGCATACTGTTTTTCGGATATACCCGTAAAAGCTACTCGTTGTCCACATTGCACCTCAGAGCTTAAGGATTAAAAGACCTCATCAATTACTGACACTATGATCTGATGGAATGTAGTACTTTTCACTCATTCGACGACAAATCTAACCATCAAGCCAAAGATAATTAACTTTCAATTTGTCAGATGACAAGTCCAGTCATCAGACAAAAAATGCCTTATTACAGTTCAAATAAAAACCCTGAAGGTCTTGAAGCCTTCAGGGTTTTATGCTTCTACAAAAAGAATCATCACACAAACAGCGCAACCAGCAAGGTGTACAAGACTGCTCCAAGTCCCGCGGCGGTAAGAGCCAGCGGAATCTGCGTTTTAACATGATCCATCAAATCGCAACCGGTAGAAAGCGAAGAAAGAATGGTCGTATCGGAAATGGGCGAACATTGATCCCCAAACACGCTTCCGCCCACCACGGCGCCAAAGCAGAGCGTGATGAAAAACTCATCCGGTAATACCGCCCATGCAAGCGGCATTGCCACTGGAAATACAACTGCGTAAGTTCCCCATGATGTCCCTGCCGCAAAAGCGATAATCATACATAATCCCATTAAGATAGCCGGTAAAAAGACCGGGGTAATAGCACCACCTACCAGCTCAACTACAAATTCGGCAGTGCCCACTGACTCGGCAACCCCCTTGAGGGTGACGGCCAAAGCCAAAATAATAGCTCCAATAGTTACCCCTTTACAACCATCTACAAAGCCTTCCATCACGGTTTTAAGCTCCATCCCCTTCGAAAGGGCAATAAAGATGCCTGTGAGTACTGCCAGTACAAAAGCCTCAGCCACAAGCAGCGTGGGATCTTCGGTATTACCCATGATGTAAGCGGTGTATCCATAAGGAATAATGGCCACCCCAAGCAGCGTGCCAATAGGTCCAAAGAAATCAACCAGACCTGAACTATAATCATCGGGAATTTTCATCTCCGTGAGTTCAGAAGATGACATCGGGTCGGCATCATCCCGATCAAGCTTGCCGGTTTCGCGGGCACGGCTAATAGCCTTACGCATCTTTTTTCCTGGAATCCACGGAAGCAGTTCCCACGCAAAAAGCAGTGTCATCAACAACGCGATAATGCCATAAAAGTTGAAGGGAACCGCCTGGAAGAAAAAGTTCACAGCCTGTTGACTTGTCTCAAATAGTGGAATGGTGCCCACCACCAATCCGGCAATATAAAAAGGCCACACATTAAAAGGTATTATTGTAGCTGCAGGGGATGCCGTAGAATCCACCATGTAGGAAAGCTCCTCATGGGAGACGTCATATTCATCAGAAATAGGTCGAACCGTGGCACCGGTCAATACGGTACTGATGGTACCTCCCTGGTGAAAAACCAATCCCATCATCCAGGTAAAAAACTTGGCGCTTCGTTTGCCTCGAACAATCTTCTCGCTGGCCCAGGCTGCAAATTTTTCTGCACCACCGGTGCGCGTCCAAATACCGATAAGTCCGCCCAGTGACCAAAGATAAACCAACAATATCAAGGCAAAATCTTCGGTTCCAATCGAGGGAATCAGGTAGGCATCCACAATATTGATATTACCTGAAATAAATCCGCCCAAGGTGATACCCACAAATAAGGAACTAATAACTTCTTGGGTCCAAAACGCCAATATAATAGCTACAAACGGAGGTAACACCGACCAAAATCCATAGTGTTCACCTTGTTTAGGAAGATCCCCGGCAAAAATAAGCCCTAAAACCAACACCACAAGGGTAATACCAAGGTTGATCCAGTTACCTTTGGAAATTGAAGATTCCGAGAGAGTATCTGTATTAGTCATACACGGCATTTTAAGCGTTCAAAAGGTCACTCCAATCTGTCCAAAACAGCGCATCAAATCAAATAACCCCGGTACTATCATTCAGCGAGGATTTTGGTATATTTATGCGGAAATTTGATTTGGATCAGTTTTTATGGCAACAGCTCAATTCGGCTTCAAGGACTACCTGCGAAGTATTCTTGCAATTACTCTGTTTTTTCTGATTTTCCTGGTGGCAACTCCTGTTATCCTTTTCCTGCTCCTGGTTTCTTTTGGAAAAGCATCTAACTTCGTTATCGAAAAGATTGCTCCACTGATGGTGCGACCTGTAATGTGGATGAGCGGTATCTCTTTTGATATCCAAAAACATGCCGATGAGATTCAGAATCCGGCTGTCTTTATCATTAATCACAGTTCCACGTTGGATGTACTAACGTTGCTTGCTCTTGGGCTGCCAAAGGTTCGCTTTGTCGCCAAATGGGAATTCCAATACAATCCTATTTTTCTGCTGCTGGGACGACTGACGGGGCAAATTTTCATCAAGCGCGAAAAATCTGACGAGGCTATTGAAACGCTCAAAAAAACCTACCGGCGTATCAAAAGAGATGAATTGTCCATCATGATGGCACCCGAAGGATCGCGAAAACATCCCGGCATTATTGGTCCATTCAAAAAAGGACCCTTCAGGATGGCCATGGACCTCGGCTACCCTATTGTTCCAATCTATTTCAAGGGTAACCGCAAACTCAGCAAAGGCGGCACGCTTATCACCAAGTCAGGAGTCCTGACCGCACACATTCACGAGCCCATTGACCTCTCGCATTGGACACTCGAAAATCTCGAGGAACATATCGCTGAAGTGCGGAAGCAGTATCTGCTTTGGGCAGGCGTAGAAAATGATGATGTCGCTCCTATTGCATAACTACCGCTGATTATTTATTAAACAATCTTTTAACTTAAAAACCGTCGCTAATTAACCCTCCCATGAGTATTCTCAACATCGAGATCAAAGCAAGATGCGACAATCCCGACCGCATCCGTTCTATTTTGAACAATCACGATGCGGATTTCAAAGGCACGGATCACCAAGTTGACACTTACTTCGAGGTACCCAGTGGGCGGCTGAAACTGCGACAGGGTACCATTGAAAACAACCTCATTTTTTATCAACGCGATAATCAGTCCGGTCCCAAGACCTCATCCATAAATTTGGTCCCGGCGGAGCATCCCGATCAACTGCACGCTCTACTTACCAATGCCCTGAAGGTTAAAATTGTGGTTGATAAGGTGCGAGAAATCTATTTTATCGATAACGTAAAATTTCACATAGATGAGGTGGAAGAGCTGGGTAATTTTGTCGAAATCGAAGCTATCGACGAAGATGGATCTATTGGAGAAAAGACACTGCAGAAACAGTGCCAGTATTATATAGATTTATTCGATATTACAGATGATGATCTGGTTCCTAAATCCTACTCAGATATGATCTGACGCCTAATTTATTTGTTCTTTTAAAAATACAATCACGTTATCCTATGATGAGTAAGGAAATAATTTTATGTTATAGTTACTGATCTTTAGAGAAAGTCAGCCAAGAATTGTCAATTACCAACGAAATAATTGCTAGAAGAGCCACGATTTCATGAGTTCATTTTCTCCTAATAGTCCCAAATACTACCAGATTTATGAAAGGCTGCTTGATCGCATCCGGTCGGGGGAATATGAGGAGAATGATCGTTTTCCCAGTGACACCGAACTTGTTGATCAGTTTGATGTTAGTCGCGGCACCGTCCGAGAAGCAGTAAAAATGCTTATCGATCAGGGATACCTCGTTCGCGAGCAGGGCAAAGGGACCTTCGTCACTTACAAAAAAATTAAACAAAATTCTGATAAGCTCATTGGCTTTAGCGAGTTGATGAAACGCAACAATATTGAGCCGGATGCCAAAGTTCTTCACAAAGAGATCATTACCGCACCGGAAGAGCTCAAAGAAAAGATGAATCTTAGTGACGGCGACAAATTGGTGTTTATCATCCGTGTGCGCTATGGCGATAATTTGCCGCTGATTATCGAACGTTCGTACTTTAATTTTACTCTTTTTGAACCCATCTATGATAAAGACCTGGAGACCAACTCTATTTATCAACTGCTCTATAAACATACTGATACTCAGCTGGGCGAAGCGACCCAAAGCATAGAAGCCATCAATGCCGGAGAAGCTGAACAAGATATGCTTAATATCCCTGTAGGTACACCGCTTCTGCTGCTCAAACGTCTTATTCAAACCAAAAGCGGTGATTACTTTCAATATTCTGAAGACGTATATCGTAGTGATCGTATCAGCTTTACAACGCGCACAATGTCTTACGACAGTACCCACTCCGAAACGGGCCTTCCACTCGATATTACCGACCAACGCTTACAGGGACTGCAGTAGATCACGAACAGCTACCGAACTTCCTTTTGGATCACTGCTAGAACAATTTTCCTGTTGCAGGCATCTACATTGTCCTAACCGCCTGCAATTGCAAGCATTGCCAATAAGGCTAAATGCTCTTCTAACAATTTGTTAGCAGGCATTTGGATATGATTCACAATTCTTAAAAAATTTCTTGCTTAATTGTAAGCGTTTACAAAACTTAAATATAAGTTGTATAGACAACTAGACATTAAAACATGTTGATGCCATAACAACCGCAAATAACCTCCTTGTCCCATGTACGATCAGTATATCCTCGCTCTTGACCAAGGCACCACCAGCTCCCGCGCCATCATTTTTGACCGTAAAGGATCCATCGTGTCCCAAGCCCAGGCTGAATTCCAACAAATTTATCCTAAGGCCGGGTGGGTAGAACACGACGGCAATGAAATCTGGTCCACCCAGGCCAGTACCGTAGCCGAAGCCATTGCCAAAGCCGGTCTGAACGGCAACAACCTGGCCGGCATAGGCATCACCAATCAGCGCGAGACTACTCTAATCTGGGATCGGGAGACCGGTAAACCAGTATATAATGCTATCGTCTGGCAAGATCGACGCACCTCGGAGTTTTGCGATCAGCTAAAAGAAGACGGCCACCTAGAGATGATCAAAAATAAAACAGGCCTAATGATCGACTCTTACTTTTCGGCTACAAAAATAAAGTGGATTCTCGACAACGTAGAGGGCGTCCGCAAGCGCGCAGAAAACGGGGAGCTCGCATTTGGCACTATGGATACCTGGCTGGTTTGGAAGTTTACACGTGGTGACCTCCACGTTACCGATGCCACCAATGCCTCTCGAACCATGCTGTATAATATCAAAGAGGGACAGTGGGATGATGACATTATTGATCTGTTGGATATCCCAAAATCGCTGTTGCCCGAGGTAAAGCAGTCCAGCGAAGTATATGGACATACGCGCACCACGATTTTCTCGAGCAAAATTCCCATCGGCGGTATTGCCGGCGACCAACAGGCCGCGCTCTTTGGTCAGCGATGCATCGAATCAGGGATGGTCAAAAACACTTATGGCACCGGCTGTTTCCTGATTATGAATACCGGAGACAAAGCCATAAAATCAGAAAATAACCTACTGACCACCATCGCCTGGGAAATTGACGGCAAAGTTCAGTATGCCCTTGAAGGCAGTATTTTTATTGGTGGAGCTATTGTACAGTGGCTGCGTGATGAGCTGGGACTCATCAAAGAATCGGTCATCGTGGAAGCGCTCGCGAAAACGGTCCCCGACAACGACGGGGTGTACATCGTACCTGCCTTTGCCGGTCTAGGCGCACCGCACTGGAATCAGCATGCGCGCGGAACCATTGTGGGGATGACCCGTGGAACCAATTCCGGCCACTTTGCGCGCGCCGCTCTGGAGGCCATTGCTTACCAAACCCGTGACGTGCTCAAAGCGATGGAGGCCGACTCTGGAATCGAGATTCGCGAACTGCGCGTTGACGGCGGTGCCACTGAAAATGATCTCCTAATGCAATTTCAGTCCGACATCCTTGATGCCCCTGTTATTCGCCCCCAAATTCTGGAAACAACGGCACTAGGCGCAGCCTACCTGGCCGGCCTTGCTGTTGGCTATTGGGAAAGCCAGGAAGAGATCAACGAACAATGGCGCGAAGACAATCGCTTTGAGCCCCAAATGGACCCAAAAGAGGTTGACAAGCTCCTTGGCGGATGGAATCGCGCGCTTAATGCTGTGGGTGCCTGGTCCAAAGACAACAAACCATCCTAATTGAATCGAATTTTTCAACAAACCAACTTTTACTGCTATGAAACCGAATAGATCTGCTATGCTCGAAGAGGTCAAATCAAACTCTAATTTTTGGGATGTGATCATTATTGGGGGAGGTGCTACCGGTCTCGGGGCTGCTGTAGATTCCGCATCCCGGGGATATAAAACCCTACTGTTGGAACAGCACGATTTTGCCAAGGGAACCTCGAGCCGATCCACCAAGCTGGTGCACGGCGGGGTACGCTACCTGCAACAGGGTAACATATCACTGGTACTTGAGGCACTGCGCGAACGCGGGCTCCTTATGCAGAATGCGCCGCACCTCGTGAAAAACCAATCCTTTATCGTACCCAACTACGATTGGTGGGAAGGTCCCTTTTACGGCATCGGGATGAAAGTGTATGATATGCTGGCCGGGAAACTGGGTATTGGTAAGTCCAAAAATCTATCCCGTGAAGAAACCCTCGAGCAACTGCCTACTATTGAGTCGGAGGGGCTGAAAGGGGGCGTCATATACTACGATGGACAGTTTGATGATTCCCGACTGGCCATAAATCTAGCTCAAACCGCCATGGACAATGGCGCCTCCACCATCAACTATGCCAAGGTTACCGACCTGCTCAAAACCAACGAAGCCATCAGCGGCGTTACTGTTAAAGACCAGTTGACCGGTGAAACATTCGATGTGGATGGGCGCGTGGTCATTAACGCCACCGGTGTCTTTACTGACGATATTTTGGAGATGGACGATTCTGATGCTCAGGATATTATCGTTCCAAGCCAAGGCGTCCACATTATGCTCGACAAGGACTTTCTACCCGGTGACAGCGCCATCATGGTGCCCCATACCGAAGATGGACGCGTACTTTTTGCCGTGCCATGGCACGATAAAATCTTGGTCGGTACCACCGATACGCCCGTCGAGGAACCTTCGCTGGAGCCGGTAGCTCTGGAGGAAGAAATCGAATTTATCCTCGAGCATGCTACCAAATACCTCACCGGTAATCCCACTCGGGACGACATCAAAAGTGTATTTGCTGGACTTCGTCCGCTTGTAAGTACAGGGGAAGGTAAAGATACCGCCTCGATCTCACGTGATCATACCCTGTTGGTATCCCTTTCGGGCTTGGTAACTATCGCCGGTGGAAAATGGACAACCTACCGCAAGATGGCCGAAGATACTATTGACAAGGCCGCGGCCGTAGCCGGACTCAAAGAGCAAGATTGTGTAACCGAAGACCTGCGCATTCACGGCTGGCTCAAAAATGTGGACCGCGACGACTCTCTGCACTACTACGGCTCCGACAAAGGCGCTATTGAAGAGATCATCGAAGAAAACCCAGAGCTGGGCGAAAAGCTGCACGAACGGCTACCGTACATCAAAGCCGAAGTTATATGGGCCGTCCGCAATGAAATGGCCATCACGGTTGAGGATGTGCTTTCTCGGCGCACCCGTTCCCTGCTGCTTGATGCCAAGGCCAGTATCGAAATGGCACCCGAAGTGGCCCGCCTGATGGCCGAAGAAGCCGGACATGACGAGGCTTGGCAGAAAGAGCAGATCAAAGAATACAAGGCCATCGCTGATGAATACATTTTCGAAGCATAACAACCAGCGCCCCATAAGACCATAACCCAACAAGCAGCACTTTATACAACAATAATACCCCTAAAGATCTGAAACCATGTCACCATATATCGCAGAAATAATCGGTACTGCAATTCTAATGCTACTTGGCAATGGTGTTGTAGCAAATGTCTTATTAACCAATAGCAAAGGCAATGACAGCGGCTGGATTGTTATCACCTGGGGATGGGGTATTGCCGTTTTTGTGGCCGTGTTTGTGGTCGGTCAGTTTAGCGGTGCTCACATCAATCCCGCCGTAACCGTGGGCTTGGCGGGAGCCGGCCTATTCGAGTGGGCCGAGGTCCCCTTTTATATCATGGCCCAAATGCTTGGCGCCGCAATTGGAGCCCTGCTGGTATGGCTGGCATACAAAGATCATTTTAGCAAAACCGACGACCCGGATATTAAACTAGCCGTCCACTGTACCGCACCGGCCATCCGCAACTATCCCAGCAATGTGATGACTGAGGCTATTAGCACCATCGTGCTGGTCTTTGCCGTCTTCTACCTAAGCGGTGCCGGTTTCATAAACTCCGACGGCCAAATGCTTGAAACTATCACCATCCAAGGCAAGCAGGTGGGTTTTGGACTCGGTTCGCTCTCGGCCCTTCCTGTAGGTCTCGTAGTGCTCGGCATAGGTCTCTCGCTGGGTGGACCCACCGGCTATGCTATCAATCCGGCCCGTGATCTGGGTCCACGCATTATGCACGCTCTTCTCCCTATTGAAGGAAAACGTGACAGCGACTGGGCCTACTCTTGGGTACCAGTCGTCGGCCCCATCATTGGGGCACTTAGTGCAGCGGGACTCTACCTGCTCCTCCAGTAAAAGGTAACCCTTATCAACGTGGATGCCGGTTTGCCCCCCCTACACTCACTTTTATCTCTCTTTGTTATGGACAATTACACCACAACAGCCACCACTATAGCTATACTATTTGCTCTATTAATTCCAATTCAAACACAGGCACAGGAAGTTCTTCTGAACACCGATACCGGCTGGAATGTCGAGGTTAGCGGTGCCTTCCCTGTGTTTCTGGTCACCTCGAACACCAACAACTACAGCTCAAACGACGAAAACCAGGTCGCCACTCGCATCATGTCGGGATTTAATCCTGCCAACATCACTTTTAGCGTGCACGCTCCCACCCAAAATGGGATCAACGTTTCAGGGGTTTTCCAGATCAATAATCACCTACAGGGATCCAGTATCCAAAATGATGGGCTTTTCGAGAGTCGAATTGCCGATATCATTATTGCGGGTGACTTTGGTACTTTTAATGTGGGCAAGGGCTTCGGCATTTTTAACAGCTCCTCGATAGCCGATGCCGGTAGTGGGTTGGGGGTGGGACGATTTGGCGGCCCCGATGCCGCCAATGCCACGCTGGGACGAATTGGTACCGGTTATACCTATGCTAATTTTAATCCGCGTATTACCTATACTACTCCAGATATGGGTGATTTTATACTCAAAATAGGCCTCATCAATCCCGAAAAACCCGGAGGCACGGGCAACCGTTCGGCTACTATCGAAACGGCCACACCCCGCATCGAGGGGCAGGCTAATTACCTCTTCAACTTTTATTCAGGATCGGCCGAGTTCTGGGCCAGCGGCTTGTATCAACAAGTGAATGTGGTTGTCCAAGATTACAGCTATAACTTCTCGGGATGGGAGCTGGGCTCAAAGCTAAATATCGGTGATTTTGTGCTGCAGGGCTCCTATTCCCAAACCAAAAGTATTGGCGCCGATGGACTTATTGGGCTGAACATTTCCGGCGGCAGTGGTCTCGACCAGGCCAACATTGACGGCACACAATGGTATGGGGAAGCAACGTACGATTTTGGGGATATCATTTTGGGTGCCAGTTACGGCGAAGGGTCGCAGCAGCAAGGGTCTAGCCCCGTCGGGTCGGCTCCCGATATTACTAATAAGCTAACCATGGCTTTTGCACGATTTACCATGACCGACAATCTGCAACTGATGCTTGAGCTCCAGGATTTCAGATCCGAAGCACAAGCCAACTACCAAGCCGTTATACTGGGCACGCAGCTCACATTTTAATTTTACATTCATTAATATTACCCAATACAGGTCTTGTCACAGGTTAAAGCTGTGGTTCCCTTTTGTCATCGAAAAAAACTCAGTCGTTCCACGTTGCAATACGCCACGCTTTTCATATTTTCGGGAGTCGTAAATTTAATATCCAGGCACACCCACAAATGGCTGAAACCCAAAAACAGGGTCCTAATACTTCAGTAGAAGAAACTGAACGAAAATCCGATATCACCCACCGGCGACAACCGGATGAGATTACTTCTTACCAACGTGAAGACCAACAAGTGGTCTTTCGATCTGAAAATGGGATCGAACTCAGGATCACGATACATACTCCCGAGATCTTTCAGCTTAAATATGTGTTCGAAGGCGACCAACCTACTGACTTTTCCTATGCCATTGATCCCAATTTCAACCCCGACCGAGCCGATTATCTATTTAATAAAAGTGAAAACTATTTTTACATCACTACGTCTGCCCTGCAGTGTCGCATAAGCAGAGAAAACATGAAGGTTGATTTCCTGGATTCAGAAGGTCAGTTGATCTGCAAAGACAAGCAGGGCTTTTCGCGCCGCGATACGCTGATGAAAGGAATCACCGAAGTGAAAGTGAGCAAAGAGGCCCCAAAAGATACCACCTATTTTGGTCTGGGCGATAAGGTTATCAACGGAAATCTGCGCGGCCACAAATTTGAAAACTGGAACACCGATTCCTATGCCTACGAGCGCGGCGATGATCCTTTGTACCGCAGCATCCCCTTTTATGCAGCCGTGACCGATGGCAAAGCTTACGGCATTTTTCTGGATAACACCTATCGCTCGTTTTTTGATTTCGATTCCAAAGAGGATAACACCACCAGTTTTTCAGCAGCCGGTGGTACTATGAACTATTACTTCATTTATGGACCGGAACTAACGACGGTTACCGAGCGATATACCCAGCTCACCGGCACGCCCGAGCTGCCCCCCATGTGGGCTTTGGGATATCACCAGTGCCGATGGAGCTACTTCCCCGAATCACGAGTCAAAGAGCTGGCACAGGATTTTCGCAACAAGCAGATTCCCTGTGATGCTCTCTACCTGGATATCGACTACATGGATGACTACCGGGTCTTCACCTGGAATAATGAGCGTTTCCCCGATCCAAAGAAAATGATTGATGATCTCAAAGAACAGGGCTTTGAGACCATCGTCATGATTGATCCCGGTATCAAAGTGGATGATGATTACGAGGTGTACCGGCAGGGACTCGAAAATGATTACTTTTGCAAGCGTCCCGATGGCGACTTGATGATTGGTCCTGTGTGGCCGCCGAAAACTGTTTTCCCCGACTATACAAATCCAGAAGTTCGCAACTGGTGGGCCGACTTGTATCAGGATCTAATGAACCAAAAAGGTGTCAGCGGTGTCTGGAACGACATGAATGAGCCGGCTGTCTTTGAGGTTGAGAAAAAGACCTTTCCCGATGACATTCGGCATCATTTTGACGGGCATCCCGCCAGCCACAAAAAGGCCCACAATATTTATGGGATGCAGATGGCGCGAGCATCCTACCAAGGAATCAAAAAACATAACAAAGCCAAGCGTCCCTTTCTGCTGACGCGTGCAAACTTTGCCGGCGGCCAGCGGTATGCTGCGCTCTGGACCGGCGACAACATTGCCAACTGGGATCATCTGCGATTAGCCAATGAACAGTGCCAGCGGTTGAGCATCTCCGGATTTTCGTTTGTGGGTACCGATATCGGAGGCTTCGTCAAAGATCCAAGTCCCGAACTTTTTAGCCGTTGGCTGCAGCTCAGCGTGTTTCATCCGCTATTCCGCAATCACACTATGGGATACAAGATGGAAGGGGCAGCGGCCGTCAAAGAGGATCAGGTTGAGCAAAAAAAGAAGGAGACCAACAGCGACCAAGAGCCATGGACGTTCGGCTCTAGATATACCGATATCAACCGGTCGGCTATCGAGCTTCGATACCGGCTGCTGCACTATTTATACACTGCTTTCAGAAAGTACGTACAGCACGGCACCCCCATTCTTCGTCCGCTTGCCTACTACGATCAGTCCGATCCTGAAAGCTTGTCAAATATCGATGAATTTTTATTCGGAGATCAGATCCTGGTCTCACCGGTACTGCATCACAAAAAACGCACGGTAGACACCTATTTTCCTGAGGGCGTATGGTATGACTTTCGTACCAATAAAACGTACGAGGGACCATCGGAGCATAAAATCGATGCCCCACTTGAAGAGATCCCATTCTTCGTAAAGGCCGGAACCGTGCTGCCCCTTCGGGAAGTGATGCAATACACCAGAGAACGCGACCAGAAACTGCTCGAACTGAATGTTTATTACAGCAGTTCAGTAACCGAAAGCAAGCTATATGAGGATGGCGAAGAGGGCTATGACTATACCAACGGCGTATATCGACAGACGAACTTTCGGCTGCAACCCGATCCCAACAATCAAAGGCTGACGCTGGAAGCCCAGCATACGGGCTCTTATATCCCATCGTACCAAAAGGTGAAACTAAATATCATTGGCTTGCCGTACGAACCGAATCAGATCAGCGTTGACGGTCAGCAGGTAACGTTTTCTGAATCTGAGGATGCCTACACTATCACCGTACAGGCGGGCTTTGAACAACTGGTGATCCAATAAACCTCTACCGTGTCGGGGTAGCGCGATATCCGATAATCGGCTGCAAAAATTTTCTGACGATTTCTACCCGCGGCATCAGGATGTGATCATGCTTGTTAATATGCTTAGCCAGCGACGGCTTACGGTTATCATCAAAAAAAGTCAAGAAAAATTAGGCATCCAAGCCCGGCTTTATGAAGCTGTCGATCTTGTCGGAAGCCCGAAATATATTTTAGTTCGTAATGGTCCTCTCTCCAAGCAGTGAGAGACTTTTTTGCAGCAATGAATGTCTCAGCACACATCTCATTTTGGGAAGTCTCAAATTATATGATATCTATGATATCACCGTAAAAAATACTGTTGATCATGAGGTATGTACTGCTTTTGGGGCTTTGGGGCGCCATCATCTTGGGATGCACTGAATTAGATCGTGATCGTTGCCTTGACCGTGGCGGCCAATGGGATGAAGCCAGCCAACAATGCGTTGAACAACACACGGCCGACAGCTCCCTGGTCGAAAAGGATTCCACCCGCTATTATACCTACCACATCAACTATCCCTCCCTCAATCGGACCGACTCGCTGATCCGTAATAAAACCCGCGCCTTTGCCCGCGAGCACAAACAGCAATTTTTGTCGCTTTTCGAGCGCGACAGCATGCCCCGATCGGCCAGCTATCCCTGGGAATTTCGGTTGGACTACTCCATACAAGACTCGGCAAAGTCATTTGTGAGCATCCTCGCCAACGGCTATGCCTTCAGCGGTGGTGCGCACGGCAACCATTTCTTTACCACCATCAACCTTGATCGGCGCTCAGACCGCCTGCTACAGCTCAAAGACTTGCTGGCTGACTCTGCAGCACTAGCTCCAATCAGCCAATTTGTGCAACGGGAACTAACCAAAAAACTGCTTACCCAATTTGATACCCAGGATGATAAACAGGCTATTGCCGCTAACAAAGAACGCATCCGGCAGTGGGTGGAGGAAGGCACCGTCCCCAACCCTGAGAATTATCAATATTTCTGCCTGGCCGAGCCGGTCAATGGGCATCCGACGGGCATCACCTTTCTGTTTCCGCCTTATCAGGTAGCACCCTATGCGGCTGGTGAACAACGTATATTTGTACCAGCATCGGTATTTGCCGACCAGCTCAACATCCGCTATCGAGATTGGTTTGGAGTTCAATACTAAAAAGGATTCCATCTGACCAAGATTAGAATACCTTTAACCATGACCAAAATCGTGCTTTATTTGCGGAATTACGCTATTATAGGTTGCATCTACAGACAAACTTTACACAGATGGGCAAAAACGAAATCAATACTGATACCAACGGGAAGCGGGCGACGGATGACAACCCTATGAATGCTAGCCTCCAAAAGCGCATTAAAGAGCAGTCGTGCCTTTACAGCATAATCAACTTAAAACAAGACCTTTCCATAGAAAACCTACTGAGCAAAGCATCCACAATCTTACCCGAAGGCTGGCATACACCCGAAAAAACGGCTGTTTCGCTGGAGTTTGACGGCAACAAGTATGCGACGCCCAATTTCGAAAAAAAGCCCCATCGCATGTCTGCGGAAAGGGAGATCAGAACAGGACGTCCCCTTACAGCCACAATTGTGCATTTGGAGGACAATTCCACGGGGGATGGGAATCAGTTTTTGAAGGAAGAACAGGCCTTGCTTGATGCCGTGCTTAATCACCTGGCCTTGCGCATGGACCGGATCCTCGCTAAGCAGGAGATGAAAGAAAAACAACAGCAATTGGACAAGGCCTACCAGTTGGCCCGCATTGGCTCCTGGGAGTTTGACATGCATACGCATGAGCTGTCGTGGTCACCAGTTACCAAACAAGTACACGGATTTGGGCCGGAGCATAAGCCAGATGTTGAGCACACCATCAACCTGTTTAAGGAGGGCAAACACCGTGATACATTTGCCCAAGCAGCCTATGATGCCATTCATCATGAGAAACCGTTTGATGTGGAGCTGAAAATCATCAGCGGGCAGGGTGATGAGCGCTGGGTACGAGCTACCGGAGAACCTGAGTATAACGATGACGGGAGATGTACTCATTTTTACGGCATCAGCCAGAATGTGACGGACCGGCGGCAGGCCGAAGAAGAGCTGCAGCTCAGGGAGCGGCGCTTCAAGTCGATGGTGCAGGACGGTTCGGACCTGATCGTGATTCTTGACGCCAATGCCAACTACCAATATGTAAGTCCAACTTCAGAGTCGGTCCTGGGAATTCCAGCGGAAGATTTTGTCGGCACCAATGCCTTTGACTACATTCACGAGGATGACCGCGAGAGGATACAGAATTTGCTGGAAAACCTAGATGCGAATGAGCGCATCAACATCCCACCCTATCGCTTTCTCGATTCGGAAGACAACTGGCGGTGGATAGAAACCACATTGACTGACATGACCGAAGATCCGGCCGTGGGTGGACTGGTCGCCAATTCGCGAGATGTTACCAAGCAGATCCGTCAGCAGAAAAAGAACCAAGAAGCATTAAAAGAAAAAGAAACCCTGCTTGCCGAAATCCATCACCGCGTCAAAAACAACCTTGCAGTGGTCTCCGGCATGATGCAACTACAGGCCTCGGAAGAAGAAAATAAGACTATTAAAGATAAGTTGTTTGACGGTATCGTTCGCATTAAAACGATGGCCAACATACACGAGCAGCTATACCAGTCGAACAGTTTTTCGCGGTTGGAATTTGCTGAAAACATTCGATCCCTGACTACCAACATTCATACGACCTTTCAGTCAAAGACCGATATTACCATCGACTTCGACTGCAAACCGGTAAAGTTGAATATCAACCAGGCTATTCCCTGCTCGCTTATTGTCAATGAAGTGTTGACCAATGTTTTTAAGCATGCTTTTCCAGATCGGGAAAAGGGGCACCTCATGATTCAATTGTCTGAACACACGAATGATAACCATATTCAGCTATCCATAACCGATAATGGGATAGGCCTTCCGCAGGGTGTTGCGAACGGCGCAGGCGGCTCGCTGGGCCTCAGCCTTATTGATGTGCTCTCCCAACAGTTGGAAGCCAGCTATACCTATGAAGCCACCGACAATGGAACCGTGTTCAGTATTGGTTTTACTAAAGACGAGAAGAACGGTATTGGGAATCATTATTTGTAGTTGCATAAGCTACCAAAAGATGGCCCTATCCGAATAGATGCCGAACAATCCCTATCTGGAGGGTAGGGAAATCGATCTTGGTTTGGGGATCGGTGGGGGCGGGGCTCCATTCCCTAACTTCTGCCCCACTCCTGTTCTCTCTATTTTCTGACCAACTCCTGTCCTCTCCCTAACATTAAGGAGAGGAGCTCTTTTTTTGGACTATAATCTTTAATCAACGAGTTTCTTCCCCTGCCTGGAGGGAGAAAACAAAAGAGGGTCACACGCGACCCGGACTTTTAAACACCTGGTCGTGATTCCAGACGATATAATCAACGGAGGGCTCATACACACCGCGAACGGGTGACGAAATTTTATCTCCGTGGAACCGCCCCAGCCACAAGTCGAACCCATCGGTGCCTACCACTTTTTCGGATACCTTAAACTGACGGTCTTCATCGAGGGTAAAGGCACCCAGATCAAATAGCTTATGGTGGAGCGTACAAAGCGCTATTCCATTGGTGATATCATCCGGTCCGCCGGCGCTGTGCCACTTGATATGGGCGGCCTCAATGCAAAGTGTTTTTGCTCCCATCCGAACATCAAAATCACATACCGCACAACGGTACTGATAGGCCTGCAACACATTGTGCCTAAACTGGGGATCGCGTTTTTTTCGACTGACAACCTGTTCCCCGAGCGTGAGGCCGGTTTCGTGGATGATATCTTCGTGAATGGTATCGGGAAAATGAGCATCCAACAGTTGGGAGCAGATCTTATTAATGGCCGATGGATGCTCCCTCAAAAAATCGTAAACCTCCGGCTTAAACCCGGCCCGGATGTCTTTCTCCCGAAGATCCGTTTTTCGCACCCCGCCACTGCTATTGAGAACCAGCTTATCCCCTCTTTCCACTTCCCACATCCCATCGTTCTGCAACCGCCAAAACGGGTAGTGGGTATTACCGGCATTTCGCGGGGTCCCAAATTCAGTTAGTAATTCTTCCAGCTTGGGGTCGACCTCTTTATACCGCAACAGACGCTTATCATTATTCTGCAGGTACCCAATCGCCAACAGTACCAGCAAAGGCTTGTGAGGTGCCCGGCGGTCTCCATTTTTCCAAATCGTCAGCGACTGAAATTTCTTTAGTATTTCTTGCTCGGTCATTAAAGAACTGTCTCTTGAACTACATCAAGTGCATATATACAAAGCGGTTAGCAAAGATCAAATAGGTGCTAATATCCATATTCTATTTCAATATTTAATTAATAATTGATTAGAAAGGATAGTCTGCATTTCTGAAGTAAGAAAAGTATAATGCTAACTGTCGGATTAGAGATTCCCCTAAGTTTTATCTTTTATGGATATTGATAAGCAAGTACGTTTGGCCGCTTTTAACTGGCTGACCAATCAAGTAGAGAAACACGGTGATGTGCTCAACCGCGACCTATTGGCACAAGGCTTTACCTTTAAAAATACCCGAATACCACTTGTTTCACCCCAGGGGATATTCAAACCCAAACAGCTGGATCTTCCTCTGACCATTACCACTTCTCCCAAGGGACCGTACACCGACAGCTTTGACGAAAATGATTTCCTGCTGTATAAATACCGTGGCACCGACCCTATGCACCGGGACAATGTGGGCCTGCGAAAATGCATGCAGAATGATATCCCACTGATCTATTTCCACGGCGTTGTGCCGAGTAAATATTTGGCGGTATGGCCGGTCTATGTGATTGGCGATAATCCCGATGAACTTACGTTCCGTGTTGCTGCAGATAATCAGTACGAAATTGACAGCGAAGAAGGTAAAGCGACCGAAAGTAACCAATACCGCAGGGCCTACGTTACCTCCACCGTAAAGCAACGACTGCACCAGCGGGGATTTCGAGAGCGAGTGATGGCCGCTTACCAATCGCAGTGTGCCTTCTGCCAGCTCAAACATGCCGAACTGCTTGACGCCGCTCATATTATTCCTGACAACGAGGACGAAGGCGTGCCGTCGGTAAACAATGGACTGGCGTTATGCAAAATTCACCACGCGGCTTTTGACCAGCATATTATCGGTGTTTCCCCGGAATACCGAATAAAAGTGAAAGAAGATGTGCTGCGAGAAAAAGATGGGCCGATGCTCAAACACGGCATTCAAGAATTGCAGGACCAAAAGTTAATTTTGCCCAAATCCAAGAACGCTTGGCCAGATCAACAGTTTTTGGATGTTCGGTATCAGAAATTTAAAGCTTGATAATTGAATTACTCAATCTGACCCAAATTATTGATTATAGATAAGTAAAAGTTATTTTGTGGAAAAAATTATCCTTTTCAAATAGATGGCTAAAGTAAGTTCACAAATACAACAACGGGATCAGGAGCTTTTCAAAGTTCTAGGTTCTAAAGGTAAAAATGCATGGTCTTCAAAAGGCCGTATTAAAGATATCCACACCCTTTTCAGGTATCCAGCAGTTATGGTACCTGACATGCTAGAAGATTTACTTGAGATACTCTTGGATAGCAATCCTGACATTGAACATATTTTTGATCCTTTTATGGGATCTGGAACAAGTCTTGTCAGCTCTATGAAATTTGGTAAAAACTGCTATGGACAGGATATAAACCCTTTAGCAGTACTGGTAGCAAAAGTAAAAACTGGTCCCTTCTTTACTAATGCATTGGAAGATAAAATTCCACAGTTATATAATAGAATAGAAGGAGATTCTCATAATTCTATAGAAATCGATTACGATAGATATAACTACTGGTTCACAGAAGAAGTAGCAAAAAACTTGTCGCGCATATCTAGGGCAATCAGAGGTGAAAAGAACAGACACATCAGAAGATTTTTTTGGGTTAGTCTTGCAGAAACGGTAAGGTTAACCAGCAATGACAGAACCTCTACTTATAAACTACACAGAAGGTCTGAAGAAGAACTAAAGTCTAGAAAAGTTAACTCCATTAAAAAGTTTAAGTCTATAGTTGATGACAACGCTACAGACCTAAGAAATTTTAAAAAAGTCCTTGCAGGAAAAAATCTTTTATCACACGCCCATTATTCTAATAGATTAAAAATCTGGCTGGAAGACTCTAAAGAAAAAGTTAAAAGCCGAAAGAAGAATGAATATTATGATTTGTTAGTAACTTCCCCTCCCTATGGAGATAATAAAACTACCGTGCCCTATGGACAGCATTCTCACTTACCACTGTTATGGATTGATTTAAAAGATATTGATCAAAAAGTTGACGAATCATATTTAAGAACTCAATCTGAAATTGACAAACTGAGTATCGGCGGCACGAGAAAAGGGAAACTAAATGATCTAAAAATATCCTTGGTTCAAAAGTCTGACACACTTCAAGAAATTTTTTCCAAGCTAGAGCCAAAGGCTAACGAGCTCACGAAAAAAGTAGCTTATTTTTATAACGATTTATTTAAAAGTATCGAGAATGCTGTTGGTACCCTAAAACCTAACGGCTATATGGTTTGGGTAGTTGGAAATCGAAGGGTTGGAGATGTAGAAATACATACTGATAAGATATTATCTGAATTCTTGAGAGGTATTGGAGCAAATTCCATCAAAGACCTTAACCGTGAGATTAACCACAAAAGAATGCCCTCAAGGAACAACATTTCTGACACAATGAATCAAGAGAAAATTCTAATTTTTCGAAAAACAAGTTAACACGTGGCTGAGAAACCGCATTTTCAAATAAGCTCCGAAGTAGTAAAACAACTTGGTCAACAACTCATATCGGATGAAGTTACTGCCCTTCTCGAGTTGGTCAAGAATTCATATGATGCAGATGCCAGCTATGCCAAAGTCATAATCAATACTAAAGAGAAGTTTAAGGTTGACGAACATTTCCCCAACCTTAGCGATGATGCAGATATTGAGGACTCAGAAGCCCCTGGCTATATAATTATTGAAGATAATGGCTTTGGCATGGATGAGGATGATATTAGAGATGGTTGGCTTACTATTTCAGTATCAAAGAAAAGAGGAATGAAAAAATCAGGAGAGGTCACACCTAAAAAAGAAAGAACCCCATTAGGAGATAAAGGTCTAGGTCGACTGAGCACTCAGAGACTTGGTAATATCCTTACCATGTCATCAGTTAAGGAATATTTTGATGATGATGGAAACACAATAACTATTTCTAATAGTGCAGATTTAGTATCAATTGATTGGCGTAAATTCAAAGAAGATGTCTTATTAAAAAATGTGCCCGTAGATATTCACTCATTTCCTACACAGAAAAAAAGACAAGGCACAAAATTAGTTATTTCAAGTTTACATGATCTATCTTTTTGGGAAGATCAAGATACTCAAAACTCACTGGTTACTAAGTTTAGTCAACTTATATCTCCATTTGAAGAAGTTCGACCATTTAAAATTCATTTTGAAATAAATGGATCAAAGATTGAGCTAGAAAGGATCTCTCAAAACATAAGAGATCTTGCCCAATCTACGCACAAATTTACATTTGATGGTAAGCAAATTAATATTGAGGGGAAATATAAACTTACTACACTTAGAGGTAATGATGATGTTCAAACATATCGAAAAGCTGTTGGAAATGACCAAGGGAAAGACTTCTTCGAATTTCTACAAAACTCAAAAAGAGGTAAGTCAATAGAAGGGTTAGAATATAGAAATGAATCTAATTGGTTCATTTCATATAAAAAGACTGTTGAGATATCTGAACTTGGTGGTATTAACCATACTGAAAATAATCTAGCTAATCCTGGGCCCTTTAATGGAATTATTGAACAATTTTCCTACGACAAAGTAATTAAAGGGAGTGTTAAAAATATATTCGACAAAGTCAGCAATTTTCGTAGCTATGTTAAAAGTCAAGCGGGTATCAAATTATATAGAGATGGATTTGGTGTAAGACCCTACGGATTTGACAATGAGGATTGGCTTGATTTAAGTAAAAGTATGACATCTGGTGGATCTTATTATGAACTACGGCCATCAAATGTTGTAGGATATGTTTCAATTTCTGCCAAAGACAACAAGCAGCTTAAAGAAAAAACGGATCGTGAAGGATTTGTTGATAGCTCTTTCAGCAAAAATTTTATGCTATTTATGGATCAAGTAATAGAAACTATAAATAGTAACAATGAAAATCTAAGAAGAGCTTACAACAAATATAAAAAGGGGATTGCTGAAGATTTAATTGGATTTTCTTCACCTGATAAATTATTTGACTCGATGCGAGGTGTCGCTAAAAGAGTTAAAAAAGGCGATATAAATAATATCACTTCTAAAATCGATAAATCTGCAGAATCAATAGATAGTATTCATGAACAAATCGAATCTAATCAAAATCTTAAAAAGAGTAATAAAAACGAATTAAAAAAACTACTTAATGAGTCCGAGAATGAGTTAAGAAAAGCTTATGACACTTTAAAAGACGCACAAGAGTTTAAAGAAAATATTGCTAAACTAAAGCATTATGCGGATTCCCTCGAAGAAGAGTTTGCAGTTTTACAAGAACAAAAAGAAGACTTTGCTGAGCTGGCTGGTCTTGGAATAACCGCTGAAGCTCTCAGCCATGAATTAGCAAATATTGCTGACTTACTTTCAAGTAAAACTAAAAACTTAATTAATTTTTTAAATAAACAAGATATTCGTGTAAGTGAAATTACTGCTTATACGGAATATGTTAAGAGTTCAATTTCCTCTATTCGTAAACAACTTAGCCATCTCTCCCCTTCCTTAAGGTATGTTCGAGAAGAAAAAAATGAGCTAAGTTCACTTTCGCTATTAAATGAGTTGCAAAAGTACTATAACAATCTTAATAGATTCAAAGAAGCCAATATTGAGGTTGTTATAACTGATAAATCTGAAGATTTCGATTTTTATATCAATAAAGGAAAAATTACTCAGGTAATCGATAATCTAGTTATTAATTCAGAATACTGGCTTAAAGAGTATTCAAAGTCAGCTGGTAATATTGATCCCAAGATATTTTTTGAGGCAGAATCTCCCTTTCTAAGAGTTTATGACAATGGACCAGGCATTGGTTCAAATGTAGCAAGTAATTTATTTGAACCATTTGTAACAAATAAACCAAGAGGAAAAGGTAGAGGTCTGGGATTATACATCACACAACAACTGTTAGATTCTAACAACTGTGAAATCTACTTACTCCCTGAGAAAAACAATCATGATAAACCTTTTAAATTTGAAATAGACTTAACGGGTACACTACATAATGACTAACCAAGAGACCACAGAAACCAATCCAAGAGCAGAAGCAAGAAAAGCAATCACATCAATTTGTGATGAATTGAATATCAAAAATATCATCTACGTCGATGATATTTTTGACTTGAAACATGAAGTAGAACAAGTAATTGGATGGTTTGAGGAACTCAGAGCTGATGATCCTGATAAGTGCTCTGAAATACTTGATGGAATTCCTTTTGAAGACGATGATATCTGGAAAAATGAAGTCAGATCTAGGTTTGATAGTATGGATGAAGATGAGTGTTCTTCATTGGTTCAAGAGTTAAATGCCGAACTTGATGACAATCAAATTCAAAATGATTTTGAATCTTCAAACGTCTTACAAGACTTATTCCCAGATGATAAGTATATCCAGATTGGTCCTTCAGAGTGGGAATCTCAAAAAACACGTTTAATTTCAGAAGCAGAAGGGAATAATAGTCTATCTCTCTGCATGTTCGATAAAGATTTGTATCACGCAAAAAATTTTCGGGAAAGTAGCGGCAATAAAAATGGTCTTGATTTATTAGAAAACTCTATTAGCAATATGGATGCTAATAGTTTTTTATTTGGTATTTTTTCTCACCACATAGATCTAAATGAGGAATTAATTAAATGGAGAGAAATTGCGAAAGACAAATCGATTAATAAATCCCAATTTTTGCCTCTTTCTAAACAAAGACGTGAAGACCCGTCTGAATTAGCTTTTGGCTTTCAAATGATGGTCTTAAACATTTTTAGCGAAAAACTTAAAACCATAGCTGAAGAATCCTTTAATAATTCTCACGATAACGCTATTAAAAAAATAAATGAGTTAGAGGTATTCGATTTCCATGAAATGGTTATGGAATCTTCCATCAAAGAAGGAGAATGGGAAATAAACACTCTCCTAAGATTATATCAGACTTTCCAAAGAGATGAAATTAGAAGAGAGCTATTACAAAATGAAACTATTAAAGATTTTAATAAATATGCTATACAAGCTAGGAACATTAACAAACATGACTTGGATACAGACTTTAATACCCCAAATCAAAAATGGGGTATTAGACATCAGGAATTATATCAAGATACAGACACTTTGAACAAGCTTCATCATCCATTGCGGAATGGTGATATATTTAAAATATATGTGAGAGATCAGAGCAAAAAAAAATACATGCTAATAGCTCAACCATGTGACTTAATGGTGAGAGCAAATGGTAAGAGAGATGGGAATCATGCAACACTTGTTAGACTAAAAAAAGAAAAAAAGGAAGACTTTCATGATTCTGTCGTTGATGTATTTAAAAAATACAAAGCTAATTTGCTAGAGCTTAAATATCCAATTCCATATATCAATGATGACTCTAACAAGATAGGCGTTTTAGATTTTAAGGATATTAGCGTTGTAAATTTAGACGTATTAGACTTAGCTGTACTCAACAATGATGGAAAATGTAAAATTACTCTCTCAGATTTAGAAATACCCCACCAACTAAATGACTCATATTCAAAGCGCATAAAAAACTTACATAAAGATTTTAAAGAACTGAGCAATGAAGTGAAGGATAAAATATCAGTTATCAAAAGTTCTATACCTGAAGAAGAACAAAAAGAAATGATTAAATCAATTATGCCTTCTTTTTCACTAGGTAACATCTCATTAAGAGATACTTCATTTTTAGATAATGAAGTTGACTTCGGCATAAAAAGGCTTTTGCATTTTAGAGAACCAAACTCAACACATGTATTAAATGCATACACAAACTACATGGCGAGAGACGCGAAAAAACATGACTTTGCGATGGAAATAAATTAAAGATTACATATTCACACCGACTTATTCCTCCACAAATCCACAATTCCCCAAGGGTAACCTCAGCAGCACCAACCATCATCAAGACCACTAAACCCTCACGCCAAGATATTCTCCTTGCCCGAATCGGCCACAAACACGCAGGCCGACTGGGTGCGGTCGACGAAAGAGCGCAGGTCGTCCACGTCGGGCTCTTCGGGTAGTCCCAGCAGGTCGAGGTCAGCCTGGGGAGCGTTCCATCCCCTCCCGGAACTCCCGCCTCAGCACCAAATACAGATGATAAATCTACGCCATCCCAAATGCCGGTTCGAGATCACCGCTCAAAGCCGTATCTTTGAGCTAGATTCACCCATCCCAATAGTTTGAAGTACGCCATCCATGAGAAATGACGATGTGATCCAGAGTATCCGCTTTATGCTGGATATCAATGACAGTGAAATTGCGCATATCCTAAAGCTCCGCGGTTATAATCCCGAACGCGGTGAAGTGGCGAACATCTTTAAAGGCCAAGAGCTGCCCGATGGCGAAAAAGGAGAAGATTGCAGCCACGTATTGATGGCTCATTTCCTTGACGGGGTGATCTATTACAAGCGCGGGAAGGATAAGAACCACCCTCCGCGCCCGATCAAAACACCGGTAACCAACAACATGGTGCTCAAAAAGCTGCGGGTAGCCTTTAAATTGCGTGAAAAAGATATGCATGATACGCTGGAGCAATGCGGCTTTTCGATCTCTAAACCTGAGATGAGTGCGCTGTTCCGCCGCGAAGGACACAAGAACTACCGCGAATGCGGCGATCAGATTCTGCGCTATTTTCTAAAAGGATTAACCGAACGACTGAGGAATTGATCTACATTCATACCGTTGAATATATTTCTCCTTATAAGGCCGGTGACATTCTCATTATAAGGGGAATGATATTATCATAGTAAGGAGAGTAATACTGCCATACTAAGGAGAGACATATTGTCCTTACTATGAGACTCTGATTCCCATAGTAAGGGGAAGCAAAAAGCACACTACAACTTGTTTTCTATTACCGGAATATGGAACTGGAGCAGATTCTGACGTTTTGAGGTCCAACCGGAATGTTAGCACCAAGATTGAGGTCAAATCAGATATGATACCTTAATTTTACTACTTTTTAAGGTCTAGAAACCCTCACGCCAAGATATTCTCCTTGCCCGAATCGGCCACAAACACGCAGGCCGACTGGGTGCGGTCCACGAATGTGCGTAGCTCATCCAAGTCAGGATCTTCAGGTAAGCCCAGCAGATCGAGGTCGGCCTGGGGCGCATTTTCCATCGCCTCTCGAAACGTCCCGATTTCAACGTGGGCGATGGCATCCGGCAGGCGGGCCAGGTCCAGTAAATTTTCTAAATAACGGTACGCCTCTTCAACTTGTGATTCTTCCACCACGGTGATAACGCGCATTTGGGCATCCCAGTTTACCTTTAGCTTGTAGGCCGTCAGCAGCGCCAAATCCATATTGCCGAGCTCCATACTCAAATCCCAGTCGGGACTCTGCTCGTGAATCCACACGTTGACTGATGAGCTGCGTCCCAGCTGCGCGACGGCATCCTCTGCATATAGCTGAACACCCATGTCGTGCACCCGAGCCTGCCTGATGATTGATTGTATTTCCTCGTCATAACTTTTGTGATACGGCAGCCGCAGAAACAAAATATTGGGTCGAAAGAAAGTGCCCTGCAGGGTCTGCAGCGAGTTCACAATCGCCTCCTCAAAATTATCAGAATCAATCACGCTCCATCGGGTATAGACGTTCTCGTGTCCAAATGAAAAGGCAAAGTCCATCAGCGAATCATTGAGCTGGCTCTTTCTCTGCTGGCCGGGTACACCTACAAGCTTCACCGACCCCTTGGGATAGACGAGATTGCGTATCAGGCTGAAACTACCTCGCAGCTCCCGGGCGCTACGGACCGGCACCAACAGGTTGGCCTTCCAGGCACGCTCGTTGTGTTCCGGTAGTGAGGAGACCCGCTTGGCTGCCCACTCCGCCAACGATACAAACAGGCCGCTGCGCATATCTCCATAGGGAACGTTTAGCTTTCTGTTGGAAAGATACAGGTAAGTGATCACCACAAAACCCAGGGCAATAAGCCCAAAGGTGGAGTTGATAATAAACATGGTAAACAGGCAGCCCACCGTACCAAGCAGCGGCACGAATTTGGGAATTCGGAAGGTTGGGCGGAAACTGATCATATCCATCCGCTGCTCGATAAACACCACCAGATTGATCATCATGTAGGTGATTAGGAAAAACATGGTGATGAGCGGGGCAATAGTATTAAGATCCCTGACCAACAAGGTCGCCAGTACGAGTCCGCCGGTGAGCATGATCGCATTGCGCGGTTCCCCATTGTCGGCCAGCTTCGAAAACATATCGCCTCCCGGGAAAATCTTATGTTCGCCCAAAGCCTGCAGGATTCGGGGCGCACCTACAATCGAGGCCAGTGCCGATGAAAAAGTCGCCCCCAGCAGGCCGCCCAGCACCGCCGGCGCCCAGAGGGCGTAGTCGATCATCACATTGTAGTTGCTCACCAGCTCGTCCACCGGGGCCACGCGGGCCATCCAGTATCCACTAGCCATGTAAATCACATAGCTGATAGCAATGGCCGATAGCGTGCCCAACGGGATACTCTTCTTGGGATTTTTAAGCTCTCCAGACATGTTCGCGCCGGCCATAATACCGGTAGCCGCCGGAAAGAGCACGGCGAAGACCACCCAAAAACTGACGCCCTGGAAATCGTTCTCGGAGGCGCCTGGAAAGGTACCCCACCACTGAATGCTGTGCTCCATCGCTCCAGTGAAGACGGTGGCCCCTACTGAAATGAGCGCTCCAATGATCACCGCGAGGATGATATACTGGATGCGGAACGCCAGCTTGGCGCTCATGTAGGCCACAATAAAAAGGACGGCGAAAACTACGATATCCACCACAATGGCATAGTGATCGGGAAAGATGTAGAGCCAGCCTTCCCTGAAACCAAAGATATACATGGTAATAGCGAAGGTCTGCGCCAAGTAGAGCGGTACGCCCACGCTGCCGCCCACTTCGAGCCCCAACGACTGGGAGATAATAGAATAGGCACCCCCGGCCTTGATGCGGATATTGGTGGTAATGCACGACATGGAGAGAGCGGTAAAGGTGACAATCACAAAAGCCAGCGTGATGATCATCCACCCACCGAGTAGCCCAGCGTTACCGATCACCCAGCCCTGTCGAAGAAACAGGATCACGCCCAGAATAGTGAGCAGGGTAGGCACAAAGACACCGCCAAACGTGCCATACTTCTGTTGTACTGTGGATTCGTGCTCCTCGACCTGTTCTTGCAGTGTCGTTTCTTCTGGTTGTTGATCAGTCATAAGCAAAGGGACTGCTTTTAATAGACAATCACAGTTATCATCTCAATTAGGATAACTGTTATTTTAGAATAATATGATGACGTAATGATCGTATTCTATACTATTTTCTCCCTTAACAAGCCCATCAATCCACCTACAGATGCCGCGGCGCCAATCACCATCATCCAGATGGCCTCCTGTGAGCCCGAGCCGCCGAAAAACTGGTTCACTTCTGACTGCAGGGAGTTGTATTCGTCGTATCCAAAATAGAGTAGCAAGAGTCCCCCGACCAATAGAATTACTGAGACAATCTTTTTCATGACTGTAGCTATTACTGATTAGAAGTTATTGGTAGCTACCAATTTTTGGGACGAACCTCAACTTGGGAATTAGGAATTTAGTAAATACAGTTAGATACGTAATTTACCAACTGGCGACAATTCATATCCCTTCCTCTCCGCCTTTTGTCTTTATACAAAAGGCTCATAAAAAATCAAGGCTGAGAATTCAGAATACACTCCGAACATCCGGCTGGAGTATTTCGATGGTCCTTGAACTCTTACAATAATTCCCAAACTCATCACCGGTGCGAAATACTCCTTTTCGCCAACCGTTCTCCGTTCAGAATTCTTATGCCCCCACAAAATCCCGTTTGACCAATACTTCTGAACCATTCTTTCTTTCCATAAAACAGCAAGTAATGCAAATTATGACTTGCCGCTAACTTCACGGTCTTCAAAAGCCTGAGAATTCTGTGGTGGAGGCCTGCAAGATGAGGAAGAGCATTTCATACCGGTTCAAACCAGAAACATGGCACGACAGCTAAAGGACCATTGAAATGCTCTCATCCAAAGGCCGACACCGTATACAGAATTCTAAGCGCTTGATCTTTTGGTTCATTTTGGATCAAGCCAAAATGAACACCAGATCATCGATATTTGATCGGACTTCACCAATCTAGCTATCGAGCACTTAGGTATCGCGACTAGGAACCATAATTGTTTGCAACTCTTTCCAGCTGAAAGCTAACACTACTACCCAAAGCAAGGTCCACAAATTAACAAACAGCGGCGACCCGATGATCCCCTGCTGGTTTAATATACCCAGCTCATACAGCTTGTTTAGCCCGATAATGACGACCAGTATATCAAACACCACGGGGATAAAGAAGAAACCGAGGAATCCCCACAGGCGCTGCGACGAATCGATCGTTTTCCAGGCCTTGATCAGCGCCGGCAGAACAATAGCGGTAACCATCACGATGGCTAATCCCCAGAGGATATTATCGCCGAGGTAATCGCCCAGGAAAAATTTGAGTTCGAGTAGCTCATCACCTCCGCCCATCAAAGCGGTTAATATACGGGCAAAGGGCATGTTGGCGAAGATCAGTGCAAAACCGAACGATTTCTTGCCGGGCAAATTATCATAACGGTTACTCAGAAAGTAGTAGCCGACGTAGATCATGATATACGTAAACAACGGTCCGGCAATGGAGGCTAAAATGGTCAATGGACCATCACAGCAAAGACCCCAGGTATTGAAATTTCGTTCGCCCCAGCAGCCGCAGATTAAACGGCCGACGGCGGTATGTGCAATCTCGTGTAACTCATGCATCACAAAAAGAAGAGCCACGAAAGCGGTGGTATTGCGAAATGTTAAATTTATTTTTGCCCCTAAAGATTTCTTCAAATCTGAAACCATCTTCGAAAATTTTATTAGCGTTGCAGCACGGCTCGGCCAAAAAGCCGCCTGCCAATTAACACACCAACTACGACTATCTACCTACATTGTTACATTTCGTCCAATCCCTCTCCTGTTCAAAAACATATGTCCTTCCTATCAGTCTAATAGATAAAAACCATTCGTAAAATGGGAACAGTTGCCTTGTAATTATGGTTAGTACCTCTAATTAGGTTTAACATCAAACTAAATACGCAATGTCTGACAAAAAGATATTTCATCCCATAACCACAGGCGGCGATACCAAGCTGAAAAATAGACTGGCTATGGCCCCCATGACACGAAACCGGGCACATAATGAGTCCAACGCCCCAACTGAGCTGCACCAAGAGTATTATAGTCAACGTGCTTCGGCAGGTCTGATTCTCTCTGAGGGATCACAGATTTCGCAGCAAGGCATGGGCTATATTGATACCGCCGGCATCCACAATGAGGAGCAGATCGAGGGCTGGAAAAAGGTGCTCGATAAAGTGCACGACAATGACGGCGTGATGTACTGCCAGCTTTGGCATGTGGGACGCGTGTCGCATGAGTATTTCCAGGATGGCGAAGCACCTGTTTCATCTTCCGCCAAGAATGCTGGCGGACAAGTTTTTACGCCCAATGGATTCGAACCTACATCTACTCCACGCGCACTTGAGACCGAGGAGGTTAGGGAGGTCGTTAATGATTTCCGCCAAGCGGCAGCCAATGCGGTTGAGGCCGGCTTCGACGGCGTGCAGATCCACGGAGCCAACGGCTACCTGGTTGAGCAGTTCCTGCATGATTCTATTAATGATCGCACCGATAATTATGGCGGATCTATTATAAACCGGGCACGCTTCTTATTTGAAGTGCTCGATGCAGTGATCGAAGAAGTGGGCGCTGAGCGAACATCACTGCGCCTGTCACCCAGCAATCTGATGAATACCGATAACGACTCGGAGTCGAAAAAGCTTTATGAATATGTCATCCGCCGACTCGAAGAGCAGTACAATCTGTCCTTCCTGGAGCTGGTGGAGCCGCTGGCCGATCTGAGCGAACACCCGCATCTTGCTGAAAACGTAATTGAGTATTACGGACAATTCTACAGCGGTAAGCTGATGACCAACGGCAACTACGATCGAGAATCAGCCATTGATATGGTAGAGAGTGGCAAGGCGGATATGGTTTCCTTTGCCCGGCTGTTTTTGGCCAACCCGGATCTGCCGCTGCGTTTTAAAAAAGATGCTCCGCTCAACGAACCCAAAACAGATACGTTCTATGGCGGTGGTGCGGAAGGTTACACGGACTACCCCTTTTGGAAGAAACCAAAGATTAGTGCTGAATAAATTTTAAGGAACGGCTCATTACCCTAGGGCGTCTCTGCCGAATGTTGGCAGGACGCCTTTTTATTTATATCAGACGCCCAACCTGCTCTAGCTACATTCTTGGTGACCTTTCTTTCTCCAAATTTTAAATACTTACTGCCTTTCCCAGGTTTTGGCGTTGTTAGCCTAGAAAAACAAGTCCCCCTATAGAAACAGAATGCTTAGCATATATTTCGCTGAAGAGAGGCCATTTATTTTATTTTTTTCTGTTATCTCCCCCTGCAATCTTCTTATATTAGTGGCTTGCTCTGAGCAGAAGGCAGAGCCATCTCTATACTCATTCCCAATTGATAATTCCTAATTCAAAATTCTAGTTACGTGAGCGATCAGAAGATTATTTTTTCAATGGAAGGGGTAAGTAAAGTCTATAAGCCCAACAATAAGGTGCTGGACGATATCTACCTCTCTTTTTTCTACGGTGCAAAAATCGGCGTGCTCGGCAACAACGGATCCGGCAAAAGTACACTGCTGCGAATCATCGCCGGCGAAGAGGACGACTACATCGGCAACATCTCCCGGAACAAGGGGATCACTTTTGGGATGCTGCCCCAGGAACCCGAACTCGACACCGATAACACCGTTAAAGAAATTGTGCAGGAAGGCGTGCAGGAGAAAATTGACCTACTCCAAAAATATGAGGAGATCAACGCTGCTTTTGGAGAGCCCGATGCCGACTTTGAGAAACTAATCGAGAAGCAAGAGAAACTGCAGGAAAAGATCGAGCAGATGGGCGCCTGGGATCTGGACAGCAAGCTCGAGCAGGCAATGGATGCCTTGCGTACGCCACCGGGTGATACGCCGGTAGAAGTACTTTCCGGAGGTGAAAAACGCCGCGTGGCGTTGTGCCGACTGCTGCTTCAAAAACCGGATGTTCTGCTGCTCGACGAGCCCACTAACCACCTGGATGCCGAATCGGTCGCTTGGCTGGAAGAGCACCTGGATCGCTACGAAGGTACCGTTATCGCCGTAACCCACGACCGCTACTTTTTGGATAATGTGGCGGGTTGGATCCTGGAGCTCGACCGCGGCGAAGGCATCCCCTTTGAAGGGAATTACAGCTCGTGGTTGGATCAGAAGAAAAAACGTCTCGAGCAGGAAGAGAAGGAAGAATCGAAGCGCCAGCGCACGTTACAGAAAGAGCTGGAATGGATCCGCCAAACCCCACAGGGCAAACAAACGAAAAGCAAGGCACGAATTAAACGCTATGAAGAGATGCTCTCAGAAGAACGCAGCAAACAGCGCGAGGATATGGAGATTTTCATTCCCGCTGGACCGCGTCTCGGTGACAAGGTAATTGAGGCCAACGATGTGTCTAAAGGCTACGGCGAACGTCTGCTGATTGAGGACATGAATTTTAGCCTGCCCCCGGGCGGTATCGTGGGGGTAATCGGACCTAATGGGGCTGGTAAGTCTACCCTCTTTAAGATGATTACCGGCGAAGAACAGCCCGACAGTGGCAGCATTGAAATAGGCGAAAGCGTAGAGCTTGGCTACGTGAATCAAGACCGTCCGCTGGATCCTGAAAAGTCGATCTGGGAGGAAATTTCGGGCGGAAAGGAAGTTGTCAAGCTGGGCAACCGGGAAATGAATTCACGGGCCTACACGGCACGGTTTAACTTCAGTGGCAGCGACCAACAAAAACGATGCAGCGAAATTTCAGGTGGGGAACGCAACCGCGTGCACCTGGCCAAGATGCTTAAGGAAGAGGCCAACGTGCTGCTGCTCGATGAGCCTACTAACGACTTGGATGTACATACACTGAGGGCGCTGGAAGAAGCACTGCTGGACTTTGCCGGCTGTGCGGTGGTTATCTCACACGATCGCTGGTTCCTGGATCGTATTGCTACTCACATGCTGGCCTTTGAAGGCAACAGTCAAGTGTACTGGTTTCACGGTAATTACTCGGAATACGAGGAAAACCGCGAAGAGCGATTGGGCTCAAAGTATCACCCTGAGCGCGTGCAGTACAAGAAGCTGATGCGAGATTAAGGCAAGGTTGAATTAGGAATAAGGAAGAATATCCCTGCACCCAATTTTTAATTCTGAATTCCTAATTCATTCCTGGCACAGGAGTTAATTCCCAAGTGTTGATTGTAGAGAAATTGTGTCCAAGCCATCGACATAAATATAAACCATGTCGATAAATTACTCTTATTTCGACGTATAATTATAGCATGTCGAAGCTGTCGACATAGAATTAGGCTTTGCTTCCACCAGAAAGCAGTCCATACAACTCAGTATTCAAATACAGTTGCTCCCGGCCCACTTTCTTGCTTTTAAGAATTCCTGCTTTTTCTAATTCGGACAGATAATCGCCGGCAGTTTGTCGCTTGGCGATACCATGCTCAACCAAAAACTTGATCTTGCAATAAGGCTGTTCGAAGAGAAGCTCGATCAACTCTTTGGAATAGACGCGATTGGGCAACTCCTCCCTTGCCTTCTCAAGAGTCTTATCCATTAGCTCACGAATATCATTAATCCGCTGCATGGCTTCTCCAGCCGTAACTTGCACTGCATCCAGCATAAACAATAACCAGGGTTCCCAAGCATTTTTTTCGGTTACCTCTCGTAATAAACGATAGTAATCAGATTTCCTGTGAATGATGTATTCACTCAAATATAAAATCGGGAGATTCAGTAAGCCTTTCATCACCAAAAATAAAATATTCAAAATCCGCCCTGCGCGTCCATTCCCATCATCAAAAGGATGAATAGCTTCAAATTGATAATGGATGACGCCCATCTTTACTAGTGGATCCAACTCATTGTCCTCATCATGAATATAATTTTCAAGGTTCGATAGTAATTTTCGAATTCGCTCTTCGCCTTCCGGCGGCCAGTAAATAATATTATTAGTGTTAGGGTTAGCAATGACCGTTCCGGGGGTATTACGGATGCCGGCCTCATTCTGCTTAATTGTTTGTACGAGTTTAATAAATAGGTTGGTTGATAGCGGCCGATCATTCAACGCATTAAACCCTTCCCATAACGCTTCCCGATATCGAAGAACCTCTTTGGTCTGCGGATCATAATTCCGGTCCTCTGCTGCAAAAGCTTCGTAGAGCCGGTCGTTGGTGGTAATGACATTTTCAATTTCAGAACTGGCCTTTGCCTCCTGTAGAATAATTGAATTGATTAATATAGACTGGTTCGGAATGGTCTCGGCCTTGCCTTTGAGCTCAGCCAATACTCGATTAGCAGAAATAGCCGCTTTTAATACCTCAGACGTTTCAATTTTGGCATCAGGAGGCAAATGTGGGAGATCGTTATAAGGCTTATTTGAACTTTGTGCCATAAGTATAGATTTATGTCGATGATTTCGACGCTTTCCTGATACATGTCGAAATATATTAAATATATCGACATATAGATAATAGTTTTCGTCAGCATCATATCAACAGAAACACTTGCCAGTATTTATTGCTGCATTTTGAAGTTCTTGTTATCCCTGCCCTCCTGATTTCTCCTCCAACAGCGGAAGCTCGGAGTCGTCGCTTTCGGTGAGCTCAAAACCCCATTTTTTGAGTAATGGTTCCTCCAGCGACTCATCGCGGTACTCATCGGGAATGAGAATTGGGATGCCGTAGATTACCGGGAAGTAGCGCGTACACTCGGGACAGCTAAGCAATCCCTCGAGGATTTCCCCGTCTTCGGCTTCGTTAAAGACATTGACCTCCAGATCGTGTTTATCGATCGGGCAGCAGAGTTTTTCAAGTAGTTCTTTCGTCATTACTTCTCAATTTAGGGATGCAACGCAGAGCATTGCATCCAGATTAAACTAAAAACTTCTTTTCCGCCTTTTAGCTTGATACAAACTTCTTCATGTTCATTTTTCAGTGAGGAAAAAATGAACCAAAAAACTCACCACCTGAGAATTCTTCGCCTGAGCGGTGCTCACCAGAACCTGCAAAAGCGCAAACTCATTCGCTATGCTCATTCAGATCCCGAAGGTTCGGGACCAACGGTTCTGCTTCACTTGTACCGAGACAACTCACAATTCATATGGTGGTTTTTTAGAGGGCCTAGAATTCTGAGCGGAGAACGGTAGGCGAAACAGCGTATTTCGTACCGGTACATCTCGCAGAAACAACTACAAAAGACAAAGGACCATCGAAATACGCTAGCCGGACGATCAGAGTCGCATTCAGAATTCTCAGCCTTGATTTTTTAGTACCTTTTGGATCAAGCCAAAAGGTGCTACTCATATAGTTTTCTTTCAGATCCTGAAACAAGTTCAGGATGACATGAATATTGCCAATCATGTCTCATTCAGTGCTTCGTTATAATTTAAAGTCTGCTGCTTCGGTTCATCATCTTGCAGAATCCCTGAAATCACTGCTACGCCGTTGAACTCCAACCCATTGAGTTCGCTGATTTTATCTGGCGTAATGCCCCCCGAAATAAACAGCGGCATATCGGTAATTTCCCGGGCTTTTTTTACTGTTTCCGGCTTTACAATTTCACAACTTCCAACAGAGGGTGATGGGAACATGGCACAAAACGAAACGTAATCAAAGCCGTTCTCCTTCGCCCATTCGATCACTTCCTGATCGTTGCTACAGGTAATACCGGCAATAAAATCACGGCCGATTTCTTCTTTAATCTTTTCAAAATCTTCCGGTATCTCATCAAAATGCACCCCATCGAGATCCGTTTTTTTCAGCATTTTCCAGTCGTCATTCATCAGTACCGGCACGTCATACCTGTGTGCCATTTCCCTGATATAGCTAGCCAACTGTTGCTTGTCGCCTAAATGCATCCGGTCTGGCCAGCGATTCCAGATCTGCAGGATATTGACACCGCCCTTCAGGGCCTGCTCTACTTTATCCAACAACACAGACTGATCCATCGCCGGATCAACAACCAGGTAAACACCGTTTAATTTTTGTTTCGTCATAATCTTTTTGACCCATCCTTGTTTTTTCCCTAAAATTGAGGGAAAAAGACTTTTTATTTAGTTATCTATCCTACTCATTTATTTCCATCCTTTTTCCCTTGCTTCAAAAAAGGCATTCCAGTAAGGGTCTTTACCATCAAACTGAAATTCTTTTTTATCGCCATTCTCAATCAACATACATCCATCATCGTGCTTGGTCAATTCTCCGACGACAGCCGCAGGAATCGATTTATCTTTTAGATGATCAACCAAGGCCCGCTCTTGTCCATCCGATACGGCCATGATCATGGATCCAGCTCCAACACACAGACGGTGATCAATCTCAAACAGCTCACAAATTTGTTTAGGCGCTTCTCCCACCGGCAGCTTGTCGCTGTCTACCCGAAAACTACAACCCGAAGCTTCTGCCAGCTCGGAAATTCCGCCCAACAGGCCGCCTTCGGTAACGTCGTGCATAGCTTTGAGCTCTTTATTGGGTGCCAGCACTTCGGCAGCGGCCAATGCATCATCCAAAGAGGAAGTTCGAAAGAAATTCTGGCATCCCTGCTCGTAAACCTCCTCACCACATTTTTCTTTGACGGTTTCGGGAAAGCTCTTTGCGAGAATGGACGAGGCTGCCAATGCACTTTCTTTGGTAACCACAATCTTGTCACCTGGCTCAGCGCCATCGCTTGTAATAATCTCATCTAACGAAACCTGCAGAAACATGGTGCCTCCACCCGGTGTGGTGGACTCTTGGCCAGGAATTTGTGCCGTATGTCCACCGGTGATGGCTACACCAATCTCATCACAAAAGCGATGGATATGTCCCCAGTATCTTTTGAATTTATCCAACCCAAAATCAGTCGGTAGGTTCAACGTAACCTGCGCATACTGAGGGGCAAAGCCCGTGGTAGCCATGTCGTTAGCCAGCAGATGCACCGACAGCCAAGCCGACTCTTTAAGTCCCAACGAAGGTATCAGCGACAGCGGATCGCTCGAGGTCGCAAGTCCTCTGCCATTCCCGAGATCAATCACCGCCGTATCCACGCCATAGCTTGGACCTTTAACCACCTCCTCGCGCTGACGACCGCTTTGAGGTTGCAGGACTTCTCGAAAAAGATTGCTGCTAATCTTACCGCTGTGATCTTCAAATGCACTCATAAAGTTATCTATTCTTCTACATCAGTTAGCTTTACGTGAAGTCCGAAAAAGTCGCCGATTGGTAATCCCCATCGCTGCACGGGGAACCATTTCGGCAGACCGGTGGCCGTCCACTCAATCTTATACTTCCGTCCCTCCAGTGCCTCGTGAATCGTATTGATCAGCTTCTTTGGCGTATAGAAGTTGGCCGTCTCATAATAGGGGTTTGCGCCAAATACTTCCTGCACGCGCCGGCGCATCACTTTGGTCGAATTGCGATTCATAATACCAAAAATCATCCCGTATTTACCTACACGCACGGCCTCACGAATCACCTTAATGGGATCGTCGTAGTAAGCAAAGGTGGCTATAAAAGCCAATGCATCAAAGGTATTATCCTTGAACGGCATGTGGTGGGCATCAGCCCAGACCAGGTCGCCGTCGAAATGTTTGTTGCCTTCACCCAGCATAAAGGGCGAAATATCAGCGCCGGTAGCCTCAATGCCGATCTCCTGCCACCACCGGGTAAATCGCGTGGTTCCGCAGCCGTATTCCAGCAGCGTCTCCACACGCTCATCCTTTTGGATCAGCTTCGCTAACACTTTCTTCTGCCAGATTTCAGCCCGCTTATATCGGCCTTCGTAATAATCCTCATACACCTCGGTATGCTCGCGATTGAAGAACCATTCGTCACGATCCTGCCACTTCTCAATTTTCTTGGTGGCCAGCTCAAATTTCTTCTTCTGGAGTTTATCGCTATCGCTCATTGTGTAATTGAATTAGTTGAAAGACGGTTTTCTTAAACCTTAAGTGTCACCTTGAATTGATTTCAGGATCTGAAACAATCATTATAAAAGCTTGAAGAAAGCAATTGCTTACAGATGCTGAAAACAAGTTCAGCATGACATTAGTGTTCTCGACCGGACAATAACAGGCAGGCAAAAAGCCGAAAGACACTCACAATGAGCCAGACTGGCATTCCCTACGCTGGTATTATCCAGATCAGGTCGAAGGGTGTGATCTCAGCTCTGTGCATCAAGCGATGTACCGAGCACCCCTGTAAAATTTTAAAGTAATGATTTTTGGGGGATTGATAAACTAAATCTGACGCAACTCATCAAAATCTACCTGCTTCATTAATTTGAGGTCTGCACTCAATCTTGACCTTAACGATAAGGTCATAAATCCGACCATACATTAAAATATTGTATTTTTAATGTATATCTTGAAATAAAACCGTTAGATTAAGGTCAGAATAACGGACAAACCTTAAAAAAACACATTTTTAATGCCCCAAAAACCTCTCTATCGCGTCAATCCTGATCGCAATACGCCCTGGAATGATCTGCCGGCTCTGCCCATCCCCGAAGAACTTTACAAAACGGTGCCCATTTATGAGCAGTTGGGAAAAGCCAAGGAGGCCCTAGCCCTGCTGGCCGGTCGTAGCGTCGCCATCCCCAATCAAGCGTTGTTGATCAACAGCATCACACTACAGGAGGCGAAGGATTCCAGCGCCATCGAAAATGTATTCACTACTGATGATGACCTCTACCAGGCGTTTAGTGATGATAGGTTCGATGATTCGGTCTCGGGATCCACGAAAGAAGTGCTTCGTTACCGCGAGGCAATGTGGGAGGGCTATGAATACCTCAAAGAAAATGGGCAGTTTGATATTGATTATTTTATAAATCTCTATCAGGAAATTAAGGAAACCAACGACAGTATCCGTCCCCCGTTTGCACAGACGTATATTCGTCAGGGAGGCAGTGGTCCCAACGCAGGCAAACGTGTCTACACCCCACCGAAAGGAAAAGACGTGCTCGAAGAAAAGCTGAACAACCTGATAAATTTTTTGAACGATGATTCGATTCCTCCCAACGAGCCGCTCCTGAAGATGGCTATAGCCCACTTCCAGTTTGAGGCCATCCACCCGTTCCGCGATGGCAACGGTCGCGCAGGACGTATTATGAACATCCACTATATTACTCAGACCAACCTGCTGGAACTGCCCATCTTATACCTCAGCCGCTTTATTATTGAGCACAAACAGGAGTATTACGATACACTGGCCGGCGTATCACAACGCGGCGACTGGGAAAGCTGGCTGCTGTATATGCTACGCGCCGTGGAATCAACGGCCCGACTGACCTATGACAAGGTCAACGACATCAACGCAGCTAAAGAGTCAGTGCTGGAGGCTGTAGAGGACGAAAAGAACTTTCAGCGTCCGGATCAGCTGATTGACGCGGTCTTCACACAACCGTTTACAAAAGTTAGACATCTAACCGATAAAGACATTTATGCTGAAAATACTGCCCGCAGCTACCTGAATGAGCTAGCTGAAATGGGCGTACTCGAAAAGAAAGAAATCAAGGGTCGCCATTACTATAAAAACCGCGAGCTTGAGCAGATTTTGTCCTATTAGTGATGGGTAATTAGTTTGTTGCTTCGTGGTTTTAATCGGGGGTCTGGAGCGAATCGGCTGGTCCCGAAAACTTTCGGGATTAGTGACAAAAAATGGACAGAAGTAGCCAAATAAACGACACAAAATTAGATCCTGAAACAAGCTCAGGATGACATTTCAATTATTCGATTTCATCTGCGCTCAAATAATCAGCTAAATCGCTGATCGTCTCTATTCCCAATTGCTCGGCTTGTTCTCTCCGCATAATCAGCGCGTAGGTATTTTCAAATCCCAGTGGCTGTAACCAGCGGATATTAAATTGCTGCAGCGATTGTTCAGCAACATAATTATATACCGCATCGCGATCGTTACCCAGGCTATCGGTTACCTGCTTCGAGGGGGGCAACAACACATGTAGTCCCGTGCCGGTATATTCGGGATAGAGTTGGATCTCATTATTGGTAAGTGCGTTGAAAACAATCTGGGTGCCCGCCAGTCCGGAGCGCAAACCTACATCCAGGCTCGTGTAGTTCTCGATCAGCATGCGGTACATATGCGCCAGGATGAACTGCTCGGTCTGTAGTTTGCCGCCAATCAGTATATCAGGATCACCCTGCCGATTGATCTCGGTGCGAAAATCTAATACCTGCAAGTATTCTTTAGCCACTGCCCGTTCTTCCTGTCCCTTGTGATCCACAGCGCTGTTTAACTGTGTCATCTGCTGCGTGCTGATCTTTCCCGCCAACTTGTTTATCGCTGCTATCACATCAGGATAATTTTCGGCAAAATCCTCTTTTACGATGGGGGCACATTCGTAAGGCGGAAAGTAGTTTTTGTCGTCTTTCAGTACTTTTAGATCAAAGGCCTCGATCCGCCCGTCGGTTGAGTATCCCACAATCACATCCACACGCTTGTTGTCCAGGGCTTGGTACATCAGCGAAGCATTCATCTCGACAACCGGCATATCGAGATCATATTGCTGAGTAAGTCCCTTGTAGCCGTCGGCCCGTTCCAAAAACTCGGGCGGCACGCCAATGCGAAACTGATCCTGGCTAAACACCGTGGACACCGAATACAGTGACACAAATACCAGCACCACTGCCAACCCATAACTCAAAGGCTTGAGAAACTTTGATACATTACGCTCCAGCAGTCCAAGTACGAAATCAAATCCCAGCGCCAAAAGTGCAGCTGGTAGCGCGCCAGCCAAAATCATGATTGAGTTGTTGAGGGCAATACCGCGAAAGATAAATTCACCGAGACCGCCGGCCCCGATAAGCGCGCAGAGCGTGGCCACTCCCACGTTAATCACGGTGGCCGCTCGGATTCCCGCGAAAATAACGGGCGTAGCCAGCGGAAGCTCAACTTTTCGCAGGATTTGCCCGCCGGTCATCCCCATCCCACGCGCGGACTCAGTCACTGACGTTTCCACCTCATTGATGCCTGAATAGGTGTTGCGAACAATGGGCAGCAGGGCATACAGAAACAGAGCCACTATCGCCGGTAGGGCGCCAATGCCCAGCAGTGGCAACATAAATCCCAATAGCGCAATGCTCGGGATGGTCTGGATCACGCCAACGGCCCCCAGCACAGGACCGGATACTTTTTCCAACCGCGTAGCCAGCAATCCAAGTGGAACCCCTATGGCCATGGCGATGAGCAGCGACACAAACGTCAGGCCAATGTGCTCGATAGTTTGATCCAAAATTTCAGCCTGATTGGAGACGATAAATTGCCAGAGATCAACCATCTTGTTCTCTCCTTTTTCGTTTGCGCTTGTACTGCTGAAAGCGATCCAACAGATCGGAAAAGCCTAGCGAATCAATAACCCGTTTCTCAACACGATGGATGATAGCCAAATTTTCTTGGGGGCGCTGCTCCATCTCCTCTAAAATATGGTACAGTGTTCGATTCGGTTTTACCTCATCATCTTCCTGCTCTTCTTTCAGAGGAGGACTCCAATACAATTCTCCTTCTCCATTTTTTTGTTCCAGAATATCAGATAATGTTACACTCAACAGCTCGAGCTGAAATCGGTTGGAAGCAAAGAATGAATCCACAAAATTATTGGCGGGTTCAAAAAGAAGCTCCTGGGGCGTGCCGATTTGCTGCATTTTTCCATCATCCAGCAGGCAAAGCCGGTCGCATAGTTCGAAAGACTCAAACACATCGTGCGTAACCAGCACGATGGTCTTATTGATATGCTTGAAAAGACTGCTCACCTCCGCTCGAATTTGCCGTTTTGTGATAGGATCCAGCGCGCCGAAAGGCTCGTCCATCAAGATAATGGGCGGATTGGCGGCCAGTGCCCGAGCTAGTCCCACCCGTTGTTGCTGTCCCCCACTGAGGGATTGCGGCTTACGCTCGGAATACGTTTCGGGATCAAGACCAACCATCTGTAGCAACTCTTCGCTCCGGGATGCAATGCGACGCTCATCCCAATGGAGCAGCTTCGGCACCGTGGCAATATTTTGCTGCACCGAATAATGTGGAAAGAGCCCCACATCCTGAATGACATAACCGATCTGCCGGCGTAGCTCTTCGGGATCCTGCGAGGTACTTTCTGAACCGTTAATTTGAATCGTACCAGAGGTGGGCTCCACCAGCCGGTTAATCATCTTGAGCGTGGTCGTCTTGCCGCAACCGCTGGTACCAATCAGCCCAAAGGTTTCTCCTTCACGTATATGAAAAGAAAGCTCATCTACCGCTGTTGTCCCATCCTTAAATATTTTGGTAACGGTTTGGAATTGTATCATAGAAAGCTATCCGCTCTGGGTTTGAACAACCGCATACTACAAGAATTGACGGGAGAAATACAACTAGAAATAACATAGAAAAAGAACGTTCCGCGGCAGTGCTACCGAACGATATTGCTATAGCATCAGCTTAAATAGACTGCATGAATGTTGACCCACCCTTAGTCCCTCCCTACACGCAGGGAGGGAAACCATTAGGAATTCCAAGCTTGTTCCCTGCTTTGGGAATAAACAAGTTAATAGTGTCCATCTTGTTCTTCCGCTGGTTAGCAGGGGAAGAAACTCCTGATTCACTAAATCAGCAAGAGTTTTTCTCGCTTTTTAAAAGGGGGGGGGGGATCAATTTGATACGCCATCAGGCAAATCGGCCTGCTGCTTAAATTGTTGCCAATCTGCTGCAATCTTTTCGAGCTGGTTACTGAGCGTATCAAACCGCGTGTAAGCATCGTCACCGGGACGCTGATCGGCGGAAATCGTCATATAGTAGAGATACTCGGCCTGGTCGATCCACATCGGCGGTTGATAACTGCCTTCATCGTTAGTTACCAACTTACGATATACCTCTTCAAGGTTTTGCTTCACGGACTGAGCCTTATCTTCGCTCAGATTACCTTCCTCAACGGCCGTCGTCATCCGACTTCGTAAGGAGTCCATCTCAGCAGCCATTCGCTGAGCTCGTCCAAGTGCATCTCGAATTTTTAGGTTGAGCTCAAGCTGGGCCTGAAGGTCTGCTTTGCTTACACCATCTTTCTTGACGCGGGAATCGATGTGCAGTCTTAAATCCCGAGTCTGGCTCCATTCGCCTACTTTGAGACGAACTTTATATTTTCCCGGTACGGCAATAGGACCAGCTCCCACACCAAAATACTCCTCTTCATCCTCAGACGGGATCGTTTCATCAGGATAGCGCAAATCCCAGGTAAAGCGGTTGTGACCTTTCTGGACTTTGATACTATCAGGCTTGCCAATTTTCTCCGGACCAGGCGTTTTCATGTTGGTCTTTGGAGTCGACCTAGAATTCGTACTTTTGTTGGTATCCGTTTTGCCCACGAACCGTCGAATCAGTGTGCCGTCTTCTCTTATAATATCCAGAGTGAGCGGCGCTTCGGGGACTTCTTCAACATAGAAATCAATCATCGCTCCTGCTTCTGGATATTTTGGCACGTCGGAACCACCACCCCAGTAGTCCATCCGGTAGGCATCGCGCGGCTGAAATAGATGATAATCAGAACGGACAATTTGGTCACTCAGTTGATGCAGTGGCGTAAGATTATCGAGAATCCAAAAACCACGGCCCATGGTCGAAAGTACCAGATCTTTTTTGTGGACACGGGTCTCGGTGATTGGGGTTACTGGCAGTCCTTGTTTGAATCGCTGCCAGTGAACACCGTCGTCAAACGACACAAACAGGCTGAAATCGGTGCCGGCATATAACGTACCTTTCCGGTCGGGATCTTCGCGCACTACCCGCGTTGGATAATCGCTGGGAATCCCGTTTTCCCCATTCGTAAGCAGGATCCAGCTCTGCCCATAATTAGTAGTCCGGTAGACATAGGGATGAAAGTCATCGAGCAGGCGACGCTGCACAGTAACGTAGGCTTTGCCCGGCGTATGTGGCGAAACTTCGATAGCCGCTACGCGCCCATTGGGCGGCAGATCATCCGGCGTAACATTGCTCCACTCTTCGCCCCCGTTGCGTGTCACATGCACCGGGCCGTCATTGGCTCCGGTCCAGATCACGTCGGGATTATGCGGCGACACCTGAATGGAGTAGAGTGTACTGTAGTGCTCTTCGCCGGTGATATCACGGTTGATGGGACGGCCGGATGCTACCTGGTATTTATCTTTAAAAGCTGTCAAATCCGGACTAATGGTCTCCCATTTTTGACCACCATTAGTCGTGCGATGCACAAACTGCGAGCCATGGTACACCACGCTGGAATCATGCGGCGATACTTCAATAGGCGATACCCGCTGGAATCGATAGTTCAGTTCTTTGGGATTTCGTCCATACATATACTGCGCACCTACCCAGTACTGTTTTTCTTGACCAGTTTCCTTGTTATACCGTCCAAAACGACCTTTGCAGTTGGCAAATACAATATTGGCATTATTGATCTGTGGTACCGCCGGCCCGGTTTCACAACCGCCAATCATGTGCCAAAGTCCCTGATTGGTCGCCGCACTTTCGGCCGGCGGCAGGCTGGGCACTGAAATCGTCGAATTATCCTGCTGTCCGGAATACAACCAATACGGAAAACGGTTATCCACATTCACCTGGTACATTTCGGCCGTGGGCTGATTATACTGCGTGGACCAGCTTTCACCGCCATCAAGCGTAACCGTGGCACCACCATCATTACCCTGAATTTGAAGATTTGGTTGCTCGGGATTAATCCAAAGAGCATGTACATCGGCATGCGTAACCGAGCGGCGCTCAAATGTTTTTCCTCCGTCCGACGACACCCAGTAGCGCACGTTACCCACATATACTTTGTCGGGATCTTGGGGATGCGCTGTAATATTTGTAAAGTAAAACGGCCGCGACATGATTTCCTCTTTATCGCTGACCTGTTTCCAGCTTTCGCCGCGATCGTCCGAGCGGTACAACCCCTGCTTGTCAGCAGGTGCTTCAACGAGGGCGTACACGCGATCAGGATTGGCCGGCGTCACCGCAAAGTCAACTTTGCCCATAAGACCTTGTGGCAGCCCGTCTTCAAGCTTTCGCCAATTATCGCCACCGTCGGTGGATTTATAGATGCCGTCTTCTTTGGCCGCACCACTGATGATGGTCCACGGCTTGCGTTCGCCCCGCCACATGCCGGCATAAATTTCATCGGGGTTTTCGGGATTCAGCTCCAGATCAATGGCCCCGGTAGAATCCGATAGAAACAGAACCTTGTCCCACGTTTGCCCACCGTCGTTGGATCTAAACACCCCTCGCTGTTCGTTTTTACCAAAGGGATGCCCCAGTGCGGCAACATACACCAGGTCGGGATTCTCGGGATGGACTTCCACAGCCCCAATCTGTCCGCCATCTTCAAGTCCCAAAAACTGCCAGGTTTCTCCTGCATCAGAAGACTTATACACCCCGCGGCCGGTGGTCACATTTGCACGAATACCGTCGGAGCCGGTGCCCACATAAATCACGCTGGTATCGGAATCGGCCACTTCAATTGCGCCGATGCTCGTACTTTTAAAGCCTTTGCCGTCGGTTAGATTCTGCCAGGAATTGCCGTAATCAGTGGTACGCCAGACGCCGCCCCCGCCTGCTGCTCCCATATAAAAGGTCTGCGGATGCTGACGGTGTCCTTCCACTGCAGTCACCCGACCGCCGCGCGTGGGACCAACGGTACGAAATTCCATATCTCGATAAAGGGTACTATCAAACTCGGCCGACGAGCGTTGTTGAGCCGTCGCATCCGTACTGATAATACCGCTGAATATCATCACAAGAAAAATGGTAAGCGTAGAACTAGTTCGTTTCATAGGGCAGAATTTTGTTAAGGCCAGTGACGGTGGATAGTTAATGATTTGCGCTAAGATATGAAACCACCTTAATAGGGATTTACAACTTCGGCGGCGGCATGGGGGGCATTATGGCACCGGACAAATTCCCAAGCTTAGTTGCAGAAAGAAGGAACCGATGATCAGCACTAACAGGAAGGCAAACAGCCATATCTTTAATGATGAACCGGAAGATTCCTCATCGTTATTTATTCTAAAAAATCGAATCATAATTACCGTCGTTTATGTTACCAGCCGGCACTGCCCGGCTCTCCTTTAAATGGACCCACAATATCAGGGGTGATCCAGCCACCGTAGAACCCTCCTTTTTGGGCGTTCACCTTCTGATCGCCAACATAGCAGGCATCCATCTTGTGGGCATAAAAAGCCACGTGCCCTGCAATATCTTTAAATGCTGTCATGGGGTTGGGATAATACCAAGCAGCTTTATCTGCTTTCTTTTCTCCAACTATGACATTAAAATAATGAGCCTGTCCCTTCCATTCGCAATAGGTAGTCCCGGAAATGGGCTGCAAGTAAGCCATTTGAATATCCTCTTGCGGTATATAATACACCGGCGGATGACTGGTTTCCAGCACCCGTTTTGACCGGTCGGATCGAACAATTTCTTTGCCGTTAAACTCTACGCGGATCAGCTCGGAGGACTCCTCCAGCCGGGGCGGACGCGGATAGTCCCACACCGATTCCTGCCCGGGGCCGGCTTCAACTTTGTTCATGGCAGTCATTTTTTGGTCAAATATTGCAGTGAAAAATAGTTCTTGTCATCAGTCCAGATTTTCTCGACCGAATACCAATCGCTGACCAATTCCTGGAATTCATCCAGTGAATATTTATACGAATTTTCGGTATGGATGGATTCTCCTTCCTCAAAATCGATTTCTTCTCCAGCAACCGTCACTGTTTGCTGTTCCCGGGATACCAGATGCATTTCGATGCGACCTTTCTGCTCGTTATAAAAAGCTCGATGATCAAAACGGTCCACATCAAAATTGGCATCGAACTCACGATTCAACCGTACCAGCATATTTTTATTAAACTGTGCGGTAAGTCCCTGCTCATCGTTGTAAGCGTTCTCGAGCACAGCTTTATCTTTCTTGAGATCAACGCCAATGAGCATGCCCGATTGGTCATCGGTAACGGATGCCAGCATATCTAAAAATGACTGAGCCATTGGTGGACGAAAGTTCCCTATCGTCGATCCCGGGAAAAACACTACCTGCTTTTGATAGCTACCGCTCATATTTGGCAATTCAAAGGAGGATGTATAATCGGCAAACACCGGTATAATCGATATTTTGGGATACTCCATCCGCAGCTGGTTCACCACCTTTAGCAGGTATTCTTCTGAAATATCCACCGGCACATAAGCGGCAAGTGATGGGAGTTTTTCCAGTAGAAATCGCGTTTTGGAACTGCTGCCACTACCCAGTTCAATCAACATGGCACCAGGACCAACCACATCTGCTATTTCATTGATATTCTGCTGCAGGATCAACCGTTCCGTCCGCGTAGGATAATATTCATCCAGATAGGTAATTTGTTCAAAAAGTTCGGAGCCCCGCTCATCATAAAAATATTTAGCGGGCAGCTGTTTTGGGGATTTTTGGAGACCATCCAGTACCTCGTCCAGCATCGACTGTTCGCTTGCCTTCACCTGATTTCCCATAGCCAATAGTTATATCGTTTGAGCTAACCGATTGCCGTTAAACTGCCAGCGCAAAGGGCTCCAGAAACTTGCGGTGCCGTGGATACGCTTATCATAGGTATATTCCCCGCCATCGTTTCTGACCTCATAAATTCCTTCATCAAATGGCCTTTTTTGTATCTGAGATTAAGCTCTTACATCTCTTTTACAAAAAATCATACAAATAAGTTCTGTGCCAATAAAACTTTCTCTACGAAAGGCATATCATTGTATGATATTATTTCTACTTCTCTCTATAGAAATAAATCTTTTTATTTTCAGGATCCTTGCCACTTTTAATTTTAACATCCTTTTCCTGATTATACTGATATACAGCCGTACGCATAGAGCTCACACTTTTGTCATCAGAATAATCAATCTCAATTGCATCTCCACCTACTTCAAGTTTATCCAAAGCATCTAATAGTGGTTTAAACTTTGAAGATCGTCTTCTGGATGTATTTAGTTTTTCACGCTTCACAAATTTAATATCCATATCGACTCTAAAATTTTATTAAAGAGCTACTTTATACAATATATAATATAATTCATATAAGATATTATTGTATAATGTAAACATAGGTATTTTAATAATTTAACTTTTTCTTTTTTTGTCCATTCAAATAAAAAAAGTCTGCAAGTCTAAACTTGCAGACTTTTAGCAATCTAATATTATTTAAAAAATTTATTATTGTATCTCGTAAAATTGTTGATATACATAATCCCAGAAATCAGCTAAATTTGACCCTTTATTATGTGGATTCTTTGATGTAGAATTTTTCATTGCATCCAAACAAGCCTTTTCCTTGGCATCATAATAGGCTTTTAGCTGGTGTGCAGTGGGATTTTCGATCATCTCTTCAAATTTCTCAATCTTCTCAGGCATAGCGTATCTACTTTAGTTCCTTTTTTGTTATAACGTGGAAAGTGGCCAAAAAATTTCCCCCGTCTTTTCTAATAAAGCAGTTTAGCCAATAGATTGCAAAGGTGTTGCCAAGACATTTCGGTTGATATTACGACAAAATAACCAATAGAAACTTCTGATTTAAAGAATAAAAACAGCATCCTATCTATAGTAAAGGCTCCTTTCTTGATTTCATAAATGAAATGTCCATAGAATCGGCCGGTGATTTAAGAATATTTCTAGTCACTGGCTAGCTAAACCTTAGCGCTGTCTACATTTTAGCAATGAGTATACTATTAGAGGGAAAAATAAAGGCACTTAAAAAATTTGGAGATACATTCAGAATGTATTCATTTTTCATATTTTTTTTCTGAAAATAATCGTTTTTCATAAATACCCCTCTAAAATAAACGATTTTTATGATTTGTGGTCGTTTTCATAATATTGGTCAATGAATAATAATTGATTTTCATAAAAGTGGTCGAAAATAATCGATTTTCAGAGAATATAACCGTTTTTCGTAAATATACCCTTCCTGAAACTGATATGAAGTTAGCAGGGTATAGCGCGTTGATAAATCGTTATGATTTAGAAGTGCCTCTTCCTGAATTCATTTCTGCAATCAGCCAAAGTCATCGTCAGTATGAGGAAGGGCGTTGAGCGGCATGAACCAGACCATACACCACTGGGACACCTAACTTTTGCCCTGAGATATGAAGGCATTAATCTGTTGATCTTAAAAAAGCTATTTGAAGAAATAGATAAAACTGAAATTGAAGCTATAGTCAAGGCTCAACCCACCGGTCGTTATAGCAGACGGATATGGTTTTTCTATGAGTGGCTAATAGATGAAAAGCTTGATGTAAAAGATGCTAAGTCAGGAAATTATGTAGAGGCACTTGATCCGGATTTACAGTATCCAGGACCTAGAGAACGGTCGAAGCGCCATAGAGTTTGGAATAACCTCCCAGGAAATAGGAATTTTTGTCCACTCATTCGACGGACCAATAAATTAGAAAGCTTTAGTACAGAAGAATTAGAAAAAAAGTAGAAGATACCATAGGTAAAGTTCATCCTGATTTACTATCCCGAGCTGCAGCTTTTTTGCTACTCAAAGATTCTAAAGCCTCCTAAGCCATTGAAGGAGAGACGCCTACGGAAAATCGTGCAGAACGATGGGGTAAAACAATTGGACAAGCCGGTCAAAAAGACCTTACCAAGAATGAATTATTACAACTCTAGGAAATTTTTATAAAAGACCGGCGATTTGTGGATATGGTTTTAAGTTAATCTATTTATTATAAGATCAATAATTGAACTCTAATAATAACAAGTCTTTCTATCGCATAACTACGAGGCATATTAATTAATTGAAACACCGGAGAAAAATTATATATTTTGCACAATTAATATGTAATAGGCTTCGGGAAAACCGCATCCCTCCCATCAAGTTATAAAATTTTTGTCATATGCCTCATCAAGGTGTGGATGGTATTTATAAATTAATTTCTTACTTCCTCCCAATAATATTTGCCGTATGTCTTACTTCTAAAGTAAATGCACAAAACACTCCCTCTTGGGCTATTAAAACTCCTAATAGCGAGTATTATACTTACGCAGTAGGATCAGCTTTTGGTTCTAGTAACCAACAAATAAGAAAACAAGCCCTAGCTGATGCAGTGTCCCAGCTTGCTCTAAAACAAGAAATTACGGTCCAAGGCGTACAGAAACTAAGATCCCTTACGATCGAAAGCCAGGATCAATTTCAAAGTATTGATTCTCTATCCAACAAAATTACTATTAAATATGGGGATAATACTATCACAGACCTGCAAGTTGTGGATGAGTACATCAATCAAAATAAAACCACTGTTTATATATTGGTTCGACTAAAAAAAGAGCAGACCAATCAAGCTTGGGAACGTGAATCCTCAAGAATCAAGTCTGAACGGAATAAGGTATTAGCACGCACATTTCTATTTCCGGGCTATGGCCATAGTTATATGGGATATGAGAAAAAAGCCAAATTGTGGGGATACAGTTTTGGAGCAGCTACCATATTAGGTGGCTTAGGATACGTTTCTAGTATTTATTTTGAAAACAAAGCAGCCACGGAAAACCAGATAAATCGAAAGAACTATTTTAACCAAGTATCTCAAAAATTCTATTATTCCAGCTTAACACTATTTGGAGTCGCAGGGGCTATTTATGTTACCAATATTTTAGCAGCTACAATTAAAGCTAAAAGTTTCTACGGTAACTCAACAACAGTTACAGCGAACCTGTCACTGGACAAGAATTACTCAACATATTATTCTGCCAACATTAAAAGCAAAGTATGTCCACAACTAAATATTCAGATTTCTTTTTAAGGCTTTCATTTGCATCCATATTAGCCGTTACCCTTATCTTAGGTTCCTGTGGTGCACCAAATGAGGAAGCCCAAAAGGCATCAATAGAGGGTAACGTTTTTAATTCTGAGACCAATGATCCTATTGAAGGAGTTGAAGTTACTAGCTCTCCGTCTTCAACTACCGTTACTACAAATAGTAATGGAGAATTTACGATTGAATCTATTGAACCCGGGGAATACCAGTTTCATGCAGAGAAGCAAGGATATGAGAATAAAACGAATGCCGTTAATATACCATCGGGCAAACTTGTAAATGTAGATTTTTTACTCAGCTCCAAACCTTCAGAGCTTGAAGTGAATTCTAGCACCCTTGAATTTGGCACCGACAAAACAACCTTATCCTTTTCAATAGAAAATACCGGATATGGCAGTTTAGAATGGAGCATTACAGAAAATGCTGAGTGGATTACTATTGAACCTAGCGAAGGATCTATTGGGGCTAGTAACCAAAAGAGTCCAAAGAAATATTCGGCTACTAACCGGGCAAATGTTGGTGTTAAAAACTATTCAGAGAAAAAATCAAACAACTTAGCAGTCCAAGATGACTCTACTGATCTTCCTCAATTAGAACTCGACTTATCTAAAAAGAATGCCTCTGCCAACACCACGAGCCAGCTAAAAAGTTCTAGTGTCACAGTCACCGTAGATCGTGCCGAGTTACAACCAGGCACCTATAACGAAACATTAGCTATTAGTTCAAATGGAGGTAATGCGAATATTGAGGTCACTATGGAAGTGGAAGGGCCAGAACTTTACGTGAGCAAACAAACGCTGAGCTTCGGATCCACCACAAACAGCCTTTCAGCCAATATTAAAAACAACGGCGTCGGCTCCCTTGATTACAATCTGGTGAATAATACGGATTGGTTAACGATAACTCCCACTTCCGGCACCGTCACAACCGAAACCGATGTTATCACATTTACGGTAAATAGAGAAGGGAAAAGTCCAGGAAATTATTCTTCCGTAGTCACTATCAATGCTGGAGACAATAGTCACGAAATTGACATATCTATGTCTGTTCAAGATCCTAATGAACCCCAACTATCTACCAGCGAATCCTCATTGATATTTGAGGAATCCGAAGTGTCTAAGGATTTAGTTGTAATAAATACTGGTACGGGTAGCCTCAATTGGCAGGCTACTACTTCTTCAGATTGGTTAAATGCTACCCCTGGCAGTGGCTCTACCGATGACCAAGAGGCAGTTTCAATAGAAGTTGACCGATCCGGCTTAAGTTCAGGCGATTATGAGGCCACACTATCATTTACTTCTAATGGTGGTAACTTAAGCATTCCCGTTACCATGACCGTATCCACGGAACCTATATTGTCGGTAGAACCAACCAATTTAAAAATTGAATCAAAGGAACAAACTGCTAATATCTCAATCACCAACAGTGGTAGTGGTAACCTAAACTGGACCGCCAGCACTACACAGTCTTGGATGAACCTGGACCCACTAAGTGGTGAGAATGATGCTACTATTAATATTAATGTAGATCGACAAAATTTATCCCCTGGAGACTATGAAGGAAAAATAAATATCGATTCAGATGGAGGAAGTGAGCATGTAGAAGTCATAATGACTGTCCCTGAAGATACTCCTCCTGATGCAATAACTCTACAGAATCCTTCTGATGTTACTACTTCTTCTATTACCATAAAATGGTCCCGTAGTACAGCTACCGATTTTTCGTTGTATGAGGTTTATCGTAGTAAGGATAGCAATGTCACTACCAGCAGCACAAAGATTACAACGATTGGCACCCTGACGGAAACAGAATACAGTGATTCCAATCTGGATCCTTCCACAACGTATTACTATCGTGTTTATGTAGTTGATGAAGCCGGCAGCAAAACTGGCAGTAATATTGTGCAAGCCAATACAAATACCGAAACCGGAATGTGGAGCAGTATGCTTCAAATTGGAACAACTCTTAATGCTGTTGATGCGTATCAATCTGATTACGTATATGCCGGTGGGAATGACGGTATTTTGTATTTCTACAATGGTTCTGAATGGATTGAGGAAAACCCATCATCTTCTACATACGATATTAGTGATATCAAGATTTTTGGAAGAAATAATATTTGGATAGTGTACGAAGATGGACCAATATTCCAGTTTGATGGAGCTGACTGGACTGAAATTACAGAAATAGATGATGGTATAACCAACTATTCATTGGGAGGTGCTACAAGTGATACCGTTTGGGTAGGAAGTGAGGATGGTGATTTGTATAAAATTATTGGCAAATCTGAAATTCAGCAAATAGAAACAAGTGCTTCAGGATATGTAAAAGAGTTCGAATTCAACGGAAACGATAAGGGGTGGTTTATAACTGCTGAAGGTGATTTATTTACCTATAATGGTTTAGGTTGGAGTCCAGTTACACAAACTATAGAACCCAGATCTCCGGGATATGAAAGAAGAGCTAGTCTACTGGTTTTCAACACGTATAATATTTGGATAGGTTCAGTAAATTTTGAAACCCCCGAGGGGGAGGCACTTGATTGGGCTAAGTGGAACGGGTCAAACTGGGAACATTACAATAATTCTACAAGCGTCTACAGTATGGCAAAGGATCCAACTTCAAATAATGCTTTTTGGTCTGTTGGAAGTGATATTTATTATTACAACAATTCTAATTTCCAAGAAGTAACATCTCCTACCGAAAACACATTGTACAATGTTGATTTTGCTAGTGACGGCACTGGATTTGCTGTCGGCGAAGATGGCGTAATACTTATCTATAAATAATATCCATAGACTAGTTCAATATATATCCGGCATACGGATGGTCGATTACCTTCCCAAGCATTGCCTCTATGATAATATTATCAATTCCACAAACTGATTCGTATTAAATTTTAAGCATGTTCCGTGCAAACTATCTGAGCATCTCGGGGTCTTGATAGATATACGATCATCGTTTTCTAATGAAAGATAAAGAGGACTAACGCCGAGCTCATTTTCCAGCGAGAAGCTGAATTTGATATCCACTTCATCACCTACATAACTGTCATAGGGAATCTCATACTTTTACAAAAAGACTCGTATCTCTTTTTCCATCTGTTGATTCCCTTATTTTTAGCTTTCTAACGAACGTCTGTTTATTATTAGCTTCTAGGTAAGTAAATTATTTTCTAAATCATAGAAATCCTATAGTGAAGAACTATATAGCAATGACCTTTTAAATATTGAAGCAACTTTTCAGACGGGCCTGAAAAAACGCAACAAAAATAGCCTCATTGGAGATATGGGAATGTTTGTACCTATGTTTGTCCATAAAATACAAATCCCTGCAAGCCAATGACTTACAGGGATCGGAGTGGGCGCTGCAGGATTCGAACCTGCGACTTCTTCCTTGTAAGGGAAGCACTCTAAACCGCTGAGTTAAGCGCCCAAAACAATAAATTTACTTATGAGCCACTTGTGCTCCAGAGCTTTAGGCGAAGGAGCATTAAGCGCCCATTTGAGAGAGCACAAATATACGGATTATCTGATTGCAGGCAAAACATTTTATTGCCCCTTCATGAAAAGTATTTTTTCATTAGGTTAACACTGTTAAGTTTTCTCTTGATTTACAAGATCCTTTCAGGCATCTTGGCTATGAGATTGGTTTTTCGCTGTCTATCACACCTACATTTTTGTTATGGATCAAGAAACAACACAACCACCTTTTGACGCAGTAATTGTCGATGGCGGGCGCATCCCTTTCCAACGTTCGGGCACTGAGTATAAAAAGTTAATGGCCTATGATTTGGGACGCATGGCTATTGAGGGTCTGATCGGCCGTTCGGCTATCAATGGCGAGGATCTCGACCGGGTCATCATGGGCACTGTCATTCAAGAAGTAAATACCAGCAACGTGGCCAGAGAGTCAGCACTGGGTGCTGGCATTCCCAACTCAGTGCCGGCTCATACCGTTACACAAGCCTGCATCTCATCCAACCAGGCCATTACCAGTGCGGTTGAATTGATCCGATCAGGACAATCGAAAATAATACTGGCAGGGGGCACGGAGACGATGTCGGATATCCCCATTCGTTTTCGCAAGAAATTTCGCCAAAAACTGCTGGATGCCCGCAAGTACAAATCCATCAGCGACTTCCTGAAGTTTTTTAAGGGATTACGTCCATCGCATCTGCTTCCTGAAATTCCTTCGATCTCGGAGTTCACCACCGGAGAAACAATGGGCGAAAGTTGTGATCGGATGGCGGCCCATTTTGGCATCAGCCGAAAGGCTCAGGATGAGTATGCTTTGCGATCTCATCAGCTGGCGACCAAAGCTACCAATGAGGGGTTGCTGGACCAAGAACTGCTACCGGCTGCCACTCCACCTGATTTTGATCCCATTAAACATGACAACACCTTTCGAGAAGACACCTCGATGGAAAAGCTGGAGCAGTTGAGTCCGGCCTTCATCAAACCCCATGGTACCATTACGGCCGGTAATTCATCAGCGCTGACCGACGGTGCTTCGGCTTCGCTTATCATGGAAAAGGAAACGGCACTCGACCGCGGACTGAAACCGAAAGCCATTCTACGGGGCTATACCTATGTGGCGCAGGATCCGGAAGACGAGTTGTTACTTGGTCCCGCTTATGCTACGCCCAAAGTATTAGACATGATGGGCCTGCAACTTTCAGATATTGATGTATTTGAATTTCATGAGGCCTTCGCCGGACAAATCTTGACCGTATTGAAAGCACTTAATTCTGATAAATTTGCTAAAGAAAAACTGAGTCGCGACAAGAAAGTGGGCGAAATACCGATGGATAAGTTTAACTGTTGGGGGGGATCTCTTTCACTTGGACATCCCTTTGGAGCTACCGGCGTGCGACTGGTCACGACGGCAGCCAATTGCCTGCATCACGAAGATGGGCAGTTAGCCTTGGTCGCTGCCTGTGCTGCCGGTGGACAGGGACACGCTATTATTTTGGAAAGATTCGAATGAACCTTTGTCAGCTCGACCCATGAGAGAGATCTTCGGAGCCTTTTGAGTACAAGATTTCTCGCAAACACTCAAGATGACAATTCTTAAATAAATTTGTGGTTAATCATGAGCTACTTATCAACGGAAAAACAAGACGGAATACTGATTGTCACGCTGGATCAACCTAATGAAAAAGTTAACAAGCTGACCGAGGAGCTTATTTCCGGATTTCAGGATTTATTAGATAATACGGATCCCCAGTCTATAGAAGGAATCGTATTTACGAGTGGGAAACCAGGCAATTTTATCGCTGGCGCTGACGTGGAGATGCTCAAAAACAAGCAGGCGCCCGAAGGCATTGAAGAGCTCAGCCGTCGCGGCAACAAGCTGCTGACAAAGCTCAAAAACTACCCCAAGCCGGTGGTTGCAGCTATTCACGGTTCGTGTCTGGGGGGCGGGCTCGAAGTAGCCATGGCATGTCATTACAGAATAGCCTCCGAACACTCCGATACCGTGATGGGGCAGCCGGAAGTAAAGCTGGGACTGCTACCCGGCGGTGGTGGCACCCAACGGCTGCCACGACTCATTGGCCTGCAAAACGCGCTTACCTATATCCTTACGGGGAAAAATATTTATCCCCGCAAAGCCTACAAGTTAGGATTGGTGGATGAGCTAACCCACAAAGATGCGGTGGTTACTGCTGCCAAAACAGCCGTTCAAAAAATAAATGAGGGGAAATTTGAGCGCAAAGATAAGCGGAGCCTTGCCCATCAACTGATGGAAGGGATGAGTCCGCTTCGGAAAATTATCTATTCGCAGGCCAGGAAACGGGCGAAATCCAATTCCAAAGGCAACTATCCCGCACCTGAAAAAATTATTGATTGTATTCAAGAAGGCTATGAAAATGGTATGGAGGCTGGGCTGGAACTTGAATCCAAATATTTCGGCGCCTTAGCAGCTACGCCTGAGTCCAAAGCGATGGTCAACCTGTTTTTTGCGATGCAGGGTGCCAAGAAGAACCCTGCCGAAGAGCAAGCCGTAGATGTGAGTAAAATAGGCGTGCTGGGCGCAGGCCTGATGGGATCGGGTATTGCCGATGTGAGTGTCAATAACGATTATCGGGTGCTGCTAAAAGACCAATCGACCGAACAGGCGGCCAAAGGCAAGAAATCGATCTGGGAAAATCTTGAAGACAAGCGAAAGAAGCATATCATCTCGTCGTTTGAACGTGATCGGATTTCAAGCCTGGTTACTCCCACGGAAAACTATGATGGATTTGAAAATACCGAACTCATCATTGAAGCCGTTTTTGAGGACCTGGATCTCAAGCAATCTATTATTAAAGAAGTTGAACAGCACATTCCTGAAAACTGTATTTTTGCTTCCAATACCTCCTCCCTGCCCATCCAGAAAATAGCCGAAGTTTCCAAGCGTCCTGAACAGGTCGTGGGGATGCACTACTTTTCTCCTGTCCCTCAAATGCCCCTTCTGGAAATTATCACTACGGACCAGACTGCCGACTGGGTTACCGCTACGGCTCGCGAAGTGGGTATTCAGCAAGGCAAACATGTGATTGTAGTCAATGACGGACCGGGCTTTTATACTACGCGCATCCTGGCTCCTTTTATGAACGAGGCCCTGATGCTGCTGGAAGAAGGTATCTCCATAGAAGAGCTGGATAACCACATGAAGCAGTTTGGGTTTCCCGTGGGGCCGGCCGCACTGTTTGATGAAGTGGGGATTGACGTAGCGGCTCATATCACGGAAGTGCTCAGCGATCTTTTTGCTGAACGCGGGGTACATCCCAGTAAAAAACCAACCGAACTCTTTGAAGAAGGCTACAAAGGAAAAAAGAATAAGAAAGGGTTTTATCAGTATGAGCAAACAGATGGGAAGACCAAGAAGACCGATCCCAATAAGGAAATTTACAAGTTTTTTGACGGAAATGGTCGACAATCGATGGATAGACAAACCGTGCAACAGCGCATGACACTGACGATGGTCAACGAGGCCGCCTGGTGCCTGCAGGAAGAGATCTTGAATAATCCTACGGATGGGGATCTTGGAGCGGTGTTAGGGCTCGGATTTCCACCTTTCCTTGGTGGTCCGTTTCGATACATAGATCGCGAAGGAGCCGATACTATTTTGGAGCGCCTGGAACGATTTGAGCAGGAGCACGGACCGCGATTTACGCCAGCGGATATCCTCAAAAAGTATGCGGAATCTGGAAAGAAATTCCATCAGGATTAGACATATGATACAGCCTTCTCAGAGGTGGACTATACACTTAAAAGATTTATTAAAGGAGTAATTTTAGATCCTGAAACAAGTTCAGAATGACACACTATATAATATAGTACTTAGATTAGCGCAGGGATTTATTGCAGTAAATCCCTGCATAAGGAAAAAGGTTTTGGTTACTAGATCCATAATACGCCCAAAGTACCCGGGACTTTCTAGCAATTTAATCCTAGATCAAAAATAAATTCTGCAAAGGTGTAGTCACATAGTTATGCGGTCCATACCTCATTTGGACAGATTTCAATACATCCCAACAATTGGAGCAGGCCTGCAAAAATGCTATCTTTAGGGGCTATTATAAAATTATCTACACTTAATAAAAGCTAAGTATTTCATGTTTAACACAGCACTATTAATGAGCGGGGCCGAAGGCGGTGGATGGACCAATCTGATCTTCTTTGGCGCTATTCTCCTCATTTTTTATTTCTTCATCATTCGTCCGCAGAGTCAGCGACAAAAAGAACTCGACAAGCTGCGCGACAATCTGGAGAAAGGAGATAAAATTGTTACCTCAGGTGGAATTATTGCAAAGGTAACCACTGTTGATGAGGACACCGTACTGGCAGAAATTGATCAAAATGTAAAAGCACGGTTTAAGAAAAGTTCCATTACGGATGTGAACCCCAATCAAGACTAATTAACCTCAGATCGTATTATGTCCGGCGAAATCGATTTCGATAGTATTGAATCTGCTATCGAAGATATCAAAAATGGGCGCATTGTAGTTGTAGCGGATGATGAAGATCGCGAAAACGAGGGCGACTTCGTTATGGCGGCTGAAAAAGTATCGCCCGAAGCAATTAATCTGATGGCCAAATATGGTCGCGGGCTGATCTGTGTGCCTATCACACGTCAAAAAGCGTATTCGCTCAACCTCGATTATATGGTGCAGGATGGGGCTGATCCCGATGAGGCGGCCTTTACCGTGTCGGTGGATCACAAAGAGTTGACTACCACGGGTATTTCTGCATCAGACCGAGCCAATACGATCAAAGAAATGATTAAAAAAGACGCCAAGCCGGGCGATTTTCGGCGGCCGGGACACATTTTCCCTCTTATTGGTACCGAAGGCGGGATATTGCGACGCGCCGGACATACCGAAGCTGCCATCGACCTTGCCCGACTAGCAGACCTGGAACCGGCTGGTATTATCTGCGAAATTATGAAAGATAATGGGGCGATGGCCCGTCTTCCGGATTTGGTTGATATTGCCGATGAGTTTGATATGACCCTTATCAGCATCAAGGATCTGATTTCGTACCGCATGAAGAATGAATCGCTGGTACGCAAAATTGTGGATGTAAACCTGCCGACGATCTATGGGGATTTTACGCTTCATGCCTTCGAAGAACGCCTCACCGGCGATCACCATCTGGCGCTCTGCAAAGGCGAATGGGATGAAGACGACCCTGTTTTGGTTCGCGTACACTCATCATGCATGACTGGCGACATTTTTGGATCCAAGCGCTGTGACTGTGGCGAACAGCTGCATCAAGCACTGCTGCAGGTGGAGAAAGAAGGTCAGGGCGTAGTGCTCTATATGAACCAAGAGGGTCGCGGCATTGGACTTGTAAACAAGCTCAAGGCTTATAAGCTTCAGGAAAAAGGCATGGACACCGTGGAAGCCAATGAAGCACTTGGTTTTGAGCCGGATGCCCGCGATTATGGCGTGGGTGCACAGATTCTGCGCTTGCTAAACATCTCAAAGCTGCGCCTGATGACCAACAATCCCGTCAAGCGTGTGGGGCTCAAAAGCTTTGGCCTGGAGATGGTTGAACGGGTTCCGATCGAAGTAGGCGCTTATCCCGAGAACGTGAAATATCTGAAGACCAAGCGCGACAAGATGGGTCACGATCTGAATCTTGATGAGCTGGATCCCCACAGTCCGGAGTTTATCGATAGTATTGTTACGGACGAGTGAATTGATGCGTAATGCGTGATCCGTTTCGCAATAACATCTTCTTTTAAAACCTTGTGTCGAGCTTGATTTCATTTTTCAAGCTATGGTTCAAGCCGAGGCCCGAATATTTTTATAAGAAATCCTATTCTTCTTGAAAGTCACCAGGCTTATCCTTGTCGATGACCGGACGTGCAGCTCCCGACATCCCCTCTTTTGTTGACATTTCCTTTTGGGACTCACTCTTGGGCATAACCTTCTGATGAAATACGAGCATCGCGATAATGGCCGTACTTATAGCGATATCGGCCACATTAAAAATGTATGGGAAAACGGGATAGCCATTGATGGTAAGCGTAAAATGAATAAAATCAACGACGTGACCTTCCAGCAGGCCGCCGTAAGATCCAAAATACCCCATAAACAACCGATCGAGAATATTACCAAAAGCGCCACCGAGCACTAACCCCATACAAACAAGATAACCCGTGGTAGCACTATCCCGGTTGTAGAGCACATAACTCAGAATGCCGATCGTAGCCACGATGGCAATGGCGCTAATTACCTCGGTCGAGGCCCAGCGCATCCCCAGCGCCATACCCGGATTCTGGGTATAATGGAAAGCCAGCCACCCGGGAATGATCTCCGCATTGTGCCACGACGGAGAAAGACGAATCCAATGCTTAGTCAACTGATCCAGTATGACAATAACAACAACCGGAACAGAGAGTGCAGTAAGTTTTTTACGATTCAAGCGGTAATAGTATTACAGGAAAATTATCGTCGTTTCAGCTTAGCTTCAATGCTTAGCTGCGTATGCGGGACTGCTTCGAGGCGTCCCTTGGAAATTTTCTTCCCCGTCACTTTGCACACGCCATACGTTTTGTTGTCGATACGTTTGAGGGCATCATCCAAATAACGCACAAATTTTTTAGTGCGATTGAAGAGCATATACGTCTTCTCACGCTCCTGAGCATCCGTTCCGGCATCAGCCATATGAAAAGAATATGCAGACTCATCACTGGCATTTTCCATGCTATCGCGCAGGGAATTTTGCAACGATTCGAGCTCTTTCTCAGCCTCTTCGCGCTTCTTTAAAATGATATCCCGAAAATATTCAAGTTCTTCATCAGAATATGGAGAAACACGTTCTTGATCCTTTGAATTGTCTTTGTTTGCAGATGCCATAATGCACTCACTTTCTTAATTAGGGTTTCTTCTGATGGAAATGGTGGGTTCGCCGTCACCGATCTCCCAACTTTTAATGAAGTCTGATACTTCTAATTCATGCGTTTTAATTTCTTCTGCCAACGTCTCACTTTTGATATAATCTTTCATCGATTCCACCGCCTCTTCCAGCTTCTCGGAACCTTCAAAGCCAATGGTGATGCGGTCAACCACATCAAAGTCGGCCTCTTTGCGCATATTCTGGATGCGATTGACAAACTCACGGGCCAAGCCTTCTTTAACGAGCTCGGGGGTTAATTCCGTATCCAGTGCTACGCTTAATCCTTCTTCCGTTTCTACCGACCATCCCTCCAGCCCGGTGCGGCTAATCTCAAGACCGTCGCTACCCAGCTGCACGATACCGTCATCTCCCAGATCCAGTTCAATAGATCCGGTCTCTTCGTATTCGGTGATTTCTTCGGTCGTCAGCTCGGCAACTTTCGAAGCGACGGGCTTCATCTTTGATCCCAGCTTTTCACCGAGCAACGGGTAGTTGGGCTTAGCCGATTTGCGGACAATTCCAGAGTCATCATCCACAAATTGAACTTCTTTAACATTTACTTCATCTAATATAATATCTTTTACGGATTCAATCGCCTGTCGATCTTCCTCATCATCAATAGGTAGTATAACACGCGCAAGTGGTTGCCGCACATTTATTTCCAACTTATTACGCAGGCTCAGTACCATCGAAGAAATTTGTCGGGCCAGCCTCATTCTGTGTTCCAACTGCTTGTCGATAGCTGTCTCTTCCACCGTGGGGTAGAACGAAATATGCACCGACTCTTCATCCACTTCGGTCACCTGATTAAGCCGCTGATACAACCATTCACCCAGGAATGGAGCAATGGGACTAATCAACTTGGCCAGATCTACCAGGCATTCGTACAGCGTCTGATAGGCGGCCTGTTTGTCCAGACTTTTGCCTTCTTTCCAGAAGCGGCGGCGATTCCGTCGCACGTACCAGTTACTAAGCTGATCTACAAAATCTTCGATCGTCCGCGCAGCTTTCGTCGGCTCGTAATCATCCAAATACTCATCAACCAACTTCACCGTGGTATTGAGACGCGAGATAATCCAGCGATCCATCTCTACCCGATCACTAACCGGAATCTGAGTACCGGAATAATTGAAGCCATCAATATTGGCATACATCGCAAAGAACGAGTATGTATTGACAATGGTGTTAAAAAACTTGCGCTGGGTCTCCTGCAGTCCATCTTTGCTAAAGCGCAGGTTCTCCCACGGAGAGGAGTTACTCATCATATACCAGCGCACGGTATCGGCACCATACTCCTGGATCACTTCAAACGGCTCTACCGTATTGCCTTTGGACTTGCTCATTTTATTGCCATTCTCATCAAGCACCAGTCCGTTGGACACTACATTTTTATAGGCCGGCTGATCGAACAACATTGTGCCCAGTGCGTGCAGCGTGTAGAACCAACCTCGCGTCTGATCTACACCTTCGGCAATAAAGTCTGCAGGGAAATGTTCCTTAAACTTGTCTTTGTTTTCAAATGGATAGTGCCACTGCGCAAACGGCATCGATCCCGAATCAAACCATACGTCCATCAGATCAGGGATGCGCCGCATCGTGCCACCATCGGGACCTTCCCAGGTAATCTCATCGATATGTGGGCGATGTAAGTCAATCTCAAAATCATCTGCCAACCCGGCTTTCTTCTTCAACTCTTCGACACTACCGACCACTTCAACGTGTTCAGGATTTTTATCACTGACCCACAACGGAATGGGGGTTCCCCAGTAGCGCTGTCGCGAAACTGCCCAATCAACGTTATTTTCCAGCCACGTTCCAAATCGGCCACTGCCCGTACTTGGGGGCTTCCAGTTAATTTTCTTGTTGAAGTCGACCATTTTATCCTTCACATCGGTCGTGCGGATAAACCACGACTCCACCGGATACTGCATTAGCGGCGTACCTTTGCGCCAGTCATGCGGATAGTTGTGCACGTAGGTCTCATGCTTGTACATCAGGTATTTATCCTTGATAGCACGAGCAATATCGCTGTCGGCATCTTTAAACCACTGTCCTTCAAACTCGGGTACCTTGTCGGTAAACTTCCCGTCTTCGTCGACGGGATTAAACAACGGAATATCATGCTCCTGCCCCATCTCATAGTCGTCAGCACCAAAGGCAGGCGCCGTATGTACAACGCCCGTACCTTCATCGGTTGTCACGAAATCGGCCGAGACCACTCTCCATGCATCATCTTTATCAAACTCTTCGAGTGCATAGTCGAACACCGGATCATACGTCCAGCCTACCAACTCTTCGCCTTTATACTCTTCCACAATCTCATAATCGTGATCAATCACTTCATCAATGCACTCCTTGGCCATGATATAATACTCAGTGCGGTCACCTTCGGAGAGCTTAATCTTGGCGTAATCCAGATTGGGATTTACGGCCAGCGCCATATTCGAAATAATCGTCCATGGCGTAGTTGTCCAGGCCAGGAAGTACACATCTTCCGACATCTCCACCTTGAACTTCACAAAGATTGATGGATCCTGCACCTCTTCGTAACCCTGAGCTACTTCGTGTGAGGATAACACCGTGCCGCTGCCCGGCGAATACCACTGGATTTTATATCCCTGGTAAACGAGTCCTTTTTCGTAAAGCGTCTTGAATGCCCACCAGACCGACTCGATATAATCGTTGTCGAAGGTCACATAGGGATCATCCAGATCTACCCAGTAGGCCATGCGGTTGGTGAGCTTGTCCCAAAGATCCTTGTACTTGAGTACACTAGTACGACATTTATCATTGTACTCTGCTACACCGTATTCTTCGACCTGCTCACGTCCTTCCAGATCCAGCTCTTTTTCAACCTCAATTTCGACCGGCAGACCGTGCGTATCCCAGCCGGCCTTACGCTCCACGCGAAACCCCTTCAACGTCTTATAACGGCAAAACATATCCTTAACCGTCCGCGACATCACATGGTGGATACCCGGCTTGCCATTTGCTGTGGGTGGCCCCTCATAGAATGTAAAGGGGATCCCCTCTTCCCGGGTGGAAATACTTTTCTCAAAAATATTTTGCTCTTTCCACCACTTTAGGGTTTCAACTTCGAGTTTAGAAAAATTTAGCTTTTTGACTTCGTCGAACTGTTTACTCATAAAGGCCGTTGTACCTTCTCAGTTGGCTTTTTAGAAAGCTACTAATATAGGAGTTTTCCCGATCCTACAGTAGCCTAAGTTATTTTTCATTTTGTCATCAATATAAACGAGCACCAAAGATACAAGTCTTAGGTCACCAATTCACATTATATAAGTGAATTTTCTTTGTAAGCGACCTATTAAAAGCAAAGCCTAAGCAAGTTGCAAATTAGAATTGGGAGCAGCAGAACTACTTTATTGTTGTGAGTGTTTACGTTATCCTTAGCTATTTGAAAAACGTATTGAACTTTTCAAAAGCCTAAACCCAAACTGTAATCTCGATTATAGGGAGAGCTCGTTGTTTTAAGTTATCTGGATGATATTTTTGCTTTTAAATATAGATTTCTCTCCGGACTACGCCGGGATCGAAATGACATTTAAAAATTTTAGCTTAACGATTTTTCATGGATTTATCAGTTTCTAACCCCATTACCAAAGATAATCACTACAAAATCTGTTTTGTCTGTTTAGGAAATATCTGCCGCAGCCCCACGGCGGAGGGCATCTTCCAGCATCTTATTGACGACCGCGGTCTCGAGGACTATTTCGAAGTAGATTCTGCCGGAACCTCGGCCTACCATATTGGGGAATCGGCCAATAGCAAGAGTCAACGCACCGCCCAAAAGCATGGCATCACGCTGCATTCCAAAGCGCGGCAGTTTAAGCAGTTTGACTTGGAATACTATGACCTGATCCTAGCCATGGATAATGAGAATCTGAGCAACGTGCAGCAGATGGCTAATGGCGGTCAGGATACCAAGATCGGCCGCATGCGGGATTTTGATCCCCAGCCCGGAGACGGCCAAGTACCGGACCCTTACCATGGCGGACCGGAGGGCTTCGAGAATGTATTTCAAATCGTCAAACGTAGCTGCGAGCAATTGCTCGATGAACTTGAATCACATGTCCAAAAATAACTTATGATCCCTGACTCTGTTACACAGCAAATTCAGCAATCGCTGGGTTCAAATATTGAATCCTCTCAAAGCGTATCTGGCGGCAGCATCAACCGGGCGGCTAAAGTAACGCTTTCTGATGGCAGAACATGCTTTTTGAAGTGGAACACCACCGCTGACCCCCACATGTTTGAAGTAGAGGAAAAGGGACTCGAATTGCTAAAGTCTGCCAATACCTCGCTGCGCGTGCCGGACGTTTTTGCAACCGGAAAAACTGAAACTGACACCGGGTATCTACTTCAAGAATTTATTACCGAAGGACGATCGGAACCGACCTCGGCTCAAGAGTTTGGTCAAGCGTTGGCAACGATGCACCAGCATCACGAAGATCGGTATGGGCTGGATCACGATAACTACATCGGCAAGTTGCCGCAATCCAACGACTGGCACGACAACTGGATCGACTTTTTTGTGGAGGAACGTATGCAGCCGCAGCTCAAGATGGCAACGGATGCCGGCAAGCTGGGCTCGAGCACGGTCGCTCGCTTCGAATCGATGTACAAGCAACTGCCGGACATCTTTCCGGAGGAGCCGCCCAGCTTGTTACACGGTGATCTCTGGGGTGGCAATTACTTCTTTGACGAAACGGGGCAGGCTACTATTTACGATCCTGCCGTGTATTACGGGCACCGCGAAATTGAGCTGGCCTTTACGCACCTGTTTGGAGGATTTCCACGGGCATTTTACGATTCATATGAGGAAGCTTATCCGCTGGAATCGGGCTTTTCGCAGCGCAAGGATGTGTATAACTTGTATCCGCTGCTTGTGCATACCAACTTATTTGGCGGCAGTTACGCCCGACAGGTTGAGGGAATCGTAAAACAATTTTAGAAGAACTATTTCACTGATAACCACTGAGCAGAGACAAAGGTACACGAATATAAGACTAGCGTTCGGCAGCAAATATAAATAATATGTAGGCCGGCCAGCCTTGCTAGGCGTTAACTATTCAACATTTAGTTATTATCGTCAGCTAAAAACTATTTATCGAAAATCCTTTTTCCTATTGATTAACGTAGAGCGATTTGCCAAATCGCTCTACAAATGAACATTTCATGTATGAGCTATTACAAGTGTAATTAGCCACTTATCTTTGCTACGTTGTGTTACTCTGTAAAATAAGTTTTTATTAACCGTAGCTTTGTAGCATTTAACAATAAATTCAGGCGGATGTCATCCGTCTCCACTAAGAAACACCCAAATGCCTGATTACCAAAAAATAATAAGCCTCGTTCCCAGTCTTACTGAATTAGTTATTGATCTGGGACTCGAAAATAAGCTTGCCGGACGAACGCGGTTTTGCGTGCATCCCAAAGACAAAGTAGAAGAAATACCTATTGTGGGTGGCACCAAGAATCCACGGCTGGATAAAATTCGGGAGATCAATCCCGATTATATCATAGCCAATAAGGAGGAAAATCGGCCCGAAGATATTGCAGAACTGATGGATGATTTTGAGGTCAACGTTACGCAAATTGCCACCATTGAGGATGCGCTCATTACCATCCACGAGCTTGGGCAGGTTTTTGGTAAAGCGGAACCGGCCAATCAAATGATTACTGAAATCCAGCAACGGCTGGAGGAGCGGCCCGATGAACAGGAACTAAGTACAGCTTATATGATCTGGAAGGATCCGTGGATGACGGTAGGTCATGATACTTACATCCATGATGTGCTGCAGAACTGGGGACTACCTAATGTATTTGACGACCAAACACGTTATCCCAAAATAGAGCTGAAGGAACTCAAGCGTCATAATCCTGACCTGGTGTTGCTCAGCAGCGAACCCTATCCCTTTAAAGAAAAACATATTGCAGAAATTGAGGAAGCATGTCCCGCTGCCCGTGTACTGCTGGTGGAGGGCGAATGGTTCAGCTGGTATGGGTCGCACATGAAACACGCCTTTGGGCGCCTTAATGCCTGGCGGAAAACCATTTCCGATTAATCCAAGATTAACAGTGCCGCTGGCTGACTGGAAGCCCAATTTATTGTACTATTAAGGCATAACCATCGTTTAAAAAACTATGATGAAACAGACCATAATAAAATGGATGCTGCCTGTCCTGTCTTTGATATTATTTGGGATGGCTCTCCCGGCCGCAGCCCAACAACAAAGCCAGAGGGTTGGGGAGACAGAACTTGTTAAGGCGAAATCGGCTTATATCGACGGACTAGCAGCTTTCGAAAATGAGGATTATCAAAAGGCCCTGAATCTGCTGAATACTGCATATGTAAAATTACCGGACCATGCGGGGGTCAATTTTGCCTTGGCAGATGCCTATCTACAAATAAATGACATTGCCAATGCCGAATATTATGGCAAGCAAGCTACCAAGCTGGATCCCAAAAATCGATGGTACCGCCTTAAACTAGTCAATATTTATCAGACGGCCGGGAAATATGATACGGCCATCAACGAACTCCAAGCAGGTCTGGAGTATCATCCCCGCGACAAAGATTTGCTCTACGAACTTGCACAGCTATACGACAATCAAGGCGAACTTGCAGAAGCCAACAAAGTCTACAATAAACTGCTCTATCTCGAAGGCCAAAACATCAGCGTACACCTGCAGAAATTGAAAAACTTTAAAAGTATGGGACTGCAGGATTCCGCCATCGTTGAGCTCGAAAAAATCCGGGAACTCGATCCCAGCAACCTTTCGACTCTGCAAGTACTGAGCGATTATTATCTGCAAATGAATCGCCTCCAAGAAGCCCGAAACGTCCTGCAGCACGCTCTGGAGATAAGCCGCACCAACCCCAAAACGCTGATTATGCTCTCCGATGTCTATATTGCCGAAGCCAAATGGGACAGCGTGGGTTCGACGCTCAACACGATTATGACCGATTCCACCGTTGAATCTCAAACCAAACTACGAGCCGCAGAATACCTGTACTCCAAGCTTAAACAAAATCCCGACAACAGCGGCCTCCGCGAAGCTACGGGGTCAGTATTTCAAGGAGTCGTAGAATCCAATGCCGAGTCGAGTCAACTTATTTCGCTGGCAGCGGAATTCTTCTCTAATACCGACCAGACGGATCTTGCACTAAAAGCCCTGGAACGCACCAACGAACTTATCCCGACCAATGATTCGGCATGGAAGAAGCGGCTGCAACTGCTGCTGCAACAGGGGCGCATCGGCGAAGCCCTGGCTGTTGGGAAAAAGGCCGCCGAACAGATTCCACAGGATCCCCTGGTATTGTACCTTTTAGGAAATGCCTACCTGGCTGAAGGACAACATTCCCAAGCCATCGAGAAACTAAGCGCTGCCTCGAAACTACCGGCTCGTAAACCCCTCAAATCCAGCATCCATGGTTCTCTCGGCGATTCCTATGCAGCTAGGGACCAGTGGGAAGATGCCTACAGCGAATACGATAAATCACTCGAATATAATCCCGAAAATGCTAATGTCCTGAACAACTATGCCTATCATCTTTCGCAGAACAGTGAAAATTTGACCAAGGCAAAGCAAATGGCCAGGCGTGCCCTTGAGCTTGATCCCAACAATCCCTCGTTTTTGGACACCGTGGGTTGGATCTTTTACCTGCAGGGATCTTACAAGGAGGCTGAAAATTTTATCCAAGCGGCCATCAATACCGGCAATGCCAGTGCCGAGGTCTTGGAACATATGGGTAACGTGCTGGATAAACGTGGTAAGAAGCAGGAAGCGCAACAATGGTGGAAAAAAGCACTCGAAAAAGATTCCTCGCGTACTCATCTCAAAGATAAAGTATCCAAATAACGTGAACAGAACGCTGCCACAACTTAAACGCTTTGCACTGGGACTGCTTTGTCTTGTGCTCGCTTCCTGCTCGGGGTCAAACGAGCTCAGGCAGGATGGGTTTATCCCCTCTCAAAAATCGCCTTCGGAAATTGTAAACAACATTCCCGACTACAGTAAAAATCTCACATCCATTGATGGGAAAGGACGGGCTATTGTCAGCGAACCCGGCAATACCGAGCGGGTGACGGTACTGTTTTCCAGCAACCGTAATCGAAGCCTGGTAACGGTGCGCAACGGCATCGGTATCGAAGGTGGACAACTGCTTACTGATGGCGACACCCTGCTGGTCTACAACAAAGTGGACAAATTTGCCAGGAAGATTCCCATTCGCGGCGGCAAACTCAGTCGCATCAACCGGCTGGCCTCTCTCAATATTTTGGATATGATCAGCTACTCGGTTTCGGCTGGAAACGTTGAATCGGTACTCGAAAATAACGACCTGTATCGCCTGCTGCTGACAAATGGCACAAAGGTGGATGTGGCCAAGGATTCGGGGTTAATCAGACAAGTGCTGCAGCCACAAAACAGTAAGCTGCCCTACTCCAAAATTATGTACGATGCATATGGCGATATTGAGGGGTTCAAGCTTGCCCGCAAAATTAGTATCTTTGGACCGGAAGGAAAATCTAAAGTGGCTTTACAGCTTACAGGATTGGAATTGAATCCTGATTTAAAAACGCTAACCATCAATCTTCCAGAGGATATACCAGTATACTACGAATGAAAAAAATCTGCTTTTCCATAGCGCTGCTGATTGGCCTCGTCTTCACGTCGAGCGCCCTTTTTGCTCAGGCTGAAGCCCTGAAAGATTTTAAGCAGATGCGCGAGCAAATCGTACAAAAGCAGCAAAATACGCGCGCTGAAATTGAGCAGCTTAATCAGCAGATTCATAAGTTTGAACAACGCCTCAAGCAGGCCGATCAAAAATACGAGGCGCTCTACAACAAATACAAAGATCTTAAACATCTAATTGCCCTGCAGGATCAGAAACTCCAAAAGCTGCAGAACGAGCAGTCACAGATCGAAGAAGAGATTTCAGTGACGACCCAATCGCTCGAAGAAAAACGGCAAGAACTTCAAAAACTAATTGAAGACTATAAAAAAACGCTGGGATATCTTTATAAACATGGGCGGACCTCGCAGTTGGCCCTGATCTTCTCTTCCTCTTCTATCAACCAGATGTTAGTACGAGCCTTCTATCTCGAAAAATTCAACCAATTTCGCGAAAAACAAGCCGAGGAAATCCGTCAGGCCGAGCAAGAGCTCGAGCAGACCAAAGAACAGCTAAAACAGGCCCAGGAGAAGAACCAGGAAGTGCTGGCAGAAATCAGACAGCAAAAACAGCAGCTTGCCGAGAAGAAACAGCAGCAAGAGAAAAATGTAGAACTGCTTCGCGAAAACCGAGATCAAATCAAAACCAAGCTTCAGGAAGTTCAGGAGCAGAAGCAAAAGCTGAACAGCACGCTGACGGATCTCATCCAGAAGGAAGAAAAGATAAGGAAGGCCGAAGAACGACGAATTGCCCAGCTTGAACGGGAACGCAAGAAGAAGCTGGCCGCCGCCAAGAAAATTGAAAATGATGCCAAGCGGGCCAAAGAGGTTAAAAAATATTCCGAGCCTATCAAGATGAAGGAATTTATGGACTCGGATCGCATGGAAGAAATTGAAAAGCGATTTGCCAGCAGTAAAGGTAGTTTGCCATGGCCGGTGCAAAGCCGCACCATTTCAGAACATTTTGGGAAAAAACGCCACCCGGTATATGGCACCGTTACCCCTAACCTGGGGATTGAAATTGTCACCGATCCACAAGCCTCGGTCGAGGTTGTACACGACGGCTACGTGATCGACGTGCGACCTATTCCCGGCTATGGGGATGTGGTCGTGGTCAAACACGGTAACTTTATTACTGCCTATGGTAACCTCAGTCAAATTATGGTGCGCAAAAATGAGGTGCTGACGCAGGGCGATACCATTGGTCTTTCCGGTGATTCCGGTTCCCCCAAGGGAGAAAGCTTATTCTTCCTGATCCGCAAGAATAACGAAAACCTGGACCCAGAAAATTGGCTCCAATCAAAAACGGTGTCCAGCAAATACTAATTGGCTTCGCTTTCAAATGTTGGTATTTTCCTGCTGAATTAGCACGAATTAACTTGATTTTTTTCGCATGACCAACTGGCAGCGCATCTTTGCATTTGTGTCCGGCTCTATTGTGTTCGGACTACTCTTGATTCTCATCTCAAACAGCTATATCCAGTATGTTGCCGAGCCCGGGAGCACCGGCTACCTGTTTCTGTTTGGATTCGGACTTATCTTCCTGAACCTCAACTTCGGAACCAGTCGGCGCTTCACTATCAAGGCACTCGACAAGGACTGGGTCTGCTACCTGATGTCTACTCTGACAATTACGCCTACCATTTTCTGGGTCTACACCAAGGATGTGGGACTCGGCGAAGCGGAACTCCTCTTTGTGCTTACCGTCATATTTTCGGCATACCTGGGCTCCTACTTCGGCATCCGCCGAGGAATCGCCAAACGCCAACAATACATGCAACGCCTACGCGAAGATGACCAAGAACTGCCAGACTCCCTCAAGCGTCCCCACGACAACCTGAACCAAAATTAACCACAGCATAAACCTGACAGTGTACCAACTAAAGTCGGTTCCTGTCAGCGTTATTTGCGCAGCAACGCTTTCAGGCTCCGATTATTCGGAATGCTGAAAGGTCTATCCGTAAGGCTAAAACAACTGAAGCTGTTATCTGCTCAGTAGGTGTAATTCTGATTTTTCTAAATTACACTCTTAAAGGTTTTTACATCATTTGATGGAGGATTTTCTTTATAGTATAGATGCACGCTAATTCAACATCTATGCTATGAAAAAACTACTTCTTTCTTTAGGACTTGTTGCACTTCTTCTTGTATCAATCGTACCGGCGCACGCTCAGCCTGACCGCGTGACCGGCGAATCGTTTGCCACGCGCTCCGAGGTTATTGCCCCCAACGGAATGGTTGCCACCAGCCAACCGCTGGCTGCGCAAATTGGTCTCAATATCCTGCAAAATGGAGGCAATGCTATTGACGCGGCCATTGCCGTCAACGCTGCCCTTGGGGTTATGGAACCGACCGGCAGCGGCATTGGTGGTGACCTGTTTGCCATCGTCTGGTCAGCCGAAGATCAGAAGCTCTATGGACTCAACGCCAGTGGACGCTCACCGTTGGGACTCTCTTTTGATGAAATGAAAAAAGAAATCGAACAACGAGACGGTGACGGAATTCCCGCCTACGGGATGCTGCCTATCTCAGTGCCGGGCGCCGTGGACGGCTGGTTTGAGTTACACAACAAATTTGGCAGCACGCAGATGGAAGATCTCCTTGCCCCTTCAATCAAATATGCTCGGGAAGGCTTTCCCGTCAGCGAGCTTATTGCCTTCTACTGGGGCATTGGCGCCCGCATTCACAACGACCGCGTGGGCGCATTCAAAAAAGAGATGACCATGAACGGCGAAGCGCCCGAGAAAGGCGAAATAATGAAACGCCCCGAGCTAGCCAACACCTACGAAATTTTGGCCAATAAAGGTCGCGATGCCTTTTATGAGGGCGAAATCGCCGAGAAAATCGACCAGTTTATGCGCGAAAACGGCGGATATCTTCGCAAGAAAGATTTTGAACAACATAGTTCCACCTGGGTCGATCCAGTATCGGTCAACTACCGCGGCTATGACGTTTACGAACTGCCGCCCAACGGACAGGGTATTGCAGCGCTGCAAATGCTGCAAATCCTCGAAGAGTACGACCTGGGCTCCATGGGATACGGCAGCGAGCAGACCCTGCATCTTATGGCTGAAGCCAAGAAGCTGGCCTTTGAAGATCGTGCCAAGTTTTATGCCGACCCGTCTTTTGAAGATGTACCGGCCCAAAAGCTGATCTCCAAGGAATACGCCAAAAAACGCATGGAACAGATTGGCGAATACGCCTCGGATAACATCAAACCGGGGATGTCGAAACTCGAAGACGGCGATACCATCTACCTTACCACCGCCGACAGCGAAGGCAACATGGTCTCGCTGATCCAGAGCAATTACCGTGGCATGGGCTCCGGCGTCGTGGTGCCCGACCTCGGATTTGTCTTCCAGGATCGCGGTGAACTCTTCTCGATGGATCCCAATCATACCAATGCATATGAACCTGGCAAGCGTCCCTTCCATACCATCATCCCCGCTTTTGTGATGAAAGACGGCAAGCCGTTTATGAGTTTTGGCGTGATGGGCGGAGGCATGCAGCCGCAGGGTCATGTTCAGATTCTCACAAACATGATCGACTTTGGGATGAACTTGCAGGAAGCCGGGGATGCCGCTCGCTGGCGACACACCGGATCCACCCAACCCACCGACGATGCCGACGAATACCTGCAGGACAGTGGCACACTCAACCTGGAATCGGGATACGACTACAAAGCGGTACGTGGACTGATGATGCGTGGCCACGACGTGGCTTTTGATGTAGGAGGCTACGGCGGCTACCAGGCCATCATGTGGGATCCCGATGAGGGCGTCTATTATGGTGCATCCGAATCCCGGAAAGACGGCCACGCCGTAGGATATTAATTTCGATTTTTTATCGAATAAACTAACCTGACAGCGTACCAACAGAGGTTAGTTCCTGTCAGCGTTATCGCTACAACAACGCTTTCAGGTTCTGAGTAAGTCGGAACGCTGAAAGGTTGTATGTGGCATTTTTCTTTGTTGGAACTAAACAGATGCCAACAGGTGTATAAGAAATACATCTGAAGTCATTTCTAGCAAAAACCGGTGACTGCCATGCGTTTATTTCTGGTTAGCAGTTTGATTTTTTTACTGGGATGCTCAAGCTCTGACCCATCCGGCACCGACGGAAACGGTGACGACAATGGCGATGGACCTCCTAGTAACACTAGCTACGAAGTCGTCGAAGCTTTTCCCAACCTCTCTTTCTCTCAGCCACTGGATCTACAACATGCCGGCGACGATAGCGGACGCCTGTTTGTGGTCGAAAAATCGGGCGTCATCCGTGTGTTCGAAAATAAGGCTTCCGTATCAGGCTCATCCGTTTTCCTGGATATCCAAGACCGCGTGGACGACAGCGGCAGCGAAGAAGGACTACTGGGATTAGCCTTTCACCCCAACTACGAAAGCAACGGCTACTTCTATGTTAATTACACAGCGGCCAATCCCGATAGGACGGTGATCGCACGCTTCCAAGTTTCGACGGGAGATTCCAATGTCGCTGATGTGGGAAGCGAACTACAAATGTTAACCTACGCCCAACCATTCAGCAATCACAACGGCGGGCAGTTAGCCTTCGGTCCCGACGGATACCTATATATTGCCGTGGGCGACGGCGGCTCGGGCGGCGATCCCAATGGAAATGGTCAAAATCTAAGTACCTTACTTGGCAGCATCCTGCGCATCGACGTGGACAGTCAACAAAATGGCAACAATTACAGCATCCCGCCGGACAATCCCTACGCTGACAACAACCAAGGCTACCGCGAAGAGATTTACGCCTATGGTCTTCGCAACCCATGGCGATTTAGCTTTGATGCTGAAAACGGTAACCTGTGGGCGGGCGATGTGGGACAAAATAGCTACGAAGAAATTGATCTCATTCAAGGCGGCGGCAATTACGGATGGAATATCATGGAAGGCACCCACTGCTATGAGCCGTCAAGCGACTGCGATGAGTCGGGACTGGAAATGCCGGTCTGGGAGTACGACCACGACCTGGGCAACTCGGTGACCGGCGGCTTTGTCTACCACGGCCCCACCCTCGACAATCTGACCGGCTGGTACATTTATGGCGACTTTGGCTCGGGACGCATTTGGGCGCTGGACAACTCGGATCCAGACAATCCCGAAAACACTCAGCTGCTGGATACTGATATCCTGATCTCATCTTTTGGCGTGGATGCCGACAATGAGCTCTACATCTGTGGCTATGGTGGATCTATTTACAAGTTGGAAGCGGTTGAGTAATGAGTATTAGTATAAAACCATCGCTGCGAAGAAGTTGTGCTCCTGAAGTATAATTACGAGCAACCCAAGAAAATTCCCAGTACTCCAAATAACTGCAAAAGAGTCTCAGAATTCAGCTGCGCAACACTAATACTTCAAACATAGAGAGTGGGTGGCACACTTCTTTACGAATTGTCGAATTCAGCTCGGAGTCGATGATCAAATATCCCAGCTCGTTTCAACGAGATTAATCTACGTTTGCCTGATGATTTATCGTCAGGCAAAGCCCCAAAAAACGTTAGTTAAACAAGTAGTAATCAATTCCAATATTGGCCTGGAAGGCGCGCGCATCCGCTTTGAAAAGCCGGCTGCTTTCCCAGTCGTAGCCAACCTCTGTAAACAGTCCCAGGCTGTTGGACAGTCGCAGAGCAAAGCCGCCGCGAAGTCCCAGCCGAACACGAAATCCGTCGCCGCTATTTTCAGTGTCTGCCAAAGTGCTTAATGCCAGGTTATTACCGAACAAACTATTGAGCTGTACATAGGGCTGAAACCGATCGGTCTTTAATGGATATGCCCGGACAACTGGTCCCGCGCCCCAGCTGCCTACGCCGAAGCTGGCATCAGGACTATCCACAAAAAAGCTGGTCAGCACCTGGAAGCCGACGCCTAAACGCTGCGAGATCATCCGCACATCGCGATACACAAATTCAAGCTCTGAACTACCGTCGGTCTGCAGGGTATCATTGCCGAGATAAGTGAAGTCACTAAGGAAATGAAAGTTGGCCGTCAGCCCGTGTATGCCTACATCAGAGCGCAAGCTTTCGAACCCATCATCAGTGGAATTGGACTCCATCGACTGGGCCGCTGCCGGCTGGCTAATAATTCCGATTGTGACGAGTGCAACTAAAGCGATACTCAAATAGCGAACAAATGAAGCAAATACCTTCTTAATCATTGTGCGTGTGTTAGTGCAAATATTTAGTTAAATCCAAGATTTGATGGCGCCACAAATTGCCTAATAAATTGTACAGATACAACAACTGACTGAGATCTAAAATGTTGCGGATGAACTCTCTTTATTTTGAGCTCAAGGAGGCCCAAGGTAATGAAGTAACTCAAGACACAAAATAAAAAATACAGATCTCTCGCTAAGCTCAAGATGACGGAATGGGGTAAATAAATTCAAATTCATAGTGTCATTTCGAACGATTCCGAATGCCTTTGGACGAATTGAGAAATCTTTGTCTGAGTACAACCTCTTTGTTTGAAGAAAAGTGATAGCTAAACTGCTAGAATTGAGATGAACCCCAAACTACGATTTATGCTCGGGAAAAGGATCGGGCTGTTCTACGTCAATCACTTCGCCTTCTTCTTTGGGATATATTTCGAGCGTCTTGCTGGTAATCTGCTCAAACAGATAGGATTTGCGCGTGGCACCCCAGATTTCAAGCTCGGGGTCGGCTTCGGTAGTAATATACAAGGTGATTGTATCCTCACCTTTGCTGATTTCCAACTGCTGCACATTCTGGAAGTGACTTCGATCAAGGCCGTCAGCTACGCGTAAGATACCCGAGAGCTTTTTCACGCGCTTGCGCACCGGCTTGTCCAGCTTTCGATATCGTTTGTGCCGCTTCGCAGGCGTCGACCGGCGATGGTAGCGTGCCACATTGGCCATAATGTTGATCTCAGTTTCTCTGAATCCTTTCAGGTTGGCATAGCGGATCAGGTAAAGCGCATGTTTATGATGCTTGCGATGCGAAATATAATAGCCAATATCGTGCATATAACTAGCATATTCGAGCAGTTCGCGGTCTTCGTCGGGCAGATCCAGATCATCCTGCAGCTCATCGAACAGTTGCAGCGCCATCTTGGCAACGTGGGTCGAGTGCTTTTCATGCCAGTCGCATTTGCGCAACAACTCAAACACACTTCGGCGCCGGGGATCCGGGAAATCGGCCAGCAGCTCCAGGTCCAGCGAGTCCTTTTCTTTCTTGATGTAATCCAGAATCATCCCCTCGCGCAGAGCGGATTCTGATATCTTGACCCGTTCAATGCCACATTCTTCGATTAAGAAATCCAGCAAAACTACACCCGGCGTAATAATATCGACTCGTTTTTCCTCCAGGCCACTCTGATCGAGCCGCTCCTCACGATCCATCTTGATAAAATCCTTCTGGAACTTTTTGAATGACTCGGTAGAATAGGTCAACTCATTAAGCGTCAGCGAAGCGGTAATTGACTGACGATCGGCAATCATATCGGCGATGTTCTCCATCGTACCCGAAGAACCCACAATCGTACGAACCTCATGTTTTTCCATAGCCTTAAACAGGTCGGTCAACTCATCGGCAAAATGCTGCCGTAACTGCTTGATTTCCTTTTTCGTGATGGGATCATGATCCACAAATTCAGCCGCCATCCGCGCCGCACCAATTTTCTTGCTGGAGCTGTAAAATATTTCAACTTTGTTACCCAGGATAAATTCAACACTACCCCCGCCGATATCAACCATAAGTACGGTCTCGGTGCCAAACGATACGGCATGCTGGATTGCCTGACCGATAAGTTCGGCCTCCCTCTTTCCAGAGATTGCCAGGGCCTTGATCTGCACCTCATCAATCATCCGCTGGATGAACTCACCGCCGTTTTCAGCCTCGCGAATAGCACTAGTCGCATAGGCCAGAATGCGCTCCACATTATAGCTGTCACATAAAATATTAACCTTCTTCAGCGCTGAAATACCACGATCCATGGCATCCTCGCTGAGGCGGTTCTTCATCCCTTTTTCAGCCAATATCACCATTTCTTTGAGCTTGTCGACAGTACGAAAACTACCGTCAGGATAAATATCTGCAATAACTACGTGGAAAGAATTAGTTCCTAAATCGAGCGCCGCAATCCGTTTGGAAGCAGTACCATTAAAGGTCGAATCAGCCATAACTTTAAGTTCGTTGAATATACAGTTGTAAACTAATATACTACTTTTCATCAGGATATACGCTGCAGACCATTCTATTTTGCAGACTTAACAGTTTCTTTACTTTTTCAGCAGTATTATACTATGGTTAAGCGAATTTTTTCGACTATTCTGGGCCTCACATGGCTGCTATTCTTTATTGCAAATGCCACCGCTCAGTCACCGAATTATTTTAAAGATCGGCTCATCATAAAGTACGAGTCGGAGCAAACTCTCCAACAACTCCAAACAAAGCTGAATACTGATCCCCGTACGGCAGTGCAACAAATGCTTGTCATGAATGGCGTGCGTCAAAATCGTCCGCTTATTTCGGATCCACTTCGACAAGCACTTCAGCAACGCAACATCCCCTCTGTCGGTGAAGTGCTTCGCATACGGGAAATAACCTTCAGCAGAGAAATCAATCCCATTCAGCTTGCCGCCAAAATCAGTACTATGCCCGGCGTCGCCTATGCCGAACCTCGGTACATCCGCAAAATGCATCTTACGCCCAACGATCAGCTCGGGAAGTTTGTAGATGCCCATAACTTTACCGATGCCTGGGATATCACTCAGGGATCGCAGGATATTGTCATCGCGATTGACGACGGCGGGGTAGGTTATGACCACCCCGACCTGGACGACCACCTTTGGGTAAACCAAGATGAAATACCGCTGACCTTGCAGCCACAGGTCGATCAAAATAACGACGGCCAAATTACCTCCACCGAGATCCAACAGTATCTCAATGATAATGGAGCAGATTATAACAGCGACGGGAAGATTAACCTGCAGGATGCGCTTGCGGATAACTCCTCATTTATGGACGACACCGACAGTGATAATAATAGCTTCACCGACGACCTTTTCGGCTGGGACTTCTGGGCTTCTGGAGGAGTAAGTAGCCCTATTACCAGAGATAATAATCCTTTTCATGACGGTACTGATCACGGTACCCACGTCGCGGGCATTGCCGCTGCCGAAACTAATAATGGACCCGATGGCATGGCCGGCGCCGGGTTCAACACAACCTATATGGCCGTGAAAACGGGTGGTATTCCAGATGATCCCAGCACCCCAGATATCGATGAAAGTCGTGCCATCGGCTTCGGCTTTGAGGGCATTCTTTATGCGGCCAATAACGGAGCAGATGTCATCAACTGCAGCTGGGGCGGCGCAGGGGCATCCCAGGCCGAGCAGGACATCATCAATCTCGTTACCGATATGGGATCACTGGTCGTGGCAGCATCGGGCAACGAAGGCATTGGACAAGTAGGCTATCCCGCTGCCTACGACCGGGTGCTGGCCGTAGGCTCGGTTGAACCAAGTGGATCTGCAGCTATCTACTCCAACTATGGCTACAACCTGGATGTGCTTGCCACTGGCTCGCAAATTCGCAGCACCTCGTATGATGGTGCGTTTGTAGAGAAAACCGGCACCTCCATGTCGACGCCTGTCGTCAGTGGTCTCGCTGCTCTTGTCAAAGCGGAACATCCCGGTTGGTCGGCTGATCATATTGGCGCGCAGGTGCGGGCTTCAGCAACTTATATTGATGATTCAAACGCCAACCGGCTGGGACATGGCTCAGTAGATGCACTGCGCGCGGTGGATACGAATCTACCCGGGCTCAAAGTTGTTTCTTCCGACTTTGTCAATGAGCAAGGCGACAAACTATCCCTGGGACAGTCCGGAACCGTCAATCTACAACTGACCAATGTTGGGAGTAGCGGATCCGGAATCGAACTCCAGCTGGAAGCCCTTAACGAAAGCGGAATCCAACTGGCAAACGCCTCGCAGTCACTGGGAACCATCGCTACCGGCGATACTGTTCAAACTTCTTTTGATATCACTATTACCAACGATTTTGATCTTGACCGAACGCCCACTCTTCGGTTAAACTTTTCTGCCAGTGGCAATAGCTACTCCGATTTTGATGTCATTGAGTACAACAACTTCTTATACGATGTAATTTCCGGCAATAACGTTAAGACTTCGTTTGCGGCCGACGGTACTATTGGTTTTACCGATCCCCTCTCGGGTACTGGCGGTGTCGGCTTTATCCCACGAGAACCGCAAGGCAATGGTTATCAGGAAGGTGACAACCTGCTCTTTGAAGGGGGATTGATGCTCTTATACAATGACGAACTGTTTGATGCAGTTCGTACACAAAATGGGGTCTCCCGTGATTTCCGGCCCGAGCAAGTATTCTATACCCAGCAAGAAGACAATCAGACCTATGGATACGCCCGTTTCTTAACCGATGCTGACACCTCTAAACAGGCATCAATCGAGGTTGAAACCTATGCGCTGGATAATCCTTCCGTTAACAATGTGGTGTTCGTAAAATACACCATTCACAATCCCAATAACTTTTTTGTGATGGAGGATGTCTATGCCGGCCTGTTCAATGATTGGGATCTCGGCAGCAACTCTGGTAACAACAGCATTTCATTCAGCGAATCCGACAGCTTGCTCTACGTGTCAGATGAATCTTCAAACAGCTCCCAACCCGTAGCTGCCGTAGCTCATCTTGGCCCAATTTCCGGAGCTCTTGCCATTGATAATACCATTGAGGGGCAGCAGGATTCGCTCACATTCGGACTCTATGATGGTTTTACGGATACTGAAAAAAGCAATGCCCTTACCTCTCAAACAATTCGCACGTCGGTGCAGAATACTGATGTTTCGGCCGTTGTGGCCTCTGGTCCCTATACCATACCACCCAAAGCGGAGGTAACCGTAGGCTTTGCTTATGCTTTCGGCAATGACCTGGATGAGCTGCGCAATCAAATCGAAAATGCCAGGCAACGCAATCTATTTGCTGTGTCCTCTACCGGACAGGCCGAGTCGGCAAACATGCCCCAGCAAACCAAGCTGTTTCAAAACTATCCGAATCCGTTCCAGAACAGCACCCGTCTGCGCATTGACCTGCAGCAATCCACCAAGGTAACACTTACTATTTATAATGCAGTGGGACGCAAAGTGCGAACCCTGGCCGACCGGACGTTCGATTCCGGCTCGCACTTTATCCAATTCAATGCCCAGCAGCTCAGCAGCGGCGTTTACTTTGTGCAAATGAAAACTTCCAGCGGCGTGCAAAGTATCCCCATGACGCTCATTAACTGATGACAGCCCCTACTTCGACTTGTCCTTTTTGTGAGCGTTGCGATTTTGTTCCGAAACTTTAAGCCGCATTTCACGACGTTTTTCGGCCTGTTCATAGCGCTCTTTCTCAAAATCAGTTTCGGGAATAATCTCGGACACCGGAACTGTTTTGCCGTCAGCATCCACAGCCACGAATGTATAGAAAGAGGTCGTACACAGCCGCCGCTCACCGGTGCGAAGGTTCTCTGCATAGACCTCCATGGCAATTTCCATCGAGGATGTAAATGTGCGTGTAACTTCACCTTCGATAACCACGACTTCGCCAAGCTTGATTGCATTTTTGAACTCGATGCTGTCGGCCGCTACGGTAACAACGTTGCGGTTGCAATGCCGCTGGGCCGAAATGGCTGAGCAGACATCCATCCACTGCATCAGACGTCCACCCATAAGATTTCCAAGCGGATTAGTATCATTGGGCATCACCAGCTCATTCATCCGCACGCGGGAGGCAGAAACGGTTTTCTCATTGGAGTCGGAATTTACACGAGGCGTCTGTTCGAATCGGTTCGTCATAAAATACTGTTTTAGTAATTGTTAGATCCAAGATAATGGTTAGAGCACTCAAAAGTAGAAGGTTGGCACCAAAAATCGCCAACCTTAATGAAGAGTTGATGAAAACAGCAGGGCCAATTATACTTGTTGCTAAAATGATCGCTGATTTATGAAAACAAACCTTCGTCACGTCCCCGCTTTTATTTCACCCCGCTGGTATTTCAACGGTCATATGCATACCGTGACCCGATCACTTACCGGTGATACCAATCCGCCAGCTGTTGAGCGCATCGAGATCCCAACACCCGACGACGACTTCCTGGAGCTCGACTGCGCCATCAAACCGGACTCAGATGAAATAATTGTCTTGTTCCACGGGCTAGAAGGATCCACCGATCGGTATTACATTGTGGAAACCATGAAGACGCTCCTCGAAAATGACTTCTCCGTAGTGGCGGTCAACTTTCGCAGCTGCGGATCAAAATTGAATAACCAGCCCCGCTTTTATCATTCGGGAGAAACCAACGATTACCGCACAGTTTTCCGATGGATCCGGCAGCAATATCCCAATAAGAAAATGGGGGCGGTGGGCTTTTCACTGGGCGGCAATGCGTTGGTCAAGTATCTGTCTGAAGAAGCCGGCAGCACGCCCCTGCAGGCCGCCGTGGCGATATCGGTACCCTACGACCTGCGGTTGGGATCGATCTTGCTATCCAGCGGTATTCACCGGCTATACGGATATTACTTTCTGCGCACGCTCACCGAAAAGCTCGAAAAGAAACGTCAACAGTTCCCCGATCTACCCTCCTTTTCGGGATCCACAATCTACGACTTTGACGATCAGGTCACGGCCCCTATTCACGGATTCGACGGGGCCGATGATTATTACGAGCAATGTTCAGCGCGACGGTTTGTCGAAGACATAACAACCCACACCTTGCTGGTTCACAGCCACGAAGACCCGATGTGCCCTATAGAGGCGATGCCGCTGGCAAAAATCAATCAAAACAAATTCACCGACTACATCATTACTGATAGTGGCGGGCATGTGGGATTTCGAAGCAAACCCAAGGGATGGCTACAGTTTGTCATCGAAAATTACCTGAGCAGCAATCTTAGATAGAAGAACATAATATTGCTCTCTTCTTAGTCAAAGCTCAAAAATAGATACTGATTAGCACGATTTATCGTGTTATTACATCAAAAATCACATGGAAATGTGATTAAAGTCTAGCTTCGCTTTTGTTATATAAAAATGAGGAAAAGAATCAACAATCGTCTGTCTATATGCCTTCATCAAGTAACCACACTTCTCTACTACGCCCAACAATTATTGGACTCTTGGGACTTTTAATAACAATCAACCTGCAGGCCCAAACCACCAATGCAGACTCGACGTGGCAGAAAACCTTTGAGAAAAATCTGAACCAGGCAAGTCAGCTTTCTGAATCTGGACAAACAGATTTATCACTAGCTCTTACGCTGTTAGAAACGGCAGCCCAGTATAACGCCGCCACCTATTATGAACCTATTAGCAAGTTTTACATCCGCAGCGTAAGACAGTCCTCTTTTGAGAAAAATCCAAAGGTAGTACGGCAGGAAGCTGAACGTATAATCCCCCTTCTGGCGGATTCTAGTCAAAAAAAGTGGCAGATGTTTATCAAAAATAATAATGACAGGCTCGTCAATAACATAGTACAATTCTGGGAGTCCAATGATCCTGTACTTTCATCTCCAACAAATGAGCGGCTTATTGAACACTAGCAACGTATCACCTATGCCCGCACCCATTTTACCAAGAATAAAAAATCGCCATACGGGACTGACGATCGTGGCACAATTTACGTCCGATTTGGACGGCCGGACCTCCAGTTCGATCGGACTATTACGGTTGATTATACCAGTTCCACTTCTATTGAACAAAATGTACAGTTTAGAAACGGTCGGGCCCCTGAATTTGATATTGTGATTTGGCGATATTTAGGCAGCGACACGCAGGAAGAACATCTGCATCTGTTTGGAAAGCGAAAGGGCATTGGCACCTTTGGCCTCCGGAAGAGTGTATTAGAAATCATGAACTTTGACATGCAGACAAACATCGTAGAGGGCACGAACCCAATGGGGCCAATTAATCGCCAACGAGTAGCGCGCCAAGTTTACTTGCTTGGTGCCTTTGAACGACTTTCAGCTTATAGTCCGAGCTTTTCCAATCAATACTCATATTTGACAACCAAAGACCTAACCAGGACACGAGTATCATTTTTAGAGTGGGCGTTTGAAGGATTCTTGTCTCACCAAAACAAAGAGGTTACAAACCAGACAACAACTATTCCCGAATATAAAAGATTACAGCCGAAATTTTCTACGTACGAATTCCGTGACCAAGAGGGGAATGTTGAATTTAACTTTGCCTTTGATCCCGGCATTACCGAGCGGCTTCATCAAAACAAGCGATCACTATCATTCTATGGAGACAGTTTGACGCTCAATTTAGGTTTGGAAGCCTTCCGAAAATCCGGTCCCAAAGTCTTTTCTCAAACCTATCCGTTCCAGCTCTCCAGTAAAAATGTTTCGTCCCCTATCATGTACACGATTAAAGATCCGGGACAAACTTCAGTTGTATTTACTTGCGAAGTTGTAAACCCGGCACTGTCAGATATGAATTTAGCTTCTAACATTGCCGAGGCTACCTCTAGTTCACTGCTCTGGGCTTCGGGACGTAAAAAACTTTCGATCCCTAAGCCTTCTATTGATCCTAACCAGTTTGATGTCAGCGATATCGTACTGGCCGACCAACAAGAAACGACATCCGGTAGCCGAATCCCCATCAAGCCCAATCTCTCCCATCAGTTCAAAAAAGATTCCCAGGCGATGATTTATTTTGAGGCTTACAACGTACCCGATGGTGGTTATAAAACGACCTATCACTTCGAGAAGGATCGCTTCCTGTTTGGCCCTAAAAAAATAGATGAAAAAGCAGAAATCACGTTGTTAAGCGAAAAAACAGAGGGACGAGATAGCCAGCTCTTTAGTATTCCTCTGCAAGGTATCGATACCGGAGAATATACACTGATATTTGAATTTCAGCCGCTCAGCAAGCCCGGGCAAACCATCCAGCGAAAAATCACAATCCAAATATCAAAAGAGCCGCAAACATAGGGCTTACCAGTTGAGGACCATTTGCAGGAATGGTAGTTTGGGAGATGATGTTTTCGAGACTAATCTTAAATATTTAATCTCATAATTAGATACATGGTTATCATTGTTGGGGCGGGACCCATTGGGCTGGCGACTGCCATTGAACTGAAACGACGCAACATTCCCTCCAAGATTATTGAGCGTGGCTGCTTGGTCAATAGCATTTTTAATTATCCCAAAGATATGACGTTTTTCTCCACCTCGGAGCGACTGGAGATCGGCGGCGTGCCCTTTATTTCACATAATCCCAAGCCAACGCGCCGCGAAGCACTGGAATATTATCGCCGTGCTGCCGAGAGCTACGAGCTGGATGTAAACCTCTACGAGGAAGTACAGGAGATCAACGGAGATGACGGTGCTTTTACCGTAACAACCGATAAGGACGACTACGAGGCATCAAAAGTAGTGGTGGCAACTGGATTTTACGACATCCCAAAAATGATGAACATTCCCGGCGAAGAGCTTGACAAGGTGAAGCACTACTATGATGAAGCCCACGCTTACGCCTGGCAGGATGTATTAGTAATCGGCGGTGGCAATTCGGCTGTGGATGCAGCCCTCGAAACCTACAGATCACATGCCAACGTGACGCTGGCCGTTCGGGATGACGATATTAAAGAATCCGTCAAATACTGGGTGAAACCGGATATCAAAAATCGCATCAAAAACGATGAGATCACCGGCTACTTTAACACCGAGGTGAAAGAGATTAAACCCAAAGAAGTGGTACTCGATACTCCAGAGGGCACCAAAACCATCCCCAATGATTTTGTACTGGCCATGACCGGTTACCAACCCAATTTTGAGCTAATGCAACAATTTGGCATCGAACTTACAGATGACGAAGACCGAATGCCGGTTTATTCAGATGAATCCCTGGAAACGAACCGCGATGGCGTATATGTGGCGGGGGTCGTCTGTGGCGGGATGGACACCAGCAGCCTGTTTATTGAAAATACGCGTATACATGCTGAACATATTGCTGGCGATATCGAGTCCAAGCTAAATTAATATCATCAACCTGATTGATTACACTAGGGAACGTGAATCTTGGACATTTTCTCACAGCCAGGTAATTTTAACGATAGAGAGGTAGAAACAAAGATCTCTCCCGTTGGTCGAGATGACACGTCATAATTATGTATATCCGTCATTAAAAATAAGCGCTTAAGAAATCTTCATTTTTATAGCGCTACCCCTTGTGCTCTTTTACAATCCCCCATTGAAATGGTAGATTAATATCAGCGTATGAATTATGTCCATTGACTAATGTCAAATTGGAAAAAATCTTATCTCTCGTTCGACGACGAGCTTTTTTCAATTCTTGACATTGACGATTTCAAAGCACAGTGCGACCTCCTAACCTACGACAAGAATGAAAAGATAGCAGTAGCTGGCGAAATTCATTCCAATTTTTACTACCTCGAAGAAGGATTGGTCTGCTGTACTGACTTTTCGGAAAACAGAACGCTCTGGTTTGAAAACGAGCACGGATTCTTTACCTGTGCGCAGAGCTTTGTCTACGAGAACCGTTCCACGAAAGAAATCAAGTGCCTGGAACCTTGCCGGGTATATCGATTGGAGAAAACCACACTGCGAAAGCTATGCGACAATCATAAGAAATGGTCACGCTGGTGGATACAACTGCTGGAACATCAATATGTTCGGCTTCAATTCTTTCAGGAAGAATTTTTACCCAAAAGTGCCGCTGAGCGCTACCATCTACTCGTTGAAATGATGCCTGATCTTACATCACGAATTCCACTCAAAAATATCGCCTCGTTTTTGGGCATTTCCCAAGTTTCCCTGAGCCGAATCCGGTCTGGCAAACAGTAAGGGCCATTTTTTAACATATGTAAATGATTTAGGCGCTGCTCAACCCGATATTCTATTCAAGAAAAAGTATAAAGTCCTATCGCTGTAATGTGAAAATCAAACAGATTTGTGATGCAAGATTTAGATATTCTAATCGTGGGCGCTGGCGTTGCCGGGTTAACCTGTAGCAGCTTGCTGCTTCAACACGGGATCAAACCAACCGTCATCGAAAGAGAAGAGGAAAAGCATTTTAATAAGTCGGGATATATGCTTGGCTTGTTACCCCTGGGAGGCCGAGTGCTAAATGCTATGGATGCACGGGATGCGTTCTTTGCCAACAGTGTACAGATGGAACAGTACGAAATCCACAAAGAGACCGGGGAACTGGTAAAAGGCTATCCACTTGATTTTATCAACAAACAATTTGGGTCTTATCGAGGAATTTCGCGTACTAGTTTAATTGATATCTTGCTTGCAAAAAGCAAACAGGATACCATCCGGTACGGCACCACGGTCAAAAACATGGAGCAGCAAACTAATGGCGTAGATGTTACATTCTCGGATGGTCGCAGCCAACACTTTGATGTAGTAATTATAGCCGATGGAATTCACTCTGAGACGCGCAAACAGATCCTGGAGGATGATGAGTTTGCATATAAAGATACTGGCTGGGGCGGCTGGGTAACCTGGCTGGATATCGATCCCATTGCATCCTATAAAGAATATTGGGGCGCAGGCAGTTTCCTGGGACTTTATCCTGTAGAAGATAAAATCGGCGTCTTTCTGGGTGGGCCTGTTGATGAAATAAAAAAGAAAGGGCTAACTTCCTTTATAAGTGAAGTCAAAAGCAATATTGCTGATGATTTTAGCATGCCCAACCAAGCGCTTGACAGCTTCAACTCCAAAAAAGATCCGTTCTTCTGGGAATTCCATGACTGTCGATCCCAAACCTGGCACAAACAAAACGTAGTATTGCTTGGCGACGCTGCTACAGGCTTCTTACCGACGGCCGGCGTAGGCGCTTCGATGGCGATGGATTCGGCCGCTGCACTTGTCGATGAGCTGACAAGAATGGATAAAAATCATATTCCCTACGGTTTAACCTTATTTAGCAAGCGCCAGAAAAAACGCGTGGAAAAAGCCCAAAAGGATTCCAGAGAGCTCGGTAAAATGATGTTCGTTGACTCTTCAATCATCTCAGGAGTACGGAATAAATTGCTTCCATTCTACAGTTTACAACAAATGTTATCTGATCTCACCGATGTTATGGAAGGAGAATAATGTATCCGGCAGGATTAAACTACTAACCAAGAAAAAACTTTACAACAAGGCCTTCTTCATCAAAATAAAAGTATCTGTGGTTAGATTGCCTGAATTTAGAATGGCACTATTTACAAAAAAAGGAAGGCAATCGGTGCTGCGCAAATACCCATAAAAAAAGAGAGGGTAAGCAACCTACATCACGCCGCTACAACCTCCTACCGCTGCTACCTTCCGGTCCTGACGGAGTTGAGAGGGAGCTGGCTGCGTAGGGCCTACCCTCGAAGCCAAAAGATACCATTTATGATGGGTAAATGGCAAATGAAATTGCGCCGTTAATCTATTTAGTCATCATTACATTAACGCCATTCCAATCCTCTGGCGGGGGATTTTCTTTCATCACTTCGCATCGGTCGATATAAACAATGGAGGGATTGGTATGAATGAACGAATCGTCGTTCGGCTGAAAATACTCCAGCTCCTTGGATTCCTTAAATAATTGGATAGCATACTCCCACTTCCGCTGCTGATACGCCTCAATAGCTTGCTCAAATTTCTGCTTGCAGGCAAACTGCCGATCGCTGAGCTCATCACGAAGTCCCATTATCTCGTAGACATCTACCGGCTCGGTTTTACCCTTCACTACAATGCGATCCAGATAGCGGAACACGCATCGGTCACCATACTGCTCGGCCTCTTTTTTTGTATCAGCAGTTACCATGGTATAGACCCCAAATTGCTTGGCACCGCTCTCACAACGGGCAGCCAGGTTTACATTATCGCCCATCATGGTGTAATTGAATCGACTTTCAGACCCCATATTCCCCGTCACCATAACGCCGGTATTGATGCCGATACGATTGCGCATGTGATGAACGATTTCGGGCCATTTTTCACCTTCACTGCGCCATTTATCGCGAAGCTCGGATAACCTGTTCTGCATCAGCTGCGAAACCACGCAGGCTTTGTAGGCATGATCTTTCTGGGGGACAGGTGCCCCGAAGAAGGCTACAATCGCATCCCCGATATATTTGTCCAGCGTACCGCCGTGCTCGGTAAGAATATTCGTCATAGCCGATAGATACTCGTTGATTAAGCCAACAAGGGTATCGGCGGGCAACTGCTCAGAAAACGTAGAAAAAGACTGGATATCGCTAAAAAAGGCCGTGATATATACCTCGTCGCCGCCCAACTGGGGTTCCTTGCCCTCTTCGACCATCTCTTCAACCACCGCAGGTGATACATAGGATGAGAATAATCCGCGAATCCGCTTTTTCTCCCGCTGCTCAACCACATACTGATAACTTTGTGTCGTTATATATCCCACAGTAAGCGCCATCAACATGGCAACCAAATCCATCACAAAACGGAATTGTAGGAACTCAAACAGCACAAGACCAATTACCGCGAGGCTCAATCCTGCATATATTACGAATCCCCACAAGCCGGCAAAGCGACGCGTCAGCCAAACGACCACGGCTATTAATCCAATTAAGATCGCCAGATTCAGCCAAGGCGAAACGTGCTGTATGTATTTTCCTGACAGGATGGTTTGAATAGCATTAGCGTGCATCTCCACACCCGGCATTGTCCCCTGCTGAGCAAAAGGAGTGGAGTGTAGGTCATGTAGCTCAGGCATAGTAGCCCCCACTAGCACAATCTTATCCTTAAAGGCATCAGTATGTTTGAGTCCAAAGCTGGGATCCGAAAACGTATTCATCTGGAAGGTGGAATCCTCGGACGCCAACACAACTGTAGAGTCGTCAATAACAGTCTCATAGGAATAGGTGGGAAAAGTGCCACGGCCCCCAAAGTAATTCATCGTCATCAAATGCTCGGTGTATTTGGGAATCTCGTACGGGCCGAACTCTAAAAGTTCAGTTCTTTGCGAAATACCGGTTGAATCAATATTCCTATAGAGCTTAAGCAGCTCTAGTCCCATGGAATACAGTTGCTGATTGTTATACTCCAAACCTAAGATATACTTCCGGATTGAGGCATCCGCATCCCGATAGGCGCGTACCAATCCCGGCGGATGAGGACTTGCTTTCTGCAGAACCCGATTGGGACGTACCAGTGAAATACTCACCGAGCTGGAGCCCTGCCCACGACTTTGGCCGGTTGACTGGACACTTGCCCCCAGTACCACATTCTTATACTCCTGCAATGCCTCGGCAAAGGTGGTGTCATGAGCAAGGTCGTAGTTATCCCGTTTGTCAAAAAGTACATCAAAACCGATAGCCTTGGCGCCCGCTTGGTTAAGGTTACGAATCAGCTTGGCATGCAAATCAGTTGGCCAGGGATACTTGTATGGAATTTCCTGATCGGCCTGCTGGCTGATGGAAACAATCACGACCGAGGTGTCCTGAATGGCAAGCGGACCTCGAATTTCAAAAAGCTGATCCTTTACATTTAGCTTAAGCTGCTCTACCGGGCCGGAAAACGACAGCAGTATCGCGATGATCAGGCTCACCGCAATTAGGCCGGGAACAACCAGACGCTGTTTCCATGTGTTGTTGCTTCCATCCATAACTTAGAAGTTAAAAATGTAACGGGCCCGCAGTAGATGGTCATTTGGAAATGTCCGTGACGTCGAAAGGGTATTTTGCACGTTGGAATACCGGAAATCGAGCACAAAGGAGTGACGCTGGTTTAAGTTATATCGCGCGCCAGCTCCCACAATATAAGAATTACTTTCTGATACTGAAGAGGAATCACCGCTCTTGTAGTAATCGTCGAACGTCAGCTGAGGAGTACCATTCGTATTGGTAGTCAATGATTTTGACTCGGAGTAATTTTTCGTAAACGCCAGCGACAGATCTACGGTTAGCTTGTCATCAAGCAGGAAAGCTTCGCCGCCCACGCTGGCCCCGACTATCTGAATATCATTAAGTCCACTGGCCGTGACCGTATTATTAATATTGAAAGACAAGTTGGTCTGCAGTGGCAATTCATCGTAACGATTTACGACCCGCGCTGAGAAACTGTTGTTTCGGGCATCACCGTATTTAAAAACTTCGTCAATAGTATTCAAGATTGAGAAGTTGATACTTGCATCATGCGTAATTCCAAAGAGATCGAACTCCTGGGAGACCGAGGCCGTCAGTTGGTACGTATCAGAATACCTAGGATTGGGCGTAAGAAGCGTATCACTCTGCTGTACCGCCAAATTTTGTACGGCGGCTCCCTCCTCGACGCCACTGATGCCGGCAACCAATGGATTATTCAGCGCCACCCCATTTTCACGATTCCGCTTCATCAGACCCACGCTGACGCGGGGCAGACCCGGATCAACCGGGTACCAACTCACATTGGTGCGATAGGTGGTTGTGTTGGTGGTAGCATCCTTATTATTCACCACATTGTCGTGTAGGCGCTCGTAGCCGAGCGTAAGATAGATTCGATTTTCCATGAGCTGCAGGCGATCTGTCACCGAAAAGCCCGCAATATCTTTTCGAACAGTTGTATTGGCTAGTGAGTTATAGTTAGGTCCTATCCAGCGGTATCGCATTTTCAGATTATTGTTATAATAGCTGAGCCCCAGTTCTGACTCTGTCGCCAATATACTGGTGGGAAAATAGGTTTCCGCGGCGGCTCCAGACGTACCCGTATCAAAACGAATGGGCAGCGTATCCATATTTTCATTAATAATAATCAGCCACGATAACTGATCGAGCAGGGTTTCAGTATTTCTATCAAGAGTAAGTCCCAAATCCTCAGCCGCCTCTTGGGTGAGCGTTCCTTCAGAAATATCTTGGTTCAACAGACTAACGGCGGCATCAGCTTGAAACTGAATTCGGTTGTTATCGAGGTTAGTTTCCACATCGGTAGCAGCTACAAAATTTCCTTTGGGCGAAGGATTACCACTCACGCTAAGCTGCTGGGGATTCTGCTGCAGATCCTGCCGCTGCTGGGCATTTAGGCTGCTCGCAAGATCAGGATTTAGATTCATCAAGCTGTTAAAATTATTTATCACCCGGATGGAATTGGTATCATCTTCGACTTTCAGAAAATTAAGGCCAAAATTGAACACATCACTCCCGCCTACACCAATACGGCCACCCATAATCTCGCGTCGAAATGTGCCGTTATCGCTGGTATTAAGCGAATAATTCGTTACGGTCTGCTGGCTCTGCAACGTCTGCTTTTCCACCTCAACCTCTTCATACAGATTATCAATGCTGCGGCGCAGCTTCCCGTAAATTAGTTGGAGGTTGAGCGCTTCATCCCAAAGGTGAAATCCTGCATTGATCCCCTGCATACGCTGACCAGCTATGGTAAACGGATTTAACGTGGGATAGACGTGACCCGCCTCAAACTCCAGCCAATCTCCGACATATATACTTGCTCCAAAACGGTTTTGCGGCTGCAGGCGTGGATCTTCCTGTGTAGTCAACAGCCCGTGCGCCGAGTAGGAAATATTCCCTTTTTGTCCCGATAACCTAACGTTGCCACTCAATGCGTCATTAGCATAACCTCCCACTTGTTGATTGCGCGCCGAAATTTCGACATTACCCTGCGGTGTCCAGTCTTCCCCGGCATTGGCGGCAGATGCCCTCATGCTGGGATCCAATACTGAAAATTTCCAGTCGGCAACCGTGAGAACAGTATCCTGTTTCTGAATTTCCAGCGTCGCTCGGTGACTGCCATTGGTCAGTTCATCCGGCGAATAGGTATAAAAATAGTCGCTCGCATTTGCCTGGCTGGTAACATCCTCACCATCCACCAACATGCGGAACGAACTGTTTGCCGTATCAATTTCAGCCGGATCATAAAACAGCGTAATAGCTACAACCACATCCTGCTGGCCAACAGTGGCTCCGGGCTCAGGTGAAAGAATCGTATAGTCCACCCCTGTATCTTCAACACGGCGTTGGCGTTCACTTTTATGGGGATCTACTACTTCTACCCGGACGGGATCCTGACTGGCTTTATTGGATGGGTAGGTAACCTGTTTACCACTATTCAGTCGGATGGAGAAATAGTACTCCATGCTAGTGGCCTGCTTACTATCCACCGAAAACTCCGCCTTAAACTCCGAAGATGCTAACCGTGCCGGCACCTGATTGTATCCCATATCTCCATCATGACGGTAAAAGACGTAAGCTTCCTGCACGTCGTTGGGATTAATGCCAGGTACGGAAAACGTGAGTTCAAAAGGCTCCGAACGCTCCACAAAAGCCGGCGCCTGATGCCGCACCTGAAAGGGCGCAGTATTCGCCGATGCTTCGACATTACCCCAAGTCAACAGTAGTGCCATTGTTACCAACAGCAGCTTCAACTTGTTCATTTGTACCCCTACAAATATACTGATTTACGTTCAGCGGTTGTTAGTTTTCATTTTCAAATACTTTTACTTCAATCACGCGCTCCTGACCGTTCTCATCAATAAAGCGAATCTTATAAATTTCGGGCTCCATCTGTTCATTCATCTGAGCATAGTCTTCGTCACGCTCCTCAACTTCATCTTCGGTCAGCTCTCCTGTTTTGATTGTTCCATCATCTTGCACTTGTCCATAGCTCCGATCCGTAAGCGTTACGGATTCCCCCGATCCACTAACACTCACTTCTACTTCACCTTCTTTAACCCAGTAGTAATCATTAGCCGTAGCACCAAACTCAGTGCCTTTAACAGAAGCTACCGACGTACTCGTGGCTACCTCGAAATTATCCGCCCCCTGTTCGGATACGTTCAGAAAAATTTCGCCCAGCTCCAGTCCAATACGCGTACTCGTATTATCTTTATTCTCAACTTCTCCACGGACGATGAGTCTGGAATCCGGTTTTACCTTGGCCAAACTTTTATCCATAAACTGTACCAGTGCAAATCCGTTTTGATTAGTACGGAGCGTGTCTCCATTAAACAGTGGCTTGCCGCGCTTGCTTATTTTATTTAGCTGACCCTGATTTCGAATAGCTACCGCGGGTTTAAACTTCTGAACAAAGGCAAGCGGACGCTCAGGCGGATCATACAAATGTGCTCCCATGCCAACAATCCCAATAAATATGAGAGGAACGGAATATTTTAAGAGAGATTTCATAAGACTACTGTTCTTCAATGACAATTGAGATATCACCCTGTTCGGCCTGTCGACTAAGCTCCATCAACTTTTGCATGGCCTGTCCACCCTGGTAGTTTTGCCCGTCGATGACAATCGACTGGAAGTTGTAACCGTCCTGCTGATATTCCTCAAATTTGTTGCCCAGTACTTGCCGCAACGCCTGAGACACCTCACTACTCAGCTTCTCATTTTGGGTACGCTGCTGCGTGGATGCCAAGGTAAAGCCCCAAATCTCAGACTCCCTTTCCTGCACACCTCCACTGGATTCCAACTGACTCACAATCTTCCAATAGTATGTGTTCCCAGGTTCCAGACTCTGGACTCCCGAATTTGGATATTGAAAACTAGACTGCCCCACCACAACATCCAACATCTCATAGTCAACCAGGGAACCGCCACCCGAAGAACCTTTCACCTGGATGGGCGATGTACTTATAGCCCCCTCAATAAGTGATTGCGGACTGTCATTGCCCTTGGCCTCTACAACCACCAGCCGATAGTCAGTGCCAGTAGCTCCCTGCCACTGAAAGTTGGGATAACTGTTTGCAATGGTAGCATCAGCGCTGGCGACATCACCCGGCGAAAGCAGATAAAAATCACGGGTATCCTCTACAATATTACGGCCGATTTCAGCCGTCTCCGAAGCCAGCAGTTCACCTCCCGCCGATCCTCTGTGAACTTCAACCGTAATCTGATACTGGTCGGCCGGGAGTGACGTCGATCCCTTTAATTTATTAACAAACTCTTTGCCTTCGGATGAGAATTCTCCGTCAAATTGAATCAGTTCTTCAACACCGGGCAGGCCATCCCCGATATTATTGTTGGTAGCAAATACCCGCTGCCCCGGATTTAAACTAAACGGCTGGCCGGAAACCTGACGGATCTCTACAATACGACCGATCTTGTCTGATTCAACAATCAGGCGAAAATAAAGGCTGTTGGCATACTCCGAGGAGTTATTCTGCAAATACATCCGGAACAGTGTTGGGCCTTTGCCATTATTTGCCAATAGCGACTGAATATTAATAGATTGTGAGTTGGAAAGCATCTCATCGATCTCAACATCTAGCGATAATTGGGCCTGAACAGGGCCAACAAATGCAAACAACACGAATAAGATGAAACCACTAATCCCAAATCTATGCAACCACATATATCCTCCCGAAATCCTAAACTAAAATCTGAGTTACCCGGTTTACTACCTCTCGATGGGAAAATCTATCAATCCTTGGAACATTCGTTTCCATTCCAAGTAAGAAGCATTGTTTTCAAGAAATATGGATAAATGGAGAAATGCAAAACAAAAAAAGTGGAGCTACGGGGACTTGAACCCCGGACCTCTTGCATGCCATGCAAGCGCTCTAGCCAACTGAGCTATAGCCCCTTATCAGGATGGATAAATATAAAGAACTTTCAACGAAAATTACACAATTTTATCTAATGGAGTTTATTTTGTATTTGACTATATTAGATAACATATTGTAGCCAATATATTTAAAAGGATATTTCCTAATTTTTCGTTAATTTTAGTTTATACAATAGGCAACTATTTAACTTCTAACTTACACTTAGTAACACGATGATAAACACAAAATCAATACTCCTTGTCTCTTCCGTGTTTCTTGGGATGGCGTTATTTTCCGGATGCGCCGGCTCCAATGAACTACGCGCACCTTCTGAACGGACTCTCGAATACCTGCAATCATTAGATGAAGAAACGCTACGCTCTCTTGACACTGATGATGATGGCCTAAGCGATTGGGCTGAAATGAATGAACACAACACCAATCCCCTAAAAGCCGATACCGACGGTGACGGGCTCACTGACGGTAAAGAAGTAAATAAACATAAAACAAATCCGAACAAAGCCGATACGGACGGTGACGGACTGAGTGACGGTGACGAAGTAAATTCATATAACACCGATCCGAATAAGGCAGACACTGACGGTGATGGACTCAAAGACGGCGAAGAAGTTAATAAATACCGTACCAATCCGTTAAAAGCCGACTCTGACGGTGACGGACTCAATGACGGGGCTGAAGTTAAGAAACATAAAACCGATCCGAACAAAGCCGATACGGACGGTGACGGCTTCAGCGACTCTCAGGAAATTGAAATGGGAACCAACCCCAATGATGGAAAGGATCCCGCATATCTGAAAGAAGGTTCTCTTGGAACTGTGAACTTTGCTTTTGATAAGTCTAATATTGATGAACAAGCGGCACGTATCCTCAATCAAAATGTGAAGAAACTGATGAACTCTTCGAAGTTCCGAGTTCGTATCGATGCTTACACCGACCACGTTGGTGGCGACCAGTATAACCTGCGTCTGAGTAAGCGGCGTGCCGAAGCAGTAACACAGTTTTATGTAGAAAACGGCGTTTCAGAAAACCGCATTGAATCTCGAGGACTGGGTAAAGCACCACAACCTTGCATGGATCAAACTCCCAAAAAAGGTTGCCGCAAGAACCGTCGTGCGGAATCTCATCCACTAAGTCCATACAAGTATAAGCCAAACAAGTAAGCGCTTAGCTGGTAACCAATATTATTAGGGCGATCCCAAATGGGATCGCCCTTTTTTATTTACCTGCCAATCCAGATCCAGAGCTGAATCAATTTTTATACATCAAAGAAATAGAATTTTAGCTCTATCGGGTATACTCTCTAAAAACTGATACTGAGTACCCTTCGTTATTTATATAACGCTCTCTTATATGCCCCGCCACTATTTCTATGAATGTACAGGTATATCATTCAACAACTAGGCAAAAAAGTACTGCCCCATTGCCTTATTGTAAGTGCATGTTGTTATTTACAAATACATGAGCAGTTTTACTATGATACCTGGGACTATGGGCTATTTTTCCTCAACTCATCGGCATGCCATGGACTTGTACGATTGCCATAAGTTTTGCCAATTCGGATAACATCATCTTGTGTAAAGACGGAAAGGCTGTCTTTACTTTCGGTACGCAGGTGGTTTAGAATGGCCGCCATTTCAGCTGCACTCAGCCGTGCTTTAAACGACGGCATATAGCCGCTGTATGTTTGCTCCCGAACGCTGACCTCCCCTTCTAATCCATTGAGCAAAATACGAAGTGCTGTTGATTTATCGCCGGTCACCCATTCTGAATTTACCAATGGTGGAAAAATGTCAGCAATACCCTGTCCCTCCCCGCCGTGACATGAGGCACAGTTTTGAACATATAATCGCTTTCCATTCAAGATCGATGGATTGCCCTGCGCGTTAAACGGTACATCGGCAGCTTCATCCAATCCAGGAATACGATCTAAAATATTTGCATAGGCATCTACAATTTCTTTGTTCAGTTTAGCCAACAACGGATGATTACGGTCTCGGTGATAATTGCCAAGTTTCTGATGCATTCCTTTCATTTGGTGATACCATTCGCCCACCATGTGACTTTGGATATGCATCCGCAGCTTATCCGACACCATTTTTTTATCGCCCTGCTCGTTACGTGCCCGGTTTCGAGCAATCATCTGCTGATGATTATAATCCATCTGCTCATACATTTTTTGTAGATCACCATACAGCACTTGCACCTCTTGAGGCAGTGTATCAGCTTTGGCTTGATATTCCGAGATTAATGATTGGTACTTTTCTTGCATCCCCGAATATGCCGTTTCGAACTGCCTGAGCTCACCACTGCTCATATAACGAGAATCATTCATCCCACAAGATATCAGTAGTATACACAGCAACGAGCCAATGATCACACGCATTCGCAACATATCCTCACTATTTTCCTCTTCAGATTATCATGCTGGTATAACATAGAACGTTTTTTACTATTCCTGAAGCCGTTCTTGTATATTTATTATTTGCAAATTTGCAGTCAATATTGCTCAAAACGAAGGAACCTTCAAAACAGTTTAATGAGTGCGAACAGTAGCTGGTCTTTGCCAACTTTGACCATTTAATGGCTCGATGAAAGAAATTCAGAATTTTGTTTTAACATTGTAATGAGCAACGATAAATGCACGCTATGCGACCTTCCTACTCCCGATCCTCCCATCACTGATTCAGAAGTGGAGGGGCAGTTTTGCTGTACGGGATGCCTGCAGGTATATGATCTGCTGCAAGATTTGGATCCCGAACAGGCCGAGCAGGTTCGCCAGGAAACCATTAGCCGACGCCGCCGGGAGTGGGAAGCGGAACAACCGCCCGATTCTTCTGAAGAAGCCTTCCTAAAGGTCGACGGTATGCACTGCGCGACCTGCGAATCATTTATCGAATCACTATCGAGGCAACAGGAGGGCATTTACAAAAGCGAAGCCAGTTATGCTTCAGAGCTGGTTAAGATTTATTACGATCCCGACCGCTTGGATAAAAATGAACTTCCGAAGCTGATCAGCAAAATGGGCTACTCGGCCCACCAAATGGATAGCTACATTGGTGACGATGAATTTTTGACCAAGATCCGACTGCTGATCGGCGGCTTTTGTACCATCATGGGGCTGATCGTCTATAGCCTCATCCTGTATCCGCTCTATATCACTGGACAGCAGATGCTACCTTTTGCACCTGTTGTGCAATATTTTTGGATGGCCAATGTCTTTTTAATGACTTCGATCACCCTCTTTTTTACGGGATTCCCGATCCTGCGTGGCGCTTGGGTGTCGCTTTCTGTACTCAAGCCGAATATGGATCTGCTCGTCGCCATTGCCGCGGTCAGCGCCTACTTGTTCAGTACTATAGCCCTCTTTATGGGCGTCAATGAGATGTATTTTGACGTGACCATGGCCATTGTGATGGTGGTTTCGCTCGGTAATTTCTATGAAAGCCGCATCAAAAAGCAGAAAAACTCCCTGCTAAGCGAGCTGATGGGCAAACGAATTCGGCAAGCACGTGTACAGCAAAACGGTCAATTTTCGACAGTAGAAATCGATGCACTGGAAGCCGGCGATCGGGTGGTGGTTAAAGCCGGTGAACGTATCCCTGTTGATGGGACCATTATTGACGGTCAGGGCGTGGTAAACGAGGCGCTGATTACCGGCGAATCGCTGCCCGTATCCAAACAGCCCGGCGATCGGGCCGTCAGCGGTACCATTCTTACCCAGAATGCCCTCACCATCGAAACCGACGAACATGTGCAAAGCACGCTGGAGAAGATGATCAACCTGATGTGGGACATCCAGGCCAGCCGATCGGGCAAACAGCGCCTGGTCGATAAGATTGCCGCTTATTTTGTACCGAGCGTCTTGGTTTTGGGCATAATCACTTTTGCCTACCACTTTACGTTAGGTGGAGCAATATCTGAATCAATGCTTTCAGCACTGGCGGTGCTCATTGTCTCGTGTCCATGCGCGTTGGGACTGGCTACGCCCCTTGCCGTCGCCTCCGGACTGCGTGATGCGCTGCGGAACAACATTATTTTTAAGACGGGCGCCGTCTTTGAAGAACAAAGCGACACTGATATTCTAGCCTTCGACAAAACGGGTACCCTTACCACCGGCCAGATGCATCTGCTGGACGAAGGCGACCATGAACAAGCCCTACAGTATGCCAGCGCCATCGAACAGTACTCCTCGCATCCTGTAGCCAACGCAATCGCTAATCAGTACAAACAAGAGATTGAAGTCACTAATTTCCAGAGCACTTCCAGAGGAGTTACGGGTCTTATCGATGGAACTGAAATTCGTGTAGGTCAACCTGAATGGCTTGAAGGAAAAGGGGCAGAAATTTCCAGCGATCAATGGTCTCAAATCAAACAAGCCCGACAAAACGGACACGTGCCAACAGGGGTCGCCTGGGATGGAATCGTGCAGAGTATTCTTGTAGTGGGCGACCAAATTCGGGAGGAGGCCAAATCCTTTATCGCATCCCTAAAAGAACAGGGCAAAGAAATTGCCATCATCACCGGCGACAGTGAAGAAGCAGCTCGTCCCCTACAGGAAAAGCTTAAACCAGACTTCCTGTTTACCGGAGCTCGTCCAGAGTCGAAAACCGAGATCATCAATAATCTCAAAAAATTTGGCACCGTAGCTATGATTGGCGACGGTAGCAATGATGCTTTGGCTTTGGCCGATGCTGACCTTGGAATAGGCTTTGGAGATCTGACAGCTATCGCTGCTGAATCAGCCCAGATTGTCATCCCCGAAGATCGGCTGGAGAAAATAAGCAAAGCCTTTAATGCCATGGACCAAACCAAGCGTCGTATCCGGCAGAACCTTGGTTGGGCCTTCTTGTATAACCTTATTGCTATCCCTCTTGCTATAGCGGGACTCATTAATCCGCTGTTTGCTGCCCTTGCCATGGCTGGCAGCAGCCTGCTCGTGGTTGCGAACTCGTCTCGGGAAATGGAGTTGTGATCCCCCAACGACTAGAGGAATAAAGTCGTTGATCTATTTTGTGTATGACAGGGTGTGGCGGTCTAGCAGCTCGTTCTATATTTTCAAAAGCTACACTCCCTCATAGCCGTACACTCGGATGAAATATTGCAACAAACCTGTCAGCGTGAGGAACTGAATTACGATCTTGTGACTGTGACAGCGCATACATGCACAAAAACGCGGACAGATCCAGACACAGGATGCTGTCAGTTTTTTATATCCATCCCTTTCTACCCCCAGCGGATTTGTCTATTTTCCAAACTATTATAACAACATGAGCACCAAAATAATAACCATATGGATTGGGCATTAGCCGGCGTTATATTTGGATTTTTAGGCAGCTTTCACTGCGTGGGCATGTGCGGTCCACTGGCACTAGCTTTGCCGGGTGCCAACCAAGACACTTTTTCACTGGTACTATCACGCCTGCTCTATAATTTTGGGCGCGTAATCACCTACTCCACGCTGGGCGTGGCCGTGGGTTTGCTCAGCCAGATGGTAGCCATCAGCGGTTTTCAGCAGGTGCTGTCGATAAGCGTTGGTGTGCTCCTGCTACTTGGACTTACGGTATCGGCATTTCGTCAAAAAATTAACGAGTGGAAATCCTACCCCTCTAAGTTCATGAAAAAGGCTACCGCTCCCATCAAATCACTATTCAAAAAAGGCACAATGGGATCGCTGTTCCTGATTGGATTGCTGAATGGACTTCTTCCCTGTGGATTTGTCTACATGGCCCTGGCAACAGCCCTGACGACCGGCACTGTATTTGGCAGCTTGTTTTTTATGGCGGGATTTGGACTTGGCACTATTCCGGCAATGTTGACCGTAAGCTTGGCCAGCGGACTCATTTCCGTTTCACTACGGCGGCGACTCAAGAATTTTTCGCCCTACTTTATTGCTGTGGTTGGTATTCTGCTCATCCTGCGAGGACTCGACCTGGCCATCCCATTTATCAGTCCACAATTGTAATCTCTATTCCCACATACCTGTCGGCACAATTTCCAGCAGATGTCCGTCAGGATCCCGAAAATAAAACGACTCAACATTTTTATTCCATTGCTGCTCGTATTCAATCGCAATATTACTAGATCGAATATTCTCTTTTACTTCCATATACTTTTCTTTTGGCACCTCAAAAGCGATGTGCATATTGCCCTTTCCAAAATGAGGAGGCAAACTCTCATCTCCCTTGGTAGCTTCGGCGATAAAACACAATAGAACCGAAGATCCCGCGCGAAAGAATACATGTCGTCCCTCAACTTTGGAGATCACTTCCAGCTGCAGTTGTTGGCTGTAAAACGCCTCCGTCCTATCTAAGTCCTCTATATAAAGAGCTGTTTCTTTAATCTGTGTAATATCCATATATCCTTTGTAATTAAATTAGCAGGCCAATACATGGTTGAAGAGTTATAGAAGTAATCCCATGTTATATTCAATATAAATCCTGAAACCGAAATCCAAGCCATGAAATTCTTAATCGCAAAGTATGCTATTACGGCATTAATTATTGTTATCGTCTCGGAAGTAGCCAAACGCCTTGATCGGCTCGGAGCACTGCTGGCCTCGCTGCCTATTGTAACCATCATGGTGATGATTTGGCTGTACCTGGAAGGTCAGGGAGATACCAAAATTGCTAACCATGCTTTTTATACGTTTTGGTATGTGCTGCCCACACTTCCCATGTTCCTTGCTATGCCTGTCCTGCTAAATAAAGGATTTACGTTCTGGTGGTCACTGCTTATCTGTGTGGGCATCACCGTTATTTGTTTTGTTATTACTGCTTTGGCGGCCAAACAGTTTGAAGTAACGCTCATCCCTAATATTTAAATTCAATATCACCCCGAAAAAGTAAACCATCCAATAACCGTTTCCAGGATTCCTATCGATCCACGAATAGGAACAACATAAGGTTTTAGCCACTTCCTCATCGATTTCAAAGGAATTGGTAAGTTCGACTATAAAATTGTGAGTAAATAAAAAAAAGGGAGCACCTTTCGATGCTCCCTGTAGTTAATAGGTTATTTTAACTTACTCTTCAATCGGTGGTGCGTCGGTTGCTTCGAGTGCCTGTTTGAGTTCAGGCATTACGTTTTCAACAAACTGATCCAGATCTTGCTGAATCTTGTCCAGCTCGCGCATACCAACCTTCACCGTCTTTACATGCATTGGTGTAGGCCCATATGTTGATGACAAGGCATTATATCCTATATACAACCGTGAGCTCGGGGTCGGCTTTTGGGTGCGCTCACCAATCTCTTGCTTGGCTTCACTACCCTCCATTTCTTCCTTGAGATTAAGCAGCTGAATTCGCGCTTCGTGCAGATCTCTGACCAGTGTGGTATCTTCTTTCGAGGCTCTGGACAGTGCCTTCTGCATCGCCTTCACGTGGCCAATCTGCTTATCAAGCTTGTTAGAGGTTTTCGTCAATTCCTGCTGGAAGCCTTCCATATCTTCGCGGAACTCCGCAATCGTCTTATTAGAAGCGCGCTCCAGCGTACCTTCACGCAGTGGCTTCACCTCAAATTCCATCGGCTCCGAAAGTTGTGTAACTTTACCGAGCACCTTTTTGGAAAGTGTAGCCGTATAGGTACCAGGCATAGCCATGAAGCCACCGGGACTATAACCGCGCTCTTCAAGCTCCACTACATTTTTGGATGGATATTCCAGATCCCAGTTCACGCGATGAAAACCGGCCGAAGTTGGTCCTTCAACCTTACGGACGATATTTCCGTCCATATCCCGGATCGTAAGAATCACCTTTGGACCTTCCTGCCGTTTCTCAGCCTCAAGCTGATTCCAGCCAGGGAAAGGCACATCCTCATCATCACCCAATTGGGCTTCCTTCTCTTTACGCTGCTGTTCCAGCGACTTCAAACCGTCTTTCAGGTAATAGGTAAACACTGCTCCAAAAGGCGGATTTTCTGCCGAGTAGAAGTTGGCACCTTGGTATTCAACCTCCTCATCAGGTTGATACCAATACGCATCACGCGCCTGGAATAGCTTGGCATCCTGATTCAGCATCTGTGAATCAACGTGACGCAATGGTGCGTAGTTATCGAGGATGAAAACACCGCGTCCAAACGAACCGGCAACGAGGTCATCCTTCTGACGCTGGATGACAATATCTCGTAGCGGAATGGTAGGCATTCCGCCATCCAGTTTCATCCACTCTTCGCCACCGTCGACCGTAAAGAAAACACCGAATTCGGTACCGGTAAACATCAGGTCTTTGTTGACATCATCTTGTACGAGTCGCCAAACGACGTGATCGTCAGGAAGACCCTCGCTAATATGCTCCCATGATTCTCCGCGGTCGGTGCTTTTCAGGATGTACGGACTCATGTCGCCATACTTGTGATTATCCAGCACAGCATAGACCGTATTCGCATCAAAAAGGTCCGCTTTAATATCATTTACGAACGCCGTTTCGGGTACGCCATCAATATCACCAAGAACCACTTTTCGCCAGCTTTCACCGCCGTTTTCAGTAACCTGTATGAGACCGTCATCTGTACCGGCATAAATCAGGCCTTCCTGTTTGGGGGATTCGGCAAGCGACGTAATAGTATTGTAATCTGACATGGCGTTCACATCCCAGGCGTTATCCCAGCTTTGCTGCTTGCCCATGATATCAAATGTAATCCGTTCCTCATCACCTTTGGTGAGATCACCGGATATGGCGGTCCAGCTGTTTCCACGATTCTCCGAGATCCACACTTTGTGCGATGCAACCAGCAGTTTTGTAGGATTATGTGGACTTATCTCGACCGGGGAATCCCAGTTGAATCGTTGGTAGCTTTCGCCTTCCCCCGACTGTGGCTGAATCAACACTGCGTCGCCGGTGCGTTTATCTACACGATGCAGTACGCCCTGTTGGTACTCCCCGTAAAAAATATTGGGATTCCCGGGCTCGGTCGCCGTATCGTGTCCGTCGGCACCCAACGTTTTCTTCCAGTCGCGATTGGTAATACCGTTTTCATTATCCGTTCGCGAGGGGCCCATCTGTGAACCGTTATCCTGCGTGCCGCCATAGACATTGTAGAACGGCTCAGCATCATCCACAGCAATCTTGTGGAACTGAGTAATAGGCATATTGTTGACGATAGTCCAAGTTTCCGCCAAATCATTACTCTCATAGAGTCCACCATCAGAACCCATTAGCAAGTAATCCGGGTCATCCTCTTTAAAAGCCAGTGCGTGATTATCCGAATGCTTTTTGTCTTCATTTAATATTCGGAAGTCCTTTCCGTGATTATCCGATACATGGGTTCGCACGTCCATCAAGTAAATTGTTCCAAAGTGATGGGGGGAAGCATACAGTTCTTGGTAGTAATGCGGGCCCGTTCCACCAGAGACGGTGTTAGACATTTTTTCCCAAGATTCGCCTCGGTCATCAGACTTATAAACCCCACCGTTGGTGCGATCAAGTTCTATCGCAGCATATAGGATATCGGGTTTTTGTGGAGATATATCCATCCCGATTTTACCCAGGTTAGAACCGGGAATACCGTTTTCTAATTCTTTCCAGGTTTCTCCCCCATCGGTACTTTTGTGGATGCCGGAGCCGGGACCTCCACCAAGGTAGATAGGCACAATACGTTGACGCTGCCAGGTGGCCGCATACATTCTGTCCGGATTTCGAGGATCAACTTCAATATCTGTCACCCCGGTCCATTGATTACCGCCCAGCTTTTTATCCCAAGTCTGACCGCCATCTGTAGACTTATATAAGCCGCGCTGACCACCGCCTTCCCACAACTGTCCCTGGGCTGCCACCCAGATCACATCTGAATTTTCGGGATGGACAATAATCCGAGAAATATGCTCCGACTCCTTGAGTCCCATATTTTCCCAGGTCTTGCCCGCATCAGTGCTTTTGTAGATACCATCGCCGTAACCAACATGTCGGCCGCCCACATTTTCGCCTGTGCCAACCCAAATGGTGCTGGGCTTGTTGGGATCTATAGAAACACTGCCGATAGAATAGGAAGACTGGTTATCAAAAATAGGCTTCCAAGTAACGCCGTCATTGGTAGTCTTCCAGACACCACCCGAACCGACCGCCACATACCATGTTTTTTGATCATCTGGATGAATAGCAATATCCGCAATTCGTCCCGAAAACAGGGCCGGACCAATATTTCTAAATTCAATTCCGCTGTAATCTGCTTCCGAAACTGTTTTAGTTTCATCCTGAGCTGCTAATGGCATACTGCCCAATGCAAAAAGGATGAGTAACAACAAAGAGGTGAGTTTTGTTTTCATACTGATGGAGTTGGTTGGAAAAAAGTTATTAATATACCATAAGTATTTTGCAGCAACGTCACCAACAGCTTTACAGAATTTAATGCCTCAATATCCAGCAAAATAAAAAGCCTCCCCGCTAAGGGAGGCAAAGTTCACTAAATAACCTATCAACTTTGGCAGATTCGTATCACTGTCAAATATGACCGCGAATGCCAAAAATCACATTTCTTCCCGGTGCCGCAATACCTGACGAATATGGCCGGTATCGCTCACTGGTGATATTCTCCAAACCAAAGTTCAGCGTTATATTCTCTGATATCGAATACATCGCTTTAACATTAAAGGTGTACCAACCAGGCGCATAAGGATTTCCGTTGGCATTGCTTGCATACAAGTGCGGTTTCCCTTTCTCAGAAGGAGCCAAGTCGGAGTAGGGAATTTCGCCATTGTAATTAGCATAGACATCCACGGTAAGGTCGCCGGGGGTGTACCTCAGATGCGTACTGCCGAACGTTGGGGCTACGTGACGAACCGATACCTTTTGACCACTATCATCTTCCTCTTCACCTTCTTGAAAGTTGATGTGAGAGGAGAGGTTCAGCGTCGGCGTAATCTGGTATTCCATACTGGCCTGCAGTCCCCAAACTTTGGCTGAGGATACATTCTGGATTGCCTGCACCTGGCTCAGCGTGCCGTCATATAATACACTGTCCTGGCCATTCAGGGTAAAGTCGCGGCGGGCCATCGCATTATCGAGAATGGTGTAAAAGGCCGTCACATCCAGCTTTAGCTTATTAGCAATCACCTTCTGAGCCCCCAGCTCAAAATTATAGGCGTACTCTGGATCTAGGTTCGGATTCGGCACAATCACCGAGCCCGGCTCGGAGTCAAATATTTTGCCGATGTCGTCGATATTGGGCGCCCGAAAACCGGTAGAGATATGGCCATTGATCTGCCAGCTCTCAGCCGGTCGAAACACCGTGCCGATACTCCCCGTAATGGCCCCGCGGTTGAGCTCAGCCTTGTCGAACGGAAAATCTTCCAGACGATCCGTAAAGTTGGCATCAATAAGATACTGGTTGTACCGCACGCCACCGGTCACCGTCCACTTGTCGCTGAGGTTGTTTTTGTAATTCAGGAAAGCAGCATACGATTGCCAGGAGGAATCATCGGGGTAACGAGTCGAGGTCGACAATCGCGCGCCGGTATTAATATTGGTCACGTGTGCCTTGGAATAGACCTTGTTGATAACACCTTCGATGCCGTAAAACAGCGTACTTTGATCAGTAAGCTGCTTCTCAAAATCAAAGTTCAGCGAGTAGGAGCGCACGTGCTCTTCGCGGTTTCGCAGGTTGGGATCTTGAAAGTCACGGTCATTGCGGCTCTCCTCGTAATCCTGGTAAGCTACTGTTGTTTTGAGCTGGTCAAACAGCTTTGAATCTGAATAATAAGTAGCATTCAGATTGGTCATAAACCATTGCTGGGGACCGTAATACCACTCGGCATTGCTGAACTGACCATTATCTTTTTGGGTCAGTCGATCATAGCGCGGGAGATCAGTCGTAGTAGAATAATGAACACCCAGCTTCAGATCCCAGTCGTCCGTGGGGCGATACCGGAATTTCTGCAATAAATTAATTTGGCTGTAGCCAGTGGGTTCCTGCACGTTGGGGCGCTCATTGGAAAGAACCATATCCTGTCCATTTACTCTTTCCACATATTCGGGTCGGCGATATTCATCGGGACCGTTTGCACCCATTCTCATATCCTCATAGTCAGAATAAGTGAAGCTTGTCACAGATCCCCATTCGTCATAACCAAGGTTGAGATCGAAGTGGCCGGTCTTTTCCCAGTTGGCCGAAGCAATACGTGTTAAGGCATTAGCCTCAATCCGTGTTTCATCTTCGCTCAGACTCAGCTTTGGAGCAAGCGTGTTAAAGCTCATGACCCCGCCAATAGCATCACTACCGTAGGTAACCGAACCTGGTCCCAGCACGACCTCGGTATTTTCGATCGAATTGGCATCCAGCGAGATAACATTCTGCAGGTTGCCCCCGCGAAAGATAGCGTTATTCATCCGCACGCCATCTACGACCAGCAACACGCGATTGGTGGCAAAGCCGCGAATCATAGGGCTGCCGCCGCCCATCTGGCTTTTCTGAATGAAGACCTCGTTGGAAACCCCCAGCAGATCCGCCGCTGTCTGCGGGTTTTGCAGCCGAGCTTCTTTTTGAGTGACCTGGGCTACCGATACCGGCACTTCGCTGGTACTTTGCATCCAGCGGTTGGCCGAGACGACCATCTGCCCCATCGGCACCGACTTCCGGGCCATGCCTACAGTCAGCCCCTGATCAACTATCTCATCATAAGACAGTCGAACATTCTGATAGCCAACATAGCTGAAGATTACGGTTCTTGTGTTCTGGAATTGTTTGATAGATGTCTGCCCTTTGGAGTCGGTTACTCCCGTAACCGAACGATCCTCGGTAAAAATATTTACGCCTGCCAAGGGTTCTCGGGTCTCTTCATCCACCACTGTAACAGTTTGCGAAAATGCTGATGATAGATACAGCAGTGTCATCAGCACCGTCAGTAGATACTTTTTCATAAAACAATGAGTATTTGTGTATTAGAAAGCTAAACGTTAAACCATGCAACTCATTGTTGGCTGGGGAGGGGGATCATCCAGATCTAAAACAATATTCTTGATGGAAGCCTTGCAAGCGGTATCTGAAATTTCATGCTGCCATGGTGTTAGCAATTCCGTCCCATGGACCAGTAAAAAGGTCTGATCAAGATAGGTCGAAAGTGAGGTCGTTTTCTGATGATCTTTGGGATGCTGCTGCAAGTAATTTGATACGTATTGCGATAGATTATTTAGCAGCTCTGTTTCGGCCTTATCCCAATGGCAGTAGTACCACATTTCGTTGCCGTGCTGCTCTTGGCGGATGACATCGTACATCTGTCCCCGGTATTCGAACTCCTGCTCTTCGTGCCATTGAAATTCGGGAGGAGAATCTTCACTCCATTCTACGGGAACCTTAATCAGCTTTTTTTTCTCGCTGTAGTCACCCTCAATTCGTTCTTTCACGCTTCCCTTAACCGAATACAACCAGAAGTTATATACAAAGCCCGCCCCCAGAAAATTGTAGGTAAAAAGAATAAGCAGCAGTATGGTCAACGCCCGTTTCATAACCCTCAATTATAACAAAATACGATGGCACTTAAGAACATACTTCTACCTGAGGTATCAAAACTATAACAGCGAAAGCGCCGCATGTAATTGGTCATATTTCTATCTATAGATGAGAGGCCAATTATATTATATAAAGCAAAGAGAAGGTAGAGAGCTACCTTCTTGATCCCACCTAGTTTATCTTGTTCAATATGTACTGAATATTTTGTAGCTTGTATGTTTAAATATCGACATCAAATAGGCTCACATGGCTTCTGACGATCTTTACGAAAAGAAAAAACAATTTGTCGAAGAAATTAGCTTGCTGATGGAAGAAAGCGGAAAGCCGCGCATTGCCGGACAAATTATGGGTTGGCTGATGATTTGTGACCCGCCGCAGCAATCCTTCTCGGACCTTGTTGAGCATCTTGATGTCAGCAAAGCATCCATCAGCAATATGACTCGCATGTTGCTGCAGTCTGGACTTATCGAAAAGGTACGCATTCCGGGCGAACGACAAATCCACTTTCAAATTCAAGAAGAGGCCTGGGTGAATGTACTCGAGAACCAGCTCGAAAATATTAATGCCCTTCGCAAAATTTCGGCCACTGGCCTGGATCTACTTGAAGAAGATCCCGATACTGATAAAACCCGGCTACGGAAGATGAACAAGTTTTATCAATTTGCCGAAAAGAACTTACCTAAACTTATTCACCAATATAAGAAAGAACATTTCGACTAGCTCAAAATTATCTCAAATAGAGGACTTTGCAGAACTCGATTTCACCCTGAATTTAGTTTAGGGTCTTTTGCCCAAAAGCCCTTAATAGCTTTTAAAGAGATAAAGCAGTAGATGCTGAAACTCCGAATGCTCGGAATACGGCAAGTTCAGCATGACACGTATGGGGTTTGCAAAGTCTAAAAAATAAAAGCCGCACCTTTCACAGTGCGACTTTTATCGGGGATAACGATAGAGGGAGTCTATCGTTGATGGGATATGTCAACTCAAGTAGAAAAAGTGTTTCGCCATTCTCGTACTTTCCGCTTGGTTTGCACACCTATATAGTACATCGACGGCACCAGGAATAGCGTGAGCAACGTGGCAAAGCCGAGGCCAAAGATGATGGTCCAAGCCAACGCACCCCAGAAGGCCGCACTGTCACCACCGAAATATATATTGGGATCCAAGCTGGCAAACAGTCCATAAAAATCGATATTTAATCCTATTGCCAGCGGAAAGAGCCCCAGTATCGTAGAGGCAGCTGTCAGAATTACCGGATTCAAACGGACCCTGCCACCTTCGATGACGGCCTCTCGCAGATCCTTGCCCTCATTGCGTAGGATATCGGTATAATCGACCAGAATAATTCCGTTCTTGACCACAATTCCGGCCACGGCGATGATCCCCATCCCCGTTAGCACCACAGAAATATTCATCCCGAAGGTTGCAAAGCCGATAAAAACCCCGATCAGACTAAAGACAACCTGCGACATAATGATCAGTGGCTTGCCGATAGAGTTAAACTGGGCAACAAGCGTTAAGAAAATGAGTAATACCGCAGCCACCAATGCTACACTCAGGAAGTTCATGGTTTCGGCCTGATCCTCTTGCTGACCGGTAAGGGCCACAGAATAGCCTTCGGGAACTTCAAAGTCTTGCAAGGCCGTGCGGATTTGGGCATTAATTTCATTGGCATTGTAGCCTTCCAACACGTTGGATGAAAGCGTAACTACCCGCTGCAGGTCAATTCGGTTAATGGATCCATAGCTTTTGGTATACTTCGCATCCGCGACCGCCGAGATCGGAATCATGCCACCGGCAGTAGGTACCTGCATATTCATTAGCCTGGTGATATTGGAACGATCTTCCTTCTGGGCTCGGAGCGTAATATCGTATTCATCTTCTCCTTCGCGGAATGTAGAAACCGGTACGCCCAAAAGGGCTGTTCGTATCTGACTACCCAGCTGTGCGTTGTTGATGTTGTAGCTGTTGGCTTTCACCTCGTCAATATCCACAAGAATCTCGGGATTATTGACCTGAAGGTCGGATTTCAGCTCTTCGATACCCGTGATATTCTGCGAGGCGATATATTGCTGTAATTTGTTCGAAAGGCTTACAAGCCGATCGAAATCCTCCCCGGCAATCTCAATATTCACCGGTTTTCCGGTGGGCGGACCCGACTGCTCCTGCTCAACCACAATTTCGGCACTGGGGATACCCCGTAAATTTTTGCGGATGTCATTCAGTATTTTCTGCGTCGAAACACCCTGCCGATACTGATAGTCTACAAAAGAAATGCTGACCTTACTCTTGTTGGCACTTTGTGTTTTGTCCATATCAGAACGCGCAGCAGCCCCAACCGCCACATTGGAAATTACTGATTTTACAATGGGGTTATCCCTGCCAATAACTTCAAAAACGCGATCTTCAATCTCCTTGGTTACCTCGTTGGTCGTTTCCAGGTCGGTACCTACCGGCATCTTGTTATAGATATACACAAAGTTAGGCTGACTCTCAGAGAAGAATACCACTTTGGGCGAAACAATACCCAGTAATACCACACTCATTACCAGTCCTGCAACGGCACCTCCCAACGTATACCACGGACGATTACCCTCTAGAATCCAGGCAATGGCTGCCTTATAATTTTCCTGTATGCGCGGAAGTACCGATTCATTAAACTTTGCGATCAGCGGTTTAAGTACGAATCGCTCTACTAGATACAACCCATAGAGGAATAGCAACAGATTGCCAACAAACCAGTTCCCAAACAAGTAAAAAATACCGGCAAGGGCAGCAAAAATTCCGCCCCCAATCCAAAGGCCTGTATTATCCCCATTGTGCTCGTCCTTGCCGCCGTTTCCATCTTCCTTTTCCATAAACGAGGCGGCAAAAACCGGGTTTATTACAAGGGCTACAACCAGCGAGGCTACCAGCGTTAATATCATGGTAATCGGCAGATACACCATAAATTTTCCAATAATACCACCCCAGAATAACAGCGGTACGAAAGGGGCAATAGTTGTGAGTGTACCGGTAATCACCGGCAGCGCAATTTCTCCGGCCGCCCGCTTGGCCGCCTCGATCTTGCTGTAGTCTCGCTCATTAATATACCTGTAGATGTTCTCAACAATCACAATTGCGTTGTCGACCACAATACCCAGCCCCAGAATAAGGGCAAAGAGCACCACAATATTGATACTAAAGCCAAGAGATGGCATCACCGCAAAAGCAATAAGGGAGGAAAGTGGAATAGCCAGACCAACGTATATGGCATTCTCGACGCCCATGATAAACATCAGCACCACTACTACAAACAAGAAGCCCATAATTACGGTGTTAAACAGATTGGAAACGCTCTGCCGGGTATCATTAGAACGGTCTCCGGTATAGGTAATATTAAGACCTTCGGGCAAGGTGGTCTGCTGCATATCCTGTATAGCCGCTTGCGTACGGTCGGTTGCTTCAATAAGGTTAGCGCCTCCCTGCTTTTTTACGTTCACGGTAATCACCGGTTCGCCACCAAGTCGAGCATAACTTTCCCGGTCGGCAAAGCCTCCCTTTATTTCGGCAATATCCTTGAGATACACATCACTGCCACGCGCATTTTGCAGGATAAGGTTCTTGAGATGTTTTGCACTGTCTACTTTCCCATCAACGCGTACGGCGTGCTCCATGCGTCCCAAGTCAAGGCCGCCGCCGGAAATTGTTACGTTCTTCTGCGCAATGGCCTGACTTATTTGCGGAAAAGTGATACCTGTGGCCTGCATTTTGGCCATATCCGTATTGATCTGAATTTCGCGTTCGAGTCCACCGACAATCTGGGCTTCGTTAATTCCCGGGAGGCTTTCCACCTTATCTTGGATGTCTTTGGCATACTGCTTAAGGTCAACAATATCGAAATTACCAGAAAGGTTGACGTTCAAAATCGGCTGGTCGGAGGGGTTGATATCATCCACCGATGGTTCTTGGGTAAGCTGCTGCGGGAGCTCGGTACGGGCCTTGTCAACCGCATCATTGACCTCCTGTTGAGCCACCAGCTTATCTTTACTAGTCTCAAACTCAATAGTAATGACCGAGGTGGCCTGCTTGGAGACACTGCTTATTTCATCGACGCCATCAATCCCTTTCAGTTCCTGTTCAATGGGACGCGTAATAAGATTCTCAACATCTGCTGGCGACGCACCGGCATAAATCGTAACGATATTAAACGTCGGGATCTGCACTTCGGGAAACTGTTCCTTAGGCAGTGTCAGGTACGAAAAAACTCCCATAAGCGTAATCAGGACCGTCATCAAATAGACGGTGGTCCGATTATCTATTGAAAGACTCGAAATTTTAAATTCTTTGAAGCTCATTATAGAATTCGACTTTTAAATTAATTTTCCTGGATGGTAATAGGCATTTGATCGCTCAGGGCATTGTAACCCACCGTTACCAGCCGATCGCCCGGGCGTAATCCCTTTTCAATGAGCGCCTGATCGTTATAGGTTAGTCCAAACTCGATTGGCTGCTTGCTGGCTACCCAGCTGGGATTGCCCTTCTTTGCCACATACACAAAAGCATTACCTTCGGGTTGTTGGATAGCATTAAGCGGTACCGTTACCTCATTGGAGCGCGTCACATCATTCACCCGAAGCTTCGCCAGCATATTAGGGCGTACCATTCCATCCATATTGGGAATGTATATTTCGATGCTAAACGTGCGATTCGACGGATCAATTACCTCGCTCACCACATCAATGTTCTTTGTAAGCTGACGATCCAGGCTGGGCAGTTTCACTGTTACGCTGTCGGTACGGTCAACACGCGTGATATAAGCTTCTGAAATTTCGGCCGTCACCTTCAAGGCTTCGGAATTCGCAATTTGAAAAGCCGGTTTCGAGGGAGCAGCTGTTTCGCCCTCCTTCAGCATCACCCGATTCACCGTACCACCGATAGTCGCACGAACAGTGTAGTAGTCAAACTGCTCACGAAGCGTGGCCAGCTGATTTTCCAGCGATTTCACCTGATTTTTGGCACGGAGAAATTCAATTTCCGAACCAATATCCTCTTTACGAAGATTCTGCTGGCGCTCATACACTGTACGAGCCAATTCCAGCTGTGTTTTCACTTCTTCAATCTGGCTTTTAGTCACTTCTCCATCCAATGTGGCCAGCACATCGCCTTTGGAAACTTTGTCACCGGCATTCACTTTGACCGATTCAACCGTGGCCGAGGTTTTGGGCGAAATCAGAATGGTTTTATCCGACTCTACCGTCCCCTGAATATTCAGGAAGTGTTTGAACGTTCCCGTTTTCACCTCTTGGGTATAAACCGGCACAGCTTTACTGCCCGATTGTTCTTCATTGGGATTCGAGTCACCACAAGCGCTAACCAGCACCAGTAGTGATAAAATGCTTATTGCCTGTTTCATATCAGCTAAAGTTATCATTGTTATTTAAGTTCAATTTTATCTTTTAATTCCGACGGATTCTGGCTCACAAAAGGTACCTTGCCAATAGCCTGATCGTATCGTGCTTTAGCACTCAGGTAGTTGAACGCCATTTGAGCATAGGCCATCTCAGCTTCGCGCAGCTGCAGCTCTGCATCGGTGACCTCCTGCTGTGAGCCCAGTCCATTTTGATATCTTTTGAGTGCACGTTCATAACCATCCTGTGCCTGTTGTAGCGCTTGTTTGCGCGCCGAAGCCGTTTGTAACGCTTCACGGATATCACCCTTGGCCGCCACAATTTGTTTTTGTGTACTTTGCTTAGCCTGGTATTCTTGCAGTTTCAAATCTCTGAGCTGAATCTTGGCCTGCTGCACCGAGGCATCACGGCTAAATCCCTGGAAAATAGGCAAGCTTACATTCAGCATCAGCGTCTGTGAGCGAGCACGGCTCTGCTCCGTCCCAAATACATTGGGTCTACCGGCTTCAGAGGCTGTCCATTGCAAATTATAGGATGTAGTCACCGTTGGCAGGTAGCGGCTCTTTTGGGCTTTAATCTGCTTATTCTGCAACTTTTGTTGAACATCGATTGCGCGCATGTCACCGCGAAGCTCCATTGCTTTGCTTAACAACAGCGAATCTGCTTGCAGTGTAAGCGGCGTCATCCGGTCCACTTTCTTAAGAGCTTTATTTTCGGATGTACTAGCTGCCTCATCTTTAATATTGTAGTCATTTAAGCTGCCCACGACCCCAATATCCAGCGATACCGGAATGCCCATGGCGTCGAGTAGGTTATTGGTCGCGTCCTCAACGGCAAACTCGGCCTGCGTAACCTGTGGCTGTTGATTAGAAAGCTGTACCTCCAGCTGCTGTACGGCATATTCATCCACAAACCCCTGCTCCAATCGTTTGCGGGTATCTTCCAGATTCTTCTTAATACGTTCCAGACGATCACGCTGTAGGCGAAGCTGCTGTTTGGCAATAAGGACCTGATAAAAAGCCTGCCGGGTTTGGGTGACAACCTGCTGCGCTGTGGCAAGCAGATTTTCGGCCTGTGCAGCCTTAAACAACTTTGAACTACTCACCCCTACAAAAGCACGTCCGCTAAATAATATTTGTGAAACATTAAACCCACCCGACCAATTATTGTCGGTTCCAAAAGCTACCGGCACCAGCTTATTCGGATCACCGTTGGGATTAAAAACTACTTCTGGGATAAAGTTCACCGGCACTTCCAGATTCCGGGTGTAGTTGGCCGAAGCTGAAATCTCAGGTATAACTTCACTCCACGCCGTACGCACCTGCTGCCTCGCATCTTCTATCGACAACAGTGCACGCTTGATCTGCGTGTTATTGGCCAGAGATATCTGGATAGCCTGTGTAACCGTAATATTGTTATTTATCTGCAAACTGTCGGGCAGGTTGGCGCGATCTTGCGCCCTGACAGGGGCAATGGTAAGAGCCAGTAACAGAACAACGGCCCCTAACTGTCCGAAAATCCCAGCCCTGCAGCAAGTTAATCTTTGGTTAATATTTTGGTCAATCATTCTTAGCTCTAAAGTTTAATTGTTGTTCATATTTTGAATGCCCTTAATGTGGACGTCTAAAAACTGCCCGATCATCGTTTCCATATCGAGCTCGAAATCCTGCAGTATTTTTTGCAGATGTCGTTGCGATCGTACTTGGTAGAGCTGCATCATGCCGCGCATTGATGCCCAAATTTGTACAGCTAGTAGCTTGGGATCCATCTGCCTAGCAATCGAGCCATCCTGCATTCCAATCTGGATGGCACGGGTAAGGTACATCAATAGTTTGCGGCCAACTTCTTCGCAGTCCTCAGCTAACTCATCCCCTTCAAAGTCCTCCTCATCAATCAGCGACTCATAATAAATCATCGCCTTTGCATGCTCGGGATGCGTGGAGGTATACGAAATGAATGTTTCGCCGAGCTTGCGCACCAATTCTATACCCAATTTTTCTTCCTGTATAACATGCGCAAACTTATCATTTAACTGCTGCAATCCCTTTCTACAGATTGCAAGATACAAGGCCGCCTTTTGGGAAAAGTAGAGATACAATGTACCCTTGCTGAGCTCGGCTTCTTCGGCAATCTCATCCATCGTGGCCTGATGGAACCCTTGGCGTTGGATTACTGCCTCAGCCGCATCAATAATTTGATTGCGGCGCCGCTGTTGTTCGCGTTTTCTACGTTCTTCTTTTCCCACTTATGACTATTAGTTATAAATTATACCGGCCTTAAAACATTTTAAAGCCTTATTTAACCTGTCTTAAACCGGATTCTAAATAATATTATTCATTTAATGACTTTCATTCATTGAAGGATAATTTACAAAGTTTAGTCATGAATAAACAAATTAAATTTCATTTGATCCCAGAAAGGCTAAATGACAATTTGCTAAAGCTTACCAAGCGGCACTCTGGACCTTCAAACTAATCGGAGAGTGTATTAAAATATGGGGAGGCAGTCTAATTCGTGGTTTAACTACTCCTTAAAAATATTAGCAATTTCTCAGGCTGACAACCGCTACGCATCCACAAAATTATTGATAAAGGTCCGCGCATCTGTCGGCTTTCGATCCAACAACTGTTCCAGGTGATCATAGGTAAAATTCAGCGCGCCGTTAACAAAACTCCGGGCCGTCATCACGCTCATTGCAATCTGTTCATCCGGAAGCCCTATTTCGTGCAGCCTTTGCTCGAACTCAGATACTGACACATCGTGATATGAAATTTCTTTACCCGATGCCTCGCTAAGCATACCCGCCAGCTCCTCAAGGGTATAAGTCTGAGCAGAGGTAATCTCATAGATTTCATTTCTATGGGCTTTTGGATTAGCCACAGCATTGGCCAGTGCCTCGGCCATCTCGGTGCGGTAGGCAAGGTTAATTTTTTGCCCTTCGGAGGGAAACGCCCACTGACCGCTCTCGAGCGCATTACCCCAAAAGAGTGGCAAAAATTCGGTATAGAAAGTATGACGGAAAATACTATAGGCAAGCCCGGAATCTTTCAGAGCTTTTTCAGTTTTGGCATGATCTTCTGCCATAGGACTCAATTCTTTGTCGGCCTGAACCATACTGGTATAAAACAATTGTTGCACCCCGGCTTCATCGGCAGCTTTAATTACGTTGTTGTGCTGTGCTACTCGTCCCTCAATAGTACTCGAAGAAATAAGCAACACTACATCGATACCAGTTACAGCCTCTCTGATAGAATCATAATCAGTATAATCACCAATCCGAGTCTCTATGCCTTTTTCCCTGAGCTCCGCGCCCTTTTCCCTGCTCCTGACAAGTCCGGCAATATTATCGGCTTGCTTCTGATCTAGCAAAAACTCAATCGTTTGTGATCCCAAATGTCCGTTTGCGCCTGTTACAAGTATCATAATCGGTGCAACAATGATTTAATTTTTGGATGATAAAATAGCTATGCAAAACCTACCAGATAATCGGTTCATCATTTTACAACAATGATACTCCCTCATGCGTGCCATTGTTATACCTCACAACATCTATCCGGCTCATTTGCTACTTCTTGCTCAGCAGTACTCGTGGCAAATAACCGAAAGCCAGCATCAGAATATTTATGTTGTATTCTAATCGCGTTGGCTATCGCCAGCAAGGCCACACCCACATCGGCAAAGATGGCGCCCCACATATTGGCCATGCCCAATACGGCCAGCACCATTACACCTACTTTTACGCCAAGGGCAAAACCAATATTCTGCCAAACCACGCGGTGGGTAAAATGGGCAATTTCAATAGCAAGAGGAATTTTGGAGGGCTGGTCTGTTTGGATTACCACATCCGCCGTCTCCACTGTAGCATCCGAGCCGATTCCGCCCATGGCAATACCTACATCAGCCAGCGTAATCACCGGGGCATCATTCACGCCATCACCAATAAAACCTACCGTTTGGGATGGATTCAGTGCCTGTTTTACTTGATTGTATTTGTCCTCCGGCAAAAGACTTCCGTAAGCGCGGTCAAGTCCCAGTTTTCGAGCCACGTGATCGACCACCTGCTGGTTGTCCCCGGAGAGCATCACGAGGTCGCTGACGCCCAGCTCGTGAAGATGTTCAATCGCCTGCTTGCTATCAGCTTTGATGCGATCCGCAATACAGATTGTCCCTACATGCGTACCATCTTCGGCCACATGTACATAGGTGTAAGGATCATCAAATCCATCGGCGGCAAGTTGAATATCAAACTTCTTTAAAAGGTCCAGATTCCCGACCACTATCTCTTTCTGATTAACGGTCCCTTTTAGCCCTTTGCCTGATACTTCGTGCTGATTTTCAACGGGATACAACTTTTGGCTACCGGCTTGGTTCAGAATCGCCTTTGCGATTGGATGCGTGGACTGTTGCTCCAACGAGGCAGCCAGCCTGATTAGTTCATCACTGTCGTATCCGTTCATAGGTCGTACTTCCTGCACCTCGAATGAGCCCTCAGTCATCGTGCCCGTTTTATCCATAAACAGTGTTTTCATCTTGCGAAGCTGATCGAGGAAATCGGACCCCTTAAACAGAATACCATTGCGCGAAGCCGCACCGATGCCACCGAAATAGCCGAGTGGAATTGAGATAACCAATCCGCAGGGACACGAAACGACCAAGAAAATAAGGGCGCGGTAAAACCAATCCTGGAAGACGTAACTTTCGACAAACAGGTATGGCACAAACGTAAGCGCCACGGCCATCCAAACCACGACGGGCGTATACACTTTGGCAAAACGGGTCATAAATCGTTGGGTGGGCGCCTTCCGCCTGGAAGCTTCTTGCACCATCCTCAGGATGTTGGATAACTTGGTATCTTCATAAGCGCTTGTCACTTTTACACGAACGGGTTTCTGCTGGTTGATCGCTCCCGCCCAAACCTCCTGACCAGCCTCTAGCATGATCGGTTTAGATTCACCGGTCAGCGCCGCGGTATTAAAAGAGCCTTTATCGGTAAGCAGATCGCCGTCCAGCGGAACCTTTTCACCGGGCTTCACGCGAATGATATCGCCTATCTCCACTTCCGAGGGATGCACCTCCTTCGCCGATCCCCCGCGCTCCACGGTGGCCACATCCGGTTGTTGATTGATGAGCGCTTTGATAGAGCTTTTAGCTCGATGCACCGCGCCGTGCTGAGCATATTCGCCCACCATGTAAAAGAGCATCACCGCCACGCCCTCGGCATATTCCCCAATGGCAAAAGCGCCGACCGTAGCAATCCCCATCAGCAAAAACTCACTGAAAATGGTACCGTTTTTGATCGACTTAAACGCTTTCATCCATACGGAGGCTCCGACCGACAGGTACGAAAGTCCATAGAGCGCTATATAGATATACTTTTGTCCGGAAAACGAAACGCCATGTTCAATCACCAAGGCCCCCATTAAGAAGAGCGCACTGGCAACAGCTTCTTTATATTTTTTCAGGAATGTCATTAAAATTCATTCTTAACATTTGGTGCTTTTGCCCTCTTTTTGTTCTTCCCTAAATGATAAAGGGGAAAAGATTTTTTTATTAGACACAATCATCGTGTACAATGTCCCTCTCCCTAATTTTTTGGAGAGAGAATAGAAGAGGGTCAAAATCAGTAAATTTAATGATCTTCTTCGATCCATTCCCACGCATCCTCGACCTTATCGATGGGAAAAACTTCATTTCTTCTTTGATGACTGGATCCATCAGCCGAGTGCCCCACTCTTGCCACTTCTTTTCACCGACGATGGCAATGCGATCGAAATAACCAATATATTCGGCATCCAACTGCAGGTCTTTCCAGACAGCGGCAGCATCTGCCCAGCCCTGAAAATCCTCCATGATCATCAAAAGATGTGGATCATCAGATTCAGCAATGTGCCGTTTAAGCGAGGGGACTAGCTCATCCAAATCCTTTTTGGTTAATTTCCCAGATGCTTTAAGTGCAAGTACTCCGCGATCGGTATTTTCATTCACTTCAATCATCGCAAGACAATGGTTTTGTTAGTTCGACTTCAATTTCTATCACTAAAATAAGCGCCGAACTATTGCCTTTCTTGCATAATTATGTAAATCATGTGCAGGATTTTGTTTGGCAAACTACGAAGCCACCCGTTATTTAACCTTATTGCCTTGATGTTTTCGTGGTTAAAAACTCAGATTGAGTCGATGGAAGTGCGTTTATTCTCCTTGATATCTTTGAAGTGGGAGGGCGACAGGCCCGTCTCTTTTTTAAATTGACGAGAAAAATGCTGTTGGCTGCTATAATCCAGTTCCAGTGCAATCTCGCTGAGTGTCTTCTCATCATAGACAATAAGCTCTTTTGCCCGCTCAATTTTCTGAAGAATAAAATAACGCTCGATAGACTTGCCTTCGACAGCCGAAAAAAGGCGGCTCAACTGTTGGTAATCTTTATGGATCTTTTCAGCAATGTAGTCAGACAGATTCTTATCCATAGGTTTTGTCGCGCGCACCTGTTGAATAATAAGCTGCTTGATCTGCTCCACGATTCGACTGTTTTCATCGTTAATGAGATCAAACCCATTTTCGCGAATCACAGAAGCTAATCGATTATACTCAATCTCGTTAATTTTCTCAGCCAGGTATAACTCTCCGAGCTCAATTTTTTGCACCTTAAAACCAGCCTCCAATAGCTTTTCTTCCAGTACCTCGGCGCAATGACTGCAAACCATATTTTTTACATGAAAATGTTGTGTATCCATAACCCCAAAACTAGTAAATAACCAACAGAATCGGAATCAATATACTCAGTATCTAACCCATGATCTTTCCATTCAATGGCTTCCATGAGCAACAATTTTTTTTACAATTCGACGAACACTATATCATTCTGAAATAAAGCTGAACACTATTTATCCAACACGATGAACTCAAATTGGTCTCCGGATGAAAGATATTGCGTTCAGAACCCTATTTATTCGTTTGAAAAACCTACAAACATTTAAGTTATTACAACTGATGTAACTACAACAATTGTTCAAACTAATTTTTAGCTAAACCGGCACTTATGGAATTCAAGAAAGCAATTAAACAAACGAAATTTCCTAATCCTCAGGTGGAAGCAATACTGAATGTCGTTTATAGTGCTAATCACTTTGAAAATATTATGCGAAAGCTGTTAAATGAGTTTGACTTGAGCCATGAGCAGTATAACGTCCTTCGTATACTGCGGGGAAATCATCCCGATGCCTACGAGCTCAATGAAATTCGTGACCGAATGCTGAACAGCTGGAGCAACGTGTCAAGACTGGTCGAAAAGCTCCGTAAAAAAGGATATGTGAGCAGACAACCTAAACAAGAGAATCGGCGCAAGGTAGAAATTAAAATTACTGACGAAGGGCTACACTTTCTGGACAAGGTTGATCAGCAGCTGACCACCGATGAATTAATGGAACAAGCATTGGATCCAGATAAGGCAAAAAAACTGTCAGCCCTGCTGGACGAAATGAGAACAAACCTTGATGAGATATTCAGTCAATCAGAATTTACAGAATAAAACCTGCTGTTGACTATGATTCGTACTGAAAAATCTATTCCCGAAGTCAATATTAAAGATACCTTCGTAGCAGTTGACAGTGAAGAGGTATGCGGCACACAGGAGGATGACTATGAGTTCTTGATCATCAAAAGCATAAATGGGATTACTGTACCTCAACCTCATAAAACCGACTACTATAACTTGTCTATAGCCTTAAAGGGCAGTTGCAGGCAGGAGATTAATGAACACCAAAAGATCCTTTCTCCGGGACATTTGTTGTTTACCTCTCCCAGAGATATTACTGCTACAAGACAGTGCAGTTCAGATTTTAAAATCCGGCAGGTATTGTTCACCAAGAGGTTTTTGCTGGAGGCCAATATATCTCGTAAAGCCCTGGAAGAACTGCTATGGATTGATCCCGGCAAGCCTCCACTGTTTGAATTAGATAGTGATGCATTTGGGAAAGCAAAACAACTGTTTAACAAGTTAGCAAAAGAAGCCTCTCTTTCACGTCCTTATTATAAGCAGATTCTGCGGAACGGTATTATTGAACTGCTGTTCAGGATAAATCGCCTTGAAAAGTCCTGTCTCAGAAAAGTTCTCAAACATCCTCCCAATCCAATCGCCTGTACAAAGAATTCAAGGAGTTAATAGATGAACACTTTATCGAGAAAAAGAAGGTGAGCGAATATGCAGAGCTACTGCACGTAACGCCCAAATACCTTAGTGAAGTTGTTAAAGAAGAGAGTAGCTCAACGGCTTTGGAGCATATCCATGAGCAAGTGATGCGGGAAGCCAGGAATCAGCTTCTCCATACCCACAAATCAGCTAAAGAGATTGCTTATCACTTAGGATTTACTACCCCTTCTCAATTTGGCCGTTTTTTCAAACGAAAAACCGAACAGAGCCCTATCCAATTTCGGAAAAGCCGAAGAACTGAACACTAAATCCGAAAAATTGCCATTTATCGGCTGGCAATCATCATATACTTTATTATTGAACTAATTCCAGTACAACAGTAGTACACACAATGAAAAAGTTTGTTATTCTAGTCACTGTTTTAACAACGGTAGTGAACATGTCGGCTGCTCAAAATCTGCAGCAGGAGTTGTTGAGCGGAGCTGATAAAATGGTATTTCAAATGACCTTCTCCCAGCAATGGAGTCAACGGTCTGATATCCAAATCAATGGACTGGCGTTCTACAACCGGTTCTATGCTCCGGAGAAAAGAATATTTGATGAGGCTGTTATTCAAACCTCAATAACAGGGTCACTTAGCAAACACGTTAGTGCCGGGCCTAATCTCTTTTACAGCAACGTTGCCGGCCTGCAACCCGGCGTACTGCTCAATGCTCAAATCCGACTGGCAGGTATTGATATTAAGATAAGTCCACAGGTGGCATATAATGTCCCCAGCACGGCCCTGCAAGGTGGAATAACTCTGCTGCTTCGAAAGACAGTACCGGTAAGCTCACAATGGAATATCGGAGCAAATGCCTTTTTGATGGGATCCTGGCTACGCTTTGACACGCATGATCGGAGTATTGTTCAGGCCCGTATTGGCCCGGTATATCGGGATAGGTTTCAGTTTGGGTTGAGTTACGACCTGGACCAGTATAGCTCAAAGATATTGCAAGAAGATCAAATCGGATTTTTTGTACGAACACTTTTTTAACTCATAAGTCGAAATTAAAACCAAAAGACAATCATGTTTAATACAAACCAACAAAACAACCTACAGTTAATCGCACGAATTTTACTAAGCAGTATTTTCCTTGTTTCCCTGCTCGGCAAAATAACAGGGTTCGAGGGCACAATTCAATACATGTCTGCCAAAGGCATTCCATTACCCTCGCTATTAATTTGGGGAGCCATCGCTGCAGAACTTGCAGGTGCCCTGGCCTTACTAACAGGATATAAGATGAAAGAAGCGGGACTGTTGCTTGCGCTCTACCTGGTACCTACCAGCCTGATATTCCACAATTTCTGGGCTATGGAAGGCCAGCAGTTCCAGATGCAGCTCATCTCTTTTATGAAAAACGTCAGCATTATTGGCGGACTATTGCTTCTCACTAGTACTCAAAGCAATCAGCACAAATCAACAACTGAACAGCAGTAATTTCTAAGCCTAAAACCTTAAGCAATATTATGTATACCGAATCAATAAATGTATCGGTCATTTTTTACAGCATGTATGGCCACGTATATGAGATGGCCGAAGCCGTATCCAAAGGCATAAATTCTGTTGACAATGCAGAGCCGAAAATGCATCAAGCACCCGAGCTAATGCCGGAAGATGTCCTCAAAGACTCCGGTGCCTGGGAAGCAAAAGAAGCGTTTGATCATATACCCGAAGCCACACCGGAAGTGCTGGAAAATTCCGATGCCATTATCTTTGGCACCCCTACCCGCTTCGGAATGATGGCGGCGCAGATGCGTAACTTTCTTGACCAAACTGGTAAGCAGTGGGCCGAAGGGGCACTTACCGGCAAAGTGGGCAGTGTGTTCGCCAGTGTCGGCGGTCAACATGGCGGCCACAAAACCACCATTCGAAATTTTCATACGACGCTTCTTCATCACGGGATGGCGGTTGTTGGCGTACCCTACTTCGAAGACCGACTGAATGAGATGGATGAGATATCTGGCGGAACCCCGTATGGCGCTACCACGGTCGCCGGCGCAACCGGCGGCAGAACCCCAAGCGAAAATGAGTTGGAGATTGCCAAAACGCAAGGCAAGCACGTCGCTGAAATGGCTCTCCAATTAAGTAACGAAGAAGCTACTATAGCCGCCGAGTAAATAACTGCACTCAATTCAAGGGAGCAGGTTGGCCGGTTATCCCTGCTCCCCTTTAATCAATTTTAACCTAAAAATTATAGGAGTTATGGATCAACAACTTGAAATCACACAATTCACTGATCCCGTTTGTACTTGGTGCTGGGGCAGTGAACCCATCATCCGAAAGCTGCAATGGCGCTTTGGGGATCAAATCAACATCTCATATATCATGGGCGGACTGGTCGATGATATTCGTGAATTCTATGATCGCGCCAACGATATTGGCGGTGATCCTGAAGAATCCAATAAGAATATAGCCCAACACTGGCTGGAGGCTTCCGAAAAACACGGCATGCCGGTCGGAACAGACGGCTTTGAGCTGTTTACTGATGAGCATCCGTCTTCCTACCCTCAAAATATTGCTTATAAGGCAGCACAGATGCAGAGCGAAGAGCTCGCTAATAAATTCTTGCGTCGGATAAGAGAAGCCACGGCCACCGAAGCACGTCAAACCAACCGACGTGACGAACTGATAGGATTGGCAAGTGAAGTTGGTCTTGATATTGTGCCATTTATTGAAGCGTTAGATGATAGTTCGGCGCGAGATGCCTTCGAAGAAGACCTACGATTCACCCGTAAACATCACGTTCGAGCCTTTCCCTCGTTTCGATTGTCTTACAAACAGGAGCATATCATGCTGCATGGGTATCAGTCCTATGGAGCACTGAAAACACTTATCAAAAATACGACCGACGGGGCACTCACCGAACGACCGGTTCAAAAATCAGAAGAAGCAGTACTGAAGTTTATTAATCATTTTGAGTCTGTAGCACCCGTGGAAATTAAAATAGCTTTTGACCTTACTGATGATGAAATGGACTGCCTGATAACACCACTGCTTCACCAAGAAGAGGTGCGCAAAGTGTGGGCCGGCAATGGTTACCTCATCCGTCCAACCCAAAAAACCGTAGCATGCGACAAGGAATCCGGCGTTTGCACATTTTGATTTTGGGTTACCTCCCTAAAGAAGTTAATCTGGAACCACAACTGGTGAGCCAATTTTGGTACTTTCCCAAGTATTAGGTGAAGGGATTCCCTTATGAGAATATGGACCACCTATAAATAGTAAATAGGCGACTGAATTTCCTCAGCCGCCCAAAATAATTTAATGGCAATACTATACAGTCTCTGTAAGCTTTGCATCCAGTGTAATTTCTGTCCCGGCCAACGCCTTGGATACGGGACATCCTTCTTTGGCCCCTTCCGCAAATTCCAGGAACGTATCTTCACTGATTCCGGGAACATCGGCTTTGGCAATAAGATGTATTCCGGTTATCGCCGGACCGCTATTCGTCACTTCAAATGTAACTTTTGCCCGTGCATCTACTGATTGGGGATTATGTCCAGCTTCGCCCAGCTCGTTGGAAAGAGCCATAGCATAGCAGCCGGCATGAGCAGCTCCGATCAACTCTTCAGGATTTGTTCCCTCTCCATTTTCAAACCGGGAGGCAAAGGTGTACTCTCCCTCATAGGAACCGCTGTCGAACTTCATGATTCCATTTCCATTTTTTAAATCACCATTCCAGGTTGCATCTGCTTTACTTGTAGGCATAATAACTATGATGTTTATTTAAGATTAGTTATTGCTGTTAATTGTTTGTTTTGAAACTTGAGTTTTTTGCTTTCGTTGACGTAAAGATTTTCGAATAAGCTGTATCATAATACCGCCCAAAAAGAGGATAATTGCCAGCACATTGCCATAACTTCCAATTTTTCTGACTACCGGCATCCAAATCAGATCCCCAATGACCCGGGTTACTAAAAAGCCGTGTAATAGGATAAGTGGTAAGTAAAAATACCGGTGCCATGGTACCAGTTTACCTGACAGAGACGGGATGATGACTGAGGCATGGGCGAATATCATACTGAAGACAAAACCCACAAAGATCATGTGCAGCAGTCCGTCGTACAGTGGACCTGCCGTAGCAAATCCTATGAACAGCCCAAAAAGTCCCGCCAGGATGAGCCATCCATATCCAGATAACAAACAGATGGCACTGTACCGGGTCCACTGTGCCGCCTTGACCGTCCGCCGGGCAATGTCATACTTAATCAGCCAGCCGGAGATCCCTATCAATAAAACCGAGACTATACTCCATCCCACTATACGATTGATATGTGTTATAGCAAGTGCAAGAATCCATCCCAGAATGAGTCCTGCAAACAGTTGCTGCGCTTGTTTAGGCGGACGCATGATACGGTTCAGTTCCAGCCGTTCGCCAAAGATCGTAAGCATGGGGAAAGCCGCCCACCAGCCTACCAGCGTATAAATTTGATATCCATAGACATATAGCAAATTCCCAACCAGCAGCGAAGCTGCTCCCAATGCCATAATCAGGTGATAAACCTTTGGCTGTAAATATTGCAAATAACTCATTACCAGCGTCAGGCCAATGGATCCCAATATTAACGCCCATCCTCCCGGCACTAGCCATCCGCTGAGCATAAGTACCGTGGATGCTGCCATCAAGACCGGAGCAAAATAGGCCCATTTATTTTCCAGAGCAGCAGCCCGTTCCAAACCGATGAGAGCGCCCAGGAATCCATTAATCATGAGCGGACCGTGAGCCATTGGTGAGATGGCAGAACTTGATCCCGCCAAAAGACCCAGACGAACCAGGCCGGCATACAGGCCTGTCAACAATCCTATAGCAGCAAAAAACAACAGGCTTACTAATATGTAGGTTGGTGTTTTAGCGGACTTCAATGTTTTTTGTTTTAAGCTTGGGTGTCATTCTGGGCCATGTCTCTTTTAAAATATTTTAGTGATAGATCCTGAAATGAATTCAGGATGACTTGGTGGTAGATATAATATTGGCTTTCAATCTGTTTACTGCATAGGCGGTGGATGTGCAAAAAATTCAACATCGTCTTTGATCATATCCACATTCCATTCCGGCTCCCAAACCAGTCGCGTCTCAAAATTTTCAATTTCATCCATCGACTGTAACGTTTCTTCGATCTGCTGCTGTAAGTAGCGGCGCATCGGACAGCCCGGCGTGGTAACGGTATATTCGATAATAACCTTGCCATCGTCACACAAGATGTTATATACCAGCCCTAGGTCTACGATGTTTACGCCCAGTTCGGGATCAATTACATCGCGCAGCTGCCGGACTATCGTACGCCTTTTATCGGGAGTTAAATACATCGGATTATTACTATGCTGTTTTGCCAATCCTCACCTTCCATACGTCGGGCCCCTCTTCGAGGTATTTCCAGGTAAACTTTTGATCGGCCCGTTCAGCGGCCATTTCGTATTTTAGTGGTTTCGGATCATGATCATTGATAATGACAAAAGTTTCTCCTGCATCGAGATCGTCAAATGTTTCAAAAATAGTTGGATGTTTTCGTTTAGGTTCGATTTTTCGAACGTCAATTTTTTGTTCAGATTCAGACATTGTGTTCAGTTTTGGTTTAATAATTATAGGTTATACCGTTTACGGATAACTACTTCCCTGCTTTTGCCTCTTCCCAGCTTTCAATCAGGTGCTCTCGCTTGTTTTCTCGGTCGCTCCATGCGTCAACTTCCGGCAGCGGTTCTTTTGCTTCATTGATAACATGTTCGGCCCATTCCTCCGACAGCTGTTCATTAAGCTCTATATAATCCACCCATTCCATAGGGACTTCATCATCGGGGTATATCGCTTCTTCGGGACATTCGGCCACGCAGGCATCGCAATCGATGCACTCCCAGGGATCAATTACCAGAAAATTGGGCCCTTCCCGAAAGGCATCTACGGGACAAACCGCGGCGCAGTTGGTATGCTTGCACTGAATACATGGATCCGTCACGACGTAAGCCATAACTTCTCAAATAAGGTTGTTTTCATTGGTTCAACCCAAAGGTAGGAGTCCCGAAAATTAATATCAACTATAAAAACGGTTTTAACCTTTTTTATTGATTTATCTTGAAATCATTTATACTTTAAGTAACGGATTGAAACCAAAACAACTGGAGATTAATACGTATGAAAACAGATCAATCCCTTGCCCAACTAACCCCGGAAGCAACGATCGGACAGATCATTAATGCCAACACCGAGGCGGGTGAACTACTTGCTTCCATTGGGTTGTCTGTATCAGAGCATGAGAGTGAAACCTTACGGTCGGTTTGCCAGCAACAACAGTGGAGTGAAGTTGAAGTACTAAAGTGGGTGAAAAAGCACACCAACGGTACAAACGGCAATACCATGACCCAACCATCGGAGACTTCCCTGTCCAACATTACAGGATTATCCAATTGGACGGAATACCTGGAGCGAGAATTTGTAAAACCCAACCAATCCCTGCTGGAAGAGTTACACCAAAGCTTCCCGAGAGTCCTTAAAATTCACGGTAACCAGTATACGTGGTTGAAAGATACGAAATGGCATTTTGAGCAGTTTCAGGAGAATCTGGAAATGTATTTTGAATTCGAGCAGAGAACATTCTTTCCGCTTGTTGAACAGCTTTCATCCACAAAGAAAAAGAGTCTCAATCACGGTGTAGTCCAAAAGCTCAACAACTCATTCGGGATTATCCAGCGGGACCAAGACCGGCTGAAACGTCAGATGAATACGATTCGGGAAAAAGACAACGGTTTCAACAATCCCGCCAATACCTGCTCAACACTCCGAATTCAAAACAAGAACTTTACCCTTTTATTTGATAAGCTGGAACAACAGTTCCAGATAGAAGCTGACCACCTTCTGCCGAAGATTAAAAAGAAATTACAAGCCCAAAAATAAACTACTATGTTTACTGGATCGAAAAAGGATATTGTCGAACTTATTAAACGCAGGGGTACGCTTTCGATCGACGAAGCCGTAGAACAAATTGAATTGGCCAAAACCACTCTCCGTGAACATTTTCTTCAGCTGGAAAGGGATGGCTATGTGGAACGCGATTATGTACGCTCCGGACCGGGACGTCCCAGCCTACAGTACCAGCTTACACCCAAAGGAAACAGTGTTTTTCCGTCTTCCGAGTCCAAGTTGATCCGTAATATCATCAAATACCTGAAATCAAAAGGTAATGAGCAGTTAGTAGAAGATTTCTTTGAGGATTTCTGGAACCAGCGCCTGGAAGAAGCCGAAGACCGAATTGAGGCATCAGGTGCTGACGATCCGGAATCCAAAATAACGGTACTGATGGAGATGCTGGACGAAGAAGGTTTTATGCCGGAATTTGACCTGGATCGGGAATCCGAAAAACTTGCGGTCAAAGAATGCAACTGTCCCTTTAGCGAAGTGATAAAGGAGACCCGCCTGCCCTGCAAGCTCGAGCAGATGTTTTACCGAAAACTCTTCAGCGAAAAAACCGAACGAATTACCTACATCGCCGATGGCGATCATTCCTGCACCTATGATATCCCTGTAGGTTGAACCAAATAATATGTTGCATTACTGAATATTGCAATGGCATTAAAAAAGATAAAATACTCCAATAACTTATATATATACTTGTTATGATTGTTCACGATTTAGCCAAGTTTGTACATAACGCAACCTACAATGATTTATCGGACGAGGCCGTTAATCAGCTGAAAATAAGGCTTTTGGATTCCCTGGGTACCGCGATCGGGGCCGTAGAAGGGCCACCGGTTCAGTCGATCCGGCGGATGATTGATGATTTGGACGGAGCAAAATCAAGCACACTCATTGGCGGCGAAAAGACAAGTCCAGATCGCGCGGCCCTCTACAACAGCGGACTGGTTCGCTACCTGGATTTTAATGACAGTTACCTGGCCAAGGGAGAAACCTGTCATCCCAGCGATAATATTGGCTCTATTCTGGCGGCGGGCGAAACGACCAATCTGAGCGGCAAAGATTTTCTGGCGGCCCTGGCCGTCGCCTACCAGGTTCAGTGCCGGCTCAGCGATGAGGCCCCCGTGCGCGACAAGGGATTTGATCACACCACGCAGGGTTCATACGCCGTAGCCGCGGGCGTTTCCAAAGCACTGGGATTGGAGGAAAAACAAACGGCGAATGCCATTGCGATTGCCGGTACTGCCCTAAATGCCCTTCGGGTAACGCGAACCGGAGCGCTTTCCAACTGGAAGGGACTGGCTTATCCCCATACCGCATTCGGCGGAACCCACGCTGCACTGTTGGCGAAGTACGATATTACAGGTCCACCCGCCGTATTTGAGGGCAACAAAGGATTTATGGATTCCATTGCGGGCGAATTCACCATTGACTGGTCCAACGAAAACCTGGAGCGCGTTACAGATACCATCATCAAGAAGTACAACGCGGAGATTCATTCCCAATCCTCTATTGAAGGGATTATTGAGCTAAAAAATAAACACGGCTTTTCCGCTGAAGATGTGGAGAAGGTAGAAATCGAAATTTTTGATGTAGCCTACCATATCATCGGCGGCGGCGAAGAAGGCGACAAAACCATTGTCCGCACCAAAGAAGAGGCCGACCACAGCCTGCAGTATATGGTTTCGGCGGCGCTGCTCGACGGACAAGTAATGCCGGAGCAATACGAGAAAGACCGCATCGAAGCCGACGATATTCAAACACTGCTTCAAAAGGTGCAGGTTACTCCCAGTGAAACCTACAGCAATCGCTTTCCCGATGAAATGCCCACAAAACTGACCGTGCATCTTACAAACGGTGAACACCACTCTATCGAAAAAAGCGATTACGAAGGGTTTCATACGCGTCCCATGAGCTGGGACACGATCATTCAGAAATTTGAAGGACTAGCTGAACCTTATACCAGCAAAGACCTGCGTGATCAAATTGTTAAAACAACACAAAATTTAGAACAACATTCGGTTTCCGAACTGATGGAATTATTAACAAAAGTGAAATTAGAATCCTAAGGAATATTTGAATTATGTGGATACGGTTTCCGTATCCCAACAAAAATAAAAAAGGTGGCTATTATGGCCGACGAAAAAACATTCGATTTCCTCAACAAAAACGAACGAGAATCCAAACCCCGAACGACCGGCGTAACCGAAATCCGTGGTCCCTATTATGCCGTAATGGGCAAACGTTATCTTAACGATATTATGGAAACAATGGGCGAACACGTGGATTCGCTGAAGTTTTCCGGCGGATCGTTTTCTATCATGCCCAAGGACAAAGTGACCGAGCTGATTGATATCGCACACGACCATGATTCGCTGGTTTCCACCGGCGGCTTTATGGAGTATGTACTCACCCAGGGCAAGGGAGCCGTCGATCAATATATCCAGACCTGCAAAGATTACGGTTTTGATATCATTGAGCTTTCGGCGGGATTTATTTCCCTGCCTACTGACGACTGGCTCCGGTTAATTGACAAGGTGCAGGACGCCGGACTGAAGGCAAAACCCGAAATCGGTATTCAGTTTGGGGCCGGCGGCGATACAGCTAAAGGAGAACTTGAATCCGAAGGTACCCTGGACACCGGCTATGCCGTAAAACAGGCCAAACGTTTTGTGGAAGCCGGAGCCTATATGATCATGATTGAATCGGAAGGTATTACCGAAAATGCAGATCCCTGGAGAACGGACGTGCCCGCCGAATTTATCAATGAAATTGGCTTGGAAAAGCTGATGTTTGAAGCTGCCGACCCTGAAGTGTTCGCCTGGTACGTCAAGAACTATGGTCCCGAAGTCAACATGTTTGTTGATCACAGCCAGATTGTACAGCTCGAAACACTGCGCCGCGGCATCTGGGGCACCAAAAGTCTTTGGGGACGCGTGCTTACGTATAAAGATTAAATTTTTTTCAGATGTGGTATACCTTGGAGGTATACTACATCTTTAATTTACATATAGAAATATGTTTGAAAAACAGTTTGAGCTAGGATATTTCGAAATGGGTCAACATGGAGAAGCATCCCCTGTTACCATCTTAACGTTGTTGGAAGAAGCCGCAGCCGACCATTGTTTATCCATTGGACATAGCCTGTATGATCTTCTGGAAAAAGGAATCGGATGGGTTCTTCTATCGGGACGCATGGTGATGGAACGTTATCCTGTATACAAAGAAAAGATTACTGTCAAAACCTGGTTGTCTGATTTCAGAACATTCAGAGGTACGCGAGAAAACCTAATTATGGGAGAAGAAGGTGATATTATTGGTAGAGCAAAGGGCTTCTGGTTGTTTTTTGATATAGAAAGAAGAAGACCCGCCCGGATTTTTGATGAAATTCTTGACAGATGGGATATCAACCCCGAAGAAAGTATTGAAGTGGATAGTACTGAAGTAGAAGCTCTCGATTCGGCGTTATATAGGAATAAATTTTTCGTACACCGGTATGATATGGACTCAAACGAGCATGTCAGTAACCTGCGGTATTTGCAGTGGGCTATGGAGTCTATACCTACTGAAATAAAAGATCACTGTTATCTCCACACTATTGATGGAAATTTTGTAGGAGAAGCTCAATATGGACATACCATTGAGTCCCTTGTTGAGCCAGATGGCCCTGAAAAAACGTTCATTCATACAATTCGAGACCTAGATGACAACCAGGTCTGCTCAACTGCAAGAACCGTATGGAAAGATTACAAATAAATCCTAAAACAGAACCAGATTCTGAGTACAAGCAAAGGAACAATGTTTCCACCGACATCGCCCGAAATGTCAAAGAAACGAACAGATTCGGCGCCCGATCAGGAAAGGCATTTCGCAATTTGAGCAAGGAAGTTTTAAGGAGGGGGCACTTGATGAAAAACAAAGCAAATGTAAACTCAACCGAAGAGAAACTGACTTTTAAAGTTGAAATAAAATGTAACGAACCAACGAATCATTAACTGTATAATCCCCTGTACTATTTTTTACCTCTCAAGATTTACTAAAGACAAAAAGTGACTAATAGTAGGAATTGATAGTCTTAAATACTTTGAATAAAGCTATGAGTAACACAACACAAGAACTGGATGTACGCAATCTTATTCCCATTAAACGACATGAAAAACTCCTAAAGCTTTTCAAAGAGCTACCCGTCGGAGAAAGCTTTACTTTCATTAATGACCACGATCCCAAGCCTCTGTACTACGAGTTTCGATCGATATACGGAAATGTAATTGGCTGGGAGTATCTGCAGCGTGGCGGACAAGAATGGAAAGTAAAAGTGACACGAACCGAGGAGTCAAAGGGACGCGAATTTGAGGAGATTTCAACCCTGATGGACCTGCGCGAAGCTGATAAAAAAGACTGGAAGCATATTGTTTTCCACCGCTATGGCATGATGATGAAAGGAGATACGATGGAACTGATTGCTAAAGATAACCTCGAAGAGATTCAGAACATTTTTAGTAAAAAATTCACAAATGAATATAAGTGGGAAAATAAAAAGGAAGAGCCGGGTAAATATATCGCCCACATCACCAAAAAAGAAACCGGTGACGGTATTGCTGCAGATGATATAAGTGTTGTAAATAAGTTCGATGTCCGCCCACATCCACCGGCCAAACGGCACGATATGATTTTTGAAGCTTTTGAAGCCTTGGAACCGGGCGAAGCATTTGTATTTACCAATGACCACGATCCCAAACCGTTGTACTATCAGATGGAAGCGGAAAGTAAAGAACCGTTTGAATGGGAATACCTGCTGGCTATGCCCGAGGAATGGAAGGTAAAGGTCACAAAACAATAATACTGGTGTCACGGAGACCGACAATATTTAACAAAAAAGATTAAAGAGTATTTTGTCTTAATTAAAATAATGCCTATACTCCTTCAGAGACAATAAACACGTAGGCGATGACATGAAGAAAATATACTCGATCATATTACTTTTTACTTTCACAGTTGGCACGTTACAGCCGATCATGCCAATGATCGAGTATCAGCTTTTTAAGGGCGATCTCATTGAGCTATTGGCTGGAAATGGCTGCCCGTCCGAAAAGTCTTGCGACATGATTCAGTGCTTTTCGGATGTCGATTGCCCCAGCTGTGACCACAATCAAAAACTTCTGGATACAAACTACTATCCCCTGGCATTGAGAATCACTACTGTTCCTGATCCCCGTGTCTTTCTGATCGGTAAAAGTTTTGACCTCCCTATTGCCAATAACGTCACAAGCCCCACGATACTCCCAAAGCCTCCACCTCCGTGGTTGGGCTAACATCCGTGGATTCAGTGAGCTATTCGTCTTGCATGATGAAGAAAGAGGATTCGCTCATCCACAGATATTACACACAATGCTTCATCACCAAATTTTAGCTCACTAACATCTTAAGACAAGGTATAACTATGAATTTTTTGAAATACACACTTCTCTCGGCCGGACTATTTCTGGCAATGAGCCTATCCACGGCCTTTGCACAAGGGAACGAACAACAAAAAGCAGAATATAAAATTGGAGATAACTGGTACGGACTACCGGATGCCAAGATCTTTCAGGAAGATTACGACGGGCCACCGGTTGTGGGTAATCATATTACCAAGTTGCCGAATGTAGCTCCGCTTGAAGAAGGCAACCAGACCCACGACATCCGTATGGATATTGTGGCGCAGGAAGTTGAGGTTGCTCCGGATATCCGCTACAAAGCCTGGACGTTTGGCGGATCAGTACCCGGGCCAGTCATTCACGTTCGTCAAGGTGATAAAATTAACTTTACGATGAAAAACCGATCCCATGAAAAAGTATCGGTTTCGCAGCCGGCCAAAGGAGGCTCGATGTTCCTCGAGCAGCTGAGCAATAACAATATGCAGAAGCCCAAGGCAGTTGCCCAGCCGATGATGCACTCGATGGACTTCCATGCAGGTACCGTTGCTGCTAATGATAAATGGCAAAACGTGCCTCCGGGAATGTCTATTCAATTTGAATGGATCGCCAACTATCCCGGTGTTTACATCTATCACTGTGGAACACCACCGGTGCTTCAGCACATGTCCATGGGACAGTATGGCGTTGTCATCGTATCGCCCAAAGAAGGATATCCGACAGACGAACAGGTAGACAAGGAGTTTGCCGTGGTGCAATCTGAATTTTATTTGAAGCAAAAGCAAACCGAAGAAGACTCCAGTCTGTATGAAGAAGGTGGCGAAAAACCAACCTCGCTTTATGAGCTGGATTATGACGCAGCTATGAAAAAACAGCCGACCATTGTTGCCTTTAACGGGCACCAGAATGCTATGATGGACAATCCATTAAAAGTGAAAAAAGGCGACCGCGTGCGACTGTACATGCTCAATGTAGGTCCCACAGATGTAGCGAGCACCCACGTCATTGGCGCTATCTTCGACCGCGTATGGTACGAGGGCAATATTCAAAACGAATGGCGCGGCATGCAGACTGTATTGCTCGGTGCAAGCAACGGGGCCGTTCTGGAATTTATCGTTCCTGAAAACGGGCACTACGTTCTGGTTGATCACGAAATGGCCGACGCTGAAAAAGGTGCCAAAGGCCTGATCGTCACCGAAAATGAATCCAAATAATTTTACATAACTCAACTATTAAATCATACAACACTATGAAATCTCTCCGAAAAATAACTGCACTTTTCACCCTCTTGTTAATGCCCTTTTTAGCGGCCAATGCGTTTAATACCCAAACTGATGGCCCGGATGAGGACGTTCGTACTATCAAGATCAAGGGTACCGACCAGATGAAGTTCGATGTGACTGAAATCAACGCAGTACCGGGTGAAAAAATCCGTATTGTCTTAACAACCGTGAGCAAGCTGCCTAAAATGGCAATGTCTCACAATGTAGTTGTACTTAAAAAAGGAGCAGATGCAGAAGCATTTGCCAACGCATCAGCCATGGCCCGCGACAACGACTATATCGCGCCGGACATGAAAGATCAGATTATTGCCGCAACGGCATTGGCCGGAGGGGGTGACACGGTTGAAATCACCTTTACTGTGCCAGAAGATGCAGGATCCTATACCTACATCTGCTCGTTCCCAGGCCATTATTTGGGTGGGATGAAGGGTACACTGAATGTAAAAAAACCTTCCAGCTAATAGCTAGCTGATGTCATACAAACAAAGGGTGGTCGTTCACGGCTGCCCTTTGTTATATAACTTTCAAAACAGATTTAGTTCATGAACTGCTAGATAATTGACGCTGAAACAAATTCAGCAAGATATTTATTTTTCAAATTCTCAACTAATTCTGCATGTATTATCTTTCCGTCTTCATTCACATTCTCTCGGCTATCTTTTGGATTGGGGGCATGCTGTTTACCGCCGCCGTACTCGTCCCGGCCTCACGCCACCAGCTTCTGACTGATAAAAAAGGAGCATTCTTCGCATTGGTTGGTAGAAAATTCAGCCGTATTTCGTGGCTACTGTTTATCATTTTGATCATCACCGGCATCACCAATCTGCTAGCCCGTGGCTATGATTTTGCTGACTTGACCACTTCAACATTCTGGAACAGTAGCTTTGGCCAGCCCTTGTTTATCAAGCTGCATCTTTTTGGCCTCGTGCTGATCCTCAGCGGCATTCACGATTTTTATGCTGGTCCCAGAGCTGCCGAACTGATGGACAGTCATCCGGAAAGTGCAAAGACAAAAACATTCCGAAAACTATCGAGCTGGATAGGACGGATAAACCTGCTACTGGGGCTCAGCATCCTTTATTATGCCATGCAGCTTCTACGAGGATAAATCTGCAAATGGTATCCGCAATTGCTATTCATCTATTCTAACCGTGGTATGCGCCTCGGGATGACGAATTTGGCCTCCTTCGTAGGCTGTATATAGCAGGGCGCCCACTGCGGCCAAGGCAGCAACTAACAAAACACCCATCAGTACATTTTTGTAACGAAGGTTATAGTTCGCCACAAACAAGCTTACCAAGGCCAGCCCTCCTGTGATAAACGAAAACCACATCGCAATTTCTGCCGCCTCCTCATGATCGTGGATCGCATCATGGGATATCGAAGTCGCATACTCTTCCAGAACCTCCTCGGCGCCTTCCCCGGTTTCAACTGCGATGTAGCTGGTGATCGCCCCCAGCACAAACAACACCATCGCAATTTTTTGAATGGAATCCTTCTTTTTCCAGAGTCCCCAGCCCAAAATCAGCAAGCCAAATAGCATACTAAAGATTGGGAAATGATTGATTGTCAGGTGTAAATAAGCATCATTCATGACAGACACCTCTTTTAGTTAATAGTTAGAATACTTCATCTTTAGCAACCAGTTCTTTGCCTTTCTCCATCCAGTGATAGATAGTGGGTAAGACCAGCAATGTAAGGAGTGTTGCCGTAACCAACCCGCCAACTACCACCGAAGCCAACGGACGCTGGACTTCTGAGCCAGGCCCTACGTTGAACGCCATCGGTATAAATCCGAGGCTCGCTACCAGGGCCGTCATCAACACAGGTCGCAGGCGGTCACTGGCACCTTTGATGACCGCTGTTTTTAAATCCTCACCCTCTTTGCGCAGATCGTTGAGATGAGAAACCAACACGATTCCGTTGAGTACAGCTACTCCAAACAGGGCCACAAAACCAATACTGGCCGACACAGACAAATACAGCCCCCGCATCCATAGTATAAAGATACCCCCGGACAGGGCCAGCGGGAGATTCAGGAATATCAGCATGGTAAAGCGAAACTTGCCAAACATCATGTAGAGCAGTCCAATTATTATCAACAGCGAAATGGGCACCACAATGAACAAGTGATTCATAGCCCGCTGCTGATTCTCAAACGATCCGCCATACTCAATAAAGTAGCCTGCTGGAATATCAACCTTTTCGTCAATAGCTTCCTGCAAGTTCGACACGTAGGTTCCCACGTCGATGCCCGAAATGTTGATCCCGAGAATAGCACGCCGCCATCCGTTCTCACGTGAAATCTGTCGCGGCCCCTCTTCGGCATAAATATCAGCCACCTCTTTCAATGGAATATATCCGCCGCCCGGTAATTGCAGGGGCACATCCATAATATCTTGGAAATCGCTCCGCAAATTCTTGGGCAGTCGAACATTGATATCAAATCGGCGCTGCCCCTCGAAAATCTGTCCGGCGTCACTGCCACCAATACCGGTCTCAATAACATTCTGCACGTCATTCACATTGAGCCCATACGAAGCCACCGCTTCGCGATCAATTTTAATATTGTAATATGGCTGACCACTACCCTGCTCTAATAAGAAGTTCTCCGTTCCCTCAACCTCATCCAAAATACCGGATATCCGACGCCCTACTGCATTCAGGGTATCCAACTCTTCGCCAAACACCTTAACAGCAAGGTCTGATTTTACGCCGCTGGTCAACTCATCCACCCGCATGGCAATGGGCTGAGTAAAGTTGTATGACAAACCGGGTTCGGTTTCCAGGTAGGGTCTTATCTGATCGATAATATCCTGCTTGCTCATACCTTCGCGCCATTGATCACGGGGGTGCAGCATCACCCAGACATCCGTCTGATGAACCCCCATCCAGTCATTGGCCAGATCGGAGCGGCCCGTTTTGGGGACAACCGTCCTTATCTCAGGAATATTCTTGGTTATTTTTCCGGCCAACCAGTTGGCGTTTTCCACGGATTCATCAAGCGTCACCGACGGCATACGCACCTGCTCAATAAGGATAGAACCTTCATCAAGTTCGGGCAGAAACTGCGTTCCCAGAAACGGCATAAGCGCCATGGAAATCCCAAAAACCACCACGGCAGAACCGATCGTAATCGCTTTCTTGTCCAGGCTCTTTTCTAGGAACTTTTCGTAGCGGGGTTTCAGCCAGTTGATGACGTAATTTTTGCGCGTTTTTACGCCGTTTCGAAACACCAAGGCCGAAATGGCAGGCACATATACCAGCGCCAGGATCAGCGATCCCAGTACGGCAGCACCCACCGTAATGGCCATTGGGCGGTACAAAATGCCCTCCATGCCGGAGAACGTCATCACCGGTACATACACCATTAGAATAATTAATACGCCATAGAAAATAGGTCGGGCCACTTCGTGAGCGGCTTCACGGATAATAACGAGTTTCGATTTGTCGGATTTATCGCTGTTTAGTTTTTCTACGATATTCTCCACCATCACCACGGATCCATCCACTACCATCCCAAAGTCAATAGCTCCAAGACTCATCAGGTTGGCCGCCAGCCCGAGCTGATCCATACCAATGAAGGCAAACAGCATCGACAATGGAATAACCGCCGCGACAATAATGGCCCCCGTAATTTCTCCCAGCAACAGCAGCAGCACGGCAATCACAAAAAATCCACCTTCCACCAGGTTTGTAACAATGGTATCGGTGGTACGATCGATGAGATCGGATTGATCATAAAATTTTTCAATGGATACACCTTCGGGCAAGCTCTTGTTCACTTCGGCAAACTTCTTATCCATTTTATTGATCACTTCGCGACCGTTGGCGCCCCGAAGCATCATTACAATACCCGTAACAATCTCACCATTACCGTCTTGCGTAACAGCCCCCTGGCGCAACTGCCGACCGATACTCACATCAGCCACATCTTTGACATAGATCGGACGATCCTCGGTACGCTTCACAATTATATTTTCGATATTCTTGGTGTCCGAAATCTGTCCGAACCCACGAACGATATACTGCTCCCGGTTATGCTCAAGGTAATTACCCCCGGAAACACTGTTATTATTTTTGATGGCCTCGGTTAAATCCTTCAGTCCAATTCCAAAATTGCGAAGCTTATCGGGATTCACAGCCACTTCAAATTGCTTGACAAAGCCACCGAATGAATTTATTTCAGTAACACCGTCCACTGTTTTAAGCTGAGGGGCGATCAGCCAATCCTGAATGGTACGAAGTTCCGTAAGTGAGCGATTTTCACCGCGAACGACGTACTGCACAATTTCGCCCATAGCCGTTGATATTGGCCCAAGGTTGGGGGTCGACACGCCATCCGGCAACTCCTCGGAGATACTCTGTACGCGCTGACTCACCTGCTGGCGGGCAAAATAGATATCCGTTCCCTCTTCAAATAGAACCGTCACCGCCGAGAGTCCGAATTGTGAAATCGAACGCACCTCCTTCACATTCGGCAAGCCGTTCATCGATGTTTCAATCGGATAGCTTACCAGCCGCTCTACGTCATAAGGCGAATATTGCCCTGCCTTGGTAATGACCAGTACCTGCGTTGGAGTTACATCGGGCTGGGAGTTTATGGGGATGTTCGAAAGAGAAAAAATACCCCCGGCCGCCATCAACAAAACCAGCGACAGCGCAACAAATTTCTGTTTGAGACTAAAATCAATAATGCTCTTTAACATGGTCGATATAGCTATAAGTTAGTCAGCAAATTGTTCGAAACGTTCCAGTGCCTTCAGGCTAAATACCTGGGTGACGGCAATCTTTTCCCCGGGTTCGAGGCCGGCTCCAATAACCGCACGATCTTCGGTCATTCGTTTAACCTGAATCACGCGTTTTACGTATTGACGAGGGGCCCGCTGAACAAAGACTGCCGCTTCCTGCTCCTCAAACTGAATAGCTGAAAGCGGAATCGTAAAGGTTGAATCCATTGGCTGGGCAGCATATTTCATGCGAACACTCTGCCCCACAATGGGCCAGTCTTCTTCGGTAGATACAATGCTGTTTAGGACAATCGAGCGGTTCTCTTCGTCCAGGGCCGGATTGACCGAAGTTACCTCTCCTTCAATGCGTTTGCCTTGCGGGGTGCCATCTTGAGGTTTCTCTGTGATCACCACCGGAGTGCCCTCCCGTACGAAGGGAGCATCAGCCGGCGATACAAATCCGCGCACCAATACTTCGGTGTTGTCGATAATATCCAGCAGCTTGTCGTAGGCGTTAACGGCCTCTCCCAGATCAATTAAATGCTGATTTAGTACACCCGAAATTGGGGCACGAAGCGTCAACTCGGCTTTGGGATCAGTCGTAAAGGGATCCCAATTTTGAACTTCTTGCGGCGAAATACCTACAGCCCGTAGTCGCGCCAGCGAAGCACTCTGTTTACTCTTGGCACGCCGGAGATCAGCTTGTGCCCGTTCGAGGGTACGTTGCGGACTGATCTGCTCTTCGGTAAGTACTTTCAACCGATCTACCTGCTGCTGTTGATAGGTAATCTCAGCCGTGGACTCAAGATAATCCCCAACCAGGTTTGCAAACTCCAGGCTTTCGATCTCCAGCAGCGGATCACCTTTTTGGACGCGTTCTCCTTCGTGCACATAAATTTTTGATACCCGCCCATTGATCGGGGAACTGACCACAGAAATATGTTCCGGAGCCGCAAAAACCTGGCCGGGTGCATTAATATCAAAACTAATCTTTTCACTCTTGACCGTATAGAGCTGAATATTTAAATCTTCGGCCTGTTGTTCGGTGAGCTGTATCACCTGCTCGGTCTTCTTCTGGGACAATGAGGGTGGTGTCCCGGGATCAGGTTGGGTAGCTTTATCATTGGTCTCAGAACCACAACTGCTCAAAAACAACAGCAGTCCGATGACCAAGCCCAAGGGAGTGTATGATGAGTACCGATGTCGGGTTAAATGAACGTTCATAATAAATTCAGCTATAGTTTTATTTGAATATGATATCCTTTTGCAGGTATTTCTCCAGTTCAATAACTCTCAGATAATAATCCCTGAGGGTGTCGTAATAAGATTGCTGAGTTCGCAAATAGGTGCGCTGGGCTTCCAATAGTGTCAACAGATCCAGCTCTCCCATCCGGTATCCTTTTTGAGTCATATCAACCAGCTCTTTTGATTTCTTCTGGATGGATTTTCGGAATCGTTTGATATTTGCCTGCGTGGTCTCATAACCATGCCAAGCCTGCTCAGCCTGTTTTTTGATTGACAGCTCTTCTTCCTGGAAGCGCCATTCCTGCACGCGGTACTGGGCCTTTGATTGTTGAACCTTATTCGATTGATTAACCCCAAACCACAGAGGAATACTAACACCTACTTCAAAAGCATTGAAATCAAATCCATTACCAAAATCCTGGCGATAGTATTTTAGGTTGATATCCGGCAAATACCCGCTTTTGGCCACCTTTGTTTGATAAGATGCTGCCAGCTGATCTTTGCTAAATTGCTGAAGCTGGGGATGCTGCTGCAACTGCTGTAATACTTCATCCTGATTGATATCTACAGCTACATAGTGCAGCGTGTCGGGAAAGCTTATATCATACGTTTGTTGTTCTTCCTCCAGGCCTATGGTCTCAAAAAGGTTGTAGCGAGCATCCATAATATCCTGATACGCTTTTTCCATGCTGTTTTGCGCCTCCGTAAGCTGAAGGTTGGCCTGCATGGCATCAATTTCCGAGGATTCCCCCAGATCGGCCCGCGACTGTGCAGCATCGCGCAGGCTTTTAAACAGGTCCACGCGCTCACGGGCCAAGTGGCTCGATTCAATAGCATAAGCCAGTCGTGTATAGGCCGACTTTACATCGGCTTTAAGCTGAAGCCTCAATGCTTCCAGCTCTAACTCCATGGAACGGGTTTTGGCTTTTTCGCTCTTCAAACGGTAATAGCCGGTAAGCGGAAAATCCAGCGATTGTGATACAACCCAGCGTTGTTCAGCAAATGACCCCTGTCCTATACCTTCTTTGGCATAGTTTACTTCGGGATTATTAATACCCAAACTCAGCGGTTGCTGCTGTCGCTGGGCCTCAATACGATTTTTGAGCTGATTAACACGAGGGTTATGCTGATATGCAATTTCCAGGGCTTTGCCCACACTCAAGTTATTGAGGTCAGTGGTATCCGCGGGGGTTGACTGAAATGAGATCAGAATTACTAGAACTACAGAAAAAATCATTTCGCTAAATTTTGACCGTTAGTACGCAATAGCGCGCAGTTTGTCTACGGTCAAATCTATAAAGGAAATCTGTAGAGAATATGGATTTAGAATCGAAGCGTAATTTCGGCTCCTGCTCCCTCTTTATTCTCGGCCCGGTAACCAAAACCGTGCAGCTTACAAATGCTTTTCACCAGCGACAGGCCCAGCCCGGTTCCATTGTTCTTACCTAATTCGTTGGAACGACCATTACCCTTTTTAAAACGATCGAATAACGAACCGTTCAAGGCCTCCGGTATTCCCGGCCCCTCATCGATAACTTTAAACTCATGGTTTTCCGCCCCACCATTGAGAGTAATGGTAATCGACGCTCCTTCGGGCGAAAACTTTACCGCATTTTGCACAATATTATAGATAGCGGAGTGAATAAGCTCTTGATTGCCTTGTACCGACAGCTCTTCACTGAACTCTTTTTCAAGAGATATATTTTTCAGGGTGATAAAATCATTCAACTCTTCAAGAACCTTCTCGGTAACTCCTGCGATATCTACCTGTTCGTCAAGCTCATACTGCTTATTTTCTACGCGGCTAATCAACAAGAGCGCGTTACTCAGGCGGCTTAACCGCACTGCGGTTTCCTGGATCTCATTAGCCGATCTCAACGTTTGTCGGTCAAGCTGATCTGATCTGGAAAGGATTTTCTCGGCTTTTTGTCGAATGATCGAAAGTGGTGTCAATAATTCGTGCGATGCATTCTGGATAAACTTTTTTTGATCCTCGAATGACGAGCGGATTTCATTCATCATGGTATTAAGTGCCCGATTTAATACATCAATCTCATCGGTCGATGAATCCGGAAATCGTTCGTCAAAATCAGTAGGATCCGAAATCGTCTCGAGAGTATCCACCGTATCGTAAAAGGGCGTCAAAATCCGATCAAACACCATCTGGTTGAGCAGATAAAGCAACAAAATCCAAATCAGCAAGCCCGCCAGTACACTCAGCAGAATCGTCATGCTGATGTTCTGCCAGGCCGCAACTTCTTCATAAATATTCAGGTTGTAATACTGATCATTCACTGAGATAGTTGTAGCCAGTCGCCTGTATGACTCGGAACTTGCCTCATCAGGGCTCCGCACAGTATCAATAGTAGCAAAGCTGTTGGTATTGGGCTCCACCGTTCCGTCATAGGGATTAATTTCAACCCATTCGTAGGAACCGAGTCCACCAAGCTTACGAATCTCTTTGAGGCTTGCCGGATCGCCCTGTACCTGATTTATGATATCAATCTTATGCTGCAGCAGATGATTATCCAACTCATCATAAACAGTATCGTTGACCAGATAATACATCCCAATACTGGTCAGCACAAAAATAACTACCGAAAGAACCAGGTTACTGAGCAGTATTTTATTGTTCAGTTTCATAGGCCTCCAGCTTATATCCGACTCCATATACCGTTTCAATCAACTCCGGAGCCCCGGCTTCCGAAAGCTTTTTCCTGAGATTTTTCATATGCGAATTTATAAAATCCAGTGAAAAGCGGTCGTCAATTTTACTGCCCCAGATATGCTCTGCCAACGCAATACGCGTAATTGTTTTATTCTTGTTGAGCACCAGATAGCGCAAAATCTTGTATTCTGTCTCTGTAAGATCGATCGGCTTGCCACCATAGCTTACCTCCATATGATTGAGATTCAAAAGTAGCTTTCCGATCAAAATTTCATTATCGCTAATTTTAAACCGCCGCCGCAGCACGGCATGAATGCGGGCTCGCAGTTCAGCCATCGCAAAGGGCTTGGCCAGATAATCGTCACTCCCCAACTCCAGGCCTTTGACCTTATCCTCTACCTCACCGCGAGCAGTTAGGATAACCACCACGGTTTCGTCATAGTACTTTTTAATCATCTTTAACAGCTCCAGACCATTCCCGTCGGGCAGTCCTAAGTCAAGCAGTACCAAATCATACTCATCACCGGCTACCAAATCGCGCCCTTCCTGAAGCGTTTCGGCACAGTCTACGCTAAACTGCTCCTCCAGCAGTTGTTCTTCCAGCTCTTCATTTAATAACGGCTCATCTTCGACGACCAGCGCTCGCATAATTTTTAGGGTTTAGTGCTAACTATCAAACAACTCACAATTTACAAGTTATAAAAGAATTCTATAGAAAATATGTATTCCTCACATTTGGCGGAACACCAACCTGTGCATTTTAACAGGCTACACTATATGGTAAGAAATGATGATGCTGATTAGCTCAAATATGATACCCGCATATCTCAATATCTGTTTCTAAACAGCGGACCCTCTCCAGATAACACGTCCGATTATCTCAAAGTTGTCTGCGCTTAAATCAAGTTTAAGAGGCTCGAATTTATCATTGATTGTGGATAACAATAGTTTTTTCGAAGGCAACCGTTGGATAAGCTTAATACGAATTTCATCATCAAAACGGACTAAAAAGATCCCATCATTTGAAGCATCTTTCTTTTCGGTATTTACCACTATCAGGCTTCCCGGTTTAATATTAGGACTCATAGAATCACATTGAACAATGACAGCAATCAGCTGTTTTGAATCAGGATTAATGACATGTTCAACAAACGTGTTGCAGAGGGGCAACGTATAAGAAGGGTTGTCCAACTGCTGCATTTTTAACTTCCCCTCTCCTCCTTTTTCTGAGGGAGCCATTTTATGAAGCGGTAAATTTATAAAGCGGATAGGATCAGCTGAAGATTTGTTTTCGCCATCTTCACAACTGCCTTTCAAGACAGGCTTTTCACCCTTCAACAGCCATTCCGTATTAACTCTTGTCTCATTGTTGAGAATATTATTCAGAAACAATAGGTCGGGGACTGATTTGCCTTTACGATACCGATAATAGGTAGCCCTGCTGCATTCCCCCATTTCTGCCATCTCTTGGGGAGAACAGCCTAATACCCTCTCCAATTCTTGTAACCTGTCACATAAAATTTGGGAAGCTGGCATAAGCTAATCTCAAATTTGAGATTACATTCCATTATAATTAAGATAAAATAAGTTTAAAAAAAATGTCGGCTTTTTTTCATTCGCAGTTAGGAGCATCCCGATTAGACTTTATTCTTTCAAATTAAGTGACCACTAATCTACCCATTCTATGACCATACAGGAAAACCTGTTGTTTACCGACAATCCAATTCCAATGCTTGTTTGTTCAGAAGGGGATAAAAAGATATTGGATGTTAATAAATCTTTTATTGAACGATATGGGAACGGCACGGCAATTGTTGGTTCCCGGCTCGATGATATTACTCAACCAATACCTTCGGATATTGCGCCTGCGAATTCCTCTCTTTCTCCGGAAAGGGATTTTCTAACCTTAATGCTTCCCAATGGAAAGAGCATTATGGTTGAATTAACCTATAACAAAATTCCCGGGGACGACAAGCCATATTACCTGGGTACCATTGAAGAATTATTTCCTTCTCTGCATAACGAAAATGCTGTTCAACACCCCATCTTTAAATCTATCTTTGATAAAGCACTTGATATTATACTGGTAGCTAATGATCAAGGCCAATTTCAACAAGTCAATAACACCGCCTGTCAAAAATTAGGTTACGAAAAAGAAGAGTTGCTAGAGATGGGGGTTCAGGATATCACCTATGAACCCATGAAATCATATACCAATAAAAAATGGGAAGACTTTTTACGTACGGGCACCGACAAAGGAGAGTACCTATTGGAAACCAAAGATGGAGAAGTGCTACCTACAGAATATCGAGCGGTAGCAAATATCCAGCCCGGGCAACATCTCTCCATTTTGCGGGATGTAAGTGACTATCACCAGGTAAAAAAAGAGCTCGAAGTTAGTGAAGACCGCTTTTCGCGACTTCTTGAAGCAATTCCGGATGCCTTATTTATTGTCAGCGAAGATGGCACCATCGATTTTTGTAATTCGCAGGCTGAAGAGATGCTGGGATATCGTGAAGATGAGCTGCTTGGTGAAAGTATTGATATCCTTGTACCTAAAACCAAGCGTGGAGACCACAAAGGATACAGACAGTCTTTTACCGAAAATCCGTACAAAAGACCTATGGGATCCGATCTAAAATTAAATGCCTTGCGAAAGGATGGTAGCAAGGTACCTGTTGACATTATGCTTGGTCCCCTTAAAGAAAACGGAAGCCTGCAAACGCTGGCCGTCGTTCGAGATATATCAGATTTGCGAAAAACCCGAAATAAGTTAGAGAGAGAAAAGGAGTTTACTAAGCTTCTTCACGATTTAACCAAGATTGCCAATGAATCGAAAAGTGTTGATGAAGCCCTGAGCAGAAGCATTAAACAAATATGCAGTTTTATGAACTGGCCGGTCGGCCATGCTTATCTTCCCGCTCAAGACGGTTCCGGAGAGTTTTATCCCACTGATCATTGGCATCTCTCAGACCCGCAAAAGTTTGCTAATTTTAAGAACTTCACCATGGGAACCCGTTTTTCTGCCGGTATGGGCATGGTGGGCAGTGTAATTGAAACGGGGGAACCTCAATGGCGGGATAATGTACATAAAGATCCTAATTTTGTTCGTCGTCTGCCAGATGAGGACCTGGGTATCAGGGCTTGCTTTGCTTTCCCAATCCTTGTGGATAATAGCGTTGTTGGAATATTGGAATTCTTCGCTTCTCATATTTTGGAAGAAGATCCTCTACTGTTGGAGAAAATGGCCACTATAGGATATCAGCTGGGACGCGTTTATGAGCGGGACAACGCTCAGAAAAAATTAAAAAAGAGAGAACAAAAATTTAGAAAACTCTTTAATACCGCCTCTGATGCCATCTTAATTCTCGGGAAAGAGAAAGTGCATGACTGCAATCAAAGTGCGGAAGATCTATTTCGGTGTTCCTGCCATCAGTTGCAGAAAAGTACGTTGACAGACTTTTTCCCAGAAAAAGAAACTAACATAGCTATTTCTGAGGAAATGGGGCGGCAGAAGCTGAAAAATGCCTTCAATGGCAATGACCAATTTTTCGAATGGAAGTTTCGGCGTGCCGACGGTTCCATATTTGATGCCGAGGTCAGTTTGATCTATATGGAAATGGATGGGCAAGATTATATACAGGCTGTCATTCGTGATATTACCGAGCGGAAGCAAAAAGACCAGCTTATCCGCAAGAATATGGAGCTTTTTAGCCAACTATTTGCAAATTCCCCGGTAGGAATTGTGATGTTGGATGATGATCATCGTATAAAAAATATAAATTCCCATTTTGAAAAGATCTTTGGATACAGCCTGCCAGAGATAAAAAACAAGAAGGGCGATGAATTATTGGCACCAGATAATTTAAAAAATGAAGCATATAACATAACAGAAAAAACCATGGATGGTGCCCCTATGCAGGTGGAATCGGTAAGAATCCACAAAAATGGGCAAAAAATTCCAGTTCTAATTGCGTCTGTTCCCGTTGAAATAGAGAATGAAATTATCGCTGTCTTTGGTATTTATATCGATTTGTCCGAACGTCGGAAGGTCGAGGAAAAGCTCGAAAAACAACTCAAAGAGAAAAAAGTGTTGCTCGCTGAAATCCATCACCGCGTTAAGAATAACCTGGCGGTCATTTCGGGACTCCTAGAACTCCAAAAAGAATCGACCGAACATGAAGAAGCTTATCAAAAAATGCAGGATAGCCAAGCGCGCATCCAAAGCATGAGCTTAATTCATGAGCAACTGTACCAGATGGAATTTTATGCTTCCCTGGAATTTGATAAATATGTCAAGAGTCTGGCAAACACCATTGCCTCAAGTAATCGAGAGGATGATACGGAAATAGACCTCATCTATGATACGGAGCCGGTAGAATTAAATATTGATCAGGCTATTACCTGTGGTTTGTTTTTAAATGAACTGTTAACCAATGCCTTTAAACATGCCTTTATTGGTAGGGATGCGGGTATAGTCTCTATTTCCATCCACAAACAAGACGAGCAGCAGGTGATTATTGAAGTCAAAGATAATGGCATTGGATTACCAGAAGATTTTAAGATGGACCAAAAAAACTCCTTAGGTTTCAGCTTAATTAAAACTCTGACTCAACAACTTTCTGGCGATCTTGAAGTTTCTGAGGATGAAGGTAGCTGCTTTACCTTATCGTTTGAGAAAGAGTCCCTAGAATAATTTGACTGCATATCCTTTATCAATATTTATTCTTTTTGGGATGCATAAGGCCTGATCGTATAAGAATTATTAGCTAGCCACATCCTGCGCAGGACCATTTGCCCATTTGCAGGTGGATGAAGTGGTGCCGCATAAATAGGCTGAAAAGATTAAAAATTATCTACAAATAGGTACTAATTGCAGAAATAAAACCTGCCACCAGCTCAGGCATGCCGTCTATAAATACGTAGGTAAAACCAACAAATTAAAAGAATTAAAATAAGTACTTGGGCTGCCGTGAATCTACCTATGGACTTTTTATCGCGAGTTGAAGAAACATATAATCGAGGCTAAAGAACCACTTTGCAGACTTGCGAAATACAGCTTTATAAATCATTGCAGAGTTGCATTAAAAATTCACGCTTATGATTAGAAGCAAAAAGCAACCCCTCTCAGACCCTATCTGATCGTTCCCTTGCTTATCAAAGTTGTGGCACCACATTTGCTTTCCATAGAGTGTCAATCTTACTTGAATTAAAAGAGGAGAATATTATGGGACGATTAGAAAATAAATCTATTATTGTAACCGGCGGTGCCTCTGGTATTGGAAAGGAAACCTGCCTGAAATTAGCCGAAGAAGGAGCTACGGTCGCGATCACCGACGTACAGAAATCAGAAGGAGAAAAGCTTGCAAAAAATATTAAAAGCAAAGACGGTAAAGCCCGCTACTGGAATCTCGATGTCACCGATGAGGATCAAATAAAAAAGGTCTTCTCTGAAATTAATGACTGGGCTGGTGCTATAGATGGAATAGTGAACAACGCCGGTATTTCGGGTACCAATAAGCCTACCGACGAAATTACCAAAGAAGAATGGGATAAGGTAATGGACGTTAATGTTGATGGTGTATTCTTATGCACCAAGCATGTTATCCCGTACATGAGAGAGGCCGGCGGAGGTAGTATCATAAATCTCTCCTCGATATATGGAATTATCGGGAACAAAGATCTGCCCGCGTATCATGCATCAAAAGGGGCCGTTCGGGTTATGACAAAAAATGACGCCCTTATCTATGCCGAGGATAATATCAGGGTCAATTCAGTTCATCCCGGCTTTATCTGGACCCCTCTTGTTGAGGAGCTTGCGGAGCGTTCGGATGAAAGCGTAGAAGAGTTTCGGGCTCAACTCGATACCCTACACCCAATCGGACATGTTGGAGAACCCCGAGACATAGCAAACGGCATTGCCTTTCTTGCCAGCGATGAAGCCAAATTTATGACAGGAAGCGAACTCGTCATTGATGGAGGCTATACCGCTCAATAAACAGAACGTTCAATTCTAAATTGAAAAGCCGCCTGTTCAAGGCGGCTTTTTTATTGGGGCTGTTTTAATCCCCTCGTGATATTCTTGCTCATCGTTATCGATATCACAGTGTTAAATAGTTGATTCGTCAGTTAGATTAAAACATCACAGTACACCGATGAATCCATCCGAAAAACCAATTCTTCTTGAGAAATAGCACTTTGAACCCCCTATTCGATCATTTTTATGAGGAGCTTTTGTAGTACTCTCTCATAGAACCGAACGGAGTTTTTATCCAACATTCAAAGATTACAGTGAGGCAGGCAAAGATCCCAACCAACAACCTGCTTTGGGGAGAGGAACCCCTCGAGCAATATATACTTTCCTGTTATTAGCCGGTTGTTTCTACTATTGGAGCAGGCAGACATTCTCCATTTTCTACAGCTCCCGGAATGATCTTCTCATATCCTTTGGATTTTTGCCGTTCTGCTAGGCATTATTATTGGGATTAATAGTCAAGAACCAACTACTGAACAACGTTTTGTTATCGATCCACATTTTACTTGCGTGCTGCATCATTGTGGGGATAGCAGGCTGACCGGCTATCCTTCGTTGAATGGGATTTTCTCGAAACATAACAAAATCAAGTTGGCAGCCGGGATTCTCTTTTCCTCCTGACTAAACACCTCATACGGTTACCGACTCAAGGCGACGCCGAGAACGAACTGCGGGAGCCTTTTTATCGCGCTTGTGATACTGATCAATGGCTATAAATGCCTTTACCATAGCATCTTCCACAAACAGTCCATGGGCGAAAATTTTAGTTTTGCCATTGCTAAAAATCACATGTGTCATCCTGGAGGTACTATGGTGGGCTGCATGGCACTTATAGAAACCTTTATAGCGATCCGTTCGGTAATATTCTCTGAAATTTCTGTCGCTATTTTCTGGTTGAGTTGTCATAACTGTAATAATATTTATTTGCGGTAATCCAAACCGTTAGGGGTTTAATTACTCAGGGGCCTAACCTTTCTAAAACTGGAGACGCGAGCAATAAATAACCTGCGCTTTATTTGTTAACTACGATTAAGCTACAACTCTTCATTAAAATTTCCTAATAAATATTAACAAATAGTAATATTCAGCACTAAGTATTGGGAGGCAAGCCGTTACAGCTACCATTATTTATGATATATTGCTTGAAAAATATGGAAATGGAAGGCGGCTCAATCGGTGTGAGAGACGTTCAACGTAAATTACTTTTCCTGCTACTAAGAAGAGGCTCGTCTAGGTCGGGAGTACTTTAGTCCCGTGGAAATCCTACTCTAGACAACAACTGTATTACCCCAAGCTTCAAGAGATATAGCCGGAGTCTAACGCCAGCTACCAGACCGAAAGCTCTTACCGTTGATTTTCAGTTACAAAACAAGGAGGCAATTATATCTTAAGTTATAAAAGAGAAAGAAAAAAGAATCCGATTCCTGATGAAGGGATTTATAAGACAGTGGCTATATCAGATAGCAAACAATTAGAGAACTTTGAAGATCATACTGATGATGTAACCGGCCTTGGCGACAAGCTAAAGCTCTGGGATTACAAAGTAGAGCTAGATATCCATAAGACCCTGAGTATGTTAACGAGAGTATTAATCAGCTGGATTTTGAACTAAATGTGCAGTATATCTAATCTATGTTCTGCAAATGTCCTACCTTCAAAATGTAGTTAATTGCTTACCTGTTACTAGGCAATACCTTACCGCTAATACTGTAATTTTAAAAGTGCCCCCACCAGGAGTCGAACCCGGATTTAAGGTTTAGGAAACCTCCGTTCTGTCCACTTGAACTATGGGGGCATTAACGGCAGCAATCGTTAACAACGATAAGCAGTACACCAACAGACATTCAAGTTATTTTTCTTTCACGTTACAGGATACAAGATCCAACTGGCAGGATGTAGGATGCAAAAGACAGCTTCGCTCATCCCAGAACCTGTATCCAGCATCTTGCATCCTGTAACAAAATTAGGTAATAATAGTACAAGAACTTGTGCTCCAAAACCTAAACTATTTCCATCAAAGCTGGTGAACTTGAAAACTACTTCTTTACTTTTTGCAATAGTGCTGTTGAGCTCTTCCGCATGGGCCCAAAAAACCATCCGCGGCACCATCACCGACGCGAAAACCGGCGAAACACTCGTGGCCACCAACATCCTCATCGAAGGCACCTACCGCGGTACCATCACCAATGAAAACGGTGCCTACTCTCTCAGCATCCCCGACTCGCTGCTGCCGGCCACACTGCTGGTGCGCTATATCGGTTACCAAAGCCAGCACCGGCAGATTACCAAAAAAACCGCCACGGAGCAAAACTTTGCCCTGCAGCCCTCAGTCACCGAGATGGAAGAGATCGTCGTCACCGACGAGGATCCCAGCGTAAAAATCATGCGCCAAGTCATCGAACGCAAGCAGCAATGGCGCAAAAAACTCAACACCTACCAGGCCGACGCCTACACGCGCCAGAGCCTGGCCAACGACACCGCCATCGTTTCCATCACCGAATCGGCCTCAAAGGTTTTCTGGGATAAAAAGCAGGGCCACCGCGAAGTACAAAAATCCAAACGACAGACCGCCAACATCGAAGCCGCCAACAACTTTGCGGGCGTCAGCTACCTGCCAAACTTTTACGATGACAATATCGAAATCGCCGGATTCAAGGTCGTCGGCGTCACCCATCCCAAGGCACTGGACTACTACAACTTTAAACTGGTCAACCAGACTTCACTCGACGGCCAAACCGTATTCGAAATACAGGTAACCCCCGACCGCAAGCTACAGCCACTGTTCAAAGGCACCGTCCACGTGCTCGACCAGGCCTACGCCATGCTGCGTGTCAACCTCAAACCCAATGACGTCATCAACTTTCCGCGGCCCGTCAAATCCTTCGAACTCTCCTACAAACAACAGTTCAATAACTACGGACAGGACTTCTGGCTGCCGGTGGATATACGAATCACCGGCGACGTCAAAATATCGATGGTCGGCCTCAACTTCCCGATGATCAAATTCAAGCAGCTCTCCCGCATCACCGACTACCAGGTTAACGCCCCGCTGCCCGACTCACTCTACCAACAAGACGATGTTTTCAGCGTTGACAGCACCACCATCGGCACCGATTCCCTCATCACGCAGCAACTCGATGCCGTCCCCCTCTCCAACGAAGAAGAGCTGGCCTACACCACACTCGACAGCAGCATGACCCTCGAGAAGGCCTTCAAGCCTAGCGGCTTTCTGGCTGGTTTTATGGATGATGACGGAGAAGATAACGCTGGCGGTGACCTATTTAATTTTATGGAACAGGTGCCGGGTAATATCAGCCCCGATCTCCGATACAATCGTGTAGACGAAGGGTACTTTGGATTACGATATTCCATAGATGCCACTGACTGGCTCGAGCTGCGCGGAAAGGGCGGATACAGCATGTACAAATCGTGGGACTACGGCGGCGGGCTTTCACTGCGATGGCTTAACGTAAAAGGTCTGCAATCAACCCTCGGCTGGGACTTTGCTGCCCAAACCGTCACACGCATGAATTCTCCCATCTACAAACCGTACTATACCATGATCCCGAACCTGCTTGGCAACGCCGGCTACTTCGACTACTACCGCTCCGAAGGCTATCGTGCTTTCTCCAATTGGGAATTCCCGTCAGACCTTTCCCTCGAATTCGGATTCAGCAGCAAAGATCATATAACGCTAAGAACTCATACCGCTTACGATATAGTGGGCAAAGAAAATTTTCGCCTCAATCCCCCCATTGAAGAAGGCCACCTGCAGGCTATCGACTTGCACATAGGTTATAACCTTGACGAGGGATACAACTTCGGCCTTACGGGACAGAAGTTTATTCGCTTGGGCATTGAGCACTCCTCGGATGAACTCGGAAGTGACTTTGACTATACCAAATACACCGGGCATCTTTCCTGGACCTTTCCCACTTTTTACCAGCGCCGCCTGCTGGCCAACTCACTGGATATTAACCTTCGGGGCGGCACCTACAGCGGCGATCTCCCCTTCCAGAAATGGGGCCTTGTAGATGCAGCTATCGGCCAATCAGCACCCTACGGTGTCATGAAAGCAGCTCGAAACCGCCCATACGAAGGGGAACAATACCTTGGCGTAACCATGGAACACAACTTCCGGACTATTCCCTTTGAAGCCCTTGGACTCACGTCCCTTGTCGAGCGTAATATAGGACTGATCATTTTTGGCGGGGCTGCTAAAACCTGGGCTCCTGAAAGCGAAGAACTGCATTATCGATTTTACCGGCCAAATGAAACGAACGGCATACACTGGGAGGCCGGTGCCTCAATCAATGGCATCCTGGGACTGTTTCGCCTTGACTTTGCTGCTCGCCTCGACGAGCCGGCCCTGCTCGTAAATCTGAGTGTCGCCCGCCTATTTTAAGTACCACATCTATCGTTTCACATCTGCCGTTTGGCCATTCCAACTTTAGTCATTTTTTCATATACTTAGACTCATTTTAAATAAGCAACAAACAGATTTATCTATGTTCGATCTTGGATCCGGCTTTCAACGCATCGCTACTATTTTGAGTATCTTTCTATGTTCCTTGGTACTGGTTTATTGCTCAACAGAACAATCCGACCCCCAAAAAACAAATGGCCAGGCTAAGGGAGTCCAAAAAGCCAAACAGGACGTTCCGGAATTGGCCGATGCCATGGGTCAGCTTCAAAACTATCTGCACAAATATTCCCTCGCTGTTGATGCCAAAAATCACGAACTGGCCACGTTCTATTTCCATGAGGTACGCGCTTCAGCAGATGGAATCAAGCAAAATATTCCGGGATATGAGGGGTATGACATCGCTCGGTTTATGAAGAACTTTCTGGATCCTACACTTGAACCGGTGGAAACGGCCTTGGCAAATAGAAACTGGGAGAAGGTTCGCGAAAACACCATTACCATGGTTAACGCCTGCAACTCTTGCCACAATGCAACCAGCCATGGATTTATAGAGATTACCCCTGGCTTTGATAATAATCCATACAACCAAGATTTCTCGGCTCCAAGTTCAGCCAGCAATTAAAGGAAAGCGCAAAAATAGAGGGGCCCTAACGCTAACAGATCCGATTCTAGTGCAAGTTTGTAACTTGTGCTAGATCGATTTCTGCTCAGTTAATTCTGATTGACCTTTCAATACTTGGCTCCTGTCACAAATCACAGTCTTGCGACTGTTTGATTACTCGTGGATATATTGCTCGTTTCATTATCTGATTCCAAGCCCAGAACTCGGCTAAAACACTCAAAATATGTCAGCGTGAGCAACAGCTTTGCGATCTTGACAGCGTTTGAGCTATGCTCCATCCGCAAAACGGATGCTGTCAGGATTTCCCTCGAAACGGATTTTGGCCCCGGGTAACCACGCCTATAGCCACAGCAAAAAGCGCCGAGCCCAAAATCGACCAGATAATTGGGAACGTTTCACCATTAATTTCAACAGGAAGGATAAAGGTAAGTCCCATTTTCGCAGCCAGCCATTTGCCAATAAGGGCGCCGATGAATCCCACAACAGTAGAAATGAGACATCCTCCAAGCGAATAGCCGGCAATGCTCTGCCCGATGGCTCCGCATATCGCGGCGATTATCAAGAGAAGCAAAAATTCCATATTACGTTGATAAATTAGTCTTCATCTTCAAGAATAACCGCTGATTCCAACGGCTTGATAACAACAGCATCATTAGGCTCAAAAAGCACGCGATTGTCCGTATGCACCAAGTATTTCTCACCGCTCAATTTCACATGATACGTAATATCGTGACCTTTGAATTCGCGTCCAAGTACAGTGCCCACCTCTTCGGGTTTTTGATTGGTCGGCTTCTCCAATGTCAGGTGCTCCGGGCGAATAGAACAGAGCACATGCCCCTTTGCATCAGCATTGAGGCGAAGAGCTCCCAAGTTAGTGTTTACTTCTGAACTGCCGTTGGCATCCGCATGAAAAATGTTGGTACGCCCCAAGAACTGCGCCACAAACTTTGTCTTGGGATTGTAGTACACTTCTTCCGGCGTTCCCACTTGTTCAATGTGTCCGTCATTCATCACGGCAATACGATCAGCAAACGAAAGCGCTTCTTCTTGGTCGTGTGTAACGAGCAACGCACTCATACCGGCCTTCTTAAGGATATCACGCACCTCTTTGCGCATGGAGTCGCGCAGCATCGCATCCAGGTTCGAAAAGGGTTCATCCAGCAGTACCAGTTTGGGCTTGGGGGCAATAGCACGCGCCAAGGCTACCCGCTGCTGCTGTCCCCCCGAAAGCTCACTCGGATTTCGGTCCTTGTAGTCGCCCATCCCCGTTCGGCACAGCACCTCCTCGGCATAAACATGGCGCTTGTGTTTGGGGATATCCGTGAGACCAAAAGCCACATTATCAATTACAGACAAGTGTGGGAAAAGCGCATAATCCTGGAAAACAAAGCCGATACCACGATCCTGCGGCGCCACATGATGATCAGGCGACTCCAGCAGATGGCCATCTATTCTCACTTCGCCGTGGTCGGCACGCTCGAATCCAGAAATCAGTCGAAGGCAGGTCGTTTTGCCGCATCCACTGGGACCAAGAAGCGCAAAAATCTCATGTTCTTTCACTTCAAAGTCCAGCGAATCCACCACCGGACCATTTTCATCAAATGATTTCGTTAGATTTCTTACCGTAAGTAAATCTTTCATGTTTTCTTCCACTCTTTTGAAAATAAAAAGCCTACAAACAGCGACGAAAATAGCAAAATTGTTAGTGCAAAAGGTGCTGCTTTGGCAAACATTGCTTCCCCGGTGTAGGACCACACATTCAGTGCCAGCGTATCAAACCCCAGGGGCGCTAATAAAAACGTGATTGAGAGTTCTTTCATTGCAGATAAAAAAACCAAGGAAGCTGACGCAATAATTCCCCCACGCAATAACGGCAAAGTAACCTTAAAAAATGATTTTATAGACGAATACCCCAACGACCGCGATGCTTCTTCGAGCTGAGGAGGGGCTTGGTAAAGGGCACTGCGTACCGGTCCAATTGCTTCGGCCAAAAAATGCAGAGAATAGGCAATGACCAATAACGTAAGCGACTGGTACAGCACAGTTGATACCTGCAGCGAGAAAAATACAAACGCCAGGGCAAAAGCCAGTGGAGGGGTCGCATATCCCAGATATGCCACCCGCTCGATGGGATTGCTAAGCTTTGTTTTATAGCGAACTCCAATATACGCCAGCGGCAGGGCCATCAGCGTGGTGACTACAGCCGCGGGGGCCGATGCTTTCACCGAATTCAGAAATGCATGCCACAGATCAAGTGACACCGAAGCAAATGACGTTTGATTAAGCCAAAACACAATAGACGACACCGGCAATACAATAGCTACTAAAAATACCACAGCTACAAAGGTATAGGCCGGAATAGCCCAGGGTCCCAAATCCAGATAGCTCTTTGCCTTTGAAATGCCCCGCCCGAGGCGATGGAAAATTGCTTTCTTCAGCAACTTGTATTCCAGCACCAAGGCAGCCGAGGTGAGTCCCAATAACATCAAAGCCAGCCAAGCTGCGTAAATTCGGTCATAAGCCGCAATGTACTGTAAATAGAGCGCGTAGCTGAAGGTCTCAAAACGCATCAGCGAAACCGTTCCAAAATCACCAATCACATGCAGGCTGATTAACAGCGATCCCGCCAAAAAAGCCGGCCGGAGCTGAGGCAATATCACCTTCAAAAAGGTGGACTTGGCATCGTGACCGAGCGACCGCGACACCTCTTCGATTGATTGATCCATCCCCAGCAGTGCCGTACGAAGATTGAGATATAAATAGGGGAAGGTACAAATAGACAAGACCAACACCGATCCCGCAAAACCGCTAATGCGGGGAATATTCAATCCAAACCAAGCTTGAAACGTCCCGTTATATCCTCCCATCCCCATCAAGGCATAGGCCATTACATATCCCGGGATAGCAAGCGGCAAGACGCCCAACAGCGTAATAAATCGTCGAGCTTTTACCTTCACACGGACCGACAAATAAGCCAGCGGCAAAGCAAGGAGTGCATCTACAATTAAAACACTGACCGCCAATAGTAAGGTGTTACCCAGTAGGCGCAGGTTACGCATCCGGAACACCACATTGTTAAGCATTTCAGGAGAAGCCCCAAACGCTCTAATCAAAAGGTAAACCAAGGGTAGTAATACACCAGCTGCAATACATCCCGCAAAAAGCAGGAGATACCACGGCGGGGATTTCCTATGTCTTTGATTACCTAAAATGGTGTGTTTGCTTCTCTGAGAAGTGAAAAATTTAGATCAAATCTAAATAGAAAGCTGCTAGATAGCAACCCTTTCGACAAAATAAATTGGTCGTCAAAACAATTAGAATCCCTATATTTAAATGCATACTTTTTCTCTAAATCGTTTTGCACCATAGGTTTTTTTGAGTAAAATTAACTTACGGGCATAAAAATTTATCTAATTCATTAAAAATAACAGCCATGAAACAAATAGGTATTTTTCTAATCACATCCATCATTGCCATTAGCTTATTGAATGCATGTGGACCCAGTGAAGAAGAAATTAAACAGAGAGAACAGGCGCGGCAGGACTCTCTTGAGAAAGTTCGGCAGCAGCGCATGGAACAGCAACGACAAGACAGTATTCAACAGGCCCGCCAGGATAGTATCGAAGCTGCCAAGAAACGCGAGCGTGAGCGCAACAATATTGAGTATGCCAGTGATGGTGCTTTTTCAGTTCAGGTAGGATCATGGAGATCAAGCGATAAAGCACAAAAACAGGCTCAGGAATGGAAAAACCGGGGCTACGAACATGCATATGTTGTGAAGTACGGTAAGGTCGAAACTGGGAATATTTGGTTTCGCATTCGTCTGGGGCAGGTAGCTACCATGGATATGGCCAAGAAACTGCAAGAGAAGATAATGCGTAAACACAACGAAAAAGGATGGATTACTAACACCAAGGCCGATACTGTTAAAGTTATGAAGCCCGAAGACTAAATGATTTTCTATTAAACACGGAAGCACCGTGGGTAAAACCGCGGTGCTTTTTTGTTTTCATCTCCTTTCTACTAAAGGAACTATTACCACCTGTATCCATGAGTTCTTTCCCTGACATACCAGACAATCCTTCAAAATTAGACACCTATCTAGCTGAACGGGAGTCGACCTATAAACTAAAAGAAGGGACCGAGGCAAAGATAATCTGGCACTCACAGGACGGCCCTTCCCAAACGGAGTATGCGATCGTATACTTACACGGCTTTCGCGCCTCCCATCCTGAGGGTGACCCGGTACACCGGACCATTGCTGAGAAGTTTGGCTACAACCTGTTCTTAAGTCGAATGCAAGAACACGGTATAGAGGCTCAGTATCCCCTGCTGGACCTGACTGTAGAAAAGCTGTTGCAATCTGCGCGATTTGCCTTTGAGATCGGCAAGCGTATCGGTAAAAAAGTGATCGTAATGGGCACCTCCACCGGTGGTTCGCTGGCGCTCTGGCTCGCTTCTCAACCGGCTTTTGCAAAACATATTTCATCTCTCGTCCTATATTCACCGCTCATCAGGTTTCACGGGATTAAAGAACATCTACTAACGAATGCAGCAACTCGGAGTCTACTTCAACTTGTGCCCGGCAAGAAATACCTGATCAAAACCAAAGGCATGACCTACGCAGAAGAGCGAATTTGGAACAGAAACTACGCCTTACAGGGCGCCCTCCAACTGGGATCTTTTATTCAAAAATACATGAACGATTCGCTTTTCCGGAAGGTAGATCTACCCACTTTTATCGGATACTATTACAAAAATAGGAAACAACAAGATACGGTGGTTTCGGTTTCCGCAATCAAAAAAATGGCTGAAATCCTTGACTCTCGCACAGAATTAGCACAAACCATGAACTTTACCGAGGCAAAAAGCCACGTGATTTGCAGTTCATTATTATCAAACGCTGTCTCCGATGTTATTGATAACACAGAACGTTTTCTGAAAAAGCTTGGCTCGCATACAACTAGAGAAAAATAGTTAATTATTGCATTGTCAAATATTAGAACACCCAAAAACTTACCACAATTCTTGTGCAGAAGGCTCTATTTAATGTATATTTAAAAGCGCTCAAGTAGCGTCTCTCTTGATGAATAGTCAGGGCCTCACACCTGATACGTGTGAGGCCTTATTTTTTTGAATCCTTTCTCCTTTCCTTGCGTAAGCCTTTATTCTAAGGCATGATCATTTTTCTCAACGGCTTCATATCACAAACTTAATTTAGGCGTCCGATCATTTTTGCGTACCATGTTCATAAAATTTTTTATGTTTACAGGTTCATTTCATCCGGGAAAAGTTTTTTAACATCAAATCCGCAGCAATGAAAAATTTTAAAATTAATCACAGGGAAGTTCAGTCGTACGATGTGCTTGAGCTAAGCGGTGAGCTGGACGCCCACACGGCTTCGCAACTAGAAAATTCGCTAAAAAATCTGATTGACCAAGAGAAGCATCAAATTATTGTCAATTGCGAAGACCTAGATTATATCGCCAGCGCTGGTCTTGGCGTCTTTATGGCCTATATCGAAGATGTCCGCTCACTAGGTGGAGATATCAAACTGACGAACATGAACGAGAAGGTCTACAATGTTTTTGACTTGCTTGGTTTTCCGACGCTCTATGATATTCTGCAGCACGAATCTGAAGCCATTGAAAAGTTTGAAAACGACGAAACTGAATAGCAAACGCTTTGTCAAAATCAACTACTACATATAGTATCTCGGTTCAGGCTTCTACGAAGCACTTGGCTGAAGTACGCGATTTTGTTGCCAAGCATGCTTCTGATTTTGGCTTTAAGAAGCAAGACGTAGCTGATATCCGGTTGGCGGTTGACGAGGCATATACCAATATCATCAAGCACGCATACAAAAATGATGATCACAAATCGGTTGATATTGAACTGGGATACAACAGCAAAGAATTTTGGATCTCTCTGCTTGATACCGGAGATGCCTTCGATCCCAAAAACTACAGTAAGCCCGATGTCCGCCAGAAGATTAAAGAAAAAAAACGAGGCGGCGTGGGCGTTTATCTGATCAAGAAGCTAATGGACGATGTGGAGTACCACAAAGAAGGACCGGTAAACGAAATTCGGATGACCAAAAAAAAGTAACGCTTTGAGCAGCTCTTCCCCCCAACAAGATGATCGCCATTCCCGTTTTGAGCTCAAGACCGTGCTCGAAACCTCTCGGATGCTTATTGAGTCACAAGACATGGATTTTGTGCTCAACAACCTGCTGCTTATTACCATGGGCAAGCTGATGGTTAGCAGGGGAATGATCCTAATCTACCAACCGGGTAGCGAAAAATACTTGGTTTCCAAGTCAAAGGGGCGCAAAGCCCCGGACGAAGGCACTCATCTGTCGTTCGAATGGGATCAAGAAGTCAAAGAGCAGTCGGTCATTCAGTGCGGCATTGATGATTTTGAAATGCCGGAACTGATTGATGGCGACCCGCACTGCACCTTTTTTAACCTGCGCACAAGTAACAACCACATCGGCTTTCTGGTGCTTGGATCCAAGGGAAACAAACAGGCTCTCAGCGAGCATGAGATCGAATTTGTTGAAAGCCTTTCCATCATTTCATCAGTAGCTATTGCCAACTCCCGGATGTTTAGTGAGCTCCGGCGCATCAACCGGATGCTCGACCGCAAAGTATATGAGCTGAATACCCTGTTCGATCTCAGCAAAGACTTCAATATCATGGTGGATCGCGATGAGATCGTTCGGATCTTTAAGTTTGCCATGCTGGGACAGATGCTCATCCGAAAGTTCTTTTTTGTGATGGAAAATGAGGGTAAACGGGAATTTTTGGCTACGAGCGGTATCAAAGGACAGCTCTCGCAGGAAAGCCTTGATATCCTTTTTGGACTGGAAGATGATCTCTATGAAGTGGATAACGAGCTGGCCGAAAAGATCCCGTTTTTGAAGAAAAACGAGATTAAAGCCTTAATTGGCCTGCAATTTCAAAGCGAAAAAATTGCGCTCGTCGGAGTGGGCGCCCGAGCCAATGAAGAAACCTACTCCGAATCGGATTATAACTTTCTGCGATCGCTGGGCAATCTGGCCGTGCTGTCAATCCAGAAGACATACCTGCTTGAAGAGCGTATCGAAAAAGAGCGCATGGAGGAAGAGCTCAATATTGCCAAAGATATCCAGAAGGGACTGCTGCCCGATCCCATCCCGCAGTGCGACAAGCTCGATATTGCGGCCGAAAACATTTCATCATACCAGGTTGGCGGGGATTATTTCGATATCCTGGAAACCCCAGACCAGCACCTGCTCTTTGCCATTGGCGATGTAACAGGCAAGGGTATTCCTGCAGCGCTGCTGATGGCCAACCTCCAGGCTATGTTGCATGTACTGCTGCCGGTCGATATCTCCCTGAGTGAGGCTTCGGGGCAGGTCAATGACATCATCTATCAAAATACACCGAGCGACAAGTTTATCACCTTTTTCTGGGGTATTTTTAATCCTGACAATTCAGAATTTCGATTCGTCAATGCCGGCCATAACAACCCTATCCTGCTCCGTAAAAATGAAGAGCAGGTGGAAGAGCTTACCGAGGGAGGCTTAATCCTTGGTGCTATGCCCACGATGAATCCGTATGAAGAACAAAAAGTGACGCTAAACAGCGGCGATTTGCTGGTGTTCTATACTGATGGTGTCACGGAATCGATGAATGAAGATGAGACCGAGGAGTTCGGTGAAGAACGGCTTCTTGACTGCATTAAAGCCAATCGAGAGCAGTCGGCCGAGGAAATTCAGGATGCCATTATTACAGCTGTTCAAGAGTTTTCGCACGACGTGCAATACGACGACATCACGCTGATCATCATCAAAGTCAATTAAACAAGCCTATCACGCCGGGACCTGTCCCCGTCCCCGCCTTGTCGTCCCACTCCGACATCGTGAGAATGCTCTCGTAGGTTTTATATCGATTTTTGATCTCCTGCACGTATCGAACGGTTTCAATCCCGCGACAAAAACCATAACGGGCATCTTTATAGTATTTTCTATGCATCAGTTTCAGAAGTGCATCCGCCGCATTTTCCCACTTATTGGGATTCTTGTTTTGATCAATAGCCAGCCGCCGGGCATCCGCAATATGTCCGGGGCCGGCGTTGTATGCTGCCAGCGCAAATGACCATTTGTCGGTACTGTCCATATAAGAATAATGGCGCAAATGCTTCTTAATAATGCGTATGCCTTCGCGGATATTGGTGCGTACGTCGTAGAGCTTTTCCTTATCGGAGACCTCCGAAAAGCGGGGCAAAACCTGCATCAATCCCACAGCTCCCGCCCAACTTTTTGAATTCGGATTAAACTTGGTCTCCTGTGCTGCAATGGAGGCAATAAGTAGCCAGTCTACACCAGCCGAGTCGGCCACTTGTTTAATCAAATCGTCGTAGGGCGAAATTACACCGGATTTACTCTTTTGGGTCTCCGGATTATAGTACTCGGCAATCTGTGGTCCTTCTTCAAAATATCGCTTACGCAGAATATTCAAGAATGTAGAACGCTTGGGATCTTCGCCGGCTTTGCCAAAGCGGAAATGATCGTACAAAAATCGATTCAGCTCTGTTTCCAGGGCCTTCGAATTCTCGCGGATAGCCCAGGCAATGGTATCATTTTCAGCAATGGTTGGCCCGCGCTGCAAACCCTGCATATACTTGTTAGAGGCCTGAAAGATGTTGTTATCTGCAACCGTGGCTGAGTAGTTATCACTTGATATTTCGAACAGCAAAGATTCAGTATCCTTGGTGTTGGGTACAAGGTGAATAGCCAGGTTCAGCCCCTCTTTCTGCAAATCCTGTAGGCGATAATAATAAGAACTGTTGCGGCGCACGGTTATGGGAATACCGCGTTCGGCCACTTCTTGGATGGTCTGCGGAGGATCCTCAATATCCTCTGAAAATACCAGTACCTGGTCTACAATATTATATGGACGTGTAAAATTAACGTACTTTTTACGCTCTTCGGTTGCAGTATAATTGGCGGCAATCAGGTCGCCTTTGCCGCTGTTCAGCAGATCGTAGGGATTTTCGTTGGGACCAATAATGACAACTTCTAACGCCAAGTCATGCTTTTTGGCAAACTTGTTGACAAGCTCATATTCAAACCCCCACTCAATACCTTGATGCAAAAAGTAAGTGTTAGAGCTGTAACGGGTAATCATGCGAAGCGTGCCACTGCGCTTGATATCATCGAAATCGCGATCAATCGGCTCTTCAACCGAAACCTGGAGTTTTTTCTCGGATTTCTGATCCGTTAACCCGTCGATATCGGATTTGTTGATGCAAGAGACACATAGTAGGGATGCAGAAAGCATACCAATGGCTACAGCATACAACCTTGATTGAATTGTTGTGACTCTTTGCATAGTGCATAAATTGGTTATCGGCAGATGAACCTATATGCAAACGATTATAGCCGGGTACATTTTATTTCGCGTCTCATCAAGATAGGTAAAATTCTTAAAAATACGCTAGCGACAAAATTTTCTAATATTCTTTAATTAATAATGGCTTTGGGCGTGATTCTCGGACTTTGACAGGTATTTGGGCTTAATCGTTCACAAACTAAAGGTAAGCGTTTTCCTATCTATCTGTGCTAGAATCTTAAATAATAAACTAAATACTGGTATTGGCTAAAATCAATCCTACTTCCCAGGCTGCTTGAAGTGTCCACACTTCAAGCTATAAACAAGCTTAATAGTAATTGTTGGAAGCGTGGACACTTCCAACAGCGGGTATGATCTTTATCCGAGTTCTGGGGTTGAAGTCGGGTGAATGCTGGAGCCCCATATACTCATCAGATGACAAATCCAGTCATCCGATGAGGAAAAGTTTGCAAATCGCTCTGCGGCTATTCATTGAACGTGTAGCTAAAGATGCCCTGGTTGGTACCGAAGTACAGCACCTCCTGGCCACTCTCCATGACCGACACTATGTCGTTTATTTGTATGCCGATCGGGCTATCCTGCCATTCGACCTGCTGCCAGCTATCGCCAAAATCCTGGCTGGCAGCAAAAAACAAGGTGCCGTCGGCATTTCGACCGCTGGCGTAGACAATTTCTGGATTATCGGCGCTGTGAGCAAACGTCCGTATATTGCTTCCACTTAAGACCGTTTCCCAATTTTGTCCGCTGTCGGTAGACTTGCGGATCTTGTTGGACTCTTTTACAGCACCGCCCAGCCCTATTAACACATGGTCTGAATTATCAGGATGGAGCAAAGCATCATAACAGGTTGCGTCGCCACCGTCGAGGGACTTGTCAAGCCGGGTCCAGCTTTCTCCGCCATCTTCGGACTTTGCAAGATATGGAGAAAAAATATTGGTTACGCCACCTGTCCAAATTTGTTCAGGATGATAAGAGCTTAATGTTAAAAATTTTGGAGCAGCTCCTTCTTTAAAAGAAACTTCCCAAGTCTTTCCAAAATCTGTAGACTTAATTACATAGCCCCTATACACATACAAATGATTAGTATCTCCAGCTTTTTCTATTTCAGAAATAGCAAAATTTTCAACCTCTTTAATAACTGTTGAGGAGTCTACTGACCAAGAGTTTTCACCGTCAATACTTCTGAAAAGCATAGGATTTTCAGAATTGAAATCATCATATTTTACAACTGCTAGCACTTCTCCATTTTCAAGGAATGTAAGATCAATAACCTTAGCAGAATCGATTTGTAAACCCCTATCATTCCACTCAACATTGTTATTGGATTTCCTGAAAATACCTTTTGTAGTTCCAGCCCACACATTATTCGAATGTTTGTTCAGCGTTAAGGTGCTATCAGAAACTGCCCCTTTTTGGAATTGTCCTTGCGAAAAATCAATATCCGGGGAAGTGCTGCTAGAACAGCCCATACCAATCAAAAAACACACAATCAAGATTACCCAATGTTGATATAACATCGAGTCCGAACTCATAGAGTAACACATAAGCAACAGGTTATTTTGATATGATGGGTTAAATTCTATATGCTTCTGAAGGTGCTATTTATCTAGTGATATCTAAATATTCTATATAATCAAAAGAGGAGAAATCATGGGATCACGAGTTCACATTATCCAACTACTGTGTATTAGCTTGTTTTTAGTAATGACTGCTTGTAAAGATAGTACGATTTTACAACATAATGATACCCCCCCCGGATGATCAACAACTGGTAAAATCTGCTGAATACCAGGACACGCTGAAAGAATCGAACAATCGCTATATTATTATGTTTAAAGAACAACCGCCAGGTATTGCAAACTCCCAAGCAGCCCAGCAAGCGGTTGAGAAAACAAACACCATTCTTTCTAGCCTTAATATTCCTCGGGATTCGCTAATTCATCAATACAAGTGGGCAACACAAGGGTTTGCAGGTCGATTTTCAAATGAACAAGTAAAACAGCTAAGAGAACATCCATTGATTGGTCATGTTTTTAAAGATTATGTTGCAAAAGCTATACAGGTAAGTTCAAAATCAACATTTACCAAAACAAGTTTTTCTGCTAACCAGACCACACCCTGGGGGATAAGTTATGTCAACGGTCCTTTGGAAGATCCAGGGAATACAGCCTGGGTGCTAGATACCGGTGTAGATTTAGACCATCCGGAATTGAATGTTAATACAAACCTGAGCACTTCTTTTGTAGACAACGAAAATGCAGATGATGATCTAGGACATGGGACATATGTTGCTGGTATTATAGCAGCCAAAGACAACACAGAAGATATTGTTGGGATAGCTCCCGGTGCAACAGTTGTCTCCGTTCGGGTTTGTGAGGATACAGGAGATTGTTGGACTAGCGATGTAAAGGCCGGAGTTGAATATGTGGCTAATGAATTTTCTCAAGGTGATGTTGTCAATCTCAGTTTAGGATGGGATACAGATGGTTCAGATCCTAGTGTTGATATACCTCTTCCAACCTTAGAAAATAGCATACTACGGCAGCCAATAACGGATTGAAGTTTGCTATAGCCGCGGGAAATGACAGTGAGAACACAAATAATCAATCTCCTGCTCGTTTAAATCATAGTAACATATGGACCGTTTCGGCATTTGATAATACTGGTGATTTTGCCTCATTTTCCAATTATGGAAATCCACCGGTTGATTATGCTGGGCCCGGCGTCAGTGTCCCATCTCTACATATTGGTGGAGGTTGGGGCTACGGCTTCTCTAACGGTAGTGATGATGGCACATCATATGCTGCCCCACATATAGCCGGTTTACTGTTGGTTAACCCAAACAATATTGCAGCAGATAGTACAGTCGATAATGATCCAGACAGTAATGCAGATCCAATTGCTATTTACGACTTTCCTTTGGAGGTATCGATAACAGGACCTGGAACGTTAAATTCTGGATCGCAAGGTACCTGGACAGCTGTTCCTGATAATGCTGAGGGTACGGTTAGTTACCAATGGTATTATAAAGTCGACCGTAACGACAGTTGGCATGCAGCCGGAAGCAACTCTGACACGTTTTCTTATACCTTCTTTAATACGAGTTCCTCCGTAAATACGGCCGGCGTCAAGGTTGATATTTCGAGCAGCGGTAAACAGGCAACGTACTCCAAAGATGTCGCCGTTTCCCCCGGTGGCGATGATTGCGATGATGTAATCATCTGTAAGTAATTCTCAAGTATCGAAAGCTTGGAAAGTCTGACACTACCAAACCTGCCAGGATTCTGGATCCTGGCAGGTTTTTTAATTAACAAATCCGCGGTACTACGAAATGACTGGAACTTTGATATTCCTCATCATCAGATGACAAACCCAATTATCAGATAAGGAGGGATTATTCTTTAGATTTCCGCCTCCAGGTAAGTCCAACGCCAGCTAAAATAATAATCATGGCAATGATGGACGTCACCGGCGGCAGCTCGGCAAAGAGGAAAAAGGCCAGCACAGAAGCAAAAAGTGGCTCGACCAAAATCAGGGTAGAAAGAAGAGTCGGCGATACATACTTGACGGCGTAGTTCATGGAACCGTGGCCCAGTATCTGCGGACCAAAGGCAAGTCCGGCCCCGGCCCAGACGCCTATGGTGGAGATATTGAGCAAATCTTTTCCCAGCACAATAGCAATCAGCAGACAGGCTGCAGCAGCATAGAAGTAGACAGGAAAAACGTAATCGATCCACTCTCTTTTTTTGCGGATTTGTTGGCCAATCAACAGGTACACCACAAAAATAACAGCGGCCGTCAAGGCCAGGAAGTTGCCGAACAGCGGATCGGCAAAATCCTGCTCGATCTGACTGTCGGATATGCCCAGTAGAAGCGAACCGCCAAAGGCCAAAATCACACCTATCCACGTTGTTTTAGCAAAACCGCGTTTAAACCAAAGGCGTTCGACCAAAATCATAATGATCGGGTGGATGGTAACCAGCACGGATGCCGAAGCCACGGAAGTGTAATAAAGGGATGAGATCCAGCAGGTAAAGTGCAGTCCCAGGCATACACCTGAAAGGGCAATCCAGAGACGCTCTTTGCCCTTGCCCTCGCGTTGCTCAGAGCTGCGCATCCAGAGCCAGAACGGCAGCAGCATACCAGCAGCAAACACGGTGCGATAGACGACCAGCACCAAGGGGGAGGTGTTCGGCGCAAAGCGAACAAGAATAGGGGCAAATCCAAAAGCCGTAAGCCCGGCCAACAATACAGCCAATACTTTGACTTTGGGATAGTCATCAGCCATAAGATAGGGACAAAGAAATTGGGATTATACCAGCCTATCGGATGCGATCCATTGATTTGACCAGCTCGATGTCGTCTTTGATTTTTTTGCGGGCATATAGTTGAGCAACAAATGCCAGGAGAAGCAGTCCCAAGCCGATGGTTTCATCCCAGAGATAGGTGCCAAAACCACCGAGCGAGATATATATGCCTAGCCCAAAACCAAAAGCAACCACTTGCGGAATGAGTAGGCGCCCTACCCATCGAAGTTGATTATTGCGATTCTTGTACAGAAAAATACAACCAAGGGAGGCCATCATGGCGATGGTTAACACGATTGCAAAGGTGATGCCTACCCATCCTCGCGGATCATTCACAGCATGGCTATACAGAGCGTTGAAAAAGACGCTGCCGTCCAGTAGAAATGCTAGGAAAAGTAAGACTGACTGAATACGTTGAATCACGACGTAAGACTATAATTTGATTGGTATTAAATCCGATTGGCAAAGATACAATTTTTTACAGAGCCGGTCATCCCAAATCATTTGATAAATCTCCGGCACTTTGAAGGGGCGGAAACTTTTGAAGCCCTAGCTTATTGAAGTGGGTATAATCTTCATCCGATTTCTAGGGTTGAAGTCGGACGAATGCTGGTGCCCCATATACTCATCAGATGGCAAGACCAGTCATCCAATGAGGAAGTACGACGATTTAAGGCCGAGGAGCAAGCCATAAATAAAAATTTCTCACTTTCGCTCGAAATGAACACTTGGTCCTAACAACCTGTGATCGGGAATTCAACTCCCTCAGAGCTGAGACAACAATGAACTGTCGCAAGTTTGTAATTTGTAACAGAAAGTTTGGCCAAAAAACTCTGAAAGGGTTCCGAACCCTTTCAGAGTTTCAAGCGAAATTACTACGACGTCACTGTACCTTCGGTATCGTGATGTTTTCTCTGATTGCCGTTGGCGTTGGGCGATTCGACAATGATACCGGGATCCCGGTCGTCGAAGAAGAACAAGTTCACTTTACGTCGTCCTTTTTCAAATAAGTAGTATAGCACAGGCACCAGAATAAGCGTTAAGAAGGTTGCGAATATGAGCCCGTTGATCACAGCCACAGCCATGGGACCCCACCAAGCTGCCTGCTCCCCACCCCAGTAGAGGTATTCCCCAATGTTACCAAAGAATTCGGCCGGTGCACTCACCAGCGTAATAAAATCGAGGTTAAAACCTATGGCCAGCGGTACCAGCCCGAGCGTAGTCGTCAGAGCCGTAAGAATCACGGGTCGGAAACGGACCTTACCCCCTTGTACCAGAGCTTCATAAAGCGGCATGTTATCGCGCGTTCGCAGGATATCGATGTAGTCGATTAACACAATAGCGTTATTAACCACCACACCAGCTAGCGAAATCACCCCGATCCCGGTCATGATAATCACGAACGGCATCTGGAAGATCACCAGTCCAAAAAAGACCCCTGCCGTTGACATCACTACAGAGGTCATCACAATAAAGGGCTTGCTGATTGAGTTAAATTGCGAAATCAGAATAAAGGCAATGAGGAACAGCGCAATCAGAAACGCCATCGACAGGAAGTCGATCGCTTCCTGCTGATCCTCTTGCTGACCCGTCCAGTTTGCATCATAGCCGCTGGGCATTTCATTAGAGATGTAATCATCCAGCACGGTCTGAACCTCCTGAAGTACCGCATTGGCATTATAGCTGGACCGCACATCCGCCATTACCGTGACAACACGCTCCTGATCTTTGTGCTTGATACCGCCAAGGCCTTCGCGGTTCTCCCACGAAGCAACACTAGACAGCGGCACCTGACGTCCTTCATCTCCTACAATGTGCAGATCCTGCAGGGCACTCAGATCATTTCGGTATTGCTTATCCAGTCGCACGGTAATATCGTATTCATCCTTTCCATCACGATATTGGGAGGCTTCCACACCATTGATGGCCTGACGAACGGTACTACCAATATCCTGTGTAGAGAGCCCATAAACGGCTGCCTTTTCACGATCTACATTTACGCGGACCTCGGGACTCGGTTCGGGAAGATCAGTCTCTAGGCCATCAAGCTTGCTGTAAACGGGATCATTTTCAAGGATGGTAAGTACCCGCTCGGAAATTTTCTGGAGCTGCGTCATTTCTTTTCCCGAAATCTCCAGATTAATCGGCTTGCCTGATGGTGGACCCTGCTGTGGCTCCTCGACCGTAAGCTGAGCACCGGCAATACCTTTCCCAAAATTACTACGTGCATACTCCATCAGTTCAAAAGTAGTTCCTTCGCGCTCTTGGTAATCCTTAAAGTTTAGTACGACGGTTCCCAGGTGTGCCGAACTACCCTGATTGGAACCCGGACCGGAAGTAATCGCTGAACCCGCTGTACTGAGCACCGATTCCACATCCCCACTGTTAGGGATATTGGGCACTTTCCGCTCCACTTCATCCACTATTGATCTCGTAAATTCCACATTAGTGCCCACAGGGGCTTCGATCTGCACGTACGCCCGCGCCGGTGGGATATCTTCAGGGAAATACTCGATCCCGGGATTAAACATGCCAAAGACAACAAAACTAGAAACCAAAACCAGGACAGAAATTCCGACGATGGTTTTGCCGTGATCCAGAGACCAGCGCAAAGTAGCCTCATACTTTTGCAGCACTTTGGGCAATCCTTCTTGTTGCCACCAGTTACCCAATGGACTCATCACATAGCGGTTGGCCAGCCAGAGGATTAGTCCCGCCACAATCAACATCGACCAGGTAAGCACGCTGTTAAACAGCCCAACCAACAGCAACAGCCCGGCGAAACCAGAAAGCACCCACTTCCCTTTACGCGTCATCTTGGGCTTATTTGAGCCATCAGCTTGGTCGAGATTCATAAAGAGCGCACATAACACCGGATTAATTACAAGCGCCACAAATAGAGAACTACTCAGCGTAATAATCAGTGTTTGGGGCAGATATCCCATAAACTCACCTACCACACCGGGCCAGAACAACAACGGGAAGAACGCACCTAGGGTTGTAAGTGTACCTGAAATGATGGGAACAGCCACCTCTCCGGTTCCCTTTTTCGCCGCGGTAAAGTTGTCAAAACCTTCTTCCAGATAGCGATAAATATTTTCCACCACCACAATGGCATTATCCACGAGCATACCGAGCGCCAGGATCAACGAAAACAGCACAATCATGTTCATGGTCATGCCCAGCGCGCTAATGATGATAAAGGACAAAAACATCGACATGGGGATGGCTACGCCCACAAACGACGCATTACGCACCCCGAGGAAAAAGAGCAAAATACCTACCACCAGCAGCAAGCCAGAAATAATATTGTTCTCCAGGCTGCTCACCATTGAATTTATATCCTTACTCTGATCCGAGGTAATCTCGAAGTTAGTCGTGGGTGGCAGGCTCGGCAGCTCTTTATCCAAGATAGATTTTACTGCTGAAGAGGTTTCAAGAATATTTTCACCGCTTCGCTTCACAATCGAAAGCGAAATAACGGGATCATTGTTCAACTCGGCATAGGTTTCGCGCTCCTTAAACCCAAACTTTACATCTGCAAGATCACGGATGTAAATGGGCTTGTCGTCGGGCGCATCGATAACAATATCTTCGATGGGATCAACCGACTCAAATTCACCCGGCACACGGAGCAAAAACTTCTTGTTGCCCACCTCAATATTACCACCGGGCACCGTCACGTTCTCTCGCTGGATAGCAGCAATGATGTCCCCAAAACTCAGGCCGTAGTACTTCATTTTGGGCAGGTCCACATCCACTTTAATTTCGCGTTCCAGGCCACCCGCTAAATTGACCTCCAGCACAGAGGGAATGCTTTCTATTTGATCCTGCAGGTCTTCGGCAATCTCCTTGAGTTCTACAAGTCCATATTGGCCGGACACGTTGACCTGCATAATCGGAAATTCTGAAAAGTTTATTTCCTGAATGACTGGATCTTCGGCCTCCGATGGCAGCTCGGGCTTTGCCAGGTCCACCTTTTCGCGTACCTTTTGCATGGCATCATCGATATCTACATCCGAGTTAAATTCCATGTTGATATTGGAATATCCCTCGGCTGATGTTGAATTCATCTCTTTGATATCAGAAATTCCGCTCAACTCTTCTTCAAGCTTGCGCGTCACCAGGCTCTCCATGTCCTCGGGCGATACCCCGGGATAGGTGGTAATCACCATGATATTGGGAATCGTAATATCCGGTGAAGACTCCTTGGGGATATTCAAATAAGACTGAACGCCCATAATGGCTACCAACACAATCAGCACCAGCACGCTGATACGATTGTTGATCGAGTACGAAGACAACCCAAACTCTTTTTGATTGGCCGATCCGCTCTTGCCATTTCCGGCTATATTTTGATTTGAAGACTCTAAGTTGTCCATCCTTAAAATACCTTACGAATTTTGTTGAGCAATTTTGTCGTCTCTCGACTCTACAATAGTCACCCGCATACCATCTTGCAGGAACGAAGAACCGACCGTTAGCAATTGGTCACCAGACTGCAGTCCTTCACGGATAATGACATTGTTTTTGTATGACGAGCCGAGTGTCACAGGCTTCTTCCGTGCAATAGGCTTGCCTTCTTCATTTTCACCCAGTGTATACACTACATTTTTACCACCATCCTGATATATGTACTCCTGCCCAATCACAATGGCATCATCCTCCTGAAGCGTTCTAATCATCACATTTGCTATCATATCTACTTTGTACTCTTGTACCTCATTGGGCAGCTTCATTTTTACTTCAAACGTCCGGGCCTGCGGGCTAATGCTCTTTCCTACAAACGAAATCGGCAACTGCAACGTGTCGGCTCGCTGGAAATCAAACCAAGCCTGTGCTATGTCGCCCTTGTTTACAACATCAGAGTAAGTTGATGGCACTCCGGTTGAAATTTTTAGCTTGTTGGTCCCGATAAGACGCAGCAGTACAGCCCCGGGACTAGCCATTTCGCCTTCTTCCAGCAAAATATTTTCCACTGTTGCATCAAAGGGGGCATTCACGGTTGTCTTGGCAATATTTACTTTAACAGCCTCGAGCGATGCCTTGTTCTGCTCATAATTGTATTTTGCATTCAGATAATCGATTTCAGAACCCACGCTGTCCTGCTCGTACAGTCGTTTCAGTCGCTCGTAGTTCTCTTTAGCCTGCGTGGTAACTGCTTCCAATCTTTCTCTTTCACGGACGAGTTGGGAATCGTCGATTTTCAGGATAGGATCACCTTTTTGCACATCATCACCTTGTTCCACAAAATACTTGGTAATACGGCCAGCCACTTCTGCCGAGATTCGCACGTCATTCTGTGCCTCAACAGTTCCCACCAGTTTCAGGTATCGTTCAAACGACTGCTCTTCAATAGTTTGTGTTTCAACATTGACTGTTTTTACCAGATCCCCTTCGGAGGTTTGCTGCTCTTCTGCAGAACAACCGGATAGCAAAATAACTGCTAAAATTCCTTTGAGTATTAATTGCTTATTCATTGTATTGATTGTAATAATTGAATTTAGTCGTTTAATGTCGGTCGATCGTTATCCACAAACGGTACCATGCCAATAGCCTGATCGTACCGTGCCTTGGCTGACAAATAATTATACACCATTCGGGCGTAGTTGGCTTCGGCCTCCCGAAGCTGCAGCTCGGCATTGGTCACATCAAGTTGCGATCCCAGACCATTTTTGAGCCGGGCCTTGGCTCTTTCATATCCTTCGCGTGCCAACTCAAGGGCCTGCTCGCGGGCTGGGGCCGTTTCGATAGCCTGATTCAGCGACTCCCGCGCCGACTGAATTTCATTCTTGGCAGATCGCATAACCGCCCGTTTCTGCTCTTCAAGATCCTTTTTCTCAATTTGAGCAATATCCAGATCCGAACTTCGCTCGAAACCCTGGAATAGTGGCAAACTAAATGTAAAGCCCAAGGTCTGGGATCGAGCGCGAGTATCTTCTGAACCAAAGAAAACGGGATTCCCTGTTTGAGCTGCCGACCAATTAAGATTATAGTTGGCAGTAAGAGAAGGCAGAAATCGACTCTTGATTGCCTTTATTTCTCGCTGCTTAAGTGCTTCCTGTTTTTCAAGCACACGGATATCTCCCCGTAAATTGGTAGCGAGATCGGTAATATTTGTTCGCCTTTCAAACTGATAAGGCGTCATGCTATCTACCTGTTTAAGGTTTTTATTAATCTTCTTTATGGCCTGATCGGACGTAACATCAAAGGAATTTAAATCACCCTGAACCGAAAATTCTAAATCCAGCGGAACTCCCAGCACCTCTTTTAAATCTCGATAAGCCTGATCAACAGCATAGCGGGCTTGTGTGAGTTGCGGACGCTGATTTTGAAGCTGAACTCTCACCTGAAGTACCGCATACTCATCAACGAGACCTGCTTTCAAACGAGCTTTATTTTCAGTCAAATTCTTTTCCAAGCGTTCAACGGTGGATTCCTGCAAGCGTAGCTGCTCTTCTGCAACCAGCACCTGGTAATAGGCTAGTCGGGCTTGGGTAACAATCTGTTGCGATGTAGCCCGCAAATTTTCGGCCTGTACCGCCTTGAATACTTTTGAGCTACTAATGCCCACGAAAGCTTCTCCACGAAATAAGGTCTGTTCAACAGAGAGTCCGCCCTGCCAATTATTATCAGTACCAAATTGCAGAGGCACCAGTTCCCCGGCTGGTGCATTAGGATCAAAAAATTGTGCCGGCACAAAATTGACGGGAATTTCCAGGTTTCGAGTATATGTGGCTGAAGCTGAAACATCTGGGAGCACAGAGCTCCACGCTTTGGTGACCTGTTCATCTGCTATTTTTAGATCAAATAATGATCGTTTGATCTGGGAATTGTTGGCCAAAGAAACCTGTATAGCTTCGGTAAGCTTCAATACTTTCTGTGAGCCCATCGCATTCGAAATCGATGTAGTATCGGCTTCCTGGGCCTTAGCCGTAGTACCGACGAAACAAACAATCATCGTCAGCAAGACAACTGCTCTGGAAAGGGATCTAAAAGCAGTAGTAAAAGAATGTAACATATCGCCGTTGGAATAATTTTAAATTTTCTAAACTCTTTGTTTCCAAGAGCCGGGTTGTACGCCCTTGGATTTAACTTGTTTCAATCTTCTGACTGTCAGTCATCTACTTTTTCGAGCTTCTTCAGTAGCAATACCAGTACCTACCAGTTTTAAGAAATTCTCGAAAAGGGCATCTACCGGGATCTCCATATCATCCAGAACTTCAAAATGGTGACCTACTCCCTTCATATGACTAACAGTTGTTATACCGCGCGTGCTCGACCAGATCACTACTGCCAGCTCTTTGGGATCATAGCTGTCATCAACCGTACCATCCTGCATACCAATCTGAAGGGCCCGGATGATAAAGTTGAGGGCCTCCCGCCGATTCTCTTCACAGGACTGTGCAAATTCACTTTTCTCCAGCTCTTTCACGTCGCTGAGCGACTCATAGTACATAAATGCCTTAAAATAGTTGGGATTTTCGCGCACAAAGGTCAAGTACGTTTCCCCAATTAATCGTATCAACTCAATGCCGGTATGATCGTGCGCACTGGTGAAAACTTTCGAGAACCGAGCGTTCAGCATACTCGAACCGCGTTCGGTTATTGCAAGATATAACTCAGTCTTGTTTTTGAAATACAGGTATAACGTTCCTTTGCTTAGCTCAGCTTCTTCAGCTATTCCATCCATTGTGGACTGCTCTAGTCCTTTGGAGAAAATAATCTTCTCAGCCGCATCTATGATCTGTTTTCGTCGGCGTTCCTTTTCTCGTGCTTTGCGTTCTTCTGTTCCCATAAAATTCTATATTAACAAACAAATGACTGATAGTCAGAAAGTGACCAAAATAAAAAAGTATGAATATGTTATACAAACTTTTTAGCCTCAAAGTTTCCAAATCGATATAAAATAATTGTTAACAGTATAAAACGTTGGTCACCCAACCTAACCTTTGGCGATTGCTTTACCCAAACTATAAACCTGAAATGGGAGGTAATCTCCCGCAAAACCATTGCTGAGCTTTGGCTATTCTTGTGGATGCTGAATTTCCATTACCGGGAGCATTACGCTGATGAAATTTGGGTGCTACCAACAGCTTAGTTGCATGCTCTCTGGTTAATGTGATCAAAGACCAAATATATTGCCTTCCTTGTCATTGGGATACGCTTTTTAACCGTATTGGGAACTGGTTGAGAAATCCTCTGAGGTTACGGTGTGATAAACCCAACCATTTCTCAATACAACTCAGACATCTCATTAATCAATTTGATCCCTTTGATCTGATTATATTAGAACAGAAAAAGCCTGGACATGTTACACGTTCCTTTTTCTTAAAGTTGGTTTGGTTTTTGTCGGGATCTATATAGAGCTGGATTTGATAAGATCAAATGGTCTTAAATTGAACACTTTTGTCGTTACCAACCAGACTCTCTCATCACAACGGCAAGCTAACGGTAAAACAGGTTCCTTCTCCCTTGGCAGACTCCACTTCAATAGAACCGCCCTCTGCTCGAACCAGCCCTCGTACATGCTGCAGGCCAATACCGTAACTCACCTCTCCGGCCGTTCCCTCCGTGCCAAAAACTTCCTCTTGCTTATTAAAAGCCTCAACCTGGTCGGGATCCATACCTATCCCATCATCTTTCACCGTGATTTGCAAGTGCTGGGCATCATTTTTCTCAAAGGCGACCTCTACACCGCCGCCCTCACTGGTGAACTTAAGAGCATTGGCCACGAGATTGCCCACAATTTGGGTCATCTTGGTCACATAATAATGCGGCACTATTTCCTCTTCTACACCGTAATTCAAAGTCAAAGAGATCTCTTTGCTTTCCGCCTGTGGTCGATACAAACGATCAATTTTTTCAGGAAGTTTAACCAACGGTACTTTTTTTCGCAGCCGGTGCCTACTGTCATCGTCAACTGCTTGTAACATCGCCTCCATCTCATCAGAAATCGTTAGCGCACAATCCCGGATCATAGCAAGCTTTCTCTCCCTATTTTCGGTCACATCCTCATCTGTCAACATCTTAGTAAATCCCACAATACCATTAATGGGGTTGCGCATATCGTGATTAAACTTATGAAACGTATCTTTAAGCTCATCCAATTTTGATACCATCTCCTTGAGATCTCGCTCTTTCTCAAGCTTATCAACAATTGCATCAGCAATATGCTGGAGCTGTTTCTTCTGCTGATCGTCGAGGTGCTTCGGCGTTGTATCGAGCACACACAGCGAACCAATATTCAAATCATCCGAAGTGGTTAGTTGCACGCCACAATAATAACGATACCATGGGCTCCCTTCCACGTACGCCCGATTATGGTATCGACTGTCACTCTCTAGATCGTGCACCTCATGCGGCTCATTCTTAGCTACTGTATGCTGACAGATACTTTCTTCTTTAGCGAGCACTTTAAACTCTTCTTCGGTACGTGAGATCGTCCACTGGTTGTAAGCATCAATAATATTAATCTCACAGGTAACAGATCCTGTAATAGATTGCGCCAGTTCTACAAACGGACGTAGCTTTTCCTGATACTCATCCAGTTCCAATGCAAATGAGGACACTCCCCGAAGCCTGCTTAAGTTACTTTCCATGGTAATTATTTGTTAGCCTTCAATATTTATGTACGCAAGAAGAAGTGAGATGGATTTATTTTTTTCATCCCAATACAGCTTACTTTTAAGCTATAAATTGATGGACAATATTACCCATATTATCTATATAACCTAATAGCACCTTGCCTTACTCTCTAAAACCGTTTTCTAAAAGCTATTTTTTGCACGTACGAAAAGAGCGGGTCATGGCTCATCTGATTACACGCGACTACCACCGCTAAGCAGGTACAAAATAGCCATACGCACGGCCACACCATTAGTCACCTGGCTCAGGATAATCGAGCGATCGCTGTCGGCTACGGCACTATCCATTTCCACGCCGCGATTTACAGGGCCGGGATGCATGATCGTAAAATCGGGATACTTCTCGAGATGGCGTTCGGTTATCCCAAATAGCTGATGATACTCCCGAATGCTGGGAAATAGTTCGGTGCCATTTTCCTGGCGCTCCAGCTGTATTCGAAGCGCCATCGCAATATCACACCAGCCCAGGGTCTCTTCGAGATTGTGGGACACCTCTGCACCCAGCTCGTGTACATGGGCCGGCATCATCGTTTGGGGGCCGCAGAGCGTGACGTTGGCCCCCAGCTTCAGCAATCCAATCACGTTGGATCGCACTACGCGGCTGTGAGCAATATCACCGATAATCGCAATATTTCGTCCTTCAAGGTTGGGATACACCTGCTGCATGGTAAACATGTCGAGCAGTGCTTGGGTAGGATGCTCATGCGCGCCGTCCCCGGCATTGATGATCGCCGCATCCACGCAGCGCGTTAAAAAGTGGGGCACGCCCGGACTTTTGTGCCGGACTACCACCATATCAATTTTCATGGAGCTAATGTTGCGAATGGTATCCTTGAGCGATTCTCCCTTCTGCACACTCGATGATCCCTTGGAAAAGTTCACCACATCGGCCCCCATGCGTTTCTGGGCCAGCTCAAACGAGAGCTTGGTGCGGGTACTGTCTTCATAAAATAAATTTACGATGGTCTTATCCCGAAGCGTGGGTACTTTGGGCACCGGTCGATCTAAAATCTCTCTGAAATACTTGGCCTGCTCCAGCACGTACTGGATATCCTCTTTTGAATAGTCCGTGAGTCCCAACAGGTGCTTGTGGGCAAACTCATGGTCGGTATCTTTCAGCTCCAGCTCTTCGCTCATTATTGTTCCTCCTCATCCGGATTTTTCACAATATAGACCGCGTCTTCGTCATCCAGCTCTTTCACCTTCACGCTCACCTCTTCTTTCACATGTGTCGGCAATTTCGTGCCCACATAATCAGCACAAATTGGCAGCTCGCGGTGACCGCGATCCACCATACAACAAAACTTGATGCTACTGGGCCGCCCATAATCCATCAGTGCATCCATAGCCGAACGCACCGTACGTCCCGTATAGAGTACATCATCAATCAAAATCACATCGCGCTCATACAAATCAAAGGGAATTTCGGTGACTTTCACTTCCGGCATCTTCAGCTTGGTCCTAAAATCATCGCGGTAGAAGGTAACATCCAGAACACCAAAGTCGAGCTGAAGGCCAAACTCTTGTTCGATCAACTCTACAATGCGCTTACCCATGTATACACCACGCGTTTGCATGCCGATGAGCGCCAATCGTTGGGGATCGTCGTGCGGCTCCAGAAACTGGTGGGCAAATCGCAAATAGGTGCGACTCAGATCCTCGGCCGACATTATTTTTACAGAATTCAAAGGCAGTAATTTAATTCGATCTTCACAGCTGGATGAATTTAGGGAATGACACAAAGTAACTCAATTTAAAATGTTTATTAAGCTTAATCGGAATTTTATTATTGCCAGCGCTTATTTCGTATTTTCAATCGAATAATAATACAAGCTACTTTCGATAATTAACTTCGACCAAGTCACCGATGAACAAAGCTTTTTTCCTGGATCGCGACGGCACCATCAACGTGGACTACAATTTTGTACACACACCGGAGGAATGGGCCTGGTGCGAGGGGGCGTTGAATGCCTTACAATGGATGAATGAACACGATTTCAAGATTATTATCGTCACCAACCAATCGGGCATTGCACGGGAGCGATATACCGAAGAGGATGTGGACCGCCTGCACAGCTGGGTTGACCAAGAACTACAAAAACAAGATCTGGCGATTGACGACTGGTACTATGCTCCACACCATCCCAAGCATGATCTCAACGAGGAGTATGCACCTGCCGACCGCAAGCCGGGAACGGGCATGTTTGAAAAAGCTGCTAAAAAACACGACATCGATTTTGAGCAATCATATATGGCCGGCGACAAGCTTACGGATCTCAAACCTGCTGTTAAGCTTGGAATGACGCCCTTTTTTATTCGATCACGGCACGAAGCCGATCAGGATAAAGGCTGGCTCGCAAAACACAATATTGGCAGTTTTGATAACATTGGGCAGGTTATTGCACAGTTGGATCCATCTTATCAAACATCAATAAAATGAAGCGTGCAAGCTTCCTTCAGTAATTTTTTTTCCAATACATTACGCTCGCTGTTTGAAGGATCGACACTTCAGGCAATCAGATTATATGTTAACTTTTAAAATGACTTTTAATGATTTCGATAGATTTTTGGAATACTCTCGTTCAAGCTGAGACAGGGGGCAGCACAAGACGCAACGTTCGTATCAAGGCTGTTCGAAACATCGCCAGCCAATATAACGATGCTATTACCGATGAAGAATATGACAAGGCCAAAAGTGTCGCTTCGGATAAATTTCATCACATTTGGCTGAATCACCAGCGTACCCCTGAAACCATAGAGCTTGTCAAAAGCATCCTGGATTACCTTGATATCCCGGCCTCAAAAGAAGAGCAGGATTATCTGGTCAACGAATTTGAGGAATCACTTTGGGAAGGACCACCACAGCTTGCCGAGGGGGCCCTGGAAGTTATTCCCAAACTTGCAGAACAGTATCCGCTGACACTGATATCGGATACCATGTATTCCCCGGGTCGCGTACTGCGTGAATACCTGGATCGGGCCGGACTTCATAAATATTTCAAAGGCTTTGTGTTCAGCAATGAAACGGGAGTCAGCAAACCAAATCCCAAAGCATACAAGCAAGCACTACAAGCAACCGGCAGCTCCTTCGATCAATCATGGCATATTGGCGACCGCTTGGACACCGACATCACCGGCGCTAAAAATATGGGCATGGGAGCGATATTATTTACGGAGTTCACCCGCTTGGGAAAGGATGAGGTTGAACCACAGCCTGACTTTATCTGCCAAAATTGGCAGGAGGTACTCAAGACGATCCGCAACAAGCATTAAGGATGCTTAGCATTCTACCGATGCCAAACAAAGATGCTGTTTTAAAGCCATAATTTTGTTAATGTTGTTATATAGCATTCACAAAACAGGCCAACGCCATGAAACGCTTATCCACGTTGCTAAGCTTACTATTGGTAATAACAACAAGCGCATCGGCTCAGCTCATCAATCCCGACAGCGTTGCCCACATCCAACCCTATTGGTCTCCCGACGGTGATCACGTCGCTTTTGCCTCGTCCATCTACGGCGATTTCGACATCTTTGTGATCGACCTGAACACCAATGAGATCCAAAATATAAGTGGTCACCCGGCCAATGATTACTACCCGTCCTGGTCCCCTGATGGAAACGAAGTGGCTTTTTTCTCAGAGCGCGAACGCCAGTATCACTATGATCTGTCCTCGGCCGTGGATGAAGAACGGGAGTTCTCGATCAGTGCAGCCCGCAGCGGCGACCTGCCGTCCTGGTCACCTGATGGACGCAATGTGCTCTACCATTCCAGTGAAGACGGTGACATGGATATCTACCTGCGCAATCGACACACTCAGGATATGCGTAAACTCACCTTCAATGATTCGACTGATGTATATCCATTTTTTTCTCCCAGTGGAGAAGAAATCCTGTTTTTATCGAATCGCGATGGCAATATGGAAATCTATAAGATGCGTCCCGATGGCCAGGAGCAAACCCGGCTGACCTATTCCCCACACTCCATTGAGCTGGATCCCACATGGTCGCCCGATGGCAGCAGGATTGCATTCTCATCTGATCGAGAACGCGATTTTAATATCTACATGATGAATGCCGACGGATCCAACCAAACGAAACTAACCTCCGATCCCCACTTTGATCTCGGCCCGCAATGGTCACCCGACGGCGAAAAACTGCTGTTTATTTCCAACCGCTACGGTGACTCGGATATCTTCACCATCAATGCCGATGGCACAGATCTAAAACGGTTGACCGGACAAGGCGGGGACGACCATTATGCTTCCTGGTCACCCGATGGCGATGAAATCTTATTTTGTTCAGATCGGAACGGAACCAATGAGCTCTATATTATGGATGCAGACGGCAGCAAACTGCGCAAAATACGAATCCGGGGATACCAATAATCTGCTTATAGTTACAAGCCTCATTAAACGTGTATAATAGGCAAATTGGTTAAATATCAGTTTAACATATCATTACGTTCATTATGAGAAAGCTGGGATTATTACTTTTATTTTTTATCATTATCACTTCTTCGTATGCACAAGACACCGAATATTCTGTTCACCTGAATTCGGGTTTGTTTTCTTTTAACGGAAAGTCGGCCACTGAGTTTACCTATATCAACCAGCGATCAGACGGAAGTGCATACACCAATAATCCCTATGGAAGCAACAACGCTCTTTCGTATGGCCTAACGGGGCAGGCGCAGCGCATTACGCAAAGCCACTTCGTGTTTGGACTCCAATCAGGTTACGAAATCCTGCGCAGCAGTGTGCATATTACTGGACTCAACGCCCAGGTTGAGGCATCCGGCAACACCATCTTCCAACACACGTTTGTCAATATCTATCCCTTCCTAGGATACCGCTTTTCGGTTTGGGATTTTGATATGGATGTAACGGTTGGACCAGAAGCTGGCCTGCCGCTGAGCAGTAAAGAGATTGGTGAAGCCACACTCAATGATGGATCAACCATCAGCACAAACTATGAACGCAATAAACCAAATACCGATTACCGTCTCCGCACTTCGGTAACCGGTCATTATAAAAAGTGGGGACTTTCGGTTGGTTATTCCTACGGGCTTTACAACTACCGCTCCGGCTGGGTCGGAGGCGTCAATAAAGCTTACGCCCGGTTTATACGATTTGGTATCTCATATGAGCTTTTCTAGTCCGATAAGTAATCAAGCGTTTCTACCAGCTTAGTATCGGGATGCATCTGTACAAATTCCCGTAGGAAATAGCCATGACTTGCACCAAAAATAGTAATAACTCGATCGCCCGGTTCGGCATTGTCTATAATGTTGGCAAAAATCTTAAGATTACGCTCGTACGACGATGAAATAGGTTTCGCTCCCATAAAATTTGAGCCGGCTCCCAACTCTAAACGTCTCATACGTACATTTTTCAGGCGATCACGATAGTCCTCGCTGTTTAGCCACTGCAGGATTTCGGAAAGCGTTGCATCCTTGTACAAGCGTTCCTGATAATCATCCATCCGTTGGTTCCAGTTATTATAAAAGTTGGTAAATTTCGGGGCATTGTTCTTGGCCCATCCCATCACTTCGCCGTAGGGCCAACTCAACTTATAATCCACCGCATACACCGTGTTATGATTTAGACGCTTGGCCAGCCTAAGTCCAAGCTGCTGACGTTCATTCCGTGTAAGCTCGAGATTCCCTTTCCGATACTGTTGATAAAGACTATCAAATTTGACGGAATCTTTATAAGCCGCTTCCAGCATAACTTTTGTTGGCTCAAACTGAGCCAGCGAGGTCAAAACCTCATCCAACTCCTCTTGATGTTTCGACGTCATGATATCGTACTGATCCGAGGAATGGTGGAAGTGGAAGGTTCCCAATACCATCACCTTAATCTTAGAGTTACGCTCAATCGTTATATCGTCGGATTGAGCAAAAACTGGCTGTGCAACAAGTGCAAGAAAAGCGAGACCAATGAATGCAAATTTATTAGCAGATAGAACCATGAGTCGTGATTTATCATTATTAAAACTAAGCAGCACGTACGTAGTTTCAGTCACATCGTTTCACTGATCTCTCCATCCATAGTCATGGGAAGATGGATACTGAAAAAACTGACAGTTGCGGCTCACTGTTTATTTATTGAGATTTCATGTGGTTTAAATGTGCCGATGAGTCAACCAATTCCAATATTTAGCCAAGGTCAATTTGGATTCAGCATCCGAAAACCTATTGTTTGAAGAAGAACAGCACTTCCGCCAGATTTGGGCCTGGCTGATACTGCTGGGGGTTAGCTTTATGTTGACCTATGGTATGATTCAGCAGCTCTACCTGGGCATTGATTTTGGATCAAGTTCCATGTCTGATACCACTTTTGTGATCGTCTGGCTCATCTTTGCCTTGGGTTTTCCCATCGCTTTCTATACGGCACGCCTCACAACACGCGTCTATAGCGATCGACTAGCCATCCAGCTTTTTCCACTGCACTTTAACGAGCAAAGTTTTCCTCTTGATCAAGTTGAAGAAGTTCAGGCAACAACCTACCGCCCCATCCTGGACTACGGAGGCTGGGGCATCCGCTACGGACGTAAGGGAAAAGCATATAACGTTTACGGCAAAAAGGGCGTAAAGCTCCATTTTCAATCCGGACGGCCGCTGCTAATCGGATCACAAAAACCAAACGAACTAGCCCAGGTCTTGAAAAAAGCACGAAGCAACGCCTCACAAAAAGAATCCTCCCAGTAGCCTGAAATTCTTGCCATTCATTTGTTATATTAACCGCTCTATTTTGATACACTACTCGGGCTGTTGATGCGCCCATATGTTGACGAGTTTAACGGAGGTAATTACTAACCCTACAGATTGTTGTTATGAAAATTCACGAGTATCAAGCCAAAGACATTCTAAAGCAATATAACGTGGCCGTGCCAGCTGGCGAATCTGCTACAACGGTTGACGATGCTGTTGCAGCAGCTAAAGAAATGAAAGAAAATGGTGCCACTTTGTTTGTGGTCAAAGCCCAGATTCATGCTGGCGGCCGTGGCAAAGGTGAAACTAAAAACAGCGGCGTCAGTGGTGTAATCCTCTGTGATACGATTGACGAGGTACGCGATGCGGCTGACTCGCTGTTGGGTGATGTGCTGGTTACCAAGCAGACCGGCGAAGAAGGACAAAAGGTACAGCGCATTTACGTGACCGACGGCGTTGAAATTGAACAAGAATTTTACCTCGGCATCTTGCTAGACCGTGCCAAGAGTAAAAACGTGATTATGGTCTCTACTGAAGGAGGCATGAATATTGAAACAGTCGCTGACGAAACCCCCGAGAAAATTGTTAAAGAGTGGGTTGAGCCGGGCATGGATCTACAGCACAACCAAGCGCGTCACCTTGCTTTTGCTTTGGGACTCGAAGGCGACGCCTTCAAAAAAGCTGTGAAGTTTATCATGGCCCTGTACAACTGCTACCTCGAGACCGATGCCAACATGGTAGAAATCAACCCGCTGGTGCTTACCCCGGGCGGCGACGTGATGGCCTTGGATGCTAAAATGACCTTTGACGACAACGCTCTCTTCCGTCATCCCGATATTGAAGAGCTGCGCGACAAGTCGGAAGAAAATCCCGTGGAGCTTGAGGCGGCTGAACATGGATTGAGTTACATCAAGCTCGATGGCAACGTGGGCTGCATGGTTAACGGCGCAGGACTGGCCATGGCAACGATGGATATCATTAAGCTTTCGGGCGGTGAACCGGCCAACTTCCTCGACGTCGGTGGCAGCGCCAATGTTGAGACCGTAAAAAATGGCTTCCGCATCATTCTCGAAGACAAAAATGTGAAAGCCATCCTAATTAACATCTTTGGCGGCATCGTCCGCTGCGACCGCGTGGCCAATGGTGTTATCGAGGCTATAAAGGATCCTGAAATCGCTGAAAAGGTTGAAGATGTACCCATTATTGTGCGACTGCAGGGTACCAATGCCGAGGAAGCCAAGGAAATCATCGACAATTCTGACCTCGATGTTATTTCGGCTGTACTTCTGAAAGAAGCAGCCGAAGAGGTTTCCAAAGTACTGGCTCCGGCCTCGTAACTTATTTTGGGAGTAGAACGCTCTCAAAGCGATTTTGATACCCAGGCTTTCCAAGTCTTCAAAGTCTTGGAAAGCCTTTTTTATTTGCATTCCATTTAACGACCATCAGCACGTTTCATTCATCCGACTTCAAGCCCAAAACTCGGATGAAGATCAAGTCCTACTACGGAGATGTGAGTATCGATCTCCTGTCATAAGTTATAGATACTGAAACAAGCTCAACATGACACCCCGGCAAAAGTCCCGAGACACTTTAGAAGTGCCGGGACATATAGATTTTAGAACAACTAGCTACTCTTTCGGGAAGGCATGATTAGCAATATTCTCTAGACTCATCCCAGAAGAAACCGGTTGTAAATAATAGGTGTAGCGATAACTTTTACTTGTTGGTAACCTATACTCTGGCAGCGCACGAGCCGACTCCGTCCAAGTATTAGTACCACCTACACCCTGCTGTTTATAATCCAGGTTTACGGTGTAGAAATCGCGCTGAGGCAGCTCGTTGATATGCGTGGCCTGCTCCAGATCCTGTAACGAATAGGGCCAGGCGCTGATGCTCAGTTTTTTACCGGCTACAGCCATCAGGCCATTGCCCTGACCATCAGTAAATGCTGCCCAACGAACATCACTGCGATTCCCGTTCTCCTGCGGATAAGGATAGTTGACCCAAAGCGAGTCAATTGGCCCGGAATACTGTCCAACTGTAATTCCCTGCCTTCGATCCCAGTAGTTTTCTTCAGGACCGCGTCCATACCACGTCATGGTCTCATACGCTTTGGGGATTTGAAGGCTCATACCCACCTTGGGGATGGCCGGCGGCAGATCCTTGCCCAGGGGCGTGAGTTTCTGATCCACCTGCACGGCGCCATTTCCTAAAATGGTATAGATCGTTTGATAAGTTGATTTGCCCACCGGCAGGCTCCCATTCACGCTGATCAAAACGCACCGGTCACCGGATTTTGTTACCGCTACACTTTGCACGCTGCGATTATTGGCGGCACCCCTCCAGGGGTCCAGACTTTCGCCCCAACCTGCACGGTCGTTGTCAGTGGTCGCGCGCCAGAATTTGGGAGCCAGAGAACCACTAATCAGGCTCTTGCCTTCGTACTCATACTGCTGCAATGCCCCTGTCGATCGAGATATGACAGCGCTAAAATCATCATTTGAAACTGTTATCACATCTCCCGACTCATTCACTTGCAGCGTTGGAGAATCCTGCATAGTCAGCTCAGGCGCCGAATCAACAGCGTAAGGCATTTCCATCTGCTCCCATGCGACCTTGAATCCCTCCTTGGCCCAACGGGTGTCATCTTTAAGATGAAAACTCACATCCAGCCAGTACTCACATCCGGCTTCCAGGTCAGGATATTCAATTGGCAATGCAATTTGCTTGGTTTCACCAGCCGCAATATTCAATTCGTTGATAGACCCCGACTGTATCGATTGACCGTCTTCTTTCAATGACCAGCGGAGCTGATAATCCTCAAGAGAAATGTGCGAGTAATTATTGGCCACTTGAATCTTGCCTTCCATCAAATTAGCCGGCGAAACTCCAACATACTGGTAAGCATACTTCACCTTCTGCAGTGCCGGCTGCGGCTGTCGGTCGGGAAATACCACGCCGTTGAAATTAAAGTTCCCTGCGTTGGGATCATCCCCGTAATCGCCGCCGTATGCCCAGTAGTCTTCGCCCTGCTCATTTTCCTTCCAGAGACCCTGATCCACCCAATCCCAGATAAAGGCACCGATAAAATTGCGATTGTGTTCCATCAGTTCCATGTACTCCTCAATATTTCCGGTAGAGTTACCCATCGAGTGGACATACTCACACAAAATAATCGGCTGATCGATCTCAGGATTGTTCAGCGCTCGCTGCAAGTAATCCACCGTGGGATACATGTAGCTCATCATGTCGGCCACGCTGTTCATGTGTTGGTAATGAATCGGGCGCGAGGGATCGGCCGTGCGGATGTACGATGCCATCTTTTCAAAATTAGTGCCCCACCCGGCTTCGTTGCCGAGCGACCAGATCACCACCGAAGGGTGGTTTTTGTTAGCCTCAACCATACTGCGTGCCCGATCAAGCGTGGCATCCTCCCAGTTTGGATCACTACCCGGCAGCAGGTTTTTATGAAACGAAATGCCGTGCGTCTCAATATTTGCCTCATCAATGACATACAAACCATACTTGTCAGCCAAATCATAATACTTCGAATCGTGGGGATAGTGCGACATCCGCACCGCATTTAGATTATTCCGTTTCATCAGCTTCACATCCTTCAACATCGTCTCGTAATCTACGGTGCGGCCGGTCTGCGGATCGTGGTCGTGCAGGTTCGCCCCCTTCAACTTTACCTGCTCCCCGTTAACCATAAACATCTTGTCGCGAATCTCGATCTCTCTAAAACCCGTTTGAGTTTTCGAGACCTCCATCACATTGCCCTCGGCATCTTTAAGCACGATCACCACAGTGTACAGATTGGGATTCTCGGCCGCCCACTTTTGGGGATCGTCGATCGTAGCCCTGAGCTCTGCCTCACTCAATGTACCCGATGGCATATCATACTCCGTTTTTGCAGAGACCACAGGACCTTCGCCTACACGATTGCCTTGTTGGTCATATAGATACGCCTCCACCGTGGACGCCGATTGCACTTCTTCGGTATTGTTGTGCACTTCAGCAGTAATGTGCAGCTTTCCATCTTCGTACTGCTGATCCAGTCCGCCGCGGACCGAAACATCATTCAAATTAAGGTACGGTTTGGAATAGAGGTGTACACTGCGAAAAATACCGCTGAACCGCCACATATCCTGATCTTCGAGCCAAGAGCCATCCGACCAGCGATAGACTTTCACCGCCAGCGTGTTTTCGCCCTCTTGCAAGTAGGGTGTCAAATTGAATTCGGCCGGCGTCATACTCCCCTCGCTATAACCCACTTTCTCTCCGTTTACCCAGATGTAAAACGCACTTTTCACTCCACCAAAGTGAATAAGAACCTGCCTATCATCCCAGTTATCAGGTACAGTAAAAGTCCGGCTATAGGAGCCCACCGGGTTATTATCATGCGGCACGCGCGGCGGAAACAGCCCGCCCATGATAGATTCAATGGGATAGCGCGTATTCAAATAAATAGGCTTTCCGTATCCCTGCGTCTGCCACGAGCTCGGCACCTTAATATCATCCCAGTTGCTTACGTCGTAGCTGGTATCGTAAAAATTTTGCGGACTACTTTTGGGATTTTGTGCCCACTTGAACTTCCACTGCCCATCAAGCGATTCGAAATAGGGCGAATCCGGCTGGTGGCCTTTATCGGCAAGAGCAGATTCCACATCCGGATAGGAAATAATCGAGGCACGCGCCGGCTCTTTATTGATGCCAATCGTTCTTGGATTTTCCCAGTCGGGTAGGTCTGACAACGAAAACTGAGCCTGTGCCAACGGAAGTCCCACCATCGTTAACAGGACGAAAAATACAATAGCAGAAATCGGAGATCGAAGCGAACGTTTCATAACGGGAGACACCTTATTGAGGTTTGCAATGTGATAACGCTAACACTTTGTGAGCGCAAAGCCAAACAAACACTACAAGTCTTACCAAGTTTCCAAAACTTAGTAAGGCTATTTGCGCTTTTCTTTTTTCTTTTTCGAAGCTCCCAGGTAAATGGCCAAGAGAACGATGCCAGCTCCCAGGTATTCCAGTCCCGTTGTTGGCCGATCGAAAAACCAAATATCCCACATAAATGCCAGTGCAGGCTGTAACAGCAGCGCCAGGCCGCCGACCGAGGCATCAACCTCAGGCAGCCCCTTGGAGATAAACACCCATCCCAAGACTTGCCCCGTTACTCCGAGTCCTATCAAGGCACCCCAGGTTTGTAAATCCGGAATTCCAAAATGGGCATGCGGCTCAACAACTACGGTGATCCCCAAGAAGACTGCCGATAACAAACTAATCCACGCCATATTAGCAAAAAGGGAATAGCGGAGTTTCTGCCCGGCAGATTGTGATTTCCGCAGCGTAAGAATATACAAGGCGTACGAAAAAGCTGTTAGCAACCCATACAATACCCCGAGCTTAACTTCACCGCCCTGCTGTCCCCAACCGGTTCGCACGATCAGGAATAACCCAAGCACCGCAAATGGAATAGCTACCATCAGCCGCCAGCCAAGCTTTTCTTTTAACACCCACACAGCCAGGAGTGCGACAAAAAAGACCTGCATATTACCGAGGATGGTAGCCAGCCCCGGACCCACAAAATTGATGCTGCGATGCCAAAAAAACAGATCCAGGCTAAACAGGAAGGCACAGATAAAGAGAATGGGCAGGCTTTTCCAACCAAACCAGAGGCGGTCGCCCCGCAAGAGTGTGATGCCCAGCAGTATAAGTCCGCCGAATAGCATACGGTAAAAAGCTGACACCGTGGGTCCCACGTGCGCCAGCTCCACAAATACCGAAGTAAAACTGACCATTGCCGCTCCAAAGATGATATAGCCGAGCGCCCGTAATGATGGAGAGTCTGTTGAGGTCATTTAATAATTGTGGGATTCTAGCTTTTCCTAAATAATTAACAATATGTGTTTTACCCATTTGATTACATGGCCAGGAAATAGACAAACGCATTAGAAAAACACTCTAGCCTGACGATAAATCATCAGGCTAGAAGCTCGAAAACCGAAGCTCACTACAAGTGAGCTTGCATCTTCATTTTGCCTAGTCATTCATGTCTGGGCAATAGAATAGCCGAGGAATGATTTTTACGTAATCTGCTGGGCCATGTCTTTTTTGCACTGCTTATAATACTGCTCGTATTCGGTGATTACCTTGCTCATCTCAAACTTTTTGGCCTGCTTACGCGCGTTCTGCGACATCGTTTGGTGCAGATCATCATCTGACAAAATTTTAACCGCATAATCGCCCATACAGTCGATATCATCCAGATCACAGAGGTACCCTGTTTCACCGTGGACATTCACTTCGGGCAAACCGCCGATATCCGAGCTAATTACCGGCACGCTGCAACTCATAGCCTCCAGAGCCGCCAGACCAAACGTCTCGGATCCGGATGGTATCAAAAACAGATCAGCGATAGAAAGAATATCCTCCACCTGATCCTGCTTGCCGAGAAAACGGACTTTATCGCATATTTGCAACTCACGACAACGCTGTTCGGCCCGTTGCCGGTCGGGACCGTCACCCACTAAAAGCAGTTTGGCTTCAATACCATGCTTTAGCACCTGGGCAAACACGCTCACAACTTCGGGCACGCGCTTCACTTCACGAAAGTTAGAAACATGAACAACGACCTTTTCATCGTTGGGACAAATTGCTTTCTTAAAGTGATTTTTGTCGGATTTTTTAAATCGATCGAGATCGATAAAGTTGGGAATAACCTTGATGTCTTTCTGAATATCGAAGCGTTCATAGGTTTCGTCCCGCAGATAGTTTGAGACAGCCGTTACTCCATCGCTCTGGTTAATCGAAAAGTCGACCACACTCTTGTAGCTGGGATCACTACCTACAATCGTAATATCGGTACCGTGCAAGGTGGTAATCAGCGGTACGTGGGCTGCTTTTTCGCCTAATATCTGCTTGGCCAAGTAAGCGCTGGTAGCATGGGGAATGGCATAATGCACATGCAGCACATCAATTTTTTCGTACTCGATTAGGTTAGCCATCTGATTAGCCAGCGCCAGGTCGTAGGGCGGATATTCAAACAGCGGGTAGGTATTCATATTCACCTCGTGGTACGAGATGTTGGTCCGAAAGGTATCCAACCGGGCCGGACGGGCATAACTAAGAATATGAACATCATGGTCGCGTTCGGCTAGTCCTTTAGCCAGTTCCGTGGCCACAACCCCGCTGCCGCCAAAGGTGGGATAACAAACAATTCCTATATTCATTCTTCGTTTCCTTTAAATCGTTGATTATATACGTGATCTTTGCATAACCTACGAGGGCAAACAAAATTTTCAACCATCTCATTTCCCGATCCTACATTAGGTGCAAAGGCACTTATCTGTTATATTATATGCTTTTACGTATTCGCTTAAAAGAGTGCCAAAGCATCAATGTCATAAACTAAAAACAGATCTCAGACTATGGCAGGTCATTCGAAGTGGTCAAATATAAAGCATAAAAAGAAGAAAGAAGATAAGAAGCGAAACAAACTTTTTAACAAGCATCTTCGGGAAATCTCTGTAGCTGCCCGCGAAGGCGGTGGCGATCCCGAGATGAATCCCCGCCTGGATACGGCCATCGAAAATGCCAAGAGCGACAATGTTCCCAAGGATAATATCGAACGCGCCATTAAAAAGGGAACCGGTGAGCTCGACGAGGGCGACGGCCGCTACGAAGATGCCACCTACGAGGGTTACGGCCCCGGCGGTATTGCTTACTTTATTGAGGTGACCACTAACAACTACAACCGCACGGTTGGGGATATCAGGCACATTTTTAGCACCCATGGCGGCAATCTGGGCACGGATGGATCGGTAGGCTACCTGTTTGAACAGAAAGGCATGATCCGCATTAAAAAGGATGAGCAGGACCAAGAGATTGATGAAGATGAGTTTATGCTGGAGGCCATTGATGCCGGCGCCGAAGATATTGATACCGATGGGGAAGTTCTGAATGTAACTACTGGCCGCGAATCGATGTACGAGGTACGCGACAATCTGGAAGAAATGGATTTCGAAATTGATTCAGCAGAGCTGATTCGCATCCCCATGACTGAGGTAAAAGTAGAACCTGACGTGGCAGAATCGAATTTTAAACTGATGGAAAAGTTTGAAGACAATGACGACGTCTCCAACGTATTTACCAATATGAAGATGGACGAAGAAACGCTGGCCATCGCTGAACAAATGGATTAGATATTTACAATTTCTGTAGCAGCTTTTTCGTTACAGAATCTAATAAAACCGAATAATCTTATGAGATATCTGTTTATTTCGCTGTTGGCTTTTGTGCTGATGGGCGCCTCGATTGATGACGCGCGCAAGGCGAATGATGCCTACAATAATGGCAAGTATGAAAAAGCAATCTCGCTGTATAAGCAAGCCATCGACAGCAATCCCAATAATGCCAAGCTTTATTTTAACCTAGGCTCGGCGCAGGCCAGAGCTGGACAAACAAAGGAAGCAATACGCACCTTTGAACAGTACAAGACAATGGTTGACACCCCCGAAGACCGGGCTAAAGCCGATTATAACATCGGCAAAGTGCTTTCGGATATGAAACAGTGGGGCAAAGCCTTGGACTACTACAAAAAATCGCTGCGTTATATGGCTAATGACACCGATGCAAAACATAATTATGAGCTAGCCAAACAGAAGCAGGAAGAGCAGCAAAAGAAGAAAAAACAGCAGAAACAGAATCAAAACAACAAGAATCAGCAAAATAAAAACCAACAGAACAAACAGAACCAAAACAAACAGCAACAACAGAATAAAGACCAACAGCAAAAGCAGAATCAGAATCAGCGGCAGCAACAGAATAAGCAGAACCAGCAAGACCAACAGAAAAAGCAGCAGCAACCCCAAAAGATGAGCAAAGCTGAGGCTCAAAAAATTCTGAAAGCGCTGGAACAAAAAGAGAAAGATCTGCTCAAACAATTCAAGAAACAGAAAACCAAGTCCAGCAAAAGTAAGAATGAAAAGGATTGGTAAATTCTTTTGTGCAATTGGATTTCTATTTCCACTGCTGGTGCTGGGCGCCGGTTCTGCCTACGGTCAGGTTTCGGTCAAAGCCAGCGTCTCTGAGACCACTATCTATTCCGGAGAACGGGTAAGTTTGTCAATTGAAGTAAGTGGTGATTTTAATAACGTATCCCGCCCCGACTTGCCAGAGTTCGGCAATGGTCTTCGCCTGTTGAGCAACAATCCATCCACATCGCGCAGCTTTCAATATATTAATGGCAAGAGCAGCACTTCGTACACCTATAGCTACTATCTGGTGGCACAAAACAAGGGCGAATATCAGATCCCGGCTGCCAGTATCACCATTGACGGGCAGACATATCAAACCGACCCTATTAAAGTAAAGATTATTGATCGTAACGAATCGGCACAGTCGTCTGGCTCTGATACACCCGATATTTTTCTTCGGCTGGATGTATCTGACGAGCAACCCGTAACCGGCCAGCAAATTGTCACCGATGTGGTTCTGTTCTTTCGAGATGGACTGGAAGTAAATTCATATCAGCCGGTACCAGGCTGGAAAGCGGAAGGATTTTGGAAGGAAGAGTTGCAAAACACCAGCCGCCCGCAAGCTACATCCACAGTGATCAATGGCATTCGCTACCGCAAGGCACGCCTGTTGCAATTTTCGCTGTTCCCCACCAAGACAGGTGAACTCGAAATTAGTCCCTATAAAATTATCGTTTCGGTTCGCTCCGCCCGTTCACGGGATGATGCCTTGAGCAGTTTTTTTGGTGGCCTTGGCAACAACCAGCGTCAGGTCGAACTCTCAAGCGATCCCGTTTCGGTGGATGTGCAATCCCTCCCCCCTGCCGAAAACAGCGATTACCTGGGAGCCGTCGGCAATTTTGATATCAGCCGCGACATTAGTACCAACAGTGCTACGGTCGGTCAATCTATCGAAATTACAACACGCTTCAATGGTACCGGTAATGTACCACTGATCTCAAAGCCCGAGTACCAGCTGCCGGACGGCCTGGAAGTGTATGACCCGCAGGAGAACTCAAATCTAAATCGAAGAAACAACAAAATTAGCGGGTCGAAGTCATTTACGGATGTTATCATTGCACGTTCACCTGGCAGCTACACCATCCCGGAGAAAATGGTATCGTATTTTAGTCCCGAGCAAAATAAATACATCACCAAGACACTGCCAGCGCTCAATTTTGAGGTCAATGAAAATGCCGATGCAGTTGCAGCTTCGAATACTCCGAGCGCGTTACCGGTTAGCCCTGTTATGGGGCTGGCTAGCTGGACCACTCCAACCTCCAGCAATTTCTTGTCAAACTGGTGGTTCTGGGTGGGTATTCTGCTGCCGATAATAGTGATAGGCGTTGGATACTGGCAAAAATCATTTATTCAAAAAATGAATACTGACAAAGCTTTCGCCCGCTCCCAAAAGGCTTCTGCCAAAGCTTCGAAACGGCTGGATGAGGCTATCAGCCTTTCGGAGGATGGGCATATCAAGGAGGCATACAACATGCTACAGAAAGCACTTACGGGATTCATCAGCGACCGGCTGACCTTACCTGAGGCAGGGCTGGACAATGCCGATTATGTGCAGGCGCTTGAAGATCACAATGTGGATGAAAACCTGGTTAAAAATGTGCGCATGCTGCTGGATAAATGCGCCTCGATCAGCTATGCGCCCGATACCACTCACGCTTATTTGAAATCGCACGTCGGCCTGGCTCAAAGCACCCTGGACAAACTGAAAAAAGTATTGTAAACGTGGCTATTCTTTGTAGGAAAACAATTTTACTGCTCATAATTTTTGTAGGCTGCTCGGCGTTGAGTCATGCGCAGCAAAGTCCCCAGGCGATCTTTGACAACGCCAATGAAAAGCTGGAAGCAGGCAACTACCAGCAGGCTATATCCCTGTATAAAAACTTAGAAGCAGAAAATACCGTCTCAGGCGCGCTCTATTTGAACCTGGGTATCAGCTACCAACGGATCGATTCGCTGGGCAAAGCCAAGTACTATTTTATGAAGGCCGCAAGCTTCGAAGAAACCAGCGGTAAGGCCAAACAGGCTCTCAAGTTTGTGGAATCCCAATTTAGCCGCCAATCGGCCGTACTGCCAAAACTGCCGTGGGATGTGGCCACCGCTTGGCTGCAAGACAACATCGGCGCCGAAAACCTGCTGATCGCTGGAATTATACTTCTCAATATCGGTGTACTTATCTTTGTGGCACACTGGTTCCTGAGCTGGCATCCCCGTTACTTGCGCCTGTCTGGGTTAATTGTGATCGGATTATCTGCCCTAATCATTGTCACCAGCTTTTATACGCGATACGTGAGTGAGCGCTACAGCAAGGCCGTTATGGTAACACAAAAAGTACCCGTACTCGAAAAGCCGCAGCAAGAAGCATCGCTGATCAGTCAGGCCTTCGAAGGCTACACCTTTACCGTGGATCACTACCGAAGCAAGTCCAAACCGGGCTGGTCGTACGTGCGCATGAGCAACGGCCTGTATGGATGGATTCCCAACAGCGAGATACTTATACTCTGAACTGCTGCGTATTTCGTAATGCGTATTGATACGGAGTACGAAATACGCAATACCTTAAACCCAAGATGATTACTATGGCGACAGTATCAGAATATATCGAAGACAACAAAGAGCAGTTTAAAAATGAGCTGTTCGATTTTCTGAATATCCCGAGTATCAGTACCGACTCGGAATACAAAAACAACGTCAAAGATGCGGCTTATTTTTTGATCAACAAGCTTGAGTCGCTGAACATGGACCGGGTTGAACTTTTTGAAACCGAAGGCAACCCAATTGTATATGGGGAATTGATTACTGACGAGTCAAAGCCCACGGTGTTGGTCTATGGTCACTACGACGTGCAGCCACCCGATCCAATAGATGAGTGGGAGACACCGCCCTTTCAACCAACGGTCCGCGATGGCGATATCTATGCACGCGGGGCCAGCGACGACAAGGGGCAATCCTATACTCACCTGAAAGCACTGGAAGCATATCAAAAAACAGACACCGACTTCCCAGTAAACATCAAATTTATTTTTGAGGGCGAAGAAGAGATCGGATCACCTAGCCTGGTGCCTTTTATCAAAGACCACAAAGAGCTGCTGGAGTGCGACATGGTGCTGATTTCAGATACAGCCATGTTTGCTGAAGATACTCCATCAATTACCTACGGCCTTCGCGGGCTGGCTTACATGCAGATTAACGTGCAGGGGTCCAATCGCGATCTGCACTCTGGAGTCTATGGTGGTGCTGTTGACAACCCCGCAAACGTGTTGTGCAACATCATCTCCAAGCTCAAAGACGATGATGGTATTATCCAGATCCCGGGCTTCTATGATGATGTGGTAGAACTGACCGAAGAGGATCGAGAGGCCTATAAAAAATTACCTTTTGATGAAGAGGAGTATAAAGAAAAGTTGGGCCTGGAAGCCCTCAAAGGCGAAAAAGGATATTCTACGTTGGAACGCACCTCTGCACGTCCCACGCTAGACGTGAACGGCTTGTGGAGCGGCTACCAGGGCGAAGGCGCCAAAACGGTACTACCGGCCAAAGCGGGTGCTAAAGTAAGTATGCGGCTGGTTCCCAATCAGGACCCCAAGAAAACGGCAAAGCTGTTTAAAGAGTACGTGCATTCGCTGGCTCCTGATACAGTGACCGTCACCGTGACTGAACACCATGGAGGGAATCCGGCTATCACGGATCTATCGTTCTACGGGCTTCAGGCTGCAGCTGATGCTTTTGAGGCCGTTTATCACAAAGAGCCTTTTTTCACTCGAGAAGGCGGCTCCATTCCTATTGTAGCTGACTTCCAGAAAGTGCTGGGAGCCCAATCCATCCTGATGGGCTTCGGACTCAACAGCGATGCCATCCATTCGCCGAACGAGAAATTTGCGCTCAAGGATTTCTACCGCGGCATCCATACATCAGCCAAATTTTTTGAGCTTCTGCCTAGTCATAGCTAGTAGGTACAGTGTATTACCAATAAATGGCCGGTCATTCTTAGTTGAGTGACCGGCATTGTAATATAAAATCATTATGCTATGAGCAGCTCAACCTTGTCATTCTATTGCCTTCTATTCTCACTAACCGCTTGTTTGATCTTTACCTCCTGCGATAGTTTGCGAAATGATTCCCACCCCGACACTTTTACCTATTCCGTCCAGAATAACAAACACCTAGCCATCGACTCAACGGAGCTGCAGAGTGGCGATAGTCTTAAAACCATATTACGAATATCAATAGAAGACGGAAACAATCGCGTTTTTAAATACCAACGAACCACCCATCCTGCTGAAAACCTTATGGATGCCGGTTTTTCCGAATCGCTCTACTTTCAACTGCCTGCTGAAAAAGAGCAATTCAACTATGAAGACGAGCAGCTCACACAGCTTGATACATACTATACTCGATCCTGCTTTTGTCGCATCATTGGTGCTCTACCGGTTTCAGAGGGCTATATCAAAGGAACAAAACTGGGCGGTACGATCTGGAAGATCAAAGGCTCCATTAAAACCGGAACAACATTTGAAACGCGCGAAGTGACAATCGATAATATATTTATAGCCCAATAACGGGAAAAGTATGGGCGAATCTTCCTAGAAGGTCTCCGACTGCATTAATACTTCCCCGAATGAATTTTCTTCAGCTGGTACTATACTTCTTGATGGATTATTCTCTTAGCAACAACAGATATTTTATAGGTCGTAGGTGATGGGTTTGTTCTCTTTAAAGTTGTACAACGTAAGTTGCCTCAGTTCATACCAGCCCGTCCAGAAATTGCGCAGAGCCCGGATATAGGCTTGCCGTGCCGAATCTTTTTCATTTTGTGCAATAAAGAGATTGGTAATGTCAATCTTACCTATCATGTAACGATTCTGAGCTACTTGATAACGACGCTGTGCGATTGTGTCTGCCTTTGCAGCAAGCAACGCCTGTCCGCGTAGCTGCATAAACTGGCTGACGGTATAATCAACTTGCTGCAAAAACTGTCGGCGCTGAAATTGGATACTGTTGGCTACTTCTCGCTGCTGGTTGCGCGCAGCATTAACCTGCGCAGTCTGTTTACCCCAATTAAAGATTGGCACATCAAAGCCCAGTGTCACAAACTGGCGGTTTTGCGGACTCTTATAAAGCTCTGAGAAGGTACTCGACGTTTGGTTTAACCCGTAATTCACATTTAGCGTAGCCCCAAATCCAGCCTCACTCTTGGCTTGTGCCAGATTACGATCAGCCTGGATTTCATTGAGCTGATAATTGAGCGATTCGCTGTTATTGTTGAGTGCCATCTGGCGAGCCTTGGCAACATCTACCAAAATTTTGGGCAGCTCTTCAGGCTCTTTGAGTTCGAGCGTAGCACTAGTAGGATAGCCTAGCAAAATCTTGAATTCGTTGAGGGCACGTTCATACTCGATTTTGGCAGAGGTTAACGCCGACTCTGCATTGCGCAGTGCCAGCTCTGTTTGGAGCAGTTCGTTCTCGGCAATGCTCCCCACCTTGTAACGTCCCTGCGAAATCTGATAGACCGAATCATTGCGGGTCACATTCAGCCTGGCATTTTCAAGGTTGATCTTGGCCAGGTAAACATCAAAAAATCGCTCGGTCACCGTGCCGGCGATATCTTCCATCTCCTGTGCAAATTCTTTTTGGGCAATTTCATACTGCAGCGGCTCGGTCCTATTGCGCCATTTGAGCCTATTGAACTGGAAAATAGGCTGACTCAACCCCAGCACCATCGGCGTACTCTGCCACAAATAGGTATTTTCTCCCTCGAAAATCCCCAGGCGTGTGATGCCCGACGACAGCGACAGTCTACCACCAGTTGGCAAAATATTTTGGTTTACGGTAACCATAGCCGATGCCTCGGACTGCGTGCGAGATGAAAAGGTAACCTGTCCGTTATCTAGCACATTAGAAAAAATAGACTTGTTATAGTTGGGGGCATCTCCCGAAAGCGACAGGCTGGGCAATAGATCCGCCTGATACGATTCATACTGCCAACGGCTGGCAATCAGCGCATACCGCGCCGCATTGGCCACTGCACTTTGGTCTTGGGCAATACTGATACACTGATCTAAAGTGAGCGTGCCCAGATTTTCCGAATCCTGGGCCAGGCCATTAGCTACCAATGATGAAATCAAAAAGAGTAATATCGAAAGTCTGCAAATAAGTTTATTCATGTCGTAATGCGTGTACTGGATCTTGTTCTGCGGCCCGCTGGGCGGGAAAATAACCGAAGACTACCCCGATAGCCATGGCCACGCCAAAAGAGATTAAAATGGAGGACAGGCTGACGATGGTAACAATACCTGCCATAATTTCGATAACGTAGCTGAAGGCAATACCCAGTATAATACCAATCACACCACCGGTAACGCTGATGGCTAGCGCTTCAGTTAAAAACTGTAGCTGGATATCACGCTTGTGGGCACCCACGGCACGGCGAACCCCAATTTCGCGGTAGCGCTCGACCACCGAAGCGAGCATAATATTCATAATGCCAATGCCACCCACAATCAGCGAAATGGAGGCAATAGAAGAGAGTACTATATTGAAAATTTCCTGCGTGCGTCGCTCCTGCTGAAGCAACAGTTCAGGTACAATCACTTCAAAATCGACAACGGCATTGTGGCGACGCTGAAGCATACGGCTAATCACATCAGCAATAGGCACGCTGTATTGGGTATCGCTAACCTGCACAATCATTTTGTCAATCTGGTGATAATTCGTGGGCTGGCTTTTATTGGAGTTTCCCCCTTCATTATCATTTTCATTTTGGGCGGCAGCCGCCTGCTGAATCTCCTGGCCAGTAACCATCGCGCGATTTTTGTAACGCAGCAAAGCGGTAGTCGCCGGCACGAAAATATCAAGGTTGTAATTTCTGATGCCCAGATTCTGAATGCTCTCGGTGCTCATCTCCCGTTCCTTGAGCACACCAATAACAGTAAGCCACACACTGCCCGCCTTGATACGCTGGCCGATAGGATTTTGGCCTGCAAAAAATTTCGTCTTAACATCCGAACCAATAACACATACCCGCCGAGCATTCTCCAAATGGATGGGCGTAAACTTTTTGCCCTGATCAATCTCAAAATTATTGATACCCAAATAGTACTCATTTACTCCCACTATTTTCCCTGATCGCATGCGTCCGTCACGGATAAACGATGTCTCATAAATAATTTCAGGACTCACTGCGGTAATATGCGGCACTTGCTTGTGAATACTCTTCATATCCTCTAGCGTCAGGCCGGGCGAATACTTGTTTTTTTTCTGTCGAATGGAAGTCTGGTCGGCCACGCTCTCATCGATCTGCTTCACCACCGGTTCCACAATCACATTATTAGTTCCAAGCAGTTTCATTTGGCTGAGCACCTCTTCTTGGGCGCCACGGCCTATGGCCAGCATGGCAATAACTGAGGCAACTCCGAAAATAATCCCCAATGAGGTAAGAAAAGAACGCATCTTATTTTGGCGGATCGCCTCAAGAGCAATGTCCAAATTGTATAATATAATCTGCAGCAAGGTATTCCGTCTTATCTGTTAGCTTATCTATTGGCTCCGCCGGGGATTGGATAGCCGCTGCGCGGCACTATCTCTTGGCATATTCTCTTTCGGCTTACCCATCGGCGTCGGCTTAACTTTTTTCTTTCGATACTTTTCAACTACCTCATCTGGCAACAGCTCCTTGTTTATGCCGGATGTATCCGACGGTGTAGAAAGGTAGAGCTGGTCATTCATCGACACTCCTTCGTGGATAATAACATCATTTTCATTCATTAGTCCCAGCACTACCTGCTGCATCACCACATCCAGACCTTCGCGTTTAAACACAAAGTTTAGCGAATCCTGCGTATGGATGGTTTCCAATGGTACGTGCAATGCATCATCCACCGAATTTATATGAATGGTGTTGCTCGTAGTCATGGCGGGACGCAACGTAGTGTCGGCCTCATTTACTTCAACAATAACCTGAAAAACTTTAGAGTCGGAATTGGGGCGCTGTTCCCCAATATTTGCCACATCGGTTACCACGCCCGTTAGCTTTTTCTCGGGCATGGCATCTAACCCAACATCCACTTTCTGGCCTACCCGTACCTTTTGGATGTCCACCTCATTGACGTAGGTCACCGAGTTCATCACGCTAAAGTCAGGCAATTCGGCCACTACAGGATCCCAGGCACTAATGGAGCTCTCCTCGGTCACCTTGCTGCCATCACGGTTGCGTTTATAGATGACCATGCCATTTTCGGGGGCATTAATTGTAAACTGCTGCATGACCTTGCGGATACGCTGTACTTCACGCTGTTCCTGCTTGAGGTCCGCCTCAATTTCTTTGAGCTTTACTTCGGCCTGACGCACTTGAGTCTTGTAATTTTTGCGTGCTTGGTTAAGCTCTCGCTTGGCGCGTTCGTAATCAATTTCGACCTGTCGCTGTACGGCGGGCGACTCGTATTTCGACTGTTCCACAGCGATCTCTGCTTCCTCCAGCGCATACTCAAGGTTCACTAAATTGTCGCGGGCCTTTGAAAGATTAAGCGTGCTGTCGAGTTGTGCACTTTCATATTGCGATTCAGCCTCCTGAAGTTGAAGCTGGGCATCCTGAAAATTGCTGGAGATCTCCGATCGATCAAGCTCGGCTACAAAATCACCCTTTTCAACAATCGTCCCCTCCGGCACCAATCGCTGAATGGGTACCCTAAAAATACGAAATTCGCGGATGCCTTCCGGCCCGCGAATACTGGTTGAGTTTTTTGCCCGGAGCTCTCCGGTCGTTGTAACGTCTACCTTAAATGTACCTTTTTGCGGTGAAGCAAAGAGGTTGGGGGTCTCGCTGGATTCGCTCCCGAAAGCTAACCAGAAAAGGATCAGAAGTATAAAGCCACCGCCCCAGAAAAGATATTTTTTTTGTTTTAGAAAATTCATGCCAATAATGTATCAAGTTGGAAATAAATCAGATATGACATCTGTATATAATATCGGTATAAATACTGAAGCGAATTTGAAGTTCAAGTAGCATCCCGATGGATATTATTTTGGTAGTATTATTTGTTACAGAATAAAGATGGCTCACCGGAAAATAAAACGGAAAGTTTAAAAGAAGCTCTCTTGAAAAACTTTTGTGCTAAAAAGAACGGCTATTCCTCATCAGTAACAACCGTGTTATCAACAATACCCGTCTTTAAATCGTATTCGGTAGCATAGTTCGTCTCATCCACCACGGTCTTGGGATCGTTGTTTTCATCCACGATAACCACCTTCGGCTTGAAACCCTTGGCTTCCTCGGGCTCCATTTCTGCATATGAAATCACAATGATACGATCGCCAACCTGCGTTTTGCGCGCAGCCGCACCATTGAGGCAACATACCCGCGAATCCGGCTCACCCGGGATGGTATAGGTCTCCAAACGTGCCCCATTAGTGATGTTGACGACCTGCACTTTTTCATAGGGAAGAATACCGGCTTTATCCAGCAGCTCTTGGTCGATGGTAATACTTCCCTCGTAATGAAGGTTCGCTTCGGTCACCTTCATCTGGTGCAATTTCGATTTAAACATCGTCAACTTCATGATCACAACTATTTTTCAATAATCAGGTTATCTATTAAACGGGTTTCACCAAGGTAAACGGCTCCAGCCAAAATATATTTGCTGTCTTTCTTTAGATCTTGGACAGGCATCATTTTTTCGAACGAAAACACATTAAGATAATCAATTTTAAACCCTTTTGCTTCCAGTTCATTTTTCTGATGCTCAACGAGTAGGTCCACATTTTTCGCCCCATCATCAATCTGCTTGGCCACATAACGAAGTGACCGATACAACCCCGGCGCCAGCTTGCGCTGTTCATCATTTAAATAGGCATTGCGGCTGCTTAGTGCCAACCCATCGTTGGCCCGTTTGATTGGTCCCATCAGCAGCTCTACATCGTGATTAAATTCATCAACCATGGTCTGCAAAATACGAAACTGCTGCACATCTTTCTGACCAAACACCGCAATATCCGGATCAATAATGTTAAACAGCTTATTGACCACCAACAAAATACCCTCAAAGAAGCCGGGACGCGAGCTCCCGTCCATATATTCGTTCAGTTCATCAATCTCGATACTTAAGAACTGCTCACCGGGATACATGATCTTATCCGAAGGAGCAAAGACAGCAGCCATGCCCTCTTCTTCACATTTTTTGAGATCATCATCCAGCGCCCGGGGATACTCCTCGAAGTCCTCATCGGGAGCAAACTGTTCTGGATTTACGTAAATAGAAACAACCACCTCATCGGCATGCTCTTTCGCCAGTCGAAACAGCGATAAATGCCCTTCATGGAGGGCGCCCATCGTGGGTACAAAGGCCACTGATTTCCCCTCCTGCTTGAGAGCACGAACCTTCTGACGAATTTCTGGGATGGATGTAATCGCTTCCATAGACATTAGGTAAAAAAGTAAGGGTTTAGCGCGCTAAACCCTTACTAATACTATTTCTATTTGAATGCTGAATTTACACCGCTCGATCGGGATCGAAATTCTCAAGCAGCTCTTTCACGCGGTTAAGGAAAGCCCCACCATGCGCACCGTCAACAATGCGGTGATCGTAACTCATAGAAAGATACATCATGTGACGGATGGCAATAACATCGCCTTCGGGCGTTTCGCGTACAACCGGACGTTTTTCAATGGCGCCAGTTCCAATAATAGCAACCTGCGGCTGATTAATAATAGGCGTCCCCATCAGATTCCCGACACTTCCGTAATTGGTCATCGTAATGGTACCCCCTACCAGGTCATCGGGATTCAGGTTCTTATTACGTGCTTTCTGAGCCAGGTTATTCACCGCTTTGGTAAGACCAACCAGATTTTTCTCCTGTGCCTGCTTAATCACTGGCACAATCAGTCCGCCTTTGCCACCTTCACCCAGCGCTACAGCCAAGCCAAAGTTGATATCCTTTTTCAGCAGAATCTGATCGTTCTCAGTATCTACCGAACTATTGATAAGCGGAAACTCACGGATGGCCTGAATAATTTTCTCGATAAAGAGCGGCGTGTAAGTCAACTTGGCACCAGCCCGTTCCTGAAACTCCTGCTTGTTTTCTTCGCGCCAGCGCACCAAATTAGTAACATCCACTTCGGAGAAAGTCGTCACATGCGCCGAGGTCTGCTTGGAGCGAACCATGTGCTCGGCAATCATCTTGCGCATGCGGTCCATCTTGATGGTTTCCACATTTTCGGAAGGACGCTGAATATCAAGCTCTCCAGCCGAAATAGAACGCTGCTCTCCTTCGGCAGGTGCTTGTTTTGAACTTGGCTGGCTGAGTCCGCCTGATGGTTGCTGTTGAGCAGCCGGCTGTGCGGATTGTTGCGGGGTACTTTCGCGCTCCTCGAGGTAGTTCATAATATCCTCTTTGGATACGCGGCCACCCTGACCCGATCCTTCAATGCTTTCGAGCTCTTCCTGCGAAATGCCTTCTTCCTTGGCAATAGATCGCACCAGCGGCGAATAAAATCGTCCGTCACTGCCAATTCGTTGTGGCTCTGTTTCACCGGATGGGGCACCATTGGTACTCGCTGAAGTAGCTGTTGGCTCTGATTCCGTTTTAGGCTGCTGGTTGGCCGTTGAAGCAGAAGTCTCTTGCTCCTGTTTCTGCTGTGAATCAGAAGGAGTGGTTGACTTTGATCCTCCTGATGCTGCTTTTCCAGTAGCAATAATCGCTATCGTCTGACCAACTTCAATGGTTTCACCCGCTTCAACCAGAATTTCTACGAGCGTTCCGGCCTGTGGTGAGGGGACCTCAGAATCCACTTTGTCAGTTGAAATCTCGAGGAGCGTTTCGTCTTCTTCAACTTCATCACCAACTGACTTGGACCATTCAATGACGGTGCCTTCCATCACCGATTCGCCCATCTGGGGCATTTGAACCTCGATGCGTTCGCCCTCATCTTCATCATCGGCTTCAGCAACGGGCTGTTCAGCTGGTTCTTCGGCTTGAGAATCCTGAGTCTCAGCAACCGGTTCTGGTTCCGACTCTTGCTCATCCGGTTCAGCTTCTGCCTGCGCCTGGCCACTTCCACCACCGGAATCTTCTGCTGCATCGGGATCAGTTTCAATTACTGCAATAGCCTGTCCCACTTCAATAGTATCGCCTTCTTCGGCTAAAATTTCGATCAGTACACCGGCTTGAGGCGAAGGCACTTCGGTATCCACCTTGTCGGTGGCAATTTCCAGAAGCGTCTCATCTTCTTCTACTTTATCACCGACGTTTTTGGTCCATTCAATAACGGTGCCTTCCATCACCGATTCGCCCATCTGGGGCATTTCAACTTCAACTCGGGCCATGATTACTCAGGATTAAATCGTTAAAATTTAGACAGAAAATATATACTGAAATGTTCGCATTTCATACTCCATAATCAGTTCTCAAAGATCATAATAAATGGAATCAGATCAAAATAGCTAACTAAATGGTTAGTAATATGTATTTTCGTTATTTCTCGCTCCTCAAAGGATCAGGAAAAAACCTTCAGAAGTTCTATCAAGCCTGAAATAAAGGTGCTGGGTAATGAGTGACAAGTGGGAATTTTTTAGTAGTTAATACTCGTCATTATTCTAACACACGCCAAATGAGTAGCAGACAAGTCAGCGCAAACACAATATTGAAAATAGTAAAAAGCCGGTCGGAGAGCCACTTGGGTAAAAACAGGTCAGCAACCGATCCCACTTCGGCCCCGTGCCGCTCGGCCCAGCCGGTCAGCGGGCAGCGCCAGTTATTGAGCAGCAGCACCGTCAGCTCTATAATCACCACACCAAACGCCCACCAGGTAAATGAATTAATGTGATCCAGCGCGGCCGTGATAAAGACGTAGATCGTGCTTATCACGATCAGAAGAAATAGTAAGGAATGAATCAATTTTATATAGAAGACCGTTTTAGACATTGTGGCTGAAAGTCTGCTAACAACACTGCATCATAACCAGAAAGATTATAGTTTAAGTTATAGTATAATCTTCTGCTATTTTTGCCAAAAATATGCGCCATGGAAACCTACAGTGTACCTGAACTCTTTGATGATTCCACATATGATATCCTGAAGTGCGAAGGCGTGACGATTGTCGGATATCATCAGAATGAGGAAATCGAAAAAGTTAATACCCGGCTTTCGCACAATCTTGTCGTGTTTGTATTGTCGGGACGTAAAGAGGTGCTGGGAGAACGACAAAATATGTCTGTCAATGCAGGTGAAGGTTTCTTCCTGTCCAAAGGCAACTACCTGCTGTCGGAGAAATTCGGCGAACAGCAAGACTATCGTAGTTACCTGTTTTTCTTTTCGGACGACTTTGCGCATCAATTTTCCCGTAGCCATCCCAAGCTATCCAAACAAACGACCGCATCCAACAGCGATTTCTCTACCTTCCCGGCTGATGATAAAATACAGACCTATTTTAAGAGTCTGGCACCCTATCTTTCGGACTCTCCGCTGGCAGACTCACCGCATCTTGCGAAACTAAAAATACAGGAGCTTTTTCTACTCCTGCTGAACTCTAACAACAATGCATCGTTCAAGCAATTTTTACAGCAGCTAACAACTAAGCCTGCACATCAACTCCGCGAAGTCATGAATGCGCACTACAACGAGGACCTTAGCCTAAAGCAACTGGCTTTTTTGACAGACTGTAGCCTGTCCACGTTCAAGCGGCGGTTTAAGAAGGAGTTCAATACCACACCCGCCAAATGGATTAAACAAAAACGGCTGGAAGAGGCCAAGTTCCGGTTGCGGTCGGGGCGGCAAAATGTATCTGAAATCTGTCTGGAGGTAGGATTTGAAAACCTGTCTCACTTTGTCCAATCATTTAAAGCACGCTATGACATTACGCCCAAGCAGTTTCAACTTGAACACACTGACACATAATTTGAGCCTACGAGCAAAGTTTTTCTGTTTCCATTTAGCTACTATTGTAGCAGACCAGCCAAGAGAAATAAATTCCAAAAAACTTGTAAAAATGAAAAAACTAATCACCTTTTTGACTGCAGGCCTGTTGAGCCTGGCCGTAAATCTACATGCCCAGTCAATTACCAAAACGATGGACGCCTTTTCTCATCCTGAAGGGACCGTAGTAACAGCCGACCACTTGTATGTCAGTAATATCGGCGAAAAGATGGCGGCCGGAGCGAAGGATGGCGACGGTTTCATCAGCAAAGTAACCAAGAATGGTGAAATTGAAGAGCTCAAATTTCTACCCAAGGAAGAGACCCTGAATGCTCCCAAAGGGATGGCGGTGGTGAAAAATACGTTGTATGTGGCAGATATCGACCGGATTGTTGGCTTTGACCTATCTTCTGGCCGGCAGGTTTTTGAACTACAGATACCTGAAGCTCAATTTCTTAACGACGTAGCTGCCAAAGACAAGCAAACGCTGTTCGTAAGTGCAACCAATTCGGGTAAAATCGTGCAGATAGATGTTACCAAGAAATCCTATCACTTCTTGGATTTGCCAACACTTAGCGGACCCAATGGACTTACCTTCGGGGAGGATCAAAATATTTTGTACTGCGTGGGATTTGGCACCGATAATAAGCCCAATGGAATGATTTACGAGATCAAACTGGGCCTAGTATCACATAGCATAGTGGGCAGCTATAGCGGTTATATAGATGGCGTTCAATATCGGGATGGGGCACTCTATATTTCGGATTGGATTGCCTTCGAGAAGAAAGGGCTAATTAAGAAAGTGGATTTGGGTTCCGGTAATGTAAGTCCGGTGGATCTTGATCAACCGCTCGGCGGCCCGGCAGATATAGCTCTTGATCCCAATTCGGACACACTTTATATCCCCGCACTGCTCGAAAACAAATTTTACATCTCAAATCTTTAGGTATGGAACAAATTAAGGACTCATTTCTGCGGTGGTTTAAGTACAACCGCAAGGCGAACCAAAATTTTATCGAAATATTTGGCCTGCAGCCAGAATTACCGGATGAAGCAATCTCCATCTTCGGACACTTGCTGAACAGCCACCTCATTTGGCTTAATCGGATTCATCCTCTCGAGGATATGGAGATCCCGTCTCCGTGGGATGCACTACCGGCACAAAAATTTGCAAGCGTGAACCAGCAGTGCTACCAGCTCAGCGAATGGTACTTACAGGATGAGCAGTTCGGACAAACATTGCAAAAGGTCATTACCTACCAAAATAGCAAAGGAAAGGAGTACCAAAACTCCATCGAGGAAATCTACTTTCATCTATTATCGCACTCGGCCTATCATCGTGGACAGGTGGCCAAGCAGTTGCGTCGGGCTGATATTGAGCCGCCGGTTACGGACTATATCTTCGATCGACGAGAGATCCGAAAAATGGAAGGGGACAACATTTAACTACAGCGTACAGGTTATCTTCTAGGCCAACGCAAGTCCATTTGAAACGCGATTCACGGCGCGAAGTATTTCTTCAATCTCCATTTCGCCTTGGTAGCGCTTGCCGTTAATAAATAAGTTTGAGGTTCCCTGCACACCGCTTCGAATCCCAGACCGGCGATCATGCAGTACCCGGTCGCGGCACTCATCCGACTCCAGGTCTTGCAAAAACTGCTTTTGGTCAAGACCAATATCTTCAGCATACGTTTTCAGGTGATCATCATCCAGGTTATCCTGATGATCAAATAGTCGCTTGTGCATTTCCCAGAACTTCCCTTGTCGGCCGGCTGCTTCTGCAGCGATAGCTGCATGCTCGGCGTGCGGGTGGCGACGACTTAGCGGAAGATGGCGATATACCACGGAAACTTCCGAGTCGAGCTCTCGCAGAACTTCTTCCAATATTCCCTGAATCTTAAAACTGGTAGGACACTCGTAATCTCCATACTGTAGCAGTGTTACCGACGCATCAGCCGAGCCTTTTCGATGATCGTCGCTGCTGACCGGCGGCATGAGCTCTTCTCCCTCATTGCCATCTTCCATTCGATCGCCTGAACTCAGCAGATCGGGCACCCCTGAATGGCGGCCGAACCACCACTCCGACCAACGCAGCTCCAGTTTACCGCAATCACGATCAGGAAATCGCACTTGACGCGTCTGCGAATAGTTCAGGATAGCTACCAGCAGTACCCCACCCACGGTATTCCCAAGCACGACAGGGATAAAATAGGAGAAAATGAAGGTGCCAAAAGTAGTCTGTCCCTGAAAGACCAAATATAATACTTCCGAAGATCCTATAATTGAATGAGCTAGATCAGTCACCGCTACGGTATAGATCAGGATGAAGGTGATCAACACGCGCGACACCGTATCTCGTGCCGCGTGATTAAGCCAAACCATTCCGGCCACGATCCAGCCGGCAAACCCTCCCTTCCAGAAGAGGGCCATCCAGTCCGGTGCAAGCGCATGTTTCCCCATCTGCAGGGCCACCTCCGCCGACGCCGGCTCAAGTACCCCAGTGGTAGCCAGTATGTACGAAATGGCTCCCGCACCCAGGATGTTGGCTAACAACACGCATCCCCAAACGCGGAGCAAAAGCGGCAGGCTGGCAATACGGGTCATCACTAATGTTACCGGGGTAAGAGTATTTTCCGTAAAAAGCTGATATCGCCCGATCACAATAAAGATGAACCCCAGCGGATAAAGCATTGCGCCCACCAACCACGCCGCCTCGCTTGGCACCTTGGCCGACAAGGCCGCACTTCCCAAAAACGAAAGGCCAATGGAAAAGCCAGCTGCCAGTCCGCTCAAAAACAGCAACCGTGCTGACCGGCTAAACTCCTCATCAGCTGTTGCAGTAATACGATGAAAAATTTCATCAGTAGAAAACATGTCCCGAATAGCGCGACCGCCGGCCGGAGCTCCACTTTCGGCTTGGTCTATATGGTCGCGAATAGAAGAATCATTAGCCATCTCGTAATATTAATTTAGTGCTCGTTCCATGTCTTCCAACAGATCTTCAGGGTGCTCCAGTCCAACGCTAATGCGGATAAGGTTCTGTGGGGTAGTTGAGTCGGGACCTTCGCTGCTGCGGCGATGCTCCCACGTACTTTCTACGCCGCCAAGGCTGGTGGCCCGGCTGATGATCTGGCTGCCGGCTACAATATTCAACGCCTCGTTCCGACCTCCATCGATAAGAAACGAAATCATGCCACCATAACCATCCATCTGCTTTTTGGCGATTTCGTGTCCGTTGTGCGATTCCAGACCGGGATAAAAGACCTGATCTATGCGCGGATGATCTTTGAAAAACTCGGCCAGGCGACCGGCATTTTCGTTGTGTCCCCGCATGCGATACGGCAACGTTCGGGTGCTCCGCGATACCAGCCAACAGTCTTGCGGAGACGGCACCGCGCCCATCGTAATCTGCAGATTGCGAACCTGTTCCATAAGGCCGCTTTCATCAGAGTTTGGACCCACTACTGCACCGCCAAGGATATCACTGTGTCCCCCAAAATATTTGGTCGTCGAATGCAGCACCAGATCCGCATTCAAGTTCAGCGGCTTCTGGTTCACCGGCGATGGCCAGGTATTATCCACACACGTAATTGCACCGTGTTCATGTGCCAGGTCGCTAACCGCTTTGATATCCGTAATATTCAGCAGCGGATTGGAAGGCGTTTCAATCCAGATCAGCTTGGTATTTTCCTGAATAGCTTGTTCAACTTCATCCAAGTCTGCCATCGGAATGAAATCGAACTCCAGTCCCCAGGGAATCATCACCTCGTTGACCAACCGCCCATTACCTGAATACACGTCATCAGGCATCAACACATGATCACCCGGCCGCAGTGTCTTGAACACGGCCGTTGCCGCAGCTACACCCGACGAAAACGCAGCACAACTCTGACCATCCTCTAAATCAGCAATCAGATGCTCAAGTCGCAGTCGGTTGGGATTAGCCACCCTCGTGTAGTTTAGATCACCCTCGTGGTGGCCCTCCTTGCTGTGCTCAAATACCGTGGACCGGTGAATCGGGGGCACCACATCGGGATTGGGATTGGCAACATCTGTTCCGGAATGGATAGCTTTGGTTTCGAAACGCATAAAATAATTGTTTTTAAAGGTTTAAGGCGCATCTAAAATAGCTACTGATATTCACAGATTTAAACTTTTTTCTAGAATTTGACGCACCCATTAATTGATTCAGAACAAATATTTTTCGACACTGACAACTTCTGCGAAACCTCAGTATTCTCTGTGGTTTATGCTTATCATTTGATATTCATTCGCCGGACGGTCAGTTCAAAGTAAACCCCCGGCACTTCAAAAGTGCCGGGGATTTAAATTAAATTAACAGCAAGCAGCTTCTGTTTCGCTGCTGTAATTCTCGCTTTCACCGTAGGTGTGGAAAGCCTCCCATTCTACACCCTGCGGATCAGCTACCCAGCTCTTGTCAGAGTTGGCATAGCAGCAGGTCGTGTCGCCCTCGTTTCGGACAAGTTCCTGCATACGACCGATATTATCGCGTAACTGTTGAAGCTCATCGCTGGTCTCAGCTTCGATCCCTAGGTGCTCAATTCCTTTTTCTCCATCACGTTCGGCGATAGAGAAATTCACCCGCGGATCATCCAGCATCCACTTAGCGTAGTCCTCTTTCTGTTTTGTGGGAGCTACACCAAAGAGTGTGCTGTAAAATTCAATAGATTCATTCAGATTGTTCACTTTTAACATAACGTGCATACGTTTCATAATAGTCTCCTTTTGGGTTTAGGTTGATTATTCGTAACCGTTCACCCTATGTAGTCGGGTACCAACCGAAAAAGACGCAAAATTAATTGAAATTTTTTATTGAGCTGCTTCCATAATGAGTTATCTCCTCAAGACTTACATACTTTGCCCGCAAGATCATGATGCTGGAACATTCATTTTAAGGGAGACAAAATTGTAAAAGAAGTTTTTACTACCTGTATAGAGGAAAAACAAGAAGGATGAATAGCTAACAATCGTCGCAAGACTCATCTTCTTCTTTGATCTTTCGATAGGCTACCGCACGTCCCTCTTCACCGAATTCCACTTCGCAACAATCTGCCAGTACTTGTCCCAACTTCTGGCGGGCACGCTGGATCCGTGATTTTGCCCCAGACAACGAAAGGCCCAGATAATCAGCAACCTCCTGCTGTGGTTTGCCTTCCACATCCGCCATTTTGAGCGGCTTCCCATATTTCTTGGGCAGCTCATCGATCATCGGTATCAGCCATGATAGCACCTCTTCATGCACCCCGTGATCGCCGTCAAACTCATTAAGGTCCAAGATAGCATCTTCATCACCGCCAGTTTTAATCTCGGCACCGGCCGGTTCTTCCTTGACTCTTCCTTTCTGCCGGTAGTGGTCAGCCAGCGCCCGACGCGCTATGCCAAACACCCATGACTGCACGCGATCTTCATGACGCAGATCGTCAACTCCCTTATGGATACGTATAAAAATGTCCTGCAATATATCCTCCGCTTCCTCATCCGTTGACACTTTTGACCGGATGAATCCACGGACCTGATCGCTAAACTGTTGCCAAAGCGCTTTGGTATTTAAAGACTGGGCAGACATGGTTAAACTTCTTTAGGATTATAGGGATAGCTATCACATAGAAGTACTTAAACTTATCAAAAAGAAAAACAATCTTCCTGTCATTGTGGAATGCAACTCAATTTCACAGAGAATGACCTCCCTGCCTTCGCCGAAACGGCTATGCACAGCCAAGCTTTTCTAAGGAAGAACCTGTTTGTTTTGGGCCAATAAATCGTAAAGTCACTCTTGCCTTCCCCGAGAATTCTGTGGAAAAGAGGAATTGGGAAGATTAATCTAAAATTGCTCCACAGCAGAGCTACGAAACAAGATTATAATAAGAACTCTCAATCAGGTTCTTAACTGCGTTAATCTGTGGCCCTGATGGTTTCTATGCGCTGTAGCACCGGCGGGTGCGAATAGTTCAAAAACACATAAAAGGGATGTGGTGTCAGATTCGACAAGTTGTCTTTCGAGAGTTTTTTCAACGCCTCGATCATCGGCTGTTTTTTGTAAGTAGTAGTAGCAAATTCATCAGCCTCAAACTCGTACTTGCGCGATAGCACCTGCATGAATATCGACACGATCATATCGATGGGGGCGTAGAGCATCCCGAAGAAAATGAGTCCCACATAGACTGAAGCCTGCTCCATGAAGAAAGCATCATACAATCCCTGCGAATTAAGAAATATGGAGAGCAGGAAAAACATGATACCCGTCTGGGCAATGCTAATCGCCATATTTTTGATAATATGCTTCTTCTTATAATGACCAATTTCGTGGGCCAGCACCGCTACGAGCTCATCATCAGAATGATTATTTATGAGCGTATCGTAAAGAGCAATACGCTTGTTCTTGCCAAAGCCGGTAAAGAATGCATTTGACTTACTGCTACGCTTGGATCCATCCATCACATAGACACCCTCGAGGGCAAAATTCACTTTGTCGGCGTAATCGCGGATTTTCTGTCGCAGGTCGCTATCCTCGAGCGGCTCAAAATCGTTAAAGATCGGCATAATCCACGTGGGGGCTACAAACTGAATGAACAGCGTAAAAACCGTCACGGCGCCCCAGGCGTACAGCCAGGCATACTGATCGATATAGGTAAAGAAGGCCAGAATGCCTGCCAGCAACGGACCACCGAGTACAATGCCCAGTCCGAGCCCTTTTAACATATCCAGGACAAACGTTTTAGGCGTCGTCTTGTTAAATCCAAAACGCTCTTCGATCACAAAAGTGGAATAAATGCTAAACGGCAGTGTAATCAGCTGGCGGGCCAGCAGCAATAGTCCAATGTATGCCAACCCGGTCCAAATAGGTCCCAGCACCCAACTGCGTACAATTGCATCGAGCCACTGGAAACCACCGGCAAACCAGAATACCAGCAGCAATGCCAGATTAAAGGCCGACGTAAAGATACCAAACTTCGTGCGCACTTTGGTATAGCGCTGTGATTGATCATAGGTCTCTTCATCGTACACATCGCTGAATTCATCAGGCAAGCCTTTATCTAAGGAACTTAGATTATAGATATCGGCCACCAGATTCAGCACAAAATCAACCAGCAGGGTGGCAAAAATAATTACAGCAAATATATTCATCCTTCAAAAATCGTGTTTAAATTTGAACTCAAATGATAGGTCAATTGATAAGCGGTATGCCCCAGCCGTCGTACTCACCACTGTTACCTTCCGCCATATCTTCCATAAAATTACTAACCTCCGATAGTCGTTCCGAGGTAGGCTTCAACTTTTTGGTAGCCAAGCACAACCACTTTTCAGATCTCTCTGATAAACTAATGTTTACCTTGAATTGTAGATTAATCAGCTGTGTTGCCGCTACGTAAGCATCCCACTCACTTGTAAAATAGAGGGAAAACTCTACGGGATGAGGTTTGTCGGTATTGGCTCCCTGGGCCTTGAGTTGATCCAGAGCCGCCTGCTCAACTCGTTCTCGTTGTGACATAATCAATAATTTACTTACTGAATTCTCCCATTCCGATCCCTTTTGAAAGCCTTAAATGTACAGAAAGAAATTGTGATGGTTAAACAAAATTTAGGTTTCCGTTTTGCCTTGTAGCTGCTCCCGATATAAATGTTTCATCAGCTGTATCTGCCCCGTGTGGTAGTCATCATGCACTATTATCCCCATAAACAGCTGAGAGTAAGTCCATTTTTTAGGAGTATCTGTTTTCTCTGCCCAACGATTGTCGGAAAATGCTTAAATCGCCAAATTAGTTTCGTGTGCTCCTCACTTCAGCCTTCCAGGCCACCTCTGACCGAGCCGTGAGCGCAGAGAAGCTTTGATAACGACCGCTGAAATCCTTTTTGGGCTTCGGGATCAAAATAACAACGTACCCCATAATTCCAGTAGGTGATGTGCAGGGCCAGCTCCCAGATGCTTTTGTGATCAGGTGCAGAACCTGCTAATCCTTAACCCCGTGCAACGCACTTATAAATATGGACCACCATGCCATGGTTTAGGTGCACTGGGTGGGTCCAGCACCTCCATGATCGTATCCAAATATTGATTCTCCATTTTCTCCCTGTTTCTGATCTTTTTTACATTGAGATCTGTTAGTAAATGTTCTTAGAGAAACGAAATAATTTTAACAAAAGTATTTACCCATTATGAGCTATCATTTCGACAATCGTCATATTATCGTCACCGGAGGCGCCGGATCACTGGGCACTGCAACCGTTAAACTGCTGCTGGATTCCGGGGCTTCCTGTAGCGTACCGTGTTTCAGCAAACAAGAACAAGAGATTTTTGAGCTGAAAGATCATCCCGATGTATATACAGAAGCGAACATAGACCTGACAAATGAAGGCAATGCCCAATCGTTTTATGAATCAGCTATCAATGAACAAGGTCCGCTCTGGGGATCCATACATATCGCCGGCGGCTTTGGAATGGGAGCTATAGAAGATACAGACAAGAGCAGGTTTATGAAGCAAATAAACCTAAATTTGGTGACATGTTACAACAGTTCCCGCACGGCAGTACAACATTTTAAGGCGCAAGACCGTGGCGGACGCATCGTAAACATCGCTGCACGTCCCGCCCTGGAACCACGACAAGGCAAAGGAATGACCGCTTATACCACAGCAAAAGCCGGCGTTGCTGCTCTAACACAGTCGCTGGCCGCCGAAGTTGTGGATGAGGACATTTTGGTCAATGCCATCGCGCCCTCGGTAATTGATACTCCGCAAAACCGCGAGGGCATGCCCAACGCCGATTTTGACAAGTGGCCTACCCCCAAACAGCTTGCCCAGCAAATTGCACATTTGGCGTCTCCTGGCAATGAAATAACACGAGGAAGTATTGTTACCGTGTACGGTAGAAGCTGATGTCATACGAACTACCCAAGTTTCCGAAACTTGGGTAGTTTCATAAAATACCGCCCCATCCTAAACTGCCTAGAAATAGGTATCACATCTCCGGAAACTATTTACGAAAGCTGGCTACTTCTTTAAGCGCGGGTTTTGCCACCCGATATCCTTCGTCGATCATCTTGGCCGTATTTTGGGTGTCGGTGCGGCTATATTGGCCCAGCTTGGGCTGTATCAAAATATCAATATCATCTACATTTACATTGGCAAGATGCTTCAGCGCAATTTCAAAGGTGTTATTCAAAATATCGAGGATGTTCTTTGGTTCTTGATACTGACGCTCCGATTTAAGATCAACACCAATAATATATGAAGCATCCAATTTTTGTATTGCCGATAGAGGAATACTTTCAATCAATCCGCCGTCTACTAAAAATTGGCCATCAATCTCAACTGGTTCGTACAACACCGGGATACAGGCACTAGCCTTAACAGCATTTGAAACATCCCCCTGATCTAATATTACTTTTGTCCCATCAGCAATATTTGTTGTCGTCACAGCCAGCGACTTTTCCGCATCACTAAAACGCACATCACCAAGCCTGCTATCCAAAAGTTCTCCCAGCTCGTGATTCGAAAACAACCCCCGCTTAGGAAGCGTAATCGTTGATACATCTGGCCAGTGTAGATCAAGAGCAATTTCCTCAATTTCGTAAACGGGCATACCAAAAGCATAAAAGGCACCAACTAAAGCACCGATACTGGTACCCGCTACATATTCAATTGGAATACCGAGCTCATCGATCGCCTTCAATACACCAACATGAGCTGCCCCAAGTGCGGCACCACCCCCTAAAGCCAATCCAATTCCTTTCGTCGAAGTATTTGTCAGTGTGTTACTCATCGGAGCAATATTATTGAACCGTCACATGTTTTAAGCAATTCTTATTATTTTGCCTTCTATATTATTAAGAGTTTCTTTTGCACCCAAACATTGAAGTAAAAAATATCTTATCAATAGTCAGACAAATTGGAATTAATAATACTCATATTTAGTTTAACATTGAACTAATTAGATAAACAAGTATTTTATGGCAACTAGAGGCATACATCATATCACTGCAGTAGCGGGTGACCCGAAACAAAATTATGAGTTTTACACACAGGTTTTGGGACTGCGATCGGTGAAAAAGACGGTAAACTTTGATGATCCATCCGTTTATCACTTGTATTATGGCAACGAACATGGAGATCCCGGTACTATCCTTACCTTTTTTCCCTGGGAACATCTGCAAGACGGCAAGCCGGATGTCGGACAGGTTGTAGCCATTTCGTTTTCTGTTCCAACGGGTTCCAAGAATTTTTGGCTAAATCACCTACAAAACCAGAACATAGATATTGAAGCACCTTTTTCTCGTTTTGGCAAAGAAGTAATTGGACTACAAGATCCCAATGGTCTACATCTGGAAATTGTATTCGATCCCAAGGCCAATACAGTTGATGGATGGGACGGAGGGCCTATCCCCAACGAACATACCATTCGGGGCTTTCATGGTGCTACCCTAGCCGAAAGAAATTACACAAAAACCGGCCAACTGCTGGAAGAACATCTTGGATTTAATAAAACTAACCAATTAGATAATCGACATCTCTATGAAACTGAAGCCGATTTTGGATCAGTTATTGAGATAATTGATCAGTTTGACCTCAATGGCCGCGACGGCAAGGGTACCGTCCACCATATTGCTTTTAGGGCCGAGAATGAAGATGAACAGTTCGATATCTGCCAACAGTTAGAATACAAGGGATACTATTTAACCGAGGTTAAGGATCGGCAATATTTTAAATCAGTATATTTTCACGAACCCGGGGGTATTCTGTTTGAAATTGCCACCGATCCTCCCGGGTTTACTACTGATGAGGATCCTGAAGAATTGGGTACAGCCCTGAAATTACCACCATGGCTCGAAACTCATCGCCACAATATTGAACGAGAATTGCCAGAACTAACTAGTTAATTAACTATTTGTACTATGTCTGAACATCGAGGGTTACATCATATTTCTGTCATTGCCAGCGATCCACAAGATAATTATGACTTTTACGTCAAAAAGCTGGGCATGCGCATGGTCAAGAAAACGGTCAACCAAGACGATCCCACCAAATACCATCTGTTTTATGCCAACTCAGAGGGAAGTCCCGGTTCAAGCTTGACTTTCTTTCCATGGCCACGTGCCCATCAAGGCACTTCCGGGACAGGAGAAGCAACGGCTATATCACTGGCCGTACCAGAGAACTCATTGGAATACTGGGAAAATCGGCTGGCTAAACAAAATATTCGCTACACCGGTCCCAAAGAACGCTTTGAGAAACAGTATCTCTCCTTTAAGGACCCCGATGGTTTGCAACTGCATTTGGTATTTGATAACCGAAAAGATGACCTCAAGGAGTGGACCAAGTCACCGGTACCCATGGAGCACCAGATCCAGGGATTCTGGAGTACCAAGCTGAGGCTGCACGAAGTGGATCATACCGAAAAAATCCTGACTTCTATCCTTGGTTTCACAAAAGTCGATAGCGAAGGCAACCAAACTCTTTATCAAACCGACAGCGAATTGGGCCACTCCCTGATTATTGAAGAGGCCCCTTTTGAGCAGGGACAAAACGGCGCCGGTATAGTTCACCATGTAGCTTTCCAAACTAAAGATGACGACGACCTCAAAGAACTTCGCCACGAAGTATTGCGGCTCGGGCTGAAACCTACCGAAATTATCGACCGGCACTTCTTTAAGTCGGTATATTATCGTACGCCCGGTGGGGTACTGTTTGAAATGGCTACGCACGGGCCAGGTTATTTTGTTAACTCTGATCCGTCCGAGGATCAGGCTGAAAAGCTGGAGCTCACACCCTGGCACGAATCCAAGCGCGAGCAAATTGAAGCCGCATTGCCTACTATTAATATTTAAGAAAGATAACTAAAACCCCTCAATCCTCCTGTCCTACTGCTCCAAGCAAGAACACTTGATAAAATCCGAGCCAGCATAAAAGTCCCTCTTAGAAAGAGAGATTTAGGCAGGTTGACACAATCAAATTTAAAACAATACACAAATGTCGCTATTCCGTATCGATCCGGACAAACCATTTAAAGGACCCCACCAAGATCAAAACTTTGCCACAACCGGTGCAGATCTCAATGATGCTGAGATGGCAATGATCCTCATCCATGGCCGGGGCGCCTCAGCACAGAGCATGCTCATGTTTGCCGATGAATTTTCGGGAAATAGCATCCACTACAGGGCACTGCAAGCCAGTGGACATACATGGTACCCACGCTCCTTTATGGCACCGAAAGAGATGAATGAACCAGGAATTTCCAGCGGATTACAGGCGATTTACGATCAGATTGTAACCATCGAAGAGGCGGGAATCCCCAAAGAAAACATTATGCTGCTGGGTTTCTCACAAGGTGCCTGTCTCACCACGGAATACGCGGCCCGACATCCCGGGCGGTTTGGTGCAATTGTGGGATTCAGCGGTGGACTCATTGGCCAGCACGTAGATCCAAAAAATTACAGCGGGTCGATGGAGCAAACGCCCGTTTTCCTGGGATGCAGCGACCGCGATCCGCACATCCCAAAGGAACGCGTGGATGAAACTGAACAGGTCTTTCAGCAGCTCAATGCTGATGTCACCAAACGTATTTACGAAGGTATGGGGCATACAGTCAATAAAGATGAGATTGAGTTTGTGGATGGGCTGATCAGCAAAATCCGGTAACTTAATTTATAGTAGATTTGCTCTATTTTGATACTCCTCGTTACTTTCATTCCTCGAACTGACTATTTGAAAGGTATTTTCACCTGCAGCTCCATAGTTACTCTTATCCCGTGAACCACTGGGAGTCTTAAATACCTTACTTGAAATATATCTCACCCAGAGACTGTTTTTTATTCCGCCAAGCTGTAGATTACGTATTCCGCAATAACGAATCTATTTGTCATGGATGTTTTATGGGTCGGTGTGGCCTTTCTTTTTGGGATACTTGTTTCTCGTATCAAGCTGCCGCCACTGGTTGGTTACCTGGCAGCCGGGGCCGCACTATCGGCTTACGGCTACGAGGCGGGAGCGGCCCTGCACGAAATTGCTCACTTAGGCGTCCTTTTTTTACTGTTTACGGTGGGGCTGCACCTTCGGCTGAAAAATATCATACGTATCGAAGTTATTGGCACCGGCGGCATCCATCTGCTCATTAGTACACTGATTTTTCTCCCGATTACTATTATACTGGGATATTCCCTCGGTGCCTCACTCATAATAAGTATTGTTCTTAGTTTTTCGAGCACAGTACTTACAGCCAAGAGCCTGGAGCGACGCAGTGAGCTGGGGGCCTTCCATGGCCGCGTGGCGATTGGAATTTTAATCCTGCAAGATATCGTGGCTATTGCCCTGCTGGGACTTACCAGCGGCGCGTCCCCTTCTCCGTGGAGCCTCGCTCTACTGGGATTACCTCTGATTCGACCGGCTATTATAAAAATTGTTGAGCTCAGTGAGGAAGAAGAACTCAAGCTGCTTTTTGCGCTCATGCTGGCACTGGGAGGCGGAGCACTTTTTGAGGGCGTTGGGTTATCTTCTGAACTTGGTGCGTTGATTTCCGGCATGCTACTTTCGGGTCACCCCGTTGCCGATGATCTATCTAAAAAACTCTGGGGACTCAAAGAGGCCTTTCTGGTTGGCTTTTTCCTGGAAGTAGGATTAACAGGTTTGCCGACGTTACAGGATTTTTATCTGGTCTTGGCAGCTCTTGCCATCCTTCCGCTAAAGTCCGTGCTATTTTTTGGACTTATGCTTCTGTTCAAACTACGAGCGCGTACTTCCTTCATAGCAACCATATCACTGACTTCCTACAGCGAATTTACTTTGATCGCCGGCACTGTAGCCGCTTCGGCCGGCTTCATACCACCCGGTGTGGTTATCGCTTTTGCCCTTTTGACAGCAATTTCATTTGCTCTCAACGCTCCACTGGCAATCTGGGAAGAGCAGCTTTGGAAACGAATAGAGATGGCACTCAGCAAATTTGAACGAAATGTTCCACACCCGGACCAGCAAATTATCTCACTGGGCTCAGCTGAATACCTGGTTGTTGGAATGGGCAATGCCGGACAAGCAGCGTATGATCATCTCAAGAGCCAAGAAAAATATGTCGCAGGCATGGATATCGACCCAGCACGCATTGAGCGAAACCTACAAGAGGGACGCCGCGTCATTTACGGCGACATGCAGGATGTTGAACTCTGGGATAACCTGGATCTAAGCCACCTGCGATCGGTGATTCTTGCAATTGGAACCCCAGAATCAAAAGTAAATGCCACAAAATATCTCCGCTCTAATAAATACGAGGGGTCCATTTTGGCCCTTACCATGCAAGAGGATGAGCAAATTGCCCTTAGCAGAGCCGGCGCCAGTGCCGTGTGCCTGCCCATCACTGAGGCTGGCCGTAAATTGGCAGAGTTAAGCATATCGAATGATATCACTCCAGACGGAATGGTAATTGGCCCGGAGGTTACGAATTAGCTGCTATGTCCCCGGCACTTTAAAAGTGCCGGGGACTTTTCATTTTATTCCCTTCAATTCATTTGATATTCCTCGGAGTAACCTGCACAAATTTAAGGTTGGTATCTATTGCCTCAGCGTAGCTGCCTTTTAACGACAAAGAGTTATTTGGTCTCTTCCCCATCACGTCACTCCGAACATAGTGAGAAGTCTCAAATGAGATTATCGTCTATGCCTTGGATGGAAATAATTCACAGAGTGTTCTCGGTAGCTTATCATGGCAAGATCAACTATTCCTCAGACAAGCTATCCAGCGCATTGGCGATCATCTCGGAAAGTACTTCCGTGTATCGATCCCCGAGCTGTTCTTGTTTATCTTGCAAAAGCGTATCCCATTTTTCTTCAATATTAGCAGCCATGCTATTGCCCTTACTTGTACATACAATTGATTTTGCTCGTCCCTGTGATTCTTTTTCAACAAGTTGCCTCCGCTCCAGCTTCGCCACCAATCGGGTGATGGTTGACGGTTTCAAATGTAACTTCCCGGCTAGCTGACTAGGCTGTACGCCCGGCTCTTGATGGACCAATAGCAGGATTAGCGCATGAGAAGAGGAGAGCCCTACGGTCGCAAAAACATCATCAGCCTCCTTGGAAAGCTTGCGCGACAAGGCGCCCGCTAGAAAAAAGAGATTTTCTTTTAAGATGCTTTCTGAGTCTGCCATAATCTATTTTTATATGCTTGCACATACAATTATATAGAAGGATAGATTGAAAAGCAATGACAAAGAAAGGATAAAATGCCGGGAACTATTAACATCTCCCGGCACTGAACTCAGTTGTTACGATTGGTCGATATCTACGTCCCAAATACGTTCGCAATAATCTTTAATCGAACGGTCGGATGAGAAGTGTCCCATATTGGCGACATTGAGTATCGCTTTGCGGTTCCAGTCAAACTCATCACGGTAATTTTGCTCAATCTCGGCCTGTTTTTCTACATACTGCCGGAAATCGGCTAGCACCATAAAGTAATCCCCCTGGTTTAGGAGTGCATTGGTGATAGGGTGGAAAAGCTCCGGCTGGTCAGGACTAAAATACCCAGTGTGGATCTGGTCGAGGACTTTCTTGAGCTCCTTGTCAGACTTATAAATATCCTGTGGGTTATATCCCTGATCGCGGGTTTCTTCAATTTCATCCACCGTATGACCAAAGATAAAGATATTCTCTTTACCCACTTGTTCACGGATTTCGATATTGGCTCCATCAAGAGTGCCAATCGTAAGCGCCCCGTTGAGAGCAAACTTCATATTACCGGTGCCCGAAGCCTCCATTCCCGCCGTGGATATCTGCTCAGAAAGATTTGCGGCAGGAATCATCTTTTCAGCCAGCGATACACTATAATCCGGCAAGAAGAGCACTTTGAGTCGCCCATCCACATCGGGATCATTATTAATCTTATCGGCCACATTATTAATAAGCTTGATATGCAGCTTCGCCATGGTGTAGCCCGGAGCCGCCTTCCCGGCAAATAGCAACGTACGCGGTTCAATATCAGCATCGGGATTCTCTTTCATGCGGTTGTACAATGTAATGGCATGCATGACAGCCATCAGCTGACGCTTGTACTCATGAATACGTTTAATCTGGACATCAAAGATTGATTCCGGATTTACCGTCACGCCCATTGTATCCTGGATGTAATCGGCCAGTCGCTGCTTGTTGTGCAACTTAATGGCCTTAAACTGTTCTTGGAATTCTTCATCCTCGGCAAACTGCTCAATCTGCTGTAGCTGATCCAGATGGGTGACCCACTCTTGCCCAATACGATCAGAAATAAGATCAGCCAACTCACGATTGCACTGCCGTAGCCAGCGCCGGGGGGTAATACCGTTGGTCACATTAGTAAACTTCTCGGGAAAGTGTTCGGCGAAATCTCTGAAAATGGTCTTCTTCATCAGATTGCTGTGCAGCTTAGAAACGCCATTTACTTTTTTTGCACCCACAATGCCCAGATTACCCATCCTGATGCGCGCATTCATATCATTGCTGATAATGCGCATACGGTTCTTTTTATGGCGCAGGTCTTCAGAGTCACTACTCACCTCTATACTATTCATGAAACGCCGGTCGATTTCGCGGATAATCTGCACGTGCCGAGGCAACAAGTTCGACATCAACGACAAGGGCCACTTTTCCAATGCCTCCGGCATCAGCGTGTGGTTAGTGTAGTTCATGGTCTTTGAAACAATATCCCAGGCCGGCTCCCACTCCATGCCTTCGTTATCCATCAGCATGCGCATCATCTCCGGAATCGCCAGGTTGGGATGGGTATCGTTGCACTGCACGGCCATTTGTTCAGGAATCTTTCGAAGGTCGCTGAACTGTTTCTTGAAACGCCTCATAGCATCCTGCAGCGATGCTGATACCAGAAAATATTCCTGCTTTAGCCGCAGCTCCTGTCCCTTGAATACTTTGTCATTGGGATAAAGTACGCGCGAAATATTCTCTTCCAGCAGGTTATTGCGAACGGCATCAATGTAATCACCTTGATTAAAGCTCTTGAGATCAAAGCCTTCATCCGAGGTAGCCTTCCAGAGACGCAAATTGTTTACCGTATCGTTTTGAAAGCCGGGTATAGGCGTATCATAAGCCAGCGCCTTTACGTTGTGCGTATTAACCCAGTCGAAATGCAGACGACCATTGCCATCTTCGCTGGTGGTCGTTTCCCCATAGAATTTTACCGAGTACTTCTTCTTGGGACGCACGACGCTCCAGGGATAACCGTATTGAAGCCATAGATCCGGCTTCTCGACCTGCCAACCATCTACAATATCCTGATCAAAAATGCCATAGTCGTAACGGATACCATAGCCCAGCGCGGGAACACCGAGTGTGGCCATCGAATCCAGGAAACATGCCGCAAGCCGGCCGAGCCCACCATTACCGAGGCCCGCATCCACCTCGGCCTCACGCACCTTGTCATAGTCAAAGCCTAGATCCTCGATCGCTTCGGCCGCCACATCCTGCAATCCCAGGTTAATTAGCATATTGTCCATCAGGCGACCGATAAGATATTCCATCGACAGGTAATACACCCGCTTCGACTCGTTCTGATAGTAGCTTTGCTGGGTGTCGATCCAGCGGTCATGCAGGCGATCCATCACGGCCAGCACTACGCTCCGGTAATTATCCCATTCGGTGGACGAATATTTATCTTTGGCTAGCGAGTAGTGAAGGTGCTGCTTGATATCCTCGCGGAAAGAATCAACATCCATTCCTGTTCGAGGATTGAGATCTGTATTAATCGACATGAAAATCTGCTCTATTTATAAAAAATTTGATTGACGTCTATTATAAATGAATAATTAAGAATTAGGAAACTATTTTTACAAGAGACCCATAACTGGAAGGGAACTCAGCCAAAAAAATTTTCGCTGTAACCTTTTACTACACTGGGCCCTGACGGTCTTCAAGCGAACTTCCATCAGCAAAACAGTTCGGTTTAGAATCAATGAGTGTCACACTACCCCTCAGGTCTTACTTTAATAAAACCGTATCATATCGCACAACAACAAAATAAATAGGTGACAAATACATTCCTGTAAAGGTTTAATTACAAGTTTATTCAGCTTGAAAAAGATGTGAATAACTATAACAAAAAAGCAGGAACAACATAGCTAGATAAACTGAACGGGGAAGTCAATAAAGGTTAGCCTCATCCCTTCCGATAAATCCCATAATCCGGTGAAAACCCGGGCTTGGTCATGCTGGCCGGGAGGTCCAATTCCAGAAAGGTCTTATACGCATCGGTGGCTACAAAATTTTGCTCAAAAATACCATACACCGCCGATCCGCTACCGGTCATAGAGGCATAGGTAGCTCCAAGCTCGTACATCTGGTCTTTGAGATTACCCGACACATGAATCCGTGGGAACACCGCCTGCTCCAGGTCGTTGGTGAGCATATATTGCCACTCATCAATCTCAGTTTCAGTAAGCGTTTTTTCGAGGTCAAAATCAGGCTCGGGATTGGGTGCACAGTATTCGTAGGCCTCTTCGGTGCTGCTCTGTTCGTTGGGATAGCATGCCACAATCCAGTGGTTGGGCTGAATATCCAGCGGCTCAATTTCGTGGCCAATTCCGCGGGCAATTCCGGTTTGCCCCTTAATAAAAAACGGCACATCGGCACCAATATCGCGACTCAGGTCAATGAGCTCATCATCGGTGAGACCCATTTTCTCGATCTTATTGAGCATACGCAGAGTGAGAGCGGCGTTGCTGCTGCCTCCACCAAGGCCGGCGCCAATCGGGATACGCTTGTCCACGCGTATCAGGTAGTTACTTTTGAGTCCGACATATCGGTCTAATACTGCAATTGCCTGATTGATAAGATTACCATCGTCGGTGGGGATGCGATCGTCGCTGAGCTCGAGTTTCATTTCCGGCGCCTGACGCACCTCAAAATGGTCACGCCAGTCAAGGAAGGCAAATCCAGTTTCAATTGCGTGATAACCAGTAGGCAGGCGCTCCAGGACGTGAAGTCCCAGATTTATTTTTGAGTATGAGTCAGCAATCCAAGTTTCTTTGGACATAAATAATTCTTCAATTAATAGAAATTAACTAATAAAGGTGCAGTACATTTCAGAAGTGTGCTACACCTAAATTCTACAAACCCTGCAGATTTCTTTACTACAAAAGTCTTTTTGTTCTGGTTACCATCTCTAAAAAAACAAAACCTGCAGGGTTTACAGGTATTTAATTCTTAATTCACAAACTGATCTTTGATCTTCAGCATGTAATTATAGGCCGCGTCGTGCTCGTTGGGAATATCGCCTTCCAAAATGGCTTCTTTGATGGCATCTTTAATATCACCGATCACCGGCCCGGGATCCAGATCCAGTGCTTCCATAATCTCATCACCACTCACTGGGTTCGTCCAGTTGCGAATGCGGTCCTTTTTTTCTACTTCTTCGATCTTCTCTTCAACATGATCAAAATTTTGGTTGTACCGCTTCACTTTGTAATCATTCTTGCTGGTAATATCGGCACGGCACAGCATCATCAGGTCATCAATATCGTCACCCGCCTCATAAATCAATCGACGCACTGCGCTGTCAGTCACATCATCGGAAACCAGCGCAATGGGACGCAGGTGCAGGCGAACAAGCTTTCGCACATAGCGCATACGTTCGTCTAAAGGTAATCCCAACCGGCGAAAAATCGGCTCTACCCACTTAGCGCCTAACGCGTCATGGCCATGAAACGTCCAGCCGGTACCTTTCACGAACTTCTGGGTTGGCGGTTTGGCGATATCGTGCATGATGGCTGCCCAGCGCAGCCAAAGATCACCGTCATCCATCTCGGCAACATTATCAAGCACTTTGAGCGTATGCCAAAAGTTATCTTTATGACGTACGCCCCGAACCTCCTCCACACCATGGAGCTCAACGAGTTCAGGAAAAAAGTGCTCCAGTAATCCCGTTTTGAAGAGGTGGTTAAAACCGATGGACGGCTTCGGCGCTAGCACAATTTTATTGAGCTCTTCGATGATGCGCTCCTTGGAAATAATCTCAATGCGCTCGGCCATCTCTTCGATGCCACGGTACGTTTGCTCCTCGATATCGAACTGCAGTTCGGTGGCAAAGCGGATGGCTCGCATCATCCGCAATGGGTCGTCTTCGAACGTCTTGAGCGGATCCACCGGCGTCCGAATCAGCTTCTTTTTTAAATCCTGAATACCGTTAAAGGGATCCAACAACTGCCCGTAATTTTCTTTGTTGAGTGACCAAGAGAGCGCATTAATGGTAAAATCGCGCCGCATCTGGTCATCTTCCATCGTACCATTTTCTACTATTGGTTTTCGGGAATCACTGCGGTAGCTCTCCTTGCGCGCACCCACAAATTCGAGATCGAGGTCATTGTACTTAATGTGCGCGGTGCCAAACTGCTTGAATACCGATAGATTATCGGTGCCTAGCTTCTCGGCTACTTTTTGGGCCAGCTCAATGCCAGAACCGATGGTCACAAAATCAATATCGAGCTCGTCGGCATCTTTTGTTCGCTTAAGGTAAAAATCTCGCACATAGCCGCCTACGACATACACGTCCTGATCGACTGCTTCACCGGCAGCAGAAATCACATCAAATACTTCGTTATGGGTTGGATCAATATCGTTCACAGGCTTGAAAAGCTTTTAGGTCTACAATACACAAAAATTAATCTTTGTCAGAGAATACAATTATTACAGAGTATGCGTTTTTGCGCCATCAGTGGACTTTAAAACGAGCGTAAAAATAAGAACAAATCTACTTGCTTTCAGGTATTCTTTGCATAATCTTTTAGCCGATCCAAAAGACAATATTATTGTGAAATCTTCTGCCAAAAATGCGCTCCGTATCAGCTTGGGCGTCTCCTTTATCTCGCTGGCACTCAAGGTCAGCGGCTTCTGGATTACCAGCTCCACCACAGCCCTGTCGGATGCCGCCGAATCGATTATCCATGTGCTAGCCGTATCCTTTGTGTATTACGGACTATTGCTGAGCACTAAGCCCGCTGATGACAAGCATCTGTATGGGCACGAGCGCGTCGAGTTTTTATCCGTGGGAATCGAGGGAGCCGTCATTACGCTGGCCGGCATCACCATTATCTATCAATCTATCGAAAACTATCTCTATGGTCATGAGCTTAAAGAACTGATGAGCGGCGTATACCTGGTGGGCGGTGCGGGGCTCATCAACCTTGCACTGGGCAATTACTTGCTTAAGGTCGGCCGTCGCGAAGAAAACATGATGGTGATAAGCAATGCCAAGCACACGCTCACTGATGTCTGGACCAGTGCCGGTGCGGTGATTACCCTGCTAATCATCAAGTTCACCAATTATATTATTCTAGACTCTATCGTGGCCATTGGGCTTGCCTTTTACATCATGTACGAGGCATTTAAGCTGCTCAAGTACTCCATTGACGGCCTCATGGATTCCCGGGACCCAAGCGTGGACAACGCCATCCGCAAAGAGCTTGAAAATGAACTTCCCGGATCCATGATCGATGTGCACAACCTGCGCCACCGGACCACCGGCAATACCACCTGGATTGAGTTTCATGCCGTTTTCAGGGAAAACGTAAACCTTGAAAAAGCTCACGACGATGCTACCCTGCTGGAAAAACGACTTATCAATGCAGTACAGGGTGATGTCATCGTCACCATCCATCTGGAGCCGGAAGGGCATCACGAGGATGTACACGATACGCTTAAGGACGCTGATCAGGATCGTCCCCTGCAGGATTTTATATAGAACTAGTCATGAGTAGATTAGCCCCGGGATTCATCCCGGGGTTCCAATTTACACCTCAATACCAATCTTCGAGTGATCACCCAGATGCACTTCCTGGTCGACGTTTTTCAACTCGGTATGTCGACCAATGGTTGAGTCCTCGATATTGCAATCTTCGAGATCTGCGTGTTCTTGAATCAGGCTGTTTTTTACCGTGCACTTCTTGAGTGTCGATCCCTCGGCAATACTGGCTTTCGGACCCACGATGCAGTTTTCAAGCTCCACATCATCGCCAATATACACCGGTGGAATAATTTTAGTATCGGGAAAGCGGTCGTCGTCAATCTCCTCATACTCTTTTTCGGTGATAATGCCCGATGTTTCGCGCCAAGCCGGCAATGTTCCACAATCAAGCCATTGATCAACCGTAGCCTTGCGAAACAGCTTGTCATCCTTGAGCATACGATCGAGGGCATCGGTAAGCTGAAACTCATTGCCCTTGCCCCGAATATTGTTTTCGAGCAGATACTCAATCTCTTTCTTAAGCTGCTCAGCTTCTTTAAAGTAATACACCCCAATGATCGCCAAGTTCGAAATCGGTTCTTCCGGCTTCTCAACGAAATCCGTAATTTTGCCTTCTTTTTCCACGGCTACGCCAAATCGGGACGGATCTTCTACCTCTTTCAGCCAGACGACACTGTCGGCATCTTCGATAGACACCGAACCTTCCATATCGAAAATGGTATCGGCAAACACAATAATGCACTCGCCACTCAGATCTTCCTCGGCACAATACACGGCATGAGCAGTACCCTCGGCTTTCTCCTGTACACGGAACCGGGCCTCGGCATTCTGCCGGTCACTCATCGCCTTCAAGGCGTCCTTAATCTCCTGACCAAAATCGGGGCCAAGAATAAAAACGATTTCATCAATATCTCGATCTAGTGTGCGCGCAAACGTCTCTACGATGCGTTCCACAATCATCTTTCCGGCGACGGGCAGCAATGGTTTGGGAACGGTGTGCGAATGGGGCCGAACTCTTGTTCCTCGGCCTGCCATTGGGATTATTAATTTCATATATTTGAACGAATTTTAGATGAAAGATTAGTTATTTTACTGCGCTCGTTAATATAACGGAAGTTCAATACTTTAGCGACCATACATCACAGGTAATCCCCATTTAAAACAGTAGCTTAACATTTGAATTGGTACTTCGACTTTGTAGACATTCTGATCCTCGTTTTCGTGCTCGTCATGGCACGCCACACGTTACTCCGAGGACGCTATTTCTTACATATTTTTCAGCAGCAGGGATATAAATTCAATGAATATTGGCACTGGCTGATCGATAATTGGAACCAGCGGGTCCTTACACCCGAACATATCCTCTACAACATCGTCATTTTTGTGATGCTTCTTTTCATTTCGGATATGGTCACCGAAAGTGCCGCCATTATCATTTTTACCATGTTCGGCATCTTCTGGTTTGGACCGTTCAATTACTACGGAGGAGAAGATTCCAAAAAGCCGCTGGTGCTTACGCCGCGGATGATCCGCCTCACCATCCCCTTTGCGCTGCTGTCGCTGATACTACCTGCTGCAGTCACCTATATCGCCTATACCGGGCATCTTCCGTTTACCCGTTTTAATATTGAAACGCCCGAATTTTATGCAGCGGATATCTACCTGCTTTCTTTTGGATGGATCCTTGGCAACGCCATCATCCCGTTTTTCATCTTTATAGCGGGACTGTTCACCAAGCCGATTGAAGCCTATGTACACCGCCACTTTAAAAAAATGGCGCGAAAAAAGCTGGCGCAGATGCCCAACCTCACGGTAGTTGCCATCACCGGCAGTTACGGCAAAACCAGTACTAAATTTATGATCCGCGACCTGCTGAGCGAGCGCTATGCGGTCTGTTCCACACCGGGCAGCTACAATACCCCTATGGGGATCTGCAAAGTCATCAACAACGATCTGGAAGCCTATCACCAAGTATTGGTACTCGAGATGGGCGCCCGCTACGAGGGCAACATTGATGAACTCTGTGATATCGCCGAGCCCGACATTTCTGTGGTCACCAACGTGGGCATTGCCCACCTCGAAACCTTCGGCTCACAGGATGCTATTGCCCGCACAAAATCCAGCATCGTAAAACGGACTAAGAAAGGCGGCAAGGCAGTACTCAACGCCGATGACGAACGTGTGATTGCCATGGGCGACTTGCGAAACGACCTCGAGATTATCACAGCCGGGCTACACTCCGGTGATATCCGTGCCGGCAACATCGAATATGGCCCCAAAGGCATGGAGTTTGATATTACCATAGGCGAAGAGACCAAGACGTTCAACATGAAAATACTAGGATCTCACAATGTGCTGAACATGCTACTGGCCGTAGCTGTAGGACAGTCGATGGGCCTTCGGCTCCGCACCATGGCCATTGCCGCACGGCGCATTCGTCCCGTCGAACACCGCCTGGAGCTCAAACAGCAGGGCAACGTAACGGTAATCGACGATGCCTTCAACTCCAATCCCATTGGAGCCCAAAACGCCGTTGAAACGCTGTCTGAATTTACATCGGGGCGGCGTGTGATTATAACCCCCGGCATGATTGAGCTGGGCGACCTGCAGGATAAGAAAAACCGGGAGTTTGGCGAACAGATCGGCAGTGCTGACCTCGACCTGGTGATCCTGGTTGGCAAAAATCAAACGAAGGCTATCCGAGAGGGTATTGAGTCCACCGGTTATGACATGTCAAAAGTAACAACGGTGCGCAGCCTATACGAGGCGAACCGCACCATGCAGAACTATACCGAGGATGGCGACATCGTGCTGTACGAAAACGACCTGCCCGATTCGTTTAATGAATAAGAAAAAAGTGCAGCCTCGTCGTTTAGATGCATCGCACTAAAATTTGCTGGATTACTGCTACAACCTGACTTGCAGCCCTATCCCGGAGTTCAACATGCCCACGGTAATATCATTTCCATCGTTGTAGGAATAAATATTAAGCCCAGCTTCTCCAAATACAGCTATCTGCTCTCCAAGCTGATAGGAGGCCCCAATCAGAGCGCCGGGACCAATCACGGTATCATCAAACTGAAGATTCATATTGATGCCCCAGTAGATGGTGGGCGCATCGGCATTCAGCCAATCGGTCATATGGAGATAACTCAGGTCCAAGAGATAACTATCTCGGGCAGCCGTTGAATTGACGGAGAAAAAACCAAGCGTTCGCAGTTTATTCTGCTGATCAAAAGCAAACTCGGCGCCCACCGCCGGCGAAATACCACTCATCCTGACCACGGCAGATACTTCCATATTGGACTGTTGATTAGCATTCCCATCGGACTGGGCAAATGCATTCGTTGTACACAGTAATACAACGAACAGTACAGCGATATAGATAACCTTTTTCATAGTCTGTAATTTGTTAAGAATTAGCTGGTGAACTTTAAAAAATTTATACTTCCCAAAAGTAACATTTGTTTTAGCTTTCCATCACTTTTTCGATGTTGGCCCGCTCCTTTGGGACATCCGTCATATTCTCGTAACCATCTTCGGTGATAATCAAGTTATCTTCAATACGTACACCACCGAAATCCATTATATCTTTGAGCTTGGATTCATTGAGAAACTTCGAAGCTTTGTCATCCTCAAGCGCCGGCTTGAGCAGTGCGGGTACGAAGTAGAGTCCCGGCTCGATAGTCAGCACCATGCCCGGCTGCAGCGTGCGCCGCATTCGCAGGTACTTGATACCCGGCCGCTCGATACGGTCCACCCCTTTGGGATAGCCGCCCACATCATGCGTATCAAGACCGAGGAAGTGACCCAGTCCATGGGGAAAGAAAAGCGCAAAAATATCGTTCTCCATCAGGTCGTCAATTGACCCGTTGACAATGCCCACATCTTTAAGTCCCTGCATCATGATACGCGCCGCAAGAATGTGCAGATCCTCCATTTTTACGTCGGGTTTAGAAGATTCTATAACCTGCTTTTGCGCTTCCAGCACCGCTTCATAAACCTTGGCCTGCATGGACGTAAATTCTCCGTTGGCGGGATAGGTGCGGGTGATATCCGACGAATAACCATTATATTCATAGCCTGCATCAATCAGAAATAGATCACCATCTCTGATCTGGCGATTGTTATCCACATAATGCAAAATGGCACTGTTCTTACCCGCCGCAAATATACCGTTGTAGGCATCCTGCATCAGGCCATTTTCAATTTGATGATAATCGAATACCGCTTTCATCTCATGCTCGTACTTGCCTGGCTCCAGCGCATCAAGCACACCCTTGTGTGCAATATTGTTCACGCGGCCGGCCTCTCGCATCTGGTCGAGCTCCCAACCCGTTTTGAATACGCGACAGTGAGTCAACGCATCTTCGAGGGTATCCAGATCGATTGGCAGCTCCCGCTCGAACTTCTCGATAAATTCGGCCTGTTTTTCATCAACACAGTAAATTTTCTCGGGATCCAGCTCCTTCATCACCTGTGGTAGCTTGTTTTCGTAATGCAGATGATCTGGCTGATATTCTTCCTGCAGCTCTTCCTTTGATTTTACAATTCCGTGCCAAACCGCATACTGGGCATCCCGTTTCGGGGCAAACAGGTGGTATTCCTGTTTTTTTAGATCCAGTACTAAGTGAAAGTCCGGCTCATTTACACCTGTCAGATACCAGAAATTAGACTCTTGGCGAAAGGGAAACTCGTAATCAGTATCATACCGATACATGAGATCCGCACCCTTCATATAGACAATCGCAGATTCTTCGTCATCAAGCAGCGAAAATAGTTTGTTGCGGTGTAAATGATGCATAGCAATAATATCTTTGGTTGAAATGAGATCTGGAAGTTACGGTAAAATTCGTATCCGGCAAACTGTGCTGGCAGTAATTTAGTCCACGTGCTCGGCAAACAGCTGATCAACCTGTTCCACAATTTCTTGGACGGTATCAACAGACATCAAATCGATGTGCTTACTCAAATGAAACGTTCGAATACCTTTGCGGGAATACAGTGAGGTATTACCTTTCTTATCCTCAAAAAGAACATCCAGGTTTATCTCGAGTACGGCCTTATTTTCATCTTCTTCATTGAGAATAATAATCATACGATTACCCCCAAAAGCGGTATTGATGGTCGTAATCGCCAGACGCCGGTCCTTGGCCACTGAACTAACGCGGTAATAGTGATTCAAGTCCACGTCAGATGGACCATTACTGAAGCTTAAAAAACGGATTGAGGCATCATCATCCAGCCATAACGCAGGCAGCAAATCTTCCAACCATCCCCGTAAATCAGGCGATGCCTTGTCTCCCCAAAAACCGCGTGCTTTCCAGTCATCCAGCGAATACTGTGGCTTGGTTTGCTCCGTATCGAGCAAGTCGGGACGACTATCCAGCTCCCGGACCTTTTTGGATCCGTTTTCGATAGCGTACCAATAATCCGAAACCCCGTTGGTCATAAGCAAATAGGGCGCGCCTACTTTTTGATTATACCGTGCCACCTGCTCGGCGGTTTTGGCTGAGATAGGCACATGCTCGGCTTTGCATTCGATTAGCAGTCGCGGCTCAAACTGCTGAGTATAACAAATGATATCGGTGCGCATCGAGGTATCACCCAGCTCCCCGATGGCCTCCTCGGTTGAGATGCGATGCTGCGACCATCCGGCCTGCACGAGCGCCTCGATTATCCTCAGGCGGACCCGTTCTTCGGGACGGTTTTTCAGGGCTTTCCGCTGGATGGGATTCCAGAGTTTCTTGGTCCGATTCCGCCACACAATTTGCGGATATGTATGTTCTGTAATGCTAGCCATAAGGCTAAATATAGAGATGTTTATCGAAGTGCCAATTTATACAATGATAGAACGTAGATGATAAAAGTGTAGCTCTAGCATCATTTCTTGAACAAAGATTTCTCGCTAGCGCTCGAAATGACACACTAGCTTTTAAAACCCTTCACTTTTGTAGTAGCAATCAGTAGAACATCAGCGGCATCCTTACAGTCTGTGCTGCATGTATTTACTCCGGCAAACAAAAAAGGCCCCGACATACTCGGAGCCTTTTTGCTTTTAGATTCTAAAGAAACTTAGGCGTTGGCCGCTTCTTTTTCCTGATCGATCTGACGGTAAATAATCAGCTGCTGGCCAATAGAAACAACATTGTAAACCAAATAATAGAGACTCAATCCCGCCGCAAAGTTGTTAAAGATAAACAGCAGCATGAAGGGAAATACATATTGCAACGCCTTCATATTCATACCGCCGGGCGCACCGCCGCCTCCGCCACCGGGACCCATACCACCGGTAAGCTTGCTCTGTGCCATCATAGCAGCGGTCATTAAGAGTACAAAACCCGCTATCTGATCTCCCAGGAATGGTACACTAAATGGCAGACTCAGGATATAGTCTGGAGCCGAAAGATCACTGGCCCAGAGGAATTCTTGTTGACGTATAAGAATCGAGTTCTGGAAAAAGCGCCAGAGCGTCACCAGGATCGGTAACTGCAAGAGGTTGGGCAAACACCCGCCCAGCGGATTCACCCCGGCCTCTTTGTAGAGTTTCATCGTTTCTTTCTGCTGCTTCTCAGGATCATCCTCGTACTTTTCCTTGATCTCCTGCATCTTGGGCTGCAGCTCTTTCATCTCGGCCATGCTCTTGTAGCTCTTCTTCGTAAGCGGATAAAGCACCATTTTAATGAGCACACCAAAGAGGATAATCGCAAATCCATATCCCATGTAGTTATCGACAAATCCAAAGTAGGGAATAATGATATACTCGACCAGAGGATCCGAAATCCAGCTCAACCAGCTGTAGCCAGTATCCACCATGTTATAGGCCTGTGCGTCAAAAGAATGCAGCGCATGGTAATCCATCGGTCCCACAAACATCCGAAATGAAGCCGTTCCCTGCTGGTTAAGATCTGCAGTAATAAACGACTGATAGCGATGCTCGGTTTGCCTGCTATCGCTGGCTCCGGTCTGCTCCCCGACCAGTAGGGCACTTTCAGTCTGATTGCTGGTTTCAATGATTTGGGTAAAGAACTTAGTGCGCGTAGCCACCCAGTTGATATTTCCGTTATAGTCCTGGGTATTGCGACCGGCTTCGCTCAGCTTCAGCTGCTCCATCTCGCCACCGGTATACACATAGGCCGACATGTAGCTGGCTTCAACCGTCTCTGGATTTTTCTCTGTAAAGTTGAGGCCTGCGCCCCATCCAAACTCAACAGAACCGCCCACTACTTCACGCTGAATTCCTTCAAACTGAATATCCAGTCCAATCTGATGCGAATCACCATAAACAGTATATGTATAAATCAGACGCTTACTATCACTGATATTAAGCGCATACTTGATTTGTGCCGAATCATTTTTGGCAACAGAAATGGAATTGCCCGGCGTAAGCTGTTCAAACACCAGCTGGTCAGTTTCCACATTGTAATTTTCAGTAGTCAGGAATCCCAGTGAATAGGCCGAATGACTACTATCCTTAATCATCTTGACCGGCTTATGATCCCAGGTCTTATAATCTTTCAGGGTGATTTGGGACGGGCCAGCACCAACATTTGTAAAGGTGGCACTATAAAGCGGCGTTTGAACGGCAAGCTTAGAAGTATCTGCAATACTGGCTTTCGAGAATACCCCCATTTCCTGCTGTTTCTTCTCAGTGGTTTGCAGGGTATGTCTTTTCGGCTGAGTGGTTTCTTCAGCCTGCTGGGTATCAGCCTGTTGGGGAGGCTGCTGTGCAGACTGGGTCTTAGAAGTGTCGACCTGGGCGGCGGCAATACTATCCTGCCGCGCTTGCTCAGCTTGACGCTGCTGTAATTCTTGTTCTGATGGCATGGTAAAATAGGCCCATGCGACCATTACGATAAAAATTAAAACTAGTCCTGTTACGGTATTACGATCCAAGGGAAATCCTCTGTCTGGGTTCTAAGTTATTTTTTGCGATCAGGTACGGGATCATGCCCCCCTTTGCTCCACGGATGGCACCGCCCGACCCGCTTAATCGTCAGCCACAGCCCTTTCAAGGCTCCGTGTTCACGAAACGCCTCAATGCTGTACTGGCTGCATGTGGGATGATAGCGGCAACTGCTGGGCATCCAGGGAGAGATAACCAGCTGATAAAGTCGGACAAGTCCTATAAACAAGTACTTCATGAATTGCCGGAAGAAATGGTAGGGAGTTGATCTCGAACTTCATTAAGCAAGGCTACAACATCTTTTTCGACCTCGGCGTAGGTTCGATCTACTGCTTTGGCCATTAATGCGCCATGTAACGTTAGCCGAGTATTTTCAATTGGTTCTGTCAACAATTGCTGATGTAGCCGATATGCTTCTTTAAGAAGCCGTTTCATTCTGTTTCGTTTGTTGGCTTTACCCAAGCTCTTTTTTACAATAAATCCCATGAGGCAGCCGAAAGGGGAATCATCAATAATCTGATACCGCAAGTCTACAAATTTTTTGCGGCGAATATGAGCGTCTCTTTCAAACAGACGCTTAAAATTCTTTCGGCCCCTCAGGATCTTTGCTCTGGGTAAGCTATAATCGTCATGTGAGGACGAAGAGTGGTTACTTCGGTCCTTGCTCATCACTAGGTGTCAACTTGTGACGTCCCTTTTTGCGACGATTCTTCAATACTTTGCTTCCGCTTTTGCTGTTTTTTCGCTTGCGGAAACCATGCTTTTTCTTTCGCTTCTTGTTGCTTGGTTGGTACGTACGTTTCATAGTTGAAATTCTTTATTCAAAATTCGTTTCGCAAATAGACCCATAACTTAAAAATAAATTTAGACAATAAGAACCGTTATTTATGGGTTAGTAGATGTGATAATGAGAACTATCACACAGTAAAAAAACAAGGCCTGCACCTTTAAATAATTTGAACAGGCTCTGTGTAAACTGTAACTTTCATAAATCATAAAAATTGCACGAGACAAGTAATTCCTTATGTTCGATACTATTGGTGAAAAAGTAGGCGATGTTTTAACCAGTATTTTTGGCACAAAAAGTGAACGTGACCTCAAGAAGATCTGGCCTATCGTTGAAGAGATAAATGAGCACTATGAAGGTATGCAGGAGCTTTCTGATGAAGAGCTCCAGCAAAAAACAGAAAATTTCAAACGACAGATCAGTGAAGCTACCAAAGAAATTGATGAGGAAATCGCTTCGATCAAGGATACGCTCAACAGTGACGAAGCGCTTTCGGTAAACCGGCGCCGCGAACTAGCCGAAGAACTTGACGAACTCGAACAGGAGCATCTAGATACTATTGAAGATGTGCTGGACGATATCCTGCCTGAAGCTTTCGCCGTCATGAAAGACACCTGCCGGCGTTTTCTTGGCGAAAAATGGATGGTTGGCGGCAACATGAACGAGTGGGGAATGGTGCCCTACGATGTTCAGCTTGCTGGCGCTATTGCCATGCACCAGGGTAAAATTGCCGAGATGAAAACCGGTGAAGGTAAAACGCTGGCAGCCATTATGCCTGCTTATCTGAATGCCCTGAGCGGCCAAGGCGTGCATATCGTTACCGTAAACGATTACCTGGCCAAACGTGACGCCGAGTGGAACGCACCCCTTTTTGAGTTCCATGGCCTGGAGGTCGACTGTGTTGACCTTTACGACCCCAACTCTGAGCAACGCCGTCAAGCCTACCGTGCTGATATAACCTATGGTACCAACAATGAGTTTGGCTTCGACTATCTACGTGACAATATGGTCATCAACTCGGAGCAACTGGTGCAACGTGGGCACAACTTTGCCATCATTGACGAAATCGACTCCATCCTGATTGATGAGGCTCGTACTCCGCTGATTATTTCTGGTCCCGTGCCCGAAGATACCCAATCGGAAAAATATGAGGAGCTGAAACCGCGCGTTGAGTCGCTTGTTAATGCACAGAAAAAGCTTGTAGCCAATTTTGTAAAAGAGGCACAAGAACACCTTGATGATGGCAACAAAGAAGAAGCCGGCCTGGCCATGTATCGTGCACAACGTGGATTTCCAAAAAACAAGAAGTTCCGCAAGATGATGCAGATTCCGGCCAATCAGAAGTTGCTTCAGGAAACCGAGAACTTTTACATGCAGGATAATGCACGCCGGCTGCCCCAAGTCGACAAAGAGCTCTACTACTCGGTGGATATGAAGATGAACAACATCGAGATGCAGGAAAAAGGGCAAGACTTTATTACCAAGGCTGACGAATCTGATGACTTCTTTATCATCCCCGACCTCGGAACCGAGACTACTGATCTCAATGAAGAGATGGACGAGCTGAAGGAAGAAAAAGTCCAGGAGATCAAAGACAACGACGAGTGGAGCGAAGACTATAAAGAAGAGAAAATACAGGAAGCCAAGCAGGAGGTTGAACAAGAGCGCGAACGGCGGCTGAATGAACTACACCGGCGATTTGCTGAACGCAGTGATCGTATTCACACCGTCAACCAGCTGCTAAAAGCCTATACCCTCTTCGAACGCGAAGAAGAATACATTGTACAAGAAGGCAAGGTCCAGATTGTTGATGAACATACCGGCCGTGTGATGTCAGGTCGTCGATATTCTGATGGACTCCACCAGGCGCTCGAGGCCAAAGAGGATGTTAGCGTAGAAGCTGCTACACAGACTTACGCGACCATTACGCTGCAGAACTTTTTCCGCATGTACAACAAGCTGGCCGGCATGACCGGTACGGCTGCTACGGAGGAAGGCGAATTCAACGAAATTTATGATCTCGATGTGGTCATCATTCCTACTAATGAACCCGTGATCCGGGATGATAAAGAAGACCTGGTCTTCCGAACCAAGCGCGAAAAGTACAACGCAGCAGTAGATAAAATTCGCGAATATCACGAAAATAAACAGCCGGTGCTCGTAGGTACTACCAGCGTTGATGTTTCTGAAACCATCAGCCGGATGCTCAAACGCGAGAGCATCCCACATAACGTGCTGAACGCCAAGCACCATGCCAGGGAGAGCGAAATTGTAGAAAATGCCGGACAACCTGGAGCCGTTACAGTGGCTACCAACATGGCCGGTCGCGGTACCGATATCAAGCTGGCGCCCGGCGTCAAAGAAAAGGGTGGCCTTGCTATTCTTGGTACTGCACGACACGAATCGCGACGTATCGATCTGCAGCTACGTGGACGAGCCGGACGTCAGGGTGACCCCGGGGAATCACAATTTTATGTGTCCCTCGAAGATGACCTGATGCAGCTCTTTGGCTCCGACCGCGTAGCCAATGTAATGGACCGCCTCAACTTTGAGGAAGGCGAAGTTATTACCCACTCGTGGATTACCAAGTCGCTGGAGCGAGCACAGAAAAAAGTTGAGCAGAACAACTTCAGCATCCGTAAGAAACAGCTGGAGTACGATGACGTGCTTAACAACCAGCGCGAAGTGATCTACAAGCGACGCAAGCACGCCTTGGGTGGAGAAGAGTTGCGTAGCGACATCTATGATATGCTCGAAGACCTGGTGGAAAGCATCGTCGAAGAACACTATCCCGAAGGCGAACTCGACAAGCTGCGCGATACTATCCTGCGCTTCCTGGCTGTTGACATCCAGCTCGACCGCGAGGAAATGGGTAAAATGGGCCCCGATGTGCTGATCGACCATATTATTGATCGTGCTTACGAAGTATATCGCCAAAAAGAAGAGATGATTTCGAAGCCGCTCTATCAGGTCATTAAAAACATCAAAGAGTCGGATGCCGATGAGAAACCTTCAAAAGTACAGGTAATTTTCACTGACGGCATCCGCCGCATGCGGGTGGTCGTGGATGTAGAAAAAGCCTATGAAAATGAAGGCCGCGAAGTGGCACGTGCACTCGAACGCACGGCTGTACTCTCTACCATCGACAATAAATGGATGGATCACCTGCGCGAACTCGATGCCGTAAAAGAAGGTATTGGTCTGCGGGCATATGGACAGAAAGATCCACTGCTGGAATACAAGAAAGAGGCCTTCGAGATGTTTAAGAAACTGCTCGATGAGATCAACCAAGAGGCCATTTCCCTGATCTGGAAAGCCATCCCCGAAATGCAGGCCGACAAGAAGAAAATGGAGCAGGCTCCCGAGGAACGTGCCAAAGTGGACATGAATCGCGCCAAAGAGCAGCACTCCGACGCTACCAATATGGGCTTCAAGACCAACGCCCAGCAACAAAACGGCAATCAGCAACAACAGCAGCAGCGTAGCGATCAAAAACCGCAACCGGTAACCGTGGAAGAAGAGCCCGGTCGCAATGATTACGTAAAGATACAGAATATGAGCAGCGGCGAAATCATCGACATTAAATGGAAAAAAGCCAAGCGCATGATTGAAGATGACAGCTGGGTAGTTATCGAAAAATAGTAGCACGTTATCGGTTATTTGTTAATAGTCATCCTGTTATTAAATAACTGGTAACCAATAGCCAACACCATGGATGTACTGGGAATTGATATCGGGAGTTATGGCCTCAAGGGATCTATTGTAGATACCGAAAAGGGCGAAATTATTTCGGAGCGCCGGAGCACGCCGCCTCTTGAGGATACTACGCCGCACAAGATACTGGCCAAGATGCACCAAATTGTGCGCAATGAGTTTGACTGGGATGGTCCTGTGGGCTGCGCCTTCCCGGCGCCGGTCAATAAAGGGATCGTACTGTCATCCAAACGGATCGATAATTCGTGGGTTGATGCTGATGCGGAACAGCTTTTTTCGGAAATTACCGACAATCCTGTTTCGGTCATCAACGATACGGATGCAACGGGGCTGGCCGAAATGTATTTGGGAGCGGGCCAAAACCAGGAAGGCCTGACCATCGTACTCACCGTGGGTACGGGCATTGGTTCCTCTCTTTTTATGGATGGACGACTGGTCCCCAATACCGAACTAGGGCTGATGGAAGTCCGCGGCATCACCGTGGAGGAACGTGCATCCAACAAATCCCGCAAGGAAGAGGGCATACGAAAAAAAACATGGGCTAAACGCCTGCAGTTAGTACTCGAGCACTTTGAGAAAATTTTCCATCCCAACCTGTTTGTCCTCGGTGGACAGCTAAGGCGCAAAGCTGACAAAACCTTCCCTTATATAAAGATAAATACCACTTTTAAACCAGCCAGCTTCCTCAACGATGCCAGTATTGTGGGGGCTGCCATGGTTGCGGCTGACAAGAAAAACAAACTTTTTTACAGGTAGATTTAGTACGTTTTCGTTAAGCTAAATTTGTGATCTGCCTACTCGGGGCTATGAATAACCTGGATAACTTCAATCAACTTTCTCCCTTAAAACCTGACCTTACGTTCGGGATTCAACGCCGGATTCGCCCCATCCTGAACTGGCTGTCGCGACTTGTTGCCATTTTATTTGCCCTTTCTGTTCTATCCATCCTGCTTTTACGCTGGATCAATCCGCCAACCACTTCATTTATACTACAGCGCCAATACTCGGCCTGGCAAAACGGCGAAGAATCCCTTGTACTAAAACACGAATGGGTGGACTGGAAACATATTTCGCCATCCATAAAGATGGCGGCCATTACCTCAGAAGACCAAGCCTTTGCCAAACACTGGGGCATCGATGTCAGCTCCATCCGCAAGGCAATCGACGAATACGAAAAAGGGCAGAACCTGCGTGGGGCCAGCACGATCACCCAGCAGGTGGCCAAGAATCTTTTTTTGTGGCCGGCACAATCGTACCTTCGCAAAGGCATTGAAGCCTATTGTGCGCTGCTCATCGAACTGCTCTGGTCGAAGCAGCGAATCCTGGAAATGTATCTCAATATCGTTGAGTTCGGAGATGGGATTTATGGTGTACAAGCAGCGGCTCAGCACTTTTTTCATACCTCGGCCGACAACCTTTCCAAATGGCAAAGTGCCCTGATGGTAACAGCACTGCCAGCCCCCAGACGCTACAATCTCGCCAACCCTTCGCAATACATGCTGGAACGCCGGACCTGGGTGCTTCAATACATGAATCTACTGGGAAATGACGCTTACCTAGAGAAACTTGAGTGACACTGCTTTTCGGATTCAAAACATTTTAGTTCCATTGCAGAGCAACGTAAACAGATGATGTATTACCACATGGCAGAGGCACAGCACACGCTCGTGATATCCATACAGACACAGAGCATCTACCCACGTAAAAAAGTTATTGCCCTCTTGCCCCTCTCAGAAATCCTTTCTTTATTTCTAGTCTACCAATTTAAACTGATGTCTCACCATGAAACACCTTTCAAAGATTCTCATCGTACTCTTTTTCATTCCGGCTGTAGGTCAGGCCCAAGCTGGACTTGATACGCTCAGCCTGGAATCCATTTTCTATGAGCCCTTGCTGGCCGGCAATCGCCCGGAACTCAGCTCCTTTTCACCGGATTTGTCACACATCTATTACCAGACCAACGATTCGTCGATGGCCGAGGAAGAGTTCTTCCAGGTAGATCTGAAGGGCAAAAATATGAAGCTGGTGCCCGACAAAGTGGAGCGCCGGTTCAAAGTAGCACCGAACGGCAAGAAACTGCTCTACAACGAGAAAGGAGACATCTGGATAGCCGATCTAAACTTCGAAAACAAACAACAGCTCATTGATACAGAGACCTCAGAATACAGTGGCACCTGGTCGCCCGACAGCAAGCGCATTGCCTTTGTGCAGGAGGGCAACGTGCTAATCCTGAATATTGAATCTGCAAAGCTTACCCAGGTAACCAATAAAAAAGAAGAGGAGACCGGCTACAGCATTGTCGACTGGGCCGGCAACGACAAGCTTGTGTTATCACAGTATGATACCTCCAGCTATAAAGAATATTACTTTCCGGAGTACGTGCATGATTACGTGCAGACCGGAGCCACGCGGCGTGGGGTCGCACGCGAAATCATCTCAGTGGCTTATCTCGATTCAAGCAGTGTAAAATCAGTCTTTGAACAAAAAGGATACCTGAGTACGAGCATCAGCGCCGATGGAGACTACCTGGCTATCGATGCGATGGGACCACCCATGGAGAAGCGCGAAGTCAAGATCTACGACATTAACGAGCAAAGCTGGGCAACCGCGTTTGAGGATTCGACCGACGGCTGGCTCTACGGCACGAAGATCGACTTTGCACCCAAAGGTGACGAGCTAATGATCAAATCCGAGAAGGATGGCTGGAATCATATCTATACGGTCAATCCCGACGGGAGCAACCTGCAGCAGCATACAGATGGTGCGTTTGAAGTGCCTTGGGCCGAGTGGATCGGTGGAAACTCCATCGTCTTTGCCTCCACCAAGGTAGGACCCGGTGAGCGCCACATCTACACGCTGGATATCAATGACAATGACATCACCAAACTAACTTCAGAAACCGGTTACCGGCAAAATTTTCAGCTCAGCCGTGACAAGCGTCACCTCGTGTACGAATACAGCTATTTTAACGAACCGTTTGAGCTCTACGCGCTCGATCTCAAGAATCCTAAAAAAGAGCGACACCTGACCCACACCATTCCCGAACGTTTTACAAAAATCGACTGGCAAAAAGAAGATTACATCCACTTTACCGCCCGCGATGGGGAAACTGAGCTCTCGATGTCGGTACTCGAACCGCTCAATAAACAGGATAATCAAAAGTATCCGGTGGTGGTCTTTGTACACGGAGCCGGGTCGTTGCAGAACGTGTACAAGGGATGGTCGGACCACTACTACCGCGAATACATGTTCCACCAGTACCTGAACGCACAGGGCTACTATGTGATCGAGGTGGATTACCGCCACAGCAACGGCTACGGACGCGAATTCCGCGAAGACGTCACCAACTGGATGGGCAAATATGAGACGCGCGACATCATCGACGGCATCAATTATCTGGCCGGGCATTATCCGGAGGCCGACACCAGCCGGGTTGGCATTTACGGCGGTAGCTACGGCGGATTTATGGCGCTGTACGCCACCAGTGTAGCACCCTCCTATTTTGATGCCGCTGCTGCCCTGCGCGCCGTCACCAACTGGGAAAATTACTACCACACCAATCCCTGGTACACCATGCCACGACTAGGTAAGCCCAAAGCAGACTCGGCCAACTATGCGCGCAGTTCCCCCCTCACTTATGTGGATCAGCTGGAACAACCGGTACTTATTCTCCACGGCCTGATCGACAACAATGTGGGTTTCCAGGATGCTGCCCAATATATTGAAAAGCTGATTCAGGCGGGCAACAAAGAGTTTGATATGATGATGTACCCCTCAGAGCGCCACAGCTTCGAAGATCCCGACGCATGGTTTGACGAATACACCCGCATTTTTGAATTCTTTAATGAAAAACTCAAGACAGGGTCATCAAAAGAGCTTTCGAATGAAACAAAATAGCCCCATTATCAGTTGTAATTATTCGTATTAGTAGAAATTCAATTTTGCACTAAATGATCTGGTCATTCGCCATTGTAGGCACTTTCCTTGCGGCGCTGTTTGTGGTTGATAAACTGCTTGCTGCTCCCAAATATAATGCTGACAATTCCAATCACTTTGACGGCAGCAAGTTTGTCAATCCCGGTAATCCAGAAGCCCATCATTACGGCGACGTGCTTAAGTGGTGGTTCAGTGGAAACGACAAAGGACATTGGGAAAAACATACCAACGGCGAAATCAATCAGCATACTCCATCAGAATCAAATAGTGACAACAACAAAATCACTTTTGTAAATCATGCTACCTTTCTGCTTCAGATAGACGGAATAAACATTCTCACCGACCCGATCTGGAGCAACCGTGCCAGTCCATACCAGTGGATTGGTCCCAAACGGATGCGCAAGCCCGGTATCGCCTTTGAAGACCTACCGGACATTGATACCGTGCTCATCAGCCACAACCATTACGACCATCTGGATATCCATGCCATAAAGCGACTGCACGAACAATATGACCCACAATTCGTGGTTCCGCTTGGCGTCGAAAAACTTTTACACAAACATGGTATCAGCAAAACCATCCACCTCGACTGGTGGGAGGAAACTCAAACGGAACAACAGTTGCGACTTACCGCCGTTCCGGCCCGTCACTTTTCCGGTCGCGGTCTTTTCGATCGCAACAAAACGCTCTGGTGCGGATACGTGCTGCATACTTCGTTGGGCAATATTTACTTTGCGGGGGATTCTGGCTATGGCGACTTCTTCAAAGAAATTGGGCACCGGTTTGGTCCCATGCACACCTCAATGATTCCCATTGGCGCCTACAAGCCGCGCTGGTTTATGGCGCCCATCCACATGTCTCCCGAGGAAGCTGTACTAGCCCACCGCGACGTACAGTCGCAGCAAAGCATTGCCATGCACTTCGGCACCTTTCCGATGGCCGACGACGGCATGTTTGAGGCCACCGAAGACCTGGAGATCGCGCGCAAGAGCAACAACATTAGCGAAGAGCAATTTCGTATCTTGGAAGAAGGCGATCCGCTGGAGCTGACCGCTCGGAAATCAGCGGATGTGGCTTAAGGGGAAACTCTGCAAATAGGGTAGCGCAATTTTCATATACGCTTTCAGGGTCATCCCCCTATCCCCCTTCAAAGGGGGACTTCAGAAGCTTTATAAGATTACAAATGACAACTTCAATTCTGCTTCTTCTAATCGGTGCTTTTTGTAGAACGATTTGGCAAATCGTTCTACGGTTACTCTTCTTCCGGGCGATAGCTAAAAACCCCTTTATTGGTACCAAAGTACAACACCTCTTGGCCACCGGCCATCACTGATATCATATCATTGACGACGATGCCGGACGGGGCATCGGGAATTTGCACCTGCTGCCACGTTTCGCCAAAGTCGGTGCTTTTAGCAAAAAACAACGTGCCCGAATCGTTTTTTCCGCTGGCGTATATTGTTTCGGGGTTGCGGGCGCTGTGGGCCATCGTGCGTATATCAATGTCTTTATACGCCACCTGCCAATTCTGTCCGCCGTCGGCAGTGCGAAATATACCGTACCCGGTGGCCGCCAGTACCGAATCGCTCTCGGTGGGGTTTAGTAATATATCATTAATGGTGGCAGAAACCGGTGGAGTAACTTGCTCCCAGCTTTTCCCCTTATTAGTAGATTTAATCAAATAACCTTGAAAAATGGCATTTGACCCTCCAGTCCAAATATTATTCTTGTGATAAGGACTAATCTCAAGAAAACTGGCAAATCCACCCCAATAATCCCATTGACCATTTATTAAATTCCAGGTTTTTCCTCCATTAATGGAACGTACTACGGTGGAACCACTAACACGGGAATAAACCGTATCGGATGGCTGGGATGGGGTGGTCATATCCCCTACCCAGGTGTATTTCCCTTCTTCTCCTCCATAGTTATTCATGTACGTTTGCCAATGTTCCCCGCCGTCTTCAGACAGGTAAAGGGATGGGATCCCGGACCCAAAATCAGAAATACGGGTTGCGACCAGCAATCGGTCCCCGGTCAAAAACACAACGTCTTTGACCTCCTTCTCGGCCATCCCCAGCGAGATCCATTCGGCGCTGGTATCGCCCACGGGGCGCCGGTACAGCCCCTCGTCGGTTACGGCATATAACCCATTTTCAAAGACCGTCAGTTCATTGGTCGGGGGCTGGCTGAATGGCGTTTTTTCGTTTGCCGTGGGGGTTTCGTTCTTGCAAGCAGACAAGCCCACAAATAAGATAAGTAGAACAAAAAATGGGCTGTGGCGGTGTGATCTCAGCATTGTTCGTTTAATTTGTAACAATTGCTGTTGTAATACTTTAAAAAAACTGCAACTTATGCAACGAATTAAAATAGAGCCAGTCTACGTTGTCCGTCAGCAATCCCAAATTTACTCCCGAAATTGGGCTTCATTTTTTGTAGATTTATCCGTTGTTTGTAGCAATAACTCACAGCTCAACAAGAGCCACGGATGTCTGACAATTACCGCGCTTTAACCCGTACGTACCGACCCACTTCTTTTGATGATATCGTGTCGCAAAAGCACGTCAGCAACACGCTGAAAAATGCCATCAAGAAGAACCGGTTGGCCCATGCCTACATGTTTTGCGGTCCGCGCGGGGTGGGTAAAACGACCATGGCCCGCGTGCTGGCTCGGACAGTCAATGAGATCGACCAGGAGGTGGACGGCGAATCGCTGAATCAGACACTGAACGTCGTTGAGATTGACGCAGCCTCCAACAACAGCGTGGATGATATTCGCGACCTGCGCGAACGCGTGCGCATCCCGCCGCAAAACGGGCGCTATAAAATTTACATTGTGGACGAGGTTCACATGCTCAGTAAGTCGGCGTTTAACGCCCTGCTGAAGACCCTCGAAGAGCCGCCCGATCACGTTATTTTTATTTTTGCAACCACTGAGCCGCACAAGGTACTGCCGACGATCCTTTCGCGCGTGCAGCGCTTTGACTTTAAGCGCATCAGCGTGGATGAAATTGTAGAACGCCTTGACGCCGTTGCCCAGAATGAGGGCATCAATATTGATGACGAGTCGCTGCACGTCATCGCCAAAAAGGCCGATGGCGCCCTTCGCGATGCGCTGGGACTGATGGATCAGGCTATTGCCTTCTGCGGCAATGACATCCAGCATGAAGAACTGCTGCGCGCCCTGAATGTGGTGAGCACCGAGCGCATGTTCGACTTTATGAACGCGGTAGAGCAGCAGGATGCCAGTGACGGCCTTGAACTTATCAATGAGCTGCTGCAAGAAGGATACGACATTCAGGAATATTTAGTGGGATTAACCGAGCATCTGCGCAATTTATATGTAGCCAAGAGCTCGGCCAAGATGCACCTGGTGGAAGCTTCTCCCGATACCAAAAAACGCTACAAGGAATCAGCAAGGGATTTTTCCGAGGATGATCTGATGCGGATGCTGCATATCGTGAGCGAAGCGCAGTATAAGATCAAGGAAGCGCATCAGCCTAAAATACAGTTTGAGATTACATTGCTGAAGCTTATCCACATGGAGCGCACGCAGAACCTGAATGCGCTGCTCGGTGAGCTTGAGGAGCTAAAAAAAAAGCTCAGTAACCCGTCAACGGTAACCACTTCTGAAACGACTAAAGAGACTTCAGATTCAGCCGAAGCAGATACCAAATCTCCAAAAGAAAAACCGGATCCTTCGGCTCAGGCTAATCAAAACGGGCAAGTTGCTGCGGGAGAAAAGCCTGAATCTGGCGAAAAGCAATCTGATTCTCCACAGAAGTCGCAACCCGACCAAACGATTGTTCAACAAGATGCGAAGCAGGAAACACCCGAAGAGCGTGAAGAACCATCAGAAGTACAAGAGCCTGAGGTAACTGAGGAAGCCGACGCTACATCCGATGCACCGACCACACCACATCCTCGGGCTATAGATGATGAGCGGCAAAATGAGTCTGAGCCATCAACCAATGAATCCGAGCAGCAGGTAGCTACGACTGAGCAATCATCCCCGCAAGAAGCTACAGCGCAGGACGATAAAGAAGATGATCTTGACAACCTGTTTGGCGAATCCTCGCTTGGTAGCCCCAAATCATCCAACGGATCGGCTGAAGCTGAAACACAGACTGAGACGGCTACAAAGTCCAAGGCGGTGGAAAAGCGGGCGCCGAAAGATGTGGCGCTCGATGAAATTGAAGAGTGCTGGGATGAATATGTTCAGCAGCTTCGAAAAAAATTCCCTGAGCTTTTGTATATCCAAATGCAGCGCGTGGAACCCATTGAACTGAAAAACGGGGAACTGACTCTGCGATGCAATGATGATTTTGCAAAGAAAATTGTAGATGAAAACAAACGACGACTCAGCAAGTCGCTGAAAGACCAGCTGGGCGCATTTTTGTCATTTAACTGTGTTGTCAAAAAACAGGAAACGAACGCCGAAGACTCTAAAAGTCCATACGAACGATTTAAAGATCTCCAGAAGCGCGATCCAACTATTAAAAAACTGGTAGAACTTTTTGGCGCTGAACTGGACTATAATTTAAATCAGTAATAACGATAAACGGATATTACTTCCGTTAATGAAATCACTCCCGTATCATCCTGAATCTGCCTGTAGTAACCGCTTCGGCGAAGACTGGCTTTTTCAGTATCTTTCATAACATCAGAGTGATACGGTTTATCAACGTACTTATTAACCTAAAAGATCAACGATTATGAATCAGAATATGGCCGATATGTTCGGAAAGTTTTCCGAAATGCAAGAAAAGATGGAAGAGGCTAAACAAGAATTAGCCAAAGTGGAAGTTGAAGCCGAGGCCGGCGGCGGCATGGTGAAGGTGAAAGCCAACGGCAAACGCAAAATTTTGAGCATTGAGCTCGATGAGGATGTCATTGATCCTGATGACGCTGAGATGATGGAAGACCTCGTGGTAGCCGGCGTAAACAAGGCGCTGGACAAGGCCGAAGAAGCCGCCCAGGAACACATGCAGAAAATATACAAGGATATGATGCCCGGCGGCGGAATTCCCGGCATGGACATGAGCAAACTGGGACTTTAACAATTCTGAATGTTGAACGGTGAATCTAAAATTACTCCAATTCAACATTTAACATTCTTAACTCAACATTCTTAGATGGAAGGAACTTCAGAAATACTGGAGCAGGCTATCGAACAGCTGGCCAAGCTCCCGGGGACGGGTCGCAAATCAGCACGTCGTATTGCGCTGTACCTGCTCAAGCAGGATGATGAGTCGGTAATAAAACTGGCTGATGCGCTTGTGGATCTCAAAAAGTCGATCACCCGCTGCTCCACTTGTGGCGTAATCAGCGACAGCGACCCCTGCTCCATTTGCAGTAATACCAAACGCCAGACGGGACAAGTTTGTGTGGTGGAAGAGTCGCAGGATGTTTTCCTGATTGAAAAAACCAACGAATTTCGCGGCCGATACCACGTGCTCGGCGGGGTCATCTCTCCACTTGATAACATTGGTCCCGATGATGTGCGCATCAAACAGCTGATGAAGCGCATCAACGAAGATGACGAAGAGATCGATGAAATAATTCTGGCGTTGAATCCCGACTCGGAAGGAGAAGCCACATCGTACTATATTAACAAGCTGTTAAAACCCTTCGATGATGTGAAAGTCACTCGCATTGCCTACGGCATTCCCATGGGTACAGAGCTCGAGTTTATCGACGAGGCTACCCTTGGACGGGCTTTTGCCAGCCGCAACACGTTTTAAAAATTGAAAATCATGCATTGGGAATTTATTCTCTTTGCCTAATTCTTAATTTTAAAATTCTAATTCCTAATTAAATACGACGGTATGAAGTTAAAAGCTATTACTCTTTGTACGATATTCTGCCTGATTTCTATTGCAGGTTATGGGCAGGGAAAATATTACTGGCAACAAGAGGTGGATTATGAAATGGACATCAATATTGATGCCGAAAACCACCAATTTACCGGCACGCAGGAGCTGAAGTATACGAACAACTCACCTGATACCCTGCGGCGCGTATTCTATCATTTGTATTTCAATGCTTTTCAGCCAAACAGCATGATGGATGTGCGCTCACGTACAATTGCCGACCCTGACAGCCGTGTACGCGATCGCATTAAACATCTGCCCAAGGATGAGATCGGCTACCATCACATAAACAGTCTAAAGCAGGACGGTGAAGCCGTTGATTACTCCGTGGATGGCACCATTCTGGAAGTTACCCTCAATGAGCCAATTCTCCCGGGTGAATCGACGACCTTCAATATGAAATTTGAAAGCCAGGTACCACGTCAAATTCGTCGCTCAGGATGGATGAACAAGGAGGGCGTGGAGTTCTCTATGAGCCAATGGTACCCGAAGATCTCGGAATATGACGATAACGGATGGCATCCCAATCCATACGTTGGACGAGAATTTTACGGCGTTTGGGGCAGCTTTGACGTCGAAGTCACTATCGACAGCTCCTACGTTATGGGCGGAACCGGTTACCTGCAAAATCCCGAAGAAATTGGCCACGGTTATGCCGAGAACTATGATCGTCCCGACTCCAAAAAACTGACCTGGCACTGGAAGGCCGATAACGTGCACGACTTTATGTGGGGCGCTGATCCTGATTTTACGCACACGACCGCGCAAGTGCCCAATGGCCCAACCCTTCACTTCCTGTATCAAAAAGATACCGTTGCTGTAAACGCAGAAGAACGCTCACAAGAACAACTGCGAAAAAACTGGGAGAAGCTGCCGGAATATACCGTCAAAGCGTTTCAGTATATGAGCAAGAACTACGGTAAGTATCCCTATGATAAATTTACTGTAATCCAGGGCGGCGATGGTGGCATGGAGTATCCCATGGCTACGCTGGTAACGGGAAATCGCTCGCTGGGCAGCCTAGTTGGGGTTACGGTGCATGAGTTCATCCACAACTGGTACTACGGTGTGCTCGCTACCAACGAAAGTCGCTTTCCTTGGATGGACGAGGGTTTCACGACCTACACTTCGACGCTCACTATGGATCACCTGTTTAATGATGGCCAGAGCGAACGGCCGTTTAAGCGTTCCTATCAGTCGTACTTCAATATTATTGAAGATGGCAAACAAGAAGCCATGGATACGCATGCCGATCACTTCCATACCAATCGCGGTTATGGTACCGCCTCGTACTCAACCGGTGCCGTCTTCCTCAACCAATTGCGCTATATCATTGGCGGCGATACTTTTGAGAAAGGTATGAAAGAATACTTCCATACTTGGAAGTACAAACATCCCGATGGACGTGATTTTCTTAGGGTAATGGAGCAAGAATCAAATATGGTGCTCGACTGGTACTACGAGTACTTTATTGAAACGACCAAGCACATCGACTACGGCATTACCTCGGTGCTTGGCAATGGACAGTCCACCTACGTTACGCTCGAACGTCATGACCTGATGCCGATGCCTATTGACCTGATGGTGACCTACAAAGATGGCAGCCAGGAAATGTACTACATGCCCCTTCGCATCATGCGTAACACCAAACCCAAGGAGACAGATGTCCCGCGTACTATCAAGGCCGACTGGCCCTGGGTCAACCCTACATATACGGTCGAAATTGATGCCCCGGCCTCTGAAATCAAACGCGTAGAAATAGATCCATCGATGCGCATGGCGGATATCAACCGCGATAATAACGTCTTTAAGATGGAAGACTACATGCAACAGTTTAGCTCGGAATAAATCAAAAAAAATACATTCGGCCCGGGTCGGCATGGCCCGGGCTTTTTCTATATCTAAAGCCTTTTTCTTTCTTCGCAGACTCCTTGCCTTCCACGATCAAAATTACTCAAGGTAATGACACATCTCTATGATCAAGTCCCTCTACCTTTAGGCCGCTGTATAGCCTAGTACAGTTGACTATTAATAAGCAGTAAAATCACGTATATGTCCTCCTCCAAACAAAAAGATTACGATCAGCTGTCAATTGATGCCCATAAGAAATATGGGGGCAAATTGAAGGTTGAGTCCAAAACACATTGTCATCTAGACAAAGGGAGAGATCTTTGTTCGGCGGTTTTTATTACTTAATAAGACACAGATTTCTCTCTTCGCTTTCACTCCGTTCAAAATGATACTCAGAGGTATTATCTATTATAGTAGCATCTTATCATCTCAAATAAAACGAGAGAGCTCTTTTTTAGACCTTACCGCTAGTTAAAACATAGATTCACTGAGCTATGTTCTCTTCGAAATGACAGGTGAGAGGCAGTTATCCTAAAAAAGGTTCGCTTGTTCGCTGTCTTCTTTGGGCGCCCGTTCAATCTTGGGATTGGTAATTTCGCCCTGGTTCACTTTCAGCATATCAGCCTTGAACTTTTTGCCGTAAATTCGCCCTGAAATTCCCTGCAGTGCCCTTTCACCGCGTGGCGTAATCAACAGCCGGTTATGATCATCCAGCGACAAAAAACCAAACTCCTTGAGGTCATTGACAATCATATAGGCCAGCTTGCTGACCGCACCGGAATTTTGCTCAATATAATCACGACTGGGAGCCTGCTCATCCGCCGCATAGGCCAACCCTAGCACATTCATTTCGACCTCGGTCAACGGATAGCCCTCAGAACCTTTTGTCAGCGTCTCATCCCACGCCTCTTGGCTGTAATAACGGCCAAACCACCACTTGCCCTCCTTGATAAGCTTCTGCGTTACGGCGCAGGCAAAATATTCGCCGGGCTTGGCTTTCTTGGGAATGCCCCGGTCGCGATACATCGATACCAGCGTAGCCAAATCCAGCTCATGCAGGTTCGGAGGATAGCTAAAATAACTGTCAGTCGTTTTTTCCATGACGCTCCAAATTAGAAAACTGGAACCTTATTGTCATGTTAAAATTACGCGAATTTTCAATTCGTGTATCCTGAACTAGTTTCAGGATCTCAAAATATTAGATACTAAAATAAATTCAGCATCACACATAGTTTTAAGTAATTTCAAAACCTGAGACAGCAGTCGGAAATTCATCTCACTTTTCAGTCTGCCGTCTGCTCTACTTCCCTTTCTCCGCAATCAGTTGGACGGCGATATCCATGTTTACATCTTCAGGGTCAAAATCATCTGGCAAACTAATATTGGTCTTTCCATACTTGATATAAGGCCCGTAACGTCCCGTCATCACGCGCACCTTCTTTCCATTTTCAGGGTGGTCGCCCAGCTCCTTGATCACATTACTTCGGCCGGATTTTTTGTTCTTTTTCTGCTCCAGGAGCTCCACTGCACGATCCAGCTCGACATCAAGCACGTTGTCGTTCTTTCGGAGCGATGCAAAAGTGCCATCATGCACCACAAATGGTCCATACCGACCAACCCCGGCCTTGATTACCTTGCCCGTTTCGGGATGGTCGCCCAGCGGCCGCGGCAACTCAAGCAGTCGCATTGCCAGGTCCAAATCTACATCTTCAGGCTTCATGCCTTTGAGCAGCGAAGCGCGTTGTGGCTTCTTATCTCCATCACCTTCACCTACCTGTACATAGGGGCCATATCGGCCATTAAGCACATAAATAGGTTCTCCAGATTCGGGATGTTCACCAATAGATTTCGGCCCTTCTTCTTCAGCTTTGATCAGCTCCTCGAGCTTCTCTACCGTAATGTCGCTGGGTTTCCAGCTATCAGGAATAGAAGTTGTAAGCTCTTCGCCATCCACCGTTTTCTTCACATAGGGTCCGTATCGGCCTACAAAAACCTTCATTCCATTCAATCCCGGCAATGGCAATTGGAGATGGCGTGCTTCCTGGGGATCAATCTTGTCTTCCTGCTCATCAACCTTCGCCTTCAAGCCTTTTTCACCTTTGTAATACGACTTCAGATATTTTTTCGTGTCAAGCTTACCCTGGGCAATCTCATCCAGCTTCGCTTCCATCTCGGAAGTAAAATCGCTGTCCACTACATCATCGAGATTCTTTTCCAGCAGTTCAGTAACGGCAAAAGCTGTAAAAGTCGGGATCAGCGTCTTGCCGTCGGCCTCCACATAACCACGATCCTGCACCGTACTGATAATGGTTGCGTAGGTACTTGGTCGGCCAACGCCGCGTTTTTCGAGTTCTTTTACCAGCGTAGCCTCAGTATAACGAGAGGGAGGCTGTGTTTCGTGCGAGATTGGCTCAATACCTTCTTCCTTGACTTCTTCACCTTCGTTCAGTTCAGGCAGGAATTTCTCTTGGTTCTCGAGCGCTGCATCCGGATTATCGCTACCCTCAACATAGGCGCGAAAGAATCCGGGGAAAATTATCTTCTTACCACTCGTCTTGAATTCGGCAACCTGTCCACCAGCCTTGGCTTCAATGGTCACATTAGTAAATTCGAGTTCAGCCTGCTCCATCTGGGTAGCAATGGTTCGCTTCCAGATCAAATCGTAAAGCTTAAACTGATCGCCGCGCAAGCCTGCCTCTTCCGGCTTTCTGAAATAACTACCCGCCGGACGAATGGCCTCGTGTGCTTCCTGGGCATTGGCTCCGCCGCCATAATTTCGGGGGCGGTCAAATAAATACTTTTCGCCATATTCAGATTTCACCGCGTTACGGGCCGCGTTAATAGCTTGTCCCGACAAACGCGCCGAATCGGTACGCATATAGGTAATATATCCGTTTTCGTACAATTTCTGCGCCACACCCATCGTGCGTTTGGCCGAGAAGTTGAGCTTCCGGTTGGCCTCCTGCTGCAGCGTTGAGGTAATGAAAGCCGCCGACGGATTTCGTTTCTGTCGGTTCTTCTTAACCTCCGAAACCTTCCATTCCGCTTCATCCAGATTGTCTCGAAGCTCTGATGCCGACTCATCATCAAGCAGTACAACTTTCTTCGGCTTCTTGAGCTTACCGGTACTCTCGTCAAAATCCTTGCCCGAAGCTAATCGCTTGCCATCAAGATGCGTCAGATCAGCTTCAAAAATATTTTCATCTTCCAGCTTATGGAGCTGTGCTTTCAAATCCCAATAACGCGCCGAGCGAAACTTCATGCGCTCACGCTCGCGGTCAACCAGGAATCGTACCGCCACCGACTGCACGCGTCCCGCCGAAAGACCAGGCGCAATCTTCTTCCACAGCAACGGTGAAATCGTATATCCCGCCAGACGGTCGATAATCCGCCGCGCTTCCTGTGCATTCACGAGATCCATGTCAATATCACGAAAGTGATTCAACGCATCCTTGATCGCCTCCTCGGTAATCTCGCGAAACACCATCCGTTTGACCGGCACATCCGGCTTTAGGATTTCGGTCAGATGCCACGAAATAGCTTCGCCTTCACGATCTTCATCCGTCGCCAGAATCAGCTCATCAGAATCTTTCAGCTCTTTCTTCAAGCGCTTGACCACCTTCTTCTTACTGGAAGGGATCACATAAATCGGCTCAAAATCTGCATCAGTGTTGACGCCCAGGTTTGCCCAGTCTTCGCCTTTAAATTTCTTGGGCACCTCCTTGGCATTGGCCGGAAGATCCCGAATATGGCCCATCGATGAATCAATGGTATACTCCTCGGGCAGATACTTCTTCAGCGTCTTAATTTTTGTGGGTGACTCTACAATTACTAGGGATTTCATATAAAATATTTTCTACAAATTCTGAATCAATTCCTTTAGCTCTTCAGCGTGCTCCTTGGTATTCACCTTCTCGATGATAGCTTTGACCGTTCCATCAGTATCAATCACATAAGCGGAACGGGAAGGGGCCTCATACTTATTGCCGAACATCTTCTTTTCTACAATCGAATCGGTGGCTTCCGCGAATTTATAATCGGGATCCGAAGCCAGCACATAGTTGATGCCCAGCTTATCCGCATAATTTTTGTGCGAGCCACAGCTGTCTTTGCTGATAGCCACCAGATTATACCCGTGCTCATCAAACCAGTCGGCATGCTCGGCCAGACTCTTATTCTGCTTGTCGCAGCCCGAGGTGTTGTTCCTCATATATACCGATACTATCGTCGGACGTTCCAGCAGTTTACTAAATGTAACAGTCTGCTCTTCGCCATCTTTGACGATATCGAGCGTAAAACCGGTATCAATCTTGGTTCCTGTATCGATCATTTGCGTTTAATTATGGGATGGTTGATTAGTGCTGCATAGTATTGTAACTCGAATTGCAGGGCAAATCGTTCTCTATATCAGGACGATTCGATCTTTTATAATAAAATGATCACGCTGATACTGCAATAAATCTTTTGACGAGCAAAGGTACTGCTTATAATTGAAGACTAGATGAAGGAGAACAAGGCAGATGTGAGAGGTGAGACGGCAGACGTGAATCTATTTGTAAGGTTTAACCATTGAATAGGTCATACCCAAGAATAAGATATTCATCAAAACTATGACCATGATAAATCTAAAGCATAAAAATCTAGATGTTTGGAAACTTTCAGTGAAACTGACCACTCAAATTTATGATCTAACAAGAGCCTTACCCAACCATGAACTTTATGGTTTGATTTCTCAATTAAGACGAGCAGCAGTCTCTGTTCCGTCCAACATTGCCGAAGGTGCTGCTCAAAAATCTTCAAAAGAGCGGAGAAGATTTTATGAAATTGCCCGCTCATCTCTCGTTGAGATAGATACTCAATTAGAAATTGCTAGAAAACTAAGTTATATCACAAAAAAAGATCTGGCGAATGTTGAGAATGATTTTGAACATACCTTTGCTATGCTCTCAAATTTGATAAAAAGTACATAACCCGTCTGCCATTTCACGTCTGCCGTCTCACCTTTAACAAATACCTAGCCACCGCCGCCACCACAATACTGTGATGGATCGTGCCATCGGCTACAAGGTCCAGGAACTCCTCCATCGGCAGCAAATTTACGTTGATGCGCTCATGGGTATCAGGATTTTCAGCCCCTTCGAAACAGCAGCTTTCTGCCAGATACATATGGGTAAAGTTACTCATGATGGCGGGATTGGCACTCACCTTTCCCAGACTTTGCCAGCTCCCTGCTTTATAGCCTGTTTCTTCCAGCAGTTCTCGTCCGGCCGCCTCTTGCGGATCTTCCCCTGCATCCACCATCCCACCCGGAATCTCCAGCGTAGGGGCTTCAATACCATAGCGATACTGCTCCACCAGCACAACCTCATTTTGGGTTGTGATGGGGATCACATTAATCCATTCGGGTGCCTCGAGCACATAAAAATCGCCGGCGTTTTGCTCATCCGCAGCCTCCAAACGCATCGATCTTTTGAAAAGGTTGAATATTGGTGTCTGATATTCCTTATTTTCCTGCACTACCGACCACGGCTCGATGGTAAACCTGAATTCTTTTTCACTCATAATTTTTACGGTATGGCTGAACGTTTTGAATTTCAATCAGAAGATATAAGCTCCGAGGCAGAAATCAACGACCACGTTGAAGAAGCTTGTGATATCATGGAATCGATCTATGAAAACGGTGAATATCCGAAAGTACTGGTCAAACGGTCGTGGTCAAAACACAATCCCATCATTACCGGAGAAATGGCGAAGCCAAAGGCCTATCGCTGGTATCTGCTGCGCGAGCTAAAGAAACTGGCCGAAAAAGGTGCCGTCATCAAAGTCATTCCCTCCCGGGAACGGCTGGCGCTGAACGATCCGCAACTGCTGGATAATACCGATGAGGATGATTGGGACATCACCCAGAAAAAGCTCTTTCTGTTCAGCCCGGAGCGCATCGAGATCTCCCTGAATCGCCTCGAACACTATACGGGAACCCAACCCGAGGATTTTCAGCGCTATATCCTGTTTACCAACTATGACATGCACGTCGAGGTCTTCCTGGACAAATTTCCAGATGCCGTACGTCCGTCACGCAATGGAGTCCAGATGCCTGCCTATCATCATAAATTGGAAAATGACAAAGGCGTTACGCTTATTAATATTGGCGTAGGTCCCTCAAACGCCAAAACCATCACCGATCACGTGGCTGTGCTTCGTCCCGATGCCATGGTCATGGTGGGCCACTGCGGCGGTCTGCGCAACCACCAGGAGATCGGCGACTTTGTGCTAGCTACCGGCTTTATGCGCGACGATGGTGTACTGGATGATATCCTACCACTCAACATCCCTATTACCCCCAATTACCTGCTGAATGTCTATCTCAAGGAGGTACTCGACAAATATAATCGCGACCACCGCATGGGCACTATCTTTACCACCAGCAATCGCAACTGGGAGTTTGTCAAACGCCGCACTGTCCAGCAGATTCATATGAGCCGCAGCATTGCCGTGGATATGGAATCGGCCACAGTGGCCACCAATGGCTACCGGTACCGCATCCCCAATGCGACCATGCTTTGTGTGAGCGACAAGCCACTGCACGGCAAGCCCAAGCTGAGTGATGAAGCCCAGAACTTCTACGAAAACTCTAAACAGCTGCATATCGAGATGGCAGTGGAAGCCCTTAACATGTGCAAAGCCAATTATCCCGAAGGACTTCCCAACGCCAGCATCAGAGCAATGAACGAACCGCTGATGGGTGGACCTGACGAGGATTAGTAGGAAGAAGGCAAAAAATGAAACGGCAAAGGCCATGCGTAATGAGTAACGAGGAAGAATTTTCCTGAGCCTTACTCATTACGTTTCACTTCTTACTCCTCCACTTTCATTTCTAAATTCTTACCTACAAATTCCTGCCTACCCAAACTATACTTCCATTAAATTTACCATTAAACGATAATAATTTACTGTTTTACAATAAAAGTTTATTGATATTCGGCAATACTTCTTGTTATTTGCTGATGAACATCAAGAAATAACCCATACCTATGGCTTGGAAATGGTTCAAAAACGATTGGAGTATTGCTGGATTTCTGCTCTTTTGGGCTCAATTTGCCTGGGCGATATACCTCCTCACATTTGTACTTTATTCGATAATTTTTCTATTAGGAATACTATTCGATTTTGAAGTATTTACCCCTTTTGATTTGCCTGCCCGATTTGAAATCCAAGATTTTACAGAATTAGTTGCCAATAACGCTACAACAGATATTTTTGAGAGTCCTATAGTTGAAATAAATGTCAGTACAATTGGTACAGACATCCAGCAAACATGGACCAATTCTTTGGCAAGTGTAATGGTCCTCGGTCTCAATGGGATTATCCTGTACGGGCTTACGTTACTCAAGCGAATTTTACAAAGCCTGCAACGTGAGCAACCCTGGAACAAACAGAATTCAAAAGATTTGCGGATAATCGGCTATTTGATGGTGCTTGCTGTTCCCTATAAATATGCTATCGGTTGGCTTTCATACCTGTCCATTCAGCAAGTTCAGCTGCCAGAATCAATTTCCCTGCTCTGGCCGCCTATTGCCTGGGAATTAGGACTCGCTGGGCTTGCAGTTCTGCTAGTTGCCTACATTTTTGAGGAGGGCACGCGCCTGTATGAAGAACAAAAACTTACGGTATAGCCATGGCCATCAAAGTAAATTTGGACCTGATGCTGGTGAAGCACGATATGACCCTAACTGAACTTTCGGAGGAGGTAGGCATCACCATCTCAAACCTGTCGATCCTGAAAACGGGTAAAGCCAAGGCGGTGCGATTTTCAACACTCAATGCTATTTGTGAAGCACTCGACTGTCAACCCGGCGATATTTTGGAATATGAGCAAAAGGCAAACGGCAGAAGTGAAACGTAAGCAACAATACTCAACATAAGCCAGCAATTTCACTTATGGCTCAAGACTCACTACTCATGACTAATTATGCATTAATTAGGTAACAAATTTGCAAAATTGTAACGTGAAAGACTGTGGTTCGTAGACAACCACCGAACAATAATTACAAGAGAACATTGCTATGATTTTAAAAGCGCAAAATGTTTCAAAAACGTATGGGAAATCAGGAGGTGACTCCTTTACCCTGCAGATCGATGAGTTTGCCATCGAGGAGGGCAGCTTTACCGCTATTCTCGGTCCCAACGGATCGGGGAAATCAACCTTTTTAAAAATTATCCTGGACCTTCTTTTTGCTGATTCTGGGAATATCTCGCTGATGGGCAACCCTCACAAAGAAAAAAAAGCTCGAGCAAAAGTAAGTTATCTCCCCGAAAATTATTCGTTTCCCGAGCATTTTACAGTCAAAGAGATGCTGCACGCCTTTGGGGATCTCAAAGAATCAACTCCAGGAGAGATCGATCATAAAATAAGCGAACTGGCCAATTCTTTTAATGTGAATTTTCTGAACAAAAAAATAAAGAATCTCTCCAAGGGCATGCGCCAAACTGCGGCACTCATGCATACCTTTTTGGCGGATGATAAGTTTTATATCCTCGATGAGCCGTTCAACGGTCTAGATGCAGTGCAGAAGAAAGCCATCATGGATTACATCTTTAGCCTACAAAAAAAGCAAAATATTTCCATTCTGATCACCACCCACATCTTATCAGACATCGACAAAACCTGCGATAGGCTTTACCTCATCGACGATGGTCGTATTATCAATTCGGCTACCAAAAAAGATATTCAGGAACAATTTGGGACCGTCGAAAACTACTACATCAATCATTTTGAAACCAAAGATTCTGCCATCTCATGATACGTTTTACCATTCGTACGCTACTTAAAAATAAAACGCTATGGGCATGGCCGGGTATTTTTATCCTGTTTGTCGCAGCTATTACTGTATGGGGAGGTGTTTCTATTGACCCCTCGACTTCTTCATATGCGATAAGTTTGGGTGGGGTACCCTTGCCGACCGGAATTGTGATCAATCAACTTGTTTCTATCACGATCCTCATCGCAATCATTGGTATTCCCACTCATTTTTCCGAAAGCTTAAAACCCGAACGAGCATCTCTGCTTCTATCCAAACCCATATCCCGAAGTGACATGTTTCTTAAAGATTTTGCGGGTGTATTCAGTTTTTGTTTTGCATACACCCTTCTCACTGTGCTACTTTTAACTTTACTGACTACCGTGCACGGCATACTATTTCCTTTGCATCATGCCATTGCCATAATCGTATTTCTTCCCCTCATACTATTAACCTACTATATAACAATTGTTCTATTCCTGATACTCACCAACTCTTATCTCGGAGGAGTTCTGCTGGGTTATTTCTTAACTGGATTTTCTTCTGTATTCTTAAATTTTGATCAATTTCTGAAGATGTTTGGCTTAACGGATACCTGGTTCGAAATCCTTCTTCATCTATTGGCCTATCTTATACCCAGTGCAGGAGCTTTTCAACAAATTATGAGTCAGATTTTCAATAGCGGCTTTTCGGGTGTTGATATTAGTCTACTGGGCTTTGCTTTTGCCAGCTGTGTGCCCCTTGCCTTATTGAGTTATTACCTATATCAAAAGAAACAATTTTAATTACATCTTAAGATGGGAGAGTTATAACATTTATAGATGTGGTAAATGTAATGGCAATCCCAAAAACGTTCAGTTCTCTCACACTTAACCCCAGTGATAGGTAACCTTTAAATATTAAAGCATTAAGCTTCCAGTGTTGCCTTCTGATTAATATCATCAATTGCGGTTTTCAGTACTGCCATTTGCCCTTGCAGCTCTTCGGATGTGGCCGCATTTTTCTCGGCCATATTAGCTGTATTATCCGAAGTATCGGAAATTTTACTGATATTTACTTTTAGCTCTTCAAGCTGCTTCATTTGCTCTTTTCCCACTGTATTCACATCACCGATCCAAGATTCCAATTCAGCAATCTGGGCAGCAATTTCTTTTGACACTTCTGCACCCGCTTCAGCCTTCTCAATATTTTCTGCAATCATTTCACGAATATTTGTAGCCGCCTCAGCTGTCTTCTGGGCTAACATACGAATCTCTTCGGTCACCACTGCAAATCCTGCTCCCGCCTCACCAGCCCTTGCTGCTTCCACAGCCGCATTAAGAGCTAGCATATTTGTTTGTGAGGCAATACTATCTATAGTTTCATTTATCGTAAAGATACTATCGCTCGAATTTTTGAGGTTTGCCATCGACTGTTTCATTTCTTCCATTTCAGTTACGATACCTTGCACTTTCTGCTTCACAAGCGACGTTTTATCATCCAGACTATCAATGTTTTCATTCATTTTTGCTATTGATGTTGTTGACTCAGTAACAGCCTGTGTGTTATTAGCCGCATTTTGCGCCAGCTCTTGTCCTGCACTCGAAATGAAATTGGAAGCCTCGTTGGTATGCTTCGCTGACTCACTGATATCATCCATAATCGTAAAAACCTCTGCATTGTTGAGGTATTCACGTGTTAAGTTCAAAATGGAACTACTAATCACAATAGTTTCAATTATAACAAATATTGCGTGCAGAGCTACTAAATCCCACCCACAACCATAACTGAAAACTTTAATCGGAGTCCCAGCTACTGCCATTTCATATTGTTGAGCAAGATTAAATAGCGCATGATGCACTGCTGTGGTTAACGCCGCGGTTAACACTGGAGCTATACCTTTATAGCGAATCAAGAAAGCAATAGCTACGAAAATATGGAAGTGCATTTCAATCCTTCCCATATGCTGTTGAATAAAAATCATCGAAAAAGCCATAAAAGAAGCCCCAATAGTTATTCTGCTAAGTAAACTTCCCGGGTTCATTCTATATACTAAGAAGCTTATGCCTGTAATGAAGGCTCCTCCAGTAAAACCAAGCAAATACGTGCCATAAGTATATGCTGTAAGCGTGGATGCAACTACCCAATGAACCGCCAAAAGCTTCAGCATAAATCTATCTGTCTGCTTGTACGATTGGTGAAGCGATTGCCGGACTTTGTTAGAAATATCGTTGTTATAAGTCGGGAATAAGTATGTCAAAATATCTTTCTGATTATTCATTGTTATATAACTATTGCTATTAGGACAGGCTATTCACCTTTCAATTAATTTAAACCATCCTTTAGAATTTTTTTGATCTCTGATACCTTTGTTGAATTAGCAACAACACGCAAAATTCTCCAGCTGGTATTTTCTCTTTTTAATACAAAAAAGTGGTCGGTATGCACTAAAGGCGAATGATCATTGGCAGGCTTTAACTCCAAGGCAAAATCTCTGATTACTCGTTCTCTTTCTTCTTGGGGTAAGTATGTGCCATCAATGTTATCCGAAAACTGATATCCATAGTTGGTAGCTGACAATGAATCTGCCTGTTTACGGACATCTACAAAAATCACTCCCAGGGATTTATCCGGATTCTTTGCTTCAAAAAGCTCAAGTACCTCACTCAATTTCGTGAGTGAATTAGGACAAACTGAGGCACAGCCAACAAAGCCAAAAAAAACTATAGTCAGATCATGGCTAGTTGTAGCAAGAAATGATGGCGTTTCTATTTGTTTATTTTCTATTGGATACGAAACACCAAAGTAGGAATATCCAATAACTAATCCTGCAGGGAGGAATAGTAATACAATTAGCAATAAAATTGATAGAGTGTTTTTCATCCGAAAAGTTATAAACTGGCTTTACAACTTTATCGGATATATTTGACCAATATTAAACTCTTAATCGAAAAAAGAGCTTTAAAAACTGACTAGGTAGGATTGGATTTCATATCCTAACTTCTTATCAAATACTGAAACTTCACAAAAAACTGTCGGTCGGTTTCCCTGTAGCCTTCAAATCCATTGGGACCGGGCTGGTCGAAATGGTTCATATAGTCCGTCATACCAATATAAAATTTGGTAAATGGATTGACCTTATAGTACAGCAACGGATAGATCTGAATTCGCTCATCGAAGGAGTCGTACTGCGTAATTACCCGCGTAAACAATTTACGCGTAAAATTATATCGTCCCGTCATACGAAAGATATCACCACTATAATATTTTTCTGACCCATTGACAGCTGACAAAGTGGAGTAATTATAGCTGAGATTTAACTCCAGCCTATCAGTTGGCTTGACCGTAGCATCTGCTGAGATGCTATATCCTTCGCCCATTGATGGATCTTCTGCGCGGTACACATACTTTCCAAAATCCACGTGACCACCAATGGAAAGTGCTTCCATAGGATTCGTATTGGCATCGATCATGATTCGGTTCATACCAGTAAAAAACTCTCCGCGAAAATGCTCATCATTAAGCGGCAAAAAGCTGACTCCCAGATACGTCTGTCCGGCAAAATTATTCGACAACCGGGTAAAAATATAGCGCTCCTGAAACTGCCCGGAATAATCATATCGCCAAGCCGCATTTACACTAAAACTACCGTTTGAGATCCAGTCGGCATCGGGATAGTATGAAATGCTTTGTGATGCCTCGTAGCGCCGCTGATCGGTTTGATTGATAAAACCGTCCTGCGCTTGGAAAGTTGGTTCATAGGATTTATATCCAAATGAGAAGTTGTAGTATTTGGCTTGACGAGAGAAGTCAGCGCTAACCAAGGTGCCACCAAACTGTTCGCCATTAAAAGCGGCATCATATGAACTCTTTCCGTAAGTCCGCGTCTCACTGAACAAGCTGGTATCGGCAAGTTCTTTGGTATCAGAATACGCCAACTGGCCGTTAAAATAATACTGGTCCGCAAGCTGAAGGTTCCAGTCCACACTGCCTACATAGTTGGATCCTTCGCCCTGATTACGGGTTGTCACCAATCCGCCAACATACGACTCGGAACCAAAGTTATATTTGCCGCGAACTACATTACTGTAGGCATTTAATTCAGATCGCACCAGCGAACTGCTATATCGGCCGGGCACAATATACGGCGTGCTGCGGTCGTAGGCCGACAGAAAAGCGATACTATAGCTATCCGACTGATGTGTTACCTTTCCAGCTGCCAGCGGACGATTAATCATCCGGGAATAGAATAGATTCTCTGGTGTGCTAAACAAATCGCTTCCCTTCATGAAAAAAGGTCGTTTTTCGGGATAGTAGAGCGCAAATGTTTGATTGGCTCCAATCTGGGCAGCATCGGTTTCTACCTGGCTAAAATCAGGATTAACCACCGCATTAAGCGAGGTAGTTGAGTTTGGGGAATACATGACACTTCCTCCAATACGTCCTTTCAACGGACCGTGATCCAGACCTGAGCTCGGATCATCCATATCATTAATCGTACTGCTCTGATAACTCATCCCATAAGGGAGCAGCTCAATGGTATTCTCATTTTCGATATCCTGCATTCCTTCCAGCAAACCATTCTGGCACATGAGGCAGGAGTTTTGCAACCGAACATCACTCCAAGTCATCTGATACCGGTTACTACGCGGGTAATTGCGAATAAACTGAATTGACCAATCTTGCACTTTGCGTTTGGGAAAATTCAGGCTCTTAAATGGAATTTTCATCACCGCACGGTATCCCGACTCGGTGATCATCCCGTCGGAGTGCCAAAGCATATCAAAATTCATATCCTCATTACCGCCGGTCCGCATGCCATCCATCTGGATGCCCAGCGGATTCACAAAGAGCTCATAGGCATGTTGGTTGCTGTTAAATGGATCGATAAATACGCCCACATAATCATCCTGGAAACTGTTGTCGCGATCAGTTACGCTAGCCCGTATTTCACTGGGACGAGGATCCTCACAGATGAAACCGATGTACAAATACTGCTTGCTGTAGAGCACTTTCACTTTCGTATTAACAGGCGCGCGCACCCCATCGTTGGGCTGCACTTGGTAGTCAATTGAAACGGTTGGTGCTTCGTTCCAAACAGTACTATCCATGGCAGCCGAAATCTTAAAATCTTTTGCAATATGCCTGGGCTTTATATCAGCTGACTTTGGGGATTGGGCCATCCCAAGGCTGAATATTCCAAATAAGAGAAGTGGCAATAGAACAATTGTTCGACGGATTCCGGTGTGAAGCATTAATGATCGTTGGTTTTTTGCGTGCTTAGTTGATTTGTGCCTTTTCTTACGAAGAAATCACAAATTGTTGCATAAAAATATCCATTAAACACTGTTTTGCAGAATAAAAGGTTGTTAAAATCTGCGGTTCTAATTTTACAAATACACTATTTCTGTAAGGATGACCGCTACAGGAAGTCTTACTATAAATAATTGTCATCAAGAAAAATAAATATGTCTGATCAAGAGAAGTTTGAAGCCGATGAATTTATCAAACGCACCGTCAAAGAAATGAATCCCGATGAGCAGCCGCGAGAAAAGCTCACAAACTACGGTAGCGAAAGTCTTTCGGATGCGGAACTGCTGGCCATCCTGCTGCGTACCGGGAGCCGCAAGATGAACGTGATCCAAATGGCACAGGCTCTGCTCGATCATTTTGACGGACTTCGCTACCTGGCACGTAAAAACTGGCAGGATCTCAAAGTGATTCCCGGCATGGGCAAGGTGAAATCATTAACGCTGGAAGCAGTGTTCGAGCTATCGAATCGCATCCAGATGGCCAGCCTTGGCGAACAGGTGCAAGTTACTTCTCCAGAGGATGCCGTGGCCTATTTCGGTCCCAAGCTGCGCGATCTCACCAAAGAGGTCTTTATGGTGGCATTCCTAAACAATGCCAAAATCGTGATGGGCTACAAAAAGATCAGCTCGGGCGGCGCCACGGCCACTATCGTAGATCCGGCAGAAGTTATGCGTCAAGCCGTGATGAATGAAGCCAACAGTATTCTGCTACTGCATAACCATCCCAGTGGCAATAACAAAGAGTCGAAAGCTGATGTGCAACTAACGGAGCGTATCGCCAAGTCGGGTAAGCTGCTGGGCATTCCCGTGGATGATCACATCATCATTGCCGGCGACGGGTATACCAGTTTTAGGGCAAAGGGGCTTTTGAATTAGGAATAGAACGCAGATGACACGGATTAGACTGATTTTCACTGACTAATTATGAATCACATGCTATATAAAAACCTAACGGGTCAAATTATCGAATCATTTTACAAGGTGTATAATCAATTGGGATATGGGTTCCTCGAAAAGGTGTATGAAAATGCACTCCATAAGGAACTTCCAAAACAAGGATTAGAGTGTACTTCTCAGATTCCAATTAAAGTTTATTATGAGGGTGCTGTCGTAGGTGAATACTTTGCAGATCTCATTGTAAATGAAAAAATAGTTGTTGAATTAAAGGCTTCAGAAAACTTAACCAAAGCTAATGAGATTCAACTTATCAATTACCTCAAAGCTACTAATTTAGAAGTTGGATTACTGTTTAACTTCGGCAAACAACCTCAATTCCGAAGAAAAATTTTTACCAACAAATAAATCTGTGGTTAACCGTCTCAAACTGCGTCATCTGCGTTCTATTCGGTTCGATATTAGAGGCTAAAAACCGTTATATTTAGCGCTTTGTAATTTTTTGAAATGAATGCTATCAATGAAGGACTACCTAAGAGACATAATTAGCAACTCGCTGCAGCAGTTTGATATCTCCGAGGATGAAATTCCTGAGATACAGATCGAAAAACCAAATCAGCCCGAGCATGGAGATGCCGCCTCCAACATCGCTATGAACTTGGCCAGCGTGCTGAAGATGAACCCCCGTAAGATTGCTGAACAGATCGTTGAAGAACTGGAATATGATGGCCGTAAGCTTTCGGGGATCGAAATTGCAGGTCCGGGCTTTATTAATTTCCGATATGCCGAAAATTATTTGTTCAATGAGCTGCAAACGATCCTGAATCAGGGCGAAACATTTGGTCAAAGCGATTCTCTTGAAGGCCAGAAAATCAACGTCGAGTTTGTGAGCGCTAATCCCACCGGACCGTTGACCGTGGGACACGGCCGTAATGCCGTATTGGGTGATACCATTGCCAACTTGCTGGAATGGACCGGCGCCGACGTAGACCGCGAATACTACTTCAACAATGCTGGGCGACAGATGCGCGTGCTGGGAAAGAGCGTCCGCGCACGGTACCTGCAGGAACTGAGTCATGATGTCGAGCTCCCGGAAGACGGCTACGAAGGAGAATACATTAAAGACATCGCCCAAACGCTGGTTAATGAGCACGGCAAAAAGCTTGCTGATACAGAAGATATTACGCCCTTCAAAGAAAAGGCCGAGCAGCTCATTTTCGAGGAGATCCAGGCCACGCTCAAGCGCATGAATATTGTAATGGATCGCTTTTTCAATGAGCAAGAAGTGTACGACGATGGATCCATTGACGAAACCGTTCAGAAACTTCGCGACAAGGATTTAGCTTACGACAAAGACGGCGCTACCTGGTTCCGAACTACCAGCTTTGGCAAAGATCAGGATACAGTGCTAATCAAAAGCAGTGGGGAACCGACCTACCGGCTGCCGGATATCGCCTACCACGCCAATAAGCTCGATCGCGGCTACGATCAGTGCATCGACGTTTTTGGCGCCGATCATATCGACACCTATCCCGATGTGCTGTCTGGCATCGAAGCGCTGGGCTATGACCGCAACAAAGTGGATGTGGTCGTGTACCAGTTTGTAACTATCGTCAAAGAGGGCAAGCCGTTTAAGATGAGTACGCGAAAGGCCAACTTTGTAACACTCGATGATCTTATGGACGAGGTCGGATCGGATGTAACGCGCTTTTTCTTTGAAATGCGCGACCCTAACACACATCTCGAATTTGATATTGCCGAGGCCAAGGAGGCTGGCGACAAGAATCCGGTTTTCTACTTACAGTATGCTCATGCCCGTATCCACAGTATCCTTCGCAAAGTAGAGCAGGAATATTCATTCAGTAGTGTTCCTAATCTCCAACTGTTGACCCATGAGTCAGAAACGAAACTCATGAAGAGTCTTATTCGCTTTCCCGAGATGATCCAAAGCGCCGCCGAGAGCCGCGAGCCACACCGCCTGATCAACTATCTCAACGACTTGGCTTCGCACTTCACCACCTTTTATCACGATTGCCGTATTTTGGGTCAGGAAGAAGACTTGGTTCAGGCGCGTTCTGCATTGTCTAAGGCTACCGCCCAGGTACTGGCTAACGGATTGGGAATTCTGGGCATTACTGCACCTGAAGAAATGTAGGAAGGTGAGCGGTCAGAATTCAGGAATCAGGATATAAACCAACACTATTTAGCCACTGCCTTATGACTGAAGGCGAGAGCTTACTTTATCAACGTCTTGGGACGCGTCTTCACAAAGCTACCGGCTTTGTGAAATAAAATCCGCTGGCCAGGTCTGCTGGCAGGGAATGTTAGGCAGGATTGAGCTTTGAAAAGCAAACAATACCCCTTGAAAACTGGTCAGCGATGCTAAACCCGGCACGCTCAAACATGGTGTTGCTCTCAGCAATATCCCAGAATTTGATACCACCGAATTCAGCTGAATCTTGCAATAGGCGCGCGTACCACGCCTCCGCCTTCACCAAGTGCATCATAAAGAAGGTGCCATCTTTTTTTATGACGCGCCGCGCCTCATAAAGCACTTTTAACGGATCGGTCAACTCATTAAGTGTCCCGCCCATGGTGAGACCATCGAAAGTAGCCCCAAAAAAGGGCAGGTGACGCGCATCAGCTCGCAGCAAGTATGTATCTACTTCTTCAGCCTCGGATTTCAATCGGGCTTCCTGCAACATCTGTTTTGAAAAATCCAGCGACACTACATCGCAATCAGGCTGCGCTTTCTTGATCAGGCGTCCGTACAGTGCCGTCGAACAGCCAATATCCAAATACAATTTACCGGGCTGGAGATGCAGCCAGTCCATCAACAATTCACGTTCTTTTTCGATGGGAAATTCTTCGCCGGTCAGAATTGATAACGAACGCTTGCGCCAGATATCTTCATACAGGGCCGCCGTCACCTTCCAGTGATTTGAACTCTGTGCCAACGACATGCTGACTGGATCATCCCCCAACAAATCAATGATGTTATTGTTGATCGCATACTCATCGCCTTTGTTGGAGCAAATCGTGCCATTAAAGCTTTTCTGCAGGTGAGCCACTTCTTCGGGGATGGTAATGGAAGCGCGCTCGTATTTTGGAGACCGGATTTCGAGGGACATAAAGCTCTGCTAAGATTTGTAAGTTCGGCCGGAAAGTAGCCAGCTAATGACAACTAACGCAACTTGATACGTGCAATTGCAACCGGTGTTACAGTTATATAGGACTCTCTTTTTGCAGAATCAATGAGATCTGTGCTCCTTTTTGAACGCCCAACATCTGCTTAGCATCTCCTTTGTTAATAGCTATTTCGAGCACTCCTGAGCTACCAATGTAAGCCACCGGTTCACCTTCGGCCACAGCTCCGAAAGTGGGAGCGATCTCTTCGAGAATAGTATTACCAACGTAAATTTTTACATCTTTATCGCCAACAACCTCTTCCAACAGCGAGCCCGTAATATTGGTCACCAGATTACCGAATTTGTCGATATGGATCACCATACCTTCAATGCCCTCGTTGTCAGCAATGGGTACGGTCCAGCGATAGGTCACCAGCTCATCCAGCGGATCGCCAAGCTCTTCGAGTGATACACCCTGGCTTAGGTGTGCCGCTACCGGGGCAAAGATATCGCGGCCGTGGAAAGTACTCGATTTTTCGACTCTCCAATACTGCTCGTTGGTCAAACGAACGGCCTTGTAATCATTTTCTTGGGTAAGCAACGAAAAAATGCCGTTGTCGGGTCCTACAAAATATTGATCCCCGATTTTAACAGCCACGGGATTGCGATCAGTGCCTACACCGGGATCCACCACTACGGTGTGCACCGTACCTGATGGAAACAGCATGGCCGAATTCCTGATGATCCAAGAGCCAGCCATGATGTCCTGCGAGGGAATTTCATGCGAAATATCTACCATGCGCACTTCGGGTGCAATACCCAGCATCACGGCTTTCATGGCACTCACATAATAATCCTGCAGACCAAAATCGGTCGTGAGGGTAATTACATTACGCATACGTATTCAACATCACTGGCATTACCAGCATGAGAATTCGCTCGTCGTCTTCCTCTTCGGATGGCTTGACAATACCCGCCCGGTTGGGAGTTGAAAATTCGAAATATACCTCTTCGCCGTCAACATTGCCCAGCACGTCGGCCAGGTACTTGGCATTGAAGCCAATCTCCATCTCGTCATTGTCGTAATCGCAGGAAATGGTTTCCTTGGCCTCACTGCTCATGTCGATGTCTTCTGCCCGGATGGTAAGCTTGTCGGGATTGAGCTGCAGGCGAATCTGTCGCGTGGTAGAACTTGAGAAAATCGACACACGTTTGACCGTGGCCAGCATCTGCTCTTTGTTGATGACCAGCGTCTTTTCGTTGTCTTTGGGGATCACCGACTCATAGTTGGGATACTGCTCGTTAATCAGGCGCGTAATCACAATAGTGTTGCCGCTTTTGAACCGTGCATGATCTTCGGTGATGGTAAGCATACACTCTTCGTCATGCAGCGCTTTTTGCACCAGATTTAACGCTTTTTCGGGCACAATGAAGTCGATCTCCTCATCGCTGGTCAAATTCTCTTTGATGTATTTGACCAGTCGGTGTCCGTCGGTAGCAACGAACTTGCTCTCATCGGGACCGATATCAAAATAGACGCCCATCATAGCCGGACGCAGGTCGTCGTTTGAGACGGCAAAAAGTGTCTTGTCGATCGCTTTGGTAATCTCGTCTTTGGTGGTCTCCAGCGTATGCCCTTCATCAAGATTGGGGACCTCGGGAAACTCATCGGGATCTTCGCCCACCAGCTTATAGGTTCCCTTGTCGGTACGGAACTTCACATTAAACTTTTCATCCACCTCAAAAGCAACAGGGATGTCCGGCAGCTGGCGAAGTGTCTCAATCAATCGACGTGCGGGAATTGCTACTGCCCCTCCATCATCGATATCCGCTTCCATCGATTCAATAATGGAAATTTCAAGATCCGTAGCTGTAAGGCGAAGAGAATCGCCGTTACTTTCAAAAAGAATAGTTTCAAGAATGGGAAGAGTGGCTTTATTGGGTACCGCTCCCGAAACGGCAGACAATGCATTAACCAGTTCGCTACTTGATACGTTGAATTTCATAAATAAATATTTTTATAGCTAAGCGTTCGTCAGACATCAACAAATAGTCCGAATAATAAGTAACTAATACTAATAAATCCTTGCTCTCTTAGCAACCAAATAACGGCCCTATTCTTGGGAGAAGACCACTCTGATATGATGCTTCTCAACAATAGAAATTACCGCCAAATGTAAGCTTAATATTTGTCGAAAAATTTACTTACAGAGCTCGGCCAATCATCAGTACCAAATGACGCCTAACTATTCTTTCCCGTTATACCCTCATAAAAAAGAGCTCATATTTCCTTATATTCAGCATTCCGCAAATCAGCATTTTATAAGACCTGATCATACGTGCGCATACTGTTACTTGGCCCTACAGCTGTCGGCAAAACCACACTCTCGCTGGAACTGGCTCAGGAGTTAGATGCCGAAATAATCTCGGTGGATTCTCGACAGTGCTACAAATATATGAATATCGGCACTGCTACCCCTACAGAAGGGGAACGCGGCGGCATCCCGCACTATAACCTGTCGATCATCGACCCCGCTACAAAAGACAACGTGATGAATTACTACGAGCGGGCCCAACAGTGGGAACACGACATCCTATCGCGAGGTAAAACACCGCTCTACGTGGGGGGCAGCACTCTGCACGTACAATGTTCGATCCAGCCGCTGGATGACGTACCCGAGGCCAACGAGGAAAATATAGCTGAGCTCGAAGCTCGAATCGAGAACGAGGGCATCAAATCGTTGTACGACCAACTGCAAGAAGTCGATCGCGAATACGCACAGCAAATGGACGGGATGAATACCCAGCGTATTGTGCGCGCACTCGATGTTTGGATGCAAACCGGACGCCCATTTTCATCTTTTCATTCAGATGATGATACGATTTCCGTTCCCGATGACATGCTGGTATTTGGGCTCAAACGGGATCGACAGAAACTTTACGACCGCATCAACCGACGTGTAGACCAGATGTTTGAACAGGGCTTTCTGGATGAAGTACGCTCTATCCTCGACATGGGATACTCACTCGATGACCCCGGCCTGAACACCGTGGGCTACAAAGAAGCCATTAGATATCTGCATGATGAAATCAGCCGTGAGCAAATGATCAAAGACATGAAAACACAAACGCGCCGTTACGCCAAGCGGCAACTCTCTTGGTTTCGTCGCTGGGATTTCATTGACTGGATTGACCTGGATCAGACCGAAAATACCCAAGCCCGTAACTACATATTACAGCAGCAAATCCAATTTACAAGGCAATAAAATTCCGCTCGATACCTTCTTAAATATAGCTATAAATCAATTGTTTGAATCAAAATTCATAACAAATTAAGGTTAGCAGCTAAGGCAAATAACATTTAACTTTACCTTCATTTAAAACTGCACAATTTTATCACCGATGTATAAGGCTACTGTAAACGTAACACTTAGAGAATCTATTTTAGACCCCAAAGGCAAAGCAGCTCATCATGCCCTGAAAGACCTTGGCCTGCCCGAGGTTAATAGTGTACGTATTGGCAAATTGATTGAGATGAACATCGATGCCGACAGTAAAGATGAAGCATTTGAAATTGCCGAGACGGCCTGCACCAAGCTGTTGGCCAACGAAGTGATGGAAGATTTTGAAATCGAGATCCACGAAAACTAATTAGCAACATTATGAACGACCTGCTTTTTAGCATGTTGGGATCCAAGCCCGGAAGTGAAGAACAAGAAAAACCGGGCACCGAAGTTGAGGTACTGGAAAAAGAACAGGAAGATGAAGACGAGGAAACCCCGTGGCGGGTTATCCTGTATGATGATGACATCCATACCTTCGAAGAAGTTATTAACCAGCTCATGAAGGCACTGGACTGCAATCAATCCCACGCCGAAGAGCTCACGTACAAAGTACACAACGAGGGCAAAGCCGAAGTCTACGAAGGCAGTTTTGAAGATTGCTTCGAGGTCAACGGCGTGCTCAAAGAAATTCAACTTGTCACCGAAATTAAAGGATAAACCGTGTCTGCTAAATTTGGAGTAATTGTTTTTCCCGGATCTAACTGCGACCATGATGCCTACCATGCTCTGGCGCACGTCATGAACGCTGAAACAAAATTTCTCTGGCACAAGGATACCGATCTTTCGGGCATCGACTTTTTGTTGATTCCGGGCGGCTTTTCCTATGGCGATTACTTACGCTCAGGAGCTATTGCCCGTTTTTCGCCCATCATGCAGTCAGTTATTGATTTCGCCGAAAAAGGCGGCCCTGTGCTGGGCGTATGCAATGGATTTCAAATTTTGCTTGAGGCCGGCTTGCTACCGGGAGCTATGCTCCATAATCAGCAACTACGGTTCGTCTGTAAACACACCCATATTCGCTGCGAGACATCGAACTCACTCTTCACACGCAACATCGAAAAAGGTAGTATCCTGAAAATTCCCGTAGCCCACGGTGAAGGAAACTATTTTACGGATGACGATCAGCTAAAAAAACTACAGGATAACGACCAGATCGTCTTTCGCTATTGTGACGAAGACGGCAACACTACAGAAGAAGCCAACTTTAACGGCTCGATAGATAACATTGCCGGTATCTGCAATACCGATCGTAATGTGCTGGGTATGATGCCGCACCCGGAACGCGCGGTTGAAGATATACTGGGCTCTGACGATGGGAAAAAGATCTTTGAGTCGGTACTCAACGAGCTGGCAGTTGCATAAAGTCAGAACCAATCCTCTTTTATGCAGGAACAATCCAACAATAAAACGCTGTATAGCAAAGGGCTGACCAAGAGCTATAAAAAACGCACGGTTGTTTCGGATGTCTCCATCGATGTTACACAAGGCCAAATTGTAGGACTTCTGGGCCCAAACGGTGCTGGCAAAACAACCACCTTTTATATGTTTGTGGGACTGGTTACGCCCGAGACCGGAGAAATTTTTCTCGACGACAAAAACCTGACCGGCATGCCGATGTACAAACGTGCCCGATTAGGTGTTGGATATCTTTCCCAGGAGGCGAGCGTATTCCGCAATCTAACCGTACGGGAGAACCTTGAGTCGATACTGCAATTTTTTGATTTTTCGGATCAAGAAATTAACAATCGTGTTGATCAGCTTATTGAAGAATTTGGTTTAGAGCGCGTCATTGACAGCAAAGGCTATAGCCTGTCGGGCGGGGAGCGCCGGCGTACCGAGATTGCCCGGGCCCTCGTGACGGATCCCAGTTTTATTTTACTTGATGAACCTTTTGCCGGCGTGGATCCCATTGCCGTAGAAGACATCCAGGAAATTGTAGCTGATCTCAAATATCGCAACATCGGCATTTTCATTACCGATCATAACGTACACGAAACCCTGGCCATCACCGATCGAGCTTACCTGATGTTTGAAGGGAGAATCCTGAAAGAAGGATCGGCCGATGACCTAGCTGAAGATGAGGAAGCACGTCGGTTGTATCTGGGCAGTCAGTTTCGACTGGATCGTTATGGAGGACAGCAGGAAGAATAGATTTTTAACAATAAATTATTTTGATATGGAAGAGATCACAGTTCAGGAATTCAAAAAGAAACTAGACAGTGATAATCACAATGTGTTTTTGCTGGACGTGCGGGAGCCGTTTGAACAGTATCAGTCTAAAATAGAATGCGAGAACTCTAAACTTATTCCGGTAGGAGAACTACAATCCCGACTGGATGAAATTGAGTCGCAAAAAGACAGTGAAATCGTTTGTCTTTGCCGCAGTGGGAGCCGTAGCTCAGAAGCGTGTAAACTGCTGGAAGAGGAGGGGTTTTCGAACGTAAAAAACCTCAAGGGCGGCATCAACGAGTGGGCTCGCGAAATTGATGACAGCCTACCAGTATATTAAAAGTGTTTTAAGTGTTGGTGTGTTTGTGTGTTAAAGTTTGAGCAGTTCCAACTTTAACACCTTAACACTTCGAACTTTACACCATCGCCGCAATCTGATTGAGCAGCTCTTCATTACTGTCGGTATTGCGTAACACTTTTAACAGACTCTGCATGGATTCTTTGGGCGACTTTTTAAGCAGGTATCGCCGCACCATGTTGCGCTCTTCCATTGAGTTGCCGATAAACTTATCCTCATTTCGTGTTCCGGATGAGCTAATATTAATGGCAGGGAAGATGCGATCGTTAGCCAGCTCGCGATCCAGTACGAGCTCCATATTACCGGTTCCCTTAAACTCTTCAAAGATCAGGTCATCCATTCGGGAATTCGTTTCAATCAGACAGGTCGCAATAATCGTCAGCGAACCACCGCCTTCGATCTTGCGGGCCGAACCGAAAATTTTCTTTGGAATCTCCAGCGCGCGAATATCCAATCCACCCGAAAGCGTACGTCCACTGCTTTCTTGCACGTTGTTGTAAGAACGTCCAAGACGCGTTAAAGAGTCGATGAGCAAGACTGCATCATCGCCCATTTCGGCTTTTCGCTTCACATACCCCAATGCCAATTCTGTAATACGAATATGACTATCAGTAGGCTTGTCATTGGATGAAGCAAACACTTCTGCATCGGTCGATCGCAGAAAATCTGTCACCTCTTCAGGACGTTCATCCACTAACAGGACTCCAGTACTTATATCGGGATGATTTTCAGTCAGTGACTCAGCAATCTTCTTAAGTAATACGGTTTTACCAGTGCGGGGCGGCGCCACAATAAGCGCACGTTGCCCCTTACCAATAGGAGCCACAAGGTCCATCACACGCATATCAATATTCTCGGGATCCACCCCAAGTTTAATATGCTCGACTGGCATAATGGGTGTTTGTAGCTCAAAGCGGGTAGCTCGTTGCCACTCCATAGGATCGCGTCCATTAATCTTTTCGATAGAGTAAATATGGCGGTGGCCGTGGTTATCCTCCTCGTATTCACCCTCAATTTCCAATCCCGGTCGCAGGTTATGATGCTTAACTTCGTCGGGTTTCAAAAAAGGGTCACGAGGCTCGTAGCTGAACTCATGGTCTTTTTGACGCGCAAAACCATAACCTTTCTCGTTGATTTCAACGACACCTTCGTATCGGCCTGCGATCTCAACATTTTGATTTTCGTTAAAACGCGGCACAAACACATTGTTATTATTATTTCGGCCGCGATTCTTATTATTTCGTGAACGTCCCATTACATCCAGTTTGATTAGGTCTTAACCATCTTGAGCCGATGTTGCTATTGCTCAAAATGCTAGAATTGAAGTTTAATTTAAAAGAAGTGAGAGGTGAATAAAGCAGTGCAGCTTTATACAACTGCACTGCTTTCAAGAAGTAAGATAAAAATGTTTGACGATATTTAAAATCTATCGTACCGTCGTTGTTTCATTGATCCAGCCGTAGCATTTTCTGAGCGACGAATTAATCTTAAAACTGTCACCTTTCTCAAGTGGTGGCTGCCAGAAGAATTTTTCCTCTGTCGTAGGAGTTACCGGACTATAAGCCTTGTACTTGCGATCGACCTGGCTGGTTGTCGTCGGATCGGTTTGCTTAGCCTTGTCCAGATAATCCAATACCAACCAGTAAACTACTTTGTCTTTGCGATCCAGCTTGCGATCGCTAGTGCATTGGCTAACAGCCTCAGCATAAATATCGGCAATTTTCACATAAGGCACTCCCCTATCAGGATCTAAGTCAGCGGCCTGACGTGCATATTTTCGGGCCGTCTGCAGACCTCCCTTATTCAAATAAGCTTCGGAAAGTTTAAGCGCAATATTAGCTTTTTCCTTATCCTCCGAAGCTTTATCCATCGCCTCTTTCAAATACTTCACGGCCATATCATAATTTGCATTGCTTATCGCATCGTTGGCCACCGCCATTGTGTTATCGAAGCTGGGGTTGATCTTGTAGAGCTTATCACTAATTGCACTGGCCTTCTGCATCATATCCTGCTCTTGGTAGACTGTGCGCAGCTCATTCAAAACCTTTACATTTTTAGGTTCTTCTTTGATTCGATTTTCCAGGAAGGTTATCTGTTCTTCTGGAGAATCGAACAGCTTCTTCCGCTGCTGGTTGAAGAAACTTTGCAAATCACTCGATGCATACTGCTCAGCCTGCTTCATAATGCTCAGAGCTTTATCCTTTTCCCCGGCACCAATGAGTTCTTGAATAACTACCTTTATGTAATAGCCATCCCCAAAGTTGGTGAACTCTTTAGGGTTGATTTTAAAAGCTTTGGTATAATCTTCAGCTGCTTTTACCGAGGCATTCTCTATGTAGCTGGAGTGGGTTTGATACAAACGACCCCGTTTGATATACCAGTTATACATATCGAGCTTACTTTTAGGATATTTTTCAAACGCCTTTCCAAAAATCATCAACGCTGTATCCACATACGCTTCTTTCAGCGAGGGATCCTGCTTCTTTTTGGCTACCTCACTGTACGCAGTAATCAGTCGATCCAGGTTTTTCTTAAGTTCAAATCTGGGATATCCTTCAAGCGTCTCTGGCATACCTTTCCAAATCCAGCCGCCAAATTTCATCGCTTCTTCATACGATTCATTCCGGTAGTTCTCATAAAAAAGGGAATAGGCTTCAATCTCACTTAGCCCACTCGGTGGGTTCACAGAAGACTGTTCCGTCTGCGCAAACGACCAGCTACTGCCTAAGAAGATTAAAGCAGATATTAATAATAGCTTCTTCATAACTCTTGCAATTTACTCTATGGTTCAGGTTAAAAACTCATTTCGGGCTGATTTATTATTTATTGCAACTTTGGCCGGTAAAACATAACCTCAGCTAAGTTGAGAGACAATCGCACACCAAAAATTTGTTCCTTTACTAAGTTTGAAGAACTCGTCCCTCGAATGCCATACTCAAAACTTAGATCAATAGAGGATCTTGAACGCGGCGCCCGTATCCCCAGCCCAAAAGAAAATTTTAGCGTATTTATTTGTTGTCCCTCCAATTTAATGTGTCCGGTGTCGTAGGAAATACCGGTACGATACTTAAAATTAGATAAAAACTTGTTTGATCCAGTAACATAGGGAAGGTACTGCATTCCCAATCCCAGCTTGTAACGATCTACAAACATTTCTTCTTCTGAGGGCTTAAAATCGTTCTTGTAATTCGACCAGCCCTGGTACAATCCTTCCAACCCAAACATTAACAGGTTGTTGGGGCTATAACTGAGCCCCCCGGTAATTTTCGTCGGCATCCGTATAGTTCCATCACTATTGGGTAACTCTTTGGTGAGAGTCACTCGACCACTGTTAAGGGTACCCGTCTGCTTCTGCTCAGCACTCATTGAAACCGGTAGCGAAACGCTTGCACCAATTCCCAAAAGATCATCGCTATGCAAAAAGTCAGGCACTCTAATAAAGGTACCAAAACGATTTCCAAATCCAACAGCATTACTTTCAACTGTGTAATTGGAAGTTCGGTACGAAGCCGAAGAATTTTGTAAAAATCGAGCCGTAAAACCATCATCAATAGACATAAACATGAGGGAGGCGGCGTACCCTACAGAAATATTTTCATTTATCTTCCAACCCAAGCCAAATTCTGCTCGGTTTACCCCTCCACTGCCCTCGTTTTCCATCACAAGATTTACCGTATCCTGCTGTACGCCATCACCTATGTACCGCGTTTCTTGGTTAAAGGTACGGAAGGAAGCTTCGGTAACTGGCGAAAACGAGCCAGATATGCCAAGCTTGCCACGCAGTATTGGAAGCTGTAACTGAAACTGATTAACCGAGAAGTTCGAATTGGTGGCACTCTCCGTTGCATTACTCGCATTATAACTATCAATTCCAATGCCTCCGCTGCCCAAACCATATACAATACTGCCCAAATGGGCTGGGTTTGTCAGGTTACTTACAAACGGCTCGTCGTAGGCAACACCCAACAGTCCCATAGACTGGGCTGCTACATTAGCCGTTGCCACAGGATATCCAACTCCGATCTTGGAGTAAACAGAGCCGCTTCTTGCCTTACTATCTTCAGTTTGAGCAAATGCTATAGAAGAAAACAGACTGCAAAGTACCGTTATAAAAACTACTTTTTTCAACGCTAGTTATTGCTGATTTTTTAGAGATGTAATTATAATTTTGGGCTTTAACTCGGGTGATACCCCATCGGAATCGGTATAGACCAATCCTGGCTTTATAACGCCATCGTTAGGAAATGTAACAAAAAATTCTTTGCCTTTAGGGAATCCCTCCTGCAAGATTCTACCTATCATATTAGTGATATTAAACCGGTAAGATCCATCGCTGGGTAAATAAACACCTTGAACCCGTGCAAAATTATCCAACGGTGCACCGGGATCGATATTTTCAGGAATATTAGCCGGATTTGCCAGATGTAGATACACTGTTCTTTCCTGTGGACGACTTGCTCTGAAAGAAGCTGACTCCAAAGTCTGCTCCATGATGGATGTATTTTGTCGGAATATCATTTCTGCCCGTGAAAGACCAGTCACAGAAAGATCCAGCTCAGAAAGTCCTATATCAGTAAAGTGCAATACCTGTTCATAGGTACTGTAAAATGGTGTCGACCCCTGGGGAATTGACGTATCCGAATCCCGTTGCAATGTATATCCCCATTGGTTACTGCCAACACTAAAGGTATCGGCTTCAGGGTTTTGAATCACAAAACTACTGGCTTGAATATCAATGGGGACAATCTTATTACTATTTTCTGGTACCAAAGCCAATCCAGACATGCCATACTTATATGTCGAATCAGCATTGGTCGTATCAGTATATTGGCGATACCGGTTTACCCAGTCAGGTGCCATTCCAGAAAGATTGACGTCCAGCGAGTCGGTAAATCCAACCGTAAATTCTCCCAACTTCTTATTCTGGTCGATTGCCAGATCATCATTAACCTTTAGTGCCCGGCCACGCCATAAATCCTTGACCTCATAAATGCTAAACTGCTGATCGGCAGTACTGTCGCCATAAACCTGCTCGTTATCCAATTTTATGCGCATCAACATGGTAGCATTTTCCTGCATAACCTTAGCCGTATCATTCGGAGCAAGCAATCCCGGCTTAACAAATCCCGTGGCCAGCAAATTACCAAAAAGCGGATCATCAAACTGGCCCGCGGAGTAGTAATTTTGGGCGCCGGAGTAGGAGGGAGTACTAATCGACTCTACACCGTCAAGGAAGAGAGTGTCCGTTTCGACCTCCCCTCCCGGACCAGAAAGTCCACTACCTACCGAACCGGGATTTTCGCAACCAGTGATCCCGACAATAAGAATGCAAAGGAAAACAATGCCAAAAGAGCCAACGCTCTGAAAGGAATGATTCATCAATTTTTGTAAAGAAATTCTACTCAATATTACGATTCTTCAGTTTCTTCTTCGTCGGTTCCAGCAATCTCATCGTAATAAGCGGCAAACTGATCAGAGACAGACTCTGGTGAACCTTGAATCTTCTTTGCTGAAATATCCAGCTTGTCAAGAAGATCATCGAGCTGATCAGTAATATGATTGCCGGTTACAACATGATCGCTGTATTTAAGACCGATTGTGCGTAGGTCAACGTTATCACCATCGGTAAGATTGTCCACATTTACAGATTCGGGTAATCCCACCAAATCCAGCAGCTTTTTATTGAACACTCCATTGTTCTCGGGATGATGGATATTGTAAATAACCTTGGTGTCTTTAAAAAGATCCAGGTCATTGTATTTCTCTTTGGCCAACAGTGGTATAAGACCAGCTGCCCAGTCGTGACAGTGAATAATATCGGGTTCCCAACCCAGCTTGGCTACCGTCTCGAGCACACCCTTGCTATAGAACACAATACGCTCGTCATTGTCGTCGTAGTGTTCATTGGTTTCGGGATTCATGAACATGGCCTTGCGATTGAAATAGGTGTCGTTATCCAAGAAGTACACCTGCAACTTTGCATTGGGAATGCTGGCCACCTTAATACGCATGCTTTCGATCTTGTCTCCAACCTCAACCTCGATACCAGAGAGGCGAATAACCTCGTGCAAACGGTTTCTTCGATCGTTGATCGTACCATACTTAGGCAGCAGAATACGAATCTCGTACCCTTTGTCTTGTAGTGAAGCCGGAAGGAACCGCAGCAGGTCCGCGGTGTGTGTCATCCGGGCAAAAGGAGAAATCTCAGCAGCAGCGTATAAAACTTTCATAGATTAAATAGACTAAAAAATTCGTTGATGTTAATTTTTTATTCGTCGGATTCGCTATCTTCCTGATCCAAATAGAGTTGATTCATTTCTTCATCATCAAGAGAATAGAAATCGAAAAGGGTGTCACTCCGCAGTCCAAGGCGCAACGTCTCAACAGGAATCACCTCTGAAGGTTGTACATTCCCGAGATTTACATTGCTGCCGAACTTGCGAATAAACCATACATGTTGTTCTTTTTGAGGAGCTTCAAAAATAAGATTTTCAACAGGAACTTGATCTGCGATTTCATCGATAAGTCCGGACCGAACCTCTCCATTGGGACGAAATACTCCGACGGTACCACTTTCTCGGGCCTCACAAATTATTTTCCAAGCCCCGGCATCGAGTTCGCGCTCAATCATTTTCACCCATTTGTAAGGAGGGATAATGTCATTGGGATTTTTGCTTCCGATCTCGGATAAAATGGTGAAATGTTTACTCATCCGCTGGATGATTTCCACCTTCCGCTGGTCGGAAAGCCAAATGGTACCATTTGATACCTCAGCATGTTCAATATTAAACCGGTCCAGCAGCTCCATATAGGCATCCAGCTGATCGCGAAGCACATAGGCCTCAAAAAGGGTACCCCCAAAATAAACTGGAATATCAGCATTGGAATAAACCGCAAGCTTCTCTTCCAGATTTTGAGTTACGTAACTGGTACCCCACCCGAGCTTAACAATGTCGATGTAATTAGAACAGGATTTGCAAAAGTCTTCGACTTGCCTGACGCTTAACCCTTTATCCAGGACAAGCGTCATTCCTTTTTCTCGAGGTTTTTCGGTACGCTTAGGGAGATGATTGAGCTTAAAAGCCATTGAGGATTATAATTTTGACAAATTAAACGGACAAATATACTAAAATGCTGCTTTGGAATAAAGCCTATAGCCATCTTTATTCCAAAGTAGCGTAATAATTAACACTCTGCATGGGCACATCCTATTCTAATCCCCTGATATTTGATCCTCAGGCTTAAGAATAAGCGCCGAATACGGATTCATCCAAATATGCTGCTCTTCCATCTTGCCAAAGTGTCCTCCTTCGTTGGCTCCGTCATAATGTTCCGAATCGCTGTTAAATACAATACGATACTGCACGCCGTCGAAGGGACCCAGATGGTAATCATTCACCTGTTTATCGGAAAAATTTAGCACAACTAACAAATGATTTGCGGGATCCTCGGCCTTACGCAGAAAGGCAAATAACGACGGCGTCCGCTTTCCTAACTCTATCCACTCAAATCCCTCTTCTTCTTTATCCATTTGATGCAACGCAGGCTCGTTGCGATACAAGCTGTTCAAATCATCGACCAGCTTTTTGATTCCCTGGTGACGATCGTGATCAAGCAAATGCCAGTGCAACGCCCGATCCTCTGCCCACTCGCTTGTTTCGGCAAATTCGCCGCCCATAAACAGCAGTTTCTTGCCGGGATGGCAAAACATATATGTAAACAACAGGCGTAGGTTGGCAAACTGCTCGCTTTCGGTACCCGTGCTTTTCCACACTAGCGGCTTTTTAAGATGAACGACCTCGTCATGTGAAAGTGGCAACACAAAATTTTCCGAATAATTATACATCATCGGAAAGGTAATCTTATTTGGATCCTGTTCGCGCTGCCCGGGATCTTTTTCCAGAAACTCCAGCGTATCATTCATCCAACCCATATTCCACTTGTAGTCGAAACCCAATCCACCGTGATGCACCGGCGTTGTAACTCCCGGCCACGAGGTCGACTCTTCGGCAAACGTAAGAATACCGGGATATTCACGATGAATGATGGTATTGAAATCCTTTATAAACCTGATCGCTTCCAAATGCTCATTGCCGCCATATTTGTTGGGCGTCCATTCGCCCGGCCCTTTGGAGTAATCCAAGTAAAGCATCGAAGCAACCGCATCAACACGCAGTCCATCGATATGAAATTTGTCGCACCAAAACCGAGCATTAGAAAGCAAAAAGTTCCGAACACCATCCTTTCCATAATCAAAAATGTAAGTACCCCAATCTTTCTGTTCCCGCTTTTTGGGATCTTCATATTCGTAAAGCGGTGTACTATCAAACATCTGCAATCCCTGCTCATCTTTTGGAAAATGGCCGGGCACCCAGTCCATAATCACGCCAATACCATTTTTGTGACACTCCTCAACGAAGTACATAAAATCCTTGGGATCCCCCAGCCGACTTGTCGGCGCATAATAACCGGTAATCTGGTATCCCCACGAAGGATCATAGGGATGTTCCGCGATAGGCATCAATTCAATATGGGTAAAGCCACTATCTCTCACATAGGGTATTAATTCATTCGCCAGATCACGATAACTCAAGAACTCGTTGTTATTTTCTCCTTTCCTTCGCCAAGAAGCTAAATGGACTTCATATATTGATATAGGCGATCGAAATGACTGTCGTTCTTCCCGGCTATCCATCCACTCTTGGTCCGACCAGTCGAAACTATCCAGATCATAGACCAGCGAAGCCGTCTTTGGACGCAATTCCATCACATGAGCATATGGATCCGACTTGAGAAATGGGGGGCTGTCTTCGGCCGTTTTAAGTTCGTACTTATATAGTGTCCATTGGTCAATACCTGGTACAAACGTCGTCCAGATACCCGTCTCATCGTCCTTATCCATGGGATGCTCGCGGCCGTCCCAGTTGTTAAACTCACCGACCACACTTACACTGTATGCATGTGGGGCCCAAACCGAAAACCAAACCCCATCTTCCGTGAGGTGCGCGCCCATATGTTCATATGCAGTATGATGAGATCCCGATTTCCATTTTTTAATATCCGATTCTGTCAGAATAGCGGCCACGACTGTAGATTTTATAGAAATGAAGCATTAGTTAAACAGATGATTATAGTTAACGCAAATGCATTGAAATAACAATGTCCATTTGCTATTAATCCCCTATGGGCTCACTTCTTTTCAAATTGGGGTTGTAGCAACAAATATATAGTTTGTCATTTCAAAGTATGCGGGTGCAAATCATGCGATATACAACATATAGCACCCTGTTCTGCGAGATTACCAATAACTACTTTTATCAAGACTATGAGATATTACCGGCTGCCCATCTTCCTGGCTGTGTTCCTGGGATTTTTCTTTTCAGGGCATGGACAAGCACCTTCAAAAGAGACACCACAGCAATGGATTTTTGATGGTTATTCTGAGGGCATCAAAGGGATTGGGATTGCTACCTACTCAAGCTTTAATCCCGAAAAAGCGTGGAAAGAGGCCATAAAAAATGCCACCAATGATCTCAACGCCAACCATTCGCTGATCGTCTACTCATATGGCCATCAAGTTGGACGGGGGCCGTTGCGTACAGATTCGGAATATGCCATTCGCAGCATCCTGGATACCACACAGGTTACAGTAGTCGACTCTGCCCGCTGGAAAGGAAAAGCATTTGTTTTAGTGGAGCCTACGGTTTCCGTTGCTGACTCGATTATTTACCCGCAAGGAAAGTTTAGAACTCCCGAAGATAGCACAATCAGCTCGCTCGACAGCATAAATAGCAATCAGTGGCTGGAAACTACGGGCACTACACAGCGGATAGACAGCAACTGGTACATGAGCATCACCAAAGCCAAACAAGATGCGCTACGAAAGCTGGCCGAAGATCTGGCTGTGCAAGTATCTACAAAAACGTACTCCAAAGGAACTACCTCGCGGCGATACTACAGCTTTTCTTCTATGATCGCCTTTCAGCGTATACGGGTAGTGAAACGCTCATTTGGAAATGACAGCGTGAAAGTAACCGTAGCCGTAAATCCCCGAGAAGTTAAGATGCTTATGAAGTAAGTGGAAACTAATTCGTTTTATTCTCCTTAATTTTCCGCTTCCACTTGCTGTACTGTTTGCGCCGATCGGTCACCTTCTTCAGGTAGTTGCGGGCCTCGGCGTACTCAAGATTCTTTCGCAGGTGTTTATAATTCTCTTCTGGCGACATATTGTTAATCTTTGAAAATGCCTCTGACAAGTTTGTATCGTCAGTATAAGCCACAGAAACATTACCAGCACCCGTATTATAAGCACAGATCATTAGGTATTGACGAGTCTTGGCATCTTTTACCTCTTTAAAATACCTTGTGGTAAGCAAATCAATGTAGGTAGTTCCCATCTGAATATTATTGTTGGGCTTAAACAGAAACTCTTTCGTTGGGACTCCATCCTTATTGAATACCCTACGGTAAGCGTCCCGCCCCCCAGTACTTGGCACCAGCTGCATCAACCCAAATGCATTGGCGTGCGAGGCTGCCGTCGGATTGAAATACGACTCCACATGAATAATTGCAAATACCAGTGCCGGATCAAGATCATGTTCATCGGCAAATTTGTATACCGCATCCTCAACTTTGCGTGCTCGTTTTTGCAAGTGATCGTCAGCTAAAGAAAGATCAACATAGACGACATACCTCGTTTCTCCGTCATCGCCCTCTACTTTTTTTGTTTTTGTCTTCTTCTCGGCAACTTCCTCGGCATATTCATCGACTGATTCATCTTCCGATTTTTTTAGCTGATCATTTAATACCAGCTCATCAGTCACTTCTTTATTGGGAAGTTTTTCTGTTTCAAATCCTTCGCGAGTACCTTTTGATTTTAAAGCTTTAGCCGTTTTTTCCGGCATCTCTTCTTTGACTTGCTCTGCCTCTTCCTTGCTTTCAGCTACTACTTCTACTTTAGCCGTTCCATTTTCCATGTCGGCCGAAACTCTCAGGTTGCCATCCTCTTTATATTCCACCCACTGTTTTTTTGAGCGCTCCTTAAAATCGCCCCACTTTTGCTTCATTTCCTTCTTAAACTTTTTAAACTCCTCCATGTAAGCATCATGATAATCTTGATAAGCCTCTTTGGACGAGGCAACCCCATTTTCAATATTTTCGAGGAATGTGGCATAACCTTCTTGATGCTCCTTTTTAAATTCTTGAAAGCTATCCTGTGCCTGTAGCGAGAACGGTGTTGCCAGCAAATAAACAAGGAAGCTTAATGCTAGCCAACTTCTCAATCGATAAATATTATTAATGTTTCCCATAGTACTCTCGTTGATTTTGTAATTGAAAGGCCCCTGCATACACCCAAACGCTTTTAAGCTCAGAAATGCCGGGATTAGCAAAGTATCCCGACCCGGGAAACCGGGCCGAGCAACTCTGCTTTGTGAAAATACCGTGCTAACTGCTTAGTTTTCTGACGGCATGTCGCCATTTTTCATGCTTTCAATTGACTCCTTCATATCCTCAAACGCCTTAGAAGACTTGAACTTAGTATAAAGCTCCTCATCTTTATTCATCGTATTTTTCAACGCTTGATTCAACGCATTAGCAGCTTCGCCAACGGGCAGCCGTACCAACAATAAAACATTGTGCTTGGTATTATTATCCATTTTACCAAATCTGCTTTTGGTAACCTCAACTCCGCGTAGCGTTTGCTGGGCTACCGACTTTGATACATCAGTAAAAACCTCTCGGTAATTGCTGTTATCACCAGAAGTAGTCTCTTCGGTATAATTTTTCTGCATAGCACTTACCTCAGCTTCCAGCTTCGTAGCCAGTGCGGCACGACCATTTTGCATAGCCTGTCGTCGGGCAACACTTCGGCGCGAAGAGGTGGCTTCAGCAACAGCATACATATATTCGCTGTCACTTGTTGGAGGACTGGTATACCAGCTTGGTAAATTTGAATTGTTACTGTTGTCCACGGCTTGCTCGGAGCTGCTGCAGCCTACAAACAACATGCCTGATAGAATTACTGCGAGTAGTATGCGTAACTTCATAATGTATCCCTTTTTGATTTGGATGATTGATTTAATCTTGGTCCATAGTTGATGAACTTTCTTTCACGTTAAATGGCCTAAAATGGCATTTCGTGAAGTTTTATAAAAAATTGTCCCAAATTCATATACGTTATAACAAAATATCAGTTCTCTGTTTATTGAACCGAAAGCAACTCAGTATTAATAAATTCAGAAAACCCCTTATCGATTGTTTCCATCACTTTTTTTCTCGCAAGTCTGCGCGCCTTTGCCTTGCTAATACTTCCATTACGACCTTCTTCGGCAAAAGTACTAAACCACTTTCCTGTTTCCTGGTTTTGGGCTTCTACTTGAAACGTCCACTCCATAAATTCAACGTTCTCTCGGCCCATGTCTAAGGGTCGCATTGTGAAATTAATATTCATTTTAACAACGGGGGCTTCACTTCCACTCGAAATCGTAAAACCTTCATTTTGAAGTTTGCGGTTTATAGCTGACTTAATATCCCTCGGGATATCCTTTCCACTAATACTAACCGTACACTCTTGCTTGGCCGCTCGGTAATTTTGCGAAATCTCCGCAACTGTCGCTCCCTTATCCTGCGTAGTATGCCCTGTCAGTATGCCCCGCTGATTCTTCAGCATTTCATTCATTCGGGCCTTTGTTATTGCTTGCTTCATATAAATGAGACGTTCAAGCTTGCTATTAGTCTGACTGGCCTTTTGGCGCAGAGTGCTTATAGCCTCGGTGTTTCTATTTATTTCCTCTGTGTAAAGTTGTGATGTCTTACTCCGGTTCATCGCGGCAAGAGCATAAAAAGTACCATTCTCTGCCTGATAAACCTTTTTAATCTGCACATTCCTCATCTGTTGGTTCGATTCGACCTCGGACTGTGTAATAATATTCGTCTGTTCCTGTGTTTGCGTCCCCCCGTCCGAAGAACTTGTCTCCTCATACTGCTGGACATATTCTTCCTCTACTTCTACCTTCGATACAAAGATTTTAGCTAAATTAGATTGTGCATTATTTTTTGCGCCTTGACGGGATGGTGCAGAACCCACAGCCATCAAATAACGATCATTGCTAAACTGCTCCGAGGGATTATTGACCCAAGAAGGGAGATCCCCGCCCTGGGCTGTCCCTTTTAGTGGGCTACATGATACTGCTATAAAAGCAGCAACAATTACTAGAAAAACATCTGAAAATCGATTCTGGATAGTTAACATAGACTAAGCTTTAGTTCGTGTATATTGATGCAATAGGCTCCAGACTTTCATGTTGTTCCATATCTACCTGATGCTCATCAGTAAATAGCAGTTGGTCGTCGTTCCCATAGTACTTAAAAGCTACTCGGTGCGTCCCAGCCGGCAACTTCACAATATTACTATACACTTTACCAGGCATGGTTTGCCAGCCACGGAGATCTGCTCGTTCTGAAGCTTTTCGCGCCGCACCAGCAATCATATTTACAGCATCTCCCATAAGTTCACTACCTTCTTCTTCCACAGCATCAGCGGCAGCATCCTGTCCAACCGATTTTAAAATGCCACGTACCGTCGCCCGGGCAATAATAATGGGTTTTTTAATCTGAAATGTCTCACGTGCAACCTTATCCATTTCTTCAATAATAGGTAAGCGTTTGGTCATCGTATCGTTAACCACCGCTTCCACATAGGCTACTTTCGAAGGACGCATTACTAATTTGGGGATGGCAATTTTAAGACCTGTATTATCTCCGACATCTTCTAATTCAATATTGTCTTCTACTTTATCCGGAGCACTACCGCAAAAAGCGGTCAGCATGGCATTGTATTCGTGTGGATCGTCGAGCTTCGCAAATGTTGAGTCAAATTCAAGTTTAGAATCAGGTAGCGCCTGGTGATTGTCGATAGCAGTCTGCAATTTCTCCAGCTCGATTTCAGAATTTCTCGGTTCCCCGGACTTAGCATATAGTGCACTGGACAGATACCGACCGAAGGGACTATCATGGATTTGGGCGGTACCTGCTTTCCACTCAACATTATCATTTTCTGTAGTATCGACCTTGCTTAACGAAGAAGCCAGACCTGAGTATTTTTGTTCAGCCTGTCCCAACTTCTGAACAATACGCCGAGCCTCAACCAACGCTTTGTCCATTTCATCCATCTCAAGATAACTCAGGCTTTTAAACCCATTCAGATAAACATCCTCATAAACTTCACCATTATATGCCAGTTGTGTATCATTAGTCATAAAAGCTTTGATACCCACCTTGGTGCTCTTGGTAAAAAACTGGTCAATATAATCTTCGGCATTTGTGAACGACCGCACACTCTCGTCATAATCACCTTGAAAATAATCGATAGTCCCCGTCTCCAAAGCATACAAGACTCGATCTTTGGCCTTATAGGCTTCAGTCTCTTTCAAGCTGTCGGCGATGCGTTCGGCCTTTTGAAAATCACCAGCCTTAAAAGATGAACGCATTTGCTTTTGCCCATTCATCAATTTCTGAGAGCCACAGCCAGAAGCAATGACGATAGTGACTACAGCCAATAGAATTTTAAAATATCCCTTCAAAACCTTCATGACTCACTCTTGATTTTATTGATGTTAACTCTTGATGATATATACTCTCATAAAATTAATTGGTATAAAAAGATGACACAGGTTCCAGCTTCTTATTCTCTGCAATCATGACTTCCTTTTTTTCGGTATGGAGCAGTTCACCGTCAGCCGAATAATACTCAAATGCAATGGTATGAGTCCCCGCTGGCAGCTTAACAACATTAGAGTACACCTTGCCCGGCATGGTATTCCAGCCTCGCAGATCAGCCTGGTCCGAAACTTTTTGCATGTTGGTAGACAGTTTGGCAAGTCCTTCGCGCAGATTACTATCTAATGAACCCTCTTTATCCTGCTCTCTCACTTTTTGGGCCTTCTTTGTCTGCGGTAAAAATGCAATAAATTCACTAAAGAAAGCCCGAGTCACGATAATGGGCTCTTTAGCCTCAAAAATCTCTTTTGCCACCTTGTCCATCTCTTCCACCAGCGGCAAAGCAGCCACCAAGGTATCATGGGCCGTAGCTTTTACCTTTGCCACCTTTGACGGATTCATTTTCAACCGGGGAACGGCAATCTCGAAGGTCGCCCCTTCTGCATCTTGGATCAGCTTTTTAGTAGAATCATCAAGTCCAATAGCCTGATTTATTTCTCCAACATGCATCCTTTTCTCCACTTTTTCGGGGGCCAATCCACTAAAAGCGGTAATGAGGGTATTGTAGGTTTTCGGTTTTGTAACTTGATCGAATGCCGAAACATATGAGATCTGAGAATTGGACAAGAGCTGCTGATTTTTAACGGCCGTCTTCATGTTTTTCAACTCTATTTGAGCGTCATCTTCAGCCCCCGACTTTGCATACAACACACTTGACAGGTAGTGACTAAATGGGCTGTCCTGTATCCTGTTTCTACCGGAATCCCATGGCATATCTTTCTCAGAAGAATCAGCGCGATCTACCGCCCTAGCACTTTTCCGATAAGAATCAGCCAACTTTTTGTATTTAGCTTCCACCTGCTCAAGCTGTTGCACAATTTGACGCGCCTCGACCAAGGCTTTATCAAATTCGCCCATATTTAAATAGCTGAGGCTTGAAAACCCATTTAAATAAATACCCTCATATACTTCTCCATTGTAGGCCAGATGCGTATCGTTGGTGAAAAATGCACTAACTCCACGTTGGGCATCCTTAGTAAACAGCTGATCAATGTATCTTTCAGCGTCTTGAAACAATCGTACACTATTTTGATAATCGCTGCGAAAATAGCTAATAGTGCCCTTATCCAAGGCATACAACACCCGATCTTTACGCTGATAAATATCATTCTGTCGAAGGCTATCTACTATATTGGATGCCTGCTCATAATCACCTGATTGGAATTTTAGCTGTACTTGTTTTTGCCCTTCCATCAATTGGGCTGTTTTGTCACCCGTAGAACGAGAAAACATTGAGCTATCAGAAAGGCTACCTCCTTGATACTCTTTAATGCTACATCCCATTATCAGAACTGAAAAGAAAACAATAGTTATTATCCCCTTAAACGCCTTGAAAGTACTCATTTTATCCCTTGACTTATTTTAAGAAATACTGTTCGGAGCCCTATCCCCGATTCCCTGGTACCCTAAATTATATGAACACACTTTGCCTGATAGGCAACTACTGAAATTTGTTTACCACTTAACCTTACTGCGTGAAATTAATTTTTTAATTTCCTTATCCTCAATCCAGACCTTTCGATTTCTCTCGACATCTATCAATTCCAGCGTTACATCATAAAACTTGGCGGCCTCCGTGCCGTCCATATTTTTTTCAACATTAGCATCAATATTCCCAACAAGCATATAATCGGCTCCCAGTTCCTTGGCCAGTGCAGCTGGATTTTCTGCATACTTGTGTGAATCAAGTCGTTCTTTGCGAATTTGCTCTCGCTGTTCTGCATCCGCAACCATTTGAGCCTTTGGACTATTGACGACAGCTTTTTCAATTTCACGGATGAAAAGCCCTGTGTTAATATGCTCCATCGTATTGTTGTTAATGTTACCCACGATAAGAACTGGATCAGAACCTGCATCCTTGAGCCATCCTCCAGACAGGATGTTACTTGTCATTTTTTCAGCGACTCGCTTTGCATCGGTGTCATTCCATTTTCCTGATAAATCGGTTTGAGTATCAGATTCTACTCTTTTTACTTGGTTGGAAGAACCACAACTAAACGTAAGGAAAGCGGTGATGAACAGAATACATAGTATTTGCAGACGATACATTTATTGCCTCTCTTAAGTTTATATTTTATAACTGGTTACCCTCTTAATGTATACGGCAAGAACATGCTATTTTTCATCTAATAATTCAAATAAAATTATATTTGAGGCCTTAATCCTTTCCTCAAGTGCAAATACTTTCATCTTGAGAGCTCAGACACTATTATAATCACACCTTAATTGCTGGCAGTTTAATTTTTGTGCCACATTTTGGATACTCTACTAATTGAATAGTAGCATACGTAGTCTAAAGAATTCATCATAAGTTGAGAGGTAGACCATTATGAAAAAAGTAAAATGGGCACTGATTGCATTTCTTTTCACATTTCTGCTGGGAGCTTTCACAAACCCGGCGATAGCACAGGAAGAGTTTGAGGAATGGAAAGAAAACTATCTTGACGAATTCAAAAAATTTCAAAACGAATATGACAAGCAGTTCCACAAGATGCTGCAAAAAGAGTGGAAAGAATTTGCCACTGAACAGAGCCCCGATTTCTATGATACACCTAAACCAGACGTCATACCAAAAGCCGATAAGGATGAGTCGCCCAGACCTGAAACTAAGGTTAAGCTAAAGAACAAAACGAAAGAACAGGCACCTGAACCTCAAAAAAAGGAACAACCACAAAAGATAGATCAGCAGACCGAAAGAACTAAAACAGCCAAGCCAGCTCTGGCTACATCCGGGCTTACAGCCACCTTCACTCCAAGTGTTAAAAAGGCGAAGGTAGAGAATAACAGTCTCACCTACTTTGATATTCCCATTCGCTATAAATACTACACCGCATATAAAGCAAAAGTCAAGCATCCTATTAACCAAAAATCTATTTCCAGCTTTTGGAAACACCTCAGCACTAAAGATTATCCCTCGTTCCTCAAGCAGATACAAGAAGTACGACAACGGCTTTCGCTCAATGATTTTGGCTATGCCCAACTACTGCACGACATCGGGGAACAGATTTATGGAGCAGAAAGTCCTGAATCAACTTTGTTCACTTGGTTTATGCTGACCCAGTCGGGCTTTGGCACGCGGGTAGCCTATAACAATCACAATGTGTACCTGCTCCTCAAAACGGATCCCGGGGTTTTTAAAACCAGCTATTTTACAATGAGTGGATCCAAATATTATGCCCTCAACCTCAGCGGTTCTTCCTCCGAATTACCCTCAAAGATTTATACTTACGAAGGCGACTATCCAAAATCCCAAGAAAAGTCACTGAACCTTTTGTTCTCAGGATTACCCACCCTGCCGGAAAAGCGCGAAAACCGCACCTTTAGCTTTTCATATCACGATACGTCCTACACTTTTGAATTACCTGTAGATCAACAAGTCGTCAATTATTTTAAAAACTATCCCAAGGCACAGCTGGATCTGTATTTCAACAGCAAAATGGACGGGGAGATGCATCAAGAACTAATCAGCTCGCTGCGCCCTCTTGTGGAAGGAAAATCCAATGTCGAAAAAGCCAACATTCTGCTTCGGTTCGTCCAAAACGCTTTTGAGTATAAGACCGATCAGGAACAGTTCAACACAGAAAAGAAAATGTTTCCGGCCGAAATGCTCTACTATCCAGCCAGTGACTGCGATGATCGCTCGATCCTCTTTGCTTATCTGATTGAGCATCTGACGGATCTGGAATATATCGTATTGCGCTATCCCGGTCACTTGACCCCCGCACTGCATTTTCCATCCAATCCCCCGGAAGGACCGCGCGTCAGCCCACCGATCCGTCATAATGGGAAAGATTTTTACGTTTCCGATCCCACGTATTTTAATGCAGATGCAGGGATGGTTATGTCGAAGTACAAGGGGAGTAAACCGTCCGAAATTTTTGACCTGTAAACAGCTTATTTCTCAAACTCCAGGAAGGCCTTTTCAATTTCCGGCGGCTTCTCTGTGTATAAGCTCACCAGCCAGGTGACCAGCAGGCTAAGCCCAAAAGCCGGGATGAGTTCATACAAGTTATTTTTAAGCACGGGAATATAATACCATGCAATGGTAACCACGGTTCCCGTAATCAAACCGGCAAAAATGCCTTTGCGCGTGGTCCCTTTCCAGTAGAGCGCCAAAATAGAGGTAGGACCAATGGATGCCCCTAATCCAGCCCATGCAAACAGCACCAGCCAAAAAACGAGCTCCTGCGCCACTAGGCTAAACACCAGTGCCACTGCAACTAGCAAAACGGCGACCAGTCGACTGTAACGTACCAATTTTTTCTGTGGAATTTGCTTGCCTTTTTTGAGAATCCGGTCGTAGATATCGCGCACAACCGCCGAAGCAGCGACCAACAACTGGGAATCAGCCGTAGACATAATTGCGGCAAAAATAGATGCCACAACTACCCCAAAAATCACAGGGTGCAGATGCTGACGGGCCAAGGCAGGATAGAGATTTTCAGTATCGGCGGCCGGAAGCATATCAGCTTCGGGGAAATAAACACGTCCCGCCAAACCGATAAAAATGGCGCCCCATCCCATGATTACATTCCAGATAGTTCCCACCACCGCCGACCATCGCAGTTGCTTGGGATCGTCGATCGACATGTATCGCGACAGAATATGCGGGTTGCCCGGCGAACCCAGACCAATGCCCAAAAAGCCCAGCAAGCCACCAAAGCTGATAGCCAGCGGATTCACGAGCCCCATTTCCATGCCCCTGAGTTGGGATAGCACCTTGGACAGGCCCCCGGCCTCCCAAATTGCAAGAAAGGGAAGCACCACAAGGGCAAAAATCATAAAAATCGCCTGGAACATATCGGTCAGACTGACGGCCAGAAATCCACCCAGTACTGTATAGGCCATAATTATAACCGCCGTGATAAGAATCCCATTGGTTTGGGTGAGCCCGAAACTGGAGGCAAACGCCTTGCCGCCGGCGACAAATTGCGCGGAAACATAACTCACCATAAAGATGAGAAATACCACCACGAGGGCCATCCGCAGGTACCCGTTTGTATCGTTGAAGCGCTCGGCAAAAAAGTCTGGTACCGTAATACATTCATAAGTCTCCGAAAAGTTTCGCAGGCGGCGGGCGTAGTAGAGAAACAGAAAAAGCTCGACGGTTACATATCCTACTACTGCCCAGATAGCTGATGCGCCCTGCGAATAAGCCATACCGGTAACTCCCACCAGCAGCCAGGCGCTGCGTCCCGATACCACTGCCGACAATGCCACTACAAACCGGTTAATCTGCCGGCCGCCGATAAAAAACTCACTAATACCTTCCGACGAAAAACGGGAAGAGTAGATACCAATTCCAACCAGAAGCAGCAGGTATCCAACAAAAGCCCCTATCGCATACTCATTGACAGCAATAGAAACGACTTGCGTTTCATCCATTGTCACGGAACTTTATCCGATAGGATAGAAACAAAGCCAGCCCGATAATAGCCACCGGCAACGCAAACATAATCACGTAAAAAGCAGTCATAGCAGCCGATTTTGATATCGTTCGTTAGATATCAGGGGAAAATTCCCATCTGCTTGTACATGATACCAACCTTATTAATTGCACTTAAAAATGCAGCTGTGCGAAGATCGATATCATGTGTTTTCCGTAATTCATTCAGCTGGTTATAGGAGTTGATCATTGTTTCCTCAAGCCCGGAATCGACTAAATCTTTCTCATCTGCCCCTTGAGCCAGCACCTCCATTTCTGCTTCCGAAAATGTATGATCAGAAACATTTTCGATAACATTTAATATTTTGCGATAACTACTTTCCTCAAACCGCTTCTCCATGCGTCCAAACCGGACGTGCGACAGATTCTTAAGCCACTCAAAATAGGAAACTGTCACTCCACCGGCATTCAAATAACTGTCGGGGATGATAAGCGCTCCTTTTTCTTTGAGAATACTATGAGCCTTGGCAGTTGTGGGTCCGTTAGCCGCCTCACCAATTATTTTTGCTTTTATTTTAGAGGCATTTTCTTCATTAATCTGATTTTCGAGTGCAGCCGGTATCAGAATATCACACTCAGCCTCCAAAACTGCGATATTACTTTCAAGCTCTTTGGTATCGCCAAAACCTACTATTGATCCAGTATCCTCACGATATTCCATTAATCGTTCAAGATCAATTCCTTCAGAATCATAAATGGAGCCTTCAATTTCAGCTACACCGACCAATATGGCACCACCCTGAATCATATTTTGGGCCGCATGATAGCCCACATTTCCAAGCCCCTGAATAACAAAGGTTTTACCCTCAATTCCAGGTTCCAGTCCGAGGTCTTCCATATCTTCTTTATTTTTACAAGCCTCCCGGATCCCAAAATATACTCCTCGGCCAGTTGCTTCGGTACGCCCACGTACTCCGCCCTGAGGAATGGGTTTTCCCGTTACACATGCTTCAGCATTAATATCAGACTTTAATTGACGGTAAGTATCTAAAATCCAGCCCATCTCACGAGCCCCGGTGCCATAGTCGGGGGCGGGCACATCGGAACCCGGACCGAGAAAGTCTTTTTTGATCAGCTCGTAGGTGTATCGACGGGTAATCCGCTCAATTTCATCATCCGAAAAACGAGACTTATCAATCTTTATTCCACCTTTAGCCCCTCCAAACGGCACATCAACCACAGCACACTTGTAGGTCATCAGTGCAGCCAAGGCCATTGTCTCATCTTCGTTAACCGTGGTGCTAAACCGAATACCCCCTTTAGTGGGCAACTTGTGATGACTGTGTTCTACCCGCCAACCGTGAATAACCTCGATGGATCCGTCATCACGCTCGAGCGGAAAGGTAATGTGATAAACGTTATTGCAATTTTTTATCTGAACGAGAAGGCCCTTATCATATTCAGAATACTTTGATGCGTAATCAAAAGCCTTGTTTACCTGATCAAAAAACTTATAGTCCGACATAGGAAAGCATTTTCTTAAGAGATTTATCGCTACTAGCTAATCATAGAAAAATCAATAGATGACAATCGCAATATTATCCGAGAGTGTCAACATCTTTTAGTTAGATTTGAACATAGCGGCATGTACTTTTTGCCACTGATCGGGCTTGCCGTCGGTCTGCATTAATACAATATTTTTGACCGGAAAATGTATATAAAACTCACGTCCAATAAGGTTCAGAATACGCTCTTTCTCTTTTTGCGATAAGTCGCCATACAGCAAACTCAGGTGAGGCATGTAGTCATTCTTTTCGCCACAATCGAATAGCCGACAAGCATTTTTCCGCAGCTCTTGCAACTGGCTGTTTTCTTCCACATGAATAAAAAGCGCCTGATAAAAAGTATCGAGATAACCCGCCTTGGTCAGCTGTAATTCAAACGGGGCTACCGACGATGCCAGGGTATTCGCCAGCGGTATAAGCTCAGTCTCTGATGAGTTAAGTCCTCCCAATAATGTAACATGGGGCGAAAAAAGCGGGGTATCCTTTTCTTTGCTCAACTTTTTAATACGTTCCTGCAGTTTATATGCAACGTTACCACTTGGTTCTAACCAGAGCGAATAGGTAGCTGATTCGTTCATATTGATTCCCTTATTTTTTATTCCAATGCCAATTGTACGCTAATTATATGGTTACATAAATATACACCGTACCAACATTTTTTGCTCCCTGAACTGCAATTTAACGTAGTAATTTTACTCATTCAACGGCAGGTACACATGCAGATGATCGGCTGTACCCACATGGCGGATGCTTTGCAAGCCCACTGCATAAAAGGCTAGTCGAGTCAGCCCATTCTTCCATTCCGCTCGGCCGCGCGTGCGCAGATCCACGGCATGAACATACCCATTAGGCTGCACGTAATGCAGTGACTGCTGATTTTTGGGCAGCCCCATTTGAGCATAATCTTCAGGCTGGCGCTTGATGTCTGTAACAAGTAAGTCGCTGTCGGCCAAAGTGATGGTGGTAAGTGCTACACGCATAATCGGATGCAGCGAACGGTAGTACGAGTTAATTTGATCAGTCTTGGTATTAAGGCTTGAATAATACAGCACGCCATACAGCGTATAGGCCGTTACCAGAATCAAGACTCCACGTACCAGGTAGCGATGAATACCCAAGCTTTTGCGATACATAAAACTAATAACCAAACCGCATATAAGCAGGAGCCCAACAGTGGCGCCAATACCTGTGAGTAGGGCTAGCCAGCCATTAAATCCATAGCCTAGATACATAAATACCGAGGTTCGAACCAGCACTATAAAAGGAATAGTAAGGCTTACCATCAATAAAACAAGTGTAAGCAGTACTTTCTGCCAGGAAAACCTTTTCTTCGACTGGGCCTTGGAGGTCGATGATTGGGAGCTCTTACCAAGATCAGCAAGCTGTTGGTCGAATTGGTTGTTTAGCTCTACAAGCTGGTCCAGATCTTTCTGGGATGGTCCTCCACGGTCCGACATAATGGATATCTGTAACTATGATTGGGTATCACATTTTTAGACGTCAGATTCTGGACGGTGTTTCAAAGAAAAGCATAAATAAAATAGGGCTCTGGCAGAACCAGAGCCCTAGTACATCTCATCACAATCCCTAGCCCTAATTTAAAAAAAATGAATTAAGATGCCACTTTTTCCAAAAGTATTGTCCACAGGCAGTTATAACAAAGGAATAGTGATTATTTTCCCACTTTTCGCAGATACACTTGCAGGATGAAAATTCCTACCATATCAGTTAGTGATTGACGTCGGGCTGCAGGTGAAATACATTTGTAATAAACAAGATGGCCAGGCTACCAAGAAATCCAAATAGCAGTCCTGCGGGAAAATTCAAAAACATGCTGATGCTTCCCACGACCACCGAACCGAACACACCGGTAACAAGATTAGTGATAAAGCTAACGCCTTTGTTCCAGATAAACAGCTGTACGATGGTGCCAGCTATCAAACCAATAGCGATAAGGAAAAAAATTGCTGTGCCGTCTAAAACTTCCATTCCAAAAATATTGTTTTGGGTTTTCAATGATTCGTCCAAAAAATATACTTTTTTAAGTGATTTTGGAACCGCATTCTTACACGGCACTAAATATCGTATATTTTCCTGTTTGAGATCAATATTAATTGCCGATGGACGAGCCCGATATCCGCAAAATCATCCACATTGACATGGACGCTTTTTATGCGTCGGTGGAGCAGCGTGACTTCCCCGAATATCGCGGCAAGCCCTTGATTGTGGGCGGATCTCCGGAGGGACGTGGCGTGGTGGCAGCCGCCAGCTACGAGGTTCGCAAGTTTGGAGTACACTCGGCCATGCCGGCAGCCAAAGCCGTGCGACTGTGTCCCCACGCCATTTTTGTGAAACCACGCTTTGAAGTGTACCGCAAAGTGTCGAAGCAGATCCGTGAAATCTTCTACAAGTTTACGGATCTCGTTGAGCCCCTTTCGCTTGACGAAGCCTACCTGGATGTGACCGAGAATCATATTAACCTGCCGTCGGCCACGCTCATTGCCAAAAAGATTCGCCAGCTCATAAAAAAAGAAACACGGCTTACCGCCTCGGCGGGTGTAGCTCACAATAAGTTTCTGGCAAAAATTGCTTCGGATTTAAACAAACCAGATGGCATGGCTGTGATTCTGCCTGAAGAAGCCGACGAGTTCCTGGAACAACTTGAAATTGGGACCTTCCACGGCATCGGCGATGCCACCGAATCGAAGATGAAATCCCTCGGTATCCACACGGGTAAAGACCTAAAACAATGGTCGGAGATTGAGCTGGTAGAGCAATTTGGCAAAACGGGGCGCTACTACTACAACATTGTGCGCGGCATCGACCACCGTAAAGTGAAGCCAGATCGCATCCCCAAATCCATCGGCAAGGAGCGCACCTTCACCGAAGATGTGGACGACATTAGCTGGATTCACAACTTCCTGCGCGAGCTGGCCGGCAAGATTGCTGACCGACTGCATCAAAAAAATGCGGGCGGGAAAACGGTGACCCTCAAAGTACGTTACGATGATTTCAAGACTATCACACGCAGTAATTCTTTTAGTCACTATATTGATGAGGCATCTGACATTGCAGATACCGCCATTGCGCTGCTCGACGAGACGAAGGTGGGCGATCAGAAAGTTCGGCTGCTGGGTATTACGATGTCAAATTTAAACCTTAGCAAGAAGGGACATTTTAAGCAGCTCGAGATTCCGTTTGATAGTAGTCATGAGTAGTGGGTAATGAGTAGTTGAGTAGAATCTGGTTCCCTGTTCTGCCCTTCTATCTGATTCCACTGCTTTGCGGTAGAACTGGATACCAGATAGCTCAAAACATTACATTCGTCCTAAGAATTAACTTATTCCCAACAACTGTTTATCTTCGGGTGCCCGTAAAATTGAATTTTAATTAACTCTGTGTAAATCTGCGGTCAACTAATGAGCTATACCCTTTCCGATTTTGATTACGACCTGCCTGATGACTTTATCGCCCAGGAACCGGCGCACCCGCGTGACCATGCCCGGCTGCTGATCTACAACCGTGCCACAGGCAAAATCAGCGATGACTATTTCTACAACCTGCTGGAATATCTACCAGAAGAAACCACGCTGGTCGTCAACAACAGCAAAGTCGAAAAGTGTCGGCTACTCTTTGACGACGGTGACAAAGAGGTCTTCATCCTGGAGGCAGTCAACAACCGCACCGTGCGGGCGATGATACGTCCTGGCAAAAAATTCAAAAAGGGGCGAACGGTACAGCTCAGCGATGAGATTTCGGCGGAAGTGCTGGATATAGACGAGGAGGGCATCCGGACGCTAGAGATGAATCCGGTGCTCAACGATCCCGTCTATGATAAGTACAAACACACGCCTTTCCCTCCTTACATCGAACAAAACGAGGAACTGTCCGAGGAATACCAAACCATTTACGCTAAGGACATGGGTAGCAAGGCAGCACCCACAGCGGGACTCCATTTTACCGATGAGCTGTGGGACAAGATTACTGGCACCAACATCCAACAAGCCGAAGTGACACTACATGTGGGTTTGGGGACCTTCGCGCCGGTCAAAGCCGACAAGATCGAAAATCACACCATGCACTCGGAGTGGTTTGAGATCGAGGAAGGAGTAGCTAATCAACTTAACCAGGCCGAGCATATTACAGCAGTGGGCACGACCAGCGTGCGCGTGCTGGAAACAAGTCTAGAACGGCACGGGGCGTTTACATCCACCAAAACCGAAACGGACATATTTATTAGACCGGGTTTCGAATTTCAGGGCACCGATGCACTAATCACCAACTTTCACCTGCCGAAGAGCACGCTGCTGATGCTGGTGGCTGCCTTTACCGGCTTTGAAGAGATGAAAAAAATATATCAGCACGCCATCGACGAGGGATACCGCTTCTACTCCTTCGGCGACGCCATGCTGATATTATAGACTCGAACTCATCCGGGTTCTGAATTTGAAGCCGGATGAATCATAGAGCAAATCGAAGACGCATCAGATGACAAATGCAGTCATCAGATGAAGTCAGCAACTTAGTTATCTTTGTTCTGCTGTTGCTGCTTTTTCATTTCTTCCATCTTCTGCTTCATCTGCTGCTGGGCATTTTGTTGGCCCTCTTCGCCATCTACCATTTTAACCTGGTTTTTCAGCGAAGTGGACAGTTCTTCAACATCATCTTCGGATAGTACTTCGTCGAGATCTTCAATGCCTACTTTTTGCAACAGATTGTACACCATGCGATTGAACAACATTTGCTGGGCCGCAGAACTTACCTGCATCAGCTGCTGCTGGGGAACCTGCGCGCCGGATAGCTTAATCTTATTCATTACCGGCTCAAGCAGAGCTTCAATCTTCTTCGACATCTGCTCTTCCAGTTCCTTGGCATCTGTGTTCTCTTTGCTGGTCACTTCATTTCCGTTTGGATCAACTAACTTCATAGGAATCAATAATTTGTTTGGAATTACTTCACGTGCTTAACAATGATCGTAAGGATATCGTTTATCTGGACAGAAGTCAAAACTGAGAGGTAAAAGAGCAGAAGTCTGGTAATTTATAACTATATCTTACTAACTCTCACTTCTAACTTTTGCCATTGGAACTAAACAGAATGTAGATCCGTTAAATAGTTCAACATTAAAATAAATACCAAACGGCAATCATTTATCTTTCATGGCAACTACTACAAAACAAAACATTAAACAGGCAAATGCTGATTATCCAATCCACAAACTCATTCAGAAGCGATGGAGTCCACGGTCATTTTCGGATGAATCGGTAGATCCGGAACTGTTGAATCAGCTTTTTGAAGCAGCACGTTGGGCGCCCTCATCCTACAACGAACAGCCCTGGCGTTTTATCGTAGCACGGAAAGAAGATTCTGAAGCTTTTGAAAAACTTTCGCAGGTGATGAACGACTTTAACAAAGGATGGGCCAAGGACGCGCCGGTGCTTGTACTGGGATTGGCCAAAACAACCTTCGATCTGGATGGACGAAAAAACAAGCATGCCGGGCACGATCTTGGTCAGGCTATTGCTCATCTGACATTTGAGGCCACCCGCCACGAGCTGTATGTGCATCAGATGGCCGGCATCCTACCCCAAAAAGCCGAGCAACTTTACAAGATCCCGGAAGATTACGAGCCGATGACGATGTTTACCATCGGCTACAAAGGTCGGCCCGAGACGCTGGGCGAAAAGCTGCAGAAGCAGGAAACCTCAGCACGCAGCCGCAAACCATTGGATGAAATTATTATCAATAGCTAGCATATAATACCCCAAAAGACAAACGGGATTACCTGGTTATCAAGGTAATCCCGTTTTTTAATGGATTATCACTTTACTCCTCGAATACCAGCTCGTTGGGATCCGCACCGAGCTCTTTCAGATATTTCATCATCGCATCGTTAAAGGCCGGGGGACCGCAGACGTAAAACGGCTGATCAAAATCATCGATCTGCTCAGCTAAAAATTCCTTGTCGATAAAGCCATCGAGATTGATGTACTGGTCGGTATGTTCATCCGTAATAACATTGATAAAGTTATCGCCCAGCATCTTGGAAAACTCATCTTTTAGGATGATATCTTGTTCGGTCTTGTTGGAAAATATCAGCTTGTTATCACCAATTTCACCCTTCTTATGCAGATCCCTGAAAATAGCAATAAACGGTGTTACGCCAGCACCACCAGCCAAGAAAACACCCGGTCCTTGGTACTGAATAGTGCCCCAAGGCTCGTCAATGATAAACGCATCGCCTTCTTCGAGCTTGCTAACCTGCTCGGTTACGCCATTGTGGTCAGGGTAACTTTTGATCACAAACTGCAAGTGATCGCTCTTCTTCAGTGAGGTAAAAGTAAATGGACGCTTTTCATCCCGCCATCCTTTCTTGTCCACAGCTACCTCCGTGGCCTGTCCAGGCTCAAACGTATAGCCCACCGGCTTTTCAAACGTATATTTTCTTACGTCGTGTGTTACACGCTCAATATTTTCAATAATTACAGTGTGACTCATAACAGTTTACTTATTTAGATTTTCATTTAGAAAGTTCAATGTCTTTTGCCAGGCATCCTCAGCCGCCTCTTTCACATAGCGCGAGCCGGAGGGGTTGGCAAAGGCGTGTCCCGCCCCGTCGTAGATATGGATAGAATTGCTGACCCCGGTCTTATTCAATGCGGACTCAAATTCATTGACCGTTTTAGGCGGAATGCCATCATCTTCGGCGCCAAAGATCCCCAACACCGGCATCTGTAACTTCTCGAGCTGCGCCGCATCAGTCACTAATCGGCCGTAATAAATAACTGTGGCATCAATCTTTTGGGGATGAGCTAACGCTGTTTGTAACGACCAGCTACCGCCAAAGCACCAGCCGATAACACCGATATTGCCTGCACTCTGCTGCCCGGAGAGGTAATTGTAGGCTTGCGTCAAGTTATCCAGTGCTTGTTGCTCTTTCACCGATCGGGCATAAGTCCCGGCACTGTCGGGCGACTCAGCCACCTTACCGTTATACAGGTCAACCGCAAGGGCGGTATAGCCTTCGCCGGCAAGCTTATCGGCCATCATCCTGATGTTGTCGTTCAGCCCCCACCATTCGTGGATCACGATAATGGCTGGACCTCCTGATTTCATATCAGATGGCTTGGCCAGGTAGCCGGTAATGTCATTGCCATTTACGGTGGCATAGGTCACATCCTCACCGGTCACCTTGCCCGTTTGACCTAACTCCGATGCTTCATTCTGCACCGGCTTATCTCCCTTGTGCTCCATCGACATCCGATCGATAAAATCTCCTTTCTCTTCGCCAGGCCCGCAAGCTGTTAACAACAACGCGAGGCTTACACTCAGTAATATCATCCATGAATACTTCATCATAATAAATAGCTTAGGTTTAATTGGTTGACTGTTCGTTGGCCGGCACAATTCGTACGATGCCGTTGTCACTTTCCGTAGCCACGTAAATATAACCATCGGGACCCTGCCTAATGTTCCTGACCCGTCCAATTCCCCGGAATAAAATTTCATCGCCAGTCACCGTGCTGCCCTCCACATTGACCCGTACCACGTAGCCAAACTTCAGAGATCCCACCAGCAGATCGCCCTTCCATTCAGGATATTTATCGCTGGTCACAAACGTCATCCCCGACGGTGCGATTGACGGATCCCAATACCATTCGGGCTGCTCCATCCCTGCTTTTGCCGTATCCGGCGTTATCTCGGAGCCATCGTAGTCGATGCAAAAACAGATCTCCGGCCAGCCGTAATTGTTGCCAGCCTCAATAATATTGATCTCGTCACCCCCTCGCGGCCCGTGCTCATGTTCCCAGAGCTGTCCCGTTTCGGGATGAATATCCATACCCTGTGGATTGCGGATGCCGTAGGCAAAAATGGCGTCGAGTCCCTTTCTCCCTACAAAAGGATTGTCCGCGGGGATACTCCCATCGTCATTCAGCCGATAAATTTTTCCCATGTCGCGGGTAATATCCTGGGGATTCTCGTCGCGATTGCCGCGTTCCCCAATCCCAAAGAAAACATGGCCTTTACCGTCGAACTCAATCCGGCTTCCAAAATGTTGTCCGCGCTGGCTGTTGGGTTCAGCCTTGTAGAGCACTTCCTGATTGGTGAGACTCTTGCGATCATTGCTTAGCCGTGCCCGCATCAGCGCAGTGTTCGCACCACTGCCTCCTTTAGGACTTGAATAGGTCATATAGATCCAACCGTTTTGCTCGTAGTTAGGATGGACAGCAATGTCGAGCAGGCCGCCCTGCCCACGTGACCACACTTCAGGAACGCCATCAATGGTCCCAACAATTTCACCTTCACTATAGTGATATAGCTCACCGCCGCGGTCGGTGATCAGCATATCGCCATCGGGCAGCCAGTCCATACCCCACGGCACACGGATCTCCGAAATAATCGTTTCCACCGTGTAGCTATCACTTCCTTGTGCGGTGGCTGACCCTGATGGAAGAGCTATTAAAACAATCGCTGCGATTAGCGTCCAGAGGGAAAACAAATATTTATTCATGATACCAAAACGATAGTTGGGATTGAAAAACAAGGTACTAGTTGAATACATAATCTCCACCTTTCGTTCAGCCTGCTACACAAAAGAGAGGTACCCCCCCCATTAATTTTAAAAGAGATGCTCTAAAATTGACGGTTGTTATTTAGCCAGCGAAGCGAGATATTTACCTTCCTTTCAAATATATGCGCCCGTAGCTCAACTGGATAGAGCGTCTGACTTCGGATCAGAAGGTTGGGAGTTCGAATCTTCCCGGGCGTACTGCTTGAAACATTCCAAAAACCCCGCTTGTTTAATGATAGGCGGGGTTTTTTGTTAGTATTAGCCCCATCTTCTGCCTCTTCCGTATGAAATATTTTCATAATTCATACATATTTTACTGGACTGATGTTACATATGATGTTACATTACTCTCCAACCTTAACCACTCATATGAAAAACTATGGCCAGTCTAAGAAAGCGCAATAACTACTACTCTATCGTTTTTGCCACGCGGGTTGATGGCAAACTCATTCAGAAAACCTATGCTCTTGGTACCAAGTACAAAAAGATAGCCGAACAAAAGAAATACCAATACGAAAAATTACATGAAGCTGGTGAGATAAATCCATTTTCGGATGACTGGAATCTGCAAGAGTACGAAAAGATGCAGGAGTTGAAAGGTACTTCCGTAGTAAGTCCCATCTTAAACGAGCTTCAAAAGAAATTTTTAAGAGAAAAGACAAATGTTACTGCAAAAACCAAGAGAACTTACAAGTACATCATACGTCAATTTATGGAAGGAGTTGGCTATACAATGCCCGTTACAAGAATTGATGCTGATGATATTCGCGCGTTTTGTCTTCGAGATGACTTAGCCAATGCATCAAAAAAGAATTACCTAAAACACTTGAAAGTATTCTTTAACTGGCTGGTAGCGGAAGAATACATAGAAACCAATCCCTGCGATAAAATTGCCTTGCCAAAGGTTCGAGATAATCTCGTAGATAAGATTATTGAAGAAGATGATCTTGACTTAATTTTCAAAAAATTCCGAGAGTATCAGTTAAAACACAAAAAGTCTGGCAACATACACTCCACCGATCAGATGCAGCTTTGGTTTAAACCCCTGATCACACTGGCTTTTTATACTGGAATGAGGCGTAAAGAAATCATCCAATTGCGGTGGGAGCATATCAACCTCAAAGAAGGATTTATTAGAGTTACTGATACTAAAAATGGTTCAGAACGAACAATACCAATTTTTGAAACTTTATATTGGCGTTTAGTTGCCTGGAAAAAACTTATGGGCAATCCTAAAAAAGGATTAATTTTCCCGAGTCCAAAATCAACGCCTAATCGAGAAATTGCAATGACGGGGGATAATGTCTCTAAACGTTTTAAATTTTACGCCACAGAGGAAGCTAAACTGAAAGACACTGTAAATTTTCATGGCCTCAGACATTCTTGCGCAACCTTCATGCTACGCATCGGCTTCAATGTAATTGAAGTTAAAAATATGCTTGGCCATAAAAGTCTTGAAGTAACCAATCGCTATGTTCACTTGGTTGCGAAAGATCTAATGCGTTCTGCTAACCGAAATGGTAAAATGAACTATCTGAATGAAGCATAATATTTCGGCTACAAAATTTGACTCTTTATCAAAGAGAGATTTGTTACTTAAGCTTACGGCTGATCGATATTCCAAACTCTCCAATGATTTAAATTTTGAATCTGATATTAAACGATATCAGGCTACCAGTATCACAGCTATAGCATACCTGAAAGAGACCAATCAATATCGCAGGCAACTTCAGCTCTGCCTTAAAAATTTCGCCGGTAGAACAGCCGAGACTTTTCACCCGGAGTTTATTTCAGCCGTTAAAAAATTGTACCAGCAGCATTTAATAAATCTTGGCCGGGGCGTTATTGAATTCTCTGAGCAAAAAGTAAACCGAAAGAAATTCCTGGATTTAGATTTCAGTGGTGCTGAAATTAACAATGCCCACTTCTCCGGGATCCTGGAAAATCTTTTTAATGAGTATGGGGAAGATGTTCTTAGTCTGGACCATGCTCCCTGGAGATGTAGAATGGCCCGCATCTATAATTGCTCAAAAGATAGCATGAACCGATTGGAAGGCAAGCTTCGGACCATTGGACAATTCGGTTGCCTCGATGATGCTATTTCATTTTTAGAGGTCCGCATAGGCTTGCACGGCAAATATACCTTTAAGGTGTTAGTTGATAATTTGGATGAACTAATCAATGATTTCCTTATTGACAGCTCCAACGGACATATCAATAAAGTGAAAGCTCAACAACCAATTGATGAACTTGTAAAAGAAGCAGCCAGGAAATATGAAATTCTAAACTCGCCTACCTATCTCGTTAATCCAGAAGCTTACAAGTCAATTCTCAAACACCGGATTAAATCTACCATGAAAAACAGAAAATTTTCTTAAAACAGGTTGAAATCTGTATAAACATACCTATCCTTCTGTCAATTAGAGCCTTGTTTTTCATGAATAATTACAGATTTTGATTTTCAGTACTTAAATGCCCTGTTGATTTTCAAAATCTGTTTTTTTCTGGTAGTGTATTTTATTAGGGTTTGCCTTTTCTTTAGCGCCATAAAATTTTTGCAACCCCAAAGATATCATTTATGAATTCTCCAGACCCCAAGGAAAATATCATGGCAACTATAGCCATTCTTGATGCCAAATTAGATACCATTCTTAATATGCTGAATGCAGAACCTGATAAATCAAAATTCATGACAGCGAAAGAAGTTGAAGCTCTAATTGGACTACATCATCGCAGTATACTCAATAGAAGCAACCTGCCTCCTGAAGACAAAAACTTTGTACCATTTCACCGGTTTGGAACACGCCGAAAATATTTTGAGCGTAAAGTCATAGAAAAAATATTTTTGCCATAAGTGTAACAAATCACGACTAAAATACTCTTGTATTTATTTATTTTTGTAACTGAAAAATAAGTCAAGTAGGAGTGACCTATGCTGAATACCAGTCAACAAACGCTACAGGTACCCAATACAAAACAGATCAACAGTAAAAAGAAAGTGCTTACTCTTATCGAACAGCTTTCTTCAGTAGTTCAAGAAGTGCGCTCTGAACATCCGGATCAAGCCGCAGGTGCGGTTGCTCGGATAGCTGATCTTCGATATCACCTACAAGCTTTTTAATCTCTTTCATGCGGTTATCAAGCAACTGCTTTTCTTTCAGCTCTTCGCTAATATCGGCCATTTCATTAACGGTAAATGGTGTGCCCTCTCCCGTTAATAGCCAATTAAGATTTATCCCTGATTGTGCAAACCGTATTAGCGTGGAGCTGTTTACTTCCGTCTTCCCTCCATTTTTTATCTCCGAAATCACAGACCGATTTACTCCCGTCTCCCGCTGCATTTCAGACACATTTCCATCGTAATACTCTTCCAGCAGATACCGGACATTATCTTGTAATATTTCGCCAGACTTTTTTTCCAAAATTCCTCTTTTCCTATCCTATTGGTTTTGGTGCGGTTAACGTAATGTCCCTTTATTTTAAGTTACGTACACATCATTTTTAATTGTTTCGTTGTTATCACATCACTACTTTAGCCCTGTAGGTATCGGTAATGTTTACGTGTAACCATCCGATTATACTACTTACCCTTTAATTTTAAAAGACAGAAGTACAATTGTGAACGGACCAATTACAAAACATGAAATTAACCGGCTACGCCTAGCCGTCATAAAAGGCCAGATAATGGAGCAATATGATACCTATGATGATTTTCGCAAAATCCTGTTTCCTGATATCAAGCTAAACACCTTCCGACAGTGGTTCAAAAAACCATATTACATTTCAGATCATCGCTTGTGCAAAATGGAACGAGCATTAGGGATTTCGGAGCAGGTTCTTACCCTCATTCTCAACAAAAAATTTGATCTCCCCATGGGAGCTCTTTGTAAGATCAAAGGCATTCGACTAACCCTTTAACCAATCGTAACCTATGGCCAAAATACGTACTCGCTATACCCTTGGGGATACCATCCAGTTCATAGACAGCGATGGCAACAAACGTAAAGAAATCGTCCGCATGATCGAAACACAGATCGTAGAAGGTTACGACCTCTGGGTGATTTACGGATATGGTGACGACCTCTATAAGCTCAACCATGTGAGCGAACACAAAATTCTAATATCTCAACGACAAATAAATGAGCAGCAGCAACACCCGGGAAGAGTCCCTAACACTAGTATCGCCAAACAACCGGCAAGAACCCGATGACTACGGGCCAGCAGTATCGAATTCTCAAAATGAACCTTTCGAATATGTCGACAGCTCCGATCCGTTGGACTTTGGTTGGTACCGCAATGAAACCGATGGTACCAGCCGACGAATCGGCACCTTCGATATTGAAATACATTCCAAGATCATCCGCTATAATCCCGAAACACTAAAATGGGATTCAACGCTCTATGAATGCCAGGTGAGCTGGTTGAGCCCAGAAACCCGAACACTTACACAGAGCGAGCTCTTTGTCCTGGAACCGGAAGATCTGTTGTCCAAGAAAGCATTTCAGATTCAGATCTTTAAGCATTCCTATCAGTCGGCTCGCTTTAAATCGGATGATGAGATCCTCTTCTTTATGAGCTTCCTATGCAACCGCTGGCAGCCGCAAACCGTGTATGAGTTCAATTACTACGGGTTTATTGAACATCACGGGTACACCTTTTACCTGACCCGCAACGCCCTAATTAATATTCCCGAGGACCACCTTCGAGAACCCCAATACATGATAGCGCCCGACCGAGACTCTGGCCTGTTCCCCATGGTAGCTGCCGACACTACCTTTTATGTTAAACCCGGACGCATTGAACCCGCCCCATTGTTAGATCTTCCATCGCCAACAGATGGCTTTTACAGCGATGAGGAACATCATCTATTTACCGGGAAAGAGCTCCAGTACTTTATCGATACCGTGCGAGATAAATTTGGAGAGCTTATCGCCGGACAACAACCCGAGAAAAAGGCGGAAGGATATCTCATTTTCTCCTATATGCTCTCCTTTCTGTTTTTCGACGAGACCTACGATGTATTTAAACATGTGGTCTTTTTGTACCTATTTGGAGAACCATCAACCGGTAAGGGACAACTGTCACAAATTATGCTCAATTTCTTTGGCCAATCCTTTACGGACGTGGATTCCAATCCTACGCTTAAATCCGCCGAAAACAAGCTGGCCAATCACAGCAAGATCCCCGTAATCATGGATGAGTTTGTCCCCGGAAAAGGCAAGATCACGCCACAGGTATTTAACATGTGGTACGAATTGCGACAACGTGGGGTAAGCGCCTCCCACGATCGGACCAAAAACGCCTGGAGTCCTGTTCGGTCACAATTGATGTTTATCTCCAACTATAAACCGACCGAAGACCACTTTCGTTCGCGGTGTATTATGATCGAATATGCCAAAGACAAACGGGGTTCGGTGGATAATCTTTGGTGGTTTGAAAACCACAAAAAAGAGATGCAGCGACTTTTCCTGTCGCTGCTTTACAAGTTTAATGACTTTAATCGGGAGCTGTTCAAAAGTGAGCTACTCTGGACCAAGCGCCTGCTTACCGAAGCCGTTGAGGAAGAATTAGGGCGACGAAGTGACCAAGAAGGCGTTCGTTTTCAGATTAAAGACCGTCAAATCGAAAATATGGCAGCCCTTATTACGGTGGATCTATTTGTCTGTCGGCCCGGTGATGTCCAGTTCGCGGAATTGGTTGAACAGTCAGCTCAAGAAAGAGCCAAGGTAAGCGAAGAGGATCTACGGGAGATGCAGAACCTGCTACGGGATTCACGCATATCCACCGAGATATTCCGCTATGGTGTGGAGTTTTTAGCCAATTCAGCAGAACGAGAAGTACACCAAACACCACTTCAGCAGTTCTTGGCCAGCATTGAGATCATGAACGATAACGGGGAGCTACCGAAACGATACTACGGCTGGAACAGCAAGGATGGACTGGTCATGTACTGGAGCGGCATTTGGGATGCCTACACCAACTATAACAAAGGCCGGGAGTATATCAGCCAAGATATTATCCGGGAAGAGATTGAGGCTCTTGATCAGCACGGGAAAGCCAAAACGAATTATTACAGTTATGAGGATCCGGTGAAGGGTACCGTTAAAGAAAGCCGACATGGCTATCATATTCCCCGCAAACATCTAACGCCAACCTGGCTACGTGCATTTGGCAAGCGGGAGGAGGCGAACATCATGTTGGAAGAGCAAGGTCGCCAGCCCTCCACCGAATACCAGACAAGCACCGGTGATAGCTCGCCACCATTTTAGGCGAAAATTGGAGAAATCCATGATTTTCTAAGAATTTGAAAACACCGTCTTATTTTCTTAGAAGTTCCATTTCTCCCCCAAACAACACCCTGTAAGTATAATAATAATAGTTAGTTAGTAAATAATAATATATCTAAGAAAACCACTAAGAAACGACTAAGAAGTCTAAGATCGGTCTAAGATATCTAAGATGATTCTTTGCCAATTTCTTAGACACTTAACCTATAGTTTTTACTGCACTTAACCTTGGCCTCTAAGAAAATAAGAAAGACTATGTCTAATTTTGAAAATCCTGAAAATACCACCAACCCGATGGGAAATATGCCCTCCAACAATGAAGATTTCATGACGATTGGAGAAGCGATCAGCTACATGTGTGAAAAACTGGGACGCATCTCCCGGACCACCTTTTACCGATGCGGCTATCGTAAAATGATCACCGTGCGCAGTTACGGGCGGAATAAAAGTACTGGCCGTGAAGCCGTTAAGCTGTGTCGCAAATCAGAAGTGGATTATATCATTCAGACCATTCAGGAAAATCCCCATGCCGAAAACTTATAACCGCGTAGATGAAATGCCGATTACCCGACAAAAGGTGGTAAAACCATCTATATCTACTGAGTATCTGACAGCAAAAGTAGATGAAATCAACCGCCAGTATCACGATTTCAACAGACTCCATCTATATGTAGATGAAATGAGGCAACGCATCCAGGTGAATTATATAAATGAGGATGGTTTTGATATTCCGCTGACAAGCTGGCTCGATATGGGACAAGTTGGGACGTACCTCCACAATTACCAGCGTATGTTCTGCCTGGATCCCAATCGCCTAGATCGTTTCTTTAATATAGATGAAGCTACGGTGATTGTACCTAGCAGCTGGCTCCGCCCGACAAGAAAACGCTCGAAGGGCATTGCCAATGGGTTTATCTACATGAGACAAGCGTATAAGGGGATAATACCTAGACGAAAACCTATTTTTGTTAGACCAAACGCAGAAGAAATAGGTCTTTTTGATATTGTGGATGGAAATTCGACCTACTTTGTGGCCAAAAAGATTGGGATGAAATCATTACCGATTGTTATAAAATAAAAACTCTCTATTTCATCTATTTGTTCAATCGTATAACTGTTATCTTAACCCTCCATTAAACAAGTTTATTTGAACGAAACGCAATGAGTTTACATATAGGCGGTAGTTGGGATCCTTTAGAACGTATTAAGGAATTGGTAAACAACCTGAGAGCCCTTAGCTCCATTCCTGATGGCGGAACAACAAGTTTTTCTACTATCGATTTTATTCGACCGGTTTCTATACTGCCCATTGCCAGCTATGCATTTGATCATAACATCACGATACAAAATGCCAATTCATACTTAGATAGTATTGAATTTCCTGATGGAACGAATACTTCTGAATTCAACAAAATTGGGCAAACTTACTTCCCCATTACAAAAGCTGACCTAAAATCAGCCAGTAGAGACGGGCGGGAAGAAAAGCTGAGATTTTTATCTGACCAATACCCAAAACTTTTGCGGCGCAATATTGACGACCAAGAATTTCTTGACCGAGTTGGCAATAATGTATTCTATCTTCTTATTTCCGAAATGGTTGATAATATTATGGAACATTCAGAAGCGGATTTAGCCTATATATTTTCCCAGTTTTGGCCAGCCAATAACTCCTGTGAAATCTGTCTTCTGGATAACGGGATAGGAATTTACCAATCCTTAAAAAATGCGGGCAGAAGTGTTACCGATGATATGGATGCCCTAGAAAAAGTAATTCGTCAGCATTTATCTGCCAAAGACGAATTTGGCTCACAGAAAAGAGGTACCGGAATTAAAAACACCATTAATTTGCTATCTAATAATGAACTAAATGGCTATTTTTGCGTTATAAGTGGTAATGCCGGCTATTTTATTGACAATAATGGGCGGAATCACTTTATTAATTTGACACAGGTTAGTTGGAATGGCACCATTATTTGTATGGGATTCCAAAAACCACCTAAACACGTCGACATATATGAGTATATTCGATAAACATATCAATCTCCAAAAAGAGTTTGATGTAAGTGCCTTAAATAATAGGGCTACTGCTAAAAAATTGGTCAAGAGTATTCAAAGCTCATGGGTTAATACTGTTGTTTTAGACTTTTCCGATATAGAGTTCGCTTCTCGTTCTTTTTTAGATGAGCTGAATTCACATCTACCTCATATCGAAAAAGAAGTTAAAAAGACAAATATGAATGCTTCTGTGAGAGAAATGGATGAATTGGTGCAGCAGCCAAATCGTCAAGCTCATTCACCTTTAAATAACTCCGAAAGTTACTCTGAATCTGAGTTACTGACTTTTTAATTATCTTTTACATCGATACAAGCTGCCTAATATATAACTACTCTTCTTCAGAGCGGCCCTCCCTATAATACCTCAATCTTGTTTTATCTCTTCACTTTTGAAATAGCTCATAAGCAGTACCCGATTCAAGATCGAAGTCTATTCATTTAAAGACAGTAGTCCATTGTGAGTTTCACTTGAATATTTATAGACCTTTTAGTAAGATTATCTTACAATATGTAATAAAATTATACGACTTATGAATAAAGAAGAAGTAAAAAATGCACTAATTAAACAGATTCAAGCTAACCATCAATTAACTACTGGTGAAGAAATCGAGATTGATGAAAATACTGTGCCCTTCGAAGAATTGGATTTTTTTGATAGTTTATTAGCATCTGAAGTAGGCATAGACCTCCAAGATAAACTAGATTGTGATTTTGAGAAGATAAAAGAAGCTTTCGAAAAAGCTGAAATAGAAGGTAAATCAATTGATGAGATGGCTAAAATAATTTTAAGTGTTGAGGAGGAATAATGACAAATTTAAAACAATCTATAGCTAATCGATTAAAGGAAGCACGTGTAAATGCTGGCCTTTCCCAAAATCAGGTAGCTCAAATAATAGGACTAAATAGGCCATCAATTTCTGAAATTGAAGCAGGTAGAAGAAAGGTAAGCGCAGAAGAGTTAGTTAAATTTTCAGAAATATATAAAGTGAAATTGGATTGGCTTACTTGTAAAGAATCAGAATCAAACGACGATATCAAAGATAAGCTAGAATTTGCAGCTCGTGAATTATCTGATGTAAAGGGAGAAGATCTCGATAAGGTAATAAAAATTTTAACTGCTTTTAAAAGTTCGTAGAAGTGTCCAACTCTAAAAAAAAGCTAATAGAAAAAGCCTTAATAACCGCTTTAAGAGAAAGAAAAAAAATTAGCAACCACCCATATAAGCCCTTCTGTTTGTACGACTTTATTGAAAAACAAGAGGTCGAAATTAAATTTGTAAATATTTCTAGTTTAGAAGGTATTTATAGCAAAGAGCCGGGGCCACTAATTCTATTAAGTTCGCTAAGACCACATGGGAGACAATATTATAATTGTGCGCATGAATATGGTCATCATGTATTTGAACATGGAATGGAATTAGATGAGATTACAAATAATCATGATACTAGTAGCTACAATCCTAATGAATTTTTAGTAGATGCTTTTGCTGGTTTCTTGTTAATGCCGAAGTCAACTGTTAAAAGAGCTTTTAATATAAGGGACGTTGGGTTGAAGAAAGTTAAGCCTATAGATGTTTATCGGGTTGCATCAAATATTGGTGTAGGTTATAAGACACTGGCGTTCCATCTATACAGATCATTACGGATGATTGATAGATCAGTTTATCGGAAATTATCGAAAGTAAAGGTAAGTAGCATCAAAGAAGAGATATTGGGCCAACGGTTTCCTGGAGAATTAATTTTCGTGGATAAGCAATGGGAGGGTAGGCCGATTGATCTTCAAGTTAATGATTTGATTGCTGTTAGTGATGATTATGAGATTGAAGAAAGTTATCTAAAAAAAATAGACCAGATAGATAATAATTTGATTTTAAAAGGTCATAAAACTGGAATTGGTAGAATTAAACTTAATTCATCTAAAGAAGCTCACTTCGTAAGAGTCTCTCGGGATAAATACAATGGCTTTAATAAGTATAAGCACTTAGAGGAGTAGTTACTATGTCAGAATTAACTGTAGTTGAAAGTTCTAAAAGCATTTCAGATGCATGGGCACAATCCTTTAAAAAGATTTATGATGATGGAGATATATCACCGTTAGTTATATCCGTTACAGGTTTCTCTGGAGATATGAAAACTCCAGAAGATACGGATATACGAATTGCTCTTGACATATCACTCAAAGAACTTAATGAAAGCAGTGTCCAAACAGTTGCCAATACTATATTCCCATGGTCGCTATGGAACAAAGATAAGCCTAGAGAGGAATTATATGAACGTCATGACAAAATATTGCCATCCATCAGAAGTTGTGACGCTAATAAAAGAGGGCACTATTTTAGAAGAATGATCTCATTTGATAAACCGGTAGGTGGTATTAATCAACTTGAAAAAGTATTTGATGTTTGGGATAGCTCACATCGTCATTCTGGTTTACAAGTCGCTTTTTTTGATCCTAATAGAGATCATATTCGAAGTCCATACTTAGGATTTCCTTGCTTACATCAAATATCTTTTGACTGCTATGGTGCAAATGGTGCCGATGGGATGGGCATCACAGCTTTTTATGGAACTCAACATAACCACCGGAAGGCGTATGGTAATTTACTAGGTTTGTCAAGGCTTGGAATGTTTATGGCCCATGAGATGGATTTAGAATTCGTGCGATTAAACTGTGTTTCTGGGCTTGCAAAATTCAGTGGTAGTTTTAGGAAAACAAATGAGTACGTTGAAGAATTGGTTGAACTAATTGAAAGTAAAATAGACTAAAAATCTTCTTAGAATTACCAGTAATCCGAAAAGGATTCATATATTATGGATAATAAATTTATCGTTTTTGAAGGTCCCGATAACATTGGAAAAACAACATTGTGCAACAAAGTTTCAGAAATATTAACCCAAAAAAATAAAACCTGCGAAGTACACTCCTTTCCTGGTAACCAAAAAGGGACATTAGGAAAATTTGTACATAACTTTCATCACAACCATCAAAAATATGGGGTTACCAATATTCCAAATATAAGCTTACAGCTTTTTCATGTTGCTGCACATTTTGATACCATTGAAAAGAATATTAAACCCGCTATTGCAAATAATGAGTACCTCTTGTTAGATCGTTATTGGTGGTCAACCTACGTGTATGGAAAGGTTAACAATATTAAGCAATCTCTATTAGATAAACTTCTCGAGATAGAAAAACTAGCCTGGAAAGAACTTTTGCCAGATACTATAGTATTATTGACTAATGACTCACCTTTTGAAGGAGCAGCAAGTGAGGAATGGCTCCAACTTCGAAAAGAATATCTAAAAATAGCTGAAAATAGTACAACCCCAGAGGTGATCCAGTTTAGTAATGTTGGTGATATTGAAGACAATGCACAAAAACTAATTAAGCTATTTTAAATCCAAAATTATTCATGTCAGATCTTCGACAAAATATTTTAGAGTTAAAAACAGATGATCATGCAACTAACAAAGGATTTTATTCGGAATTATTATCAGAACTAGCACCTGCTAAACCTACCGAAGTTTATAATACATATTGGTATTTTGCGGCAGAACGGCAGAATGTTTTTTTCAACAAAATAAAGAAAAAACACCCGCCTTGGTCTAAAGATAGGATACTCAGAAAATATAAGTTTACAAATGCATATCGAGCAGCCGACCGAGTAAGCCAGTACTTAATTCAAAATGTTATTTATGATGATGATCATGATTTAGAGGATTTATTTTTCAGAATTATTCTATTCAAAATTTTTAATAAGATTGAAACATGGGAATTACTAAAATCCAAATTAGGTGAAATAAATTACAAAACATTTGATTTCTCGACTTATAATGAAGTTTTAACTGAGGCACAAGATTCTGGTAAAGCTATCTATTCAGGTGCTTATATAATGGCATCTGGCAAGAGTGCATTTGGATATTCAAAAAAACATAGGAATCACCTTGCTTTAGTTTCTAAAATGATGGAAGAGAACCTACCATTAAAAATTGCTACTGCTGAATCAATGCAGGAGGCTTTCACATTGATTAAATCTTATCCATCGATCGGTGATTTTTTAGCATATCAATATGTAACAGATATTAACTATAGTAAAATTACTGATTTTTCAGAGACTGAATTCGTTGTACCAGGACCTGGAGCAATCGATGGCATTCATAAATGTTTCTCTGATTTAGGTGGGCTAAGTGAAACAGAGATCATTAAAATGATGTATGAAAGGCAAAGTCTTGAATTTGAAAGATTGGGCATAAAGTTTAAAACCTTATGGGGTAGGCCCCTTAAGCTGATAGATTGTCAAAATCTATTTTGTGAAGTGGATAAATATTCACGAGTAGCTCACCCAAATATAAAAGGGAAGAGTGATAGGAAAAGAATCAAACAAAAATACTCACCTACAAATAGATCTTTACACTATTGGTTCCCACCGAAATGGGGAATAAATGATAGAGTGCAAAAATTTTATGAGGAGTTGAGTTAATATGTAATAGCTTCTCAGTCTTTATCAATTATTTCAATTTTGCGTTTAGTTAAGTCAACTGACATTTTGCCTCCTTTGTTTTTGCGTAAGTGTCTATACACTTCGTACGAATTTAGAATAGCATTTTCCCACTCTTTAAGTGACCTTTCACTGACTTCAAAGGGATCAACTAAAACCTCTATAGTTTTCAAAATTTCATAGTCAAGTGTTTCAACCCCTTGAAAGAAATTATTTTGTTCGGCAAATGGATAAATATAGGCAGATATTGCTTCCTCAATTATAGCCGCTCGAGCTCCGTCTTCAACTTCATCGATACTTGGAACACTTTTTCTTTTAACGTTTAAAAGTTTTCTAAGGACTGGTGACCATCCTAAGTATGCCGCAAACCCATAGTGAAAAATATCGTGAAATCTATAACCATCATCTTCATAAGAGTTGTCTGTTATTGGATCCCCAACCTGGTCGCCATCTATGAATACAGTGACTAATGTATCATCACCTTTCGTGGTCTCTTCAAACTCCAACTCAAAATTTCTTGGCAGTTGCTCGCCTTCAGGGAAATCATCATCAAATAAATGATATTGAGCGTTGTCTATTGACTTCCACCGGTTTTGTGTTTTCTCAAGATTTTTTTGGGCAATCTTCTCCAAATCAAGATTTGCTTTGGTGGCAACATTAGATAAATACCACAAAACATCACCGAGTTCTTCTTCTAAATGGGGTTTAAACTCAACATAAGCATCTCCATCTCGCAATCTTTTCTTAAATTCAGAAATGGTTGACCCAATCTCTCCCACTAATCCTAAAATTGGGACCAAATAATTGATCAATTTATTTTCGTCTTCTCCTTTTGGGTTTTGATCGGTCTCTTTTGACTTTATTTGGTACTCTCGTAGATCCATAATAGGAATACTGGATTAATAAATGGCTTCTAACACGTCTTATTAAAAATAAAAATAGAGCAAAATGAAAGAATAGAGAATACATATATACAAAAATGCTACCTATAGTATACCAAACCTATGGTCAAGTTCGTGATAAAATTATTGTTGTAATATCACGGCTGGGACATTTCGAGCCTCATGAACAAGTAGCGGTTCATTCCCTCATTGCCGACATGATGAAAGCGAGAGGCCAAGAAGAGCTCATTGAAGAATATGGATTAGCTCCCTTCCCCTAGAAAGTACTAACTATAGAACGGACCTTTTGCGAAAAAATAATGTCCCTGGTTCGCTTCTCTCATGCCGAAGATCCCTATGAGGATCACGGAAATAAGGTCCGGCATACCTACGACATTCACATGCTGCTAAAGCAACCGTCAATTCAAGACTTTGTTGAAAGCGATAAGCTGGATGAAATGCTGCTTCAAGTCGGAGCCGATGATATTGAAAGCTATGGCGACAAATACGATTGGCTGTACGATCATCCTGCCTCGGCCCTGCTTTTTGACAAACCCGAAGAAACCTGGGATAAGATCAAGCCTGTTTATAGCGGTACTTTTAAAGAGTTGGTAATTGGCGATCTTCCGGAAGCTGATGCTGTACTCAGTGATATTAAGAGGGTCGCCGAGCGTCTTAAAGCTATCGATTGGGAGATTTAAATCCCGGAAATTTAATTTCTTGGTATATTAAAACCCGAAAGTTTAATTCCATTCATTTGCCTCATCCCTTAAAACCTGATTATTAATTTTTATTGTGTAAAAGAAAAGTCACTCAGTCATAATCTTCGCAAATCCACAATAACGTAATCACAGAAGAATAACTATCTAAATAAATTGACTCTTCATTCAGCAATAACCCATCCTCTTCTAGTTTAGGGAACCAATCTATTGCATCACAAACCTCTTTCTTTCTCTTTTCTCCATTGTCAAAAAATACTTTTGGCGTTGAATTAATTGGCAGAGCATCTTCCTCTAAATACCCCAGATAGAAATCATCTGTACTGGCAACCCATTGAATTTGACCCTCTTCAGAAAAAACTACATAACAAGGAATATCCCCATATTTCGTATATTGAATGCAGGCAGATGTAATACTAGAACCCAGTTCTTCAGAAAGGTTTTCCAAAAGGCTGACACTCAATTCTTTGCTACTTGTTATATCTCGAACTAAATACTTTGGCATCAATAACTCTGCTGCAAAGTTGTTCGCCTCGTATTCCCGGTAATCTGTTTGGCTTGATTTTTTATTCCATTTGTTGAAATCATACTCTTGACAAACGAAGTTCATCAGTTGTTTATGTAACAGATGATGACCGAATTCGTGTGCTAATACGAACTTTTTCTTAGGTAGATAATCAATACAATCATCTATGGTAATCATAGATTTATCAGACGCTCTCGAAAATAGAATTCTTCCTTGCGCCCCATCTATCTGTTCATATTTGACAAAAGCATTTCTAACTGCACAAAGGTCTTCTATTTCTCCTAGATCTATGCTTCCATCGATAAAAAATTCTTTTCTTATTTGATTAGCGACTCTTGCAGCCCTATTCCTCATCTTCTTTTTCTAGCTTTTCAATAAGTTGTAAAAGCTGTTCATCATTGAACATTTTTAATGCATCTTCATCGCTTATATCATCTAATTTGGAGAATTGAAAGGCAAACTTAGACTCAGGTGACTCCATATTTGAAAGAATAGATTTTAGAGAAATGTCCTGGCTTTGTGATTTAAGCAGTTCTTGTGCTCTTTTTAGGAGACTTTTCTTTTCTCGTGCTTTTTTAAGTTTATTCTCAGCTAAAGCTTTTTTAAATGTATTTACTCCCTCCTCCTCAAGCTTATCCAAATCATAGCCTTTACTTTTCAAGTATTCATCTCTAGCCGTTTTATCTTCAAACTCACCTAACCACGATAGTATTTTGGCTAATTTCTTCATATTAGTTCTACCATCAATTTTTCAGATTATCGAGAAATTTTTCACAAGCTCTTCGAAGCCTTTTTTTAGCATTATATACCTTTTGTCGTGAGTCATAGTTTAATTTATCCGCTATTTCATCTGCTGAATAACCTTCTTCTTCGAAAAAAAGCAATTCTGCAAGTTCTTCATCAATTTCTACTAGGTGATCAAACAATTGGTCCCTTAAATCTTCTCCATGTACCTCTTCAAGTACACTCACCTCACTTTCCAACAAATCGAAAAAACTATCAGCAGATTGATCATTACTTGCATGATGAGTGGTTGACGTACTTTTTAAATTAAAGTGATTGCTGATTTCACTGGAAATACAACCTTTTAGAAAATTCTTGAAACTCGGGTTTGTATCAGGATCCCAAGATCTATGATCATCACTATTCTCATCTAATACCTTTCTTATTGCCCTGCCAACAAAATCTTTGGCACTCATTCCTTGTGTGGTAATAAAATTAAGTCTGTAGTCAGCAAAACTGATTAAATCTTTATACAGATCATCAAGTTCGTCATCCGTCAAATCATCAATGTATTCAAAAGCTCTTGAACTCATAAATCATAACCCTCTATAGACTATAGCTGTTTTCTCATATTAATTTTCCACGGGATGGAAAATCCGGTCAACTTTTCAGCTATATATAATAGAAGGCTAACAAAAACCAAAATATCACTACAGCTATGAGTAACAATGATAGATCAGTTTATCGAAGAAGCGATGGTAAATGGGCAAACAAAAAAGATTCTGCTTCAAAAGCATCCTCCGTACATGATACGCAAAAAGATGCTGCTAAAGCGGCGAAGAAGAATTTAAATAACCAAGGTGGTGGTGAGCTCAAAATAATGGGAAGAGACGGTAAAATTCGAAGTAAGGATACCATCTCTCCCGGTAACGACCCATTTCCGCCACGTGACAAGGAACATTAACAAACAGTCAAATTTCAAACCAATAATCTCAATATTATGAGTAATTCAGATAAAGGAAAAGGTAAGGAAGATGCCCCAGGTCAGAATAAAGAGTTTACAATATATGTAAACGCAACCCCAGAAACCTGGACCGGAAAAGAAATATCATTTAGTGAAGTCACTAAGTTAGCTTTCGAAAATCCTCCATACGGAGAATACACAGAGTACCAAGTAGTATACTCAGAAGCCCGGGGAAATAAAGAAGGGACTTTAGCTGAAGGACAAACCATAAAGATAAAAGAAGGTACAGAGTTTGATGTCAGCGCAACTGATAGATCATAATGAAGATCTCAAAAAGTTAGTAGAGAGTGGGTTAGTTCTAGAAATCAAAAATAACTTCCTCCTGATTCACAGGATACCATATTTAAACTCTATTAGTGAAATTAAATATGGGACATTGGTTTCCAAGCTACAACTGTCAGGTAACAAAACGAGAAAGAACCCTGAACACACTGTTTATTGGTCCGGCGAAATGCCATGCAGGTTAGATGGTACCAAATTTAATTCGATCCTAAACAATAGTAATACTCAACAAATTGCTGATAGCTTTGAGGTAAACTTTAGATTTTCCAGCAAGCCCAAACCCAATGGGTACTCGGATTATCATCATAAGATGACTACCTATATCAAGATGATTACAGCGCCAGCCAAAGCAAAAGATAAATCAGTGACTGAAAAAGGAAAGGCGCAAATAACCCAAAGCAAAGATGAATATGTATTTAACTATTTAAATACTAATTCTAGCAAGCCTGAATTGAGTACTTTAGAAGATGAGCTCAAAGAACAAAAAATTGCAATCATTGGTCTGGGGGGCACTGGGTCATATATTTTAGATTTGGTTGCCAAGGTGCCAGTGAAAGAAATTCATATCTATGATGGAGACTGGTTTTACAATAATAATGCATTCCGAGCTCCGGGCGCACCCTCAATAGATGACCTCACTGTACCCAAGAAAAAAGTAGTATATCTTCAGAACATATACTCCAAGATGCATAAAGGGATTAAGGCTCATCCTTTATATCTAAAATCAGAAAACGTTACGACGTTAGATAAGTTTGATTTTGTCTTCCTATCTCTAGACTCAGCTGACATTAAAAAGGATATAATCAAGTTTTTAGAAAAAGAAGGTATCCCATTTATTGATGTCGGGATTGGGGTAAATAACAATCAGGGTGCACTTACTGGTTTAGTAAGGACAACAACAGGAACACCTTCAAAAACAGATCATATCTGGGATAAAAATTATATTCCTTTTACCAAAGATCCGGATAATGATTATGATTCTAACATTCAAATAGCTGAGCTAAATTCACTCAATGCGACCCTTGCTGTTATAAAATGGAAAAAGCTGTTTGGTTTTTACCATGACCGAAATAATGAGCATACTAGTTTTTATCGGATTAATTCAAACAAAATGTTGAATGAAGAAACTGAATCATAGATTTGTAGAATACATACCAAAAGATCTTGAAGAAGGCGTTCTTTATATCTCGATAAGATTTGGCACAGCAGTTCATAAATGTGCTTGTGGTTGTGGCAATAAAACTGTTACTCCACTTTCACCAACAGATTGGGAATTAAAATATAATGGAGAATCTGTATCCCTAAGCCCATCAATTGGCAATTGGAGCTTTCCATGCCAATCTCATTACTGGATTATTAATGATGAGATCAGATGGGCAGATAAATGGACTAAAGAAAAAATTCAGGCAAATAGAGTAAGACAGCAGATAAATAAAAAACGCTACTTCAACTCTTTAAAAACAAATTCTAAAGAGCCAGAATCTAAGGAGCAAAGCTTATGGAATAAGTTTAAACATTGGATTTCAAACCTCATGAAATAAAACTGCTCTTTATTTTTCCTATTCCTTTTATCTCATTCAATCCCAATCTGTCCCATCCGTTAACAGCTCATTGCACCCTATTCCAGCCCATCCCGGGGTATTTCCCTTGATTTAAAATAGTGTTACGTTGACATCGGTGATTGTGTAAAATGTTACAATCACGACATATTAACCAAGCCTGGCCCGATGCCTGAACCTTTGTCAAACCACATAGATACCCAGCAGCGCGACTACGCCACCACCCTCCAGGAACTGCGAGAGGGCAAGCCTATTTTCGGCAGCATTACCGGCCGGACCGATGATCACATCGACGTCGAAAAGGATATTCCATTCAACATTCGTTCTCCTTTTAACGTAGCCAAGGCTATGTGTCGCCTGGAGCCCGGGATCTATACGCTGCATACCGGGGATGACCATGATATTGAAATCAATTTCCGGATTGACGATCCCAGCAAGCAGGCCGAAGCCGCCACTGACTTCGTCGGGCAACCAACAGGCTCCAGCCAATCAAACGACGAAGGTTATTACAGCAATCGCATTCTGCGACTGGAAGGGGAGCTCCATGACGCCGACCGCAAGATTCGCCAGCAGGTTGACGAGATCATGACCCTCAAACGGGAGCTGGCCGAAGATAAGACCACCACCCTGCTCACCCACCAGAAAGAGCTGGCCGACCTGAAAGAATCCCACCGTAACGAAATCGACCGCCTCAAAGAAATTCAGCGTAGCAACCTTAAAGCCCTCGAAAAGGAGCTCGGCGAACTGGAAAAAGTAAAATTCCGCATGGAAATGGAACAGCGAGCGGGCGGCAGAGACGCCGGAAGCCGCATGCTTGATATGCTGGAAGAAAATGCGCCCCTGTTTTTTAGTGTCATCTCAGGGCTCTTTGCCCAACGGGGTGGCCAAGGCCAACTAACCCCCGAGCAAGCCGAGGCTTTTAAAGCCGCAGTAGCCCAAAAGGTACAACCACAGAACAATTCCGACCTACCCCAACAAGATGCCCACCTCAACGAAGAAGCCGAACAACCCAAAGGTGCCGGGGAGGAGACTCCTCGGCACCTTCCCGCCGACGAGGGTGATCTTCCAGAGTCCTTGTTAAACAAAACCGATGGACTAACGCTGAACGGTAGCTTTATTTCGCCCGATGCAGGTGGCCATCCCGAATCAACCATGACCATATAACCGACTTTGAATAACCCCGCCATGAATCCCGATCATATTACGCTGCTCAAAATGGCGCTCGAATACCTGGGCGACCGGCCCGAATCTTACGCTCGTTATGCCAAACGCATAAAATCGCAGTTGGCACTGCTGCAGTCCTGCGGGCGCCCCATTACGATCAACGACTGGACACGCATGGCCAAATTACTTTCCGAAGAAGCGATAAGCAGGGATATAGGAGCCGAACGCATTGCAAAAACGATATATCCCCTTGTGGATGGATTAGGGCAACACGCCAGGACGCTTGCCTATATCCCTGCCCCTTTCGCTTGCCAACAGCTGCTGCGACTTACCCGCATCAACGCGAGCACCCAAATTAGACAACTGCTGACCCAGGTCATCATCCAGCTACAAAAACTGGTCACATCCAACGGATCTAAAACTTAGACAATTCTCATGCCGACCATTACTCAACAACCCGTTACCAATCTGCGAGACAACATCTACGATACCCTGGATTGCCCCGGCATAACGACCATCTCACGCTCGGGGCAATTTACGGGCGTGCTGATCAGCCTGGGTGACCTCGACCCGAAATTAGCCAAACGCCTGCAAGATGTCACAACGCGCAACCCCGAGCACGGGCTACAGCTACTGCTCGACTATATCACCTACCGCTCTTGAGCAGCCACTATCCCCATATAATTCCTTCCCGACAAGCAGTCACTACTGACGATTCAGTGACGAGCAAAAAGGCGGCAGCACCCTCTCCCCAAAGAGGTGTTGCCGACCCTATTATTACCCACCGGCGACCATACCCTGGTATTGAAAGCGTCTTGGGACTAGCTTCCCAGCTGGTCACCAAGTACACTGGGCGCGAGGACATCCGCGAGCTAGCGCTAAAAATCACTCGTAGGGTTCCCAGGAATATAAGCACAGGCCTGCCTGACCTACGAAATATAGATCAGATTGCAGGTGCCATTTACAAGTGGATGACGAGCAACATCAACTACGTCCGCGACCCCTGGAATATCGAACGCATTCAGTCCCCGGATGTCACCTTACGGCAAAAAGCCGGAGACTGCGACGACCACGCAATCCTGTCGGCGGCCCTGCTACAAAGCTTAGGGATCCAAACAGGTTTTCGCATTGTCAGCCGAACGGGGCGAACCTACGACCATATTTATACCGTCCTTCGCTCCCCACAAGGATGGAAATCCTTTGATACTACCGTAGCTAAATATCCCGGATTTACTTTTGACGAACGACTGATTAAAAAGTCCAAACACCTTCCCAACCGGATGCCGGAAGGATTAGGTATTGACCCGATTACCCTGACGGCTGCGGCCACGATGGCTCTGCAAACCGGCGTTACCATGAAGAGCATGTTTTCCAAATGGTTTGGCGCGAAGGATAAAGACGAGCGTATCCAACGCGGGCAATGGCGAGACTATCTGATGGCCCGAGGGGTCCGCTCGGATGTCATTTCGTTTTCTCAAAAGGATAACGCGATCCTCAGGAAGTACGCTCAGGTTATCCAAGAGTACGGCCAACCGGCCGTTGATCATCTAAACCGGTTCGGTAGTCTGGACAATAGTTTTTACGCGAATCAACAGAAAATCCAACACAAGAAATGGCTCCTCTACGGCGGACTCTCGGCCGGGCTTCTCACGCTGGGCGGGATGAGCTATTGGGCCCTAAACCACTCCTGACCTTATGAGTAGTGCTTACTTACAACCTATAGCGATAACAAACGACGATGATCAGTTGATCATACCTAATAGCCTACGTAGTGGCTTAGACGGCTGGGAAGAAGATGATCCCTGCCGGTATGCCAACCAAAGCTGTAAGGGAAAAATGTTCGGCAAGCTCAAAAGCTGTCGGCGCAAGCGCGAAAAATCGCAGGCCCTCTGCAAGGCCCACGAGCGCAAGCTGGCTGAAAAAAAGAAAATAGAACAGGAGAAACAGCAGCTCATGACGGCGCTTCAGCATAATGTTACTGATACTGCTGCCAAGCAAGAGACGGCCAGCACCGCCATGATTGCCGGGGCCGCTGTCGGAGGGGTAGCCATCCTGGGAGCTGTGGTCTTCCTGATTGCCAAAAAGAAAAAATCTAAACCGCAATAACCTATCCCTACTCCTATGAACAGCAGCTCTTTCGATCAAATCGATTTTTTGCAAACCACTCGTCCATTCAGTTATAGCCTTACCAATAGCACACTCCCACCCGTGCAATCCACCACCACGAAGAAAACCAAGTTTGGCAGCATTCTGAATGACTTGTCAAGCTTTTTGACTACGGCAGCTGATACGGCAGTAACCGTGGACGGGGTTATCAATCGCGGAAAAAACAACCCGTCAGGCAATGGCCTGACCCCCCAGCAACAAATGGCGCTCCTGCAAGCCCAAAAATCGAGCGGCCCCAATATGACAAGCATGTTGCTTATTGGCGGTGTGATCGCCGTCGGTGGGGGTATTATGTATTCGATGTTAAAAAAGAAGGCCTAATATGATAGAAGCTATTCAGACAACAAGTCATCCTGTAGGTATTTCCCACTACACAGACGGGCATATTCCTAGCGGGCGCTATCCAAATCCCTCTCAATCGGAGGAAAAAGTTTACCTGCAACCGGCCATCGAGCTGCAAGATGTGGCCAAGGGAGCCGTGGTGAAACCTTCCGACAAAAAATCTCTCTGCCAGCAAATGGCTGAAGAACACCCAGGCGAAGCCCTCCGGGATTGGCTGATCCGCAATAAAAAGACCCTGGGATGGATCGCCGGGGGATACCTCGTATTTCGAATCATAACCAGACGAAAACAGCAATGACCCAGACCCAATCTGCATATAGCGACAACGGGCTAGGGGCCACCCCTATATCCGGCAATATTATAAGCTCGGAGGCGGGAGAACTTCGCATTATCGGTCGGCATCCCGAGCGCGGGCTGCCCAAATCCGGTGTTCCTTTCTCTATCGATATCGAGATTGACCGCTACCGCAACTTCTGGAACTCGTTTCTGCTGATCTCCTGTCCGGACGCGGTTGTGGCAGCCCTGGATCCCCAAAGCCGAAAGGTACTGGCTATATCCCGCATCCTCACAAGCATGTGGGATGGGTGTCGGGGGCAAACGCGGCTGGTCTTCGGGCGCTCCTTCAGGCCCGACCGCAATCATCCGGTTATATTTGAACTGCACCCCGGTAATGTAACGGAGGCTACGATATCGGGGGCCAAACCCTTGGCAACGTCGAAGGTGATGACGCTGGATCTGGATATCGAGGAAGGCCAACAAAGCGGGGTGTATGCTCCGCCGACTGAGCCGTGGTACGAAATTAGCTTGCCGAACCCGCAAAGCGCATTCAGTGGCGTCAACAGCACGCTCACCAAAGCATTATGGCTGGTGGGCATCGGCGCCGGAGCGTACTTTCTCGGCCCTCTGATGCCCGGCCTGCGAGACAGTCTGAAACAGATCACCCAGCCAGGCAACAACGACGAGGATCAAAAGAATGCGTGAGCTAATCGAAGGCCTTGATTATCAGATTGTCGATGACGGGATGGGCGACCTCAACAGTTATCTCCGCCAGACAAGTCGAAACGCATTCAAAAAAGCCATTGGCCTTGCCGATCGCGCTCTGAGTGGTCGGAAAGGACAAGCCGCTACCACGGCCCTTGTCCTGGCTGATCTGACCAAAGATAAGCGGTCCTTCCAACAGGTTTTCAACCAAAACGCCGATGTCATTAACCGTTATTTCGAACACGTAGATCTGCAGGCGGTAAGCGATATGATCGGAATCCAAAATGCAGTCACTAAAAGTAAACCTGTATCTATAATCAAACAGACCGGTATTTTTTCCGTTGGTATCGCCCTTGGCATTGCCGGACTCACCTTATATAACCGAAAACGATCTTAATCAATGACACTCAACATAGGCGACAAAGGTCCCCAGGTCATGCACCTGCAGTCAGCTTTAAAGGCTATTGAAATTGAGCTCCCCAAATATGGCGTCGATGGCATCTTTGGCCCCGAAACCCAGGCGGCCGTCCGACAGGCACAACAAAAACTGGGATTGCCTGCCAGCGGCGTAGCTGACCAGCCTCTATTAAACAGGCTCGGCATTAACCGGCAAGCTTTACAAGTACCGCTAAGCACTCCCACAGCAAAACCAGCTCTCCTTGCCATAGGGGCCATCGCCATTATTGGAATTGGAATCGCAATTAAACAAACCAAACGGAAGTAATATGGAATCTATGACTGCCCAGCAGCTTGCTAAACTTAATATCAAAGGCATTAAAATTGCCCCACCCTATGGAAGACTTCTGGGCGAACCCGAGAAAAATGCCGTGATTTTTATTTGGGGCGAAAAAGGAGCCGGTAAATCTACCATGAGTCTGGGACTAGCAGACGCGCTGGCCGCCCACGGACGCATCGAGTACATTCCCGCCGAGGAGCACTTTGGTAAAACCCTGGTCGATCGCGTCAAGCGCCTGGGAGCTACCCACCGGAACCTGAATTTTACCAAATGGAAATCGATTCAGTCCCTCAAAGAAGTTCTGCTTAAGAATCAGTCCTTCGCCTGTATCCTAGATTCCATTTCGGTGATTGATGCCAACGCGAAAGAAACAGTGGAGTTGGCCCAGTGGTGCCGCGAAAACGGGATTATGTTCGTCATGGTCTCGCATGCCACCAAAGACGGCCAGTACAAAGGCAACACCAGTATCGCCCACGAGTGTGATATCGAGATCAAGGTCACCAAAGAAGGCGGGGCCGAAACCGAGAAAAACCGATACCGAGAACTTACGTCCATTGCCGTACCATTTACAGCGGATGATCGACAGGTACCCACCAACACATCAGTAGAAGATAACTCCGACGACAACCGAGAAAATCCTGTGGATACGCCTTTTAAAATTACGCTAAAGGAGCTCGACAAACTTCACAAAATCCGATCCTGGAAACGCATCAACTCCATGTTTGGAAGCAAGATGCCGTGTTACGCCCCGAAGCATTCCGGGGAATCTGAAAATGCCCACCTGTCCATCCGGTACACGGCCGATTACCCGAAAAAGCGGTATATCATGGACTTACTTCTGGACGGGCACTTGGAGTACCAAGCCTGCACAGAAGGCAAAGGAGGTGGGCTAAAAGCGTGCTGGAAAAAGTTAGTCAACAAGTATGGAGATTTGGAGATCCGAATTTACAAGCAGGACCACGCCAAAGTCGTGCTGGGCGCCAAAGAGTACAAGCGCCAGGAACGTGCGCTGGGCAAACAGGACATGAAATCCACTCCGGCCAGCTCACCAGCCCCAAAGACCAAGAAGAAACCAGTGACTGAGCCAAAGCCCGCTTCTACCAAGCAGCAAGAAAAAACTTCGTCGAACAAACAACCAACGACGAAGGATATTTCATCTGGCCAAAAACCAGAGCAGCAGATAGACCTCAAAGCCGCCAAACAAAGCCAGGCTAAACTGGATGCTTTCCTAACCAAAGTTTTAGGCTAACCCCCATGCGAGACAACCCAACTGTAACTCCTTTTGAAGATATTACAACCGATGACTATCCCGGTATTTTCGGGGATTTTGACGGCGACGGCATTCCCAACGTCGACGATCCCAACCCACAGAGGGCTGGTGACACCGATACCGTCGAAGAGACCAAACTCACTGACGAAATCAAGCAACTAATAGATCTGCGCGGTGATTATCAGCAAGCTCTCGATGAAGTAATCGGGAAGCTCCAAGCCCTGCAACCAGCCGCCACGATTAAGGGACGCGTGAAGTCTCCGTACTCAGTCATCAACAAACTACGTCGCAAACGGATTAAGACAGAAATTAAAACAACCAGTCCTGGCGAAAATTACATCCAAGGGCTGACCGATATGGCCGGATGCATGATTGTTTTGCCGGGTCAAGCTGTGCTGGATCGGGTAGTCCAGCAAATAGCAACAGGGGTAATCGGAGAAGTGTTTGAGCATGAAGATAAATACACCAATCCGGTCGGCGGTTATCGGGCCCACCACTTTATTGTAATGGCTGGTCAAGGGGGAGACATCCCAGTAGAGGTTCAGGTAAAGACCAAGCGCATGGCCCAAATAGCCAGCGCAGCTCACACCCCGTACAAAAATGGCACCCTTAATATCCAGCGAATGAACCAGCTCTCTGATCTGGCCTGGCAAGCTGACCAAGGTGGTAAGCAGGCAGCCACTATTATCGACAACCTTCTTGAAGAACCAAGAAAGCTGGCTGAAGAATTATCTTTCCGAGAAAATCCTTCCAGCAAGCTGCAACAGCTCCAGGATTCCTTCACCGAAACCGTCAAGAAACTGGCCCTGGCATTTTCGCTCGATAAGTTTCCCAAGGAACACCGAAAAGAGGCCTTAAAGCTTTTTCGTAGCCACGGGCAAGTCATCGGCGTCGATTTCGACGAGGTATTTGCTGCAGCCCAAAAGACTACGAAAACTCCGAAAAAAGAAGACGACCGATCATATGGGCCCGCCGGGGATCGCGCGGGAGAAGCGAAATATGGAAGCGATTTTTCTGGCCTCCAGCTTGCAAATTTTGCTCCTATAAAACTCTCCAAATCCGAGCGACGACGGGCCAACGAAGCGGCCTTGGCGGTCTTGGAAAAAGAGGATCGGGCGATAACCGAATCCGACCTGGACACCCTTCGCTGGTACACCGGGGCGGGCGGACTTGGATACGGAGAGAATCGCACCGGCACCGAGCGCGGGCTGCTCAACGAGCATTATACCTCCTACCCCTTGATACAGCTGATCTGGGATAAACTCCAAGCTATGGGCGTGGACGGGGGCAACATATTAGAGCCCGGGGCGGGCATTGGCAACTTTGCGGGATTTCTGCCCAATACTGATAGCTACCGTATGCTGATGGTTGAACGGTCTGCGGTAAGCGCGCGCATCGCCAGACTTTTATATCCTAATCAGTTAGTTAAACACCAAAACTTTGCTGATACCGATCTATCGCTATATAATCTTACCGGCGCCATAGGCAATGTCCCCTTTGGCGATATAAAGATCCATACCCAGCGCGACCCGCTGGCCCACCTGAATCCCCGTATTCACGACTACTTTATTCTAAAGTCCCTGGACGCCCTCCAACCGGGCGGTTTTATGGCCGTCATCACCTCGGTCGGTACGATGGACAAAAAGGATCCGGCCATCCGACAGGCCATGGTCCAGCACGCCCGATTTGTAGGCGCATACCGGTTGCCCTCGACTGCGTTTAAAGATAATGCCGATACGCTGGTTACGACCGATCTTATTTTGTTTCAGAAGTATCCTGACGTTGACGGGGAAACCCACCCCGATATTAACAGTGAATTAAACCAGTTGTTTGCTTACGAGGAACTGGCCGTCAGCATCACTGAACATAACGGAGAATCCTACGGTGCTTACTACAATCCCTACTTCCAAAAGTATCCCGAGCAAGTATTAGGCGAACATATCCAGGGCCACGACATGCAGTTTTTGACACGCATGGGCGTAAAAGGCCAAGTGGACCAAGCGATGATTACCCGCGTGCTGGAAGATAATCTGGAGTTCCCCTATCCGCTTCCGGAGTCAGCACCGTTTTACCGGATCCCCGATGAAGGAGTGCGACTGAATACCGGCCGGGAGTACCATGCTGGGAACATCATTTTCCACGAAGACAAATTCTATGAAAAACAGCGCCACTATTTTAAGCCTCTTGCCGTAGGCGGCAAGGAGAAGGCGGGAGAAGGACTTCGGGAGAAAATAGCCTCGGCCTGCCAGATGCTCGACACCTACGATGATTTCGTGACCGCACTGGCCCAGGATACGGGGCAAAAAGAGCCGCTCCGCGAGGAATTCAAGGGGCTGCTTCAGACCCATATCGACACCTACGGCATCCCCGATGAAGACGAAGACATCCGCCAGGTATTCCGCTACGACAACCGCCTGTATAAACTCACGACCTTTGTAAAGCGCGATCCCATTAGCGGGGAGCTAGTCTACGCGGATATTATTGATGCCGATTCGATGTTCAACAACAACTACGTGCCCGCGGTATCGGACTCCGACGACCTGGCCGAAATTGCCATGTACGGTCGCTCTATAGGCGAAGACCTTACGCTGGATTTCTACCAGTCCACCTACAAAGGAGGCACAGCCAGCCGGAATGAACTCACTAAAGCAATCGAGAATCACCCTGACTTCTTCTACAATCCGGAGTCCAATGGTTACGAGTTCCGCTACCAGTACCTGGCCGGTAATGTCCGCCGCAAACTGGAAGTAGCCGAAGACAATCAGTTGGAGAAAAACATCGAGGCGCTCCGGACAGTCCTCCCAGAATGGATTGATGCCTACTCGATTACCGTGGATCCCCGCCACATTTTCACCTATCTGCCCACGAAAGTACTTACTCAATGGATAAAAGATGAACTCGGCTATCGGGACGTCCACATCGGACTCGTCAAAGATAAAGCCGACCTAGGCAATCGTTTCTACATGAAACTCCGCAAAGGCGGGCGATATATTAAAAATGGTGAAGAGACGGCTGACGACTGGAACCAGGGTTGGGGCGAGACACCCTTCAGCAAAATAATTAACAACTATATCCAGGATTCCAGTTTCCCGCTGGTCTTCTACGATGAGGACGACAACGTTCTCCCGAACATGACCCTAAAACGAGCCGAGCAAACCGGCCAGCAGGCACTGATCGAGCGAGCCCGCGCCAAACAGCGCACCCACAACGATCAGATGCTCACGCGCGTGCCTCAAAAGTTCAACCAATGGATACGCACCAAAGCGCCCGGCGAGGTTCGCGAGCTCATCGAGCAGGCGTACAACCACGAATACAACGCCCATATTAATCCCCAGTTTGACGGAAACACGCTCCGCGTGCGCGGTATGTCCGACACCTTCTACGGGGTCAAGGATTTTACCGTGTACAAACACAACCGGGCGGTCGCCGAAAAGCTGGTTTGGAACGGGCGGGGTGCTAATTGCCACGATGTGGGCGCTGGTAAGACGCTCTCCTCAATTATTACTTCCCAGGTTCTGTTGCAGCAGGGCGCCTGCCGAAAACCCATGTTTGTAGTGCCAGGTAAAGTCCAGGAGAAATGGGTGGAAGAATACTCCATGCTATTCCCCGATGCGAAGATCCTAAATATGAAGATGGCAGGGGAAGACCGCCATAAGGAGCTAACCATGGCCCAACTCTACAACTGGGATGCGATCTTTATTGCTGACCACGCCTTCAAGAGCCTGCCGCTCTCTCCATCGGTGCAGCAGGATATGTACAGCGAGCGCGTAGAGTATTTTGATCAGATGATTGATAGCTTTGACGAGCTCATCGAAGAAGATGACGCGCTAAGCTCCACGGCCAAAAAGTCGATGGTGACGCGGCTGGAGAAAATGAAGGAGGAATGGGATGCGAAGCTCCGTAATGTGTCCAATGCCAAGCGACTCGACACCGATATCTTTTTTGATGAACTCGGCGTGGACGCCCTCTTCTTTGATGAGGCCCACTTCTACAAAAATGCCCTCGGCAGCGCGAAAGCCGTTAAGCTGGGCATCGCAGCTAATAAGCCTTCCCAACGAGCCGAAGACGCCCTTCAAAAAACGAAGTGGCTGTTTTCGAAAATAGGTTTTAAAAACGTTTTTGTCCTGACTGCTACCCCAGTCGTCAATTCTCCGGCCGAAGTATGGCACATGCTCAACCTCTGTGCCCCGGACCTGTTGGAGAAATACCAAATTGCCAACCTCGACAACTTCATCAACCAATTCGTCCGCGAGGAGGAGAAGATCGTCAAAAAGACCAACGGTGAATATCGCACCGAGCGCGTGGTGGCCGGGTATTACAACCTGCCGGAGATGCGGGCCATCATCGATGAGGTCATGGACATCAAAAGTTATGATCAGCTGATGGGGTTCTACCAGAAGTATCCCGATTATCTTAAAGACGTGTCCGGCAACGTAGTCACCGACGAGCAAGGAGAGCCAAAAGCCCTAAAGCCGAAATTCAAGCGACCCGAAGCCGAAACCAAACAGCAGGTCATCGAACCCAGCGAGATTCACAAATTGTTATTCGATGATATTATCCTCCGGGCCGACAGTATCCTGGACTGCATGCGCCAGCGCGGATGCCAGACCAAAGATAATTTCCTGGTGATCACTGGCGATGGCAGCAAAATTGCGACCGACCTTCGCGTCTATGACAACAGTTTTAAGGGCGTCGATGGCAAATTCCTGAAGCTGGGTGCCCTAGTCGATAACGTAGCGGAAAGTTACGCTACCCGCGAAAATCCCGCCCCAAACAGAATACCGGAAAGCATTTATGGCGACTTCTTTTCGAAGAGTATCCATCACATGCGAGAAAATCCGAACCTATACAAAGGCCGGTCCCGACACAAACTTATTAAAGAGCTCAAATCCCTTGGCCACTTTGAGGAGGTTGCCCAAGAAATTCAGGCCACCGAAGGTGACCTTCACGAAGTCCCGGTAGGCAAGCAATTCTTGCTTAAGAAGATTGAGAAACAACGCGAAAAACACTCCGATGGCAGCGACCAGATGGAGGAAACTTTCGACCGGGCGATGATGATTGTCGAGGCGCTATATAGCGACCGGGAGAATCCAGCGCCTCCCACCTTCCGCAACCAGATTATCTTCTGCGACTGGATCTCCGTGGAAGGCCAAAAAGGGGGAAGTTATCATCAGCTGATCAAAGAGGAACTGTCGAAAACTAGGATCCCAAAAGATCAAATCGCCATTATCAACGGCTCTATCATTGGCACCGACAGTAAGGGCAATGATTACTTTATTTCATCCTCTGATGATAAAGAAGCCCTCAAAAAACAGGTCCAGGATGATTTCAACCTAGGCAAATACCGCGTGCTTATCGGCAACCAGTCTATCGCCGAAGGGATGAACCTGCAGAAATGGACCACCGATCTGCATCACATGGATGTGCCGTACACCCCCTCGCAGATCCAGCAGCGCAACGGGCGTGGGCTCCGCCAGGGCAACCAGCACGGCAAGGTCAATATTCATTTTTACCTGATGAAGGATTCCTTCGATCAGTACCGCCTGGAGCTGGTCAGCAAGAAACAAAGCTGGATTGATGAGCTATTTTTCGGAGACGGCCGGGAAACCTCGGCTGATTCTGAGGGAGAGTCCCTGGAGTACGAACAGATGGTCGCCGCCACAAACTCCGACCCCAGAGTCAAAGAGTTCTTCCAGTCCAAGGCCCAAACCAAAGTGCTAAAGGCTCGCATCGAGTCGCTGCTCAGCGAATCCCAGCGCCTGGAATCCTCGCTCGCGCAGGCCAGTCAGGATGTAACCAAACGCTCTGAGCGCATGGAGGCGGCTATCGGTCGCGAACAAGCCCTTATTGATTCGGAGCTGCCGAACTCGGGGGCAGAAGCCCTAAATAACGGACTCATTCGCATCGGCTGGCTAGACTACAGCGGAGAAATTGGATCCATTGAAAACAACCTGTCTTCCGACGGCAAACGCGTGCCGCGTTTCCGCCACGAGCTGGCCCTCGAAGTCCCAAAAAACAACGCCAACGGGCGGGTGCTGTTTAACCTTATTCCTGACCCCAACGCGCCCAACCGAAGTTTCTATAACAAGATCAAATGGAGCTCGATCAAGCAGATGGCGGGCCAGCAGCTAACCGCAGCCTTCGGCTGGTCTATGGACGAACCTGTCCAATCCGGGCGAAGTCTGGCGGGCAACAAAGGCAATATTATTGCCGATGAGTCCGACTTTTACCATCATTACCAGGTGGATATCGATGCTGAGAAACGGAAAACCAATCCGGACGGCACCGAAGTCACTTATGACCAAATCAAGCAGCGAATCGGCATGTACAAAACCCAACAGTGGCTGCCGATCATTAAAGCTAAATTGGCCGCGCTCTTCCTGGCCTTAGAAAAAGGATGGCAACAGTCCGCCCAAGCCCGCATCCAGCAGATCACCGCCGAGCTGGACCGCTCGAAGAAAACCCTGAAGGAATTGGAAATTACCCACGAGCAAACGCGGAAAGAATTAGAGCAAGCTCAGGCCAACCTGAAAACCAACCAGGACACCGTAACCAAGCTCCAGGATGTGGTCAACGAGTTGGTAAAAACCAAATTTTCCGACCGATCGGAGCTCTACGAAGAGCTCAACCGCATTGCGCCCACCTATGGCGTAAAAGGAACCGTGCGCGTCCGGGAGGTTGGCATCTATCGCGACAGTACCACGCCAGCAGATGATATACGTCCCAACCGTTCAGACAGCCAGAAAAAAGAACAAAACTTAGAAAGTCTTCCCACGCCCCTGAAAACATTATATGGCGAACCCCTGGTATATGCGGGAACCGTAGGCGAGCTGGAATTCATCGATGCCAAAGGTTTCATGCAGCGCATCCTTTCGGATGATCAGGATATGGCGATGATTATTGACGGGGAGGGAACGACATTGTTCGCTTTCCCCACCCATCGCATGAAGCTGCTCAAAGGCGCGGTTGACAGCGACGAAGCCACCCAAATGTACGAGGAGTTTCACCATTTCCCTCCGGATGAGTACGACTATGAGCTGTTTCCACCAGCTGACGCCGAATTAGTTTCGGTCGGCCACGCCGAACGTATTATGTACGGCAGCGACAAGGTTATATATCCGGGCGACAAGAAAGGTGAGAACCACCAGTACTATCACTACTTCGACGACGGCAAGCGACCCATCTTCCAGTACGGAGACGTGTATATCATTACCAACCTGAACATCGACGGACGCGGTATTCTCAACTGACCCCCATAAACCACCATCCTATGACCCAACGAGTATTTGCAAAAAATCCAACCCACTTGGATGTAATCGAAAACCCAACAACCCCAAAACCTGCAACTATGGCAAAACAACTAACAACCGAAAAAGCGGTAAGCGAATTTAAGCAACAGCTTATCACTGCCGGATACATTGTGGGCGGCCAGGCAATTGGTGCGCAGCTGAATGGGCTGGCCGTTCCCGCTATTTTAGGCGGCACCTCGGCTACCGTCCAGCAAGCGGCCCGCGTCGGCCTGCCCCTCACCTTAGGCATGGTCTTCACCATGTTTTCCAAAAACTCACACCTTCGCGGTCTCGCAATGGGACTAGGCGTACAAGGCGTCATGGAACTGATCAAGTTCATTATGCCCGACTGGACCCCCTCGCAAGGACTCATGGAAGGAAGTGAATATCTGTGGAACGAGGAGGACCTACCGGCTACCGTTGCGCCCCAGATTCCAATGCCCGACGGAACAGGACATGTTTCTCAACTTGAAACCGCATTTGAGGAGACCGTGGAAGTCTAACTACGAGTTTCTCTACTCATAGCTCACGCTGAACAGGGGACTGCTTACGGGAATAAGCTAACGGCCTAATGGCCCTACCTAAAAACCCCTATAAACATTTACGACCTATGAGTACCCAAATTTCAAAAAAAGCAATTGTACCCGCCAGCGCCCGCATCAAAACCTATTTTGATACGCAGAAAGTAGAACAAAACGGGGCGGTTCTAAATTTCTTTCCGCCGAATTCCACCCGGAAAATTACCCGCAACAATTACGTGGGCAATCCTTTTCCCGGTGAACTGAAACGACGTATTCTGGCGTTGTCGTTCGAAGTGACCAAGCAGTTTATCGAGGATGACGAGGCTAATGGTATCGACGCCCAGGCCATTGTCAACTCCCTAAAAGATGCCGGTGTGATCTTGCAGGCTGACAACGACAATAAGGAGTTCCTGCGCGTGCCCATCGCCAAGCACTCCAACTTTTCGGGCACCGATATCCAAACAGTAGCCGGAACGGCCAACACAGTCGATGCTCCTGTCATATACAAAGATGTTGCCTGCCTGCGATCGGCCGCCGAATACCGCTTGGCGGATCCTTTTGATCTTGCCGTCAACCAGACCCTCTCGCTCTCGGTTCATTTCGAGGATTCCTCGGTATTCCCGAGTGAGGAGAACTGGACAACTTCCGCCCAAGGCCTGCTCTACCTGCAAGCCAGCATTGTCGTCGCTGAAATGAAACCCGAGAAGTAACCCCACCCAACCGGCAGCGGCTCCTGGCCGTTGCCGGCTTTATTAATTGCTCAAACGCTTGCCTACATCATTATGAAAATAGTAAAGAATTTTATTCCTCCAACCGAGTCTTCGCCTTTTAATCCGGCCAAATCGATTGACATTCCTGCCGGTGCCAGCGGCCACCTTTCGATGAATGGCATGGGCGGAGAAAGTTTCGGCGTCCGAAAAATACTACCCTACAGCTCCCACATGGACAAGGTACTCGTTTCCGCTCGGTTAAATGAAGACTTGTACCTGTTTCGCGACCTGCAGATTTCCGCAGTACACCGACTTTTCCAACAGATCGATGGACTACTTGCCCCATTCATCATACAAAAAAGTAATAGCTTGGTATTCGAGCTGACCAATACCCACAACGCAGCTCAGACCGTAAATATCCAACTCATCGGTTATGATCACTATAGCATGGCCAAACTGTTAAGCATTTACTCCGACATTGGAAGCCCAATGCCTCAGCCGCGCTTTCTCTACGGGCAGGCTACCATAAATCCGGGCGCTGTCAATATCGATATGGGCGTCAAAGCGAAAAGCACTGACGTGGAAGCCCGCCGATTGGCCATGACCAGCGACCGTCCGGGCGATATCACCGCTAGCCTGAAGATCTATAATACGACTATCCGCAATGAGGTTTATCTGGAGCAACTTAACGACGAGTTCGGCCAGTTCTATGCCAACGTCCCATTTATCATTGGCTCGAATATGCCGTTCCAGGTCTATGCCACTAATAAAGGTTCTTCCCAGGCTAACGTGAGTTTTCTGTGTGAAGCTTATGTGGTTGAAACATCCGACGCTAATCCACTGGAGGTATAGCCCCATGTGGAACAGCCTCATTCAATCGCTTTGCGAGCTTACCGGGAAAATGGATGCGCTGCTGGAGCAACTACAGGCTCCCTCTACATCCATTGGCATCGGCCCAGCCGGTCGCATTGGGACCTCCATATCACCCGTCCTCAAGCAGGGGACCCAGCCGGTAAAACTGGTAAATGGAAACCCCACGCGGCTGGGCGTCATCATCCATAACAGCAGTGACGGGGAATTTATGATCGCACTGGACGAGGCTCGCATCGACGGGCGGTATTACACCTTTAAGCTCAAACCCGGCGAAACCCTACATATGGATGAGCGCCAGTTTAAGGAACTCTATAAAGGCGGGATGATGGGCCTGTGGGATGAGGAGTCGGGAGCCTTGGAAACCTCAAAAGCCCTCGTAACCGAAATCTTCTGGACCACCTAGCATGAGCGAAATCACCGGCAAGGAGTTTTCTGAAGGGTTTAACATGAGGGTCGTCAGTGGCATGCTGGTCGACGGCTCCATCCAGGTGTCATGGGCCACCGGCAGGAAGGCCTCTTCCCAGATGGATTGGGGACTGGATCCAGATAACCTGGCCACGACTCCCGAGTACCACCGCGAGCCTTCGGAGATGGTGCGTTACCATACGCTGTATTTCCCCATTACCTACCTGGATGCCCGACACTATTTTCGCGTGCGTTCAAAGACGGCGGGTGGACAGATCGGCCAATCACGCATTTACTCGGTTATTACGCCCGATGATGTCCAACGGACTACGCAGTCTCCAACTGGTCAGGTTATCTTGGAACTGCAACCCATCGACGACCAAGACGGGCATCTGTCCTGCACCCCAGCAACGGATATCCGTGCTGACCACCAGCCGGAAGCTATCTCTCAACCCATAACGAGTGGACTGTCTGCTGACGAAAATCTCTCGGAGCTGACGGGAGCCACCAGTAGCAATGCCACCACTAACCCCATTACCATTATCTCTTGACCGTATGAATACCATCAATCAAACTCTTTCTATTGGCACCCCGAAATCAGGGATGGATCTGTTTTGCAACGTCAGCATCGACGGGAAACACCTGTTTCGGATGCACTGCGAGTCCTTCGTAGGCAACCTGCTGCGCGACGTCCAGGGGATGATGCACGGCGGTAAAACGGATCGGCTGATTAGCCCCGGTGACGATTACGTGCAGGATGGCAAAATAACGTCTATGCAAATTGTTAATGGGGCCCTAGAAATCTACAGCCAATACTATCTTCAGTATATATTTAGTGGTATGCACGGCGTAAACCCCAATGGGGAAAAGCCCGTTTGGGTACACATCTGGGGATGTAGCTCGGTCCCGCAAATCAACGGCACCTGGCAGGTCGAAAGCACCCATGGCGACTATTATATCCGCCTGAAAGACGGGCCAACCAATTTTGACCCGGCAACTTACGTGGCCGACCAGGCGAAGGTTATTGCCAAGCACTATCATCCCATTACGACTACTGAAAGTTACTGCCCACCTTTCCGCGTCATTTTGCCCACCATTGGGCAAGGCAGCCGGCCGGTTAGCATCTCCGATGTGGGCCTGCACAATCCCATTGACGCTCTGCTGGCTCGGGGAGCTCGATCGGTTTCAGGCGTGGTCACCGATCAGCAAAAAAGCGTCTTTACCGTTTCAGCCCCGTTTACCAACGGTTCCGGGGGCGATCTGGCTATCACCGAAATGGGCCTCATGACCCACATTAATGTGGGCCGCCATGAAATTAACACCATTGCCACCCTGTATGCCCGCGATGTGCTACCGGCAGCCCTGAACCTGCCCAATGGTAAAACGCTGACGTTAGACTACGAGTGCCGGTTTGAGCTTGAAAACTTTAACCAGGATACAGACCTCAACGGTTCCAACGGCGGGTTCACCGCCGAATTTGTAGGCGCCTTGCGTCGACAAGCGGTCGAAAATACCAATACCAACTGGCGGGACCTGATGTGTATCGCTGGCGGAGGGACTTCGATGACCTCGCTAGAGCGCCGGGCCTCGGAGATCAACAAAGGGTGGCATCTGGGACTCCGATTGGGCCAAAGTAACAAATTCGTTTCCATGACGGACACGGACCTGTCCCCCGATGCTACCCAAGAAACGGCCTACAGCCTCGGAGGCATCAGCCATGGCAGCGGAGACGGCCAGCTCATCCATCACGGGATGATTATCGATGACCAAGTAACCATTGATGAGGCAAATAATGAAGCCTACTTCAACCTAGATCGCGTATTTGAAAACCGGGGTGCTACCGACATCACCATTAAAGAAGTCGGGATATACGCCAACCGGGGGAATGATTATGATGAATGGGTGCCCAAGCTGATAGCTCGCCAGGCCCTGGCCCCGGCCGACCAGTTTACCATTATGGCCGGACAAATGCGCAAGGTGGGCTACAAGATCAAGATGGTGGTCTAATGGTCAGCTCATTTTCGGTATCAGCAGAACTTACGTACATCCGGATCCGTGGCCTGATGGGACATTTCACCGAGGCATCCAAACGGTATGGGATTCCCCTTGCCCTGTTGCTGGCAGTCGCCTCCCGCGAGAGTCGCATGGGACTGGCCCTTTCGGCCGACGGCACCGGTGATCACGGTAACGGGATAGGAATCATGCAGATTGACCGGCGATATCATCCCGGTTTTACTGGGAGCCACAGCCCCTTTAATCACCGGGCTAACATTGACTATGGCACCGAGTATCTCGCTAAACTGCTCAGACAATTCAATGGAAATACCACCCGGGCCGTAGCCGCCTATAATGCTGGTCCCAATAAAGTGCAGACCGCCATATACGCGGGCTTGCCCCCTGATTCCGTCACCACCGGTGGGGATTACAGCCAGGATGTGATGGGGCGAAAACAGCTAATTGACCAGCTACTCGGCCTCTCCAAGGCAACCAGTTTGTCCATATACGTCCTACCTATGGCCGCTATAGCATTTACAACCTATAACTATATGACCTCCGAAAGCCCATGAACACCGAATCATGTTATGTAAACGACCAGTCCAATGAAGCACAAGGATTGGGGCGGATGCCTACCCGACCGGCAATGCTTCTTCCCATTCCGGATGAACCTGTCTCGATCATTCGAAATCAACCAATAAGACCACGAATACGGCCACGCCCTATTCCAAAACTCAAGCCCGTGCTTAAACCTCGGCCAGTTATTGACAAGAATCCCGTCCGACCACCTAAACTAATTGTAAATGCTGCTAAAAAAGCTTCAAAGCCCAAACCCAATAAAGCAACAAAATCTACGAAAACCAAGGCTCCCCAAAAAACAACTAACAATGGTCCAATAAAAGATAGCAAAGACATCCTATCAGGCACTTTTAACATTGGTGGGTTAGAGATCAAGAAAACCCATGCCGTTGCGGGTGGTGCGACCATATCCGGGCTGCTGCTCTGGAAACTCCTTTTTTAATGCTAACCAACTAAGTACAAAACATTATGAAACATACTTTACACGCCTCCGACCAGCCCTGCAGTTGTGGCTGCCACGACCACTCCTTAGGAAACGGTTCTGATTATCTTCAAAGCGATTGCGGCTGCCAAGGAGGACTTGGAGAAGCCGACCCAAAAGGCACTGAGACCGAAAAAGACCTTATTACCGAAGCCAAAAAGTATATCAACGCGGAAGTACCAAACCATATAAAAATTGCAGCCGGGGTTGGCATTTTAGCTCTACTGCTGGTAGCTACAAGAGGTAAAAAATAATGAATACCCAAGATTACAATACCCTGCTGGATAGCTACGGGAATCACTTCTCGATCGGGGAACTCGAAATCCAAGGCCCGGGATCCATAAAACGGATGGATATAGGGTTCCTTCGCAATTTCCTGGCCTGGCGCAGGTGGCATGGCCTTCCCACGTTAGTCACCTCGGCATGGCGAAAGGGCGACCCGAAATCCCACGGCCACGGGTTTGCTTTTGATATGTTGCTTTTTGAGGAGTGGCTTTCCAGTCAACCTTCAGCGCTCCAACATTGGTTACTTGCCACCACCTGGGGATTCCAAGGCGTAGGCTTGTACTTTGATTGGAGCTACACCAACAAAGAAGGTAACAACGTGCCGGCTATCGGTTTGCACGTGGACGGGTGGCCAGGAAGCGGCCGGTCCCGACGCCCACTGCGGTGGCTGCGAATCGACGACCAGTATTATTACCAATCGCTTACTCATGGCAATTTTTACTGTAAAACCAATCGGCAAACCATCACGCTGGATGAGGCGATCAGGAGGTACGGCCCATGAGCAACTCACAACCCAATGGGTTTTTCCAAAAGTACAAGGAGCTGATCGTCACCACGATTATCTGCCTGTTTTTGACAGGTATCTATGACTCCATCAACAACCAGACCGCTGAAATCAAGAAGTGGTATGAGCTGATGATTGGCATCAATGAGAAAGTGAAAGTGCAGGCAGACAATCTACACAGATTGGAAAAAAGCTTAGAAACGCATGTCCAGCATGCGGATGAACGTTTCAAAGATCAAAACAGGCGACTCCGATCTATTGAATTCGAAACTATTCCCCGCCAAATCCACCGGTATAAATCTCAAATTAAAGAGGACACCTCTAGTGCTAAAGATACTAAAACCAATTATTAAGGCTGTTCCCACCTTAATCAGTCTTTTCAAAAGCAAAACCCCTGAAAAGGGAAAGGGAATCGTAAAAAGTGGGATAGCCAGCCTCACTATTTCTGGACTCCTGTCAACCGGCAGGTTATCTGCATCTGGAATTGATACGACCCTACTGCTTATCCTCTCGATCCTAGAGATCATAGGATATCTCTATGGTATGATAGCCATTTCTTCCGGAGCGTCACAAGTCAACGGGATAGATCAACTACTCGAAGGCAAGGGGGAAGGCCTACAAAAACAAGACGCAAAAGCCCTGGGACGACAGTGGCTCAAACAGATCCAGAAGAACCAACATCAAAAGCTACCAGGCAACTCTTTGTTTGATGAGGATTACTCCGATCTCAAAATCCAAGCCGAAGATATTTCCCAATACAAACCCCATAAACCTAATAAGAATAACCAATGACTATCTTCTTAACATTTTCATTTACCGCCATCCTTTTACTCACTACAAACGAATGGATGACCAACCTGCTAACCCCGAATAACCTAGCCGAAATAGGCGTGGTTATACTCGGAATGGTTGCCCTTTCGGCATCCCTGCAAGTTCGAACACTCTTTGAAAAAGCCCAAAATATTCTCCGCTTGTACGCCCAATACTCCAATCCCAACAGTGAAGAAGGAAGAAAACTTTCTCCTCAAGAAAAGGAGCGGCTGTTAGATCTTTTCTTGCATGAGTTGCGGATAGTCATTGAGCAGTTTGATAGAAAAATTGTAATCCGCTTAAGTGGTTATATAACTAAAATAATGAGTAAGATTTTCTAATTAAATTTATTCTTTCTAACTAATCCTATTCTATTTTAGAATTTTGTCATATTAATGAAGCACAAGGGAAATTCCTTGTGCTTCATTAATTTATACTAGCTTTCCTTTCTAACGCCCTTAAAAGGCTTCTTATCAGCCTTTTGGTTCATAAATCGGCCGTCAGGTCCTCTTTTAACCCATCGCTTTGTTTTAGGATTGTAGGTCTGAGACCGGTTCCTAACTGCACCATTGCGGTGCCCATCGCCAGCTGGGGGATTGGTAGCCATAGTGATTTCACCTCCCGAAATAACTTTAAATTAAAATTAAACTAATGTATCACTTAGTAAGTGATCTAATTAAGTAGATGATCTATTTCTTTAGGCCATCCTTCTTTATGAATGAACCGATGTTTATGTAAATCACCATTTATAATATCTCGTTTTGACAACTCGGAGTATTTTTTCCAGTCTTCGCCAAATACATACGTTGCGTTTCCATAATTACTGTTTTCAAGGATATAAATACCCTCATCCGGCCAGCCAAATACCCAATAGCCTTCAAACCCAGCTTCTCCAACTGCAACGTATGTTGGGTCATGTTTGGTTATGGTCTTAATCCGATGAACTATTACGGGTCGCTTACCTTCTGGGGCTTTCTCTATTCCATCCCTGACATGATCTTGCACCTCTTCCCAAGGATATTCACCCGGAGGTAGAATTTCCCAGTTTAAACGCTTCACTTTGGGTATTTCGTAGTGATCATAATCTTCATTTAATACCACGCATTCCCCAAAAATTTCAAGAAATAGATTAATTATATGCTTGATGTGCTCATAATTATCCTCCTCTTTGACAAACGTCTCAGAGGTAACAATTTTTGAATCATCAAGTTCTATAATCATTAATTCCTCGCTTGGGGGTTCAATAAAATCACGTGGATACCTTTTGTAAGGAACGTCAACAATTTTTGAATGTTCATTTCCGCCCCAATCTTCCCAATGCCACTCACGTTGATGATACGCAGTTTCCATTGGTTCATCGGTATGCTTTTCATACTTACCATGAGCGTTGAACTCTGAAATATTACCAATTGCTCTTGGTAATACCTGTTCCCCAGGTTCAAGATTATCCGTGAAACCAATCTTTAATAATTGGCCTTTGTGGTCCTCTATATTATCTAAAGCAATTCTAAAAGACTCACCATTATCGATATAACTAAGATGAGTATCGACTTTTCGTATACGGGTCTGTTGTATTCGCATAATTATTTAGCTTTAAGTGCAATTATAATGAGATTGTGGCACTTAAAACCTGGTAGGAAGGAAAACCTTTAATTTGACCAATGGTCTTAACAGGATTATTGGAGAAAACCAATAATTTTTTTATATTCCTGAATCAACTGAGAAAGACCAAAGGCGTTATGCCTACTCACTTTTAAGGGAAGTGAGGTAGTAGTCAATCTCAGTTACACAACCAGATTTTAGAAAGCCCTAAGGCTGTAAAGCTTTGGGGCTTTTTTATGTGCCACATATTAAATATAAGAAAAAATCAAAATTTTTACAAACATTAATTGCATTTGTCATTTTAATTCATTATTTACGCGAAATGGGCGTTTTAAGGTCTATATAGGCATTGCTCCCAATTAAATCGAACATTTTTTAATTGTCAGAATCATTACTCTTCCTTTCCAACTTTTCGTTATTGTTCGAGAACTTACTTAACAAGTCTTAAGTTAGGACCATCTTGCGAACTTCTATATTTATTCAAGTAACCGATATCTAATCCACATACCCTTTCAATATCTGACTGGCTCAAACCAACTTTATCTATTACTTCTTTCAGGGTTACAACCTCTTCTTTCAGTATCAAATCAAGAGCTTGTTTAAATAAGGATGGATTCTCTTCCTCAATTTTGTCTTCCAATGGTTCATTTTTTCGCCATCCTCTTTTAGAAATATTTATCTGTAAATTTTTATAGGTCCTTTCATTGATCAAATCTAATTGTTTAGACCTATAAATCAGCAAGCCAATAGATACCTTCCATTTTGATTTTAACGTTTTGTAAGATTCAAGGGTGGGATATTGAAAATCCCTTGTGAATTCCTCCTCAGGAAGTAAGAATGCTCCGGCAAACCTATTCGCTTGATCTTCTAAAAGGTCATGATTTTCCTTTTTAGTAAAATTGAAGGTCTTTGATGAAATATTTTTATGTAATATGGCATGGCCTAACTCATGAGCTATATCGAATCTTGACCGTGAAGGACTGTCTTTATCGGTAGATAATAAGACGTAGGCATTATCTCTGCGAACTTCGTATTTAGATAATGCATCAATATCTTCAGTGCCTAACTCAAATCGAGTAATGATGAAGCCGTTATTTTCGAGCAACACCGTAGCATTTGGTAATACAGCTGAGTTTACATCCCAGTACTCCCTGGTTTGTTTTGCAATATTTTCAATGTGATCGTCCTTTAAATACCGAGGACTCTTTTCTTGTACTACTTCGAATGAAGGAATATTCAGCTCTGGAAACTCAACATAATTACTTAGGAAATCTTTAATCTCAATGATCCATTCTATTTTCTTCTCGACACTCTTACGAATCGTTTTTGTTGACCTACTAAATTTTCTGAAAAATGGATGGGTATCTTCATGTTTTTTGTCTTTCAGAAAGTAGGAAACAGGCATCTTTAAAGATTCCGCTACTGTATTAAGGGTCTCATACGAAGGTTTTTTTTCATTATTGATCATATTATAAATCATCGAAGAAGACACATCACTCATTTCTGAAAGCATACTAACACTCCACATTCTCGCATCTAATGCTTTCTGTAGCCTTTGCCCGTTAAACTCTTCAACACCCTTACGCATTTCTTACGCCTCCTTTTTTAAAGTTACAGATGGAGTTTCTAATTCTTTGCGTTTTTCTACTTCTTTCTTTTCAAGCTCATATGGCTGTTTAATGCCACAGAATTTATAGAGATTCCGATTGTACCCATAACCATCCAAACTATCATCAGGAACAGCGATATTTAAAAATCCAATGTTGCGTTCTTGTGGTGACATAGGCCCGTGAAGAATAATTCCATAGATTGTATCGTCCTCTTGAGGTATTTTGGGTACAGGATTGAATAAGGTACGATTAAACTTCTCCGCAAACTCCTGTCGAAATGTAGAACTACGAACCATCTCACCAGGGTTTCTTACTTGTGAAATGGTAAGGACAATATCTTTAAAATTAACTTCAGTACGATAATTACCATAGCCGTTACTTTTTTGTTTCGGCATACACTCATCATGATTTAATGCCAGCTCATACAAGCGTTCATTAGCTAATAAATACCTATCAAGAGGATAGGCATTAAATGCCATCTTGGAAGTATATTTTTGCGCTGTGAGGTTTTCCGCTTCCTTGTACATTGAAGCAGCTTGGTTCGTAAATTGATACAAAAGCCCACCTTTTTCAGTAAGAGGCTTTATTCGGTTGTTAACATAGCTCAAGTAGCTGTTCATAATTATTCCGTCTTTATTTTTCCTAACGCAATTAAGTTGTAAATAATTCCACTTTAAGTCAAACTATACTAAATATACTGTCTAAAGTAAATATTACTGTTATATAGGACACTATTATTACTGAAAGATTTAGAAATGAATTGCCTTCCCGGTTTTCATATTTGTTATTACATATGATGTAACATAATATCCCAAAATCAATCTATATGAATCATAAAACCATATATCAGTTTGGCTTCGGAACAGGCCGGTCAGACAGGCCAGTGGCAATACTTGCAATATGGGGCATTTGGAATAGGATAACAGTTAACTTTTTGTTCTTTGGTTTTACTCAGTCAGACATACTTGCAGGAGATTTGCAGCTAACCTGACACATACTGTAAGCGCCCGTAGCTCAATTGGATAGAGCGTCAGATTTCGGATCTGAAAGTTGTGGGTTCGAGTCCTACCGGGCGTACTTTACAGTAGAGCCCGCCTAAAACAGGCGGGCTCTGCTTATTTTATAGCTAATCATTTTGTACAATCTTTCTCCGTAAACCACAATTTAAGTTCATACTGATGTTACATATGATGGTACATAAAATATCAGCTTTACTCGATGTTTGACTTTTTTCAACTATTACACAGTTTCTTTTAAAAAAACAACCCTACTACTTTTTAGCTTTTTTCCCTTCCAGCTATTCCCTAACTTTGAGCTTGATTTAAAAGATTTTCAAATGCAACAAATTCAATCCACATATAAGAAAAGCCTAAAGGGCATCACCTTTGCCCTTCTTTTCCTGTTTGGACTACATTTTCTTAGTATTCACGGATTTGTTGACAGCCTCGTCTATTGCTTTGAGGAAGATGGCCAAATCAATATCGAATCAGAAGTTGGTTCCATCTTCACCATCCCTTCGGAAGATGTCATTCATGCCGAATACCAGCATGATCATGAAGAACCTACTTTTGATGCTGCAGAAGATAGCCATCATGATGTGTCACTATCTTTGATTTGTTCAAAGGAACAGCAAACAACGCGCTTCGATCAGGAACGCACGCTCAACTTTCTTGAAGGAATTTTATACAGCAATGTTGAAAATCTCCCGCAATCACGGGTTTTTCAACTTGTTTCTTATACCCCTCCCTTAATTGAGGATACGATAACAGCTTCGCTCAAAACGGTTGTCCGCATTCTCTACAACTAAGTAGTTCCAGCCCTTTCCATATCGCTATTTCACTTGCAAGTAATGTAATCAGGTAGGGAACACTTATATCCTACCGGCTCTGCTTGCCTATCTATAAGTAAAAATTGGCTGGAAATACATGAATTTTTATAAATCCATACTGGCCCTCGGCATGCTCGTGCTTGCTGCCGGATGCGCCACAGAAGAAACAGTTATCGAACCACCTTCAGAAAGCACACTGGGAGGAAAAACCAATGAGACTTCTCCCGCCCTAAATCAAAATGTGAACCCTCAAGAAGCGGCATCCCAGGTCACCATTTCAGACACGTTGACCTTCTCGGACGCATTGTCCAAAGCCCTGCTGGAAAATCCACGGCTGCAAAGCTACGGTTGGCAGGTGCGCGTGAAAGAAGCCGAACGCATTCAAGCTTCATTGCTTCCCAACCCACAACTGAATGCCGAAATGGAAAACTTTGGCGGGACGGGCCCCTTTGAAGGCTACGATAACCGCGAAATAAAAATAAAGTTAGGACAAAAGATCCTATTGGGCGCTGACCGTCTCAAACGAAAACGGTTGGCAGGTGCCAATAAAGAACTGGCCGGCTGGGATTATGAAGCCCAACGACTGGATGTGCTCACCGGTGTTACCAAAGCCTATATCTCAGCACTGGAAGCGCAACGCCAGTGGCAGCAGCAAAAAGAGCTGGTCGAGGTCGCCCAAAACCTGTACAAATCCATAGCTGCCCAAGTGGAGGCCGGAAAAGTTTCCAAGCTGGCGCAGACGAAGGCACAGGTTGAGCTTTCCCGCGCAAAAATTGATCTGGAGAATGCCCGTAACCAATGGGAATCTGCTCGGAGTGCGCTGGCTGCCTATTGGGGGAGCCAACAGCCGAAATTTCAGCAGTTAGATGGTCAGCTAAGCATGCCTTCCGAGATTCCCGAGTATACCAACGTGCAGGAGTATATCCAGCGCAATCCGGATGTGGCGCGTTGGGCTACCGAATTGCACCAACGAGAATCAGCTCTCGATCTGGCACAAGCCAGAGGCATTCCTGACATTACGGTAAGCGGAGGATACAAACGCGCGGAGGATTTGGGCGCGAGTGCTGCTATCGTGGGTGTTTCTATCCCGCTCCCCTTCTTTGATCGCAATCAGGGCAATATCAGAGCGGCCAAGTATGAACTGAGCCGCGTGGAAACCCAGCGGGAATCGGCTGTTTCTCAAACCTATAAAGCCTTACAAACGGCATACAATAAGCTCAATGCCGCTGCCCACGAGGTCAATCAACTGCAGGAGCAGGTATTACCCGGAGCTAAAACGGCTTTCGAGGCGGCCCAAACCGGTTACCAGCAAGGCAAGTTTGATTATCTAGAAGTGCTGGATGCCCAGCGGACACTATTTTCCACACGTACTCGCTACATCCAGGCCTTGGCCGAATATAACCGGGCCGTAGCCGATGTTGAACGACTCATCGGAACCCCTCTCTCCGAAATTACAGCAAACTAATTTTTTGAATGAATATGGAATTATCAGTCATGAAAAATCTAACAATACTATCACTCACCGGACTTCTTGTGGGAAGTCTCTTAACAGGTTGTGGATCTAATTCAGGTTCGCAAGCCAATCCACAAACCGAACAGCATCAACAGGAATCGCAACAAACCGAAGAAGCCGAACAGCATGCCCGGGAAGTGCATCTGACCAAGCAGCAGGAAAACAGCCTGGGAATCAAAGTGGAAACACTTAATGGCGGCAGTGCCTCTTCTACTATTTCCAGACCGGCCAGCGTGAGCTATGATCTGGATCAAATAGCCAAGGTTGGCCCACGTATCGAAGCAAAGGTCGTGGAGGTCATCAAAGACTTGGGCGAACAAGTCAATAAGGACGAACCCATCGCCCTCATGAGCAGTGTTGGTTTAGGAAAAGCCAAGGCTGAATATATTCGCCTGCGGGCACGTCTCAAGGCCGAACAGGCGCGATACGAACGCGAAAAGTCCCTGTATGAGCAGGAAATATCTTCCCAGGCGGAGCTGCTGGATGCCGAAGCCAACTACCAAGAGGCCAAAGCTGAGCTGAATTCTTCGGCTGAGGCGTTGCGCCTTTATGGACTTTCTAAAACGGATATCCAGAATATTGAAGCAGGCAGTGATCAACCCCTGTCACGTTTTTATCTGACCAGTCCGCTCGACGGAGTAATTCAGGAGCGAGATATTTCACCTGGACAAACGATTAGCCCCAGTGAGACACCTATCCACGTAGCGAATCTCTCGAAGATGTGGGTGATGATTGATGCCTACGAGCAGGATATCCGGTATCTGAATAAAGGACAAAGCGTAAGCCTATCAGTCCGCAGTATCCCGGGCCAAACCTTTGAGGGCACTACAGATTGGGTCTCATACTCGCTGGAAAAACAGTCCAGAACTATGCCAGTCCGTGCTATCGTAGAGAACCCGAATCGAAAACTAAGAGCCGGCATGTTTGGAACGGCTCGCATTTCTACCGGTAAGGAGCGGAGTGTAGCCATGATTCCCATTGATGCTGTTCAAACCGTAAACGGGGAAAAGGTGGTGTTTGTGCCTGGCGAAGAGCTACGCAGCTACAAACCAGTCGATGTAATGCTGGGCGGCGAAAATGATGGCTACGTTGAAATTGCTTCCGGGCTTCAACCGGGAGATGAAGCCGTAGTAGCAGGCGCCTTTGATCTAAAGTCGGCGCTTACGGCCAAATCTCGCAGTGCCTCACACGGACACTAACCACTACTATCAAATGCGCGATTGCTCTCAACGAATTTCAACAATTATTTGACCCATTATGATTAACAAGTTAATTGATTACGCACTGAAGAATCGATTACTGGTGACCATTGGACTGGTTGCCCTGATCGGTGCGGGATACTGGTCATTCCAGGAAGTCCCCACCGACTCGTATCCTGATGTAACGCCACCCATGGTGCAGGTATTTACCGTTAGTCCTGGTCTTTCACCCGTGGATGTGGAAAAACAGATCAGCTATCCTATTGAAATATCAATGTATGGAATCCCCAAGCTCAAGCGGGTACAAAGCACCTCTATTTTTGGTCTTTCCCGGGTGAATATTTATTTCGAAGAAGGGACGGATATCTACTTCGCCCGCCGGCTGGTCAATGAACGGCTGGCCAAAGCAGAGAATAAAATTCCCTCGGGACTCGGAGATCCCCAGCTTGGTCCGTTAACGACCGGCTTGGGTAACGTGATGATGTACCAGGTTAAGAACAAGAAAGGCGCGGATAACTCGTTAAGCGAGCTGCGCACGGCCCAGGATTGGATCGTTAAACCACAGCTCAAAACGGTACAGGGCGTAACCGGCGTTCTGTCTCTTGGAGGTGATGTCCGCCAGTTTCAGATCAATGTGGATATGAATGCTTTAGTCGCGCGGGATTTGGCCCTTGCGGATGTTAAAAAAGCCGTGGGCGCTAACAACCGCAATGTAGGCGGTTCGTTTTTGGAACGCGGCGGGGAGGAATATCTCGTCCGTGGATACGGCTGGTTCCGTCCTGATAAAAAGGGACTCGAAGATATTCGCAATGTCATCATAGCCAATGAAGATGGCACACCCGTCTATGTTAAGGACGTCGCCAAGGTGGAGTTCGGTCCCGAGATAAAACGAGGTACTCTGATTGCGAACCAAGAAGAGTCGGTAGGCGGTTTTATACTAAAATTGATCGGTACCAATACGCAGGATCTGCTTTCCGAGGTTAATCAAAAAATATCATCAATTAATGAGGCCATGCCGGAAGGGATGACTATTGAACCTTTCTACTCGCAAGGGCAGCTCATCCAAAAAGCGATGGGTACAGTCAAGAGTGCCCTGCTCGAGGGGATCTTTCTGGTGCTCATCTTTCTCTACCTATTTTTGGGGAATTTCCGATCTACTATTCTTGTGATTTTTATCTTGCCAATGTCAGTTCTGGTTGCCTATATCGGGATGAATTGGGTTGGCCTATCCGGTAACCTGATGAGCCTGGGGGGACTCGCCATTGGTATCGGTATGATGGTAGATGGTGCCGTGGTGGTCGTCGAGAACATATTCAGGCACTTAGAAGAACGGGACCTAGAAGAGGAAGGCATCTCTATGCTACGCCTTGTTGGAGAGGCCACCCGTGAGGTTGGACGCCCGGTAGCCTTTGCCATCAGCATTATTATCATCGTGTTCCTGCCGCTGTTTACCCTTCAAGGCGTCGAAGGTAAGTTGTTTTCACCGATGGCATACACGATATCGTTTGCACTGCTGGGAGCTTTGATTCTGGCACTGACCTACGTGCCGGTCGTATCCAGCGTCATCTTCTCGAAAACGACCAAGGTTTCGGAACCTAAGCTGGTACAATGGCTGAAAAATAAATATCGTCCCGTGGTAGACAGGGTGGTTCAGCACCCGGTAATTGTGGTAAGTGGAGCGGTAGTGCTGCTAATCGGGAGTCTGGCTCTGACGCCCTTTCTCGGATCTGAATTTGTACCTACGCTTCGGGAAGGGACCTACGCCGTTCGGTCGGTGCTACCGCCGGGGGCTAATCTTCCTACCACCATTGATTACTCGAAGCGGATTCAAAAGTCCATGGAAACCTTTCCTGAAGTGACCGGCGTATATTCCCGTGTCGGACGTGCCGAAGTAGGTGGCGACCCCGAACCAGTAAACGTGGTCTTCAATGTTGTTAACCTGAAACCACTGGAGGACTGGGAGTCAGGTCGAGATTATGAAGAGCTGCAGACGGCTATGGCCGAGAAGCTCAACAATGATTTGCCGGGTGTAGCTTCCAACTTCTCGCAACCTATTCAGTTGCGCACTGACGAGATGCTCAGTGGCGTGCGCGCCCAAGTTGTTGCCAGCTTGTACGGAGACGACTTGGACACACTGGCCCAAAAAGCGCAACGAATCAAAGAAGTTATTCAGACTGTTCCCGGGGCCGCGGACGTCCGCGCCCAGCAACAAGGCGGCAAACCCCAAATTATGGTCCGTCCCGACCGTGAACAGCTGGCCCGATTAGGAATCAGCATTGATGACTTTCTAGGCACCGTTGAAACCGGCATAGGTGGCTCGGTGGCCGGCCAGGTGTTTGAAGGCATTCGCCGCTTTAATGTATTCCTACGGCTTCAGGAAGGACAGCGTTCCCGTATTGAACAGATACGAGAGCTCCCCATTCGTACGGCCAAAGGAGCGTTGGTCCCATTGTCGCAACTGGCGGATGTAGAGACCTTTACCGGTCCAAAAACCATCTCACGTAATAAGGCTAGCCGGCGAACCTACGTGCAGCTAAACGTTCGCGGACGTGATATGGGAAGCGTTGTGAATGAGATACAGCAAAAAGTGAAAGCTCAGGTAGACCTGCCGGCCGGTTACTTCATGGAGTATGGCGGGCAGTTTGAAAACCAGCGGCGAGCCATGAATAGGCTTTACGTTGTAGTCCCGATTACGATGGGCCTGATCTTTCTGATGCTGTTTCTTGCCTTCGGCAGCTTGCGATACGCGTTGCTAATCTTCTTTAACGTACCGTTTGCGGTAATCGGCGGCATTGTAGCGCTGTTCGTTAGCGGGCTTTACCTGTCGGTACCTGCCGCCGTGGGCTTTATTGCTGTCTTCGGGGTGGCCGTACTCAATGGCGTCGTCATGGTCGATTATATTAATGAGCTACGAGAACGCGGTATGGATATGATGGAGGCTATAAAAACAGGCGCCGAACACCGACTCCGTCCCGTATTGATGACGGCTACCGTAGCTATTTTGGGACTTATCCCACTACTCTTAGCCAACGATATCGGCTCCAATGTGCAACGGCCGCTTGCGGCCGTGGTGGTCGGTGGTCTGTTTACCTCCACGCTGTTGACGCTCGTCGTATTGCCATCGATATACCGATGGTTTGCCGAAACTAAAACACAAGTTGAACTCTAAATTTTCATCGAGACTTGGCAAGTTCTCAGAACTTGCCAAGTCTAAACCCCAAAAATTATGAAAGAAATCAAAGCATTTATTCGAACAAATATGATTGATCGGGTCATTGATGCCCTCGAATCTCTCGATGATGCCCCTGGCATTACGCTGAGTGACGTGCGCGGTTGGGGCCATCCCAAAGAAGGACCTGCAAAACTGGTTGAAATGGTTAAGCTGGAAACGGTGGTCCCAACAGAGCGAGTGGAAGAAATTATTTCCGTTATTATTGAAAAAGGCCAAACCGGTAACTATGGAGATGGTAAAATATTTATTTCCAACGTTGAAAAAGCTGTTCGCATCCGAACCGGGGAAACCGATTACGATGTCATTCGATGAAATCCGCGGCTGTCACTGCTTGATCGCAATGACAGCCTTCTATCAAAAATCGCATATATTTTAAAACATAATTCTACACATAAATCTCATAAAACTGCAAGAAATAATAAATAGATAGTTATACCATATTATAAATAAAGGATACATATCATATTAATTATGAGCAATACGATATGAAAAACTTTTTAAAATGAAGTTGATGGCGATGTCATACGTTATGCAAATAACGTCCCATCACAATCCCCGAGGCTGTCGCCACCGGACGGTGGTGGCAGTCCTTTTTCTTATTCAAGTTCTTATAAGTTTCATAATGGCTTCAAAAAACAAGCTTAAATATGTATTGATAGCTACCGTTTTAGTCATGGCAGGTTTTGCTATGGCTGATGCATTGGGCTACTTTAATTCAAAATCGTATACGAAAGTTTCTAAGGGGTCTCATGCCCATTACGTGCCCAATAGCCGGGATCCTGATGTTTCTATTGATCGCTTTCCCAAACGACCGCCTGGGCCAAATGAGAAAATTAGTCCGAATGGAAAGATGATTAAGACAAATGATTGATGGGCCAGTTAAAATATAGGAGTCCCTTTAATTAAACTATTGAGATAAATTAAGTTGCTACTAGTATCATGGAGCAAAAATATTTTCACATAAAAAACATGGTGTGTGAGCACTGTGGTGAAGTCTTGGAATCCAAATTAAATCAAGCAGGTTTTTCCGTTAAAAAGATTGAACTGGGAAAGCTGGAACTTGTACAACCGATAGACGAAGATGACTTTGAGTCCCTGTCTAAAGTAGTGCGGCAAAATGGCTTCGAAATTATCAGTGATAGTAACAGTCAGCTGGTGGAGCAGATTAAGCATCTGATTATAGATATTATTCACCAGCGTGAAAGCCTGGAAGGCAATTTGTCAGATTTTATCAAGGATCGCATTCACAAAGATTATCAGCATTTGAGTCGGCTATTCTCTAGTGTAGAAGGCAAATCGATTGAACGGTATTTTATCCTACAGAAAATTGAACGGGCGAAGGAATTGATAGTATATGGTGAACAAAACCTGACTGAAATCGCCTTTGAGTTGGGCTATAGTAGTCAACAACATTTTTCGCGCCAGTTTAAGAAAGAAACAGGGCTTGCCCCCTCTCACTTCAAAGAGGTAAAAGAGAATAAGCGAGTTTCCATTGATCACATTTAATTTTTAAAATGACATAATTAAATCCGTCTTTTAATGAACTCAGCCAAAAGGTTACCTGCAATATTATTCATTGCCGCTGCATTAATGACCGGCTGTAATTCCTCCTCCCCCAAAGTTATCAACGATATGAGTGATGCTTCCTATCAGCTGGTTAACCAAGACAGTGCCAGGGTTTCGTTCCCGGCTGATTTTGAAGGACAGCCCATCATTGCCGCATACATTTATACCTCCTGCCAATCCGTTTGCCCAGCCATTTCGGCTAATATGAAAAAGGTCAGCCAAAAAATACCGTCTGACCGGCAAGTCCAATTTGTGCTTATTTCCTTCGATCCCAAGCGCGACACCCCTTCTAGACTCCGGGACTACCGGAAGAAATTTCAGTTGGATCCCCAAAAATTTACCCTACTGACCGGCGATTCTACAACTGTAAGCTCTCTAATGGATGAAATTGGAATTCGCACAAAAATGATACCGGCTGATAGCACCGACCCAGATATGGACTATATGTTCAACCACACCAATCAACTTAATTTATTTGATTCACAGGGACGAATTCGCGGGGATTACGGCGGCAGTATGACACCGCCGAAGCTTATTATAAAAGATTTCAAAAAGCTATAATCATGATTAAGAAACTGTAAAAAATCATGTTGGTTTCTGTTACTTATTATCTGGTTTATTAGTTTTGTTATGCTTTGGTTACAAAATTAGAATCTATGTTTTTCAGGGACAACAGAATTATTTAATAATTCTTTAACAAGATTAATCAAATAGAAAAACCAAGTCACATTTGTGGACTTAAAAAGGGAATTGCCAAGTTTAGTCCCCTGATAATGAGCAATATTCCAACGAATGCGATAAAATAGGGAGAATAATTTTTGAGCTTTCTTCGTACCGATATTGAGATAAGCCCACCGGCCAAACTTACGCCCAACATTGCGGGGATGGTACCGATCCCAAATCCTGTCATAAAAATCGTGCTGCTGAATACCGAACCCGACGTCAGGGCCGTTGCCAGCCCCATATAGACAAACCCACAGGGCAACAGCCCGTTCAGGAGACCGATCGCAAAGAGCGATCCTATGGTCCCTTTTTTAAAAAGTGATTTAATTGGGTTTCCGGCTTTTTTTATCAGCTTAGAGGGGTATGCTTTCCACTGGTTTAGCTTGGTTTGCAGCCTCGAAATAGAAAGTCCCAACAGAATAAATACTCCCACCCCTATCGACAGCCACTGCTGAAACCCCCCGATGGAAATCATCTTGCTTAACAGTCCAACAGCAGCACCCAATATGGAGTAGGTAATGACCCGGCCAACGTTGTAAACCAGCCGGGATGCTACCAAATAAGACGTTTTTCTATCGCTTCCCGGCAATGCCAATGCCAGCGGACCACACATTCCAATGCAATGAAAACTGCCAAGGAAGCCAAAAGTTATGCCGGCAAGGATCCACTCCATAATTAATAGTTATTTGTACTCACCATTAGTTAAACGTTCAAATTCCATTTCCCGGGATGAATTCATTACCACTAATAAGCTACTACCGACCATCGCTATGGCTGCAAATAGCGGATTAATGAGTCCACCAATCGCCAAGGGGATTGCGATGACGTTATATAGGAAGGCCCATCCCAGATTCTGTCGAATTCGCTCCTTGGTCTGTTTAATAGCACTGAAGGCCATTGTTATTTTAAGCAGATTGTCTTCAGGAATCACAATCTGGGCTGAATCGGCTGCAATGGCTGTGAGGTCTCCGAAAGCGATACCCAGATCGGCATCCGCCAGTGCTAAGGCGTCGTTACTTCCGTCGCCAATCATGGCTACAGAGCCAATTTCTTTCAGGTTTTTGATGATCTCCGTTTTTGATTCAGGTCGAGCCTCAGTGAACAGGAAATCGGGTTTCAGTGTGTCACGAATGGGACGAGATGCTTCTTCACTATCTCCGGTAATGATGGCAATTTTTTTGTCTTTCTGTTTCAGGCTTGCGATGAATTCTTTTGCTTCATCCCTTATTTGATCACCCACAATTAGAATACTTTTGATTTGATTATCCCATGCTACTACGGTTGGAACATATCCCTGCTGTCGGGCTCGGGAAATGCGGAACCACTGTTTGGATGTAATTTGGCATTTATTTTCTTGTAGCCATTCAGGCTGCCCAACATAAATTGTTTTACCGCCTATCTTACCGCTCACCCCTCGGGATGTATGTTGGAACTGATCCACATTAATGCCATCGTTCGATTCTCCCGCAATTGCTTTGCCCACAGGATGCGAGGAATAATGCTCCAAGGCACGGGCGTACTCCAGGGCTTTCGGTGAATTGCCTTCGTCGAGCAACCGCATGTTGCCAGTAGTTAATGTTCCGGTTTTGTCAAAGGCCAAGATGTCGGTAGCACTTTGCTCTTCAAAAACGGCTCCCGTCTTGAAAAGAATGTTGTTTTTAAAGGCATCACGCAGTCCCGATGCCACAGCAAGGGGAGTGGCCAGCCCCAATGCGCAGGGACAGGAAACGATGAGCACCGAAAGTGCCGCAAGAAGAGCAGAGCTGACTGCGGAACCAATTATTAGATAAAACACAAAGGTAAGAAAGCCCAAGAACAGGACGCCGGGGACAAACCAGGCAGCAATCTTATCAGCCAGTCGTTGTTTGCCCGGACGACTGGCCTGGATGTCCCACATTAGGCGTATCATCTTTTCAATGGTACTTTGCACATGCTGATCCGTTTTAATGGTAAGGACATTTTGCGTGAGCACGGTTCCGCTCATAGCCCGGTCGCCCGGCTCTTTGGAAACCGGCAGGGATTCGCCCGTGATAAGCGCTTCGTTCACCACGCCGTTACCTTCGATAATCGTACCATCGACGGGGATACGTTCTCCCGCTTTAACAAGTACTTCATCTTGCGGGACAAGCTCATCAATTTCCATCATTTTAAAGTTTCCGTTTCGCCGCACACGGGCCTGCTTAATACGATTTTCCATTAATTCATTGAGCAAGGAATTTTTATCTTCTTTGACTCGATTTTCATAATAGTTTCCGTAGGATACTGCCATGATAATAGCCATGGTCACATCAAAATAAAGCTCGTTCAATCCCATGCTCAGAGCGACGGTACTAAACACATAGGCGCTCAATGCTGCTATGGAGATCAGCAAATCCATATTCGGTTTCAGTACAGAGACAGAAACCCAAGCCCCTCTTAAAATGGGCCAGCCGGTAAAAAACAGCACGATCGAGGACATTGCCCAAACGTTAGCCAGGAAAAAGTAGCGGACTTCAGGATCAAAAGGAATAACAAAATCCCCTGTTAAATAGAGAGGATATAGTACGAGAAAGTAGACAATAAAACCGTAAACGAGGAAGAAGGTCCCCAAAATCAATCGAATAGTAGTATTAGATTTTTCATCTCCCAAATCACTTTCCTTTAGGTGTGCCCTATACCCCATGTTACTAATAAGATCCGGCAATTCTTCCTCGCTCAATCGATCGGGATCGTAGTATACCTTTACCATCTCGGAAGCGTAACTGGCTTCGCTTTTGTAGATGCCATCCTGCCGCCGTGCCATCGCCTCGATGAACGATTCGCAGGTCGAGCAGTGCATGCCGTCCACTTTCAAAAATGTCTGTTCGGCTTTATCGGGCGGCTCCTCGGCTTGGCCTTCCCATTCGCGGTGCTTGCGATTGATGGTTTCCCGCCGAATTCGTTCGGCCTGTTCGGTATCGAGTTCCTGCAAAAGGTCATAGACCTGCAGGCATCCCGAGCAACAGAATGTCCCTTCAATATCGGGATCTGTTATAGGTGGGTCAGGGGTGGGAAGATCACATAACGTGCATGTATCGCCACTCATAAAAAATGGGATGGGAAAACCTTGGATTTTGAAAACAAGATAAAATCTTTAACAGGTTTTATCCAATTGTAAGACATACATCCAACTGATAGCACAAAATACTGCACATTAAACACATAAAGATATAAGTCTGAATCCGCCGCTTTTCGCATCTTTTTATCGAATATGAAACCAAATAATAGATACGTGATGGAAAAGCGAATATTCAATACCGGAGAGATACAGCAGATGTACAACCGCTGGGCGAAAAATTACGACAAGTCTCTTTGGCTGTTTCGTCTGATCGGTTTTCGAATCAGGGCCTACCGAAAAGCGGCTGTCGAAAATTTAAATCTAAACCACGGTGATGCGGTTGTTGACCTAGGGTGCGGTACGGGATTAAATTTCGCCTTGCTAAAAGAGCATATAGGAGCAACGGGGACTATCATTGGGGCCGATTTATCTGGTGCCATGCTCCAAAAGGCGCGGCGGCGTGTCGAAAAGAACAACTGGAAAAATGTCCGCCTTGTACAATCAGACATTGCCAAATTCTCTTTTCCTGACAAAACAGATGCCATCCTTTCGACGCTGGCTCTTACCATGTCCCCGGATTATGACCCTATAATCAAGAGGGCGGCTGAGACGCTGGAAAAAGGCAAGAGAATGTCCATCTTTAAGTTAAAACGTCCAGATGGATGGCCGGATTGGATGGTACAATTGATGATTAAACTATTGGCCGCCTACGGAACCCGGAAAGAACATACGAACCGAGCGCCCTGGCTCTCTATTAAACGACACTTCCCAAAATCTAAAATGAAAGAATACTATTGGGGAGCTGTTCATGTATCTACGGGTATCGCCTGACGAAGCTAATTTAGCCTTTTAAATAGCATAATTCTGCACATTAATCACATAAAGATGCAAGAACTGCGACTGTTCGGCGCTTATTTTAGGAATAGAAATTGAAGTCGAACCAAATATAGCTGCTTGCTTATGATCGAAGTCAACGAACATGCCGATAGCGACATTCTTGCGCTCCAAGTATCCGGTACGCTAACTGAAGAAGAGCTGGATGATCTAATACCCACTTTAAAGGAGTATGTCTCTTCTTCAAGTCACCCTCACCTATTAATGATTATGGAGGATTTCAACGGATGGGCCGATGCTGCCGCCGTCTGGAAAGACCTGCAGTTGGATGCCGAATATTTGGGCTATTTTGATCGTATTGCCGTCGTCGGTGAAAAGAAATGGCAAGAGTGGGGAACCAGACTTGTGAATCCCATAACCAAAGAAGAACTACGGTTTTTCCCTCTGTCCGACGCGGAAAAAGCCTGGAATTGGATTCAAAACACCTCACACTAACCAGTTTCACTTATTTGTCACTATGAATAAACTGACCATCAACCTTCCAATTATTTTACCGGATATCCCTGATGCCGAAGACCAGTGCGTATCGCGTTTGATTGATACCCTTGAAGGGAAAGAAGGTGTTCAGGAAGCTCATATTAAAGAAAATGAGCAATCACCCGAACTTTGTATTCATTTTGATCCCGATACTATTACCCTTAATGATCTGAAAAAGCTGGCTTCGCAAACAGGGGCAAAACTAAATGACAGTTATGGGCATTTACTGGTTGAAACCAAAGGCATAAGACACCCCCGGCAGGCACGAAGCCTGAGTCAACAGCTCAACGATTTACCCGGGACGGTAAATGCCTATGCCAGTCCCAGCGGTTGGGTTCGCATAGAATTCGATCAACAAGAGACCAATGAGGAGATATTGCTTGGTTCCATTGAAGACCTGGGCTTAGCCATTGAGCAAAAGGCCAAAGGCTTTAGGAAGGTTGTGCCTGGTATAACAAATGGAGAGCCAGTCCAAGAACAGGATACGATTGAATCGGATCATGAACACCAACACGATCACGGCCAGGAAGAGCATGAGGATCACGATCACGGCAGCGATGACGAAGAGCGTGGCCATAGCCATGATCACAATCACGGTGGCATCTTTGGTGAAAAAACGGAGTTGATCTTTTCGCTGATCTGTGGAGCTCTGCTCGGTATAGGATTCGGGCTCTCTTACGTGAACGCTATTCCCACCTGGGTAACGCTGGTACTGTATGTAAGTTCTTACTTTTTCGGAAGCTACTTCCTTGTACAGGAGGCATATACTGAAGTTAAAGCTGGAAATTTTGAAATCGATTTTTTAATGCTAGTTGCCGCAGTTGGTGCCGCCATACTGGGCGAATGGGCTGAGGGAGCACTGCTCCTATTCCTGTTTAGCCTGGGCCATTCGCTGGAACATTATGCTATGGGCCGGGCCCGCGAGGCGATCAAAGGGCTGGCTGACCTAGCTCCTAAAACGGCCTTGAAAAAAGTTGACGGGGAAACGAAAGATGTGCCTGTTGAAGAACTTCAGGTTGGCGATACCATTGTCATACGTCCCAACAGTAAAATTTCAGCAGATGGGATCGTTGTTAACGGACAAAGCAGCGTGAATCAGGCGCCTATAACCGGCGAAAGTGTTCCGGTTGATAAAAGTGAATTTACGGATATGGAGAAGATTAAGCAGGATCCGGAATCTATCGATGACGAACACCGAGTATTTGCGGGAACCATCAACGGCAACGGCAGCCTTGAAGTGAAAGTAACGAAGCTCTCGAAGGATTCCACTCTTTCCCGGTTAATTACGATGGTGAATGAGGCCGAAGCCCAAAAATCACCTACCCAGCAGTTTACCGACAAATTTGAAAAATATTTTGTCCCTGCGGTATTAGGACTGGTTGTTTTGCTGAATTTTGCTTTCCTGCTTATTGACGAATCCTATGCCGCCAGTTTTTACCGGTCCATGGCCGTGTTGGTAGCCGCCAGCCCCTGTGCACTGGCCATTTCCACCCCCAGTGCGGTCCTTAGCGGGGTGGCACGGGCTGCCCGCAGCGGGGTGCTTATTAAAGGGGGGAAACCGCTGGAAAACCTGGGCATTCTTAAGGCGCTGGCTTTTGATAAGACCGGAACGCTCACTGAAGGCAAACCCCGACTCACCGATGTCTTGCTTTTTAACAATACCGACGAAACTGAACTAATAAGCATGGCTGTTGCCGTGGAAAATCTCAGTGATCACCCGCTTGCAGCTGCGGTAGTCCGGGACGGGAAACAGCGATTGAACGGCACTGACCTCCCCGAAGCCGAGGACCTTGAATCCATAACGGGACGTGGCGTCAAAGCAAAAGTGAACGGATCGATTGTACGGATAGGAAACAAAGAGCTGTTTGAAGAATCCGATGGAATAACGTTACCGGATGATCTTAAAAATAAAGTTGAAGAACTGGAAAGAGAAGGCAAGACTACTATGATTGTCCGATCTGGTGACCACTATCTGGGTATTCTCGGTTTAATGGATACCCCGCGGGAGGATGCCAAATCGGTGGTCCAGCAATTGCGTGGCCTTGGTCTGGTTCACCTGATTATGCTCACCGGGGATAACCAGCGGGTAGCCGATGCAGTGGCTGAAGCTATTGGCATTGATGACCCCAAGGGTAACCTGCTTCCGGAGGATAAAGTTGAAGTGATTAAAGAGTTACGTGAAGGAGAGGGGCATGTTGCGATGGTCGGCGATGGCGTAAATGACGCTCCGGCCATGGCCAACAGCACGGTAGGCATTGCCATGGGAGCTGCCGGTTCAGATGTAGCTCTGGAAACAGCTGATGTAGCGCTTATGGCTGACAAGATTTCCGTGCTCCCGTTTGCGATCGGACTCAGCCGAAAAACCAAATCCATTATCAAGCAAAACCTATGGATCAGCCTTGGAATGGTAGCCATTCTTGTCCCGGCCACCATCCTTGGACTAAGTATGGGGCTTGCAGTATTAGGCCACGAAGGATCCACTGTTGTGGTAGTATTTAATGCCCTGCGGTTGTTAGGGTATAAATCTTAGAGATTGGATAAAGTTAATGTTCGGTCTACTGCAGAAAACATTCAACATATCTATCAAGGCTTTTAACCTCTGCAAGGCTCGGCCTATCCAAGAACTACTACATAAAATTCTAAAATCACGGGCCATTTTACCCATAGTAATATCTCGTGCACATTACTGATCAGGAGGCAAATATCACACAATGAATTGCTTTCCCAGTTTTCATGATAGTTGTTACAAATGATGTAACATGACATCTCAAAATAAAGCTCTATGAACTATAAAGGCATATATTAGTTTGGCTTCGGAACAGGCCAGTCAGACAGACCAGTGGCAATACTTGCAAGAAGGGGCGCTTGGAATAGGATGAAAGTGCGCATTTTTGCTCTTTGGTTTTACTCAGTCAGACATACCAGCCAGAGTTGTGATCTAATCTGGTATATACTATAAGCGCCCGTAGCTCAATTGGATAGAGCGTTTGGCTTCGGACCAAAAGGTTGGGAGTTCGAGTCTTCCCGGGCGTACTCAAGTAAAGTGCCCGTCATTTTTAGGCGGGCACTTTTTATTTTAGTTTCATTTTATCCTAACTGGTAAAACACGGAAAAGCTTCATCTTTTCTCCATCCAGATGTAACAAATGATGGTACATGAAATATCCACTTTAGCTAGCGTTTAACTTTTTGCACCTAATACCAACCGGGCCTTCTAGGCTGTCGGAATCTGCTAAAATCCTTGAAGGTGGAAATATCGAAACAAAGAATGAATATTTGTCTCATTATTTTCATTCTGACGGGAAATTTCTGAGTGCCATAAAACGTAAAGTGAATCATATGGTTGTGAAGGGCCACGACTTCGATACCGTTACTTGCCAGGGTATTGATGACGGGCTCCACTTCATCTTCCAGCATTACAAAATCGCCGGCCACGGCAGCCTTCTCCGGGGTCCCTTGCCACGAAGCCCAGGTGTTGAAGCCCATAAACGTACTGACGGGATTATCCTGATGCATCAAGGTTACATCCGGTCGACCAATAGTTACTTTATACACGCCCCGGCTCATCGAGCCTTCATGACCTAATATATCGGCAATTTGTTGGGTATCGAGAGAATTTTGGACCGTATCCGCCTCCGAATCCGCCGGATTCCCCTCTCGCATTTCGGCAATCCTTTCAAATATCTCTTTTGCGCCAGAGGCCAGTTCTTTTTCGGAGCCACTTCCACCGATATGCATGTACATAACGCTGGGCTGCTCGCGTACAAAATGATTGTGCAGGGCCGTAACGTTCAGCTCGTAATCGAGCAATACCTGCTGAATGGCAGCAATTTCATTCTCTTTGACCAATACATCACCCATCAATTTGGCTCCATCCTGAGTCGGAGAAAAAGCCAGCCAGGAACCCATACCCATTGGGGGAATGATTTTGAATCCATCCACGGTAACATTCAAATCATTCTGAGGGACTACCAGCTTATATTCCCCGTTGGATTCTGTCCCGGTCATACCAGTTACCTCTTCAATGGTCTCGACATCCAGAGAAACCGATTGCTGGTTTTCTTGATTTTTTTCCGGGGCCCTGGATGAACAACCTGCATTCCAAGTAAAAAAGAAGGCGATAAGCGTCAATAAAACCCATCTGCTGTTTGGTAATTTCATAATTTTGCTGAAGTATTGAAGTGAATATTTTCTTATTACCAAGCCTAGATCCGGTGTTACATAACTATAATCTCAAGCAAGCAGTATTGTTTCGGAATTCCAAAGATAGTTTTTAATGTGCTCCATCATTTCAAATTATTATTTGACTCTCGACCATGGTACAGGCCTTATATTACAGCAAGGGAGGCTTCATTATGCTATGAATCCTGTTTTTGAAGAACAAATTGCCATAAAAAAACAGAAGAAGATGAAAAAAATCACATCAATCCTATTGATACTGATTGCTACCCTTGCACTCAATGCCTACGGCCAGACCGATAGCACTAGAACCCAAGGGAAGGTTACTCCCGTTAAACTACACATTGAGGGCATGGCCTGCGAGTTCTGCGCCCGGGGATTAAAAAATTCGCTTGAAAAACTGGATGGTATCACCATACATAAGATTGATCCTAAAAAGGGTTTTGCTACGCTGTCGTTTAATCAAGACAATATTCCTTCTGATCAGACCCTAACGAAAACGGTAGAAAATGCCGGTTTTAAGCTTACAAAGATACAACGAAATAAGGAGAATGATTCCGGCGAAGAATCTTGAATCATGTCACTCGAATTAATGGTATTCCTCGCAGGGATTGGCCTGTTGCTACATACTCCCTGGGAGCTCGCACAGACTAAAGCATTGAGTACTTGCGCCGATAAGCCTTGGCGCATCAGGCTGGGGAACTGTTCGGTAGGTATTGTCTCGGATGTACTGTATACCCTAGGACTATACTATCTGATTGGCTGGTGGCTTGTGGATTATTCATGGTTAAATGAGGCAGGTACCTGTCACTATGGTTTTATCTTGCTGATAAGTTTTATTGGGGCTTATTTCACAGAACTAGTAGCCCAACGGTTTAACTGGTGGCACTTCAATCGGAAAGTGCCTCATTTTCCGAAACGACTGGGGGGATGTGGCCGTGACCCCGGTGCTGCAATTGCCACTTCTGGTTTCACTAACGTATTTAGTAACACAAATTATCCTTTTTTAACGAACAAAACGTCTAATTCAAATACACAAACTAAACCAATGGAAAAACTGACTTTTAACATTCCCGACCTGCACTGCGAAGGCTGCGCCAACCGTTCCACCAATATTTTGGAGAAACTGGACGGCGTACAGCAGGCTGACGTAACATTTGATGATAAATCTGCAGCGGTGGAGTACAACCCTGACGAAGCCTCTTTTGAAGAGATGAAAGAGGCTCTGGCCAAAGCCAATTACACGGCAAAAAAATAACCCATGCAAACACTTCAACTCCATATCGGCGGCATGGCCTGCTCGTTCTGTGCCCAGAGTATTGACAAAGCTCTCGGACAGCGGGATGGCGTTGGCAAAGTAAACGTCAGTCTGGCTCATGAACAGGTGCTGATCGAGTACGATGAGAGTCAGATTGAAGCGCCCGAACTAAAGCAGATCCTGCTCGATCTGGGCTATACCATACGCGACCCGGACAAGGTCAAAGCCTTCGAGGAACAGCAGCAGGAGCTGAAAACCCACCGCAACCGGCTCATCACAGCATCCGTATTTACCCTTGCCGCCCTTGGCATCATGTCTATGATGTGGGCCGGAGTTATGAGCTGGTGGCATCCGTGGGCGACGCTCGGGCTGGCCCTGGCGACGATGTTCGGGCCCGGCTGGTACATCAAAAAGAAAGCATGGCAGTCCCTGCGCAGAGGCATTCTGAACCAGCATAACCTGCTGGAGTTTGGCGCTTTTTCCGGCCTCATCGGGGGAATAGCCGGGTTATATAATCCGGTTTTCCCAGCCACAGAGTTTTTCGGGATTTCGGTATTTATTACGACCTATCACATTCTTTCCGGGTGGTCGGCCAACAAGGTGCGGGCCCGAGCCTCCGAGTCGGTCCGTAAGTTGTTGAACCTGCAGCCTGATACCGCCCGGCTCGTGGATGAGGAGGGGAACGAGCGGGAAGTAGAGATTGATCAGCTGGAAATCGGCGACCGCATTCGCATCCGCCCGGGGGAAAACATCCCGGTTGATGGGGAAGTTATTGAGGGCCGATCCGGCGTAGACGAAAGTATCGTCACCGGGGAATCCATTCCTGTCGAGAAAAGAAAAGGCGACGAAGTAGTCGGCGGTTCCATCAACCAGACCGGCACCTTGCTGGTAAAAGTAACAAAGTTAGGAGAAGACTCCTTTCTGCAGCAGATCGCCCGGCACATCGAAGAAGCCCGCGCCATGAAGCCGGGGATTATTCAACTGGTGGACCGGGTACTTACATATTACGTGCCCGGCGTGGTGGGCTTTGCGATCTTTTCCATCCTAATTTGGACGGTGGGCCTCTGGCTGATAACAGGGGAAACCAACCTGCCTCGCGGCATCTTTGCCATGCTGGATGTGTTTGTGCTGGGATATCCCTGCGCCTTGGGCATGGCCACACCGCTGGCGATGATTCGCGGCGGAGGAATGGCCGCTGACCGGGGCATCCTGATGCGATCCGGAGAAGCCTTTCAGATCATGAAGGATATCGATACGATCGTTCTGGACAAGACCGGTACGCTTACCATAGGGGAACCCGAAGTTGTGGATGTTCTCGCAACCGACCGGCAGGATGACATCCCAATCCTGAGGCTGGCCGGAGCTGCCGAACAGCACTCCGAGCACCCACTGGCACAGGCGGTAGTTGAATATGCCAAGGCAGAAGTGGAGACGTTTCCTGAACTGGACGACTTCGATTCAACAACCGGGAAGGGAATCCGCGCTGGCATCGAAGAGCGAACTATACTGCTGGGAAGCCTGGAATATCTGGAGGAACACGATGTGGATACGAAAGCCGAGACCGAGTGGAGTTCCATTCATGAAGAACAGGGGCATACCGTTATCGCCATGGCTGTGGATGGCAAGCTTGCCGGACTGTTTGCATTGGCCGATACGCTCAAAGAAGATGCCCGGGAAACCGTCAGCCGCCTCAAAGATCAGGGAAAGAATCTTGTCCTGCTTACCGGCGACAACGAGCGAACCGCCCGGGCCATAGCCGAAAATGTCGGCATTCAACAGGTGGAAGCCCGGGTAAAACCGGATCAGAAAGCCCAGCGCATCCGCAGCATTCAAGAGCAAGGCAATCGTGTGGCGATGGTGGGCGACGGTATCAATGACGCCCCTGCCCTGACGCAGGCCGATGTGGGCATGGCCATTGGCACAGGAACTGATATTGCTATTGAATCAGCCGATGTAATATTGATGGGGGAACGGCTGTATGCCTTAGTCGAAGCTTTTGAAATTGGCGAAAACTCTTTCCGCAAAACCAAACAAAATCTGGCGCTCGCCTTCAGCTTCAACGGCATAGGCGTGCCCCTGGCTACAACCGGACTGCTCTACCCGGTCTGGGCGATGATCGCGATGGTGGCCAGCGTAACGGCCGTGCTGGCCAACTCCTTCTGGGGACGACTCATCTCCCAGGCTTCCCGGCTCAGAGAAAAACAAGAAGATAGGCGGCAATCAATTACCTATCGGGTGCCTAATATGCATTGCGAGCACTGTGTGGAAACCATTACAGGCACGCTCAACCGGCGATTTGAGGATATCACCGTGGATGCGGATCTTGATGAAAGCGAGGTTACCGTCGAGTTTACCAATGGCAATGTCAACGATTCCAGCCTGCGGGAGGCCCTGGTGGAAATAGGATACAAACCGGAATTGGAAGACAAATATCAATAAGAATAAAATCACTGAATTATGATAAGATATACCATACTGGCTTCAATCATACTATTACTGCTATCCACAGGCTGCGAACAAAAATTTGTTAAAGACTGGGACAACCAACAACAGGGTATGACTGAGGCCATGGGCATTGTCCCGGACTCGCTGCAGGCCATGACCCTGGCGCCCCTGGTTAAGGGCTATCACAACGGAGGGGATCTCTATTTTATCCATACCGAGGCATCCGATTCTTCCGTAGCTAACATGCTGACTGAGATGATGGGACCGCGCGTGATGCATCTGCCCAAATTGGCGCAAACGCCGGACTCCCTGCTGGCCGATATCTACGTATTTAAAAACGGTATTGAAGGACATGGTCCATTTGGCTTTCAACCCGATATCTTTGGCTCCGTGCCTGGTGATCCCAGCTACAGTCCCCTGCACTCCATCCATCTTGTACGATGGAAAAAGGATGCCGAACCCAGAGAACTGAAAACGGTCGATGCCCTGATGAAGGCCCGGTCCAATGGAAAGCTGACCATAGAAGAACCCGGCATTGTCGTAAACATGCCCGTATTGGTATGGCCCGGCGGACACCGGTAATTTTTTACTTGACTCTGGGGTATGGTACAGGCCTTATATTACTTACAGAAATTTAAACGTAACCCATTATGGAAATGACCGAACCCAAAAACCAAAGCTGGAAACAGAAGGCATCCAGCTTCCTTGCCCTTTTTACATCAACAGGGACTTTAATCTGCTGTGCCTTACCCGCAGCGGTTGCTGCCTTTGCAGGCGGAGCTGCGGTAACGTCCATGATATCTACTTTTCCCTGGATGGTTACATTGTCTATGTATAAGGTATGGATCTTTCTGGGATCCGGGTTTATGCTACTGATAAGCGGCATTTTGGTATATCGCCCCAAAGGGAAAGTAGCATGCAGTATAACCGGAGGAGAAGGGTGTAAGGTAGCCGGACGGCTTACCAAAATCATGTTCTGGTCATCGATTATAATCTACAGTACAGGGGCCTTTTTTGCCTATGCACTGGTTCCGATTATGAAGTTTTTAGGCATTTAATTTCATGTACCTGCTAAATAGTATGAGTATGCGCTTGAATAAGATTTTACTCAGGATATTTTTCATTGTAACTGTTGCCGGATTATCTCTGGCATCCGTCTATATTTCCCATGCCCAGGGCGGCCATGGACCGGTATTCACGCTGGCTACCCCAACCCTTGGGCAGGGCGAGCTCAGTTTTGATGCGATGGCCATGTCCACCCGGCAGGGCAGCTCGGCATGGATGCTCCGCCAGAACTGGCACTACGGGCTGACCGAAGATATCCAGCTGAATGTGTCTGTTCCTACTCCTCTTCAAAAAATAGATACTCCTCCCCAGGGGCGTCTCGGTACCATGATGGGCAGTTATGGCGATCTGGAAGTATCTGGTCTGTTTCGTTTTTATAAAACCTATCCAGACGTAGGTCAACGGTTTGAGTCCTCCCTGCTGCTCAGCGGATCGGTACCGACCGAGGATAAACGCGCCGGCATTCACGTGGGGCCCAGCCTTCACGGCGGAGTAGTAACCGGTTATGCATCCCGGACGTTCTACGCTTGGGCCGGGGGTGGCTATCAATATTACAGCGAACAGCATAATGACCGGCTGGGAGATATTGCTTACATAACCGGTGTGATTGGATATCGGCCACCGATGTTTCAACATGATTATCCCAAACCCGACTGGCGGATTTTTGTAGAAAGCGTAACCGAGTGGGTTGGAGATAATGAACGGGATGGTCTTGAGCTGAGAAATACAGGCGGTACGAAATCGTTGTTGGGCCCGAGCGTGCTTGGGCTTTATGGGAAATGGGGATTGTCCGGTGGTATCCTATTCCCAGTCTATTCCAATTTTTCCGGCACGCAGGAATCTGAATCTTATCGCTTAAACTTTGTTTTATCGTATTGGTTTTAACTAAAAAAACTGGAGAGTTCATTATGAAAAATTATATTCTGACACTAATCATCGGCCTTTTTATGCTCCCATTTCAGGGACAGGCGCAACTGCTGGAGGTCAAACAAACCGTTTTTGGCATGGACTGTGCCCCCTGTGCTTACGGACTGGAAAAACGCATACAGAACATTGATGGTATAGAATCCGCATCAGTAAGTCTTAACAACGGCCTGTTAACCGCAAACCTGAAGCAAGATAATCAGCTAACACTTCAGCATATTCGCAAAGCCGTTGAAGAAAGCGGGTTTAAAGCCAAGGAAGCAAATATTACCGTGGCAGGAACGGTGACTAGGAATAAAACAGGCACTCTTGTTCTGGAAACCGGGGCGGGAGAACGGTTCATCTTAGAAGCTGAAAATCAAGGTGCGTTAGATGATATTTCAAAGATGAAAGGGCCTTTTACAGTAACAGGAAAAACAGAAAAAAGTGAAGGGTCGGGGACTAAACTTCGGCTAAAGACCGTTGATAAAGGAAAAGCTTAGATCTCTTGCACATAAACACCGGTATTATGAGAGAAAACATGGAAGAAAAGTACGATGGTGTTGTCACCTATAAAATTGGTGAAGTAGCCCGCCGTGCCGACGTCAACAAGGAAACCGTGCGCTATTACGAAAAACGAAATCTGATACCGGAGCCGGATCGGCGCCGATCGGGGTATCGCATTTTTACCCAGCGCCATATTGATCAGATTCGTTTTATCAAACGAGCCCAGCAGCTGGGCTTTACCCTCAGCGAAATAAAAGAGCTGCTGGAGCTGCGCATGGATGAGCATACTACCTGCTCGGAGATCAAGAACGAAGCCCAGGACAAATACCAGGATGTAGTAAAAAAGATTGAAGATTTGCAGCGAATCAAAGAAACGCTAGTGGATCTCATCGACTCCTGCTCTGGTGAAGGTCCAAAAGGCGAATGTCCCATCCTCGACGCATTAGAAGGAGAAAGTGATACGGGTAAAGAACTGCGGAAATGAATAATCCTGGCAGGCAAATAGAACATCAATCAACAATTAGTTGTCCCAAATGTGGACACAATTCTACCGGGTATATGCCGACCAACTCATGCCAGTATTTTTGGGAGTGCCCGAATTGTGGAGAGGTGTCAAAGCCTAATGAAGGAGATTGCTGCGTGTTCTGCTCGTACGGGGATATCCCATGTCCCCCGGTTCAACAAGAGCAAACATGCTGTGAATAGTGATAACCCTAAGCTTTGAGCCGACCACTATATTTTCCCTCTCCCTGACCTTCGATATAGAACCAGATCATCACCATGATAGTAACAAATGGAAGCGACGCCAAGAGTGCCCCCAATCGGTCGATTCTCTTGGCCACTTCCGAAACCAAGACTATGATAAAGGCCGTTACCGAATATTTTAGAAATAGTCTTAGTCTTTTTTAGGTTGTAATTTTCGCTTCACTACTCTCAAACTGTGCCAGAAGAGCCGGAATCACAATCATATTCAGCAAGGTGGAGCTAATGAGTCCACCGAGGATAACTTGTGCCATAGGTGACTGTATTTCGTTTCCAGGCTCTCCGGCTGCCAGTGCCAGCGGAATTAATGCAAGCCCAGCAGTAAGAGCTGTCATCAGTATTGGATTAAGCCGCTCCATCGCGCCCTGCCGGATCGCTTCCATAAAGGATTTGTCTTCCTCCCATCGCAAGTACTGGTAGTGCGATACAATCAATATTCCATTCCGGGTGGCAATACCGAATAGCGTAATAAATCCAACCAGGGAAGCAATGGATACAATCCCGCTAGTAAACCATACGATAACTATACCACCAATCAGGGCAAAGGGTAGGTTCACCATCACCAGCAGGGCTGTTTTCAGGGAGCTGAACTCCAAGTACAAGAGCAGGTAGATAAGCAAGATGGCGACAATACTCAGCAGCGAAATGGTGCGGGTCGCTTGCGCCTGACTTTCAAACTGTCCGCCGTATTCCACGAAGTATCCTTGGGGGAAGTTGATATTCTCAGATATGTTGGCACTAATAGCATTTACGGTACTACGCAGGTCGCGCCCGGCTACATTGGCCGAAACCACAATTTTACGCTGCACATTTTCGCGACTAATGGTATTGGGACCGCTGCGTGATTTGATACTGGCCAGCTCCGAAAGGGGAACCACCGTTCCATTTTCGAGGGTCAGCTCGGTATTGCGCACGGCCTTAATGCTGCCTCGATGCTCCTCGTCATAGCGGACCATCAGGTCAAACAACCGGTCGCCCTCGATAATCTGCGAAACCGTTTCTCCGGCAAAAGCCACATCTATTTTTTCCGACAGGTCACCGATAGTCATTCCATAACGCGCCAGCGCCCGGCGATCAGGACGAATCTGGACTTGCGGGACGTTTTGCTGCTGTTCGACCGAAAGATCCACCACGCCTTCAACGCCCTCCATCTGGCCTCGAACTTCTTCGGCCAGAGTACGCAGCCGATACAGATCAGAACCAAAGATCTTTACAGCAATATTGGCACGTGTTCCTGAAAGCATATGATCGATACGGTGGCCGAGGGGCTGCCCAATGGTAATATTGGTTCCTGAAACTACACTTAAATCTGATCGCAACTCTTCCAAGACATGCTCTTTGGTTGTTCCTTCTGGAATATCCAGATCGGCATTGATTTCCGAGGCGTTAACCCCTTGGGCATGTTCAGACATTTCCGCGCGTCCCGTCCGTCGTGCCGTACTTGTGACGGCCGGATGATCCAGCAGGATCTTTTCAATCCGCTTTCCAATTTCATTGGATTCATTCAGCCCGGTGCCGGGTATGGTAACCGCGCTGATCACCAGCGTGCCCTCATTAAATTCAGGCAGAAAGGAGCTGCCCAGGTACGGTACCATAACCAACGAACCCAAAAACAGAACCAGTGTACCGGTCAGCACACTTTTCTTGTAGCGCAGGACGCTATCCAATACCCGCTGGTAACCCGATTTTAGTTTCTTGGTAAACCAGCTTTCCTCCAGCTTTCCTTTTGCCGCTTGTCCCGGCAACAGGTAGTAACACAGTACCGGGGTTACCGTCATGGCGATAATCAGGGAAGCCCCAATGGATACGATATAAGACAGTCCCAGCGGTTTCAACATGCGTCCCTGCAGCCCGCTCAAAAAGAAGAGCGGAATAAAAACGATCATGATAATCAGTGTAGCATTAATGATGGAGGCCCGTATTTCTTTGGACCCTTCAAACACCACCTGCATGGCCGACTTTTGCTCGGACTCCGGAAGCTTGGCGTTTTCCCGAAGCCGCCTAAACACGTTCTCCACATCAATGATCGCATCATCCACGATCACCCCGATGGCAATTGCCATCCCGCCCAACGTCATCGTATTGATGGTAATATCAAAAAACTCCAGTACGAATACCGAGGTAATAAGCGCAAGCGGTATAGCCGTCAGCGAAATCATAGTAGTACGGATATTAGCCAGGAATAGCAGCAAAATAATGACCACCAATATAGCGCCATCCCGCAGGGCATCAATCACGTTGTCAATGGCAAGGTCGATAAAGTCAGCCTGACGAAAAATGTGGCTGTTGATCGTAAACCCCTCAGGCAGATTTTGCTCGATCTGTGCCAGAGTTTCATCGACCCGTTGCGTAAGCTCAAGGGTATTAGTATCCGGCTGCTTTTTGATGGAGATAATCACGGCTTGATCGCCGTTGACAGAGGCATCACCTATTTTTTGGGCAGCAGCAATGGTTACATTGGCCACATCTCCAATCGTAATCGGCTGGTTATTACGTTCAACTACCACGGACTGCTTGATATCTTCCAGCGAGTGAGCCCGTCCAATACCGCGTATCGTATATTGCTGGCTGTACTCCTGAAAGAAGCCCCCCGAAAAGTTTTCGTTGGATGATTCGGTGGCCTCCATTACCTGATCCAAGGTTACGTCATAGGCCTTCAGCTTATCCGGATCTACACGGACCTGGTATTGCTTCATTCCCCCTCCAATAGGCACCACCTGGGCCACTCCGGGAATCGCCAGCAGGCGCCGACGGATCTCCCAGTCGGCTGCGGTACGTATTTCCAGCTCCGAATGCCGGTCGCTTTCTACGCTCACCAGCATAATTTCACCCATAATCGAAGTGATGGGAGCCATCACCGGCGGTGGCACCTCTTCGGGCAGGCGGCTGCTGACCAACGATAGTTTTTCATTGACGATTTGACGGGCCTGATAGATATCAGTGCCCCATTCAAATTCAACCCACACGATAGAAAATCCTTTTGAGGTAGCGGAGCGTACCCGTCGCACGCCGCTGGCACCATTGGTAGCCGTTTCAATCGGCAGCGTTACCAGCTGTTCCACTTCCTCCGGGGCCATCCCATGCGCTTCGGTCATCACCGTTACGGTAGGAGCCGTCAGATCAGGAAACACATCAACGGGCATTTTGATGACCACATAGATCCCGGCAATAAACAAAGCCAGGGACCCGATGACCACAAAAAGCCGCTGCTTCAGCGATCCTTTAATAATTGCATCTAACATATCAGTTCTGTTTAATAAATTTTAAATTTCTAAGCGTATTTAGTGGGAGTGTCCGTGGGAAGGAGCTTCAGACGAAAGCGAAGCCAGCTTCACCTGGTAGGCATTTTTAGTCACCACGTGTTCTCCCCCTTTCAGGCCGGAGGTAATCTCTACCCATCCTCCATGTTCAATGCCCGTTGTAACCCGCTGCTTTCGAAAGGACTCACCGGAGACATGTATATAGACGTTATAGTTTCCTTCCTCCTCAATTAATGCCGACTGCGGAATGGCCATGACATTCTCTTTGGTATCCGTATTAATATGCACTGTAGAGAACATGCCCAGCGGAAGCCCGTTTTGGGTATTATCGAGCTCATAAATCAACGGTAGTGTTCGGCTCTTTGGGTCTACGCTGTTGGCTCGGCTGATCAATCGTCCATCCAGCTTACTAACCTCATACAATCGGTCGTCACCCTGCACCCGAAAGGCCGCCTGACTGGCATTGGCAATGCGGCTCTGCTGGGCGGCAGGAATATTCGCTTTAAGCCATACCTTGTTCGTATTTGCAATCCGATAGAGTGGCTCACCGGCTTCCACCTGCATTCCGGGTGTCACATATGACTGCACGATCGTCCCACTCAGGGGTGCTTTGAGTTCAAAGCGATAAGATTCCGCTGTTTCTCCGTAGCCTTCAATGGCTGCGGTATCCACCTGTATTACTTCATTGATGGTCTGGTAACGTGTCAACGCCTGACGGTACTCTATGCGTGCTTTCTGTAGCTCCGTTTGTGGAATGGCTTCCTTTTCGTACAAGCGTTTGGATCGGTCCAGGTTGGCCTTGGCCAGCTCCAGCTCCGATTGGGCATTAATAAACTGCTGGGCATAATTGTCACCTCCACCCGATTGAATTGCGGGATTCAACACCCCCATCGGCGATCCTTTTTGCAGCTGCTGTCCTTCGACCGGCAGGTTCTCATTTTGGCTGGACAGGATAATTCCTGAAAAGGGAGCCGAGACGACCGCCTGGCTATTTTGTGCGGCCATAATTTCCCCAGTGGCATCTACGGTTTGCGTAAGCGTTCGCTGTTGCACCTCTTGCGTGGCGAAGGGAATATCCCACTGCTGTTCCTTTAAAAAAGTAATCAGGTTGGGATCTTCCTCGGCCTGTGTTTGTGGAATTTCATCAGCAGAGTTATAAACGGGGATATCATTGATTCGAAGCGTATCATCCACCATTCCCTGAATGATGATCGTAAGATCATACCGTCCTGCTCGATCAAATACGACATCAGGACCATAAATTCCAGGAATTTGAACTTCCGTTTCGGTGAGAGACCCTTCGTTGCCCTGCTCTGAGCTAAACACAAACTGCACTTTGGATTCAGAAATGGGCTGAAAATCGGAAAGTCGGGTTAGATGAACGGCGAAGGTAGCTTTTTGCCCTACAATCAGTTCAGGGTACTCCATGAACAGTTCGGTCTTATCCGTCCATTGCGTAATGACACCGGCTCCTTCCCGTTGAGGTTTTCCTTGCTCATGATCCGATTCTCCACCATGGGAGTGGCCATGAGCTTCCTGGGCTTGCTGTGCGGGCTGCTCATGCGTATGATTACCTTCTTCACCAGGGGTATGACCTTCGTCACTGGCACCCCCGCACCCCATCATCACCAGAGATATACAAAGTATTGTCAACGTTATAAGATGTTTCATTGCATCAAAAAATTTATTCGGGATAGTTTAATAGAATTAATGACTATGTTCGCCATCTCCATGGGAATGGGTATCCTCTTCATGGGTATGGGTGGAATCATGATCTACTGAATCGGCACCACCTCCAATACGGACGGCGTCACTATCATCTGTAGTTGATTGTTTAGCCGGAGCTTCATGAGTATGATCACCCTCTTCGCCATGACTGTGCCCCGAATCATCCGAGCCACATCCGGTAATGGTTAATCCTGCTGTGATAGATAGAATAAGAAGTAAGCGTTTCATGGTATTAGTTGTTTTGTGGGTTAGAAATTCGTCCTGCAGATTGTACGTTCAATTCAAAAAGTGCCTGATTATAATCAGCTTTGGTTTCGTAGATCATCGTCTGTCCATCGATATAAGCCTGGGTGGCATCAAGGAGTTCAATCAGGGAGTATCGTCCCTGTTGGTAAGCTGCCCGTGCCGCTTCCAGTAAGGACTCGTCCATCGAATCCTCTTGCATCGAGGTCCACTGCTCCAATACGAGTTCTACTCGTTCGTACGCCGTTGAAACCTGGTTGCGTACCCTCTGTTGTTTTAAAGTCAATTCGGTCTGCCGCGAACGTGTTTTGGCTTGGGTAATGGTTACATTCCCTCGATTCTGATTAAAGATGGGAAGCTTGATGGACCCGCCGATGACAAATCCCTCGGCACCATCCGACTGATTTTTATAGCCGAAATTAACGTTCAGGTCGGGCAAACGGTCCCGTTTTTCGACCTTGTATTGCAGCTCGGAGGCATCGACCATCTGCTCCAAGGCTGCTAGATCGGCCCGATTTGCTAGGGCATATTGTATCAGAGCCTGCTCCTGTAGATTGATGGGGTCGACTGTTAGGCTATCAGAAACCTGTATTTGGGTACCCAGCTCTTGGCCCGAAAATAAAAAGGTGGCCAACCGATTGCCTGCCTGCTTACGGCTTAGCTGAATCTGATCGCGTTGTTTCCGGTATCGACTGAGCTCCACATTAAACCGTTGCACCTGTAGGCCGGAGAAACTGCCTTCATCCTGACGAGCCTTCGCGGCTGAACGGACTTTGCGAATAACTTCCAGCGCACGATTATAGATCTCCAGTTTCTGTGAGAGCTGCCAATATTCAGCGTACAGGGATTTTACCCGACGAATCAGCTGGAGACGGTCGTACTCAAATTGTAATTCGGCCGCCTTTTGTGATTTGGAAGCACTTTTGTTGCGCAAAAAAGGCTGCCCCATCAGTTCAATAGGCTGCGATAGCATGTAGGTCGTTTCCTCGTAATCGACTGCTCCAGCATTGAGCTGTTCGCGGTTAACGCTAACTTCGGGATTGGGGTACGCTTTGTACCGGATCGCTTCTCCCTGTTTGCGCAACCGGTCATATCGGGCCAGTTCCTGTTGGAGGCTGTTCTGTTTAAATAACTCGACGGCTTTATCGAGTGAAATAGAGGTTGATTGTGCATGGACCAATGCCGGGAATAGTACCAGCAATAGCATCCACCGGATATACCTTGTCATGGCAATTGAATTGTAATTAATGGATACGGTTAGGAAAGGAAGTCCCTAAAAGGGAAAATTACGCTATAGGAGGGCCGCGTCGGGAAGAAGAGAGATGATATAGATTACCTGCCGGCCTTGGCGGTGGCAGATCTAACAGTGTCGGCGACTGCCGAAGCGTTACATTGACGCCATCAGATCCAGCATCCAAGCCAAGAACGATAAATGACTGTATGTCTGGGCTTACCTGATATGGTGAGGTTAGTGTCCCTATAATATCATCGGCTGTATTCACCTCATGCTGGTGGGCGTCGTCTTCATTATGATCAGCCTGCATGGGCTCATCATGACTTTCATGAGCGTGGACATGAGCATGAACGTCGAGATGATTGCTAATGTGAATATCTAAATCATGAAGATGAGCTCCCTGTCCAAATAGCACGCAGAAAAGGGTTGCTGCTACGATCAGCAGGCCAGTGGCAATTTTGACGATATGTTTATTGCTCTTAAACACGCTAAAGGATAGGTAGAAAGGGTGTTAATATCAAAAGTGTAAAACGTATGAACTTCCATTAATATTTAAGGGGATCTTTTAATCAAATTCATTATCAAATGATTGTTGTTATAATTGAATTTGAACTGCAGCTCCCTTCGGTACTACAAATAGTACAACTTGAAATGCCAAAGTCGCAGCCTGCGTCGCGCGCACAGGATTATCACGCGTAGATTACGGATCAAGAGGTAAATATCTCCAATGAAACCCTTTCCCAGCTTTCCTATTAGTTGTTACATATGATGTAACATGACATCCCAAAATCAACCTATATGAATCATAAAGCCTTATATCAGCTTGGCTTCGGAACAGGCCGGTCAGACAGACCAGTGGCAATACTTGCAATAAGGGGCGCTTGGAATGGGATGATAGTGCGCATTTTTGTTCTTTGGTTTTACTCAGTCAGACATATTAGCCAGAGTTGTGATCTAATCTTGTATATACTATAAGCGCCCGTAGCTCAATTGGATAGAGCGTTTGGCTTCGGACCAAAAGGTTGGGAGTTCGAGTCTTCCCGGGCGTACTCAAGTAAAGTGCCCGTCATTTCTTGGCGGGCACTTCTTATTTTGGTTTCATTTTATCCTGAAGTAAAAATCACCTTTTTCCCATCCTGATGTAACAAATGATAGTACATGAAATGTCACTCTTACAAGGTGGTTTACTTTTTGCGACTATTACACAGGTAGACTGATTCTGGCCGGCATATTAAGGAGTCGGCAAATCCGACAGCTTAATACGATCATAAGCCCCACTTTTAGCATCTTCCGGATGTGGTTCCAGGCCGATAATCGTAATTTGCTTTCTTTTCGACCCATATACCCAAAACATGCGATAGGCATGTTTCCCCTGTCCGAGATACGACTGGAACACCTTCTGCCCGTATCGTTGGGTTAAATCTTCTATTTCATGGGTCTGCAGTCCTCGATGCCGGGGATCGGCAGCTAAAAACCGAATCCAAAAACTGAAACCATTCTGTCCTAAATGTTCATCAGAGGTTCATATTGAGAAGGTTTTAGCTAATCCATATGAGTACATATCGGTCCTTAAGTGTGACAAATGCGGATTAAAAAAAGAATGGGAAATGCCCAAAACCATATTTACAAAGAGAGTCAAAAAGGAAATAAAAAGAAGAATAAAGACCGGGGAATTTAAAAAGCAAATACCCGGGCATTAAATATGCCAGTTACACTTGATTATTTCTTTCCCTTTAAGCTGGCATGAAATCATGCGGAAGCGATAAATAGCCCCCAGAACCAGTTAAGTTTATCAAATAATTAACAAGTTGAAAAAATTAGTCATACCCGATATGAATCTTAATGCCGGCGGCGGTACGATATCTCATTTTCGAAGATTCTCTCGGAACGAAAAAATTTGAGGAGATTAACTATCGCTAAACTCTCAATATAATTGACGGGGATATCATCGCTAGATCACTTGTATAGGGCGAGATTACAAGCTCTTAAATAGGTGATTTACAGCCCCTTTGATTTACATCAAATTAGAAATCGGTGAACTAGCTATCTATCTTTGGCTTCATTCTAATACTTGCTAAAAAAACTCCCATTGGATAAACATCCACATAAAGAAAAGCACAATCTAACAGGCTATCCCAATCTTGGATTATGGACGGCAACACTAGGTCTTTTTGCGGGACTTACTACCATCGTTTTCTATGGTGTAGCGGGGCCAGAATTTAAAGAATCTCTCGAACTATCGGGCGTACTTCTTGGTCTACTCCTTTCTTCTCCGCATGTTAGTAAAGCTTTTCTCAGGATTCCGTTTGGGGCATGGGTCGATGAAGTAGGAGGAAGAAAACCGTTTTTAATACTACTTGGACTTTCCATTGCTGGAATGTCAGGGCTTGTCTTTCTTCTCTTTTCCTATTATCCGGCCGATTTCAGCGCCAGCCTATTTCCAGCTTTACTGTTTTTCGGGATTTTAGGGGGTGCCGGGGGTGCGACTTTCTCTGTTGGAATACCCAAGACTACGTACTGGTTTCCGGCGGATGAACAAGGTTATGCGCTCGGATTTTATGCTGGCATAGGTAATATCGGTCCGGGTGTTTTCAACTTTATCATCCCCCTACTAATCGGCCTCTGGGGTCTAACTGCAGCCTATTTTGGATGGCTTGCTTTCTTAGTTGTAGCGACTGTTATTTATGCACTATATGCTGTTGACGCTTACTATTTCCAACTAATCGACAAAGGGATAGAACATAGCAGGGCTAAAAACATCTCTCAGGATCTCGGACAAGATTATTTTCCCTCGGGTAATACTTGGGCATCACTGAAAGAATCCGCTGCCAATGGCAAAACCTGGATCCTCGTATTCCTCTATAGCATCTCATTTGGAGGTGGGTTTACCTCACTAACAGCGTGGTTTCCCACTTATTGGTATTCGTTTCACGATGTTAGCCTTGTAATTGCCGGACTGCTAGCCGCTGTTTTTACTATTTACGGCTCGCTGATCAGAGTTCCGGGGGGAAGTTTAAGCGACCGCTATGGAGGGGAAAATATTGCGGCCATAAGTTTTGGGATTATGACTGTAGGTGCCTTATTACTGACCGTCTTTTCTTCATTCTTTTATGCCCTTTTGGGAATGATGATTTTAGGTACCGGCATGGGCGTGGCCAACGCTGCAGTTTTTGAGCTCGTCCCTAAATATATTCCGGATGCGGTTGGAGGTGCTTCGGGTTGGATTGGTGGTATTGGCGGAGCAGGAACGCTTATTATTTTGCCCGTTCTGGGTAAGTTGGTTGATATCTATGGGCAGATTGGCTACGCCCGTGGCTTTGTAGTCTTTATTGTTCTTAGTGCTATATGTGCGGCTATTTCTTATGGGTTAAAAATATTTGTTGCCGGAAACGATCAATAGCTACCATCTCACACCTTATTTATTATACGTCACGACTCGCTTCCAATGCATCCCAACAAATAATGCCACAGCAGATACTTCAAGGAGTCTTCCAATCACGGCCAGTGGCAGTGATGAATCCGTAAAGCGGTCTGCAATGACTACAACAATCCCGACATTTAATAAAAACACCATTGATCGGGCCAGCTTGGTATTACCGCGGGACGATCCTTTCAAATAGCGAGGTAAAATCCAGTATGCCGTTCCCATCGTAAACTGTACAATCCAGCCAATAACTAACAGCTCTATATGGACAGGTAGAAGAACCCAAATAGCCGGATGCAAAGGATAGGCTTTATGCACCAGCATCAATGCTCCGATAACTATTCCTATAAAAAGACATATATACGAAGAGCGAATGAACCAGCGACTTGGGACAGGCATACTACTGTTTGTTTCGCTTTTTCTTGCGTTTACGGCGGCGCTGTTCTTTGGACATGATGCGTGGCCACATTTCAATGAGATACGTTATCCCACCGGTCACTTGTAGTACGGCAGAGCTTAGGACTAACACATTCCAAAAAGCTAATTCGGAGTACGGTAACATCGGTTCGGCCACCAGGCGAAGTACCAGCCCAGCATTCAAAAATATATAGGTAAGCCACCCCCACAGTTGAGCCCTAAACCCTTCCTCTTTATTCCGGCCCGGAAACATCCACATCGACACACCAAAAATAATCTGGGTAATCCAGCCAACCATCAGCGTGTGCCAGAACAACGGCATCAACACCGGCAGACTAAGCGATTCGATTTCCACTGCGATCCCCAGCAACAGAGATACCAGGAAAAAGCCCATTCCCGTTTTAATGAAAGCTCGCGTAATTCGTGGCATATCTTCGCTTGCTGAATTATTGTGATTTATTCATCCGGTCCATAGATTAACTCTAGGAAATCATCCTCATGGACCTTTCCAAAGTATGGCTCCAAGTCAATCTCACTGATAACCTGCTCGAGTGCATTCGGTTCATATCGAATCCCTTGCAAACGCTTTTCAATAGTTTTCACCGGCTCTGTGCCGAAGAAATCTCCATAGATTTTCATGTTTTCGATATGGCCGTCTTCCACGTCCAATCGCAGATCTATTTCACCGACGGAAAAACGCCTGGACCGCTTTATATTGAATTTTGGTGAACTGCCATAGTTCCAATCCCAGTTGCCATATTTTTCTTCCTTCAACTCGTGGACTTTCTCCCACTCTTCATCCGTCAATCGATAACGCTCAAAGTTCTTTCGCTCCTCAAAAAGACCGTGAAGCAGTCGCGATCTAAATTCATACACATCAATATCCTCATCAATGAACTCTGAAATATTCGCCACCCGGCTGCGCACTGATTTGTGTCCTTTTGACTCAATCTTGTTCATTTTGACATCCAGGGCTCGTGTTACCTCATCAAGATCACTGTCAAATAGCAAAGTGCCATGGCTAAACATCCGTTTACCCGTAGAAAACTGGGCATTTCCTGAAATCTTACGATCACCAACAAGCAGATCATTTCGCCCACTCATCTCGGCATCAATGCCCATCTTTTGCAGGACATGGATAACCGGCTTCGTAAACTTCTTAAAGTTATTGAGGTTCTCTTTCTTGTAATTCGTAATAAAGCTAAAGTTCAGGTTACCCTGATCATGATATACCGTCCCGCCGCCGGAGGCTCGACGAACGACGTGAATACCATTTTCCCTCACATACTCGTCATTGATTTCTTCTAGCGTATTCTGATTTCTTCCAATAATAATCGAGGGTTCGTTGATATAGAACAGCAAATAATCTTCATTTTCCCCAAAGTTTCGCAGGGCATACTCTTCGAGTGCCAAATTAATTCGAGGATCTGTGATGCCCTCGTTCTCAATAAAAATCATACTAGATTCTGTAAGTATTCATTTAATATTATTTTGATGTTGTATTGTCGAGCAGATCATCCAAGTCAAGCTTTTGAATCGCACTTATTGCTGCTTCTGCAGCTCCTTCAGTACAAAGTCCGCTCATGGATGCTTCTTGGAAGCCTTCTCGGGCCGCCTCGATGCAAGCCTTCTGCACTTTTTCCGCCACTTCTTTTTTTATTTTTGCCTTGTTGCTCTCATTCATCATTACTCTTTTTAAATTAATCCATCTTTTTCCATTCGAAGTTCAAACGAGGAAGCGATATTTCGAGCCAGCTGTTTCGCTAACTTTGCTTTTGCACCCTCATAAAGTTCATCTACTGTGTCCTCAAATAACCGGTACCATCGATCGAAATCACCCTCCTTTATAGGAAGCGGCATGTGCTTCCTGAAAGGACGACCCTCGTAACGATCTGTTTGAAAAAGCAGATATGACCAGAAGTCAACCATTTTGGGCAAATGCACATCCCAATCCACATTAGCTACATCATTGAAAATATATCCAAGGCGTTCATCTCTCTGAACCTTTTCATAGAAATTGTGAACAAGCACTTCCACATCCTGATCGGTCCGAATATCATTCATAAAAGGAAAAGTTACTTCTAATTCAGAGATTGTTCCAGCTCAATTGCTTTTGGAAACAGGATATTGTTTTCCAGGTGTACATGTTTATGCAGATCTTTTTCAAAAGCCTCCAAGTTTTCAAACAGCAGGCGATAGGTCGTGCAAGCATCTTCCGGGGGCGTAAAATCGTCGCTTAGTTCTCTAATCTCTTTCATGGCCGCACCAGATTGATCATGCTCATGCTCCATCATAGAAATGGGATTGGCTGCTTTGCCAAAATCAGGCGTATCAGGCTGTTCACCATTCTTATCTGCTTCAACAAGTCGTTTCACGTACGGAAACAGAAGCTCTTCTTCTTTATCCAGGTGATTAATTATTTCTCCATGAAGCATCGTAAACTCATAGTATATATCCTTCAGTTCAGGATGTAGGTTGCCATGTACACCGGCAACCTTCTTCGCATACTGACCTATTTCAGGCAATTTTTGCCTTGAAAACTTATGGTGATTTTTTATGATATAATCTATCAGAAAGTCCAGTGACCATTCCGTATAGTTATCTTTTCTTGCTCCGACTGTTTCTAATTCCTTCAAGGCCTGCCACACTTCGTTGGGATCGATATTGGTTTCTTGGCATGCTTCATCCACGGTACGATCACCGCCACAGCAAAAATCTATATCAAACCTACCAAATACCTTTGCTGCTTGATAATTATCCGCAACTATCTGACCAATGGTTCGAGCTTTTTCTTTTTGCATAGCCTTCACTAATTCAATTTTTGATTACTTAAAGAATCCACGGCCAGGCAACCACATAACGGTTACCTGTGACCGTGGTCTTGTATTTCTATTCAACATTTAGTGTGCCTTCCATACCCGCTGCATAATGTCCGGGAAACGAACATAGAAATGGATAATCACCCGTTTTCTCCGGTACCGTGAAGGCCACTTCAACGGTTTCCCCGCCAACTGCTAACTCGCTATGTGCTATGATTTGATCAGTCATATCAGATGGTATATAGTCATTACCTTTCGCTTGCGAGGCGGCTTGGGCAAAAGCATCCACATCTGCCGAGAGCATCAGCAGTATAAAATTGTGAGCCATAGCTGAAGCCGGCAGCTGACTTTGGGTTGTCAGTTGAATTCGGATTTTTTCTCCGGGTTCAGCCGATATCGTTTCCAGCTCAAGCATACCATCGTTGCCAACCGTAGCACCAGTTCTAATGCCCTGCTGGCTTTCGTCTTCCACAACGTACTTCATCTGATCAATACCGATAATATTGATCGTACGTACATCGGATGATTGACTTGTAGCCGTTTGCGTATCGGTACTACTTTGGGTTTGATCTTGGCTGTCAGAACCGCCTCCGCAAGCAGTAACAAATAATAGAACAAGAGGAAGTATATAAAAATAACGCATATTGTAACGAGATCTATTTGATTATATAATTCAAGTGATAAGTTATAATAGTGTCGCATCAAGGCTGATGTCAGTCCCAGCTAACGCTTGAGAAACCGGGCACCCTTCTTTCGCGCCCTCAGCAAATTTTTGGAATGTACCGTTGTCGATATCAGGCACGTTTGCCTCTGTTATAAGTTTTATCCCAGTAATTGCCGGACCACCATCGATGACCTCAAAAGTCACTTCCGCTTGGGTGTCGATCGATTCGGGATCGTACCCTGCTTCGGACAATTCCAGCGATAACGCCATGGAAAAGCAACCGGCATGTGCAGCACCGATGAGCTCTTCGGGATTGGTACCTTCGCCATTCTCAAATCGAGAGGCAAAGGTATAGGCGCCCTCGTACGAGCCACTATCCATTTTCATCGTTCCGTTTCCATTTTTTAAATCTCCATTCCATGTTGCATTTGCGTTAGTTGTAGGCATAATATTATTTGACTTTAGTTTGTATTTCCGTGTTTGATTGAGAGTTATAAAAACTAGTTTGAACTTCCTTTTGCTCGCACTTTTTGCACCTCCTCAGCTGTTACAGTGGGAGCATCATTACCCCAGCTTGTACGTTCGTGATTAATAATGGCCGCCACCTCCTCATCAGAGAGTTGTTCCGAAAAGGGCGGCATCGCGGCCGAATACTCTACCCCGTCAATAGCCTTTCCCTGCATCCCAAACAAGACAATTTCAATGTGGCGCGTCGGATCTTCAGCTGTTACCACTGGGTCATCTGATAGCGGTGGAAATGCCCCGGGAACGCCTTCCCCATTCCCCTGATGACAACTGGCACAGCTCGTGCGATATAAGGTTGCTCCAATATTTGCTTTGGAGGTCGGTGGTACCTGTCCGGCAGATTGTGCATTATCACCTTTACCCGTAAAAAAGCTGTAGGTCGGTGAGCTCGCATATTCGTCCGGCACATTCCACTGCTGGGCAATGTAGAATGCGCTCCAAGCTACGACTATCAAAAGCAGAACCCATGCCCAGGTTGGTACGGGAGCCGGAGTTTCGGCCCGGGATGGCTCCCAAAATGGCTCTTTGGCTCCGCCATAGGCATTTAACAGAATGGGGACTTTCCCTTCCAGCATATCATTATCTTGCAATCCTTCAACATCAATACCGGGCCCATTTCTTACCTCAAAGGGAATAGTTCGGACTCCTTTGTGACCGCTGGCATCGGTAGCGACCACTTTCAGTTTATGTGGCCCGTCCTCCAGTTGCGTTGTATCCAATTCAAAACGGACGGGAGGGCGATACGAGACAATGGGCTCGTCCTCATCATCCAGATATACATGGATTAAATTACTGTTGTCTTCAGACATTATGCTCGTTGTTAAGATTCGTCTTTTAAAATCTTCCGTTTAATATGACTTTCGGATTTTTCTCCTGGCCAGAGGAACCACTTGATCGTAAAAAACACCACGGCCAAAACAATGATCGATGATCCTACAAGCACCAGGTAATAGAGTGCACCCTCGGGCGGGGCATATTCTCTTCCTTCGCTGGAAGTGGAGAACTCCGAGACTTGCTGTATAAATGTTAAAAAGTACAATAACATGGTTATTCTTCTGCTTGGATTTTATTTAGCTCATCATTGTTGCGGACTTTCGCCACATCTTCTGGCGTGACAGTGGGAGCATCATTACCCCAGCTGGTCCGTTCGTGATTGATAACCGCAGCCACTTCTTCGTCGGATAATGATTCCCCAAATGGCTGCATAATACCTTGATACTCCGTTCCCGCAATGGTCTTCCCTTGCAACCCGTATAGCACCACTCGAATATGATCAGTAGCATCTTCAGCCGTTACTACCGGATCACCTGCCATAGCAGGAAATACCCCTTGTACTCCCTGGCCATCACTTTGGTGACAAGAGGCACAGTTGTTAGCATAAATAGTTGCTCCATTTATTTTCTTTTTAGCCGCTTGTGCTGCAACAGAATCAGCCTTTGCTTGCTGGGCAGCTGTTGGCTTCGCATCCATCGGCACCTGTTTAAGGGATTTCAAATAGGCGACCAGGGCCTTTGCCTTTTTGGTTGGAACTATTTTTCCGTTGGAAGGTCCATATTCTCCAGGAATGGACACTACGGTCGCATCCTTAGGTGGGTTTTCCACAACCTGAAACAGCCATGGGTAGGAGGGCATAATCGATTCTTTTACGACCGATCGTGGATTGTAAAGGTGCATATAATGCCAAACCGAACTGGGCTGTCGCTTACCGATATTAGTTAGATCAGGTCCGGTTCGCTCGCTTCCCAACACGGCAGGCGTCTGTCGCCAGACACTGGGTCTGTTTATGCGTGCATAATCACCGGGCGCCGAGGGACGTCCCCAGTTTTCATCCATTGTAATAGGACGCACTTGCTGTGTGTGACAGTAAACACAGCCTTCATTGATAAACACCTTCATCCCTTTGCGTTCCAGTTCAGTCATCGGTTCACTGGCAGGTAATGGCTCATTTTCTTGCTGGACCCAAAGTGCTGGGAATACCGCAATTATCAGACTGAGAAAAATAAATCCCCAGAATACTACGCCAAAAAGCAGCTTATGATTTTTATGAAAATTAAGCTTCATAATGGATCAAATATTTTATGCGTTTACGGATTCAGCTTTGGTCATTTTATCTGTGGTAGGACGCATTTTCCAGACGTTATACCCGAAAATAAGGTGTGATATAAACATCATAGTGCCCCCTACGGCTCTCCAAACCCAGTAAGGTGTCATCAAAGTAACCGACTCAATAAATGACTCCCCTGCTATCCAACTTAACCCCTGCAGGGTGCCGCCAATCATCAGGGGAATGCTATAAACCAGCACGCCAATCAATGCCAGCCAAAAATGTGCCCCTACGGCAAACTGTGGTGGCTCATTACCCGTCATTCTTGGGATTAATCCATAAATTCCACCCCATACCAAGAATGAGACAAATCCATACATGCTCATGTGCGAATGGGCAATAGTATAGTTGGTAAAGTGCCACACTTTGTTGAGAGAACGGAATGCTTCCAGCGTCCCCTGATATGAAACAATGGCGTAGAAAATTACACCAACCAGGATAAATGGCAGTGAGTAGCTTCGTGCAATAGTACGCCACTTACCACGCATGGTCAGCAAAAAGTTTCCCGTACCAGCCGTAACCGGTACTATCATTCCAACACTAAAGACAATGGCGACAGTCTGGATCCACCAAGGGATAGGACTAAACACAAAGTGGTGCGAACCAATCATGGTATAGAACACCATCTGCGTCCAAAAGGCAAGAACACCCAGCGAATATGAATAAATGGGCCTGTTTAACAGTTTGGGTAAGAAGTAGTATGTAAGACCTAGTACCATGGGAGTAAACCACTGCCCCACGCCTTGGTGCATATAATAGCCCTGAATAACCGTTTGGCTGATCCCATCCTGCTGATAGCCTGGCAGGTAAGCAACCAACACAAGGATAATAGTCCATAAACAGGCTGCCAGGATATACCAGTTGGAGATATAAATTTCTTTTACATTACGATCAGCAATCGTTTTATACAGGTTATAGGCAATTAGCATGAGGCCAAATGCAAAGAATGCAAATACAGGCCAGACAAATTCACGATACTCTTGCGCGCCGTTATTAATACCGGCCATCAGGCTAATGACCCCAATTACGACAGAGAGATTCATGAGAACCAAGCTCGTCCAACCTAGCCGATAACTGAATAGCTCCCGTTGACTGGTACGCGGCACGACATATAAAGCCAGTGCTAACATGCCTTGAGACAAAAATCCCCAGAACACTACGTTCGTATGAACGGGGCGCAGGCGTCCGAACGATAACCAGGAAATGGTATCAAGTTCCGGCCACACAAATTTAAGCCCCAGATACTCACCAACGAGCGTTCCAAACACCAGCCAAAAAGCTGAACAGGCGATAAACGAAAATATCAGTCTGACAGAATTTGGAGACGTTTCGATACGCTCTTCAGCTTTCGCCTTTTCAACCGTTAATGGACGTTCTACAGAACGTACAGCAGAAGGTTTATTCATAATCTCGAACTATTATCATCAACAGATTTAACATTTCGATTGTGTAACTCCTTCTTTTTTTCATATGCATCGCTGATTAACTGGGAGAGTACTCCTACCAGAAAGAGAAGAATGGCCAACACATTACCATGGCTACCTATAGTTCTCACAAGCGGAGATAGCAGCAAGTCGCCCAATACTCGAACCATTAGAAAGCCGTGTAATAGAATCAGGGGTAGATAAAAGTAACTATGCCAAGGCACCATTTTACCTGATAAAGAAGGAATAATGACAGAAGCGTGAGCAAATATCATACTGAACACAAACCCAACAAATATCATATGTAACAATCCGTCATATAACGGACCTGCTGTAGGAAATCCATACCAGAGACCGAATAGACCTGCTAGAATTAGCCACCCATAACCTGTAAGCAGAGAAATAGCACTATAACGGGTCCATTCTACCGATTTAATTGTGCGACGAGCCACATCATACTGTATTAGCCATCCAGCTACTCCGATTAGAAATAATGAAGCAATGCCCCACCCAATCATCCGATTAAAATGAGTAATGGTTAACGCTAAAATCCATCCAAGAATGAGTCCGGCAAAAATTCGTTGCGCTTGTTTGGGCGGACGCATGATACGGTTCAGTTCAAGTCGTTCTCCAAAGATGGTAAGCATTGGGAAAGCTGCCCACCAGCCAACGAGCGTGTAGATTGGAAATCCAAACACATAAAACAGGTTGCCAACTAATAATGCTCCAGCTCCCAAGGCCATAATCAAGTGATAGATTTTAGGCTGCAGGTAGTACAGAAAACCCATGACCGTGGTGAGCCCGATCGAACCTAATATGAGGCTCCACTCTCCCGGTATTTGCAAACCGGTTAACAGGAATACAGTTGAAACCGCCATAAAAACAGGACCAATAAATGCCCATTTTTTATCAAGAGCAGCTGCTCGTTCCAATCCAATGAGAGTCCCCAAAAAACCATTAATCATAAGTGGCCCATGAGCTAAGGGAGAAACTGAATGTTTTACGTCTGATAAAAATCCTAATCTGATTAACCCAGCATACAGTCCTGTTAGCAACCCAATTGCAGCCAGAAACAACAGTCCCACTAACACATATGTTGGAACTTTTACATCAGTATTCATCGTCGCCTATAAACCTTTATTAACTACGTTGCTGAGGTGGTGGATAGCCAAAAAACTCCACGTCCTCTTTAATCATATCGACGGTCCATTCTGGCTCCCAAACCATGCGGGCTTCGTACTCATCGATTTCATCAATGGATGCAAGCTTTTCTTCGACTTGTTGTTGTAAAAAGCGACGCATAGGACAGCCCGGAGTCGTAGCCGTAAATTCTACAATCACTCTGCCATCGTCATACAAGATGTTATATACCAGTCCCAGGTCTACGATGTTTACGCCCAGTTCGGGATCAATTACATCGCGTAGCTGCCGGACTATCGTACGCCTTTTATCGGGAGTTAAATACATCGGATTATTACTATGCTGTTTTGCCAATCCTCACCTTCCATACGTCGGGCCCCTCTTCGAGGTATTTCCAGGTAAACTTTTGGTCGACCCGTTCAGCGGCCATTTCGTATTTTAACGGTTTCGGATCATGATCATTGATAATGACAAAGGTTTCTCCTGCATCGAGATCGTCAAATGTTTCAAAAATAGTTGGATGTTTTCGTTTAGGTTCGATCTTTCGAACGTCAATTTTTTGTTCAGTTTCAGACATTGTGTTGAGTTTTGATTAATAGTTATAGGTTATACCGTTCACGAATAACTAATTCCCTGCTTTTGCCTCTTCCCAGCTTTCAATCAGGTGCTCCCGCTTGTTTTCTCGGTCGCTCCACGCGTCAACTTCCGGCAGTGGCTCTTTTACTTCATTGATAATATGTTCGGCCCATTCCTCCGACAGCCGTTCATTAAGCTCGATATAATCCACCCATTCCATAGGTACTTCATCATCAGGATAAATGGCCTCCTCGGGACATTCGGCGACGCAAGCATCACAATCAATACATTCAAAAGGATCGATCACCAAAAAGTTTGGGCCCTCACGAAAAGCATCCACGGGACAAACAGCAGCACAGTTTGTGTGCTTACATTGAATACACGGATCGGTTACTACGTAAGCCATTGCTCCTATAGTCACTTGTTATTTTTTGTTTCAGTCCAAAGGTATGAGTAGACAAAATTAATATCAACTATTAAATCGGTTTTTACCAATTTAATTGATTAAATAGTTTCATATGACTATCTTTATACTGATCGAGATGATAAACAAAGGTAGATAACCATGAGTAATAATGAGTCACTAAAAGGTATGACACCCGACGCTACAATAGGAGAAATCGTAAGTGTTGAAAAAAACGCTGGAGCATTGCTTTCCTCTATTGGCTTGTCCCATGAAAGTCACAAAGCCAAAACCCTGCGATCAGTATGCCAGCAAAAGCAATGGAGCGAAGTGGAAGTCATGAAATGGCTCAAGAAGAATCAAGAGAATAATGGCGTACAAAAAAGTATAAAGAATGAGGAAAAACTGCCTGACCTGGGAGATAACTTACTGAAGTGGTGCGAGTACCTAGAACAAGATTTTCTGACAAAAAATACTGAGCTACTGGATGACATTAACCGTGATTTCCCACGCGTCCACAAAATACATGGTAATCAATACGAGTGGCTTAAAAATATGCAGTGGTACCTTGACAAACTGGAAGAGAAGTTAAACTACTACTTTTATTTCCAGCGTAACAAGCTATTTCCTCTTCTTAATGAATTGGAGGATTCAAAGAAGAAGGTTTTACATGGGACTATAACAAAGATTAATAATGGACTTAAAATTATTGAAGAAGACCAAAATAAAATTTTAGATTTAATCGACACTACCGAAAAGAAAGGCCAAGGATTAGAAAACCCGGAAGGTGCATGTTCGACGCTCCGTATTCTTAATTACAATGTTAAAACATTATTTTCTTCGTTGAGAAAACAGATAGAACTTGAACGGCAACACATTATCCCACTGGTAAAACAAAAATTAGCATCGGGATAGTCTGACCATTTATACTAAATCCTATCATTATGTTCACAGGATCAAAAAAACAACTGCTTGAGCTTATTAAGAGAAAAGGGACCATCTCGATTGACGAGGCGGTTGAAAATACCGATTTAGCGAAGACAACCCTTCGCGAACATTTTCTGCAATTAGAACGAGATGGATATATCCAACGCGATTATGTACGCTCCGGACCGGGACGGCCAAGCCTTGAATACCAACTGACCCAAAAAGGAAACAACCTATTCCCTTCCTATGAGTCAGCCCTCATAAAGGAATTACTTAATTTTCTAAAATCAAAAGATGATGAAGAAACGATAAAAGAGTTTTTCAAATCTTTTTGGGAAGATCGAGTTGAAAAAGCCCGACACCGCATGGATCAATCCTCAGAAACAGACTTTGAGACCCGGATTGAATCGTTAACGCACATGTTAGAAGAAGAAGGATTCATGCCTGAATTTAACATAGACAAAGAAAATGATACGCTTTCCATCAAAGAATGCAACTGCCCATTCAGCGAAGTTGTAAAAGAAACCCAACTCCCTTGCGAGCTAGAAGCTATGTTTTTTAAAGAATTGTTCAATGAAGATGCTGAACGCACCAGCCATATCGCGGAAGGAGATTTTTCATGCACGTATGATATACCAATATAGCCCATAATTAGTATTATAAGGAGAAAGTATGACCTCACCATTTATTTAAGATAAAATACTATTAAAACCTTAATAAGAGCGGTAATCATAAATAAATAATCATGTTAGTACACGATCTGGCAGCATTTACCCGGAATACAACATTTAACAAGTTATCAGAACAGGCCGTGAAACAGCTTGAAATAAGGCTTCTCGATTCGCTGGGTACGGCCATTGGTGCGGTTGAAGGGCCACCGGTGAAGGCTATTCGAAAAATGCTCGATGACTTTGGTGGCTCGCAGCAGAGCACGCTCATCGGCGGTGGTAAAACAACACCCGATCGCGCAGCTCTCTATAATAGTGGGCTGGTTCGCTACCTCGATTTTAACGACAGCTACCTGGCCAAGGGCGAAACCTGTCACCCAAGCGATAATATTGGTTCTATTCTTGCAGCTGGAGAAACCACTGATCTTAGTGGGAAAGACTTTTTAACAGCACTGGCGGTTGCTTACCAAGTGCAATGTCGACTCAGCGATGAAGCCCCAGTCCGCGATAAAGGGTTTGATCATACCACCCAGGGTTCCTACGCGGTAGCAGCGGGCGTTTCCAAAGCGCTGGAACTGGATGAAGGAAAAACAGCTAATGCCATCGCCATTGCGGGAACAGCATTGAATGCCCTTCGTGTCACCCGAACCGGCGCCCTTTCCAATTGGAAAGGACTGGCCTATCCACATACCGCTTTTGGAGGAACGCACGCTGCTTTTCTTGCAAAGTACGGCATCACCGGTCCGCCCGCTGTTCTTGAAGGTAATAAAGGGTTTATGGATTCTATTGCGGGTGAGTTTTCTATTGACTGGGAAACCGAAAATCTTGAACGAGTCACCGATACGATTATCAAAAAGTATAACGCCGAGATTCATTCACAGTCCTCTATTGAAGGGATGATTGAGCTGAAGCAGAAACACGGCTTTACTGCGGATGAAGTAGACAAGATAGAGATTGAAATCTTCGACGTCGCCTACCATATCATTGGCGGCGGTGAGGAAGGCGACAAAACGATTGTCCGTTCCAAAGAAGAAGCCGACCACAGCCTGCAATATATGGTTTCGGCGGCTCTGCTCGATGGACAAGTTATGCCTGAACAGTACAAAACAAGTCGGATTGAAGCGGATGATATTCAATCGTTGTTGCAAAAAGTCAAAGTTTCACCCAACCAAGAATACAGCGACCACTTTCCTGATGAAATGCCAACTAAACTGACGGTACACCTTAAAAGCGGGAAAACACATTCCATCGAAAAACGTGATTATGAAGGCTTCCATACGCGTCCCATGAGCTGGGACACCGTGATCCAAAAATTTGAGGGATTGGCTGAACCATTTACCACAAAAAAATTACGTCAACAGGTTATAGATACAGTGCAGAATTTTGAACAACACTCGGTTTTGAATCTGATGAAGCTATTAACAAAAGTAAAATTTGAACCTTAAAGAATATTTGAATTGTGTGGATACGGCTCCCGTATCCCATCAAAAATAAATAAAGGTGGCTATTATGGCCGAAGACAAAACATTCGATTTCCTCAACAAAAACGAACGACAATCAAAATCCCGAACCGCGGGCATAACTGAAATTCGCGGCCCCTACTATGCTGTAATGGGCAAGCGGTACCTGCAGGATATTATGGAGACCATGAGTGAACATGTTGATTCACTGAAGTTTTCCGGTGGATCCTTCTCGATCATGCCCAAAGACAAAGTTACCGAACTTATTGACATCGCCCATGACCATGATGCACTGGTATCCACCGGTGGATTTATGGAGTACGTACTCACGCAGGGCAAGGATGCTGTCGACGAATACGTCGATACCTGCAAGGATTATGGCTTTGATATCATCGAACTATCGGCCGGATTTATCAGCTTGCCAACGGACGACTGGCTGCGTCTAATAGAAAAGGTTCAGAAAGCCGGATTAAAGGCCAAACCCGAAATTGGTATTCAGTTTGGTGCCGGCGGCGATACAGCTAAAGGAGAACTCGAATCCGAAGGTACGCTGGATACCGGCTATGCCGTAAAACAGGCCAAGCGATTTGTGGAAGCCGGGGCCTATATGATCATGATTGAATCAGAAGGGATTACCGAAAATGCGAATCCTTGGAGAACGGACGTGCCCGCCGAATTTATCAATGAGATCGGCTTGGAAAAGCTGATGTTTGAAGCCGCAGACCCCGAAGTCTTTGCCTGGTACATCAAAAATTATGGTCCGGAAGTTAATCTGTTTGTTGATAATAGTCAGGTCGTACAACTGGAAACCCTTCGCCGGGGTATATGGGGTACCAAAAGCCTATGGGGACGCGTCCTGACCTATAAAAACTAATCTATCTTCAAAATTGGCTTAATATTTCTGATGTAATAAGCCTATCCATGTGGAGCTGGTCAGGATGATATCTGACCAGCTCATTTAATCTTTAACTTAAATACGTTTTAAAATTATGAGTAACAATAATTCTGTTTTTCCACCCGCAACACCAACAATGTTACAAAAGCGGGCAGATCTTGCACCTGATCAGGTGGAAGCCTTTCGTAATTTCAGTAAGGCAGTTTTTAAGGAAGGAACTCTCGATGAAAAAACGAAGCAATTGATTGCCGTGGCTTCGGCTCACATCACCCAGTGTCCCTATTGCATAAAAGGTCATACCAAGCAGGCCAAGAAAAAAGGTGCTACAAATAAGGAGATTATGGAAGCTATTTGAGTTGCTGCAGAAATGAGAGCCGGTGGTTCTTATGCCCATGCAGCTCTGGCAATCGATGAAATGGAAAACGATAACCAGTAGTAATACTTTGGATATCTCATGTGCGACAAATTAAAGAATCTCTCTGCTAGTCAGTTAGAACACCTGATAAAAATATCAATTAATAAATATAATGGCGAAAACTATCTCTACACGGTTAAAGATCTCAACTCACCAAACGTAAACTCAACCGATGAGAAACTAACTTTTAAAGTGGAAATAAAATGTAATGAAGCTACAAGTCATTAAGTCCGTATTTGTTTCCCCGATACAACATGGCTGCCGGACAATTAGTCAATAACAAGATTACTAATCAAACATATTTCGAAAATAGCTATGAGCAATACAGCTGACACTACTCAAGAACTGGATGTACGCAATCTTATTCCCATTAAACGACATGAAAAGCTGTTGAAGCTTTTCAAGGAGCTACCTGTTGGTGAAAGTTTTGTCTTCATCAATGACCACGATCCCAAGCCTTTGTACTATGAGTTTCGGTCGATTTACGGAAATGTAGTCGGCTGGGAGTATTTGCAGCGTGGTGGACAAGAATGGAAAGTAAAAGTGACGCGAACCGAGGCCTCAAAGGGGCGCGAATTTGACGAGATTTCAACCCTGATGGATCTACGCGAAGCTGATAAAAAAGACTGGAAGCATATTGTTTTCCATCGCTATGGCATGATGATGAAAGGAGATACCATGGAACTGATTGCTGAAGATAGCCTCGAAGAAATTCAGAACATTTTTAGTAAAAAATTCACGAATGAATATAAGTGGGAAAATAAAAAGGAAAAGCCGGGTAAATATATCGCCCACATCACCAAAAAAGAAACTGGTGACGGTATTGCTGCAGATGATATAAGTGTTGTAAATAAGTTCGATGTCCGCCCACATCCTCCAGCCAAACGACACGATATGATCTTCGATGCTTTTGACGAGTTGGAACCCGGCGAAGCGTTCGTATTTACCAACGACCACGATCCCAAGCCCTTATACTACCAAATGGAAGCTGAAAGCGAGCAGCCATTTGAGTGGGAATATCTGCTGGCTATGCCCAAGGAATGGAAAGTTAAAATTACAAAGAGGACCCAATAATCAATCCTTTGGATAAACAACCTATTGTAACTAAGCGAATCTACGAAAGTCCATCTAAAAATGACGGTTACCGTGTACTGGTGGACCGCCTCTGGCCCAGAGGCGTCTCCAAAAAAGATGTTCAGCTTGATAAATGGGCCAAAGAGATTGCCCCTTCTGATGAGCTACGCAAATGGTTCGATCATGATCCTGAAAAGTTTCATGAATTTAAAATATGTTATAAACAAGAACTAGAAGATCACAGCGATAAACTCAGTGAACTGATCAATAGATCATCCGAACAAAAAGTAACGCTTCTCTACGGTGCAAAAGATCAAGAACACAACCAGGCAGTGGTTTTAAAAGACGTGCTTAAAAATAAACGAGAAACCTAATATTACTATGAAGCTAAAAGATAAAACAGTCATTGTAACTGGTGCAAGTAGAGGCCTTGGAGAAGCATGTTCCAAAGCGCTTGTCCAAAAGGGGGCAAGAGTATTCGGTTTAGCAAGAAGTTTAAACAAGCTGAATAAAATTCAACATCAAATTTGAAAAGGCTTTACTCCAGTTCGGCTGGATATAACTAATGCAACTTCAATTCAGAATTGGGTCGACGAGACTTTTTCTAAAAAACATTTGCCCAATGTTCTTATCAACAATGCCGGAAGTGGTAATTTTGGGAAAGTTGATAAAATGCAGCAGAAGCAATGGCATAGAATGATTGATACCAATATCAACGGAGTTTTTGAATTGACGTCCCGAATTGTACCACTGATGAAACGGGCACCCGCATGTTCACACATTATAAATATTGGCTCTATTTTAGGAACATTGGGTAACCCCAGAATGTCGGGCTACTGTACTACTAAATTTGCAGTCCGCGGCTTTAGCGAAGCTTTATTTAAAGAGCTCAGATATGATAATATCAAGGTTACCTGCATTAATCCAGGTTCTATTGAAACGAATTTCTTCGAAGATACTGGAGTAACTCCTCATGAACACATGCTTAAACCGGAGGATATCGCGGACACAATTATTCATATTTTGGAAACACCGGCTAATATGTTGATTAATGAAATCACCATACGACCACTACAACCCAAATCACAGGAAGCGTAAAACGCAGTTACTGAAATCCCCTACTAGTTAGACATTATTTTTAGTTATTCCAATGAAATAGAAATTCCCATTGAACTTTCCTTCATCCAAGACATCACTGTCGGTCTGCAATAAAAAATTAGGAGAAATTTAAAAAGGAATAACTTGTTGTCAGAACACATCTCCAAAAATGGATTAGTTTTTATCCCCTTGTAATTCGAATGGCATAGTATAGAATTACCAATCCCAACACAAAATTGATACGGCCAATCCAAGCCGATATCTTTCTAAACCTTTTTGTTTTTGCCGCTTGTTCATCTTCATTCATTAACTGAGCAGCTTTAGGACCGGCATAAAAATCATGGATTCCACTTAAGATGAGCACACCGGCAAACAAATGAAGCTTGATAAACAAATGCGATCCGAATTCACTATCCCAAAAAGAAGGGTTCAACAAACTTTTCAAGGGAATACCCCGGCCTACTAAGTTCGTCAGCCCTGTAACAAGCAATAACAGGAAAAGAATCCACGATATTCTACTGAACTTTTCCCCTATAATCATAAAATAAGTCCCTCGGTTTTGAACCACTAGTTTATTCCTTGAAGCCGGTACTATGACAGCAACGGTAAACATCATGCCCCCAATCCAAAAAATGGCAGATAGAATGTGGATATAAACCGATATATAATACATGAAACTACTTCTTAGGATACCTGCTAATTTTCTTTTGGAAGCCAATCAAAACTGCCGTCTGCTGTAATACGTAAATTACCTTCCTTTCCTTTTCGTACCAGATCGGACAAGGTGGTGTCCTGTAGCATTTTTTTAATTTCATCCCTGGTATCAGCCCATTGTTCATGTAGAGGACAGGGTTTGGCCGTACCACATCCCGGCAATCCCAAAGCACATTCGGTAAGTAGATCCATCCCATCAATCGCGGCCACTATTTCAACCAATGTAACTTCATCTCCAGCCCTTTTAAGACGGACACCACCCGTGGGACCTTTTTGGGATTCCAAAAGGTCAACCCTTGTTAGTTCCTGTAATATCTTTGTTAAAAAGTGAGGAGAAATGTCCAAGTCATTACTTATCTGCTTGATAGAGATATATTTATTGTTTGAGCTGGATGCCAGATATAAAGCCGCACGCATACCATAAATACATGATTTTGATAAGAGCATAATACCACTGCATATTTAAGACCATCTTGTCTTAATTATAAGAAAACTCATGGTTTTTCGCATTTATTCTCGACAATTTCTATTTTAATCAACTTTCACTATTCAAATTAACGACCTCAAAAGCTGACTGATAATCTTTGTGGTATTAATACTGATACATATTTTAGCTTATTCTGTTGATTTCAGTTATTTGTTGTCAATCAGTGGAAGATTATTTGGTCAACCACAGTAAGCGTGCCTTTCATATCCGCACTGTAATTTCTCATTTACATTACGTATCAGGAAGTGAATATCACCCAATGAATAGTTTTCACAGGCTTCCTTATTGTTGTTACATATGATGTAACATGATATCCCAAAATAAAGCTTTATGAACCATAAAGCCATATATCAGTTTGGCTTCGGATCAGAAGGTTAGGGGTTCGAATCCTCTCGGGCGTACTTTCTTATAAACCCATGACTCGCAATGAGTTATGGGTTTTTTATACTTGGGAAGGATCTAAATAATAATGCCTAAAACCATCTTGGGGTAACGTTGGGGTAACACAATTTCGCTCTCAAAGTTAAATAATCTGTATATTAAACATATAAATGCTGTGCATTGAACGTCATTCAACCTTAATTCCGTTTTATTAGTTAGATCAGAATAAAAAGTTTTCTATTTACGGCAATAATTTATAATAATTGCATATGCCATCGTCGAGGGTAAATATAAATCCAGAGGTTTTATCATTCGCAAGGGAAAGATCTGGCTATGTTATACCTGAGATTGCAAGAAAGCTACAAGTCAATGAAGAAAGATGGTTAAAATGGGAACAGGGTGAAGTAAAACCAACCGCAAAGCAATTAATAAAAATTGCTTCAAAATTAGACCGATCTCCAGCTTTTTTCTATTTGGATGAACCTCCGGAGGAGGCACCTGCACTTTCAGAGTTTAGGACTATTAACAACATTCCTTTAGAAAATGCATCTCCTAAGCTGATACAAGCTATTCGAGAAGCAAAAAGGAATAGAGAAACCTTACTTGAATTATATCAACTTCAGAATAGAGAACCTGAAAGAGTCCCTTCATTCACAAATATTTATACTCAAGTTGAAGAAGTTGCAACAGAAGTAAGAGATTGGCTTGAGCTAACCTTCGAAAAACAAAATAATTGGCGTGGTGCTTCAAATGCACTTACTGAATGGAAAAACATTCTCGAAAATAAAGACATATATGTCATTCAGTATCCATATGTAGACATTGATGAGGCCAGAGGTTTTGCTTTAGCAGAATCAGAAATTCCGATAATTGGCATAAATTCTCAAGACTCTTACAATGGTCGAATCTTCACACTCATCCATGAACTATGCCACATATTATTAAGGGATTCAGTACTTGTTAATGACGATCTTCAAAATTATTTCAGCTCCGGAAATCAGGAGATGGAGAAACTATGCAACAAATTAACAGCAGAAATATTAGTTCCCTCGGAAATAATAAGAGGGCTATTCGATAATCAAAATGATGTACTTAGAGAGGTGAATAGGCTAAGAACTAAGTTTAGAATATCTAATTATGTGATACTAATTAGACTCAAAAACTTGTCACTAATTTCTACTCAGGAATTCAATCGGATTAAACCTGAAGTCAGCTTTAGTGATACCAGCAGTTCGGGTAGTACAAGTGGAAATGCATACTACAATCAAATAGTACGTAAAGGCAAACTACTGGTTAGAACAGCATTTGATGCTTATTTCAACGATAACATTTCTTTACCTGAATTAACTGAAATAACCTCTTGGAAAGTACCAAATTTAAACGAGTTGGCAGCTAAGACTTTCGATTGGCCAGAGGAGGGTAAATACATTTGACATATTCACTTGATTCAGACGTATTGATACAGGCTTGGAGAGATTACCCTATTGATAACTTTCCTCCTGTTTGGGAAAAAATAGAAGAGTTGGGATCAAATGATACTCTTGGTATGTCCGAGCTAATCCTTGACGAGCTCCAAAGAGGAGGAGATGACCTTTACGATTGGGCCAAAGCTCGTGAATCTGATTTAGTTGTACCAACTTCAAATACTGTTGATGAAGAAGTCACTTACCTTGTTAATCATTATGAAAATTTTGGGATAGTCACCGGCAAAAACGAAGCAGACCCTTTTGTAGTTGCAGTTGCCAAAGCCCATGGATGTTCCGTTGTTACCAATGAGACAAGGTCGGGAAATTTAAATGGTCCAAAAATTCCGGATGTATGCCTGGAGGAAGAAATTCCGTGGATCAGATTTGTTGATATTATCAAACAAGAAAATCTTGTTTTTCAATAGTTAGTTTCAATAGTTGCATTTCATATTGTAAGGACTGCCTCTCTCAATGGTCTTACGTTGTAAGATCAAGCCTAACAAATTAAATTACTATGAGTTATCAAGTTATTCTATCCTATGATCTTTATAGTGCAACAGCAGAAGATTATGAATGTGTGAGTGAAGGGTTTCAGTCTATAGGTTATGAAAACGAACTACAAGGAAATAATGGAAAGGTAGAAACGCCAAGTACAACTTTTAGAAAAGTGGTTTCAGGCACTAATTCCAGTACTGTTAGAAACTCGGAAAGAAACAAGATCAAACAGGTTATGAATAGGTGCAAAGCAAGTAGCTTTTTTATGGTGTTTTGTTGGTGGCAGTGACCACACATGGGGTTCAACAGGCAATTAATAAATTACTTCTGATCTATAATCAGTCGGTTTTAAATATATTTTAAAAAAAATAAACCCTGTAAGTAATTGTTTATTAAAGGTTTACACCATGATTTATAAGACGAAATATAAAAAGGAATTTAATATTACCCCTTAGGGGTAACTAAGGGGTAACAAAATATTTTACTCTTCTTCATTATCACCATTTTGGTTATTTAAACCATATAATTTACCTAATAGATTTCGAGAAATCTCAGCGACTTCCTCATTTTGAAGATCTTTTGATTCCTCAACAACAGATATAACATTTGGTAGAACGTTTTCTAAGAAATACTCATTATCAATTTGATCAACAGTCTCATAGAGCGTACGTAAACTGCTCTTATGAGTTGAAAGGGCATTATAGTACACTTCTTTATTTAATTCATCGTCTTCTAAGTCAAACTTAGAAAGTAAATCATTTGTACTGATAATAGAATTGAAGGCTAATAAATTTCTCCTCATCGGATCATCTTCAGAATGTTCAAGAATATCAAACAACTTTCTACTTGTATCCCAAGTGTTTAATCGATGTACTTCAAATCTATCCGCTAATTTTTCGAATTTAGTATTAACTTCTTTGATTTTGTCATCTATGTAGGCTTTTAACTTCCTATAAATAAAAAACCAGTTGGCCAATGTTGCTAACGATAACAATCCGAGGACAATAAGAGAAAATAATCCCGTCTGAATTGAGAGTGACGAGGTAAAAAAACTTTCTTTTAAGTTATGGCTTCTTAGTACCCTTTCTAAGGAATCCACTTTAACTGAAAGCCTTTCAATTTTTTCAGTTTGTGATTTTTTATCAACTTTAGTGGAATCATTTATCGTATACTCTTGGCCAAATAATAATACCAAGGAAAGTATAATGGATTTCAATAAGGGCATTTCCTCAAGATTTAATTATGTGTTCAAACGAATATAGTTAAAGCTTTATGTATGCTATATCAAATAGTAACGGCCGGAGACTTTAATCTCCGACCGTACTTTTGAGCATCGAGGTTATGTCAGACCTCGAACATTAAGCTAACATGGCAACTAATTCGCTTGCATACTCTCCGCTCGATCAATGGCTTTGTGATCGAATATCTCATCCGATTCAATTTGATTGTAAACTGATTTCTTAACTTGGTTTGTCCGAGCTTTAATTTTCCGGAGCTTCTCGGCTTCCTCCACAAATTCCGGAAAGAACTCCTCTCGGTATCACTCGTAAAAGCCTTGCGACTCAAACCGGAGAGATAGGCCGGTGCATCAAGGATCCGATAAGTTCGAAACTAGATTCATAAATATAATTGCAATGGCTAAAACGATTCAGATGCAGGGTGCAAGGTGCTCTACCTGCGTCACCACTTTGGGGAGCGAGCGCGATGCATCCGGGGTGGGACCCTCATTGCATATAGTTAGGACAAGAGACACATTTGCGGTTTCTCAAAATACGGAAAAGATATGTGCTACACCCATGGGGATTGCTCGGAGGCCTGTGCAATTTTTGCCGTGTCTATGGCAATGACCAACTCTTCATTGGTGGGAATTACCCAGACTTCCGTTTTAGATGAATCACTGCTTATTTTCTGCATCTTGCCCGATTCCGTTGATTCATTTTTCTCAGGATCAATTTCAATACCAAGTGATTCCATATCCTCAAGAGACTGCCGACGGACCATTGCCGAATTTTCTCCTATTCCAGCAGTAAAGATAATGGCATCACAGCCGTTCAATGTTGCAATATACGAGCCGATATATTTCTTTAAGTTATAGCAGAATACATCAATCGCCTGCTGACAGCGACGATCCCCCCGTTTTGCTTCTTCAGTGAGTTCTCTCATATCTGCTGCATAACCGCTCAGTCCCAATAAACCGCTATGCTTGTTCAACAGAGCATGCAGGTTATTGAGAGACAGCTCTTCTTTTTCAACCAGGTAAAAGAGGATAGACGGATCAATGTCACCTGAACGGGTGCCCATTACCAATCCTGATAACGGAGTGAAGCCCATAGAAGTATCAATCGACTTGCCGCCTTTTACAGCCGTAACCGAAGCACCGTTTCCCAGATGACAAGTAATCACGCTGGTGTCCTCCACGGGTTTGTCCGTGGTTTTGTAATATTGTCTGCTCACATAATAGTGTGACGTTCCGTGAAATCCATATTTCCGAATTTTATAACGGCGATATAGCCGGTTCGGAATGCCATAGAGATAAGATTTGGCAGGCAGAGAGTGGTGAAATGCCGTATCAAATACTGCTACATGGGGTAATTCGGGCAGATACTTTTTTGCGGCTTCTATTCCTTTTAAATTCGGGGGATTATGAAGCGGGGCCAGGTCGAATGCCTGCCGGATGGCATCCATGACATCTTCATCAATGAGAACCGAGTCCTTGAATGTTTCACCACCGTGAACAACTCGGTGACCGACAGCTTTAATATCATCCGTCGATGAGATTGCCGTGTTGGCTGAATCCATCAGAAAGTTCATAATTTCCTTCAAAGCCTGAACGTGATTCTCGATCTTACGTGTATCTTTTACCGATTTGAATCCTGCAGGTTCATGTTTAACAATGGAAGTAACCGCACCGATACGTTCCACGATACCGGAGCAGATCTCTTTTTGTTCGGAGGTTTCAATTAGATTGTATTTTACGGATGAACTGCCGCAATTGATCACAAGTACGATCATTACATTCTGTATCTAGAGGTTGAGCAATTGGTATGAAATCAGCTTAATATAGTGAAGGTGAATGAATTTTTGATAAAGGTCGCAGGATTGAGGTTGCAATGTGGTGATTTTTTTTCTTGGAAAACAAGTTCCCTCTAGGGACACAGAACCCATCACATACATAGAGCATCGAATCAACTAAGGGACAAGTTTGAAGTCATTATTATCGGAACCGGACAAGCAACTCCTTCAATAGCAGCCCGATGTGCTGACCAGGAATTGAAACAGCAATTATTGAGCTTGGCAAACGCCCGATGAGCCGCATTGCCCGTATCAAAGAAAAGTAGAAACAGGATTTCATGAAAATACTTATTGATGCCGACACCGAAAAAATACTTGGCGCCGCTATCCTGGGTATACAAGGCGATGAAACCATTCACTCTATTATCGATATCATATAGACCGGGGAACCGTACACCACCATCCGGAATACGGTTCATATCTACCCGACCGTTTCGGAACTCATCCCTGCCATGCTTGAGAATCTGGAACCATTGGATCAATAATATCGATTAAAACAGGCGTAAAAACTTCAATCTTGTAAGATGCGGTTCTGTTTCATCATCAATGTGTTGAACACTGATTAATAAAATGGATAAGATATGAAGTGGACAAAAGCAGCAGGCGTTGGTTTACTGGGAAGTTTAATCATGTTCTTGTTAATGATGCTGGGCATTCACGGGACGGGTATCGCTCCATTTAATACGCCTCCATCTGCAGCATTTTTGATTAAGTTAGGGCTTCCAGCCCAACCACTGGGCCTTATCGTCCATTTTGGCTATGGGGCTTTTTGGTCTGTCCTTTTGATATACCTGTATAGAAACCACGTTGATATAAAAAAAGGATTAGGGATAGCTTTGGGAGCGTGGCTCATCATGATGATTATTTATAGTCCAATTATTGGATGGGGTGTGTTTGGTTTTGGAGATGCTCACTCATTGACAGCAAGTAATCCATTGTATTTGGAGGCTGGTCCCAAATATCTCACCAGTACGCTACTATTACACCTTATATTTGGAGCTATCATAGGATGGGGAAATGCAAAATGGACTACTCCTAAATCTATTTAAGTGTAATTAACTTTATTTCCGGAACACTATCTGATTAAGTTATATCTGTTGATATCAATAAAATGAGCAGAAGATTATACATGAAATAGATATCTTGTTTGTTATGAAACGACCTACACTTACTTCTACCATAACATGTACTGAGTGTGGATCCCAAACGACAGAAACCATGTCCGAAGATTCCTGCCAGTATTTTTGGGAATGTCCCCATTGCGGTGAGGTGCTAAAAGCTAAACAGGGAGACTGTTGTGTGTTTTGTTCCTATGGAGATCAACCGTGTCCCCCCGTCCAAAATGGAGCAGACTGTTGCTAATCTCACAACCTATAACTACCGATCAACTCAGGCTGCCACCACCGACACTACATATTTAGTATCATCCAGTGAAATAAAGTTTGTGGGATGTTTCGTCAGCTTGTAGATATGTGCAGCGTTATCAATCCCCACGGATTTATCTACAGTTGAATGAAAAATAAGCAATAGTTTTCCAATATTTTTGTCCTTAATTCTAATCACTGGAATTATTACATAACTTAGTCGATCGGGGTTGAAGGAAAGCATAGCTCTTATTACTCTACCAGCTTAACTGAAGTCAGTAATATTATATGTTTAACTGGTTTAAAAAACACCGTAAGGAAAAATCTTCTTACGAGACAAACGAGGAATGGGTCGAGGCGCTCAAACCGCCGGTTGATGAACGTGCCGTAGCGTTACTTCGCCAAAAGTTAATACGGGGACTTAAACCAGCGCTGCATAAATATGTTGATCGCGAACTCGACCAGTTTGTGGAGGATGTTGCCCAGGATGCACTGCTTAAAGTACTGGATAACATCGATTCCTTCCGTGGCGACAGCAAGCTCTTGACCTGGGCCATGAAGATTGCCGTTCGCGAAGGACTGACCGAACTCCGGCTCAAGCGGTACGATGATATCTCTATAGAAGATTTAAAACCGGATGATGATAGCCGCGAAGTATTCTCGCTTTCGATGGCCAGTAGTGAAACCAGTCCCGACCGGTCGCTGCATGAGTCAAAACTTGTTGACAAGGTCATGACTATCATCAACGAGGAACTAACAGATAAACAAAAACAAGCCATAAATGCCTTGATGATTCAGAGATTACCCGGGCCGGTTGTCGTTAAACAAATGGATACCAATAGGAATGCACTTTATAAGTTGGTTCACGATGCCCGGCTTAAAATTAAGAATAAACTAGAACTTGAAGGGATCGATCCCGATGAGATGCTGGATCAACTGTAAGAACCAAGGAGTTAACCTCATCAGTAGCTATAATGAAAGAAGTTATCAGAAATAATAGATGGAATTAACACCCGACATATTAAAAAAGCTGATTAAATCAGCCCAGATGGCTGCCGATCATGAAATCGGTTGCAATGAGTGTTTTGACGAACTCCATGAGTTCGCTGAGATGGAATTGGCTGGCAAATCTCCAGAAGAAGCCAAACCGCTGATTAAGGATCACCTTGACAAATGCAGCAGTTGTCGCGAAGAGTACCAAGCCCTGCTCGAAGCTCTTCGGACTATTGAAAGTGACAACTAACGCCCACCACAATTCTAATCTTCCTTAAGGGAAAATTCTCTCCTGAGCCATCTGCTTCTTTTATATCCCAGTACCCTACATTAAATGAATAGATAACGTATTAGGATACAGGAAATCGCACCCTTCAAATAAAGTGGATAATCGGCTGGCAGATGATAGACACAACCGAAGCCAAGAATGCTCCAACCCTGAGCATTAGTAATTTATTTAGGCTTCAAGTCATCAACTTCAGCATACTGGCAAAAAAGTTTGGACAGGTTCAAACAACTATTTTTCTTTTCAGTAGCTGAAATGATCATATTAATCCAGCAGTCCACGTATTTTAACGATCACACTATTCAATCATTAATGTCATGAATACATTATCTACGGAAGAACTCATTGCCAAGAGTGAAGATGCCAACAACGTTTTAATTGATGTCCGCCCCATAGCTGCATATAACGGATGGACACTACAAAACGAGCAGCGTGGCGGCCATATCCCCGGGGCAAAAAGTATTCCCCTGCAGTGGACCCAGTATATGGATTGGGTTGAGGTGTTGGAAGAGAAAAACGTAAGCAGAGAAAAGCCGGTTGTGGTGTATGGCTACGACAATGATGATAGCCTGCAGATGGCCCAAAAATTAGATGAGCTCGGCTACCAGCAAGTCATGACCTACGATCATTTTTTGAATGAATGGGCTGCTAATCCAGACCTGCCGCTGGACAAGTTGCCTCGATACAAGCACTTGGTGTATCCGGGGTGGGTAAAACAGTTAATGGACGGCCAGCAACCGTCCCACTTTGATGCAGAAGATTATGTCATTTGCCATTCTCATTACGACCATATCGAAGATTACCAAAAAGGACATATTCCTGGTGCGATACCGGTGGATACTAACAGCCTGGAGTCGACCGAAACCTGGAACCGCCGTTCGCCCGAGGAACTTAGAAACACCCTCGAAAATCTAGGCATTCGTCACGATACTACGGTAATAATCTATGGACGGTTTTCCGCTCCCGTGTATGATGAAGAAAAGTTTCCCGGCAAAAGCGCCGGACATCTTGGCGCCCTGCGGTGTGCTGCAATCATGCTGTATGCGGGGGTCGAAGACATCAGGATACTGAATGGTGGCATTACGAGCTGGGAATCAGAAGGATACGAGCTTTCAACGGAAGAGCATACTCCAACTCCTATTGACGATTTTGGAACCGATATCCCCGCCCATCCCGAGTATATGATTGATACCCCAGAGGCCAAGAAACTGTTGAAATCTAATGACGGAGAGCTGGTCAGCATCCGCAGCTGGGAGGAGTTTATTGGCAACCGCAGCGGCTATCACTATATCAAAAAGAAGGGACGAATCTCGGGCGCTATTTTTGGCAACTGCGGAAGCGACGCCTACCACATGGAAAACTATCGCAATTTTGACCACACCATGAGAGAATACCAAGAAATTGCATCAGCCTGGAAGGAAGGCGGTATTACACCTGATAAACACGTGGCCTTTTATTGCGGGACCGGCTGGCGGGGCAGTGAAGCTTTCATGAACGCTTGGCTGATGGGATGGCCTAACATTTCGGTCTATGATGGGGGGTGGTTTGAATGGTGCAACGATCCGGAAAATCCCATTGAGACCGAAGAACCCGACCAATCATTATTGAAACGTATATAGCTTAGGCTGAAACTGATCCTGTTGTTTTCTTTATGACATTATCCTTGAAGACATAGAGCAGCGAAACGGCAATAATAAGTACTTGGAACTCCATTCCACGTCCCGCGTTATTGCCTATATTTATTGAATTCCAGCCATATTATGTGAGAACCATCACGATTAACACAATCGCCATGGTGACTCATTTCATGTAATCCTTGAGCACCTGCTAACAACCATAACGCAAGATATGTAACTCCAGTCCATTTCATGAGGGATCAAATGTTGAGGTAGAGTAGTTGGTAGGTTGATATCTAGGGAAGATGATTGAATATAGCAGCACGAACGACAGCAGCAATATTCCCCATCCCAACCAGGAAGCGCCAACAGGAAAAATGGATGATATGAAAAGATATTCTTGACTTACCGACCACAAAAGAACAGAACTCAATGCAGCCCAGAAAATAAATTCTATAATACGATTTTTGGAGTATGGATACGGTGTAATTGACCACCTACGCCTACCTGTTAGTACTCCATGCACAATTGTTCCTCCAAGATATAATCCAACTAGAAAAATAATTCCTGTAATAACCCACAAGACACCAACCAAACTGGTTATTCGACTGAATTTAACGGTCCCATAACCTGCCCAACGAGACCAGTCGTTTAACACATGTGCTATCAACGGCCAGCTGCGCTGACTGTTGGTCAAGATAACAATACCGTCACCCGTTTCTGGAATAATGTGAAAGTGGGTCATCCAACCATGACCTTGTCCTCCATGCCAGACGGCCTTTTTACCCTCCGGCAACGTTTCAATAAAGTGACCAAAACCATAACTGTCAGCCACAAAACCAAAGAAACCCGAGACGTTAATCTGCGTTTTTTGCATTGTTTGGATGCTTTCCCCATTCAAAACGTTAGGTTGCCCATTATTGCCCGGAGCAATCTCAGCAATCGCAAAGCGAGCGATATCTTCAACCGTTGAAAATAAACCGCCTGATGCCTTGCAGGAATATACATACGGAGGGACTGAATTGCCCTGGAGATCGTATCCCACGGGCACTCTTGACGACCAATCCTCATCCCAGTCAAAACTCGAGTTATGCATTCCAAGCGGGAGAAGTACTTCATCCATCATATAATCGTTGAAGTCGCGGCTGGTCACCTCTTCGACCAGCAATTCCAACAGGTTAAACCCGGGATTAGAGTACTCGAAGTTTGACCCCGGTTCATAGGTTATCAGTACCTCTTTGGACAGGTACTGCTTTAGTGAGGGTTTCTCGCTACTAGGCGAATATTCCTCACCGAGTGTCCCCAGGGGAATCCCGGCACTATTGCTTAACAGTCTCCGGATGGTTACGTCATTGAGATTGTATTCCGATTCAGGCAGAGACCAATTATTCAAGTATTGGCGGACAGGATCATCCAGACTTATCAGGCCACGCTCTACTAATTTCATCACGCCCCAGGTGGTCACTGATTTCGAGATAGATTCCGCCCTGTAGATCGCATTAGTACTCATCTTTTTATTTTGCTTGATATCTGCATACCCATAGGCATTGGACCATACCAAATTCCTATCCTTAATGAGTGCAATGGAAGTGCCGGGTATGTTGTAGGTATCCATTACCGAAGTAATACGCTTGTCCAGTTTACCGGTAAACGTATCCAGAGGCTCCCCCTGTTCCCCCACTGGATTAGAGCATCCGAGGAATACTAAGAGGATTATCGAGAAAACAAGCAACGGGTATACCCCAGTTCTTGTCCGTTTTTTCATCAGGCTATTTAATCCATTCCATTTCATCGTTGTTATAATTTATCTGCTGCAGATCTATTTTGGCATAGGTATATTCCCCATCCGGCTTATGCCAAACTGCTTCTCCGTGTGATGCTACGTGCCTGCCATTAAAATCCCGATAATTGCTCAATGGTGTCACCCAGCGATAATTCACAAAACTTGTGCCATCGGTGGATTCCGATCGGTCGGCTGATGAAAAGTTGATCAATTCACCCATTTCATTAAAAAAGAGTGTAGCCTCAATGGTATTTCCCTGGTTTGTGTACGTTGCTTTGACCTTGGTGGAATCAGTCGCTTCCCATTCAATATTTTTATCGATTAACGTTGCCGGCGCGAGAAAACACATATCATTAAAGAGCGTAACAGTTTCACTCCTGTTCATCTCAGGACCCTGCGCATTTACAACTTCCAGCAGGGAAGCAACGGCTATCTGCATCGATGCTGTTGAACCTATGTACTTATGGAGTCCCTCCACAGGTATACCATACATCGAGGACTCCATAAAGAAAATCCGGGCGGGTGGATTGAAAAAGTTATACTGAATGGTCGTTACATCGAGGTATTCGGAATCCGGGCTCGTTTTAAACCGGCCTTGAAATACGGCCCGAAAGTTATTGACCTTTTCCTTGCCCATGGCACCGGAGTATCGGATATATTTTTGTACCGGTGCGGGAAGATGAGCAATATCCTTCTCCGTTAAAATATCAGATCCCCCGTCTCGGTGAATTCTTTTTTCCACCTCCGTTTTGAATTTATTTTGGTAACTGTTGGGCAAATAACCGGCCATAGATATGATGAGGGGTACTATTATGATGATATTGGCAATAGTGCCAAACTTGGCATCGCTCCAGGAAAGAATGATGAGAATCTGGGACAACATTACTGCAACAGCTGCAATGATCCACCACCACTCATTTTGCTTCAGATAAAAGACCAGTGCAAAAAGGAAAAGGATGGAAGTAAGCAACCAAACTAATCCCACGGGCTTGGAAATCTCCTGCGTAAGCTGATCAACCTGGGTCAGGTTAAACGCCTTCACAAATCCCAGAAGATGGATCAACCCATGAAGTAAAATGATGAATGAAAAAATGATTTTAGCCATGAGCATTTCCCTTTTTGTTGACCAATTTCTTATATCCGCCATAGAGTCCACTTGCTGACTGGAAAAACAGTAAGCTCAGAAAAGCATAAAAACTAGTGAGTGTTTTCTCAGGAGTATCCATGTGCTGGCTCCCTGATATTTTTAAATATTAAAACCGAGCAAATAATCGCGACTACACCAAAGAATGGAATGATCACGATGGCCGGCATCACCTGTTGTCCAATCATGCCCATAGCTACCACTTTTGCCGTCAGGGCCGCCATCAGTATCGACAGAAAGATGAAGTATAAAGGGGTCAGCAGATACCCAAATGGGGTTCTCTTGATAAAAAGCACCCCGGAAACAAACGAGAGTGGCAAGAGCAAGCCGAGATCCAGACCTTGCACAATCAATGTCGTGTAATGCTCTACCTGCCCGGGAATGACCGACCCGTCCAACAGGGGCGGCACTGCGACCAGCAGCCACATGAGTCCAATCGCTATGCTGTTGCATATCAGAAATCCGCCTATAAATTTTACTGGTGTACTTTCGCTAAATCGTTCAGCAATATTGGAGAGGTCGAACGAAAGCAGGGTCTGGGCGAAGGCAAAAAAGGAGGTACCAAGCAGTGCGACGTATACCAAAAACAATACATTATACATCCCCATTACGAGGTAGAACAGGTAGGTCACCAGAAAGTATCCCAGGGTCCCCGCCAATAGAAATCGGCCTTTCAGAGACCCTCGGCGTGCCCAAATAAGCGATAGCAACAGCAGCGGCACTGCGACCAGCAGGGTAATATAATCCTGTGCAATGCCCTGCGGAGCAACATCCTGCGACATGTGTTTATAGAGTCCTATCCCATAAACAGTCACCGTTTCCCCTCTTACCGTTTCAATATCATAGGGGCCGGGGCCGCCGGTCGAACAAATACCCATGGATGCCGCGACAACGGCCAGAGTAATGATGATCGAGGACAACATGGTTATGGGTTTCCGGTATTCCATAGCAAATTGATTGTATATCTCTGCCAGTTAAACATATGTACTGAAAATATTATGCCAATTTGATTTCCTCTTATTGGCTTTAATCAAAGCTCATGTAAGGTATTTCCCTATTGTAACTTTGCAATAAATTCAAGTTGAAATTCGCAATTCTGCATACGCTAACTGGCAGCTAACACACCATTTATTTGTTTTGTATCTCCTGGATGGATAACTGCGAATCTATCATTAGGGGTACATTATTTGCAGTAATAAAAGTAGTACTGAGCTCTGGGTTTTCAGAGCAGTACGCAATGACTTTAATCTAAATGAGGACGCTTCATGAAACGCTTACTATTACTTTTATCAATTATTGGGATGCTGATCATGCTAACGGCAGAAGTAGCTAGTGCCCAAAGCCGTATCAGCTGGGAAATCCGGACCGGGGTCGACTTTGCCACCCAGGAATTAGGCAATGCCGATCTTAATACCGGGTTCGGATTGGATGGTATACTGTCCTACCGCTTTATGCCGCACACATCGGTATTTGGGGGCTGGGGATGGCACCGCTTTACTTCGGATGACTCTTTTGCCGGTGCAAACATGGATTTTGAGGAAACAGGATATACGTTTGGGTTAGAATACCTGCATCCGTTGGGTAACGCGCCGCTAGATTTTTATCTCCGCGGCGGGGGTATCTACAATCATATTGAAGTAGAAAACAGTGACGGTGATATAACCGCGGATTCTGATCATGGATTGGGATGGCAGATTGAAGGCGGTCTCGCATTTGATTTGGGCAATCGCTGGATGCTGAAACCAGGTATTAGATATCGTGCTCTTTCAAGAGATATTGAAGTTAGCAATATAACTACAGATATCGACTTAACGGTCTTCAACACCTCAATAGGTATTTCGAGAACCTTTTAACATCCATCACGCCGGGAGCAGCAGTTATTGCTCCCGGTATATATTTATCTCTAGAAAATCTTGTCGATACCAAGGCTACAAACAATGAAAAATTTACTCCTGTTTTTTTTCTTAGCTGTATTTACCGCCTGTGGAAGCGTAAGTAATCCGGATACAGCTGTTAATAAACTCGAGCCGAATACTGGTGTCTCAAGCACTCAGATCGACAGCATCTTTCAAACACTTCGCTACTTCCCAAATCAAACGCAATTTTCAATCGCTTTTATTACTGACAGCAGCGTCACTTTTTATGGAGTTGTGAGGACCAATGACACGCTGAAAACCATCGATAACAAAAGTAAGGTGTTTGAAATAGGCTCCCTCTCCAAAGTGTTTACCACTGCCTTGCTCGCAGACCTGGCAAATGAAAACAAACTACAGCTCGACCAGCCTATCCAAGAATATCTGGATTTCCCTCTGCACGACAGCCTGCGGATTACCTTCAAACAATTGGCCAATCATACCTCCGGCTTGCCGCGCATTCCCTCCGGTTTTGTCTGGGAATCGCTTTGGCACATGGATAATCCCTATAAAGATTACGATGAGGGCAAATTACTAAAATATATGAGCAACGAAATGGAGCCTGCCAACGAGCCTGGAAGCTCGTGGCAGTATTCCAATATCGGAATGGGGATTCTGGGGTATATGCTTTCGCATATTGAGGACAAAACCTATGAGGAAATGCTTCAGCAGCGAATTTTTGATCCGCTGGATATGCAGCACTCCACAACCCGACGAGCATTGGTTTCTGATAAACTTGTCCACGGCTTAAACAAGCGTGGCAAGGTCGCTACAAACTGGGATCTCGGGGCCATCCCGGGCGCAGGCGCTATTGTTTCTACTGTTGAAGACCTTACTAAATTTGTCCAAGCCAACTTTGATCCCAATAACGAAGCTATGAGACTGCAGAAGCAAAAAACCTTTACCGTAAATAACGATCGAGACATGGCTCTGGGGTGGTTTATCAGAAAACAGGGTACAAAGCAGGTATACTGGCACAGCGGCGGCACGGGCGGTTATCGATCCATGCTGACGCTACTTCCGGATAGCAAAAAAGGAGTAGTTATCTTATCCAATATTTCATCGGGACACGACCATGCCGGACGCATCAGCTCGTTGGGATTTTCACTGCTCGAAAACCTAAACACTCAAAGAGATGTTGAGCTGATAAAGCTGAAACAATGATATCTTTTTTAGAGAGACTATAAACTGAGGAAGATAATACAGGAGTACGATTAATATGCCGGCAAATATCAGTACAGATGCCGGAATGAATAAACAAAAGTTGATACTATATTATCCCAATTGTACGAAAACTCGACGAATTAACACTTTCACATTGGTTGTTAAATAAATAAAAATTTGTACCTTGACGCTCATTCGTTTTCAAACTGCATAGCAACCATATATGACTGATCAATCCGGTGACCAAGAACTAGCACGAGACCTTGGTTTTTTAGAGGCTTATACCATTGGTGTTGGCACTATGATCGGGGCCGGAATCTTTGTCCTGCCCGGTATTGTGGCCAACAACGCAGGTCCGGCCGGAATGATCTCCTTCATTATTGGCGGAATTGTTTCCCTTCTGACGGCCCTTTCGCTTTCTGAGCTGGCGACGGGTATGCCCAAGGCCGGCGGCAGCTATTATTATGTAAACCGGGCCATGGGAAGCTTTTTTGGTTCTGTCGTGGGGTGGAGCATGTGGGCCGGGCTCATGTTTGCAACGGCATTCTATATGCTGGGCTTCGGGCAGTATCTGACGTTTTTCTATGGCAATATTCCCGTGGCATGGTCAGCTCTGGTGATGGCCGCCCTACTTATCGGCGTAAATTATCGGGGCGTAAAAGAGGCCGGAGCCCTACAAAACCTGATTGTCATTCTCCTTATCGGATTTATTCTCGTCTTTCTGTCCTTTGGGGTATTCAATATTGATTGGGGTGTGTTTAAACCCTTTAATCCCAACGGATGGGGAGCAGTCGCTTCCACGGCTGCTACCGTCTATGTATCCTTTATTGGGTTTGAGGTGATTGCCACCAGTGCCGAAGAGATCAAGAATCCCGGCCGCAACCTTCCACTGTCGATGATTGCCTCGGTGCTTACACCGATGATATTTTATGTGCTGGTCATGCTGGTCTCCACAGGCGTTTTACCGGTTGCTGAACTGGCAGGCTCCAACATCCCGGTGGCCGATGTGGCCAGTAAATATCTCGGCACCATAGGAGCTTTGATGATGGTGATCGGCGCCGTATTGGCTACTGTATCCAGTGCCAATGCTTCTATTCTTTCTGCCGCGCGTGTGAACTTTGCTATGGGACGGGATAAAATACTCACCGAGTGGCTCAACAAAGTTCACGACAAGTTTCGAACGCCATTTCGGGCTATCCTCATAACCGGTGTTGTCATTCTGCTACTGATCGGTATTGGAGTAGGTATTGAAACACTGGCTGATGTAGCCAGCTTCCTGTACCTGGTCACCTATGCCTTGGTACATATTGCCGTGATTGTGATGCGACGAGCAGGACCGGAAGATTATGATCCGGATTTCAAACTATCATCTTGGGCCTATCCGTTGATTCCATTATTGGGATCCGTGTCATGTTTGGTTATTCTGGCCCAGATGCGTCCGCTTGTTCTTCTGATAGGAGGTAGCATTATCTTAGTAGGCATTTTATGGTACTTTGGCTATGCGGCCAGCCGGGCGATCAAGCCCAGCCTTGTTGGAGATGCGATCGCGGCCCGTGACCGGACCCCTGCTCCCAACGATCGCTATCGGATTGTCGTCCCAGTAGCCAATCCCCAGACGGAACAGCATCTTATTAAACTTGGTGGAGCCATTGGGGCCAGTTACGGGGAAGCAGAAATCGTCGCTGCCAGCATCCTGGAAGTTCCCCAACAAACCTCCCTGCAACAGGGCATCCAGTACGAGGATGAACGGGTAAAGCGACAGCAAGATCTGTTGGACAATGCCAGAAGTACGGCCGAGGAAGCGGGGCTTGGTCTCCGCACGCGGGCGATTGTTTCCCACAGTATAAGTTCCGCCGTATTAAATGTGATTAAAGAGGAACGAGCGCAACATCTTATCTTGGGCTGGAGCGGTAAACGCAAGCGGTACCAGCACATACTGGGATCCAACATTGATCGGATTGTCGATGAAGCCAGCTGCGAAATCTCCCTTGTTAAAGCCGGAGATCAACCCACAAAGAATATTGTGGTGTTAGTGGGTACTGGTCCCAATACCACGCTGGCCGTCCGGCGGGGATACGATCTGGCTTCCAGCATAGAAGGAGCATCACTTACCCTGCTCACGGTGCAATCTCCGAGTGAAGATGAAGACGTAGATCCCAAAGCCGAAGGAAAAGGACTCATTAATTCGATAGCACACGAAGTCGGGTTGGATTCAGCGCAATACCAATCAGAAGTATTAATATCCGATGATGTTCGCGATACCCTCCTGAAAGCAGTTGAAGACTATGACACGGTCTGTATTGGGGCAACCAGAAGCACTGCTATTACGCAGGCGCTGTTTGGTTCTATCCCCGAGGAAATCGGCGAACAGGCTAAGGGAACCGTAATAATTACGCGTGGACGCGAGTACCGCCCACGTACCGTTACGGAAGGAATCATTGAACGGCTCTCCAGGTAAGGTTAGCCTGCTTTTCTCACTAAGAAATTGGTTCGTATACAAGACGAAAGTAAAATGGTGAACGTAACTTATTGTGTATCATGCTATTGCATGAATTCAGACTAAACTCTTGCGAGAAATACAGATTAATTGGTTTCCAGTAGTTTATCGACATCACCTTTATGTCCCACCAATAAAAATCGGTCTTCCTCTTTCACTTTCGTTGATCCCCGCAGGATACCAATCGGTTTATAATGTTTCTCGGGACCAATTTCGCCTTCCCGTTCTTCTAATCTTTTGATTGTGATTAAGTTGAGCTCATAACGCTTACGAATTTCGAGCTCTTCCAGGGTGTAACCAACCATGGCATCCGGGGCTTCTACTTCAAACATGGCCAACCCTTCCCCCAGATCAAAGACATCAGACATCCCCCGGCGTACCAGGGATACCCCCATTCGTTCGGCAACCTGTCGTTCGGGATGGATCACATCTGTGATTCCAATCTGTTTCAAAATCTGCTCCTGTATATAGGTTCCTGCCCGACCATAGACCTCTTTCACCCCAGAGTTGAGCAGATGCATGGCAATAAGGGCTACCGGTTCGAACCGTTCGCCAATAGCAATAATAGCTACATCAACATTAGTAATGCCGTGATTTTCCAACAATTCCGGATCGGTAGCATCAAAGCAAATAGCATCTGACACATATTCTTTAACATGGTTAATATGCTCCATGTCATTATCGATCGCAATGACGTAGGCTCCTTCTTCAGAAAGCTTTTTGGCCAACGCACTACCAAAAGCCCCAATACCGATAACTGCAAAATGTAATTCACTTCGTCGTTTCATAATAGATGCTGTTATTCATTAAAATTATGAGACCATAATTGTTTCTTCCGGGTACTTGTACTTGTGGGTATCAATACGACTGGCAAATGCGACCATAAACGTGAGAATACCGACCCGTCCCAAAAACATGGAAACCACAATAATAAACTTCCCCCAGTCGCTTAACTCAGCGGTTATTCCCCGAGATAGACCCACAGTGGCAAAGGCTGAAATCTCTTCAAATAGAAGATCAAGAAATGCATGATCCTCCACTACGGATAACAGGATGGTGCTTACCCCAATGCAGGAGGATGCAAGCAGCAGAACTGTTACCGCCCGGAATATTGCCGAGGTGGAGATCGTGCGATTAAATAGTTCCATCCGATTGTAACCCTTAATAGTCATGGTAATAGATCGCATGAGGACGGCAAATGTCGTCGTTTTTATTCCACCGGCTGTCGATGCCGGAGACCCTCCAATGAACATCAAGATCATCATAATAAGTGTTGCAGATATTCCAATGGCACCAGTATCCACGGTGTTAAAACCAGCCGTTCGGGTCGTAATACTTTGAAAAAAGGAGAGCATTAGTTTATCTCCGAATGCGTATCCCGCCAGTGTGTTATTCCACTCCATCCACAAGATGAGACCGGCACCCGCCAAAATGAGCACCGCTGTTGTAACCAATACCGTTCGGGTATGGATAGACAAGCGTTTCCGCCATCGACTTTTCTCGGTTTTATTGCGAATCAACTCCCATATAACCGTAAATCCCAAACCGCCAAGCACGATCAAGATCATGGTGGTGATGTTAATCCCCCAATTGGTGGCATTCGCCCCATCCGCCAGGCTGTTTGTAAACAGGGAAAAACCAGCATTACAGAAGGCAGAAATGGCATGGAAAACGGAGAATAAGATACGCTGCCCGTGGTTTGGAAATTCGATATCCCAGCTAAGGTAATAACCGATGGCTCCAATGGCTTCTACAACAAAGGTAAAACCCACGACTCGTTTCAGCGTTGATGTTACCAGACTGGTATTTTTTTCCGCCACCATATCCTTGATAGTATTCATCTGACCTAAGCCTAAACCTCCGCTTATAAACAGAAACAGAAAAGTCGCAAATGAGATGATCCCTATCCCCCCAAGTTGAATTAATGACAAAATCACCAACTCACCAAACAGGGTAAAATGGGTAGCTGTATCAACGACGATCAGGCCCGTTACACATACCGCACTTGTTGATGTGAAGAGAGCATCGATGAAGTTTAATCCCATTCCATTTTGGGTTGCCCCCGGCAACATCAGCAGGAAGGTTCCGGTTACTATAAGCGAAAGAAAACTATAAACCAGGAAACGGGCAGTATTGGTCTGTTTACTCAGCAGTTCCGGCAAATACTGGAGCAGTTTAACAATGACAACGAACAGCAGGTACCCTTTTAAGAACTGCAAGAAAACGATCTCGGCAAAGTTTTCTCCGAGTAATGAATCGATCAGACCGATATCTATTATGGCAAAATCAATCAAAATCACAATGGAAAAAACAGAGACAAGTCCCTCAAACCATCGTTTTTTTAAATATCTCGATCGATCACTGGTCAGAACCAATCGAGATATAAAGTTCAGAACAAAACCAAACAGGAGCCAGCCTTCAAGTTGGCGGTTCAATTGGATCAGTTCAGGAGTCAATTCAAAGGCGATGGGTATTAGAATACTAGCAACAACCAGTATGCTAAGCAGAGCTGTAAAGGCTCGGAAATAAGGAAACGCTATCTTATCAATCTCATACAGATCATCCTGTACATAGTGGAATTCCAGGTTGACCTTCTTTTTAAATTTTTGCCAACGACGGAGTAGTTGAACCCACTTTTGTTTCCAGCTGTAAGGAATTTTCATAGATGGGAAATTGAATACATGTTCACAGGTTCAGACAGAACTCTCATTCTTATTACAATTGCCCTATCTTAAACTTTGCTTCAGATTGACCCGGCCGTTCTTCCAAACATTGCACACAAAACGTGTTGGTGGGCACCCCTTTATCTGAGTATTTGGAGACCTTGACCGTGACGCCTGTTACAGGTAGAAGTTTTTGTGCCTGATGTTCAAGTGCTGTCAGCTCACGCTTCAGCTTTTGAATCCGGCATTCGATATGATTCAAGTCAGTTTCATAACGCTTTACTTTTTTTCCAAGCGCAATCGATTCTTCATACGTCAGTTGGTCTTTGTCAGCTGTTGGCTTATCCTCCTTCAAATGCTCTAATTTTTCCTTCAATGTTTGCAGGTCTTGCTGGTGCTGTAGAATGTTTTCCGCTTTTTTCGCCAGCATGTGTTCTTTATGCTTGATTTCATCCATTGTTGCTGTCATAAAACCGCTGTTCTGATTAAAGAATATCTGTTACAAACTTATCCCAGTCGTGATCAGCCAGATACGCATCTATTGCTTTTTTGTTTTCTCGACTGCTTCCTGTCGGGTTGCCACTTCTTCAATACAGTCAACTTTAAATTCTCTTGTTCTAGAACCATTGCTTTTGCAATGATCTTAGAACCAAGCGTTTCTCCTTCTGAGGGGACAACCTCACTAACTTGACATAATACTGCTCCCCGGTACAAGACTAAGAATGTTGTCATATTACAAATTACGCCTGTCTTTTACATAAATAACCAGCGAAAATATTATGCCAAATTCATAATATCTATTCCCGAAAAGGGAAAAACAGGCATTAAGCAATTTTGATCACGATACTTAAAAAACCACAAATACGGAAGGCATACAAATTCCCATTTTGGGAGACCTTCATTTCTCAAAATGGGAAACTCATATAATCTATATATTATCGGGCCTTATCTATCTTTTTCCATTACTTTATCAACCGTCTCATTTTGATTTTCAATACCGGCGTTAGACACCCAGGTAAATGAATACAGGAAGACAAAAAATAGACCCGCTCCAATCCACGTAAGCGCGTCTCCACCTCCAATCACCATTAGGGCACATGAGACCAGCCCTAGAATGATGGTAAACAACAACAGCGGTTGATTCACGGAACTGGACAGATCCAATTCATCCCAGTGTTCTTCCGGCAAAAATATATTGTGTTCTTCCAGATCTTCGTATGACATGTTAATTTCCTTGTTGTTTTTTGCTGTTCTCATTATTGGGATGCCCCATCTCTTCCAGCTCCCGGAAAAATTGAAAGAAATCCTGCATCTCGAACTTAAATCCCGGCTGTTTAGGCCGAACAAAAATAACCGGGCAACGAGCCTGATCAGCCAATCGGGCAGGTGTTTTGCCAAATACTTTTCGTCGGAAAAACTCATCCTGGCTGGTACCAAGAACAATACGATCATAATCGCCCGAACGCTCAGCTATTGCTTTTTCATGGTCTTTACTCGTAATAAAGTTGAAGGAAAATCTGGATTTATCGGCAATAAGAGCCTCTTGCCCTCCTTCTTTTTCCCGGACAAACTCAAATACCTTATCTTTAAACTCTCCTTTCTCCTCTGGTGACATTTCATCCGGAGTCACATGGAGCAGATCTATTTTCCCTTTTGGATTATCTTCCATCAGCAGGGATGCAACCGCCAATCCCAAGGGTGCAGTTTCTGGATTAGCCACCGGCACAAGAATGCGATTTAGTGCTTTCTGTCCATTCTGCTGCATGACAATAGCATGGGTATTTGACTCTTTTAACACATGGTCAATATTTGATCCAATCACCGTTTCCTTTTTGTGGACCGCACCTTTCCAGCCCATAATCAGATACTCCGTATTCTTGTCCTGCGCAGTGTGGATAATGGCATCGGCCGGTTTGTGTCCCACCCTCATTTGAGTACTTACCGGTACGTCATACTGCTCGGCATATTCACGAGCCTTATCTAATATAGGACGCGCTTTCTCGACAAAATCCGTAGCCGCCCTTGGCGGGAGTTGTGACGGAACAGTAATAACATGGAGCAATACCAACTGACTATCTGAGAGACGCGCAATTCGGGCTCCAAGATCAATATGTTGTTGAGATGTTTCGGGATTGGCAACGGGAATTAGCACCGAATTGGGTTTAACGTCCATCGTTTTCTCCTCAGCCAGTATGGGGGTAGCTTCCTTCTCTCGCTCACGATCCATGGCATAAAATCGGTAAATCCCAAAACCGACGGCCAGCCATGCAATCACGTATACCCAAGCAATGGGGTAGTGGTCGAACATAAACAGAGCCAGCGCCAGCTTGGTAACAATACCAATAATGGGTACCACAGGATAGAAGGGCATCAGATAACCGTAGGCCAGTTTATCCCCATATTTTTTGCGGATAGTAATAACCGCAATATTCACCTGCAAGAATAACAGTAGAAACATAATATCCGCTGCTGCGGCGACGGTCGTAATCGGTACAAAAGCCACCATAAATATGATCAGGCAGGCCGTCCAAAAGAGTGCCAAGTGGGGCGTATGCTTATCCGGATGAATTTCCGCAAATACATCTGGCAAGTTTTTATCACGACCCATAGCAAAGGATACCCGGGTAGAAGAAAAGGTCGTTGCGTTCAAGGCCGACATGGTGGATAAGACACCACCGACCAAAATCAATACGGCTCCATAAGGAACAAATTGCGCAGCGGCCCGCGCCAGCCCAAGTTCACCCACATGCCTCAGAATTTTCCAGTTGGCGACCTCGGCCGTAAGCTGAGCCGGAACATCGGCTCCAATAGTATGCAGTGCACTAATCAACAACTCCGATTGTGATGCCCCCACCAACACGAATGCCACCAACATGTAGATCGGCACGACGATGGCCAGTGACCAGAATACCGCTTTGGGAATGTTTTTCCGCGGCTCTTTTACTTCTTCACCGGCCTGAACGATAATCTCATAACCTTCAAAAGCAATAAAGGTGAGTCCCATTGCTGAAAGGATTCCCAACCACCCGGTTTCATCAGGTATAAAAGGCTGAAGCTGGGACGTTGCCATTCCCCCACCTTCCCCAAAGGAGAACCACCAATCGGGAAAAAACATAAATTTCAATCCGAAAAAACAGAATATTCCTATGACGATGACTTTCAAGATGGTGACAATATTGCCAGCCTTCCCGGTTTCGCTGGCCCCCCGGAAGTTAATATAGGCAAAAGTGGTAGCAATGAATACGCCAAAAATTTTCTTGCCCAGCGTTAAATCGATGCCATATTGCAGCAAGGGAACTTCCAGCATCCGCAGCAACTCGTAGACAAATGCCCCGAAACCCAGCGCATACAGGGCTCCCGCCACGGCATGAGCAAACCAGCTCATCCATCCCGCCAAGAAGGCATTCGAACCAGGCAGACCTTCTTTAATCCACAGATAACCGCCCCCAGCTTCTGGGATCGCCGATCCAAGCTCGGCATATACCATGGCTGTAAAAATGGTAACGATCCCGTTGAGGGCAAAGCTCAAAATTAGTGCCGGCCCAGCGACGCCGGCAGCTTCACCCGTAAGGACGAAAATACCAGCCCCGATCATGGCGCCAACCCCGATCATCGTAATATCAAAAAGACTCAGATCACGACTTAGTCCAACGCCGGTTTTTCCAGACTCTTCAGAGGTAGTGTTGCTCATAAGTAATACTTAATCAATTTCGAATATAACAACTCTTCCAGCTCAGGATACTAAACTGAAAAAAATATGCCAAAATTAAGGCCATTAATTAAAACAAGCTTTTCAGCATTAATAGAGAAGATATTTTGCTATAATAGCCTCGTCAGCTTCATGGGTGTGTCATTATGAAAGGCCCTTTTTCCCATATTGGGATAGCCAAAACCAAAAGGAGAACGCATGCAATAAAAACGGACCTATAAACCATACTCATTAATTTTCCGATATAGCGTACTAGTCCCAATTCCCAGCATATCAGCCGCTTTTGTTTTATTTCCCTCGGCCTCCTCTAATACTCTTTGAATATGAATACGCTCCATTTTTTTTAACGAATTTGGACTACCTGACGACGACGAAGATTTTCCATGGAATTCAGGCGGCAACAGTTCCGGGATTATAGTATCACCTTCAGCCAAAATAGCCGACCGCTCTATGATATTTTTTAGTTCTCGAATATTTCCCTGCCAAGAATAGGATAACAACAGATTCATCGTCTCATCATCAATACGCTGCACTCGTTCATTAAGGCGATTTAAAAAGAAATTGGCTAACAAGGGGATGTCTCTCTTTCGATCCTTGAGGGGAGGAATGTCAATTTTAAATCCAGCCAGCCGATAATAGAGATCATCTCTGAATGTATCTTCCTTGGCCTCCTTCTTTAAATTTTGATTTGAAGCGGCAATAACGCGAATATCCACCGATCGTTCCTGGGTTTCGCCAAGCTTGGTATATTTATTGTTTTCAAGAAAACGCAACAATTTAGCCTGCAGGCCTATATCCATTTCTCCAATTTCATCAAGAAATAGCGTGCCACCATCCGCTTCTTCTATTAATCCTTTCTTGGATTCATTAGCACCTGTGAAGGCACCCTTTTTGAACCCAAACATCTCAGATTCCAACATATCCTTGGGGAAAGCACTGCAATTTAACGCAACAAAGGGCCCACCTTTTCGGGGGCTTGCTTGGTGAATAGCTTGGGCAAAAAGCTCTTTTCCTGTCCCAGTCTCTCCTTGTAGCAATACACTCATATCAGATGACGCTACTTTTTTTGCCATTCGAATTGCTTCTTGAATGGCTTCCGATTCGCCTATGATATTTTCAAACCCATATTTGTTGTCAACGCGCTGCTCAAGGTGGCGAAGCTTATGTTGCATTTGGGCCTTTTCGGCTGCACGCTCTACCATTACATGGATTTTGTCATCGTCATCGCCTTTCGTGATATAATCGAACGCCCCTTGCTTCATCGCGTTCACCCCATCCTGTATAGTGCCATAAGCGGTAATAACGATGACCTCAATAAGTGGGTACTTTTGTTTTATTTCTTCAAGCAGATGCAGCCCGCTGCCATCCGGAAGTTTGACATCCGTTACGACTACATGAACAAAGTTCTCTTCGAGTGCCTTCAGGCCTTCCTTTACATTTTTAGCCTGCAAAACATTAAATCCTTCCAACCCGATTATTCTTGAAAGGAGTTCTCGAAAACGATCTTCATCATCTATAACTAATACATTTTCACTCATAATAGAAAAATTACTAGTTGTTTAAACAAATCTGGTCATCTTAATTCTTCGGAAGTGTGAAATAGAATGTACTCCCTTTTCCTACGGTACTTTTAACATCAATTTCGCCTCCCTGAGCATTTATGAATTCTTTTGCTATGGCCAGGCCCAAACCACTTCCACCATCTCCGTCCTTATCAGCATATACTTGGAAATACTTTTGGAAAATTTTGTCCAAATATTCTTCGGCAATACCTTCTCCAGTGTCAGTCACCAGAAATTTAATTGAACTTGGTTTTTCCTCAGCCTTTAGTTCTATCCGACCACTGGTTGGCGTATATCGAATAGCATTTGAGATTAAATTGACCAATACCCAAACAGTTTTTTGTACATCCGTTTTTACCTTCGGCAGGTTTTGGTCACAGTAAATCACCAGCTTAACATCCTTTTGGTTAGCTTGCATAATCATGGTTTCATATGCATACTCAATAAGATCTAATGGTTGCGCCGGTTGGGTATTCAACTGAATATTACCGGACTCTATCTTTGAAAGGTCAAGAAGTTCCTTTGTCGTTCTTTTCATACGACGTGTATCATCCCTGATACTTTGAATCAGGTTGCTTTGCTCCTCATTGAGTTTGCCTACACGCTCGTCTTCTAAGAGCCTTAAACTCATATTGATGGAAGCGATGGGGGTTTTTAGTTCATGGGATACCACCGCCACAAAATTTGATTTCGCTTCGTCCATTTCTTGAAAATGAGTCACATTTTTAAGTGTTATTATCGTACCAATCTGTTTTTCTTCGTCTGCTGCATCATTACCGGTTATGACCGGTATGGTCTCTTTTGAATAAAACACCTGGCGGTCGCCATTCATGATCTTAACCAAGTCAGGTTCATCACTATCTTCTCCCTCATTCTTGGTTCCTTCCATGAGATCTTGGATAAGTTTTCGAACCAGATCATTTGTCGAAGCAATATCCGGGGCGTATTGGCCAACCAGTGAACTTCGATCTCTGCCAATCAATTCCTCAGCCTTGGCATTGACAAATAGCACATTCTTTTCTCGGTCCAGACCAATAATGGCTTCATGCATGTGATTAATAATTGCTTCGATGCGCTGTTTCTCATTCATCAATTTGGCCATAGTGCTAGACTCATATTCCTGCAGACGAGTTGCCATCCTGTTAAAAGCCTGAGCAAGTTCTTCATATTCGTCGCCGGTCTTAAACTCCAGTCGCTGATCGTAGTTTTGATCAGCAATCTTTTTAATACGGTCTATCAGCTCTCGAATGGGTTTCACAATATAATTGGGATATGTAATGAGCAGGCCGAAAGCCAACAGCGCACTGATTCCACCGATAACAGTCATATATAAAATAACACTGGAAGCCGTATTTTGAGCCCTGTCATTTTTCCGTTCAATAGCCTCGATATTCAAGTTTGTTATTTCAGCCAACATCGCCTGTATCTGCCCGTATTGCATAGAAAAATCTTGATACAAACTCGAGTTAAGCGTGGTTTGAGAATTTAATTGCTCATATTTATCAAGATATCTCATTATCGCTTCTTGCAATTGGCCACTGATTTCAGCCTCACCAGATTCCGTGATATTCTGTTGCTGATCCGACAGGCTACGAAGTAATTTCTTTTTAAGAGAATCCACTGCCTTAACTGAATATGTATACCGATCTCCATTTGAATCAAGTTTGGAGGTTTGTTTTAAATGGAGCTCGTTCAGCGTTTGCTCCATACTTTCCATGTAGCTCACCGTCCGAATATTATTTCGGATGATAGCACTTGAATTTTCGGCAAGGGTGTTAATGAATACCAGTCCACTCCCACCGAGGACTAAGATCAGAAAAGCAAGAATTCCAAGCCCCCCATAGAGCTTGGTTTTAATGTTCATATTCATTATCCAATACCAGTTTTCTTATATTTTTTTACTTCTATGGGCTCCGGTAGCTAAGGCAAATTGTACACCCTACCAAGATTGCAGATATCATGCCAAAGCACTTAGCCTGTTGCAAACACCTTACCGTATCCATAACAGACATCTCATTGTGTTAATTATACCTTTTAACCAAGTTAACTATCCCAAAATGGGTTACAACTTCTCATTTTAAAAGTGGCAAAACAATCTTAACTGTGGTTATCTGAAAGAGCAACATTTTAATAAGCACCTTCCACTAACTTATTTGTGATTTACTCAATCCCAACAGTTTCTAACCGGCTCACTCAGACAAGAAAAATAGGTGGGTCTAAATTTTGGGCTTCCTCCTTATGCCAAACGCCAGCACAGAGTTTCTTCTGTAGGATATAAAACTAACACCCCGCGTACTGCTAGTACCTTTGTGAGACCTGCTATTTAGATACGCTTCAATATTAGTTCAGGCAACTATCACAAAAGTTTAATTACTAACTTTGATTTAAAGATATTGATAGGCGAAAAATCTTTCATTAATTAGCAATTGTAATACAAAATCTGATCAAAACCGATGCTTCCAAAACCACCATACTGATCCGCCTGATGGTGGGAGCTATACTTTTCTCTGAAGGAATCCAAAAATTCCTCTTTCCGGATGCACGTGGAGCAGGTCGTTTTGAAGGTATGGGATTTCCCAATCCGGAATTCGTTGGTCCTTTTGTTGGCAATTTTGAATTAATAGCCGGCCTGCTGATTCTCTTTGGCGTCATAACCCGGGCTGGTGCACTTACAACCCTTATTATCATGACCGTGGCCATTGTGGTTACCAAGATTCCCATCGCCTTTGGACAATCATTTGGTCCCTTTGTACTGCGAGATTTAAGCACCTACGGCTTCTGGAGTATGGCACATGAAATGCGAACCGATTTTGCGATGTTGCTAGGTAGTTTATACCTGTTTATCAAAGGCGGGGGCAGGTGGTCTGCTGACAGACCTATATATAGATGGAAATACTCTTTTAGTTGGTCAGAGTAAAATATCGTTCCTATAAATTTAAAGATTTCCCAACGGATATTTTTTCCGTCCTCTTCTTTAGAAGGGAACAGATGCTTGGTATAGCAACTTGTAACATTACAAGCTTATATCAGATTACTACCAATTCCTTTCACTTCAGTCTTGGTAAATGCTAATCGAAATTCAGTACCATTTTTGTTGTCATACCTTATCTCTCCATCTAATTGTTTTTCTAACAGCTTAATAAGGGTCATCCCAATTGATGATGTGGTCTCTTGCATTATATTATCAGAGATGCCGATCCCGTTATCTTTTACCGTCACCACTACCTTATCGCCATCTTCACGTACTTTAATATTAATTTCACCTTTCTCTTGATTCTTGAAGGCATGTTTAAAAGCATTGGTAATCACTTCATTCACCAACAACGCACAAGGAATAGCCTGATTTATATTCAAGAAAATCGAATCAGCATCAACGTTCACCGAAATTTGTTCACTCTTACTGTATACATCCTCAAGATTACGGACCAACTGCTTAACATTTTCACCAAAATCCAATTGCGATAAACTCTCAGCCCCATATAGCAATTCGTGAATATTGGCAATGGTCTGTATTCGCTGTTGGGCTACTTTAAGCGATTCCCGAAGTTCCGAATTTACAGAATCCATGGCCTGCAGTTCCATCATACTCGTGACAATAGCCAGGTTATTTTTTACCCGGTGATGGATTTCGGCTAAGAGCGTTTCCTTTTCTCTGAGCGATTCCTCCAGCTGCTTTTGGTAGGCAACCTGTTCACTAAAATCCATGGCCTCCACAAAAATACCATATACCTCTCCGTTTTCATCAAACAACGGGGCAAACAGAAGATTAAAAATATATTCTTGTTTTGACCCTTTGTTGTCTTTGTCGATGGATATCGGTTCACCGCGGCCTATATATGGCTCTCCTGTCTCATATACCCGTTGTAGTAAATCAATATAGCCCTGCTCTTCGACTTCAGGCACAACTTCATCAACTCGTTTTCCGATAATATTTTCTTGCCCTACCACTTCCCGATACGCCTTGTTGGCAATCACATAGCGTAGCTCTGGACCCTCCATCATACATTTGGGTGAAGGCGCCTCCTCGAACATCTCTCTTAGTTTATCACGGTCAGCCTCGGCTTTCTTACGTTGAACATGTTCCTGTTCCAACAGCGAGTTCAACCTCTCTTCAAGCTCTTTTTTCTCCGTTATATCAAATCCCGTACCAATGATGAATATTTCATCATTCATCTCCAGCCGCTCGGCATTAAAATGGTAGATCGCGGTGTTCCCACCCGCCGTCTTTATGGTTATTTCAAATTCTCGGTATCCTTCTTCAAGAACGGCGCCAATTTCTTGGGGTACTTTTTCCTGATCGGATTCATCTACAAACTTAGCAGGTGATTGACCAACTATTTTATCTGCAGGTACGCCAAATACTTCCATCGCGCGATCATTACATCGCACTACCTTACCCTCTTGATCCAAGACGTAAAAAAGCCCTGGCAGGCTATTCAAGACAACCTCAGTAAATTCCTTTTCGACCCGCAGGGCTTGCTGCTGTCGTTTTCGATCGCTGATATCCCGAAATAACAAGCTGGTTCGCTTTTCCCCTGCAAAGTTCACAAAAACCGATGACGTAAGTTCAACCGGTATTTCGTGCCCATCATTGTGAATAAAGGTGAGTTCACCAGTAAACCGTCCCGTTTCGGACCGCTGCTTTAAAGCCTTCTCCAACTTTTGATCTTTTGCTACAATTCCTTCACGACCGCGGTCAATAATTTCCTGCTCGGTCATCCCTAATATTTCACATGCCGCAGGATTTGCCTGAAGAACCTGCCCGTTGGGATTGGTCAACATAATACCATCCAGGCTATGCTTGAACAGCATATCATTACTTAGCTGGGTATTCAGCTCACTGGTAATGTCTTTATATATTGCCAGCTGATAGGTATGACCCTCTCCCTCAAAAGACACCGGATTTGTGATAACGTGAGCATAAATAAATTCGCCGTTCTTTTTCTGGTGTTTCCATACCCCTTCATCGCCCAACCTGTCATGATCCATCTGTCCAAGATGCTTTTTTAATTTCGGGATCTCCTCCTCAGGACGTAAATCAAATAACGTAAAGGAGAGCATCTCTTCTCTGTTATATCCGTATAGGCGAACCATTGATTGATTCACATCCTTTATCGAATAATCATCGGGATTGTAAATCCACATGGGGATGGGATTCTCACGAAAAAACTGGTCAAAATGTTTTATTTGCATAGGTCCGCCACCTCTCCACAGTAAGTATACTTTTTTCACTCAATCTTTTTTGGTATTTCAATGAAAGGAAAAATACGGTAGAATAAAATTCTAGAATTACGGCGCGTTTAACACAGCAAACTCTCGTACTGGCTTCGGACCAAAAGGCTCAAGTGCTAACTTGTTATAAACTCGTGGTTACCTATATTGCCAATCAACAAATAGGTTCATCAAACACAGGGCAACCAGACATATAACGGCATGGATGGGCTTAACAAACAACCTCACAGCCAGTGGGGAAATATTGCAATAATTTCAGTCTTTGTGGTGCTTGCCCTTTTTCTTATTGCCACAACACATTATGGAACCAAAACGCTCTCTGCTGTCCGGGCGTATGTAGGAGCCGAAGGCCAGTGGACAAAGGCCCAAAAAGAAGCAACAATGGTGCTTATCCGATACAGCATTAATGAGCAGCCGGAACTCTATAACCAGTTTCAGACAGAGCTAAAACTGCATAAAGCATTCAGGAAAACCCGGCAAACGCTGATCTCAGACAACCCAGACTACGATCGGGCATTCAGGGGATTTCAAACTGCCGATATCCATTCCGACGATATCGATCTACTAATATGGCTTGCTCAATTCCATTCTGATATATCATACCTTCAACAGGCGTTTGACATCTGGAAACAGGGGGACCGACACATTACAAAGCTGGACAGTTTGGGTCGCCTATTGCACAAGACCATACAAGAAGAGCCTACAGACCATGGAACCAGAACCCAGCTTATTAAGGATATACATGAGTTAGATCATAAGTTAACCCAGCTGGAAAGCGCCTTTTCCGCGACCATGGCAGACGGTGCCCGCTGGATTCGGACGGTACTCTTCTGGTCTATTGTGATACTGGGAGCAATTATCATTGCTACAGGATATTTCATTACCCAAAGTTACTTTAGCTATGTCAATAGCCTGAATCAGGAATTAACAGAAAGCGAAAATAAATTTCGAAGTGTCCTTCAAAACTCCCGGGATGTTATCTACCAAATAGACTTTGATTCGGGCAACTATGAGTATATGAGTCCCGCCGTTAAAAATATGCTTGGCTACTCACCGGATCAGATATTGGAATATGGCACTGAGTTTATATTGGATCGTATCCATCCCGAAGACCGTAAAAGGATGGACCAAGAGATAAAAGAAATGGAAGGCAAGGAGGTTGAGGATCATTTTGCCAGTGAAACAGAGTTTCGCATCAAAACAAATGAAGAAAATTATATCTGGGTTAATAATCAGCGATCACTGGTAAAGGATAGCAACGGTAATCCTACGGCCATTGTAGGAACCGTGCGGGATATTTCAGAACGAAAAAAACATGAGGTGGAAACCCAACAATCCCTTGAAGAAAAACAGACCCTGTTAGAGGAAATCCACCATCGCGTTAAAAATAACCTGGCCGTGGTATCAAGCCTGCTCGAACTGCAGAAAAATGAAGCCAATGATGAAGTTAAACCCATTCTCCAGGACACTCAGTCTCGCATCCATTCTATTGCCATGATCCATGAGAAGCTATATCAAACGGAAACCCTTTCTGATATAGACATCAAAGAATACATTGAAGATTTCACCAGTATGGTTGCCAACTCTTTTGGATTAGACCAAAAAGCCATTACCATTTCGCAAGAGGTCCAAAGCTTTAGCCTGGATATAACCACCGCTGTACCCATTGGACTGATTTTAAATGAGTTACTAAACAATGCTTACAAGCATGGCTTTTCGGATACACAACATGGGGAATTGCGTATAGCTCTTACAAAAGAAAATGGGATGGTGACCCTCCGCGTTTCCGATAATGGGCGGGGACTTCCCGACGACTTTAGCCTTGACCGTGACCAGCAATCGCTGGGCATGACGTTAATCCAAACACTAACCAAGCAGTTAGAGGGTAAGTTTGACATATCTTCAAACGATGAATGGACCTCTTTTCAAGTTACTTTCCCCATAAGCTGAAAACTATCTCCAGAAAAATTTATCAGGTTCCCCACTCTTTTAACCAAATGGATAACAATGGCTCGGGTTCAGGCAAAAGTGGATTGGACCGGAATTTTCAATCAGTAACAAACTTGTCGGATTAATGGAATGGATAGGGTTACTTTTCTGTCAATATTGCCTGGCAAAAAAGTAATGTATGTGAAATTAACTCATGTTTAAGGCTTAGAATAAGAATTAAGAACCTATTGGAGCATAGCATGTTATACCTCACTAGATCCTTAAATAAAAAAAACTGCCAGATTACTATTTCGCAGTACAGTAACCTGACAGGGAAGAATCGATTGTCCTATAGCTCTTGATTTGTAGGTCGGTACAGAATTTCGTTTATGTCTACCTCTTCCGGTTGAGAAATAGCATAACCAACTGCACGCGCAAAGGAGTCCGCGGGGATGGCATTCTCTTCATATAAGGTTTCCACGGTTTCTCTCATATCCTCTTCCGAACTGCTTTGAGGGAGTTCGGAATCTACGGCACCGGGAGAGATGATTGTTGAACGAATATTATAGGGCTTCACTTCTTGTCGCAGGCCTTCAGATATCGCCCGCACGGCGTGTTTGGTTGCGCAATACACCGTACCGTTCGGCATCACTTTATGACCGGCAACCGACGACACATTAATAATATGTCCACTTTCCTGCTCCTTCATATATGGGAGGGCGGCTGCAATGCCATATAGCACGCCTTTGACATTTACGTCAATCATCTGCTCCCATTCATCAATCTTGCGACGTTCGAGGGGAGCAAACGGCATCAGTCCGGCATTGTTGAGCATCACATCAATCCGGCCGAATTCGTCTGCGGCCTTATCGACGAGCTCATCTACCTGCTCCTGTTCGGTGACATCTGTGGTTACGGCTAGGGCCTGACCACCATTGTCGTTAATTTCATCTGCCAGAGATTCAATACGTTCGGTACGGCGGGCAGCCACGGCTACTTTTGCACCCTTTTCTGAGAGATGCCGGGCGGTTGCTTCACCAAGTCCGCTGCTTGCTCCGGTTATTACGACTACTTTTCCTTCAATGTTTTGACTCATATTCCTCTATAAATTTTGATTCAATTATAACTATAAATAATTCAGTTCGTTGGTTCGCGGACCTCAAAACAAGTATCGCTGGTTAACAATTTCGCAAATCTAACCCTATTTTTGATGCTATCATTTCGAAAACTTTTATTGCTACATACACATTAAGAGATAGAATATAGACTGCCCGAAGCTGTTTTCTGGATGAATTTAAATGGCATTACCTATTTAATACGTTTCAACAATATGTTCTGCCACAAAAAAGGATTCGAATTGATGATGAGTGCCAAACAAAAAAGCTAATGTCGGATATTCGGGTGTTATCAACACAGGACGTATCATTTAGCATGAAAGGCGGACATCCGTTTAATATGCCAAGACCGCATCCTGAATAGAATAAAAATTAACAATAGCTCAACAATCAGTGATAACTCTTACTATGACAGCCTGATCCATTTCTTTTTCTGTATATTATATTTTCTTGATCTTTCAGTTTTATTTATTCTTCGTAACCAAAAAACAAGATATGCGTTCCAATAACTCTGAGCTCAATAAATTGGTGGTATCTTCAGGAATTGCGCTCCTATTACTTGTATTCTCGGCTCATAAAACTAAGGCGCAGCATCACGATTCAACCCCGCTTTCTGCCCCCGGCAATCAAATTTTTGGTGCCATTCAGGAAACGATTACCGCTTTGGAAAAGAATCCCAGTACCGATTGGGAGCAGGTTAATCTTGAGGCGCTTCGTCAACATTTATTGGATATGAAAGCCTTTACCGAAGAGGTCGAAGTGCTGGAAAAACAACCTATAGAACAAGGAGTAGAACTCCGGGTTCGTCCATTTACTGAGCGCGGCGGCACAGCCCTGGAGCGAGTGTTGTCCATGCATCCGATGATGCTCAATAACGAAAAAGGATGGACTATGGAATCCGAACAAAACAATGGGGTATGGACCATTACTTGTACCACTCCTAATTCGGAAGAAGTACCCAAAGTAAGAGCTCTTGGTTATATCGGACTCTTGGCCGCAGGTGCACATCATCAACACCACCACTGGATGATCGCCACCGGACAAATGGCGTATCCTCAAAAGTAAATGGTTACCTAATCTGTGTTACTACTTTTGGTCGAGATAAGAAGCAGCTGAATCGGTCTTGTAATATTTATCCCTGAGCCAGAATGCTACATTTACCAAACCGATAAGTACGGGCACTTCAATGAGCGGACCCACAACCCCGGCAAAAGCCTGCCCACTATTGAGTCCGAATACAGCAATAGCTACCGCAATGGCCAGCTCAAAGTTGTTACCGGCGGCTGTGAATGCGATAGACGCATTTTTGTCGTAGTCGGCTCCCATCATTTTACTTACCCCGAAACCGATAAAGAACATCACCACAAAATAAATGATAAGAGGTACGGCTAGACGAGCTACATCAAAGGGAATTTGAACAATGAGTTCGCCCTTGAGGCTGAACATCACCACAATGGTAAATAGTAGGGCTATAAGCGTCATTGGGGAAATCGCCGGCAGGAACTTCTCTTCGTACCACTGTTTGCTTTTGAGGCGTACCAATCCAAACCGGCTAAACATGCCTGCCAAAAATGGAATCCCCAAATAGATTGCCACGCTTTCGGCCACTGTCGCAATCGAGATATCAACAATGGCTCCTTCGAATCCAAGCAAGGGAGGCAATTTGGTGATAAAAATCCAGGCATAAAAGCTGTAGGCAAACACTTGGAAAATGCTGTTTAGCGCCACCAGTCCCGCACCATACTCACTGCTACCCTCGGCCAAGTCGTTCCAGACCAGCACCATGGCGATGCAGCGGGCCAGTCCGATCAGGATAAGTCCTACCATATATTCGGGATAGTCGTGCAGAAAGATCACGGCCAGGGCAAACATCACTACGGGACCGATAATCCAATTCAGGATCAGGGAGATACTCAACACTTTCACATCCTGAAAAACCTTGGGCAACAGCTTATAATCGACCTTTGCCAGTGGCGGATACATCATTAGAATAAGTCCAATAGCGATGGGGATGTTGGTCGATCCGCTACTAAACGAGTTTATGAATTCAGAAGTAGATGGAATAAAATAGCCCATGCCTACTCCTATGGCCATGGCAACAAAAATCCACAGCGTTAGAAAGCGGTCCAGCAGATTCATTTTCTTTCGTGGTGCAGACATAGTAATAGCAGAGTAATTTTAGAAAAGGGGGATTTCTTATTAAAAATGATCAGTTCAATTGAGAAAGCATATAATACATTTCAGCAGCGATTTGACGGCAGCGCTCATCGTAGGTCTGCACTTCCCGTGGCGTGCCATCCGCCTGTTTTGGGTCTTCGTAGGGGATCGTGATCCGAAAGTCCGTACCCAGCCCAAGGGGGCAATTCTGGTCGGCATCTGAGCAGGTCATCACTGCCACAAAACCCTTGTCGGGATTACTCTCGTCATCAAACGTTTTGGAATAGCATATAAGTGGCTCCTTCTGCTCATCGTAATACACCTTGTAATGACGATTTTCACCACCGGTATTCTCAACGATAAATCCCGCCCTCCGGATCGCCTCCACGGCCCGGGGATTAAAAGCTGTTACTTCAGTACCGCCGGAATAGGTTTCGACGCCGTCTAAATCAAAGTGATCAGCCAGCGTAGCCGCCCAAATTTGGCACAAGTGGCTTCGACGACTATTATGGGTACAAATAAAGGTGAGCTTCGCCGATTTCTTATCACGCAGTTTGGTCCAGATCGAATCCGATATCTCCCCGAGCTTTTCTTTACGCTCTTTTGGGATCTGCTCAACGTTTTCTTCAAGGCTATTAATATACTCCTGCAGAGCTGTGTTCATCCTGGTTGTGCAAATTATTTATGTAAGAGTAATCGCAAAATTAGCAACAACCGGAACCAGGCGTGCAGGCTGGACCTGAGGGTTGTTCCTCTATCATTTGTATTTCTTCTGCTGACCGTTCATCGCCACCCGGCTTTTGGGCAAAGACCGTTATGCTGTAAATTCCTGTAGAACCATTCTTAAACTCGTCAATTTCCTGCTCCGAGAGGTATTTGCTTAGAATATCATCGGGTATGACGATAGGCTTTTCTTTTTGGATGGCGATATTCTCAAATCCAAGATCTTTGATATACCCAAGGTACTCGTCTTTCTGGATGGCGCCCGCCACGCAACCGGCATACATTTCGGCGTCTTCTCGAAGGGCTTCTGGCAAGTCGCCCACCAGCACAATGTCCGAAATACTGAAATGGCCACCCGGTTTAAGCACCCGGAATATATCTGAAAAGACCTTTTGTTTGTCAGGTACCAAGTTCAAGACACAATTACTAACTATTACATCAGCCAGATCGTCAGAGACGGGCATATCCTCGATATCCCCATAGCGGAATTCAACGTTGTTGAAATCCATCTTCTCGGCATTCTGTCGGGCTTTGGCAATCATGGATTCTGCAAAATCGATGCCCAAGATCTTGCCCGTTGGACCCGTCTCGTTGCGAGCCACAAAACAGTCGTTGCCAGCACCGGATCCCAGATCTATTACTGTATCTCCTTCACTAATGCGGGCAAATTCAGTAGGCAGGCCACAGCCAAGCCCGAGATCGGCATCGATGTTATAGCCTTCCACTGAGCTGTAATCATCAGTCATGATATTGTAGACCTCCTCGGAGGTCTCTCCAGATCCACAGCAAGAGCTGGAGTTATAGTCCTTGGACTGCTCGCTAATCTCGTTGTATTTGTCCCGGACAGCTTCTTTTAACTCTTCGGCGGTTCTTTTATTAGTACTCATATTAACAGCAGTCTTTTTCGGTTGCAGTTGTCAAGTTCTCAACAAGTGGTGAAAAAAGATCTTTAATCTCTTTAATACCTTCTTCATCCAGGCAGTAGCAGACACGCACGCCATTAATTTCACCTTTGATGATACCGGCGGTTTTCAAGGCTTTCAGGTGCTGAGATACCGTGGATTGTGCCAGCGGTAACTCCTCAGTGATGTCACCACAAATACAAGTTTCACGTTCAGCCAAAAGCTCAATGATCGCAATACGAGCCGGGTGCCCAAGGGCTTTCATGAGCTCGGCCGTACGCTTTTGGTCAGTATCAAAGAGTTTAGCTTTTGTAATGGCCATAATATATTTATTTAATATCGTAGATATACGATTGAATATATTAATATTGAGATATCCAAGCAACTTATTGACTGTTATATCATTATTTTTCCTGTCGAAAAGTTATGGCAATAGAAAAGAATAGAGCAAAAGTTTTTTAACGGTCCGATATAAGGCATTTTCACTACCCCAGAAAGTGCTTACAGCCTTGAATACTCTTAGTGGGTTCACATCCCCCAGAAGTAATAATATGTGAAAGCCGTTCACATATTAACTGTTTATTAATATGTTAGTATAGCATTTAACTTGTTTGACGAATGTCATTCATTTAGGGCTTATTTATAATCACACATTTATTGCTATGAAACGTCTGTTGCTACTTCCAATCCTGCTACTGTTTAGCCATAATATCGAAGCTCAGGATCTCACCATCGATCCGAAGATGTACGACATTATCGATTCGGTAAGCGCCGATCGGCTGGAGTCAGATATCCGGACGCTGGCCGGTTTTGGCACGCGCCATACCATGTCCGACACCACATCGTCCACGCGGGGCATCGGGGCGGCCCGTCGGTGGATTAAGCGAGAGTTTGAGGATATCAGCCAGCAGTGCGGCGGATGCCTGGAAGTGCATGAGCAACGCACGCTGGTTGAAGCAGATCCCGACAGCCGAATTGACGAGGATACCTGGATTGTAAATGTGTATGCCGTGCTCAGGGGCAATACCCATCCCAACCGCTACGCAATTATGAGTGGTGATATCGACAGCCGGGCATCGGATGTCATGAACGATACTATTGATGCTCCCGGTGCCAACGACAACGCTTCAGGGATGGCCGGTACCATTGAAGCAGCACGCGTACTTTCGAACTACGAGTTTGAAAACAGCATCATCTTTGCAGGACTTTCCGGCGAAGAGCAGGGCCTGTATGGCGGACGCTTTATGGCCAATAAAGCAAAGGAAGAAGGATGGGAGATTATTGGTGTGCTGAATAACGATATGATCGGCAACATCCGGGGTATTGACGGCGTGATTGACAACCACACCTTCCGGATTTTTTCTGAGCCTTACTCTTCCAATGCCTCCGAGCGCGAACTCCAGATGAAACGCTACTATGGGGGCGAAAATGATGGCATATCGCGTCAATTGGCCCGGTATATATACGAGACCACCGAGCTATATATGCCGCAAATGAATCCCATGCTTATTTACCGGCTTGATCGGTTTGGACGCGGCGGGCATCACCGTCCCTTCAATAATGCCGGTTTTGCGGGCGTACGCATTATGGAAGCCCACGAAAATTACAACCGGCAACACCAAGATGTCCGCACGGAAAATGGCATTGACTACGGTGACGTAATTGAAGGAGTAAATTTTGATTACGCCCGCAAGCTTACGGCCGTTAATGCGGTGGCGCTGGCCTCACTGGCAGAAGCCCCGCCCAAACCTCAGAATGTCGAAATCGGTGGAGCCGTGCAGCCATCCACAACTCTTCGCTGGGAAAAACCGGATAGTGACCTCATCAAAGGCTATAAAATTTACTGGCGACGCACGACCGCACCGCTCTGGCAAAACGTGCGCTATGTGGACGATGTCAGCGAGTTTACCCTGGAAAACATTGTAATCGACAACTACCTGTTTGGCGTCTCTGCTGTGGGCAAAGATGGACACGAAAGCGTTGTGGCCTATCCGTCAGGATTAATTCGGGACTGATCTACAATTCTAATGCAATTAATCAGCTAGGTCCATCTTAGAAGGAGAAGCCTAATTCCCGTGTCTTCTCTTCCGGCCCGAAGGTTCTTTGCCATGGCATCCCGTTGATCGCGGGACTTGTCTCACCTTAATCCCAGATCGGCTTCGTATAGTTGAGTTAGCAGTCCGATCTCTCGTGAGGCCTCGACATCAGAATACAAACATGCCGATACAAAAAGGAGGTTTAGACTCATTTTTGAAGATGGGTGAATTCGCAAAGACCAACCTGGGTTTATTCTCCGAAAAGAAATCACTAATCAAAGTTTCCACCCCAACATGTTCAACGAAGACCGACCCTGCTTCGGCCAGTGGCTTTTTAATACCTCAGAAAACAAAATGCCCAAAAATTTTATTCTGACTCCTTTGCCTCCTCATGCCTATTCTGTCCCCTGCTGTGCCGACAAATTGAACTGAAACCAAAATTCTGTGGACTGCGTCATTTCTGAAGAATACTTTCTTCCTTGCTGACCACCTCTCCTGCCACGCGGCGTACCCCGTCGGCCGGTACGCCTCATTCCTCCTATCTGGCTCTGCGGTTCGGGCTCGTCGAGGGAGCCTGTTTCAAAGCCGATAGCAATTTTGTCCTCTGTGTCAACTTCCCCGATCCCAATGGTATGGAAGGGAATACGAGCCATATACATCAGGTGACCACTCTTGGCATCCGCCCAGATTACCGCATTAGGCGCACCCGGCTCCAGGTGATTTATTTCAACAGATTCTTTGTCTCTGATCCCAATTAATGTGAGCCTTCTTTTATCTTCCATCATAGCCTTCAGACGTTCGCCCGGGGCCTGATTGGCCTTTCCCTCTTGATCCCGAGTTTCCCCTTCCATTGCGAGGGGAAACTTTATCCCCATGGATTCTTTTGATTTCCCCTCCGTGTTGATCCACAGCGTTGATCCCGCAAAGAGCATTTTTGCTGTCACCTGCTTACTTACCATCTCCATCATAATGTACAGGTTGTCGCTGTCGTTACTGAATGAGTAATATATCTGCTGTTCGGGCAGATATCGGCGCTGCTCAAGTGAGGGTACTTCCCGTTCTTCGAGGTGCAGGTAGTCTTCCTGCCAACGAGAGTCAACTTTGATTGCGTTCTTCGAGCTACTACATGCTGACAGTAGAAATGCTGTTACAATAATAAAAAATGAAAGTTGTAACGGGTCGCGAAACTTAACCATAAAGCTTTTTTCTCTTTTTAAGCCCATAACACGGCACTGTTATAATGAGCCCACAACATAATATCACGACGAGCCAAAATCACCTTTCCAACAATTTTATCAGACAGTGCTATTTAAAGATCGGTCTCCCGAGCAGTTCTGTCAGCTCACTTTGCCCCACTGGTGATCGGTTTCATGCACAACAATTTGATCCAGGGGCGTGGTGAGTCTTGCGGTGCTTTTGTGCCTGAACTTTCTACTTTGGATAGGGCTGGGAAACGTCGACCTTATCGTTTCGATCCCGTCACGGTCAGCCTAAATTTTTTTGTAAGGATTACCCATTCAAATGGTCATACCATTGAAGCCGTGGAGAGATAGCGAGTATAACCGATCGGAGCTGGTTGAATTCCAGCTCCGGTTTTTAATTGACCTTATCTTTTCTTTTGAACAACAGTTTAAACTGGCATCAACCCATCGTTTTTTATTAGTTGTTTGAGTGTATTTCCATAAAAAGGGGAAAACCAATGTCGGAAAACAAATACAACCAAGAAGAGGTGAAAAAAAATAATTAAGCTGGCCACTGAGCTGCAAAACAGTGACCTGGAGACGGATCTCCAGACAGAAAAGGGCATCTCGATGCAGGAACTGGAGCAAATCGGTGATGAGGTTGGACTTAATAACAAATACCTGCGCGCAGCCGCTTTGGAATTTCAGGATGAAAATACTGTAACCCATAGCAGCTCGAACAAAACTCACAACTTTGAAGAGCGCGACCTTACCATGGAAATAGAACCTCATTCATGGGATGAACTGACCTCAGTGCTCCGTCACCATTTGGGGACTCAATACGGGGAAATAAATGAAGACCCGGCCCGCATGGAGTGGACGCACCTGAGCCTTTCAGGAGTTAAAACAAAAATGAATATTAGCAGTCGTGAGAATCATACACGGTTGCGACTTAGCCAGCAAATAGGACTTGCCAGCCCTAAAACTGAAGCTGCCATGTACGGTGGTGGACTGGGAACGCTGTTATGTATTATAGCTGGTTCGGTGATGCCAACGCCAACTATTTATCTCTATCTGTTAATATTGCTATCCTCCATATTAGCCGTTTATGGTCTGGATAAAGCTTGGCGTAAGAAGAAAAAACAAAACCTCAACCAACTGGGCGATCAGCTGGTTAATCGACTTCGCAAAAGCTCCAAAAGTAATCCTGAATTGTCAGAAAAGGATGATAAAATAAATCAACAATCGGAGATTGAAATCGAGAATGATCTTCAAGAGCAGCCAAATTCGTCAGAAGATAAGCAAGGCAAAGATCGGGTGAAATCTTAGCCATTCTCGTTGCTCGTATACTCATGTAGCCCTTTGTGAGTTTTGAGCTCCTATTCGATTTCGATTTTTGCCCTACTCGATCAGGCTTTGCCAAACTTATTCTCCCTCTTCAAAATCGGAACTTTTCATACAACCGCAATTTGCCTCTTTGCTTTCCCATTCAAAATAAGTGGTTAGGTGATTGCCTCACGGCTGATGCTTGTTTCGATGGAGATGGGTCCCGGCTATCAAGACGTATGATCGCAGGTCAAAGCAATCAAAATCTGTTAATTTACATTTCAACAATAAGTTGCTGAAAATCATTGTATCAAACCTGCTCCACATGGCCTCACAGAAAGTGTATACAATGGGTGTAAACCGATAGTAAACATATAGTTAGAATAATTTAACTATCTATATTTCCTTTTTTTGTTAAAATTCACTGTTCAAAACAATAATCAAAAAAGAGAGGGAGTATATGAAACGGATAGATGGGTCTATATTAATTTTGTTGCTTGCAACAGTAATTTTTGCCTTATCATCGTGTGAACAAAGTACAAATACCAAACTTGCTGAAAGCCTTCAGTCACTTAAGCCAGTTACTCCTATAAAAGGGGGTCAAAACGTAACAATGAATCTTGCGAAAGAGGGGCCCCATGACAGTTTCTTTAGCATTTCGCTGGATGGAGGCCATGAAGTTGAAGGATGGTGTGTTGAGTGGAATGAAAAGGCCTCCTTTGGGTTGAATGAAGGAACAAAACTATACTCAACTAAAGGGTTGGCTGATTGGGATAACCTCAACTATTTCATGAAGATAAAAGATGATCTTAAAGCCGATGATCCCGCATTAACCTATCGAGAAATTCAAGTAATCATCTGGTCTTTAATTGATAAACCTTCTTTTGATGTAGATAAGATCGGTGAGTATGAAAATATTTCCACCAGAATTTACAAGGATGCTAAACCGCTCTTTGATGTTCAAAAAGTGAAAGATATCATACATCAAATCAAAAATAGCCGTAATAAAGCCAAACCGGTAACTACAGGAGTAACTCTGATTGAAAACAATGGTCAAACAGTGATGGTTGGTGACGAAACGACCTTCGCTGTTAAGACTAAAACGGTAAATACCACAAAAAATGTAGATGATGATTATTCTACGTGCTTCAGTGAAGAAATAATCAACAATGTTTCTTTTGCACGGTGGGGATGGACGAATGGTCCTATCACTGAAGGAGAAGAACTTACATATGATATCTATGCTGGAGCCGGACAGTGTGACTTAAGCAAAGGAACACTGGTTGGAAAATTAACTATAGTATATGCTGATGGTAAATTCACTGCAACCTACAAGATGACTGAGTTGTCGGATTATACGGGCAAGACCTACACCATGAGTGAAACACATCTTTATGTTGGCAATCAACCCTATCCTAAAAAAGGCCCTAATTATACTGTGGCTCCCGGACAATATGGAAATAAACAAGAGCACAATAACGTCACCGAATACACTTACGAAGTAAGCGGATTGAGCGGTGATATTTATTTCATTGCTCATTCGGTAGTGAGTGGTTTTAATCCATAGCATACATTATTTCAGGACTATAAATAAAAAGGGGTTCAATGATTGCCATTGAACCCCTTTTCTCATCAATAACTACAGCGTTCAGTAATGGTAGTTGAGAACTGCCAAACTAAAGAGCGATACTCTACACATGTTTAAACCGGTCTTTCACTGATTTTTTTAGTGTTTCTCGGTGATCTGGATGCGCAATATGAATCAGCTCTTTAGCCCGCTCGCGCAGGTTTTTGCCATACAGGTTAGCTACACCATACTCAGTAACTACGTAGTGAACATGTGCCCGGGTGGTTACCACACCGGCTCCCTGCTTGAGATGCGGCACAATTTTGCTTTCCCCTTTGTTGGTTGTTGACTGCAGCGCAATGATCGGCTTGCCACCTTCACTGAGTGAGGCTCCGCGAATGAAATCCATCTGTCCGCCGACCCCAGAATAGTGATAGGTGCCGATTGAGTCGGCGCATACCTGCCCGGTGATATCAACCTCTACTGCACTATTGATAGCAGTCACTTTGGGATTTCTTCGAATTACGGCCGTGTCGTTTACGTAGGCCACGTCAAGCATTGCAATCATGGGATTATCATCCACGAAATTGTAAAGATCACGACTGCCCATCACAAAACTGCCGACAATTTTTTCGGGATGTATGGCTTTCTTTTTGTTGGTGATGACACCCTTTTCTACCAGGTCGATCACCCCATCAGAAAACATCTCGGTATGGATCCCTAAATCCTTGTGCCCATCAAGTGCATCAAGCACGGCGTTGGGGATAGCACCAATACCCATCTGAAGGGTGGCCCCATTCTCAACAAGCTCGGCACAGTTTTGACCGATCCTTTTTTCTACATCGCTGGGAGCCGGCATGTTCAGTTCATGCAATGACTCATCGGTTTTCACCAGGGCATTGAATCTACTGGCGTGGAAAATACCATCACCATGCGTTCGCGGCATATTGGGGTTTACCAGCGCAATCGCTTTGTCGGCTTCCTGTAGAGCTGCCCGGCTGGCATCCACCGAAACGCCCAACGAACAGTAGCCGTGCTTATCAGGCGGAGACACTTGTACCAACGCCATGTCGATCGGCATAATGCCCTGGCGAAACAGGCCCGGCACTTCGCTCAAGAAAATTGGCATGTAATCAGCACTGCCCTGGTTTACCGCCTTGCGAACATTAGCACCCACGAACAGGGCATTCGTATGAAAGGTATCGCTGTACTTTGGCTTCACATAGGGGGCCTCACCCTCGGTATGCAAGTGCACAATTTCAATATTCTCGAGCTCCGGTGCCCTTTCAGTCATAGCATTAATCAGTGGCTGAGGAGCTGCAGCTACGCTGTGAATAAAAACGCGGTCGCCCGAATTGATAAGTTTTACAGCCTCTTCGGCCGTCGTGTATTTATCTTGATAAGACATTGCTTGCAAATGATTAGTAGTTAATGATTTTAATTTTCTTTAATTAAATATCAGCTAGTTCGGTAGGTGGTAATGCGATTCCAGTGGAGCTTCACAAACAGTCCAACAGCAGTGAGCTCAAAAATTCTCCCTATCAAATCAAAGGGTAAAGCAAATGATAACAGGGAATCCGCAATCACGAAAATAATTCCCAGGTTTAATGATGCTATCATCACGTAGGCCAGCCTGCTGTCGCCGCGGGACGGGCCTTCCAGAAATCGGGGTAGCATGTAATAGGCCGTGCCCAGCGTCAGCTGTATGATCCAACCGAAAATAGTGACCTCAATATGAATGGGCAGCAGCATCCAAATAGCGGAATGGATAAAGTAGGCCTTGTGGATGAGCATCATGGCACCCATCAGGATTCCCAAAAACAGATACACAAACGAACATCGAATCATCCATCGACTGGGTCTTGGCATCAGCTCTCCCTCCGGCGTTTACGTTTTTTGCGCTGCTGCTTCTTGGACATGATGCGCGGCCACATCTCAATGAGATAAGTTGTGCCACCTGCGACCTGGAGCACGGCTGAACCTACCAATAGCACCGACCAAATTTGCGCTTCGGAATATCCCAGGGCCGGTTCGGCTATCAGGCGCAACACCAATCCGGAATTTAGCAAAATGAGAGTTAGCCAACCCCATTTTTGATTGACAAACCCCTCTTCGCGATTACGACCGGGAAACATCCAGATGGAGACACCAAAGATGATCTGCGTGATCCAGCCTACCATTAGCATGTGCCAGAAGAGCGGCATCAGTGCAGGCAACGATACAGCATCGATTTCAAGTAGTAGTCCGGCAATGAGCGATAGTACAAAGTAGACCATGCCGGCTTTAACGAATGTACGACTAACAAATGGCATCAGCGTTGAAAATCTTTTGGTTCGTTGCGATTACATTTCTTACAGTCCAGCTTATTGCCCAATCGGCTTTCGCGTCCCTCGGGGGTTGTTACCCACGGACGCAGTTGCCAAGGCGGATCGTGCCGCACGTGCTGATTGTGTCCGCACGCCAACTCTGCTACCCAGTCGTCTTCTTCGTCTTTGTGATAGCCGATAATTGGCTGCTCCATGCTACTTATCCGTTTTCCGAGCTTTCGAAATTCTGGTTCTGTAATTCGAGTGGCAATCCACACAGCCCTGTTGCACGATACGGTAGTGACGCAACACCTGCTGCATATTCTCCTGCAGCGCAGCCATTCGTATCGAATCGGCGTGGTGATGCACCGTCATATCAAAATCTACAAACGTTTTCATTTCTTCCCCCAGCGTTTTTTTGATAATCTGTTTGTCTTCCTGGGTCATTTTGGGATGATCAGAAATGCCACCGGCGCCCTCGGCTATCATCTCATAATTCTCGGTAAATATGCCCTGATCTACCGTTTGCATATCGGCCAGCAGCATCCGCATCATCGGAATCAGCGGCTGTGTTTCCGGCTGCTGACGTTGCGAAAATCCAAAAAACGTTGCACCTGTAACTAACATTATTGTCGCAATTACAATCCCGTTTTTCATCTCATTCAAGGTTTTGGATTAGCTTTTCCATGTCTAGCGATTGGATGGCACTTACAGCTGCTTCCATAGCGCCTTCAGCACAAAGCCCGCTCATTGATGCATCGCGAAATCCATCCCTGGCAGCATTGATGCTGGCTTGCCGAATCGATTCTGCCATCTCCATGTTATCTTGGGCCGGGTTACTTGTGTTGTCCATGCCTTTACTGATTATTTTCGAATTCGCCATCCATCTCCATACGCACCGAAAATGACGAGGCAATTTTGCCCGCCATCTCCTTGGCATATTCTGCTTTTTCTCCTTCGAAATGCTGGTCAACTGTATCCACAAACAGCTTGTACCAACGCTCAAAATCCATCTTCTCGATCGGCAGTGACACGTGCTGGCGGTAGGGACGTCCCTCGTATCGCTGCGTACGAAACAACACGTTTGACCAGAAATTAACCATGTTCGGCAGGTGCTTATCCCAATCCACCTCGGCAACATCATTAAAGATATAGCCAAGACGCTCGTGCTCTTGGACTCGATCGTAGAAAGCGTGAACCAGCGTTTCAATATCGTTGTCGTTTCGAATATCCTGCATTATACTTTTTTCTTTTGTGATATTGTAATTGCAACCCATTGCGTGCCCACAGCCAGTGGGGGTAGTAAGGCCGCGACCACAAGTGCCTGGTATATCCACGTGCCGCCCCAGTTCGCGGGCCAAAAAGCAGTAGGCAACACAAGACTAAGCAACACTACAAAAACGGATATGACAATGGCATAAAAATAGCTGTCTGTAATCCCAGACCCACTTTGTAGCCAGGCAGTCATTGTTAGCGTCAAGGCTCCCAGCAGTAGAACGTGCAGGTAAAAAATACGGAGCGCGTGATCAGACAGCCAGAATGAGGACGGCACGATCGAGGCGAAGAGCTGCATCACCGCCTTAAATGCCAGCAGGCCCACTGCCCAACCCCATAACTTGTGCTTCCAGTTGCCTGATGAAATAAAGGTGTAGCTTACACCCAATAACCCAACGGCAGCTAATCCCCCGCCCAAACGCGCGACCATAAGCAACATCGGTGAAAGTAGCGACTCTGATATGCCATAGGGAAACGTGAGTGGTGCTCCAATCGCGATGCAGCCGAGCCAGAAATTAGGCGTCAATTCCCAATCTTCTGATGCAGGTCGGAGCTTCATCACCAGAATAGCCAACAGCACCAGTACTACCCATCCCTCCGTAAAGGTGGCCAGGAAAAAATGTGTCAAGCTCTTCACAAAAAGATGGTTGTCGGGATCCACAGCCTGTATTATAGCAACGCCCCAGGCCCCCAGCGAACAGATCAGCAGCATCACCAGCGCGCCGTCGAACCAGAGCTGTGAAGCATCCGCATCCAACAAATCGCGCACCTTCCGATATCCCCAAAGAAAGCCATACCAACAGATCATCACCACTCCCGACAAGATCACTGACAAGGGCAGTGAGACGGATCCCATTTCGACGGGTCGGTATCCATAAAACAAAAAGAAGGGGTAGGCCAGAACGCCAGCGGCTAGTGCTCCGGCCAGAGAGTACTTCATCAAATCGATACCTCTGCGCTTTTGACCCTCCTTACTAACTATATAGTTAATCAATATAACCATTGGGAAGGGTACGGCCCATCCGAAGAACATCAGGTGGGAGTGGGCATGGCGTATGTTATCTAGCGCCAGTCCCAGCGGTGTGGACAACCACCCGACCATCCCCAGTCGATACAGGAAACCCGTCAGAGCTGCAATAATAAAGCAACCCAGCGAAATCTTCCAAAGTAGGGGATTCATCCGGGTAGGTTGTTGTGTTGGAGCTGTTCTATCCATTCGGATTAAAAAATTGAACCTCTTGTAAATTCATGAACAGAAACCATAATGCTTTATAATGTGACGAGAATTTTATAGAGTCTCTAACTTCTCGGTCTGTTTATCTTCAGCGAGGGAGCCACGCACGTCCAAGGCATACGCCCCTTCCGGTAATACATACAGGGGATTGATCTCCAGTTCTTTTATTTCTGGAATATCGTTGGCTAACTGTGCCATCCGCATTAAATACGATATTACAGTTTCCCGGTCAGCCGGTGCTTGGTTTCGCCAGCCTTGAAGTTTTGTGCCGGCTCTGGTTTTATCGATCAGGTGTTCTGCCTGCATTCGATTCAGCGGAGCTATTCCAGAGGCTACATCTTTGAGTAATTCTACATCCGTACCACCGCTGCCAAACAGTACCATCGGACCAAACTGCTCATCCTGCTTGATACCTAGGATCACCTCTTGTCCACCGGTAAACATTTTCTGAATTAACACGCCTTCCATGACTGCTCCGGCTTTGTTAGCAGATTCTTTTACTTCCTCCCACGCCATTTGTACTTGGTCATCATTCCGCAAGTCCAGTTTTACACCATCTACTTCCGTTTTGTGACTCACCGATTTGGAAATCAGTTTCAACACCACCGGAAAACCAATTTCTTTTGCAAATTTAAGCGCCTGCTCTGGCGTTTTTGCTTTCTTCTGCGGCGGCAGTAAAATGTCACATTCACTCAAAACATCTTCCCAGTCCTCCTGAGCCACCGCTCTTCGAATTCCCTTTTTATCAACATCCACTGATTCCGGGGGTGTATTTTGAGGGGTTTTCAGCCACTGTTTGCGATTCACCATCGCTGAAAGTACTGAGGCCACTCTCTCGGGAAAAGAGACGTTGGGAACCTTTCGCTTATGTAGAATATTGAGCGCCTCCCCAACCGAGGCCTTACCCATGATGGAAGCAATAACCGGTTTATCGTGCACTCCGGCTACTTCTCCCACTACTTCAGCCAAACTTGCCGGCAAAAACCAATCCTGCGGAGCCTGAATCACAACAACAGCATCAACGGTTTCATCGGTTAACAAGGCATCCAGCGCTACCGCGTAGGTGCCCGGACCCGATCCGGCCAGTACATCAACCGGATTACTGACACTGGCCGCTTTGGGCAATCGGGAGCGCAGGTATGATTTTGTACTATCAGTGAGCGTTGCTAATTCAAGTCCGGACTTTTCGAGGGCATCTACCGCCAGTATTGCCGGACCGCCGGCATTGGTCAGCACTCCCACTCTCTTTCCCCGAGGCAACGGCTGCCAAGCTAGGGCGCGAGCCCAGTCAAACATCTCCTCCATCGTATTGGCCTGTTGCACGCCACTTCGTTCAAATGCTGCTTCATATGCTTCGGCACTACCCGCCAGTGCTCCCGTATGAGACGCCACTGCCTTAGCACCACTTTCTCCTCGTCCACTCTTCAACGCCACTACCGGTTTATTCAGTGCAGCCTTTTTAGTTGCCTCCAGGAAGGCCTGCCCATCCGAAACGCCTTCAATATAGGCCGTAATCACCTTTGTTTCCCGATCTTCAGCCAGTGCTTCTATCATCTGTGTTTCATTAACGTCAACCTGGTTTCCCAAGCTTACGATACGAGAAAAGCCGACACCGGCCCCGCGCGCCCAGTCTATTACGGAAGCTACCATCGCACCCGACTGCGAACAAAATCCTATTTCCCCGGTCTCTGGCATGCCCGTGACGAAGGTCGTGTTTACCGGGGTATGCGTATCAATAGTGCCGATACAATTGGGGCCAATAACCCGCATATCCTGATCTTTCGCAATTTCCTTTAATTTTTCTTCAAGTGCTTTCCCTTCTTCGCCGGTTTCGCTGAAACCGCCGCTGATTATAATGGCATGCCGAATGCCGCGCGCCCCACACTCCCTGAGCATATCAGGCACCACTGGTGCAGGGACTACAATAACGGCTAGATCAACCGGATCGGGAACCTCGCTGACAGAAGGGTAACACGGCTCACCCAGAATTTCTGAGGCCGATTTGTTGACCGGATAGATCGCTCCGCTGTAACGAAACTCCTTGAGATTTCGAACTACACCGTATCCCAGCTTGTGCGGATCTCGGGAAGCCCCAATGACAGCAACGCCCTTGGGTTTAAAAAAAGAATCCAGCATTATCCTGAACCATTTATATTTAAGACTATTTTATCTTAAATTATCGCTAATTGCATGTTTTTCAAAATTAAATAACACATTTATTTAGACTTTACCTTTACAAAACGGACTTACTTATGAAGCTTAATGAATTCCATACCGATACCATTATCGAACCTTTTCGAATTCGCTCGGTAGAGCCTATTCGCTTTACCACGATGGAAGAGCGCACTCAGCTGCTCAAGAAAGCACACTATAATCCTTTTCTACTCAAGGGACGGGATGTGCTGATCGACCTCTTGACTGACAGCGGTACGGGTGCAATGTCATCCCAGCAGTGGTCTGGAATGATTGCCAGTGATGAATCCTATGCCGGTTCGTCTTCCTTTTACCGGCTTGAGTCGGCTGTCAAAGATATAACCGGGTTCAAACACCTAATTCCAACGCACCAGGGACGAGCTGCAGAAAACATTCTCTTTACCACCATCGCCGGCAAAGGGGATGTCATCCCCAGCAATACACATTTTGATACTACTCGGGCCCACGTAGAACATGCCGGAGCTGAAGCCCGTGATCTCGTCATCGAGGAGGGCAAACAGCCGCGTACCCAACATCCTTTCAAGGGAAATATGGACTTGGGCAAACTAGAAGAGACCATCAAAGAGGTGGGAAGCGACCGCATTCCCGTCATCATGATTACGGTTACCAACAATTCCGGGGGCGGTCAGCCGGTCAGCATGGAGAATATCCGGTCGGTTTCGGAAATTGCGCAAGAATACGGCATCCCGTTTTTTATTGATGCCTGTCGCTTTGCTGAAAATGCATGGTTTATCAAGAGCCGGGAAAAGGGTTTTGAAGAAAAATCAACTATTGATATCGCCCGCCAGATGTTCAGCTATGCGGATGGATGCACGATGAGTGCTAAAAAAGACGGCATGGCCAATATCGGTGGCTTTTTAGCTTTAAACAGTGATGAACTGGCTTCCGAGTGTCGTAACCTTGAAATTCTTACCGAGGGTTTTCCCACTTATGGAGGTATGGCCGGCTATGATATGGAAGCTGTGGCCCGCGGGCTTTACGAGGCCCTGGACGAAGACTACCTGCGCTACCGTATTCGCTCTATTGCATATCTGGGGGATAAACTCACTGAGGCCGGAATACCTATCGTACAACCCACCGGCGGACATGCCGTCTATATCGATGCCAAAGAGATGCTTTCCCATATTCCACCCACACAATATCCGGCCTGGTCGTTTAATAATGCGTTGTACCTGCTGGGCGGCATTCGCGGCGTGGAAATCGGAACCGTCATGTTTGGTAAACAACCCGACGGGACAGAAAAAGCTGCAAGTATGGAACTGGTTCGCCTGGCGTTTCCGCGTAGAGTTTATACCCAAAGCCATGTCGATTATTTAGCAGAGGTAATTATTAATGCCTATAAACAGCGTAAGAAATTGCGGGGCTATAAGATCGTAGACGGCCCTGATGTACTACGACACTTTTCTGCTAAATTGGAACCAATCGAAGACTAGGCTAACTCAATTATCTGTGTTTGGGGAGCTCGTTCTAGAGGGGCAAAAATAGAAAAGGCCTTGCGGTTGCAAGGCTCTTTTTTGATCAACTGTTTATAACATACGATGATTACCCTATACAGAACAAGTATTTTTACTATTTGGGTACTAATATATAACTAACCTGTAACTAACAGTAAATAAGATGTAGCTAACAGAATACTGATATAGATTTTTTTAAACTAGAAATTCTAAAAGTTGTAGCTGAAATATACTTTTTTGTGCTTTTTTTCTCGTTCCGCACCAGAGGGACGGAACGAGATTTGGTAATTTATTGAATTACACTTTCTTAAATTGGGATTGGAAAAAGCGCAGGTATTCGGGTTCATAATCAAAAGCCAACCCGCTAACGGATTCACGATTTTGGTACACTGCTTCTACTGATTCCGCCACCACATCCATATGTGCCTGGGTATAGGCTCTGCGCGGAATCGTCAGCCGCACGAGCTCCAACTCGGGATAGTTATGTTCACCGGTTTCTGGATTGCGACCAGCCGACACCACGCCGCGCTCCATGCTCCGTACGCCCGAATCAACATACAGTGCCGCAGCCAATGACTGTGCCGGTAGTTGGTCCTGGGTGAGCTGCGGCAATATTTTCTTAGCATTCAGAAATACGCCGTGACTTCCAATCGGTCGTACTACCGGCACGTCCATCTCTATTAGCTTGTTTCCCAGATACTGCACCTGGCCTACCCGGGCCCGGATATGGTCTTCATCCACTGACTCAGTGATTCCAATAGCCAGCGCTTCCATATCTCTTCCCGACATACCGCCGTAGGTGTGCAGTCCTTCATACACGACCACCATATTTTGGGCTTCCCTGAACAGCTCCTCATCGTTGAGAGCCAGGAATCCCCCAACATTAACGAGCGCATCCTTTTTGGCACTCATTGTGGCTCCATCGGTCAGCGAACAAATCTCATATACGATATCCCTGATAGAAGTATCAGCATATTCTTCTTCGCGCTGCTTAATAAAATAGGCATTCTCGGCTACCCGAGTCATATCGTGGATGATTGGAATTCCGTATTCATTGGTCAATGCCCGTACCTCTTTCAGGTTGGCCATGGAGATCGGCTGACCTCCCGCCATATTCACTGAAGTTGCAATCGACACATAGGGGATACGATCAGCTCCCTTCTCTTTTATCAAATCTTCCAGCTTGTTGAGATCAACATTCGCCTTAAAGGGATGCTCGTTTTCAGGATCATGGGCTTCATCAATGATGACATCAACAAAAGTACCACCCGCCAGCTCCTGGTGAAGTTTGGTTGTTGTGAAATACATGTTCCCGGGAATAAAATCCCCTTCATTAATCATCAGCTGCGAGATAATATGCTCAGCCCCACGCCCCTGATGCGTAGGGACCACGTGCTCATATCCGTAATAATCGTGGATTGCATCCTCGAGATGGTAAAAGTTTTCGCTGCCGGCATAGGCCTCATCTCCCATCATCATTCCGGCCCACTGGCGGTCGCTCATGGCTGAAGTTCCGCTATCCGTCAACAGATCAATGTAAACATCACGCGATCGCAACAAGAACGTATTATACCCGGCCTCCTCTATGGCCTTCTGGCGCTCTTCACGGCTTATCATACGCACCGGTTCTACCATCTTAATCTTGTACGGTTCGGCCCAGGATCGTTCTCGTTGCTCCGTTTCCATCATAATCTCCTTTTAGGTTTATACTGAATATTTAGATCTGATTTTATGTAGTTGCCGAGGCGCACTGCGCTTCTTTGAATTGCGAATACAATGCCTGCAGACGCTCTTTCTGCTCCTGCACTGTTGCGGGGATAGATTCTAGGTTTTCATCCTTATAAGTACTTGCTTCCGAAATCTCCAAGCAGTATGCCATACCATCCTCAAGGTTTTCTTTAAATTTGGTTAGCTTTTTCATGTCGGAAGCGGGATCATCGCTTTGCTCGATCAAATCCTTGACATAATCCACGTACAGCACAATCTCTTTGGCAAACATGTGGGGACGCTCGGATGGGACAAGCGATTCACCGCGACCATAAATATGGCCCACCATCTCCCTCAGGGTATATTCCTCATCAAACCAGGCGATATTGGGACCCGGACAGATCGATTGTGGCGCTCGGTGCTCGGCCAAGATGCCCAGGTCAATAAGCGCGCCATTGCCCAAGTGGTCACACAGACACGCTTTGTTGAGTACTTTTTCACGTTTTTGCTCTTTTTCCTCCTCAGCAAGATCGCTTTGGTTAATCTCATCCAATTTTAACAACTGGTACTGGTTTGAAGCCGTACAGATCGGGTTTTCAGTAAACTCGGTGTTGGCTTCCAGAAATCCCTTAGGGCAGGGAGAACCCGGCTTCCCTTTCTCAATTCGCTCTTGATGCCATTGCTCAGAGCCGGTGTTACGCACGTTGTTAAAGGGTACTCCCAGCGGCGATACATCACTTAGATACAAATCCTCTTCGGTGGCATTTTCAAGCAGATCGCGTGTGGTTTTGTCTACGGTCGTTGCTTCCGGCACCAGCAAAAAAGGACTTCCCCAGCCGGTGGCGTCCATATTAAATTCATTAAGCAGACGTTTGGCCTCACCACTCGTGCCAATACCGCCCTGCACGGTCAAACGAGGCTCCGTGACCTCCCACTCCGATGAAAAACCATCAGCCTCATTTTTATAGTATTTCTCAATGAGTGGCTGGATGGCCGATGTCAGTCGCTCACGGTTTTCAGCAAATTCCTTGAGCAGCGAAGGCAGCAGGTACCCATCCGAGGCAAAGGCGTGTCCGCCACAGTTTAATCCCGATTCAATACGGTATTCAAAAACCTCAAGTCCCTTTTTCGCCAAGTACTTGCCCTGTATCAGTGCCGACCTAAAATCGCTGACCTTCAGGATGATTTTCTTCTTGATCTTACCCTTGGCGTCCCGATAGAAATCCTTGAACTCGCTGATATAATTATAAAGTCGCGGGTTAAATCCGGCCGACAAGATAAGACTAGAGGAAAGATTACTTTTGGCGTATCCTCGCAGAGCGGCGCTGGCATCACTGAACTCAGCACTCATAGGCGTACCGTTTTTCTCATAGTTCATACCGTCCACCTTGGCCATAATGTTTACATCCACGGAGCCGGGACGCATTAGTCGCGACAATTCACAAGACAAGGAATCCCGCTGTGGACCTTCATCCGACCCCATTAACCGATTATACATCTGTTTCAGCTTACTTTCACCGGGCAACAGTTCAAAATACTTGGCTTTTTCGTTGTCCTCGAAAAACGGCTGGCTTTTAATTGCCTCAAACTGTCTCTTCACAATCTCATGCACAAGGTTCAAATAAGCCGTAATCCGTTTGGCCCGCCCATCTTCGGCGCTTCGCGGGATATTATCATAGGGCAGGTCAAACTTTTTGCAATAGTGTTTGCGGATACGTTCTACCAGCAGGTCATCCACGATTGAAATCACCGAATTGATGCCGTAGGGTCCAACGCGAATGGGGGAGTCGATAGAGTGACCAGTTCCCATGACGGGAATGGAAAATGTGTGGGGAGAATGGGACATAGAGTTACAGTACTTAGTTTGAAAAGAAAAATTATGCATCCACGCAATACCTACTACGCAAGAAATAATGCGTAATTCGTATTGCGTTGAAAGCGTGAAATCATCAATTTAGTCGGTTTTCCAGCTCAAGTGCTTTTGGGAACAGGATGTTATTTTCCAGGTGCACGTGCTTGTGCAGGTCATCCTGGAACCCCTCCAGATTTTGGAACAGCACCCGATAGGTTGCGCAGGCGTCCTCGGGCGGCGTAAAGTTGTTGGTCCATTTTTGGATCTTAGCCATCGCTTCACCCGCCTCATCGTGCTCTTCTTCCATCATCTCCACAGGATCTTCCACACTACCGAAATCAGGTTCTTTTTCCATTTTTTCTCCAGTCTGATCAATCCTAACCAGCTCTTTTATATAGGGGAATAGCATCTGCTCTTCTTTCTCCAGGTGGTCCAACAACTCGTCTTTCAGCATCAGGAACTCATCCAGTATTTCATTGAGTTCTTCGTGGCGACTCCCGTGCACCTTTGCCACTTTCTTGGCATAAGTTTCAATTTCCGGAAGCTTGGATCGCACAAACCGATGATGTCGCTGCTCGATATAGTCGATAAGCAACTCGGGTGACCATTCTTTGTAATTGTGGCTGTCATCACCTTCCGTAGTTACCGCTTCGAGCTCATCCAGTAACGTATTCAAGTTGATACCTTTTTGCTCGCAAGCCTCTGCCACCGGCTTTCCGCCGCCACAACAGAAGTCCAGACCAAATTTTTTAAATACACCGGCGGTGCGGTAATCTTCGGCTACAATTTCTCCAACTTTTTGTTCTTTGAATATTTCCATAGTAATCTGCTTTGCTTGAATATATTATATTTAATAGTCTTTTGTCTTATTTAAGATCAATTTTCCCATTTTGATAACCCGGAGCATCATTGCCCCAGGCCACCTAAGTTATCAATCAATCTCGCTTACGGTTTCCAAGACCTCTTCTTCTGATTCGTTTTCTTCATCTCGGAGCTGCGATTGAACAACTGCCAATCTTGCAATCGGCACCCGGAAGGGCGAACAGGACACGTAATCAAGATCCGATCCATAGCAAAAAGCAATACTGTCGGGATCACCGCCATGCTCGCCACAGATACCTACTTTAAGATCCGGCTTGGTTTGACGTCCCCGCTCGGTTCCTATTTGGACCAGTTGGCCCACGCCCTCAACATCTAGTGACTGGAAGGGATCTTTTTCGATAATCCCTTGCTCGATGTAAGACGGCAGAAACTTGGTCGCATCGTCGCGACTGAATCCGTAAGCCATCTGGGTGAGATCGTTCGTGCCAAAGGAGAAGAAATCGGCATGTTCAGCAATCTGATCTGCCAACAGTGCGGCCCGCGGAATCTCAATCATCGTGCCTACCTTATAGTCTACCTCCACACCCTTTTCATCAAAGACCGCTCGTGCCGCCTTTTCGATCACCGCTCGCTGGTTTTTGAACTCTTCTACCGAACCAACAAGCGGAACCATAATTTCGGGGAGGACGGTCTTTCCATCCTTTTGTAGCATTATAGCTGCCTCGATAATGGCCCGCGTTTGCATCTCCGTAATCTCAGGATAGGTAATACCCAGGCGGCAGCCGCGGTGTCCCAGCATCGGGTTAAATTCCTCGAGCTGGTCGATCTTGCGCTCCAGCTTCTCAACCGGAATGTCCAGCTCATCGGCCACCGTTTTAATCTCTTCATCTTCTTGTGGCAAAAACTCGTGGAGCGGTGGATCCAGCAAGCGAATCGTGACCGGCAATCCTTCCATTGCCTCAAAAATGCCCGCAAAATCTTCACGCTGATAAGGCAACAGCTCCTCAAGGGCTTCGCGGCGTTTCTGCTCATCTTCAGCCACGATCATTCGTCGCATAGCAGTTACACGACCGTTTTTGAAGAACATATGCTCAGTACGCGTCAGCCCAATACCTTTGGCACCGTATTCACGGGCCTTGGCCGCATCTTCGGGCGTATCAGCATTGGTACGCACACCCATATGCTGCAGATCGTCTACCCACTCCATAAACTGCGAATAACTACCACTGAGATCCGAATCCACCAGCTCTTTCTTACCCTTAATCACTTTTCCGGTGGTGCCATCCAGGGAAATCCAGTCGCCGGCTTTGACCGTGACTTCGCCGTTGGTAAACGACTGATTTTTGTAGTCGATCACGATGTCGCCGCAACCGGCCACGCATGGCTTGCCCCAGCCGCGGGCTACCACAGCAGCATGGCTCGTCATTCCGCCGCGGGAGGTCAATATTCCTTCGGCCGACGACATGCCACCTACATCCTCTGGGCTCGTCTCAATACGTACCAAGATCACGGGGTCACCATCGTTGTTGGCTCTCTCGGCTTCTTCGGAATCAAACACTACTTTGCCTACGGCCGCACCGGGCGAAGCAGGTAATCCCTTGCCGAGAATATCATTAGGACTAATATCATCGTTCGCCAACTGTGGATGCAGCATCTGGTCTATATGACCCGGTTCCACTAAATTTTTAATGGCACCTTCTTTGCTGATAAGTCCCTCATCCACCATATCCGTGGCAATTTTGACAGCAGCCGGACCCGTGCGTTTACCGTTGCGGGTCTGCAGGATAAACAACTCTCCCTCCTGCACAGTAAATTCGATATCCTGCATATTTTGATAATGGCGCTCGAGCTTGTCGGTATGTTTATCGAGCTCATCATATGTTTTGGGCATCAGATCCTTCAGTTCTTGTATATCCAGTGGCGTACGAATACCGGCCACCACATCTTCACCCTGCGCGTTGACCAAGAATTCACCATATAGCTCATTCTCACCATTCGCCGGATTGCGCGTAAAACATACGCCCGTGGCACAGTTATCGCCCATATTTCCATAGACCATCGCCTGTACATTCACCCCCGTTCCTTTCAGACCCGTGATACCACTAATTTTCCGGTACTTCACGGCCCGGTTACTATTCCAGGATTTAAAGACCGCATTAATGGCGAACTTCAACTGCTCACGCGGATCTTCCGGAAACATGTACCCGGTCTCCTTGCGATATACCGCCTTGTAACGGTTCACTAGCTCTTGCAAGTCATTGGCATTCAGCTCAGTATCCAGCGAGACACCTTGCTCCTCTTTCAGCTTGTCAAGCACCTGCTCAAACGCTTCATGGGGCACGCCCATCGCCACATCACCAAACATATCGATAAATCGGCGATAGCTGTCGTAGGCAAAACGTTTGTTATTGGTTTTTCGCGCCAGACCTTCGACGACCTCGTCATTTAATCCGAGGTTGAGAATCGTATCCATCATCCCCGGCATTGAGACCGCCGCGCCCGACCGAACTGAGAGTAATAACGGATTTTCGGGATCCCCGAAGTCCGCACTCATGGCTTCTTCAAGATGATCAATACCATCTTCGACCTGCTGTTGCAGTCCTTCCGGCCAGTTAAGATTGTGCTGGACCATGTAGTTGCAGGCTTCGGTGGTAATAGTAAATCCAGGAGGGACCGGCAACCCGATAGAACTCATCTCAGCCAGGTTGGCACCCTTTCCTCCAAGAAGTTTTTTCTGATTTTGATTTCCTTCTGCGATTCCGTTCCCAAATCTGTAGATGTATTTCGTTTCCATAAGAAACTCCTATACTGTTTTTGAAAAATTATGGGCGGCTTTAGATGCGTTTAGATAGTAATCGAAACACATGGCTATATTGCGCAAGAAAAGTCGTCCGTGCTCTGTTATGTGTATATTATTATTTGTTCTAATTATTAATCCGTCATTTTGAAATTCATCGAGACGGGCCAGATCATCACTGAAATAATTGGAGAAATTAATTCCCCACTTGTCAGCAATTTCGTTATAGTCGATACCCATTTGGCACATGATGCTCATAATAACATCCTGCCGAATAAAATCATCTTCTGTAAGGGTGTAACTCTTAAAAACCGGGGATTCCCCCGCATCTAGTTGCTCGTAATACTTAGCAAGATCCTTTTCATTTTGCCAGTACCAAGAGCCTACATTTGATATGCCGGACATCCCGAAAGCATACAAGTCGGCGCCGGCCAACGTGCTGTATCCCTGGAAGTTGCGCTGCAAGGTGCCGTTGTCCATTGCCTTGGTCAGCTCTTCACCTTCGCGTGAAAAATGATCCATGCCGATGAAGCGATAACCGTTTCCGGTGAGATGTTCGATGGAGGATTTGAGCATCCCAAGCTTTTCGTCGGTGGATGGCATATCCTCGACGTTAAGTAATTTCTGGGCCGGCATCAGCGAGGGGATATGTGCATAGCTGTATACGGCCATCCGGTCGGGTGAAAGCGTCAGCACGTCGTCCATTGTTTGGCGAAAGGTATCGAGCGACTGCTTGGGCAGCCCGTAAATAAGATCAAAGTTTATGGAATTAATACCCGCATCGCGGAGCCAACCGGCCACTTCCCGGGTCTGCTCAAACGGTTGGATGCGGTGGATCGCCTGCTGCACCTCTTCATTCGTATCCTGCACGCCCAACGAAGCACGGTTGCATCCAATATCTACCAGTGCTTTAATATGCTCCTGCGTACAGCGACGGGGGTCGATCTCGACGCCAAATTCAGTCTCTTCTGTCAGGTTAAACCGGTTGTGAATCAATTCACCTAACTTTTGAATTTGATCGGGACGCAAGAAGGTGGGGGTGCCACCACCAAAGTGCACCTGTACGACTTCAGAATCGGGATGAATAAGCTCCGACTTCTGATCCATCTCTTTTTCGAGGTAGGCCAGGTAGGCATCGCCGCGATCGGTGTCTTTGGTAATTACCTTGGTACAGCCACAATACCAACAGAGTGAAAAACAAAACGGGATATGGAAATAGAGTGAAATACGACGTGGTTTGCTGTTGTGCTCCAGCAAGTAGTTGTGGAGATTCGTGATGTCTTGTTCGGATGCTTCGCTGAACTGCACCGCTGTGGGATACGAAGTATATCGCGGTCCCTGCACGTTGTATTTTTTGATTAATTCTAAATCCATAACCTCATAATATTTGTTACAGATTTGAACAGATCAAAACAGGTTTTATAAAGTCGATATATCTGTTCATATCTGTGGCCGATTCACTTTAGAAATCCTTTTCATTAAAAAGACTTTTGCCTCTCCAGAGCGGTATGCCCAGCCATAAGGCCAGGCAACCACTGGCTACCGTAATACCCAGCATGCTGCCAAAAAAGCGATTAAAAACCGCGCCGGTATAACCCATTAGGGCGGAGATATCAAATTCGAGCAGTACGGTTATTCGAGCCAGATCAATCGGGTTCAGCATGGCCATACCCAGCATAGGCTCTTCGATGGGATAATCGCCAAGCAAGAAAATGGCCAGCAGTACCAACCCATCATAAATAACAGCCAAGAACAACCAGCTTACCAATGCAAAGCCCAGTCCTTTAATACGATCATTGAAGAACTTGAGCCCCAGCCAAAATCCCAGCCCGGTAAACAATAGTGTTAACACATTACCGAGCACAAGTATCACAAATATGGATTGTAAATTGGCTGTCAGAATCATACCAGTATATAACATGGGTATTCCTATGCCAGCTGTATACGCCAGCGCAAGCGGGGCAGCCAGACCTCCAAACAATCCCCAAAACAGGGTGGGTCGGTCGAGTGGCTGTGCCAGCAACAGCTCAGTAAATTCCCGGGACTGATACAAGTACAACGCGCCGTAGATCATCCCCACCAAGGGAATAAGCAACAACATGATATTAGAGATACTAAGCATTGCTTTCGTACCCGTTCCGCCAAAGCGGATCATGGCATCGGCCATAAGCAAATAGATCAAGCCATAGCCAATAATCCACTTCCCCCTAAACAGGTCCTTCCACTGATATTTTAGGATCGTCATCGCTTTCATGCTGCTGCTTCCTCCATCATTTTTGCCACAGCGCCTTCTAGCCGCTGCTCTTGCTGTTTCTCAATTAAGTCTTTCATAGGACCGTGATACCTGATCTTACCTTCAACAATGAAAATCAAATAATCGGCCAGTTCTTCGATCTCACTCATAATATGTGAGGTGAGCAGTATGGTTTTGCCCTGCTGCTTTTCTTGATTCACCAGATTTTTAAACTGCACGCTGGCATGCGGATCAAGTCCTGCTGTGGGCTCATCAAAAATCAATATCTGTGGATCAAACATCATTGCCAGTACGGCACCCACTTTTTGCCGGGTACCGCCGGAAAGGGTACGCATGCGCTTTTTCAGCTCAGGCTGTAAACCAAAATGCTGGATCAGCTCTTCTTCGCTTGTTTGTTTTGCACCACGTATATTTTTTATAAATGTAAATAGCTCGGCTACAGTCATATTCTCGGGATACCGTGCAGTCTGCGGCATGTAGCCAATTTTTTGCCGATAATTCCACTTTCCTATTACGGATTCGCCATCAACGTGAATGTCTCCGTCATCAGGTTTTACCAGTCCCAGAAGCGTCTTGATAGCAGTGGTTTTTCCTGAGCCATTGGGGCCCACAATGCCAGTGGCCTGCCCGGACGGAATTTCCAGGCTGATATCATCAAGAACCGTAAGGGGACCAAATTTTTTCCTCAATCCTTTAATTGTAATCATGATACTTTGGTCATTTTCGGTTGGGAGTCTACCAGTGTTTCGGGCGTTAGTACCGGCATAATGCGCTCGGCTGCATCAAGGATATCGATGAGCAAGCTGCGCAGCAGCAATAGCGACTGCGGCTGCTTTTCAACTAATATGGAAAACAGTCGTACCGGTCGGTGCGGGACGTCGCCTATTCCATCCCGATCCAGATCGTACCCTTCATAATGACTCCAGTAGTTATTGTTGAATTCGTTGTAATTTTTCATGCTATTTGTCGCCACCTCAAAACTGTTGGCGATAAAGTTATTTTCTGTAAACATATTGTCCGTCGAGTTCGCCATCAGCTTAACTGCCCAACCATTCTGATGAAAGGTATTATGCCTAATTTCGTTGCGACTGGTTGCCTCGATATAGAGGCCTACCGAATTGTTATAAAATTCATTGCCGACAATTTTACTTCGGTTAATCTCTTTCAGCAGCAATCCATAGGCCGAAGAACCCCAGTTGTCTTCAAAACGGTTATTTATGATTTCAACATTAGAAGTGTACATAACAGCCACGCCACCGCCGTTATCCCGAAAGGTGTTATCCTCATACCGGCAGTTATCCGAGTACATAAAGTGAATACCGTACCGGATATTTTCCTCACTAAGATTGCCCTTTATCGTGGCCCCGTCGACAAATTCAAAGTAGAGACCATCGCGGTGACCTTTCATATAATTGTCTTCAATCCTGATGTCTTTTGAATACCAAAGATGGATAGCATTACCAGATTGTGTTTCACGCTTCATCGATGCCGTGATGTGATTATTTTTGATCAGTGCATTCGATGACTTTGCCAGGTAAATACCAAAATAATTATCGGTCAACGTAACGTTTTCGATGACAGCACCATCCGTCTCTTTGACGAGTATACCCGCATAATCCTCCATAAAGCTGGTGCTGGCATGCATTACCTCAACATTTTTAAGCGTCACATCATCAGCTCTAATTATGATCACAAAACCCTGCCGATTACCGTCAATTTGCACATTTCCTTCACCGAGAATCGTCATCTGTTTGTCAACGGTAATACTATGCTCTTCGTAGCGTCCTTCTTTGATAATCAGCGTATCTCCGGGTTCGGCACGATCAACCCCTTCTTTAATAGAGCTAATACTTCCGTTCTTTGATACGGTAATTTGAGTTGCCCATCCTTGCTGCGTAAGAAATGCCAGCAGCAGGACTAATAACAATCCTGTTATTTTATTATTCGCCCACATTTTCAATCCTCAATCCTTTTTTACAATTAGTACTCTATAACCTACCTGCTCATATTCATCTTTATCTTTGATACTTCTTCCCAGTTCATGAGCATTCCGGGCTTCTCCTGCAAATGCTTTTTTGCCACTTCTTGCGATGGAAATGCCAACAGCGATTCGCCCATCGGACTCTTCACAACTTCACTTTTCACAAACTGGGCATTCGGTGCCATCAGCCATTGGCCGTGCTTATTGTAGTTATTCACCCAAAGCTTGGCCCCCTTAAATTCCTCGCTGTGATTGCGATGATATACCGCCATGCATTCGATGGCATCAAACTTGATTGCTTTCCCCTTTTCTGTCACAATCTGTGAAGCAAAGTGGGGATCGGTAATCATCATTTTGCAGTGCGCACATTCATCACTGCCGTAATGTATCTCCACCGGCTCTTGACTACAAGCCGACATTAATACTATCAAGATTAAACCTACTGCTGTTTTAAATGAAGTCATCGCCTACCTCGTTATTTTTACTTAACTATGCAGTAACTTTGGTTTCCTTACCGGTACCAACCTTTCCACTTTCACCTTCGTTATCGGTGTCACCACTTTTCCACCATGCCAACGAAGCAATGCTCATAGAAAGTAGCGCTACGTAAAATCCAATGTGAGGCATGGAAGTAGCATTGATATTCAACAGTTGCTTACTGCCAAGAAGCGGGGGTTGGTACGTCATGCCCGGCACTTTTATTGGCGCATTGGGATTTAGGTTATGGCCGTAATCATATCCCCATAGGTAAAAGTCTACCAGCCCGGCAATGGCAAACAGTACAAAAACTCCAAGCCACACCAGGATCCATTTACGACTGCCCCAGATGGCAATTACTATGCCCGAGACAATCAAGAGTCCAAAGATTATTGGCATTATTTTGAGCTCGGGAATTGATTCGGGTGTAATGGGCTTCATCCCGATGTAGTGATTCAGTCCGTTTATGTTCGCCAGGTCATGGAATTCTTTACCCTGTATATCATTCACGGTGATATTCATGCCAATGCCTTCCGGGTACTGCGGCGCTTCCATATTAATACTCCAGATTGGGAAAAAGTATACCAGTATCAGTAGTAATGATGCTATTCCCATCCAGGTTCTTTGTTGTTTGTTCATAATAGTTACCTCACGGGTTTACAGTTTTCATAAGAAGAGGAAGGGAGGCTTCACCCTCCCCTCCACAAAGGATTGAGGTCATTTTACTGACCTGTTCCGTAGGCGATTTCTACGTCTGAATCTTTTTCTGATACTCGTACATAACCCTGCATCTCTTGGTGTAATGCAGAACAGAAGTCGGTGCAGTAGAACGGCACAACACCTGCTTTTTTGGGCTGCCATTTCAGGGTCAATGTTTCACCCGGCATAATCAGGAGTTCAGCGGTATTCGCTCCCTTAATTGCAAAGCCGTGGGGCACATCCCAGTCCTGCTCGAGATTAGTCACGTGGAAGTACACGTCGTCGCCCACTTTTACACCCTCGATATTGTCTGGCGTAAAGTGACTTCGAATCGTCGTCATATAAATGTGCACCTCATTACCTTTGCGAACCACTTTTGCTTGTTTTTCGCTTGTGGTTGCTTTCGGGTGTCCATTTTCTTCAAGCTTATAGAACCGTTTCTGATTCTTTATTACTTTGTCAGCCTTGATAGCCTGTGCATAGTGCGGCTCTCCCTCGGTCGGGAAATCGAGCAACATCTTCATTTTTTCACCAGAAATATCAATCAGCTGTGCTGAGTGGAACATCTCGGGGCCCGTTGGCAAGAAACGATCCTTGGTAATCTTGTTAAGCGAAACCAAGTATTTCCCGTCTGGATTCTGGCTGTCGCCGCCGGGGATCATCAAGTGACCGGGAGAGTAGTAAACATCAATACGATCAACCACTTCCGTGTTCTCGATATTCCACTTTACAATTTCAGATGAGATAAAGGCAGTAGTATATGCATTGCCTCGACCGTCAAACTCGGTGTGCAATGGACCTAGGCCCGGGTTTTCCACTTCGCCATGCAGAATGGAATCGTACTTAAGTACCGGAATACCCATAACTTTCCCTTCAAACTCTTCGTTCTCGATGGCTTTTTGCATCTTAGCAAAAGAGTGCACCGGAATAACTGTTGAAAGCTTACCGCCGGCTGCAATGTATTGTCCGGTTGGATCTACATCCACACCGTGCGGGGACTTGGGTGTTGGCAGGAAGTATACGATACCCTCCAGTTCACGGGGGTCGAGTACGCGTACCTTATCTATAGTCTCACTCTTGACGATACCGCCCTCTTCGTGGTCAATATAGTTGCGCACGTGCTCACCGGGAATCATTTTGCCCTTGCCCTGTTTGGCATATTCAGCAGCTTTCTTCCAGTTAATAGCTGCAATGAAATCTTTATCGTTTTTGGAAGCGTTAATTTCGAGCAACGTATTGGCTTGCTCACTGTTGTAGCTGGTAAAAAATGACCATCCATTTGACGGACCTTTACCAGCATGGGAAAGATCATAGTCAAAACCCGGCATCATAATTTGGAAGTCGATGTTCATCTTGCCTTCATCAGATACCTTGATAAATGAAATAGTACCCTTGAAGTTCTCTTTATACGAATCGATGGAAACATCCATGTTTTGCATATTCTCATCGTCCATGGGAATACTGAATCGCGTAGCTGCTGAAACGTACTCTGTATTCGGGGTCACAAAAGAAGAAGCGTGATTACCCGCCGAGTTGGGAATTTCGATAATTTCCTGTGTCTTGAACTCGTTGAGTCCAATACGAGCTATCCGCGGCGTATTGTTTTCGTTCATAAATACCCATCGGCCATCCGTTTCACCATTGGTTTGTGAAAGTTCCGGGTGGTGGGCATCGCCCCAGGGTACAAAGCCGTGCGAAGTATTCAGCATCGCCTTGGTTTCTTCACTGTATCCGTACCCATTCACAGGCGCTTGCGAGAATACCGGAATGGTAAAGATGTGGCGGCCCGAAGGCAGACCATACACGCCCAGCTGACCGTTATAACCGCCCGAGAAGAATCCGTAGAATTCATCGTGTTCACCCGGGGAAACGTAAACCTTGGACGCTGCATCCGCAGATGAACCCAGTTGTTGTCCGTTCTGACATCCTGTCAAAAGGAACCCAGAAATCACCAATAGTGGCAATCCCCAAGTGCGTATTATTTTATGTATTGTATTCATAGTTATGATGATTTATGATTGATTTTAGTATGTCTTTTATGGAATGAGTTATTGAATTTCCATTTGATCCTTGTGCTTTTTCATATACCTGAAGTATTCCAGTATCGTGCGAGCCTCATCGCGGCTCAAATTCTGGTTGGGCATCGGCGTCATAAATTCCTGCAGCATTTTTTGGGCTTCGGGATGCTTTTTGACCATCTCGGCAGGATTCAAAATCATATTCATGACATATTCCGGGCTTCGACGATCCAATAAGTCTCGCTGCGCCGGTCCCACATACCGCTCATCAAGCTTGTGGCAGGCAGAACATTTTGTTTCAAAAAGAGCCTCACCTTTCTTAGCCAACTCTTTTTCAATATTACTGGGTAACTGAATCTCCTCAGTAACCGGTCCAATGCCGTTCTTTTGTTCAAAATCCGTGAGTCCACTTGACTCTTTTTCAGTCGAAGCCGACTTGTTGTTTCCTGTATCAGAACCGCCACCACAGCCTACAAAAAGCGTCAATGAGATTACGAGCAATCCTATCAGTTTTTTCATGTTTCTGGTATTCTAGATGGTTTAGTTTTTAAATTAAAGAGTATTTTATCTTTTATTTATGTAAATGCAACTCCTATGCCAATTTAATTATGGGCCTATTGTGACTATAAGCAGGATCTTTTGTACTGCCTGTTGTGTTGCTGCAACAAGCTGATTCCTGATTCTTGCATGCTTGCAATAATTTTTTATATCCATTCAAAACCTCCGTCTTCGGTAATCCTGAGATTTTCTTTTTTCCCCTTCTTTGCCAGTTCAACCAAGTTGGTACCTTCAAGCATTAGCCGTATGCCGTCACGCGTATCGGCCCACTTGTCATGCAGGGGACAAGGTTTTTTGACTCCACACCCCGGCAATCCAAGGGCACACTCGGTAAAAAGCTCAGTGCCATCAATGGCCGCAACGATTTCAAACAAACTCACCTCAGAGCCTGATTTCGTAAGACGTACACCGCCTTTTGGACCTTTATGGGATTCCATAAGCCCCGCACTGGTTAGCTGCTGCAAAATTTTTGTCAAGAAATGGAAAGAGATATCCAACTTTTCGCTCATTTCACGAATAGAGATGTACCCGTCTCCCTCATGGGAGGCAAGGAAAAGTGACGACCTCAATCCATATACACAGGCTTTTGAGAGCAACATTCTTATTAAAAGTTTTAAGAGTATTTTATCTTAATTTAAGGCTGTTGCGATTAATCAGCAAATATATTTTTGGAATAATATTACTCGTAATAACAAGGAACGAATTTACTCCTATCCCACTTCGTTATGTTCTTAGATACACCTTGAATTAAGATCATACTATGGAATTTGGCATTTACACCTTCGCCGAAAACACGAATCATCCCCAGATAGAATCTAAACTAACGCCGGCCAAACGGCTGGAAAACCTTATGCAGGAGATAGAACTAGCCGACGAGGCTGGTCTTGATGTCTTCGGGATTGGCGAACATCACCGGGATGAATACCTGTCCTCCTCTCCATCCACGATACTCTCGGCTGCTGCAGCCCGTACCGAACAAATTAAGCTAAGCAGTGCTGTTACAGTATTGGGCTCGGAGGATCCGGTGCGAGTGTATCAACAATTTTCGGCCATTGACTTGCTTTCCAGAGGCCGTGCTGAAATTATGGTAGGCAGGGGTTCTTTTGTAGAATCCTTTCCCTTGTTTGGCTATGATCTCAATGACTATGAGGCGCTGTTCGAAGAAAAGCTGGACCTCCTGCTGAAGCTACGCGAAAATCAGACCATCAGCTGGAGCGGTACCCATCGTCCCGACATCGACAACCGGGGGGTCTATCCACAGCCCTATCAAGAAGAAATACCAATATGGCGTGCGGTAGGCGGAACCCCTGAATCGGCTTATCAAGCGGGAGCGTTGGGACTTCCCATGGCGCTGGGTATTATCGGCGGACAGCCCAAGCAGTTTAAGCAACTGGCAGAAATCCACCAGCGAGCCGCTGAACAGAATGGGCAGAAGGCACCAAAACTGAGCATCAACTCTCACGGTTTTATAGCCGATGACTCTCAAGAAGCTGCTGACCTGGCATTTCCAGCTTTTAAAATGACCATGGATCGCATTGGCAAAGAAAGGGGATGGTCGCCCATGAGCCGCGATCAGTTTGAGAAAAGCCGCACGCTAAAAGGTGCCAACGCGGTCGGTAGTCCACAGGAAATTATTGACAAGATTTTATATCAACACGAGATTTTTGAACACGACCGATTTTTGCTGCAGATGAGCGTGGGTAGCATGCCTCACAAAAAGTTATTGCGCTCTATCGAACTCTTTGCCACGAAAGTAGCGCCGGCAGTGAACAAGGCGCTCAACCAAAAATAAATTCCTTCACAATTTCCGTTGCAAGAACAGTTTTTTTATACTGCAACCGCTTAATCAAACGACTTTAAACATCTATTTATGTACACTGGACTACAATATCTACATTCGGGATTTGCTTACTTGGTACTGGCCGCACTAGTCATCGTTTTTGGGTATGTGCTTGTTAATTACTTCAAAAGCAATCCATTTACCGAAAAGGTACGCAAAGCTTCGCTGGTAGGACTCATTGTATCCCATCTTCAACTGCTTGTTGGACTGGTACTTTACCTTATCTCTCCCAAGGGATTGTCTAATTTTTCTGGAGAAGCGATGGGGGATGCCATGTCTCGGCTATATATGTTGGAACATCCGCTAACGATGATTATTGCCATAATCCTGATTACCGTTGGCTATTCCAAGGCCAAAAACGGCACGAATGATTCCTCTCGCTACAAAAAGATTCTTATTTTTTACGGTCTTGGGCTCGTGCTGATGCTGATTCGCATCCCATGGTCGGTATGGCCCTAAACAGCAGCGGCCCGCTTAAGCGGCTACTGTATTTTGCCGGCTGATAGTTGACAAGTAGTGATAGTAGGCCAGCCAGGCTACCCACAAAATCATTGCTACAGCCTGATGGATTACCCCTAATGCCACTGGCACATAGTAGATAAGGGTAAAGATACCCAGCATATACTGCACAAGAATAATTGCGCCCAGGATATGCACCCGAAGTTTAATATCTTGAGTCAGACTATTATCGGTTATTGCTTTGACCCACAACCCTAACACCGTCAATGCCAGTACGGTACCCAGCAAACGGTGAACCCATTGAACCGTTCCGGGATTCTCTACCAGGTTAATCAGGAGCGGCTGCATCGAAAAGCCGTTTTGGGGCAGCCAGCTTTCATTCATAAGTGGAAAGGTGTTATAGATAAAGCCGGCATCGAGTCCCGCCGTGAGAGCACCCCAGAATATCTGCAGAAACAAGAGTATCCCCACTGCCAATCCCCATGGTTTGTAGGAGGGGCCAAAATGGGTTGAAGGGTTCGAGCTTTGTTGCAAATCTAAGGCATACCAAGCACAGAAAGCAATCAAGATAAACGCGAGCAAAAGGTGTGCTGCAAGGCGATAGTGACTCACATAGGGAACATCAACAAGCCCACTCTTCACCATAATCCACCCCATAGCACCTTGAGCGGCACCAAGTCCCATCAGCACAAACATGCGCTTGAGGAGCTTTTTGTTGAAATAGCCGCGAATCCACAACCAGGCAAAAGGGATGAGAAAAACGATGCCCAGCAGACGCCCCAAGAGACGGTGCAGATATTCCCAAAAAAAAATCTGTTTAAACTCCCACAAGGTCATTCCCGTATTTATGTGCTGGTATTCAGGAAACTGTTTATATCGCTCAAAAACCTGTCGCCATTCTTCGGCCGACATCGGCGGCAATGCCCCCATAATCAAATTCCAGTCGGTCATTGAAAGACCGGAGCCCGTCAGTCTGGTAATTCCACCTATAACGAGCATTACAAAAATGAGTCCTACGCCTGTCCACAGCCAACGTGCTATATATTTTTTCTGCTTTTCACCTATCTGATCATTCTGCATCAATACTTGTAATCTTTCCTAATTAAAAACCCCGTTTGGCCAACTTTCTGGGAAGCTTAAAATAATAAAAAAACACTGGATTACTTCCCTCTGAGTAAAATATTGAGACTCTAAAAAAATTCTTCAAAAGCTTGCTCTTAAATAAAATTATGCCAAATATTGAAGCCTAATAGAACAGGCTTTGGACACGGCTTTTATTTTCTTTTACGCACTTTAATTCGATTCCCATGAGCAACTCAACTTATTCTGTAATAGCAGGCACCGGCTCCTACATTCCCAAAAACGAAATACCTAATTCCTATTTTTTAGATAATCAATTTCTAGACTCCAACGGGAATGAGTATGAAAAAAGCAATGAAGAAATTATTCAAAAATTTGCCGAAATCACTGGTATTCACGAACGGCGATATGCCGCCGATGGTGTTATGGCTTCGGATATGGGCGCAGAAGCTGCCCAGAAAGCACTGGAATCAGCCGGAACTGACCTTAATGACCTAGATTATATTATTGTAGCTCACAACTTTGGCGATTTGCGCGCCGACAATCCCAGCGTGGATATGGTTCCCAGCCTGGCATCGCGGGTAAAACAAAAACTAGAGATAACCAATCCCGGCTGTGTTGCTTATGATCTCCCATTTGGATGTCCCGGCTGGCTACAGGGCGTCATTCAGAGCCATTATTACCTTAGTAGCGGGGATGCTCAAAACTGTTTGGTTATCGGTACCGAAACATTATCCCGCATCTGTGATCCCCATGACCGTGACAGCATGATTTACGCTGATGGGGCCGGGGCCACCGTTTTAGAGGCTCAGCAAAATGATACCCCGATCGGAGTTCTTAGTCACGAAGCTCGTACTGATGCCGAGAAAGAGGCCTATTTTCTGCGCATGGAGCCCTCTTTTAATGACCAGCTTGACGATACACTTTATATGAAGATGGATGGACGCAAGCTTTACCAATATGCCCTGAGCAATGTGCCCGGTGTCGTGAAATCCAGCTTGGAGAAAGCCGAAATCTCTTTCGAGGATGTTCATAAAGTGTTAATCCATCAAGCCAATGCCAAGATGGATCAAGCCATCATGGATCGACTGGCCAAGTTATACGATCAAAAAGCTTCTGAAGATCTTATGCCCATGACTATTTCCTGGCTGGGCAATACTTCGGTAGCTACAATACCTACAATGCTTGATCTTATCTTAAGGGATAAGATGGACGGCCATCAAATTAAGAAAGATGACAATATCGTCCTCTCCTCGGTGGGAGCCGGGATGAATATCAACTCGGTAGTCTACAAAATGGCCTGATCCGCTTACCACTACGTTATAGCGATTCGATTACTTTTTTTAGCAGATCTCGAACCTCTTGCGCCACACCGCCGAGCTCATCATTTTCGACGGCCTGCATAGAAGCTACCGGATCCACGGCCGCAACTTCAACCTTGCCGTCATCTTGCTCTTGCACAATGACATTGCAGGGTAACATCAGACCAATATGTTCTTCAGAGGAAAGCGCCTTGTGAACCAGCGGCGGATTGCAAGCCCCAAGAATTTGGTACTTCTTGAAGTCCACGTCTAACTTTTTCTTAAGCGTTGCTTTGATGTCAATTTCGGTAAGCACACCAAAGCCTTCTTCTTTCAGTACCTCGGTTGTTTTCTCAATAGCTTCTTCAAAAGAAGTATCCAATGTTTTGCTAAAATAGTAAGACATAATCTGTTTAATTTTTGTTGAATATTTTTCCCTTGGACTAACCTAAACGTAATGGCCGTTACCCGGAACGGCGTTCCAGGTATTATCGCTCTTCTACATATGAGGAATACATCCATACATCTTTTTCCTGCTCACGGATATAATCACTCATCAACGCATTGGTTCCCTCGTCGCCTGCTTCATCCGAGAGCTCCAGAATTTCGCGCTGCAGACGAAGCGTGGTCTTAAATGCATCTAAAATCTCACGGACCGCCACCTTTCCATCTGATATCTGCTTGCTTTCTGTAATCTCTGATTTTTCAATATAGCTGGAATACCGATGACTGGGGGTATATCCCAGGGTAAGGATACGCTCTGCCACCTCATCAATTTTTACCTGCAGATCGTTGTATAGCTCTTCAAACTTCACATGCAGTTCAAAAAAATCATCTCCTTTAATGTTCCAGTGATAGCCACGGGTATTTTGGTAAAACACAGAGTAATTTGCCAGTAGCTCACTCAGTTTCTCTCCAAGCTCTTTTGATTTGGCCTTGTCCAAGCCAATATTATTCAGGTCATTCATAATAGTAGGGATCTCTTTTATATTGATTAGTTATATGCTATTGCAATGTTCCAACGGTAACCGTTGGCTCAAATATAATTTCTGTCTTGATAGATCGGGTAATCAAACAAGCCTCTTCGGCCTTTTCCATAATCCGACGAGCTTTGTCAGCAAATTTGTCATCGCTGATTATCAGTTCGGGCTTCAATATAATTTCTGTCACTTCAAACTTTCCATCCACCTTCCCGAGTTTGCCCGTTGCTTCCACCTTCAAATCCTCAAACGAAAGCTTGGAATATTCGGCTATAGCTACAAAGGTGGTCATAAAACAGCTGCTTACCGATGATACGAAAAGATGTTCAGGCGACCAGATTCCCTCTACACCACCATCAAAATCAGGAGGGGTAGCAACCTCAATTTCTTCATTCAGCTCAGGTGAACGTAACGTTCCTATTCGCTCCTCTTTCCATGATAAATTTACATTGTATTTGTGTTCTTCGTTCATGAGGTTCCCAGTTTTTGGTTGATTATTGATTGCAACTGATGGGCCTGTACAACTCCTGACTGCTGCCAGAGTATTTGCCCATCCTTAAACAATATGAGAGTAGGCACACCGCGTACATTATACTTGATGGCTGCATCAGCATTCTTTTCGGCATCTACCTTAATAATGTTGATCTGATCTCCCATTTTCTTCTTCAAATCTTTCAGAATGGGACCCAGCATCTTGCACGGGCCGCACCAGTCGGCATAAAAATCGACCAGGACCGGCTTTTCACCGTTAATAATGTCGTTAAATGTCATCGTATTTTGCTTAGTCTTAGGCATATCAATCCTCTTTGATTTCTGTAAACTCTACTTCTTTGATATTACTGCCACTTGATTGTGCAGATGGCGATGCCGGAACGGCACAGTTCCCACAAAGGCAACCGGTATTGGTTATGGCCTGGAAGAGGAAGAACCCTCCCAATAATCCTGATATCAAGTCTTGATATCGAAGTCCCTGCACGATAAAAAACAAGCCGGCTGCGAACGCAACCCACCGCATCAAATGCCAGTTGGTAAACAATCTATCTTTTACTGTTTGAGTCATAAAAATGCTTCTATTTTTATTTGACAAGCAATAATAATGTACCGCCGCATCAATGTCAGTGACCTAAGTCACACAAGTCTAATCTTGTTTCTACCCAGCTCTACAAGACCCTCGGCCTCCATTTTCTTCAGCAGACGCGATATGACCTCGCGTGCCGTGCCCAGCTCTTGGGCCAGCTGATCGTGGGTCATGGTCAGCGTGTCGGTATCCATAACCTCACAACGCTTTTGCAGAAACTGTAGCAATCGCTCGTCCATGTTCTTAAACGCCACTGCGTCAACCACCTCCAGTAGCTCCTCGAAACGCTTGTGATAGATCTGAAATATATAGTTCAACCACTCGGGATGCTCCCTGATCAGATCGTGTATTTTATCAACTGGGATAAACAACACATCTGACTCCTCTTCGGCCACTGCCTTCACTTTGCTGGTATCGTGATACAGCCCCGCTAAAAATGACATAATGCAGGTTTCACCGGGACGCAGGTAGTAGAGTACCATCTCCTTGTAGGTGTCGTCCGACTGCATCACCTTGATACTCCCACTGGTGACAATAGGGATGCTGCGCACGGGTGCATCTTCGGTAACAATCGTTTCTCCGGGCGAAAAGTGCTTAGTAATTCCAAGATCTTTCAAATCTACATTTTCTTTTAATGCAGAGGTAAGAGACGACAGATCAGTTGGAGGTTTCATACCTGGATTCCTATTAGCCTTCACCTTAAGATAGCTATAAAAGAGTAAATTGTCCTAGATAATTAATGTGTCTCTACTCCTTCCGGTGAGGTTAAGAAAAATTATCTTTTGATATGAAAAGCGGTTGTTCGAGGTCGAATGGTTTCACGTTCCTCGATCGTCTCCCTGAGCAACATCTCTTTTGCTTTTTGGTCTTCAAAAACCTGCTTAAGATTTTTTATTTCAGCTGCAGGCACCAATTGAGACCGGCACTTTTTTAATAACGGTTCAGCTTCTAACTGTTTTATTTTATCCCTGAGTACTTTTGCTAACGTCTCTCGGTTTTCAACGCGTGCGGCATTGCTGTTGTATTTCGAATTTTCGGCTAATCCGTCACTGCCTAGAATAGTACACAAATCCCGAAACTGCCGATCACTACCGATAGCCAAGGTGATAGAACGCTCATCACAGGTGACAAAAATCTCTCCATAGGGTGCAATGTTGGGATGCCTGGAACCTAACCGCTGCGGTACATTACCATTCATTAACCAGTTAGTTGCTTGATTTATGAGCGATGCAATTGCGCTCTCATATAAGCTTACCTCAATATTAAACGGTTGGTCAGGACGCTCTTTCTGCTTCAGCAAGGCACATAAAATACCTTCTTTCAACTGATGAGCAGCCAGCATATCAATAAGGGCCAGCGGCATCTTGGTGGGTGGGCTGTTTGGCTGACCGTTCATCGACATAAAGCCGGTCTCGGCCTGAAGAATTAAGTCATAAGCCAGGCGGTCACTGCCACTCCCAAAACCCGAAATATGTCCATGAATAATGGAAGGATTCAGACGTTTCAGATCCTCATAGCCAAGACCAAATTTTTTATCATCACCCTTTTTAAAGTTGGTAATAACGATGTCGGCATCCCTGATGAGCCTATCCACCTTTTGTTTATCACTGTGATGCCCTAAATCAAGAAACAGAGATTTTTTATGCCAGTTGACCGAAGAATAATAGGCGGAGGGTCCCTCGTCAGTCTCACCGGGTTGACGCCATTGCCGGGTCACATCTCCGTCATTCTTTTTATTCTCAACTTTAATAACTTCAGCGCCATGTTCCGAAAAGAAGTTTCCCACCGCCGGCCCAGCCAGGACGCTGGCCAGCTCAACGATCGTTAGATCAGAAAACAAAGATTGCATAAGCATTCGGTTTATTCATCAGATCCATACACAAGCTCTAAAAACTCGTTCTTGGGTACCGCACCAAAGTATTCTTCAATATCAACCGGTTCTAATAACGCTTCAATTTCTTCTCGGTCGTAACGGACTCCCTGGAAAAGTTCTTCCAGGTTTTCAACTGGCTCCTTACCAAAGAAATCACCGTAAATCTTAAGGTTCGAAATATGGCCATCTTCTACATCCAGCCTGAGATCAACTTCTCCGGCATCAAACCGTTCTGATCGCTGAATATTAAAGCTCGGCGATTTACCATAGTTCCAGTCCCAATCAGCATATTTTTTATCTTTCAACGCATAAACCTGCTCCCACTCTTTTTCGGTCAGGCGATAGGTCTCAAACTCTTCTCGATCTTCATATAATCCCTGCAACAGTCGTTTTCGAAAGGTGCGGGTTTCCATTTGCTCATCCAAAAATTCACTGATGTTAGCCACGCGGCTTCGCACCGATTTATGTCCCTTTGATTCAATTTTACTCATCTTCACATCCAGCGCCTTGGTAACCTCCGACAGATCGCTGTCGAACAGCAGCGTACCATGACTAAACATTCGCTTTACACTCGAGAACTGCGCATTACCCGAAATTTTTCGCCCATCGACCAGAATATCGTTGCGACCGCTCAGCTCAGCATTCACTCCCATCGATCGAAGAACGCGAATGACAGGAGAGGTGAATTTCTCAAAATTATTGAGACTCTTTTTATCGTAATTAGTGATAAAGCTGAAGTTCAGATTTCCTGTATCATGATATACCGCGCCGCCTCCCGAAATACGCCGAACTACGTGGATCTCATTTTCTTCCACATATTCGTGGTTAATCTCCTCGAGCGTATTTTGGTTGCGCCCAATAATGATAGATGGATCGTTGATGTAGAACAACAGATAATCGTGACCGTAATCAAAATTACGCAATGCATACTCTTCGAGTGCCAGATTTAAGTGGGGATCAGTATTACCTTCGTTATCAATAAAAATCATAAAACAGTATTGTTTCGTACCAGTAGTTTAAGACAGGAGTATATAGCCTATTACTTTGAATGGGATATGAAGATAACCCTTTAAGAAAACTTCAAATACACTAACAAAGAAGAACTAATCAGTTAGTTTATCTGCCTAAGAGTTATCGGGCAGCGCTAGTTCACCGTCCATTTTTTAAGCACAAACATCTGCGGCCTCTTTGAGTATTTTGTTTTTTCGCCGGTTGTCGATGTCTAATTGGGTCAGCATGTTTCCGTTTTCCTCCAACTGTTGACAAAATACGACATTTCGCTCTAACAATCCCTTTTTCTCCTTCTCCTCTATAGATGAAAGACACGTTATAGGGTGAAGATTCACCTGCTCAATCAAATCTTTAAGTCCATTATTTTGGGGATAGTCCCAGCTGAGTAAACGCAGGCCTATACAATCTCCATATTGACGTGCATCATCGGTAAAACGGGTATTGGTAACAATCCAGCCGTGGTGCTTTTTGTTTTTATGAGCAGATTGGTGATTTAACTTACGCTCGATATCCTCAAACCGGGCCTGTATATAAAGAGGAACCTGCACATTACACTTGTGATCCTTTCGGTTGTGGAACTTACACTCCACAATAAAATGATCCTCCTCTTTTTCAGCCACCACATCAACTTCATGAGCTACACAATTTCCCTCAATAATCTCATTCGTCGTTGTAGCATACCCTATTCGACTCAAAAGCTCAGCCACAAATTGCTCAAATGGATATCCGGTAGGGCCCAATTCCAGCAACGCTTCCTTTAATTTATAACGACCGGCGGTCCGATCGGACCGCTGCTTTAACAGGCGAAAAGCCTCCCTGTACAATTTTTGAGTAGATATACCATCAAATAAAAGTTCATCAATTTCCGAGACGATATAATCGATAGTCTCCTGATCAGCTTCTGCACCAGCCAAGGAATGACGTAACTTTGACTCGTCATAAGCTTCCATCTCTCCAGACGCTTTTGTAACCTTCCTTCTTTCCATAATTAAAGAACGTATTTTATCAAGGAGAAAAGCTGACCGATAAACCTGTTGCAGCCATCAAGAAGATTTAAAGACCATATGCGGATAAGCTATGCCCAGTTGAAGTTGCCGTCGGCGGTAATCCGCAAGTCACCCTCTTTACCTCGATCAACCAGATCTTTAAGAGAGGATTCGGACAGCATTTTGCGGATCTCATCACGGGTATCAGCCCATTTGTCGTGAATAGGGCAAGGCTTCTCGGATCCACAGCCCGGCAGGCCAAGTGCGCATTCCGTGAGGATATCCATGCCGTCAATAGCGGCTACAATTTCCAGAAGATGTATTTCATCCCCCGAATAGGCCAGACGTACGCCGCCTTTGGGTCCTTTCATCGATTCCAATAGTCCAGCCTTGGTAAGCTCCTGGAGAACCTTCGTCAAAAAATGACGAGAAATATCCAGATCATCACTAATCTGTGTAATTGATGTATAGGAATCGTTTGAAACAGAGGCTAGATAGACAGCAGCCCGCATGCCATAAACACAAGCATTTGATAGAAGCATACAAAGAAAATTAAAATTTCATCAAAAATTACACTCAACGCTTAAACGATCAATATAAGATTTCATAGTTATTTATACTAAATCTACGTTGCTTATAGCTTGAAAAGGCAGTAAAATCTAATGCCGATATTAGAATATAAGGATTAGATTTAAAAACAGTACTTCTTCCGTAGATGAAATTATTATCCCAAGGCTCTCAATATGCTCTCTCGGCCGTTATTGCGCTTTCCAAACAACCGGAGGGGACTACTGTATCTGCTGCAGATTTAGCCAAACCGCTGAATTGTCCGGCAGCTTATCTCTCGCAGATTCTCTCAAAATTGAAACCTTCGGGCATTCTTGGTTCGCGCCGCGGCCTCAACGGTGGCGTCTTTCTAGCGCGCCGTCCCAACCAAATTACGTTACTCCAAGTCATCGAAGGTATTGACGGCGATGACTTTTTCACGCGGTGCTTTCTGGGAATTGAGGGATGTGGAAATATCGAACCCTGTCCTTTTCACAAATTCTGGTCAAAAGAACGTAATAAGATACACCGGTGGCTTGCTGAAACCACCTTCGACAAGGTTGAAGAAGCTATGAGCGATGACTGGTTTGACCTCACGCTTCACTTCAATAAAAAACAAAACTGATGGCTGGTGACACCCTCATATCAACCAACTGCTTCCACTGCGGGGAACCCTGCGATGAGGGAGTGGTCCAGCTGGATCAGAAATCTTTTTGCTGCGAGGGATGCAAGATGGTCTATGAGATACTGAATGACAACGAGCTTAACACCTATTATTGCCTCGAAGATCAGCCGGGGATATCCTTTAAAAAACAGCAGCAAAACGGGCGTTTTGAATATTTGGATGATGAATCCGTCGTTGAACGACTGACCGACTTTAAAAACAATGGATACGTATCGGTAAGCCTGTATATCCCAAACATCCATTGCACATCTTGCGTATGGCTGCTCGAAAATCTGTACAAATTGGATAACGGCGTCACCAAGAGCAGCGTTAATTTTCTGAAGCGGGAGCTTACCATTTCGTTTAATGAGGAGCAAACCAGCCTGCGATCAATTGTAGAGCTGCTGACCTCCATCGGATACGAGCCCGAGCTTCGACTGGAAAAGCTAGACCAAAAATCAGCCGCTTCGCCCAACCGCAAACTATGGCTTAAATTGGGCGTTGCCGGCTTTGCTTTTGGCAATATTATGCTGTTCAGCTTCCCCGAATACCTGTCGGGATCAACGCTGAGTACAGAAGGAAACTTTCATATTTTCTTTGGGATTCTGAATATCGCCCTGGCGCTGCCGGTCTTGCTTTACAGCAGCAGCGACTATCTCAAGTCGGCCTGGGCGGCCATTAAGCAGGGCGGTATTAACCTGGATGTACCCATTTCTATTGGCATCCTTTCGCTGTTTGGACGCAGCCTTTACGAAATCATGACGGGTATTGGGGCCGGGTATATGGACTCGTTTACCGGACTTGTGTTCTTTCTGCTGATCGGACGTATCGTCCAGAAAAAAACGTTTGAGCAACTATCTTTTGATCGAGATTACAAATCATACCTGCCCATTTCGGTGACGGTCCTGGATGAAGAAGGCAATGAATCATCAACCTCTATTGATGCCCTACAAGTGGGTACACACATGCTCATCCGAAACCAAGAGCTGGTACCGGCCGATGCGATCCTGCAAAATGAAAAATGCTTTGTGGACTACAGCTTTATCACAGGAGAGTCGGAACCGGTGGAAATACAGCCCGGCGAAATTATTTATGCGGGTGGAAAAGTGGTTGGGTCTGCAGCCAACATGAGAACCGTTAAGGAAGTATCCAACAGCTACCTGACCAAGCTCTGGAATAACGCTGCTTTTAAGAATGCCGAAAAAGCCAGTATCACCTCGCTGGCTGATCGCGTCAGTCCCCATTTTACGCTGGCCGTACTGGGCATTGCCATTGGATCAGGCATTCTCTGGTGGTCGGTCAGTGCCGAAATGGCAATCTCGGTATTCACGGCCGTGTTGATTATTGCTTGCCCCTGCGCGCTGGCACTTTCTACGCCCTTCACGCTGGGCTCGGCGCTGAACATTTTTGCCCGGAATGGCCTCTATGTCAAAGGCATTGAAGTCGTTGAGAAACTGGCCAATGCCACTTCGCTTGTGTTTGATAAAACAGGCACGCTCACCAAATCCGACGAAGCGGAGGTATCCTTTAATGGAACACTGCAGGATTCTGAACGAGCACTGATTAAATCTGCCTGCAAACAGTCCGTGCATCCGTTGAGCCAAAAGATTGTGAGCTATTTAAATGGCCAGCCGACACGGGCGGTCAACCGGTTTGACGAGGTCATGAATAAAGGCATCACAGCAGTGGTGAATGACCGCCAGGTGCTTATCGGATCAGCTGCCTTTCTAGCTAAAAATTTGAATACCAATCTTACTCAAAATACACATCCCGGTGACGGTTCCTCTATTGTTTATGCTGCTATTGACGGTGAATGGAAAGGCTACTTCGAGATCGACAGTGCCTACCGAACCGGCATAAAAAAACTGCTTAATAACTTCAAAAAGCACTTTTCGACCTTCCTGATATCGGGAGATAACGACGCACAAAAAACACAGTTTACGCCATATTTCAATGAAAACACACTGTGTTTTGAACAAACGCCTCAGCAAAAACTGAATTTTATTAAAGAACTGCAGGCTGGCGATCATCAAGTAGTGATGATCGGTGACGGTCTCAATGATGCCGGGGCGTTGCAAAAAAGCGATTTCGGTATCGCGCTGACCGACAATGTGAGCTCGTTCACTCCGGCCTGTGATGCTATCCTGGATGGACAATCACTGCGCAGGTTGGACACTTTTATCAATTTTGCAAAATCAAGCATCACCATCATTAAGCTCAGCTTTGTCCTTTCCCTGCTTTATAACATTGTGGGGCTGGGATTTGCTGTAGCCGGACAACTTTCTCCACTGGTGGCAGCTATTCTTATGCCGCTGAGTTCTATCAGTATCATGCTCTTTACCACGGGTAGCACGTATATAACTGCAAAAAGAAAGGGGCTGGCAACTTGGAAGTAATATTTCTACTCATAGCATTCAGCCTGCTGGTGGCGCTCATATTTCTGGGGCTCTTTTTCTGGGCTGTACGGGATGGTCAGTACGATGACGGCCACACTCCCGCCATGCGCATTTTATTTGATAGCAAATCATCTACGAAAAAAGACAACGACAAAAACAATAACAACAATTAACGGATAATGGGTACAGATACATCAACGGCCGGCCAAAACGTCGGCACCGACACCTTTTACTACGACAATGAGATTGTCCGCAAATTTGGGATTGCCACCATTTTTTGGGGCATTACCGGTTTCCTTGTCGGCTTAACCGTCGCCATAAAACTGATTTTTCCTAATTTCCTGGGCTTCATCCCAGAACTTTCCTACGGACGATTGCGACCACTCCACACCAATGCAGTAATTTTTGCCTTTGCGGGCAACGCCATTTTCTACGGCGTTTATTACTCGCTGCCGCGGCTTTGTAAAGCCTCGATGTGGAGCAATCTGCTCAGCAAAATCAACTTCTGGGGCTGGCAGGCCATCATATTATCGGCCGTCATCTCTCTGCCGATGGGGTTCAATACCAGTAAGGAATACGCCGAACTGGAGTGGCCAATCGACATCGCAATCACAATAATCTGGGTCATCTTCGGCATCAACATGCTGATGACGATCTGGAAACGCCGTGAAAAGCACATCTACGTGGCCATCTGGTTCTATATTGCGACCTTCGTAACGGTGGCCGTGCTCCATGTGGTTAACTCTATTGAGATCCCGGCCACTATCATGAAAAGCTACCCGATTTACGCCGGCGTACAAGATGCCCTGGTGCAGTGGTGGTACGGGCATAATGCCGTGGCCTTCTTTCTAACCACGCCATTCCTGGGGATCATGTACTACTTCATCCCCAAAGCGGCCAACCGACCGATTTTCTCATATCGACTATCCATTGTCCACTTTTGGTCGCTCATTTTTATCTACATTTGGGCCGGACCGCACCACCTGCTTTACACCGCACTACCGGGCTGGGCGCAGGCACTGGGTACGGTCTTCAGCATCATGCTGATTGCCCCCTCCTGGGGTGGGATGCTTAACGGGCTGCTTACGCTCCGTGGCGCCTGGGATCGGGTTCGCGAAGATCCTGTACTCAAGTTTCTGGTCGTTGGTATTACTGCCTACGGCATGGCTACATTCGAGGGACCAATGCTCTCTATTGGCAACGTAAATGCCGTGGCACACTACAGCGACTATATTATTGGTCACGTGCACCTAGGCGCCCTGCTCTGGAATGGAGGGCTGTCCTTTGCGATGCTCTACTACATCACCCCGCGCATCTACAACACCGACCTGTACTCAACCAAGCTTGCCAATGTGCACTTCTGGTTTGCTACACTGGGTGCCGTATTCTACGTCATCCCGATGTACTGGGGCGGTATCACACAGAGCCTGATGTGGAAAGAGTTTACCACCGAAGGCGTGTTGGCTTATCCCAACTTCCTGGAGACAGTGCAGCAGATTATCCCGATGTACGCTTTGCGCGCTGTCGGTGGAACGCTCTTTATTATCGGAGCAATTTTTGCAGTCTATAACCTCTATAAAACCTCCAAAAGTGGTACGCTGGTATCGCAGGAAGAAGACGAAGCGCAACCTATTGTTGAGCACAAGTCCGAAAACAAAGAAAAATGGCACCGGCGCCTTGAAAGCCGTCCGGTACAGTTTACAGCTCTTACATTGGTCGTCATACTCATTGGAGGTATCGTTGAGTACGTACCTACGGCCCTGATTGATTCTAACGTGCCGACCATTTCCAGCGTAAAACCGTATACCCCGCTCGAGGTCGAAGGGCGCGATATCTACATCGCTGAGGGCTGCAACAATTGCCACTCGCAGATGATTCGTCCCTTCCGATCCGAAACCGAGCGCTATGGCGAATACTCCAAAGCGGGCGAATTTGTGTATGATCACCCCTTCCTTTGGGGATCTAAACGTACCGGACCGGACCGGACCTGCACCGTATCGGCGGCAAGTATCCCGACTCGTGGCATCTGCGTCACATGGCTGACCCAACCTCCACATCGCCAGGTTCCATCATGCCGGCTTACTCGTGGTTGCTGGAACAAGAAATGGATATGGAATCTGTGGATGAGCGTATCTCAGCACTTCGCGCCGTAGGCGTCCCCTATGCAACAGGGTACGAAGAACAGGCACTGGCTGATCTTAAAGCGCAGGCTAAAGAAATTACCCAAGGCCTCCACAAGAGCGGCTTTACGCAGATCGACGGTATCAAGATTGAATCAGACAAGAAGATCATTGCCATCATCGCCTACCTGCAGCGGCTGGGTATCGATATCAAAGGCAACAACAGCCCGTTCGAGGATCTGCCATCCAGCAAAGCGCTGGGCACCGGGATACTGGAACAACGAAATCAAAATAAATAAGCGCCATGTACAAAGAGGTATTACGCTCAATCGAAGGAATCGGCATCTTCCCCAGCATCTCGCTGGTACTGTTTCTGGGATTCTTTACCCTGCTGATCATTCACTTAATCAAAAAGGGTAAATCCCACTACGAGGATGCCTCTCGATTGCCTCTGGAGACGGACGAATCAATTGAAAATTATAAACAGGAATCATTATGAAAATCAGACAAGGAGAAGAAGACAAGCTGCTGGATCACGAGTACGACGGCATTCGTGAGCTGGATAATCACATGCCGTTCTGGTGGCTCTGGCTGTTTTTTATCAGCATCGTATTTGCAGTCATGTATTTGCTATACTACCAGGTTCTGGGATGGGGCCCAACCCAGGTCGAGGAGTATGAGCAGGAAGTAGCAGCAGCCGAAGCAAAGTTTGGCGGGGAGAACAATCAGGAACCGGCGGCGAATTTCACCTGGACCGTGAGCACCGACGAGGAAGATATCCAGGCTGGCAAAGAGCTCTTCATGAGTTCCGGGCAGCTCTGCTTTACCTGCCACGGCAACAACGGGGAGGGAATGGTTGGACCAAACCTGACCGATAACTTGTGGCTCCACGGTTGCAAACCCGAAGATATTGCCACCAATATTATTAACGGCTTTCCGGATAAAGGTATGCTAGCCTATGGCAGTGGCACAAAGATAAGTAATGAAAAAGTGCAGCAATTGGTGAGTTACATCGCATCGTTACAGGGCACCGAACCGGCCAATGCAAAAGAACCGGATATGAATCGTGCCGAACCTTGCACCGAAGGCCCACTGGCTTCTTCGGAGTCATAATTTCGAATAATCAATGGTAATCTAGTAACATGTCGACAGAAAAAGAGCGCCGCATTGACCAGAATTCGTACCGCGATCATATCGCAACGGTCAACGAGGAGGGCAAACGCAACTGGATATATCCCAGCAAGCCGAGTGGTCGGTATTACAAATGGCGTAATATCGTTGCCGTTTTCTTGCTATTGTTCTTCTTTTCGGGTCCCTTCATCACCATCAACGGGCAACCCCTGTTGCTGCTGAATATCCTGGAGCGCAAGTTTGTGATCTTTGGGACAGCTTTTTGGCCTCAGGACCTGCATCTGCTGGTGTTTGGTGCTCTTTCTCTAATTATCTTTATCGTCCTTTTTACGGCTGTTTTTGGACGACTTTGGTGCGGATGGGCCTGCCCGCAGACTATATTTATGGAAATGGTCTTCCGGAGGATCGAATACTGGATCGAAGGCGATCGTGCCCAGCAAATTCGCCTCAACAGGGCGCCCTGGAACTGGACCAAAATCTGGAAAAAGACGCTCAAGCACAGCGTGTTTTTTGGGATGGCCTTCCTGATCTCCAACCTCTTCCTAGCCTATATTATTGGCAAAGATCAGTTGTTCACCATTATTACCGACCCCCCATCGCAACATCTGGCCGGCTTATCGGCCATCACTATTTTCAGCGGGGTATTTTACGGTGTATTTGCCTTTTTGCGGGAGCAGGTCTGCCACTTCATTTGTCCCTATGGACGCATGCAGTCGGTACTGCTCGACAATAACTCCATCAACGTGATGTACGATTACAAGCGCGGAGAGCCCCGTACGCCAGTCAAAGAACGTGATGACATCGGTCGCAAAGCCAGGCTAGATGATCTCGGCCTCAGCGGTGCCGATTATGGCGACTGTATCGACTGCCACCAATGCGTACGGGTCTGCCCGATGGGCATCGATATTCGCAACGGTACCCAGCTCGAGTGTGTGCACTGTACCGCCTGTATCGACGCCTGCGACGATGTTATGGAAAAGATCGACAAGCCAAAAGGACTCATCCGATACTCCTCAGAAAACGCCATCAGCGAAGGTAAAAAGAAAATCCTAACCCCACGCGTGGCCGGCTACAGCGGTATCCTGATTGTGCTGGTCGTCACCTTCTTTACATTCTTGGGGATGCGCGCCGATACCGAAACCACGATCCTACGTCAGCCAGGTACGCTGTTCCAGGAGCTGCCCAATGACCGATATAGTAATATCTACGAGATCCGCGCGATCAACAAAACATTTGAACCCATTAATTACGAAGTTAAACTGCAGAGTCCCGACGGAGAGTTAACGCCACTGGGCGACATCCACAAGCTGCCCGCGCAGGGTTCCACCGAAGGACGGTTTTTAGTTAAGCTGCCGCAGGAACAACTGAATGGATCCAACACTACGGTAACCTTCGCCGTTTTTGCCAACGGCGAAAAAATCGAGACCATCACCTCTGGGTTTATCGGTCCGGAACCAACATCCAACAATAAAAAAGAGGACATCAATGAGTGATAATAATCAACAGAGTAGATTTAACTGGGGCACCGGCCTTACCATTGTGATCGTTCTATTTGTCTGCGCTACGCTAAGTGTTGTCGTTTTTTTGGTGAGCCTCGATTACGAAATGGTCACCGAAAAACATTACGAAGAAGCCACGAAATACCAGCAACACATTGAACGCATAGAACACACTGCCGCGCTTGGGGATCCCGTGGAAATAGAACTGCTGCAAGAAACCAATGCAGTGGAAATCCGCTTTCCTGTTGAAATTTCGACAGCAAATCCTCGGGGTACCATTGAACTTTACCGCCCCAGCGACTCATCACTTGACCAAAAGCTAGCACTAAAAGTGGATGAACAGGGAAAACAGCAGGTATCCACAGTAAATCTTGCCAAAGGAAAGTGGCGGATTAAAGTAAATTGGATGGCCGATTCCACATCGTTTTTCAAAGAAAGGAATATCTTTCTATACTGATCATAAGTGGTAATAAAATTATTAGAGATCATCTCCCTTAAACCTTATTCATCTTGATTTTTCAGCGGATAGGAGGAGGGACTAAACTGGGAGAAGCTTATATTGGTATAGTGTATGGACGTTCAACTCAACATATCGACCGATGAAGAGGCCATAACTCCTACGTGCGACTTCACCTATAGCTGGTGTTTAAGTTGTGGACTGTCTGAGGATGAAGCGAATCGGTTTACCATAGCCGTCAGTGAGCTTATCAGCGATATTATTCTGTTTGCCTATCCGCATGATGGCCGTGCATATTTTGATTTAACCTTTCGCCATACGCTCTCAAACGTGGAAGTTATTGTCAGTGAGGTCGGAGAACCTTTTGATCCTGATCGGCACCGATACAATCCCCAGGAAGCCATTCAACAAGGCAATTTCGAAGGGGCCGGATTCCGGCTGATTCGGCGTTTTACCGATGAGTTTTTTTTCATTAATAAGGGCAAAGAGGGCAAGGAGTTCCGGCTAACGAAGAATTTAGATCTTCATGACCTCGACGAAATGATTGAGCTCTCACGGTCCCAAAAACCAAAAGAACCAGAGTACGAAGAAGATGAAGTGCCCGAAGTGCAATTCCAGATTTCGCAAATCACGCCTGCCGATGCCGAAGATATCGCAAAACTGATCTACCGGACCTACGAGTACACCTATCCAAAAGAGGATCTGTATTTCCCAAAAAAGATTGAGAAGACCCTTCTTGGAAAAGAAAAACTCGGGGTAATTGCGCGAACGGAAGAAGGGGAGGGAATCGGTTATTTTGCTGTACTAAAAAAAGAGGATTCAAATATTGCTGAAGTCGGCGAAGCCGTTGTAACTCCTGCCTATCGCCGGCAGGGAGCCATGAGTAAAATGATGGAAAAGCTTATCAACACTGCTCGAAATCAACAACTGGACGGGCTAATGGGCAAAGCCGTTACAATTCATCCTGTAAGCCAACGGGTTAATCAAAAGTTCGATTTTGTTACCACCGCCCTGATGCTGGGTGAAACCAACAAGGTAACTTACAAGGGATTTGATGAACAATATCCACAGCCGGTATCGGTGGTGATTGACTTTCTGCCATTGCAAACTCCCCACAAGAGATCGGTTTATCTTCCGGCGGAATATGCTGATATACTACAGGATACTTACAATGAGTTGAAAATTCCGGTTGCCCCCCAAAACCCACCGGCCTATAAAATGGCCGACCAATCTGACATGGAGCTTTCAATCAATTATGCAGACGCTACCGCACTGATTGTCGTCCACAAATACGGTCCCGACTTTCGATCGGTACTCTCGGATATGTTAGAAAGCCTTGAAAAACAGGAAGATCTCAATGCGATCTATGTTGACTTGCCATTGGACAATTCAGCGACCCCGGAACACCTTCCTATATTGAGGGAATTGGACTTCTTCTATTGCGGATTAGCCCCGATGTTTCATCGACAATCAGACTACCTGCGCCTGCAAAAAATTAATGCCGAACTCGACCTGGAACTGGTAGACGTATTCTCTGACTTTGGTAAAAAAATTAAATCGCGAGTAGCCGATGAATATTGTTAAGACACATAAAGAAGGGAATAAACTAGAGGTTAAGCTGAATAATGCTTTTAATCTTACTGCACGGAATAAGCTGGAAAACCGGCTTCCGAAAGAGATCACGCATCTGCAAATTGATCTAAGTGATTGTCGATTAGTAGACAGCGAAGGCGTCATCTTTATGTTTGAGTGGCAAAACACGGGTAACACACTCGAATTGATTAATCCGCCCGATATACTTTTTGAGATTATTGAAATACTCGAACTCCGCGAACACTGGAATGCAACCATTACTGAAACCAATTAACCGATGTCTGACACTAATACCAGGATGATTGAAATTGATACCGATCTGGATGTATGGAGTAAAAGCTACACCGTACATTCGTTGGTAATTATCGGGAGCAAAGAGGAAAACGGCCGCTATAATTTCGCCCCCAAACACATGGCTATGCCCCTTGGATTTAGCAATCACTTTGGGTTTATGGGTACCCCGCGCAAAAGTACATACCGCAATGTGCAACGGGAAAAAGTATTTACCGTAAGCTACCCGCAGCCCAATCAGGTTATTATTTCCAGCTTGATGGCCACGCGTCGTGAGGAGAATGACTCCAAGCCTGTGCTGGATCAGGTGCCGACCATTGATGCCAAACAGGTTGACGGCAAATTTTTACAGGACTCCTACCTGCAGTTTGAATGTAAATTTACTGAGTGCCTGGGCAAGTTTGGTGAGTGGGAAATTATCGCTGGAGAAATTGCCGCCGCGTACGTCCACGAAGAGTTCCTGCGGAAGGATGAGGAAGAGCTCGAGAAAAATAGGCGACTCCAGGAACATCCCCTACTGGCCTATTTACATCCCGACCGATTTAGTGTCATCAAAAAAAGCAATGTTTTTCCTTTCCCAAAAGATTTCAAACGATAGTCCCCCGTAGATGACTGAACGCGCCAACGAGTTATATGAATATTTACTTTCTGAAAAACAGGATTTTCTATCCCTGCTGCAATCCCTCGTCGAGCTGGAAACCCCTTCCGACCAACCGGACACATTTCCGCCATTATGGGATATATTGCAACAAGAGTTTAAATCGCTGGGATTTTCTGTGGACCTTTTTGAGGGCTCTAAAACAGCTGGACAACTGCTCTGCACACCTCCTGGCTTTGATTCCCAAAGTCCTATTCAGCTAATTATTGGCCATTGCGACACCGTCTGGGATACTGGAACTCTGGAAGAAATGCCCTTCAGCGTTGAAGACGATACGGTATCCGGACCGGGTGTTTTTGATATGAAAGCCGGTCTGTCCATGATGATATTTGCGATGCGGGCCATTACCCACCTAGACTTATCGCTGCCTGTACAACCGGTATTTTTAATCAATTCGGATGAGGAAATTGGCAGTGAGGAATCAAAAGAGCTGATTATCGAACAGGCCAAACGAGCTGAGCGGACGTTGGTGCTGGAACCCGCGTTGGGGACTGATGGGAAAATAAAGACACAGCGAAAGGGCATTGGAGAGTTCGAAATCACCATCAAGGGCAAGCCATCACATGCGGGATTAGCGCCAGACGAGGGCGTAAGCGCCATCTTGGGGTTATCTCATATCGTGCAGCAACTCTTTCGGCTAAACGACCCGGCCAACGGCATCACCGCAAACGTAGGTACCATCGAAGGCGGCGAACGATCGAATGTTATTGCTGCCCAAAGCAAAGCCTTGGTCGATGTTCGAGTGCCTACCAAAGAAGATGGCGAACGAATTGAAGAAACCATCTACAATTTAACACCCGAAATTGAAGGCATAGAAATTAATGTTAGTGGTGGTATTAGGCGTCCACCGCTCGAAAAGAACGACGGTAACAAAAAACTCTGGCAACTCACTAAAAAGCTGGGTGCCGAACTCGATTTGGACCTCCAGGAAGGAACCTCGGGCGGTGCCTCCGACGGTAACCTTACCAATCTACATTCGCCCACTATCGATGGCCTCGGGGCCGTTGGCGAAGGAGCCCACGCCTTTCATGAAAAGATATTCTTGGATCAGACACTAAAGCGGCTAGCTCTTCTTACGCTTCTCCTGCTACATCCTTCACACAAATCCTCAAAAAACTAATTGCTGCTGTACTCGATAAGCAGGGTGCCACTTTACTTGATACGATATGTGAGTAGGTACTGGTCATACCCACTTCAAAAGAGCCGCTTTAGCCTGTCAGTATCAGACTGTCTTCAAATGACACATCCGCACTGAGCTCCCATTTGAGATTAAAATCTTCACCGTTGGCCAAATCATCACAGGTGCCGATTATTACAACGAACGGATCACTAAAATTTACCACAACCTACTCGGCCAAACGGATCAACCTGTCCAGGCTAGTGGTAAGTGACATTGGGAACTAGATCTACGGCAGCGAATTGCCACTTTCACTTACAAATTCAACATTGCCATCCACATATACATTGAACGTCCATGTATGCTCATTGATGCAACCAGCGGGACAATCTCCAAACCGGTAATTAAATTTGTAACGCAGGTGATCGTCAAACATAAGTACTTCGATATTGCTTCCATCGGTAACGACCGGAGGACCGGCACTGCTGATATCGTCAACTTGCATAAAAAGCCTTCCTACTGCATAGCCATTAATCGCATATTCCGATTGAAGTTTAGCAACAGCTAATGATGAACTCTCCAATTCGTAATATTTAAGAAGCGACAAATCAAATTGGTTTAACAGCTCATCAATTTCCTCGTTATCCGTCTGTGTAGTACTGTCGCGCCACGCATCGATCCAGGGAGCTGTAGTATCTACTCGAACGGTTATCGCTCTTGGATCAGCTGGCGTACGAGCATGTACCTGATACTCGGGATCGGTTGCTTCCTGGGCCTCCGGATGATCGGCGTTTACAATATGGATCAACCCGTTGTAAAACAACTTTATCAAAGCTTCCGGAATATCGGTTTGTGTAGAATCTCTATTGTTGATATATCGAACCGCCAACTTTTCGGCATCCATCCGATATTTGCTCTTTCGATCGTTGGACAGACTGTAGGCATTGGCTTCGATCATGGTCATCCCTTCCCAGCTCACAGCACCGGAATCCCCAACCGAATTCGTACTCAGTTCATTTCCGGAGCAGGCACTAAGCAACAGTACAAGGCCGAACAGAATGCAAAGGTTATATCGTATCTTCATAGTTCGATTCCCAAAAGGGTTTTTATTTCATTTATAGTATATTAAAAATACCGGGACTTTTGTTCCAAGCCCCGATATCGCGGCGTCTCTCTGGGCTAATCAGAATCAGGGTACGTTGTGGTACACATTTGTGAATTGCAATAACTATTTGCTGGCTATCAGCTTATAAGTTCACTTGAATGCTAAGCGAAGGGCTAAAACCCGGCATGGTGCGCTTTTTGATATCATATTCTCCATCCACCCCCGACTGGTCGGGGCGCAGGCTCCAGTCGATGGTATTACGGCGGTCGAGCACGTTCGTCAAGTTAGCCCGAACCTTCAGATCCATAAAGCTCAGCTCAGGCTTGTAAATGAGCGAAAAGTCGAACTGGTGCACTGGGCTCATCTTATCATTTTCGGGAGTGTCAAAGGTATAACCTCCATACCAGGCATTGCTTTCAAAAAGCAGGTAGTTGTAGTAGGATTGCCGGAATCCCCACGTTCGTCCCCACACGCTCTGCCATTTGGCTACCGCCGTCAGCTCGGGCATTAAGTGCCAAAGTGAGCGAAGTTGCAGGCGGTGTGGCTCGCTCCAGGGTGGCGGCATCGTCCGGCCAAACTGCGTCTCCATATTCATTCGTGTAAAATTGTAGTCGTAGCCAAGCATCAGCTTTAGCCGTTGATTAACAGATTGCTGCACCTGCAGGCCAGCTCCAAGCGACTTGAGGGTTGTCTCCTCCGCAAAGGCAGCAAGATCAGAGCGATTAAGCCCAATACCTCCCAATAAGTTTTTGTACGAAACCCGGTATGCTGTTGGCTGCCACTTGTAAAACCATTCCACATTCACCGTTGTATTCTGGGCCGGCTCAAGATGAAATGATCCACTTAAATGCCACGCTTTAGGGATGTCGGAACTGCCGGTGTGCGACCAGAAGGTAAAGCTGGGCACCAGCGAGGTAGGGCCGGGGTTAGTCACTTCATACTGATTGATAAACTGCCGATAAAGTCCCCCTGAAAACCGCGCCGACCAGTAGCCAATATCAGAATCGGGGCGCTCGTATTGAATGCTACCCCTGGGTTCCGAATAAACAGTATTTGTAGAATGAGTGTAAGTGAGGCGATTGCCAAGCGTCACTTTCCAGTAATTGCCCGGCCGCCAGTGCCCATTCAGATAAGTGCTAAAATGGGTAGATTGCTGATCCGTTAGCGTCGGCAAATAAAAGAGGTCGCTGAAATTCACACGGGATTTCACATAATCCATTTCGACCCCCATCTCTAAACTGTAGTTGGGACTGATGCTGTAATTCGCATCAGAACGTAAGGTGAAGTGCTGGATACGGTTTTCATTTTGCTGACGTGGTAGCACGTTTCGGTCATCTGCAGAGGCAAATTGACTATAAACCGCATCGCCACTACTTAAAAGCTCTATTTGTGGATTTGAACTCGTGCCTATCACATATCGGTGCTGCAACTTATTGGCGCTATAACTCACTTGTGTGCTCCAATCCAGCCGCGGCGACACAAGCTGATTGTACGTTGCTTGCCCCATAATATTATTCCAACGATACCCATCACGCGCATACAGGTATTCCGGTGATTGGGTAACCGCAGCCTGGTTAAGCAAGCCGGTGTTAACCACGTTTTTGCCTACATAAAATGAGGTATTGATGGTTTCATACTTGTTGATGTTATACCGCGAAGCCAAGTGCAGATCGTAGAAACTCACATCAGCCTGTTGCTCCCGGGGGCGATACCGCGAGGCATCCATATCAGAATCGATCAGCCGATTGGCAACCAGCGGATCCAAATTATTCCACCTACTCAGCGTTTGATCCAGGATCGGATCTTTGAACGTATTCCAGTAGTTAAATCGAGCCGCACTCATCACTTTGAATTTGGGATCATCACCGGAATCGTCCAGTGGCAGTGCAAGATCACCTCGTATATTTACACTTAATGGGTCGGCCTGTACCATAGCCTGCGTTTGATCTACACTGTTGATATCGTGCTCCATGTTGATTAAACCGGCAATTTGACTACCTTCGTCCACGCCATAGCCTGCCTTGTACAATTTAATTCGGTTAATCGCATAGGGACTAAACGCACTAAACATCTGTCCAAAGCTGTGAGGGTTATACACCGGAACCCCATCCAACTTGATGCGATGCCCCCCCGACTGGCCGCCCTGTAGGTGCAGATCCGTGAGTGACAAGCCATATTTAACACCTGGGAAAAGAGTCAGGCTGCGAATAGCATCCTGCATTGAACCTGGCGTCTGCCATTGATTATCAGCAGCCACCGATTGTTCACCGTTATTGCGGTACGACAACTGCGGGGCATCTCCCTTTACTACAATAGGCCTAAAATCTACTGGCTTGGGATCAAGGGGAACCTTTTGGCGCACATTCTCTTGCGGCTCAATGGTTATCTTCTTCGACACCGATTCGTATCCAACATAGCTGAAAATTATTTTGTGGGTGCCAGACATCAACTTGTTAATCGCAAAGGTTCCACTCCTGCTCGTGCTGGTTCCGCCCGATGCATCAGCCAGCAAAATGGTGGCTCCAGGCAGCGGCTCACCGCTTCGGCTATCCACTACCTTACCACTGTAGGATCCATAGACGGGATTTTCGTTCACGTTCTCCACGATCACAATTGTTCCAGAGGAAAGGATGACAAAATCCAGGCGGGTGTCGTCCAACACGCTATGCAACACTTCTGCAATGGGCTGGTCTTGTACACGGTCGTAAACGGTAATCCCGGCTACCAATTGGGGATCATAAACCAGATCAATATTGGCTTGCTGCGCCACCTTTTCCAGCACCTGTTGCAGGGGCGCCCCTCTGAAATTAAATGAATAAAGCTCAGATTTCTGATCCTGGGCGTACGCCGGCATTGTGATGCCACCACATAAAAACAACAGGCAAAATACCGTGAGCACGCACCGTTTTTTCATATCAGCGCAGAGATTAATTTTTATTTGCACATCTTCGGGTTATCAGTGAAGAAAAGCACATTATTTATACACTCTATACCCATTCGCTGTGGGCGCAAAGCGAAGACCTTTGACGCGGCAAATGTCTTTCAAAATAGACGCAACATCCTTGGGATTATTATAGTAGGTCGTCAACGTTTCGCCAGCCATATCAGAAGCTTCCAAAGTAATCCTCGTATCGAACCTGCGCTCAAGTTCCTGAAAGATAACCGCCAGCGTTTGCTGATCGAAAATAAGCTTACCTTCACGCCAGCCCGAAATTTTGTCCAGTGCAATTGGTTTGGGATCGCTGGGCTGTTCCATTGCTTGGGTCCACCGACTGGTCTCACCCGGCATCAAGTACACTGCCTGATTTTGCTTCCCGTTTGGATAAAATGCTACGCTTCCTTCTGCTACAGATACAGTTGTCTCAACATCAGGATTGGCGCTCCAGGACTGGACATTAAACTCGGTACCTGTGACTTCCACCTTGGTTCCTTGCGCCGAAACCACAAATGGCTCCTCAGACTCCTGAACGGCAAAATAGGCCTCCCCATCCAAACTAACTGACCGATTAGTTATGTCAAATAACCATCCATACTGCAGCTCACTTCCACTATTCAGTTCTACCGTTGATCCATCCGGCAGCGTTGCGGTAGTTAACTCCCCATGTGGGGCCGTTACCGTTCTGGGGATAAACAGGATTCCGGCCCCGAACATGAGAAGAATTACAGCGGCAGCAGCCAGCCACCTCCAACTATTAGACATGCCAGTGTCGGCGCCAATCTGCTCGTGGACATTTGATAATGCTTGCTCCACTTCATCGTCAGGAACTTCCGGCTCAACGGCGCCGGCCGACTTGCTTTCCTGCCAAAGTTCACGCACTTCTTCCTGTTCTTCGGCAGGGAACTCATCAAAAACTTTTTCTGCATCAAACTTAGAATTTTTCATAACACTAGGTACTCTTTGCTTGGTCTTTATATTCACCAGAGCGACTTCGCAAGGTATCCAGCGCAGCCACAATGTGATTGTTCACCGTATTGGCAGAAATATCCATGACTTCGGCAATTTCATCATGATCCAGCCCTTCGAACCGGCTAAGCTCAAAGGCCTCGCGCTGCCGCTTCGGCAACTCCTTGATCCACTGGCTCAACAGCTCTGATCGATCGTCTGTCTCCGCAGACTGTTTGCTTCCATTTTTGGCCTCTAAGCCATATTCCTTCAGCGGATCGAGACCCACTGTCTCTTTTGAATGATCTCGAATATAATTCAGCGAACGATTCCGCACTGTTTGGTACAAATACGCTTTTACCGATCGTTGGGGATCCAGGGTTTGTCGTTTTTTCCACAACCCGACAAAGCTCTCCTGCACAATATCCGACGCAGTGGCTTTGCTTTTCACGTACTTACAGGCAAAACGGACAAGCTGGGCATAGAAATGTCGGAATAGGCGATCGAACGCCTTTTGATCCGACTCCGAGATCTTTCGAACCCAGTTACGTATTTGTTTTGATGAAATATTGCCCATAAGCCTGTTAGTAATACACCCTCATCTAAGCGGGTAACTACTTGCTCACTGAATTATTTTCTTATAAAACCGATTGCTATTATTGTTAAACGTTTTGATATCAAACAGTAAGACTTTTGCGGCTTCGTTCATCCAACTTAATAAATATGCACCAGTTATAAGACCTCGGTACCATTGGGTAATCAATATAACAACATAGCAATTTTGTTTTTCAGCCGATCGGCCAAAGCCGAAGCAAAGCAAAAACAGTTTAGCCGAAAGAATGATATCACCCAGAATACCCAGCTTGCAAGCTCGCTGATTAGTCACACCTTCAGTCAAATCAAAAAAACGGATCTCCCGTATTTCCACATCGATGAAACCAGGCAGATAGGCACCAGTTTTGGTGAACGCTTTGCCAATGCATTTCAATATATTTTTGATCACGGATTCGACTACGTAATCTCGGTAGGCAACGACATTCCACAACTCCGAGCTCATCATATTAGACAGGCAGCTCAAAAGCTCCGTTCAGATGATGCCGACATGGTGTTTGGTCCCGATGCTGATGGCGGCACTTGGCTGATGGGCTACAGCAAAGAGAAATTTAACGCCAACCGTTTTCGACAGCTTCCCTGGAATTCTGATTATCTGCTGGACACCATTTTGGAGCAGTCCGGCAACATTGCGACCATAGCACTACTGGAAACGCTCTTCGATATCGATGATCCAGGTGCACTGCAGGTTTTTACGGAAAGCCGTTTTATCGACCAGACATTACTAAAGCTGATTCGAAAACTGCTAGCCATATTGTCCGGCGCGTTCTACAAACAAACATTTACGCAGTTTGCTTCTTTCCAAACGTCCTCCTTTCGTCTTCACTTACTGCGCGGCCCACCCCTTTGTTGACCTCTTATTCCAGAGCAAAACTACTTCGTGAAGATCATTCTACTGAAATTTGTGAAGTAGGCAATCATCCCCCTATCCCCCTTCGAAGGGGAAGGGCTCGGTAAGCTTATCGAGATCAGGGGATGACCTTAATCGCTAAACAAAGCCTCAGCAATCTTACTATTTGATACATGAAGAAACTATTTCTTACTCTGATCGGACTCTTTCTGGCCGCACCGCTATGGGCACAGTCCAGTCTCGAAGTTTCCGTCGTTAATAAAAAGAGTGGAGACCCTGTTGGTAGTATCTCTATCATCCTGGAAAACCAGAGCATTGGCTACCAGCAAAGCCAACAGACTAATCAGCAGGGCAAAGCTTTTTTTACAGGGCTTTCTACGAGTGGCTCGTACAATGCCTCGATCGTGGACAGCAAACAGTACTACCCTCTCACGGCTTCTGATCTTGTTTTTAGATCCAATAATGAGAAAAGTATTACAATGGCGCTATCCCCCAAAACAACCCAGCAGCTCGATGAGATTACCGTGGAGAGCAACAACTCCATCGCACGCATCAACACCATTGATGCGGAGGTGTCGGCAGAACTACAGGAGCAGGATTTGGAAAACATTCCCATCGAGGGACGCGATATCACCAACTCGCTGCACCGGTTGCCCAATGTCACCAAGTCTACCGGATTTTATCCCGAGGCCCCCAACGTGACCATCAACGGAGCCAACTCGCTGTACACCAGCTACCTGATCGATGGCATGGACAACAACGAGCGCTTCCTGGGCGGCATCCGGTTTCGTATTCCCACCGGATTTACCAAAAACGTAACCGTCCTGGCCAACAACTACTCAGCCGAATACGGACAAACCAGCAATGGCTTATTCAACTACACGACCAAATCCGGCGACAACGAATTCAGCGGCGAAGGATATTACAACGTGCGTCCCGGTCCGGTGATCGATGCCTCCTCACCGTTCAATCAAACAGATCTATCCGGCAATGCGGTTGGGGATGGATTTCAGCGTCACCAGTTTGGAGTAGGATTGGGCGGCCCCATCAAAAAGGATAAAACCTTTTTTTACCTTAATGCCGAGCAGACCCTCAGCGTGAAAGATAACCTGCTGAACGTGCCGGAGCTGGGTGTCAACACCACCGTTCAGGGACAGAATAACTACACGCTGTTATCCGGCAAGATCGACCATAACTGGACCGACAATTTCCGCACCACTCTTCGGCTGCACAAGGGACTGGTGAGCATCGACCGACAGGGCGGAGGGCTCAGCGGCGGCAATACGTTCCCTGAAGCAGCCAACGAACAGCAACGTGATTCTTTCACCGCGGCGCTTCAAACTACCTACAACGGTCGCGGTTTTACCTCCGAAACCAACTACCAGTATGCTAATTTCGACTGGATTTACACTCAGCCCAATACCACGGGCGCGCCTTCAGTGCGGGTCCGCGATCCGCAGGGACAAACCATTGCCATATTAGGCGAATCGTTCGGCAATTTTGATATCGTAGAACGCATCCACCAAGTGCAGCAGAAATTCACCTTTTATCGCGGAGATCACACCATCAAAGTCGGCGGCGGAGTGCTTGGCTCCCTTCATCACGATACACGTGGCGGCAATGGGCAGGGACTTTACACCGTACAGCTAAACAGCCAGCAACTCAATAATCTACAGTCACAAGATTATGGTCGCGACCTGTCTTATCGAGATATTCCTTCTGATGTGGAAGTGATCTCCAACCAGGTTGAGCTGCATCCCAATACTTTTGACGGTAACCAAATGATCTACAGCTTCTATATTGAGGATCTCTACTCTGTAACCAACCGGCTCAACCTGACCGCGGGACTGCGTTACGACTACGATAATCTCTCAAAAGGCGGTGCCGACCAAGGCGACCTCAACAACCTTGCCCCACGCTTCAACGCTAACTACCGTCTGACTGATAAGAGCACCCTCCGCGCTGGATACGGTTTATTTTATGATCGCATTCCCTACACCATCTACAGCGACGCTCTGGCCGGCAGCTCCAATGCTCCCGATTTCAAAGAGCAGCTTCGCCTGCTCAAACAGCAGGGCTACTTGCCAGGGGATACCGATATTGACCAAATCACTTACGATGGCAATGCCTCTGCTTTTGAAAGCGACGTCGATTATCTGCAGGGATCAACCGCCGACGATTTTGCAGATGCTGACGGCTACGCCTTTAGCAACCAGAAAACGATCCTCAACCCCAATGGCCTTGACAATCCTTACGCGCACCATTTCACGCTGGGATATCAGAACCAAGTCCGCAATGACATGCTCTTTTATGTGGATCTGATTCACAAGCGCGGTTACAACAAGTTTCGGCTAGTGGATGTGAATACACCGGCCCCATATGAGGTGGATAATCCAAATGCTGATGCCTCCGACGTGCGTTCAATGCAGCAAGCCGATGCCACCCGACGGGTACCAATCCACTATGATGAGCAAGGAAACCCCTATGCGTTGAGCAGCACCGACACACTGCGCAATGTAGCTCGACGCATCACCATGACCCAGACCGGGGGCGAATCGCGCTACTGGGCAGCTAATTTTAACTTACTCAAAAGTCGCGGTCAGGATGATTACAGCTACCGAATTAGCTACACGCTGTCGAGCCTGCGCAACAATACTGAGGATATCAATTTTGAGGCCGAGGACGCTAACGACTTTTCGGATGAATGGGGACCTTCGATTAACGACCGTCGACATGTAATCAGTGCGATAGGCACATACTATCCTATTCAAAAGCTGGGCATTACGCTAACTTCGATCATCCAGAGCGGACAACCGGTCAACCGAATCCCTGATGCAACCCAGTATGGCGGCACCACTGACTTGAATGGGGATGGTAGCAGTCGCGCCGTGCAGTACACCGGCAAGACCGATCGCGCGCCGGGTGCCACCCGCAACGATAAACGCCTGCCGTGGGCCTATACGTTTGATCTGAGCCTGCAATACAGCCTATCTTCGTTTGGTAACAATCTGCAAGTCCGCGCCGATGTTTTTAATCTGCTAAACACAACCAATTACAGCGGATATACTAGTAACGCTACAGCTAGTAACCAGGTTCAGGTGGGACTTGTTGACCAGGAGGAGTTCGTCTATCGCAACGCGGCCCCGCCGCGGCAGTGTCAGTTTAGTTTGAGTTATCGATTTTAATTTGGGCTAACCGCAGAGGTCCGCGGAGGAACCCAAAGAGTATTTTTTGAGGGTAAAGTCTGGAGACTTCAGCCAATTATTCAATTTCAATCAAAAATAAATTCGCCGCTTTCAGAATTCTCCAGACTTCTGAAAGCTAAAGGTAAGAGATAAAAATATCGGAATTTAAAATCCTCCTTAATCCCCCTTCCGAAGGGGGGACTAGAAAAGTGTCATCCTGAGCCTGCCTTAGCCGAAGCGAACTTGGCTTCGCGCAGGCAGGCCTGTTTCAGGATCTACCAGCAATAGATTTTGTATCTTAGCGCAATTTGCGGTTGTTAACAACACAATATGAAAACATTTTTAAAGTATTTACTGATATATATCTTTCTGATTTCCTGCAGCAGCTCATCCAAGCAGCAGGATGAGCTTACAGATCTCGACTGGGAACAAATCACCCAGCGGGCGAAGGGTCAGACCGTCAACATGATGATGTGGCAGGGCGATCCCAACGTAAACAGCTATATGCAGAACTATGTGGCGCCGGCGGTGCAAAAGCAGTACGGTGTGGATCTGAAGATCGCCAGCGGCCAGGGCAACACCATTGTCTCCATCCTGATGAGCGAGCTCGAAGCCGGAAAGTCGGAGAGCGAACTTGATCTCGTTTGGATCAACGGGGAAACCTTTTATCAACTTCGGGAAATCGATGCCCTCTATGGACCTTTCGTCTCCAAACTCCCTAATTCGAAATATCTAGACCTCGACAATCCCTTTATTAAATATGATTTCCAGCAACCCATCAACGGCTACGAAGTACCGTGGGGCAACGTGCAGTTTGCAATGATCTACGATTCGGCTCGCGTGCAGGATCCCCCACAAAACCGACAGCAGCTCACCGAGTACGTTAAAGCGCATCCCGGCAGCTTTACCATTCCCAACGACTTTACGGGGATGACCTTCCTCAAATCACTGCTCATCGATTTCGCCGGTCCCAGTACGCTGGACGGAGAATTCGATAAAGAAACGTATCAACAATATTCAACCCAACTCTGGGAGTACCTCAACCGTATCAAACCGTACTTTTGGAAAGAGGGTAAAACCTTTCCCTCGTCGGTCTCCGCCATGCATCAGCTCTTTGTAAATGGTGAGATCAAACTTACCATGAGCAACAACGACGCCGAGGTTGACAACAAGATGCTGGAAGGCCTGTTTCCCGAAACCGCCCGCGCCTACCTACTGCAGCCCGGCACCATTCAGAACTCACACTATGTGGGCATTCCGGTCAAAAGTACACACAAAGCCAGCGCCATGGTGGTCAGTAATTTCTTAATTTCTCTCAAGGCGCAATACCGAAAGGCACGCCCTGATGTCTGGGGCGACGGCACCGTACTGGCCAGGGAGAAACTACCCGATAATTGGCAATCCAAATTTAATGATATTCCTAGACAGCGCTATGCACCGTCCCAAGATTCGCTACAAAAATATGCGCTGCGAGAGCTTGCGCCCAAATACATGAGTCGACTCTATGAGGATTTCCGAACAGAAGTTATTCAACAATAAGGCCGAGGGCATCGGCATTCTGCTATTTCTCGTGCTGGCCGTCCTGCCACTGGTACTGGGGATTATCTATGCCTTGCTGTACAGCCTGGGGGTTATTGGGCTGGTCAGCGATGGCTTTACATTTGCCTACTGGCAGCGCGCCTTGTCGGATGCTGAGTTTTGGCTGTCGATCGGCTACACTTTTTATATTGCGCTGGCCACTATTGGACTGACGATTATTCTGAGCTTATTCCTCTCGCTCTATTTTCGGAAAGAACTGCGCCACGGACTACCGGGCTTTGCCATCTACGTGCCTTTGGCCTTTCCAGCAATCGTCGTAGCCTTTCTATTTTTTCAACTACTCTCCCAATCCGGATTATTCGCGCGCATAGCTTTCCAGCTGAGACTGATTGCCGACTCTTCTGTCTTTCCTGAGCTCGTTAATGATCCATTCGGCATCGGGATTATCGGGGCGCACACCTTTATGGCCACGCCCTTTTTTACACTCTATTTCATGAATCTTTACAGGCAGGCCAACTTGAAAGAATTCCGCCAGGTGGCCGAATCACTAGGAGCTTCCGCCTTCGAACAGCTTCGCCGCATTGTAGTACCCGTGCTATTGAAACGCGCTTTCCCCACGCTCACGCTCTACACTATTTTTGTGATGGGATCGTATGAAATTCCCCTGATCCTGGGCCGTCAGACTCCACAGATGATGTCGGTACTGGTGATTCGCAAGCTTCGGCGCTTTAGTCTATCCACCATTCCTGAAGCATACATTACCGCGATCGTATTTATCGCGATTATCATAGCGCTGCTCACCGTTCTTTTTAAATCTAAAAACTTCAGCTATGATCTCGACCGGTAGAGCTCGTACATTCTGGGTCAAAGTACTGATCATTACCCTGCTGTTTCCGGTAGCCTACCTGCTGATGCTCTCCCTGGCTACGCAATGGATTTTTCCAAGTGTACTACCCGCATCATTGACACTAGATCGATGGTCTACATTACTTGGCGCCAGTAATTTATTTGGGAGCTTGCTCCTTTCACTGGGCATTGCTCTCAGCGTGGCCACGATTTCTACTTTTGCCGGTTTCTTCAGCAGTAAGCACCTAGCCTATCATCCCCAACGCAGCCTATGGATACGTTTATCCTATTTTCCCTTTGTGCTGTCACCGGTAATCTATGCCGCCGTATTATATTTCTATTTTATCAAGCTGGACCTGGCCGGGAGTTTTGTCGGCGTCATCCTGGGACAGTTGCTGATCGCCTATCCCTACAGCGTAATTTTGTTTAGCGGATTCTGGAGCGAGCGTATTCAGCAGATTGAAAAACTGACCCAGACACTTGGCGGCAGCCGCTGGCAAATATACCGACGTGTGCTACTGCCGATGGCGCAGGGTTTGCTGCTGGTCTGCTTTTTTCAGACGTTCCTAATCTCGTGGTTTGAGTATGGCCTCACGACCATCATTGGCGTGGGTAAAGTGCAGACACTGACACTCAAAGTATTTCAGTACATTAACGAAGCCAACTTCTACAATGCGGCACTGGCCAGCTCGTTGCTCGTGCTGCCGCCCATTATTCTGCTCTTTTTTAACAGGAAATACCTCTTTCGACAACGATGGTAACGCCGCTGAAAGCCGAACATATTTCGAAATCCTATGGTAGTGAGCAGGTGCTTGATGATCTGCACCTCCAGCTCTATTCTGGGGAAACGCTGAGTATCCTTGGGCGTTCGGGCTGTGGTAAGACAACCTTGCTGAAGATTCTGGCGGGATTGGAACCGGCTGATCAAGGTAAAGTGCTGGTTAACGACATAGATATTCAGTCGCTGTCCCCTCAGGCACGAGAAGTGGTGTATCTGTACCAAGAGGCATTGCTATTTCCACATCTCAATGTTTTTGAAAATATTGCTTTTGGGTTGCGGTTGCGAAATCGATCAGAAGAAGAAATTAAGGAGCACACCCTGACAATGATTGATCGGCTGGGACTTAATGGAATGAATGAAAAGATGCCGCATCAGCTATCCGGGGGACAGCAACAGCGCGTCTCATTTGGACGTGCCCTCATTACCAATCCCAGCGTACTACTGCTGGACGAACCCTTTGGTAGCCTCGATGCCGATACGCGAAGCAATATGCAGCAGTTTTTTAAGAATATAGCCAAGCAGTTTGATATTACCGCGATCTTTGTGACCCATAATGTGAAAGAAGCAATGCTGATGGGCAATCGCATCGCAACTTTGGCAAATGGCTCATTATCTGTTTTTGATTCGATTGATGCCTTTATTAATTCAAGTAACAACGTAGTGCAGGAAGAGATTGCTTTCTGGGAATCGGTTCAAGCGCGTAGATCAAATTAAATTCAAAGCTGTTAGGTTCTGCAAATGTTAAGTTAACGCTGTTAGGTTCTGGCGGACACTAATTTTTGAATTAATGTATTCACAGCATGGGACGGCAAAAAGCTAAACAAAATACCAACTAATCAATTAGTTAATATTTTATGCAGTCAGTCGCCGTTATTTTGGGAAGTGCTTTCGGGGATCAAATACCACAAGAGTTAGATATGCAGCCTATTGACGTGGATACCCGGTGGGGTACACAAACAATTTATTCGGGCACTGCCCAAAGCGGTCGTAACATGTATGCCCTTATCCGTCACGGTTCGCCCCACCAGCTGCTACCACATCAGATCAATTACCGAGCACAAGCTGCTGCGCTGAAAGCTGTTGGTTGTGGCGCACTGGTAATTAACAGCTCCGTGGGTGTGCTGGATGGGGAGATCCCGCTATACGAACCCTTGCTACTAACCGATCAGTTAATGTCAGAAAATCGACTTCCTGACGGCTCTACCTGCAGCATGTTCACAGAACCCGAGGAAGGGCAGGGGCACCTGGTACTTAACGAAGGCCTTTTTTCGGAAGCCCTTGCCAATCAACTAAAGCAGCTGCATGGTGATAATATTTATCAACGTGACCAAGAGACAGTTTTTGTTTATGCGGGTGGACCGCGTAGCAAGACGGCGGCCGAAAATCGCATGTGGGCACAGCTTGGGGGACACGTCAACTCCATGACCGTAGCGCCGGAGGTGGTGCTGGCCAATGAATTGGAAATTCCTGTAGCGGGACTAGTGGTGGGGCACAAATATTCACTCCCGGAACTTGATAATCCGCCGGAAGAAGAAATACAGGAATCGCTGGTAAACGCCCGCGCAGCCACAAAAGAAATACTGATTGATTTTCTGCAACAGGGTTCACCTGTGGAATTTGCTAACCACATCTATCGCTACTGATATGATCTCGGAGCAGCATATTTTTGATATTATCCAACGCCATCTCCCTGCCTTTAAAGCCTCTGGTGAACTGGAGAGGATTTCAGACGGTAACCTCAACCACGTGTGGCGACTAAGAGGAAAAGAAAAGAATCTCATTATTAAATGGGCCCCGCCGCATATTGCTGCAAATCCCGAGGTGCCTCTGAGTCCCAAGCGAATACATTTCGAAGCAAAAGCACTCCATCTTTTTGAGAGAGACAACATGCTGAGCTTACTTGCTTCGGATAACGTGCGCCCTCCAGAGCTTTTACATTTTGAGGAAGAAGCTGATCTGCTCATCATGGAGGATATGGGATCCCAACCTTCCATCGCTGAATGGATTATAAATGGTGGGGATGGAAAAGTGGGCACTCGGCTGGGCCGCTTTATTGGCAAACTGCATAACTGTACGCTTAATACCCCCGCACTTCAGCAGCAATTCAACAATCATGATATACAGCAAACGCGTCTAAACGTGCAGTATAGCCCGGCGGCCGATTACCTGTGGAAAACCGGGCTCCGTGATGTGGACTCCAACCTCGTCTCAGAAAAAACGAAAGCGCTGGGACAAGAACTGCTGGAGCCGGGCAGGTGCTTGGTGATGGGCGATTTGTGGCCGCCTTCGGTGCTGGTAGATTCCGGCAAATTGTGGTTGATTGACTGGGAGTTTGCACACTATGGGCGACCGCTGCAGGATATTGGACATTTTGCGGCGCACTGCTGGATGCAGTCTCATATGGCCTCGTCCCGTGAGCAGTCGGAGTCATTTAAAAAGTTGTGGAATAGGTTTTGGACGGCGTACCGCCAAACACTGGATGAGGACTGTGATAACCTTTTGAGCGATGACGAAACTGAGTTGATGGCTATCCATGCGGGAGCGGAAATTCTAGTGCGGGCGGCGGGACCGTTTAAGGAGGGATACGTGTACGGATCATTGACCGCGGAAGATAAGGCTGTACGTGAGGCTGGCCAGCAAGCTGTCCAATTAATTCTGGACGGTAACTTTTCTAAGCTCTGGGTATGGTAACGAACAGCTACTGGTCTATCAGATAGGCAAGTTTATAACTGATTCTCATTGTAAAGGTAAGAAAGTGCATTTCTCTGTTAAATTCTGTTAATTGACAATAACCAGTTCATAAAAAATGGGGGCTATGATGAAGAAGCTACTTTTTCCTTTGGTACTCTGTCTAATTGTAATCTCAACCTCATTTGGACAAAGCAACCGTAACGATTATAAGAAGATTGACTACATCAAGGTTAATCAAGATCATCTTGAGCGATTTGTTCGCTTGGCAGAAAATGAGCTTAAACCCAAGATCAGCTCGCTGATTGAGTCGGGAGATTTTATTTGCTGGAGCCTGTACAAGGTACAATATCCCGGGGGTGAAAAAAGTGGTTACAATTTTGTGAGCGTTGTCACGGCCAACTCTATGGACTCTTTTGGTAATCAGTTTGCCCAAATTACCAGTCTGGAATACCTGCCCGGCGACATGGGCACCAACGGGCAAGAACATTTTTCCAGCATATCATCGGTCATTAAATCCGAAATCTGGAAGGTGGAAAATAATATTGAGGCAGACACTCTGTCAGAACCCAGCAAGTTCATGACTATGGATTACATGAAGGTAGCACCTGCCAAAAGTCCAGACTACCTGATGCTGGAAGATGAAATAGCTAAACCCATGCATATTGAGCGTATTCAAAAGAACCGGATGGATGATTGGGAGGTTTATGCGCTGCTTTTACCAGGTGGTATAAACTATGAATACAATTATGCCACTGGGAATCATTTTGAGAAGCTTAGCCATGTTGAATTTGGATTTAACGACGAAATCATAAAACAGGCTATTGGTGAAAACAGCAATATTCCGGAACTGTTTGATACAATTTACAGCACACGAGATCTTGTAAAAAGTGAGCTCTGGCAGCTAATTGACCATGTTCAATAGACCGCTGTTGAATCCACTTTTCTCATGCGTAAGGCGGTGCCGTCAGATTTAATATCTGTCACCTTAAATTTTGCACCGCCGAGGCTGAGAGTAGGATTTTGATATAAGAAATAAGATGTGCGGTTATCAAGGGTACGGTTATCTACCTTATTGACAGCTAAAAATCCTACGGAAGGCTCACCAAATATTCCGTTTAGGTTACGATCAATTAGCGTAAATGTGTACGAATCGCCTTCATAGTTCCACTTTCCTGTGCTGTGGTTTAACCGCTCAATGCCAACAATTGTAATATAGGGATATTCATTCGTCCAATGAGCGGGACGCTGTTGCAGCTGCTCTATTTTCTGCTGCTCCAATTCACTCCACCCGATCATGTGATTCGCACCTTCTTTTTTATCATTTGGGATCTTCTGAACAAGGCTAGAGGATGACTGTCGGCGTGGCCCACCGTCATCGGTAAAATTGAGATTGCGGTTCTTATCCAAATAAATAGTCGGGCTCGAAGACATTGGATTCACAAACAGCGCCAGCACTTTCTCAGAAGCTGGTTCTGATGGGGGACCCCTAAATGTTATTCGCGCATACGCCTTGGTATCTGCTAATTTGAGCTGCGGCAACACTGCTAATTGACGTTTATCTTGATCAAGATAACTCCAGGGTAGTAGTACAGCCATTCCGCCCCCATTATATGGGTTGGGGATTCGCTGTGTAAGCTCAACCGTAATCCCAGAACCTCCAGACCCAAATACAGGCTCATAATCTAACTGGTAGGTGGTCCATCCCATACCGAACAAGGCCGTCACCAGCATCAGAACCAGACCAGTCATCAGCGAAATTCTCGTTTCCTGTCGGTCTGAAGCAGCAGACAGTCTTCGTATCCGCTTTGTCAGCTGGTGTTCAGCCGCCTTGATACCGGCAACTGCGGACAACCACAAACGTTGTGCGCAATTTTTCTTTACCCAGAGCAACGTATCAGCGTAGTGATAGTAATGCTGCTGATAACCAACTGACTGTTCATCGCAGATGAACTCCCGCTCTTCCTGCAAAACTTTGATCAGCCACCAAGCCAACGGCTGGATAAACAAAACAGATAGTGCTAAGTACTGTATTAATCCCGCCAGATAATCGCGCCGTTTGATATGGATAAGTTCGTGAGTCAGCAGTGCTCTAATTTGCGAATCTTCCAGGTCAGCCACCAAATGCGACGGAATCCAGATAGACGGACGAAAAATGCCTACTACTGAAGGCGTAGTTGTTTCATCCGACCTAAGCAATTGAAACGATTGCGTAATACTCAATTCGTCTGAAAGCTCCATGCCAATCTGTTGCCACCGTGTGGCTTCTAATGGTGCAAAATGTCTGTTTTTTCGGATGATCAGCACAATGCCTCCCAACTGGTAACCAATCAGCAGGATACAGCCAATGAGCCAGGTTCCACCCAGGTAGGGATATAGCCACGTGATTTCCAGCTCAGATATTTCACCAATTGTACTTTCACCAGCACCTGCCGCACCTTGGCTTTCGCGCACCATTCCCTTATTCGTGCTACTTCCAACTGTTTGGAGATCTGAGCCTGACGATTTCGAAGCTGGTGTTGATACTGTTACTTCTGATTTTTCTTTTTGACCAATTGTTTCCGGGGAAGAGACCGGAGCCGGCTTTTCAACCCACAGCGCAATGGGTAGTAACAGTAACACCACTAATGACGATTGTGCAATCCGATATCGCAAAGTAGCATTTTTGACAATCTTCAGTACCAATCCCACTACCCCCATAAACAGACCACCGAGCCACAAAAAATGTATGGCTGTCCATCCGATTTTATGGAATGGAATATGTGTAAAGAAGTCAATCACGGTGGTATTGCTATGTATCCTTACTTTGATCTTTCAATTTGTCCATCAGTTGATTGAGTTCCTCCCAATCACTTTTGTCTAGTTCTTTCGATGAAATCGCTTGCTGTAAAAGCTGACTCATTGAGCCGTCAAATGCTGTATCCATGAGTCGATCCAGCAGGTTCTGTTGCACATTTTCTTTTTCTATAGCAGCCTCGTAGCGATGGGCGCGACCCTCTTTTTCGCGACTCACCAGCTGCTTGTCGTGCATAATCTGCATCAATTTTAACACGGTGGTGTAACCCTGCTCTTGGCCTAGCGCATCGCGCACTTCGTGCACTGTTGAGGGACCGTGTTTCCATAACACGTTTAGTATCGCCAGCTCAGAATCCGTTGGTGTAAATTTTTCTGCTGCCATCAATTACCTCCATTAAGTACGAATTATTTCGTTTTTAAGTAACAAAAGTTGCTTCAAAACCCCAAGAAGCTCAAAAAACTTGATTGAAACGAAACATTTCGTATTTTAATTACGAACTAATTCGTAATTAACGCTGGCCTCTTTATGTCTTTCATGGTTCGATTGGTATCTAAGTTTGTGATTCCCAGTTACCTACTACTATTTATTTGTCCTGGCGCTTTTGGGCAATCCGAATCACCAAACTCCGACAACAAATCCCATTCCGTAAGCTCCACGCCTTCGGAAATATCGGTAGATGGATCGCTTTCAGAGTCGGCCTGGCACAACGCTGAAACCATTAGCCTAGACTATGAAATTTATCCTGAGTTAAATGGCAAACCCGCGGTGCAGACGCAATCTTTTGTGACCTACGACCAGCAAAACCTTTATGTGGCCTTCCGGGCGCAAACACCAAATCCAGATGACATTCGAGCTCATTTTATGGATCGCGACCAGACCGAAAAAATGCGTCGTGATGATCATGTCGGCTTCACCATTGATCCATTCGATACTGGCCAGTGGGCTTATCGTTTTCGGATCAATGCGCTCGGCATACAGGCTGATGCCACCTATAATGACCAGACCGGGCGGGCCGACTATTCCTGGGATACCATCTGGGAATCAGAAGGGAAACAAACACCAGAGGGATATGTTGTTGAAGTACGTATTCCTTTTAATTCCATCTCAATGCCGTCCGACTCGGTTCAGAACTGGCGCTTCCGGGTTTACCGCTCCCACCCCCGAAATGTACGTCACGAAATGATCAGCCATCGGTTAAATATCGACCAGCAATCCGAGCTTGGTCAATTTCATACGCTTACAGGATTCCAAAATCCCTCGAGTGGGCTCAATCTGGAGCTCAATCCTACGCTAACAGCCAACCGTACCGACCAGCAATCCGCAAGCGGCAGCAGGTTGGAAAATGGCTCAGTGTCGATAGATCCAGGCTTTAACCTCAACTGGGGCATCAAACCCAATATGAACCTGGCCGCTACGGTCAATCCTGACTTTTCCCAGATTGAAGCCGATGCCCTGCGCTTTCGTCAAAATGAGCGGTTTGTGATTTCCTTCCCCGAAAAACGCCCCTTTTTCCTAGAGGGGTCCGAAATTTTTGACACACCGCTCAACGCCGTATTTACCCGTTCAATCATAGAGCCGGTGGGTGGACTCAAGTTTACCGGCAAGCAGCAAGGCCATACCTATGGAGCCATCGTCACGCGGGATCGCAAAAACCGCGTGCTTTTCCCGGCCAACGGCTCATCCGATCAGGCTATCCTCAGCGAGCCGACATACAGCCAAGTTTTTCGCTACCGCAATAGGCTAAACGAAACCACAACACTAGGAGTCATGGCCGAGGGACGTCAGGCACAGGACTCCCAGTATCGAAACTACGTAGCCGGTATTGATGGGTTCAAACAGCTCGGGCAGTCCAATACCGTTCGCTTCCAGTACCTGCGATCTCAAACCAAATATCCAACCGATATTTCTGATCAGTATAATCAGCCAGCAAGTACTTTCTTCGGCGACGCGCTTTCTATCAATTACAATCACAGCAGCGAGCAATGGCTGGCCAGCGCGGACTTCGAATCCCTGTCTTCTGATTTTAGAAATGATAATGGCTTTTTCCCGCGCGCCAATTATCGGTCCTATAATGCCTCACTTCGCAGAATCATCAGAGGGGGCAAAAGCAAATGGCTGAGCCGGCTGCAGTTTGGGCCTACCTACAGCCTTACCACGAGTCAATCAGGATTGGTGACCGACCAAACAATCGACTTTTCGGCTACCTATAATGGGCCATGGCAGAGCGAGGTATTTGCTTCTATCGACTGGAACAACATTCGATTCGAAGAACGGTTGTACAAAGGACTGCGCTCGCAACAGATTTTCTTTCGGACACAACTGGGAGGAATCCTCTCTAAATTTCGAATATACACGTCCTACGGCGAAGCAGTTGATTTTACCAATCAGCGCCAAACGTATGAACTGATTATTCATCCCAGCTTCAACCTTAATCTCGGTAAAAGCCTGAGCATCGAGCTGGATCCTAACTTTAAGCGCCTTTCCCACAATGGAAAACCGGTATTTTCAACCTACCTGCTCGGCACGCAGTTTGTCTATCATTTCAACAAAAAGCTGTTTCTGCGAGCCACTACACGGTACCGTTACGTTGATCGGAATCTGAGTACTTTCGAACAACCCAGTCAGTTCGAATATTCAAGCGAACAGGTTTACTACCAACTGCTATTCTTATATAAACTCAATCCACAGTCGAAGCTATTCCTGGGTTACTCGAGCGGATATGACAGCATCAACGAACGCCCGCTTTCGATTCAACGCCGCAGCGGCTTCTTGAAAGTGGGATACGCCTGGGTATTCTGACTATTCGAGTGTCCGTCCACAGCCACGGTAAGTTTCACCATCCACGGTAATGGTTACTTTGAATGGAAACTGGAAGCCGCTCATGCTGTCGGTGCAGAGCTCGTCCGAAATCTCAATCCTGAGTGAATGCGCTTCGGTTTGGGCCTCATACACAGTTTGTCCGGCGACTGTTTGTTTGGAATTTGGGACGGGCGTAAAAACCGTGTCTTGTCCATAGCTGCCCACATACCTGATTTGCTTGCCTTCGGTAATTTCCAGATGCCAGCCGGGCTCTTGGCCCAGCGCACGGAAATCAACCCCTCGGATGCGGGCGGCCTGCCACGACTTTTCTTTGGGACTAGTAGTGCAGGTCATAAATGGACCTGTGGGCTCTTGCAGGATCGCTTCGTTGCCCTTGCTCCAGTAAATATACCTGCTGCCCTGATACTTAGCCCCTGAGCCCGCAGGTACCGGGGAAACCTTAAGTGCGGTATCGGGCAGGAACAACCACGTGCTGTCGTTGGTGACGTGGGCGGTAAACTGCAGGGAATCACCACAATTATAAACGAATACGTCTTTAGTATTGATGGAAGAAAAGTCCGGTAGTGTAACCTGTTTCTGTTGCGACTTTTGGAGCTCAGACGGGCTTTCTTGCTCGGAAGCACATCCCAAAACCAACAACAAGGCAAATATAAGAAGCGCCGAAGATTTAAAATGGGCAACCATCACAATAAATCCTAATCAGAAACCCTTATCAAAAATAAAGTGGGGAACTCAAATGAGTTCCCCACTGGTTGTAACTGCAATTTAGCTAAATCCTAGCTGTTATCTACCGAAAATTTACCGGGCCCTATTAGCAGTATTACAAGAAAAGAGAGCAGATATATAAGCGGCAACTCCATGTCTCCGAACCAATCACCGCCCGGTAAGTGGACAAAAAAGACGGCGACGGCCATATTTATTGTTAAGATCAGAGAAGCCAGCCGGGTCCAGAATCCAACCAAAATGAGCAGGGCACAGATTCCCTCGGCAAAAGCAGCAAGAATCAAGGATGCCGCAGGGCCAATGCCAAGGGGATCCAAAAATTGAAAGTTGCCGCCGAAAACGCTCATCAACTTGCCCCAACCATGGCCGTAGAGCATAAAAAAGGCTATAAAAATTCGAAATACAGCTACTGACGTTTTTGTATCAACAAATTCACTTAATGTAGAAGACTTTAACCGTTGTAACATGTTACCCCGTGATTGATTTAGGATGAATAACAATAAAAAGACTTCAAGAGGAATAAATCCAGTCCATATCCCCTGAATCGATGTTAAAGGCTGCAAAAGCTATTTGAGTAAAAATATCACCGTAGAGAACACTACATAGATGATGGAACCCAATACAATTCCTTTTATCTATAGCCCAACCTATCAGTAATGACGCAGGTTTGTGCCTGATACCATCAGCCAGAAAAGAGTGACTAAATAGTTTCTATCACTTTCATTTCGAATAGCTCAACCCTTAAGACTGACTTCGGTAGCTTCCCAGCCCAGCATATTTGTCCACTGAAATCATCGATCTCCAAAAGATAATCGGCTGTTTAGGAACCTTTGCATGCCGGACCATCACCAAAGAGCAGGTATCCAAAAATAACCGCAAACAGGACATTAATCAGCGTCAGGCTCCACACCGTTGCCGCAAACGGGGTGCTCATGGATTCTTTTAGCAGGGTAATTGAAGCAACCATAAAGTTGAGAAAGTTACCGGCAGCGACGGGGCGGCTATAGATGCCACCGATGAGGTTGGCGCGTGCCATCCAGTTGAGAAACGCAAAGGCCAGATACAACCCGCCCAATAATTTCATCACAACAACTGCGACACCTTGCGAAGGCACATTGAAATAGCCCAGTATCTCCTGCGGGAAAAAGGAAATGGCGACGCCCAATATTCCCATAAACAAGGCACTGGCAATCATTAACAGTTTTGTCTTTTCTTTGTCAAACATAAGAGGGTCGTTTTTAAACGATCCAAATTTTGAAATGAGTGCGGAAAAAGATACAGGAATGTTACATACACAACAAGCTTGAAGTTCACCATTTGTATCATAACTTACGTACTCAATATTTGCTCATAAGAAGAATTACCTTTCATGTACGAGAACATTGAACCCAAAAGTTGTAATCCACCGGGTACACACCTGGAAACGATTTCTCATCCGGGAGAACAGGACCGCTCCATCGAAAAAGCAATCATCATGGAGCACCGCTTTGCATTCTTCTTCTGGATGAAGTGGTACAATCAGCTTCAGGAGAACCACAGGCTTCAACAGACTGCTCCCACCCTGGTTACTATTGACTGGCACCGCGATTTAGCTCCGGTTCCTGATGAACAAAAAGAAAAGCTGCAAAAGCTTGATCAGGAGAACCTGTCGGATGTAGCCAATTACGTTTGGGCACAGTTCGAACAAACCAATGACGGGCACATTTTATGTGCCGCCTGGTTAAATTTGATTGGAGATATCGTGTTGCTGCAAAATACCACCCAATACCAAGAGTCAAAGTTTACTGACAAAGACGGCAATACGCATTACATTTATGAAATTCAGAAGTACGAGCAATTCACGGACCTTATGCAACAACGGGATGATCGGAATATTATCTTCGATATCGATCTGGATTATTTTATCCATGGCAAGGGCAGCAGCCAATATTCTAAAAATTTTAGCCGGTATTCTGACGATGAGATCAAAGCAATTATCAACCATCGTAACCCGGTGTTTCAGCAGATGCTTCCCAACATCGACGGCATCACCATAGCCCAAGAGCCGGGCTACTGCGGCGGCATCAGAAACTCTTGTCATATCATGAATGTAGTACACTCCCAATTGTTTGATGATGAAGGCCGGTGGAAACACTTCGCTGGAAATGGCAATAGCTAACTCCTGTATATTTAATCCTGATTTGTGGCTATGACGGCGACCGATAGCAGTAAATTTTATGCCAACCTTCCTGTGGTTGAAGATTTCTTTAATGCCTCTGCGCATCACAATCACCATCCTTTACCCGAAGACTGGTATATTGCCGTCACTGATATTGAGAACTCGACCGCGGCCATCAATAACGATCGTTATAAGACCGTTAATATCCTGGGTGCATCCCCAATTGTGGGGATCCTGAATGTGGGTCAGCGCGATGAGATTCCCTACACTTTTGCCGGCGACGGATCGGCTTTTTGCATCCCGCCCAACTTACTAGATGGAGCCAAGCGCGTACTTGGCGGCGCCCGACAAATTGGAAAGGTAGAGTATGAGCTAGACCTACGGACTGCCATTTATCCTGTTTCATTGATTCGCCAGCAGGGCTACGATGTGCGCGTAGCTCGTTATCGGGCTACGGAATTTTACACACAGGCGATTTTTACAGGGGGCGGCATCAGCAGAGCCGAAGAATTACTCAAGGAGCACGGCTATGAAAAGTATGATGTGCAGGCCCTCAAGGATGCCGAAAATGTTGATTTCTCGGGCCTGGAGTGCCGCTGGCAGGAAGTAGAGCAACCCGACAAGGAAGTAATAACCCTGCTGGTGAAGAGTAATCCCTCAGCCGATCAGCCAGACCAAGTATACAACAGCGTCCTCCAAAAAATGCGTGAAATGTTTGGTTTCGACAATAAAACCAATCCCATTAACGTATCTGATCTGACGATGAACCTTTCGTTTGGCAAGCTAATGGGAGAGGCCAAGTTCCGCAACTTTGGCAAAAGCTGGTTCAAGCGGTTTGGCTATGTGCTGCAAGTGCAGCTGCAAACAATAATTGGAAAAGTGTTGATGGCCCTGAACTACGAGACTTCTGCCACCGACTGGTCGCTCTACAAACCCGATATGGCACGTAACTCCGATCACCGAAAATTTGACGATATGCTGCGTGTCGTTATCAGTGGCACCAAAAGCCAACGGCAAGAACTGGAGAACTTCCTGGACCAACAACACCAACGGGGTAATCTGGCATACGGCATCCATCTGGCCAATGCCGCGATGATCACCTGCATGGTCTTTCAGTACCATCGCGACCACGTGCATTTTGTTGACGGCAAGGGCGGTGGCTATGTCTCGGCTGCGAAAGGACTCAAAAAACGCTTGGAATCACTGGAGAAAAATTAACTTTATCTGGTGACTTTCATCTCGAACTCTTCAGTATAAATATAATATCTGAACTCAGATAGGTCGGCATTGCTGGCATTTGCAGCCGCTTTACAAATAGCTTCAACCGCCTACCCAGGGGGTTGCCACTCGGTCGTGGAGCCACTACTAAAATTTTGGAAGTATCATTGGCTAACCTCGCGATGGCTGCAAATATAAGTGTTGCAAACGCTGCGGTTATATTCCTCATAGTGACGGCTTCTTTAAGCGGATGAATAACCAAAGTACTAAAACAAATGATGAGCCACATGTTATTCTAGGGTTTAAGAGGCGATTATATTATTGCATGTACAAGCATTTTTTCAGATCAAGCTTTAGATGCTATGTTTTTCTACAAGGCAGAGCGGCTTTTTAATAAAAAATCCCCGACATCTCGAAATGCCGGGGACCTAGCATCTACTCAAAATTTATTGTGATTTTTTAATCACGATCAGTACGCTCGATAAAGCTTTCTACATCCTCATGAAATTTCTCGAGTGACGGCTTGTGGATGTACATCATGTGTCCCGCCTCGTAGTATTTCATGGAGATGTTCTTTTCCAGATCGGAAGGTATATTGAGATGGTCCATAGTATATTCGGCTCCCATAAACGGGGTGGCCAAATCGTAATATCCATTCAGGACCAGCACTTCCAGGTTGGGATTCTTTATCATGGCCTCGGAAAGATCCGGCGCTGTTGTAGGACTGGTGGGGAACCAACCGCCACCGTGCTCCCAATCCCAATCAAAACCTTCCATACTACCGGCCGAAATGTTGTACTGCTTGTCCTGGCCGAACTCGAGTTCACTGTGAAGGTAGTTCAAAAACATGCTGGTGTACGCTGGACCAATGGCCGAGCTCTGTGGGTCATAAAACGCTCTCTGAGAGAGGTTATCCATGCTGTACCCTTTATAACGAGAATCCAACCGGCCAACGGTTTTACCTTCTTCGCGCAGCAGCTCTTTGGTAAACTCTGACTGGGTAACACGCATGTTGGCCTTATCCAGGTAGTCGGTGCTTAACCCGGTAAATTCAGACAGCTTGTTGATGATTTGTGTCCTTCGGCTTTCCGACAGTTCGTCGCCTTTCATAAGGGCCGAAGCATACTCGTTTGAGGCAAACTGACGAACCCGCTGGACAAATGCCTCAAGGTTTTTGGGCTTATTATCGAGCTTATCATGATACCAGGCTACCGCAGCATAGGTGGGCAGGTAAACCACATAAGGCAGGTTATCGGAATCCCCAAAAGCAATAGTGCGCAGGTCCAAGACAGTGGAAACCAGCACCACGCCATTCATGGCAATGCCCTCTCCCTGCAGGTAATTTACAACGCCGGCCGAACGGGTCGTACCATAACTTTCTCCCAACAAGTACTTCGGCGAATTCCAGCGTTTGTTTTCGCTAATGTAACTCTTGATAAAATTGCTTACCGATCGAATATCCTGATCGACACCCCAGAAGTCCTTGCCTTCTGCCTTGCCAACCGGGCGGCTGAGTCCTGTTCCAACGGGATCCACCATCACAATATCGGTGGCATCCAGCATTGAATACTGGTTGTCGGTGAGCTCATAAGGTGCCGGCGGTGTTGACTCCGGATCTTTTACAACCACACGGCGTGGTCCCATTACCCCCATGTGCAACCAGATAGATGACGAGCCCGGTCCCCCGTTGTAAGAAAAAGTAAGCGGCCGGTTCGACTTATCCTCAACCCCGTCTTTACTATAGGCCGTGTATCCAAACGTGGCCACCGGCTCTCCTTTATTGTTTTTGAGAATCATCGTTCCGGCGGTGGCCGTATAGTCAATTTCTTCGCCGTCCACCGTAACCGTGTGATGTGTCACTGATTTTTCCGCTTCCGGAACGGACGTTTTTGCCGTATCCGAACTCGATTGCGCGTAACTGCTGGAACTAATTCCTACGTGGAACAGCCCCATTAAAACAAGACCAACAAGAAGCTTCTTCATAATTACCTTTTTTTATGATTGTATTTTCTTTACAAAATGAAGGTATAAAAATATCGACAGATCGAAAGTGAATTAACGTACTTTTACGCCCTGCCGAGGAGGCTTCCCATCAGGGTGTCGAATTTACAGATCGGACTTGTCAATATTGACAACAGATAATCCCATCGTTTGCCAAAATTACAAATGCTCAGCCCTTGGCACATCATTTGTTACATCTTTAAATGTGTTGATGGTGATATCACCGTCACACTCATGAGTAACTAGTAACTGCTAAATGAAATACTTTTAGGAGGTAAATAGCTATGCTGATGAGAAGAAACACAACCAACTTCCCATCACTATTGAACAAAAATCGCAACAGCTCTACACTGCGATTTTCGGATATGCTCGATGAGATTATGGAAGACGCATTCTCATTGAGCAAGGGAACTTTTATCCCAGAACTCAACGTGTATGAAAATGCCGAAGAGTTTGAACTTACACTGGCTCTTCCCGGCATGCGCAAAGAAGACATCAACATAAGCTTTGAGAACAATACCATAACAATCAGCGGTGAACGCGAGCTGAAAGAAGAGGAAGGAACCAAGTATCATCGCATCGAAAGCCGTTTTGGCAAATTTGAGCGTTCAATGCCGCTGCCTAATGTTATTGATGAAGAAAACATCAGTGCTACCTACGAAAATGGCGTTCTGACCGTCAATGTCCCCAAGACAAAAGACAAGGCAGGCAAGCAAATCGAAGTCAAATAATACTTAACATACTTTCTTGTTGAAGTGAAGCCGTGGTTTCTCCACGGCTTTTTCTATTTTGACCTACTCTTTTACCTGGATAAAATCAGAAAAGAGATTGCCCCGCAGGAGGTAGGGAACCAAACTCAGAAATAAAAGATCACGAAGGGTAAGAATTAGCCTACTTATTTGTCCGTAAGCGATTAGGAAAGCTCGACAAACGACGCCGGTACCTGCTTAGTCAGCCAGATACTCGACTCGCTTTCGGATTGATAAACCTCATAGCCAGCTTCTGCCATCCGGATGGCTGCGATGGTTAAAATCACTGGTGCCCCGTGGCGACTGCCCACGTTTCGGGCCTCATCACGCGTTGCCGACAGGTGCACAAAATTTCGGTTGCCCGCTCGCAGGCCTTCGGCTAAAATGGCATCCACATTGCGTTTGGCCGTACCATGATACAGCTGCTTCGGCGGGGTCTTCGGCTTCATTTGCAGTTCCACATCAATCGAATGACCATAACCGGCCCGGATATAGTTTGTATCCTCGCTCAGGATGAACCGCTGCTTGGAACCGTGATTCAACACTTGCTCCAATATTGTGTGATCAATGGACTTACCCTCTCTTTGCGCCTTGCTGATAAGTTCTTCCACTTCTGCCCAGCCGTTTTCATCCACAACCAATCCTATCGATTCGGGATGGTGGCGCAGCACGTAGCTCAAAAACTTACTGATCGACGTTAAATCCATACCGGCTTTCAATTACTTTCTATTTAGCCTTTTTTTAATATATAGGAATAGTACAATTGGGATAAAATAGTATCGGGGCTATGGACAAAACAGAACATGAATTTAGTTTGACGACAAGAGCCAAGCTGATAATGCTGGCTATACTTCTCATCTTTGGAGTTCCCATCCTATACGCGGCCTGGTTACAGTTCCAGTCTCAAAAGCCCCTGATAGGCGGGCTCATGATTGGACTATTCATTCTTTTTATACTCGTACTCTTTGTCGCTACCGGATATAAGATTAAAATCTCAGATTCAACCCTTCATCGTGAATCGTTGCTCGGTTCTACTACCCTCAGATTTACCGAAATCGATGGGAGCCATTTCGGTTCATCGTGGACTAACTTTTATGTACAGTCAGGCCCCAATAAAATATTTGTCACCCAAGACTTTGAGGATCATGAAAATATTATCCGGCATATTTTGAATAACGTCAGGAGCGATAGGGGATTGAAGGATATTGAATTAACCGGTAAAGCTGATCTTATTGAGCAGTACACCTGAGCACAGGATCAAAGTACAATCATCAAGTTTTATACAAATACCAAATACCAAAAGACAAAACTGCTATGAAACAAAGTAATCAAGAGTTTGGTATTCGGCTGCGCAGTAAAATTGGTATTCTTTTTTTACTGCTATTTGTAGGGATTCCAATGTTGTATGCCGCCTATAAGAATTTTCAAGTCCAGAAAATAGTAATGGGATCGCTGATGGTAGCATTATTCCTTTCCTGGGCAGCTGTAATAACAGTGGCATTTAATTTCCGAATTGAGTTGTCCGACAATTCTATCCAACGTGATGGCATTTTTTCTCCCAAAGTAGTTGATTTTGCCGATGTAGAGGCTATCCATTTCGGCACCATATGGTCCAACTTTTATGTGAAATCGGGAGAAACCAAGCTATATGTCTCCAAGGATTTTAAAGACTATGACGACATTATCCACCACATTGTTGATAGGGTACAGGCATCAAAAGAGCTGAACGCCGTGGAGCTAACGGGAAAAACCGAGCACATCGAGGAATACACATCTGCCGAAACCGTTGGTTAAAAGAATGGCACGGACCGATGTCCGCGCCAAATTCTTGTGTCTAGTTGTTAGTCTCGATGGTCGTATTCTCAAGTTCCAGCTCGTCATCCGGCTGCACATCTTTTTGCCCCTTGAGATACTCATTAAACCAGCGCATCATACGTAGGTTATAATCCAAGCGCGCCGTGGCCTTGGCATTGCCGTGACCTTCGCCGGGGTAGAGTACCAGCCGTACCGGAGTATCCGTGCGTGTTTTAATATGACGATACAACTCGTACGACTGCCCGGGATCTACGCGTGTATCTTCCTTTCCTGCCATTATCAGCAGAGGCGTGTCGGCCTGCCCGGCGTAATAAATAGGGCTGCGCTCTAGAAATGACTGATAGTCTTCCCAGATGCGTTCCCGGGCATGCACCAAGTAAAGCTCTTCTGGTATATCGCTGGTACCCCACTTCGAAATATTATTGCTGATTCCCACAAACATCACACCCGCCGCAAAGCGATCAGTATAGCGAGTCGACATCCAGCCGGTGGCGTATCCACCATAGGAACCTCCTGTGACGCCAATACGGCTTGAATCGGCAATACCAACTTTTATCAATTCATCAATGCCAGCTACAATATCATCAAATTCGGCTCCCGCCATGTCGGCTTGGCTGCTTTTAGCAAAAGTCTCTCCACGACCGGTACTGCCGCGGTAGTTGGGATAAAACACAAAGTAGCCCTGTCCTGCCGCCACCTGCCCGGGATCAGAATAGCCGGTAATCCATCCATTGTTATAGTGGCTTTCGGGACCGCCATGCACTGATGTAATAACTGGATATCGCTGACCTTTTTCATAATTGGTGGGATAAACGAGCATACCCTGCAGCTCCAGGCCGTCTTGTGCTTTCCAGGAAACGACCTCCTGCTTGCCCAGGTTCTGTTTATCCAACCATGGATTATTGTCCGTTAGCCGTACCGGATCGCTGTTTTTCTTGCCCAACTTGTACAGTTCAGTTGGATGGGAGGGCGAACTGGCAGTAAAAATAGTCGTGCCATTCGGAGATCGGTCGAAAGAAGAAAGGTTTACCTTACCTTTATCAACAACGGTTTTCATTGATGAACCATCAGATTTAATACTCCCAAAAGTTGACCAAACACCTTTGCTGGTCAGATAGTACAGGGTATTGCTGTCGGCCCACTTAAACTGCTCAAACATGCCTTCGAACTGGGGCTGCAGCTGCGTAGGCTCTCCGCCCTCCGACGAAACCACAAACAGGCGACCATCAATGGGATCATTGATATCGGCGCCAGCCAACATGGCCAGCTTTTTGCCATCGGGACTCCATCCAATATGGCCCAACTTGCCGCGGTGATCAACAGTGCCGTATACTTCTTTACCGTGATGGCCAACGATCTGCACCTGTTGGTGCATGTAATAGTCGTCAACAAGCGGCGAAGGGGCTACTGCAATGGCAAGTCGTTTGCCGTCCGGGCTCCAGTGCATCTGATAGACCGATCCATCAACCTGCAGCTGATGCGGCTGATGGTCCTGCATATCAAGATTGGTCACATAACCACGACGCTGCTTCAGATTCTCTTCATAAATTTCCGGGTGGTACGGCAAGGAGGAACGCTCATGGGAGATGGTATCTTTTGCCATAAAAGCCAGGTGACCGCCATCCGGCCCCCAGGAATAACTGGCAATAGGGGTAGGAAAAGAAAATATCTTTTGAGCTTCACCGCCGTTGGTCGAAATTTCGTACAGGCTGGTCGGCTGATTTGAAGATCTGCTTGCCAAAAATGTTATGGTATTGTGATTAGGACGATAAGCGATATTACTCACACTCATCGAAGTAACGTAGGGCAGGGAATTGCCGCTTTCCAAGTCAGCCATGTACAGGTGATAGTCGGCCGACTTATTTTCTTTTAGTGGATTAGCCTGCACACGCAGCGTATAAATAGCTTTCTGGCCAGACGGCGAAACAGCTATTTCATCTACTTGTTCAATATTGGCAACCTCCAGGGGCGTCAATCCGGTGGTATCTGACTGCCCTGCGGCAATACTTACAAACATGACGCAAAGTACAAGTACGAATAACAAACTCTTGGGAATAACCAGCGATCTCATATTTACCCTATGTTGATGTGTTAAGATGAATTCTTTAGGAACTCTGTGTTCTAATATAATACAATTAAAAAATGTTTTCCGGTGATGGGCGTCAATCCTTAATCTGGAATCTCAGCTGAAATGTCGTGCCCTCTCCTGAAGATACCTCAAAATCTCCACCAAGCTGTTTCACCAATGTTTGAATTAACGTCATGCCCAGTGTAGATTTGTTGGCCATGTTAAAATCATCCGGGAGTCCAACGCCATTGTCTTTAATCTGTAGCAAAAGATGCTCATTATCCTCTTTGGCAATTGAAATTTTAATGAGCCCCTCATCACGCCCTTCAAACGCATGTTTGTAACAGTTGGTAATAAGTTCATTCAACAATAATCCACAGGGAATAGCCTGACTGACAACAAGAGTAACCGGCTCAATATCTTTTTCTACCCGGATGTCTTTTTCGGAATCAATTAGGGAACTCGAGATCATGTTCAGCAGGTCATTAATATACTGGTCAACCTTAATCTCAGAGAAAGACTCAGAGCTGTAAAGCTTTTCGTGCACCATGGCAATAGACTGAATCCGAGACTGGCTTTCCTGAAGCTTATCAAGCAGTTTTTCATCTTCTGAATTCATTACTTGCATTTCCAGCAGTCCCGAAATTACGGCCAGGTTATTTTTTACCCGGTGATGAACTTCAGCCAGCAGTGTTTCCTTTTCTTTCAGCGACCTGCGTATCTTGTTTTCATATTCCTTGTGAGCTGTGTTATCGCGTACATACGCCACCAGACGCTCGCTGCCATTCGCTTCATACATTTGCGTGTGAATTTCCGTGGGGAAAATGGTGCCGTCTTTCTTTTGATATATTCGTTCCCAGGCTCCCTCATCGGTGGTTTCTATATCACTTAAAACATTAGGCATCGTATCACGGTATTCCTCTGGAATAAGCTCCAGGCTATTCATACCAACAAGCTCTTCTCGTTTGTATCCAAACAGCTGGCATGCCCGCTTGTTACAATTAATGATGGTACCATCCAGATTGATCTCAAAAATAGCATCAAAAGAAAGCTCAGCCAACGTTCGATATCGTTCTTCACTTTCCTCCAGTTTTTCCTCTGCCTGTTTTCGTTTGGTCACATCCCGGTTGATGCCCACCCAGTACTCGTAGTCGCTATCCATTGAGGAAAAGGGCGACATATCCAGCTCTACCCAATAGGGCGTACCATCCTTGGTGTAGTTGATAAACTCCTCGCGCAGTGGCTCGTGATTTTTAATTTTATCACTGATACGATCCAGTACTTTTTGTGACGTCTCATCTCCGTGCAAAAAAGTAGGGGTTCGGCCGATTACTTCATCAGAGCTATAACCGGTAAATTTTTCAAAGGCTTCATTCACAAACACAATTTCCGAGTTGGTGGGATCTTCCTTTGGTGCTCTCGTGATGACCACCATGTCATTAAGATTACTAATGGCCAGCCCTTGCAACTTTAATTGCTCATTTTGCTCCTGGAGCCTCTTTTCTGCCTTGTTACGGTACTGTATTTGTTTTTTAAGCTTGCGATTGGCGTCAGTCAATTTTGATGTTCGTTCCTTAATGCGCTCTTCGAGCGTTCGGTTGAGCTCCTGAAGATTTTTCTCGGCCTTTTTCTGTTCGGTTACTTCGATGGAAGATCCTATTAAAGAATCAGGCTCACCCTGTGAGTTCGTTATCTCCTTTACTTCATCTCTTAACCAGATATAATGACCGTCTTTATGACGAAATCGAAACTCAACAACAATGCGGCTCTGTTCCGAGATATCCTCATAAACAGAAAGCACCCGGCTTACATCCTCTTTGTGGATGCGATTCAACCAAAGTTGTTCATCGGCCTCAAAATCCTCCTTTTCAAAACCCAGTATTTCGCCTACGTTAGAGCTCATATTGATGATAGGATAACCCTCAGCCAGATCACAGTGATAAAAAATAATAGAACTTGACTGCATCAGCTCTTTAAAAGGGAAAGGATTCTCGGCACCGTAATTTTTTGTGTCCGGCATGTAGGGCAGGGGCTTTTAAAAACAACTATTTATGGAAACCTAATTATAACAAGTATTACGCAAAAATGGGGAAGAACATAGCCCCGTCTAAAATACGAAAATCTTTAGTCAACACTTTTTATCAGCCAAAATATTTTCTACCATAACTTCTAATTTTGATGATGACAATCGTGATAGCATGAGCACTTCAAAGGACATCAATATGTGGTCAGGGCCACGCAACGTCTCTACCGCTATCATGTATTCCTTTGCCCAGCGGGCAGATACCCGGGTGATTGATGAGCCCTTTTATGCTCATTACCTGCTGCAGAGCGGTGCCGACCATCCAGGACGCGCCGAGGTGTTGGAAAGCCAACCCCGAAATCCGGCTATCGTCATGCGCAAGCTTATCTCGGAAAGCGCCCGATGCGAAGTACTGTTTCTCAAAAATATGGCGCACCACATGATTGAGATGGAGGACCAACTTGACAAGCTGCTCCAGAAATTCCAGCACGTATTCCTAATTCGCGATCCCGCTGAAATGTTACTTTCGCTAGATAAAACTTTGCCCAACCCAACTATGCAAGACACGGCCTACCGCCGACAGCTGGAGCTGTTTGAAATTGTCCAAGCCGACGGACATCCCTTCAGCGTTATCGATTCCCGTGAATTACTAAAGGATCCTGAGCACGTTCTTTCTACGCTTTGCGAACAGCTGGATATTCCCTTCACCAAGGCAATGCTGTCGTGGGAGGCCGGACCTATTCCTGAAGACGGCATCTGGGCTAAACACTGGTACGACAGCGTACACCAGTCTACTGGCCTTGAACCCTATAAGCCCAAGGCGGAACCTATTCCCGAACGACTAAGACCCCTATACAAGGATTGTAAGGCGATTTATCAAAAATTGTTTGCACATGCAATTAAATATGAACATTAAGAATATTTCTTTCTATGGATTCACATGCAACAATCCCTGATCCCCGCAACGAAGACATCAAGATATGGATCGACGGAGAATTATATGATCGTGAAAATGCCAAAATCTCTGTCTTTGACAGCCTCGTCCAGGGCGGCGATGGCGTTTGGGAGGGACTTCGTGTTTATGACGGCAAAATTTTTGCCCTGGACGCCCATCTCGACCGACTGCAAAACTCGGCCAAGGCCATGGCCTTTGATGATGTGCCCACGAATAAAGAAATCAAAGATGCGCTTTTTGCTACACTAAAAGCCAACGGCATGCGCGACGAAACGCATATTCGACTTACACTTTCGCGCGGCAAAAAAGTCACCTCGTATATGGACCCGCAGGTCAATCAGTACGGATCAACCTTGATTGTACTGCCCGAATGGAAGCCTGCGCTGCATCGCAACAAAGATGGCATGCGGCTTATCACTTCCTCGATCCGCCGGAATACCCCACAGTGCCTGGATTCCAAGATCCACCATAACAACCTGATCAACAACATACTGGCCAAAATTGAGGCCAATGTGGCCGGCGTGGATGCTGCTGTTATGATGGATCTCGACGGCTACGTTTCAGAAGCCAATGCTACCAATATATTCTTTGTCAATGACGGAAAGGTAATGACCCCACACCCGGATTACTGCCTGCCCGGCATCACCCGGCAAACCGCTATCGATCTGTGCAAAGAACATGATATACCAGTAACTGAAAAACGCATCAGCATGGCTGAAATGTATGCAGCCGATGAATGCTTTACCACGGGAACCATGGGAGAACTGGCCTACGTAGTTGAAATAGACGGCCGCAGCATCGGTCAGGGAGATGAGATTGGTCCTGTAACTTCGCGGCTGCAAACGTTGCATCGCGAGCTGGCCCAAACCACGGGTGAACCGCTACCTTTTTAAGTGAATGTCTATGCCCTCATTACCTGAAATAACGTTCCAAGCAGTCAGTTTTGGCTTTGAAGACGAACAAATTCTGCAGAGATGTTCGTTTCGGGCGCCGGCTGCCCAGCATACTATCTTGAAAGGCGAATCGGGTTCGGGCAAGAGCACTATTCTGCAACTCATTCTGGGCTACTATCAGCCGCAGGTGGGGCAAATTATGGTAAACAACAATCCACGGCAGCCCCGCGATTTGCGCAAGCAGAGCAGCTGGTTGCCCCAGGATCTGGATATCGGCGACGGCTCCGTACGAGATGTTATGGCAACGCCTTTTGACTTTGCTGCCAATACATCCCAAAAACCCAGCGTGACTACACAACAGGAGGTTTGGCAAAAGTTGGGATTGGAGCTGGGCCTGCTGGACAAGAAGTTTCGCAATTTGTCTACGGGTCAGCGCCAGCGGGTGGGGTTGGCTTTGTGCCATCTGCTGGATAAGTCGCTGGTGCTGCTTGATGAGCCCACCTCATCGCTGGATCGCGCCTCGAAACAGAAGGTGGCGGAGCTGTTGCTTGATCACAATCGCACGATTATTTCTACATCACACGATCCGTTCTGGGTCGATCTTGGCGATAACTTAATTGAACTCGACTGATGGAAATTATTAACCTGAGCTGGCTACAAATTGGGATCGGCTTTCTCATTTTAGTGCTGCCCGCCTACATCCTCTGGAGATACCGCACGGGACTAAACAGAAAGCTGCTGACCGCTTCTGTGCGGATGGTGCTACAGCTTCTTTTCGTAGGCTATTATCTGGAATACTTGTTTGCCTATGATAATCCCTGGATTAACGCCGCCTGGATACTGGTAATGGTGGCGGTTGCCGACTTTGCGACAGTAGATCGCAGTAATCTTCAACAAAAAGCCTCGGTGCTGGTTCCCATCTTTGGGGCTACTTTTCTGGGGATTATCGTCATCGATTTCTTTTTTCTGGAGGCCGTCATTCAGCTTCCCAAGCTCTTGGCCGCACAATACACTATTCCTATTACCGGGATGGTGCTGGGCAATTGCCTTCGCAGTAATGTCATTGGGATCAATGCCTTCTATTACAGCCTGAATGAGCATAAAGAACGGTATCAGTTTTACCTCTCCTGTGGTGCCACGCGTTCGGAGGCGCTGAGGCCTTTTATCAGCCAGGCCCTGCAAAAGTCGGCTAATCCTACACTTGCTTCTATGGCCACGATCGGGCTTGTGTCGCTGCCCGGCATGATGACCGGACAGATTCTAAGCGGCAGCTCCCCGCTTATTGCGATCAAGTATCAAATTATGATTATGGTGGCCATTTTTTCGGGGACGATACTCTCGGTATTTCTTGGCATCCTGTTTACCAATCGTTTTGTGTTTGAGGATACCGATATGCTGGACGAGTCTATTCTCAAGAAATAGAGCCTTTGTCATTTTGCAGACTGCACAAACATATGGCTCTCTATCACTCTTATATCCGTCTTTTAACATTAGTGGTATCCCCTCTTTTATCTCAAGGGGATATTTGTTATATATTTTTTATATGTAGTATTAAACCTCGAAATAAACCCCTTCTATTATGAAGAACCTTAACCCAACGGCTACCGTATTAGCAGGTGCTTTTTTGTTTCTTATTGCGGGTTGCGCCACTTCGGGCAGTTCAAGTACCAAAAACACCAATTATGAAAATAAGGTAAGCAGCGACGAGCAGCTTAGCCTGGAAGATTACTTGCGCCGCTTAAGTGGTGTTCGTGTTGTTGGTAGTGGTGCCGATGCATCAGTAACTATCCGCAGTAACATGTCGATCAGCAATACCAATGAGCAACCGCTGTTTATTGTTGACGGACAGGAAGTTGGCCAGAGCTTTGCGCAAGCCAGACAAATGGTCACAAAAGGCAAGATAAAGTCGGTCAAGGCCATCCCACCCTCCAGGTCCAGTATGTATGGAATGCAGGGTGGGGCTGGAGTAATTGTGATCGAAACCGAATAACCGGCTTCTCCTAAGTCAATTTCTATGTCACGATTTTAGGTGAAAATGGCGGGGATTATTTCGAGGGATTCCTGTGCTAATGATCTTCCCTATTCTTGTAGTAGCCAAACTGTCTTTTATCCACTTCTTGCATTTCTCTCGCGGTAGAGCAAAGCTTCAGTTTTGCTTCAAAATCATTTCTTATGTTATGGAGCTATGAAATTATTGATCATCGAAGACAACGAAGATCTGCTGGAAAATATCCAAACCTACCTTAAGCGGGAGGGCTATATCTGTGAGTCGGCCAAGAATTATCAGCAGGCCTTCGACAAGGTGATGTCGTACACCTACGATGTGGTACTGATCGATATCATGATTCCCGGTGGATCAGGCCTACAGGTTCTGCGAGAATTGCAGTCCGTAAATCCCCAAACCGGTACCATTATCATCTCTGCCAAAAATGCCCTGGATGACAAGATTGAGGGGCTGGAGCTGGGGGCCGACGACTACATGACCAAACCATTTCAATTGCCAGAGCTACATGCCCGGATCAAGGCTGTAAACCGCCGACAGCAACACGATGGACAGAATATTGTGAACGTAAATGAGATCTCCATTAACACCAAAACGATGGAGGTAACCGTGGATGAAGAGCCTGTGGATCTGACTCCCAAGGAGTATGAGCTGCTGCTGTATTTCTCTTCGAATAAAAATCATGTGCTTTCCAAGCAGACTATTGCTGAACATCTCTGGGGCGATTATGTTGATCACCTCAGCAACCTGGATTTTGTTTATCAGCATATCAAGAACCTGCGTAAGAAGCTCGAAGAGGCCGGGGCCAACGATTATATCGAAAGTGTGTATGGCATTGGGTACAAGTTTAAAGTGACGAAGTGATATGAAACTGACCTCGAAATTTTTACTCCTCTACCTTGCCGTAACTGTTGTAGTACTCGGCATCGGTGGATATACGTCTTATTTTATTATTAAGGATGAGCTCGACACCGAGCTCAAATGGCGGTTTTTGGATCGTGTTGAACGCGTAACCTACCTGTTGGAGCAGGGCAAAAACTTTGCGGACAAGGTAAGCGACCAAGAAGATCGCAACCTGATTGTTTCTCAGCTACCAAGCACCGTTGAGCCTAATGTTGAAGTTCGCGATACGCTGGTCTGGAACGAACGGCTCCAGCAGATGGAACCAAACCTCAAAATGGTGGCCTATCGGACTGTTGGAGATAATTCTTATCGCATTGCTACCTATGGGCAGCTCGTAGAAACGGATGATATTACCGAGGCCGTAACAAAAATACTGCTCTGGATTTTGGGCATGCAGATTATTGGTGCTATCGGGGTGGGCTTCATCGTATCGAACCGCCTGTTTAAGCCATTTCGCGACACGCTGAAACGTATTAAAAACTTTACACTGCAAGACAAAGAACCAATTACGGCAGAAGAGACAAACGTTAAGGAGTTTGACGACCTGAATAAGTTTGTAGAAGAAATGACCCATAAAGCCGTAGCAGACTATATCAACCTGAAGGAATTTGCTGAAAATGCCTCACACGAACTTCAAACGCCGCTTTCTATTGTCAAGGGCAAGCTCGAACTACTAACCGAAACCGACCTGAGTCCCGAGCAATACCAGTTTGTTGAAGCCAGCCAGCGTTCTATCAAGAAACTGTCTCGACTCAGCGAATCACTGGCCCTGCTCACCAAGATTGAGAATCACGAATTTGTGGAGACCGAGAAGGTAAACTTCACAAAGATTATCAAAGAGAGTACACAATCGTTTGAAGAATTTATCGCCCTCAATGGTCTCGATGTTGAAACGGACCTCGAAGAAAATGTATTTGTAGAGATGCATCCCGTATTGGCTGATATCCTATGGACCAACCTTTTTCAGAATGCTATCAAACACAATGTTGAAGGGGGGAGCATCTCCATTACCCTAACGAATGATGCCCTTACCATCTCCAACACCGGCGAAGCCCCCTCCATACCCACCGACGAGCTTTTTGGGCGCTTCAAGAAAGCCGATACCAACACCAGTTCCATCGGACTTGGTTTGTCGATAATCAAAAGAATTGTTGATCAAAACAATTATTCTATCTCGTACAATTACGAAGATGGATGGCACACCATCCAGTTGGAAATTTAGCTCTTCAAAATCTTCAAATTTGGTTCAACTTTGTTACAACCTTCAGACAGGATGGTTGTTTAAGTTAACCCAGCACTGGAACTACTGCACGATAAAAAAGCTTCGACATGAAGAAGTTTATTTCAACGTTTATCTTCATTTTTGCTATTACTGTTTTGGCTTTTGGCCAGACCGAGCAAGGCACTATCACAGGAAAGCTGATCAATCCCCAATCAGAACCCCTGATAAGTGCCTCGGTGGCTGTTTACAACTCCTCAGAAAGTGATGTCATAAATGGAGGAGCTACCAACAGCAACGGTGTCTTTACTATTGATGTTAACCCCGGCAGCTACGTGCTGGAAATCACCTACCTCTCGTATCAGACAAAGAAAGTAGAGGTACGGGTTGATGACGGAGAAACTGAAGACGTGGGAACTATCACGATGAAACTCAAATCGGAGAATCTGGGAGAAGTGTTCGTCCGCGCCGAACAGTCTCAAATGGAAATGAACTTTGACCGACGCGTTTTCAATGTGGGTCAAGATATTACCAGTATGGGCGGCTCGGCCGTTGAGGTACTCAATAACGTACCGTCTATTGCCACTGATATCGACGGGAATATCAGCCTGCGCGGCAATGAATCGGTACGCGTACTGATTAACGGTAAACCATCGAGCATGGTCAGCGGCTCAGTTGATGCCCTGCGCAGCATCCCTGCCACAATGATTAAGAAAGTGGAAATTGTTACCAATCCCTCGGCTAAGTATGCTGCCGAAGGCTCAGCCGGGATCATTAACATCGTTCTAAAGAAAAAACGAGAACGCGGCATAAACGGCAGCGCAAATGTTGAAGGAGGTTATCCCACAGAATACGGAGGATCTGTCAACCTGAATTATCGCGTCGATAATATCAACTGGTTTATGGATCTCGGAGCTGACTATCGTTCGGAACCTGAATCGGGCAATTCGTTCCAGCGCTTTGCAGGATCTGATACTACATATATGTACCGCGAACAAACGGATGCGGAAGAGGCAGAAGTAGATGGCGACCTGCGATTCGGTGCTGACTTTTACCTATCAGAAAATGAAGTATTAACGGCCAGCTCATACATCAGTATGGAGCGCGAAAGTAATAACGAAGATACTGAATATACTGATTATAAATACGTGCAGGGTGCGCTGGACGGCGACGTGGAAAATCGCATATTCCGCGAGAATAACGAGACGCAAAATGAGCGTAATTTTGACTTCAATCTCGACTATGAAAATAAAATCGATGGCGAAGATCACAAGTTAGTAGCTGACGCTAGCTTTGATTACAGCAAAGAGAACGCTGAAACAGATATTATCCGAAACTCAAATCCACTTCAGCAGTCTACAGACACCGAAAGCGAGCAGGATTTGCGAATTAACGCTGAATACAAGCGTCCACTGGGCGACAACGGTAAACTAGAGGTCGGTCTCCGCAGTGATACCGAGTGGATGGACACCGGCTATAGTGTGGATTCGCTAGAAAATGGCAATTGGGTACCACAACCAGCTTACACGCAGGACTTTTTATACACTGAAAATGTTAATGCGGCCTTTGTAATACTGGGTGGAGAATTCGGCTCGTTCTCTGGTCAGGTTGGCCTGCGCCTCGAAAACACTAACATTCGCACTGAAATTGAAAGTACCGGCAATGTAAACGAAATAAATTACCTGAATCTTTTCCCCAGCATATCGGTGAATTATGCATTCAACGAGGAGCAGTCGGTGCAGCTTAGTTACAGCCGCAGGCTGCGCCGCCCATGGTCGCGTTCGCTTATCCCCTTTGTGGATTACGGCGACCCGCGTAGTCAGTTTATCGGTAATCCCAATCTGACACCCGAGTTCAGTAACTCGTACGAAGCGGGCTACCTGCATTACTGGAATTCAGGATCGCTGCTGACCAGCTTTTACTACCGTCACCGTACAGAAGTCATCGAAGACATCACAGAGCAACGGAGCGGCGTATTGTATCGATTTCCCATCAACTTTGCGACGGAAAAATCCTGGGGTATTGAACTGTCGGCTGATCAGGAAATTGCCAACTCCCTCAACCTGAATGCCAATGCCAATATCTTTAAATCCAATACCGAGGGTTCGTATGAAAATCAGGCATTCAACAGCACATCCGACAACTTCCGGGGTCGCATGCGCCTGCGATGGGAGGTTACTGATGGATTAAACTATCAGGCATCAATGCGATACCGCGGACCAAGTAATACACCGCAAGGTACCCGCGAAGGTATGACGATGCTGGACACCGGCATGAGCTACGACCTGATGGATGGCAAAGCAAAAATCTCCCTTAACGTCCGCGATGTCTTTAATTCGCAGCACTTCAACAATACTGTTACTACTGACGGCAATCCCAATACCGACTTTTACTCACACCGCGAATTTAGCTGGTCATCGCGATCATTCTCGCTCAACTTCCAGTATTTCTTTGGCAAAAATAACCAAGATCGTCGTGGCGGAGGTCAAGGCGGTGGTCGTGGTGACTATTGATCCTCTTAGTATTTGTTGCAAGAGCCCAGCGCTGGTTAAAAAAGATTCAAAATGGGCGGAGATGTCCTTATCTTGCGCCAAAATGAACTGAGATATTCTTTATGGGCTCTGTTATTGAATCATACAAACTGGGCAAAATCCAGGTAGAAATCAGCGAAACTGATCATACGAATAAGCTAAAAGTTGATTGCAACGACGGAAATTATCACTCTGCATTTACTGTGCGCAAGTATGAATACAAAAACTATAAGCGTCATATGAATCAGCGCATTAAAAATGCATATAACGAACAGTATAAAGACCAAGAAGAATAGCATGTCGATAGTTTCCTGACTTGCTATCCCCTCATAGACTAAGCCCTTGGGACACTATTGTCCTGGGGGCTTTTTTATACCGCTCTCTATTGTTTTTTCTGCCTCTCAGCTCGAAATAATTCAACCTACAATCCCTGAGAGTTCATTTTTCTTAGTCAAACTGGTATTCGCCGGTGCGAGCCATGTGCATTAATTTATCCACACGGTCCTGCGTCTCGGGATGACTCGAGAAAAGACTCATAAAACGCTCACCACTGAATGGATTTACCGGGAACATATGGGATGTCGAACGCATGGCCGTCTCCGACACATTCATCTTAATCTGCTCAGCTGCTTTTTCAATGCTTCGCAGTGCTGCTGCCAGTTGTTCGGGTTCCCCGGAAATTTCGGCGCCCACGCGATCGGCTTCATATTCACGCGTGCGGCTGATGGCTGCCTGCAACATGGTAGCTGCAATCGGGGCCGTAATCAATACTACGAGCGCTACCAACGGATTGGAATCGCGATCGCCACCGCCAAACGGAATAAACATAGCAAACTGTGCCAGCATACTCAGTGCACTTACTACGGTCGTAACCATCGTTTGCGTGAGTATATCGCGGTTCTGAATGTGGGCCAGCTCATGGGCAATAACACCCCGGAGTTGTTGTTTATCAAGCGTTCGCAGAATGCCCTCCGTAACGGCCACCGCTGAATGCTCGGGGTTGCGTCCCGTCGCAAACGCATTGGGCTGTTCCTGCGGGATGATATACACCGCCGGCATGGGCAGATCAGCTTTGCGCGCCAGTTCCTCAATCATGTTATACAGTTGGGGATGTGACTGGCGGTCCGCCTCCTTCGCCTTGTACATACGGAGCACCATTTTATCGGATTTCCAATAGCTGAAAAAGTTCATGCCCATTGCTACAATAAACGCAATAACGAGGCCCGTGGAACCACCCAACACCTGACCCACCAGCATAAAAAGCACGGCAGCCAGCGTCATCAGGAAGACCGTACGTAAACTATTTTTGTTCATCAGAATACTTCAAATTTATGGGTTTAAATCATTAGCTTATTAAACGTAAAAACTACCACTTTGTTTTAAACTCTTAAACTGATGGAATCTAAATTCCATCTTCCTATAAGTCTTCACAAACACTTCTCAAATTATTTCTAACCTGACGATTAAAGACAGTATCAATGAAAGAACGGCTTAAAAAACTCGAACAGCAGGCACGTCAGCTAGAACCCACTGCCAAAGAGCGTGATCACCTTTTGGAAAACGCAAAAAGGTACGGCGCCGACTTTCTTGATAACCTGCCCGAACTACCCGCCTACGTGCAAACCAACGAGAAGGGGCGCGGGGTGTACGATCTGCCGTTCGAGGGTCAGCCCAAAAATTTTGATACCATACTACAGACGCTCAAATCCGAGGTGGACAGCCAGGGCCTTAATCCTGCCTCAGGCAAACACGCCGGCTATATTCCGGGCGGAGGGCTGTATCCCTCGGCCATTGCCGATTACCTGGCTGCCGTAACCAACCGCTATACCGGTGTTTTCTTTTCCTCTCCCGGCGCAGTTCGCATCGAAAATATGTGTATTCGCTGGATGTGCGATCTGATTGGCTATCCGGACGGGGCCGCCGGCAACCTTACCTCGGGGGGATCCATTGCCAACCTGGTCGGGCTCGTTGCGGCGCGGGATGATTCCGGGATTAGTGCCAATAATTTCGACCGCGCCGTTATTTACACCACGCATCAAGTGCATCACTGCGTCATCAAAGCCATCAAATTTGCAGGGCTCAGCGATGCAATCATTCGCACTATTCCCATGGACGAGCACTACCGCATGAAAGCTAGCAAGCTCGAAAAACAAATCCAGTCCGATATCGAAGAAGACCTGATTCCACTCGTCATTTTTGCCTCCGCTGGCACCACCGATCTCGGTGCCGTGGATCCGTTGGATGCAATAGGCGATATTGCCGAGCGCGAAAATATCTGGTTCCATGTGGATGCCGCTTATGGCGGATTTTTCCTTCTCACTGATCATGGGCAAGAAGTGATGTCGGGTATCGAAAAGTCGGATTCTGTCACCATTGATCCCCACAAGGGGCTGTTTTTGCCGTACGGGTCAGGTGCGCTGCTGGTAAAGGACGGCCAAAAGCTGTACGAGTCGCAGCACATGACGGCCAATTACCTGCAGGATACCCTCAAAGCTACCGAAGAGGCTTCTCCGGCCGACTTGTCACCGGAGCTCTCCAAGCATTTTCGCGGGCTGCGGATGTGGCTCCCACTTCAGCTATTTGGGGTTGCACCATTCCGCGCTGCGCTGGAGGAAAAGCTACTGCTGACGCGCTATTTTTACCGGGAAATACAGCAAATTGACAACATTGAAGTGGGACCCGAGCCCGAACTATCGGTACTGTTTTTTCGATATATTCCTGAGGAAGGCGATGCCAACAGGTTCAATAAAAACCTAACGGACGAAATCCATCGCGATGGCCGGGTGTTCTTGTCCTCCACACATATCAACGATACAGTGTACCTGCGGCTGGCGGTGCTCAACTTCCGTACCCACTTGGAGGATATTGAGTTGATCTTATCGGTGCTGCGGGAGAAAATCCACAAACTGACCGGGACGGCGACATCTTAAAACTCCAAAAATGACGGGTTCATATCCTGCAGTAACATGTTGCTATATCTCTCTTCAATCACTACCTGATCGATATGTAGATCACCAAGTAGAATAAAACGGAAACATGTATTCCGTTCATAAACGCACCGCAGGTGATTTTGAGTAGCTCATGTTTACGGATCAACTCTTATTGCAGGGCGTGCAGGTCGCGCGCATGATAATATCAGGCCGTCAGCCAATTGAGAATGGTATCCAGAATCAGTCCCTTGCGATTAGTGTTGGCGGTACTATCGCCGGATGTGCCGTTCGTGTTTAGCAACGACCGGTTGATCGTATCCGAAAGTACTGGATAATAACAAAGCGAAAAGATGTTAAGCAGCAAGTTTTGTGCATCCACCGAAGCAATCTCATAATTCGAGGCCGCCTCATCTAGTTCTTCATTGAATGAGACCAGCTCCAACTGAATGCGCTCCTCAAAAATAGGCTGCAGCCAATCAGGCTTGCGATTGCTTTCGGTGATCACGAAAGCCAACACCTGCGGATGCGTTTCCGATTTATCCAGACAGGCAACCACCAACTGCTCAATCTTTTTAAAGAGTGGCAGATCCTGATCCAGGATGTCACCCAATCCCCCAAAAATTTCGCCCACCGACTGGGTATACACCCGCTCAAAGAGCTCCTTCTTGGTGTTAAAATAGTAGTGGATCATCGCTTTTGTTGCTCCAATCTGATCCGCAATCTTCTGGAGCCTTGCTCCTTCGAACCCATGTTTGAAAAATTCCCTGCGTGCTGCGTTGATAATTTCCGTCCGCGTATCCGCCGTCTGATCTGCCATCTCGGAACTAATTAGTTAGTTAATTATTTCTTCCAATATAAATGACATCCTGCACAGCAGCAACCATGCTAAACGATCGGTTAGTCACCGCTGTTTAAAATATTTTGGGGCTATGTTGTTTCCGAAGTCCTTTTTCATAACTTTATGGTATGAAACAATTAATACTCATATCGCTTTTGCCACTGCTGGTGGGGAGCGGGATATCCCAGCAAGATACCACGGCTAGTCAATCGGGGAATAATTCCCCGAAAGTGACTATGATTTCGATTGAAGGGTCCATCTCTCCAACAACAACCAACTATATCAACCGGGGGATAAAAATGGCCAACCGGGAGGGCGCCGAATGCCTGATTATCCAACTTGATACACCGGGTGGACTGCTGGAATCGACCAAGAATATCGTACAGGCCTTCCTGGATTCCAGGGATCTGCCCATCGTTGTATATGTAGCACCGGAAGGCGCCCGGGCGGCCAGTGCAGGAACTTTTATCACGCTGGCTTCCCATGTGGCGGCCATGGCTCCGACCACAACTATCGGGGCCGCATCACCGGTGCAGATGGGCGGTGGACAAACCGACTCGGTGATGCAGAAAAAGATTTTTAACTATTCGGAAAGCTTTATCGAAAGTATCGCAGAACGTCGTAACCGTAATGCCAAGTGGGCGCGCTCGGCCGTTCGCGACGGAGAAGCTATTACCGCCGATAAAGCACTGGAGATCAATGTTATTGATCTAATTGCCAGCAATCGCGACGAACTCCTTGAAAAGATGGATGGCCGGGTTATCAATGGGGACACGCTTAAGACCCGTAATGCAAAAATCACCGAACTCCCCCCGAACTTAGCGGAAAAGCTTTTGGACTTTATCATGCGCCCCGAAGTGATGTTAATTTTGACCATGATTGCTATTTATGGCATCATCGGCGAAGTCACTAATCCCGGTGCTATTGTGCCGGGCGTTGCAGGCATCATCGCGCTTATTTTAGTACTTTACGCTTCAGCCGCCATGCCAATCAACCTGGCCGGCTTTGCGCTGATTGGATTGGCTATTATACTCTTTATCGCTGAAGCTTTTACCCCCACCTTTGGGCTGCTCATTGCAGGGGGAGCTGTATCGTTCTTTCTTGGTGCGCTTATGCTGTTCCAGGACCTGCCGGAATCGATGGAACTCTCGTGGGCTTGGCTAATTCCAGCAACTATTTTAACTACGCTGTTTTTCGTCTGGATTGTCACGGAAGGTATCCGAGCACAATTTACCACCAGCAAAACGGGCAAAGAGTCGATGATTGGTAAACGGGCCGAGGTCGTCGAAAAAATTAATGCAGAAAACGGTCGCGTCTTCATCAGCGGAGAATACTGGAATGCTGTCAGCAACCAAGAAATTGATGAGGGAGAGACCTGCGAAGTCGTTGATATTCAGGGACTAACAATTAAAGTACAACCAGTGTCTGACGCTTCATAACTAGTTTAATTTACTATCAAACAAAGAGGTTCTTATGGAAAACAATAGTTCGCTTTTCGACACCCTCACCTGGGTGATTACCATTGCGGTGCTGGCAGCAATTATACTGCCACAGATGTTCAAAATCCTGCGTGAGTATGAGCGCGCCGTCGTCTTTCGGCTGGGTAAATACCTAAAAACCAAGGGACCCGGGCTCATCTTCCTGATTCCCTTTATCGATAAAATTGAGCGGGTAGACTTACGCATACTCACCATTAATGTTGATCGGCAGGAGGTTATTACCAAAGATAACGTAACCGTCCACGTGGACGCGATTACTTTCTTTAGAGTGCTGGATGCCGAGCAGGCCGTCATCCAGGTAGAGCGCTACATTGAGGCGACCTCCTGGCTGGCACAGACCACTCTGCGAAGTATTGTGGGTCAAGTTGAGCTGGACGAACTGCTGGCCAATCGCGAAAAAGTAAACAAGAAAGTACAGGAAATTATCGACCGGCAGACCGACCCATGGGGCATTAAGGTAACAGCCGTGGAAGTCAAAGATGTGGTACTTCCCGAAAATATGAAGCGAGCCATGGCTCGTCAGGCCGAAACAGAACGTGATCGTCGTGCGAAGGTTATCAATGCCGAGGGCGAATTCCAGGCAGCCGAACGCCTTGTGGAAGCAGCTAATATGATGAAGGCTGCACCGATGGCCCTGCAACTGCGTTACCTGCAGACCATGAGCGATATCAGCGAAGAAAATACGACCTTTGCACTGTTGCCACTGCCAATGGAGATGCTGGAAGTCTTTAAATCAATGTCGGACGTTGACGTACCACAGGTTGGCGGCGGGCAAGGCAAAGAGTCTGATCAGGAATAATTACAGATATATTTGTAGTGATATGCTCCGGCATGTCACTACAAAAAATACTGAATACATTAATCAAATTGTGGGCTTTTCGATCAGCTATTCAACCTGCAGGTAAATATTATCTTAGCTATCTAAAATCTGACCCTTCAACAGCTGTATTTTTGGAACCATGCTTGTTGGAAATAGCCTTTATAGGGTAACATTTTACCCGTCTGGCGGATTTGGTCGGACAAGAAGTCCGACCTACATTAAAACCTACTTCGTACAGCAAGTGCGAATAAATTCTCAAAACTCTCTGCGATCCCTCAGCGTAACTCTGCGGTTAACAACCGATAGCCATTAAAATTCTTTACCGAAAGTGCGATTGATTAGCTTATTCCAAACTTCACCGCTGGCATTAAAGCTGGGTTCCTGCTGCTTAAATCCTGTAACCTCAGTGGAATCGGCGTTAAACTGCAGCCGGTAGTTCCAGACAAAGGGCGCCTGTTTATCATCCAGCCAGAGGTCTGATCGTCCAAAGCGAAGATCGTGGACAACCAAATTTGGGGAATTTTGCTCGACCGCATAATATCCCTGTGAAAACCACTTGATGCGCTCCACCGGCAACTGATTACGGTAGGGCATTAACAGTTTCTCGTTTTGAGGAACCATCTGAAAATTAATATCTGTATCATCATCAAAAATAGAATATAGCCCGGCGTAGAGTGTATCACCTTCTTCGGCATAACCTGTCCACAGAAAAATGCTGAGCGGAGCCGGTGTCGTCATATATTGTTGAGGCTGGATATCCTGCGCTGCGAAGTTCTGCTTAAAAACAGCGTTCACGTGCGCTTTAACCCCCAAACCAGCCATCAGATATAGCGTGCTGACAGCAAGGCCGAGATTATTACTCCATCTTCTTTTGGGGGCATTACGTCTCAAAAAAAGCGCTGTGAGAACACCTGCCATCAGTGGCAAAGTGTAGAACGGATCCACAATAAAAATAGAGTTAATGCTCAGCGAATAATTGCTGAACGGCTGCAAGACCTGCGTGCCGTAACTGGTGCAGGCATCGATAAAGATGTGCGTGATTATCACCAAGAAAACCAGCAATGACCAATCCCGCCAGCCAACTTCACTTTTGTTATTCCAATAATATTTGTGCAAAAGCCATCCAAACAGCGGAGCCGCAATAATGCTGAAAAACAGGGAATGGCTAATGCCTCGATGAATGGCCAGGGCCTGCACCTCTGATACAAATGGATTAACAAGTACATCCAAATCGGGAACCACCCCAAATACAGCGCCCCACATTGGGGCCTTATTACCTAATTTCTTGCCCAATAGGGCTTCCCCGACGGACGCGCCGAGCGTAATTTGTGTAAGGGTATCCATTAGATCATGTAAAATTCATTTAAAGATTACCTAAACAGCGGTTTTCAAGTAAAACGTTCAACATTCCTTCAGAATTGGGTCGTTTCTTACTGTTGAATATTCTAACAACATATTACATCTCTCAGCGAACGAATTATACAATGTTTCTCTTTTGTCAGTACCTTTTGAGGATGTAATAAGATCAATTTTCATTTCCACCTTATGAAGTTTAGACAACAACGATCATCAATACAGAATTTAGTACTGCTGCTTGTAGCCGTAACCCTTACCTCCTGCTATGGAAGTCCAGAAAACAGTGGCAATAACAGGTCACAAGACTCAACCACCCCAGCCGTGGAAGCGGTGCAAGCCCGTTACGGCTCACTACCACTTTCCGAGCGTCTCAGTGGTACAGTAATTGCCCAAAACCAAGTTTCTCTTTATCCCGAAATATCGGGAAAAATTACTGAAGTCCACGTACAAAATGGCGATGCCGTTCAAAAGGGTGATCCTATTGTGTCGCTGGGAGATAAGCAATACCAAGAGCAGGTACAGCAGGCCGAGGCCAATCTCCGTATCAACCGAGCACGGCTGAAGCAGGCAAAAGCACGCTACCAAGAGCTTGAAGCCCAGTACAAACGAACCAAGAAATTAAGCGACCAGGAATTGTCCAGTGACTTGGAAATAGAAACGCTACAGGCTCAAATGTCATCAGCTGAAGCCGACGTTGAGCTGGCCGAAGCACAGGTGTCGCAGTCTGAATCCAATCTGCAGGAACAGAAAGAAATTTTGGCAAAGACCGTGATCCGCGCGCCGATTTCCGGAACCGTGGGCCAGCGCAATGCAGAGGTAGGTATGCAGGTTAATTCGAGCACGCGGCTTTTCACCATCGGCGATCTTGACAACCTGCGAGTGGAAGTCGTGCTGACAGAATCAATGCTGAATGAGGTAAAGGTTGGTCAGACTGCACGTATTTATACAGGCACTGGCAATAATCAACAGGTGATGGAGGCCAAATTGTCTAGAATTTCACCCTTCCTCAACAATGTGACGCGAAGCACCGAGGGCGAAATTGACGTCAGTAATGATAAGAACCGGCTGCGACCGGGCATGTTTGTTCCGGTAGATATCCTTTATGGCGAAAGCCAGCAGGCTACGCTCATACCTACCAGTGCCATTTACACCAATCCCAGTACTGGCAAAGAGGGCGTTTTTGTGGCTTCCGCACTGGGATCCGAAATTGAACCGGCCGAGCAAGTCGATCCCGATAACCCACCGCCCCTTACCGAAGCAACCGACATCCAGTTTAAACCAATAAATGTATTAGCTGAGGGTCGCATGGAACTAGGCGTTGAAGGTATCGATCCCGGTAGCTGGATTGTAACAGTAGGACAGGATCTACTCTCCGGAGGACGAGGAAAAGCTCGAGTGCGCACCAGTTCATGGAATCGCATTATGGCCCTGCAGGGATTGCAGCGGCAGGACCTACTGAAAAATGTACTCGACAGACAATCCGGATCCTCAGGCTCCTCCAGTCAATAATATTTAACGTTTGAACTTTTGAGACCATGAAAATTACCGAAACCGCCGTCAAACGTCCCATTGCCACTACGATGTTGTTTTTGATCATCATCGTGCTTGGGGTCATCTCCTTTCGTTACCTGCCGGTAGACTTGCTGCCACCGGTAGAATATCCGCAACTTACCGTAGCCACGGAGTATCCCAATGTGGGGCCCGAGGAAATTGAAAAAATTATTACCCAGCGCATCGAAAACACCATTGCTGGCGTACCTGGAGTAGAACGAGTACGATCAAGCTCCTCGGAAGGGCGAAGCCGTGTTATGCTGGAGTTTGCCCAAGGGACTGACATTGATGTAGCAGCCAATGATATTCGCGCGGCCCTGGATCGCGTTCGGGATGAACTGCCACCTGAGGCCGAACCACCGCGTATCTGGAAGTTTGATCCCAACAACTTTCCTATTGTGATTGTGGGTGCAAACTCCGACAGGAACCTCCAAGAACTCACTCAAACCCTGGAACGGGAAGTCACTAAACGTTTTGAGCAAATTCCCGGTGTGGGCTCTATCGATATCTGGGGAGGTGTGTATAAAGAAGTACATGTGGAATTGAAGCGGGACCGACTCATTGCCAGCGGCCTGTCTTCGGCGCAGGTACAGCAAGCTATTACCAGTGAAAATGTGAACCTCCCGGGTGGTAATGTTAACTCCGGCGTTCAACAGCTGTATGTACGCACACTCGGTGAATATAAATCCATTGATCAGATCGCCAATACCATTATAACCATGGTGGATGGCAAGCCTATCCGCGTGAAGGATGTAGCTGAAGTGAGCTGGGGCTATGAGGACCTCAACCGGCTCGTCACGATTGACAACAAACCGATGGTAAGGTTTGGCATACGAAAACAGACTGGGGCCAATACGGTGGCAGTGGCAGAAAATATCCGGCAAGAAATTGAGCGTGTCAATACCGAGCGCAACGATATGAACCTGTTTGTCACCACCGACCAGAGCGAATTTATCCAAAACTCAATCGACAATGTACAACAGTCAGCTATCTGGGGAGCACTGCTGGCTATTGTGGTTCTCTATCTGTTTCTGCGCAATGGTTCGTCAACCTTTATTATATCTTTGGCTATCCCCATATCAATTATTGCCACTTTTGGGTTGCTCTATTTCAACGGCCTTACGCTTAATCAAATGAGTTTCGGCGGATTGGCCCTGGGGGTGGGTCTGATTGTTGACAATGCCATTGTGGTGCTCGAAAATATAATACGGCTCAGGGAAGAGCAGGGCAAAGACCTGAAAACCAGTGCCCTTGTGGGTACCCGCGAAGTGGGCGGTGCAATTGTGGCCTCCACTATTACCACCTCGGTGATTTTTCTTCCTGTTGTCTTTATGCAGACCATCTCGGGAAGCCTTTTCCAACAGCTGGCATTGGTTGTTGTTTTTGCCCTCGTGTGCTCGCTGTTTGTCGCTCTTACGCTGGTGCCGATGCTCTGCAGCAAATTCCTGACTGTACAACCTGACGATTCGGAAAAAGCTCAGCAAAAGAATTGGTTCCAGCGCGTGTTTGCCATTATGGAACATCGCTACTCCAAGATGATTGAATACACCCTGGACCACAGAAAGATGGTATTCAGTATTACCGGAGTATTGGTTATTGGTTGTTTTCTACTGGTTCCCCTCATCCCGGTCGAACTGGCCCCGCAATCGGATGCGGATGAAATTGATGTTGACTTTATGATGGCTGAGGGCACCAATATCGCCGTACAAAACGAATACTTGAAAGAGCTTGAAAAAGTGGTCCGTGCCAATTTGCCGATGGACGATGTGGAACACGTTACGACGGATGTCCGCGATGGCCGGGCAGAAGTGGAAATTGCGATGGTAGAGGCTTCAAAACGTTCTATGAGCACATCAAAAACAGCCGACCGCATACGCAAGAACATCTCTGGACTCATCCCCGGCGGAGATATACGCGTGGATGCCCAATCAGGCCTTTGGATACTACGTCGTATCTTTGGTTCGGGCGGTGGTGAAGCCGTTGAAGTACAGTTACGTGGCTATAATCTTGAACAAGCCAAAACCCTGTCCGAAGAGATCAAACAGCGGATGGAGGAAATCCCTGAAGTGACCGGCGTACGAACCGATCGGCGGGAAGGGCGACCTGAGCAGAACCTCCTGTTTGACCGTGAAAAAATTGCGGATCTGGGACTCACCGTTCGAGAAGTAGCCCAGATAATTCAAACCAACGTAGGCGGCAGTCGTGCCGGCACCTTTCGCGTAGGTGGCGATGAGTTTCCCATCAACGTTCGACTACAGCCCAAAGACCGCCTAAGCACAACAGATCTCGAAAATATATCCATACGCACGCCGAATGGTGAAGTGCTGCCTGTCTCTGCAGTTGTATCCAAGCAAAAAGGACGTGGCCCCACTGACATCAATCGTGTCAATAGTCAACGGGTCTCCTACATCTCGGCAAACCTGCAAAGCGGGGTGCCGCTGGGTGAAGCCGTGCAGAAGATCCGCGCTAGATTATCCTCCATGCAGCTGCCCGAAGGCTTTACAATTACCTATGGCGGAGAATACGAAGAGCAGCAAAAAGCTGCGGCTGACTTTCGGCTCTCGATCGTCATGGCTCTGATTCTTATTTACATGGTGATGGCGGCCCAGTTTGAACGATTTTTTGATCCGCTGGTGGTGATGTTTTCGGTACCGCTGGCCGTTATTGGCGTCGTCCCCACATTGATGATTACCGGTACTACCATCAACATGCAGAGCATGATGGGCATTGTCATGCTGATCGGGATTGTAGTTAACAACGCAATTGTGCTGGTCGATTACATCAACCTGATGCGCCGTGAACATAATATGAATGTCCGCCAGGCTGTAATACACTCGGGCAGGCTGCGGCTGCGTCCCATCCTGATGACAACCCTCACAACCATCCTCGGCCTGCTACCGCTTTCATTTGGATTTGGGTCCGGTGCTGAAATTCAAGCCTCACTGGCCCGTGTGGTTATTGGCGGACTTACGGCTTCAACACTTGTAACGCTGGTATTTATCCCGGTGGTCTACGTGGCATCAGAGAACGTGCTGGCAAAGCTCAAAGCCAAAAGCTGGATGCCCGCCTGGATTGCCGGCGAAGATATAAACCCCGCCAAAGCATAATCAATTTTACAAAAGAACAGAGGTTCTAAAAAGACTTATTTAGTTAACCGGAATCCAGTAAGTAAATTTGATGCTGATTATGTTATCTCCGGTTTCGTTAAGTGTATTTATGAGGTCCCCGGGCTCAGCAAATCGGCTCAGCTCATCTTCAACAAAACGATTCTGTTGCCAGACCAAAAAGAAAGTACTGCCGGGTCTCCATTGATACCTCAGTACCAGATTACTGCGAAACGAGTGAACCAGGAAATCGGGATCAGATACCGTAAATTGTTCTTCACCGTCGTTCGCTATATAATCGCCATTTTGAGTCCGACCATCTATATTATAACGATCCAGCCTATATGATCCGGGGCTTGGTAATTCACCGGGATTGGAATAGTTGCCGCTCGAAACAAAGGGCTCTGCATATAATTCAAGTGTTAATTTGGGATTAAAGGCATAGTTAACTCGCATTCTTAGCGAAAGAGTTCTTCGTTCGATAGTTGAAAATATATAACGTTTCCCAAATGTAGCGGCTGGTCCATTTTCTAGCGTTTCCAAATACTGCTGTTTTTCTTTTTCCATTTGGAATCGTGGACGGAGTGACAATTCCCAGCGTTCGCCGGAACGATATTGGAACTCCCCGCTAATATTATGCATCCATCCGCCAAACTCGTCAGTCCAGTGTCGGTAATTGAGCCTGGAGAATAATTTGCTGCTGCGATTGGTACTAATTCCGGCGTTTAGGAACATATTTTCCGGCCGACCAATCAGCGGACCGCCCCGTGTTCGACCGTCGAACATACCCCTTGGTTGGTATTGCATGAAAAAATTTGTAGACCAAAAGTTTTTCCATTCTAAATCCCCACTAAACTGTAAACCGGTTTCTTTTCTCAATCCTCCATAATTCCAAGAATTATCAATACCTATTTCCAGCCGGTAAGACTGGTACCAGGAACCCGGATCGTTTTCACGGTACGTAAGCTCAGCTTGAGTGCTGATATCATCAGCAGAAAACAGGATTCCTGTATCGTTCAATTCAAAGCCTGGTGATTTAAGTCGCCCCCCGACTTCCCACAACCAATGTTTACCAGCATTCTTCTCCAGATTAATTCCAGCTTGGTAACCTGAGAGCGAGGTACGTGTTGAATCAACAGAAAGATAGCTTGCATCAGGTCTTTGGTAATAACGTGCACTCGATTGCTGAGCTCGTAGCATTGCTTTTGGAGACCCTGAAATATAGCTGAACCCAGCATCTCCGGAAATTTGGTATTTGCCACCCTTGAATCGCAAATTCCAATCGGCACTCCCGGTCAATGCATTTTTGTTGAGAATATCTGATAGCTCAGATCCAGACTGCAGATCACGGTATACTGATGTTAATATTCCGCCGACGGTGGAAGAATATTCTCCAAACTCTTGTTGCATTCGCAAAACCCCGTAACCTGTGAGCGGTTCAACGGTTACATCGTCGTAAGTATCAGAACTCAAATCATAGACTTCGGCTTTTTCCCTGGCGGTGACCGTTGCCAACCCACCTACTGACAAACCGGAAGGAAACCGGCCGGTTATTTTTGATGCGCCCAGGATAGAAGTGTTTGAGGCCCGGTCCACGTAATCAATATTATCACCACTGGGATCTAGGGAAGGCTCTGCCCCAATGCGCCGGGAATAAAAAAAGCGGTCTGATCGTCCTCCGCCACCAAGCACCTGGAAAATTTGCTGATTTTCAGTAAAGAAAGGTCGTTTTTCCTCAAAAAAAGTTTCGAAAGCCGAGAGGTTTACCTGGGCCGGGTCTGCTTCTACCTGCCCAAAATCCGGGTTAACGGTTCCATCCATTTTTAGATTAGGTCCCAGGCTAATTTTAATGTCTCCTCCAAAGCGACCTTCAAGATTAATATCATCATTGAATGGATTTTTGGGGTCAGGAGCGCCTTTAATTAGGGCACTACCTGCCGTGTATGGAAGGAATTCAATCTGTTTTGAACTGCTTATATCCTGTATTCCTGTTAGTAAACCAAATCTTGAGGCCCATCCTGTTTCATCTTGGGGGATCATCACCCAGAAATCATCTTCATTCTTGTGAGGCAGATAGCGGTTTATATTCAAACCCCAGGTCTGATTTTTCTGATCACTATATCTGAGTTGTGAAAAAGGGATACGTATTTCAGTTGTCCACCCTAAAGAATCTATATTACTTTTTGCTGTCCATACAGGGTCAAAGGAATAGTCACGACTTCGGTAGCTCATCTCATCCTGAGGCTGAAAATAATCGGCCCGCACGCTGGAGGCTGTGATTGCAAAACTTCTGGAGGTTCGACGGTCTAGATAAGTATCCAGCGATATTATAAGCCGTTCAGCATTACCGATATTATCACGCCTACTTAATTGCGCCTGAATTTGCGATGGATTTTCGCTATACATCCTGGCGCCTATATAGAGAGCGTTTTCATCATAAACAAAGGCAACTTCGGTCGTTTCAGTAGCTTTTTGTCCTTCATCAGGTTTTCTCTGCCTAAAATCAGAAGTAAATGTTACCCCATCCCAAATGTTATCAGATAGCTTGCCATCCAATTCGATCTGATATCCGTTTTTTGAATGTGCGGTTACGGTTCGGTGGGTTCCGTCATCATTGGAATCATAAGATGAAGTATTCTGGGCAACCGATGCATTTTCTACCGACATGCATACTAAAAGCAAACAGGGAACAACTATATATTTATAAATGGAAGTAATAAACAATCTGTTTTTGAATGTTTGATACGTAATAATTACAGTTAAAAAATATGTTTTTCTAGTTAAGTCATTTACTCTTGATTCTAATATTCTCGTAAAACATTATTTAAAGTTGTAAAAAACTCATAAACAGAACCTACGGCAATAGTTTATCAACAAATTTGAACACCCTTGAATATTAACATGAAGTTAAAACAGTGCTTCCAAAGTTAAACAACGCATAACTTGATGTTATCCCTTAATTTTTTATTCTGCGTATTAAACACAAATACGAATCTGAACCTCGTACCATGTCAATTTCACGAAAACATTTCCTGAAACAGGCCGGGGCCATGGCACTTGGTTTTTCAGGACTACAAATCTTTAGCGGTTGTACATCAGATAAACAAGCATCCCAAAATTTAGTTGTTGATCCTTTTGGACCCTTGCAATCTGATCCTAACGGATTATTTGATCTGCCCAAGGGATTTTCCTACAAAATTATTTCTACCTTTGGCGACAAAATGGATGACGGCTTCTTTGTACCGCATCGTCCCGATGGGATGGCGACGTTTCCCGGGCCCGATGGGCTTACTATCCTGATTCGCAATCATGAAGTTAATCCCGCCAAGGGTGGTGCAGAAAGTGCGTTTGGCGAAGACTTTGGGCTCACGAGCAAACTGAGTCCAGAAGATTTTTATGACTATGGCAACGACAATAATCCAGGCCAGGGCGGTACCACGACGGTCGTCTATGACACCGAAAATCAGGAAGTTGTCAAGCAGTATTTGAGCCTGACCGGTACCATCCGTAACTGCGCCGGCGGCCCTACGCCATGGAACAGCTGGCTAAGCTGCGAAGAGATTGTCACCCAGCCGGATGATGTTTATGCCAAACATCACGGTTATGTATTTGAAGTACCTGCTACCACCGAGATGGGCGTTACCAATCCCACACCAATCAAAGCGATGGGGCGTTTTAATCATGAAGCCGTTGCCGTAGATCCCGACAGTGATGTTGTCTATTTGACTGAGGATGAGCACGATGGGTTGCTTTATCGCTTTATCCCAAATACGCCTGGCGAACTTCTGGACGGCGGGATCCTGCAAGCGCTGGCCATTAAAGGAAACTCGAGTTTTGATACCCGCAACTGGGAATCCCGCTCAGTAAATGTAGGCCAACAAATGGACGTTGAGTGGGTTGACCTTGAAAACATTGATAATCCCAATGATGATCTGCGATTACGGGGATTTGATGATGGCGCTGCCCGCTTTGCCCGTGGTGAAGGCATGTGGTATGGTAATGATGCCGTTTATTTTGCCTGCACCAATGGTGGACCAGAAAAACTGGGACAAATCTGGAAATATACGCCCAGTGGTTCTGAGGCGACTGCTGGTGAATCAACCAATCCCGGCAAGCTGGAGTTGTTTGTTGAATCGATGGACAGCACCATTATCGAAAATGCTGACAATCTTACGGTGGCTCCCTGGGGCGATTTGATTGTTTGCGAAGATACAGACGAGAAACAAGATCTCAATGGTATTACGCCTGAAGGCAAGGTATATAAGCTGGGTAGCAACGCAAAGTCGAACTCTGAATTGGCGGGCGCTACCTTTTCACCGGATGGTTCTACACTATTTATGAATATTCAGCACTCCGGCTTAACGCTGGCGATAACGGGTCCGTGGCACAAAGCTCAAAGCTAGTTTAATTCACTTCTTAATCCTTTTGCAGGTTTGCAATCCTGCAATGAATTGGGATTGCAGACCTGCAATATCTTTATTCTTTCTTTCCAATCTCTCGATACCCCTTATTTTTTCGGCATTAAAAAATGCATCCTAATAAGAGTTAAAGGGGTTTTTTCTTTTTTTTGAAAAATATTTCCTGTATTAGCCATACTTGGAATGAATGTTGTAGCATTAGTATCTCAAACATAAACACTAACAAAAACAGTTAGGCGATTTCAAAAAAGTTACTATAACCCGAAACGACTTTCACAGATACAAAAGTAAACTCTAAACACATATTACTATTATGAAACTTTCAATTAAACATATCGGTCTAACGCTTCTTGGCCTCTTTCTGATGGCAGGAAGTGCTTTCGCTCAATTTGATCGGGATTTACAATACTTTACCAATCCGGATCAACGAGGACTCAACCAGTTTGAAGCTCCATTCCATACAGACGTGGAATTTGACGGTGTTAACGTACGAGTTGGCGGTGCCAATACACTGCAATTCCAGGGACTAAGTCACGACAATGACGCGAATGGCCTGTCCGATCTCGAGAGCAACTTTAACCTTGCTACTTCTAACCTAGACCTTGATGTAGGTTTGGGAGATGGGCTTCGCATGCACTTACGTACGTATTTAACCTCTCAACACCACACTGAGACCTATGTAAAAAGTGGATACATGCAGGTTGATCGCCTTGACTTCATTCAGGAAGGACTCCTTTCTGGTCTAATGGATAAAGTTCGCATTAAAGTGGGTCACATGGAGCTCAACTACGGCGACAACCACTTCCGCCGTACTGATAATGCTTTTGCTATCCACAATCCATTTGTAGGTAACTATATTATGGACTCTTTCTCCACTGAGGTTGCCGGTGAGGTATACTACTATGACAGCGGCCTCATGGCGATGTTTGGTCTCAGCAATGGTAAACTCAATCAAAGTGTAACGGATTATGCAGGATCGGGAATAAAAACTCATGCCACTGTTTACGGAAAGCTGGCTTATGACAAAACCTTTGGCGAAGGTCTTCGCTTCCGTCTCAGCGGCTCTATCTTAAATGTTTCCAACTCTCCATCCATTTACCTTTACTCAGGAGACCGATCAGGTTCTCGATATTATTCTGTCATGGATGATGGATTCCGTTCAGGACGATTCGCCCCTGCTTTTACCCCAGGATACGGTCAACCACCTGCAGCAGGCGAAATGACAGCCTTTATGCTTAACCCGTTCGTTAAGTTTGGTGGTTTTGAGTTCTACGGTGTCTTCGAAAACACGACTGGAAACATCAAAGGCAATGACAGCCGAACCTTTAACCAGTATGGTGCAGAAGGCCTTTATCGTTTCGGAGCCAATGAAGATTTCTACCTCGGCCTTCGCTACAACCTTGTTGACGGCGAAATGACCAGCGGCGACATTCAGATTGATCGCTTTAACATCGGCGGCGGATGGTTCCTGACCAAAAATGTTATGGCCAAGCTTGAGTATGTAACGCAATCTTACGACGGAGACGGTTACAGCGGTACAAAATACGCCGGCGGACAATTTGACGGTGTAATGCTCGAAGCCGTTATCAGTTTCTAAGAGTTAGCATAGACCATCCCTAATACCTTCATATTATACCAACGATGTCGCCCTGATACGGCGGCATCGTTTTTTATTTGGTCCCTGCCAGCCCCCTTCTCATTCAATACAGCTTGCACTGTATGGCACTCCCTTCATTTAGACTACTACTTCCTCTCTTATACATTAGCCACTATACCATAGACTAATACTACTTATCAGCATCTAAAAAATATCTGATATGGATAAAAAGACCGGGGTAAATACGACTACTTATAAACCGAACTACTCGACTTTGTAGAAGAAGTATTTTTAGCAGACTTTGTGGATATACTTTCGCTTCGTTTTGGCATAGGAGAAATTAACGATGGCGATACTCGCTTTAGACAGTCTGGCTATCTCCTTCCAGCTACTTTGTCAGCAACCCGATTATGGCCTCGTTCTTTTCTGAATGCTTTACCAAATTCAGGATAGTTAAAGATAATACCAGATCTAGTACCCCCTTCAAGCAGATGTCTGAAAGTTTTCCCTTATTAGACCCTAATTTCTCTATTTTAAATAGGGTCCAGTGAAGCAAACACTTCATAGAGAATCCTCCCGGGGGTGAGCAGCAAGATCTTATAAAAGAAATCGTTTCGATGATTAAAGCAAGATTTTGTGTCTTTCAAATGCAGATACATGCTTTCTTAGGAACGTCACTAAATTATGTCAGTCGACATTTTGCAAAGCTCCAGAACGATTCAATGCCCATTAATATGTCGACACTCATCCTAGCCATAGTTCACACGGTAGTACTTGCCATATCCGACATCTACCAAACCGTCATGCCCGCGCCAACCATCGCTGTGAATAACACTGGCTGGGCCGACTTTGCCCATATAACGCGCTGCAAGTTCTCCTTGGGCATCCAGGACGATCTTATTGCACACTTATCCTTGGCATTTAAAGATGCCGGAGACGATCGTTTTCCCGATACCCCACGGCCGGGTTTGCCTAGAATCCGCTTAGGACCAACGTAGGATTCATCGACTTCAACGGTTCCGGCTAGTGGAGCTTCTTGCTCCAACCAACGAGCGATCTTCTGGCGAAGCTGCCAGCAAATGTCAGTAACCGATATTGGGAAATGCCAGTCAGTTCAACGGGATCTATAGCAGTAAAATCCATTAAAAATACCGAATCAGTTGCCGAAAATTGACTCCACAAATTTTTGATGTTTATGATACTTACTATTCATTGTATAGCAATATCTTACAAAGATTTACACCCTACTATGCTTCACTAGACTCTTAAATATTGTGGAACCAATTTTTGGGAGCCTTGGATTTGTAACTAGTGGCAATGATAATATTTATGGTAACTATTCAGCTGAAGTGCTTACCGCCTGAACTGATCACTATTGGCATCTGACCATCTAATACTACTTTGTAGATAGGAAGGTATTTGATGACGCCGAACCCATAAATCTCTCGATTCCATATCAACGGAGACAACTAACAAAAAATTTATTGATTGACGTCAAGTATGCCCACTTTAAGCTATCAGGGAATGGAGGGAGAAGGGACTGAACTTGACAACTTTGTTATTTGAATTACTATTCAGTTTTTAACCGCTTTGGGCACTGATATTTTCTGAATAACTGAAAGCAGTTCGTCAAAATCCAAGGGTTTAAATACAAAGTCTTCTGCTCCATGCAATAACGCCTTCTGGGTCATCTCAGCCTCGGCATAGGAGCTAATAAGAATAATTTTAAGGTAAGGCACTTCCTCTTTGAATATCTGCAGCATGGATAACAATCCAGGCATCTCGCTCTCCAGAATTAAGATGCTGATCTTTTCACTATCAAGCATCTCCATAACTTCTGACTTTCTGCTCGCAGAGAAACATTGATATCCCTCCTCGCTGAGCACAAAATGCAGCGAGTCTCGGACAGCCTCCTCTTGGTGAAATATCAGAATGTTGTGAGTTTTCATTGGAAGTATTTTTAGCATTGCATTACATCACTTTTATAAATGCAATTTATGGGCCAACCTTCGAGATATAACGACTTTTCTTAATCTCCCTCTGATAGCCTATATAGCAGGCTACTCGAAAGGGTGCAGGCTGCTGCCTATAACTGATTGGCTTTATCTTTGCATTGCTGCAAATCTGCATGAGTGCTTAATTGCAAAGCTGCAAGCTCAAAAAAAGGGCATTTATATAACAGGTAGCTCTTCAAAACCTACTCTGAAAAATCACCTATTAAGCCTGAAAAGAGGCGATTATAGGATTAGAACATATTTTTCTTGAAAAACGATAGTTTGGAACGGCAATTGCATAACTTATAAACAGAAGAGAAACACGAATTTTCAACACGAGGTTATTATGAAATCTTTATTAACAACTATACTTACAATTTTATTTGCCGTCGGCGGTGCATACGCACAATCCAACTCATACGTTCTGTTAGATAAAAGCACAATGATTATCGAAGGAACTTCTACCATTCACGACTGGGAGTGCGATGTAGAAGATATTCAGGCAGACGTTACTTTTGATGAGTCGGTAATGGAAGCGGATGCTAAACAGAATCCCGTCACCAATCTTTCTCTCACTATTCCCGTGAATAGCATTGAGAGTGGTAAAGGGGGCATGAACAAAAAAATCTATGGCGCCCTCAAAGACGACAAGCATCCCAACATAACTTTTGAGTTGAAAAATGCTGAGATCGAACAGTCCAGCACACAAGCTACCAACGGTCAGGAGCCTAGCTTTCAACTGATGGCGACTGGTATGCTCACTATTGCTGGAACTACCAACGAAGTATCATTTCCTGTTAAAACGTATGTCCAGGACGGAAATACCTACAAGTTTACCGGGAACTATGAGCTCAATATGAAGGATTATAAAGTAGACCCACCATCTGCCGTATTCGGTACTATCAAGAGCGGCGAAAAGGTGACAATATCTTTCGAAGTATATTTTTCAAAGAATAGCATATAACCCGATAATGATGCGTCCCGCTTTTTTATCCCATCCCTTAATGGATTACTTTAAACGGTGCAGCGGCTTACTCTTTTTGCTGTTCCTAATCCTCATGAGTACATCCCGAAGCGGGGCGCAATCATTTAATCCCGGCAATATCACCATCGAAAAAGGTGGCAAAATCTGGATTGAAGGGGATGCCGGTATGATTTCGTATCAATGCAGTGCCAAAGAGCTTTCGGGGGTTGGAAGCATAAACAATACCGAAAATCCCCAGAATACTATAAAAGGCCAAGACGGTGATGTTGCAATATCTGTCTCACTGCCTGTTAAAGCATTAAAATGCGGGAAACGCGCCATGGATAAAGACATGTATGAGGCGCTTAAATATGAACAGTTCCCCACGATTAAATACAAACTCCTCGATGCCAAGCTGGCTGAATCGAATCAAGACACCACCGGATGGATGGACATCCGTACACGTGGTATTATGGAAATAGCCGGGGTACAGGATACCACTTCATTCATCATTCAGGGAAAGTTACTAAGTGAAAATCGGTTCAATGTAAAAGGTACCCAGCAAATAAATATGGATACCTACAATATTGATCCTCCCAGTGCGATGTTTGGATTAATACGTGCTGACAAGAAGCTTAGTATTAACTTCGATGTAACGGTCAAACTTAAGGGGCAACAAACTAAGTAGGTAGTTACTCCGACAGCCCCAATCGCTCCATTTTGCGATAGAGGGTAGACGGGTCGATCCCCAGCAGCCGTGCGGCCTCCGACTTATTTCCATCCGTTCGCTTTAGTACACTCTGGATATGATGCTTCTCAAACACCTGCATCGCCTCATCCAGTTTGTCGTTATCCATACTAAAATCCTGATCGCCCGCGGACTTTCGAAGGGATGCAGGCAGATCTTCCAATGCCAGGTAGTCGCCGTCGCTCAGTAACACCGCCCGCTCAATCACATTCTCAAGCTCGCGCACCTGCCCTTTCCACTCGTAGGCCATCATAGCCCCCATAGCTTCGCTGGTGATCCCCTTGAGGTTACGCTTAAGCTCTTTGTTGTACTTTTGTAAAAAGTGATGCGCCAGCAATGGAATATCATCCCGGCGCTGCTGCAGGGGAGGCAGCGAAATTTCAACAACATTCAACCTATAATAAAGATCATCGCGAAAGTTGTCGTTTGCCACCTCTTTTCCCAGATCCTTGTTGGTGGCCGAAATAATACGCGTATCGAATGAAATAGTCTTGTTGGAGCCGACCGGCTTTACTTCACGTTCCTGTAACACACGTAATAAATTCACCTGCAAATTTAGCGGTATTTCGGCCACCTCATCCAAAAAAACCGTGCCGCCATTGGCTGCTACAAAAATACCATCCTTGTCGGAATCGGCCCCGGTATATGCCCCTTTTTTATGACCAAAAAGTTCCGATTCGACTAGGTTCTCCGGGATAGCCCCACAGTTGATCGCCAGGAAGGGATTCTTGGCGCGGTCGCTGTTGGAGTGAATAGCCCGGGCCACAAGTTCTTTACCCGTTCCGCTCTGACCAGTAATCAGCACATTGCTGGTAGCTTGACTGACGCGCTCTACCATTTTATATACGCGTTTCATTTCAGGGCTTTCGCCAATAATATGATTGAAGTTGTACTCTTTGTCGATCTGCTCGCGCAAATATTTGTTTTCCTGTATCAGGTTTTTGTGCTCTAGCAGGTTCTCTATCCGGATAAGCACCTCATCAAAATCCAAGGGCTTCAGGATATAATCGGCCGCACCTTTGCGCAGAGCCCTGATGGCCGTCTCCACGGTTGCATGTGCTGTAATGATAATCGTAAGCGTCTCAGAGGATTTCTGCAGGGCATGCTCCAGCACTCCCAGCCCGTCAACTTGAGGCATCTTCAAATCCGAAATAATGATATCAAAACTGTGTTCGTCAATGGCTTTGATGGCAGCCTTGCCATCCTCTACAGCCGTACATTGATATCCTTCATCTTCGAGTACAATAGTAAGTGATTCACGAATTCCAGATTCGTCATCTGCTATTAAAATAGATCCTTTCATAAATTACTTATTGGCCGGTAATTGAATGATAAATGTAGCTCCTTCTCCGTAAGTTGATTCAACGCTGATGGATCCCCCGATTTTATTAACGATACCGTGGCTCACTGAGAGCCCAAGTCCCGTACCGCTGCCCACACCTTTAGTAGTAAAAAAGGGTTCAAAAATATGTGATTTGTGCTCCTCCTTTATTCCTTTGCCTACATCAGAAATGCTCATTACCACCTGCTCATCTTGCGATTCGGTGGTAATTGTTACGTGTGGATCTTTTACTTCTTTCATGGCATCCACAGCATTGAGCAATAGGTTGACCAGTACCTGGTGGATTTGGTCGGGCACACATGACACCAAGGGCAAGTCCTCGTCCAGATTCATCTTAAAATCCACATCCCGGCAGCGGGCATCGTGCTTTAACAGCCCAACCGCCGATTCCACTATCTCGTTGATCTGCACATTTTCGGCCTGCATGCTGGAGGGACGAGAAAAGTCCACGAGGTCGCGGACAATCTTATTAATCCGCTGGATATGCTCCCGGACTTTTTTAAGCTGATCCTGCAAAAACTCATCGTCGGTCTTACGCTGACAAACCTGCACCAGCGAGGAAATAGCCGTAAGCGGGTTACCCACTTCATGAGCCACACCCGCCGCCATGTGGCCCACTGTAGCTAAGCGTTCTGATTGCTGTATCTGCTCTTCCCGCATTTTCAGATCCGTAAGATCCCTCAAAATTTGTGAACGGCCTACAATATCATCGTTTTCATCCCGAATGTACGACTCGGTCAGATTCACCAGCTTTTTCTCACCATTCTTGGTCAAGCGTTCTGTTTCGTAATTCTGCACGTAGCCCCGGTAGTGCATCCCAAAATCAATGCATTCCAACTCTTTTTTTTCAATGAGTTCGTTAGGAATCAGTTTTGTTATTCGTTCTCCAATAATTTCGTCGCGGCGCCAACCCAAAATTTCTTCCGCTCCACGATTCCAGGATGTAATATTCAAATCGTTATCAATGGTTATGATTGCATCCGCCGAATGCTCGATAATATCGCTATACCGCAACCGGGTAGCTTCAAGCCGATCCTCGTAGTAGGAGCGATAGTTGTAAACCGTCCATGCTGTCCATAACATCAATAAAAGTGCAGCACTAACTCCACGACTTAAATACAACCATCGCATAGTTTCCTGGGACGTTTCGGTCAAAAGAATCTGATCAATAATCTCGAAAGCCCCAAATATAAGCCCCAAAATCAGGAGCGATGTAAAGAACAGGTACCCCACCCGGGCCTCTCGTAAAAAACGGACAACTTCTTTCATTATAATATATGGCAGCTAATTATTTGTTGGTATAAAACTAGCAATTACCAGCTGCCAAGCAAACGGCGAATTTGTACAATTTGCCCAATATGATAGGCATTATGATCTACAATTAGCATGGCTTCGCGAAATAAGGTTTGTCCACTGCCGTGCGAAAGTGGTACTTGTAAATTATGTTCCTCATCTCGGATAATTTCCAGCATTTCTTTGAGCCCGTCGCGCACCGCTTGGATAGAAGCTTCGAGCTCCTCTTTGCTGTCGGGTTTGTGTGATTCCGGCCAATAATCATTAGGCCAATCGATTGCTTCGTAGTCGGGATTTTTGCAGAACTCAAGGATATCGGCCTGGGCAATACGAATGTGCTCAATAAGCTCCCAAATGGTGTGTGGAAGGCCTTCCACTTTAATGCCGGTCTGCTTATAGGTAAGTCCCTGCACGGCCTGGTTAAAATCGATATGCGCATTGCGGCCTTCAAGCTGTTCAAGAAGTAACGCTCTAACGGTCTTTTCTGATGCCATAATTGAATAAATCAAATTTCACCTCTGATTTCATAACGCAAAACCCATAACAAATACGCCTTTTCCAACAGTCGTTTTGAGGCGGATTCAAAAATGAAGGGCTATTATCGAGGAACTACGAAGGGACTAAAAATAAGAAAAGCCCTGCGAGTGCAGAGCTCTTTTTTGATCAACTGTTTACAATATACCACGATTCACCTATACAGAACAAGTTTTTCTGCTATTGTTTAATTAATATATAAGTAATCTATAACTAATTGCTATCAATAGTTATATAATAGTTAGTTAATAATAGAAATTACTAAAGTAACCTGATCCAAAAATTGGTGTTTCACATCACTCGATTGTGCACGAATATAAGAGTAGGCCTATGAATTTCTCGTTCTGGATACCAATCGCAATAAATTGTCATAGCCAGAAAATGCATATCACTCTGTAATGAACACTCATCCATTCACACACTAAAAGTACAAGAAGCGAACAGGACGGAAGGATATTAGTTAGAACTTTGGTTCTACCTCACAAATATCCAAGTATGATCAAAAGTAGAAACCTGCAATATTCAGCAGCAATAGATATGTAAGAGGGGGGAGTAGTAACTTTCGACAGTAACTAATCAAGAAAGGTTTAAATAAGAAAAGCCCTGCGAGTGCAGAGCTCTTTTTTAATCAACTGCTTGTAATATACGATGATTACCCTATATAGAACAAGCTTTTCTTCTTTTATAAATTTAATATATAACTAATCTGTAATTAACAGTAAATAAACTTTAGGTAATAGGTTTCTATTGCTATTTTTAGCAATTCAATCATAATTGTCTTTTATCGTTAACGAAACCCCTTTTGTGCGCTATGCCAAAGCAAGTTGGTAATCTCACCCTTTATTCCGTTGATGATCTCCATGAACAACTCGGACTTAGTAAAATGACCATCCGCGCGTACCTTCGGGATGGAAAGATTCGCGGGCGAAAGCTGGGGGTCAAATGGTATATCACAGAAGAAGCCCTGCGAGAGTACTTTGATGAACCCCGCACCAACAGCAGCAGCAAAACATCCAAAAAGCCTAAAGATTATCGGTATATTGTAAAAGGCATTAACGACTTGGTGAGTGAACAGGAGGAGTGCGATACCATTGAAGAAACGATTGAATGTATCGATAACCAAGCTATTGTAAGCTTATTTCAAGTGGCCATAGTGGATCGCGATACCGACGAGGTCGTTGAACTGGTAAAAGCACGAGACTTCCTTGAACGAAACAAATAAAAAGATAGCTACTCACGTAACCAAGGATCAACAAGCAGGAGTGATCCTGTTTCAATAAGCATTACTGAAAACTCATCCAAACAGATTTAATTTTTTATGCTGGACAAAGAAGACACGAAACTGGAAATTTTTGGATTCGGCGATGACGAGGCTGAAGATAACTTCTACTGCCTTGTAAACCTGAACAAAAGTCCCGATGGCATTGACCTGCAAGAACTTTCGCAGGCCGACCCGCGCAAATTTGATGAGGCCTTGAATGAGATGGGCTGCATCCTACTGCTGCGCGGCGACGAAGTCGAGGAGCTTATCGAACGTGGCGATATTACCGACTCGAATCTTCATAAGTCGATTTTCGAGCTGGCCGTGGAAGAAGGGATTATTTCGTAAAAGGCAGAAGACAAACGGCAAAGGTGAGACGTCTGCAGTTTCACGTCTAACTGCCAACTGAAAAAGGTCCTTCGTTCTGCCACCAGTGCCAGGCACGGAGTAGAGTTACCATCGTCTTGCCGTCGGATATTTCGCCGCTATGCACCATTTCAACCGCTTCACCAAAGGACATTCGCTCTTTGAGTAGGAATTCATCTTCATCCACTTTCTGTTCAAACGACTGGATATCCCAAGCCGTGTAAAGGTGGATAATTTCATCTGAATAGCCGATCCCCGGATAGAAATGACCTATATACTGGTAATCGTTGCACGAAAGTCCGGCCTCTTCTTGAAGTTCGCGGCGGGCGGTAGAGCCGGCATCTTCATCGGGGTCGATCTTGCCGGCCGGCACTTCATAAAATATTTGTGCCATCGGGTAGCGAAATTGGCGGACAAGCATTACATCTCCATTTTCAAAAACCGGCAAAACCGCCGAAGCTCCAGGATGCTTAATCCATTCCCGGGTTGAGGTTGTACCATCGGGCAGCCGCGCCTCATCAAAAAACACGTGGAGCAACCGTCCATTGAATACCTCTTTCGATGAGATCCTGCGCTCAACCAGTTTATGTGAATCGTTCATAGCAAGTATTTTACGTATCTTTTACTTTAACAGTGCATCAGCGAGTAATAATAACAAACAAATAGGTTCCAGTTGTCAAAAACATTCAATATTGATCAGCAGAATGTAGATGTGAAACAGGATCTGTTTACGTGGTCGAATTTTATTTCTTTCACCCGGATCCTGGTGGCAGTGCCAGTGGTATATCTCCACTACACCAATGGACAACAAATTACGCCGCTCATCACCGCGCTGGTTCTTTATGGCATCATATCGGATTACCTTGATGGCTATGTGGCACGCCTGACCAACCAAGTCTCGGAATGGGGTAAAATTCTGGATCCGGTGGCCGATAAAATCTGTGCTTTTGTACTGTTTTTCTACGCCGTTTATATCGGCATAATTCCGCTCTGGTTTTTCATCGTAGAAATTGCCCGTGATGCCTTCATTATGGGGGGATCGCTATACATCCAACAGCTGCGCGGCAAGGTAGCCATGGCAGTGATGTCGGGAAAAATTAGCGTAAATGTGCTGGGACTGTACTGGCTGTCAGTATTCTTTTATCCAGACGCCGTAGCTGCACACGAAATGCTGATGGGTGCCTCGCTGGCCCTTATGTTTTTCTCCTTCTTTGATTATCTTCATCGGTTCAATCTGATACGCAAGGGGGTAGAGTTTAATTGATTTAACCGCAGTGTTACACTGAGTATTACACAGCAGAACACTCTGCGAAAATCTCTGAGAGCTCTGCGGTAGTTTCGATGTTTTTATTACGAGAATGCAAGATCCTGAAATGGTTTCAGGATGACATTTTATTTTTAATAGTGAGTAGTATCTATGGGTTTTCTTGAAAAATTAGGTCTTAAGAAAAAAGAAAAAGTAGAAAAAGGTGTCGAGAAAAGTCGCTCTGGCATCATGAGCAAGATTGGCAAGGCCATTGCCGGCAAGGACACCGTGGACGCCGCCGTGCTCGATGAGCTTGAGGAAATCCTGATTACCTCAGATGTGGGGGTGAAGACAACGCTCGAAATTATTGACCGTATTGAAGCGCGGGTAGCTCGTGACAAATATCTTAATAGCGATGAGCTGCAAAGAATCCTCCGCGAAGAAATTATTGGTCTGCTCAAAGATCATGCTCCGGATAAACCCGCTGAATTTGATGCCGATCTTCCCCAGAAACCACATATCGTGATGGTTGTGGGCGTCAACGGCGTGGGTAAAACGACCACCATTGGCAAGCTGGCGCACCTCTATAAAATAGCCGGTAAAAAAGTGATGCTGGGAGCGGCCGATACCTTCCGGGCCGCCGCCGTGGATCAGCTTAAGATCTGGAGTGAGCGTGCCGACGTGCCCATTATTCAACAGGGGCAAAATGCCGACCCCGCAGCCGTGGCCTATGACACCGTTGAATCGGCCAAAGCGCGGGGCGCTGACATTGCACTTGTGGATACGGCTGGACGCCTTCATAACAAAAAATCACTAATGGAAGAGCTGGCTAAGATCAAGCGGGTGATGGGCAAAGTGGTGGACGGTGCGCCACATGAAGTACTGCTGGTGCTCGATGCCTCCACAGGGCAAAATGCCATGCAACAAGCTCAGGCATTTACCGATTTTGTGGATATTACTGGCCTTGTACTTACAAAACTCGACGGTACGGCCAAAGGCGGTATTGTAATTGGCGTATCCAACGAATTGGATGTACCAGTCAAATACATTGGGGTAGGCGAAGAGATCGAGGACCTACAGGTTTTCGACCGTGAACTATTCGTCAACTCAATGTTTTCCAATTAACTATCCCTATAAAAATCAGCCATTTAACCTAGGCCTAAGCCCCATTTTAAAATTTTTATTTTTCAACTATTTGTACTAAGGTTAGAAAAAGGGCATTAGTTTAAGCAAATAGTACTTGATGGGTTTACATTATGTGATAGCTGGATATCGAAAAATGGCTACCATGCTATGTATTTTGATATGTCCAGCCTTGTTGGTTGCTCAGCAAAGCCCATCTCGCATTTTCCAAAAAGCCGACTCCCTTCGTCATCTTGCGCGCCTTGACTCTTCAACTGTTCTCTTCCAGCAAGCGGCCAGCCTCTTTGAACAACACCAGGAGTGGAACCAGCAAGTCCATACTCTATATAAAATCAGCCAGAATAAAACAGAACAGGGGCAGCTTGATGAAGCGGCATCTTATCTTGATAAAGCATATTCCCTATCCAAAAGTAAGAAGCTTGGCAGTGACAGCCTCACAATAAGATATTACTATCAGAAAGGACTTATTAATGAACAGCGAGCCGATTATAAGGTTGCGCTGAACAACTTTAAGCAGGGATTAGCCCTTGCCCAGAAAGCCGAAGAAAATGTACTGCAGGTGAAGCTGATGGTTAGTATCGGGGATGTCTATATATCCCAAGGAAACTACCAAAAAGCAGTGGATCAATTTTCCAGCGCTCAAGAGTTGTACTTTCGAACCAGTCTTACCGAAAAAGCCCTGCTCAGCAGCATATACAACAGCTATGGCATAGCGTACAAAAACAGTGGTGATCAAAATCGGGCCCTCAGCTATTTTCAGAAATCACTGGAAATCGACCGCCAGATCCTGCCGCCCCAACATCCCAGCCTTGCCAAAACGAATAACAATATTGCCATTTTTTACTACTATCAGGGCGACTACCAACGCTCTCTGGAGTACTTCAAAAATGCGGTCAATGTATTGGCTACATTCTACGGAGAGACACACCGGTTGGTAGCCGCCGGTTACAACAATATAGGCATCGTCTATTCCGAGATGGGAAAGTTGGCCAACGCCACCGACTACCTGGAAAAAGCTCTACAGATCAGAGAAAAAATACTCGGCAAAGACCACCCGGATATGGCAATTGGCTACCAAAACCTGGGCGCCATTTATTACGATATGGAAAAATACGACCAGGCTATCCGGTATTACAAGCGATCCGAGGCAATACACCTGAAGCAATTTCCCGACGGGCATCCCGAACTTGCCAATGTGTATGCCAACCTGGGACAGGCCTTTGCCGCTAAAGAGGAATATAAAAAGGCACTTGAATACTATCAGAAGGATCTTGATATCAATCTTACACTGGTGGGCGGCGAACACCCTTTTATTGGAGATACCTATACCAAAATTGGCAAAACGTATGCCATGGTCGATAATTACGACAGGGCCCTCAATTATTATGAGAAAGCTCTGGACGTTTTTATCCAGGATTACAGTCCCGAACATTCATACCAAAATCTCTCTTTTGATGAGGTTGCCTATCCCTACCTGCTGCTGGAAACGCTAAAACTTAAGGGAAAAACGCTTAAAAATTATGCGAAAGAGACAGGCCGGCAAGATCTTCTGGAGCAATCACTGCAAGCCCACCTGCAAGCGGTATCCCTGATCGATAATATTCAGCAATCACACAACCGGAAAGAATCGAAATTGTTGCTCCGAGAGCGGACTGTTGATGTTTACAAAAGGGGATTTGAAGTAGCTTATGCCCTGCAACAAAAAACCAGTGACGAGCGATATAAAGAGTACGCATTTTTCTTTGTTGAAAAGAGTAAAAATCAGATCCTGCTTGAGCAGATCCGCCGGCTGAATGCCCGCGATATTGCCCAAATCCCCGATTCACTTATTGATAAAGAACAAGCCCTACACATACGGCTTACCGACCTCCAATCGCGTATATCCAGCCTGGCGACCAATCCACAGCCAAGCGATTCACTAAAGCGGATTGCCCTGCAAGATTCACTGTTCCATGCGCGTCAACAACTGCAAAAGCATATCAACCGGCTGGAAACATCCTATCCCAAATATTATGAGCTCAAGTATGAACCGGTATTGACAAAGGCGTCCACCATCCAGCAGCAAATTTTATCAGACAACCAGGCCATGATTTCTTATTTCTTTGGGGATGAGTCGGTCTTTGCCCTGGTGCTGAAAAAAGAGACTTTTGACATTCGTAAACTTCCGACTGATTCGCTACTGCAACAGGATATCCGGAGTTACCGTGATACAATACTCGAACGCTCATCACCGGCTACATTTGCCCAAAGCAGTCATCAGTTGTACAATCAACTTATACAACCGCTTCACGACCTCATACGCGGCGATAATCTGCTGATTATCCCGGACGGCATGCTGCACTATTTACCCTTTGAAAGCCTAGTGACTCAACCGTTGACCGATGCAAATCCGGCCCGATTCCACAAGCTAGCCTACCTGTTGCAAGAACATACCATTAACTACGCGCCGTCTGCCGGCTACCTGGAACTGAGTAATCAGACAGCAAAAGGAAATAGCCCCAAACAATTTGTGGGCTTTGCCCCGGGATTCAGCGACCTGTCCGCCTCCATGGCTAAACGAGATCTGTATCCTGACTACGAGCGACCGTTGACGTCGTTGCCGCTCAGCAAAAAAGAGGTGAAAGAAGTCGGAAACCTTTTTGAGAGCCAGGGATTTTGGTCGTTTCTGACCTCCGGCGATAACAAATCGGATGTTTACCTTGGTGATTCTGCATCCGAGCAGACTTTTAAGAGCCTGCCGCTGCAAAACTACCGGTATATTCACCTGGCCACCCATGCCTATGTCTCGGAGGCTCATCCCGAGAAGTCGGGCATTTTATTTTCAGCACCACAAGCTTCCGAAGAAGACGGCACATTGCATGCTGCCGAAATTTATAACCTGCAGCTCAACGCCCATCTCGTTACGCTAAGTGCCTGCAAGACCGGCATTGGAACCGTCGCCGAAGGAGAGGGCATGATGAGCCTGAGCCGCGCTTTTCAGTATGCCGGGGCCGAAAACTTATTGGTCTCGCTCTGGAGTGTCAGCGACCGGACCACGGCCCGGCTCATGCTCGATTTTTATAAGCAAACACACAATAACACGAAGATGCCACAAGCTTTACGTCAAGCCAAATTGGCTATGATTGACAACGGGCAGTATGCCCACCCTAAATACTGGGCGCCCTTTATTTTCATCGGTCAATAAAAAAAGCCATGCCCAAATGAGCATGGCCGTAGATAATTTAGGAAACAGTGAATTTTAACCACCGCCGCCTGAAGTGTCATCTCCGCTACCGCTACTAGTATTATCTTGGTCCGGTATTGCTGCAAAAATATTCTCTGAGAAATTGAACATAATGATCTCCTGATTTTAAGTAACAAAAAGTGTGTGCACACCTAAAGATGTGCGTTTTTAATGTTCCATAATTTGGCGCCAAAAACAAACTTTTTAACTTAAGCCCAAAATGTGTATATAATCACGTTATAGGGTACAACAGATAACATTTTCAATGAATATTCAGCGGCTTTTTATTCTCGGGGGCTTGTTGCTGTTGCTTCCGCTCTCAACTTCAGGACAGAGCCTGCAACTGGCTGATTCGCTTTTTGCCAAAGGCAAAAACTACGACAACAGCGGAAATAAGCAGCAGTCAGAATTTTACTACCGGGAGGCCTACAATATCTACCGCGATTTCCAGGATACCGCTTCGTGGATGGAGGCTGGCAAGGAGTATGCCAGCGCCATGATGTGGCGATCGAAGTACGAGCAGGCCATGGAGCTTTATAAAAAACTGCTGGAAGTCGACCATCCCGCCAACGACGTCTACAACCGGGGCGACCTTTACAATAGTATGGGCTTGAACTCCAAGTATGCCGGGAACATTGACCAAGCCTACAAATATTATCAAAAATCACTTCCACTTGCTAAAGAATCGGGTGACAGTCTGCTTATTGGTGTCGTTTACAGCAATATGGGAAGCGTCCAACGTGCACGAGGGAACCTAACCCAAGCCTTGGATCAATTTAAACAATCACTACCATACCTAAGAGGAATAAATCGAGAGCGCAATATTGCTATTACGCTCGGTAATATTGGTGGTATTTATAATGACCTATCACTGTATGACAAGGCACTCGACTATTACAACCGAAGCCTTGAAATACATAAAGAGATTGGGAGTGTGTACCAATTGGCAAGTTCTTATCAATCACTCGCTGGGATCCAGCGTAAATTAGGTAACTATGACCAGGCGCTCATCTCCTTTAAACAAGCCCTCGAGTACAGCAGAAAGACCGGCGCTCCCAGGCAAACCGCTGGCATACTTAATGGAATTGGACTCCTGTATAAAGAGCTGGGTGAATACGACAAGGCACAAGATTATTACCAGCAAAGCCTGGCTATTCATGAAGAAACATCCGCCCCGAGCGATATTGCCGTAACAACCAATAATATCGGGCAACTGTATTGGGCGCAGGAGAAAACAGAAGAAGCCGGCACTTATTTTAAAAAATCATTCGAGCTGCGTAAAAAAGTGGGCAACCCCTATGATATTTCTGTAGCCCTTAATACGATGGTCAAGCTATACATCGAGCGAGAAAATTATGATATAGCCAAAGAATATGCGACCCAGCTCAAGACCATCGGCGACTCTACCGACAGCTACGACATGCTGGAAACGGCCAATTCGTACTTCGGACAAATCGCCCGGCAAAAAGAACAACATCATGTCGCACTTAAACACTTTAAAAAAGCCCATGCCTACAGCAAGTATCTACCCGAAAGCAAGCAGCTTACGCCCCTTAAAAACCTGGCGAAGCAGTACCAGAAGCTCAATTCCGACAGTGCCTTAACCTACGGCCAAAAAGCCATTGACATCATCGAGCAACATCGCTCCAATGCAGGGGCCGTTTCGGAGCTTAAGTCGGGGTATTTTGGCCAGCATGCCGGCTTCTATAATCAAATGGCCTCATGGGTACTGCAGTTCAGTTCTGATGTTTCCCGCGCTTACCAGCTGGTGGAGCAGTCCAAGGCACGATCGTTGAGCGACGAGTTGGCCAAAGCTGCCAACAATATCGACCAGCAGCTGCCTGAAGAAGTGCGTATAAAGCGTCGGAAAAAGAAGAACCAGATCAACAGCCTCTACTCTCAGCTCGAAAACGGTGCTGACAAAGAACAGCGAAAGAAACTCAAGGAAAAGATCCGAATGGCGGAGCTGGACCTGGAGGCCTACGAAAATACCATCCAGAACCAATATCCCGAGCTTAAATCCTTAACATCCCCGGATGCCATATCGCTGGAGCGAGCGCAGGAAATCACAGACGGACAGACGGCGGTGCTCGAGTATGCGCTGGCTGAAAATAATCTGCTCATGTTCTTCATCAGCCAAGACAATGTACACGTAGAGCAGTATTCGCTGCCGGAAAGCCAGTCACTTGCTAAAAAACTCACAACATGGGTAGCGGATTTTAAGGATGCGATTCTCTCCAACGCCTCGCGCACCGAGCTTCGATCGCAATCCGGTAAATTGTATAACGCACTTATCAAACCTTTTGAGGAGGAGCTAAATCAATTCAAGAATCTCGTTATCGTCCCCGACGGCGCCCTGGCATATCTGCCCTTTGAGGCAATCTCGCAGGGCGACCAGTATCTTATTGAGAATTTCAGAATCAAATATGAACCCTCCCTGACCAGCCTGACCCTGCTGAAAGATCCCGAACCTGTCAACCGGAAAGACCTACTTGCAGTGGCCGGATCACAGGTATCTGAGCAGAATGAGCGTTCATACCGATCAGCCCGACTCTCGGCACTGCCATCCACCGTCATTGAGGTCGACTCCATAGCTTCGCACTTCAAGCAGGTGTCAATGCTCAAAAATGAGCAGGTCTCGGAGCAGGAGTTCAAGAATCTGCTGCGTGAAAACCGCTACCAATACATTCACATGGCTACACATGGCGTTATCGACGAGCAACAACCCAGCCGGAGCGGACTGGCCTTGTCGGCCGGGGGCGAAATCAAGGCTTCATCCACCGAAGACGGCATGCTGCGGAGCTCTGAAATATTTGGGCTCAACATTGACTCCGACATGGTTGTACTCAGTGCCTGCAACACGGGCCTGGGCAAAGTAGTGGGCGGTGAAGGCATGCTGGGGATGCAGCGCTCGTTCTTCTATGCCGGTACCTCAACGGTAGTGGTAAGTCTCTGGAATGTGTATGACCGCTCAACGGCCTCGTTCATGAATGAGTTTTACAAGGCGCTCTTGCACACCCAATCTCAAGAGGGGTGGACCGACACCATGCTACACTGGATAGGCTGGGATGAATCAATTCCCTTTGGCCAAAAGGCCATAGCGATGCGCCAAGCCAAACTTGAGATGATCAAACATCCGCTGTTCAATCATCCGGTCTATTGGGCTCCATTCATTGTGGTAGGCAGGTGATTGGAATATTTGAATAAGGAATTAAAAATTCCACTATTTATCGAAAAGTGATATCCTAGTCATTATATAATCTTGTTAATCCCAGTTTCCTATTAAAATGGGAACCAGGATTCTTGTGAGATAAACAAGATTACTGGGATAGTTTATAAGTTCCCTAGCCATCCCACAATCCCGAAAATCTTAGTTTCTAATCCCCATTAAAATTTATCTGTAAGTATTAGCTTCGGGCAAGGTCTTACTTATTTATCAATCAACCCAAGAGAGATGCTTCACAAAAAACTTTCTGGCGAAAATTATTGGCGCGGCCATGAAGATACACAATACCTTGGGCAATGGCTTCCAAGAAGTCATTTACCAACGGTGCCTGGAAATTGAATTCAAGACAAGAGATATCTTTTACTGGCGCGAACAGGAGATGGAAATATTCTATGATAACGTTCAGGTGGGAACCCGCAGGGCCGACTTTATTGTCGACAAAGTTTTTATGGTTGAACTAAAGGCCGTAATTGACCTAGAGGATGTTCACTTGGCACAGGCTATAAATTATTTCGAAGCCTACTAACTGGAGAGTGGCCTCCTCATTAATTTTGGATCACCGAGCATGCAGTTCAAGAGGCTATTTGGAAACCAGAAATAAATATAACCCAAGATTGTATGTATTAGCAGAATAGAAAAATCCCAGCCATCCTATAATCCGGTTAATCCTAGTTTCCAATCCCCATTTAATTATCACTCTCCGTGATCTCGATGAACTCCTCATTGTCAACGGCGGGCGGGTTGTCGGTATTTGCCAGAATTACCGCTGAGGAATACATCGTACGGACGATCTTTGCCATCTTGTCGAAACGGATCTTGTGAACTTCATCCGAGGGCTGGTGATAATCTTCGTGCACACCCGAAAAGAAGAAGACAAAGGGCACGCGCTTGCGTCCAAAGTGCCAGTGGTCGCTGCGGCGATAAAACTTGTTGGGATCGTCCAGATCATTGTATCGATCATCAAATTCCAGCTGACCAGAGCGGTCGTTCGCTACATTGATCAGGCTATCCAGCTCCGAGGAAATAATATCACCACCAATAATGTAGGTATACTCTTCGACGCCCTCTTTCTTATGCTTCGGATCCACCCGGCCGATCATATCAGTGTTGAGATCTGCAATAGTCTTATCCATTGGAAATATGGGATGGTCGGAATAATAGCGAGAGCCAAGCAGTCCTTTTTCTTCGCCGGCAACATTCAAAAACAGGATGCTGCGCCGGGGCTTGACTCCATTCTTGCCGGCATTCACAAAAGCTTGCGCCACATTCAGCACGCCAATAGTGCCACTGCCATCGTCATCAGCACCATTGTAGATGCGATCGCCGGTAGAGTCGGGCTGACCAACGCCCAGGTGATCGTAGTGCGATGTCATCACGATCACTTCATCTTTGAGTTCCGGATCGGCGCCTTCGTAATAGGCCACCACGTTTTTCGTCTCAAAAGAAACCTCGGAGGAATAGGGAATCTGTGTCAGGCTATAATCTAGTGCCTGGGGTTTAAAGCCAGTAAGATTTTCCATCAGCTTTTTCTTGGCAACACCTACCGAATCCACATCCAGTAACTTGGCAGCCATTTCCGGGTGTATCAGGTTGTATCCCTTATTAAAACCGCCCGAAGAACCACTGTCGCGGTAGGCCAGACGCATATTGCTGCGTTGACCAAACCCACGCTGGGCCTGTTTAGCAGATGCTTTGAACTTTTTAGGATCGATGCCCGGAATCATCAAAATACCTTCAGCGCCCTGTTTGAAAATCATTTGAAAACGTGCCCGGCTTCCGATTTGGGGATTGATCAGCGTATCACCATTCACCACGTGTGGAATCTCCTGGAATACCATTACCCACTTGCCTTTCAGATCGGCTCCTTTGAGATGTGAAATATTATTTGATGTATCGTTAACCCCAAAGCCGGCAAAAACGATATCTCCGGAAAGGCTATCTGTTCCACCGAATGATCGAATATAATTCCCAGTTGAACTCTTACTCGCCACAGATTTGTCAATCAGCTCGTTGGTTCCATCGCTTTCGGCAAACGTTTTAAAGACGACGCTGTCCGCCTTGGTAGCATTGAGCTCAAAGTGCTGAAAATACGAGTTATTATCGCCTACCGGCTGTAATCCCATCTGTTTATATTGGTTGGCCAGGTAGTCGGCAGCCATCTCCAGACCTTTTGTGCCCGTCTCGCGGCCTTGCATCGAATCATGCGAAAAAGCAGTCAGATGCTGCTTCAAGAAATCTACCGTAATCTGATCTTGGTAACCCAATAAAGCATCCGTACTGGTATAGGGGTCTTGAGATTCTGGATTTGAAGATTGGTCCTGCATCGAGGACTGAGATCCCGCGCAACCCACAGTAATTAGGAGTAGCAGAAGAAGCAGGGGTTTAAGTCTTAAATACATAACGGTCGTACTATTAGTTTTTCGATGATTTTGGGGGTCCGATAATTTCGTCAACTGGTTTTAAGTCGAGATAGAAATCTGTTGGATCGTCGTTCTCCACGTATAGATTGATTTGGCGTTCTTTCAACATCTCCAGCACAGCCAAAAAGGTAACCACAATCTGCGTTCTGTTTCCCAGCTCCTTACACATTGTCCGGAAGGCCGTTCGACCGCTTTCCTGCAGACGATCCAGCACATATTCGGTCTGTTCTTCGATGGTATATTCGATCTTTTCAACACGGTGGATGGCATCCTGCTTTTTAATATCAGCCAGTACCTTTTTGAAGGCCGACATGAGATCGAACATGGTAACGTCCTGTAGCGCTTCGCCAGAGGCTTTCTTATTTACCTGATCAACCTCGTGATAGCCCCGAAATTGACTTTTCTGAGCCTCTTCCGCAATACCTTCCAGCTTGCCGGCCATCTCCTTGTATCGCTTATATTCCAGCAATTGCTGCACCAACTCATAACGGGGATCATGCTCATCCAGCTCCTCATCAGACTCTTCCTGCGGCAACATCATCTTTGCCTTGATCGACATCAGCATGCTGGCCATCAGTATAAATTCGCTGGCCACATCCAGATCCAGCTCCTCCATCAGGTTGATATATTCCAGGAACTGGTTGGTAATGTAATGGATGGGAATATCGTAGATATCCAGCTCATCCCTTTTGATAAAGAAGAGCAGCAGGTCGAGCGGACCTTCAAAGTTTTTAAGCTGGACGCGATACATTAACAGTTGAGATGGCTTTTCTGTAGATTGTAATTACTCTTTGAAGAAAAGAAATATTTAAAGCTTTTACTACCAAAATGTAATGCAACTGTTGCTTATTGCCTAACTTTTTATAGTTTTACATCAGAGTTGGCTTTAAAGGTACATTATGGACTATTCAAATTTAGTTACTGCCTTACAGGATAACGACACCCGAAAGGCAAATGAATTAATAGAGGCGCTACGACCAAGGCTCATGGCATTTTTACGCATTCACATGAATGCAAGCCGTTCTGATGCCGAAGACATAGCCCAGGATTCGCTTTTGGATTCGATCGAAGTTATCAAAGAGGGACGTCTTAAAAATCCTGATCAGGTAGTTTCATACATACTCAGCACCTGTCGGAACAACTATCTTAAAATGAAGAAGAAACAGCGGGCGGAGTCAATCGATGAGATACCGGACAAGCATCAGCACGCTCCGGGTCAACTCCAGTCGCTGCTTGATGAGGAACAAGAGCGACTGCTGGAATGGTGCTTAAATCAGCTCAAAGAAGAATATCAGCGGTTTATGCAGTATTGGTTTGACCATCCTGATGCCCACACCAAAAAAGTAGCTGCCGAATTTGATATCACCGTCAATAATGCGTGGACACGCAAACATCGGCTGGTAAAAAAATTAAATGAGTGCTATCAGGAAAAAAGCAATTTATAATGTAAGGATTGGGGTTTTCGAGGGTCTTACATTATAGACCCTGGAAGTAACATCCCCCTTAAAGCATTATAAGCAGTAATAAGTACAATTAAGCATGAACAAAATGTCAAGAGATTTAGAACTGGAAAAACAAATTGATGCCTATATTAAAGGCAAGCTTACGGAGGAGGAAGCACAAAAGCTGTGGGTGAAGCTCCTCCAGCGGCCTGATTATATTGATCTTTTGGACACTGAGCTGGGTTTACAATCTATTCTTCAAAACCGGAACTTGGAACCGCAAAACGAAAACCACTCCTCTGCTGAAGAAAACAACATTATTTATTCCCTGAAACAGTCTAAAAAATGGATTGCTGCCGCAGCTGCCGTGGCTATTTTGGTAGTAGCTGTGAATATCCTGCAAGTTGATACAAAACAGCAGCTTGGCGAATTGGCTCTAAAAGATATTAATATCGCTGAAAACCTATCCTCGGCACAGATCCTGCGATCACAAAAAACCGAGCTTATGCCCAGCGATTCTTTACTTAACCATGGATTTAAGGCTGCTATTTCAGGAGATATTGATAAAGCTCTGAAGATGTATAATAAAATAATCGAAGAGTACGGTGATAAGCCGGTGGCTGTACAGGCTTACCTGAATAAAGGAATCATCCAATACAATAGCGGAAGTTTTGGGGAATCGATCTCATCCTTTCAAGCAGTACTAAAAAAAGTTGAGCAAAAACCTGTTGTGGAAGAAAAAGCCTACTGGTATATGGGTAATGCCTATATCAATATAGAAAAGCTCGAAGAGGCGCGGAAAGCTATCCACAAAACCTATGCGATGGACGGTATTTATCGGAAGCCTGCTTTTCGACTGCTTAAAAAGTTGGACCATAAACTCGGAAATGTCGATTTTGACAACTTTGAACAGCAAATGAATGGAGAGCAATAACGCTTCGAAACTTTGCAAATAATGAGTTAATTTTGCTGTTGGTCAAAAGCAGCAAAACTCATTAATCACCTATTTTGCAAAACCCTCTGTTAGACGCCTCCGACAACGATGAAGAGTTTGAACAGTCGCTGCGCCCTTCGCGCATCCGAGAGTTTGTCGGCCAAAAGAAAGTTATTCAAAATCTCTCGGTTTTTATAAAGGCAGCCCAGAAACGTAACGAGGCTCTTGATCATGTTATCCTTTCCGGCCCTCCGGGCTTGGGCAAAACAACATTAGCCCATATCATTGCCAACGAAATGGGTGTGCAGATCAAGCCGACAACGGGGCCCGTATTGGAAAAGCCGGGCGACTTGGCTGGCATGCTTACCAACCTTGAAGAAGGCGACGTCCTATTCATCGATGAGATACACCGCCTCAATCCCGTGGTGGAAGAGTATCTTTATTCCGCGATGGAAGATTACCAACTAGATATCGTTATTGACTCCGGACCAAACGCCCGGAGTATCCAAATCGAGCTCAACCGCTTTACGCTTGTAGGAGCCACTACCCGAAAAGGTTTGCTTACAGCCCCACTGCGGGCACGCTTCGGTATCGATATGCGGCTGGACTATTACGATGTGGAACTGCTTCAGCGTATCGCCTTGCGAACCGCTTCGATCCTCGATATGGGTATCACAGAAACGGGTGCTCACGAAATTGCCCGTCGCAGTCGCGGCACGCCACGCATCGTTAATAAATTGTTGCGGCGTACCCGTGACTTTGCCCAAGTGCAAGATAAAGATACCATCGACGACGATATCGCCGATACGGCACTAAATGCCCTGGATGTTGATCAAAATGGATTTGACGAGATGGACATCCGTATTCTCAAAGCCATAATCGAAAACTATGAGGGAGGCCCTGTTGGGCTGGGAACATTAGGTGTAGCTGTTGGTGAGGATAAGGGTACCATCGAAGAAGTCTATGAACCCTATCTTATCAAGGAAGGATTTCTTCAACGAACCCCAAAGGGACGCATTGCCACTCGAAAAGCCTTTGAATATCTGGGGGTAGATCCAGACAAAAAATCTGGAAACTTATTTAATTAAGTTATTAAAAAATAACCCTTAAACTGCAATAATTTCATCACCGTTCCACTAATAAAATATTTTATGAATATCAAATTATTTTAATTTTTTAGGAATTAAATTCATCAAATATGTGATTGTAGCGTATTCGTTCACCGTTAAACCAATCACATATTACGATGAATACAATCTCATACAATCCCTTAAATAAACTCAAATTCCTACTGTTAAACGGATTCATTTTCCTTTTATCAGTGGTGATGATCCAAGCTTGTAATGATAATGACGATAATCCCACCTCTCCACCTGACGAGACCGGGAATATCGCCGAAGTTGCAAGCAATAATGATAATTTCAGTGATCTGGTATCCGCATTAAGTGATGCCGGACTCGTATCAACGCTAGAAGGCGACGGACCTTTTACCGTTTTCGCACCCACCAACGATGCTTTTAGCAACCTGGATGTTGACCTGTCAACGCTGTCCAACGAACAGCTGGTTGAAATCCTTAGCTACCATGTACTAAATGGAGAGATCGCTTCCGGTGACCTGCAGGCCGAGCAGTCTGTGGAAGCCCTGGCCGGCGGCAACCTATTTGTAACAGCAGCCAATGGTGATGTCAGTGTTAATGACAATGCAACTGTTGTGGATGCAGATATTGAAGCCTCAAACGGTGTAATCCACGGTATTGATCAAGTACTTTTACCTGATACATATCTTGATGTCATAGGTATAGTAGCCAAACGCTATGGTCTGCAATCATTAGAAGATGCCGTTGTTAGCGAAGGATTAGCAAGCACGTTGCAAGAAGACACCGATGATGGCTATACAGTATTTGCCCCAAGCAACGCTGCATTCCAAGACGCAGATCTCTCTGGTCAGGATGTTGCTAGTATACTTCAATATCATGTATTACCAACCGAAGTTCTTTCAAGTGACTTAACCGCTACTCAAACTGTCACAACTCTACAGGGCGAAGACTTACTTGTAGAAGCAGCTGACGGTACTGTAACGATCACGGATAATTCCGGTCAGATGTACGAAGTAACAGAGGCCGATCTACAAGGTAAAAACGGAGTCGTACACATTACCAATGGGGTACTCAATCCCAATCCAAATATTTTAGATGTTGCGGCAGATGCCGGTAACTTCACAACCCTTGTGAGTGCTCTGGAGGATGCCGGTTTGGTTTCAACACTTGAAGGTGCCGGCCCCTTTACAGTATTCGCCCCGACCGATGATGCCTTTCAGGGCGTTGACTTGTCTGGCTTCACCACTGAACAGCTTCAAGAAATCCTAAGCTATCACGTGATTCCTGCTAACATTGCTTCCGGCGATCTCGAGGCTGAACAAGCTGTTGATGCCGTAGCAGGTGGCCAGCTATTTGTAGAGGCCGATGGCAACGTAGTTGTAAATGATGCCGCAACAGTAGTTACGGCAGATATTGGTGCTTCCAACGGCACAATCCATGCTGTTGACGGCGTACTTTTGCCCGATGCCTATCAGGATGTTGTGGGAATTGTCAGTAAACGCTATACGCTGCAATCGCTTGAGAACGCCGTTGTTCAGGCCAACTTGGTAAACACCCTGCAACAAAACACCCAAGATGGCTACACCGTGTTTGCTCCCGCCAACAGTGCTTTTGAAGGCGTTGATTTGTCGGGGCTTTCCGAACAGGAACTGCAGGATATCCTGACATATCACGTATTGCCCACAGAAGTTCTTTCTGGGGATATCACTGCTAGCACTGTTGAGACAGTCAACGGAGCCACCCTTGATATCGCTGTTGATGGCGATGGAAACGTAACCCTCACTGACCAGGCTGGTAACACCTCAACAGTCACAACCGTTGATCTACAGGGCACAAATGGAGTTGTACACATTATTGATGGTATACTGTCTCCAACCCAATAGAAAAAAGTATATATAAGCCCTAAAGCTGCACTTTGACAAGGTGCAGCTTTTTTATATTTGCGACACATCCATCTGCAATATTACAGAGATTTTTGTAGCTTCAGGGCTTCAGAATATTCAATTTTACTCGAACCTTTTGCGATAATGAAAAATCTCTTTACCTCCGAGTCAGTATCAGAAGGACATCCTGATAAAGTGGCCGATCAGATTTCTGATTCCATTCTTGATGCCATGCTTGAACAGGATCCCAACTCGAGAGTAGCTGTTGAAACATTGGTCACCACAGGACTAGCCGTCATTTCCGGCGAAGTAACTACCGATGCCTATGTTGATGTACAGGAAATTGCCCGTGAGGTGATTCGTAATATTGGCTACACAAAAAATTCCTACCGTTTTGATTCCGAATCATGCGGCGTGCTGACAACCATTCATCAGCAAAGTCCCGATATTGCCCAAGGCGTTAATGAAGGCGACTCCAAAAAGATGGGCGCCGGCGACCAGGGCATGATGTTTGGCTATGCCACCAATGAGACGGATACCTACATGCCAATGTCGCTTCAATTTTCGCATGACCTGCTGCGTAAACTGGCACATATTCGCAAAGAAACGGCCCTGATGCCGTATTTGGCGCCCGACAGCAAGAGCCAGGTGACTATCGAATATGATGATGAAGGTCGGCCCACTCGTGTTGACACTATTGTGATTTCGACGCAACATGATGAAGGCGTGGACCAGCAAAAAATTAAAGAAGATCTTAAGAAGAACCTGATCCCGGAGGTCATTCCCGAAAATCTGATGGATCCCAAGACCATTTTTCACGTCAATCCCACCGGCAAATTTGTGATTGGCGGCCCACACGGCGATACCGGGCTTACAGGACGCAAGATTATTGTGGACACCTACGGCGGACGCGGTTCCCATGGCGGTGGCGCCTTTTCCGGCAAGGACCCATCCAAAGTAGATCGAAGTGCGGCTTATGCTGCTCGGCATATTGCCAAGAACGTAGTAGCAGCCGAGCTTGCTGAAGAATGCCAGGTACAACTGGCTTATGCAATTGGTATTCCCGAACCCGTTTCTATTAATGTAGAGACTGGATGTAATAAGAAAGGCAAATTTACGGATAATGAACTTGCCAATGCCATTCAAAAAGCTTTTGATCTCACTCCATCAGGTATAATAGAACGGTTTGACTTGCAACGCCCAATCTATGCCCAAACAGCAACTTATGGACACTTTGGGCGCAATATTTTTCCCTGGGAGAAACTCGATCATATCGATGAAATACAGGATGCCCTATAATCCCGCAAAACCTTTTAAAAACCAAAAGGAGTCATCACAAGATGACTCCTTTTTTTATTGGTATTATCTTTTGTAAAAAACATCTGACAATAACCTTGTAGGATTACCGATACTATCAGCGTGTTAAATAGCGGTCTTTCATAATATTCGATGTAGCCTGCGCTATCTTTTCGTAGTGCTAAATTCATTCATCAGATCACAAACTCAGTGATCAGATGAGTATTACTTCACCCATCAAGCAAATCTTCAACCTCTTCTTTAGCCTTCTCCAACAGACCCTGCTTGACCGCTTCGCGAGCCGCTTTTCTGAGGATAGGTTCCAGCACCTGCCGCATAGCCTGATCCATCGTGTTACTACCTTGGCACCCGATGCCTTCCAACTCAATACGTCCAAAAGTAGCCTGTACCGATTTCTCGCCCCCGATCTCCGTACTTAGAGTCACACTTCCATCCTGTACCAACAGGTAGTCGACCACCACGTTAACTGAAGAGGATGATCCACCGCTCAGATTACTGGACAACGCATCGAGGTTGCTTCCACTCACCTTCTGCTCATAAAAAACCTGTGGTTCCTGAATTTCTACTCGCTTAACAATCACCGTGTCCGAAAGAAATGAATACGGATCAACCTTAAGACTTATTTTCTGCAGCTTCACGGCCGGTTTATCACTGAATCCTTCGGGATTATGAATAGTAATGCCATCGATAGTTCCCGTTCCATCCAGGATTGAAACAGACACATTATTCACTTCAACCGATGTATCCAGCATTTCGCTGGTTGTACTTTCGATATTCGACTCGATCATGCTATCCATGGTAAACGAAAGAGCCAACGCCCCAAGGGCTGCAATAACAATTAGGGCTACCAAGGCTTGAAAAACAGGTTTCATAGATTCTTTGAATTCGGGTTAAGGCTAATGATTATGCAACTCATCCAAATATAAGGTTGTGATCATAGAAATCTGGATTTTAATAAAAAAGATGTAGTACACCTTGGAGATGTACTACATCTAAAGTGGATAATCAGTTTCCTGAGCTACCATCAATGGTTTGGCCAAAGAAAATAGCGTTCATGAAAAGCTTATTGGTGCCATACCAAAATGCTCGGAAGTTAGGATTATCGACCATTGAAATGACCTTACCGTCACCGATATCACTCACTATAATAGCTGCTGTCCCTTTTAACTGCTCCAGGTTGTCGTCCGAAACGTAACCACTGGCCAGCGGCTCTTCGGTATAATAGAGTGGAGTGGCATAAGGGTTCTCAGCCTTCTCGAGAAAAAGCGTGCTGTTGCGGAAAACCGGCAGGTCATCGTCGTTAAATCCATATCCAATGGGATGCGTCAGATCCAGCTTGGTATGAAAAATAGAGCCGCCGATATATTGCGCGCCGCGCGCCTTGTCCATATCAGCATAGGCTTTGGGATTGACCTTTTCCTTATTTTCATCCTCAGACTCCTCATCGGTCTTGTACGAGATGTTTGCCAACCCATTTCGCTCAGCCCAGTTGTTCGCATATTTCGTAGCTATTAGCGTGCCACCGTTGCGTACCCAGCGTTTAATTTTATCAATATCCTGCTTACCCAAATCATTGTAACTCCCATTAACCATCACCATAACGTTGTAGCGATCCAGATCGGCATTGTCGATGCGATCCTTCGGAAAAATGGTTGGCGTCATATGATACCGCTGATCCAGCAGGTGCCAGGCTTCGCCCACTTCATAGGAACTGCTTCCATCCCCGGCCAGGATAGCTACATTCGGCTTTTTCAGATTCTCGAACGAACCGCTGCCCAAGTCAATACCACTGGGGGTCAGGCCGGTTCCTACTGCATAAATTGTTAGTCCATCTTCTTCAGTAGCGGTTTTTATCAACTCATGGATTTTACTGCGATCTACTTGTTGCGGTCCCACAGGCACCATGATCGTCCCATAGTCAAACTCTTTGGTACCATTGGGCGTAACACCGGTAAAGGGTTTGGAAGCAACCTTGGCACGGACATCATTTTTGAGCAGGCGATTCAGGGCGCGGGGAGCGTAGTACTCATCCCATTCAAAAACGTAGGCATATTTACTTTTGCCGCCCATCAGCTCTCCCTGAGGAAAAGAGGCCAGACCCTCCACTTTTGTTCCCAGCAGATCCTCATCGTAGGTATTTTCGAGCTCGGCAAAGGGCATATTAAAGGCATAAGGCATAGTCCAGGTTGAGACATCATAAAACAGGCTGTCGGTAAACGTAGTGCGTCGCTCGAACAGCGCCTTCACAAAACGGTACTGCTTCTGATCGGACGGGATGACATACGATGAGTTCGCATTAAAAGTCTCACCATTGGCATCCACATCCTGCGCCAGTTTATACATTTCGATATTGTGGCGGCGCAGCAGCTCGGCAAGGTGATACGTACGCGCCTGGTCGTGGGAGGTGCCAAAGACATAACCTTCGATGTCGGCATTTTCTCCCTCGTTTAGGGATTCCTGGAAGAAATTGCGCTGGTAGTTCAAGATCTCTTCCCGCAAATTATTGGCCCCCTCCAGCGTAGACATGGAAGTTAAAAACTGGTTTTTGATCGTAAACGGGAACTTCAGTACGCCGTGGATGCTCTCCTGCGCGTGTCCTCTCGAGCTGGCCTGTTCAAACAGAATTCCAATACCTCCATTCACATCCGGATAGGTGGAGCCTTTACCATAATAGAAATCATCATAGCTCTCCTGCGAGTAATAAAGCCGCTTGGCCTGATCCAGCTTCTCGGCATGATAATCAGCAATAGCCTTGGTCAGGTTTTGGTTGCGATCGGGTGTAATCGGATGGGTCCGAGATTGAATACCGGGCTGAAAAAAGAAGGTCGAATTAGTGCCCATCTCGTGGTGATCAGTCAAAATATTGGGCTTCCATTTCTGGAATGTCTCGATGCGTCCCTGGCTCTCCGGATGCTGCACCAGCATCCAGTCGCGATTAAGATCAAACCAGTAGTGATTGGTACGCCCGCTGGGCCACCGCTGATTCAGCTCCATGCTGTTGGGATCGGCAACCAGATTTTCACTCCTGTGGGTATTTGCCCATCCCGCAAAACGGTTCAGGCCGTCGGGATTCAAGCTGGGATCCAGCAAGATCACACTATTTTCTAACTTCTTCTCAATGTCGGGGCCCTGCGCAGCGGCCAAATAGTAGGCCACCAGCATCGATGCGTTGGAACCGCTCGACTCATCCCCGTGGATGCTGTAGCCCCAGTACATGACTATAGGCATCTCCTCGGTATTCAGATTTTCCGATCGCTCGGGCTCGGTCAATGCCAAATGATTCTGGCGAATCTGTTCAATATTCTCTTGGTTTTCTGCCGAAGTCACCGTCACATAAACTAGCGGACGATCTTCATAGGTTTCACCGTATTTATGCAAGGTCATCCGATCAGAAGCCTCTGCAACTGCCCGAATATATTGGACCAGCTGATCGTGACGTACGTGCCACTCACCAGGCACCATGCCCAACACTTCCTGTGGGGTGGGGATGGAAGAATCGTAGGTCACATCCTGCGGCAGATAGTATTCCATGGAGGCTTCGGCCGCGGCGGGATTTTGAGCCCAGGCGCTGCTGGACAGAAACAGAAAACACAGACTAAAAAGGAGCGTTCGTAATCTCATAGCTAAACGTTTGATGATAATTCAGGAGTCTAAAATAAGTTGTATCAGGCTTTTAGTGTAAAGGTTATGAATGAAAAATGTTTTAAAAAAATGATAGGCTATCTGTAGTGACTTCTAGCGATAAGTCCCTACAAATTCTCTCAAAATAAAAAAGGCACCGACCGTCTGGCCGGTGCCTATAAAACATATTTCTCCGGCATTTCCATAAGTGCCGGGGAAGTTAATTTAAAATTATCTTATGCATACCGGAAAATTGCTGCAATTGAAGAGCCATTAGGCATATCTTCTTTATCCAGCGCGTACACATTACCACTCTGGGTAAGCGTTTTTATCGCCGCCATGTTGATAAGATCATGTTCGCCATTTTTAGGCTCTTTGCTGTGGTGCACGGTATCGCGCTCCGTGTCGAACCAGCCCCAGCTGTGTTCTCCGATAGGCACAAACAGCGATTCAATCTTGCCGTAATAGGCGGCTTCTACAATCTGAGTAAGATTATCCGATTGCTTATCGGAGCCGGATAGATCCCCAAAGCGTTTGATATCGTTGTACATATCCTGCAGGAAGTACGACTGAATAATCTCCCAGCCTTCATCCTTGATCTCATTGTTGCTTTTGGGATCCGGATTACCCGTAACGGCCTGGTCCAAAAGACGACTGTAACTATTCACTTTTCTGTATTCAGCAATAGCTTCGTTCACCCCGGCCAGAATAAGAGGGTCATTTCGTTTTCGGAGAACAGAAGTCACCTCATTCTCAACGGTCTTTAAGTAGTTAACAACTTCTTGGGTATCCGTATCGCGCGATCCGCCCTGCCCGTGAAATATCGCCTGGGCATTAGCGCCTTGTCCGGCATGATGCTGAAGATTTTTTTCATTAACATCATACTTCAAAAACTCTTCCAGGCTATCAGGTGCTTCTTCGAATTCAATTTCTTCTACATCAGCGCGTGTACACTTGAGCAGCCTCATTTTCTTTTGACTGAGCGCCAAGATACAGAACGTGCCTTCCAGCGAAATCATGGGCACAAGTGGTGTAATCAGGAAATGGTCGTCCACCATCACGCGCTCTTTAAAACTGTGAGGGATTCGATAATAATCGAAACTATCCTCGCTGATAAACAGGGCCAGCCCCTTGTCGTTGTGCTGCCAAAAAAGGGGCTTATCCAGCAGGTCGCGAGGCTGGTCAAGCAGTTCTTCAATTTTTTGATCCGATACCTCGTGCTCCTTTAGCTGATCTTTAGCCTCGCTCAATAAATTTTTTAATCTGATGGGATCCTGTTGCACTTCTTCCCCTTTCACGTGCGTGGGAAGGTAAATGGAAAGGCATACATCGTGCTCTTGCTGTGCAAGGTTGAGGATATTTTCGCGTGTAATCATAAGGTCAATCCCTCCAAGTAATTTTACCTAAACTTCTATCGATATTGAGCTTAAACATTCATTTTCGGTTAAAGATTTTGTTACAGTAAATGAACTCGTTTTCAGCTCTATGTATTTTATATTATAAGATAAAGAACTTAAAGATGAAGCAGTATTTATTACTATGGCCAAAAAGACTAAACAGCCAACGCCCATCTTTGGAGATCCCGACCAGGGCACCCTGGATCAATATGACAATGTCTTGCTCCGGGCCAAGCGCGGCGCCCTGATGGCGGATGCCCATCTGGGCTATGTAATGCCGATTGGCGGTGTCATGGCCTACCGCAACCACGTCTCACCGGTAGGCGTGGGATTCGACATTGGCTGTGGAAATATGGCCGTAAAGCTGGATCGCAAAGCTCACAGCTTTGACGTTTCAGCAGCGCTCAATGTTATCCAACACCGCATTAATTTTGGGGTCGGCGGACAAAATCCTGATGGCCCACAGGACCACGAATTGTTCGAAGCTCCCGAGTGGGACGCCATCCCAAATCATGTGCGCGGCGACCTCAAACAGAAGGCTCGGGAACAGCTTGGTACCGTGGGCTCGGGCAATCACTATGTTGATATTTTTCAGGATGAAGACAGTTATATCTGGATTGGAGTACACTTTGGCAGTCGCGGATTTGGCTATAAAACCGCCCAGGGATTTATGAACCTGTCGCAGGATAAAGAGTGGAACGACAATTTTGAGCAAAAAGAAGTCCTGCTTGATCTCGATACGCCATTGGGCCAAGACTACTTTGCTGCCATGAACCTGGCCGGTCGATATGCGTACGCCGGGCGCGAATGGGTCTGCTATACACTGGCAGATGCTTTTGAATCAGTGGTCATCGAAGAAGTCCATAACAACCACAATTTCGCATGGAAAGAAGAACACGACGGCGAAGAGCTGGTAGTCGTCCGCAAAGGTGCAACGCCGGCTTTCCCCGGCCAACGGGGATTCGTAGGCGGAAGCATGGGCGATATTTCTGTAATTTTAGAAGGGGTCGATTCCAAAGCCAGCCGGCAGGCACTTTACTCAACAATTCACGGGGCAGGGCGATTGATGTCACGCACACAGGCCAAAGGCAACTATCATGGTCGCGATCTGTCGCAATCAGCCATCAAACCGGACATGATCTACAATCGGCTACAAAAGATGGGGGTCGAACTGAGGGGCGGCGGACTCGATGAGGCCCCACAAGTCTATCGTCAACTCGAAAATGTACTTCAAAACCATAAAGATACCGTGCGCATTGTGCATCGGCTGCATCCGCTGGGCGTGGTGATGGACGGACCAGAATATTTTAACCCGGCCAAAGGGTAAGTTACTTACTGGAGATATTTATCTCATAATCCTCTGACAGATACCCTCCTTTTAATTTCAGCTCCAATTTTCTTAATGTTGGTTCAACGTCGGGAATATCCAACATAGAAATGGACTTATGGCTGAAGAACAAACTATTGATCAGCAGCAAAGTACATGGGAGGGAATCAAACAAAGCCTGGGACCGGGCCTGCTGATGGCTGCTGCCGCTATCGGGGTGTCGCACCTGGTGCAATCTACCCGCGCCGGGGCTACCTACGGATGGGCGCTCGTCTGGGCCGTTATACTGGCCAACTTTTTTAAGTACCCTTTTCTGGAATACGGACCGCGATACGCCATTGCCACCGGCGAAAGCATGATCGAAGGCTACAATCGGCTCGGCAAATGGGCGATCGGCATTTTTGTGGTCTTCACCCTCGGCACCATGTTTGCCGTACAGGCCGCCGTGACTATTGTAAGTGCAAGCTTGGCCGCCGAGATGACCGGCATCGCGCTAAGCCCTGTCGTCTGGAGCGGAATTTTGCTGGCCATCTGCATCTTACTTTTGCTATCAGGACAATATTCTGCACTGGATGGCGCTATTAAACTGATTATGGTTGTGTTAGCAATTTCAACGGTCGTTGCCGTTGGAGGAGCCCTGCTTCAGGGAAGTACCCAACAGGCAAGCGTAAATTACTTCCCGAGCATCTGGAACGTGGCCGGGGTCTCTTTTCTTATTGCTCTGATGGGCTGGATGCCGATCCCCATTGATGCCGCCGCATGGCATTCCCTCTGGACATTGGAGCGCGCAAAGCAAACCCAGTATAGACCCAAGCTCAAGGAGTCGCTGCTGGACTTTAATATCGGCTATATCGGGGCTGCCGTGCTGTCGCTTGGGTTTCTGGCGCTCGGCGCGCTGGTGATGTATGGCAGCGGCGAAGAGTACGCCAGCAGTGGTGCCGTGTTTGCCAGTCAGCTTATCAGCCTTTACACCGAAAGCCTCGGCAACTGGGCCTACACCGTGATTATCATCGCGGCCTTCACCACTATGTTTAGTACCACGCTCACCGTCACAGATGCCTATCCGCGGGTAAGCCGTCGCATGCTCGAAGTATTGATGCCTGAGACGTTTAATGAAGCCGACAACATTCGACTCTATCGTTTTCTGCTGGTCATCATATCACTGCTTTCACTGGGTGTGCTGTATTTCCTGGGGGACTCGTTTACACTGATGGTAGATCTGGCCACTACGCTCTCCTTTTTGACCGCGCCGGTGCTAGCTTACCTCAACTATCGGCTGGTTACAGCCCAACACATGCCGGATGACTGCAAACCCAAACCATGGCTCAAATGGCTGAGCTGGAGCGGAATTATCTTTCTGACTGCTTTTGCCCTGGTTTATGTATATTGGCAGATACAGTTTTGATTATGTTGAATGGAGTCCATTTACCTTGGCGGGGTCCATCTTACATCACTCATAAGCGTTCAACTCATGACCACCTATATCGCTTTACTCAGAGGCATAAACGTCGGCGGACACCGTCCAATAAAGATGCAAGATCTTCGCCAAATGTTTTCTGAGCTGGGATTTCAAAACGTAGCTACCTATATCCAGAGTGGAAACGTTATTTTTGATGCCAACGATGAAGCTAATCTCGCATTTCTAAGCACCAAAATAAAAGTACAGATAGAAGAATCCTTCGGCTATGATGTGCCGGTCATCTTACGCACGCCGTCTGATCTGGAAGACTCACTGGCTTTCTTTCCCTTTGATGACAAAGAAGGATGGAAAGGCTACATCAGCTTCTTGGCTAACAAGCCGATGGACGAGCAGGCAAAAGAGCTGGAATCCCTATCCAGCGATATTGAAAAATTCGTAGTTCGCGGAACCGAACTTTTTGGTTTTATCAATAAACAGACCGATGAAAAGCTACAGTTCTCTAACTCATTCGTAGAGAATAAACTAGGCGTACCGGCTACGACCCGAAACCTTCGGACGATCAATAAGATTTTGTCAATGGCTACCTCATCTGACTAAAAAAGAGGGTTTCTATCTTGTTTAATGCTATTGTTTTTCCAACATTTAAGAAACAAATAAACAAAGAGGTAGTTATGGAAAAACAATTAATGCACCCGAATCCCAACACTTCAGACCAAGATCTATCTCCTATCGTCCCTGTAGTTTATGAAGACCAAGAGTACCACCTGGAATATAAATATATCCGCCAGAACTTGGACGAGGAAGAAGCTCTCGGCGAAAAGCGGCTCAACGAGTTGGCAGATGAAGGGTGGGAACTCGTCTCCGTATTTAACAAAGACGCGTTTGCCCACTACTACTTTAAACGGCTGGTGAGTTAAACCGCGGTTTAATGTACACACCCAAGCATTATAAACAGGAAGACTGGGATGAAATCAAAAATTTTGTCCAAACGTATCCTTTTGCCACACTAGTCAGCATTGATGAAAAATATCCGGTAGCAACTCACATCCCCATTGAGCTGGAACAAAATTTTGAGGGCGAAACTGTTCTATGGGGACATATCGCCCGGAATAATCGGCAGTGGGAGAGTTTTGATAAGCATCCGGATGTGCTTGCCATATTTCAATCTCATAACAGCTATATTTCATCGTCGTGGTACGAGGAACCAGAAGTGCCCACCTGGAATTACCGGGCTGTGCATATCTATGGCAAGCTCAAAGAACTTTCCGAGGAGGCCCTGCGGGAATCGCTGCGTCGCCTGATTGACAAATACGAGCAAAACTCAGAATGCCCGGTTTCGATGGATACCTTGCCCGAGGAAATTGTTGAGCCACAGTTGAAGGGGGTTTACGGTTTCGAAATATCCATCGAAAAAGTAGAGGCGGCTGACAAGCTGAGTCAAAAACGAAATGAGCAGGATCACTACAATATCATCAAAAAACTATTGGAGAGAGGAGATCCGCAAAGCCGGGGCATAGCCGAAGCGATGAAAAAAGATAGTGAGAAGTAATTAGCCTAAATAGCTGTACCCACCTTCGCTCCTGTGCTATTCTCCAATCCTTACTGGAACGTGCATACCGTGATGAAGGAAGCCTGTGATAAGTGGTTGCCCAAATTCTATTTCTTGACGCCTCCCAGATTCCTATATTTTACTGAATTGAATGACTCAAACAGAAGGTGGCGCAAGTGGATAACATTAACGTAATTGCCTTTGACGCTGATGACACGCTCTGGGTTAATGAACCGATCTATCGTAAAACGGAAGAGCAATGTAAGCAGATTTTAGAACCGTATTTGTCCCCACCCGAGCTTTCGGAGAAGCTCTACGAGACGGAGATGAAAAACCTCAAGCTATTTGGCTACGGCATCAAGAGTTTTACGCTGTCGCTCATTGAAACAGCTATCGAGCTTTCCGATAACCAGGTCAGCGCCGGCGAAATCCAAAAGATTATTGACCTCGGCAAGGAGATGAGGCAGCATCCCGTGGAGCTACTGCCGGGCGTCGAGGAAACGCTCAGAGAGCTGGAAGACGAGTACAAACTTATGGTGCTAACGAAGGGCGATCTGCTCGACCAGGAAAGCAAAATAGCGCGATCGGGCCTAGATCCCCATTTTGACTACATCGAAATTGTCAGTGATAAATCGACGGATACCTATTCTCGTCTCCTGTCGCACTACAGCATCGAGCCTTCCAATTTTCTGATGGTCGGCAATTCGCTGAAGTCGGATGTACTGCCTGTTTGCAAAATCGGTGGACACGCCATCCACATTCCCTATCACATTACCTGGGATCATGAGGAGGTGGATCCGGACGAAGCTCAAAAAGATGGCTACCACGAGCTGGATGATATCTCCCAGCTCCCGGACTTCCTAAACCGCAGCGAGTAACAAATACTGATTTAGCGAGGAGGTTTGAAAAGGTAATCCATGGTAGGGTTTGTCACAATCCTGTCGTTTTGAACGATCTATTAGAAATACCGTTTCACGGAGAATAATCACAACAATTTGGCCTTCATCTCGGGCACTTTCGCTGTATAGGGATGATCCTCGGAAAGGGTAAAATCAATTTGTTTGGGATAGTCAACACTGGCGAATTGCATAACGAATCCTGTTAAAGAATGGATGGATGCTATACAATCAATAGAATAAAACCGGAGGTCTGATAATCTCAATCAGTTAAAATTTGTGGCCTCTTGCAGAAGCATTAGAACAGATCGCCTTGGTTTCCGCCATTTCCACCGATATTCGGAACCTTCAGATCCGTTTCCAGCCTGTCATTCATATTTTTGATGAAATGTGCGGCCAACTCGGGGGATTTTTCCTCCTTATTCTGGTGGACAAAAAAGTGAATATTACCCAATCCCTGGTTGGTCCATTTCTCCAGCCGATCCACCCAGTCGTCGAGCCGAGTAAAATCACTTTCGTGATTGGCCCCCACGTATCGAATAAACACCTCGTTATTGGTAGGACGCATGTGCAGCAGGTCGCGCCGCCCGGCCGTGTCGGTAATCACATTGGCTACCTTGTGTTCTTCGAGCAATGCGTATAGATCCTCCGCAACGTCCTCATCGCCAAACCAGTCGGGATGGCGAAATTCGATAGCCAGCGGCAACTCCTTCGGCCAGTATTCCACAAAATTCTGAACGCGATTAAAATATTTAGGCGCAAACTTGCCGCGCAACTGAAGAAAGATCGTCCCTAGTTTTTCTTTGAAATGAATAATGCTGTCATAATAATCGTCAACGGCACTTTCGATGTCGTTCAACCATTTCAGGTGGCTGATATAGCGATTCACTTTGGGAAAGAATCGAAAGTTCTCCGGAACCCGGCTGTGCCAGTCGGCAATCTGATCAGCATCAAAGGTATTATAAAAGGTAGCGTTCAGCTCTACCGAGTTAAATTGCTGTCCGTAATATTTCAGTTTGTCGCCGGTGCCCTTGGGATAGAGGCTATTCAGATCTTTGGGATTCCATTTTGCGCATCCCACAAAAACGCTGGGGACATCCACGTTCTCATATTGCGATAACAGTTGTGCTGTGTCCGGGTGATCGTCGGGGAGGGAAAAGTCGATATCTCCAGGATTATTTACACTGCCAAACTTCATAAAAATATGATCTGGTTTTAAAAATTATGCAAAGAAAAAGTACAATTTTACATTCAAAATATCCTCAGTCCAAATCCAGAAATCCCGAAAAAGTCGGGACACGGTAAGTTCAGGATGACACAAAGTTTTACTTAAACAAATTAAGCAGTCCGCCGGTATGCCAGAACAATACGTTATCGGTTGGCTCAAAAATTCCCTTCCGACTGTAATCCACCAGCGCCGCAGCGGCCTTGGCCGTGTAGACGGGATCCAGGGTAATACCCTCTACATCCAAAAAGGCCTTGGTAACATTCGCCGACAGCTCTGTGGGAATGCCATATCCTTCGCCAACGTAGCTGTCATCAATATTAAGCTCCTCGGCGGTGATCGGGGCATCAAGGCCAATCCGCTCGATCATCGGTTGAGTTGCACTTAGTATCGACTCTTTTATCTTTTCAGGCGGATCATCCGCGCTGATGCCATAAACCGGCATATCGTGGAGTCCGAACAGGCGTTTGCCCACTTCCAGTCCGGCCGTGGTGCCACCGGAAGAGCAGGCGTGAATAATGGCATCAAACTGCATACCAATCTCTTGCTGCTGTGCCTGCAGCTCATCCACCGCGTTGACAAATCCCCACGAGCCAATCTCGTTGGAAGCACCCAGCGGGATAATGTAAGGCTGTTTGCCCTCATCCTTCAATTCGTCTGCAATTTTCTCCATGGTAGGCTGGCGTTCATCGCGGCTGTCCACATATTCGATAGAAACTCCCATCAGCTCATTAATTCGCGGATTGCCGACCATCTTCTCCGGCTTTTCGCCGCTCTGCACCAGGATGCAATCCAGCCCCAGCCGCCGGCTCACTTGACCCGTAATACGCGCATGATTGGAATGGACGCCACCGCAGGTGATAATGGTGTCGGCGTTGTGAGCACGCGCATCCGCCATTGAGTACTCCAGCTTGCGCAGCTTGTTGCCCCATACCAGAGAGCCGATAAAATCATCGCGCTTGATATACAAGTTCGGCAAATTAGGATATACCTTATCCAGCCGATCACAGGTTTCAATCGGCGTTTGCAGATTTGATAGGCTTATTTTCTCTATGGATTTAAATCGCTCGATCGCTTCGCTGTTATTCGAGATCACTCATCTCCGCAAAAATATTCTCCAAAATATACTCATTCATTTCTCTGTCCAGCTTGCGCGTTTGTCCCCAGTTGTTGTAGGCCACCACGTACGCCGCATTCTTGGCCGGCGCCAGGTAGATGTGAGAGATAAAGCCGTTCTGCCCACCACTGTGGCTAATCAGTCGCATACCGAAAGCATCACTTACAAAAAAGGAGAGCCCCATTTGACGTGCTGAAATATTTTCCCGCCCATCCGCATCAGGCTTTATTTCAATCTGTGGCTGAAACATCTCTTCGATGGATGAGCGCTTCAGCACGTGCTCATAATCTCCTTGCTCTCCATTGCCCAGCAGAAAATTCAGGTAGTTGATCATATCGGGGATGGGTGCGCTCAATCCGCCGTTGGAAGCCGTGATTCCAGTGTTCAGATCAAAACGCGCCTCTTTATAAGTGCTGTCCTCCTGCAAAAAGTAGCTGTGCGAAAGATGCTCGAGCAGGTGATAGGGCGTCTTATCAAAATAGCTGCGGTCCATATCCAGCGGCTCCAGGATATTCTTCTCCACGTAATACTCGTAATCGTCCTTGGTGATCAGCTCGATAATGCGTCCCAGGAAAATGACGCCGGGGTTTGAATAACTCCACTTGCTGCCCGGGGCAAACTTGATATCGGTATAGGGAAACATTGCCACGAGCTGCTCCCAGTGTTGCGGCTCATGCGGGTGCCACGCCTTGTCGCCACCCCACGGCCAGGTAGGACCTCGAAAACCAGCAGAATGCGTCATCAGATGTCGGATTGTAATTTCATCCATGGAACCGTACTCGTTGTGTACCTCCCGTAACTTGGGGATGTACTTCGTGACCGGATCATCCAGCGAAAGCTTGCCCCTGTCACGCAGCTGCATGATGGCAATGCCGGTAAATGTTTTCGTAATAGAAGCCCAGTGAAAGATCGTCTGATCATCAATCGGCTCCTTCATCTCCAAGTTTGCCAGCCCGTAGTTTGAGCGGTAAACCTGCGTTCCGTCCCGGATGATAGCCAGCGAGCTGCCCACCACCTGGTGCTCTTCGGCTTTGTTGTGATAAAACTCGGTGAGCTCTGCTTTTTTCTGATTGGATAGCTGCTGGCCATAGGCTATCGCGCCAGCATAAAATGTAATGATAAATAATAGCGTCAGTCGGCGAAGCATGTCAATTTTCCTAAATTCTCGATTCAATACCTTCTAAAAAAAATAAAATATATACCGCTTTCCAGTCTGTTTCACTTGTGATTATGGCGCACGAATACCAACTTAGCATTAATTCACGTATCACAAAAAGGAGAGATATGAATACACCAGCAAAAAACACTACCTCTACATTGATCACTGCCCTTCGCTACCGGGATGCTTCTGCTGCCATAGAGTGGCTTTGTGATGCCTTTGGATTTGAAAAGCAACTCGTAGTTCCCGACGATAACGGCGCTATTGCCCATGCACAGCTTACCTTTGGCAACGGCATGATTATGGTCTCATCTGTACAAGACACCGAATTTGCCAAACATATGAAACAACCAGATGAAGTCAACGGAGCAGAAACACAGTCGATCTATATTATCGTCAACGATGCCGACCAGATCTACGAGCGCGCCAAAGCGGAAGGGGCTGAAATCATCATCGATATTAAAGATGAAGACTACGGCGGACGCAGTTTTAGCTGCCGCGATCCAGAAGGCCATATCTGGACGCTGGGTACCTACGATCCGTGGGAAATGTAGAACAGAGATACGTCAAACGAATTCAGCGAATAAATCGACTTCTGCTTGACTATCCAGCACATAACTCTAAATATCAGGCAAAAATTTTGCGGCTATTGAACAATAAATTAGCAACAAAATTTCGTGATTTGTGGTGTAAGTAATAAAGCACAAAAAATAAAATGGAGGGTGGTATGAATCACAAAGAAACATTCTTAAAAGAACTAAACGAAACCTTTGCAAAAGGTGATATTGGAACTATCCTCGATAATGTAACAGATGACATCCGGTGGGAAATCATCGGAGATACTATTATTGAAGGCAAGGAAGCCTTTACCCAGATTCTGCTTGAGATGGAAAGTGAAGGACCGGTGGAGCTATCTATCAGAAACATCATTACCCATGGTGAAATGGCCTCCGTGGATGGCACAATGACTTCCCGAAAGGGTAAGAGCTACGGGTTTTGCGATGTATACAGGCTGGAGGGATACAAAAATCCGAAGGTCAAAGAAATGACTTCGTATATACGTGAGCTAAAGGGAGAAACAAAACCACAACGACCAACAGAAGGTACACTGCGATGAAAAGATAAGGCTTGATGTAAAAACAAAAGATATTGTAATCGCGCGTACTTTTTGTGCGCTGTCAAAAGGGGAAAGATTGAAATACTCTGGCCGACCTTTTCTAGGATATCTATATCCCAACCAGTGAAATAGATTTTAATATCTCGGGCTGTCCTTTCTGGTATAGCACGAAATAAAATTACTCAGCCTGTAACAGTCCCGCCCTGTATCACTCATTACGCGCCAACAATGGATGCCGGTAGGTTGCGGCCAGTCCCAAAATGCCGGCTAAAAGCAAGATCCCCGGTGCCAGCAGTGGATGGGACCCTTTCATGGCTGGCCATATAGATTCCATTAACCCATAGGAAGGATTTATTTCACGGACAAACGACAGGTTACTGCTGAAATGGAAATAGACACCGACAAAGCTGGTCAGCGCTAGTAAAACCATCACCCAACGCAAGATTTTTAACGAAGTAATCCCCGGACTGAACCACGCCCCCGCAACCGCCAGTAATCCAATACCTGAAACCACAAACGGAATCCACTGCAGCAGCTCTTCGGTATGCTCGAGCAGTATCAGTTCAAAGGGAGTGACTACTAACGTAACAGCCACCACGCCCAGCAAAAACCGGCGCAACTGCTGTGTAATATCAGGTTCATTCATAAATCTTATTCAGACTTCATATAAGACTTAGCCGTAGCCAACTCTTCCTCACTGATGTATGAATTAAGTGCATCAAAGAAAGCCTGGTTGCTTTTATACGGACGTCCTGCCGCCAACTTGTCGGCCTCAGCTTTTTCCAGACCCGGAATCTGCATCAACGTAGATACATCGCTGTCGTTGCGGTGGATAGGTACAAAAATATACTGCTCATAGGCCGCTACTCGACTTGAATCCACATACTTGCCGATCTCTTTGCGGAACTGATTGATGCTTACATACGGGCGATATTCCTCAAATTCATGTACCATGTTGTCGCCCACATTGGGGATGGTTTTGAATGCGTCTTCACCAGCGGTGTTCATATTCAGCTTGGCCGTGGGAGCCGATGCCGTATCTGCCTGCATCGTGGAGGTATTCTCAGAACTAGACTCTTTCTCCGTATTGCCGCCACAAGCTACAACAGTAGCCATCAGCAACACCAATAATACTCCTGTAATTTTGTTCTCAATAATCTTCATAACAATATGATAAATCCTGATTTATTAGTTATCGAATTAAGGAAGAAGAATATAAGTGATAGATCGAAATACTAATAATATCATTTTGTCCCCTTACTGAACTTCTCGGGGATGCTCCTCATCCACGCTCACATATGTGGCAATAGCCCAGGCAATGCCTCCCGGAATTCCACCGGCCGCAAGCTGGTAAACAGACAGCAATAATATGATAACAGCTGCCTGAGCATTCTTGGGAACCTCGGCTACAAAATAGAAGGGGTGTATAGAGATCGGCAGCGTAGTTATTACCAGTAAGATCGCAAGCGTAAACAGAATCCACGATTTGATACTTCGTCCCTCTACGGTATAGCTCAGTCCCGCCAACGATATATTGGGCAGAAATATAACTACAAGAATAATTAGCCCGGCTGTTACCGAAGCACTGGTCTCTTGCCAGGGTTCAATTTCAAAAAAGATCATCGCCAGCTGTACAATCAAACTTAGCACAACAACTGTTCGTGATATTTTAGGCAGCACCCAGGATCTGTTAAAGCAATTTTGAACACATAATTGGAAGGCTAAACGGTAGGCATTTGAAGGACAGTATAGATTAGGAATCCAATGGCTATAACCACCTGAATAAGGATACTAATCCAGTATCGCTTATAATCTTCTTGCCTATGTGCAAAACCGGATGGAGATAATGAGTATCCCGAAATGAGTTGAATGGCACCCCCTACAAGGGTAATCAAAGCAACGTAATATACGATTGTCATAATGTGGACTCTTATTATTTGAACCCACCATAGCCCAAAGATCAAAAGAAATACATTCTTGCAAACGACTGCAAGTTAATGATTAACTAAACTATTCACCCAGTGCTTGCCACCCACCCCAGTTCCCGGTAATTGGATATCAAATCCGTGGAATCCGCTTTTCCAACAATGTTGGTTAGCTGAATTAAAATTTAAGAGTATGTGCGATTGGCATACTCAGCCGGGGGTTCACCTACAATAGATTTAAAATCGTTGATAAAATGCGACTGGTCAACATAGCCCAGATCCTGAGACAGCTCTGCCAGGTCAGTTTCACCGTTTTCGGCCAGCTCACCAACCACCTCGTGCAGTCGGTACCTCTTGATTACCCACTTGGGCGAAACGCCAACGTACCGTTTAAAAACCCGCTGCAGCGTACGCTTGCTGATCTCAAATCGCTCTGCTAACTGCTCCACTTCAATGAGTGACTTGTTGTCGATCACCGCATCGATTATCTGGTTGATAAGCTGCACACACTCGTCTTCTTCCCGGGGACGAAAACTCCGGATAAAGCATTCAGCACGTTTTACCATCTGCCCTTTATCATCAGGAGTCAGAATATAGTTCTCAAGACTTTGGAGTTCCACATCAAAGACTTTGTCCACGGCAATCATCTCATCCGAAAAGGAGGCAATGGATGATTTCATAAAAGGGTAAAAACCTCCTGGCCGAAACCTGATACCCAGAACTTTTCCTTGACCTTTGATAGTTCGGCTGAATTTGCTGGTGACGACTCCGTATATTTTCGTATTGTTCTTCTCAAAAGCCAGATGCACTGAGGGATAGGCCAGTATATCCTGCTGAAAAGTCCCCTCACCGAGATCCCATTCCACAATCCAGAAGTGCTCGATAAAAAATGCGAGATCCTCGGATGGCATAAACCGCGACAACCGAAACTGCTTCTCTTCTTCGCTGGGATCGAGAATTTCTTTGGGCGTAGCCATAAGTTTGTCGCGTTTTTACAATACGTATTTGTAAGCAACCGCTATATTTACTTGAAGTCAAGATTTGAATCATAAAAATCACTAGCTTACATATAACATTATGGATAACCAGATAAGCTGATCGTTTAAAATCGAAAGCTGGACCCAAAACTAGGAGTAGCCAGTGCTAAACAAACCTAATCTGGCGCCCTCGAAGCCAAGAGTGAGCTAAAATACCTTATCACAACCTTAGATAAAGAATTCAGTCGCTTTATCGTTACAGAACAGGTTGTCGGTAAGCTGGAGGGTCGCAGCGGAAGTTTTGTTCTAACCCACGAGGGAACACACAACAATGGCACGGCCCAATCAAACTTCAAAATTGTGGCCGATTCAAGAACCAAAGACCTCAAGGGAATCCATGGCAAAGGATCATTCAAGACTACCCACGAGAAGGCGACCTTTACACTGGAGTATGATAATTGAATAAGCGATACCGTGCTACACAGAGATTCTTTGTGCATCTCAGCACCTACTCTGTGGATCTTTGTAAAACGTATTTTATAAATATAACACAATGTCTGACAAGCCCATTTTCTTTGAAGGAACTACCGAATTCCGCAACTGGCTCCGGGAAAATCATAACACGGAAGAAGTGCTCCGGGTAGGCTATTACAAGGTAGCAACCGGCAAATCCAGCATGCGATGGGAGGAGTCGGTGCGCGAGGCGCCCTGCTTCGGATGGATTGACGGGCTACGCAAATCCATCGATAAAGGAACACTACAAGATCCGCTTTACACCGCGCAAACCCGATAGCCACTGGAGCAAAAAGAATATCAAAATAGTGGAAGGGCTGATCGAGGAGAGGCGGATGCGTCCGCCGGGCATGGAAGCTTTCAAACAGATGGATGAGGATAATGCCCGGCAGGCTTCCTACGATCGAAAGGAAATAAAGCTCAAAAAAGAGTATGAACAACAGATCTGGGAAAGCGAGGAGGCTTGGACTTTCTTCCAGGAGGCTAGCGCCCGGCTACACGCGTAATTCGGTCCACTGGGTAATGAGCGCCAAGCAGGAGAAAACGCGTCAGCAACGGCTAAAAATTCTGATCGAAGCCTACGCTGAAGGCAAGAAAATCCACCACTGAGATATTAAGTTACAATTAGATTGCAGGGATCTATTACAATAAATTCCCGCTATTTGCTATCACTAACCTGACAGCATCCCTCAGGATCGCAACGCCCATTGCTCAAACTGGCAGGTTTTATGATCGGCAACCCATAAATCACGCTTCAAAGTTTGTCTATTTATCATTTACATTGGGATAAATATTCAATCCAAGAATTAACCTTTATGTCTGCATATGCTGTAGCGCATCTCAGGGAATTGACTGTGAACAGAGAAGTTATAACCTACCTGAAAAAGATCGATGCCACCCTGGAATCTTTTGAGGGACAATTTCTGGTGCACGGCCGAAAGTCGGAAGTCGTGGAAGGCCAATTCCCCGGCTATCTTGTCATTATTGAATTTCCAGACATCCACAAAGCAAGGGGATGGTACCACTCAGATGCCTACCAGAATATCGTATCACTGCGCATCGAGAATTCCGACAGCAGTGTGGTTTTAGTAGATGGAGTTCCCGCGGATTACCAAGCCTCGGATCTGCTCAACCGTTAGACATCACCTGCAGGAGAAAACGTGCCAGCGGCGACTTAAAATTCAGATCGAATTTTGCAAAGAAAGCAAAAAAATCCACCGCTGAGATATTATGTTACAATTACATTGCAGGGATTAATTGCAATAAATACCTGCTCATTTTGCTATCGCTAACCTGACAGGATCTGTCAGTGTTTTGAGTCGTTCACTAACACTGTCAGCATCGTAACATTGTGCTCTACTGATGGTTTAGTTAGCAGCGGGCACTTCCATCTTAATTGGCTCCAAGTACAATACTTTGCCGTGTAATCTTAGCCATTGGCTAACCAGATATAAGCTGCAACAGATTAAAGAATAGCGATCTCCCCTAAACTATTTGTCATCCCTTTTCGTTTATAAATTTAGTATCTTGCTTCAACATCTTTCTTCTATGCTCATGAAAAAACTATTACGCTACATCCGAGAACCTGTCAACAGCCTGACTCACGGCATTGGCGCACTGCTAGCCTTGGTGGGACTTGTTTTACTGCTTTACGAAGCTATTCAACGCGGATCCATCAGCCAAATCATCGCCTTTTCGATGTTTGGTCTCAGCATGGTGCTGCTCTACACGGCCAGCTCGCTTTATCACGCACTGCCGGTCAAAGAAAAAACGCTGGCTCTACTGCAAAAGCTCGATCACAGCATGATTTACGTACTCATTGCCGGCACATATACCCCGATCTGCCTGCTTGTACTGGATGGCAGCTGGAAATGGGGACTATTTATCACAATCTGGGGATTAGCAATTATCGGCATTATTAAAAAGTTTTTGTGGATGAACGCACCACGCTGGCTCTCCACGGCCTTTTATCTGGGAATGGGGTGGCTGGCCGTCATCATCTTTCCAACCCTGGCCGAAAAGTTACCGATGGCCTTTCTGGTGTGGATCGCTATTGGCGGGCTGGCTTATTCGGTCGGCGCTGTTATTTATGGACTCAAAAAGCCCAACCCTATACCCAACTGGTTTGGCCACCACGAAATCTGGCACCTGTTTGTGCTGGCCGGCACTTTTTCGCACTTCTGGGCTATTTACTATTATCTGTAGCTGTTTGTTGGTTTGAGAGCCCAAAAGTTTCAGCCTTGTGCCAATTGTGTAAGACACATTAGCTGGAAAGGCCACCAAATTATTTCTTACATTAGATTCGATCTGCAAACCAAGCTATAGACGGTCTATGCTGCGAAAATCTGTTGCTTTCTGGATTCTCTTTGTACTGATTTCGATTACAGCTAACGCCCAGTTTTATCCCACTCAATACCGCCCACCCCACCAACAATGGCAGTTGCTGCAAACAACACACTTTCAGATTGTTTATGCCAAAGGCAACGATTCCACCGCCTACCGTATGGGACGCATACTCGAAGAACATTATGGCAGTGTTCAACAGCTGGTGGGAGGGAAGCTGAAAAAGTTTCCGGTGGTTCTTAACGACTACAATGATCGTTCCAACGGTTTTGTAACGTCCCTGCATTTTCGCTCTGAGATTGAGCTTCCGCCCATCAAGGGCAAATCACAAAATCCACAGACGGGCAACTGGCTCGAAAATGTGGGTCCGCATGAGCTGGTTCATGCTATGCAGATTAGTAACCTTGGCGACTATAACATACCGCAACTGGTAAGCATCTTTTCACCCGATCTGGCTCGCTCATTCCATGCTGCTATTCCTTTTGGGATGCTAGAAGGCATTGCTGTACAACACGAAACAAAAAACGTATCTCCAGACGGCGGTCGTGGAAATTATCCGCTGTTTACCAATCAGTTTAATGCCACCTTTAACAGCTCCCAACGCTGGTCGATGGGACAGCTTTTTCAAACCTCCAGCTACACACGTCCCTTTAGTCGTCACTACATCGGCGGATACGAATTTACAGCTTGGTTACACGAGCAGTTCGGATCTCAGTCAACCAAAGAAGCGCTCGACTTTTATATGGACTTCCCCTTCCTGGGATATGGCGTGGCCCTGCATCACAGCACCGGAGAATGGCCCAATGAGCTGTATAATATGTTTGAAAAAGCTCAGAAGGATTCCCTGAATTCGATATCCAGTTCAGTCGACCGCCACAATGCGTTGCCGATTCCGTTTGATGGAAGAAGTGTGCATCGCCCAAAATGGCTGTCTGATTCAAAGCTTATTTTTTACGGGTCCTTTTATAACGCTCGTTCCGGTTTCTACACTTATGATCTTCAGACGGATGATCTGGAACGTATCTTAACCACCAACTCGGTACGTGACTACCGCTACGATCTATCTGCGGATAAAACAACCATGGTGTACAGCTACTACGAGGCCAATGCCATCTACGACAACACCGAAAAGATGGAGCTTGTCGAGTATAATTTTTCAAAGGATAAGTCTACCCAACTGACCAAGAATGGACGCACCTATGCTCCCGCATATTTGGCCGATAGCCTGCTGGCCCTGCAGACACAGCCCGCTTCATCAAAGCTTGTTTCTGTTGAACAATCCGAAACGGGCCCAGCAAAAATCAACCAACAACTTACGCTTGGGGAGCATCAGATTGTAGCTGTAGCTCCAAATCCGGAAACCAATAAACTGGCGGTTATCATCAACAAGCGCGGCATGCAAGGGCTCTGGATTGTGAATCCCCAAAAAATGGAACAGCAGCTACAACAGGAGCCGGCTGTTGCCTTTGATAGAGGCTCAATTTTTGATCCTGCCTGGCATCCCAGCGGCCAAAAGCTGATGTTCAGCAGCGATTTTTCGGGCACCCAACAATTGTACGAGTACGATCTGGTAACCCAATCTGTCTCGCAAATCACCAATAGTACGTTCAATGCATTCGAAGGGTCCTACAGCCCTGATGGCACTCGTATCGCCTACATAAAACAGGTAACCAATGAGCAGATGCCGGCTGTGATGAAACTTTCACAGGCAAATCGAACGCCTGTTGCGGCCAAAAAATGGCAGCCCAATAAATCAAAAATAAATTTTATGAGCCGCCCCGCGGTATCGGATTCTATTGTAACCAGCTCTAAAGATTGGACCTCAAGCAACTATTCGAGCGGACTCGGCTGGCTGAAACCGCGCACCATCCTCCCGATGTTCGAGGAAGTATCCAACCGTGACGTGTACCAATGGGGACTTGGACTCCACAGTAATAATCTACTGGCCAGCCAAACCTACTCGGCGGAATTTAGTTACCTGGAAGACCATTTCTGGTACGATCTGATCTATCAGAACAAATCATTTTTCCCCGGCTTTAAAACGCGGTTGTACAACCAACCCTCATACCGATACTTACGTACCGGTCAAACCGTACTGAGACAAGATCGCAGCCTGGCTCTGAGCATACCCACCCGCATCCAACTGAATCAAAATATTTTCAGTACCTCCCTTTTTATTGAACCCGAAATTCGTCGATCCCAAATTGGATTTTCTGAGATCGGTCCCGGTGCCAACACCTCAGATTTTGCAGGGATCACAGCCGGGAACTTATTTCTTCAATTTAACTACCGGATTCAACAAAATATTCGTGATCTGCAACCCAACTCGGGCTTAGTCATGTACTCCGAACTGGAGCATTATTTTAATGCCGGCGACCTGAATTTTACGGCCTACGGCAACCAGTATATGTTGGACAGCCAACGTGCAACGGGACTGCGCGGCGGCATCTTTGGTTTTGTTTCTCCTTTTCGGCAGTGGAACCAGTCACTGCGTCTAGGAGTAAGCGGTATCACGCAATCGGGACTGCTATTGGATAACCAATCACTGGTCTCCGATGCTTTCGATGGGCCGGTATTTCCGGACGCCAACAATCTGCTAAGCTTCAATACGCGTTATACTATTCCCCTGACCTATGTGGATAATGGCGGACTTTTACTGCCGTTTTACTTAAGCAATATTTATCTGGTTGCATTTTCGGATACAGTGACTGATCCCACTTTCGATAATTGGTATCGGCAATCCCGTTCGGTTTTTGGGCTGGGGATTCGCGCAAAATTCCGAATTTCAAACCTTGGTTTCGACATTGGAATAGGCGTTGGCTATGAACCAAGCCGCAACAGCACACAATTTTTTGTAGGAGAATTTTAACCGTATACTTTGTTCACCATTTATCCAAATCCAAGCAGATCAACTAACCGCCATCAGTATGCAATTTTGCTCAAATAACAAGTACTGGATTTATCTTTTACTGGGGTTATTTATTATTTCGGGATGCCGCCAGCCTGAGCCTGAAGAACCCGACCCCGTGCGTCGCAAAAGTCCCATTGCCATCGCAAAAGCCACCCATGACGCTTCCAATACCTACATCAAGATTGTGTACGGTCAGCCATATAAGCGTGATCGACAAATTTTTGGTAACCTGGTTCCCTATAACAGTGTCTGGCGCACCGGAGCCAATGAAGCCACTGAACTTACTACCACCAAGGATATTATTTTTGGAGGCAAGCACCTCGATGCCGGAACGTACGCGCTGTTTACCATCCCACGAAAGGACGAAAACTGGACCGTTATTTTGAACAGCGAACTGGGCCAGTGGGGAGCTTTCGACTACAACGAAGCTAAAGATGTGATGCGGGTACAGGTACCCTCGACGGATAAAGAAGCCATTACCGAAGCCTTTACCATCCAGTTCTCTGAAATTGAAAACGACTCCACCAACATTATACTCCGCTGGGATCACAAAGTAGTGAAAATACCCATCCAGTTTAGCCCGACTACAAACGTCAGTTCATGATGGACTTAGTTACTTTTATACCTGTCATTAGATAAAGTATCTTCGTGCACTCTCTCGATATAATCTATTTTGGCAGGATCATCAACAGGACCGAGCTAAACGTTAATAGCTTGCCGTCTTTCTGATTTTATCTACTTTCTGCAACAGCTCCTCGGGTACATCCAATTCCATTCGCAGCAGCATCGAAGCGTGAGTTTTGCCCTGGGCATCGAGCTTGAGAGAAACCGTACCACCTCCGCCCAGACTTTCGTGTAGCACAAAATTGAGAGCCCCAATATTAGGCAACTCATAGCGCTCAACCTCTCCCTTGCATATATGCTTCATATGCTCTTTCACCACATCAGCCGTGAGCTTTTTTTTCAAAAAGGGATACACATCAGGGTGACGTGCAATTACTCCAACATTGCTGCCGTCTCCCTTGTCTCCACTGCGACCGTGCGCGATATCAATTAGCTTAGCTTTAGCCATATCTATTATTCTGCAGGTTGTATTTTTTGTTGTCTCTTAAAATAGATTCCAACGGCTTTCCCCGCAAACAAAAAAATTTCGATTTCTGTAAACGATTTTCTTCTCAGCCGAGTTATATTATCTCACAAATACTTCAACATTAAAGTAAATATTAATTTATGAGCTACTTAGACAAGATAACTGACATTTATGACCACATTGCACAAGGTACAGCAATGGATGCCTTTGAAGAATATTACGGCGAAGATGTGACCATGATTCTCGAAGATGGTACCGAAGTAGAAGGCAAAGATGCCAACCGTGAACGTGAAAATGAATTCTTCGGCAGCGTTAAAGAATTTCACGGCATCGACGTTTCTGCCATCACCTCAAACGAAGAAGAAGGTGTCACATCGGTTGAATCAAGCATGACGGTTACCTTTGAAGGTGCTGATGAACCAACCACGATGCATCAGGTTGCCGTACAGCACTGGGATGGCGACGAAATTGCTACTGAGCGTTTTTACGCTACCCAATAACCTCTACTATCCTCTCACCAAGAATTAGGGAGAGCTATTCCCATGTAATTTTTAATAGTCTTTCTCCCTACGGACAGAGGAAAACAAAAGAGGACCAATATTTTGATGCTAGCGCAAGTCCGAGACTTGCGCTAGTTTTATTTGATACCAATTTTACTTCTTAAATAAGCCCGAAAGCTTTGAACGACCGGTTCAGGATGACACAATCGAGAATGTAAGTGGAGATTGTACTCTATTCTGCACAATCAGAGCTACCAGGAACCTCTCAATGACCGTAAGTGCATGGGCGAACCGACAATTTTCTTTCCTTTTCTCTCTCAGTTTTAGTTTATTGTTATCCGTTGGTGGAAGACGAAATATCTGTAATATTTGCGCCTGTCAACACATCTGCTAACGTTAAATAATCGAAGTTACACTTCTAAAGATATTACCTTTTTACAATGAGCAAGCCAAAACGCGTTGTCATCACAGGACTGGGAGCACTATCTCCACTGGGAAACACTGTTGAAGATTTCTGGGATAATCTTACCAATGGCGTTAGCGGTGCAGCACGCATTACCCATTTCGATCCTTCGGAATTTCGTACCCACTTTGCCTGCGAACTCCAGGATTTTGATCCGGCCGATTACCTGGAACACAATATGATTCGCCGATCCGATCCCTACAGCCAGTACGCCCTGGTAGCGGCTGACCAGGCTATTGAGGATTCAGGAATCGATTTCGATGATATGGATCCTTTCGACACTGGCGTTATCTGGGGCAGCGGCCAAGGCGGCATGCACACCTTCGAGGAGGAAGTTAAAAATTATGCCGAAAATGATTACACCCCGCGCTTTAATCCATTTTTTGTGCCCAAGCTAATTATCAATATGGCACCGGGTCTCATCTCCATGAAATATGGACTAATGGGTATCAACTACGCAACGGTTTCGGCCTGCGCTACTTCCAACACCGCCATCATGGATGCGCTGAACTATATCCGTTGGGGCAAAGCCAAGGTGATGATTACCGGCGGATCGGAAGCAGGTATTACAGAATCTTCTTTTGGTGGATTTTCGGCCATGCGCGCCATGTCGCAGCGCAACGACGATCCCAAGCACGCCTCGCGTCCCTTCGACAAAGATCGCGACGGTTTCGTAATGGGAGAGGGAGCCGCCTCGCTGGTGCTCGAAGAATATGAGCACGCCAAGGCACGCGGCGCCACCATCTACGGAGAAGTAGCCGGGGCAGCGATGACCGCCGACGCTTATCACATGACGGCCACACATCCCGAGGGCAAAGGAGCTACGGTAGCCATGAAACAGGCGCTGGACGACAGCGATCTTAATCCCGAAGATGTGGACCACCTGAACACGCACGCTACCTCAACACCGGTGGGCGACATCAGTGAGACCAAGGCTATTTCCAATGTTTTTGGCGAAAATCCTGATCATCTGTACATAACCGCAACAAAATCGATGACCGGTCATCTGCTTGGAGCGGCCGGCGCTATCGAGGCTATTGCCAGTATTAAAGCCATTACCGATGGAGTAATCCCGCCGACTATCAACACCGAAAATATTGACGAGGAAATCCCATCGGGACTGCAAATAGTACTTGGTGAGGCCATTGAAAAAGAGGTGGATGTAGTAATGAGCAATACCTTTGGCTTTGGCGGCCATAATGGTATTGTAGTCTTTAAAAAGGTCTAGTAGTAGATCTGTTCATCGGATGACAAATTCAGTCATCCGATGAGGATAATGCTAGATCTTATTCCAGTCCCAGATGTTAATGGTAAAGGATCTCGATAGTTTATGGCCACACTGCTTGAGTGTTTGGATCATATTGCTGCGGTGATGAGCTTCGTGAGCAATCAAATATCCCATCAGTGTATAAACCCCGCGGCGATACCCTTCAATAAGGCCCTCATTTTCATACCCCTCTTTTAATAAATCAGCAACTGCTTCGGCCGATTTTAACAACCTGATCCGCAACAGCTCGTGACAAAGCTCATCTGATCGGTCAATTTTTCCCTGCTTCTGGGCAAGCTCCTTCTTCAACTTCTCAAGTTTCCAATAGCGAACATTGTGGATGTGTGCAAACTGCTTTGCGGGCGTGCCTCCGCCTCGTTTCGAAAACGTTACATTCAACCCTTCGGCACTAATTTCATCCAGCAGCATCAAATTAACTCGGTTGTTAATGCGCCAGGTTTCAATAAATTGATCTACCATTTCATACCGTATAAGAGGAATAACCGTCTATTATAAATCACATATTGTGAATTAATGTAGTACAAAAAAGCTTAGCATATTCAATAATCACTCTAATGTACGTAAAAAGTTGTTTCTGTTGGATTAATCGGGAACTGAAAATCGGTTGATCTACGCCGCGGAGCTGCTTTATTAATGTTTGAATCGTAAATACTGCTGTTCTTGTTGCAAAATATGATCTTTATTGTTGCCAATATAGACACCCATACTACCCATCAATCCTAACCTGATTATTGCTTTCTAACACTCCCTGAGCTTGCATATTATAATTTACCAGCCAATAATATCCAGCCTAAAATCCATTATATATTCTCTCTTTCGTTGTTATAATATTAAAAGGATACAGATATATAACTTTTCAAGTTGTGGCTAACTTTCTGTCCCTGAAAATTTTTAACCAAAGATTGAACTGTTGTAACTCAATTCGAAATAAGTTCAATTTTGTCAATTAACAGCTCAAAATTCTCAGCTTTCTTATTAGCGATTAAAAAGCCGAGTTGTTGAATGGAATTATAACTGAAATTGGGCTGGTCTAAATCTTTACCCCTAAAGGTGGGAGATAAATCATTAAGCGCAATAGTAATGTCCTCCCATTCTCCGGTGGTTTCAAAGTAGGTAATGTACGACTCGTAGGCCTGCTGGTCGTGTTTAACCCTAAACTGATATCGTTTTCCATCGCCCTTCAGCCGTATTTTAATTTGGTCTTGTGGATCCACTTCCAAGTTAGCAGGAGAATAGCGGACCGAAGAAAAGCCGCCGTTATTTTCCAACGACACGAAACCGCTAAACCGTCCATGGCCCTGCGGACTCAGACTGATATCTCCTTGCGAGCGGCCGCCCATCACCACATCATCCAACGTTTCCCAATTTTGTAGGCTAGCATTCTCACTGAAATTAAAAATAACCTGATGATTATATGTCATAGTAATTAAACAATGTGATTTTATATTTCTAGCTAAAGACACCTACAGCGAGATCCGCATGCCTTCACGAGCAATCTCAAAGCCGCGCCGCTTTACTTCAGATTGCTACGGGCCTCCTTTATCCAATGCCGGGTTTGAATTATTTAAATGGGTGAGTATGACTCGCGCTTTTTCCTCATCAATCACACCCTGAAGGGCATCCATGGTCTGCGTCATCAGCGGATGGGGAATATCCTCGATATCTCGGCCGGGCAATTCATCCATCGACCAGAACGTCCCGTCAAGCAGAGCAACGTCGACCCCATATAGTGACCGATATGTGCATGCGTAAGAAAAATACCGTCGAAGGGGCGGCGTGCCTTAGCTCGCTTGCGAAACACCGGATCTTTGATCAAGTCAAGTTGCCGGGTAATATTCGGCGTAGCGTCGACCAGGTAGAAGCGCTCAGCCCTAGGTTCCACCAATGCAAGGGAAGAGACGTAACGCCCTTTACCTGCGCCATGAAGCGCTCGTCCATCGTCACAGCACTCGCTGTAGCATCCGACCTAGGGAAAGCCGGCATCCTGAACTGACCCAGCACCAGGCCTGCAACTCACTGTCCAATTCATCCCCGGACGGTTCCCTCGAATTTGACAGATTATTCAGGGATTCCCAAAAAGAGCCCGGCAAAAGAAGTCCAGCAGCAAGAGTTGAAAGAAAGTTTAGGCGACGCATATCAGTGGTAGTAAAAGTGAATGAGTTCAGTGACTCAGACTGACAAATTAATTACCAAATTGCAACAATGCCTGACCTCAGGTTTTTATTTCTCAAAACGAGCTTCTTCTACCTTGCCATTTATATCAAAATCAATAACACATTTGTACATTGACAAGTTATAGGCGCTGTCAACAATAATACGCTTGCCCGAAGAGGCATATTCAGCGTGATATCGAAGAAAATTTCCAGTGTCTAGCTGTCTGGTTACACTCTGCTCAAAAACGCCCTGCTCAAAGTTGCTACAAAGGAACATGATCTCTTTTCTGGCTTCATTCCAATAAAAAGCGGCAACAAGTACAAGAACAGTATTTACAATTCGCTTTACCAAATACGTACCGATGAGAGTTCAAAAAGGTTAACGATCTGGTAATAACGGTCAGTAACGTTGAGAGTTGTGTCTATTTAAAGTGCGTTATCCAATTTGTTAAAATAAAAAACGAACAATATTAACATGCCAAGATACAGCGTAATAGCTGTTCCTATCTTTCAACAAGAAACAATTCCTATTTGCATCGAGCTTAGCTCTTTGTTTTCTCAATCATGTGATTGATGACATGACTATGCTCATGCTGAGGACTGAACATGATAATCTCCGCGTCCTTGTTAACCTTTACATTGTGTCCAGCAGGCCAGTAAAACAAATCATTTTCATTAACGGTCTCCTGTATACCATCGGCGTCTGTTGTGGTAAGTTGTCCCCGTAAGACAAAACCCCAATGAGGACACTGACATAAATCTCCTTCCAGCCCTTCGAAAAGCGGAGTTGTATCAACACCCTCTGAAAGACTAAAATATTCACCACTGATTTTGGTCAAACCAGTGACGTCACCGAAATCTGTTTGCTGACGTATAGTGGCTCCCGGTATTTCCATCTTAACGGCTACATTCTCTTTAGATACTCTCATAATAATTCTCCTTATAGGAAGTAGATGCTTATATGAATGATTTGGCTATCACCCATCTTATTAAGCAGTGGCTACTAAATTATACCAATGAAATAGCATGTTACGACATTACCTTTTGGTATCCTATAACTAAATTGTCGCTCAATATATACGGACTAAAATCTTTTTTTTGATCCCTTTTAAAAAAAGAAAGTATAACAACATTGCGCTTAACCGGCGTGCATATTGCTGTTGATTTTGCCAATAACAAAAGATGAGCCGTAGGCAGATAATTGGCTAGATAGCTCCCCTTAATGCGCTGATTATACTGCAACTGATCTTCTATTCAATGTCATCATACCGCCAATACATTTTATCATCTTTGAAGCTCACAGAAATGTTGTATTCTCCAGGCCCTTCAAGCTCTAAATGAGGTTTGTCATACTTGAAATCACTATGAAATTCAAATGTTTCAGGATCATCCATGTCTATATTTTTCCAACCATAATGAACTTTATTGGAATCTTTATTAAAAGAATAAAAGTATTTTTGACGGCCCTTATATCCCGGGTTTGATTCTCCTGTGTATTTATACGTCCATTTTATTGTTTCCCAGGTACCCCAAATATCTTCAGAGTTACCTTCTATATTTTTTAATTCCGTAATTCTATTAAACTGGAGATTGCCATCCATTATTGATAACTCGACATTATTAAAAACTATTTGGAAGTTACCCTTCATCATTTCTGTAGATTGTTTCCCCGTTATTACACAATCTGTTTTGTATAGGATAGATTCTTCCACTTTAAAATTCCCAGTTCGCTTATACCAAAATACCTTTTCATCAGAATCATTAAGGATGTAATTCTTTTCAAGAAAAGTATGATTTTCATAGTAAATAGTTGTATCGAGTTCGCTATCGAATGTTGAGTCTATCAATAAAGAAGTAAACTCTTCATCACTGAGTTTCTGCTCATTAGCAGAAACTGGGGAATTAGAATCACAACTAATCAAACTGGCAACAAATAATAAGCTGAAAATTAGTAGTCTCATCTTATCTATTAAATGTTTTGCAGTATAACGACCTGGAGCATAACCGGCAGCGCGATGAAATGGCAAATTAGTTATAAAGCGGTAGATTGACCAATAAATAAAAGGGAGGTAGGGAGATGGCAAGGTATCTCCGAGTTAATGTGCGGGTTAAGTATTTTAAATAGAAAGAGCCCCAACATAGTTGAGGCTCATAAAGAAAATGCTTGCTTTATTTTACAGCACGAACTTCTTTCCACTCTTCTTTTGTCAGCATTATAACGGTAATGCCATTTTTATCTTTCTTTGGCATGCGGTCAATAATACCAGCATTTTTCATTTTATTTAAGTTTGCTCGCACATCTGCAGGATTTAGTGAATAAGCGGCACCTGTTGCAACATCAACTACGATACCAACTAAAGCCCAGGATACAATATTTCCTAATATTGTTGTTGCACCATCAAACTTTTTGTTGACTTCAACTTTTACATCTTCGTAACCATCCTTTTTAAAAGTTAAAATATGATCTTCGCCACGATCCAGTGCTAAAGTCTGAGGTGTAGAACCTTTATCAATTCCATTGATATAAACTGTAGCGTCGGAAGGTTGAGAGTTAACATTTATATCTGCTTTTGAACCTTTAAAAATTGTTGCACAACCAATCATTGATGATGAAATGAGGATAATGCAAACGTAGATGAGTAATTTACTCTTGAGTTTGAACATACTAATCTTGATTTATTTTTGGGGTGTAATAATTAACAGCAGAACTAAGGTATATTAATGTTGAAAAGCAATGACGTTGCCAGATTAATAATTAAAATACCTAACAACATTACGCATAAGGGGCGTGCAAAATGACGCGGAATTTATTTTAAGATGTACTACGTAAACTGACAAAATCTAAACTGGCAAGGCAACGGCGATGCACGTCCCACTTTAATTCGCGGGTTATGTTGCGAGATAGTATTGAGCCATAAATCTTTCTATATCCTCAAGCATTCTTTTTACATCTGCTTTTTTATACTCGTCAAATTTACCGTGTGCAGCAGCATTACCAATATCTAGTTTGGCTTGGATTAATCGCCATTGAGCTTTTGGATAGGCTTCGACTGCTTTCAATTCGTCGTTCAAACGGGATGCCTTTTGATCACTAGCAATACCATTTTTTTCTGCTAATTTTTTTAAGGTATCTTCAAGTACAACTCTTCCAAGTACAGCTCCAGGATCCTTGTAATTATTTTCAGTCAGATATTATAAATTCTATTCCTTCAATAAATCCATCTTCTAAATCTTTTAAACATCCTTTTAGCAAACCTAAAATTCGACGCACATCCCTTGAATCGCTGAGATCTTCAGGCGTGTTGCTCATTAAATAAGTATAGTGTTCACTGTTCTTTTTAAATATTAATCTAATGGCATTCTTAACCCTGACTTGCCAAGAAGTCAATTCATCTCTAACACTTTTATGGTAATGACCACCAATATCTGGCTCATATTTCTCTTGCTCAATTAAAGATTGCCCTTCTTTTATTAAGTCTTTCAGACGATTTATAAACTTTTCTCTTGTAGATTTTTTCATAGCCTATTTTAGTTAAGCAAAATAACCTTTATTTATCTCAAATAGCTTCTTGTATAACGTATTATCACACAAGCAGTTAGTTTGATAAATAAACCTTCCAAGATCAATACTCAAAAGAGTGGGCTTCCATGTTCTCTCGATGAATCTGACTGTCTTTACCAGGAAGTAATCTGTTGACTTAAATTATTTCCGGCTGTGAAAGCGGCGGTGCAATTCGCGTACTTTTTGGGCCAGCTCGGGGACGGGCCCATCCACTTCGATGTCCCTGACTACGTCTTCGATGGGCAGGGTATTCACGGGCAGTGGCTCATCAGTGAAATCGTCGAGCCACTCGCTTAGCTGGGCTGATGAGCTAGCGTACACCAAGCGTCCCAGTCCCACCCAGCCATGGGCTGCGGCACACATTGGACAGTGTTCACCGGAGGTGTATACTGTGGCCGAAGCTCGCTCTTCCGAGTTCATATTCTTAGCTGCCCACCGCGCAATCTTGATTTCCGGGTGACGCGTCGGGTCACCTTTACTTACCACGTGATTGTGATCCTCAAACAGTACCTCACCGTCGGCCGACACCAGTACCGATCCGAAGGGTTCGTCACCAACTTCCAGTGCTTCTTCGGCCAGCTTGACACAGTGCCGCAGGTGTTTGAGATCGGTTTCGTCAATCATGGTAGGTTATTCATTTCTTAATGGTAGACACACAGATCCTGAAACTCCGAATGCTTAGAACACGGCAAGTTCAGCATGACACTTAAACCTAGGTGATTTTGCCAATCTCAATAATCTCTTCGTCGATATCTGCTGCGGCCTTCTTTACCTCGTCGGCATTCTCCGGATCCACAATCGCGATGAGTCCGATACCCAGGTTGAAGGTCGCCCGCATGTCATCTTCAGGCACGTTGCCGAGCTCCTGAATAAGTTCAAAAATAGCAGGCCGCTCCCACCCCTTCCAGTCTACGTCGATGGAAAGTCCGTCGGGTACCACGCGTTCGGTATTGCCCATGATGCCGCCGCCGGTCACATGAGAATAGCCGTTAACGCCGTCGATATCCCGTGTTGCTTTAATGATTGGCAGGTACGATTTGTGGATGGCAAGCATCGCTTCGCCCACGGTGGTGCCCAGCTCGTCTACGTGATCGCTGACCTCGTACTCCGAAAACAGTACTTTCCGCGCCAGCGAGTAGCCGTTGGTGTGAATGCCTGTACTGGGGAATCCAAGTAGCAGATTCCCTTTTTCAATTTTTTTGCCCTCGATAACTTTCTCACGGTCCACCATTCCCACGATGGTGCCAGCCAGGTCAAATTCGCCCTCGCTGTAGATATCGGGCATCTCGGCCGTTTCGCCGCCGATAAGTGCTACGCTGTTTTCTTTGCAGGCCTTGGCAAAGCCGCTTACGACGTTGTATCCCACATCCTGCTCGAGCTTGCCGGTGGAAAAGTAATCCAGGAAAAATAGTGGGTCGGCCCCGCAAACAGCGATGTCATTTACGCAGTGGTTGACCAAATCCTGTCCCACGGTGTCATAGCGGCCGGTTTTAAAGGCCACAATCAGCTTAGTACCCACACCGTCCACGCTGCTGACAAATACGGGATCATCATAACTACCCAAGTCGGGACGAAAAAATCCCCCGAAGCCCCCGATGTTGCTGAGTACGGCATCACTGTGAGTTTCTTTAACTACGTCTTTGATGGAATCGACCATTTGTTCTCCGGCTTCAATATCAACGCCGGCATCTTTGTAGGTAAATTTTTTCTTGGACATCAGATCTTGGATTTAAACAGATTTGCTCTTCAAGCTGATATGAATATAGCCAACTTGGATCTCGTTGTTAAGAAATATTTCTCCACATTATCCACCGGAAAGCTTTAATAACATTAGATATATAATACTTGTAGTACATAGTAGTTACTGTGGATAAGTGGATAACTTTTTAACACACAAAATTTAAGTTGGGTAATCCCGTTTGTGGATTATTTTGTGGAAAACTATTTGATAATAAACAATGGTTAGCCGTAACTTTTTTGCGTTTTCCACAATCCACAGAAAATCGAATGTCAAGAAAAATTTGTTATGCACAGTAATTTTTGATTGGAAAACCTGTGGAAAAGTATTTTCAATTGTTGAAAGCTGTGGAGAAATTTTGTTGGTTTTGGACGATCTATTTTAAGAAGAAGTTTTACACATACTTATCCACATAGTTATTAACAGACTTAAATATGAAAGTAGTTCTACAACGGGTATCTGAAGCGAGTGTTACGGTCGACAATGAGCAAATAGGTGACATCCAACAGGGGCTTATGCTGTTGGTGGGGATTCACGAAGATGATGGCCCGGAACAGATGGAGTGGCTGGCCGATAAGATTTTGAAACTCCGCGTGTTTGATGATGCCGATGGAAAGATGAACCTGTCGGTGCAGGATGTGGAAGGGGAGATATTGGTGGTGCCACAGTTTACTTTGTATGGGGATTATGAACAGGGTAACCGCCCCAGTTACTTCGAGGCGGCCGGTCCCGACAAGGCGAATAAGCTGTATGAAGATATGGTGAGCTACTTTAAGCAGCATTCCGATTTGAATATTGAGACTGGAGAATTTGGGGCCTATATGGATGTGGCACTCCACAATGACGGTCCGGTGACGCTGGTGTTAGAGCGGTAACTTGACCCTCTCCTGTCCTCTCCCTAAATATTAGGGAGAGGTACTCCTTTCAAGAGATTTAATTCTTGATCAACGAGTTTTTTCCCTACCAGCAGGTAAAGAGACTCATTTACCAATAAGACAACTAAAGTGATTGCCTTTCGAACCCGAGATAAACGAACCAGCAGCGGTAGGTCATTTATGTATTATCCGGTTATCGAATATGTGGCTTATGGCAATAAAAAGGAGTTCCAGAGCAAGTCGGGAGCAAGCTGGCCCATGCACGATATCGGGGAAGTAGTGGAGGTATATTATTCTAAGAAGTATGATGATATACGCCTGAAATCTGTAGTTCAGGGTGTATTTGGGTTGGTGTTTTTACTTATCGGAGTAGTTATATGCTATTTTTTCTGGGCGAACTTTGAGATGGGCTTTTTCTCCCTCATTTATGCGGCGGGCGCATCCGGAGCCATAGCTTGGTTTTTTGAATCGCTGTTGCGCAAAAAGGATATCAAGAACGTCCAGGAATTGTCTCAGGAAGTGAGAACGCTCCGTGAAAAGGTTCGCCATAAAAAAACCACAGACGATAATGATAAACTAATAACAACACAAAGTGAACTGTTGAGCTCAAAACAGCTGGCCAATAAGAATATCAAAATAATTGGATCTGTTTTTGCCATCGTGGGATTGGTAGTTATTGGAGGAGCAATCTACTTTGGGCTGGACCGTTGGGATTTTATGGAAACGGCCGAACTGGGAGAAGGCACCGTGATTGATTATCGAAGCAGTATCGGTGACGATGAGAGGACTTATTATCCCATTGTGGAATTTACTCCGCCTGGTACAAGTCAACCCATTACCTTTCAGCACGATGTGGGTTCATCGCACAAGTCTTATAGCATTGGTGCGCTGGTTCCCGTGCTGTACGATCCGGATAATGCTGCGGATGCTATTGTAGATGAAGGCCTGTGGAACTGGTTTGGCCCAATAATTATGAATGTGCTAGGTGTTACTTTCTTTGGTGTTGGGGGAACGCTAACCCGGCGTTGGCTGAAGATAAGACGGTATTATTAGAAGCTACAACAGCCGTTATCGTAGGTAGTATTATACAGTGGGTCAAAAAATTAGGAAATTCTATTTACCAAAATTTGTTATAACTCATTACTGAACTACGAATTTTGAAGTCACACAGAGAATCCTGTACAGTAAATTTTTATAATAGATCCTGGAGAAAAATATTTTAGCTGAAGTAGTTCCGGCAAACCGGTTATACAGATTACATTCAGGATAACACGAAGTAGGTAAGTCATGTCGGTAGTTTTCTTATTTATTGATGGCGTGGGATTGGGAAATCAGCACGATACCAATCCCTTTTTCCAGCAAACCTACCGCGGATTCTCGGCTATGGCCGGGGACCAATCTTTTTCTGTAAATGCTGATGAGCTGAAAGACCAAGAGCACATCTTTAAAGCGGTAGATGCCACGCTGGATGTGGAGGGGTTACCCCAGAGTGGGACAGGTCAGGCGACGCTCTTTTCCGGCGAAAATGCACCCAAAGAAATCGGTAAGCATTTTGGTCCTTTTCCCCACTCCGGCACTAAGCATCTACTGGAGGAAGAAAGCCTGTTTTTGAAGGCACAGTCGCTGGGCAAGCAGTGCCGGTTTATGAATGCGTACCCGGATATTTTTTTCCAGAAAGCCCAAAAAAGAAATCGCTGGACCTGCACAACGCTGATGACTAAGAGTGCGGGTGTGGAGCTTAATACAACTGAAGATGTTGAAAAGGAGCGTGCTCTGACGGCCGAGCTTACCCAGCAGGCATGGCGGGAGCATCTCAACATTGATGTGCCTCAGATAACGCCTGAAACCGCTGCCGATCGGCTACTTGAACAGTCAGCTAACTGGGATTTGTTGCTGCACGAGTACTACCTGACCGACAAGGCAGGCCACAGTCAGGAAGCCGAAAAAGCTGCCCGATATCTTAATGTTTATGACCGTTTTCTTTGGCATTTAATCAATCAGAAGCCAAAGGAAGTAACAATTGTGTTATGTAGTGACCATGGTAATATCGAAGACTTGTCGGTTAAAACACATACGCTAAACAGGGTACCTCTTTTTGCTTATGGCCCGGGAGCATCACACTTTTCTCAAGCGCAAAGTATTTTGGATGTAACGCCGGGAATCCTGCAAACAATTCGTAATAGTAAGTAACAGCTATTCGGTAAATTCTATCACATCTGCTCGGACGTTCACCATCACTTTGGTGTAGATTAACAGGTTCAAAATGTCGGTGTCGTATCGTACATTCGCCAGAGCCAGTCGCTTGCCGTCTATTGCCCCATTATTCTTTTCATAATTCACCCAGAGGCTCTCCAGGGCCTCTTTGTAAAGCAGTCCTGTGCCCTCTACACGTCCCGCCGCGAGGGTATTTACCGTAAAGCCCGTCCCGTAGCTGACTCCCAGTACGTATGCCGCTTCCGAATATCCCGAAACACTGGTTGCAGTGATGGTATAATTAGCTTGTTCAAGGTTCACCGTTGTTTGATTAAGTGACAAAAAAGCACCGGAGGTCGTGCATCCCGTTAAAAAAAGAGCGCTCAATAGGGCAATCCCAATAATTTTGTTTCTCATGACTATCCTGATAAAGTGTTGTGAAGAAATATATGGGGAGAATTTATTGAGAATAGAACAGACCGGCTGTAGGGAGGTACCTAATTTTGGTATAGAGAAAAGACTAAAAGTCTAAAACTAAATAGTTAGTTAGCTTCTTTATGGTAATTTTAGATGCTAAGGGTAATTAAATAGCAAAGCCCCTCCGCTTGAAGGGGCTTTAAAAGCTAAAAAGCAACATGCTTAGTTCGAAAAGGTATCCTTGATACGAGCAAAGATTTCATCAATGGATCCAACTCCGTTGATTTCTTTGACTACATCTTGCTGCTTGTAGTGGTTTAGCACCGGCTGGGTCTCATTCCAGTACACATCAAGACGATTTTTAATTTTCTCAGGGGTATCATCAGAGCGTCCTTCGCCGCGACTTAAAATACGGTCGATGAGTTCTTCCTCGGGCACTTCCAGCTGCAAAAAAGCATCCAGCGTTTTACCTTTTTTGTCAAGGATCTCATCAAAAGCCTCGGCCTGGGGGACGGTTCGTGGGAATCCATCCAGAATATAGCCGTCGTCATATTTGTCGTCTTTGAGCTCTTCTTCGACCAGGGCCACCACTTTCTCATCAGGCACCAGATCACCGGCATCTAAAATTGATTTTACTTCTTTGCCAAGGGGGGTCTCATTTTTAATGGCTGAACGAAATATTTCGCCGGTCGAAAGATGAGGAATATTGTATTCTTCACTGATGAGATTTGCCTGAGTACCTTTGCCGGCGCCGGGAGGCCCAAAGATGATGATACGCATAGTCTTTTGTTAGATTATTTCAATTGCAATAAGTGAAGCTGAAAATAGCGCAATCATCAGGTATATTCAATTCTTACAGAAGATAATACAGTCTTAATATAAGGCTGATGAAAAAGAGTAATGCTTCTGCTACTTTGTTGCTAAACCATAAAACAAAATATTACCTATGCAACGACTTGGACGCAATTTACTGCTACTACTATTTTTTGCTACGGCGATAACAGCCCGAGCACAAACAGCTAATGATTTACTGGAGGCCGGACCCATGCTCGGCTATGTAGAGATCCAGGAAGCCAATCTCTGGATCCAAACTACGAAACCGGTCGAGTATGAGATTAGGTACCATCCCAAAGGAGAAGAGAACAATACAATGTCTTACCATGGGATGACGAAATCATCAGCCTCGAATACCGCACATATTAAATTGGCGGATCTCAGTTACGGCACTACCTACGACTACGATTTATATCTGGAGGGTAACCGTGTTGAGCTGCCCTATAACACCAGTTTTACCACCAAGCCGTTGTGGCAGTATCGTACTTCACCGCCGAATGTTTCTATTGCGCTGGGATCCTGCCTGTTTATCAACGATAAAAAATCTGACCGACCAGGCGAAGGCTATGGCAAGGGCACGGATATCCTGCCGGAAATTACGAAGAAGAATCCGGATATGATGCTCTGGCTAGGGGATAATGTGTACTACCGCGAGCCGGACTTTTATTCCAAACCTGCTATGGATGAACGCTATAAAGATGCTCGTAATACCGAAGATATGCAGGCGCTTCTGGCCAACACTATCAATCTGGCTACCTGGGATGACCACGATTTTGGTCCCAACAACTCGGATCGGTCGTATCGGATGCGCGAAGAGACGCTCGATATATTCAAGCGCTACTGGGCTAATCCCAGTTATGGTACGGAAGAGACTAAAGGTGTATTTACAAAGTACAAGTACAGCGACGTAGAGTTATTTTTTATGGATGATCGCTACCACCGCGCCCCCAATCGCCTAGACAGCGAGGACAAAGCCTTCTTTGGTGAAGCACAACTTCAGTGGCTGATGGATAGCCTGGTGGGTAGTTCAGCGACTTTTAAGCTCGTGATTGTCGGTAACCAGGCGACCAATAAAATGCACAATTATGAATCTCTGTTTGCTTACAAGCATGAATACAACAAGCTGATGAACTTTTTAAAGGAGCAGGATATTCCCGGCGTAGTATTTATTTCGGGCGACCGCCATTTTACGGAGCTGCTCAAAACCAATCGGGGACGTGATTATCCCATCTATGAGTTTACCTCATCGCCGCTTTCCAGTAGTAGTTATTCTACCCTGGATGAAAGCGAAGAATACAATAATCCTCAACGCGTAGAGGGTACGGTGGTGTACAAAGATCAAAATTTTGGGATGATTCGAGTTACCGGGAAAGAAGATGACCGCAAGTTGACATTGCAGACCTATGGGTCGGAAGGTAAAAAACTGTGGGAGAAGACAATCCATGAAAATGATTTGGACAATGAATAGAATAATTGCCTAATTTCTTGTTAGCCTGCGAATTGAGATGCCGTCTTAAATGGGCGGCATCTTATTATGGGAATATTATACTTATCGAAAATAGGGACGGCATGACTTGGGAAGAAATTTTTAGCTACATCCACGATATTCTAAATTTTAAGCTTTTTACGCTTAACCAGATTCCTATTACTGTTCTCTCCATTTTACTTTTCTTGCTGCTTCTTACGGGCTTTAGTATTCTGGGTGTTTGGGTTCGAAAAACGCTGAACCGGCGGCTGCTCAAGCGGTTCAAAATTGATGCAGGTACTCGCTACACCCTGTCGCGCGTTACTCAGTATCTCATCATTAGTATTGGTGTGCTTATCTCTTTTGATTTTGTGGGGATTGACCTGAGTAGCCTCACGGTCATTTTTGGGCTGCTTTCGGTGGGTATTGGTTTTGGTCTGCAGAACGTGACGGCCAACTTTATTTCTGGTCTCATAATCCTGTTTGAACGCCCTATCAGCGTAGGTGACCGCGTGATGGTCAGTGACATCGAAGGCGATATTATCGAGATCAATATTCGGTCTACCATGGTGCGTACCGTCAATAATATCTCCATCATTGTGCCCAACTCCGAGTTTGTTTCTAAAGATGTGATTAACTATTCGCATGGGGATACAACCTATCGACTTGATGTCAATGTGGGGGTAGCATACGGCTCTGATTTGGATACCGTGCTGAAGGCTTTGCAGGAAGTGGCCGACCAAAACAAAAGCGTAATGCAAAAGCCCAAACCGGAGGTACACCTGATTGAGTTTGGTGATTCTTCTTGGAATATGCAGTTACGGGCCTGGATCCCTGATGTGAAGCGCTATCCGCGCATCCGCAATGAACTGAATCAGTCTATTGTACGCACCTTCCGTAAGTACGATGTGGAGATTCCCTTCCCACAGCGCGATCTACATGTACGTAGTTCTGTGAAACTGCCGGTTGGTGATGACGGAAAAGAGTAGGCGTAAATATTTACATATCATCCTGAATCCAACATACGTAACCGCCACTATTTTGGCGAAGTGGGCCTTGTTTTAGGATCTTAAGACCAATATACATTGGTCTTCCTCCTGCACCTCCTTCGGATTTATTTGTTAAACCCATCATCAATTGTGTCAAAAGGAGGATTTCTTGTTACTGTTTCCCCAAAACCACCGGCATAACGAATCATGTACGGAGATCGGAAGGCGAAAAGTATAATTTCGTACCGGTATGAAATTTGAAATATTACAAAACGGGACGGACCATTGAAATTATCCCGCTGAGCGATCGAAGTGGGACCAGGATTCTCAGCCGGTCAATTTTTAGTTCGTTTTTCTTGAACGAAAAAATGAACAGTTAATATGAATAGTACTTTATATGACCCATATAAAGAGTCTATTATGTTATACTTCATGCAACAATATTAGAATAGCCCCATGGCTGTACCATGAGGCCATTCATTAAGTATCCTTATTTCTATTCTTAATTCTCGATCGGCACGGATTCCTGTTCAATCTCTTGGATCATATTTGTGAGTTCACCGCGAAGAATAGGTTCCACCTTTTGAAACTGGGCATCCACCTTGGCTGCAAGGTCTTCATACACCCCATACTGCTGTTCCGTGGGATGGTTGTCGCCCGTGGCCACCGTACTGGCCAGAGCCGCCAGCTTGTTGTTCAGCTTAATCGGATAATTCAGTACATCCTGGGAAGACTCCGCTTTTGTTTGCATTAGCTCACTTTCTACCTCGCTGAGAGTCTGCAGCATGGCATCGGCCCGCTTTTCAACCTGTTCATTCTTTGCGTATTCCGATTTAATATCTTCAAGCTTCCCACGCACCTCACGTATGCGGTTGATGGTCTTGTGAGTAGTATCAAGCTTGGCAATAATTTTTTGGTGGAGTTCAAACTGAGCTTCAAAATCATCTTGCGTAGTTTCAATACGTGGATCTTTGACGATCTCAAATGGCTGACTCATCACGGTTTCATCCTCAATAATGAGACGCACCTCATAGGAGCCGGGAATTGCTTTTGGTCCGTCGGTAGATCCCGCCCATAGAATTTGTCGTCCGTCCAAATCAGTTGCTCCAGGATACTCCATATTCCAGGCAAATTCGTTGAGTCCCTTCTTAGTCGTCAACACGGTTGGTTCTGTTTTTCCTTCCTCCTCATAAAATTCGGTGGATTCTTTGACTTCGTTTCCTTTGATATCCTCTTCGCTGGAATAGGTGCGAATTACATCTCCATCGGACTCCAGAAACTGAAGCTTCACCTCTTTGTCGGTAAATTCCTTCAGGTTGTAGTGCACCACAACGCCCGGCTCAGGATTTTGTCCCATCGTTCGACCCGGCTCGCTGAAGCTGGGTCCGCCAAATTTATAGGTCGTTTCCGGCTGATAGAGATGGTTTTCAGATTTTGCTTCATCGTTTACTTGGTGCAGCACGTTCAGGTTATCCAGTATCCAGAATGAGCGTCCCTGTGTTGCTATCACCAGATCCTTGTCACGCTTGTGCACACGCAGATCTGTGATCGGTACTGATGGCAGGTTCAGCTGCAGTGGCTGCCAAAGTTGGCCATTGTTAAACGAAACGTAGACGCCTGTTTCCGTACCGGCATACAGCAGGCCTTCTTTGTTGGGATCTTCGCGAATGACTCGGGTAAAATCCTTATCGGGGATTCCAGTCGTAATCTTCGTCCAGCTCTTGCCGTAATTGTCTGTTTTGTAAAGCATGGGTTGGAAATCATCAAACTTGTAACGATTTACGGCAATATAGGCTGTACCGGCATCAAAGTGGGAGGCATCGATAATGCTGACCATCGACTCGGGCATGCCGTCGGGCGTAACCTCGGTCCAGGTTTCGCCATTGTCGCGGCTGACGTGTACTAAGCCACCGTCGGAGCCTGTCCACAGAACTCCTTGTTTCACCGGCGATTCTGCAAAAGCAAAAATGGTGTTGTAATATTCAACACTGGTATCGTCATGAGTAATAGGGCCACCCGACTTACCCTGCTTAGATTCTTCATCACGCGTAAGATCCTCACTGATTTGCTCCCAGCTCATGCCCTCATCTGTAGAGCGGTGCACAAACTGCGAGGTCGTATAAATGACATCAGGATCATGCGGCGAAATATAAATCGGGAATGTCCACTGGAAACGATATCGAATATCTTTGGCGGCTGCTCCCATCGGGTTGTTTGGCCACACGTCAATGCGGTCGCTCTGGTGAGTATAGTCGTTAAATTTATTTAGATATCCACCATAACTTCCGCCATAGGTAACGTTCGGGTTTTCGGGATCCGGGGCGATATAACCGCTTTCACCGCCAGCCACCGGTTCCCAATCGCTCTCGTCAATACCGTAGCCCGAGGTTCTGCTTTTGATGGCGACGGTGCTGTTATCCTGCTGAGCACCGTAAATCCAGTAGGGGAACTGGTTATCCAGAATCACGTGGTAAAATTGCGCCGTCGCATATTTATGATATGATGACCAGCTGGCGCCCCCGTTGTCGGAAACCTGTCCGCCACCGTCATCACCAACGACCATTCGGTCGCTGTTATTGGGGGCAATCCAAAGGTCGTGGTGGTCACCGTGCGGGGTATCAATAGACTCAAATGTTTTTCCACCGTCTGTGGATTTGTGCAGGCCAACATTAAGTACATAAACAGTGTTTTCGTCCTGGGGATCAGCTTCGATATGTGTATAGTACCAGGCGCGTTGGCGCAGCTTGCGTTCTTTGTTAGTGCGCGTCCATGTTTTACCGCCGTTATCAGATCGGAAAACGCCGCCGTTGTTACTTTCAATAATTGCCCAAACACGGTTTGAGTTCACTGGGGAAATTGTGACGCCGATCTTGCCCATTAAGCCTTTTGGCATGCCGGGACGTTCGGAAATATTGGTCCAGGTTTCGCCACCATCGGTACTTTTGTAGAGTCCGCTTCCTTCGCCTCCGCTCGACATCTTCCAGGGATTGCGATAAGCTTCCCAAAGCGAGGCATAGAGCACGCGTGGATTGTTGGGATCCACCGTGATATCAACAGCACCGGTATGTTTATTGTGATATAGTACTTTGTCCCATGTTTTACCGCCGTCTGTCGTTTTAAAGACGCCGCGCTCCTTATTTCCTTCATTGCCGAAAGCGTGGCCCAGGGCAGCAACCCAGGCAATATCTTCATCTTCGGGATGGACTGCTATTTCACCAATAAAATGTGTTTCGCCGAGCCCGATATGAGTCCAGTTTTCACCTCCATCAACCGATCGATACACGCCATCGCCAGCCGACATATTACCGCGGATACAGGTTTCGCCCATGCCGGCGTAGATTACGTTTTTGTCGGATGGAGCTACGGCAAGTGCTCCTACCGATCCTGTTTTAAAATCTCCGTCCGAAACGTTAATCCAGGTCTTCCCGCGATCCGTAGTCTTGTAAATGCCGCCACCCGTAAATCCGGTATAATAGGTAGTCGGCTGATCTTTGTGGCCGGCAACGGCTACCGACCTGCCGCCTCGAAAAGGACCAATATTTCGATATTCGAGGGTTTGCAGGTAGGTTTTGTCGTGCGTAGGATTGTCGGTATCCTCCCCATGGCCAAACGGCTGGGCCTGTAGAGATCCGAACAGTCCAAAAAGCAGTGCTGAGGTTATTATTACAATCATGCTCCCAGAAATGCGATGATTAGCTGACATAAGTCCCAATATTATATTAATTGTTTATATGATGTTTACAATGTATTAAAATTGCTTTCGGGTTTTTGGTAAAAAAATGTGAATTAGGGTGATTTTCATTTGGTGGATTCCTTCGCCATTATCATTATTTTGAGTCTATGAAAACAACCGGATTTGTAGCCAGGCGTTACCTCTTTTCGAAAAAACATATATCGCTCATCTCCACACTCACAATCATTAGTATTTTGGGGGTGACCATTGGTACAGCACTGCTCATCGTCGTACTTTCAGTATTTAATGGTTTTTTTGATGTGATTAAAGGACTGCTTTTGCAAAATGATCCCGATGTACGCATCGAGTCGCAGGCCTCGAATTCGTTTATGTACACCGGTGATATGCAAAAAAAACTTGCGGGTATCCCCGAAGTTACGGCCGCAGCTTCCTACGTTGAGGGCAAGTCACTGCTTGCACATCAAAAAAACAGTGATAAAGTGGTGGAGGTACGCGGCATTAGTCCTGAAAAGTATTTTCATGTCAACGACCTGAGTAAGAGCTTGCAATCCGGTTCAGCGGCGCTTGGCGTCCAGAATAAAAAACCCGGTATGATCATTAACAATCAGCTAAAGACCGAGCTTGGTCTGGATATTGGAGATACGGTGGTGCTGCTAAGTGCTGATGGCATGCGTAAATCACTGACCCAGTTTTCGCTGCCCCGCAGTTATCGGTTCGAGGTCAGGGGCATCTACTCGAGGTTACAAATTACCGACGGGCCTTCTGTATTTATTGATGAAGAAGCGGCCCAGCGCCTGTTTGAGATGCGGGGGATGGTTACTGGCGTGGATCTTAGGTTGCAGAAGAATAACCAGGCTGCCAGTATCAAAGAGTCGTTACAGACCCAGCTTGGACCTGATTATACTGTTTCTACATGGTACGATCTGCAACAAGCGCTTTACGATGTAATGTACCTAGAAAAATGGAGCTCGTACGTTATTTTGATGATCATCGTGCTGGTGGCGGTGTTAAATATCATTGGTTCGCTGACAATGATCGTTATTCAAAAAAACCGAGATATTGGCGTCCTGCTGACGATGGGATTCACTCCCTCTCAAGTCAAGAATATTTTTGTTAAACAGGGGCTCTATATAGGAATTATTGGTTGCGTGATAGGAGGAGGGCTTGGGTTGCTCGTTAGCTGGCTGCAAAAGCAGTATGGCCTTATCAAGCTATCATCGGCGTTTATCATTGATGCTTATCCGGTGAGCATCAACTTTGCAGATGTGAGCATAGTACTGGTGGGAAGCCTGATATTATGTCTGCTGGCAAGTTGGTATCCAGCACAAAGAGCAGCTGCTGTTGAACCTGCTGATGCAATCCGTTATGACTAGAAGGGAATGAGCGTTCAAACTCATTCCCAAATTGGGATATATGGAGTCAGATTAGAGTTGTGTCTCTATACTACACCCATATTAACTTACTAACCGGTTAATTATTGTATTCGTCTTGAAGGCCCAGCTTTTTACAAATGCAGGCAAGTTGGTCCAGCTCTTCATCCGACAATACGCTGAATTCTGATTTAATACGGTCGAGATGTTTTGGGAAGTAATCTGAAATGAAACTTTTGCCCTCCTTGGTTAAATGAATGAGCATAGATCTACGATCATTAGGGTCTTGCTGCCGTTCAACCCAACCACTTTTTTCTAGGTTGTCAATAACTAGGGTGATGTTACCGCCGCTTTTCAACAACTTTTCACCTAGGGCTTTCTGATTCAACGGACCTAAGTGATGTAATGCCTCCAGTATCCCGAATTGACTAACTGTTAGGTTAGCCTCTGTATGATGACGATTGAGACGGTTGTTCAGCGATTCAGTTGCCCGCATCAGCTTAATGAATGCGTTTAAAACTTTCTGTTCCTCTTGGCTGCCTTCGTAGTGCGTACCCATGAAGATGTATTATTTATTTTAGTAGTAATCCCAATAGAAGCTGTTTCAAAGGTATTACATTTGTGTTGGAAAAGCAGATTTGGTAGTCTTTACCAACAGGATGACAGAAGAGGAGGGAATAGAAATTAGTTTAGTGCATAGGTTATAGTAACCGGCGCATGGTCGGAGAGATCCCACTCCATTTCTATTACAGCATCTTCGGCAGCCTCAAGCATTTCGGGACTGGTCATGTGATAGTCGATTCTCCAGCCTTTGTTTCGTTCTTTGGATGCAGCACGGTAACTCCACCAGCTGTAGAGATCTTCTTCGCCTTCGTGTAGGCTTCGATAGACATCCTCAAAGCCGGTTTGCAACATTCGTGTGACCCATTTACGTTCTTCTGGCAGAAATCCTGAAGTGTTTTTATTGCGCTTGGGGTTGTGGATGTCGATGGGTTTATGGCAGATGTTATAGTCACCACTGAAGATCACAGGTTTATCGTGGCTCAAATATTTTTGGGCAAAGGGCAAGAAATAGTCGAGAAATTCCATTTTAAGGTCTTGCCGCTCATCTCCGGTAGTGCCGCTTGGCGCGTAAATTGAAAATACGATAAGGTCTTCAAATTCGGCCTTAATAATTCGCCCCTCGCTGTCAATCCAGTCGACACCGATGCCTGCTTCCACATTGATAGGTTCTTCTTTTGAAAGGATGCCTACTCCAGAATATCCTTTTTTCTCTGCAGTATGGTAGGCCTCGTGGTAATCCAGCTTTTTAATTGGTCCAGGTACTTGGTGCTCAAGAGCCCGAAGCTCCTGCAGGCAAATGATATCGGGATCTGTTTCGTCTATCCAGTCGGTAAAGCCGTGTCGATGCGCCGCTCGAATGCCGTTGACGTTTAGTGATGATATTTTAAGCATATAAACTGATTACCTGCAGAAAATGAAGTTGAAATAGAATTGTAAGTATTGCGTAATGAGTAATCCGTTGGATTGGGATGTATTACGCTTTATACAACACGAGCTAGGCATTACTTGCTCTTCACAATCGCATAATTCCGCTTGCCCACCTTGAGTGTAAATTCAGTACCTTCCTCAAATGATACGCTGTAGCCTTTGTCGGACACTTTTTCATCGTCAATAGAAATGCCACCCTGCTTGATCAAGCGTTTGGTTTGGCCGTTACTGTCCGTAAATCCGGCATCCGAAACGATATCCAGCAGACGTACTTCGGTACCGGACTCATATTCAAGGGTTGGTGCATCATCCGGAATCTCATTGCCAATGACCGTCTGCTCGAAGTGCTTTCGGGCCGATTTTGCTTTTTCTTCACCGTGGTAGATACGGGTGATACTCAGTGCCAACTCATGCTTGGTGTTGCGCGGATCTTCCTCGGCCTTCTTCTTGTACTTCGACAGTTCATCAACATCAATATCCGAAACAAGTTCAAACCACGAGTAAATAAGGTGATCAGGAATAGAGAGCACCTTGCCGTACATATCATTGGCATCTTCGGTAATGCCGATGTAGTTGTCGTAAGATTTCGACATTTTCTTTGAGCCATCAGTACCTACAAGCAGCGGCATCATAAGAGCAATTTGTGGCTCCTGGTCCGCATCCTTCTGGAGCTCGCGTCCCACCAACAGGTTAAACTTCTGATCAGTACCGCCGAGCTCAACATCCGATTCCAGGTGAACTGAATCTTGTCCCTGCGCGAGGGGATACAAGAATTCGTGCAACGAAATAGGTTCGTTATTTTCATAGCGCTTGGAAAAATCATCCCGCTCTATCATCCGCGCGACTGTAAGCTTCGAGGTCAGTTTGATTACATCCTCGAAGTTCATTTCACCGAGCCACTCCGAGTTATAGACGATAGAGGTTTTGGACTCATCAAGAATTTTGGTGGCCTGATCGAGATAGGTCTTGGCGTTTTCTTTTATCTCTTCAGGCGACAGGGCCGGCCGTGTCTCATTTTGTCCGGTGGGGTCGCCAATCAGGGCCGTAAAATCGCCTATAATAAGAATGGCCTCGTGGCCGAGATCCTGAAACTGTCGCAGTTTGCGCAGGATCACCGAGTGTCCCAAGTGCAAGTCGGGACGTGTGGGATCACAGCCCAGTTTAATTTTTAGCGGGTTTCCTTCTTCTTTCGACTTTTTGAGCTTCTCAACCAGTTCATCTTCCGGTACAATTTCAACGGTACCTCGTTTAATGACCTCGAGTTGCTCTTCTACGGGTAAAAACGTCATGAATATATTTAAGAGTTACTGTTCTTTTCTAAAAAGGGAAAGTTCTCAATAGGATTGTACTGCTTGAGTGTCTTCTGGACCGTGGCTGTAAAATCTTCGGCTCCTGGATATACCGTAGCAACGGTATCGTAAGCCCACGGTGCTAAATATACAATGTAAGAATAGGTGGCAGAATCTTCTCGTGCTTGTTGCGATGGAAGATTAAAGCCAGCTAAAATCAACAGAATGGCACTTATTACAATACCGCTTTTCAGGAAGCCAAATGCAGCACCCGACAGGCGGTTAATAAAATTGAGCTTAATGGTTTCCAAAAACTTTTTGGTGAGAAACGCCACGAGCTGTACAGCAGCAACGGTAGTAATGAAGATAATTAACCCAGAGGCAAAGGGAATATAAGATGCTTTGTCCTCAAATAGGGGACTAATTAGTTTACCAACAGGATCCATATACTGGAAGGTAAGAAACACGGCTAGCACAATACCGATGATGCTTAAAACTTCCTTGATGATGCCGTTGACAAATCCGCGATAGCAGAAATAAGCAATGGGCAGCAGTATCAGGAAGTCAAGCAGATTCATAAGACAGAGATGTCAGGAGAGTTCTTCTTTAACAACCTTGCTTACCACTGATCCTTCGGCTTTGCCTTTCAGCTCTTGCATCAGCGCACCCATAACCTGGCCCATATCAGACATATCCTCTGCACCAAGCTCATCAATTTTATCGCGGGCAATATCTCGGACTTCGTCCTCCGAAAGCATTTCCGGAAGATACGATTCGATGACTTCGAGCTCTTCCTTCTCGGAAGCAACAAGGTCATCACGGCCGCCTTCTTCAAACTGCTCGATAGACTCTTTGCGCTGTTTAGCTGCTTTCATCAGTACTTCAATGGCCTGCTCGTCATTGAGTTCTGCTTTGCCACCTTTGCGTTCATTAATTTCGCGTTCCAACAGGTTGGATTTGAGTGAGCGAAGTACGCGAAGGCGATCTTTATCCTTATTTTTCATGGCTTCCTTCAAGTCGGCCATGATTTGATCTTTTATAGACATAAGTTGTTATCTAAAAGTTTAAGTAAAACCGGTATGTTCAGCAACGCTCATAAAAAAAGGTTCCATCCGACCAAACGAATGCAACCTTTTCCGGCAAATAACCAGAACGTGCTAGTCTCTGTTTTCTTTGATAAAGTTCTGCACTTCGTCTTCGTCAATGATGGCTTCTTTGTAAGCATAGTTGTTGCTGTCGGTCTTTTTCGCAACAATTACTTTTGCCATCCGGCGATGTGCAGCCTTCTTTTCCTGTGCCTCTTTTCCAAATGTTTGCTTCTTAGCCATAATAATCGGTGGTGTTACTATTTAACTTCTTTGTGAACGGTATGCTTGCGAAGAACCGGATTGTACTTCTTCAGCTCCAGTCGATCGGGAGTGTTACGACGATTTTTTGTCGTGTGATAACGAGAAGTTCCCGGTGCTTCGGTGCATTCCAAAATTACTTGTACTCTGTTTCCTTTTGCCATAATCTTCGTCTGTTTTTACCACTAAAACACAAAAGCACTACAAATTTTTAAAAACCGTGTTTTAGTGTTCTTGTGGTTTCAATTTCTATACGTCTTTAATAAGTGTTCCGTTTTTGCGGGCTTCCTTCAGTACAGCATGGATACCCTTCTTATTAATAGTACGAAGTGTTTTGGCAGACACCTTCAACGTTACCCATCGATCTTCTTCGGGAATGTAAAACTTCTTCTTTTGCAGGTTCTGCTGGAACTTGTGCTTCGTCTTGTTATTTGATTTGGAGGAGCGATAGCCATTTTGAGCTCCTTTTCCTGTTATATCATCTTTGCGTGCCATGAGTAACTAAAATCGTTGTTTGCATTTTCTCAGAGAGACGAGAAAAATAGGCTTATTCCCTAAAAAGATCAATGTTTCTTTTAAGGCTAAATTTTTAACATATTAGGGTGGTTCTGGGGAGAACTAAATATACATGACTATCTGGCTCTGTTTACAGCACCCAATTTTGATTAGAGGGCATATCTCGACTTTTGTCAGCAAAACACATCACTTTCTTTGATTTTGCCTATTTATGCCCTATTTTCAGGCGTCTTCATCATTATTTTAAACCCCACTCACATCTATATTTATGGCAAATAAGAAACCATCAGATTACAAGGCGGAAAATATTCAGGTTTTAGAAGGTCTGGAGGCTGTTCGCAAACGTCCGGCGATGTATATCGGGGATACCGGTCAGCGCGGACTTCATCACCTGATCAATGAGGTTGTTGACAACTCCATTGATGAGGCCATGGAAGGTCACTGCGACCAGTTGGATGTTATTATTAATGAAGACGGATCTATTACGATTACCGACAACGGTCGTGGGATTCCGGTGGATGAACATCCCAAAATTAAATTGCCGGCTGTTGAGGTTGTATTAACGAAACTACACGCCGGTGGTAAGTTCGATAAAAATACATATAAGGTTTCTGGCGGTCTCCACGGAGTGGGTGTTAGTTGTGTGAATGCGCTCTCCTCGCACTTTTATGCTGAAATTCACCGCGATGGTAAAATCTATGTGATGGAGTTTGAGCACGGTGCAACGGTTCAGCCTCTGAAAGAAAAAGGTGATACCGACAAGACGGGGACTACTATTACTTTTACTCCTGATCCGGAGATTTTTAATCAGACGACGGAGTTCAAATACGATATTATTGCGGAGCGGATGCGCGAGCTAGCGTTTTTGAATCCGCAGATTACTATTAACCTCCGCGATGATCGTGAAGAAGAAGGTGATCTACAGGACACTTTCCATTATGAAGGCGGCGTTAAGGACTTTGTAAGGTATTTGGATGAAGATCGCGAGCCCATGATGCAAGAGCCGATTCTGATTGAAGGAGAGGTTGACATGGTTCCTGTAGAGCTGGCCATTCAATACAACGGAAGCTACACCCAGAATGTCCACTCTTACGTTAATAATATTAATACGCGCGAAGGCGGTACGCATATTTCCGGATTCCGACGTGCGCTAACTCGGTCGCTGAAGAAATACGCTAAAGACAACAATCTTATTAAAAGTGATATCAGCGTTTCGGGAAGTGACTTCCGCGAAGGGATGACGGCTGTGCTGAGTGTTAAGGTTCCTGAACCCCAATTTGAGGGACAGACCAAGACGAAGCTCGGTAACTCAGAAGTGCAGAGCGCTGTTGAGGTTATTGTTTATGAGCAGATGAATGAGTTTCTGGAACGTAATCCCAAGGTGGCGAAGAACATTCTTGAAAAAGTTATTCTGGCGGCCGAAGCCCGTGAAGCGGCTAAGAAAGCACGAAAGCTGATCCAGCGCAAAAGTGCGATGAGTGGCGGCGGACTGCCCGGAAAGTTGGCTGATTGTTCTATCAAAGATCCCAAACAAAGTGAAATTTACCTGGTGGAGGGTGACTCTGCCGGCGGATCTGCAAAGATGGGACGTAATCGAAGCTTTCAGGCCATCCTGCCCCTGCGTGGTAAGATTCTGAATACTGAGAAAGCAAAGATCAATCGTATCCTGGAAAATAATGAGATCCAGGCGATGATTACGGCACTTGGTGCTGGCGTTGGTCACTCTGAGGAAGATTTCGAGCTTGAAAATCTTCGGTATCACAAGATTATTATTATGACGGATGCCGATGTGGATGGTTCTCATATTCGGACACTATTGCTCACCTTCTTTTATCGTTATATGAAACCTCTAATTGAAGGTGGCCATGTTTACATTGCTACTCCACCGCTGTACCGCATTACTGATAGCCAAGGCAATATTGAATATGCCTGGGATGATGATAGACGGCAGGAGCTGGTGAAAAAGCATCGTAAATCCCGCTATAAATTTGACGTTTCGCGTTACAAGGGACTCGGGGAGATGAATCCCGAGCAGCTTTGGGAAACCACAATGGATCCCGAGACCCGTACACTGCAGCAGGTAACCGTTGATAATGCGGCCGCTGCTGACAAACTCTTCTCACGACTGATGGGCTCAGACGTAGAACCACGCCGTGAGTTTATTGAGCGAAATGCAAAATACGCTACACTTGATATTTAAAAGTGTTGAAGTGTTTAGGTATTAAAGTGTTAAGGCTGACGTATGAAACTTTAACACATCACCACTTAAGCACATCAATATTTTGGGATCTCGTGATCCTGATTCCGATAAGTAATTTTTATAGCTATTAACTTTAACACTGTACTAAACATCCATGGCTAGAGATAAAATTGTACCCATAGCGATAGAAGATGAGATGCAGTCGGCCTATATCGACTATTCGATGTCGGTTATTGTATCTCGTGCCCTACCTGACGTTCGGGACGGCTTAAAACCGGTTCACCGACGTATCCTGTACGGGATGAGTGAACTGGGCATGCTTCATAACCGTAATTATAAGAAAAGTGCCCGTATTGTTGGTGAGGTGCTGGGTAAGTATCACCCGCACGGAGACTCGGCTGTTTACGATTCTATTGTGCGTATGGTGCAGGATTTCTCGCTGCGGTATCCACTGGTCGATGGCCAAGGGAACTTCGGTTCTATTGACGGTGACTCTGCTGCGGCTATGCGTTATACTGAGACCCGCATGGAGCGCATTGCCGAGGAGATGTTGACCGACATTAATAAGGATACCGTTGACTTTCAGGATAACTTCGACGATACACTCCAGGAGCCGACGGTACTGCCGGGTATGTTGCCGAACTTGTTGCTGAATGGTGCTTCAGGTATTGCTGTGGGGATGGCCACTAACATGGCTCCACATAACTTGGGAGAAACCATTGATGGTATTGTTGCTTACCTTGAAAATCCGGATATCGAAACCAAGGAGCTAATGGAGCATATTCCGGCCCCTGATTTTCCAACCGGAGGAATTATTTATGGCTATGGCGGCGTGAAGGAAGCCTATGAAACGGGCCGCGGTAAAATTACGCTGCGGGCACGGTGTACTACCGAAGAACTACGGCGCAGCCGTGAGCAAATTGTGATTACCGAAATCCCATACCAGGTCAACAAAACGACGCTGGTAAAGAAAATTGCTCGGTTGACCCAGAACGAAAAGATTGAAGAGATTTCTGAGATCCGTGATGAATCGGATCGGGATGGAATGCGTATTGTTGTGGTTTGTAAGCAAAATGCCAATACCGGCATTGTGCTTAATCAGCTATACAAATATACGCAGATGCAGACCACTTTTGGCGTTATTAGCTTGGCGCTGGTACAGGGACGGCCAAAAGTGATGGGGCTCAAAGAGCTCATTTATCATTATGTTGAGCACCGTATTGAGGTGGTCATCCGTCGCACACTTTATGATCTGGATCAGGCCGAATCACGGGCTCACATTCTTGAGGGTCTTAAGATTGCACTGGATGATCTGGACGAAGTGATTAAAACAATTCGTGCTTCTGACAGTCCGCAGGAGGCTAATGAAGCACTGCGCAAACAGTTTGCTCTTACCGACCTCCAGGCGAAAGCAATTCTGGATATGCGCCTGCAAAAACTGACAGGTCTCGAGCGGGATAAAATTGAGCTCGAATACAACGATATTGCTGAGAAGATTGAAGATTATCGTGATATCCTGTCCAATCGCGATCGTCAGAAGTCAATTATTAAAGACGAGCTTCTCGAGATTAAAGATCGTTATGATGATCCTCGTCGCACCCAGATTGTACACTCGGCTGACGATTTCAGCGTAGAGGACATGATCGCTGACGAAGATGTGGTGATTACCATATCCAACAGAGGATTTATTAAACGAATGCCGGTAAGTGGCTATCGACGACAGCGACGTGGCGGTAAAGGAATGAAGGGAACCAATACCAAAGATGACGAATATGTAGAGCATCTGTTTGTGGCTACCAACCACAACTACATGCTGTTCTTTACCGAGAAGGGGCAGTGCTACTGGTTGAAGGTTTACGAGATTCCGGAGGCTTCTCGAACTGCACGTGGCCGGGCGATTGTGAATCTTATTGATATTGATAAAGACGATTCCATCAAAACGTTTGTTCCGGTGGATAACCTCGAAGACGAGGAGTATATCAATAACAATTATATCATAATGTCCACCAAAAACGGCAAGGTCAAGAAGACTACGCTCGAAGCTTACAGTCGTCCCCGTCGCGATGGAATTATTGCGATTAATATTGATGACGATGATTCGTTGCTCGAAGCGGCGTTGACTAACGGTGAAAGCAATATCATTCTGGCTAACCGGAAAGGTCGCGCTATTCGATTCCATGAAGATGAAGTTCGCGACATGGGTCGAAACACTACGGGCGTTAAGGGAATGGATCTTGGCGATGATAACGAACTCGTTGATATGGTCGTTCTCAAGAATACCCACCAAGCTACCGTCCTGGCCATCTCCGAAAATGGATACGGCAAGCGCTCAAAGGTAGAAGATTACCGAGAGCAGAGCCGTGGTGGCAAAGGAGTGATCACATTGAAGGTCACTAAGAAAACAGGTGAGCTGATAGCTCTGAAGGAGGTTTCCGACAAAGATGACCTGATGGTAATTACTGAAGGGGGCAAAGTGATCCGCATGAATTGTGGTGATATTCGAACCATGGGACGCAATACCCAGGGTGTTCGAATAATGCGTCTTGATAAGGAGGGTCAAATTGCAGCTGTCACCCGTGTCGTTAACGAAGAAGAAGACGAGACGGTCTAAGCCTCAAACTTAACTTAATATAAACCTGACAGGCTTTAGTACCTGTCAGGTTTTTTTATTGGATAAGTCTTTTATAAACAAGGGGTTAGATTTGATATCCTAGTCCAAATCAATTTCGACAAGGCTCTTCTTTAGAATATCTGCTGACTCTTCCAGCCCTTCGATTTCTTCATCATTTAGGTCAGGGGTAACGCTATTTTTGACCCCTTCTATTCCAATTACTGACTGGAGACTCATGCAGACATCACTGATTCCGTAATCGCCATCCCAGTAAATACTAACCGGGATAACACTTTTCTCATCTTCCAGAATACCCTCGACAATTCGAGCGATTACAACTCCAATTGCCGAGTTTGTGAATCCCTTTTTTTCGATAATTTTGTATGCGGCATTTTTGGCTTGCTGGAAAAGTTCATCCAATGCCTGCTGGTTATATGGTTTGTCCATCAGCGTATTATGCTCAATAGGTTTGCCACCAATATTAGCCTGGCTCCAGATTGGCACTTCCGAATCGCCATGTTCTCCTAGGATATAGGCATGGACCGATCGGGGATCCACATCGTAATATCGCCCAAGTAAAGCGCGGAACCGTGCAGTATCAAGAAGGGTGCCGGTACCGATTACGCGCTGCGGTTCACGGCTGCTAAGTTTTTGAGAAACATAGGTAAGGATATCAACTGGATTAGTTGCAATAATTAGAATGGCGTTGGGGGCGTGCTTGTCTAGCTCAGAAATGATATCCTTAAAAACTGCTGCATTTCTGTTGAGTAACTCTAATCGGGACTCATCGGGGGACTTTTGTCCCACTCCGGCTGTGACTACGACGACTTGTGTATCTTTGAGATCTTCGTAGGTACCGGCGCGTACTTTCACATTTCCAACCAAAAGCTGGCCATGCATCAAGTCCATGGCTTCCCCTTCGGCCTTCTCTTGATTGAGATCCACCAAAATTATTTCACTGGCAATACGCTGATTGAACAGGGCATAAGCAGCAGCTACGCCAACGTTTCCTGTTCCAATTATAGCAACCGATCTTCTTTGTATCATAATATTTTATTTATTTGTTTTTTCTATCATTTCTTCTAGTAAATTATTTCTTTTTTCTAGTAATATATCTGGAGAAATAATTTTAACATCTTTTGGGAATTGCAGTAGCCATTCATTGATAAAGTCCAGGTTGTCGAAGAAAAACACTATCCGAAATAAATTAGGTTTTATTTCATTTTTCTTAATTATTTTAGCCGGAATATTGGCCTGAAATCGTTTCAAAGCTGAAGCGGATACATCTACCATTACTTTCTCCGAACTCTTGTCAGAACGGAAAATAAGCTCTTCTACGTCGATTTTGCCATATGGCACGAAATCTTCGTCCAATATTATGATGTCTGACATGCGATCAAGCAGAAAATTACGGACATCATCTCTTTTGTGGGAGTGCCCGATTACATTCCAGTGGTCGCGGTAAAAAACGATAATATAGGGATCGATTTTACGACTGGTAATTTTTTCATCCGTTTTAGCTCGGTAATCAAATTTGATGGATTTGTTTTCAGAGATGGCATTACTAATTACATACCAGTCACCACCCTCCATTTTTTCGGCTCCAAAATTTAGATACGGGTCCACGACCGTTCGCTCTTCGAGCGATTCCATAAATTCGCGCAACTCATCTGGGACCACCTCTTTGATTTTTAGCTCCACGCCTTTGGCGTCTTCAATGAGTTTTTGGTCCACTTGTGATTTAACAAAATTAAGTCCCACCATTACGGTAGCCAGTTCTTTTGAGGTAAACATCAGTGGAGGAATTTTATACCCGCGCATGATGCCATAGCCATTGTACCGGTCGTGGGTGACAGGTACATTCATTTCCGACAGGGCATTAAAATCCCGAAAAACAGTACGACGACTAACGTCAAATTTATCGGCAATCTTATCCACAGTGATCCGCTGGTTAGCCTGTTGCAGCATCAGGATAAGCTTCATTCTGCGCTCAGAACTGTTCATGAAGTAGCGATAATTTTTTGTTATTAAGAAATACGAGACACAAAGATAAGTGAAATTCCCAACTGTTCTAAGTAGCGTCTTGCAGCTTTGTGATCTTCGAGGAATTATTTTTATCGCTAATTCTTAGTCTCAAATAGGTGCTATTATCTACAGGCTGGGCTACCAATTAGTAGCATTATCTCCTTTTAAAAATTTAATCTCTGGTAACAAATACCAAGGCTTTGCCCTGGTAAAATGATGATTCTTCCGAAAGGTCGTAACTTTCTATTTGAAATGAATTTGGTAATTCTTGGAGTTCATCCGCAAAATGAGATCCTTTATAAAAGACCATAGTTGACCATGGGAGGGAGGAGGTCATCTGGTAGAGCTCATTAATTTTAAAAGCGTGTTTTGAGATCAATAAAAAGTTTTCATCATGAGTGAACTGTTCGATCGATTCATCAAAAATACCAAGATTTTGCAAGCCTATTTTTTTGCCCATCTGCTTCATTGCCAGGCATTTTTTAGTCACCAAATCATTTAATACAAAGTGTTTTTCGGGATGCGTTATTGCAAGTGGAAGTCCCGGCAAGCCGCCACCGGTACCAGCATCTACTATAATTTTGGATGATTTGAAAAGCTTAAACTGTGATAAAAGAAGTGAATGGCGAATATGTTCCCATACTGTTTCACGTGAAACGTCTCGGCTGACGAGGTTCACGCGTTGATTCCACCAAAGAAGCTGCTCCAAATAGGCTTCTAACTCATCGCGATAATTTTCAGTAAGCTCATCTACCTGAGTAAAGGTTTCACGTGAAACGTTATGAGTAGAGATGCGTTGGTGTTCCACGTGAAACGTATTTCTTGAAGGTTGTTTTTACCTGTTTGGGAAGTAACTAGTTATTTAGATAGACCATTAATACCGAGATATCGCTGGGCGTTACGCCACTTATTCTACTTGCTTGGCCCAGTGTTTCGGGACGAACTTTTTCCATTTTTTCTCTCCCTTCAGAGGAAAGACTATTGATTTTATCGTAGTTAAGTTCGTCAGGTATAAGAGTATCTTCTTGTTTTTTCATTTCCTCAACCATCTCAAATTCCTTCTCAATATAGCCGGAGTATTTGATCTGGATTTCAACTTGTTCGTAGACAAGCTCATCTGTCGTGATCTCCAGTGCTTTTTCTTTGAGCTCGGGATCTGCTTCCAAAATATTGAAGATTGAAAGCTCGGGACGCGGGATCAGGCTCTTTGCTTTTACTGGCTGATTTAGCTTAGAAGTTCCGCGCTCTTTGAGCATCGGATCCATTTTCTCTGGATAGACCGTATAGTCAGCTACGAGATCATGGATTTCATCAATAGCTTCTTTTTTGATTTTAAACTTCTCAAAACGTTCATCCGAAGCGAGACCGATTTTATGTCCGAGTTCAGTAAGGCGAAGGTCCGCATTATCTTGTCGCAATAAGATACGGTGTTCGGCCCGTGAGGTGAACATACGATACGGTTCTTCAGTACCTTTAGTAATCAGATCATCAATGAGTACGCCGATGTATGCTTCGGATCGTTTGAGTATAAATTCGTCATCGCCCTGGGATTTTCGCGCTGCGTTAATACCGGCCATAAGTCCTTGGCACGCCGCCTCTTCGTAGCCGGTAGTACCGTTAATTTGCCCGGCAAAAAAGAGTCCATCAGTAATCTTTGTCTCCATGCTTCGCCGGATTTGATACGGTGGAAAATAGTCGTATTCAATAGCGTAACCGGGACGTAGCATCACGGCATCCTCAAAACCCGGAATAGTACGTAGTGCTTTATACTGAACATCCTCGGGAAGTGAGGTAGAAAAACCATTAAGATACATTTCGTAGGTGTCCCATCCCTCGGGTTCAAGGAAAAGTTGATGGCTGTCTTTATCAGAAAAGCGATTGATTTTATCCTCGATGCTCGGGCAATACCGTGGACCGGTAGATTCAATCGTGCCATTAAACATAGGGCTGCGATCAAATCCGGAACGTAGCATATCGTGGACTTCTTCGTTCGTTTGACCAATCCAGCAAGTCAATTGTTCTTCCCGGGTAGGCAAAAACTCCGTCATAAAAGAAAAAGCGTGGGGCTCTTGATCCCCGTATTGCACATCGAGTTTCTCGTAGTTAATAGATCGACCGTCAATGCGGGGCGGAGTTCCAGTTTTAAGTCGCCCGACTTCGAATCCAAGATCTTCAAGTGCTGCGGAAATTCCGATGGAGGCACGTTCACCCGAGCGTCCACCTCCGAAATTGGTATCGCCAATATGGATAAGCCCATTGCCAAAGGTGCCGGTGGTAAGAATCACCGAATCAGCTTTAAACTCTTGTCCCGTTTTTGTGCGGACCCCCGTGGCTCGTTTGCCGTCCTCTGTGGTAAGAACGTCAACTACATTGTCTTGGCGAAAATAGAGGTTTTCTTTTTTCTCTAGTTCTTGACGCATTGTCTTGCTGTAAAGAGCTCGGTCGCTTTGGCAGCGCGGACTCCACATCGCTGGTCCTTTGCTGGTATTCAAAACGCGATACTGTACGCCGGATTTGTCAGCAACGATGCCCATCAGGCCACCCAGCGCATCAATTTCTCGAACCAGTTGGCCTTTGGCCACACCACCAATGGCGGGATTACATGACATTTTAGCGATGGAATCGAGGTCCATTGTGATTAACAGCGTCTTAGCGCCCAGTTCAGAAGCGGCACCAGCAGCTTCACTGCCAGCGTGACCAGCGCCTACGACAATGACATCATAGTCAGGATAAAGAGAATTCATAATAGGGGTAAGTGTATGTTTTTATTACACTTAAAAGGTTTAATTGGCTTGGAATTGAGTTTTCTAACGGACAAAAGTCTTACGTAGTCTATCCCTAAACCAATCCAGATAAGTCTTGGAAAATAAGGGTTTTGTAAGAAAATGTTTAGCAACTAAGAAAAGTTATTCTTGTTAGCTAGTCAGACCAAATGAGAAGATTCTTCCTTTTCGTCTTCCAGGTTCTCTACCGCCTGATTGATATTGAGATAAAACTGATCATCGCCTATGACATCAGCCAATCCAGAGCGTTTGAAAATATCGCGTACCGGTCCCTTGACACCGGTAAAAATAACATCGATGCCTCGATCCTGGTATTCATCCACAAGTTCCTTGAGGGCATGGAGCGCGCTGGCATCCACTTCGTTAATGCCGATGGCATCAATAATAACCTGATCAAGATTTTTGCCACTCTCGATTTCCAGCTCCTCTAGCTTTTCTTTCATGTAAGGAATATTGGCAAAATAAAGAGAGGCATCAATCCGAACGATAATCGTGTTGGTTTGTGTAAGTCCTTCGGGATGACGTTCGAGATCCCGATAGTGGTCAGTATCAGGCAGGCGCCCCAGCATCACAATGTTGGGATAACTGCTTCGATGGATGACAATACCGAGTGAAATAAGAACCCCAATGCCAATGCCTTCGAGAATTCCCAGTGCCAGGGTAGCTATGAAGGTGATCATCATTAAAGAGAATTCACGAACTCTGACCTTCCACAGAAATTTTGCTTCACCAATTTCGATGAGTCCAGGAACGGCAGTGATGATAATAGCAGCTAGTACGGTTTGGGGCAGGTAGTAAATTAACGGGGTTAAGAAAAGTACAGTAAGGCCAACCATTGATGCGCTGACCAGAAGTGAAATACTTGTTTTAGCTTTGTTCTCATCATTAACCGCTGTACGCGAAAAGCTTCCAGCAACGGGGTACGCATGGAAGATAGATCCAACCATGTTAGCCAGCCCGATACTGAACAATTCTTGGTTGGAGTCCACTTTATAATCAGGATTACGGCGTACCATGGCTTTGGCCAACGCAATGGATTGGGTAAAACTTAGGAAGGCAATAGCTAACACGGTGGGCAACAGTTTCCAAAAGGGGAAATTCTGAAGTGCCGGAAAGGCGGGTGCAGGCAATCCCTGTTGTACTTTACCAACAATCTGTATGCCCACCTGATCAAGCCGAAAAAACCAAACAGCGAAGATGGTTAAAATGACGGAGATAAGCTCGATTGGCACTTTGGGTTTCCAAGATTTAAAAAAAAGAATTAAAATAATGCAGCTGGCACCAATGATGACCGTGGGTATATGGATGGTGCCCAGGCTGGTAAACAGATCCGAAATAACCTGGTAGATATATTTACTGCGTTGCAGTTCGGTACCCATCAGGTTCCCAAGCTGGCTGATCCCAATGATGAATGCAGCAGCCGAGGTAAACCCACTGAGCACGGGTTTTGAAATAAAGTTCATGAAAAACCCCAACCGGGTAGCACCCATCAGAAATTGGGTAACGCCCACGAAGAAAGCCGTTGCCAGCACGAGTTCGATAAACCGGCTGCTGCCAGGTGTGGCTAAATTTCCGACCCCGGTAGCCACAAGAATGGAGACGATGGCAACTGGTCCGATCCCAAGTTGACGAGAGGTACCAAAGACAGCGTAGATGGCCAAAGGGATTATTGAGGCATACAATCCATATACGGGAGGCAGGCCGGCAAGCATGGCATAGGCCATACTTTGGGGAATGAGCAGAATACCAACGGTAAGTCCTGCTCTCAGATCCTTTTTAAAGTGTGATGAATTGTAGTCGCGGAGCCAATCGGTAATGGGGATGTACCGATACAACAGCGATTTATTACCATTACGCATTGCAAGAATAAAGTAGCCTTATCATTATATTCCTTTTGCGTTTAATTAGCACATAAATATCTGTTATCATTCCTAAAACTGTGTTTTAGAGCGCTTAAATACAATAATAATGAGCCAAATTTCAAAAGCTGTTGTTCCTGCTGCGGGTCTTGGTACTAGGATGGAGCCTATTAGCAGCTATTTGCCGAAACCAATGTTACCACTTGGACGAAAGCCGGTATTACAGCATATTGTAGATGAGTTGCAGCAAGCGGGAATCCAAGAAATTGGCTTAGTGATCAGATCCGATCATCAAGCTATTTGTGAATATTTCGGGAATCATTCTGCCATATCTTTGATCGAGGATAATACCGCTTCGGGACCCGGCGGGGCAATACTAAAAGCAGAGGAGTTTATCGGCGGCGATGATTTTGTGGTCATCTTTTCTGATGCCCCGATGCGTGGTTCCAATCGTTCGGAGTATCTTCAGAGACTGATGACACTGAAACAAAATCGGAAAGTCGGGGCTGTGTTGTCGATCTATCAGATTCCGAAATCAGAGATATCTTCTCGCGGTGTGGTTAGTTTTGAAGAGCAAGAATTTTCAAAGGAGGCCCCAGTAGGATTGACCGATATTATTGAGAAACCGTCAGATGAAGAGATCAGTCGATGGGCCTCAGCCTGTCGCTATGTGTTGGATGGGGATATATTTGAAACACTAAAAAGTATTACATCTGATCAGAAAGGAGAGCTGCAGCTTACCCCGGCCATCCGAGATCTAATAGCTACCGGTGAAACAGTGGTCGGTCTGCCGCTGCCGAATCAACTGCAGCGCTACGACACCGGCAATTTTGAAGGATACTTTGAAGCCTTTGGGGATTTTGTGAGTTAACTTGGTATTTCTTTTCTATTATTAAGCTTAACTATTGCCAACCCGATGAGGATAATCCCATATGCCAGAGCAGCAGCAAAAAATATCCACGTAGAATCATATCCAAACAGTCGAATCGTGATCATTAGCAAGGGATACAAAAATAAAATTGCTATAATATTGGATACAATTTTAGCCCAGTAATTTTCGGCGTTGTAAAATTGATAAAGTGCAGTAATAGATATGAAAGCATACACCGGAAATACAAATTGCGATAATCCAATTCCGAGTGTAGAACTGATTGGTTTATAAACCTTGAAAACCTCTAGTAAAATAATCTGAAATATAGGTAAGAACGATAAGGCCAACAGTATAGCAGTAGTAATGGCCGGTATTATAAAATCATTGGTCAAAAAAATACTACTTGCTGACTGCCTTCGTTTAGTATTTTCCATGGGAAATAAATTTTAAAGTTGTCAACTTTAGTTTGAAAATAACCCCTTGCCGATCGATATAATTAATAAACTTATCAACTACCAGGAAATAAAAAAACCCCAACCCAGTAGGATTGAGGCTCTATAAAGTTGCATGTACAAACACTATTATTCTGCATCGAGGTATTTGGTCACTGCCCGCCATACGGCATCCAGCTTGTCTTCGCCTTCGTGTTCATAGCTGGTATCCTCATCTATTGTAATGCGGCACAGGTTTTTCTCAATCAACACGCTGTGGCCACGGTCTTCCTCAATTTTGATTACGACTGGCATCAGCCACTTCCAGGATTCGTGAAACTTCATATCCTCAACAGCAAGAAAGGCCAGCGGAATGTCTTTCACATCTTCCTGGTCAATTTTAATGGTGCTGCCCATCAGATTTTCGATAAGCCGGTTGCCGTTGTTTGCTTCTTCTTGTGTCATAATTCAAGGGTGTTCATTAATGATATTATTCTGCGGGAAAAGTCATCATAAAGCATCGCAAAAATGGGATAATTCCAGCTTTTTTAAAAGTAAAAAAGCAATTCTTATTTATTTACCGAACTTTTGGTTACCGATCCCTATTATTGGAAGTTTACACAATAGGTACAACAATCCTCAAAATAGGCTATTATGATATATATTTTCATATTGCCTGTGCCTGAGTTAACTATTGCCTATCCCTTTGATTTCTCGAGAAGGAAGCTATTAAAAGGTAGTGCTGGAAGGCTATGTTCCTGGAGTATTCAATGAACTCAATCCAAAGAGGATGGAAGATGCATTCCCTAAGGATTTTACCACATCACGAGTAAAGGTGCTGAGGTTTCTCGACTTTTAATAGATAAATGGAGAGGTGAGTGTTTAAAAACGCCGAGTCGGTGCCTTATCTATTTTGGAAAATAAACTATCCTCAAATACTATGAATTAATTGGCACAATGCTTATCAATACGATTGATAATTTTTGCCAGCGCTTGTTCTTTAAATAAACCCGAGGCAAAGAATTCTTTTTTCCCATTTGTGAAAGTCAGATGTGTTTTACCCAAGAGTTTGAAATTGGTTTCACTTAATTTTCGGAACCCCTTATATTCGCCAGTTGCATAGAATTTTTGCAGTTTGTTATTCGATTCATCCATAATTAAATGATACATTTTATTTGTCTTGAGAGGATTTCCTATAATCTATAATGGGAATCGGCAAGTAGCTATGGGGGAAAAGTTGCTGCCCTTGTAGGCGTATACCCTACAAAATTAATAAATGGATAATCCCTTTTGGTGGGTTAGAAAACTTTTGGGTTGCCATTATTAACTTGATCTATGCGATCAAACATCTTTTCAAAGGCTTCTTCTCGGAAATCACCAGAAGTGAAAAACAACTTTTTGCCATTACTAAAGGTCAAATGGGTTTTTCCCATCAGTTTATAGGTGACTTCGTTTACTTTCCAAAAGCCTTTATATGATTTTGGTCGGGAAGTTGACTCGTATTCCCTCCAACGCGCACGATATTGGTTCATAGTTTTACTGGTTAGTGTGCCCGATGATATAAGTTGATACATGAAAGTATAATTAATGTGAAACGGGCAATAGCTAAGGGAAATGCGAATAGCTGTGTAGGGGATTAGCTCATCATGGTTGCTGATTGAAGCTTAATTGCTTATAGGGAAGAAGGCTTTAGCAAGACGGAGAATTAAAAGCCCTATTTGTTCTGGAAATCACATATAAACAAACGAGAATCTTTGCCTTGAGAGGTATAGGACAAGCTATGATAAAAACAGGCTGATTCATTCATCCATCATATAGATTGTCGTTCTAACTTTGTATCTTAACGTCCATGAAGAAAGTAAGCCTTTTCTTAATACTCTTGGCGGTTTTAGGTCCCTGTACTGCAACAGGCGATCTTGTTCTGGCAGCCGACAGCAACAAGACAACAGTAATTAAGGCTGCGATTTTCGGTAATGTTACATCGACCCAACCCTTTGATAAGCTAAGATCGCCAGCAACACAACATAATGCAGCGGCCGAGCTATCTACGCTAAACTCGATTTCGGTTGTTAGCATAGTTTATGACTCCAGGGAAGATACGTTTGAGGATCCATTAGTTGAGAAGGTGACTGAGCAAAGGGATGCAGTTCGGTTGGCCATTTTCAATGCTATCGAAATTATTTTAACCATCCGAATTCTCATCTTCCCATTTCACTTCTTTTTGTAATCCATCTGGCTAATACAACTGGATATTACACTCTGCCTTAAAAGGTGGACTCTACCTTAATCAAGTTTATACCAAGATGGATGTCGATTTAACTTCTGTTATTATCAGTATTGTAGCGTTCTCATTTTTCCTGATCCCAATTTTGTACGATCAGTTTAGAAATAAGAGCAACAAAGAATAGCGATTAGGAGCGGCTTTACCTACAGTTGATATAATACCTTTTGTGCAAAGCAGAATGACAGGTAAGGCCGCTCATTTTATTCAGGCTAGTGAACTTTTTGCGACGATGCGAGATGATTGCTGTACTTCCACAGACCAATAATAATAACAGCAATTGCAACTTGTGCCAGTACCGTCTGCAGCGTTGGATAGATTCCGGCAGTAGGTAAGCGAAGATTCAGCGGAAAGGAGTTTACGCTGAGATATCCGGCCTCTTGGAATTCATGAATTCCTTTACCTGCCAGGACAACCGCTAGGAATCCCATTGCGACAGAAGAGTATTTGAAGAGCGACCGTATGGGCACCTTAGTAGAAAATTTCACAAGCAACGCTCCAAGTATAATAACAGCCAGAAGGGCAGATCCGGAGCCAAGCAGGATGCCCGAATTACTGGCAGTACCCGATTTTATGCTTATGGATGAAAGGAATATCACCGATTCGAATGCCTCTCGAAATACCACGATGAACGCCAGTAGTGCCAATCCCCACTGGTTATTTTGATTCAGCAGCCGGTGTATCCGGCCCTCCACAAATTCTTTCCAATGCGATACATGGGTCTTGTCGTGTAGCCAAAAGCCGATGTACAGGAGCAGTCCAACGGCAATCAGTGAGCCCATTCCCTCCATCAGTTCTCGTTGTATCGAACTCATCGACAGCAGACTTTCAGCAAAGAACCAGCTGATGATTCCGACTAAAAGAGCAGAGACCCATCCCCCGTGTACATATTTGACAGATTCCGTGGCACTAACAGACTTAAGCACGCCCAGAATAACCAATATAATCAAAAATGCTTCGAGTCCTTCCCGGAGCAGGATAGAAGCGGACATCAAATAGGTGAACAGGAAGGTGTTTTGCTTTTTCTGCAATATACTCTGCGCCTTCTGAATTGTGGATATTGTGGCTTCGATTTGCCCCTGTAGTTGTTGAGCCGGAGCTTCATTGTTAATTAGAGATCGCACTTCGATCATCTGGTCTTCAATCTGATATACCAAGGATGGATTACTGGCCTTGATCTGTGATTCCACAGGCTCTACCCCATTTAGGTAGGCATCCAACGCCAAGCCGTTGGCCTGATCCAATGCTCCATCCTGATACGATTTGAATGCCTGATGCAATAAGCTGATAGCCTGATGAAGATAATGCGTGTTATTTACCACTGTGGCTGAATCCAATGAGCGAAGCACACTCATACCGTCGGAAATGTCAATGCTCTGTTGATTTAGGAATGAGATCCATTTCTTATTGGGAATGGTAGCCAGATGTTTGAGATCAACAGTATCTTTTAGCGCATTGATGATTTGTTGTTTTTGGGGATCGGAAACGTGATGGGTGTACCGCAGCGCGTTCACATAAAATGCGATATCCCACACATCCTGATCTGATAATTCCGGGAATGATCGCATAGCCGTGCCTTTAATTCCCAGCCGAACCGTATTGTAGGCCTGAAGCGGCGAAAGTTGGGCTGCCAGCGTAGAGTCGTGAAAATTCGACGGCGAAGGTGTAAGATTTTGGGCCAGTGGTCCATTACCAAACCCCTTTTTGCCGTGGCAGCTTTGGCATTTATTGGCGAAAATTTCTTTACCGTTATCCAAGTCGGGCCAGTGCTGCGGCGCTACTGTTATTAAGTTCATCGCTAAAAGCTTTTGGCGCATACTATCGGCCAGCCCCGACACCTTCTGTGGACTTTCTTTTTGATTGATGGCGCGCCGTAGTTCTTTTATGGTTGTCTTTAGGTTCGTGAATGTAGGCTTGTCAATTTGTTTGTCTAACTTGGAAATCAACCCGGAAACCTGATGGGCAAACTCCGACATCTCGGCATATTCATTATCACTTATAACCTGCCCGTTGCTAACAGCATTTGCATAATCCTTGCCGATATAGTCCAGCAAATTTACCAGCGTGCGTAGATCCTTATTCCTTTGAGATTGAGTAGGACGGCGTACAGGACGTCTGGCCTGAACATTAGCAAAAGCTATAAGTAGGGTGGCAATAGTTGAGATGAGAAGTCTTTTGTGCATAGATAAATAATTTATTTAGAACGAATCTAAATATAGTAACTTGACTTCTTTGTTTCTAATTATTCCGAATTTGTTATTAGTAATAATCAGTACCTGTTTTTATTTCTGCGATTAATCCCTACTTTAATTTGCTTTCGTAAATGATCGTTATGTATGCAACAGGATGACATAACATATCCCATAAACGATATTGCCGTTGTGGCAATACTGTGGTTATGGGTTAGTCTTATCTGCCCGAACGCTGCTTTTGCTTTTTACACCGGTCATGGAGCAGAAGTAAATCAGGGACCGAAAACAATTACGCAGTCCAAAAGCGAAGCAATCGATTTCACTGGGGAATCGCAGAAGAGAGCGGGGGTCCATCATTCATCCCCGGATTCAGAGCCGTTTTCTTCTACTTCTTTTCACTTTTTTACTCCGCAAGCTGACGGGTTCGACAAATTACTTTTTTACACATCCTCTGCAGTTAATAGGGGAGCACATTTTATTCAACGACCTCTCACGGGTTGCCGGATATTGACATCCTTTTCTTTCTCTGCTACAACTTCAAAGATACTTGCCCATCTCGAAACAATTGTAATGTTGAATTAGAGGCGCTCCCAAGATCTATCGCAGCAGCGTATCTCTAATCAAAAAAAGGAAGACTAACTTGCACCATATCTGAGGTTTTAAATTTTCCTTAATCGTTCATGCTCAACTTTAACAAACGAAAATTCAAAACGAACCTTCATGATCTGGGAAAGGCCGTGAATGTCGTCTCCACCGGCCGTTGGATGTTCTACTGTGTGGTAGTAGGAGTGTTTGCAGGTGTTGCCGCTCTGCTATTCAATATTGGGCTTAACGCCATACAGCAGATCTCGTTCTCACACTTGGCCGGTCTTGATCTGTTGGAACCGGGCGGTCAACACAATTTCATGCATATACTACTTCCCGCCTCACTGGATAGTACAATCCGTATTCGCAGTTCGTGGCTCATTATCCTGCTTCCTGCTTTGGGAGCACTCATATCAGGCCTATTGGTCTACAAGTTTGCGCCGGATGCAGAGGGTTCTGGTACGGACTCGGTTATTCGAGCATATCATAAGCAAAAAGGGAAAATTAAACCTGTTGTTTCTATCACAAAGTTTTTTGCGTCGATCTTTACAATCGGAACAGGGGGAAGTGCCGGTAAAGAGGGCCCCATTGCCCAGGTTGGTGCAGGTATTGGGTCATATCTTGCTGATAAGTTTGGGATGAGCGAACAGGAACGGAAGACTCTGCTGATGGCGGGAATGGGAGCGGGCATAGGAGCTATTTTTAAGGCTCCTATAGGGGGAGCACTGTTTTCCATCGAAGTGATGTACCGCAAGGATATGGAGAGCGAAGGTCTCGTGGCTACCATTATATCATCCATTATTGGCTATTCAGTGTACGCTTCGTTTGATGGATGGGATTCTATTTTCAACTTTCAGAGCTTGGCCTTTACCAATCCATATGAACTCCCATTCTACATTTTGCTGGCTCTGATTTTGGTTGTCGCTGGTATCATTTATGCCAAAGTGTTTGATAAAACAAAACGTCTTTTTGCCAATATTGATTTGCCGGTGTATATCAAACCAGCCCTGGGCGGATTGGCAGTTGGTCTTATCGCATTTTTCTATCCCTCTGTGTTGGGATCTAGTTACGGATCGTTGCAGGCAGCGTTAAACGGCAACTTGACGATCAGCTTTATGCTGTTGCTTGCCCTGATTAAAATGGTTGCTACTGTATTTACCATAAATTCAGGCGGATCGGGCGGAGTTTTTGCCCCCTCTCTGGTTATTGGTGGGCTGCTGGGGGGAGCTGTTGGCATGGGGTTCAATGCCTTGCTACCGGGTATGGTCGGAAATCCCACCGCTTTTGTGTTGGTGGGAATGGGAGCGTTCTTTGCTGCCGCTGCCAATGTACCAATATCAGGGACTATACTTATCACGGAGATGAGTAAAAGTTATGGGTTGATTGTACCCCTCATTTTTGCCAGTGCCATTGCTTACCTGGGTTCACAAAACTGGAGCATATACAAGGAACAAATTGAGGATCGCTATTCCTCATCCGACTATCGTGGGGCTTTTTTGAATAATATACTGCAATCCATCAAAGTCCGTGAAGCCTTTCAACGAGTTGAAAATTTACCAACGGTTTCACAGAGTTCGAACGTTCATCAGGTTCTGGAAACCTTTGGTAGATCGGGCACGCTCGTCTTACCGGTTGAGAATGACAATCATGACATTGTAGGTATGGTATCGCTTTATGATGTAAGGAGCCTACTAGCCCAGGAAAAAAACAACTTTATTATTGCTGCTGACCTAATGGTGCCCCCCAAATTTTTAACGATGAATGATCCCCTTGAAAAAGCCTTTCACTACTTCACAAAAACCGGAGAACCGGAGTTGTTGGTTATTCAACATGGCACCCAGAATAAGTTTGTGGGAGTGCTTAGTGAACGGGACTTTCTGCTAGCCTATGAGCGTGCCATATCAGGTCAACCCAAAATTAACTCGTAAATGATAAAACTACGTTGAATGATCTACCTCTTGTTCCGGTACATCGAATGCTTGTTGGCTTTCGCCGCCATATTCTGGACGTCTGCTTAACACATAGTAGCCTACAATACCGCTGATGATAGAGCCAATCAAAATGCCTACTTTTGAAAAGTCCAGCAGTTCTGCACTGTTAAATGAGAGGTTGGCAATAAATAGCGACATGGTAAAGCCTATTCCCCCTAGCAGAGCTAACCCATAGACCACCTTCCAGGTTTCTTTGTTGTCGGCCAGGTCTGAAAATCCAAGTTTGGTCATGAGCCATGTTGCTCCAAAAATGCCTATTTGTTTCCCAAAGAACAGCCCCAGGGTGATACCCCAGGTAAGAGTTGAGGCAAAGGCCTCTCCAATCACCGAGGGATTAAACACTATTCCGGCATTGGCAAAGGCAAACAGTGGCATAATCACAAAATAAACGCTGTTGTGCAGTTTGTGTTCCAGCCGATGAAGTGGCGACTCGGCATGATGTAACGTTGCATCCATATGATGGAGGGCTTGATCGCGCGTAACCGGCAAGTTTTCATCCGCTGCCTGTTTAAACAATTCAAAACCTTCTTGGGCATACTCTTTTAGGCGCTCTACGCTCCAGCCCCTGCTGGCAGGAATAGCGAACCCCAGCATGACGCCGGCAATTGTCGAGTGAACTCCAGATTCAAGCACCGCCCACCACATAATAAAGCCAACCATTAGGTATGGCATTAGCGTACGCACTTTCGAAAAGTTTAACACCAGTAATACAGCCAGACAGATTGCCGCGATGCCCAGGGCGGCCATGCTAATCTGCTCAGTATAAAAAATAGCAATCACAAGAACTGCAATAAGGTCATCAACAACGGCAATGGTCGTTACAAAAACTTTGGCCCAGATCGGCGCGCGTGATCCAAGTACCGCCATCACGCCGATAACGAAGGCGATATCGGTGGCCATGGGGATTGCCCAGCCGTCCATAAAAATCGAACCACCGTTGAGTCCCCAGAATATCAGGGCGGGAAAAGTCGCGCCACTGAATGCCGCAATGACCGGCAGAAAGGCGGACTGGAACGATGAAAGCTCACCGTATTTTAATTCCCGCTTGATTTCCAATCCAACAAGTAGAAAAAATACGGCCATCAAACCGTCATTTATCCATTCATGGAAAGAATGGTCAATGACCAGCGACGATACGCCCAGCGTGATCTTTTGTTCCATCAGGAGATGGTACAATTCGCTTAGTGGACTGTTGGCAACGATGAGCGCGGCAACTGTGGCAAATAGTAACATCATGCCGGCCGCGGAGTCTTTTTTAAAGAAATTTTTTATTGAGGAGCTGAGGTTCGATACATTCACGTTCTTACAGTTATATTAATAGTTCAAATTAAGTACTCGTTTGGCCTTTATACTTTGGGTGCAACCAGATATATGCTTCTCGGCACAAAAGCAGAATAACTGAAATGCCTATTACAATGTAAACAGTCGATGGATCTGTCAGATAGGTTTCGTATAACAGAATAACCATAGCTGAGGCGCATCCCAGAGAGCCTATTATTGGGAGGCTTTTCTTCCAATTTTCAAAAATTTGATGCTTGTATCCCATAAAGTTAACGATGGAAAATACAAAGAGGAACACCAGGCTTGAGAAGGTAGTGATTTGTTCCAGATTGCCAAAGGATTGCACGGCAATAGCAAGGGCTGCAATGAGCAAGGAAAAATAGATCGGCACACCGGAGCTTTGTTGATCGGTCAATTGCTGAGGCAGTTGTCCATCATTAGCTATGCGTTTTGCTAACCGTGATATCGCAAATATAGTAGCTAGAATTGCAGAGGCCGTGGAAAAAACAGCTGCAACTAATACCACGACAATTCCCGCTTGCCCCAACACCGGTTCGGCCAACATTGCCAGCACCGTTTCTTTGTGTTGTTCAATAATTTCCGGACTCAGGGAGCCAGTTAGTACGAAGGCAATAAGCATATAGATAGCCAAGACGGCTGTTATGGAAATCACAACTGCTTTGGGAAGATTCTGTTTGTGATCCTTAATCGTGTTATAGTCATAGGTAAGCAGTTGGAATCCTTCGTAAGCGACAAAGACCAGCGCAGCGGCTTTGATCGTATTGCCGATTCCCATGCTGGCAATTGGAAAAGCTTTATCCGGGCTTACGTTAATAAAGCCAATAGCTACCAGTCCCGTTAATATCGTAATCTTGGTGTACACCAGAATATCCTCGGATATCCCCGATTCTCTGACACCTGACAAGTTGAGTACAGTGATAACCGTTACTACGGCACTGCCTAATAGAAAATTGGAGCCAGAACTCAATCCGAATAATCGTCCCGCATAGGCGCCAAAGGTATAGGCATACAGACTGATGGTAAATATATAGCCCAGGATCAAAAACCAGCTGATAGTGCCTGCAAACCGTGTGCCGGCAATATGTTCCATGAAGACAAATTCTCCTCCGGATTCATCAAACCGCACGGTTAATTTGGAGTAAACAACACCGGTTATGAGGGCTAGCACGCCCCCCATTCCTAAGCTTAAAAAAGCTGCATTACCGGCGGCCATGACTGCTTCGCCCAACACGGCAAAGATACCACCGCCCACCATACCACCGATGGCCATTCCACAAGCATCAAATAACGAAAGCTTTTGATCTTTAGAGGGCATGGTTTTGGTTTATTAGTTAGACTCTAGCATAAAAAATGAAATCAGATGATTGTAAAATTTTTTAAGGCGTTGGAGATTTCTTTTCTGGAAACGCCAAACAAAATCAAACTGTCCTAGAACAGTGCCATAAAGAATAAATAATACTTGATACGAGGGCACTACGACTATTATCCAGGTAATCGCTTCCTCCCACAGCGGAGTTTGGGCATCAAAACCCAACAATTGAAATGCTATTTTACGTACGTATAGTACCGACATTCCGGAAATGGAAAAAGTGAGGAGTGCCAAGGCTATTTGCCAGGGATTTTCCAGTTTCCACCGCTCTTTTAAATATTGATAAATTTTTTTCACAATCGGTCATCCTGTTTTCCTTCATATTTTGCATACTAACGCTACAAAAATAGTGAAAAGGTTAATGTAGAAGGACAACCGTTGACAGAAGGATTAAAGCTAGATCTTTGGTAGTAGGTAAGATTGGGAGAGATTCACCAAGACTATTATTGGGTGAGTTGACAAGAGCTTTGGTTAATATTCTTGAACCGTATAGATCCTGTAGGTTCCGCTCTTTCTCGTTGATATTTTTTTCTTCAAAACCAACCCAAAAAGCAAGTGTAGGGGGATTACCGGTTTTTTGCTCGCTGGGAGTTATGAAATTAGCATCGAATTCAACGAACTGTTCTGTCAACTGAGATGTATGGACAGAAACTTCCAGTGAGTCTACATGAAAGGATGTGTCTGCTTGAACATGCCCAGCAGAAAGGCCGGCTGAACTAGATACCCCCAATAGCAATAATCCCAAACATACGGCATAGATTGTCTGGTTCAGGGGGCGACCGATATATGTAAACTTGAGATAATGCATCAATATGTAGCTGAATCAGAATGTAGGAATAAACGCAGAAGGATAAAAGTTTTGTGGCCGGTGGAATTGATAAAAAATGGATAGAAAGATACGGCAGGTCATGCAGCCAATTGTTGATTTTCTGTTAAGTAGTTCTGCACTAAAGTTTTAAAGAAGTTCTCGGCCGCAGCGTCATCCCAGCAGTTGTCTTTGCAGCTCATGCTTTTAGCGAACCAGCGGTCGGGCGTCCAGTCGTTTCCTAAACTCTTGGCACTAATATTGGATACCACGGTTAGAATGGAAGGTTAACTTCTGGGCGATAGCTCGCTTTTTCATCAGTCGCGCTACTTTGGGTCGGCTGGCTGTTTCTCCGTCTCGGAGCAATTGCTGGCGAATACGAGGACTGTCGTATCTCCTACCGGAATGCAGAAAAATCTGCTTAATTTGCATCTCATGCGCCGGTTTTTTGGTGCGATCAGAGGGGCTATGGTTCATCCAGCTATAATAGTCGCTTCTGCTTACTCCGAATACTTTGGTTATCTTCACTATGGGAAACATGTTCTTGTGTTCAGCCATAAATTGGAAGTGCATTTGTTAGCTTTTCAATTTGTTCCTCTCTTGGAGCTAACTTATTATTCTTTGTTACATACCTGTAAAAACTGTAGGATCAGTTTTTATAGAAGATTTTTGGGTGGTTGTATTGAAGGGATAAGAATGGATACAACTAGTGACAGTTCTAGGTTGCAAGTGGAGAGTTACAAATGCCAGTTATTAATTTGATACAACAGTTTTCTCCGTTACTACAAAGTTTCTTAACACTATTTGCTCACGTGGATTCTTAGAATTGTCTATACTCTTCTCCATTATAGCTATAGTTTCCTGCAGGGTTTGTGTCTCCACTGCGATAACTTTCTCCCTACAACTTGCCATCAATTTAGTAGTTGCGAACCCATTTTATGGCACTACAACTACCTTAACTTGATGCCATAAGTGATTAAGTAAATAGTTATGCCTCTACCTTGGTGGTAACGAAGTCTGATTATCTATTTGAAGGGCGAAGTTTTAGGTTCGAAACCTTACGCGTTGACTACAGTTTCGGCTGCATGCGTCAGCTTGGTATGCTGTCGCGTGTTTTCTTGTTCCTCTGTATGTTCTGGACCTGATATAATGAGGAACTTATCATAGTCGCTGATATCCCAAACCTTTTCAATTACCTGATCTTTTAGAGAGATCGGTTGCCACAGGTCTAGCTCAATTCGCTGGCGGCCGTTGATACCAAATATTTGCCCGATCATCCCTTCAGGCAATTCTACCCTGCCAACCCCGTCGCCGGCATAACAACTGATGGGTTGACTGGTTTGAATCCAGTCGCCCTCCGACAGAGTGGCAATATTTATTTCCCACCAAGCCGTTTTTTTACCAAAATGGAACCCTAGATAAAAAGCGAGGGCAATAGCACCCAAGAAAATAAGTGTAGGTGATAAGAGTAGGTCAACCATATTAACATCCTTCTATACTGATCCAATTATTCTTTAAGCGGTTCCTGAAATCTTTTTACGAAACTAACCGTCGTAAGATATCTGGACTTCATTTCACAGATACCGACAGACAAAGTGTTTTTCATTACAAACATTAAAAATTTATAATGTATTGTAATTGAAGATAAATGCAAATGCAAGAACTTTTTGTAGTTTATAAAAGAATTGGTCCTAAAATAGAAAAGCCCGATACCTTAATAGGTTTTAAAAAAGAGAAGTCCCCAATAAAAATAGGGTTTAAAACGCGCCCTCTCTGGGTGTTTACCTTAATGAACAGTTCACAAGTAAGCCCCCCTTTAAGAGCAGGTGTTTACATTAGGTTCTTTTAAATCTTATACAAATAACCTCCACAAGTATCAGTTGTGAGTGTCTGACTATTTTATCAAAGCTAGTGCAGCAAGGACTGTAACAACTAGTAAGAGCTCAATTCTACCCAAGTGAAGCATAGGAAAGTGCAAACGCTACATAAATACTAGTTAGGCTGAATAATTTTAGTATAGGTTTTACAGCTTTTGTCAAGCCTCATATATCTTGATAGATTTTTTTGAAATAACTTTTCTGTCTGGGTCAAAATCAATGCTAATTGACTTACGAGTGAAAATGAAATCGCCATTTTATGTTTTCTAGAGCCATTATTATCAGCTAGGATTTAATGCTTGCTTTCACTCCAATCTGTTTAGCTAGTGGCAATATCTTAGAACTTTCCCCGACTTTTACCTTTTTTTTCATGGTAGCGATTTAGTTTTCAAGAAAAATTGCACAATATATTCGATTTTATAAAAAATAATAGGTGGGAAAACAGGTACAATATTTGAATTAAATTGCACCTCTTACTGTACCAATACAATAAAAAAGCCGCTAACCCTTTGCGAGCTAGCGGCTTTATAGAGCGATCCGGACGAGACTCGAACTCGCGACCTCCTGCGTGACAGCAATTTAAAAGTAAATTTCGTAAGTTATTAAGGCCTATCAAAACTTACGCAAGTTGTTGGGGCACAATAAATTATAGCTATATTTAATTATCAACAATTCTCGGAAATGCGCACCATCGTGTTACCCCGCTGTTACCCCGAGATTGGGGGTGCAAACAATTTTAAAAAAGTAAATGGCATCAATACGTTTTAATCACCAAGCTGTAAAAGCAATAGAGCCTCAGGGCAAAAGAATAGAAATATTTGATGAGGGAGAAAAGGGGTTAGGGCTGCGAGTTACCAAAAATGGTACAAAAACCTTTTTCTACCGATATAGAATTAATAACAAGATTCGTAGATATACCATAGGTCAGTTTGATGCAGTTGGCATAAAAGAAGCTCGTGATGAGGTGTCAAGACTGAGGGTCATGGTATTGGATGGGCTGGATCCACAAGCTGAACGACAAAAGAAAAAGAATATTCATGGTTTGAAAACCTTTTCTGAACTGGTTGACGAGTTCAAAGAAAAGTATTTGCCTACGTTAAGGGAGAACACCCAGAAAGAATATATTAGAATTATTGACAAGGAATTAATACCGGTGTTCGGTAAATTCCCCGTCGTTAAAATTACCAAACACGAGATCGTAGAAATCTTAGATAATAAAGCCTACAAGGATAAGTCTCCTACCATGGCCAACCGGATAAGATCCCGGTTATCCCGGATCTTTACCTTTGGCATGGAAAGAGGACATGTAGAGATGAATCCTATACAAAATATATCCACCTACAAGCAAGGGGAGTCCAAACGACATCGTTACTACAGTGAAGAAGAGATCAGGAAGCTATGGGGCTTCTTTGAGGACTGGGGTGAACCCACACAGTCAGTATTACAAATGCTTTTGATCTGTGGCCAGCGAAAGACCGAAACAATGCAGATGAGGTGGATAGATATACAAGGGAAAGTATGGACCATTCCAGCTTCGTTAGCTAAGAATAAGCAACCTCATGATGTGCCACTATCCTCAATGGCTTTAGAGATAATTGGCCGTATGAAAAAGTTAAATGGAAAGAGTGAATATGTCTTTGCCTCTCCGCAGAATCCTAAAAAACCGCTTGATTCTCTAAGTCGCGTCCGCCAGGCAATTAAAAATAATACGAAGGTTTCTGATTTCCGTCCTCATGACCTGAGACGTACAGTTGCAACCTACTTGGCAAAATTAGGAATAGAGCGTACGGTACTTGGGAAAATATTAAATCATAAAGGTTTGGCTGGTGATGGGCAGGTCACGGCTATATATGACCGGCATAGTTATATGGATGAAAAATATGATGCCTTGGAGCTATGGAGCAAGAACCTGCGAAAGATTCTGGCTGAGAAAAATAATAAAGTAATCGTTGGCAGGTAAGAATGACCAATAAGGTAACCTTAGACGATTTACAATGGGAAAGTGGCTCTCGAAAAGAGCAGGAGCGCAGAGAGAACGTACTATTTCATTTCTTTAGCGTTTATGCAGAGCATTACAATAAGCATCTAGTTGCGGCGCAGGCTGATTTTGCTAACATACTGGATCTACTTGGTAAGACGTCTGATGCAAAACATAGATCTTTGGAAAAGAGGAAAGAAAGGGTGAAGAATGGGATACTTCTACTAAGTAAGGAAAATAGAGACACTGCTGAGGTTCAATTCTTTAAAGCTAGAATTTTTGCCCTGCTTGATTTGATTTCAATGCCTGAAGAGATTTGTTATCCAGATATATTTGAAATCATGGAAGATTTAGTGGCCGATACCAAAAAGTTTGTCAAAATTATTTATGATGAAGAAAATTTAAATATCGAGCTGCCTATCCTAAAAGAGATTCTCGACCTATATGAATTTTACAATGGGTTTATAGACCACAGGATACATCTAACATCTTTGGGACTTGTCATACATAAAGTAAATCAAGAGGCCTATCCGCAAAGGATTAAACTAGCAGAAGAGCTGGGTGAGCAAGAGAGGGAGGATTTAAAAGGAGAGGTGTTCAAGAGTTTTGATTTACAGAAAGATGACTATTGGATAACTGCTTATGAGCTTTATAGTAATAATCGTACCTGGGAAGAGGTTTACGGGGTAATTGAACAACTAAGAGCTGAGCTTGGGTTAATACCCAAGTACACTTCTTTTAATAGTTTCAAAAGGGCCAAGAGTAGATTTGACAAGAAACGGAGTTCAGGGGTAAAGTAACAATTGTCACCCTACGAAAGTAACCGTTGTCATCTTACCTGCAGCTTGTATTAACAGTAGGTTTGAAGCGTATTAAATACTAATCAAACGTTTTAGACCTATGAAAAACTTATCTCTTATACGACCAAATCAATTAGCTGACCTATTAAGCATATCTATTCCCACCTTATATCGAATGATAAGTAATGGGGAGCTACCTCCGAAAGTCCGGATAGGAAAAAGAGCTGTTGGCTGGAGACGTTCACAAATTGAAGAGTGGATGGATGAGCGTACGGAAGAACCAAAGCAGCAGGTGCTCAACTAATGTTGCAGTATTGGGCGGGTATAGCTTAGAGTTTAAGCCGTGCCTGCCCATTTTTTTGTGATTAATCCTTTCTCATTTATTGTCAAATATAACTATAACTAACCAGTTAGATATGACCCGTTTAACGTCTGAAATACTAAAAAATGGGGTTCTCAAGCATGCCAAACCCCCGTCACCTATCCCTCATAAAGAAATACTGAAACGACTATTAGAAATGGTGGAAAAAGTAAACTTTCATCGCGAGGCTGAGACTGACAAATTAAGTAAGAAACATTATATCGTAATCTCCATTGAGAAGATTTTAGAACTTGCCAAGTACAACAATTGGGGACTATGCAAAAAGCATGATTTCATCTACTTATATAACGGGGCCTACTGGAGCCAGCTTGAAGAAGGCCAATTTGAAGGATTTTTAGGACATGCTGCCAATAAAATGGGGGTTAGTAAATTTGATGCACATTATTATCAGTTTAGAGAGAAATTACTTAAGCAATTCATGAGTATAGCTCACCTTCCTACACCCAAACAACCTGAAGGCTTGGTACTTGTTAACCTTAAAAATGGGACTGTAGAAATTAATCCTGGCAAAAGAAATCCAGTAAAAATTCGCAACCCAAAACGGACTGACTTTTTAACCTACCAGTTGCCCTTTGAGTTCAATAAGGATGCAACTGCGCCAAGATTTACCCAGTATTTGGATGAGGTTTTACCAGATCAGGTTATGCAACAACTACTCGCTGAGTATATAGGATATGTATTTGTGAGATCCTCTACGTTAAAGCTAGAGAAAGCGCTGATCTTGTATGGGACTGGAGCAAATGGAAAGAGTGTATTCTTTGAGATAATAAATGCTCTTTTTGGTAGTGAGAATGTTTCAACCTATACGCTGCAGTCTTTAACAAATGAATCGGGCTACTACAGGGCCAAACTGGCTAACCGTCTGGTTAATTATGCCAGTGAGATTAACGGTAATATGGGGACGGCCCTTTTTAAACAGCTTGTATCTGGAGAACCCGTTCAAGCCCGATTGCCATATGGTGAGCCATTTACTCTTACTGATTATGCCAAACTTATTTTCAACTGTAATGAGTTGCCATCTGATGTGGAGCATACCAATGCCTTTTTTAGGCGTTTCATGATCATTCCTTTTGATAAAACAATCCCAGAATCGAAACAGGATAAAGAGTTAGCAATTAAGATTATTCAAAGAGAATTGTCAGGTGTATTTAATTGGGTACTGGAAGGACTGCAACGACTTTTGAGCCAGAGAGAATTTACTTATAGCGATACTGTTGAATTCCAAAATAAGCAATATCGACTTGAGTCAGATTCAGTGCAGATGTTTTTGAATGAAAGCAATTATAAAACTTCCGTTGAAATATATATTGGGTTGTCTGAGCTATATAGCAAGTACAAGGGTTTTTGTGGAGATGACGGCTATTATCCGGTAAGTAAACGAAAATTTAGCAAGCGGCTTAAAAACTCCGGGATAAATGTAACGCGAAAGTCGTCCGGTAATGTGGTGTATCTAAAGAAAGATCAACAATAAAAACTTTTCTTTTAAACCTGCACTATCTACATCTACTACATCATTTAGCTGTTTAAATGCTTTAAGGAAAAGTCCCATGTAGATAATGTAGTAAATGTAGTTTCTGAAAAAACTTTTATGAACCTATCTAACCCAAACTATCGATACCTACTGGATGAGAGTAGCAAGAAATTTCAATGTCCGCACTGTGACAAAAGACGATTTGTAAGATTCGTGGATCAGCAGACTAAAGAGTATTTGCCAGCTAAATACGGACGATGTGATCGAGAGAGTAGTTGCGGTTATTTCTTGAATCCATATAAAGAGAGGTATGGAACCAACGACATTCCATGTTGGCAAGTAGAGGGCAATTTACAGAATATTTCTAAGCCAACTGACTACATTGATGAAAAATATTATTTAGGAAGTCTGAAACAGCACGGCCAGAATACCTTTATAAAATATCTTCACTCGTTATTTGATAGCAATACCGTTAATAGTTTAATCAATGCTTACAAAATTGGTACTTCCAAACATTGGGATGGAGCAACAGTCTTTTGGCAAATTGATATCCAGGGTAGGATTCGTACTGGTAAAGTAATGTTGTATGACACCTATGGCCATAGAGTTAAAGACCCTTATCCACATATAAACTGGGTGCATAGCTTATTGTATGAAAGCTATAATCTTCAGCAGTGTTTTTTGGGAGAGCACCTGCTAACAGATGACAAAAGGATCCCGGTAGCTATTGTTGAAAGTGAGAAAACGGCCATAATTAGCAGTGTTTATTTTCCAGAGTTCAGTTGGCTCGCTGCAGGTTCCAAGTCCAACTTAAAACCAGAGCGTTGTAAGTGCTTAATGGGGCGGAGTGTTACGCTATTTCCGGACTTGGGCGCTTATCAGGATTGGCAACAGAAAGCCGCAAGTTTATCATACTTTTGCGATATCAGGGTATCGAAGTTGCTTGAAGAATATTCGGATAGAAATGATAAAAAAGAGGGATTTGACTTGGCAGATTACCTCATTCAATATGATTTGGACGAGTTTAAAAGAGGAGAGCTTGTTTCCAAGTTACGCGTTGTATTAAATGAGAAGGGATATCCAGCTTCTTGGGATAATCTTTGATAGTTATTTAAAATTAAGGTGAAGCTATTACAACGCTTATAGGAGAGATCTATTCATTTCTTAATACTCAATTTGTTCAGTTAGAAATGACATGGGTACAAGTGGGGCCAAGCAGGGGTACAAGCTAGGGGGCCAAGCTCATAACCTTTTATAAAATTCTGGGAGCATTGTTACAAGAACCTTTTCCAGGCAAGTATATTTCAAATTATTGGCAGTAAACAAAGATTAGTGCCGAAATATAGATGTGAATGGTTATTCTAGTGACATAACATTTTGATAATGACATAGGTAATGTCATTACACGAACTTAAATGAAAGGGGTATATTGAAAATTTGGTGAATTAGATTTAGGATAATCAATCATATCTTTGTTTTTAAATAGTTTTTAGTTCTGAACTGCAAAAGGGTTCGAAGTTCCACCCATTTTGCAGGTGATAGCTAAAATTATTTGAAATCCTTTAAACTATAGAGGTTAATGGGCTATATTTAACAGCTGGCTAAATAAAAACCATTTTGTATATTTTTGTTGGGATATTAACACAAAGCTAAATTGCTAAAGATGAAAACAGAAATTAATAATAGCACTGATATTAATATTTCTGTTTCTAATATTTTTAGTAATTCTCATTTCAAAAAGGCTATTGCTAATCCAGACTATCAGTTATTAGAGAAGAAACTAGAAAAGTATCAAAGCGTTTTTGGACATGGATTCAAATCAAGAAAGGATGCTCTTGATACATTATATGATTATATGCTTACAAATTATCGATGTGAGTATGTATATAAAAACTTCATAACCAAAACGAGACTGTTAGGTCGCCATAACCTTAATACAACAAATTTAATCAATGAGTTTCGTGTTGGTTCTTCATTAGCTGATGTCGTTCTAGTTAATGGTACTTCTACAGTTTTTGAAATTAAAACGGAGTTAGATTCTCCTGATAGGTTGTCAGACCAACTTCAGGACTATCAAAAAGCATTTACAAGAGTATATATAGTCACACATTATACTCAGAGTGATAGATATCTTGAACTAGTTGATGACAGCCCAGTAGGGCTAATGGTTCTTACGAAAAGGAATCATTTATCTAAACGGAAAGAGGCCCAAAAAAATACTAGCTCTTTAGATATAACAACAATGTTCAAAAGTTTAAGGAAACCAGAGTATTCCAATATTATATCAAAATACTTTGGTGAGGTGCCCGATGTTCCTAATATGTTTTATTTCAAAGAATGCCTGAAATTGGCAAAACAGATAGATCCTGTTGAATTTCATCAATTGATGAATGAACAGTTAAAAAAAAGAAAGCCTTCTGAAAAAGAAATTCTTAGTTCCCAGGTTCCTAACTATTTAGCAAATATTTGTTTATCTATTGATCCATCAAGAGAACAGTATCAGCAATTATTTAACTATTTAAATAAAAAAATTTAGTAGATGTACTTTCCATACTTGAGGGGTAAGCAGTTTGATTTGATTGCAATACGTGAGCTTTCTAGTCTAATTAGTGAATCCCAACTTGTTCACCCTGTAATTGAACCAGTACGTGACACTACTTCTACATTAAGGCTAACAACTGAGCAGCTTGTAGAAGACGAAGTGCCTTTCACATTAATAGTAAATCCTGAATATGGGGATTATACAGATGGTTTTGATGAAATTACAGATTTTATTAATGAGCAACCTTTCAATGGTGATGCATGTCATATAGGTCTTCTACTTAACGGTCAGACAAACTTTAATGCATTAAGTGATTTATATGATACGTTGGATTCTGATCATAGCATTGTTCTTATATATAAAAGTCGATTTGGTAATTTAGATGATTTCCAAGATTTCGTTGAAGACTTAGATATAGCTTATAACCTATTTGGCGAATCTGTTCCAATTAGAAGATATAGAAGAATTATTGATAATCAGAGCAAAGTTATTCTTTCTGATCCTTTTAACGCTCAACGGGTCAATGCTGATTATGCAGAGATAACTGATGAGTTTTTTACTGATGAACATAATTTTTATGAGGAGGACGGCTTTGTAGGTTTTGCAGATTATACTACGATTGGGGATGATTATTCTGACTCAGGATTTGCACCTTATGCGGTGGCCATACATTTAACATATAAGAGAGAGGATGACCAGATTTGGATTAAACATTTTGTATCTGACTCAAATGAGGATATTTCAGATCCCGCAGGAAAATATAGAGAGGCTTTGAGAAAATTAGTTGCGTTTATCAATGAGGAAAATATTGAAACGGTAGCAAGTAATGAATTTCGTGAACACCTTAACACAGGTCATTATCCAGGGCTCGGAAGTGTAAAAAAGCTTTCGATAAAACATCACATTGAGCTAGTCAATTCAATACTGACAGAATGAAGTGCTGCATTGACTGTTTCAAAGATCAGGAGTTGAAAGCAATAATCCGTTCAAACTCTACTGAATTGGGTAAGTGTGATTATTGTAAAAGTAAGGATGTACCGTTAGTAAACCCACATAGCTTTGATGATATGTTTATGCAACTCAGCCAGAGTTATGAATCGGTTGAGAATCAAAATATAGATGGAAGTCATCCGCACATGTTTCATGAAAAGATTCAGAAAGATTGGGGTTTGTTTTCCGAGCAGCTAATAAGGAAAAAAAATCACCAAAAACTTGTTCAAGATATTCTTGGTGACTTATTGGATGAGAAGGATGCATTATTTACTGACGAAGTAGAGCAAAAAGTGATTACTCGAAATTTAGAAAATACACATACGCTAAAAAAATGGGATGATTTTACCGAGGAAATAAAAAGAAACAATAGATATTTCTTGGGTGAGGAAATTGATCTAGAGCTATTAGAGGATCTATTTAATCACCATTCAAAAAATTATCGTAAGGGAAAGAGGTTTTATCGAGCTCGGGTCTCTGAAGAAAAGGAGGGTTATAAAATAGATAAAATGGGTAAACCTCCTTCAAAACAAGCTTCTTCTGGCAGAGCAAATCCAGTAGGAATACCATATTTATATGTTTCTACTGATCGGGAAACAGTAATTCATGAATGCCGGGCTTCTTTTCTTGATTATTTAACTATTGCAGAGTTCAAACTTAAGGAACGTTTGAAAGTTGTTAGTTTGAGACGAGTTGAAAACATTAGCCCTTTTGCTATTGGGGATGGATTAGATAATTATCTTAAAAATAAGAAGTATTTAAAAACCTTGGAGTCTGAATTATCTAAACCTTTAAAAAGGCAAGATCAAAAACTAGATTATCTGCCGACCCAGTATATATGTGAGTATATCAAATCCCTGGGTTATGATGCTATAGAATATGGTAGTTCATTGGTAGAAGGAGGGATTAATTTAGCTATTTTTCAAGATGAGAAATTAGAACCTCTTAAAACAGAGGTACATGAGGTGACTTCAATGGATCTACAAACGGAGCTTATCAATAAACAACCTTCTTAGATATCACAAATTATTTGAACCGTGATAGTGGAGCATTATCCAGAAAATATATTATTAATTGATAGCTAATGACATAATGTTGTCAGATGGCCTACCTATTTTTGGGCTGAAACTAAGCTCAATGGCTAATATATATGTGGGATAAAGAATAGAGCTGATCGGGAAGGGAGAAAAGAGATTTCTATGCTCCAAAAGCAAATGTGTGGATAATTCTACTTAAAGTTATTCTAAAGTTCCCGCAAGTAATTGCAAATATTCCTGCTCCTATTTTTATATATTCAGCCTGAAAGAAATGAGTAATAAAAATTCATACTAGATGGCGTGGATAGAAAATTTAAAAATCTCCCCTGCAGAACATTCAGTAAATCCTGCTTTAAATTTTCGGATAGGCTTAAAAATTGACAAAAGTAACGAGCTCCCAGTTTCCTACAGTGGAGCATTATTAGATAGGGAAGAGAAAAGGTTAGCGACATTATCTCATTGGGAAATTCGTGATAGGACAAAAAAATCCATTAGGCTTTCAAATTCTGATTATCGAAGTAATATAGTTTTGAATTTGCATTTTGAATTAACTCAAAATGCATTAGAGCATATTGAATGGATTCGGGACCAAAATGATGATAATGATATTGAGCTCAAGCTAGAGTTAAATGTTGGTTCTATCTTTTCTAAGATAAATGACCCAAAAATTTATGCTCAAAATGATAATAACCACCTAGCACAAAAGAAAAGTGAGCTGTTTAAGTATCAAGGAAGAGATAATCCAGGGACAGCCCAAGAGCTTAAAATACTTTCAGCTAATACAAGTTCTGAAATTTTGGAAGTTCAATATAGAGAGCTAAGTAGAAACTTAACTATTTCTTCCAGTGACTGGACCCAAAAATATTGTCCAATACTTGGGATAGGTAAATTTGCTACTGTTGATTTATATATCCCGGAATCAAAAGAGGCTGAAACCGAGATTGAAAAATACCTAGATGATGCTATTCAAACTGTACAAAAGATGGAACAGTACATTCAGGCTGGTGAATGGAGCAATGTAATTGAAGAATCTCGCAAACTAGCTGAGGTTCTTCGTGAGAAAGACAATAAATCGGTTGATCAGTGGAAGGAACTATTAAGTAAATCTGGATATCAAGATGATGCATTAGATAGATTTTACTCTATGCTTCAAAACTTATTCCAATTTTCCTCAAAGTTTGTTCATAGAATTGATTTTGATAATAATTTAAGAGATCAAGTAAAGGTTGAAAAAGAAGACGCTTATTTCATTTATACCACTTCAGTGGGGCTAGTAAATCTGTTATCCAGAAAAGTTCAAGAATTTAAGAAAACTCAATAGATATTTATTTATGGCAGAAAGTAGAGAAGAATTACGTCAGGAACTCCAAGAAAAGCTTCGAGAACTTTTCCAATTTAATGTTTCAGATCTCGATTTTGGGATCTATAGGATTCTAAATCGTAAGAAGGATGAGATAAAAAAATTTATTCAAAAAGATCTGCTTAATACTATTGAAGATGGATTGGAAGAGTATAAAAAAGCAGATAAATCTAAGGTTGAGGATGCCAAACAAAAAGTCGTAAACAGTCTTGGTGAAGGGGCTTTCGAAGATGGGGAGCTTGCAGAGCAATACAAAGATACTCCGGTTGGGGATGAATACTTAGCTGCAAAAAAAGAAGCTAAAAAACAGGAGGTTGGAGAAGAAATTGAAAAGCGTATTTATCAGGATTTATACATTTTCTTTTCTCGCTATTATGATAATGGGGATTTTTTAACACAGCGTCGAATAAGTACCCGAGATAATAAATATGCAATCCCTTACAACGGAGAGGAGGTAAAACTACACTGGGCAAACAAAGAGCAGTATTATATAAAGACGGGTGAGCATTTTACCGATTATAAGTTTGAAGCTGATGGGTTAACAATAAATTTCAAGTTGCAGGGGGCGGAGACGGAAAAAGATAATATTCAGGATAATGAGACCAGATATTTTATTCTGCGACCGGAAGATCCTATTGAAATAAATGAAGAGGAAGATGTTCTAACACTTTGGTTTGAATATCGAATATTGGATGATGAGGATGAAAAACAATATTGGTTAGATATATATAATGAAGCAGAAGAAAAATCATTAAAGACTATAGATCGCCAGCGTTTATGTATTGCTTTTGATGAATGGGTGCGAAGTAAACTTAGTGGAAAGTGGCGAAATGCTTTATCAAAAATACCTGAAAATAAAGAACGCTCATTACTTTATACAAAGCTCAACCATTATACGGCAAAGAACACTTCGGATTACTTTATCCATAAAAACCTGCAAGACTTCTTGGAGCGGGAGCTGGAGTATTACCTAAAACACGAAGTAATTCAGGTTGATGACTTCATTAAAGCTGATACAGATCAACCACTACAGAGATCTCTTACTCGAGCAAAAGTTGTCCGAAATATTGGAAGTAAGATAATATCATTTCTTAGTCAGATTGAGAATTTTCAAAAACGACTTTTTGAAAAGAAAAAATTTGTCATAGATACGGACTATTGTTTCACGTTAGATATTATTCCACAAGAACATTATGACAAGATAATAGATAATGAAGAACAACTTAATTACTGGGAAGAAATCTATTCAATTAATAAGTGGGATGATGATTTAGGTTGGAAAGGTGAATGGGATATATCTTTCCTAGAGACACATCCCTATTTAATGATTGATACTGCATTTTTTGAGGATTCATTTAAATATGATTTACTAGCTTCAATTGATGAATTAGACGAAAAGCTAGATGGACTACTTATAAATGGAGAAAATTTTCAAAGTTTAAATCTAATTAAGCGAAAGTTTCAAAACCAAGTAGAGACAATCTACATTGACCCACCATATAACACTGAAAGAGATAGAGAAACAGGTAAATTTATTTATAAGGATGGTTATGCTACTTCCTCTTGGGCTTCACTGATGAATGATAGGGTCGATTTAAGTAAAAAATTATTATCCGATGAAGGTATATTTATTGGAAGTATTGATGATAATGAGATTGTTACATTCAGGAGTATTTTAAATCAAATCTATGGGAATGAAAATTTTATAAGTACTATTACTTGGAAATCTAGAAGTTCAGTTTCGAGTGATCATAAGATATCTCAGAACCATAATTACCATCTGCTGTATTCAAAAAATGATGATAAAAATAACTTTGGCGGTTTTGCTATAGATAAAGATGAATACGAGAATCCAGATGATGATCCACGTGGACCTTGGAAATTAGTGCCTATAGATGCGAATAAGCCTGGAGGTGATACATATTATCCTGTCACTAACCCTAATACTGGAGAGGAGTATTATCCTCCGAATGGAAGAAGTTGGTCCGTTAATAGTGATAAGTTTCAGGAGTTACTAGATGACGGTAGGATATTATTTGGAAAAACAGGAGAAGCTGGTCCACAGAGAAAACTATTTTATAATGAAAGAATTGAAAGAGGAGATGTTAAGACCCCAATTTCTTTTTGGGATGGGCCCGAAACGACAAAGGATGGCACTAGTGAAATAATGTCTCTATTTGGTGAGAAGGTATTTGATTATCCTAAACCTGTTGAGACCATTAAAGAACTCATATTTATTTCTAACAAGGGTAAGAAGTTAACGGTACTTGATTACTTTGCAGGAAGCGGGACAACGGGCCATTCAGCCTTGAGAATTAATAAACAGTTTCCTAAGGATGTCAGTTATATTCTTGTTGAAATGGGCAAATACTTTAGTTCAGTACTAAAGCCCCGGATTCAAAAAGTTGTATTTTCTGATAATTGGAATGAAGGAGTGCCAGAAGACAAGAAAGGGCAATCTCATGCTTTTAAATATCATTATTTGGAGTCATATGAGGACACGTTAAATAATATAAATTTTAAAAATAAAGAAGACTCCCAGAAAGCTTTAGAATTCGAGGATTATATGCTCGATTATATGCTCGACTTTGAAACAGAGGGGGTTAGTCCATCATTACTTAATAATGAAGCTTTTGAGACTCCTTTTGACTATAAGCTTGATATACAGAGAGAACATGCAACTTCAGAAAAAGAAAGTGTTGACCTGGTAGAAACTTTCCACTACTTAATAGGTTTGTGGGTCCAAAAGTTAAGGAAATATAAGCACCAAGAGCGCCAATATATCGTGAGTCAAGGTGAAGTACGTGAAGAAGATGGTATTGAAAATATCTTAGTAATTTGGAGAAATACTAGTGAATTGGACCTTGAAAAAGAAGCAGAATGGTTAGAAGAAACAGTGCTTGCTGAACAGGCTTTTGATCGAATTTATATAAACGGTAATAATAAGATTAAAGGGGCTGATCCTATTGAGTTAACGTTTCGTGAAAAAATGTTTGAGGCAAAAGTATGAATTTTAAGAAACGTTTATCACTGCTAGGATACTTAAGAAAAAAATTTGGGGTTTTTGATATACATTCCTCGTCATCAATTAAGACCTATTACAATGAATTAAATGAGAAAACTAAAGGCTCCCCATATCATCATGATGGAGTGAGTAAACTTTGTCGTGTATTACAGCATGACAACCGTGTGAATATTTCAAATGAAAAGTTACTCATATATGATCAAAATATTGCAAGTCATGTAGAAAAGATAAATGAAAATCGAGAGCGAAAAGATCGGATTATATTTAAATATTTCCAGCTATTAGCTGGGTTTTACACAGAATATTATTTGGATCAGATTACCGGCCGAAAGGAAGAGTTTCTAGATGAACTGAATTCTTTTGTTAGAAAACAAAAGGATAATCATAGTTCTAAAGTACATTACAAAGAGTTTGAGGTCGATGATTTAAATAAGGTGGCTTTTTGGATGGCAACTGGTAGTGGTAAAACACTGATTATGCATTTAAACTATTATCAGTTTTTACATTACCAGTCTAGGTTAAAAGAAAAGCCAGATAATATTTTACTTATAACTCCAAATGAGGGGCTTACGATTCAGCATACTAAATCCCTCAAGAAAAGCGGGATACCTTGTCAATATTACCTGGATTCAAATGGGGAGAGTGGTATAGATCCTGAAACTATTAAACTTATAGAGATTACAAAGTTAGTAGATAATAAGACGGGGGAAGGTGACAGTATTGAGGTCTCTGCTTTTGAAGGAAATAATCTTGTTTTTGTAGATGAGGGGCATAAGGGATCTGGTACAGAGGATTCCAAGTGGATGCGACGACGAAACACAATAGCTAAGGAAGGGTTTACCTTTGAATATAGTGCTACATTTGGACAGGCGATGAATAATGCGACGGCAAGTGTTCAGGATGAATATGGAAAGGCTATTATATTTGACTATTCCTATCCCCGTTTTTATGACGATGGTTATGGTAAAGACTACCGTATTCTCAATTTGAAGAAGGATCAAACATTCGAAGATGACCAGCAACAAGTTTATTTATTAGCAAACCTGTTAACTTTTTTTGAGCAGAAATATATATATAAGCAAAAGTCAGAAACGTTTTATAAAACTTGGAATATCCATGATCCTCTGCTGGCTTTTATTGGACATCGGGTGCAGTCTGGAAAGTCAAAGTCGTATATAGAAAGCTTGTCAGATAGCAATGACGATAAGATGACTATTTCAGATGTACTGAAATTAGTTCTTTTCTTGGATAAGGTATTACAGAATCAGGATAATTGGTCTATTCAGACTATTAGTAAAATTCTTAAAGGAGAAACGGGGTTGCCTCCCAAAGAAGATGGTAGTGATATCTTTGAAGATAGTTTCTCTGTGTTGCGATCCAGGTATGAAGATAAGGCCCAGGACTTATATAGGGATTTGTTAGAGACAATTTTTCACGTTTCTACTCCTTGCCAATTAAAATTATCAGATTTAACATCGGCTGAAGGAGAAATCGGTTTACGGGCAGGTAACAGCGAATTGTACTTTGGTGTTATAAATATTGGTGATACCAGTCTATTTTTGTCTTTTGTTAAAGACGATTTGCCCTATCTAACTGTAGATGAATCAGATGTATTTGAAGATTCTCTTTTTCAAAGAATTAACAAGAAAAATTCACGGGTGAATGTTTTAATTGGCTCAAAAAAATTCATTGAGGGTTGGAGCTCATGGAGAGTCTCATGTATGGGACTATTAAATATTGGCAAAAGCGAGGGACCACAGATTATTCAGCTTTTTGGCCGAGGAGTTCGTTTGTTGGGTAAAGACCGTAGCCTAAAGAGATCTACAGCAATGACCAATGAACATGGTCCCGCGAATATTGAAAAATTAGAGACTCTACAGATATTCGGGTTACAAGCCAACTACATGGAGAAGTTTCGTGACTATCTCGAAGAAGAGGGCATTGATACAGATCGTCGTATTGAAATTAATCTTGACATAGAATTAAAAGATGATTTGGAGGGTAAAGGTTTACTAGTTATCAAGCCCAAGGTTAGAGATAGTTTCAGAGAGGTTAAGCAGTTGGTGTTGGAGGTGAATAATCAGATTGAACCTCGCATTGATTTAACAGGTACTATACAGGAGGAAGCTTCTGATGGAGATGGTTACAATAAAGCTTCGGCACCTGATTCGAAGGAAAAGGTATATATACCTGATGATCTTGTACCTTTGCTAAACATGGATCGTATCTATCGAGAGGCTTGGTATTATCGTAGCCAGAAAGGATATGACAATCTAAGCTTTACTTCCCAAGAGGTGGCAAAAATAATTACTGATGATCTCTATGAACTTTATTGTGATAAAGAGATAATGGATCCGTCTTCTTTTAAAGAGGTCAAGAAAATTGAGCAAATCGCTTTAATCATTGTACGTAAGTATGTCGACAGTTTTTATAAGAAAAAGCAACAGGAGTGGGAATATACACAATTAGAATACCAGCCATTTGATGCCCAGAGTTCTAATATCCCTAAGGTAGAAGATGATAGGCCTGGATATCAGTTACGAGTTAAAGAAGAAAGTGTGGAAAACATAGAACAAGAGATTGAAAAACTATTTGATGACGATGAGTTTCTGAAAAGGGATATAACAAAAAATGGGGGAAGTGAATTACCTCACATTTATTTTGATAAGCATCTATACTTACCATTATTGGTTGAAGATGAGAATGAGGTGATTGAGTCAACACCCCCAGGTCTTAATGAAGGTGAATGGAAATTCATTCGAGACTTAAAAAAATATTTTGAAAGGCCAGAGACTGCAGAGCTTTTTAGAGACACTGAGGTGTATGTTTTAAGGAATCAATCTCGTGGACATGGGGTAGGATTCTTATTGGAAGAGGGTCGTTTCTTTCCAGATTTTATAGTATGGCTTAAGACTGAAGAAGGACAGCATATTTGTTTTATGGATCCCAAAGGACTGGTTCACCAAATAAATGTTGATCAAAATGATAAGGTCCAATTTTCCAATGATATAAAGGAGTATGAAAAGCAGTTAAATAATAAAAGTGATCGAGATGACATCTTCTTACATTCCTTTGTGATTTCACGAACAGATTTTAAAGATGTCAGGAAAAATAATTCCTATGAAGCTGAATCTGATTACAACGAACTAGGCTTGTATTTTCCTAAAGACGATTTGAGCTATATTGATGCCATTTTCCGCAAGATATTGGGTGAGGAGGAGAAGACTGTTTATAATGAATAGTTGTTAATTGAGCTGGTTTTGTGTCATGATTTGTCTAAGTTAGGTGGGTTTTAAGTTAGTTATGATGAAATCTAGAGAGTGGAAATCTATTCCATCTATAAACGTCCCAACTTGTACCAAACATTACCATTTACTCTCAACGGGAAACATCGTGTTCAATTCAATATCTCGTTAACTGTCTGCTTAACTGGGTTCAGGCGATCAGCATGATTTCTAGCCCAAATAATCCAAGCCTCAAATTTTAGTTCCTCTTCCCTAGTTAGATCCAGTTGAGCTTGTTGTCTCTCTATTTCAGCTATGAAGTCATAAATAAATTGTGATTTGGTAAAGGTTTGGGCTTGTTCTTCAAGAGTAGCCCTTCTTGCACTTTCGTTTTCAAATTGGTCTTTAGCTGCTTCTTCGATTTCTTTTTCTAGTCTATTGATCCGCTGTTTTTCTTCCCGTTCTATTCGTCTCTGTTTTTTGTTCTCCGCCATTGATTCAAGCTTAAAGAAGAATTCGTCGAGTCTATCTTCTAAGTTTTGGGATTTGGTATCAGATATAATCCTACTTGGATGTCCCCATTTATTTCCAAAAAGTTTAAGCTGTAGTTTGCCTAATGGCGTGTATTCATAATCGTAGTCCCAGCTCCGTTCTTTTTCTTCTGGCTTTCGTTTCCGACGCTTCCCTTTTTCTCTTAACTGAAAAAAGATTTGATCTTTACCCATTTTAAAATACATCCAATGGGAACTATTATCTAAGAAGGAATGAACAGAGTAACCTCTCTTTTCAGCCTCTTTAATGATTGTATCTAGTATACGTAATCCCCGGTCTAAGTTATCAGGTCCAACAGAGATATCTAGGGGCCGGCCACCTCTTACCCGGTTAAAACGATTTAGGGATTTTTTATTAAGATTCTTACGGGCTTGTTTGACCAATTTGTGAGGTTTGTAAAGGTTTTTTGGAACAGAGATCGTTTTAGTGGATTTCTCTTTGTACTTCGATTTCTGTTTTCCTTCACGAATTGTTAAAGTAAAGGACTCCTTATCTGATTCAGGTAGCCCAGGTTTATTAACTTCTTTATCATGTCTCAGCTTTGCCCAATATCCTGCAGATGGTGTAGGTATGTCTAGCTCTTCACAAGCCTTGTAAAGTTTATGACTGCTTATCCCTAACTCTTCAGTCAAATGAGATACCGGCTTTTTCCAAACCTTTTCATAGAGTTCATTTCGTTCGAAAGTAATCTTCTTCACGTGAACCTCCTTTTATATCGATAAATTATTGGGGTCTCCATATCCTAAGTGATATAGATAATAATCAATATCTAAGCCGATAAAAGACTCATGATTTCATACGTTGCTGACGGAGATCGTGCGTTAGAATGGAAATATGGAAGCCGTTTTTTATGGGCTTATCACTGGGATATTTTTTAAAAAGGGATGTTGGGGGGGTATTTGTTCGAAAGGTAATTTTAATTATGGATCAGTTTGTTTAATTATCTCAATCTAATTTCTTCTTCATATTCAGTAAGCATTATTGTTTCAGGATCTAATGGATAAGTGCCTCCATTATAGTCTACAGTTCTGTCCTCATGGTTGATATAGTACTCCTCTTCAACTCTCTCGATATTTAAAATGTCTCTAGCTCTTTCTTCATCTAATTCTGGAATTGATTCTACTATATGAAAAAACAGATTTGTATTCTTGGGTTCAAGAAGTTGTGAACGCCCACCTATAAAAGTTATAATTTCGTATTCACCATCAATTCTTTCTTCAAGCTTTGTTAAGTATCCACCTGTCATAATATTGATAACTTTTTTGAGTGTAGTTTTCACGTAAGATTAAATAAAAGGCTACTAATCAACTTCTATTACTTCCCAGAGATCTTCGTCAAGATCAGATAGATGTTCTTCAAATCTATCTTTATGAACTGCTAAACAAAGAAGGTGACTAGGTCGTGATAAACCAACGTAACTCATCAATGTAGAATATTGATGGTAAGTTCTAGTTTCTGATTCAGAAAATTTTTCTCCTAAAATTTGATCACTTAACCTACTAGATTCGTAATCACCGTTATAATAAGATTCAAGATATAGAGTAGTAGTATGAGTTTGGCCTTTAGAGGAGTGAACTGTAGCAGGTTCTAGAACAATACCATTTATTATAAGATTATTATTTTCTTCTTCTTTGGGATTTTTGTTTTCTAAATCATCTGAATTAACAAAAGTACAACTAGACTCTCCAACTGCATCAAAGATTTCTAGAAATCCCGGGAGGTAAGCACGTATTGATTCTAATACTGACTCTTCATTTCCTCGAATAACTCCAATAGACCACTTATACAATTTAAGTTTAAGCTCATTGTAATTGCGCTCGTATTGCTCTGCTAGATAATTCAGTAATCTTCTTTTTGTTGGATATCGCCCTTCTTCATCTGTGACACTCTCCAACTTTAAAACTTGCAGGAATCCATTTAGAATATTCTTCCGAATTGAAGCAAGAGTTTTTTGGGAGTTATCATAGTAATACAAATAACTCTTTAAATTTGAGTACCTTACTCTAGGTCTGCTATAATCTTTTTCATATTCTGGATAATAGTCTACAAGCCTAATTTTGCTTGGATCATCTCGGTCTTTATCATTTTTCCATTCTGTATTCCAAGCAATCACTTTAAATGGGTTTGTTGGATTTATTGGAATCAAGCCTTCATCCTGGTATTCACTTATAATATCAGCATATTCTCCAATTACAGATTCAATACTTGGATCATCATAGACAAGTAGATGCGGTTTAAGTTCTCCCTGCTTTAAACCAGATATCTCAAATTGAGAATCACTATTTATGGCAAAATTACTTACGATATTTGCAACATTTTCATTTAAACGATGACTGCCAGTTAATGATAAGACTGTTTCTCTATCAACCCATACTTCGTCTTGGATCAAATTTCCATTATAAATTGATTGATTTTTATCACCTATACGTTGATAAATTACTTGTGCATTCCCTTCATCAAAAAATATCTTTTCTAGTAGTTCATACTGATCAGGATTCATATCTTGCATTTCATCCACAAAGACTAAATTAAACCTATTCTGCAATAGGTTTAATAAGTCGGGATACCTTTCAAGACAATAAAAACCAAGTTTATAGGCATACTCATAGGAAATTATTCCTTCCTTTACTACACTTTCAATTGCTTGTTTTAATCCTTTGAACTTCAGATTATTTTGGTCGGATATTATGGTTGAGTTATCACGAAATAGTCTGACTTTATCATCACTGTAATCGTAATAAAGATCTTTTACTTCTTGATCTATTAACTCATTACAAACTTCGCTTTTATCTTTTCCAGTTCGTTCAGCAATATCCTCAGCTTTATTAATCTGTCGTCCATAAAACATTTTCCCTGGTTCATCAAAAGACTTGTCCCAACGTATCTCATAAAATGCGCTTAATACTTCTCGCTGATAAACATCAGTATCAACAGTGTGAATTCGAGTTTCTAAAGAATTATTGCCAAATGGTATTGCTAAAAACTTGTTTACAAAAGACTGGATGGTACCTACAAAGTTAGGATACTTAAACAGCTTTGGACAATAACTCCTTATTTCATCTTTAATCTCATCAATTGCTGAATTCGTGTGCGATATTACCAAGACACCACCATCATTAAGTGGCAAATAATCTTCAAGTATCAACAATTTAGCTAATAAGGCTGTGGTTTTACCACTTCCAGGAACTGCTTGTAAATCTATTGTTGTGAAATTTTTTATGAATTCTCTTCTCTCTTCATCAAAATGTTCACCTTCATCTAATAAAATATTTTCAGCATGCTCTATTTGTTCAGAAGTAACATCAATTTCTACAGGCATATTCAATTGCTTTAATTAGATAGTGAATAGTATCATTTTGATTCTCCCTATTAATTGTTATTTCTGGGTCTTCAGCAGTAGAATTGCCATCTAACTTTTCAGCCAGTCTGTATGCGATCTCAGTTTTATCAAGTGATTTATTATCTAATTTTTCTGATAGCTTTTGATCAAAATCATCCCAATTAGTTCTTGAATGTACTTCTTTGACGATATCTTGAAATTTTTCACTAATACTTTCAGACTTTGCTAAGCAATATTCAAGGGTCCAATGGGGAGAAACAAAAGTATTGACAGTTTGTCCATCATACTTTTCCTTTTTTTGCTCTATCGCATTATCCTTATTCCCATCCTCTTCAGATGGTTTTAAATCTAGATCTGTAACAATTGATACCGGAACATTAAAACCACAGGATTCTTCTTCAGATCTCTGAAAAATACGTGAGTATCTTAGAAATGCTGTATTTCCGAGATTAATTACGGAAACACCATTTTCGGTTAAGGGTAATCCGATTTTATTTGCTAAAGATGGAAGAATTAATTCCTCAGCCCAACCTTCTACTAAAATCACCCCTTTAGCGAAAAATAAATTTGACTTAGTAGTATCTAAAAACCGTTCAAGAAATTTATAATCTGATTCGTCTAGCTTGGTATGAGTACTGCCCATAGGTAATGCATTGCTGTTATTACATATTACTAGACTTTTTAACTTTACCTTAGAAGCTAAATTAGGGCTATGAGTAGTTAATATTAATTGTATTTCTTCTTGCTCTTGTAGGGCTTCAATCACTTTCATTTGAGCTTGGGGATGAAGGTGTGCTTCTAATTCTTCTATAAGACCAAGCCTAATTCCACTCCAGTTTTCTTTGTTTAGGTGAAGCAGTTCAGCTGCCATAAACAATCTATTTAATGTGCCGAGTCCAGGATATTCTTCATCTTTCAGGTGGAGATTAAGTTTTTCAAGGATAGACTTTAGTTCACCTTTGGCAGCTTCAAATTCAACTTCATGATCAGGTGAGTAAAAAGATTGGATATAGTTATCTACTTTATCTTTAATCTCTTTCCCTTCAGTAGGTTTAATCGTTTCTTCTTCGCCATTTCCATCTTTTTGTACTAATTCAAAATCTCCTTTAAAGTACTCTTTAAGAGCCTGATTAAATTCTTTGAAGATGTTCAGTAGTTCATGGTCTTCCTGATTGTTTTTAAAAGCCTTATCACCGAGTAAAATTTGAGATAAACGGGAGTTCTTTTTTGCAATTAGTTCAGACTCAGCATCTCGTAATGGTTTGAGATAGGTTGTTTTGAGATACTCTTTTGCTTCTCCAGTTAATAGATAACCATCTTCATCAACTCCAGCCCTGACTTGGCTGGGTAAAATCCGATCTGAATTTCTCTGGACATCTAATATTACATTTAGATAGGGTTCGGCATCCTCGCCAGTTCCTTCCCATCCGAGCCATTCAGTAAAATTTTTTGCTTCACTAGGTTCTAAGTCACTAAAACGGATTTCAATTCGAAAACGCTTTGTATCCTGATAAAAATCATCCTCGTTATATCGAATCCATTCATAACTGTGGGTTTTTAGTACAAGCTTTATTGCATCAATTATTGCGGTCTTTCCTGAGTCGTTCTCTCCTATTAGTACATTTAAACCTTTTTTTAAGTTGATATCCAAGTCTGGATCATCAATATCAAATGCAGATCCTGAACCAAACTTTCTAAAGTTCCAAAGCTTTAAATTAGAAATGTGCATTGTACCCCTTGTGAAATTAGGAATAGTTCTTTTTGTGTAGTTGAGAACTTAATACAAGAAAGGCAGAGTTATAAAAAAAGAAGTCAAAAACCTAATAAGAATAACCGGACAATTTCAGTTAGGTTAGAAAAACTGAAGTATTGAAATGGCCTTTATAGGGTTTTAATGAATTAAAGCTATCTATTGATTGAGCTAATAGTGCTTGGTGGCCCAAATCAGTAAAAGGCTTAGAGTATTTATACATATAAAGAGCTATTCCAAATCCGGCCATTGCCCCAATTCCTGCTCCTGTGGAATTATTAGAAACAGCATGCCCGGTAATAGCACCCAACATGGCTATGATAGCTCCGATAACGGCGCGACTTTGCGGTGTGTCTTGATCAAGTGCTTTTTTGAGTACCAAGGGTAGGGTAACCATTCCCGCGGGGCGGACGTAGTCTTCTGCTTCCGGCAAGAGGGAATAATTATTGATGATCTGTTCCGGCTTATTGGCACTTTTTTGATCCTTATTAGGGTGAATAGTTAGCTTATTAGGTGTTTGGCCAATTGGATTTTGCCTTTTTTCCTGTAATTGATCTTCACCAGAGACCAAAAAATCAGGTACTTCATATCCTTTAATGCGACCAGTATCTGTCTCAACGGCCCATTCATATACAGGGTATCCTGCGCAATTGTATCTCTTTTTAACAGCTTCAGAAAGAGAAGGGGCTGCAACATCTAACACTTCAGCTAGCTGTTTTCCATTTAAGAATATAAAATTGTTTGCAAGAGAGGTATTAATCGTAGATTGGGTTTCCATAGTTATTCATCCTGGTTAAATAAATAGGCTAATAAGGCAACAATACCTCCGGTAAGAAGTGCACTTTTCAGTCCATTTATGAATTTTTGTTTTTGTTGTTCCCCCTCAACTGCATTTAATCTTGTTCTTAGCTGGACCATTGTAGCTAGAGCAAAATCATTCGGCTGGGCTGTCCCTCGTTCCCATTTAAGAACAGCTTGTGCGGTAACGCCAAAATAGCGACCAAATTTGGCTAAACTCCACCCTAATCGTTCTCGTAATTGGTTGATTTCTTGTGGTTCCATATAGATAGAACATACGAAAAATTCCGATAAAAATCATCTTAGTTATTAACTAAGTTAATAAAATAACCTAAATTAGGCCTAATTAGGCTAATTAGGGTGAGAAATTAGGTGTTAAGAATTGATTCCAGTAGTTTTGATATAGATAAAAACGCATATACTTATATATAAATGTATGCTAAATTATAATTATGTCTGTATCCAACGAAAAGATAAAGGAAACGCTTGCCGTGTTTGAAAATCACGGTGGAATTATGCGTACTACCGAGGCACTTGAAGAAGGCATTCACAGTCGAATTCTTTATTGGATGCGTGATCATGGATATCTGGAAAAGCTTGAACGGGGAGTATATAAAGCTAGTTCTGTTGAGCCGCTGTCCAATCCGGATCTGGCAATTATTGGTACGAAAATTCCGGCGGCCAGGATATGCCTGATTTCAGCACTGCACTTTCATAATATGACAACACAACTTCCGCATAGAATTCATATAGCTCTTTCTAGGACTAGGCGAAATCCCAAGCTAGATCATCCTCCAATTAAAGTTCACAGGTTTTCTGGAGATAGCCTTACTGAAGGCGTAGAAATCCATGAGATAGATGGTGTAGATATTCAGGTATATAACCCGGCTAAGACTATCGCTGATTGTTTTAAATTTCGGAATAAGATTGGTCTTGATGTAGCGATAGAAGCCCTAAAAGATGGTATAAGAGATAATAAAGCTTCATTTAATGAGATTGATAAATTTGCTAAGATATGTAGAGTACAAAATGTGATTCGACCCTATGCAGAAACAATAGCACATAGTTGAATTCCAAATTCTCTTGTTCATTTTTTATTACTGTTCACGTTTCGTGAACAAGAGAAATTTATGAACATAAAGCTAATTTAGTTTAAAAAATTTAATATTTGTCTATATTTTGTTGACAAATATAGTATTTTTTAAACCATTGCTAGTTTAAATATATTTAAATATGTCAATAAAACATTGACAAATATTGAAAAAAATAAACCAAATATTACAAAAGTGGCCTCAAGGCACTGTTATAACCACTAACTGGTTAAAGAGACAGGACGTATCTCGGCAATCAGTTGATAACTATAAAAACAGTGGATGGTTAGAGCGGATAGGCCAAGGAGCATATAAAAGAAAAGGCGATGAAATATCGTGGCCAGGGGCCCTGTATGCCTTGCAGGAGCTAGAAGAACTCCCTATACATGTTGGGGGTAAAACAGCATTAGAGTTGCAGGGGTACGGTCATTATATCAAAATGGCTGATCGTGACAAGGTGATATTATGGAAAACACCTGAACTATGGCTCCCGTCATGGTTTAAGAGTTATGGTAAGTGGAAGAGCCAATTAGATATACGGTCTGTTACTCTTTTTTCGAACGAAGTAAATGCGCTTTCAGATGCAACAGTTCGAGAGGTCGAAGTCCGAATATCATCTGCTGAACGAGCGATACTGGAATATCTTTATGATGTGCCGAAGAAGGAAGGCTTTGATGAGGCTAATTACATCATGGAGGGGCTTGGATCATTACGCCCAAATGTGCTACAGGATTTACTCGAAGCGTGTAATTCGGTACGAGTAAAAAGACTATTTATGTATATAGCCGAGCATCATCAACATAGTTGGTTCAAGAGAATAGATTCTACAAAAATAGATTTTGGAAAAGGTAAAAGGGAAATATTGAAAGGCGGTAAGCTAAATAAAAAATATAAAATAGTAGTACCGGAGTTATCCAGGGAGGACCAATGATAGATCGATATAGGAATCAAGTACGGCTATTGCTTAAAGTTCTGCCTATTGTAGCAGAAGTTAAAGAATTTGCTCTCAAAGGTGGAACTGCTATTAATTTCTTCTGGCGCGATTTTCCGCGACTATCTGTTGATATTGATCTAACCTACATTCCAATTAAAAATAGGGAAGAATCATTAAGCGAAATTAGAAAGGGAGTAGAGCACATTGCAGAAGCTGTTTCATTAAGGATCCCCGGTTCAAGCGTTACTACGCAAAAAAGTGGTGGAACACTGAGTAAGCTTCTCATTAGAAGCGATGCCTCCCAAGTAAAATTGGAAGTAAACACGGTGTTGCGAGGGAGATTATTTGGATCTGTTGAGAAAGAGCTAGTAGCTACCGTTCAGAATGAATTTGAAATGTATGCGGCTATTCCTACCCTATCGATGGAGGATCTTTACGGCGGGAAGATTTGTGCAGCACTTGATCGCCAACATCCCCGGGACCTGTTTGATGTGAAGCTATTGCTTGAAAATGAGGGATTAACTGGGCAAATAGTGACGGCGTTTTTGGGATACTTGGTTGGCCATTCTCGACCCTTGTATGAATTGTTAAATCCTAACCAGGTGGATATTGAAGATATCTATAAAACTGAGTTTGAAGGAATGACCAATGCCCCTGTTCCTTTAAATGATTTAGTAGAAGTTCAGGAAAAGTTGCCAAAATTGCTTTTAGATAGATTGACCGACAAGCAGAAAGAGTTCCTTTTAAGTTTTCAGCAAGCAGAACCGAAATGGGAGCTATTTTCAGTTGGTCACTTGAGGGAATTGCCGGGAGTACAGTGGAAAATCATAAATCTCAAGAAAATGGATAAACAAAAACATCAAGAGATGGGCAAGAAGCTTGAAAAGGTGCTCTTAAAAATTCAGTAAAAAGAGAAATGTAAAGCCTAAGATATTTTCCCAAGAGCATACTTCACCCAAGTTAGAGAGATTATCTTAATGATGGGTCTGGAAACTGCGAGAATTGTAGGATTGAATTTTGACGTAAAATCGCCTTAGCACCCCTCGAGTTGTTACCCCGATGTTACCCCGAGAGGGGTTTTTAAAGAAATTTTGAATTTTTTTAATCCAATAAAAAAACCCCTAACTCTTTGAAAGCTAGGGGTTTATGATGAGCGATCCGGACGAGACTCGAACTCGCGACCTCCTGCGTGACAGGCAGGCGTTCTAACCAACTGAACTACCGGACCAAACAGAGCTCCAAATATAACGACCTTTTCCATCACATGTCAAGGGATATTTCATTCAATTTCTCTTCTTTGATTAGACCATGGATTTTAGTTACAATGGGAAAAACTCAAATCAATTATATCCATGTATCAGCCCACATTTGTAGAAGTATCGCACGATGTAAGCGTGGAGGTTAAACCCATTTACCTCGAGGATGAATCCAGTCCTGTAGTCAATAAGCACGTATTTGCCTATTTCATTACCATTCGCAACATGGGAGAGCAGTCTGTAAAACTGCTGAAACGCCATTGGGAGATCAAGGATTCTGCGGGCGAAGATTATGAGGTTGATGGAGAGGGAGTAATTGGCATGCAGCCCACCATTGCGCCCAATGATGAGCATGAGTATAACAGTTTTTGTGTGCTAAAATCGTACCGCGGTAGTATGCAGGGATACTACACCATGGAGCGTGAGGATGGAAAACTTATTAATGTGCGTATTCCAAAGTTCTTGTTGAGTTCGCACGTACTCAACTGATATAAAAAATGGAGGACCGTAAGTATCAGTTACGGCCCTCCGTCGGGATGGTGATGGGATGTATTAGGGATACATCATATCTAACTACTTAGTTCCTTTTCTATTGCCCTCGTTACTTCTTCACTTTGAGGGGTAGTGGCACTTCGGAAACGATGCTTCAGCTTTCCGTCTGTGCCAATTAAAAACTTTTCAAAATTCCATTTTATTGCCCCGGTAAAATCAGGATTTTCTGCTGTTGTGAGATGTTGGAAGAGGGGATGTTGATCTTCGCCCTTCACAGATACTTTCGAAAACATCGGAAAGTCCACATCATAGTTCACTTTACAAAACTGTTTAATTTCCTTGTCCGTTCCGGGTTCTTGCCCCCCAAAGTTGTTCGCTGGAAATCCAAGCACTACCAGTCCTTCATCCTTGTACTCTTCATAGAGTGCTTGCAGCCCTTCGTATTGCGGGGTATATCCGCATTCCGAAGCAGTATTCACAATTAGTAAAACTTTTCCCTTGTAGGTACTTAGGGATGTTTCTTTTCCGTTAATGTTTGTAGGTTTGAACTCGTACACGGTGTCAGCGGTTATATTAGCAGAAGCTAAACTCATGACTAAAAAAATTGTCAGTAGTTCGAGGGTTTTCATAGATTAAGACTGCTCATTTTAAAAGATTACACCATATGAAATGTGATTCTGGTACAAAGCATTCCCCATTTCGAAAAAATATTTCACAAATAATACCCAGCGCCATATTGATCCTTCTATTGGTGTTCTCGGTATTTCCCGCTGTGCTTAAGGCCCAGATGTTTTCGGTGGGTAATCCGAGCGTACGCTTTAATACCCCTCAAACGGAATTTTACGCCGGCTTGGAATCACTGGATGTCAACTTCGAGGGCGGCAATGATGTTCCTCCGAACCAAGCTGGTGTCTTTGGTTTTAATGGACCTATAATACGGCTGGGTTATGAAAGTCCGTCTTTTGATATTTTTTTTGGATCCGGGGGCTCCATTACTGGTATTGAATCGGCTTCGTATTTTGATGTCGGGGGCAACATAGATTTTGGATTACCGATCTACCGGAGCAAAAAGTTTAGTTTTGAAGTGCCCGTTCGGGTTGCTTCAAGATACACGAATATCACTAGCGATCGTTCGTTGTCGGTACCAGGGGTCAACCGCTTTCGGTTTGGGACCCTCACTGGCGGGGCCGGTGCACGCATTGCAAGCCGTCCGTTCCAAAACATCCGCTTTCGGGCTGGGGCCGTTCCCACTTATGGGTTTGCCTTTGCTTCAGGGGGATTTTTTGGTGGATCCATGGGATCGGTAACTGCTTTTGGCCGACTTTATTTTGACCGTCTCTTTGATGATGTTGGGATCTCGCTTGGTTACAAGTACGATTTACGCAATTACGATGTAGATGAAGATGTGTACGACTATAAGATGATCGGTCACAGTCTGGAATTGGGAATTACATTTTAAGCTGATGAAAACCGAAAAGCTCCTTTTGGAACTCGAGCAGCTCGTTGAGCAGCTGGGCTATACCATCCGTAAAGAAAAGGGAACCTTCCGCGGTGACTCATGCGTGATGGAGGGCGACAAGCTGGTGGTTATGAACAAAAAGAAACCCGAGCAGCAACAAGTGGGACTGTTGGCACGCGTGCTCAAGGACAAGGAGTTGCAAGATATGTACATCAAGCCGGTGATACGTAAAGAGCTTGAGGATCTCTGGGAGCGGTTTGATAAGTTTAAGGAGAGCGAAATCGAAGAAATGGACATTGAACTGGAGTAATGCGTTTAACTTTCTTGGGAACCGGTACTTCCATGGGCGTGCCCGTTGCAGGCGGATTCAATAAAGAGAATCTGGACGGGGATCCCCGCAACATTCGCTGGCGCTGTTCGGCTTGGTTACAAACCGAGGAGGCGTCTATCGTCATTGATACCGGACCTGAATTTCGCCTTCAGACCATCCGGTCGGGCCTTTCTGAAATAGATCTCGTACTCATTACCCATGAGCATATGGATCATATTGCCGGCCTCGATGATCTGCGTCCTTTCTGCTACAAGCAGGAGAAGACGATACCTGTTTATGGCAGTAAAAAATGCTTGCAGGCTATCCGCAGCCGATTTGATTATATGTTTGGTCCGGACCGGTATCCCGGTGCCACCTCTATTGACCTGCAGCAGATCACCGAAAAGATGAACTTTCGTGATGTGAATATTACACCGCTACCCGCTATCCACGGCAAGGTGGATGTTCTTGGCTACCGGGTCAATGATGTGTCGTATCTTACGGATGTGAAAGCCATTCCCCATTCCACGAAAAAGCTTATTCGTGGATCCAAAGTGCTCGTACTCAGCGGCTTGCGCTGGAAGCCGGAGCATCCTACGCATCTGACAATTCCAGAGGCCGTGGAGATGGCTAACGAACTCGAGGTGCCCGAGACCTATCTCATCCATATGAACTCGTACGTCAATCACGAGGAGTCAAATAAGCGATTGCCCGATCACGTGCGTCTGGCCTACGATCAGCTAACACTAACAGTTGATTAGGGACTCGATACAAAGCAGAGCTTTGTATCGAGAAAAGAAAAAGGCTGCTTGAAGCGTCCACGAATTAAGCAAATGTGGTAGGATAAATCTGGTTGCGAGGTTCAGTTGTGTAGCCAGGATATCAGAAAAATCTAGTTATAATGCTCCGCGTTATAACTAGATTTGTTGAATCATCTCCTAAACAAAGCGCTTGAGGTCGTCGTCTTTTCGCAGTCGATTTACCACTTCTTTGACACCTTGCGATTCATCCAGTTTGCAGACTAAAATAGCGGTATCGGTTTCCACGATCGCTAGATCTTCGACGCCGATAAGGGCAATCATCTTGCCGCTCTCGCTTTGCACTAGATTGTTTTGAGCTCTGGCGAACTCGGCGGTATCGGCCTGCACCACGTTGCCATTTTCATCTTTATCGCGGAGCTCATACACGGCTCTCCAGCTACCAACGTCGTTCCATCCAAATGAACCGGGAACCACATACACCGTATCGGCGCGTTCCATGATGCCATAGTCCACCGAGATGCTGGGACATCCGTGATAAAATGCGTCAATGGCTTCTTTCTGTCCATCGGACCCGATGGAGGGCGTAAGTTTTTCTACCTCGGAATAGACACTGGGCAAGTGTGCTTCAAATTGATTTAGAATGGTAGAAGCCTGCCAGATAAACATGCCGCTGTTCCACAAGAAGTTGCCAGAGTCGAGGAATTCTCGGGCCGTTTCGATATCAGGCTTCTCCCGAAACTGGGTTACCTTTTTGACTTCCAGTCCCTCATGCGTTTCAGACGCATCCGAGTTAAACTCAATATAGCCGTAGCCTGTCTCGGGGTGATCTGGCTTAATACCGATGGTTACGAGCGATTCGCCGTCCTCTGCTTTAGCCTGCGCTGCCTCAAGAATAGATAAAAATTTGTCTGTTTGGCTGATCATATGGTCGGCCGGCAGTACTACCATCGTACCGTCAGGATCCTTTTCCTTGATAAGTGCGGCAGCCAAGGCCACGCAGGGAGCGGTGTTTTTAGCTATCGCTTCGCCCACGATATTGTTGGCTGGCACGTCGGGCAGTTGCTCTTGGACGAGATCCACATAGCGGTCGTTGGTGATAACCCACACGTTCTCTGGCGGCACCAGTTTGGAGATGCGATCCACGGTGGATTGCAGCATGGTGCGATCGCCGAAAATATTCAAAAACTGCTTTGGTTTGGCCTCGGTACTTCGTGGCCAAAAACGAGTGCCGGTCCCCCCGGCCATGATAACAGCATGTAGCATAAAGTGTTGGTCGATTTGTGGAGATGAATATTGACTGGAAATTACCTAAAAAAGTGAAAAGTGTGAAAGGTGATTTGACCGGATTTCATCGTAAGTAATCATTGCAAGCAAAGTAACTAGTTATCACGTGAACCCAAGGTGTATACTGGATGTAGGTAGTTATGATCGGGGAGATAAAATTCCAACAACTAAACCCAATGTTATGAACAATTTCAGATCTTCCATCTCGGGATGGATTAGTGCCTACAGTTATGTATTGTGTTTTGCAATCTTGATTCCATTCTTGTTTTCTGGATGTGGTGACCAGAGAGTTCAGACTATCACCTACCTTGAGTATCAGCCGGTGTACATGAGTGAGCAGGAGTTTAAGAGTGCTGTTCAAATGGAGGAGCCGCGCGCTCTCAAAGAGCCGGGCAAAATATACTTTTACAACGACTACCTTTTTGTGAACGAGGTTAATGAAGGGGTTCACATTATTGATAACAGTGACCCGGCGTCGCCGTCCAGAGTGGGATTCGTAAACATTCCGGCTAACAAGGATATAGCGGTAAAAGGGGACTACCTTTATGCCGATTCACAAAGCGATTTGCTGGTGTTTGATCTCTCAAATATGCAGGATGTGCAGCTTGTATCAAGGAAAGAGGATGTCTTTAAATTAACGGCCGATGACTATCCGGAAGGGCCTCATCAGCAAGTTGATCCATCGCAGGGTATTGTGGTTGACTGGAAGAAGGTAGAAGTGCAGGAGACGTGCAGCGGTGGATGCTATGGATATGGTGATCACATTTTGATGGCTGATGGATCGGGCGCTTCGGCTCCCGAAAGTCCTGGTGGTACCGGTGGTTCGCTAGCCCGATTTGCCATTACCGGCGATTACCTGTATGCCGTGGACAGCCATAACCTTATAACATTTGATATCAGTGCTCCGGAGCCGATGCAAGCTAGTGAAAAGGAAGTTGGCTGGGCAATTGAAACTATCTTTCCCCACAAGAGCAATCTCTTTATCGGGTCCCAACAGGCAATGTATATTTATGATGTTTCCACTCCTGAAGCTCCGATCCAGCTTTCAAGATATCCCCACTTTACGGCTTGCGATCCGGTGGTTGTAAAAGGTGATTTTGCGTATGTAACGCTCCGAACCGGTAATACCTGCGCCCGTGGCGTCAACCGGCTGGACGTGCTCAACGTTGAGGATCCAAAAAATCCCCAGAAGGTTGGATTTTATGAGATGATCAATCCACATGGATTGGGCGTTGATGACAGCGTTTTGTTTGTCAGTGAGGGGGAGGAGGGACTCAAAATTATGGATGTTTCGGATCCGTATAACGTTGAGCAACAGCGGCATATCACGGATATCAAGGCCAGGGATGTAATTCCCCTCAATGATGTTTTAATAGTGACGGGCAAAGATGGCATCTTGCAGTATGATTACAGTGATATCGAGAACGTCGAACTGTTAAGTACAATTCCGGTTGAGCAGGATGCATCGGAGTAACAGATATTTAGCATTAATTATCAAGCAAGCATCAAATATCTCAATTATGCAGCAAAAAAAGGTAGTTGTTGGCCTATTCTGCATTATTTTTCTTTTTCCGTTATGGGGCACTGCCCAGTCTAACGTGGAGAATGTCGTCTATCTCAAAAACGGCGGTATTTTGCGTGGAGATATCATTGAGCGGATAGAAGGAGAGGCGCTCAAAATAAAAACGGCAGGACGCAATGTCTTTGTGGTCAACCTGGATGAGATTGAGAAGATCAGGGAGCAGAAAGTACCGGCGAAGACCTATTTCAAAAAATCGGGCTATATAAATAATACAGGCATTAATTTGCTAGCGGGCAGTAAAACCCCCATCGTGAGTGTTCGCATGGTGAACGGCTATCAATTTACGCCCCAATTTTCTGCAGGACTTGGTGCGGGATTTGTGTTGTATGATGATCCTCTCAACCTGATTCCACTTTTTGTTGATCTTAAATACAAGTTTCTAGAAGCTAACACCACGCCTTTCGTATCCCTCAAGGGAGGCTACAGTTTTAGCGTATTATCGGATGACAATGAAGGGGCAGAGATTGAGAGCCACAGCGGCGGATTAATGATCAATCCAGTGGTGGGAATACAATTTGAGCTCAATTCCAATTTGGGACTCTATTTGACCAGCGGCTATAATATTGAGCATGCCAGCTTTGAGCAGCCGGGCTGGAACGGTCGTACTATCAAGACGGATATCATCTACCGGCGCGTGCAGTTTGGGGTCGGGCTGACCTTTTAGATCTGGAGTATTCTATGTGGCGTGATATTCCCCGTCCAGATGATGTTGGTCAATAATTTTGATTAGCTCGCGGGCAGATTCGGCGTAGGCCGTATTGGGATAGTGTTCTACAATTTTTTCAGCGGCAATGACAGCTTCCAAATACTGCTTATTAACAATCTTGGTTTTAGCTTTTTGTAGGATAGGCATAGCCTCGTGAGATCCGCAGGCAGTAATTAGTCCAGTGATCAGAAAAATAGCTGTAGTCGTTGAGGTATCCATAATCAGTCTGTTATTTCTGCTGAGGCTGGGGTGCGTTGCACTTTGGAAAGAGTGAAGCTGAATGTGGAGCCTACATTAGGCGTACTTTCGATGAAGAATTCTTCGTCGTGGGCCTCCATGATGTGTTTTACAATGGCCAGGCCAAGTCCGGTGCCGCCTTTTTCTCGAGAACGCGATTTGTCCACACGGAAAAAACGTTCGGTCACGCGCTCAATATATTGCTGGTTGATGCCGATGCCGGTGTCTTCCACATATACCAGCAGGCGGCTGTCATCTTTTGAGTACGTCTTAACGCCCACCGTAACACTGCCCCCTTTTTCATTGTATTTGATTGCATTCTCGATGAGATTGATCAATACCTGCTTTATTTGGTTGCGGTCGGCAGTAACCAAAATGTTCTTGGGAATATTCTCGGTTTTAAGGGTTACTTTATCTTTTTCGGCTTTGTATTGTAGGTTTTCAACAACTTCGGTTATCACTTTACCCAGGTAGATATCCTGGACTTCTGATTTCAGTTCACCGGTTTCCAGTTTGGAAATCTCCATTAAATCTTTCGTAAGATAAATTAGCCTGTTTACATTACGCTGGGCTTTTTCTAGGAATTTACGGTTGACGTCCTCATCGTCGATAGCACCGTTCAGCAGCGTCTCGATAAAACCCTGAATTGCAAAAATGGGCGTTTTCAGCTCGTGCGAAATATCACCAATAAATTCCTTGCGATAATTCTCGATGCGATTCAGCCGCTGGATTTCGCGTTCTACCGTTTTGCTGGCGCGAATCGACTGCTTGATCAGATAGTCGAGCTCATCGTGGCCACCGGTTTTAAGGTCCTCATAATCCCGGAAGCGTTTGCGGGCGATATTGCGGTTAATCTGGTTAAGCGTTTCGAGCCGTGAAAACTGTATGCTATATATCACAAAGTAAATTACGGAAAAGGACGCCACAAGGGTTATCGCTCCATACACAGCGCCGGCCATTAGTGTACTTCCAAAATAGAGAATTGCCCCTCCGGCTAAAATCACTCCCAACAGCAGGCCCGAAATGAGGGCGCTTCGGAAGGCCAGTCGAGAAGATTTTTTAAAAGGATTCTTTTTCATTATTCCTTAAACCGGTATCCAACACCTTTTACGGTTTCAATGTACTCATCACCCAGTTTTTCTCGAATCTTGCGGACATGGACGTCCACAGTCCGATCGACGACATAAATATTATCGCCCCAAACGTGGTTGAGCAGTGTCTGGCGATCCATCACTTTTCCTTTGCGGCTGGCAAGGAAGTAGAGCAGTTCAAACTCTTTACGGGGAAGTTGAAATTCTTCATCCTCGCCGCGGGTAACAATGTATCGGTCCTTGTCGATAACGATATCGTGTACTTCTATCTTGTCGGCCATCTCCTCGGTTTCTTCGAACCGGCGAAGTACGGCTTTGATGCGAGAAATTAGCTTGGTAGTGCTGATGGGCTTAGTGATATAATCGTCACCGCCCTTGTCGAGCCCTTGGACCTCGGTTTTTTCATCGCCGCGAGCGGTCAGAAAAATAATGGGTATTTTTTTAAGCTTTTTATCGTCACGCATGCGTTCAACGACTTCAAGACCGTCCATCTTCGGCATCATGATATCCAGGAGCACAAGGTTAGGGCTATGCTCGCGAGCCATCTCGATACCCTCTACGCCATCTTCGGCCTTTAGTACATCGAAGCCCTCTTGTTTAAGATTGTACTCTATGAGATCGAGGAGATCTTGTTCGTCATCAACAACAAGAATGGTTTGTTTGTCAGACACTGGGATGGTATTTGTTGTAGTGTTTTATTAAGGTAAGGAAAATGTTACTGAAATTTTACGTAGCAATACTACAAAGCACGTCCCCCAAATCAAACCCGAACCCTATTAAATAATTGTTATTTCTTTAAAGATGATGACCCTTCTTATGGTTTTGTATTAATCAGCTTATGGGAGAGGCATAATTCTCATTATTTTTTAGTTACAGAGGCTATTGTTTGCTTATCATTTCTATTAGTGAGGTATAAATTACATTATTATGAAGATACTAATTATTGGCGCAGGGCAGGTGGGTATGAGCGTGATGGAAGATCTCATTGATGATCATAAGATCTCAATGATTGATAAGGATGCCAGTAGCCTGGATCGTGTGCCCTTTGAAGTTGAGGTAATTGCGGGGAATGGACTTGAAGAAGAGGTATTACAATCAGCGGGAATAAAAGAGGCTGAAATTGTGCTATCAACGACCTCCGATGATCATACCAATGTTCTTATTGGTAGTATGGCTAAACTTCTAACCGAATGTTTTACGATTGCCCGTGTGTCCGATCCATCGTTTGCAAATATCTGGGATACAAGGGAGGGGGCATTTGGGATTGATGCGATGATTGACCGATCATACTTAACAGCAAAGCAAATTACAGACCTTCTCTGGTTTCAGTCCACTCGGCAAGAATCAATTAATGAAGAGTTGTATTGCCAGGGAAAAGTAAAAATGTCGGAATTCAGATTGGAAAGTGACAGTGAACTGATTGATAAAACAGTTCAGCATTGCGAAAAATATCCAAAAATAAATGTTGTTGGTATTTTTAGGGATAGTGATTTTAGCATTGTATCAAAGGATACCTCTTTTGAGGAAGGAGATCGTATTACGGTATTTGGGCCTCCCCAAAAAGTGGATGATTTTGGAATATCAATAGCATCGACAGAGATGGAGCCGGTGCAAGATACGTTTGATATTCTGGGAGGGGGAGATATTGGTTACCAAGCAGCCCTGTTATTGGAGGATACTCCACTGAGTATTCGTATCTTCGAAAAAGATCCCGAACGAGCCCAGTTTCTTTCTGAACACCTGTCCCAAGCTATGGTGCTACAGGCAGATATTACTGAGCGTTCGGTTTGGGAAGAAGAGCACATCCCTGAATCTGATATTTTATTGGTAAGCACAAATGATGATGCCAAAAATATATTGGTAACACTGATAGGGCAAGAGCATGAAAGTTCGCGATTGGTAAGTGTTGTTCATGAGAATCAGTATTTATCGCTTTTTGAGTCGTTGGATATTACGCGGGTAATTCACCCCAGAGAAGTTGTTGCTTCAAGTATAACCAACTATGTAAAAGATAGTTATACAGGACATTTAACCGAGTTGGAGCATGAAAGTGGGGAGATATTTGAAATAAAGATCGATGCAGAGAGCCAGGTTTTGAATGAAACAATAGAGGATCTAAAAAAACGCTTTGACCACCCGTATGAAGTTGGAGCGATAGCCCGCCAGAACCATGTTATAATTCCCACGTTGGATACCTCCATAAAATTGGGGGATCAGTTAGTTATTCTGACAACGGGGAAAGCTGAAGATATGGTGGATAAATTATGAGAAAACAGGTTGATCTTTTCTGTGTCCTGAGTCTGTTTGGGGCTATCTTAAAGTGGCTTTCAGTTCCACTTAGCGTGCCATTTATCTATTCGTTATTTGGCCAAGAAAATCCGTTGGTTTTTTTGATACCCATAGCAGTGTCATTGATCATCGGTTTTTTATTGGAGCGACTTGATACGAATCCCCAATTGGGATTGCGGGAAACATTTTTGCTGGTCTCATTGAGTTGGTTAGGAGTTACCTTGGTTGGGGGACTTCCCTATGTGCTGGCCGGAGCGGGGACAGTAGCCAATCCTATTAATGCCTTGTTTGAAAGCATGAGCGGGTTTACAACTACGGGAGCTACGGTAATGGCGTCTATTTCATTTGATGCCCATAGTCCTGAAATTATGCTCTGGCGTCAAATTACGCAGTGGCTTGGCGGTATGGGGATCATTGTACTTGGGATAGCCATTCTTCCGCGTTTATCGGTAGGGGGATCAGAATTGATTGAAGCTGAAGCTCCTGGTACGCAGTTCGATCGGATTACGCCACGTATTGTTGAAACGGCAAGGATTCTATGGTTGCTCTATGTTATCCTTACGATAACGCTTGGAGGGTTACTCTATGGATCTCATCTGATTGGTTTGTCTCCGGATATGGGCTTGTATAATGCGGTAGCTCATGCGCTAACGACCATGCCTACCGGTGGATTTTCGCCTGAGGCCAAAAGCATTGCTGCCTTTTCATCAACAGTGCAATGGATAATTATTCCCTTCATGTTTATGGCTGGGGTCAACTATGCCTTGATGTGGAGGGGATTTACCGGTAGGCCCAGGAAGCTGTATCGAGATACTGAATTCATCTTTTACAGCTTTATTATCTTGCTAACAGCAGGAATAATATTTGTGATGGTTTCAGGCAACACTTTTGAGAAACCACAGGACGCCCTACGACATAGCTTATTTCAAGTATTGACCATTGTAACGACCGCCGGATATGCAAGTCACGATTTCAATACATGGAATACAATGGCAAAAACGCTGTTGTTTATGATGATGTTTATCGGAGGTTGTGCCGGAAGTACCGGGGGTGGAATTAAAGTTTTCCGCTGGATTGTCACCATAAAAACGTTTGCTAAACAGCTTTTTACCACCATCTATCCACGCGCAGTTCAATCTATCCGCGTTGGAAAGAATATTATCAAAAACAAAACGGCTCGTCGTGTTACGATAATGATTCTGTTATATATAGTTACCTTTCTGATAGGCGCGCTGATTATTGAGATAGAATCGTACCGTATTGGCCTAGACCTTGAAACGCTGGAAATAATGAGTGCATCCGCCGCTTGTATAGGAAATATTGGTCCTGGATTTGGGATTGTTGGGCCAATGAATAACTACCTTGCCTTTTCGCCGCTTTCAAAAACGGTGATGGTCTTTTTGATGTGGGCTGGCCGCCTGGAATTGTTCACCCTTTTCGTCATATTTATTCCCAAATATTGGCGAAATTAGAGTCAGCTATTTATCCATTTTAGATAATGCCTTCTTAACCAGCTTTTGTACATCGCCATCAATATCTTCCCCCTTGGCCGCAAGCTCAATGGACTCTTCAGCATCCCGCTTTTTAAAGCCGAGTGATTGCAGTGCAGAAACGGCTTCTTCCTTGACATTGCTGGCTACATTGGAAGTACTGCTGGTTGAACTGTACGTAGCATCAACCATTTCAGAAATTTTATCCTTGAGTTCCAGAATCATCCGCTGCGCCGTCTTTTTGCCGATACCCTTAATCTGGGAAAGGGCAGATTTATCTTCCTGCACAATAGCGCCCGTAATTTCCTCAGCGGGTAGTCCCGACAGGATGGTGAGTCCCAGCTTTGGTCCCACGCCCTTTACTGTGATTAACAATTCGAAAAGGTCTTTCTCGTTTTGACTTGCGAATCCAAACAGCCGCTGATCGTTATCCGTCACATGATGATAGACCAGCAGTTCTACCTCCTCATCTTCGCTGGGCAATTCATCGTAAGTTTGGTTAGAAATCTCCAGCAAATACCCGACATCACGAACATCTAAGATGAGTTGTTCGGGCGACTTTTTGTGTATTGTACCTTTTAAATAACCAATCATCTGTTACGTTTTTGCTACTTTTTTTTTAAAAAGCCTATAAATATTCAATGAGTTAGAAGCGTAAGCTTGATATGCTAAAGTATTAAAGGCTTAATCCGGCGCTAATACATTAACACTTAAACACTTAGAGACTTCGACATATAAGGGACCTACTTCACGCGGTCTGGATTATTTTCTACAAAATCGGCCCAGCTCGATTTACTGTTATTTTGATGTGTTTTCTTCTGCGATTTGGGAGCCTGACGGTTAAAACTGTTTTGTTTCATAAGATGACACCAAGCTACGGCCAACGCATCAGTGGCATCTTTGGACAGTTCTTCATCCGGGAGCGAAACCGTCTTGCGAAGCATAAAAGCCACCTGTTTTTTGCTAGCGTTGCCGTTGCCGGTAATCGACTTCTTTACTTGCTTGGGATAATACTCCGTGACCCCAATATCGTGGTTGGTGATGGCCAGCATGGCCGCGGCCTGAGCCCGGCCTAGTTTGAGCATAGCCAGGGGATCTACCCCGTAAACCGGTGTTTCTACGGCACAAGAGGTAGGTTCAAAAGAAGAGATAATTTTAGAAACTTCCTCAAAAATGTACTGCAGGCGATCAGCATGATCATCCATATGAGCCATTTTGAGAACGTCGCAACGCAGCGCTACCATTTTGCCACTCTGTTGGGTAAGGATAGCGTAACCGGTATTTCGGGAACCGGGGTCGATACCGAGAATGACATCAGACATGGTGGCGTGTTTGATTTAATTTCTTAAAATATAACAGAATGCCGCCACCATTCCACACTGTGCAATAAAAAAGCCCCAGCGGTTACTGCGCCGGGGCTCAAAGGTGTATTCTATGCTTAGAATGTTACTTTGCAAGGGGTTCTTGCGTACGCAACTTTTTCAAATAAGTTACAATTTGGCTGTGACCAAACTTTGATGCGAGTGTTAAAGCTGTGTTACCATCTTCATTACGCATCGAAATATCAGCACCATTTGTGACAAGTTTTTTCACTATATGGAACTGTCCCGTCCTTGCCGCTATCATTAACGCGGTGGATCCTTTTTTATTCTGCAAGTTCACAGTGGGATTGTGGGCTAACAAAATATCCATAATACGGGGGTTACCGATTTTGGATGCAACCATTAAGGGCGTGTTGCCTTGCTGGTCAACCGTATCGATATCCATTCCTTCAGAAAGCAGAACGTTGACGCTGGTATAGTCAATACTACGGATGGCTGTAAAAATATTATCTTTGATCGTTGTAGGGGTAGAACTAGCCTTAACACCAGCTATAGCGATAAGTGTAATGCTGATTGTTAAGAATAATCCCTTGATAGTTTTCATGTCTATTGGTAAAAAATTTTTTGATTTAAAAGAGTGTTTTTCGAGGTAATTGACCTCGGTTTTGAGTGTACTAAAAATACGCAGAGTAACTCCGAAAAGTTGCAGTAATAGGCGGATTGTCGATAACGAGAAAGGTTTAGCAGGATAAAATGGTAAGCCTAACTAATTAAGGTGATACCCAATTTTATATTAATAGTTTCGATGATAGGTGGGAGGGTTGCCGTAATGGCTAAATCATTGAAAATCAGTCAAATATTAAGAGACTGTTAAGATGTGGTTTTTCTGTGCGTCCGTGTCAAGCGGTAGCTTTTTAAGCAGCAAACAGGTAAGGGGTGTCCTGTGAATATTGCTTCTGCTTCAAGTAGCTTTGGATTTTTGTTTACGCTCCGGTTTCTAACATAAGATATGATATAGCAATCGTTGGGCTGGGGGAAGGTCTTTATAAGAGAGGACGGGACGACCATAGATATTCTGTCCAATCTTGTTGGGATCCACATCGATATACTGAGTAACTTACATGGTGTACCGGCCAAGCATTTCGGCGCGTTTATGGAAGAGAAATATCATCCGCATCCATCCGGGCTATGTAAGATCCGTCCGCTTGTTGGATCCCTGTGTGTTTAACAAACTTTCGATAGACCGACCCAGCTTACCTCGGCAATGTACACCGGCAAGATTACAGATACGCGAGGTTGGCTCATAATCTAATCATACACCTCAAAGGTTTCGATACGCGAGAAGTAGTCGGTTGCGGCCTCTTTGACTTTAGGAGCCAGCAGGATGGTGGAAATCATTGTAGGAATCGCCATCAGGGCAAACATCCCGTCAATAAGATCGATGACAGCCCCGATTGAGGCAACCGAACCAAAGATGATGGATGCTACATAAAAGTAGTTGTACCAGTGTTGCTTGTCGGCGCCGATCAGGTAACCGAGGCACTTGGTGCCGTAGTAGGAGTAAGTAAGCATAGAGCTGATAGCAAAAAATACTACGCAGATCACCAGAAGGTAGGTTCCGAATTCTGGAAGTGCTTCGTTAAAGGCATTGAGCGTTAGCGTTACGCCGTTGGCCTCGGTTGATTTCCAGACGCCAGTAACCAAAATGGCCAAAGCGGTCATGGTACAGGTGATGATGGTGTCAATGGCGGGGCCGAGCATAGCAACTAATCCTTCGCGGACCGGCTCCTTGGTTTTTGCCGCTCCGTGGGCCAGGGCTTCGGTACCCAGACCGGCCTCATTTGAGAAAACCCCACGTTGTATTCCAATTACAATGAGCGAACCTACGGCGCCCCCCATCACGGATTTGCCGGTAAAGGCATCTGTTACAATAAGTCCGAGGTAATGGGGGATTTCGGTGATGTGAATGGATAAAATGGCAATAACACATCCAACATAAATAATCACCATGGCCGGAACCAGCCGAGAGGTGACTTTACCGATACGGGTAATACCGCCAAAGATGACGATGGAGACCAGAACGACGAGTACAACTCCGGTAATAATATCGCCGCCAAAGTGGGCGTTGGCCGCAACCCAGCCCTGGGGAATATAGATTGAGTCGCGCAAAATCTGAGTAAGCTGATTCGCCTGAAAAATAGGCAGTGGTCCAAAAATTCCTGCTACGGCAAAGAGTCCGGCCAGGGGTTTAAATAGATAGGTCCAATTTCCGCTCCATCGCTTTTCAAGTCCTTCTCGTATCATATACATTGGTCCGCCCTGGACCTTACCCTCGGAGTCTTTGCCGCGGTACATAATAGATAGCGAACAAGTAAAAAACTTGGTTGCCATCCCAACAAAGGCACTGACCCACATCCAGAAGAGGGCGCCGGGACCACCCATAAAGATAGCCACAGCAACGCCACTAATGTTGCCCATGCCTACAGTTGCGGCTAAGGCACTGGAGAGGGCTTCAAAATGTGAGATATCGCCGGGGTCATCGGGGTTGTCGTACTTCCCTCGAAGGATATCCAGCGCGTGTTTAAGGTATTTAAAAGGGGCAAAGCGAGAATAAATCAGGAAGAAAAGTCCGCCGCCTACTAAAAGTATGACGAGCGGCATACCCCACATAAAGCTTGAGAAGTCGGCCAAAAATTGTTCAAGAAGTTTCAGAACGGGACCTCATGTAGATTTTGTTGCAATTTGCGAGCGAGAATATACTAATTAGTGCGGCTAAAGTAGATGAAATCGGTTGCCGGCGGGTCGATTTTTGCATTTCGTAACAACTTGGCGATCTGCGCGCGGTGATGCTGCCCGTGAATAATCACGTGGTGCAGGATATCCGACAGCGGTGTATCATATGAAGTGCCTTTGGAGTTTTGGTACGAGATGATACGATCCAGTTCAGATCGGTTGTTTTTGATGAGTTGCTGCCAGCGTTCGTACAGTGTGGTTATTTTTTGAAGTGCCACGGGTAGATCATAGTCGGGCCATATCTCCATATTATCCTGCGATTTATCCTCTATCCGTCGATACCAGAGCTCCTGCGCGCCGGCAATATGGGCAAAGTACTTAACAGCCTGACCGGCCTCATCAATTTGGTCGAGATTGTCCTGCAAACTCAACAGCACCTGCTCGTTCGCCCAGTTGTCATATGCAAAAAGTCGCAAAAGATGATCTGCCAAATCCATCTGTACAGATAAGTCAATTAACAATTAGTACTTAGACGGTTGATCATATTAGAATCGTAGCTATTATACAAATTTTGATGTAGATATGAGCCATACTATTTTTAGCTGCTCAATTTGCAACAAAATTACAGCTTATGCTACTCGCACTTGATATAGGAAATAGCAATATCGTTATCGGCGCTTCTCACAATGGGGAATGGACACAACAGTGGCGGATCCAAACTGATACCGACAAGACGGCTGACGAATATGCAGTACTTTTTGCCAATCTGTTTAATGACGAAGGGCTCTCGTACAGCAATTTTGATCGTATTATTATCAGTAGCGTGGTACCACAGCTTACGCAGACAATCAGCCAGGTTTTTGAAAAGCGATCGCATACTCAGGCGCTTATTTTAAATGGAAAAGTGGAAACCGGTATTAAGGTAAAAACGAAAAGTCCGCAGAGTGTGGGTGCTGATCTTATTGCAGATGCAGTGGGAGCCTACGAGCTATTTGAGGAAGATTGTATAGTGGTGGATTTTGGTACGGCAACCACGGTGATTGCGGTGCGGAAGCCGGGCGAACTTATTGGCGGATCAATTTGTGCGGGGCTTAAAGTGACGGTGGATGCGCTGGTGGGTAAGGCGGCACAGCTATCACAGATTCCACTCGAACCACCGGCCGATGTGATTGGTCGCAATACGATGGAGTCGATGCAGTCGGGGTTGGTACTGGGACACATCTGTATGATCGAAGGACTTATTGATCGGATGAAATCCCAGATGGGGAACCCGGTCAAGGTTCTGGCTACGGGCGGCCTGTCGGAGAAAATCGGTGCCCATACCGACTATTTTGATGTGATCGACCCGATGTTGACCTTGGATGGGCTGCGGCTGATAATGAAGCGGCAGTGATTTAGTAATCAGTGGGCAGTAAGACACTGCTAACTATTTACAGCCAACTGCCAGAGTTTCCCGTCTCACTTTTGCCTTTTACCGTTTGGCGTTTCACGTTTTTTCAACTTTTGCTGCCTTAAACTCCAAAAAACGTCGATATCCCATTCAGAATAAATTGCACGCCGATGGCCATGGCAATAAAGCCCATCATGCGGGTGATTGCATTCATGCCCGTGGGACCGATATAGCGTGCAGAAAATGGAGCCAGCCGGAGTACGCCATAAGAAAGCAGGGCTACGAGTATTATAGATCCCATTACAATAAGGAGATCAATAAATCCATCTGCCTGAGAAGCTAGTCCAATCACTACGGCGATACTGCCCGGACCCGACAACATAGGCATAGCCATGGGACTAAAAGAGATGTCTTCTTTTTGTTTGGCAGCCTCCTCTGCTTCTTCCGAAATCTTCCGTTCGGTGTCACTTGGATTCAACATTGCATACGCGGCACGCAAAATAATGAGTCCACCCGCAATGCGGATACCCTGCAGGCTGATTCCGAAAAAGCTCATGATGTAGGTACCCGCCAGCAGAAAAATGGTAAGCACCAAGAACATATAGAGCGATGACTTTTGAGCAATATGCACACGTTCAGATTCGGTGTTGCGCTCCGTTAGCGAAAGGAATACGGGAATAGCTGCCAGTGGATTGGCTACTGATATGATGGAAGTGAAGGCAGCAACAAAAAGAGTGGTTGTGCCAGTTAAATAAGTTGAAAGAAAGTCGCTTTGGTTGAGGAGCTCTTCAAACATAGGGCCAAAGATAGAAAATGGTTTTTTAAATTTTAATTGTTTATTCCCTTTTTTAGAGAGCAATTAAACCTTAGATTTGAAAGGCAAATTGCAACGTTACAGCAGCAGGAAATGAACATTTCGATTTTTGAAGACTACAGAGTTTTATTAGGCAGTATCAAAAAGACTATTGATAATCCTAACAAGAGCCGCGATGAGAAACTGCAGAATATTTGCCAGTATCTTGCGGATCAGATTGACGTATTTGACTGGGTAGGATTTTACTTGGTGGATCCCGATGCTGATCGCGAATTGATACTTGGACCTTATGTTGGAGAAGAAACCGAACATACGCGGATTCCGTTTGGCACGGGCATTTGCGGGCAGGCGGCCGAGACCAACGAGACCTACATGGTGCAAGATGTGGATCAGGAGGACAACTATCTGGCGTGCAGTATTCACGTGAAAGCCGAAATTGTAGTGCCTGTTAAAAAGAATGGCGAATTTGTGGCCGAGCTTGATATCGATTCACATACCAAAGATTCCATGACTGACGAGCACCGACAGCTGCTCGAAGAGATTTGTGATCTGGTAGCTCCATTATTCTAATTGAGGTACCACCAACCATACATTCATAGCCTATGAGATGTTTACTAATACTCACCATTTTATTTTCTTTTACCTCGATTTGTGTGGCTCAACAGCAGTCGCAGGAAAAGGAGGCCATTAGCCTTTCAGATCCTGTTGAGTCAACGGAGCAGTACGAGATTTATGGATTGGACTTTGAAGCTTCGGGCACTCCTTTGGATTTAGAGAATCTCATCTCTAAAAGTGATGCTTACAAGGATCAGCAGGTGGTCACCCGGGGACAGATTAAACAGGTTTGCCAAAAGAAGGGATGCTTCTTTATCCTTGCCGATGGCCAGCATGAAGCGCGTATCACATTTAAGAATTACAGTTTCTTTATCCCAACCAATACTGCCGGCAAAAAGGTAGTGCTGAAAGGTATGTTCAACGTAAAAAAGTTATCTGAGGAAAAAGCCAAACATTATGCCGAAGACGCCGGTGAAGATTCCAAAAAGATTACAGGGTCGCAGGAAGAATACAGCTTGGTGGCTACTTCAGTTAAAATTTGGAAGTGATTAGAGGTTGAGCCGTATTTATTGTCGGCAAATAAGAGCATTACCTATCTGCAGCCAGAAGCGTATTTAACCACAGAGTTACACGGAGGAATGCAAAGAGAAAAAAACAAAAAAGATTCTCTGCGAGACTCTGTGATATACTCTACGTACCTCAGCGGTTAGTTTATCGCACCTTGCAAATTAGTCCATTATGTGCCTTGATGTAGCCGGCGCGTAGGATCTCAAAGCCGTGCTCCCAGGCGTAGAGACCCATCTGGTGGATATCCATCAGTTCGCGGTAACCGTAGTTCATGTAGTCGCTCATCACGGTGTAAAAAGCCTTGCTGCGCAGCTGGTTTCGCGGTGTGGTGAGAATAGCGTAACCGCCCGGCTTCAGAAATTGCCGGTGCATATCAAACGCTTCGTGTTTGTACTCATCGGGAAAGTGCTCGATCAGTCCAATGCTTACGACGATATCGAACTCTTTGCCATACTTTAGGTTGCGGATATCATCGACCACAAAGTCGATATTCATATCCTCTTTGTAATAGACTTTCTGGTTGCCGGTGGCGGGATTGTTTCCCAAAAAAGGATACTGTGCCGGAAATTTTCCGAAACGGTCGGTCTTGCAGAACTCATCGTAATCAACCAAAACCGCGTGTCCACCGGGATACTGTGCCAGCAGCTGCATGGCTTCGTAGCCGTCGGCGGCGCCGAGAAACAGCACCTCCGGTTTTTCTACATCGAGACCTTCAAAGAGCGCCCGCTTGCCGCGGGGATCCCAAATCGCATCTTCCACGCGGTGCACCTTGTTCCATACCAGCAGTTGAACCAGCTCTTCAATAGCTTCGCCCGCTCCGTGAATGTCCAGTTTCATCAGGCGGTTCCATATGGCAGAACGTGTTTGTTTTTTCTCTTCGGGCACGTCTTTGATAAACAGCTGGTGGAACGACTTATTAAAATGCTTCCAGCCTTCTTTGACACCCATCCGTTCGCCGTGTTCTTCCTCCCATTTTTTCTTGCCTTCGGCCCATTTATCCACCTTGTAGGGACGATTGACTTCATCCCAACTCAGGCTTGACCAGTCGGTAAAGCTCACATCTTCAAACAGGTCGGGCGGGGTGTTACGCAGGTCACGGACATGAGTCGGCAGGCGTTCGAAATAACCGATTTCGTGCTTCGGGTCCTTCTTGTTTTTGGTGAGTGGAACAGATTCCATAACAGCACCTCTTTATTGAAGGTTATATTTCATTATAAACAACGGTGCGATGAAAATCATTAAGCAAAATTTCGCTTGGTGGTGGGGCATTCCTAAGCAGAGCTCAATTTCGTCCGGCGACTGGGCTTGTCGTCGGACGAATTAGATAGGCTTTTTGTTGTGAAGGGTTACTCTTGAACATATTTATTGTAAGGGGGGTACAACTACCTTGTACCGTTTAACTGAAATCCAGACTTTTCAAGTTTTGAACAAATGGAAAGTTTTAAGCAAGCTTCATTCGCGACATATTATATCTTACAGCCACTTGAGCACATCGTTTTTAGGTTTCTCAACCTCAACATAGCTTTCAAAAATCTCGCTGAGGCTGGAGTCTTTCTGGAGTTCTTTCCGGGTTTCCGAATCCAGATAGGCAATAATTTTCTGGTTATGCAGGATAGCGATATCATCACACAGATTTTCAACTATTTCCAGGATGTGACTGGTGATGATAGTCGTGACACCTTTTTCCTGCAGGCGGTTCAGGATGGTTTTCATTCGTCCAATAGAAATCACGTCGATGCTTTCAAACGGTTCGTCTAAAAACAAGATCTTGGGTTGGCTAAGGATGGCGGCACAAAACGATAGTTTCTTGCGACTACCGGCCGAGAGCTTGTTAATCTTGGCATGTTTGAATTCCGAAAGTCCCAGATATTCAAGCATGGAATCCATTTTTTGCTGCCGGTCCTGCATGTCAATGTTGTAGATATCACAGATGTAGTGCAGAAAATCGTGGCTGGTAAAATGTTCAAAAAGAAGCGGCGGCTGCAGGACCGAGGCTATCTGACGTTTAATGTTTTGTTCATTCTGTTCATTGAGCTCCCGACCATTGATTACTATCTGTCCTCCGTCGTAATCGAGCAAGCCGGTAAGAATGCCAATAAGCGTACTTTTGCCCGCGCCGTTTGGACCAATGAGCCCGAAAATATTGCCAGAGGGTACCGACAGTTCAAAGTCCTCGAGCACGGCCGTGTTGCCATATGATTTTTGAAGACCGCTTATTTTTATAGCCTGGTCCATAAGTCAGGAGTAATTTTAGAGGTAAAGAGCTGTTCAATATTATCGATATATTGGTAAATGCAAAAACTGGAGATGGCAATCAACACCAGCATGCCGATCTGTTTAAATTCCTCATAAGAGCCATATGGGATATAAATGATAGCACTAAACAAGAACATCAATAAGCTAATTGTAACGGCTACTGACTGCGAGATGACCGGTTGGGTAAAACTGAACGAGACCCACTCTACTTCAACAAATTGGTTGAACGTACTCCACAGAAAAATAAGCAAGAAGGCTTCGAAGATGAGAATATTACCCAGCACAATGGAGAGCATGTTTTCGACGTCCATCAGGATGATGACTTCGGCCCCGCTGATGATAACCAGCAATGTTAACGGGATGATCAACGCACCCAGAAATCGCTCCCTTAGCTGATGTTCCAGACCCTCAGGAAACTGTATGGATTTGAGGAGCTCACGGTGCTCATAGCCAAACATATTTCCGAGGAACATTAGCTGGAATCCCATAGGGGCGTACATGAAAAAGAACAGGACAAGAAATTTTGAAGTACCGAGTTCTTCCATCCGCGAGACCATATAGGGCACGTACAGAATCGGAAAGACAACAAACAGCAGGGCCTGAATTTTGTTGTACGGATGTGTGATTACGTAATATAGATACTTGCCTGCGTGGTTACCGGTTTGACTGCACAGCCAACTACGGAACCACCCTGTCTTGGTGTTGGCGGTTGATTGGCTACTCAAAATCTGCAGCGACTGCTGTGTGTTGAAAGTATGATCGCGATGTAGCAGCAGGATGACAGCTCCACAGAAAAAGAGAGCCATAATTTGTGCTAATAGGGGTTTTAAAACCATGTGAGCACTGGCGATGAGCCCGCCGGGTAGAACTACAAGAATTTTATTGAGCTGTGGGATATAGCTTTCGAAATGGGTAAACAGCGTGCTCGAGAAAAGGCTTTCAACCATGGCGCTTGCTACGACTAAAACAGTTAAAAATAAAGCCAGCAGCCACTTTTGATAGTTTTTGATGACCGTAAGTACCCTGAATTTGGCCGAAAAGATGAGCGAAAAATTGAGGATCATAATCCCCAGTGCAATGGGAAGATAATATGTGCTGCCAAACTGAAAAATCAGCAAGATAAGCCAGCTCAGGTTGAATAACAGGTTCATCGGATGTAGAAACGTAAGCAGGGTAAGATATTGCGAGAGCTTTCGGACTGGATAGCCCCAGGTAAGCAGCTTACGGTTTTCTTTCAGCTTCATCAGCCGGATGTTGGTGAAGAAGAATTGCGAAAGCCAGAGCAGGTTTGCGAAAACCAGCAGAATAAACCGACCGCGCTGTGGAGTGTACCATTTGAACATCTCGCTGAGCTGGGTGTTTTGCAGCGTGATGATTAAATACACCGTACTGATGATCTGCGAGAAGATGAGGGCCAGGCTTAGTCCGTAAATAATGAATACGGCAATTTTTGTGCCCGTAAGCGATTGACGGAACACCTTCCAATTGTACTCAATAAGTTTTTTGAACATCCCGAAATATTAACCCAACGAGTTTAGTCTGCTAAGATATAAAGAAGTGGCCGAAATCAAAGTTATTGGTCCGCATCGGCCCAGACGCGGTGCATAATGTGTTTTTCAAAGGCCAGCACGAGTACATCCATATTGCGCCACAGGTATAGGGATATAGCCAGTATCAGAAAGCCCATCACATACAGCCGGTAGTTCTGGTAGCTGCCGAGCGGGGCAAAAACGGCGTAGCCGAGCCCGAAAATCAGGAAGGTCATCATGAAGGTGACTTTCTGTGAGATGATGGGATGCTTAAAGCTGAATGAGGAATAGTCAACCTGCTTGTAGTAGTAAAATGAAGACCACAGGAAGACGAGCGTAAAGCAGACGAAGAAAAAGGTGTTGGCTATGTAAATTTCGATGACCGAGCCGAGCTGGGGGAGGTACAGAATTTCGGCCGTGGTAATCAGGTAGAAAATCATCAGCGGGACGATGATAATACCGAGAAACCGTTCCTTGAGTTGTTTCTCCATGGATAACGGAAACTGCTTGTGCAGCAGAAACTCCTTGTTTTCGTAACCAAACATGTTTGCCATGCCCATGGCCAGCAGTGCTACAGGGATGGCGGCCAGCATCGTAGGGATCAGCAGATTGCTGTAGTAATTGTTGCCCAGCTGTAGCAGCAGCGGAATGTATACGGCCGGGATAAGTGCAATAGTGAGCAACTGTAGGCGGTTGTAGGAATGAGAGAATATATAATAATAGAACTTACCGGCGTTGAGTCCCAGCCATTTACGGAGGAAGTTCCACAGGCGGTTTCGCTTGTATATGTTGCCCTCTTTAACTGGCTTTTGGAGGCCTTCCCGCGTTTTGAAGAAGTGATCGCGAAAGATTAGGAACACCAACAGGGCGGAGAATCCATAAATTACAGATGCGGTGGTGAGGTTGTAATCGCCCGCAGCCGAATATTGCAACAGTCCACCGGGCGTATAAAATAGGTAGTTGTTCAGGGAAGTTATGCTGGGTAGATACTTAGAAACAATAGCCTCGAATTGCCTGGAAATAATAGCGATGGCCTGGATGCTGCCAAATATTACGAAGAGTGCACTGAAGAAAATAAGCTTGAACCGTTTTTCAACGATCTTTAAAAACCGGTGCTTGATGGAATAAATGATGGCGTAGTTAAGCAGTACAACGGCCAGTACTACCGGCACATACATGAGGTGTTTAATTTGAAGAAGGAGAAAGACGACCCAGGTGAAATTATAGATCACGTTAAGGGGATGAAAAAAGCCCATTAGGTTGAGGTGCCAGCTCAGCTTTTTTACGGGATAGCCGTAGGCCAGTAGCTTGCGGTTTTCTTCCATGTTGAGTAGGCGCGTGCTGGTAAACGAGAAGTGCAGAATCCAAAGAACGTTGGCAAAAATAAGGATAATGAGCTGGTGGAGCTGCGGTGTGATCCAGGAAAGCTGCTGCCCCACGATCATATTTTGACCAAAAAAGACAATCACCAGGGCTGAACCTATGAGATTGGAGAACAGCATCAGCAGGAACACGATATATCCCGCCACCAAGAACGTCTGGAAGGTGGTCAGCCGGTTCATAAAGGCCGACCAGTTGAGATATATCAGTTTACGCAGCATCGGCAGATGTTTGTTAAAAATGGTATACCTCAATGTTCAAAATACCGTTTCGGTAATCAAGCGGAAGCCTTATCTTTTACCTCAGACTTTGAACTTTTGATCCCTCTGACAACGATGACCTCAAAAAATAGATTTAAATATATTTTTATCGCAATAGTGATCGTGCTGGCGGGCCTGGCCCTGGCCGATTCGCTGGGGTATTTTAATTCCAAATCCTATACCGCTGTTTCTCATGGATCGCATAGCCACTATGTGCCACACGACCGGGATCCCAATGTGCCTATTAACGACTTTCCGCAGAAAAAACCTGCCCCGGGCGAAAAAATTACGCCTACCGGGCAGATTGTACCAGTTGAGCAATAAAACGGAGAGAATGAGATAGCTTTTATTTAGCTGACAGAAATGGCTACACTTCTGCCTGTTAAACAGCGATAGGATGTAAAAATAAAAAAGGCCTCATCCAGCATGATGAAGCCCCGATTTATTGAAAGTGTTGACCTATAGATTAATACCTGCCACAATAGAAAGGGCGTTGTTTTTGTCTTGCGACCCGTCAATAGCATCAACCAAGCCAAAGGTGTAGCGCACTCCCCAATTAAGCTTGGCGACTCCGGCATTGATGTCGGTGCCGGCACCGACCACGCCGCCCAAATCGGCTTAAGCATGGGCTTGCTGGGCAGAAAAAAGTGTCAACAGGCCTATAACAGCTAGCGAGAGTAATGCTTTTTTCATGATGTTCTACTTTTATATCGGATTCAAAAATTACTTCACTGCTGTTTTAATAACTATAGGGTGGGTTTGTTCCTCGATCACTTTAATTATATTTAGCGTATCGGAGGCCGATTGAGTGGGTGACTGCGGGGCCAGGTCATGCTGCAATTACAATACTACACCAGTCACAATAGAAATCACACTGTTTTTACCAGGGGTATCTTGAATGGCATCATCGCGCCCAAAGCTGTAACGAGCACCAATATTTATCTTAGTGAGGCCGACGGTTATATCGGTGCCGGCCCCAAGCACCACTCCAATATCCGTTTCAGGATTATTAACCTGAAGGGTGAGGTTATTTCCCGTTATTTTGCTGTTGATTGGAAACCCAAAGTAGGGGCCGCCATACACATGGGGCTGGAAGCGCCCCGAACCAAAGTTCACTTTTACCAGCACCGGAACTTCTAGGTAATCCATTTTGAGCGTAGCATCTCCAGATTCGACCCCTTTTTGGGTGTACAAGCCCTCGGTTTGTATCCAAACCGGTATAGACACCAGTTTAAAATTGAAGTATGTGCCTACCAGTAATCCAGTCCGCGAATCTACGCTTGTATTACTGGGGCGATCGACGAAAGTGGCAAAGTTGAGGCCGGTACGAAAGCCAATATTGCTTTGAGCTTGTACAGCCTGCGTTGTGCAAAGTGCCATTGCAGCGATTAGTAAGGGCAGTAATAATTTTTTCACAATAGCTGGTTTTACGATGGAATGATGTATTGCTAATAGTTTACCCGTCTATAATTTTCAATATACTGGTATGCAACAGTTTGCAAAATTATAATTAAATGGAAGTTTGGCTTTTAATTGTACATTTTACACTTAAAATAATAATATGTTCAAATCAGGAATATGTATAAACAGGCGGCTTCTTTCATTCTTTCAATCGTGCTAACAGTAGTTGTCATTTCTTGCGGAGCGCAGAAATCTCCTCAAGGCAAAGAGGTGTTAAAGGCGGAGCCAGTTCCGGAGCCGGGAAATCCCATTATTACCGATGAGTATACTGCTGATCCGGCTGCCTTAGTATATCAGGATACGGTCTTTTTATATGTGGGGCATGATCAGGCTGAGCCGGGCCATGGATTTTATGATCTGCGCGAATGGCTGGTGTACTCATCTACCGACATGGTGAACTGGAAAGAATATGATGTGCCGTTGCGGGCAAAAAATTTTGAGTGGGCCTCAGGCGATGCCTGGGCCTCGGAAGTTATTCATCACGATGGAAAGTTCTACTGGTATACCTCTGTGACACACGCCATTAATGAGGCCAAAGCTATTGGCGTGGCTGTTTCTGAAAGTCCAACGGGGCCGTTTAAGGATGCCCGGGGCTCGGCACTGGTGACGAATGACATGACCACTGCAACAGACATTACTTGGGATGATATTGACCCTACCGTTTTTGTGGATGACGATGGACAGGCGTATCTATTTTGGGGAAATACCAAGCTCTACTATTCCAGGCTCAAAGATAATATGATCGAGTTGGAAGGAGAGATTAAGACCATCGACCTGCCACACTTTACGGAGGCCCCGTGGCTCCACAAAAAGAATGGCTATTACTACCTGTCCTATGCCTACAAGTTTCCCGAAAAGACGGCTTACGCGATGAGCGATGACATCGAGGGGCCTTATCATTTTAAGGGAATTCTAAACGAGGTAGCTGGCAATACTAATACCAATCACCAAGCGATTATTGATTACAAGGGGCAGTCGTATTTCTTCTATCACACCGGAGCTCTCCCTACCGAAGGAGGTAGCTATCGACGATCTGTTAGTATCGATTCCCTGCATTATAACGACGATGGAACCTTACAAAGGGTTCAGATGACAACCGAAGGTGTGGGGGCCGTGGAATAACTTATAGCACGTCCTTTAGATACTTACCAGTGTGACTTTCTTCGACTTCAGTGATTTCTTCGGGGGTGCCGGTGGCTACAATCTTTCCACCGGCAAAGCCGCCCTCGGGACCTATGTCGATAATGTGATCGGCGCTTTTGATGACATCGAGGTTATGCTCAATGATGATGACTGTATGACCGTTATTGACCAGTTCTTTGAAGGAATCGAGCAGCTTTGCGATGTCTTCGAAATGCAGTCCAGTGGTCGGCTCATCGAAGAAGTAGAGCGTATGGTTGCCGGCTGGTTTGCTCAGGAACTTGGCAAGCTTCACGCGTTGCGCCTCACCGCCGGAGAGCGTCTTTGCACTTTGTCCCAGCTTCAGGTAGCCGAGCCCCACGTCGTCCAGCGTTTTTAGCTTATCAGTGATGGAAGGTTCATCCACGAAAAAGTCGATTGCTTCTGAGACGGACATCTGCAGCACATCGTGGATGTTCTTGCCGCGGTATTTCACCTGCAGCACATCTTTGCGATAGCGCTTGCCACCGCACTCCTCGCAGGTGAGCTCGATGTCGGCCATAAACTGCATCTCTATTTTCTGTATGCCCTCACCCTGGCAGGCCTCGCAGCGTCCGCCGGGTACGTTAAAGGAAAAGTGCCCCGGTTCATAGCCCATGATCTTGGACTGCCGCGTGTTGGCAAAAAGGTCGCGAATGCCATCAAATGCCTTGGTGTAGGTGGCGGGATTGGACCGCGAGGATCGACCGATAGGTGACTGGTCCACCATCTCAACCGAGTCTATGTGATGTAGGTTTTTCACTCTTCGGTGATGCCCCACTTTGTCATTATAGGACCCTATTTGATTCTGGATGGCGGCATAAAGCGTGTCATGGACCAGCGTCGATTTTCCGGACCCACTGACGCCCGTCACGCAGATCAGTTTTTCGAGCGGGAATTCTACATTCAGGCTTTTCAAGTTGTTTTCCATGGCACCTTCCAGTACGATGGAGTCGCCGCTGCCTTTACGCCGTTTGTCGGGCACGGGGATCTTCTTGCGTTCGCTCAGGTATTTGCCGGTCAGCGTCGGCGATTCCAGCAGATCATCATAGGTTCCGGAAAACATAATTTCTCCCCCATGTACGCCGGCAAAAGGACCAATATCGATAATATTGTCAGCTGACTTGATCATCTCAGGATCGTGCTCGACGACCAGCACGGTATTACCGATGTCGCGCAGCGATTTCAGGATATTGATCAGCCGGTCATTGTCTCGGGGATGCAGGCCAATGGTGGGCTCATCCAGCACGTACAGGCTGCCGATGAGCGAGCTGCCCAGCGAATTTGCCAGGCTAATGCGTTGTGATTCCCCGCCGCTGAGCGTCTTGGCCAACCGGTTCAGCGTAAGGTAATCGAGGCCAACTTCATCGAGATACTTTAATCGCTTGCGGATCTCAAACAGCACCTGCTCGGCCACCTCTTTCTCAAACTCAGAAAGCTCCAGGTTCTCGAAGAACTCTCGAGCATGGCCAATCGTCATTTCGGCAACCTGACCAATGTGCTTATCATTTACTTTTACGTAAAGCGCATCCTTGCGGACCCGAAAACCTTCGCAGTCGGGGCAGCGACTGTATCCGCGGTAGCGCGAATAAAACACGCGCATGTGTACTTTATATGACTGGCTCTTGACTTCCTCAAAAAATGGGCGGATGCCGATATACTCGTCTTTGCCTTCCCAGATGATTTTCTTCACATCATCGTCGAGTTCTTGGTACGGCGTGTCAATGGGCAGGCTGTATCGTGCGGATACTTTAATCAGGTCGCGCAAGTGCTTACTGAATTTCTCTCCGCTGTATGGTGCAATAGCTCCATCGCGAATGGTTCTTTCCGGATCGGGGATTACGAGATCTTCATCAATGCCGGAAACTTGTCCAAATCCTTCACAGGTGTCGCAGGCACCAAAGGGATTGTTGAACGAAAACATCTGCGGTTTGGGCTCCGTGAACTCCACCCCGTCCATCTCAAAGCGCTCACTGAAATGTAGTTCTTCACCATTGCGAATTTTGACCGAGCAGCGTTGGCGCCCTTCGTGGAAAGCCGTTTCCAGTGAGCCAGCAATGCGTGAACGAGTTTCATCATCACTCTTAAGGATCAGTCGATCTACCAGCACACGATACTTGTCGGGATCGATATCATCAGCCTCCACATCATCAGTGGTAAGATCCAGAATAGATTCATCGTCCAGGTGCAGCAGCCGCGGATAGCCTTTCTCTTTGAGTACGCGAAGCTCATCTTCCAGCTTTTTCTGTTCGTGCTGCGGGATCGAGAAGAGTACATAAAACTTAGTGTCATCATCGAACCGCTCATGCAGTTCTTCAATGGCCGTTTTGGTACTGTCTTTTTTTACCTCGCGTCCCGACTTGGGAGAAATAGTATGCCCAATGCGGGCGTACAGCAGGCGCATGTAATCGTAAATTTCAGTGGTTGTGCCCACCGTGGAGCGCGGATTGCTCGAGGTTGTTTTTTGCTGGATGGCCATGGCCGGCGAAATGCCCTGCATGTAGTCAACATCAGGTTTGTCCATGCGTTCAAGGAACTGCCGGGCGTAACTGGAGAGGCTTTCCACATATCGGCGCTGCCCTTCGGCATAGATCGTATCAAAAGCCAAGCTTGATTTTCCAGATCCGGAGACGCCGGTAATCACCGTCATCTCGTTGCGTGGAATTTCAACATCAATGTCTTTTAGGTTGTGAACGCGCGCCCCTTTAACGATAATAGGACGGTCTTTGGATTCTTCTTTCTGTTGCTTAGTTGAGGAAGATTCAGTTTGAGCCATTCAGCGAAATATTTGCGTTACTATAAACGGGTAAAGGTACGAATTTTATGGGAGAAAATGAGGTTTTATCTAGTGCAGACAATCAATACAAACAGGCTTAGGCTGACATGCGTTCAGGTTTCAATAGTCTGACAAAAAGTATTCGCATTGATGGATAACTCAAAGCAAACGTGGTTTCTTGTTACAGAAGCAGTGGTGCTTTTCGTTGGTCTTCCGTTATTGATATTCTGGGACCTTGTACCATTGCCCAAGATTCTAGTGCTAGTTGCTGTGGCCAGCTATTGCGGCTATCAGCTTTGGCGGGATCCAACCTTTGGACGCGGGATTTTCAGTAGGCAATCCAGCAATAATGCCGGCCGCGATATCCTGATACGCACTCCCCTAGTTCTGGCGGGATTAGTAGCAGCGATATGGGCTGTTAATCCCGAACAGTTTTTTGAATTTCCAACCCAGCGTCCTATTGTCTGGATGGTGGTAATGATACTGTATCCAATCCTCTCGGCATTGCCGCAGGAGCTGGTTTATCGTACCTACTTTTTTCATCGTTATGGAGATCTGATATCGTTACGTTATGGTACGGTTCTTTCCAGTGCCCTGGCTTTTTCATTTTTACATATTATTTATGACAACTGGTGGGCCGTGGGGTTGAGCTTTATTGCCGGAATCATGTTTGGCCTCACTTATAAACGAACAAAATCGCTTTTTTGGGTGACAGTTGAGCACGCTCTCTATGGCTGCTTGGTGTTTACCCTTGGGATGGGCCATTATTTCTACGAAGCGTTTTAGGTGAGGTTTATATTAGTAGTCTTTCTCTCTCTCTTAAAAAACCGGAGAATATTTGGTTTATATACAGTAATATGATTTAGGATCAATCCAAAGGGAGGCGAAACGTATATTTAGCGCCATCGTTATTGTTGACTTCCATCTCTGCATTGAGTTGGGCAACAAACGTTTCTATGAGCATATATCCAAGAGATTGATTCTTAATTTGATCGTTATCTGGTAGCCCCGGGCCATTATCTGCAACGATCAATACGACCTGGCTCTTTTCGTTATATAATTTGATATCTAGAATCCCTTGTTCAACTTGGCTAAAGGCATGTTTGAATGCATTCACGAGTAGCTCATTGAGTAATAGTCCACACGTTACTGTTTTGTCTACAGAAAGTTCTACCGATTCAAGAGAAAAGCGCAGTTTAACGTCACTATGATTTTCCAAAAATGCTCCATGGATAGTGTGTGCCAGTTCTTTCAGGTAATTATCCAGCCGCACCGAACGGTATGAGTGTGTTTGATACAGTTTATCATGAATTAGCGCCATTGACTGGATTCGGGACTTGCTGTCTTGGAGATTGCTTTTAACTTCATCGAGATCCGTAGTATCAATTTGAAGATCAAGCAACCCTGCAACCGTAGCCAGATTATTCTTTACCCGGTGATGGATTTCTTGCATCAAAGTTTCCTTATCATCTAGTGCTTGAGAAAGGTGTTCCGTTTTGGATCGAACTTGTTTTTTAAGCGCAATAACCCAGCCTATAATCAGAATTAGTATAAATCCACCTCCCCCTAATAAAATATTGATATACCTCCGTGGGAGGCCGGCAAATTGCAAGTCTTCAGGTGTACGGGGAAGAATTTCGTACACAGTATTGCCAGAATTTTGGAACGTATAAGAATCTAGTATGCCGCGTATTTGGATGTGGTCTCCCACAGTAATCAGGTCGAGATCAAACTGTTTTTTATAGGGGTGTTCATTAGGTATATAAATTGTAAGCGAATGATTAATATCTGAAGGAGCTATTCTCAGATTAGTATATTCATCTCCGATATCTTTCCCAGTGACTAGAGCCTCCCCTTCGACAAGCATGCCTATATATTGCTCGGGATGGTTATTTATGTTATTAATTTTTATAGGGTCTGGAACGTGTGAGGCTGTATCAATAACATGTAGGCTGTCGGCAACTATTTCAGGCTTTCCATAATATAGTTTGAACGTTCCGGATACTCGAAGACTATCTCCCTTATGCACTTTACCTATTTTTCGATCTGAAAATATTCGTATACCTGCAGAACTATCTTGCAGGTATACGACAAGGTACTGCTTTTGATAGATTGAATCTTCTACCGTGGCCCGACCAGTGACCGTAATCTGGTTGCCTAGTAGATCCGGTTCCCCATCCTTATTTTGGTCCTTTAATACCTGTGATATCGATTTAACGCTATCTGTTTGAGATTTTACAGCTATTAAGTCGTGACATGTAGCCGACAAGAGTATTACTATAAGTAATAAAAATTTGAATACAGATATATATAGTGCACTCTTAATGTTTAAAGAGACGTCCATTTTCCCTAAAGCCTTTAAATTTTAAATGAACTTAAAGAAAATTAAGCTACAGGGAAAATGTGGGTATTAGAACCAACTTTAGTAATTATGGCTTATGAGTCCCAGAAAAGATTAATTATTAAGAGAGTACAGTAAGAATTGAGGCATTGAGTAAAAAAAATGTAGGGATTGATGGCAGGCTTTATACTTCCTGCATTATTTCGGCAAACAGCCGGTGCGATTTTAGCCGCTTTTCGTGATCAAAGAGATAGGAGGCAATCATCAGCTCATCAGCCGCCGTTCGTTCTACAAAGTCCTCAACTTCTTGTCGGATGCTATTCTTGCTGCCAATAAAGGTACAGGCCAACATTTGCTGTACCGCAGCGCGTTCGCGGATACCCCAGACTTCATTCATATTCTCAACGGGTGGAGGCATCGGGCTGCGATCGCCGGTAACCACGCCCATAAACATTTGCATCAGTGAGGTCGCCAGATATTCTGCCTCGTCATCGCTATCAGCGGCCACAATGTTGATGCAGGGTATAACGTAAGGCTCATCAAGTTGTTTGGAAGGCTCAAAATTTTCGTGATACACCTTTAGAGCCGACATCAGTTGTTGTGGGGCAAAGTGACTTGCAAATACATAAGGTAATCCCAATGATCCGGCCAACTGTGCACTGTCGGTGCTGGACCCCAAAATCCAAAGCGGTACCTCGGTACCTTTGCCTGGAATAGCCTGCACATGTTGCGAATTGTTATCAGAAAAATACTGCTGCAATTTCTGCACGTTCTGAGGAAACTGGTGGACAGCCGCCCGCCGATCCGAGCGAATGGCTTGGGCTGTACTCTGATCGGTGCCGGGGGCTCGTCCCAATCCAAGGTCAATGCGGTTGGGATACATGGTGGCCAGTGTACCGTAATGTTCGGCTATGATAAGCGGGGAGTGATTGGGCAGCATCACCCCGCCGGAGCCCACGCGCAGTGTTTCGGTAGCTTCGGCAACATGACCAATCAGCACAGAGGTGGCTGAACTGGCAATGTTCTCCATGTTATGATGTTCGGCCATCCAAAAGCGCTTGTAGCCCCACTGCTCAACATGCTGGGCAAGATCGCGGCTGTTGGCAATGGCATCGGCCGGTTTTTGGCCTTCAGTAATGACGGCCAGATCCAATACAGAATAGGGGATGTTTGAGTGTGTTTTACTCATATCAAAATCTCTTAGAATTCAATCTTTCTAACCTTCTTGTCCCACCGAATGGCTCGGGGCGGGCAAGAAGGAACTCATAGTTGAAAAATTAAGTGGATAAGCTGTTCCTGACTCACGTTCCTCTTGGAAAAGAGGGATTTAAAGAGATTGGAACAAGATATTCTATTAGTTGCTATCAGATTTAGTGGCCCTTCCAGTTGACTGGTCCCAGCCACCGCCGAGTGAGCGATACAGGTCAACGCCGGCTGTAAGTTGTTGCAGCCGGTCGGCCACATTGCTTAGTTGGGCCGAAAGGTAGTTCTGCTGAGCCGTAAGCACCTCAGCGTAATTAGCTTCACCATAACGCAAAAGTTCACGCGAGTATTCGACGGCATTTTCCAGCGCTTCAAGTTGCTGCCTTCGGAGCTCCAGCTTTTGTTCAGCATTCTGGTATTGGCTCATAGCATTTGAAACTTCTCGGCTGGCATCGAGGACAGTACTGCGCAGTTGTAGTTTGGCTTGCTCTTGACGGGCCTTGCTGCGTTTGAGACGAGCCTTGTTTTGTCCCCGGTTAAAAATAGGCTGTGTGAGTCCGGCGATGAGATTGTAGAAAATGGAGCCCGGCTGAAAAAGATCCTCGGTTTGCAGGCTCTGGTATCCCCCCTCGGCCGTGAGGGTAAAGGACGGATAAAAGTAAGCCCGTGCGTTATTAGTAAGCTCAAAAGCGCTGCGAAAATTTTGTTCCGCTGCGATGATATCAGGACGATTGCGAAGTAGCTGCGCAGGCATTCCGGTCGCCAGTGAATCAATAGGTTCTTGGGTTACCAAGCTGTTGCGTTCAATAGATCCCGGAGCGCGCCCCAGCAAAATACTGAGCGCGTGTTCCTGCTCGGTAATTTGCTGCTTGAGCTCAGGAACAGTCACCTCAGCGGCATATTGATTGGCGATGCTTTGCTGCACCGAAACTCCGGTGACAATGCCGCTCTCCTTCAGGCTCTTGATGGTTTGCACATCCTGCTGTCGATTCTCGACTGTCTGCTTGGTGATTTCCAGTTGTTTGTCCAAGGCCATCAGCCGGTAATAGGCTGTCGCCACATTAGCGATAAGCGTGGTCTGTACGGCGCGGCGTGTAGCTTCGGTCTGTAGCAGTGCGGCGTAGCTGGCTTTTTTGGCGCTGGTCAATTTGCCCCAAACGTCGAGTTCCCAACTGGAGCTCAGCGATACCGCGTACTGCTCGCTGGCCGGGATGGTGGTGTTACCCGAACTTCCACCCAAGCTGAAGCTGTTGTCAGACTGTTCGTTGTAAGAGGCGCGCCCATTGAGTCCCAGGCTGGGCAACAGGCTCATCTTGCCCTCGTAAAAATTAGCTTCGGCCACCCGAATTTGTTGGATAGCATCACGCAATTGCAGGTTGTTTTCAAGGGCTTCCTCGATGAGATTACGCAGCTGTGGATCTTCAAAAACCTGTTGCCAGGGCATATTAGCCAGTGTCGTACTGTCCATACTCACCTGCTCAAAAGGGTAGAGGTCTTCAGTTTGTTGCGTTGGTTTTTTGTAGGATTTTGTAGCAATGCAGGATGATACCAACACTGCTAGCAATCCAGATATCAGCAATTTTGATGTTCGGTTAAACGACATAGTAATCTTGTTGAAATATCTTTTAGTAATTAGATGCTCAGGGCATAATAATTTGATCGCGCTGCTCTTTTACGATTTCCGGAGGACCGGATATCTTCTCTTGCAGCGTTTGAAGGAGTATAAACAGCACCGGTACCACGAGAAGGCCAATAAAAGTACCGATAAACATGCCGCCTGCCGTGCCGATACCGATGGATTGGTTGGCATTGGCATTAATGCCGGTAGCCAAGGCTAGTGGTAGCAGGCCGGCGATAAAGGCGAAGGAGGTCATCAGAATAGGACGAAGACGGGCTTCGGCCCCGTTGATGGCAGCTTTGGCAATAGTCATGCCTTCTTCTCTACGACGCTGCAGGGCAAACTCTACTACTAGGATGGCGTTTTTAGCCAGCAGTCCCATCAACATAATCGAAGAGATCTGCAGATAAATATTATTGGCCACGCCAAAGATGTTGGCAAATATAAATGATCCCGCCAGCCCGATCGGGAGGGGTAGAATAACGGCCCAGGGAACCAGGTAACTTTCATACTGGGCGCTCAGCAGGAAGTAGACAAATATTAAACAGAGGGCAAAAATAATGAGCTCCTGTCCGCTGGCTTTACTCTCCTCTCGGGTTAGTCCGGAGAAAGCGTAATCGTACTGATCCGAAATCTGGGTGCTAAAGACCTCTTTGATAGCATCAATAGCATCGCCGGAGCTGTAGCCGGGATTGGTAGCACCAGTAAGCTGAACCGAATTGAACAGGTTGAATCGCGAAATATTCTGGGGGCCATAGACGCGCTCAAGGTCAACGAAAGAGCTGATGGGGGCCATTTCTCCCTGGCCGTTGCGGACGGTAATATTTTGCAGGCTTTCTTTGGAGCCTCGAGATTCAGGGTCGGCCTGAACGTACACGCGGTAGAGCTTACCAAAGCGGTTGAAATTCGAGACATAAAGACCGCCGTAGTAAGCCTGCATCACATCCATTATAGATTTTGGCGTAATGCCGGCGCGCTTTGCTTTGGCTATATCCACATTGACCAGGTATTGTGGATAATTGGTGTTAAAATACGAGGACGCATATTGTATTTCGGGACGCTGAAACAGTGCCTGTTGCACCTTCTGGCTGACGTTCTCGAGTTCTTGCAACGAACCACTGGACTCATCCTGAACATTTACAGTAAAGCCGCTGGTGTTGCCAAATCCCGAAATCACGGGTGGAGCAAAGAAAGCAATGTCCGCTTCTTTAATGCTCGATGTTTTCTGTTGTAGTTCGGCGATGACATCTTTAACACTCTTGCTTCGTTGATTCCAATGGTTAAGCTTGCCCACTACAAATCCGTATTGGCTGCCGGACCCACTAATGATACCAAAGCCGGAAATAGCCAGTCGGGAATCAATGATATCCATATCGGCCAGTATCTGATCTACCTCGCTCATCACTTCCTTGGTGCGATCCAATGAGGCCGAGGGCGGAAGGCTTATATTGGCAAAAAAGGTACCCTGATCCTCATCAGGTACAAAGCCTGAAGGTGTGGTCTGGAAAAGAAATCCGAAAAGCACAATAGAACCGACAACCACGGCTACAGCCGCCCATGAGTTACGGGTAAAAAATCCGAGTACCTTCTTGTAGCGATATTTGGCCACATCAAATACAGAGTTAAAGGCAATGGCAAAGCGGTCCATAAAGCTTTTCTCTTCGCCGATTGTTTTGTGTTCTGGTTTTAATACCAAGGCACACAGGGCGGGGCTCAGTGTAAGCGCGTTTACGGCCGAGATGATAATGGCCGTAGCCAGGGTGATACCAAACTGCTGGAAAAATACACCCGTAGAGCCGGTGATAAAGGTCACCGGAACAAAGATTGCCGACATGACCAGGGTAATGGACACGATGGCGCCGGCAATTTCATTCATTCCCTCTACGGCGGCTTCGGTGCCTGATTCAGCCCCCTCCTCAAGCTTGGCGTGGATAATCTCCACCACAATAATGGCATCGTCCACTACAATTCCGATGGCAAGTACCAGTGCGAAGAGCGTCAACAGGTTAACGCTGTAGCCAAAAAGGTTGAGGAAGAAGAAGGTACCAATAATCGATACGGGTACGGCAATGGCCGGGATGAGGGTTGAGCGCCAATCCTGCAAAAATACAAACACCACAATAAATACAAGCAGAAAAGCTTCCAGGAAGGTGGTAAACACTTTGTCGATGGATGCGGTGAGGAAACTGTTAGCATCAAAGACCGTAGTGTATTCAATATCATCGGGGAAGTTCTGGGAGGCGGCTTCAATTTCGGCTTTTACGTTTTCTACCACTTCCTGGGCGTTAGCACCGGCTGTTTTTGATACAAACATTCCAACACTGGGTCCGCCATTGGCAGTACTATGGCTGCCGTAGGTTTGTGCTCCGAGTTCAACTTCTGCTACATCGCCAAGTCGAAGCATTTCGGAATTTTTGGATCCTTCGCGGATGATAATATCGCGATACTCGGGAGCCTCGGAAAGACGTCCCTGGTATTTCATAGTATATTGAAAAGACTGGCCGCTGTTTTCACCAATCGATCCGGGGGCTGCCACAAAACTTTGTTCATTAAGGGCCGCAATCACATCATTGGGGGTCAAATTATAGGAGGCCATCTTATCAGGTTTCATCCAGATACGCATGGCATAGGTGTTGGATCCAAAGGCATCGGCCGTGCCCACTCCGTTAACTCGTTGAAGCCGGGGAATTAGATTGATGCGGGCAAAATTCTCAAGAAAAGTGCCGTCATGAGTCCCATTAGGACTATACAGGGTAAAAATGAGCAACCTGCTGGTTTGCTCTTTCTGGGTGGTGACGCCGGTCTGAGTTACTTCTTGCGGCAGAAAACTGCTGGCTTGCGCTACTCGGTTTTGCACATTGACGGCAGCAATATCGGGATCAGTTCCCAGCTCGAAAAAGACCTGGATTTGAGCACGGCCGTTGTTACTGGCCGTCGAGCTCATATAGGTCATGCCTTCAACTCCGTTTATTTGTTCTTCGAGTGGAGCCACAACACTATTAAGTACAGTTTCGGCATTGGCTCCGGGATAGGTGGCAGAAACCTGGATTGTTGGTGGCGCAATTTTGGGATACAACGAAACCGGCAAGGCATTATATCCGAGAAGTCCCAGGATAACGATGATGATGGAGATGACCGTCGATAATACCGGTCGTTCAATAAATCGTCTTATCATGATCGAAAAGTTATATTCTTAAAATTTTACAGTAGCACTGATGGTCTGAGCCTGCTGCTGTTATTGCTTTTGAACAGTGAGGGCCTGGTATAAACTGTCACTGTTTACGGGAGTTGGCTTGATTACATTACCATCCTGTAGGTTGCTGAGTCCAGCCGTAGCAATTCGTTGTCCGCTCGATAATCCCTCTTCAACGACGAACAGCTGCTTGGTTGACAGCGGCAGGGTTTTTATTTCGGTACTTTCAACAGTATTGCTATCGGTGATGGCATATACAAAACGTTTGTTCTGAACTTCGTAGGTCGCCTTTTTGGGAATCACAATAGCTGATTCCTGCTGAAAGGGAATTTGCACCTGTGCTGATCCTCCGCTACGTAGAATCTCTTTGGGATTGGGAAAGACAGCACGGAAAGATGCTGATCCTGTTTTCTTGTCAATAAGTCCACTGGCCAGGCGAAGCGTTCCTTGGTGCTGGTACATTGTATTGTCCGGCAAAATCAAGTTTACCGGCGGCATTTCGCCGATGCGCTGTTGCAGCGTTTTGTTTCCGTCCTCGGATGCTACACCTTGCGCCATTTCCAGAAGCTCACGCTCACTCATTGAGAAGTAGGCATACACCTCGGAGATATTTGAAATAGTTGTCAAAGGCTGGGCCATGGAGCTGTTCACTAAGCTGCCAATACGGTACGGAATGCTGCCAATCACCCCATCCGTAGGACTTTTTACCTTTGTGTAATTCAGGTTAACCCGGGCATTTTCAAGTCGGGCTTTGGCTTGTGCCAAAGCTGCTTCTTGCGATTCCAACTTGTTTTTGGCGGATTGCAGTTGGTAGTCGCTCACAATATCCTTTTTGACCAACCGGCTGTAACGTTGCACTTCGTCCTCGGCTGTTTTAATCGCTGCTTTGGCCGCTTGTACATCGGCTTCCGCAGAGCGCACTTCCTGCTCGTACTGCTCGCTGTTAATCTGAAAAAGCAGTTCACCATTCTCAACGATGTCGCCTTCGTCGACCGGCATTTGTGTGATATATCCTTGCACGCGTGGACGGATTTCTACAGTTTGGCGTCCCTCAAGTGTGGCGGGATAGGTGCTGGTTAGTTCAATTGATCGGGGCTGCAGGTTTAGTACGGGATACGATTGTACCTGTTGTTGGTTGGCAGTACCTTGCTGGTCTGAGCTTCCACATGAGACAATAAGAATAGAAGCCATGCAAAAGATTAGGCTGCTGGTGAATAATTGAAATTTAGATTCCATGAGTTGATAACTTTGCTGAGTGATTAGAAGAAATTCAGAACTAATTGTTGATATGGTCAACAGTTAGAGTTTTCTATCGCAATTCTGTAAATGTGTTCTACTGTTTTTTCGAGCTTGTCAATTTTTTGCTGGCAGATATCATCAGTAACAGTATTGTTGACTTCTTTGTCGAGCGTGACTGCCTTTTCCAGTTCTTCCATGCCGTATTTGGTGACCAATAAAATTTTACGGCGTTTGTCGTCCGGATCAGTGTTGCGGGCTACAAAATGGTTTTCCTCGAGTCCATTTATCAGCCGAAGTACCGCTGATTTATCTCTTTCAACGATGTCCGCTAACTCTTGGAGGATGAGGCCGTCCTTGTTATCGAGGATGTTGAGAATAAAATATTGTTCAACTGTAAGCTTTAGATCTTCTTCTTCAAAGCGTTGTCTTAGATTTCGAAGAATACCTTTAACGGCAAACCCCATCTTGCAACTGAGGGTGTGACAAAAGAGACCTGTTCCCATAGTTTTTTAGGTTGCTAAAATTATGATTGGACAAAGAAAGGTAATTAGTTGATATATGCAACTAAATTTCTGTGAGTTAACTGTTTCTTCATATCGTTTTACCTTTTTTATCATTTTGGAAGTCGCATATGTTCTACCTCCATGGAAAGCCGCCAACCAATCTCTATATTTGTTCTGCAAATAAATCCCAAGAAGTTTAGCAAAAATGAGTCTTGACGTATCGTCCCGACAATTTCAGCAGTGGATCAAGCAAGCCGGTCAGCTAGTCTCGGATTTCTATGAACGAAAGGAAGAAGGATCTGTATTTGCTGGCCAATCGCCTACCGAAGTACAGGAATTGTTAGAGGAATCACTTCCAGAGAAAGCTGAAAGCATAAACAACCTGCTCGATGAGACCGGCGAAAAAATTTTGAGTTCCATTACCAATAATATAGGTCCGCGATACTATGGATATATCACCGGTGGCGGCAACCAGGTGGCGGTGCTGGCCGAGATGATCAAGGCGTCGCTCAATCAAAATAATTTGAAGTGGCACTCGTCGCCGGTGAGTACCGAGCTGGAGCGGCTGGTGATGCGCTGGGTGGCGGAGTTTATCGGTTATCCCACCAGCAGTGCCGGGGTATTGCTCAGCGGCGGATCGGTTGCCAACTTTAACTGTCTGGCAGTAGCGCGAAAGATCAAGGCGCCGGCTGACATTTCAGAAGAAGGGGTTTATGGATCCAGACCGATGACGGTGTACGTCTCCGAGGAGGGGCATTCCAGCTTCGACAAAGCGATGGACATGCTGGGGCTCGGCAAAAGCTACCTCCGCAAAATTCCGGTGGATGAGCAGATGCGCATTGATCCAGAGCAGCTCGAAAAGCAGGTGCAAAAGGATAAAAACCGGGGGTTGGAGCCTATTTGTGCCATAGCCGTAGCGGGAACGACCAATTCCGGCGCGGTAGATGATCTGCAAGCTGTGGCTGAGATCTGCCAAAAGCACGGGCTCTGGTATCATGTGGATGCGGCTTATGGCGGTCCTGCAGCTAAGGTTGAAGGAGTTTCTGAACTTTTCGAAGGTATTGAACAGGCTGATTCGGTGGTTGTGAATCCCCACAAGTGGATGTATGTGCCGTTTGAGGCGGGTGGTGTGCTGGTAAAAAATCCCGAGCACCTGCGTCGGACCTTCAGTACCATTCCTGATTACTTGAAGTCGGATCAGCAAAATGGGGGGCGTACGGACCTGATGGAATATAACCTGCCATTGACCAAGGAGTTTAAAGCGCTTAAGGTGTGGATGACGCTCAAGGCGTATGGTGCCGATCGTATACGCAGCGAAATTGCTCGTGATATTGGCAAGGCTAAGTATTTAGCTGAGCTTGTTGAGGAGCATGAGCAGCTGGAGCTGATTGCCCACGGTTCGCTGTCGATTGTTTGTTTTCGGTATAGTCCCGACGGACTAGATGAGACGTCGCTGAATGAGCTTAACGATCGCATTATTGATGAGATCGAAACCGACGGCCGCGTATTTTTAACCGGCACTAAAATCCACGGAAAGACGGCACTGCGGGCCTGTTTTATCAATCACCGCACCGAAAATGACGATATTGATTTTTTGCGGGATGTCGTGCTGGAAATTGGCAGTGGATTGAATTCTTAACGGCTCATCTAATGACTGAGTTTGTCACCTGATGAGTTGGAGAGAGCCTTAATTCATCAGATTTCAAAACCAGAAATCAGATGAAGATATGACCCGTTATAAATGAAAAGAACTATAGGATTGTAGCAATTCGATGCGTCTTGCTAATGATCTTTCAGTAGCTTATCCACCTTCTGTTGCAGATCCTTGAAATGCGACCCTTGCCAGTACACCTGTCCACAGTTAGTGCATTGCCAATAATCAGAGTGCCATTGCTGTACTTTTGGTGGTACGCTGTCTTTGACTTCTTGCAATTCAGCCTGTTGTAAACTACCGTTACACTTCATACAGCATGTAAAGGGATTGACCTTCTCAGCGAGGTCAAATCGTGCAAACAGTTCTTGAATCTGCTCATCGGGATTAGTGGAACGTATCCAATAGCCGTAATTAGCGGCTCCGTTTTTAAGCAGCTGCAGGTCGCGGGTCAGGATCATGCGTGGCCCGGCGTTCGAGCGATCAATAATCTCTTGGTCATCCCAATGAGGGTCGAAGGCACAATCCAATCCCAATAAACGCAGAGTTTTGACCAGCTTGCCCAGATGCACATCAGCAATGAAGGATGAGGGTGATTGGTAAATCTGGTCAACATAATCAGCTGCTAACTCATCATAAGGATACAGCATGATCTGATCGCCCTCCTGAATGTTGTAGCTGAAATCCTGCTCCATGCCGTTTATTTCTACTTTGGCGACGGCAGTATGTGGTATACCTTGGGCCTCAAACAGATCCTTAACTGAGGGATGTAGCTCAAAATAAATTTCATGGGGAGGATTACTGGAGCTGCTCAAAAAATCCTGTAGCATTCCGTGAACAATTAGGAACGCTTTTTTATCGGCACTCTTTTTATTCATCACGCTTACATAGAATTAGTCTATAATTTTTTACATAGACGACCTGCTCAAATCTTGCTAAGATGAGTAATAATAAGTATTTATTGCCTGACAATAAGACTAGGGGCATTTTTGACAATCGGGGAAATTTAGTTACCTTTTTTAAATGTTTTTACAAGCTCTCTTTTTAGTTTCTTAGCAACAAATTATCTACTCTTAACAAAAAGTAACAGTTCAGCATTTTATGGATTTATTTGATAAGCTTCCGGACAGACCCAGCCCACTTGGGGAATTTACTTCAGAAGGATATGGCTACTATACTTATCCTAAGCTGGAGGGGCCACTGGGACCGGAAATGAAATTTAATGGCGATGATGTCATTGTCTGGAGTATTAATGACTATCTTGGGGTTGGAAGCAATGAAGAAGTGAAGGAGTATGATGCCGAAATTGCCCAGGATTACAGCCTAAGCAGTCCAATGGGGGCCCGCCTGATGACCGGCAACAGCTCGGAGCACGAGAAGCTGGAAGAAGAACTGGCGGATTTCGTCCATAAGAATGATGCTTTTCTGCTCAACTATGGCTACCAGGGGATCATGAGTGTGATTCATGCCTTGGTGGATCGTAAAGATTATCTGATTTATGATGAGCTGAGCCATGCCTGCATTGTGGATGGCAAGCAGTTGGCCATGGCCGAGAAGTATGTATTCCAGCATAACGATATCGAAAGTTTTGAGAAGCAGCTCGAACGTGCCCATCGCAACAAGCGGGATGATTCAGCTGTGCTTGTGGTCACCGAAGGTGCTTTTGGCATGACCGGCGATCTGGGTATTCTGGAAGAAATGATTGCCCTTAAAGAAAAGTATCCCTTCCGATTGTTGGTGGATGACGCTCACGGCGTAGGTACCATGGGCGAAGACGGCTCTGGAACCGGAACCCACCTGGGATGCCACGACGGTATTGACCTTTATTTTGGTACGTTTGCCAAGGCTTTTGCCCTGATTGGTGCATTTGTAGCAACCGACGACGAACGCGTGGTTGAGTTTTTGAAGGCAAATGTACGCAGCCAGATTTTTGCAAAGTCTGTGCCTATGCCAATCGTCAAGTCAGCACGCAAGCGGCTGGAGATGATTCGCAACAATCCCCAGTGGAGAGAAAAGCTCTGGGAAAATACCAATATGCTGCGTGAGGGTCTTCGTGATATTGGCTACAACGTGCTGCCGGCAGAATGTCCGGTTACACCGGTGCTGACGAAAGGCAGTACGGATCTTTGCCAGCTGATTATGCGCAAGCTTCGTGAAGAACACGGCGTATTTGTCAGCGGTGTGACCTATCCGGTAGTGCCGAAGGGAACAGTACTGATTCGACTAATCCCCACTGCAGCTCATACCGAAGAGCATATTGAACAAACGCTCAAAGGTTTTGATGCTATCAAGGATGTGGTTTTTGCTGAGGCAAAAAAAATGGAACAAAAGATGACGGCCTAGGCAACAAGCCATTCCAGTAATTTTTGAAGCCTTCTGTCGCTTAAGGCAGAAGGCTTTTTTATTGAGGGGATTTGAAAATTGTATTTGTGTAGGCATTTATAACCATAAATCCCTATAACCTTATCGAAGATCCAGTAAGAAGGAAGGAAAGTGATGAGCAATAAAAAAGCTCCGATTCCGAGTATTACGGAACCGGAGCTTATACAAGTTGGAGTAATTAGCCTTATGAAAAGAGTTTTTTGATCAGGCCGATGACCCCATCTTTTTCATCTTTTTTAGAGGCATCACCCTTACGTCCACCGCTCAGATTTTCATAGCTGGGACGCGGAAGTTGCATATCGTCGTCTTTGTGTTTCTTGCCACGGCCATTTTGGCTGCCCCGCTTGGGTCGCTGGTCGCGTTTCTTCTTCGATTTATTCTTCTTCTCCTTTCGTTCTTCCAGTTTCTGTTTCACTTTATCAGGCAACGGAAGTTCTTTCGGTGCTTTTCCCAAGGCGTTTTCCAGCTTGTTGATGTCGCTGCGATCTTGTTTGGATACCAGCGATACCAGCCGTGACGCTTTGCCTGAACCAACTAATCCAGCGCGGTATCGATACTCGTCAGGATCGGCAGGCACATCGTAGTTGATAACCTGTGTCACGCGGTTGATCTGTAGTTCCGCGGCCGGGATGTCGGCCACCAACAGATATTGCACATCACCGTTGGTGAAGTTAGCAAACCGCTGGGAATGCTTCTCATCAGATAGCTTGCCGTGCAGGCTCGTGGCCTTCAAATTTCGCTTCCGGAGTATACGATACAACCGGTCGGTTCCCCGCTTGGAGGCCGTGAAGATTACGCAATTGTCGGTAGGCGTATCTTCAAGATGAGCCATTAGCGTTGAAATCTTCATGCGGTTGGGCACGTAAATATATCCCTGCTTAAGATTTTGATCTAGCTCGGGAGGCTCAGTGAGCATACCCGGTTCATCTTCAAAACCAACAGCCTCCGGCTCATCTAAATAATCCTTGGCAAACTCTTTTACGTCATCGTTGAGCTCCTCGGTATAGATGAGGGTCTGATGATCGCTGAGTACGCGTTTGGTAATATTTTTGATTTTTGAATCCAGATTTAGCGAAAGCATTTCATCTGCTTCATCAATGACCAGCAAGTCAACATGCCGGAAAATAAAGCGCAGTTCCGCACAGACATCAAGCAGCGGGCCGGGATTGCCGACTATCACTTCAACCTCGCTTTGCAGGGCTTCAGCCTGCTCCTCAAAATCGCCATCCATGTCGATGGAGGCACATTCGATTTGCGCATGATATCCCATCGCCCAGACGAGCTCATCAATTTGTTGAGCCTCTTCCGGATTAGGAGTTAATACCAATACTGATGTGCCTTCTTTGGGCTCCTTGTTATTGATCTGTTCAAGAGCCGGTATAACAAAAGAGGCGATTTTGCTGCCGCCCGGTGCTGCTTTAATCAGTGCGTCTTTGCCATCGAGTACAACAGGTAGTGCTTCTTCTTGCAGTTCAGTAAGTTCAGTGTAGTTCACATCTTCAAGCCCGCTCATAATATTTGGGCTCAACGTCATATCTTCAAACTTCAACGTTCTCACCTTTCATTTGATTAGCGTTTGTTCACAAAGCACTGCTTCAAAACCAAGCAATGCGTATCAAGTGGCAGAATATACAAAACTTATTGGCTTTGCTCATCTGATTTCCCAGCCGGCTGATACTCGTTCGAAAACAGCTCGGCTATGGCTATTTCATATCCTTCTGCCTTTATATAAACGTAAGAGAGACCCAACATTATTGCCATGCCAACCCAGCCCATGAGGCCGGCCTCGGGGCCAAAGGCACCGCCCGTCCACAACTCGATACCGTTCTGTTGTATACGGATAACTGAGGTTTCGAAGTTCATGCCGCTGACGGGAAATCCCAGCACCCCAGCCATCACAAAATTCCAGCTGAAATGGAGCCCAACAGAAAGACCAAGGCTGCCCGTCAGAATATAGGGCACGGCCAGTACAATGCCGGCAATGACAATGTTGAAGGTAGAAACGGCCGAAGCGTTATCGTTGAAGATGTGCATAATTCCAAACAGGGAGGAAGTCAAAAGGACAGCTATAACTATAGCGCCGCGCGTACCAAACTGGGGATATCGGAAGCCCTCGGTAAGATTCAAAATCTGGTAGCCACGGGAAAAAAGCTCTTCATGGAATCCGACCATTAACATTCCTAGAAAAGAACTGATCATAATCCAAAAGAACGAATTTTGGGTAGTGACATTCCAGCCAAAGCCGGTAATGGTCAGCCATCCCGCCGCCCATTCTACCGCAAAGATCGTGATTTGAGCTACTGCCGCGATAGCGCATCCCACTAAAAACTCTCGAAACCACTGGCGGTCTAAAGCGATGCCATAGTCGAAGAACGAGCGTTTATCCATAAGATAAGCCGCAACCCAGACGCTGGCGATAATGCCGATAAACTGGGGAAGGATCAAAAATATGCTTAGCGAACTATCGATCAGTGTTTGTGATCCAAGAATGCCGAAGCCCACAAACAGGAACATAAAAATGAACTGTACCAACAGCCGCCAGCCCGCTCTGGCCCGCTGTTCTTTTTCATTGATGAAGATATTCATAAGCAGAGAAACATTGTTTATTTTGTCGCGTTTAGTACAAAAACGTTGTAACCTAAGTGAAAAGATGAAATAAATCAGGAATTTATGAGTGACCGATTTGTACTTGAGGCTGACAAAGATGAAGTAGAGCACTTGTTTGACGTATCGACGGAACGGAATGATTTTTTTGAATCGGAGTATAATATAACGCCTGGTTCACGGATTCCGGTGGTGTACCAAGAGGATGGTGAGCGCAAGATCTATACTTTTAGTTGGGGGATGATTCCACCGAATGCTGATGAAGAGAGGGAGGGGGAAGGTAATTTTGAGGCGGCCTTGGAGGATATCGAGGATGATGAATGGCTCAGTGAATGTTTCGAGCAACGCCGATGCCTGATTCCGGCTAATGGTTTTTACAAGTGGAAGTTCAGCGAAAAGAAGAGCACGCCTTTTTATATCCGATTGTTATCCAATGAGCTTACGGCGCTGGCCGGTATTTACTCGGTATGGAAGTCGTCCTCTGGTCGCAAAGTCTATTCATGCGCTATGCTCACGACTGAAGCGAACGCGCTGGTACAGCCGGTGGATAACCGTATGCCGATCTTACTGCGTCCGGAGCATTACGAGATGTGGTTGTCTGAGGAGCCGTTGACCGATAGCAATATAGAGAAACTGCTCAACAGCTATTCGATGACGGAGATGGCGGTTAATCGCGTCTCGGAGGATGTCAACGATCCGGATAATAACAGCCCGGAGCTGATCCAGCCGATACCAAAGTAGATTGCTGATTGATCTAATTTATAGATTTAGCATGATATATCCATATCTTGGCGGTAGTGGATTGGTAAATTGTCTTAGATAACTTGATCGAGGCGTGAATGCCTTAATCAGTAAGGGGTTACTTAGTTAATTGAACTGACAAATAAATCTGTTAGAAATCCTGAAAACGAAGTCAAGATAACAGCGGATAATTTCAGAATGGGGAAGGGAGGTCTTTTCATTAAATACCCAATGAGGTGATTTTTTAATTCATCAGATGACAAGTCCAGTCATCCGATGAAAAATACATACCTCATCAAAGTTCTGGTTTTGAGTCTGGAGTAGGCGTACAACATGCTATGCCTTGCGCTATCTAAAACAGGTTTGGCTCTTTCCTAGAGCGAAAAAATGATTGCAAGCTTTACAATCAGGTTACTCCCCTTAATCAGCGATCGGGCTGTTGGTAGATGCGCATCGTGGGATAGGCCAGATCGATATCCTCATGTTCATCAAATTGTTGCAGCATGTCTTCCCAAATTTTTTGCGAGATGCTACGTCGCCGTCGGGGATCGGAGAGATGCCGGACCGTTAATCGCACCCCGCTGTCTTGTACATCGGTATAAATGATGGGCGTCAAGTATTTGTAGTGAATCAGGTATGACTTTTTAGCCCGACGCACCTGCTGTTGTGCCCGATCCACAAAATCCTGCAGATGTTCATCAGCAATATTCTGAAGGATTTCCTTGGCCTTCTTCCAGTCGCTTTCGAAGGTAACAAGAACCTCTAGCTCATTCCAGATAAACTCAAAGTCGCTGGTATAGTTGGCAAGTGAATCCGTGAAAATATTGTGATTGGAGACATGTACAACACGGCCCGTACTCTGGTCGGCATGCACCCAGTTGCCAATTTCGAGCACCGTAAACTTAAACACCCGAATGTCAATAACGTCGCCCTTCACATCGCCGATCTGGATGCGGTCGCCCACATCAAAGGGCTTGCGCCAGAGGATGAAAATCCATCCTGCAAGATCAGAGACTGGATCTTTGAGGGCGATAGCCAAACCGGCCGAGAGCAGTCCCAGGAAGGTGGCCAGTGACTGGAGACCTTCGAACCAGATGTTACCAACGATCAGAAATCCCACGAAAACCGAGACGTAGGTCAGGTTTTTACGCCATTTATACTGCATTCGGGCATCATCCTGTCGACGGTTTACAATCCGGATAGCAATAAGCCGGAGCAGCCAGATGATGAAGATCGCCGCAATGGATAGAATAAGCTGATAGGTGATACCCGGCGAATTTTCTATAAATGTCTGGATGCGGTCGGTAAAATTCTGCACTTGGGAATATTTAATTTATTAATGAAATAAAACTCTTTTCCTGTTGTTACACAAAGTAAGTTTATCATGTATCAGCATTGTAAAGAAAAGGAATTTTGAATAACTTTACGGGTCTGAAACACACCGTTATATAGATTTTTATCATGCTTTACACAATCATATTATCAGTTATTGTATTAGTTTGCGTTTTATTAACGATCGTTGTGCTGCTGCAACCCGGTCAGGGACAAGGTCTTTCCGGTGGACTTGCCGGCGGTATGCAAGGGGGGCAAGGACTCGGTGCGCGTCGTACTGCTGACCTTCTTTCTAAGTCCACAACGGTTTTGGGAACTGCACTACTTGTGCTCTGCGTGCTGGCGAATTTTGCTATCAATCGCGGAGAGCGGAACGAAAGCGCGGTTCAGCAAAGCGGCGTACCTGCACAAACCCAGCAGAACGATATGAACAATTCCGAAACGCCTTCTGCAGTACCATTGCCACAGAATCAACAAGGCAGTGGAAACGCCAACAGCGGCAATAATGGTGGAAATGGTGGCAATGACGGAGGCTCTGGTTCCGACGGAGGAAACTAAAACGAGACTTTGAAAATTTAGAAAAGCCCGATACCAAATCTGGTGCCGGGCTTTTTTTGTTGGGATATTCCAGAGAAACAGTCGTTAATCGATACGGACGATCTGTCCGGTGATAAGCGTTTTGACGCTCTTTTCATATCCATCGACCACCTCATCCATCTTGGCCGGCGTGTGGCCTGGGAAGAAATCACCAAGAGCTTCAGCCGAATCTTCGACCAAGGCAGGGCTAATGACATTGATGCGCAAACCTTTCTGCAGAAATTCTCCGTATGCACCCGTCACAAATCCATTAATGGCCCCATTGACAGTGCTGAGAATAGTTCCTTGTGGGATGGGATCATCTGCCAGAATCCCCGAGGTAAGCGTTACACTGCCGCCGTCGTTAAGGTAGTTCATGGCAGTGAGTGCCACATTGATTTGCCCCATCATCTTACTTTTGACGCCTTCCATGAAATCATCGTTGTTACTTTCGGTAAGTGGCTTTACCGGCGCGGATCCGGAAGTGACTACGACGGCATCTACTGTTCCAACTTCTTCAAAAAGTGCTTTGATGGCATCCGGATCGGTGATATCCGTTTGAACATCGCCAGAAGTGTGTCCGGCAATGATGAGCTCGTTTCCTTGCTTCAGTCGTTGTGCCACTTTACTTCCAATAGTACCAGTTCCGCCAATTAGTAAAATTTTCATAGAATAATTTTGATCGTTGATTTGGAAATTATGAGTTAATAATAACTGAAGAGAGAAGAAAGAGGTTCAGAACAATTTATTCTCTTCGTCAGCTAGTGGATCAGGACCTTATACTCTGCGGCTGCTATGCGGTTAAAGAGTTTGTTATTTATAATTTTTAATGAAGAAAAAAACGAGCCCCAAAACCAACCGGCTGAGGAAAGCCATCATTTTTTTGGTCTTAGATTCTGAAATAAGTTCAGGATGACACCTTGGCTTAGTTATTGGGATCGTATAAAAAAATAAAATTCTGTGTATCCTCCGCATCTCTGCGGTTAGACAAATAATTCATTCCTATGAAATTACTTGCCAATACAAAACCGGGAAAAAATACTGTCAAGGATGTCCTCGGTGGTAATTTCACCGGTAATGGTACCCAGGTTTTTGAGCGCCGAGCGGAGGTCAATGGACAGGAAGTCGCCGGTCATACCTCGGTCGAGGGCTTGCAGGGCACCGCGAACATCCTGTTGGGCTTTTTGCAATGCATCGCGGTGGCGACTTGATGTAACCAGCAGGCTCGACTCATTGTAATCAGTATTTTCAAGGGCGCGCTGTTTCATCAGCTTCTTAAGCGCATCAATTTTTTCGCCCTCCAACGCTGATATTTTCAGGTCGTAATCCATGCGTTCATCTTCTACATCTATCGCAATATCATTTTTCGTGCCGATCAGAATAAAGGGCGTATCGCCGGCATTTTTTTGGAATGTGGCGATGTCTTCGCGTTCGTCAGTAGTGAGCTCTTGGGACAAGTCCTTGAGGTAAACTGCCAGATCTGCTTTTTCGAAAGCCTCCTGCGACCGCTTAACGCCCTCCGCCTCGATGACGTCTTCTGTTTCGCGTAGACCAGCCGTGTCGGTCAGCTTAAACCGGAGCCCGTCGTAGCTCCAGTCTACATCAATAGTATCACGGGTAGTGCCGGCGATGTCGGTTACGATCGCACGATCTTTACCCACCAGCGTGTTCAGCAGCGTGGACTTGCCGGCGTTGGGCAGACCGATGAATACGGTGCGTACGCCGTGCTTAACGAGACGCCCGGTCTCGTAAGTGGCCAGCAGGTCGTCAATTTCTTCATCTACTTCCTTTAATAGGCGTTCCAATTCCTCCTTGTCAGCAAATTCCACATCCTCTTCCACGAAATCGAGCTCCAGTTCCACCATTGCCGTGGCATCGATAATCTGCTGGCGAAACTGCTTGATGTGTTCCCCAAGTTGGCCTTCGAGCTGTTGGTGGGCAGCATCCAGGGCCTTCTTACTTTTCGCATGGATGAGATCGGCTACTGCCTCGGCCTGGCTTAGTTCCATCTTGCCATTCAGGAAGGCACGCTGGGTGAATTCGCCGGGTTCGGCTGAGCGGACGCCCAGCGATAGCACTGCTTCGAGAACCGATTGCGTAACCAGTACGCCGCCGTGGCAAGAAATTTCAACGGTTTCTTCGCCCGTGTATGATTTCGGTGAGCGGAAGAGTGTGACCAACACTTCATCGATGACCTGCTCATCCTGATCCAGAATATTACCAAAGTGTACGGTGTGAGACTCTTGCTTTGTTAGATCCTTGCCCTTGAAAGCCCGATTAACGGAAGCGATAGCATTTTTCCCCGAAACGCGGATAACGGCAATACCCCCTTCACCTACCGGGGTGGCAATTGCAGCGATGGGTTCTTTTTCGGTGAGATCTCGTTGTTGTGTACTAGTAGCTTCTTGCTTTTTCATAATGAGAAATATAAGGGGTTTCTGACCTTATATCATTCAGAAAGAGCCAGGAACGTTGGATTATCAGATATGATTCATTGGTATGAAAGGAAACCAAAAAATATCGAATATATGCGTTTGGAAAGATACGTTATTTGTTGCTTCATATTAATATTAGTAATCGCTGGTAATGTAAATGCTCAGGAAAGTATAGTTCCTGACAGACCCGGCATCGGAAACGGCACGTATGTTCTTAGTCCCCAGATGACGTATCTGGAGAGTGGTGTTGAGTACTATAACCTGGACCCCGGGAGCCAGTATAGTTTTGGGCAGGTACTATTGCGTAATGGACTTACTAAAGGAGTTGAGCTGCGGGTAGTCCTTAATTCGTTTGTGATACAGAATATCGCTTCAACCACAGACAGTGGTATCCCCGACCCTGGCATGGGAGTAAAAGTTAACTTGTACAACGAATCGAGCTCAAAATTACGCTTGTCAGGATTGGGATCACTTTCTATTCCAATCGGTTCCGAAATATATACCAGCGAAGAGTGGGTACCAACGACTACACTTTTGGCGGAGTATAGCCTCTCAGAATTCAGCTCTGTTACAGCAAACGTGGGATATACCTTCGAGGTTGGACGATTGCCTGCCGCCTGGAATATATCTATAACACCGGGAGTTACGCTGCTTCGATATCCTCAAACCGGAATCTTTGCCGGGTATGCAGGTGTATTTTCGGATGCCGGCAACCAGCAGTTTATCGAGGCGGGTATCACACACCATCTGGAATCTTATTTGCAACTGGATGTCAACAGTGGGTACGACGTCAAGAACGAAGAGCTGTTTATTGGTGCCGGGCTTGCTCTCAAGTTCTGATAACCGGTAACGGCCACGAAAATATTTACAGATTAGGTCTTTAGGTATATCCACTGGGTAACAGTACCCGATGCTGGATTTTTAGTCCTTTCTAACGCGCCAAAAAGTATTGGATGTTCAAGACTGCAGGGGATGGACGGGGGATTAATGTTATGAGGCACAGAGCCGACCTACTCGGCGGTACGTTTGAACTCAAAGAAGAACCTGACAAAGGAGGAACCAAGTTGGTTTGTTTCATCCCGCTGGAGAGGATAAGGAAAGAAGAGCAGTAGCTGAAGTGATTTAGAATAAAAAAGGCACGCTCCTTTTGCAGAAGCGTGCCTGTCAGAATTAAAACTCTGAGTTATTATTCGTTATTCCACATCACCCATCAATTTCTTAACACCTGGGCTGGCAAGAATTGCTACAATCCCGCCGCCACCAATCATGAGAGCAACGCTCCAGAAGAGGTTGGTAGGTTCGAGTGTTTCAAGCTGACCGGCAACAAGTCCGGCAAACAGGTTGCCCAGTGCTGCCGCTACGAACCAGACCCCCATCATTTGACTGACGCGGTTTTTCGGTGCCAGCTTGGTCATGGACGAAAGTCCGACCGGCGACAAGCAGAGCTCACCGCAGGTGTGCAGGAAGTAAGTGACGACAAGCCAGGCCGGGGATACTGAGTTCGGTCCGGTGGAATTGGCGGCGCCCCACGAGATCACGAAAAATCCAGCGGCAAGGCCAAACAATCCCAGTCCAAATTTAACCGGAATTGAGGGATTGGCGTCACGAGCAGCCAGCCACGTCCAGAACCATCCAAATACCGGAGCAAGAATAACAATAAACAGCGGGTTAATATTCTGAAGCATGCTGGCCGGCATCTCCCATTCAACCGCTACTTCACTGGCGATGTAGTAGGCAAAGCCTACAACCAGCAGTGAGAGTCCGACAACACCGGCTTTCCCTACCCACCATAGGTTGTCTCGTTTAAAAATTCGCCAGGTCACATAAGCCAGCGGCAGTGCAATAATAAGCGCAGGCAAGAATGCGCCTACTTGATTGATCCATCCATAGGGGCCAAACATTCGGTTTGTTTCACGGCTGGCAAACAGGTTCAGCGAAGATCCGGCCTGCTCGAAACCGCTCCAGAAAAGGGCAGCTAGAATAAACAGCCAAAAAATCACAAACAGCCGCTTCTTTTTCCGGGGCACTTCAAGAGATGGGGTGAACATCCGAATAGTGTTAAAAATCAGGAAGGCAATGACGGTGATACCAATTCCAATTTGATAGGAAAAGATTGTATATCCCCAGTTAAAAGAGGCCGCGTAAAATCCAGCCAGGGCCAGTAGAATAACGACGCCTATCCATTTGGTATCGTTAATCAGATAAGCAAAAAACACAACAGCAATAAGCGCTACGCTGGTACCAAGTGTTTGGGCAAGCTGCTCAAGTGAAATTCCGATAACGCCGGTGCTCATCAGAAAACTGAAGAGGGCAATTGCACCTAGTGAAATGCCGGTGGTTAGCCAAAAATTACGGCTTCGCTTGGAAAGCACTTCATCGCTGTCATCGATCTTGAGGTGACCGGCGTTGCCAAGATTCTTTTCGCCAATTTTATATGAGATGAGTCCCAGAAGCATACCGAAACCGGCCAGTGAAAACCCCCAGTGCCAGTTGTATCCCTCACCGACAATACCGCAGAGCGTTGGTCCTAAAATAGCACCAAAGTTGATGCCCATGTAGAAGATCGAAAACCCAGCATCGCGTCGGGCTCCACCTTCCGGATAGAGCTCACCAACCATCGAGCTCACATTAGGTTTCAAGAGCCCTGTTCCAACTACAATGAAAAACAGTCCCAGAAAGAAGGTAAGTTCGTCGGGAAGTCCTACCAGCGGACCTGCCATGGTAAAGTGTCCCAGGGCAATAATGCATCCACCTACGAAGACGCTTTTGCGTTGCCCCCATAGGTTGTCGGCTACCCAGCCGCCGGGCATGGCCAAGACGTATACAAAGAAGGTGTAGAGCCCATAAATGGCGGTGGCCCGTCCATCACTAAAGCCAAGGCCGGGGTTGCCACCGGTTACAGCTGCCGCCATGAAAAGTACGAGTAGGGCACGCATGCCGTAGTAACTGAAACGCTCCCAAAATTCAGTAAAAAATAGTGTTGATAGACCCCGAGGATGACCAAAAAAGTCTTTTTTCGAGGCAGCTGCCTGTTCGTCTACCTGTCCATTTGCCATTGATTGTGCCTTGTTTTGTTCAACATCCCGTTTAAGATATAAATCACGCCGTGCATGATAATTAAACCGCTATAGTGAAGCAACTTTTGTATTACGTGTTGTGTAGTACATCTTGGTTTCTCGCAAGAATAGAATATGAGATACGCAATACGCACAATATTTATTACCTTCCCAAAAACCCAAATAAAAAGCAGTGGCGATGAGCAACAAATCAGGCGTTGAAAAAAACATCAAAGCACCAACGGGAACCGAACTGAACTGCAAGGGATGGCACCAAGAGGCCGCGCTGCGGATGCTGATGAACAATCTGGATCCAGAGGTAGCCGAGAAGCCGGAAGAGTTGATTGTCTATGGCGGAGGTGGCAAGGCGGCCCGTAACTGGGAGTGCTATCACAAAATTGTGGAGACCCTGAAACGGCTCGAAAACGATGAGACGCTAATGGTACAGAGCGGTAAGCCGGTGGGCGTTTTTCAGACCCACGAAGAAGCCCCGCGCGTACTTATTGCCAATGCTCACCTGGTACCCAAATGGGCTAATTGGGATGAATTTCGTCGCCTCGACAAAAAGGGCTTGACCATGTACGGGCAGATGACCGCCGGCTCGTGGATTTATATTGGCACGCAGGGTATCCTGCAGGGAACATATGAGACTTTTGCGGAGTGCGCCCGCCAGAAATTTGACGGTACGTTGCAAGGGCAGTTGCTGGTTACGGCCGGGCTCGGTGGTATGGGCGGCGCGCAGCCACTGGCCGCCACCATGAATGGCGCGGCCTTTATCGGCATCGAAGTGGATGAGAAGCGCATCGACCGGCGCGTGGAAACCGGCTACTGCGATATCAAATGCACCAGTTTGGATGAGGCTCTGGAAAAAGCTCTCGATGCTAAAGAAAAAGGCGAAGCATTGTCGATCGGTTTGCTGGGCAATGTGGCGGAAGTACTACCCGAGATGCTGGACAAGGGCGTTATTCCCGACGTGCTGACCGACCAGACCTCGGCGCACGATCTCCAGCTGGGATACATTCCGGCTGGTATGTCGCTGGAAGAGGCCGCCGAAGAGCGCGAGCTGAATCCCGAGATGTACCAGGATGCGGTACTCGACTCAATGGTCACCCATGTGGAGACCATGCTGAAGATGCAAGAGAAAGGCGCTATCACCTTTGATTACGGCAACAACATCCGCGGGCAGGTAGCCGATCACCGCGGGATGGATGAGGCGTTTAACTTCCCGGGCTTTGTACCCGCTTTCGTGCGTCCGCTGTTCTGCAAAGGGTCAGGCCCGTTTCGCTGGGCGGCACTATCGGGCAATCCTGAGGATATTTACACCACTGACCAGGCGGTACTGGATATCTTTCCCGAAAAGGAATCGCTTAACCGATGGATACGGAAGGCACAGGATCAGGTGCAGTTCCAGGGACTGCCATCGCGCATCTGCTGGCTGGAGTATGGTGAACGCGCTGAGATGGGCGAAAAGTTCAACTGGCTTGTTAAAAAGGGAAAAGTGGATGCTCCACTGGTGATCGGGCGCGACCACCTGGATACCGGCTCGGTGGCATCGCCTAACCGCGAAACCGAAGACATGAAAGACGGTTCCGACGCCATTGCCGACTGGCCGCTGCTCAATGCGATGCTTAATACGGCTAGTGGCGCCAGCTGGGTGTCTCTGCATCATGGTGGTGGCGTGGGTATTGGCTATTCAATCCATGGCGGGATGGTCTGCGTGGCGGATGGTACCGAGGAAGCCGACCGCCGACTCAAGCGCGTACTAAACAACGACCCCGGCAGCGGCGTAATGCGTCATGCCGATGCAGGTTACGACGAGGCGATGAAAACGGCGAAAGAGCGTGGCGTGGATCTGCCGATGGTGGATTAATTCACCTGCGAAATTTTTCTGTGTGTTTTGTTAAAGCTGACAATGGGTTTGATCACATACATTTAGTATGTCACTGCACCGATTTGGTCGCCTTGCTCACAACCAAATTTCTTTGTGAGCAATAAGAAACAGTTTTACATGAAGCGCGACTGACAGTTGAGCATGTAGGTTGGGTTGCCAACCTGACCATCTTAAAAGTAGTAAAATATTAAAATGGACGGGTTATCAACCCGTCCTACAATCAAGAGAGAATGAGCTATTACAAACGAAAGTTACCTCATTTGCAACCTGAAGGCGCCGAGTATTTTATCACGTTACGGTTGAAAGGGTCGTTGCCCCAAATAGCTATTGAAAGGTTAAAAGCTCTTCAAAAGCGGCTTTCAGAAGAGTCCGAAAAGAACGAAGTAGCTACTTATATCCAGCGAAAAATTTTTAAAGAATACGAAGATCTACTTGATTCTGGGGATATCGGACCAACATGGCTTGGCAAAAACGAAGTCGCTAGGATTGTAGAAAACTCGATCCATTTTCGAGATTCGAAATTATTTGAAGTATATGCGTATTCTGTGATGCCTAACCATATACATTTGGTATTCAAGCATTTGATTCAAGAGGGTAAGAAGGAGAATCCTGTTACTCATATTATGCGTAATTTTAAGCGTTACACTGCTCGCAAATGTAATGAGCTTTTAGGACGAACAGGCCCATTCTGGCAGCCGGAAAGCTACGACCGGGTTATCCGCGATCAGGAGGAGTTGGAGAATATGATTCGTTACACCTTGAATAACCCGGTTAAAGCAGAGTTGGCCGACCATTGGCAGGACTGGCCTCATAGTTACTGCAAACCTGAGTTTGAAGAGACTTTCATATAAGATACAGAGTCCATTGTAGGTCGGGTTGGTCCCCTGACCATCTTAAAAGTAGTAAAATATTAAAAGGGACGGATTGCCATCCCATCCTACGTTAGCATTGCTCTTAAATATTATGAGCTATTTCTTGGCAGCCGTCAGAAGAAAAATGGGGAACTCCTTACCGTCGTCATTGGTCATCGTGTAAACGGTGGTAAATTTGATGTCTTTGAATCCGTGTTTTTCCAACAAACTTTGAAGCTCAGCACGATCGAACCCATGGTGATGTACGCCCTCAGTCCCTTCATCGTGGAAGCTGCCGTCTTCTTTATCTAGGTCAGCCAGCGCAATTTGTCCGCCGGAAGCCAGCAAGCGGGCAAACTGCCCAATTAATCCATCCACATTTTTGACATGATGCATGGACATTGAGCTGATAACAATATCTACCTTCACATCTAGCGGATCGGTTACGATATTCCGAGAAACTGTTTCCAGTTTATCCTGAAATATAGGTTTCTCCCTGAGCTGATCGAGCATGGCCTCAGAGGTATCCACCGCAATTATTTTCTTGACCTTGGGGACAAAAGGTTTACTTAAGAGTCCGGTACCTGCACCGAAATCCATGAGGATGGAGTCGCTATCAAAGGAAATACGTTCCTTAATAGCTTTGGTGATGGCGGCTGCGCGTTCTTTGCTTCCTTCTTTTTGATCCCATTCCTGGGCTTTCTCTTTAAAATGGTCGGTCATTGATCTGCTTTTGTAAGTTAATGTGTTGAAGTAATAAGAACTTAAAATGGGTGACAAAGATTTCAGTAATGTTCCGCGATTCGGTTAACTTTATAACATTGTACGCCAAAACGTTTATTTTATGCTCCAATAATTTTGATGAATCCAGCGTTTTGCCTCCTATGAAAAAATCTGCTCTTCTATTCGGTTTTCTACTGTTGTTTGTATCATCAAGCTTATTTGCCCAAACTACGCTACCCGTTCCGCGCGATATTCAGGCTACCTACGAGCAAGGCACGCGTTCAAAGGATGGTTTGCCGGGCAAAAGCTAGTGGCAGAACCGCGCGGAGTATAGTATCGACATAAATTTTACGCCGAGCACGCGTTTGTTGTCAGGCACCGAAACCATTACCTACTATAATAACAGTCCCGATACGCTGGGTACAATCTGGTTTAAGCTCTATCCGAACCTATATAAAGAGGGCGTAAATCGCGATTCAAATATTCATCCAAGCGACCTCACTAGCGGCGTTGAGATTGAAGAGATTGCTATCAATAGCATACAGCGTGATGCGGGAGTAGCCAACATTGATGGCACAAATATGACGGTGGATGTGCCCGCCCTATCGCCGGGGCAGAAGATGCAGCTTACCATCGAATTTAGCTACATGCTTAACGAGCACTCACATATCCGTACCGGGCAGGTTGATCCCGGCGCCTATTTTGTAGCGTATTTCTTTCCACGGATTACTGTTTACGACGATATCGACGGCTGGAATACGTATTCGTATACCGGAAGTGAAGAGTTTTATAATGATTTTAGTGACTTTTATGTCAACATTACGGTGCCCAAAGGTTATGCCGTCTGGGCGACGGGCACGCTCCAAAATCGGTCGGAGGTGTATGCCAGCAAATACGTGCAGCGGATCGAACAGGCGGAGAATCAAAATGAAACTGTTACAATAATTGACAGTACAGATTTGAAGCAGGGCAATATCACCGCGCAGAATCCCATCAACACATGACATTTTACAGCGGATAACGTTACGGATTTCGTTTTTGCTACCAGCAATCATTACATGTGGAAATCCAAAAGCGTAGAAGTGGATCCCAAAACTGGCCGGCGCACCCGCGTGGATGCGGTCTTCAATCCTGATCACAAGGATTATTATGATGTAATCGATTATGCCAGTGAGACAGTCCGAGCTATGAGCTACGAGTTTCCAGCTTGGCCGTATCCCTATCCCCATGAAACAGTGTTTGACGGACTGGCTCAGATGGAATACCCGATGATGGTTAACGACAATCCACTGGAAGATCACGCGGCCACCATCGAGCTGACCGACCACGAGATCATGCATACGATGTTTCCGTTTTATATGGGCACCAACGAGACGAAGTATGCCTGGATGGATGAAGGCTGGGCGACGATTGGCGAATGGCTGATTACTCCTATTATCGACTCGACGATTACCGATGATTATGGTATGGCGCCCTATAACAACTCAGCCGGCACGGAAAACGACCTGCCGATCATGACGCTGAGTACCCAGACTTCCGGGCTGGCCTACTACCTGAACTCCTATCCCAAAGCGGGTCTGGGCTATTTATACGTGAAGGGTATGCTTGGGGATAAGCTGTTTACCAAAGCGCTGCATCATTACATTGAGCAGTGGCATGGCAAACACCCGATGCCGTACGACTTTTTCTATAGTATGAACGAGGGCGCCGGACGCAACATGAACTGGTTCTGGAAGCGCTGGGTTTTTGAGGATGGCTATCCTGATTTGGCGATCGCCCAAGCTGGCAAACAAAACGACCAGTATCGCGTGGTGATCCAAGCCAAGGGATCCAAACCGGTGCCTGTACACCTGACGGTGACCTATAAGGATGGTTCCACGCAGAAGTTCCACCGAGATATCTCGGTGTGGAAAAATAGTGATTCAGAAACGATTAGTTTCAGGCCGAAGGGCACGATCGCCAAAATTAAGCTGGGCAATACCCACGATGCCGATATTGATCACAGTGACAACACGTTTACGGCAAAGTAATATTTTTTAGGTCGGCCATCTTGGCCGACTACTAAAGAATATTGTGGGTATGACGCATCGAGACGGCCAGGATGGTCGTCTTTACGGGGTTAATGAGTTGTTGCCAGCCAATGGGTGATCGTTTCTTCCAGCTCCTGCTTACCCTCCATAAACGGCACATGTCCACCATCCCACAGATGGAGTGTACCCTTGGGAAAGTCTATTCCCTTGTAGTGGTTGGGACCTACCGCATAGTCGGTACGCCCAAAATAAAGCAGCACCGGCATGTCGATATTCAGGGCCATCGGTTTATAGTTGTGATAGTACTCAGCTATGTTAAAAGCACGGCTACTGAATTCATAATTATGTGAAGAAACCTGAGACATTACAGAATCCATACGCGCATAGCTCTGCTTGTCGGCGTAGTAGGCTTTCCAGAAAACATCCTGCTCACGCATCTTAATAAAGAGCGGCATCAGTCGGTCGATGGGATATTTGCTGGTATCGAGATATTCTTTTTGTGCTTCTCCGTTGATGCTTAGCTCCTTAACAGCAAAATCGATCATTCCCTCGGCACTGTCATTTAAGTTGAGTGTGGGAGCGACCATCATCATAGCACGAACCGTAGCGGGATATCGTTGCACATGTTCCATTTGCAGGAGCCCACCGAATGAATGGCTAAAAGTTATCCACGACTTGATACCCAGTGCCTGACGGACCTCATCGAAATCCTGTGCCATCCGCCCGGGTGAATAGTCGCCGGTAGTTGCAGAGCCTGATCGTCCCGAACCCCGTTGGTCGAGATAGATCATTTTAAAATATTTTTCGAGTACATCGCCATAAAGCTGCTCCATCCAATAAGATCCTACACCAGGTCCACCGTGAATGTACAGGCACGGAATTCCTTCGCCGCGGATAGTTACGTACAGTTCAGTACTGTCGGATACCGTGATGCGAAGGGAATCTGTGGCTAGGTTTTGAGCGAGCGCATTCGAGTGGGTATTCCCGATTAAAAACAGAAAGACAACGAGCTTACGTAGTTGGCGAAATATGATATTCATGATGAATAGTTTTAATGGTTATCCCTTAATATACGCCGATTTACGAAATCAGTTACTGTTTTTTTGATCAAATAATCTTTTTATAGTAGGACAGTCCTAGATAAATAGCTCAATGAAGAAAACAATCCCCAAGCGTATTTTGCCCATTATTGTGCTGGCGGAGTTTGCCGGCACTTCACTCTGGTTTGCGGGCAATACCGTGATTCCGGATTTGGTGCAGGAGATGCAGCTCACCGAGATGGCGGTTAGCTACATCACTTCGGCCGTACAACTTGGTTTTATCAGCGGTACGTTGTTGTTTGCTTTTTTGAGCGTGGCCGATCGGATGTCGCCCAGCAAGGTTATTTCTCTGGTGTGCTGGTCCTTGGTGCCGGTGCTAATGCGCTTACCGTCTATAATGGCACCTTTCGCTGCTTATGCTCAGCCGGTTTGCTACGGGATTCTTTTTGGCAGGAATCTATCCGGTGGGAATGAAAATTGCTTCTGACTGGCACAAGGAGGGACTTGGTAAAGCGCTGGGGTATCTTGTCGGTGCACTGGTGTTAGGTACGGCCTTTCCACATCTGATTAAATTTATTTCAGCCGATCTGCCTTGGAAGGTTATCCTGTTTGCCACTTCGTGGTTCGCCACGGCTGGTGGGGTATTGCTGTATTATGCAGTGCCGGATGGACCCTATCAGGTTAAGAAAGGTAAGTTTAAGCCAGCGGCAATGGTCCGCCTGTTTAAAAACAAGAATTTTCGCTCGGCCGCTTTTGGCTACTTTGGTCATATGTGGGAGCTCTATACCTTTTGGGCATTCATTCTTATCATGATTGGCTACCACGGGCAGGTTAAGGGAGCCATCGCGTATACCTCTTTGTGGTCTTTTGCGGCGATTGCCGTTGGAGGAATCAGTTGTGCCGTGGGCGGACACTGGTCGCTGTCGGTCGGTAGTAAAAAAGTAGCATTTATTTCGCTGGTTGGATCCGGACTCTGTTGTCTGGCATTGCCATTTTTCATGGAGCTTCCGTTTGCACTTTTTATTGCTCTCTTGCTTTTATGGGGGTTGTTTGTGGTTTCGGATTCGCCGCAATTTTCGACGCTGGTGGCCCACTCCTCAGATTCCGATTACGTGGCTACCGGATTGACCATCGTCAATAGCATCGGTTTTGCCATCACCATTGTCAGTATCCAATTAACAAATTGGCTCTGGGCAGAGTGGCAGGATCCGCTGGTATTTCTGGTGATGGTAGTCGGACCAGTGTTGGGAGTGATATTCATCAGTAAATATCAGAAGCGAGTAGCTCCGGCGTAGCACCGAAGGGTTCATAACTTATTTATTATGTGATTTTTTCGGAAAACTCCCATCGGGATTTAGTCCCCACGCACGATTTGCTTCTTGGATAAGATCTCTGTAGCGGGGGTTTTCTTTAATCGATGGGTTTTCAACACCATAATACCGCAGTCTGTCAAGTACTCCAATATTTCCCCAACCTGCTCCTTCAATCTTTTGATACGTCTCCATGGCTTTATCAATCATCCCAATTCCCAAATAGGCCCATCCCAAAAATGGAGGTTCAGCATTTATGCTTTTAAGCTTGTTAAGATATATTTGTGCTCGAGTAGTGTCGCCTCTAGTTGATAAAATCTGAACAAGATATGCCTGAAGCCATTTGCCCGGTACCGTTTGTGTATCTTCAAGTTTTTCGAACTGTCTTGCTGCAAGCTGCTGTGCATCGTCCAGCCTGTCTAACCGATAGAGTACTCGAACTTCACCCATAATTGCTGCAACATTCTCCAATCCAAGTTTTTGTTGTCGACGTGCTTCTTGAAGAGCTTTAAGATGTTGGCCATTTGAATTATAGGCATCGTAGAGCCAGTGCCGAGCACGGGCATGGTTGGGGTTCAGTTCAGTTGCAAGCTTTAAATGATTCAATGCTTGTTCTGATCGGCCAATATGAAAATACAATTCTCCGAGTAAAAAGTGTGCTTGCCAGTAACTGGGTTTTAATTCAATTGCATATTGTAATTTGTTCAAGGCTGCCGGTGCATTTAAGTTTCTAAGATGCACGAAACCCATTGATGTTTGTGCTTCGGCAAGTTTGGGATTGAGCTCCAAGGCCCGTCGTGCAGCTGTTTCTTGGTCCCATGGAAGATTAGCGAATACTTTAGAATCAGCCAGAGGATATATTGCAGCCGCGTCAGCGATACCTGACCAAGCTAGGGCAAAAGTAGAATCGATTTCGATCGCTTGTTGAAAAAAATCTACAGCTTTTAGTTGGTGTTCATTATCAATATAAGTTCGTTTTGCTAGTTGTTTACGTCCTTTGACATACAGGCGATAAGCCTCGAGGTTTTGTGTTGGGGCTCCGGTAATACGTTCCTGCTCACTCAAACTTAGCTGTACCTGTAAAGCACTAGCAATTTCCCTGGCGATATCTCCCTGGACCGCAAAAATATCTTTTGCGGTCATATCCCTTTGGTAAGTTTCCGCCCAGTTGGGAGTGTCGGTGGCAGGGTCTATAAGTTTAGCATTGATCTCTACTTTGTTACTGCTTTTCTGGACATTTCCCTCTACAATCCATTTAACCCCCAAGCTGCCTGCTATAGCTGGCAAGGTGAGTTCAGTCCCCCTAAATTTTTCAACCGAAGTTCTGGATATAACTTTCAGATCTCCAACATTAGCCAAGCGGGTCAGCAAGTCGTCGTGCAGTCCCTCGGCCAGTGGTAAGGGTTCATCGCTGCCGCTTACGCTTTTCAGCGGTAACACTGCAATAGAGCGATTGGTAATGTCTTGGGATATGACAGATTTGGTATTTGTAGGCGATTCCATTTTTAGATACCACCAGCCACCTAGTAGTATGATGGTTATTATTCCGGTAGCAAACCAAAAACTTCGTTCGTTAATTTGTTTATGCTCCTCACCTTTAGAGGTTGGCCGGACTCCTTCTGGGGTTATCTCGAATGCCCATGCTATTACCAACGCTAGTGGAAGCCCAAGGATAGCAACGGCAACAACTAGCCAGTAGAACCACTCGGGAAGCACCATTGCAGGAATAAGTAGTTGAGCAATTTGAACCACAACGAAAGCGGTAATGGCGTAAATGGCACCTACTTTATAAATATTTCGCCTTTTCAATTCATCAAAGAAAGATTTGAACTTGCCCATAAGCACTAATTCCCATTTGAGGTTTCAGTTTTGTGCTCTTCCGGGAAACTACCATCAGGCTTTAGCCCCCATGCCCGATTCGCTTCTTGTATTAGCTCTCGGTAGCGGGGATCACTCTTCAAAGGTGTGGAATTATAGACATGACCATAACGAAGGTCAGCACTTGGTCCAATTCGTCTCCAATGGGAGGAAGGAACTTTTTGAAAATTTTCTATGGCCTTGTCAATTTTGTCTAAAGACGCATAACCAATAGCTAGGGGTACGGCAGAAGCGTTACTTTTGGCTTTAAGTTGATGCAAGTATTTTTTCGCCTCGGCAGTATCACCTTTCGCGGCCAGTATACTGACCAAGTACGATCGGATATAATCATCAAATCGTGAGCCGGCAACAAAGGTTAAAAAGTGAGCCCCGGAATCCGCACTTTCCAACTGCTGCCGGCCAAGTTGGAGGGCTTGCTCATACTTACCGAGTACATACAAAGCTCTGATTTCACCGCCAATGGCCATCATCTTTTCAAGGCCGAGGCTTTTTTGCTGACGAGCTATTTCCAGGCTTTCTTCGGCTTGTCCGGTAATCAGATAGGCATCGTAAAGAAAATGGCGGGCCCTGCGATGTTGGGGGTTGAGTTCCTCCACAATTTTAAGATGGGTTAAAGCCTTTTCGGGTCGACCCGTTTTCAAATAGAATTCTCCAAGACGGTTATGGGCTTCCCAATAACTTGGCTTAAGAGTAGTGGCTTTTTTAAGTTCTTTTACCGCTGCTGAGCCGTTTCCTTCTTCCAGATATACTATACCCATCGACGTATGTGCTTCTGCCAAGTTAGGAGCAAGCTTCAGTGCTCGTTGAGCAGCTTCGCGTTGAGTTACATCTGGCAAGTTCAACGAATCAAGACTAAAGTTCTCAAAAAGTCCGGCGCCAATTGCATCAGCTAGACCGGTCCAAGCCAATGCAAAGGTCGAATCTCTCCTGAGTGACTTTTTGTAATATGAAATAGCGGTTAATTGTTCTTCCCGATTTGAGGCCTGGTGAAAGAGCTGTCTGCCCTTCACATAAAGTTGATAAGCCTCGAGGTTTTGGGTCGGTGCTCCAGTAATTCGCTTCTGTTCCCCCAAACTAAGCTGAACCTGTAAAGCACTGGCAATTTCTCGAGCTATCGCCCCCTGAATAGCAAAAACATCTTCCGCATTGAGGTCGCGTTGATATGTTCCGGTCCAGTTGGGGGTATCGGTGGAAGGGTCTATAAGTTTGGCATTGATTTCTACTTTGTTTCTGTCTTTTTGGACATTTCCCTCTACAATCCATTTAACGCCCAGGCTGTCTGCTATGGCAGGTAAGGTAAGTTCAGTTCCCCTGAACTTTTCAACTGATGTGCGAGAAATTATTTTCAGGTCTCCAACATTAGCTAGGCGGGTCAGCAGGTCGTCATGTAGTCCCTCGGCCAGTGGTAAAGGGTCATCGCTGCCGCTTACGCTTTTGAGCGGCAATACTGCAATAGAGCGGTCGGTAATGTTTTGAGATATGGCAGACTTAGTATTTGTAGATGTTTCCATCGTTAAATACCACCAGCCGCCAAACAGAAGCGCAACCATTACCGAAATACCGATCCAAAAATACAGCTCGCTGGAGGTATTTATGTCGCCTGTTTCATTTTCAGTAGGCTTGGTCTTTCGGACGCCTTCGGGTGTCACTTCAAATGCCCAGGTTAATACCATCGCGATAGGGAACCCCAATAGGATCAGCGTGATGATCATCTTCATCACCCACGGCGGTGCTCCAAAAGTATTGGCCGCTATAGAGGCAATCTGAACAATTACCCAGCCGGTAATGCCATAAACCACCGCTACTCGGTATATGTTGCGGCGCTTGAGCTCTTTGAAGAAGGATTTTAACTTCTTCATGATTGGATATTTAGGTTGACTCTACTGTTTTAGAGGCAACATATAATATTTCAGATTGCAGCTTTTAACCGGTTTCATGCACCGCTTTGGCCGCTCTTGCTCCCGACCGCAGGGCGCCTTCCATCGTGCTGCGGAGTATTGTTGTATGTTCACCGGCAAAGTGGATATTTCTATGAGGTTGTTTCAGTGGTTTGAGGTAGCTGGTCACATCACCCGGGGCTGCCCAGCTCGTGCCGCCCAGAGCATACGGATCAGTACTCCATGATTTAACGTATTCCTTGCCCTGCTGGTAAAAGTTGTTGATTCCGGGATGTACTTTTTGCAATCCCTGTAGCGTTTGATCAATTATATTTTGTTTAGGAAGTTGTCCCAACTCTACAGCAGAAGGCCCTACGACATAGCTTTCCAGAATAGCCGGTTTCTGTGGTCCGCCACCTGGATAGGCATTGATCTGTCCAACCGGTAAATCGGTGTAGGCCGTGCCGGATACGCCTTCGTCCTGCCAATAAGGTCTTTTAACCTGCATATAAGTTCGGTTCATGTGCAGGTAGTTCAGTTCCTCAATAGCTTTTTGCTTTTCTGCGGGCAGTTCCGGTGTAAATTCAATATTAGCAAGTACAGGGGCAGGAAATGTACAGACTGCACGATCCGCTTTGAAGGTAACGGGATTGCTGTTTTCTATTGCTGTAACCTCGATGCCCTGGTCTGTGTCGGTTACTTTAGTAACTTCAATTCCATACTTGACGGTATTGCCAAGTGAGTTAGCCATTTCTTTGGGAAGCTGATCGTTGCCACCGGCCAGGATAAAAGGAGCTGCGCCCATAAAAAGGCCAAAGTCAGATACTGCCATCGAAAGTGCAGACGTCTGATTTGGTACAGATCCAAACCACTGAGTGGCTTGAACCAGTTTTACAGCTCCCTTACTGGCACCTTGTGAACGCATGTACTCAGCAAGGGATTGGTTGTCCAGCTTTAGCAAGGGAGCTTCATCCCAGGAATTTGGATTCGAGATCTCTGGGGGCAGCGTATCAATAATATATTTTTTAATAATACCCATCGGGCCCAGTTGTTGCTCTTCAGAAGTTAAATCGTACGGCCATGTAATGCTATTTTCTCCCGAGCCAGTAAGGCGTTTCCCGTTCAGATGATAAACCGGATTCTCGGGTAAACTCCAGGGGATTTTCTTGAGCCCAAATTTGTCAATAAATCTTTTCGCATGTGTGTAGGTATTTGAGAAAGCCATTCCGCCTTCTTCGGCATAGAGGTTCCCTGCGAATGGTTCTCGGACTGTAGAAACGCGTCCGCCAGGTCGACTACGGGCTTCCAAGACTGTTACATCATGACCGGCATCATTCAGTTCCCATGCAGCTGCAAGCCCGGAAAGACCGGCGCCCAATACCAATACTTTTTTGGGACTGGTCGTCTCTCCGGATATGAAATTACTTGCGGATAACGAGCTCGGTAAAACCAGCCCCGTACCGACAGCTCCCATCCCCATGGTTAGTTGTTGCAAAAATTGCTTTCTGGATATACTCCTTTTTCCATTTCCCATCGTTACTCTCTCTTTGTTTTTAACTCCTATTTATTGGATCTCACTGAAACCTCCCTATAATAGACTCTCAGCTCTTTTTGAAAGCCTATTATCAGTAACATTTGAATTTTATTGTTTTTGGAGGCCAAAATAAAATATTCCTGAAACTCCCGGGACAGGTTTTCGTGTATTATGAGTAATTAATGGATAAAGGATATAGTTTATGGAAATTATTCTTCTAATTGTTGGCTCGCTTTTAGTGATTGCCGGATTTTTGGGCTCATTTCTTCCGGTGATACCGGGTCCGCCGTTGAGCTATATGGGTTTGTTGACACTTCAACTAACCGCCGCCCACCCGTTTAGCCTGCAGTTTTTCGTCATTTGGGCCGTGGTCGTGGCTGTTTTGATGGTCCTTGATAACGTCATTCCTGCCTACGGCACTAAAAGATTTGGGGGATCGGCCTACGGCATTTGGGGATGTATGATTGGAATGTTTGTGGGACTCTTCTTTTCGCCCATTGGCTTAGTTGTTGGGCCCATTGCCGGCGCTTTTGTGGGTGAGCTTATCGGCGGTAAAAAATCTGATCAGGCATTTCGCTCGGCATGGGGTTCCTTTTGGGGATTTTTGACGAGCTTGGTGCTCAAAGTGATAGCCAGTGGAATGATGGGATATTATTTCTTCATAAATATGTAATTCTCCGGTATCACTCAGCCTCATTCACTTCAATCCAGTAGCCATCCGGATCCTGGAAATAAACTTGCCGAACTCCGTCAGCCCTGACCGTTATTTCATGAGGATTTCCCTTGGAGTCGTGCGGCGTGATATCTTGTGCCCTGAGGTGTTCGGTAAAGTTTTCAAATTCAGACATTTTGAGCGCCAGATGCACCCCAATGTTTTTCTTGATTGCATCTGTTTTTCCTTCCACAACATGAAGTTCAGTGCCGTTGCCAAGCGAGAACCATCGGATATATTCCTTTTCGGTGCGATTTGTAATGAGGCGTAGGCCGAGCACATCACCATAAAAGGAGGTGCTGGTTTTCAGGTCTGCTACTTTTATCGTATAGTGATCAAAAGCTAAATCAAACATAATATGAAGGGCTGATTCAATGCTGTTAAGGGAACATGATAGTTTTATAATTCAGATACTCCTTTAAGATATATTCTTAAGAATATACGCTGCACAAACGTAATGTCTCTGCGGTTAGTCAGGTTTTCTGAAAATTACCACCCGATTGCCGTGAAATTGCAGCGAGGCATCCCAGTGGTCAGCCAGCCAGCGGAAGGTTTCTTTGGTATAAAACGTGACGTGCGTTATATCGCGTCGGTAGTGCCAGTTGGCAAACCGTTCTTCGTTATTCATGGCCAACTTCGTCATGATGCCAAGATATCCGCCCGGTTGAAGGCAGTTCCACAGGCGTTCGAATTCTTTCCCGGGCTCAAAAAGATGCTCGACCACTTCAGTAGCGGTGATAAAATCATAGCTATCTTGGAATACGGATTCGTCATCAGCGTAAAAGGAGTCGTAAATTTGCATTTCGTGTCCTTGTTGCTCAAGCATGATATTTAACGTGGGGCCCGGCCCGCTGCCAAAGTCAAGTCCCTTGCTTTGCGGTTTCAGCTTGTCCTCAAGGGGTTCAAAAAACTGATTCAAGAAATTACGATATCCTTCATCTTCGGGATCATTTTCATGTGTTTCGTACCGGGCAAGTTCATCCTCAGTTGAGGGACGGTCTTTGGGCGGGGCAAAGATCAGATTGCAGTTTTGGCACTGGTAATAATCGCTGGCGTAAGTGTCGGAAGTATCTTCGAAGAAATGGTCAATGTCAGTACTATTGCACAGAATGCACGAGTCAAGCTTCATAAATTAATAGGACGTTAAAATTACGATAGTTAAAAGATATAAAATTAGTGGCAAAACCCGCCCAGTAGTTCAAAATTTGTGGTTATCGGTTTGTGAGTGTGGAAGCATATCAGGATATTCAGATTGTGTAATAAAACAGCGTTTCACTAACTCAATACTAAAAATAGTTCACTCCCGAGATGAAAAAGATTATCTCCCTTCTTTCCCTATTGATATTCTGTGCTGGACTGAATGTGCAAGCTCAATCACAGGAATCGAACTACAATCCCCATAAAGCATTTGATCCGCTCTTCACTGCCGATGGTGGAAACATGTTCCGTAGTGCAGATGGTACCCCGGGCCCAAAATACTGGCAGAATTCGGCTGATTACGATATCAAGGCAAAGCTGGATACGGCAGCCAACGTGCTGAGCGGAGATGTTACGATTACGTACACTAATAACAGTCCCAATAAGCTGAATCAACTGTGGCTTGAGCTGGTGCAAAATGCTCGGAAGAATAATTCCAAAGCAGCCAAGGTACGGGGCAACCTTTCGGAAAAAACAGCTAGTAAAGGGTTTGATCTGCGAAATGTTCGTATCAAGAAGGGGGATAAGTGGCATCAGGCCGACTATAAGGTTGTAGACACGCGGATGCAGATTCGGCTCGATAAACCGCTCGATGCCAACGGATCCAAAATAAAAGTCGATATTTCCTATAATTTTCCACTTCCCGAGTATGGCCGCGGCGGCTATATGGATTCTAAAAACGGTGCTATTTACGAGGTCTCGTATTGGTATCCCCGAATGCATGTGTATGATGATCTGCGCGGATGGAATACGCGTCCATTTTTGGGGTCTGGCGAATTTTATCTCGATTACGGGACCATTGATTACGAAGTGACCCTGCCCGAAGGTATGTTGATGGCGGGTTCTGGCACCTTGATGAATCCTGATGAAGTGTTGACCGATGAGCAACAAGAGCGGCTGCAAAAAGCACGTCAGTCTGAGGAGACGGTAATGATTCGCCCCGAGGATGAACTCGATGAGCCTGCAACGGCACAAAGTGATGACGGCATGCTCACCTGGCACTACCGCATGGAGAAAACACGCGATGTTGCGTGGGCAGCTTCCAAGGCATTTTTGTGGGATGCCGCTACCGCCAAATTTGAGAGTGGAAATGAATCACTGGCGATGTCTTACTATCCCGTAGAAAGTATTGGCGAAGACGGCTGGGGACGAGCAACCCATTTTCTCAAGCGTTCGATTGAGATTTTTTCTAAACAGTGGTTTGAGTATCCGTATGATACCGCGATTAATGTTGGTGGTCCCACCGGCGGGATGGAGTATCCGGGCATCACCTTCGACAGCTACAGAGCAAAAGGATATACGCTGTTTTTATTGGTTGCCCACGAAATTGGCCACAACTGGTATCCCATGGTGGTAGGTAGCAATGAGAGCCGCAGTCCGTGGATGGATGAAGGATTCAATACGTTCATTGATATTTATGCCCACGAGATATTTAATGATGGGGAATTTGCGCCCAAAAGAGATGGCGAATATGCGCCCGACGGCGGCAATCCGGCCAAAGAAATTGTCCCATTCATTACGCAGGACGAAGCGCGTCCCATTGTAAGCAAGGCGGATGCCTTGAAGAGCGACTACTACCATCCGCTGGAATATTTCAAACCGGCCTTTGGCTTGAAACTGCTTCGCGATGTTGTTCTTGGACCTGAGCAGTTTGACTATGCTTTCAAGCAGTATGCCAAGCATTGGGCCTTCAAGCATCCCGGTGCCAAGGATTTCTTCCGGGCCATGGACAACTATTCGGGCGAAGATCTGAGCTGGTTCTGGAGAGGCTGGTTTATTCACAACTGGAAGCTGGATCAGGCGGTGACCGATGTTACCTATCCGGATGAAAATCCCGAAAAAGGGGCAAAAATAACGATTAAAAATATGGAGCAGATGCCGATGCCGGTGCTGGTGACGATAACCACGGCGGACGGCAATACCCAGCAACACAAACTGCCTGTTGAGGTTTGGATGAAGGATGAAACCTTCACTTTTACAGCGCCTATTTCGCAAAGAGTGACGAAGGTAGAACTGGATGCCGACCAAAAGCTGCCAGATGTGAATCGAGATAATAACACTTGGAGTGCTAACCAGAAATAATGCTGCCACAAGTTTCAACCGTGCGCCAGCTGTAGCGTGTCGGACAAGCAATTAAATTAATTGAGTACATAACCCTCAGGGTATTTGAGACCCTGAGGGTTATATATTTGAAATCCAAGTTGGGATGAGCCAATAGTCCTCGTATTTTTATCAAAATTCATGACAAGAAAAGTGTAGATCAGTGAAAGTTACTATTTCTAATTTATACGAGGATCTTTCTACCCGAATTCAGGGACTCAAAGAGGATAAATCATCAGTTTTGCAATCTCGGTCGGTTGTTGAGGATGCACTTGATCGCGACGAACCAATGTATGGTATCAACACCGGCTTTGGGGCTTTAGCCAATAAGCGGGTGGATGGCAAGCAACTTAAGCAGTTGCAGCGCAATTTGGTGCTTTCGCATTCGGTGGGAGTAGGCGACTTGATTCCCAAAGACATTTCGCGGCTGATGCTTCAGCTGAAGATACACGCCCTTGGATTGGGCAATTCGGGGATCTCCGAGGAAACATTCGACCGCTTGATTTACTTTTCTGAACACGATCTAATCCCGGCCATGCCGGAAAAAGGAAGTGTGGGGGCCTCGGGCGATCTGGCTCCGCTGGCCCACATGTCGCTGCCACTGTTGGGATACGGACTATTCTGGAATGAGGACGGCACTGATACCATCGCCGCCGAAAAAGTGTTGAACGAGCATGATCTGGACTCTATCGATCTGCAGCCCAAAGATGGCTTGTCACTGATTAACGGTACACAACTGATGGGCGCCTACGGCGCGTACGTACTGGAAAAGTCGCTCAGCCTGATGAAGGCGGCCGACCTGATTGCTGCGATGAGCTTGGAGGCACTGCAGGGCAGCATAAAACCATTTGACGAACGGATTCACGAAATTCGTCCGCATAACGGGCAGCAGGAAGTATCAAAGAATGTCCGCGAGCTATTGGTGGACAGCGAGATCCTGGAATCACATCGGAATTGCGGTAAGGTACAGGACCCCTACTGTCTGCGGTGTGTCCCGCAGGTGCACGGGGCCAGCCGCGATGGTTTGGACTATAGCGCGCAAACCATTGAAACTGAGCTCAATTCTGTGACCGACAATCCGCTGGTTTTTGAAAACGGCGATATTATCAGCGGAGGGAATTTTCATGGTCAGCCGCTGGCCTTGGCACTGGATCATGCAAAGATTGCTTTGGCCGAGTTTGCGAGTATATCTGAACGCAGGACGTATCTGTTGCTCGAAGGTCATGATGGTTTGCCCGAATTGCTGATGGAGGAGACCGGGATCAATTCCGGATTTATGATTCCACAATACACTTCCGCGTCGCTGGTCTCCGAGAACAAGGTGCTTTGCCACCCTTCTTCCGTTGATTCCATTCCCACCAGTCTGGGACAAGAAGATCATGTGAGCATGGGAAGCATTAGCGCGCTAAAATTGCTGGAGGTTTTTCAAAACGTAGAGCAAGTGTTGGGTATTGAGCTCTTTACCGCGGCACAGGCGCTGGATTTTCGCAAACCTCTGCGTCCGGGCAAAGGCGTTGAAATTGCGCACGAATTTGTCCGCGATGCCATTCCGCATGCTACGACCGATCATTATTTTAAAGATGACATCAATAAGGCCGTGGAGTTGCTGCAAGATAATAGCATGGTGCAAAAAGTGGAAAAAGAACTCAATTCTTTATGTTGATCTAACAATATTTAGGATTTTACGACCTGCATACCTTTAAAATCGGGAGCTAAGTTTTCGGGTCGGGGAAATGTAATAACATAGGAATCGTCGTGAGTTTCGTTCATGATACCCTGAATATTGCTAGCATCATCGAAGTTATTGAACACCCCAATCATGACTTCATAAAACTTCTTACGGTGAAGGATAACAATATTGTTAGGTGGATTTGGCAGGGACTCGGACAACGATTCAATTGCTTGCTGTCTTACATTCTGAGCAATATCCAGGTAGTAAGTGGCAAAAATTTGGACATAGTGTCCATTAGATAATGATTGGGCCATTCCAGTTTCTGGGTCTACTGAAACTTCAGCAAGCTGGCCTTTTAAATTTGAAAAAGCTGTTTCGAGCTCAGTAACACGATTAGTGAGACTATGCAATCCTGTTTTAAGCGTGTTAATTTCCGTTGAATTGTTAGCTATTACTGTTTCAAACTCTTTTTCTTTTTCGGCATTTTGCTTTTCCATCTTGTCCATCCGTATTTTCAAGTTGTCTGCCAGGTTGGATTGCCCCATCAGCCGATCATAATCTGAAGGACTCAGTTCTATAGGAACCGGGCGCCAAGAGGGATGCTTAGCATTTTTGCGACCAAAGTTGATTCGAATGCCTCCTGTAAGCGAATTTATAAGATCTGATCCCCAGCCCTCTCTTTCGTTGTCTACACTATTGACCCCCAAGTGATATTCGTATTGGGTAAAAAGATCAAAAGTATTGGATAGTTTGTAGGCGATACCGACACCGGCATTGTAGCTGGTTGCATCATCGCTGAACTCAGCTTGTGGGCCGTCGTAATGGAACATATCGTAACCAACACCAAGGGTGAGGAAAGGATTTACACGATCTGATATCCGATTAACGAAGAAAAGTTGATTCAGGTTGATAATATTTTTCAGGCTAATCAGGTTCATATTAGTCCGGAAAGATATCTCTGTTCCCTCTATTTGGGTACGTTGATAACCCAGCTCCAAGGACCAAGCCGGTGTTAGCGCATATTGCAATCCGGCCCCAAAACTGAATGTGTTTTTGGTATCTACACTAAAATGACTGGACATAAAATTTCCACTCTCGCTGAAATCACCGAAACTTGTTCCACCATTAATTGTAAGGCTTAAACGCCGTTGGTCTTGGTTTGTGTTGCTTTGCGAAAAGGCAAAAGTGGTACTAAACAGAAATATAAAAAAACATATAAGTTTCTTTTGATGTATTGACGTGAACATAATCTTGACCCTCTTTTTTTAACCGTATTGTGTTAAGTACATAGTGTAAATATCTCTTTTATTTTGTTGGCTGCTGTTTAAAATTTACTCAGTTTTCTATTGCCCAAGTCATTGTTAAACGTCTTATTTATTTATCTCAATGCAATTAGGTTGATATATAAAACCTTTTCGAGTTATTTCGTAAGTTTTTAGCGACCAACTATATCTAAAATAGATGCAATAATAATGCCATTACTAAAAAACATCGGCTATCTAGCCACCTGTAAAGACGAAGGTGAACAGGGTGATATTTATCCCATAAAAAATGCTGCAGTGGTCTGGGAGGACAGCACCATTCAGTGGGTAGGATCGCAATCGGATCTGCCGAAGAAATATACTGGCCATCAAACCCATGATGCTGAAGGAAAAATGGTGATTCCGGGATTGGTAGATTGCCACACCCACCTGGGGTTTGGTGGATGGCGACCCGAAGAGTTTGCCATGCGGGTCCGCGGTGAAAGCTATCTCGATATTGCAAAATCGGGCGGAGGCATTTTATCCACGGTGAAGGCGACGCGCCAAGCTACAGAAGATGAGCTTTATGAAAAAGCATGTGGCTTTCTACAGGAGATGGCCAAGCTTGGTATCACAACGGTTGAGTGCAAGAGTGGCTACGGCTTGTCAGTCGAGCACGAGTTAAAGACCCTGCGCGTTTATCGCCGGTTGGCTCAAGATCAGCCGATGCATATTGTGCCGACCTTTTTGGGTGCACATACCATTCCGCCTGAATACAAAGACGATCGCGAAGGGTATATCGATCTGGTTATTGAAGAGATGATTCCAGCCGTGGCTGAGAAGGAGCTGGCCGAGTTTTGTGACATCTTTACCGAAGAGTCAGCTTTTACGATTGACGAGTCACGCCGTATTCTAGTGGCAGCTAAGGCTGCGGGTCTAACGCCCAAGCTGCACGCCGATCAGCTTACTTCGTGTGGTGGTGCAGAGCTAGCGGCGGAAGTTGAAGCAGCCAGTGCTGATCACCTGGAGAAGATATCGGATACCGGTATTAAGCAGATGGCCAAGGCTGGAGTCGTGGGTGTGACCTTGCCGCTGGCCTCTCTGTATACGCAGGAAGAGCCGTTGAACTGCCGGAAGCTAGTTGAAGGAGGTGTGGAAGTAGCGGTGGCTACCGATTTTAATCCTGGCTCGGCACCAACATTTGATCTTCCATTAGCCATAATGCTCACTTGTAATCAGGGTCGATTAAGTCCCGTTGAAGTGCTAAAAGGAGCGACGATCTATGCGGCCAAAGCCATTCGGCGCGATCACCGAATCGGATCAATAGAAAAAGGAAAATCAGCAGACTTTGCTATTATCGATGCGCCTAATCCCGATTTCTGGATGTATCATTATAAGGGAGCAAATTGTGTAGGATCCTTTATAAACGGAGAAAGGATTTTTTAGTTCAATAACCCTGAAAGGGTTGCGCAACCCTTTCAGGGTTTAAGCAAATATTTTTATGAGAGAGCAACTAAAAGAGGGTAATTACTATCATATCTACAATCGCGGAAATAATTCTGAGAATATTTTCTACGAAAAAGCTAACTATCAATTCTTTCTAAAGAAATACGGCAAGTACTGCTATTCGGTATTAGATACCTATGCTTACTGTTTACTGAAAATCATTTTCACCTGCTTGTACGCGTGCGAACCGAAAAAGAAATAGGTGAAATAGCAAGAAAACAAGATGAAGGGAATAGTATCGCAAAGACAACAAAAGAATGGTTCCTGGGGTTAGCTTCGCAACAATTAGGGCATTTATTTAATAGTTATACTCAAGCGTTCAATAAACGATATGGCCGAACAGGATCCCTTTTTGAAAAATCGTTTAAGCGGAAAAAGATTGATTACCAAAAATATTTTTGCAACTTGGTATCCTATATTCACCGTAACTCTGAACTTCATGGATCTGTAAAGGATTTTAAAAAGTATCCTTATTCATCATATCCTTTATATTTTTCTGATGGTGCAACGAGGCTGAATCGTGAAGAGACGTTAGATCGGTTTGGTGGTATTCAAAATTTCAGAGTTGTTCATGATGAGGGGATGAAAGTCCCGAAGGAAATAATTTTTAAATAATTAAGTATAAGCCCTGAAAGGGTTGGAGATTGAACTAATCATGTCCAAAGACTTCAAAGCGGAGAAAAAAGAAGGGACGGTTCTGTTTTGTGACATCCGCAACTTTACCAATTTGTTTGAGGCCGAGGATCCGATGGAAGCAGTTAAGTTTGCCAATTCGGTGTTGGCTGAGTTGGGGCAGGTAGTGGAAGAATTGGGCGGTACCGTCGATCGTTTTACGGGCGATGGTTTTTTGGCTCATTTTGGGATCAAAAACGAATCGTCGCATCATGTGCTAGATGCGTGCAACGCTGCTATTAATATGCGCGATGTGCTAAAGCAGATTAACAACCAGCGCTATTATAAGGTGCAGAGTGTGGTGTCGACAGGAACCAGTATCCACACCGGTACGGTTGCCTATGGAGAGATCAAAACGGCACACATAAATCAGCGTACTGTGCTGGGCGATGTGGTGAATACGGCTGCGCGTATCGAGTCATTGACTAAATATTTTTCGGTCGATATTTTACTATCTGAACAGAGTTACCAGCATGTTAAAGAAGAATTTCAACTTCAGGAGATGCCCCTCAAAGAATTGCAGGGCAAGCAAAGAGAAGTTACGACCTATTGGTTACTTCCAATGAATTAACAGCAAAACTTGGAAAATATCAGCAATATGAAGATCACTGTTGAAGATGGTAATCAAATTAGCCAAGAGGCATTAGAGGAACTTGAGAAACACGCGGATATGATCGAGTGCGAATGCCCCTCGAAACTGATGGAAATCCTGGATCAGATCCGTGATTTTACGGAATACACTGAGCAGTGTATTGAAAAGTATCCCGAGGACAAAGCCACGCATAAATGGCTGAAATCGTCATCGATGAATCTCGACCAACTCATTTCTACCACGCTGATTCAACTGGCCCGCTACGAAGGTTTTATCAACGAAAATAACGAGATCGTAGACCGCGACAAGGTTTCTTAATTTCGGTCGTCACTTTTTAACCGGAGCAGGATGGGGCGCCGTCACCCGCTTTTTCTTCGTATTGATTCTTGAAGTTTTCCAGTGAACTTGAAATACGTCCCGGGTTTTCGCCTCGCTTTTCAGCCTTTGTTTTGAGCTGCTTCATATTCTGGATGATATTGCACGCCTTATCGAAGTTGTCCACCTCTAAATAAGCCTCAAAAAGCCAGCGGTAGGAGTGGTAGTCGCGATCCTTAAGCGGTCGGTTGGTCTTTTGCTGCCAAGCTACCGAGGCATCCCAGGCGCGGATGTTCGATTCTATTACTTTATCCCACATCTCAAGCTGTTTAAAAATGTGGCTCGGCATGTGTATAGCATGCGATGAGGAGTAAGCGACTTCAGAGTAATCGCGTGCAGGACGCAGCCCCATTTCGGCAAACTTATCGTTGTCGTAGGCATGGATCAGGTAGTGCATGCCGCCGGGGTGTTTTGGATTGCGCTTGTAAAGTTGCTCGAGCTTAGCCACAATCGGCACAATATCCCGCGCATCGGGATTGCTGTAGTTGTAATCAGGCTTACTCAATGCTGAAAGCGCCCAAAAGGCCAGTGTCTCATCACTGGGATGTTGCTCGTAAAGCTCTTTCATGGCTTGTGAATACTTATCGCGGCGCTCATCCATATCCAAGTTATCATTATAAAGAGTCCGCACGGCAGCCACATATTTTTTTTCTCGCTCCGACCACTTTACAGATCCGTTTTCTACTTGTTGATCCAACTGCTGCAACACCTTAGCGCCGGATTGCTGATCGTGCTGCTCCCACAGTGGATGGTCGTAAGTCATTGCTTCACCCCAGTAGGCCATCGCAAATTTCGGGTTTAGCTGCTGTGCTTTTTGGAAATGGTCGCGGGCTTCGGGATACCAAAAGCTGTGCAGGGCCAGAACACCGGTCAAAAATTCCTTTTGAGCTTCGCCGCTGATCGAAGTCGGAAAGTTAATAGAGCCAAGCGAAAGTTTATCAGGTGCGGCATTTTTTTGGGCGGATAAATTTTGTATTCCTAAAAATAAAAAGCTGACAAAGGCAGTTATAAGCAGACAATATTTTCGTGTATGCATAGCGTAAACTCAGAATTATGGTGTACAACGCGTTGAAAATTTCACAACCATAACTTTTGTAGAAAGAACAATGAAAACAACACTAATTTTGAAAATTTTGGGGATTGGACTTCATCTTATCGGGATGACCTAGGCCACCGTGGCTCAACAACGCGGAGATAATGAGATGAAGAAGGAGTACATAGTACGAATGTATGACCGCTGGCCGTTTTCACGGTCCCCGCTTTCAACGAGTGAAATAAACTACAGGCAAGATACGCTTTGGATCATTCAGAAGGTGTAATATTTGTCATTTTACGATGGGATTATATTGGACCGTCAGCTTTAATAGCGTCTGATTTGCCCCCGCAGATCAATAATGTTATGATTAGCCTATTCAATAAGTTAGTTACCGTCAATTAATTCATAACAAGTGTCTGACCTTAAAACTCCCTCCGTCCCCGTCCCTGAACCCAACGAACAGGATCCTCGCTTGGGTCATTGGCTGCAGCGAGATGCAACTGAACTAAATTCGATTGATGCAGTGCTGATCGGCTTCCCCTCGGATGTTGGTGTCCGTCGCAATGGCGGTCGCCCGGGAGCTTCCGAAGGTCCCCAAGAGATTCGCAGGCAGCTTTACAAGATGACGGCCAGCGCTGAGTATTATGAGCCTTTTGTAGATTTGCTTGAATGCTGTACCGATGTTGGGGATGTTAGGATCACCGGGAATTTGTCCGCTGACCAGCAAAATTTAGGGAATGTAGTGGCAGGTTATCTAGAGCAGGGGGTCGTACCTATCATCTTGGGTGGGGGACATGAAACGGCTTTCGGCCATTTCTCGGGATATGTTGAGAGCGACCAGCTAACGTCTATCTTTAATCTGGATGCGCATACTGATGTACGTTGGCTCAAGGAGGGAAAACCTCATTCCGGATCCTCATTTCGGCAGGCTCTGGAACACGAAAGCGGGTGTGCCGAAACGTATCTCGCAGCGGGATTACAGCCCCATTCGGTAGCCAAGGCGCATCTGGAGTTTATCAGCAACCACGGCGGCCATTACAAATTTCGCGACGAGACCAACATTACTTCCATCTCCGGGTTATTTCATCAGCATGAAAGCAACCGGCTGATGGTGACGTTCGACATGGATGCCGTGGACCAATCGCAGGCGCCCGGCGTGAGTGCTCCATGTACCAACGGGTTGCCTGCTGATTTATGGCTGACGGCCGCCTATCTTGCGGGGCGTAATGAAGACGTTAGTTCTTTTGATGTTTCAGAGCTCAATCCCCTGCACGACCGCGATGGGCAGACGGCCAAGCTTGCGGCCCTCACCGTCTGGCATTTTATGTTGGGATTAAGTCAGCGGGAGTGACCCTCTTTTGTTTTCTCCCTTTAGGAAGGGAGAAAGACTCCCAATTGATTAACGAGTTCCTTTCCCTAATTGTTGAAAAATGGTCATAGCAAATCGAATGATATGGAGTCCAACTCAAAGTTGGCCTCCATCTGAAAGGTTCCCCTCATCTGGGTTCTGGTTTTGAAGCCTGATGAATGGAGCAAGCTCTATAATTCATCAGATGACAAACCCAGTCATCCGATGAAGAATATCTGTGAGAATGTGAGTTAAAGCTACGGCCGAATCTTAATATCGATTTTCTCCGTGGGCTCTTGCTCTTTGTTGCGGATTGCCAGCTGCTGAATCACATTGTTGGATAGCTCCACAAACTTTTGAGCCGATACCGTCTCTAGATCGCCCAGCACAATAGGCTTGCCCTCATCGCTGCTTTCGCGCACTTTTTGCTCCAGCGGAATTTCGCCGAGGAAGTTCGTGCCCATGCGTTCGGCCAGGTTGCGTACTCCGTGCTTGCCAAAGATATAGTATTTCTTGTCGGGCATATCCTCGGGAATAAAGTAGGCCATATTTTCGACCATGCCCAGCACCGGCACATTTACTTTCTTGAACATCGCTACGCCTTTGCGGGCATCATCGAGCGCTACGTTTTGCGGCGTAGAAACAATCACGGCGCCGGTCAGCGGTACGGTCTGCACCAGCGTGAGCTGGATGTCGCCGGTTCCGGGAGGCAGGTCGAGCACCATGTAGTCGAGTTCGCCCCATTCCACTTCATTCATAAACTGCTTGACGGCGCTGGTCACCATTGGTCCCCGCCAGATCATCGCCTGATCGGGATCCACAAGCATACCCATTGATAGAAAGCGCACGCCATGTTTCTCTTTGGGAATCAGCTTCTTTTTGGTGGTGATGTTAGGTCGCCCGTGGGCATCCATCATCGTGGGAATGCTCGGTCCGTAAATGTCGGTGTCCAGTAGTCCCACCTTGGCGCCGGTGCGTGCCAGACCACAGGCCAGGTTGACGGCAACTGTAGATTTTCCAACTCCTCCTTTACCAGAGGCAACAGCAATAATGTTTTTAACGCCGGACAGTACTTCTTCGTCCTCATCATCTTCCTGTTCTCGCTTGTCGCGGTGCCCTTGCCCCGGGAAGGCCGGTTCGCCATCTTCGCCCTGGTCACGGAATTTGGAGATGTTTACCGCCGTATTGATATCCAGCACGGCATCCTTATCCACAAACTTGCGAATGGCCTCTTCACATTCCTCCTTGAGCTGGGCTTCGAGCTTGGTGTCTTTCTCCGGCAGATCAATAGTAAAAGTGATAAACTGATCCTGCACAATCAGGTCTTCAATCATATCCAGCGATACCACATCCTTTTCCATCTGGGGATGCATCACATGGGTTAGTGCCGTACGGACTTGTTGCTTATTAATGGCCATTGTAAAAGGTAATCTTCGGTTGGAAGCTCAATTTTTCAGTCTTGAAAGATAAGGATTTCAGACCACATGCTAAACGCAGATTGTTGGAAAAGAATTCACAGGCTAGAACCTCAATGTGACTGATAATGTCTGTGACATTGGGTCTTAACTGCTAAATTAGTGTTCTAATATTATTCTCCATTCTAAAACGAAATCCGTATTTTAGGCCACTCTTTCAGGATGCAAGTTACAGGGTTAGAGATACAAGTTTCCTGCATCATGAAACCTGCATCCTGTACCATCATTCAGAATCTGATTTATTAAGTGTTATTTCTTGTAAAGTCATAGAAATTGAATATCAACGATTAAAAATCCGATGCTAAAACGAACACCCTTTTACGAGCTACACGAACAGGCCGGAGCCAAACTCATTGATTTTGGCGGATTTGAAATGCCCGTGCAGTACGATAGTATCCGCAAAGAGCATAACGCAGTGCGCGAATCGGTGGGCATGTTTGATGTGTCGCACATGGGCGAATTTTTTGTGACCGGGGATGAGGCCGAAGCGCTGCTTCAGCATGTTACGGTCAACGATGTGACGAAGCTGGTGGAGGGCAAGGCCCAGTACACCGCCATGTGTTACGAACACGGCGGCATTGTTGATGACCTGCTTGTGTATAAGCTGTTTGATAACACTGGTTACATGCTGGTAGTGAACGCTTCCAACATCGAAAAAGATTTTGAGTGGATTCAGAAAAACAACGATTTCGATGCCGAGGTACACGATCAGTCCGACGACACCTGCCTGTTGGCCGTACAGGGACCCAACTCCATCAAGACGTTGCAAAAGTTAACCGACAGCGACCTGAGAGATATCTCGTTCTACAGCTATCAGATGGGAACGCTGGCCGGATTTGACGATGTCGTGCTTTCGGCCACCGGATACACCGGAGAAAAAGGATTTGAGCTTTATTTCGATAAAAATCTCGTGGATCCCGAAAAAATTTGGGAGGCCATTATGGAAGCTGGCCAGGAATTTGATATTGAGCCATGCGGACTCGGTGCCCGTGACACCCTGCGCCTGGAGATGGGTTTTGCGCTTTACGGTAATGACATTACCAAGGATACGCATCCACTGGAAGCGCGAATGGGATGGTTAACGAAGCTCGACAAAGGTGATTTTATTGGTCGCGATGCACTGCTCGAAGCCAAAGAGAATGGACTTGAGCGAAAGCTGGTTGGTTTTACCATCGACGACCGGCGCTCTATTCCACGCAAAGGTTATACCATTCTGGATGGCAACGACAACGAAATTGGTTTTGTCACCAGTGGTTCACGGTCTATTACGCTGGACAAAAATATCGGGATGGGGTACGTTGCCATTGATGAGGCCGAAGAAGGCAACACCATCAATATAGAAATTCGAAACAAAACCGCCGAAGCCACCGTTAAAAATCCTCCATTCCTGGAAAAGTAGTGGCTGCAAAATAAAAACCTTCTTAATATGGTAGTTGGGACAATTTTAAACATAGGGGATTTGTAATTCATGCTAGATACATTAGATGTGTTTTCATCTGCACACTCATTCAAAGAAGAGGATGTGCGGGACAAAACCGTGGTGATGATTGACGTTCTTCGTGCCAGCTCCACGATGATTACAGCGTTGCATAACGGCGCCAAGGGCATTATTGCTGTTGAGGATATGGATGATGCCAGTAAGTTTTCGCGTAGCCTGGATGAAGAAAGTTATCTGTTGAGCGGCGAAAAGGACGGCATCACGATCGAAGGATATGATCTTGGCAATTCGCCGATGGAGCATACCGCCGAAGTGGTAAAGGGCAAGACCATCATCTTGAATACCACCAACGGCACCAAAGCGATACGACGTTGCAGTCTTGCCGACCGCATTGTCGTTGGGTCATTTCTCAACCTGCAAGTGTTGGTTGATTACCTGCGCCAACTGGACGAAGAAATTTTGCTTGTATGTGCGGGTTGGAGAGGACGCTTATCGCTTGAAGATATTCTTTGTGCTGGAAATATTATTTACGAACTTTGCTCCGGTCAACTACCCGACAGCGCACGGGATGGGGCAAAAGTGGCTTTTGGTCTTTATGAAAAATTTGGTGATGATATAGAAAATAGCATCAAGTCGTCGAATTATGCCGTTCGGCTGGATGGCATTGTCAGTGAAGACGATCTTTCGTATTGCTGTCAACGTAGTATCTTACAGGTTCTGCCTGTACTAAATGAAGGAATGATTACCGATCTAAATGGCAAAGAACAATAGTTCCGGCAATTTTTTGGGAGGCCTCTCGGAATCCCGAAAAATGGAAATACTGGGTATTTTGGTGATGGCCATCGGTGGCCTGCTTGGGCTGGCTGTAGTTACTTATAATGCTGCAGATTTCACGCTTATCAAATCATTATCCTCTGAGGTAGCTGCCCAACGCATCCAGAATGGCCTCGGACAGGTGGGGGGATATATCGCCCACTTTTTTGTGTATATGCTCTTTGGATATATGAGCATTATCATACCCCTGATTATCTTGGGATATGGCTGGTTTATTTTCCGCGATCGCGATATTAACCAGATGCTGTGGCCGACGGCTTACGGCATCTGGACCATGGTACTATTCTCGACTATTCTGGGATGGTTTAATCTCAATTACGAATGGATCACATCGGTCTGGAGCGGGTCAGCTGGTATTCAGGTGGCAAAGGTGCTCCAGATTTATACGGCCGAAATTGGCTCAATGGTGATTCTGTCGGTGCTACTGGTAACAACTCTGCTGGCCCTGCTGGATCGTGACCTGCAGCATACGGTTGAGCGATTCAAGGATTGGATTGCCAATATAAAAGACTCGTTTGCAGAATGGCAGCAGCGTCGCCAAGAGCGTAAAGAAGCCAAGCGCAAGGAAAAAGAGGAGCGGCAAAAACAAAAAGAGGAACAGGCCCAGGTTGAAAAGCAGCGCCGGGCCGAGGAGCAGATGGCCCAACAGTCGCAGCAAAACAACCAGCCTTCGCAGCGTTCAACATCATCCAAGCAACAGCAGCGATCAGAGTCCGAACCGAAGGATGAGGAAGAAGAGCAGAAGCCAAAGTCCATTGAAGAAATTGTAGAAGAATCGCATCAGCAGGATAAGGAACGCCGACGGAAACAGGAGGAACAAGTCAAATCGCTGGACCAGCGTCCCCGCGCGGATATTGATAAGAAAAAGATTGCCGAAGAGGACGAAGATGATGTCGATATATCGGTCTATGTAGGGGAAGGCGACGAGCAGGCCGGCGAAAAGGAACTCGACAAGCAAAATAAAGACAAAGCCAAGGAAGTCCCCAAGGTCAAATACAAGTTCCCAACCGTCGACCTGCTGGATAGCCCACCCAACGAAGGCAATGAGGTTGATCTTGACGAGATTAAGGAGAATAAGCGGATTATCCTCGACAAGCTGAAGCGTCACAACATTGAGATCCGCAGCATTAATGCCATCGTGGGTCCAACGGTTACGCTCTATGAGCTCGATCCCGCACCGGATGTGAAGATCAGCAAGATTGAAAGCTATGCCAACGACCTGAAGATGGCGACGGCGGCGAAAGGGCTCCGTATTATGGCGCCCATCCCGGGACGCTCGGCCGTGGGTATTGAGGTGCCGAACGGCAAGCGCGAAACAGTCTATATCAAGTCGGTGCTGAACACCAAAAAATTTGTTGAAAGCGACTACGAGCTGCCCATCGCCTTCGGAAAGACCATCGAGAACGATGTGTTTATGATCGACCTTACCCTTATGCCGCACTTGCTGATGGCTGGGGCAACGGGATCCGGTAAAACGGTGGGGATGAATACTATTATTACGTGTTTGCTTTACAAGTGTCATCCCGATGATGTGAAGTTTGTACTTATTGATCCGAAGAAAATTGAGCTCTCTCTTTTTCAGAAAATTGAGACTCACTTTCTGGCCACACTGCCGGGCGCGGAAGAGCCGATAATTACGGATACGTCCAAAGCGAAGGATACACTCGAAAGCCTGACCAAGGAGATGGATGAGCGCTACGACCTGCTTAAGGATGCAATGGTACGCGATATTCGAGCTTATAATGAGAAGTTTGATAATGGCGATCTGGATGAAAGCGAAGGGCACCGCCATCTGCCGTATATTGTAGTAATTATTGATGAGCTGGCCGATCTGATGATGACGGCCGGCAAGCAGATTGAGGAGCCTATCGCCCGGCTGGCACAGTTGGCACGTGCGGTAGGGATTCACCTGGTTGTCGCTACGCAGCGACCCTCGGTGAATGTAGTAACGGGTACGATTAAGGCGAACTTCCCGGGACGTATTGCCTACCAGGTGGCCTCAAAAGTGGACTCTCGAACGATCCTCGATACCGGCGGCGCCGATCAGCTGATTGGTAATGGTGATATGCTATTTACCAACGGTGGCGGTATGACGCGAATCCAGAATGCGTTTGTATCCACCGAAGAGGTCGAAAGAATCACCGATTTCATTGGCAACCAAGAGGGATATAATAATAAGTACGAGTTACCTGTTTTAGAAGATGAGTCCTCGAAGAGCAGCGACATTCCGGATCCGCTGGATGATATCGACGAGCTTTTTGAGGCGGCAGCTAAAGTGATTGTGCTGCACCAGCAGGGTTCGGTTTCACTGTTGCAGCGCAAGCTTTCAATTGGTTACAATCGGGCCGGCCGAATTATTGACCAGTTGTTTAATGCTGGTGTTGTGGGTCCTTACCAGGGAAGCACGGCGCGCGATGTACTGGTCGAAGACGAAGAAGAATTAGAAGAACTATTAGATGAACTGGACGAATTTGAGCGATAACGTACGAAAACATTTCTTTTTGGCGACATTCATCCTTGGACTAACCTTCGCAGGTTATGCTCAGGAAAAGCCGTTCTCAAAGGTAAAGCAAAAATTTGAACAGGGCGCAATTTTCAATGCGCAGTTTCAGCACCAGTCGGTGGATTCCTATACCCAGGACACGGTGGCCAGCAGAGGCCAGATCTGGGTGGGCGAACGCCAGTATAAGGTGCGAGCGCAAAAACAGACCGTAGTCGTGGATGGGCAGACGTCCATGGTATTTGATGGTAACCGCAATCGGGTGATTATTAGCAAATATGTACCCGAAGAAGACGACTTTGCCCCTTCGCGCATTTTAAATGGCGTTGATTCGACTTTTGCCGTGGAGGAGCAACGCCGGGAGGGGGATCAAATTTACATCCGCCTTTCTTCTGATGATGCATTTGCCATGTATAAAAAGGTGGAAATCTATTTGTCGGAAGCACTGATCCCGCAAAAAATTCGAGCCGTCGATCCTGTGGACAATGTGATCACCACCACTTTTAAGGATGGCAGTTTTGTGAGTGCTCAGAAAGGGATGTTTGTGCTAAAATATCCAGATAGTGCCGAAGTTGTTGATATGCGCAATAAATAGCCAATTCAGTTGAAGCATGGTTAAACGAGTTCTCAAAATAGTACTGGCATTAATGTTGGGCGGACTGTTTTTGTGGCTTGCTTTCCGCAACGTAAGGCTGGAAGAAGTGCTGGAATATTCCAAACGCATTCAGTTTGGGTGGATTATTCCATTTGCCGTCTCGGCCTTGTGTAGTCATGTCTTTCGGGCCGAACGCTGGCGCCTGCTTATCGAGCACGACAAGAAAGAGCTCGACCGAATTACACTTATTTCAGGCGTCTTGGTCGGATACCTGATGAATTTAGTAGGTCCGCGGCTGGGCGAAGTGTCGCGTCCATTATATGTAGCGAAAAAAGAGGATTTAAGCACTTCCAAGCTGATGGGCACGATCGTGCTCGAGCGCATTATTGACGTCGTGGTGATGGCCTTTTTGATGCTGGTAGTGTCGTTATACCTAATTTCGGATGTAAACTTACTTCGAAATATCTTTGGGGATCAGACTATCGACTTTTTGACGAATCAGTCTGGTGTTATGACCTACGGCTGGGTAGCACTGTTTATTCTCTTGTTGATTGTTGCAGGTTATGCAGGACTCAGGCTGTTACTTTACCTGGGTACAAAGATTGAAGCCTTGCAAAAATGGGTTTTCCGGGCCAAGAAAGCCTTTATCATGTTTAAGGACGGAGTACTGTCGGCACGAAAAGTGGATCGCTGGTGGCTGTTTATCACCTACACCGCCTTGATTTGGTTCTGCTACACCCTGATGACCTACATCCCCTTCTGGATGTTTGATATGCAGGCCGAGTTCGATCTCGATATGCTGGATGCGCTCGTTATTACCGTGATTTCGGCCATTGGTATTGCCATCCCATCGCCGGGTGGAATAGGTACTTATCATTATTTTGTAAAACAGTCGCTTCTGGTGCTGTTTGCGGTGCCGGCGGTAACCGGCATAGCCTATGCGACGATCACTCATGCCAGTATGGTGATTTTTGTAGCTGGTATTACGCCGTTTTTCCTGTTTATCGACAAGCTTCGATCAACCAAGGCTGGCGATCCTGTCATTTAATGTAGGACGGGCTTTCAGCCTGTCAGTGTGGGAGTACCACTCTCTGGGAGCTCTATTATCTGAAGTTATTAACTGTCTTACTCATCAGACTTCAAACCCAGAACTCAGATGAGGGGGCTTCATGTGATGAATTATATATGTACTTGAAAAGAGTATTTTTCCCTGTGGCAGGGAGAACACAAAAGAGGATCAAACCAACAATGCGATTTCAGTCAGTTAATTTAGTCACGACCAAAAAATAAGATTAGGCTCAGCAATTCGAACGCCCCTTTTCCGTTATTCGAAACAGACGTCCCCAAGACGGGTATAAAAATGCTTAATTGAAGCATTAATCGTTGCTAAAAAATTAGTACCTTTAAGACTGATTTTATCTGGCACACAGCTCTATCACTATTTATGAATCGTTTTCTATCATTTGTCGTCACAATGCTTGTTGTAATAGTTGCTGCACAACCCGGGGCAGCCCAGGATCAGCAGCAAAGTGAAAATTCATTGCTGCCCGAAATTGATCCGCAGGATATTGAAATTCGCAGCCAGTTTAAGGCGCGGTTCCCCGGTCTGCAACGACAGCCTATTTTAGGGTTCGATCCTACTCCGCGGGTCTACCAGATCGACCCCAACCGGATGCCGTTTATGGAGGCCGACGAGCAGGTAGTAGCAAACCTGCCGGTCAGCGAGCTCTCACGGCCTGATCCTCCGGCCTACACCCCGCCGCACTATGCTGATGACATCAATGCATATAGCCGCCTTGGATTTGGAAGCTACGTGAGTCCCGAGGCCAAATTTTGGGGCGTAAACCGAATTAATTCAAAAAGCTATATTGGCGGAGATCTTGATTATTCTTCTTCGGATGGACATCTCGACAATAACGAAGCCAGTTTCCGATTTTTTGATGCTAATGTCGAGTATGCTACAAAACTCAGCTCCGAATCACGGCTGGGCATAAACGGCGGATTTAGCAACAGCTTCAACAATATGTTTAACCTGCCGTCGACCACTATTCCCGATGGTGCACGCAAAGAGTACGACGGCTTTAATCTGGGGGCTGATTTTCAGCAGTTTAAAAATACCATCACCGGTTGGAAGGCACAGGCAAATATTCGCTTTTTTAACGCAGAACTAAAAAATGCCAATATGCTGTCAGGGTCCAGCGAGGAGCGTGTCTTTAATGGATCCCTTGCCAAACGATGGGCGGGCTCAAATGTAAACGAGACTTTTACGGTCAAAGCGGGTGCTAAAGTTGGCCATTACGACAACAATACGCCCTTTGATAATGACTGGGTAACGGCGCAGGGCGGCGTAGTTTACGAGCGTCTTTTTAATTATACGACGAAAGTAAGTGTTGATGCGAGCGTTTATTATACGAATGATGGATTTTCGAATAAAGTGTATCCCGGCCCGTCGGTAACGGTAGAGCACCCGCTGTTGGATATGGTAACGCTGACTGTGAAGGCAGCAGCTGAACCTTATGTGCAGACTCTTGAGCAGATGCACACCCAAAACCGATTTCTAAATGTTGATAATGTCTTGCGTCACTCCTATCGCATTAAAGGTTCGGCCGAGGCCAGCTTGGAATATGCCGATGAGGGAGTACTGAATCTTGGATTTCAATACGCCAATATTTCGGATTATCCCATGTTTGGACGCGAGCAGATGTCGGCCGTGGTAGGGGCTCCTCAGGCCCCTCGCAATCTGTTCTATGAGGTAAATTACGCCGATGTGTATAAGGTGCGGGCCTATGCAAGTGTTACGCAACAGATTGTTTCGGATCACTTTCAGGTGAATGCCAAGGTGTATTTGCAATCGCCACAGGTTAAAAACGGTGGACGCATTCCATTTGAAGAAAAGATTGGTGTTAATTCGGGGATTACGATCCGGCCATTTGATAAGTTCACTTTCGAAGCTTGGGCTGATTATGTAGGTTCACGCAAAACATTTCGAACAAACGACACACTGGATGGTTTCCTGCAGCTGGGCGGGCAGGCAGATGTGCAAATTACTGATCGATTTGGAGCATATATAAAATTGGTGAACTTGCTGAATCAGGATTATCAGGTTTGGCAGGGATATACCGAGCGTCCATTTCAGGTGTACGGCGGGTTAACAGTAAAACTTTAAGGTGATGGATAAGAACTTTATCAAAGCATTTTCCGAGGTTATTCGCGAAGAGGTTGCTAGTAAAAACGAAGTAGAGCTTGAAGGGGTTGGGCGTTTTCAGTTTAAACACAAAAAGCAGTTTCAGAAGCAATACGATAATGGCCGTGTTGTAATGATGCCTCCGAAAGATACTATTACGTTTGTTCCGGAAAACTAATTGGAGATATGACTATCGACAAAGAACAGCTAATATCACTTCTTGTTGACAAAACGGGGTTGGAGCGTGACCAGGTAGAAAATCAGTTGCAAGAGCTGGTAAACCGTATTCAGCAGGCAGCTGAAGAGGGTAAAACCTTCGAAGTTGAGGTCTTTGGTACTTTTAGCATGCAAGAGGGCGAACTACACTTTGAGCCTACTGATACCCTGGAAACCGAGATTAATAACAAGTATGCCGGCATGAAGCCCATTGAGCTGATTGGCGCTTTTAAGGAGCCGGACGGTGAAGAAATTCCCGATATGGATAAGCAGCAACAGGGTAATGAAGACAGGGTCTGGGCCTTTGATCAGGATGCCATTGAGCCGGACGAAACTGTTGAAGAGCCGGTAGCAGAAACGGCGGATGAAGAGGAACAGGATGATGAACCTGAGCAGGTAGCTGCTGAAGAGGATCAGCCGGAAGAAGATATTGAGATTGATGCTGATGCCGCCCAGCCGGAGAAACCCCCGGAAGAGCAGCAGGAAACAACATCTGGGCATGAAAATAAACAGCTGGAGAAAGTGACGGCATCTGCGGAGGATGAGACGGACCCTATCGGCCGCTTTTTGGTAGCTGCTCTTGTGGTTATTGCACTTGGATTGGCTGGATTTCTGATTTATGATAGTGGATTATTGAGTGGAAGCAAACATTCGTCGCAGCCTAAAACTTCTCAGCAGATGACAGATGTGCCCTCCCAAACGACCGGTGACACGCAAGAGGAATCGCCTTCAAAAGAGGCCTCTGATAGTAATAAACAAAACGAGAATACCGATTCGGAACCTGAACAAGAGTTAGAAGTAACAAGGCAGGGAGGCTCCGATGCCCAACAACCTATATATGGATTGCGCGGTACCTTGAATGACAAGGCCAATGACGGATATACGATTGTTGTTCACTCGCTGCGCGTTAAAGACAAAGCAGAAAAAAGAAAGCAGGGATTGCAGGAAGCAGGATACCGTGCTTTAATCAATAAAGCTTCGGTTGATGGAACCACTTATTACCGGGTAGGGATCGGTCAGTTTGAAACCGTTACAGCGGCACAGCAAGCTGTTTCTCGTATTCCCGAAGAGTATCGAGATAATAATTTTATTAAACGAATTAAATAACACATCAGTCACAAGATAACATTATGCAAGCGTTACTTTTCATTTTGATTCAGGCACAGCCCGACACCACAACCGCCGCGGCTGACACTTTAAGCATGGCTTCGCAGCAGGATAGTATGTCGATGCTGGAATTATTGACCGAGGGCGGCATCTTGATGATTCCGCTCTTTATTCTTTCACTGGTGGCCATTTATGTAATTGCTGAGCGCTGGCGTTCACTGAATAATTCGCGCATTGAGGTAGATGGTTTTTTGCGAACGGTTGAGGGTATGCTCAAAGATGGCGACCGTGAGCGGGCACTTACCTATTGCGATGGTATTGATAAGCCACTGGCTCGCATCCTCCAAGCAGGCATTCGTCGTCTGGGGCGCCCCATTCGGGATATCGAGGATGCTATCAGTAACGCTGGCAAGAAAGAAATTTATCACCTCGAGAAGCGCATGAACTGGCTGGCGACTATTGCCGGTGTAGCCCCGCTTATTGGATTTACGGGAACCGTAACCGGCATGATTGAAGCGTTTATGGATATACAGTCGCTACAGGGGAACGTCAATCCCAGCGTGTTGGCAGGTGGTATCTGGGAAGCGCTGATCACCACTGCCACCGGGCTTATTGTAGGTATTATTGCTTATGGATTCCACAACTTCTTGCTGGGTAAAATAAACCGCACAGTGCACGAGTTGGAAAATGCATCAGCCGATTTTGTTGATATGCTGAATGCACCCTCAGAAAAGAAACAAAAAGAACGACAGAAGGTAGGGTAATGGATTTTCGAAAAGATAACGATCGCATGGAGCCATTGTCGATGTTTTCGCAGTCGTCACTGACCGACATTGTGCTCCTGCTCCTTATTTTCTTCCTGTTGACATCCTCCTTTGTCACTAATTTTGGGATTAAAGTGAACATCCCCAAAGCCGAGACCGGTGCAGAGACCGAAACGCAGTTTATCACCGTAGCAGTAACCAAGGACGGGCAATTTTATGTGGATGGAAATCAGACAAGCAGCGGCATGCTGGCATCGGCTTTGCGCGAGGCAAAGAATAAGAAACCACAGGGCACGTTGGTATTACGGGCCGACAAGGATGCAATTATCGACGACGCCGTACGCGTAATGAATATTGCCAAGGCCCTGGAGTTGAATATCATAATGGCAACAGAACGGGCATCGAGATAACAAAGGGTCAACTAACAGATGCAAGTACCGACATTACATAACGAAGATCGTTTTGCCCTCGCTGTTTCGGGCGGCATACATGTAGTGCTGTTTGTGATATTCCTGCTATATACCTTTTCCATCAACTCAAACGTACGTCCCTCGTTTATTGAGGTGGAATTTGGAGAATTTAAATCCGGTACACCGGCCGAGTATGCCGAGCAGCAGGCCGATAAAGTAGCCACACGACCCAATCCCTCAGAAACCAAACCTGAGAATCCGGAGCCCGAAAAACCGGATCCAGTTGAAGAGAAACAGTCAACCACTGAAGAGACCACCAAGCCGGTTGATGTTCCCGATCAGGAGGAAAAGGTCGAAGAACAAGAGGTTAAAACCCCCGAGACCGACAAGGTGGATCCGCAAGAAGAAACCTCTGAGGAAAAGCAAAAAGAAGTCACTGTTCCCCCTAAAACTGAAAAGGATGAAGTACAGCAGGAAGGGGCCGAAACCAGTGGCGATGAACAGGGTAATACGGGTGAGGTAAACGCCGACCAGGGTACGGGTAACCAGCAGGAAAAATCAGCTCCCTACGAGCTGAAATGGGAGGGCGATATCGAACGCAATCCTATGGTGCAGCCACTGCCCAATAATACCACTAACGAAGAAGCCACGATTACCATCCGATTTGAAGTGAAGCCTGATGGATCCATGGGACGAATTATTCCCCTTAAGAAAATGAATCCCGAGCTTGAGCGCGAAGTGATGAGCACCTTGCGGAGCTGGCGTTTTTCGCGACTCCCTTCTGGTGTACCGCAACAGTCACAATGGGGAACAATCACTTTCCGATTTGTTTTTGATTGATATTAGAGGGAATTTTCTCTCAAATTTCTTTTAATTTTCCAATCTTCTTTTAGTTTTTTGTGCTTGCCAAGTAATTTACATTTACCATGGTAAACAATTATTTGTATTAACTTCTTATGGCAAAAGGTCTCAAGAAAAATTTAAGTTTGTTTGATGTCATCGCTTTTGGCATTGGTCCAATGTTAAGCTCCGGCTTTTTCCTGTTGCCGGGCATGGTATATGCAAAAGTTGGTCCCAGTGCAATATTGGCCTATCTCGTGGCCGGCCTGTTGATCATCCCTTCATTGATGAGCAAGGCTGAGCTTTCGACGGCAATGCCCAAAGCAGGTGGTGCTTACTACTTCCTAGATCGAAGTATGGGTCCGCTGGTGGGTACGATATCGGGATTTGGAACTTGGCTGGCCCTGGCCTTTAAAAGTGCATTTGCACTCATTGGTCTAGGGGCATATTTGGTGCTCTTTATTGAATTACCCGTCAAGCCGGTTGCAATTTCATTGTGCGTTCTTTTTGCCGGATTAGGTATCAGCGGGATGAAAAATGTAGGGCGCTTTCAGGGAATTTTTGTGAGTATTATTCTTGGGGCTCTTACGTTTTTCATTGCGAAGGGGTTCTTCTATGTTGAGCCAACGAATTTTTTTCCTTTCTTCGAAAGTGCTTCCGGTAATTTCCTCGAGGCCGTTGGGCTGGTCTATATCTCTTTTGCAGGCTTGACCAAGATAGCCAGTGTAGCCGAAGAGGTCGAGGATCTGGACCGCAATATTCCCCTTGGCATGGCCGTGGCGCTGGGGGTTACGCTGGTGATTTATCTGCTGGGACTGGGTGTGGTCGTTGGCGTAATGCCGGGCGAAACACTGTCCGGATCTATTACACCTATTGCCGATGCTGCCACGGCGTTTATGGGTCCGATTGGCAAAACCATCATTTCAATTGTAGCGATTTTTGCTTTTACCACCGCTTCAAATGCCGGACTGACGGCTGCTTCGCGCTATCCGCTGGCCATGAGCCGGGATAACCTGATGGGATCGTACTGGAAGAAAATTGGGCGTTTTAATACGCCTACGCGATCTATCATCCTTACCATGGGATTGATGATAATATTCATTCTACTGCTTTCTCCGGAAGGCATCGCCAAGCTCGGCAGTGCGTTTAAGCTGCTTATTTTTGGGATGATCAATCTTGCGGTTGTTGTGATGCGCGAAAGCAAGATTACGGCCTATGATCCCGGTTACGAAACAAAATTATATCCCTGGGTGCAAATTATCGGAATCTTAACGCCGGTGGTGCTCATTCCCCAGCTTGGAGGGCTGTCGGTTATTTTGTCTGCAGGTGTGATTATTTTCGGAGCACTATGGTATTATCTATACGCCAAGAAAAAGGTGGATCGCTCGGCCGCAATGTACCAGGTTTTTGAACGTGTGGGCGCGCAGGCAACGCCGCAGCTGTACGAAGAACTCCGGGATATTATCCGTGAAAAGGGAACCCGAAGAGAAGATGTGTTTGAACAGTGTATTTTACGCGCTGCTGTGATCGATCATAAAGAAGGGGAGTCGTACGAGAAATTACTGGGTGAGGCCTCTACGATCATATCAGATCGTCTTAATATTTCTACTGATACTATTTATGAAGAGTTAAGCAGTATTTCAGATATCTCACTGGGGAATCACCTGGCGCTGCCGCATGCCAAGATTGACAAAGCCGATCATCCTGAGCTGGCGATCATTCATTCCGAGCAAGGTATCATGCTGGAAGAGGCCGATGAACCGATATATGCTATCTTTGTGCTGGTGAGTCCTGCCAATAATCCCAGGCAACACCTTCGGTTTTTGGCGGAGCTGGCCAAGCGGGCCGAAGAAATTGATTTTGCAGGACGCTGGCGCCAGTTGTCAGACCTTAAGGCTATCCATGAGGCCTTTATCCGGTCTGAGGACCATGTAGAGGTAGCCTATCCCAGCAGTGAATTTGATGGTAAACGTATTGGAGATATCTCTATAAATCGCGATTGTCTGATTGCCATTATCAAACGCAATGGCGATTTGATCGTCCCCCATGGAAATACCAAGCTTGCCGCCGGCGATAAGCTTACGATTGTCGGAAAAAAAGAAGCAGTAAAAGAGACCGTATCCAAGTTTGAAGGCTGATGCTGTTTTAGTTAGTGGAAAAACTTGTATTACAGAGTTCTGGTTTCTTTGGCAAGAAATAGAACGTTATGGTCTAGAAAGGTTGGTTCAGTACGTTGAAATGTAAATGCCGGTCAAAGACAGCAATGCTACGTGGCAAAGAAATTGAACTTTCTCGGAGCAGAGTGCGAACAAATTGTTTCGGCAAATAATAATTGCGCTCTCTAATTCCAAACTATAGGACAGAAACGGAAATCAGAAAACGCAATTGTTGATAAAGGATCAGGAGAGCTTTTCTTCTAATTCATTGATAGCTATAATAAGGGGTTCCACACTACCTCTTTTTAGACGATTATTAACGGCTTGAGGGGTAATATCGAGATGTTCAGCAACCATTTTTTGGGTAACGCCAGCATCAATCATCATTTTGATAACTTTTTTTTCCGCCTCGTTACGATTTCTTTTTTGCATTTCTTTTTTGTTTAATAGAAGTTTATTTATCAATTACCATATTATCTATTCACATATTGTGAACTTATAAAATACAAATATCAAACGAAAGTGAGTCAAATATTACAACGCATAAAAAAGGCATATCATTTAGAGAAAGATGCTGAAGTTGCAAATTTTTTAGACATAAAGCCCAGTACCCTGAGTATGCAAAAGAATAGGGGTCGGCTAAACCTTGAGCGTATCATTGAACGGTGCAGCGAACTAAATAAAAATTGGCTGCTGGATGGAACCGGTCAAATGTGGGAACCGGAAAAGTCGGGACGATGTAAAATTCCCATATTTTCTTCCATTGCTGTGGCAGAAAACCACGAAGTGGATTTTGAGGAAAGCCAAAAAAGTGGGGATATCTTTACTGATATTGGTCAGAATGGTCTCGACCTACCCATGACCGATGACGTCATTGGTTATGCCGTGTCGGTTGATTCTTCTCTGCAGCAGGTGAAGAAAAATGACATTGTTCTTGTGGATGTCAGTAAGAAGAAACCGCGGGACGAAGTGTCATATTTGCTTTCGACAGATCATCAGCTTTTTTGTGGGCGTATTAAAAAACAGTCGGGGAAATATATTATCCACGAAGAAAATCGTTCTTCCTCTGGATCAAATGGCGATTTCAGCATTATAGGAGAGGTTGTTTGTATAATACGCAAATGTGACTTTTGATTTAGTCATGGATACAGCGGGCTTTATTTTGTTTGGAGGGTATAATCTTCAAACATCCGCTGATGAAATATATCTTTTACTCCTTGCACTCTTTGTCTTCAACGTGGGATGGGATTTAGTCAGTTGATAGAGGAACGTACCCCAAAGCTGTTATATGGGAGTATTTTTAACTGTACATTGCCCACGAGGTAGATAGTCTGTGTACGAGGATGATACCGGTTTTAAAATGCACAGTATATTTTCATATACCGCTATGGTGGATATATCGGGCCGAAAAGTGTTATAGCAGTGGCTTACCCAATACTTTCGTAATTTTCCAGCTATAAATCTGAGATGACTGCTCTTTGGCTGTCGGAGAGGCACGGACCATTTGTAGATATCGTGCGGTAGGGAGAAGGGCATCAAAAATTTTCAATGGTTGTTTAGGAGATTCTGGATCAGAAAATATGACGCGTCTGGTACTATTATGGATAATCTACTGAATACTTGAGCAATAGGAGTGATTGAGCACTCAGGTAAAGTATGACCACTTTCAAACCATAAGCACTATAAGGTTTTGTTATAACACGCAATATAGTGTGATAAATATAATTTTAACTTAATTAAACTATTTGCTAATTGTTATTATTAAATAACAATAGTTTGTCTATTGCTTGTAGAAATCCTGCTATGAAGTATATCACAACCTTGTTTATTGGGGCGCTGCTGATGTCCGGGTGTTCTGATAACCCAACGCAATCAACAAATTCTATCGACAATCCGCCCAATGATGATACTCCTTCATTGGAGTGCACAGATGGCATATCGGATGGGTTTTATCCCTGTAATAACATTGATTTGCTGGCTCATGTAACAGCCGACGATCTCAATGCTCAGCCGTTGAGTAATGGGGTCACATTCAATGATATTTGGGGCTGGACGGATCCCCAGACTGGTAAAGAGTATGCTTTGATTGGGCATGTTGACGGAACCTCATTTGTGGATGTCAGTAATCCTTCTGAGCCAATTATTGTAGGTCATTTGCCTAAAACGGACAGTGCACGAGCCAGCACCTGGCGCGATATCAAAGTTTATAAGAATTACGCCTATGTGGTGGCCGACAATGCCGGGCCGCACGGCATGCAGGTTTTTGATCTTACCAACCTTCGTAATTTTGATGGTGTACCCCGTACCTTCAGCGAGACGACGAACTACGCTGAGATACACAGTGCCCACAACGTGGTAATTAATGACAACACCGGCTTTGCCTACATTGTTGGAAGCACGGGCGGAGGAAAAACCTGCGGCAGTGGGTTACACATGGTAAATATTCAGGATCCTGCCAATCCCAGTTTTGAAGGTTGTTTTGCTGATCCAACGACCGGCCGAAGCGGAACGGGATATACGCATGACGCCCAGTGCGTGACCTACAATGGCCCTGACCCAGACTACCAGAATCATGAAATTTGCCTTGGTGCCAATGAGACGGCGATCAGCGTAGCAGATGTTACGGACAAGGACGATCCCAAGGCCCTGTCAACAGCATCTTATCCCGGATTTAGTTATGTACATCAGGGCTGGTTTACCGAGGATCAGCAGTACTTTCTGTTGGATGATGAGCTGGACGAAACCGACGGTAATAGCCAGACTAAAACGTACATTTGGGATATGCAGGATTTGGATGATCCTGTAATGATAGGCACCTACAAGGCTTATTACCCCTCCATTGATCACAACCAGTATGTAAAGGGCAACCACGTTTATCAGAGCAACTATACGGCAGGCCTTCGCATTTTGAACCTGGATGATGTTGGCAGTGGTGATCTTACCGAGGTAGCTTATTTTGATACTTATCCCGTCAATAACGATGCAGAATTTTTTGGAACTTGGAGCAGCTATCCCTACTTCGAAAGCGGTATTGTAATTGTTAGTGACATTACTACGGGGCTGTTTATCCTGAAGCCAAGCCTAGATTAGGGCTACACCGGTTTTTCAAATTGTGGATAATTGATTTACTTTTGAGACAACCACTGTGATATAAACCCAAAAAGAATTATCCATGATTAATTTATCCAAAAGCGGGATGCTCGTTTTAACATTTCTATTGGCCTTTGCTGGAATAGGATATGGCCAGTCAAATATTCCTACCAAAGAAGAACAAATTAGTGCTGCAGTAAGTCCTGCACCAGAAAAGATGCAGCAACAGGCAAAAGTGCTGGGTTATACGAAAAATGGAGAATTGGTAAAGCTCCGAGAGGGCAACAACCAATTGGTTTGTTTAGCAGATAATCCTCAGCAGTCGAATTTTCATGTGGCTTGTTATCACAAAGACCTGGAGCCTTTTATGAAGCGTGGCCGTGAGCTTAAGGCACAGGGAATGTCCCGAAAAAAAGTAGATAGTCTGCGACGCGAAGCTATCAAATCAGGTGAAATTTCCATGCCGCGCAAGCCCATGGCACTTTATTCACTAACGGGCTCTGCCAACTCGTTCAACTATACCACGGGTCAGGTTATGAACGCTTCACCACTTTATGTGGTGTATGTCCCGTTTGAGACAGAGGCCTCGACCGGGCTGGCTGGCAAACCCACGACAAAAGGCGCACCTTGGATCATGGAGCCAGGTACGCCGTGGGCACACATCATGGTGATAACAGGACGTGATATTGGAAAAAAGTCAGGTAGTGGAGAAAAGTAAGCCAATAAAAAAGCGGCTGAGGAATCAGCCGCTTTTTGTGAATAGTAAGATCTGGATCGTGATTACATTCCAGAATCACTGGATCCTTCTACGTTAAGAACTCCTTTCATACCCGCTGCATAGTGGCCAGGGAAGGAGCAAAGATACTCATAGTCGCCCGGCTCTTCTGGGGCAGTAAAGGTAATTTCAACTGTTTCGCCACCTGCTGCAAGATCCGTATGAGTAAGGATTTGATCTTGTTTATCAGTAGGTATGTAGTTGTTATCCTTGGCTTTGCTAGCGGCATTGGCAAAAGCTTGTGCGTCAGCCCCCATTTCCAAAAGTATCCAGTTATGGGCCATTGCTGTGGCAGGAAGACTACTTTTGGTAGTCAGACGAATACGAATTTCTTCGCCAGGTTCTGCTGTAATAGATTTCAGGCGGAGCATATTGTCTTGGCCAATAGCATCTCCCACCGTAATACCTTCAATATTTTCTTCAACAACATATTTCATTTGATCAATGCCAACAATGTTAATGGTCCTGACATCGCTGCTCATTTCGGTTTCTTGCTCTTCTGGCTGAGCACTTTCGTTTTGTTGTTCGCTTGATCCGCCACCGCAACCGATGAACAGAACCAATGATAATGCTGCTAATATGTTTAAAAACTTCATAATGTATATTTTTTATTTAATGATAGTGAGTTATGTAACATGACCCTTAAAAATACCATTCAGTAGGTTTCTTTGCTATCTCTAAAAATAAGAAAAGTTATTGAATAATTTTCTCATCAAGTTTTTAAAATAGGCCAATTTGATTTTGTAAATAGAGAAACATATCTAAAGAAATATAGAGAGATCTTAAATAAATCATCATCAAAAAGGGGTACATATGAAGGTAAGTAGATTATTATCAATCATAGCATTAATTTTTCTATTCAGTTCTTGTTATCACGCTCAAGTAACCACAAATAAGGAACCATCTGGTGAAGTAATCGAAAATCAGTGGGCTCATTCATTTGTGTATGGTTTAGTTCCACCTTCTGAAGTGGAGGCTTCTAACAAATGCGATAATGGAGTCGCTAAAGTAGAAACCCAGATTAGTTTCCTTAACGGACTAGTTAGAAGTTTAACCGGTGGTCTTTATACTCCAATGACTATCACCGTTTCCTGTGCCGAAGGTTCTGGGATGGCCGTTAACTCTGATGGAAACCAAAATTTAAAAGTCAATAAGAATGCTACAGATCAGCAAGTAGCGAAGACCATTCAGGAAGCGGCGGAAAAATCCAATCAGTTAGAAAATCCTGTGTACGTGAAGTTTGAATAGGTTCAGGATTATATTATTTATTAAACTGATGGGGCAAGTTAGCAGCTTGCCCCTTTATTTTTTTTCTCAGTTTATCCCAGTCTTAATAAGTCCTTTAAAACAAAATCACGCAAACCTATTGCCTTTTAGGTGGTAAAAGAGCTAAGCTGTTGATAATACATTGCATGAGGGATGTAGAAAACATCAATTCGATCTAAAAGGGAGATTATTATGCGATCTATCAAAGTTATAACACTTCTGGCATGCACCGCGTTATTAACGTCATGCTATCACGCCGAGATAATAACAGGCAAGCCAATGTCTAATCAGGTTATTGATAAACCATGGGCCCACTCATTCATTGCTGGTCTCGTACCGCCCAGTGAAGTAAGCGTAGCCAGCCAGTGCGAAAATGGAGTAGCAAAAGTAGGGACACAACACAGCTTTCTTAATGGTTTGGTTGCCGCAATAACCTTCAATCTCTATACACCTATGCGGATTACGGTTACCTGTGCGGCAGGATCGGGTATGTCGGAGCTGGATGGGGAAACGGAAAGCGTTCCAGTTTCGGAGTCTTCAAGCGATCAAGATGTAGTTAAAGCTATCCAAATGGCATCGCAGAAAGCGGTTGCTTCGCAAAAGCCGGTTTATGTGACATTTCAGTAATAAATTGATACACATATTAATTTAAAAAGGCAAGCTATTGATCTGCTTGCCCTTTTGGTTTGCGGGGACCTGATTTACTGCTTAAATGAAAGCGATACGGTTCCTCCCGAAGTACGAGCCGAAATTTTGGGGCCGCCACCATTCAGCTTGCCGTGTACTTCATTGCGCTCAACATTGCCAGAAAAATTATGCAGATTTGTGCTTACATAACTGCCTTCCAGGTTGAGGTCAAGTCCCAGGTTTTCCGGTACGCTAATGTCCACATTGCCCCCGCTGGTGCGCAGATCTACAAATTGGCCAATAGAATTGAGATCAGCCGAAATGCTGCCGCCGCTGGTTCGAGCTTCTACTGAACCGCTGATATTGGCTAGATCGATGTGTCCGCCACTGGTTTTCACTTTTAGATTTCCTTCCGAATTTTGCACGTCAATATGTCCACCGCTAGTGCGGGCATCCACATCACCCTGTACATCTGCTATTTCAACGTGACCGCCGGAAGTGCGTGCCTGGATGGTGCCTTTCAGATTTGCCAGCTGTAAGTGCCCGCCGCTGGTTGTTAATTCCTGATTGCCGGAAAGTCCGCGGGCTTCAATGTGGCCGCCACTGGTATTGAGATCGGTGCTCATCTCACGGGGCGTGTACACCACGAATGAGATAGAGGGATTGTTGTTTTTGCCAAAAATATTCCACCCGTTGTTTCCCCGTCGTTTGGCAATAGCTTGTACGGAGCGACCGGATTGCGAAATGTCGATGTCCCAGTCATCCAGATTGTTATCTTCCGGCAGCAGATTGCGTCCATTTTTCCGCACATACATTTCCACACGAACGGAATTGTCGGATGATCCCTTGACAGTAATATGCCCGCCAGAAGTTTCAACGTTCAGTTTACCGGGTGTAGATATATCAAATGATTCAATGCGATAGGGCTCATCCTGTGAGGCCATTGCGCTGCCGGGAGTGGCCTTGGCCGGCAAGATCAGCAGTAGGGTAGCAAATATTGATAAAATAAGAGCGAAGGCGACTTTGGTAATATACGTTTGTCGAGCAGTCATAAATATCTCCAGAATTTTTTGGTCAGTGATAACATAACCACAATACGTTGCTCTGCCAGAAGTGTTTCAGTTGCAGTGTGGGGAAGATGCTTGCAATTCATTATTTTCAGACAGCTTTTAACGTCAGACAAATTTTTAGTGGATTTATGAAGTTACCTTTTTTTCTTGCAAAGCGATTTGTTGCTGGTGAATCTTTCCAGGAAGCAGCACCAAAAGTCGAACAGCTAAACGAGAAAGAGATCAAAATAACGCTCGATCTGCTCGGAGAAAATGTTGAGGATCGGCAGATGGCTGACGATACCGTAGAAAGCTATATCGACTTGCTGAAAAATATTAATGAGGCGGGACTCGACAGCACCATCTCGATAAAGCTTACCATGATGGGTCTGGATATTGATCACAGTTATTGCAGAGAAAATCTTTTTAAGCTGCTTGATGTAGCTCGCGAAAACGATCAGTTTGTTCGCATCGATATGGAGGGCTCAGACTATACGCAGGCTACTATCGATATTTTCAAAGAAGCTTTTCAAGAATACGGCAAGCATGTGGGTATTGTGCTCCAGGCCTATCTGCACCGGACCAAAAAAGACGTTGAGGAATTAGCCGAGATGGGCGCTGATGTACGCCTTTGCAAAGGAGCCTATAAAGAACCGGCTGATATTGCAATACAGAAGATGAGCGAGATTCGCGAAGCCTATAAAGAGTACGCCAAAATACTGCTCGAGAAAACGCCTTACCCACGCATTGCCACCCATGATGATGAGTTGATCAACTGGGTGAAAGCCTTTACAAAAGAGAACAACATCGGCCCATCACGATTTGAGTTTCAGATGCTTTACGGCTTGCGCCAGGAAACGATGGAAGAGTTTGTGCAAGAGGGATACATTGCACGTATTTACGTGCCCTTTGGCACTATGTGGTTCCCCTATTTCAAACGCCGTTTGATGGAGCGCAAGGAAAACATCTGGTTTGTGCTGTCCACGATGTTTCAAAGCTGACCCATGGCTATATTCACTCCTGAAATACACCGCTATATAATTGCCGGCATCTTTCTGGTTACGGGGCTTCTACACTTCATCAAGCCGCAGATATTTGTGAGTATTATGCCGGATTACATTCCTTATCACTTGCCAATGGTGTACATCAGCGGGTTGGGTGAACTATTGGGAGCAATCGGTATTATGGTTCCTCAAACACAGGTCTTGGCAGCTTGGGGACTCAATCTGTTACTCGTGGCCGTCTTTCCAGCAAACATCAACATGGCCGTGGTGGCGGTCCAGAAGTCGGGCTATTTTGCCTGGTATAGCATCGGAACCCTGTTGCGATTGCCCCTCCAATTGGTGCTCATCTATTGGGTTTATTGGGCATGCATTAAGTGAAAACAGGAAGTAGAACAAAAACTCTTTCACTTCTCCCTTTTGCCATTTCACCTTTCCCTTGTACCTTTTGATTTATGACCGATCGATTATCACATAGCTACTTGAGACTTCTGGGGCCTATTTTGACGGGTACCGTTTTGCTTTTCACCCCTTTGCTCGGCGATTTTCATATTGAGTCAGCACTACTTGTTGCGTTGATCGGCTGCTTTTGGGCGGGTATTCGTGCTTGCAAGATGGATGCTGCCAAGAATGATTTCTGGGATGCACTCCAGATTGCAGGGGATATTTTTCTCGTTGGATTGCCACTGCTGCTCAATGCCCTGATAACCGGCTGTTTTAGTATTCACGGGTTGGGATTCTGGCTCATATTCCCGTTGCCCAGCGTCTATTTTGGATACGCTATTGGACGACTGCTTCGATTGTGGCAACTGCCTTACTGGCGTGCGATTGCAGTAGCAATACTTTTGACGGTTTCTGTTGGCCTTTTTTTGTTTGAGTTGCTTAACTACCCGCAGGTCTACTTTTTTAATCACGTGTGGGGCGGCTGGCCGGGTCCCATTTATGACGAAGTTGTTCAGGTAAGTAGCAGTGCTGTATTTTTCCGAGCCGTGACGGTGCTCTGGGCAGTGTTGTTGTGGCACCTTCCAGAGGTGAACCGAGATCAATACGCAAAATGGATTGTCGGCTTTGCCGCGATAGGCATTTTGGTGGGGTACACACAGTTGACGGGATTTGGCGTGATCTCTCCGCGATCGCATCTGCAGAACGTGCTCGGCGGGCACCAATCGACCGACCATTTTGAACTCTATTATGATAAACGGCTTTACAGTGACTACGAAATAGACCTGCTGGCGAAAGAGCATGAATTTTATTACCGCCAAATTGCCAATCAGTTAGCACTGCCGGCGCGCGACTCAACCAATAAAATCGAGAGTTATCTATACGGACATCCCTGGCAGAAGAAAGCGCTGGTAGGTGCCAAATTTACCAGTTACGTGCCGGTGTGGCTGCAGCAGGATCAGCTACATATTGCAAAGCAGCAAATTGATCGCAGTTTAAAGCATGAGCTGGTGCACGTGATGGCCAAACAGTTTGGCAACGTGCTTTTCAACGCAAGCTGGAGCATCGGCCTGATTGAGGGATTGGCGGTAGCTATTGACGGCGGATTTTCAAAAACGTCTACCGTGGATCAAATTGTCGTTTCCGAAAAACCGTACCCCAAGGCTAAACAATTGCAGCAGTCTTTTTCGCCGCTGGGATTTTACGGCGGCCGCTCGGGCGTTAACTATATCACCAGCGGATCGTTTGTGCAGTATCTGATGCGGCGTTATCCCATTGCAAATCTTAAAGAAGCGTACCGCAGTGGCGATCTTGCAGGAGCTTATCCCAAGGGCTGGGAGCAGTTGACCCGCGAGTGGCACCAGCACTTGGATTCGGTTCAGGTTGACTCCGTGGATCAACAAGTAGCTAGCCAGATTTATAGCATCCCTTCACTTTTCGAGCAGGCTTGTCCACATGTGGTATCGGACTTTGCCGAAACTTGGGACACCTTTCACTTTTATGAAGCCGAGCGGGATACTACCAAGATGCTGCAGGCATTGGATAAGGCACTGTCTGCAGCCGACAGCGTGGCGCCCATCAAAGCACAATGGAGTTACCATCATTTGGTTAATGGCGACTATCAGCAAGTGCAACAAGCAGCGGCGCGGCAGGATACGACAGTGGAACTGCAACTGCTCTATGCCGACGCTTTTGCGTTATTCGGGAACACGAACAGGGCGGCATTGTTTATGGATCGGGCCCAGAACCTGTTTCAACAGCAGCCCGATTCGATCCTGAAACCGGCTCTCGATACGCGTCTCGATTCTGTGCAGTGGCAGATATACCGGCAGTTAACCTATTACCATAATTGGCCGGACAGTACTACTTTTGCCAAAGCTAATGATCGAACCAAGGTCCGGAGCGTGCGCAAAGCCATCGATCGTGAGCGGTGGATATTAGTTAATCAGTATGCCGCTCAGTTGGTGAAAGAACAGTTGCACCAGCGATATTTTGATGAGTACCAGCGGCTCATTCACCACTTGGCTTTTCAGGGTAACATTGAGTTGGCTTCCCGCTTGATTGGAAAACTATCGGCAATCTCGCTGCGGGAACGATATCGCGAGCGACTTGAGCAAGAGAGGAAATGGCTTCTTTTTCTAAGTGCCCAAATTTGTAAGCCGGGAAACCAAGATAATTTGTAATTTGAAGTTTGTGAACGATCAACCAATAGTGCTATAAAAAACAATTCGTTTGTGTTTTGTGATGATTGGGTCGGTGGCCTTGGCCCAGAATATGGACACTACCAAAGTGCAGAAACCCAAAACGTTTGAGATGCAGTGGAAAGACTCTACATTTTACTTTCATTTATCAGTACAAGTACTTTCGCTATCAGTTCAAGAAATGGTTCTTCCATGAGTTACTTTTTATAAATTTTCCATACTATTGGATGCAATCTTTCTCTTAATCTGCGTATCAACGTTTGAGTGAATTAGCACATCCTTTCCATCTGGTATTTTCTGGGGTAGATCTAGCTGCGGCATTTCTATGTTGGATATGATACATCGGCACATTTCAGCAAGATTTTTGGCTGAAAACCCAGCGAATAAAAAGTAGCAGCCGAGCCATAATATTATTTTATGATCGTGTAAGCTTTTCTTAAACTAGGATTACAGCAATATAAAAACCTAAAATCGGGAGCAGAATTATGATTGAGAAGAAAGTTCAAGATCAAGTTAACGATCAAATTCAAGCGGAATTTCAATCCGGGTGGCTTTACCTGGCCTACGCGGCTTGGTTCGAAGAGCGTGACCTGGACGGTTTTGGCAACTGGATGCGTATTCAGTGGCAGGAAGAACAGGAGCACGGTATGAAATTTTATGATCACATCCTGCGGCGGGGCGGTGAGGTTGAGTTGAAGGATCTGGAAAAGCCTACAGTGGAAGCCGAAAGTGTCGTGGATGTTTTCGAGGCTGTACTTGCACACGAGCAGTACATCACCAAGCGGATTCACAGCTTGTACGACATGGCCCGCGAAGAGGGCGATTACCCGCTGCAGACGTTGCTCAACTGGTTTATCGACGAGCAGGTCGAGGAAGAGGAGATGGCCGAATCAATTCTTGAGCGTCTTAAAATGGTTGCCGATGACAGCGCCGCACTGTATATGATGGATCAAGAACTGGCCGCCCGAAGTCCCCAGAAAGATGGAGAAGAACAGCAGTAACGAATACACGCTTAGTTTTGCCGCCGCCAACGGCTATGCGCTGGCAATCGTGTTTCCCATCGTGGCTTTGCTAGTAGTACCCTATGGATGGCTGTACGGTTTTAAAACCCTCGGCTATGATCTGGCTGGATTCTTAGTGAGTCCCCTTCTTTTTTTTATCAGCATCATCGTTGGCACGGTGGTCCACGAGTTTATCCATGCAATTTGCTGGTCGTGGCTGGATGACATCCCGTGGGCTAAGATCCATTTTGGATTCAAGTGGAAGATGCTGACGCCCTATGTACATTGTCCAGAGCCAGTAGAGGTGAACAACTATCGTTGGGGCGTGATCATGCCGGGTATCGTACTTGGCATTGTGCCTTATCTTGTGGCGCTGGTATTGCAAAATGGCTGGCTGCTGGGCTTTGGACTTTTCTTTACGCTGGCGGCGGGGGGTGATATCTTGATCCTGTGGCTGTTGCGTGGAGTAACAGCAGGAAATAAAGTGCAAGATCATCCCGACTTGGTGGGCTGCAGAGTCGTGGATAGCGAGGTGTAAGAACTAATCCAGCAGCTATTTCGGTTCTTTTATCCAGATACCTGATACTGCGACTGAATCAACCGTTGCATCACGGATGAACTTCTTGAATTCACCAAAGTTCTGTTCTTGTGGATCCAGTTTCTCACTGGTAATCTCGTAGTAGTACGTATTTTTGTCAGTGTAAATATCAAAATATACCTCGAATTGTCCGATTGGATCCTTGCTGCTGGTATTGCTGACTTTGTATTCGATATCCACGTCGGAGCTGTCGGCCGGTCCCGTCTGATACCATGACGTGACGGTTGCCTCCACCATTTCATTGGCAGTGCTTTCTTCGTCATTGGGTTCAATTACAATGCGGGCAGAGGTCGTACGGTTCTCTCTCACCATAATGGTCACGACTTCTTTCTTGTAACCCGATTTCGAAACACGGATTTGATAGCTGCCGGTAGGTACGCTGGTTAATTTAAATTTGCCACTACCGTCGGTCAGCATTACTTCTGTGGCCGGTGTTGTTTCTATGCTTACACCCTGGATAGTTTGTTGAGTTTCGCTGTGCATTACGCTCCCGTCGATATTGCCGAATAATTCGGTATCAACAATTTCGGTAGCGCATGACGATAGCAGTATCGACATGCATAACATAGCTGCTGTTTTGATGATCGTTTTCATAAGAGTTGCACCCGTTAAATCAGTTGTTTTCGATGATAATGGGGATCGAACGTCCTGTATTTTGTATTGATAGCGGAACTGATCCCACTCCCTGTTGTTGTAGTTGGAAGCCAAAGTTTGTGTGTAGGGCATTAAATTGCAGGTTTGACCCCGAAATCTGGATATTGTTTTGGAGCCCAATGCCCAATTGAGTCATCCCAAACTCGTTAAAGTTACCCTCAATATTGATATTTGATGATAAATTAAGCCCTTTCTGAATAAGTTGAGTGTTATTGTTATCGCCGTCAATATTAATTTCGCCCAAAATATTATATCCCTGTTGAGATATACCAGCGATATTATCGGATCCCAACATATTAATGCTGGCAGTATTATTTATACTTAATAGTGAGCCTCCCAAGCTGTTTAACCCGTTGAAAGCTGGAAAGGCAGTTACAAAATCTCTACTGAAGTTTTTAACTGCGTCGTTATGTTCAATAGAAGCTTGTTCGGGATACACTTCTATGTTTGTATCCTTTTGTTGCCCAAAAGCCATTATGTAGGCTAGTCCCCATATGACAATAACTAATGTGATGTTTTTCATAACTATTCTCCCTGGTGGGGTTGGTTAATGGTTGTATCTAATTTAGAGAGGAAAGCATCCCAATCAAGGGATGCTTTCAAAGGGTATTATTTTACGGGTACAAACTATTGCATAATTGTTGAAGTATTATTGTTACCTGTGATAGCGGCATCAGCTGTGTTGCCGTAGCCATGCTGGCTGATAAGTACATCGTTGTAGTTGCCTACAATACGAACGCCATCGGCGGCATAGAGTCCAGATCCTATTTCATTCTGAGATCCGTACTGCGCGATTCCTACTTCGTTGTAGGATCCGTCGATACCTGCTGATATCATGTTGTCATCATTTACTTGCAGAGCTACGAACAAGTTTGACGAGTTTCCTCCACCGTTTGAGAATCCTGATCCCGTACCGCGTGAATTCAAGAACAGTTGGTTGCCCGTACCCATTTGCCCGGTAATCATGGTATTACCATCACCCCAGAGCTCAAGTACAGACTTGTTTTCAGAGCCAATCATGGCCTGTAAAACAGTATTGTCTGATCCATCCGTCATACGCTGTGTTACCTGGTTGTTATCACCTTCAATAAAAGCGTAGTTGTTATTGCTTCTGCCAACTTGTTTTAGTGATGCCTGGTTATTGTCGCCATAGATATTGACGCCATTACCGCTCCAGGCATTTCCGTTGAACAGGCTCTGGAGAAATCCAAATGCTCCTGTTTGAGTACCTTGTAGCGACAGCGTGGGAACCTCAAAAAGGACACCTCCGATTTTGTTATAATCGCCGGCTTGCTCGACGGATACTTCGTTATCGCTGCCGGTAATTGAACCGGATAACAGGTTTCGGTACCCATCTTGCCGTATGTCAGCTGTGTTGTTGTTATTATTGCTGCCATTTGACGGACGGCCGAAGAGACCTGGGCCCGTACCACGAGCATTCAGATAAATGAAGTTTTGTGCGCCTTTTTGAAGCACAGTATACTCATTTTGATTGCCCCACAATTCAACTCTTTGCTGGTGATAACCGCCGTACTGAGATTGGCTGATGGTATTTTCATCTCCCACATTGTACAGGCTGGCATTTTGGGTGTAGCCATCTTGGGTAATGGTTGATGAGTTATCAACGCCTTCTTGCTTGACACTTGCTTCCGAGTTGAATGCTTTTACTTGTGTGATGGTAGACGTGTTGTCATTACCATCAATATCTTGCGAAGCGCTATTCGATGCATTCTGAGCAAAAGCCGCAGAACAGGCGAATACAGATGCAAATAGTAGAGTTCCTAGTTTTTTCATAATCATCTCCTTTAGGTAATGGATGATTGCATCCCGACCTTAGACGAATCAGGATGCTAATATCCTCTAGTTAGTTACTGGGTGATAGTAGCTGTGTTACCAATGCCAGCTACATTTACTGTGGCAGTGTTGTAATTACCATTTTGTGTAACACCAACAGTGTTATCCATTCCATTAACGACGATACCGTTGCGGTCCCAGGGCACAGTATCAAAAACACTGTTGCCAATTCCATTTTGCATCAGGCTTACATCGTTGTAGTCACCAGAGATTGAAATACCAGCGTCACTTGATTTATCCTGATAGAATTCAAAAGTGTTGCCGTTACCTTCAATACTGGTAAACTGATCAGCATCGTGGGCTCCAAGGGTACCTGTAACAGTGTTTGAAGAACCAGAAACACCTAATACAAGCTTCTGCCACGCACCGCCGCTTTGGGTAATGTCCATCGTGTTGTAATCACCATTCACAGTAGCTTGTAGTACAGAGTTGTCAGCACCACTAATTTGCTTGATGGTAGCTGAGTTACCGATACCTGACTGCTCCAATTCAGTAAGCATATCTGAGCTGGTATGCTGCGTCAGCTTAACGGAGTTATCTGAGCCGGCTTGCGAGATGTCGCCAGTGGCAGGTCCGTTGAATGCTGTGGCTTCAACCGAGTTATAGTTGCCTTGCTGATCAACGGTGTATGAGATTGCCGCAGGTGATCCGCCCCAACCATCCCGAGATTTTAAGACTGCACTGTTTCCTTGGCCCACCTGATTGATAGATGCTACATCGTTATTTGAGGTTATGCCTTGGATACCTTGCTCGATCATGGCTGCGTTACTACTACCATTTTGGGTAATAGTGGCTTCGTTGTTGCTTCCATCCTGTGCGATGTCAGAGCTATTATAGCTGCCAGTTGCTGTGCTTGACGCAGTGTTGTCTTGCGCAAACGCCATCGAGCTGGTAAGTACAATAGCGAACATTAAAGTTATTAGCTTTTTCATAGTATTACTCCTGTTTTGTTTGTTATTAGTTGAGGTTTGTCCTCATAAGCATTTTCTCCGACGCGAGGTCGCAGAAAGGCAGGAGTAAAGAACGAAACTGTAATTGAGGTTCTATTTTGATATATTTTAATCATAGAACTATTTACAGGGCGACGTTGGGTTTTCGCACCCTTATCGTGAACGTTGTTCACGGTAAGGCTCCCGGCGTTGCCCTTCGTTTTTACTCCATATTCGTTGTTCAAAACCATTTGCCTGGATTTAGATTTTTGAAAACTCCAGTGTTAAAAGTAAAACCGGCAAGTATATTCCATTGTTGGTCATTTATTGTACCTGCCTCGACCCCATCAATTCCTTCATTAACCAAATATCGATAATCCAATCCCACCCGTAGCCCAACATTGTTAGAAATACGATAATCCAGTCCTGCTTGCGCATTCAATGTTGGATACATGCCATTGTCGAACCAGCGTGATCCATTTGGCAACGCTGCTCCTTCCTGCAAAATCGGACTTCGTTCATAAATAATACCACCGCCTCCTACGCCAAGATAGGGCGACAGGGGATAGTTCGCCGTTAGGTAAGTTCTAATATTCAGATCGAAGCCGAAATAATGCTCCGAGAAAACTTGGCTAACACCGATTTTTGATCGCTGTCCATTACCGGTTATTGAGATAAATGGATTCAAGAAATATTCTAGCTGGACGCCGGCGCCGGCCGCGTTAATAGGATCGGCGTAATTACCTTTGTGTCCGCCATAGATAAAGTTCAATGAGGCATTGAATCCCTTTCGGAGGTTCGAGTTTTTATTGAGGCCAAAATAATCCAGTTCTACTTCAGAATCTTTGGCTTTGTCTTCATAAAAATCTCGTGTATAGGCACTAAAATTTTCTTGATCAAGTGGATTCCAGATCTGATCTTCAACTCCTTCGATCACCAGTATTCGCAAGGCCTCATCAATGGCTTCGGTAACAGCCATCACCGGTGGCTCGTTAAATGTGTAGCCAGCTTCGGCTTCCAAGAGGCGGTTTTCATCAATAAAACGGAATATGCCGCCGTCCAGTTGTTGTGAAATAATTGACTTAGTGGTATGAACTGTTTTTAAAATCCGCCCGGATTGCGTAGAGACTGCACGAAGGTAAATCGTCACCTGATCTTTTCGAAACTGCCCAGAACCACCAATTCCAAAGTAACGCAGTCCGGCTCCCCCGGTAATAATATTTGTGTCATATCCTACAATCCCACCTTCTAATAGTATGCCTGCAAATAGGAGGGGCGGTAGCGAGTTACTGTCATTGTTTTGTGCACGCGTTGAATTGATGATTTTGCGCTCATTCAGCAGATTCGAAAGGTTCTCTCGCTCAATAGGGATAAACCATCCAGAGTTTGTCATGGCTTTCACAAGTATGGCCGTGGCGCCCTGCGTGACGGCTGTTGACCAACTAGCGACATTTTCTGATGGTTTATATTGGCCGGTTTGGTCACTAAAGCGATATACCGCAGCTACTACTTTTTCTTTGGGAGGGGGTATATCTTTTAGTTTAGATGCTACTTTACTTTCGACTCCCGGCTTAACTTCTTCAGTCTGGAATGGATGAAAAACGGGAGCACATCCTAGTGCCAGTGATAAAAGGCCAATTGCCAATATGTGAAATAGTTTAACCATTGATATTTGGTATTGTAATGTTGGTTTCGTCACCAGTTAAAATATTATAGATGCGAATGGTTACGCCGTCTATGCCGGGATTTATGTCGATAGAAAACTCTCCGAACTCCAAGCTGCTCTCCTGTGATAAATCGAAGTCGTCACCAAATTGATCGCGAACTAGATTCCTTGTTAGCTCAGATAAAATTTGTCGCTGTAGGGATTGCTGAAAGTCAGCCAATGGATCTCGTTCAAATCCAAAGCTTTGGGATCCTTTATATTTATTCTGCTGTGTCGCTGAACTCATCAACCATTGATAGTTCAGTGGACTGCCACCAAAGGCCGGGTTTTTGGGTCGATAGACCAATTCTTGAGCCAAGCCCTGTTGTGGTATAGCAAGCCCTATGCTTATCAGGCAAATTATGAAGGGCAAAAGTTGTTGTAGGTTCTTCATGTCAGTACTGAATAAGTTGGTTTGCAGTTTGTGACTTTTGCTGGAGGCTGTGATAACTCATAGCAACAGCTTGTTTGGCCTGCTCTTCGATTTTTTCATAGCGTGGTTGGAGCCTCGACTGGTACACTGCTTGGTTATCAAGCTTTACCGTTACGAGCGTCCCGAGAGACGGAAGTGGCTTTTCGCTGATAGCCAGCATAAAGTTTGGAGCGTTGGACGGAGCTTCCCAATAGCGGTAGAAAATGCTGAAGAAATCTTTACCCAGTTTGCTGCGCGTCTCATCGATTACAAGTCCGCCAAATTCCAGCCCATTGCTATGCTGCTCGGGTTCTTGGGGAGCTTGTTTTTGCTTGCCAATAAGAGTGCTGAAAGCCTTGCGAAATTTTTCAAGTCGATCTTCGGCTTCTAAGCTGTCGATACTGTTGCTGTAGCTGCCAACAAATTTTTGGGATTGGGTGACAGAAGCCGGAATGATAAGTTTCTGACCGGGATAGATAAGATCAGGATTATCAATTTGTTCAGCATTGGCCTCATAAATCTCGATCCAGAAGTTGGGGGTGCCAAAATGAACTCCGATCTTAATGAGATTGTCGCCGGGTTTAACAGCATATGTGAGTATATCTGTTTTACTTTGCGCATGAGCAGGACTACTACCGATCAAGAAAACGACAAATAGAAGAAGCCCGAGCACGAAAGCGAACACTCTTTTTGGCGATTTGAAAATTCTGTAGATCTTACTCTTTTTTTTCGGTAAAAACATACTGTTAGATGAACAACGTATTTATAGTAAATATCCCGTGACCCATTTCTGGGAAGCCAATTCTGTTTCTCTTACTTAAGTATTTACAACAAGCGTGCCAGGGATTGTTTTTAAACGTTTTAAAAAACAATCCTTTTAAAATTTGCCTCAAGAGCTGATAGACGGAATAGCAACCCTGCTTATCTCGATGTGTAGATATTGGCGCTGTGAAGATAGGTTCCAACTGTTACGATTACTTGTGTAAATTTGTATCAAAAGTCTAAGCCCCTTAATGTTAGGTGGTCACTCACCGTAACATTAATACATGATGTATTATGAGTAAGAAAAATTTTATTCCTCACACTGATTACAAAGAGTTTCCCGTTGAGGAGATGCGGCAGCGCGCCCGATCATTTTATGAGGATATGAGGCGCCGCAGGACGATCCGTGATTTTGCAGATCGTCCGGTACCCCGAGCAATTATTGAGGACTGCATTAAGACAGCAGGTACAGCGCCCAACGGGGCCAACAAGCAGCCGTGGCACTTTTCGGTAGTGAGTGATCCTGATGTAAAAAAACAGATTCGAGCAGCGGCCGAAGAAGAGGAGCGTGAGTTTTATGAAAACCGCGCCACCGAGGAGTGGCTGGAAGCTTTGGAGCCTCTGGGGACGAATCCCAATAAACCGTTCCTCGAAGATGCGCCCTATTTGATTGCCATTTTTTCGAAAAGCTATGGTATCAAAGAAAATGGCGATAAAGAGACATTTTATTACGTGAAAGAATCGGTGGGCATCGCTACCGGTATGCTGATTACGGCCATCCACAATGCCGGGCTTGCTTCGCTGACGCATACGCCCAGTCCCATGGGATTTTTGAACGAGATCTTGGATCGTCCCGAAAACGAGCGGCCGTTTTTGCTGCTGGTGGTAGGCTATCCACAGGATGATGTAGAAGTGCCGGATATCACCAAAAAGTCACTCGATGAAATTGCCAGTTTTATTTGATTGAACACATTCTGGTTGGAAGTTGACACCGAAACTGGTAGTGTGTATTCTCGTGAAAAAAATGTGAGTTCTACTTTCCCAATAAACCAAATGATTTGATCTTATGACACGTTATCTACTTCTATTTATAACTTTTGCACTGTGCTTTTCAAATGTGCAGGCACAGGAGTTGTATCAGCCGCGGAATGTGAAACAGGCATACGAAAAAGGCACTCGATCGCCCGATGGTACGCCCGGTGACAATTATTGGCAGAACCGGGCCGAGTACACTATCAATATAACGGCTTCGCCACCCGACCGGACGATCCGGGGGTCGGAACATATCACTTATTACAATAATAGTCCCGACAGCCTGGAGACGTTGATGATCGACCTGTTTCTGAACAATCACAAACCCACCGCTCCCCGTGGTAACGGTACTTCCAGGGAGTATCTGACTTCCGGCGTACATATTGATTCGCTTGCGATCAACGGGCAGACTCAGAAATGGAAAGACAATCCCCGGTCAGTCACATTTGATCCGTTACAGTTGCCCCAGCCGCTGGCTCCCGGTGAATCGGTAGAGCTGTCCATCGACTGGCATTACAAGGTATCCAAGCAGGCTGGCCGCGAGGGGCAAATCGACTCTACTTCCTATTTTCTGGCCTACTTCTATCCACGTGTCGCGGTTTATGATGACTACAATGGCTGGGATACCATCGAGTTTACGGGTAGCCAGGAATTTTACAATGATTTTAATGACTACACCGTAAATATCACCGTGCCCAAAGGGTATCTTGTTTGGGGTACCGGCACGCTGCAAAATCCCGGAGAAGTGCTGCAACCCAAGGCCGAGGGGCGTTTTCAGAAATCACTGACGGTCGATTCGACGCTTACAGTTGCCAGTCTGGATCAGCTCAAGGCGGATAAGGTTACTACGCAGAACGGCACGAATACCTGGACGTTCACTTCCAGCAATATTCCGGATGTGGCTTTTGGGTTGAGCGATCATTTTGTGTGGGATGCCGCAAGCGTGGTAGCCGACAGCGGGTCTAACCAGCGCGTAAGCGTGCAGGCCGCCTACAATGATACTTCCGCCGATTATCGTCATATGGTGGGATATGGCAGTCATGCCGTTAAATGGTTTTCGAACAACTGGCCCGGCGTGACCTATCCCTATCCCAAGTCCACCGTGTTCCAGGGTGGTGCTGGCATGGAGTATCCGATGATGGCCAACGACGCGTCTTATCCTGATCCGGTATTTGCGCGGTTTGTGGCCGAGCATGAAATTGCCCATACCTACTTTCCTTTTTACATGGGGACCAACGAGAGCCGCTATGCTTTTATGGATGAAGGATGGGCTACTGCGCTGGAGTTGTTGGTCGGCCGCCAAGACCTTGGCAAGACCCGAGCTAACCAGATGTTCCGCCGGTTTCGCGTGGCAAGATGGATTAACAATCCTGATCCGACGAACGACCTGCCTATCATCACTCCGGCAGATATGCTCACGGGTGCCGCCTACGGAAACAATGCTTATGGCAAAGCGGCGCTGGGTTACCTGGCACTGAAAGATATGCTGGGTAACGAACTCTTTAAAAAATGCTTACATACTTATATGGATCGTTGGCATGGCAAGCACCCAACCCCATGGGATTTCTTTTACAGCTTCAACGACGTTTCGGGTCACAACCTCAACTGGTTCTGGAACAGCTGGTTTTTCGAAAATAGTTACATCGATCTGGCGATAGCTGGGGCGGAGTCATCCCAAAATCGATATTCGGTGACGCTTAAAAATATTGGCGGTATGCCTGCTCCCGTTGATATGAAGGTAACTTATGGAGATGAAAGCACCGAGGTGCTTCACCAGTCGCCCGGCATCTGGAAAGAAAACCAGAATCAGGCGACCGTTGATATTCAGTCGGAAAAAACGATCAAGAACATTGAGCTTAGCGGAGGCATATGGATGGATGCTGATCTAAGCAATAACAAATGGACCAGCAGCTAAGAATATTTACTGGAATCAGAGGCAGGATCTAAAATTTTGGGTCCTGCCTTTTTTTGTTACTATCAATAGTGAACAGAAACCTTTGACTGAACAGCTAATTTGATGGCCCCATTCATTGCCGCCGTATCAGGTGCAGTAGCTATTTTTTTGTACTGGATGTATTCGCGATATCGCCAGAAAAAACAGATCCGACAACAACTAGCGGAATCGTGGGGTAAAAAGAAAGCAATAGATCACAACTGGGCACAAATTCGTTTTTATCACGACCTGGTTGTTAACGAGCAAAGTGGGGTAGTCATTGATGATGATACCTGGGATGACCTCAATTTTGACAAGCTATTCAAGCTTATCGATCGGACGGAGAGTAATATTGGCCAGCAGGTGTTGTTTGATATGCTTCGCCGTCCCGTCCAAGATGCTCAAACTTTGGAAGCGCGTGAACGGTGGATCGATATTTTTGGCGATGAGCCAGATTTGCGTCTCGATTTGCAGGTGGAGTTACGTAAGCTCACCGGTTTTCGCATCTGGCGGTTGTCCAATCTTATTTTCGAAGCCTTACCACAAATACCACGCTGGTTTTACGGCTTTTTGGTGATCCCGGTGTTGGCCGTAGTGTCGATAGTCCTGGGATTTTTGAATCCGGTATTCTTTGTGGGATTGGCCATACTGCCGGTGGTGAATCTGGCGATTCAGTATGTGGTTGGGAATCGTCTGGCCCGGTATACCGCGGCATTGAGTGCCTTACAACCTTTTTTGTCTGCTGCCGAGCGTATAGCTCAGATCGATGAGGAGCATGGTTCGCCGCTGGAAGACTTCGGTCAACAATTGCGAAGCTATGCCAAGCAGTTGCAAACGCTGAAAAAAAGAGTCAGTAAGTTTTTGTACGAAGGGAGTCCCGACAATATGGGCACGCTTCTTTGGGACTATTTAAACATCCTGTTTCTGCTGAAAATAAACATGTTTACGTTATCCGTAAGGGCGCTTAGCCAGCACAAGAAAATTTTACAGCAGCTCTATTATAAGATAGGTTATCTTGATGCGATGATTTCTGCCGCATCTTTCAAGGTAGATCTGGATCAATATTGTAAACCAACCTTTCAATCGGAAGGTAGGCTAAACTATCAAGATGTGTATCATCCTCTGTTGGATAAGCCGGTTCCCAATTCGATTACGGTGGGGCGCCAGGGCATTTTGGTTACAGGTTCAAATATGTCTGGCAAGACCACTTTTTTGAAGACTATTGGGGTGAACCAGATTCTGGCACAAACGTTCAATTTTTGCTGTGCCGCGCAGGCGGATATTAGTTTCTGCAATGTGATTTCTTCTATGCGTCGGAATGATGATCTCACCGAGGGTAAAAGTTTTTATCTGGGCGAAGTAGAACGGGTGAAGAAGCTGGTCGATCAGGCCGCGCAAAAAGACGGCAGTAATTTGTACCTGCTGGATGAAATATTCCGGGGTACCAATACGATCGAACGGATATCCGCTTCGCTGGAGGTACTAAAGTGGTTGAACAGTTCTTCGGATTTTGTACTTGCCTCGACACATGATTTAGAGTTGGTAGATCTGCTGGACGAGGAGTATGAGTTTTATCACTTTGCTGAGGAAGTACATGACCAAACGCTAACTTTTGACTATAAGATCAAGCTGGGATATTCCTCCACTAAGAATGCGATTAAGTTGTTGGGGATTTGTAATTATCCGGAAGAAATTGTTAGTGGTGCGATGGAGGTATCAAAATTGCTTGAACAACAGGGTGTTATCAATTACAGCAACCCATCTGATAGCAAGTGAGCTGGTTGGCGGTGTAATGTTTGATAATATTATGGTTCGTGATGAGAGGCGAAGTTTATTTTTGGTTATCACTGATCCTCGCAACTAGTTGCTTTAATGTGTTGGTTTTTATTACAAGAAACGTTAAGATATCCCCACGTATTTCAATGTTAAAGTATTAAAGGTTTTATAAAGTTAGTCATCAAGATATGTTCCAAAAAAGCAGAAGTAGCGAGGGGGTTTGTAATCAAAAAAAGACATATGATGAGAGTTATAATGTTGAAGTATTTATTTGATGTACAATCATTTATAGTATAGGTTTATAAATTAACTCAAGAGATATCGTTGGCTATTGGATTAACAACAAACTATAGAACGCATGGGCTCTCAGGAAGTGCAGAATCTTTCCTACATGATGAAGTGTAGGATTAATTTGGATGGGTATTGGGAGGAAGTACCGGGTTCTTTTATCGAGATGCTGGGTTATTCGGAAGAAGAGTTAAAGGAATTGACGCTTGCCGATGTGCTCCATCCTGATAATCGCCAGAAGGGAGCTGGTTTCGTCCGTGGAGTATGTGAACAGGATCATCGCGAGTTCGAAATGGAAGGCAAGTATCAGACAAAGTCCGGGGATGTGGTGTGGGCCTATACCAGCGCAATGATGATTAAAAACAGCGACGGTGACCCGCAGTTTATTCTCTGCCATATCCATAATATGACCAAGCACAAAAAAGCACAGCAGCAACTAAGGGAAAGTGAGCAGCGGTTCCGCTCGCTTTTCAAACATAATCCCCTCCCGGTGTATTACTTTGATTTGGAAGGCAACTTTGAAGGGGTCAACGAGAAGCTTGTCGAGTTTACCGGGTACAACCGCAACGAGCTGAGAGAAATGGGTTTTGAGGCGTTCATCGTGGATAAAGATCTGGAACGGACCAAACGATATTTTCAAAAAGCAGCGGATGGCATTCCCGGGGAATACGAAATTCAGGTGGAAGTAAAAAGTGGGGCTGTCAGGGATATCAAAGTGACAAAATTTCCCATGTACCAGGGAGATGAAGTCGTTGGTGTTTTTGGGATACTGCAGGATTTAACTGAGCAGAAAAAGGCGCGGCGCCTTCTTAAAGAAAGTGAAGAGCGCTGGCAACAACTGGTCAAGCAAAATCCACAGCCCATCCAAATCACCCAGGATGCCAATATCATATTTATCAACAAAGCGGGGGCCGAACTTTATGGGGCCGATTCAACAGAGGAAGTGATCGGGAAATCGGTATATGATTTTAGTGATCCGGAGAAGGTTGAACAGATTGAAGAACGAAAGAACCGGCTGGAGCAGGGTAAACCCGTTGATGAGGTTCTAGAGCATAAAATAAATTGTCTGGATGGTTCGGAACGGTACGTCGAAGTCTATTCCATACCCACGACATATCAGGATAAAGTTACCATACAGTCGGTATTTTATGATGTGACCGAGCGTAAGAAGAAAGAGCGCCGGATGTTACAGTCGCTCGACGAAAAAGAGACGCTACTGAAAGAAATACATCACCGGGTAAAAAATAATTTGGCCGTAATATCAGGACTTCTGGAGTTGCAGGTGCTGAATAGCGAAGATCAATCTACGATTAACATATTGCGCGACAGCCAGCAGCGTATTAAATCGATGGCAATGATTCACGAAAAACTATACGAGACGGAAGCATTGGCCGATATCAGCTTTGATCGATACTTGCGGGAGCTTGTCGACTCTATCCAGCAAACCTATTCCTCCGAGGAGTTTGAGGTTGACATTACCTACAATCTGGATTCGGTTTCGCTTGATTTGGAACAGGCGATTCCGTGTTCATTGATTGTCAACGAAGTAATTGTGAACTGTTACAAGCATGCGTTTGCTGAAACCAAAAACGGTGCAATCTCACTTACCTCAAGGTACGATGTGCCGGTTCTTGAGATCACTATTGAAGATAATGGTTGTGGTCTACCCATAGATTTTGATATCAGTGATCAAAATACATTGGGGATGAATCTCGTGCAGACACTTGCCGCACAACTTGACGGCAACGTGCAGTTTGAATCAGAAGGAGACACTGGCACTACGTTCAAGCTTGAGTTCAAGACTACCTGAACGTTTTGATTGTCAGGCAAATCGATCCGCCAGCCGGTTGATCAGGTAGCCGCTTTCTTCCAGTGCTTGGGAGGCAAACTTTCCGAAGAAATCGGTCACAGACTCAAATTCTTTGATAAACCCATCTTTATCATCTTCTTTGACCATTTTTGCCAGTCGTTCGTTATGCTCAATAAAGTTAAGCAGCAGCTCGCGACGTTCTTCATTGGCAAAAACGATATCCGCATAGAGTTCGGCGCTCTGGGCAAAAATACGTCCTGTCATCATCAGCTCGGCGCGATAAATCGGAGAGGAGTAATCGAGGATATCCTGCGGTTTCAGGTCGTAAGTTTTCATGAACGAGCCGTGCAGCAGCGCTACAAAGTGACGCAGTCCCTGTACCATATGCATTACGTGATCGTGTTTCTCAGCGTCGGCTTCAACTACGCGCATGCCCCACAGTTTTGACTGTTCGATCACCCATTGTGAAGCCTCATCATCCCGCACGGGGCAAACCACCATAAGTTGTTTGGAGAGGTTGTCAACATCGGGACCGTGCATGGGGTGTAGTCCCAATACCGGTCCGTCATGGGCACGTTTCATGGCCGCAATGGGATCGGTTTTGTTGCTGGTGAAATCAGCAAGAATGGTATCTTTCGTAAGCTTTGGTGCCAGGCGCTCGATTACATCCACTGTTTTGTTGATGGGAACACTTACAATGGCAAGGTCGAGTGTGGGAGCGATTTCCTCGAGCTCATGCCAGTTGTGTTTGTCAATTTTATGAACCTTGTGGCCCGTCTGCTCGGCGATGCGCGAATAGAGGCTCCCCATGCCACCTTTGGCACCGACAATCAGAATATGCTTTGGTTCTTCAGTGACGCGTGGGAACTGCTTGGAAGACTGGCTGTCGCGGGAGGAGGCCATGATCATGCGCAGGAAGTCCTCGGCCCAGTCGGGATCGAGGTCCTTATTGGCAGCCATCTGTCGAAATTTCTCCGTTTTCTCGTCTTCACGTTTGGGAGCAAATATGGGCAGACGGTTTTCGATTTTCTTGTCTATCACTTCGTGTACAATCTCACGGCGCTCTGCCAGCAGATCGAGGAGCTTCTCGTCAATTTCGTCAATGCGATTGCGCTGTGGATTGAGCTTCTTTTCTTTTGGAGTCATGGAACTGCTTTTCAGCTGATAGAACTAATTTGGAAAGAGTTGCTTAAAGTAAAGCTTTGCTGTCAATTGGCCTAAAAATATGTGATTTTTATAGAATGATTCAGCGCTATTTTCGTTTTATTACAATGTGAAATTAAATCAACAAACCCTCGGGGTTTAGTTTCAAATTGAGTGCTGTCTATAACGGTGAATTCAAACCCCGATGGTTTAAAGAAAGCTACATCTTACATGTCCAAATTTGATTTACAATCGCCTTGGCCACCCGCCGGTGATCAACCCGAAGCCATCGAAGAGCTGGTGCAGGGCATCGAAAACGGCGACAAATATCAGACGTTGTTGGGTATCACGGGATCAGGAAAAACCCGGACAGTATCCGGCGTCATTGAAGAAGTGCAAAAACCAACGCTGGTGATGAGTCACAATAAGACACTGGCGGCCCAGCTTTATCGCGAGCTAAGCGATTTTTTTCCTGATAACAAGGTGGAGTTCTTCATCTCGTATTACGATTACTATCAGCCGGAAGCCTATATCTCATCGCAGGACAAGTATATCGAGAAGGATTTGTCGATCAATGATGAGATTCAACGTTTGCGGCTGCGGGCTACGAGTTCACTGCTTTCGGGCCGACGTGATGTGATTATCGTTTCCTCAGTGAGCTGTATATATGGTATTGGGTCGCCATCCGAGTACGAAAAGCTTATTATCAACCTGGAGCAGGGTAAAGAGATCCCCAGAAACAAGTTGTTGTACGATCTGGTGGATCTGCACTATACGCGCAACGACCGGGAGTTTAGCCGTGGTACGTTTCGGGTGCGCGGCGATGTGGTGGATCTATATCCCGCTTATGCCGAGGATGGACTTCGTATCCATTTCTGGGGCGATGAGATTGAAAAAATGGAGATTGTGGATACCGATTCCGGCAATGTGCTGGAGACAGTTGAGGAATTTCGTATTTATCCTGCTTCGCACTATGTAACTTCTGAAGATCGCTTGAACAAGGCCATTGACCAAATTCGTGATGAGCTCGATTGGCGTATTGGAACGCTCAACGATGAGGGTAAGTACTTGGAAGCTAAGCGTCTGGAGCAGCGTACGCTCTTTGATATTGAGATGATGCAGGAAATCGGCTACTGCTCAGGCATTGAAAACTACTCACGATACCTGAGTAACCGTAAGCCGGGCGAACGGCCATACTGCCTGTTCGACTACTTCCCTGATGACTTCATGCTCGTAGTGGACGAAAGCCACCAGACGATTCCCCAAATTTCGGCGATGTACGGCGGTGACCGATCCCGAAAAATAGAACTTGTTGAAAATGGGTTCCGCCTGCCGTCAGCCATGGATAACCGTCCGCTGACCTTTGAAGAGTGGGAGAGTCTGGTCAACCAAGCTATTTTTGTGAGTGCCACGCCCAGCGATTATGAGCTCGAAAAAAGCGGTGGCGTAGTGGTCGAGCAGATTGTGCGTCCTACCGGACTGATGGAGCCCGAAATCGAAGTACGTCCCGTTGAGAACCAGATTGATGACCTGCTGGATGAGATTAAGAAGCGGGTTGAAAAAGGCGACCGCGTGCTCTGTATTACGCTTACCAAACGGCTGAGTGAAGAGCTAAGCGAATATCTGAAAAGCGTGGGTATTTCCGCCGCTTATATGCATAGCGAGCTCAACGCCATGGAGCGCGTGGAAGTGCTCTTTAAATTCCGCCGCGGCGACTTTGATGTGCTGGTAGGCATTAACTTGCTGCGTGAGGGTATCGACATTCCCGAGCTCAGTCTCGTGGCAATTCTTGATGCCGACAAAGAAGGATTTCTGCGATCCGAGACCTCGCTCTTCCAGATCATTGGCCGCGCCGCTCGTAACGTAGATGGAAAGGCCATAATGTACGCTGACAAGATTACCGACAGTATGCAGACCGTGATTGACGAGACTGAACGGCGGCGCAAGATCCAGAAAGAGTTTAACGAAGAGCACGGCATAACGCCCGAGACCATCCAGAAGGAGCTCAAGCCACTGGTGGATCCGGCGCTGATCTCCAACCAGGATTTCGATCTTGATGAGAAGGACGGCGAAGAGGAGGATGCGCTCGAAGTGGTTAAGGTGGCCGACGAGGGCATCAAGTACAAGGCCAATCCCGCCATGAATGAGGTCACCTTTGATAACAAGGAAGAGTTTATGGAGTATCTGCAAGAATCCATGTATAATGCCGCGCAGAACATGGAGTTTGAGGAGGCAGCGCGCATCCGTGACCAAATCGACCGACTCCAAGACGAATTAGATTGAGTTTAGTTAATAGTTATTTGTTAATGGTCATTTGGTTAGATGTTTTATCTATTAACAAATAACAGATAACAAATAACAAAGAATGAGTACATTCGCATATCTTAAGAGCTTTTTCAAGGATAAAGATGTTGCCTCGGTGACGCCGACCTCGCGTTTTTGCGTGCGTCACGTCTGCCAGCCCATCGATTTCAGCAAAGATATAACGGTGGTAGAGTATGGGGCGGGATCCGGTGTGTTTTCGCGCTTTTTGCTCGAGAATATGACTGTCGACTCAAAGCTTGCGCTGTTTGAAACCAACGACATACTTTTTGAAAAGTTACAGCTTATCGATGATCCCCGAGTCTCGTTCCACCAGGATAGCGTAGAGTATGTCAGCTCAGTACTGCCCGAAAATTATATTGGAAATACGGATTTTATTATCTCCGGTATACCCTTTTCTTTTTTGGATGGAGAAGCGAAATCGTCGGTACTTGATCAAAGTTACAAGCTGTTGCGCGTCGGCGGAGAGTTCTTGGCCTACCAAACATCAGGACACCTTGAAGAACCATTGCAAGAGACTTTCGGTAACGTCAAAACTGACTGGGAGTGGCGAAATATTCCCCCGATGACAGTCTATGAGGCAGAGAAGAGAATGACATAGAGTCATTTAGAAATTGTCCTACAAAAGCAAGCCCTCTGTTGTATCAAGTATCTTAGCTTGATACCATAGCTATATCTTCTGATAGGCAAAGATGTTTATCAGAGCCAGTAAAATGATCAATATCATCTTAAGCTCAGGTATTTATGGCAAGCTGGTTTTCGCATCCCTGTTGCAGGGTGGCCTATTGTGGCAGAGGGGACAATCTATATATAACAAAAGATAGTGTACTCTTATTCCACTGGCTTAAATATTTGCCTGAAAGTATTTCTAATTTTTGAATATCCCTCCGGTAAAAATGAGCAAATCTGTTTTTTGTGGAAGAACCCATCTCAGGTTAACCTGCTGGTCTGGAGGAAGATTCATTCAGCTATTCGTAATAGCAGTTTTTGTTAATTGGCGGCTACCAAGAAAACCTTGTCGACTACGTGAACTTGACCGTTTGTAGCATCAACAGAACCTAAAATTTTGGCTCCGTTAACATATATGTCACCGTCTTTCTTTTCGGATTGCACATATTGTCCGGTGGCCAAATATACATTCATGCCTTTTGCCAATTGATCTTGATCCAGTGAAGCAGGAGAAGCATGGGAAGTTAAAATTTTGGCTAACTTCGATTTATTTTCAGGCTTCATCAAATCATCGAGCGTACCTTCAGGCAATGCTTTGAAAGCTTCATCTGTTGGAGCAAATACTGTTAACGGTCCCGGATTAACCAGTACATTTTGGATGCCTGCTGCTTCTATTGCTTTGGCAAGAATAGTGTGGTCAGGGGATTCTTTAGCAATTTTCAGGATGTGTGCTTTAGACACATCATCTTTTACACCAGCCTGTCCTGTTGTAGATGCAGAAGTAGTCTTATTTTCTGTTGTCGTACTATTGGATTTTTCGTTCGTATTTCCACACGAAATTAGTGCTGTAGAAATTATTGTCACTAACGCTATCAAGGCTATTTTTTTCATGAAGCTCATAACTGTAATGGGTTAATATTTGATGTATCATATATTGAGAATAAAAGATCTTTATATCTTAATTTAGGAAAAACCTACTAGTCTTGAAAATAAATCTGTTTATAATTCTCTGGTGTTTCTCTACTTTATTTATTCTATCTAACGTATCAACAAAAGATAGAACGGATAGAGTTATTTTATACCATTATGAGGCTGGTAGGCAGTAAGATGAGTAAACAGAACGTTCTTTGGTCATCTTTTTTAAATTTGTTACCACTCAGAGCATCATAACGAGATGAAGAACTACTAACCGTAAGCGATTTGTTAATCGCTCTGTAAAACAAAGATTTCTCGCTTTGCCCGAACTGACGAGTAGTTTTTAATTGGTTTAGCAGCGGCTGTCATCTCGAACGCAGTAAGAGATTTTTGCTAGAGATAGGCTACTTCTTTCTCTCCAAGACAATTTCTTCATCGTTGGTAAGAGATTGTAATACTATTTTTTCCTGTTCCCGTGTTTTTATCATATACTTTTTGGTCCCTTCATAATCTTCATAACGGGTTCTTTCCGGCAGTGTTACCTTTACTCTAGATTTATAACCCGATAATGTGTCAGTCTTTATCTTAAGCTCTTCGTTGGCTAACGATGTGAAATGAAAGTATCCTTGAAAAGATCCAAATATAAATACCTCGGGAATTTGGCCAAGTGAGTCAGCCCTGAATCCTTGAATATCTTCTTCTTCCTTATTTTTGAGGATAACTATAGGTGGTGGAATAATTGGTTTATTATCATTGCCTACAATCTTAAAGTGGACATAGACCTGACGATCTTGTGATGAAAGCTTAGCATCAATGGGCTCTTTTTTTACAAATTCAAAGCCGGGTTTAGGTGGGTTGTTGACAGGTTTAAAATGTAAGAACAGCGTATCTTCAGTAATCGAATAATTTCCTTGAGCTACTTTTTGGGGAGAATGTAGACCAATTTCACCTGTAGAAGTTTTAAAAGTACTTTGATGGAATTCATAAACTTTTCCATTATCCCCTGAAAAAGTCCCTTCAAAGTGTTGGGCTACAACAGTATTTACCCACAATAATGGGATTGCACAAAAAGTTAAGAAATTTTTAGCAACCTGCATCATTCCCTTTTTGTTCTTGATAATTACCCTCAGTATCGGTTCCATATTGTTCCGCATGAATGATATCTAAAACTCGTTCTTGACTACTGGTGGATAAGTTTTCGAAATAAGATGTATTATCTAATCCTCCCCAAGCATGATACTGGCGCCTTAATTTGAATCAAAACTCCTTATTTTATGTAAAAATTAAGAGAGGAAAAGATCTTTTAATCAGAACCCCTACGTTCTAACACCATTCTTTCCTTACTCTTAACATTTTTCAATACAATTCTATTTTTGTCTCTTCACTTTATCAAATATTTTTTAATGTTGTTATAGTCACTGTAATATGTGGTTGAATCTGAAAGGGTTACTTTTACTTTAGAGTGACCCCCCACTACTGTATCTGCTGGCATGATTAATGTTTTTCGTCCCAAATGAATAAATTTGAAATCATGAGGCTTTTCAACAGTAAGCGATATCTTGGGAAAATAGCCAAGCGAATCAGGTAAGTATGTTTTGATTTTGTTTTTAGAATTATCCCGGGAAATCAGGATTGTTCGAATTAATGGTTTATCATTTTGATTAACCACATGGAATTTTACAGAACCAAGGTTGCTTTCTTGGAAAGAACTATCCAAATTGACAGGGGTAGAAGCTGGTTTTCTATCAATAAAAGTATAGCTTGACGGGTCTGGGTCTGTCAAAGATTCAAAATCCAAGATTAGTGTATCTCCAGAAATTTGATAACTCCCTCCAAATTTTTTTTGAATATTCAAATGCTCATAGGAGATGATTTCAAAAGTACCATCGTTGAAATGATAGGTACTACTAATTCCAACAGGTGAATCTTTTTCAACATAAAAGCCTTTGATTCCTCTTTCCAAGAGGGCAGTCGTAACGCATCCGACTATTATTAAAATTAAAAGTATATTTGGTCTAACAGCCGGCATCATCTCCTTTTTGATTTCTGGAATTTCTATTTCTATCTCTACCTGTTTGTTCTATATGAATTGTGTTCTTTATGCGTTCTCGATCAGAAGAATTAGGAACAGCATTTTTACAAAAATCAAAATCAATTGGTTTTAAGATCCGCCAATAGTTCTTATTCCAATGAAAAGTGAGGATAGGATCTGGCCACAATGTTCCGTGATGTGACCAAGATATACACTCGGTACAACGCTGAGCATCGTAACGAGATGAAGAACTCCACCCGTAGACCGATTTGTTAATTGCTCTGTAAAACAAAGATTTCTCGCTTGTACTCGAAATGACAAGTAGCTTTTAATTGGCTATAACAAGTCAATATAAAAAGCCATCCCGCCCGCGAAGGCAGAATGGCTTAATAAGATCTAGATCACTCAGAGTTAGATCAGAATTGTGAAATCAACGCCGCAGGTTTACTCTTCTTCAGAGTCGCCATCATTATTATTAGCCGCACGTTTTTTCTCGGCCTCACGGTTCAGTTGTCGTACGCGACCCTGGTTCTGATCTTTCTCTTTAATACGAGCTGCTTTACCCTGTCGGTCGCGCAGGTAGTAGAGCTTAGAGCGTCTGATATCGCCTTGCTTTTTCAGCTCAATCTTCGCGATAAACGGAGAGTAAAGCGGGAAAATACGTTCAACCCCGATATTGCTGGCAGAAACCTTGCGTACCATAAATGTTTGGTTTGCACCCGATCCGCGGCGTGAGATCACGAGTCCTTCAAATTTCTGGATTCGCTCCTTGTCGCCTTCGCGGACGCGATAGTGAACATTCACGGTATCGCCGGTCTTAAATTCGGGATACTCGTCGTCAATTAATGTCTGTTCTGCTAATTTTAACTTGTCCATAACTGATTGTTACTGTTCGTTTCGAAATTTTTTGTAAATGTCAGGACGTACTTGTTTTGTACGCTCAAGCGATTGTTCAAATCGCCATTCCTTCACTTTTTGATGATCACCTGATCGCAGCACTTTAGGCACTTCCATCCCGCGAAACTCAGCGGGACGCGTATACACCGGACCTTCCAGCAACTGCTCATTTTGGAATGAATCCGTCAGCGCACTTGCCGCATCACCCAGTGCCCCGGGCAATAACCGTACGATGGCATCAACCATCGTCAAAGCCGGCAATTCGCCGCCGGAAAGCACTACATCACCTATGCTGTATGTCTTGGTGATAAAGCTATCTATCACGCGCTGATCAACGCCTTTGTAATGTCCGCACAAGAACATAAGGTTCTTTTTGATGGAAAGCTTATTAGCGCTTTCCTGCTCGAACGGTTCTCCGCCGGGTGCGGTAAAGATGATCTCGTCATACTCCCGTTTGCTTTGCAATTCCTCGATGCAGGAGAAAATCGGCTGTGGCGTCAACACCATGCCGGGTCCTCCGCCGTAGGGATAATCATCTACCTTATTGTGGTTGTCCTCCGAGTAATCGCGCAGGTCGTGAACCTGGATTTCAACCAGTTCCTTTTCCTGAGCGTTGCCCACAATACTGTGTTGCAGTGGACTTTCCAGAAGCTGTGGTACGGCCGATATGATATCAATGCGCAACATTTACAATCCTTCTAGCTGTTGTAGGTTTTTGCATTGAATTTTCTGGTTTTCTTCATCGACCTCAGCTACATATTCATCCACAACGGGAATCAGTAGCTCATTCTGCTCCGGGGTAATTACCTGGAGTATGGGATGCGCCGGATTCTGAAGCATCGCTTCCACCGAGCCGACATGTTTGCCATCAGCCCAAATATCGAAGGATGTCAGATCCAACGGTCGTTCATCCGCACCAAGCAGGCTTTCAACAATCTCGCGATCCGCAAAGACCGCGAAGTTTTTTAGGTCTTCAGCCTGTGTACGATCAGATACGTGTTCAAATTTTACAAAGAACGAAAGTCGGTTATTTTTTTCTTGTACCCGAACCGACTCAACCCGGGCAGGGATCAGATCCCCTCTGGTGTTTTCAATACGCACCAGATCAAGAGCATCAAAAAGTGTCGGCGCGTAGAACTCGGGGATGATCAATACATCACCCTGTACGCCGTGCGATCGGGCAATGTACCCGATCTGTTGATACTGGTTTTCAATTGATTCCAGCATTGGCTCATCCAGGGTTACTAAACTTCAAAAGTTTAGAAACCCTCTTGGATTATTAACTATTCTCTTTCTTCTCGTCCAACGCTCGCTGAACAGTCACACGATCTTCATCGTCGGTGACAAAGCCTTCCAGCTCTTCCAGAGGCGTATTTTCGATATGCTCAATGGCTTCTTTGGCCAGCATATCGCTAGACGTTTTAGCTTCAGATTCCTCATCAGCTTCTTGCGTGTCTTCTTCCTCTTCATCATCAGAAGCTTCAACCTCTTCGGTTTCTTCTTCCGGGGTTTCTACTTCTTCAGCATCGTCATCTTCTTGGTCGGATTCTTCCTCAGCTTCAGCAGCAGCTTCTTCCTCTGCTTCCGCTTCGTCTTCAGTGTCTGCCGTTTCAGCTTCAGCAGTTTCTTCGGCTTCCTGCTCATCTGCTTCAGCTTCTTGAGTTTCCTCGTCAGCTTCTACGGTTTCAGCCTCAGCTTTGGCTTCCTCTTCGTCGGATTCTTCGTCCTCTTCGGAAGCAAGTGCTTCTTGTTTAGCTTTTTCTTTGGCTGCTTCTTCGGCTTTCTTCTGAAGCTGCTTTTCATATTCTTTCTGTTCAGCTTCAAGTAGTGCCTGCTGACGCTCTTTGCGGGTGGTTACATCTTCACCTTTTTCCTCACGTCGCTCACGCCATTCAGTCAGTGCTTCTTCAATCTCTTCTTCCGACTTATCCAAGCGATTCAGGTGCATTTCATACATAATGCCCTGTTTCTTGAAGATCGAGCGCACGGTATCCGAAGGCTGAGCGCCTTGTTTCAACCAATGAAGCGCACGTTCTCTGTCCAGATCAAGCTGATTCTTAGGTGTTACGTTGTCAAAACGACCAATATCTTCGATAATACGACCATCACGTGGTTTGCGGTTATCCGCCACAACAATGTGATGAATCGGTCGCTTTTTTCGACCTCTACGTTGTAATCTAATTCTTAACAATGGATTATTTCCTCGTTGTTTCCTTTAAAATTTGCGTTGATTTCTGATAGAGGATGTTGTCGGAATCTTGCGCAATATTACTTGCTTCTGTTGAGCTGGGCTAAACAGCTCGCTAGTAAGATCTAGTTTCCAAATGGTAAATTTCCTTTCATACCCTTCATGCCTTGCATCATCTGTTTCATTTTACCCATGCCCGAGAATGATTTCATCATCTTCTTCATCTGCTCAAACTGTTTCAGCAGATCATTGATATCGGAGACGCGCGTCCCGGATCCTTTGGCAATACGCCGTTTCCGAGTCGCATTTAAAATATCCGGATTGTGTTTCTCTTCCGGAGTCATCGAGCATATGATCGCTTCGATGGGCTTGAAGGAATCTTCGTCAATTTCAGCATCTTGCATCGCTTTGCTGGCTCCCGGAATCATGCCAACCAGATCCGAGATGTTGCCCATACTTTTCACCTGTTGAAGCTGCTCGTAAAAGTCTTCGAGATCAAAACTGTCGGACTTTATTTTCTTTTGTAGCTTCTGGGCTTCTTCTTCGTCAAATTCTTTCTGGGCTTTTTCGACGAGCGACACCACATCACCCATGCCAAGGATGCGCTGTGACATCCGTTCGGGATAGAAGGGTGCAAGAGCGTCCAGCTTTTCGCCGGTGCTCACAAACTTGATCGGTTTTTGGACCACCTTCTTAATTGAAAGGGCCGCCCCGCCGCGGGTATCACCGTCAAGCTTGGTTAGTACTACACCATCATAATTGATGGTCTTGTTAAATTCTTTTGCTGTATTCACAGCATCTTGTCCGGTCATGGAATCGACAACGAAAAGTGTCTCATGTGGCTCAACTGCTTCTTTTATTTCAGCCACTTCGTTCATCATCTTCTCGTCCACGTGCATGCGTCCGGCCGTGTCGATAATTACGGTGTCGAGTGCCAGGCTTTTGGCCATTGAGACCGCTTCCTTGGCAGCACGGACTGCATCTTTCTGATCAATAGAATAGACTGGGACGTCGATTTGATCAGCAAGTGTTTTCAGCTGATCGATAGCTGCCGGACGATAGACGTCGGCTGCTGCTAAAATGGGGCTACGATTGTTCTCCTGTTTCAGATAGCGTGCCAGCTTAGCGCTGAACGTTGTTTTACCAGACCCTTGCAGGCCAGCGATCAGAATTACTGTGGGAGGCGTGTGTGCAACTGAAATATCCACCCGCTCCTGACCCAGTATATCAGTCAGTTCATCATGTACAATTTTGGTGAACTGCTGACCGGGATTGACGGCCGTTAATACGTCTTCGCCCATCGCCCGATCTTTTACCTTGTTCGTGAACTCTTTTGCAACGTCGTAGTTCACATCGGCATCGAGCAGAGCGCGACGTATTTCTCTCACCGTCTCCGCAATGTTGACGTCAGTAATCTTAGCTTCCCCTTTCAGCTTCTGAAAGGCGCTGTCTAATTTTGATGAGAGATCCTGAAACATGAGTTAGTTGTGTCTATAAATCGTTAAAAACCTTTTATGCATCCCCGATACAGTACCGGAACAAAGTTTCGCAAAATAAGGACAATTTTCTGCGTTATCAACAGAATTATCCACAATATATATAATGGATATGGGAACTTAACTCACGGAATAAGATTAAAGTTACTATCATTTCTAATACACAGTGTGTTTCATTTAAACCATAATAGGAGGGAAAATGGGAATATTTTTTACCAAACATCGAGAAAGTACCGTCCAAATACTTTTTGTAGCAACACTCATCCTGCTCACATCTTGTGCAAATAGTAGAAAATCGGCTCAAAAAATTACCGATGCCGAAATCAGGATGCAGCAAATTGAGCAAGTGGAGGCCATGGATTATGCAAGTGCAGCATTCCAGGCGGCTCAGAGTAGACTAGAAGAAGCCCGACAACTTGTAGAACGTAGGAAACATAAAAAAGCGATGCTGAAGGCCGATGAAGCAATAGTAGCTGCCGAGCTGGCAGAAGTTAAGACCCTTGCCCGAAAGGCGGATGACTCGTTAAGTGAACTTAAAGCCAGTATTGCATCACTCAAAGAACAACTAAATCAGTACAGGCAAGATCAGTAGCGAGGAAATTATGAGAAAAACTACTTTATCAATACCAATTTTATTAGCAGTTGTTATCGTGATTGTTGCAGGGTGCGCAAACTATGCGCTGGTAGATGAGGCCAAAAAGGATTATGAGCGGGTTAAGAATGATCCTGCAGTGATGATGCATGCGCCTAATCTATTAAAAGAGGCCGAGAAACAGTTTAAGATTATTGGTAACCTCAAAAAAAACGGTGCCAGCAAACTTTTGATTAATCATCACGCCTTTATAGCAGAGCAGAAGCTCGTGATTGCTGAGGAAATGGCCACGTTAAATAAAAGGCAGGATGAACTGGCAGAGGTTGAAAAAGAGTACCAGCTGGTGTTGGGCCAAGTGCAGCAGGCTGAAGCACAGCTAGCCAAGAAACAAGCTGTAGAAGCCCGCATGGAAGCTGATGAAGCACGCCGACGAACCGAAATGCTTTCTCGGCAGTTAGCCGATATCGAAGCAGAAAAAACGGAACGTGGGTTGGTGGTCAGTCTGAGAAATGTGCTGTTCGACAGCGGGAAGTCAGATATTAAAATTGGGGCGGTAGATAATTTGGCGAAACTAATTCGCTTCCTGTTGGAATATCGCGACCGAAACGTGTTGATCGAGGGGTTTACCGATAATCTTGGCGCGCGAAGTGTTAATCAGAGATTGTCGGAGCAGCGGGCCTCAGCAGTAAAACAAGCCCTGATAAATAGTGGGATTAAGCCGGACCGTATCATCACGCGAGGATATGGAGAGGATTATGCTATTGCGGATAATTCTAGCGAAGCCGGCCGCCAGCAAAATCGTCGGGTTGAGGTTGTAATATCAGACGAAACCGGGACAATTACATCGCGACGTCCTGTCCAATAGCTTTATAAGCGATTATTAATAAATCAGGTTTCAGGCATGCTGCACATAGTGTGGGCTATTGCTGCAATTACTTTTGTAATGGGAGTCTGCGCCGCCAAAATCGCTGGGTCGAGGTTATAATATCTGGACAAGACGGTCGTATCGACGAGTGTACAGTCAGAATTAATAGCTTATTTGTATAGTTTAACAGTTGTCATTCTAAGGAATTATGCGGATCTCCTTGTGATGGCAGTTTTTTTATTTTGTTTTGTTATTTTCAGGCAGCAACGAATTTAATTCCAAAGAAAATTAAACAGTATTATTTATGGCTGATCAACAAGGATATGGATTGCTCGAGGGCAAGAAGGGGATCATTTTTGGCGCCCTTGACGAGCGAAGTATTGCATGGCGTATAGCACTGGCTTGTAAACGAGAAGGCGCAGAATTTGCTCTTTCTAATGCCCCGGTAGCTTTGCGGTTCGGCGATCTTGATGAATTAGCTGAAGAAACAGGTTCGTCAATTTATCCGTGCGATGTATCCGACGAAGAGGAGGTTGAAGAACTGATGGAAAAGGTGAAGGATGAGTATGGCAAGATTGATTTTATGCTTCATGCTATCGGGATGTCGCCGAATGTGCGTAAAAATAAGGGCTATGAAGAGTTGAACTACCAATGGCTGCAGCAAACGCTGGATATTTCAGCAGTGTCGCTGCATAAGATTATCCGCTATGCCGATGAGAAAGAGATCCTGAATGACGGGGCTAGCATTTTGGCGCTCTCTTACATTGGGGCTCAGCGAATTTTCTCGAAGTACAGCGATATGAATGACGCCAAAGCGCTGCTCGAAAGTATTGCCCGCAACTACGGCAGTCGCCTGGCCGATCGCGGTATCCGCGTAAATACCGTATCGCAGGCGCCGACCAAAACTTCGGCTGGTAGCGGCATCAAAGGGTTCGACGGCATGTATACTTTTGCTGATAAGCTGGCGCCGTTGGGCAATCCCACTGCCGATGAGTGCGCCGACTACTGCGTGACGCTCTTCTCCGATCTGACGCGAAAAGTAACGATGCAGAATCTTTACCATGATGGCGGATTTGTTACGGCTGGCATCAATGAGGAGATGATCAACGATCTGGCGGAAATGTACGCCGATGAGGAAGGCGAAGAAGAATAAAACTACATTAGTTTTTTATAGGCTTTAAATCCGTCAGGTTTTAATTTTTCAGATCCCTGGCATTTCCGAAGTGTCGGGGATTTCTATTGATACTAAAGTATTTATTACCCCTTGCAGGATTCGAAAACCTGCAAGGCTTTTTACATTTCGGTGGCGTTAAAACTTGTTTCCCAGTTTTAATTTTTCCGCAAAAGTAGTTACTTACTTATCTACGTTAAACTCCGATCCAAATAGTACTACCATGAAGCGACCGGCACTTCTCCTTTGTGTATTCTTTTTTGCAGTTTCTATAACTACCGCCCAGGATATTCCCACCATCAGCGAGAAAACTCAGGGGATGACTGAGCAGGAGGGCTATTTTACCTACTACTGGAATGAAGCCAACGGTAAGATCTGGCTGGAGATTGACAAGTTTGAAACGGAGTTTTTATACGTGAATTCGCTAACAGCCGGAGTCGGATCCAATGATATCGGCTTGGATCGCAACCAGTTGGGCGATGACCGTATCGTCTATTTCGAGCGGCGCGGTCCCAAAATCCTGATGGTACAGCCCAACTACTCTTACCGGGCTATTACCGATAATCCCAAGGAGCAGCAGTCGGTGAGCGATGCTTTTGCCAATTCGGTCTTGTGGGGATTTAAGGTCGCTGCCCAAGAGGATGGTAAGGTGCTGGTGGATATGACAGACTTTTTGTTGCGGGATGCCCACGGCGTGACCGAAACACTGAAACGCGAAGATGAGGGGAGTTATAGCGTCGAGGATAGCCGATCAGCTATTTATCCCAAGGCGACGATGAACTTTCCGAAAAATACCGAGTTCGAAGCTACACTTACATTTACAGGCAGTAATCCCGGCGGGCAGGTGCGCTCGGTGACGCCTACTGATGATGCCATAACGGTGCGCCAGCACCATTCATTGGTAGAGCTTCCGGATGACAATTTCGAGCCGCGTCAGTTTGATCCGCGGGCCGGGTATTTCGGCATCAGCTATCAGGATTACAGTACCCCTGTTGGGCAGTCGATCACCAAGCGATTTATCACCAAACACCGGCTTAAGAAGAAAAATCCCGATGCGGAGATGAGCGAAGCCGTCGAGCCCATTGTATATTACCTTGATCCCGGGACGCCCGAGCCAGTGCGCAGCGCACTGCTGGATGGCGCTCGGTGGTGGAATCAGGCCTTTGAGGCGGCGGGATACAAAAATGCTTTTAAGGTGAAAGTGCTGCCCGACAGCGCGCACCCAATGGACGTGCGATACAATATGATCAACTGGGTGCACCGCTCAACGCGCGGCTGGTCGTACGGCACCTCGGTGGTGGATCCACGGACGGGAGAGATTATCAAGGGACATGTGCTGTTGGGGTCGTTGCGCGTCCGACAGGATTACCTGATTGCCGAAGGATTGCTTTCCCCCTACACTGATGGAGCGAATTACGACGAGAATAATCCCATGCTACAGATGGCGCTGGCACGCATTCGTCAGCTTGCCGCCCACGAAGTGGGACACACGCTGGGCCTGGCACACAACTTTGCGGCCAGTACCAACAACCGTGCTTCGGTGATGGATTACCCAGCCCCAAAAGTGAATATCACCCAGGACAGCACCCTTGATTTATCTGATGCCTATGACACTGGCATTGGTGAGTGGGACAAAGTAGCGATTACCTACGGCTATAAGGATCTGACGGGGTTGCCGAGTGAAGAGGGAGCCTTGAACAGTATCATCAAAAATGTGATTGAAGACAGCCTGCGATTTATCTCGGATTATGATGCGCGTCCTGCCGGAGGTGCTCATCCGAAAGCCCACCTATGGGATAACGGTGAAGATGCTGTAGAGCAGCTTCATCATATTATGGATGTCCGTGAGATCGCCCTGCAGAATTTTTCCGAGTCTAATATCCCGAAGGGTGAACCCATGGCCAAGCTCGAGGATGCGTTGGTGCCCATATATCTTTATCACCGCTACCAGATTGATGGTACGGCCAAGCTGATTGGCGGTCAGCATTATACTTATAACCTGCGAGGCGGCCCCTTGCCGGGACCGAAGCCTGTGGCCGACTCAACGCAGCGCGCGGCACTGGATGCCATGCTGCAAACACTGAGTGCAGATGCACTGGAAATGCCGGACAAGATTATGGATATCATTCCTCCACGTCCGTTGGGATACTATGATTCGCGTGAACTCTTTAATAGTCACACCAACCCGACCTTTGATCCACTGGGCGCAGCAGAAACTGCGGCGGCCATGTCATCAAAATTATTGTTCAACTCAAATCGTGCAGCGCGTCTTGTTGCGGCGGAAGCCCGCGATTCGGCGAACCTTGGATTGGGCGATATGCTGGACAAAGTAATCAAAAATACGTGGCAACAGCCGGTTGAAACAGGTTATGAAGGGGCTGTGCAAAATACGATCAATCATGTCGTACTATTTCAGATGATGAACTTGGCGGCAGATGAAGGAGCCTCCTCACAGGTACGCGCGGTTACGAACTTTAAGCTGGAAGAGCTTCGCGAGTGGATGCGAAACCAGGCTGAAAACGGTCCGGGAGGCCAACAGCGCAAAGCTTCGTTGTTATATGGCTATCGAACGTTGCAGCAGTTTAAAGACAAGGGCGAAATGTTTATGCCAACGCCGGCACTGTCGCCGCCTCCGGGATCGCCGATCGGAAGTGGCAGAGGTCTGCTCGATTGCGGGCTGTAGTTTTGTAAAAGCTGTATGGATCATCCATAGATAGTAGTATTTTTATCTGGTTGCGTAGCTTTGCTGCGCAACCTATTATACTCTTAAAACTTCTTATTTGATCAAAATAGATCTCGATGATCAGTCCCCAAGAACTGCTTAATGGATACGCCAACGGGATTTTTCCGATGGCTGATTCACGGGAAGATCCCGAAGCCAAGTGGTACACCTCGCGGCAGCGCGGTATTATTCCGTTGGACAAGTTCCACGTGTCGTCCAATGTACAGCGCATCGTGCGCAACCATCACTACAATATCAAGTTTGATTATGCCTTCCAGGACGTGATGGAAGCCTGTGCCAGTCGTAACTCCACGTGGATATCTGAGGAAATTATAAACTCCTTTTGCCAGCTTCATGAGCGCGGTCATGCCCACTCGGTAAGTGTTTATGATCAACAATGGGAGCTGGTGGGTGGTCAGTATGGCGTATCGCTGGGGGCGGCCTTTTTTGGGGAATCGATGTTTGGCTGGGCCAAGGAAGCTTCGAAAGTGGCGCTGTACTGGACGCATCAAGCGTTGCAGCAGGGTGGATTTGAGCTCTGGGATACCCAATTCTGGACCGAGCACCTGGCGCAGTTCGGCTGTATCGCAATCTCAGCCGAGGAGTACGATAAGCGATTGGAGTCAGCTCTACGAGAGCAAGCAGAATTTAAAGCCGTTTCGACTGAAAAAGTGTAGCCTATCTCAAAGTGGACTTCAGGTATTTTGTTAAAAAGATGAGGTGTAATACACTTGTGAGTGTACCACATCAAAATAGGCATTCTTTAACGTTACTCGGTTTTGTTGAACTGGCTATTGATCATTGTAAACTGTTCTAATATTCACGAACCTGAATTTTGTCAATGGCCTGCTCGCGACCCATGGATCCTTTGTCGATTGCAGCCAGCGTCGATTTCTGGACCTGAAGGTCGAGGTGTTCTGGAATCTCTTTGTATCGGGTGTTGATGTTGACGGAGACCATAATGTGATGGTTGGACTGTATAGAGCGAAGTGTGCGTCCGTAATCTACTAGATACTCTTTCAGATCGCTAATAAATTGGTCATATGCCTTGAGGACTTCTTCTTTGGTTTGTCCTTGTCTTTTTGAGAACTCCACCGCTTTTGCAGAATCGCTTAAACTGCGAACGTCAACACGTTGTGACTTGCTATCCTTGCCAGCATCATTGAAAACATTGATAGCCCGTATTTTGTCAATAACTGCAAATGAGTTGCTGGAATAACGCGCATCAAACGAAAAGAAAGCGCCAAAGTTATCCAGCTTGAGGTAATCGACCGATCCCGTTACGCGGAATGATTTTTCGTCGGACTCTTCAAAAGCCGTTTTAAAAATATTGGCCATCACCTTCATGTCCATTTGTTTTTGGCTAGTCTCCGTCGTGGTGTTGATGTCCAGCCTGTTGCGAAACTGCTCTTCATTCAAATTTCCGGCTCGATAAGCCTGGAGATCACTTTTTGTAGCTATTACAGAAATCGTTGGTAGTTGTTCGTCCGGGGCTTTTTCTTTGTCATCCGATGACCGGAAAAAATCAATTCGGGGGCCTCTGTCTGTACGGGAATCGTATATAACCATGATCTTGTCATCGTCCGAAAGTTGACCAATCGTTGAGCCATAATCCTTCAAAAATTCGATAATTCTATTTGAGATCGATTCTTCTGTGACTTTTACGCCTTTGCTATCATCTCCGTATTGAAAGCTATAGGAGAAGCTGTTTTTATCATCTTGAAACAAGATAAACGGTCGGCGGCCCGTAGAAATATTTAAAATGATACCGTATCCCGGCAGATACGTACCGCGGATATCATTTTGTCCAAAGTGGAATTCTCCTATAGAATGGACGCGTATGTTGTCATGGCTTCCTTTCATTTGGGTTTTAAACATCTCCTGCAAAATGTTCTTCATAATATTGATATCGCGATTCATGCGATTGGTATCAATATCCTGAGCAAGTATCGATTGCAGCCCAAATATTAACGTAAGCGATACAATCGAGAGGGTGAGTTTTTGGATGTATTTCATGGCTGTATCTCCTTTTTACATTAGTTTTAATCTCCTGTACTCACGGTTTGTAACACCTGTCCCAGGTATTCGTTGGTTTGTCGCAGGCGATAGTTGGTATTTTGTTGGAGCTCGTCGAGCGTCTGATCAACCAGCTGAAGGTCATTGATACGCTGCTCCTGGAAGTAAGTGACCATTTTTTTCAGCTGCTCTCTGTTTTGCCTGTGGATAGACTCGGTATATTTTGATAGTGTTGCTGCATTTTCTTCGCGAAGTTTTTGGACCAAAGCTTCAGCTTCTTGATTGGATAGGCCAGTGTTTACAGTAGGGGTGTATCCCATGCTGATGGCAATGCCTTTGCCTGTAGTTTCGACATGTAGTTGGGCCACGGATCCTGTTATCAGCAGCAGGATAATTATCGCAGCGGCTGCCAGCACACTTTTACCAAAAAATGAATCTGGTGCCAGTTGTTTGGCCTGCTGCCACCATCGCCCGAAGGTGCGATCATTTGGTTCTACCATCAAAAGCTGTTGGTCGGGATTGAGTTCGGGCATCCGTTGCAGCAATGAGCGTGTTTCTTGTAGCTCTTGCAGTTCCTTTCGCAGTTTGGGATGATTTTCGAGATAAGTTTCCAGTTTTGAGCGCTCCTCATCACTGATCTCATCATAGAGATAATCCATAAAGAGCGAGCGGGCTAGTTGATCATTCATAACGTAAAGCCTCCAGTTCGATATTCCATTGTTCAAAAAGAGTTCGTAATTTCTTCAGTCCGTAATAAAGCCGTGATTTAACCGTATTTTCGGGCTCTCCCAGCACCTCGGCAATCTCGCGGAATTTGAGCCCTTCGTATTCCTTCATTATCACCACGATGCGTTGTTCGGCAGGAATCTGCCGAAGCGCCAGCTGCAAAATGGATTCCAGATCCTCTTGCTGGACTAGCTGATCGGGATTCGAGGATAGGTTTTCGGCCACCGGATGCTTGGGCAGTGCCTCCATGGATGCCGACCGGCGTCGGCTGGCGCATTTCGTTTCATCTAGGCAAAGGTTGTTGGCAATACGGTAGATCCAGGCAGAAAACTTATCCGTATTCTCCAGGGTATTCAGTTTTTTATATGCTTTGATAAAGGTTTTTTGGGTGATTTCAGAAGCCTCATCATGGCTGGCAAAGTAGCGATAAGCGAAGCGATGAATGCGCTGCTGCCATCGCTTTACCAGGCGGTTGAACGCCTCCATGTCGCCATTGCGAAAGTTTTCTATGAGTTTTGCATCATTCATTAAAATACTCCGGGAGTTTACCAACTACTGTTTGGCAACAGCATGTTACTTGCCGTACATAGGTAAGACGGCATAGTACACAAAATAGTTTTAAAAAATCTGTACTCCTTTCAGATCTTAATATTTGCTTTTTGTCGAATCTTGCACTTGATTTACGATAGGAAGGATCAAACCTTAGTTTTAACTCAATTCTTCAGTCAGAATGTAAATGCCTGGAGATTGAATAGCTTTATTGGCATGGTGCAAGCAAATCACAACGTTGGAACCCTGTTACTAATAAGTTGCATTTCGTTACTATATATAGGTTGTGAGCCTTCCTTCGATCCAATCCACGAAAACGATCGTCACTATTCTGTATTCGGATATCTGAATGCCTCGGCCGACACTCAGTTTGTGCGCATCGAAAAGCTTCGCGACAGCCTGGCTACGGGTACACTAACCAAGCTTGATGCTACGGTAACGCTCACCAATACATCCACCGGGCAAACGGTCACCATGCAGGATTCGCTGTTTGAATATCCCCAGGGTCGGGCTCACAATTATTATACTACGATGGAGATTGTCCCCAACGGTTCGTATAAACTGGTGGTCAAGGGACCGGCGGGTACCAGCAGTGTGGATGTAGAAATTCCGGATGTGTTTCCAGAGCCTCAGCTGCTCGATCCGCCCGATGAAGATCCCTTTGTGGTAGTTCGCGGCATTGAACGGCTCGTGGGTGCCAAAATCATCTATAATTCTTGTGTGAATTGTATCTGTGGGTCACCGGCAACGGATCCACCGCCCTGTCCGGCAAAGCCTTATATTCGGGAGATGGATTTTTATTCTCTCGCTGATACTACGTCCTTTGACAATGGAATAATTCGGGTACCTATTGATAGCCTGGAAGATCGTCAGGAAATCGAAATGGAATATCCGCCAAACAGGGAATTTACAATCACAAATTACAGGATGATGATTGCAGCGGGTACAGACCAGTGGCCCGATTTTATTGCGCTTGATCAAGAAGCAGCGGGCCTGCCGGATGTAGCCACCAATGTTGAGGGTGGAACAGGATTTCTGGGTGGAATAATAAGCGATACATTAACCATTGGCACGCAATCTGATTTTCCCTGCAGAAAATGCCCCGAACAAGATTAGAGTTACTGGTGCGGGATAATTATTCCACGTCTAATCTGTGATGCCCACCACTGGAAAAATATGACATGCATCCTGCCCCGAGTAGTTTCATTTGATCACATAAATACGCGTCTGATAACAAATTTATTGTAACAGCATATCTTCGGTAGGATCTTCATTTTTTCGAAGTGAAAAAAATGACATTCCATATGCATTCAGGAACAACAGTTTTTCGCCTGCGTATTCAAATGTTACTGGCGATAATTTGCATGGCCGTTTTATTCACTGGCTGCGATCCCGCGTTTAATCCCATTCAACATAACGACCGCTATTTTTCTGTATTCGGATACTTGAATGCCTCAGCCGATACCCAGTTTGTGCGTATAGAAAAACTGCGCGACGGTAGGGCAACCGATTCGCCGTTGGAGCTGGATGCCGAAGTTACTCTCAGCAATATCTCAACCGGCCAGACAGTTGCAATGCAAGATTCGATCTTCGAGTACTACCAGCAAGGAAGGGCGCACAACTTTTATACGACGATGGATATCCATCCAAACCAAAAGTATCGTCTGGAGATTAATGGAAAAGAAGGTGCCAGTAGTGTGGAAGTGGAGGTCCCCGACTTATTTCCTGAGCCTACTGTGTTAGCCAATGATGAAAACCGTACTTCTGTAAAGATGCACGATATCAATCGGCTAATAAGTGTAAAGACTATTTTTTATACTTGCTCGGGAAAAACGGGCTGCGGGTGTAAAAAACCCATACGCTATACATATTCGCACCTGAGGGACACCTTGCAGATGAATGATGGTAGTGTGAAAGCCAAGGTAAACTTACTGAAAGAAAAAAAGGCTATTGCTACTAATTATCCGGCCATGGATTCTAATCCTAACGTGATAAAATATTATATAACGAAGTATGATGTTGGAGTAGCGGGAGGTAACGCTGGATGGCCGAATTACCTTGACCTCAACCCTGAAGAAGTTGCCCTGCCTGAGGTGGCAACCAATATCAATAATGGGGTTGGCTATCTTGGCGGCATTGTCAGCGATACTTTAAATATGCTCAGTACCTGTTCCGAGGTAACGGTTCGCAGGGATGAGTTGTAGTAAAAGGGTACTACGGTATTTGATCTTTAATAGGCAAAAATAGGACTGAATTACTGGTCAGTTTATGAGTGATACTCTTCATCTTGATAAGAATATATGTACACATTGTATATCGTGTAGCCGTGATTTGGTTTCTTGTGAGCTAGAACGTAATAAGCTGTAACAAAATAATTCCTTTTGTCACAGATAATGGCTTTTTATACCAGTATATCACTCTTTGTACCTGGGGATGCGGGTTGGAGACATACGCTACTTGCATTTGGAAGCTGCTTATATTTGATTGAATATCAGTCCATAAGCACAGTCGCCCACATCGAATAAAAAGAAGAGTATTTGGGAACCAGGATTGTAGCATGCTGTTATCTTTAACGATATTCCGCAATCATATTTATACCTTGGTGCTGGCCACGGCAGTAGTCTTACTGTTTAGCAGCTGTGAGCCGGCATTTGTTCCCATCGAGCAAAATAACCGGACTTTTTCTGTTTTCGGTTATCTCAATGCATCGGCTGATACGCAGTTTGTACGGCTCGAATATCTTCGGGATAGTATGGCAACCGACACTCCAACGCAGCTGGATGCCGAAGTAACATTAACCAATGTTGAAACGGGGCAAACCGAAACACTGCAAGATTCGCTGTTTAGTTACTACCAGTCGGGCCGTGCTCATAACTATTATACTACGATGGATATTTCGCCTAATCAGTCATATGAGTTCCAGATTCAGGGACACGGGGCCAGCAGCAGTGCCGAGGTTACCATTCCTAGCCGCTTTCCCGAACCAAATTTATTTAGGCCCGGAGGATACGTAGAAGTACGTGATATTGGTCGTTTAATTGCCGTAAAAACGTTATATCACACCTGCCAGAATTGTGGAGGGTTGGGTGGTTGTCCAATTGAACCCTTCATTAATACAGATTCATTTTCGCACCTGCAGGATACAGTACATCTAGAAGAAAATTTGATTAAAGCTGGTTATCATCCCGAAAAAGATTTGAGTACAATTGGTGAGGGGTATCCCAGAGGTAAAACATTTACGGTTGTTCGGAGCGAAGTTATTGTGGCGGCGGGTTCTCCGCAGTGGCCCGATTTTCTTACTATTGATGAGGAAGCTGCAGCCCTGCCCCATGTTGCGTCAAATATCGAGGGAGGAGTGGGCCTGTTAGGCGGCATTTTGACCGATACGCTCACTATTGAGACTAACTCACCAGAACCTTGTTATTCTTCATAAACAAAAGAATAAGTATGCAGAATACACGTCAGAGCCTTGTTGCAAAAGCCTGTTTTTTACTCTGGATGTTGTTGGCACTTTTTATGCCTTCGTTGACTGCTGCACAGCCACAAGATATAACATTGCGCGGTTTTGTGACGGATTCAGAGAATTCCCAGCCGTTGTCAGGGGCTAATGTCCTGCTGAAGTCAATGGAGGATGATGATAAACGGCGTGGTGCTGTAACAAGTTCCAAGGGGTATTATGCAATTACAGATCTTGAGCCCGGCCCATATACCATTCGTATTAGTTTTGTCGGATACCAAACACAGACCGATACATTGAACCTCACCAAAGATAACAGACTTAATACGGTCACATATACGGTAGGCCTAAAGCACCAAGAGCAGCAGATGGAAGGTGTTGTGGTGACCGGCAATACCGGCGGAGCAACGACGCTTGAAGCCGGCCGCCAGAAAGTAACACCACAAGATTTATCACGGGTGTCAACGCCTTCGGTTAGTGGCGACCTGTCCAACTATCTGCAGACCCTTCCCGGTGTGGTTTCGGTAGGGGATCGTGGAGGGCAGCTTTTTATCCGTGGTGGTTCTCCCGATCAGAACTTGGTGATGATGGACAAGATGCAGGTGTATCGTCCTTTTCATATTGCAGGTTTTTACTCAGCCTTTCCGCAGGATTTAATTTCCAATGCAGATGTGTATGCCGGCGGTTTCCCCGCCAAGTACAGTGGGCGGATGTCCTCAGTTATTGATGTGACGATGCGCGGCGGGAACCATCAAAACTATGAAGGGTCGGTATCGGTGGGTCCTTTTCTGGGTGGCGTACAGGTAGAAGGTCCACTGGGAGGTGAGGGTGGTTCATTCTTGGTCTCGGGCCGCTTTTCTCAAATTGAACGAACGGCACCATTGGTGCTGGGCCAGGAACAGCCCATCCGATTTGGCGATCAGTTTTTTAAGATACAGAATGCGACCGATCAGAGTAGGTGTTCGGTAACCGGTATGCATACGTACGACCGGGGACTCATCGACGCCGAACGTAATGAGGTGTTCAAATGGTCAAATTATGGGCTGGGCGGCCGTTGTGTCGTGCTTTCCTCCGGCTCTCTGTCGCTGCTTGATATTACCCTGAATTCGACTTATTCCCACAATTCGGTGGGGATAAGCGGCGATCCCGCTCGTGAAGCCAGTATTTTAAACATTACAACGGGCCTCGACTTGGCCACTCCCCTAAAGGGCGGACATGAGATCAGCGGTGGTTTTGAAGCACGCGTTGACAAGCCGAATTATTCCCTGAATGAGCAGTTTGAGGGTATCCGAACCGGCAACGAGTTTTTGGTCGGCTTTACCGGTTACCTGAGCATGGATCTGAACCTTGCAGAAAACCTCAGTGTAAAACCGGGTGTTTCAGTAGGAGGGTCTTTTGACTATGGATTTAACATTGAGCCTCGCATCCGGGGTACATGGATGCCCTTTGGTAGTGAAGATCAAAAGCTGAATTTTGCAGCAGGCCTGTATAGACAAACAGTGGTTGGAATTACAGACGAACGTGATCTTGGATCGGCGTTTCGTGCTTGGCTGCCGACGCCACTCGAAGAGGGACGACCCCGTTCTATTCATACTATTTTAGGATGGCGGCAGCAGTTTGGTGATTTTGGGCTTACCCTCGAAGGCTACCATAAGTGGATGAAAAACCTGGCAGTGCCAATCTGGAGTACCTATGCGCGTTTCACCACCGAAATGACACCAGCAACCGGAAAAACCTGGGGGTTTGACGTACGCGGTGAGCTTAAAAGAGGATCCATTTACGCTTATATCGGCTACGGATTTAGCTGGACCCAGTACACCACCTCGCAGCAGTATTTCAGTAGTAGCTCACAGACCTATCATCCCGCTCACGATCAGCGCCACAGCATCAGCGCCCTGTTCAACTCGGATCTCGGTTTCGCAGATCTGAACATACGTTGGCAGTTTGGTTCGGGGATGCCCTATACGCGGCCTTTTGGTTTTGACAGCCTGATTCCATTGCGCAACTTGCAGGATCCGCGGCGCGACTACGGAGAGCCTCGTCTGCTTTTCGACAAGCCATACACGGGGCGTATGCCGGTTTATCACCGCCTGGATGTAAGCATGAAGCGTAAGTTTCAATTTGATCTGGCTAATATGACACTCAAGGCTGGTGCCATTAATGTCTATGACCGTCGCAACCTGTTTTATTTCGATCTGTTTCGACTGCGGCGCGTAGATCAACTCCCGTTGATACCATTTGTGGCTGTAGAGATTTCCACGGGTAGTTAAGGCTTTATGTGGCCTGTAACAACGCCAGCCAGAAAAGACCGCAGAAATTATAACAATTATTAAAACAAAAAACCCTCAAGGATTAGAGAAACCTTGAGGGTTAAGTTTTAACGACTCTTTTTCAGGCCTTCAGCGATTCTGCTTTCAGCACTTCTCTTACTGTTTCCTTGATTCCTTCTGGATCAAGCCCTACCTCTTCGTGTAATTCCTCTTGGGTCCCGTGTTCAACAATACGGTCGGGAACGCCCATAATGGTTGTGGGGATGTGATGTGGCTTGTCAGCCAGGTATTCGGCTACAGCACTACCAAATCCGCCGAGCTTGGTGCCATCCTCGATAGTGATGATGCGATCGTATGTATGGCAAACTTTGTCGATGAGGTCTGTATCAAGCGGCTTGGCAAAGCGCATGTTGTAATGACCCACGTTGATGCCCTCTTCTTCCAGATCATCAGCGGCTTCCATCACGTAGTTGCCGAAAGGACCAAAGCTGAGGATGGCAATTTCGTCGCCTTCGCGTAGGCATTCACCTTTACCAATTTCCATGGACTTAAATCCTTCCGGGATATCCATGCCGGTAGCACGTCCCCGTGGATAGCGAATAGCCCATGCACATTCTTCATGTTTGGAGGCACTGTACATCATATCGCGTAGCTCCTCTTCATTCATCGGTGAAGAAACAATGATGTTCGGGACGTTGCGCAGGTACGAAATATCATAAAGTCCGTGATGTGTAGGACCGTCAGCGCCCACAAGGCCGGCACGGTCGATGCAGAATACAACCGGTAGTTTTTGAATACATACATCATGAATTACCTGGTCGTAGGCACGTTGCAAAAAGGTAGAATAGATAGCGGCAAATGCTTTCTTGCCTTCAGCTGCCAGTCCTGCTGCAAAAGTGATCGAATGCTGCTCGGCAATACCCACGTCAAAGGCACGGTCAGGATATTTTTCCATCAGGGGCCAGAGGCTTGAACCACTTGGCATAGCAGGGGTGATGCCCACGATGCGCTCGTCCTCATCGGCCAGTTCAACGACAGCCTCCCCAAATACGTGCTGGTATTTTGGAGGCTTGGGTTCGGTATCCGGATCCAGTTGTTTACCAGTAATTTTATCGAACGGACTGCTCTGGGCATGCCACTTGGTTTGCTCGCGCTCGGCCGGAGCAAATCCTTTGCCTTTAACCGTTACGGCATGTAGTAGTTTCGGCCCGGGAATATCTTTCAGATCCTCGAGGTACCGCCGCATAGTTTCAACATTGTGTCCGTCAACAGGACCGTAGTACTTAAAGCCAAGTGCCTGGAAAAGTCCGCCGGGCGTAATCGCGGTGGTTACTGCCTTTTCCAACTTAGATGCGACCTTGCGCATCTTATCCCCGGCTGACTTGAAATGCCCAAGCATATCGTAAATTTCATCTCGCAGCTTATTGAACGTTTTGCTGGTCGTGATGTCGGTCAAATATTCTTTGAGGGCGCCTACGTTGGGATCAATCGACATGTTGTTGTCGTTGAGGATCACTAAAATATCCGAGTCCAGAGCACCAGCATTATTCAAAGCCTCAAAAGCAAGCCCAGCCGTCATGGCGCCATCACCAGTAACGGTAACAATTTTTTTATCACTCTGGTCGAGATCACGGGCAATAGCCATGCCCAATCCAGCAGAAATAGAAGTGCTGGAGTGCCCCACACCAAACGTATCATATTCGCTTTCGCTACGTTTTGGGAAGCCGGAAAGTCCGCCGTATTCGCGATTGGTATGGAAATTTTCGCGTCTGCCAGTAAGAATTTTATGTCCGTATGCTTGGTGGCCAACATCCCATACGATACGATCTTTGGGCGTGTTATAGACATAGTGGAGTGCCACTGTCATCTCAACAACACCCAGGCTGGCCCCAAAATGGCCCCCGTGGATTGATACCATGTCGATGATGTAATCCCGTAGCTCATCGCATACATCTACAAGCTGTTCGGGATCGAGTTTCTTTAAATCATCGGGATAATCAATTTTTCCCAGTAGTGGACCGGGAGTGACTTCTTCAAATTCCATAACTATTTATTCATTTTCGTTTTCATCAGCATGTTGTTCCGCCACTTTCTTGATGCGCAACTCAGCCTCTTCAAGCGTTTCGGTGCAATGTTTCGAAAGTTCAATACCCTCTTCATATAGCTCTATAGATTTTTCCAGCGAAATAGACTCATCTTCGAGTTCAGTAACAATTTCTTCTAGTCTAGTTAAAGCCTCTTCGAAGCTCGGTCGTTCCTTTTTGCTCATAAATAGATGCGTGACGTGTTTTTTTTGCTTCTAAAACCATGTAAATAAAAAGTTTTAGCCGTCGGAATCCAACTCTTTTTCAATCTCGCGCTGTTTCTTCTTTTTCTGTTTTTTGGATTCGCGATCAAACTGCTGGATAAAAGAGTCGAGTTCACTTCCGCTTAAGAACGAAATTTTTTGTGTTTCCTTATATTGCTGATAAAATACGGAGATCAGTGCTGCTGAAGGCACGGCAACCAGTAAGCCTAAAATGCCAAACATAAAGCCGAATAGTAGCAGAGACACCATTACAAGTAAGGGGTGTAGCCCAACGTGTTGCCCCACAATCCGGGGGACGATAAAGCCAGATTCCAGCACTTGCTCGATAGCAAAGACGATATAGATGCCAGGCAAAAACTGATACCAAGGCTGCCCCAGCGAAGCACCCACCAGTGTACAGACGGATACACTAACCCAAAGACCAAAGGTGGGGACGAAGTTCGTTAATCCCGCAAAAATACCGAGTACCAGGGCGTAGGGGACGCCTACAAGGTAGAAGCCAAGGCTCAGGTTGATGGCGCTGATGAGAACAACGATAAACTGTCCGCGCAGGTAAGCGCCTACAATGCGGCTTATTTCGGTAGTATAGTCGGTCGAGACATCGCTGGGCGTGATAAGGGAGCGGACGAAAACACCAATTTTTTCGTAATCGCGGATCATAAAGAAGCACAGGAAGGGCATCAAAATGATGAAAAATATCACGGTAACCATACTGCCCAGCCCTGAAATATAGGTTGATGACAGGGTGGTCATGCTGGTGTAAAGCTGTTGTATCAACAGGTTAACCTGAGTAGTAAGCTGCGTTTTGATCGATTCTGCTTCGAAACCAATATGTTCGAACAGCGCCAAAATTCCCGTGCTCTCGATCATCTGTTCTGTATTGTTGGCCGTTTGATTGACCAGTGAACCAAGCTTGGAAAGCTGTTCGACGATGGCGGGAACGGCAAAAAACAGTCCCAGCCCAATAAGGCTCAGACTTACCACCGTAAAAATACCGGCGATAGCACCACGGGGAATACGGCGCCGCTCGATTGCTTCCACCAGTGGATTAATGATAAACGCAATAATATAGGCTAGTACAAAGGGAATCAGCAGATGTCCGGAATCGTAAATAAGCCAGACACCCGCCGAAAAGAAGGTGGCATACAGCAATGCACGTGCCACCGGCTGTTTCCGGATAGGATAAAGGACAATACCTATCAGGAGGGCGTAGCCAAGCGGATTCAGCAGGTGCTCCAGCAGATACATCATAAAGAGCAAGCCGGCAACGCCGCCAGCCATCAATATGAGTTGGCCCCGTTCATTAAGCCATGACTGAGAATATGGTGCCATGAAAAAGCAGTCAAAGTTAGTAAAATCGTGCGAAAACTAGCATTCTCTAATATAGAGATTGCACGAAGAAGCTAAAGAGTTTTTTATTGAATTGTTAACAGCGGTTAAAAATATGAGTAAAGTGAGTTTTACCTGCCAGGATAAATTTGATATCCATCCGAATGGAACTGGACGGCTCCTTCGAGGCTCGTGAAATGAAGATCCGGGATGTGTTTTCTTAGCCGTCGAACTGCTTCTTTATGTGGATGCTCAAACTGATTCTGTTTAGCCAGAGAAACAATACCGGATTGAGCTGTTACTGTTTGAAGCAGGGCAGAAATCGAGCTCGTTTTACTTCCGTGGTGACCAACTTTAAGAAAGTCGGTATTGGTCAGGGATGGATAGTGTCCTAGAAGATGTTTTTCCTGGGCGTTTTCGGCATCGCCCATGAATAAAAATTCGGTGTTGCCATAGATGATTTCCAAGATGAGAGACCGATTATTGACATTTGATAGGGAGGTCGAAGCAGATGGTCCATAAGTGAAGAGTCTGAGTGCTGGGTCCAGGGGCACTTGGTCACCGGCAGTAAGTGATTTGACTGGAATCTGCTTCTGCGAGGCGAGTTGATGATACCGTTGATAAAGCTTGGAATCATATTTGGCCCCGCAATTGTATATGGTGTCAATCGGGATGGAATGTATCAGTTCCAGTATTCCACCGATGTGATCAGCATGTGGATGCGACAGGAAAACCGCATCCAGCTTGTCGATACCTTGCTCTTTCAAGTGCGGAATAATCACATATTTTGCACTATTATAGTCAGGCTGCCAGCGGCCGGTGTCAACTAGGAAGTGCTTGCCGTTGGGTGTATTAACGAGAGCAGCGTCTCCCTGGCCCACATCAAAAAAGGTGAGCTCAAGTTGGGCCGGTTGAAGTTTTTGCACGATGTGCGAGGCCTGATTTATGCAGAGGATCCCCAGAAACACAATGAGTACTTTCCAGCGCATTTTTGGGATGGGCAGTGAGGCAATAAGAAATATTCCACTTATCCAGATTCCAAAAAATAGTAAGCTTTCGACGTGAACCTGTATCCAGCTCCAGGGCCAGTGGGCGGCCATGTTCACAAACCAGGAAAGCTGTTTCAGAAAGAAATCGACCGGGATATTAAGTAGATGGCTCACTTCGGGAAAGACCATGCCAACCGGAATAAGTAGCAGCGCGTAGGGTACGGCAATTCCCAGGATCGGAACGACAAAAGCGTTGGCCAGCGGTCCGACGAGCGAGAATTCCCCGAAGTAATAAGCCAGCAGTGGAAATAATCCAATCTGGACGATAAAGGAAATGACGACAACCATGGCGGGTGTTCCATACCATCGATATCTGATCCAGTCGGGAAGCTGGCGCTGTATGACCGGGGCAGTGAGCAGGATAACATAGACGGCAGCGAATGAAAGCTGGAAGCCAATGGAAAACAGGTCGGATGGATTTAGCAGTAAGATGATAAGTGCGGCTACAGCCGTCAGGTTCTTAGAACTGCGTATTTTATGGAAAAGTTTGCCGTAAGCCAGGAAGATCCCCACGATAGAGGCCCGCATAACTGATGACGAAAACCCGGTAAGACCAGCGTATATAAATAGTATAGTCACAAGCAATACGAACCCAAATTGCTTGCCATAGCGGATGGTCCATAAAAAGGGTATTAAGAGCCAGAACGGCGCCAGGATGAATCCCACATGCAGACCCGAAACCGCCATGATATGGGAAAGTCCTGCTCGTGAGAACGTGATTTTCTCACTCCTGTTGAGCTCGTTTTTGTATCCGATGAGGAGTGCTTTGGCCAGGGATCCGGTTTGTTTGCTGAAATTGTTGTCGATCCCCTCCAGAACCTTATGGCGCCAGTACGTCCAGCTGAAGAAGCTGGTGTTTGGAGTGATATTCTGAATTTGTTGAATGCCTACCTGTGTGTAAATATCATTGGATGCTAAGTATTGCTTGTAATCAAACTGCGAGGGGTTGCGCTTCTCTTCAAGTGGATAAACGGTAGCCGTAAACCCTATTCGACTTCCTAAGTTTAGCCGATTGGGCAGGGCTAGATCTTCTGGATTCAGAACAGCGCGCAGCTTATATGGCTGAAACCACGGAATCCGGTTTGGGAATATGGTGGTATCAACTGCTACATCGATTTGATATTTGCCGGTACTGGTCTGCTTGATTTGCTTGACACGTCCCTCAAAGGTGAGTTCTTCCCACGTATATTTGTTCACAACCTTGGCTTCGGTTGGCGGCTGACGGTAATCAAATAGCGAGTGCCAGCTGCCACCAAAGGTAACAGCCATGCCTAAATAGCACAGAATGGCTACATTGTAGGCTCGTGACTTAAGTCGCCGTTGATAGATGAGTTCCGCAGTCGCATAGAAAAGCCCCAATGCTCCAAAGCTGATTATCCATTGTAGCGAGGTTAATGTTAGCTGATAGTCGAGAGTGATGCCCACAGCTATCAGCAGTGCAAGCCGTACCGCTGGATACGAAGCGAAGGGGAACCGGTATTTCTGATGAATAGACACATTGGTAAGACCATTGCAAAAGCAAAACCTTACGTATTAAAAAATGTTAGACGCTGGTCACAAACTTTGAAATGCGTGCTGCGGTGCTTATAATATTTCGCATGGATATTAACCGTAAATAATGAATAGTGATATGGGATTTGGAAAACAGCTTATCGGTATACTGGCCATCGCTCTTGTTATGGGATGTGCCAACACCGGGGAACAGCAACAGCAGTCTGAACGCGATACTACGAAAAAAGATTGGGCGCTCGTCATTCATGGCGGGGCGGGAGCCATCTCGCAAGACAAGCCCGAGTCGGTGAAAAAGGCCTATAAGGCCGCTTTGGATTCGGCGCTTTCCGAGGGAGAAGCTGTACTCAAAGATGGTGGTGAGGCCATTGATGCTGTAGAACATGTGATCAACTACTTGGAAAATAATCCCCGGTTTAATGCAGGCAAAGGTGCCGTATTTACTCATGATGGGGGACATGAACTGGATGCTGCTCTCATGGTCGGGAATACGCGTAATGCCGGTACGATAACCGGTGTACGGACCGTAAAAAATCCCATCTCCTTGGCGCGGATGGTGATGGAAGAGTCCAAGCATGTAATGTTTGCCGGCGATGGAGCCGAAGAGTTTGCTGATAAGATGGGCGTTGAACGGGTTAATCAAGACTATTTTTATAATGAAGATCGATATAAAGCCTGGAAACGCTCGCTGCAAGAGGATGCGCAATCCAGTAATATGAACCAGCAAGATTCGCCGCAATATAACCTCAAGGAAAAGTTTGGTACGGTAGGTTGTGTAGCTGTTGATAAGGAGGGTCAGATCGTTGCCGGTACTTCCACAGGTGGTATGACCAATAAAATGTTTGGACGCGTCGGTGATGTGCCTGTTGTTGGAGCTGGGACCTATGCCAGTGACGAAGTGGCCGTATCTATGACCGGATGGGGCGAAAAAATTATGCGAGCCGTCTCGGGACACACGGTGAGTGCTTATATGAAATACAAACCGGCAACTCTTGAAGAGGCAGGTAACTATTTGTTGCAGGATGTCTTGAATCCCGGTGAGGCAGGCATGATTGCCGTCGATAAATACGGCAACACCTATATGAATATGAATACGAAAGGGATGTACCGCGCCACGTCTGATTCGGAAGGCAATCGTGAAGTAGCGATCTGGTAGTAATGAGTGCTAATGTATTAGGGTGTTAACGAGTTGAATTTTGTGGTTGTCAGCGTTAACACCCTTGGCACTTCAGCACTTAAAGACTGCGGTAAAACCGTTCGCGCAGATCTTGAATATAGATACCAATCTTATTACGCAACGTAAACAGCTGCTCGTGAAAGTAAAGATATTGCTTTTTGGGCAGGTAGTGGGTGTCTTTCAAATCGCGTTGTAGGATGGTGAGGGCATCATTTGCGCAATAGAGTGCCTTTTTAGTATAGGCTATGTTGCCGCCAAGAAATTCGTGGTCGAACCCAAAAGAATATCCCCCGGCAACTTTAGCACCAATTTTTAGCACATTGCCTACAAATTCGTTGTAGTCGTTAGTCAAATGCTGGGGATTGATATTTTCAGCCCAGTGCAGGATCAGAGCTGCCAGTTCGCGCGAGCTGTTGTACACATCCAGCGTTTCGATTGAGCCGTTTTCCGACATCGCATAATCTTCGCTCAGCTCTTTCCATTCTTCGCCGAAATCATAATCGTCTTCGTCTTCCAGGAAAAAGTCTTCTTCGAGATCACCGAATAGGAATTCGTCCAAGTCGTCCCACTCATCGTCATCATCCAGCTCCTCGTCATCTTCGTCCGGGAAATAGGCGTCGTCGAACTGAAGTTCTTCTTCAATAAAAGCGTCCACGGCGTCTAGCTCGTCGGCATTTTCTTTAAGCAGGGTAAGCCAGCGGGGCAGGTTCTCGGAACGTTCAGGAGCAATAAATTTGCGTAAATGAGTGCTCTTTTTTTCGATCTCATTGAGGTGAGCTTCCCACTGATGCTCATCCCAGATACCATCATTAAAGTTGCCGTTAAACATATTGAATGGTATATGATATGGTTAATGGTCATTGCTGAGGGAAAAAACACCGTGGCGTTCTTCCTTCAGAACTAGTAATAAAAGTAACGCTTTTCAGGGAGAAATTGGTATCACAAAGATTAGAATTTGCTACAATTTTCGAACTGTTAAAAAAGTTTGTTAAAAGTGGGTTCTTTCCCTATAGTCGCTCGAGTACCCCCATGATGACTTTCGTCATTTTGGGTTCCGCAATACCAGCTGCTTCTAAAACCTCCTCTATATTTACCGGTTCCAGGGCATCAGGCAGGCATTCATCGGTAATGACCGATATACCCAGCACATCCATATTCATGTGTACAGCAGTGATTACTTCTGGAACCGTACTCATGCCCACAACATCAGCCCCAATCTGTCGCAGAAAGCGGTACTCGGCCTTGGTTTCCAGCATGGGGCCACTAAGGGCTAAATACACTCCCTGGTGCATTTTGATACCCTTGTCTAGCGCCACCTGTTCAGCTAGTTCGATAAATTCTTCAGTGTAGGGTTCGCTCATATCGGGGAAGCGTGGTCCGAGCTCATCGTCGTTGGGACCGATCAGCGGATTATCACCCAGCATGTTGATGTGATCGTTGATCAGCATGATTTCGCCGCGCGAGTAATTGGGATTCATTCCGCCACATGCATTGCTGACCAAGAGTGTTTCAGTGCTGAGTGCATGTAGAACCCGCAACGGAAAAGCAATTTGCTGCATGCTGTATCCCTCGTAGTAATGGAAACGTCCCTGCATGGCCACAACTTTTTTTCCGCTCAAGGTGCCGAACAGGAGGTGACCGGCATGACTTTCGACTGTGGAGACCGGAAAGTGCGGAATGTCAGCGTAAGAGATACTGTCAATTACATCAATCTCGTCGGCCAGGTTGCCGAGACCGGTTCCAAGGATAACAAGGTAATGGGGGCGTTCATCAGTATGTTCTTTGAGATAAGAGAGGGCTTCATCACGTTTTTTTCGAAACTCTTCGACGGATTCTCGCTGCATTGGACAATAGTTGTTTTTTGATTAATTGATTTGGGAAAATAGGGAAAGCAGAGCACAAAATGTACTGTTGGGGAAAGGCAGCTATAGGGGAATATGGTATATGGTTACTGCTAGCCTTATAACTTATACCCTATTTCTTTCTTATACCAAAATCTTAATCAAGGTCGTCGATGATATCGTCCATGTCTTCAGCACCGGGCGGAAGGGGTTGAGCCTCTTCTTCGAACTCCTGTTCAGATTCATCGAAAAGAGCTTCGGTGCGCCGTTTGGCCTGCTCGTTAAGCTTCTCCGAAAAGGCCTCATCATCTTTGGGCAGATCAAACAAAGCCGCCTCGTCTTTGGAGAACTGCTCCAGGGACTCGTGAGCCAATTCAAGATACGAGCGAATGCCCCCGATGATTTCTTTGCGCCGGTCCAGCAGACGAATGATACTTTGACGTACCTGCTGTCGTTGCTGAGTGGCTTCGCGGATAATAGACTCAGCCTCCATTTCGGCCTTTTCAATCTTGTTGCGGGCATCTTTGCGTGCGCTGGTGAGCTTTTGCTCGGCCGATTCTTTGGCCGTTTGCAGGGTCTCGTGAAGGGCTTCCTCTACGCGTTCATAGTGCTTGAGCTTTTCTTCCAGATCCTCAATACGGTTTTCGAGCTCGCGGTTTTTGGCAACCAGGTGTTCCCACTCATTGGACATCAAATTCAGAAAAGCCTGAACTTCATCTTTGTCGTAACCGCGAAGTGACTTCTCAAATTCCTGTTGCTTGATTTCCAGTGCCGTTAATTTCATAGGTGTTGCCCTTTGCCTTCAGATAAGTTGTATAAATGTAACGTGCTATTCCCGCAGCATGTTCCGTAGATTTTGGTCCCCGGATGATGACTTTTCCTCTTCGGTGTCGTGGTCATCTATTTCGATTTCCTCTTTTGGCGCTTCAATCTGTTTTGATCCGGATTTATTTTCACTCTCTTCTTCGGTAGCTATAGCTTCGAGATGCTGTAGCCTGCGCTCGGTGTTCTTTTTGTGCTCCATAAATGCCTTGGCCAGGCGGTTGAATTCCTCTTCCGGTATAGAGCTGTTATTGCGGTTGATCCACGCTTTGATTAGTCCAAATGTCTTTGCTGCGAGATAGCCGACCAACGCAAATGCTCCGAGCGAGCCGACTAGTGCAACGACCATTTCTTCAAAACTCATGATTGAACCTTATCCTTTTTTTGCAGATCGTTGGTTAAAGAGCCTTCATTTTGTGAAGCCTCAATTTGCCAGAAACTATCCTTTTCGTCTTCATCTTTGTTTTCTTCGGCGATAATGGCTTCCAGATTTTCAACGCGTTTCTGCATTTCTTTTTTATGCTGCATAAACGCTTTAGCCAATCGGTTAAAGCTTTCCTCATCAACGCTTTGATTACTATTCTTATGCCGATTTATCCAAGATCTTATCAGTCCCGTGGCACAGGCAATAGCCACAATTGTTACGATAAAAACTTCACCTTCCATTATTCGGTCCTCCGTTTTTCTGCCAGATTAGAAACCTCTCGTTGATTTTCTTCTTTCATTGAAGCATCGTCGATCTCAATTTCTTCCATGCCCTTGCCAGCGCCGGTAGAAAAATCATCTGGGTCGCCGGCTGCAATAGCTTCCAGGTTTTCAATGCGACCTTTTAGCGAATTGACCAGCTTGCGCAGGTCTTCGACTTCTTCTTCATTTTGTCGGCTTCGATTCATCATCGACATTTTATTCTTTTGATATTCAATGATGAACCCACCAATAATTGCGACCAGTGGAATGAGTACCCAAATCCAAGCTGCCATAACAGTCAAATTGTTTAGTTATCGTATGTAATGTACTAAATCTTAAAGAGATTGAAAGTACTTTTAACGATAATTCGGGCTAGTAGTTACGTTCCCCGAAGATAGCACGGCCCACGCGGACCATCGTAGCCCCTTCCTGGATGGCAATTTCCATGTCATTGGTCATTCCCATCGACAGTTCATCGAGCTGTACGTTGTCGCTTTCATATTCGCGGTGGGCGTCTCGGATTTCGCGAAGTTTCTGAAATTCTGGACGTACTTCTTCCACGTCTTCGGGATCCACAAAAGTTGCCATTCCCATGAGGCCGCGTACGCGAACGTGTTCAAGACCCTGGGCATGCTCCAAAATTTCCGGCAAATCTTGCGCCTGGCAGCCACTTTTTTGGTCTTCGCCACTGATGTTAATTTGTATCAGCGTGTTGATAACCCGGTCGATGCGTGAGGCCCGTTTTTCGATTTCCCTCAGGTATTTACTCTTTTCAATCGAATGTATCCAGTTTACCCGCTGTACCATATACTTGATTTTGTTGGTCTGCAGGTTGCCCACCATGTGCCATTGAATTTCATCATTCTGATATTCGTCCATTTTGTCCTGCAGTTCCTTGGCACGGTTTTCACCAAAATGGATTTGGCCGCATCCAAACGCTTCTTTGATATCCTCCAGTGGTTTCATCTTGCTGACGGCCACTAGTGTAATTTCATCAGGATCTCGTCCTGCATCTTCGCAGGCTGCTGTTATTCGTTGTTGTAGTTCCGTAAGGTTTTGGCAAATGTCTTCAGCCATGTAATATGCTTATTTATATATAAATATTTGGTTCAGTGGATATTAGCTCTGCAATTACTACTAATATCAGGTAACTAATGAGTTAAAAATAAGCTTTTAAGAAAGGTATTAAAATGGTATTTTGTGGGTCTGAAATAAAGAATCAAATCTAAAGTGACCGTTCTGGCTCTGAGTATTTTTTACTTCGACGCTGATATATTTATCCATCGGCTCAGGTGCTGTTTAACTGGAATTCTAAAGCACGGAGGCCGATAGCCCACATGAATATACAGGTTCGGCATATTTCAACCTTTCTCCATCAATGGGCTCCGCCCAGCACAAAGCTCGACTACGATAATGTTGGATTACTGGTCGGCGATCCCAACCAAGAAATTTCGCGAATCCTTACCTGTCTGGATGTTACGCTTGATATTGTCGAAGAAGCCATTCAGAACGATTGCGATCTTATTGTCGCACATCATCCCCTGATTTTCAAAAGCATCGATCGCATAAATCCGACCAACGAACAGGGCAAAATTATTTTCAAGCTGATCAAGAACGACATTGCCCTCATTGCCGCTCACACTAATCTTGACGCAGCTCTGGACGGTGTGTCATTCGTGCTGGGGCAACAGCTGGGGCTCGAAAATCTCAAGTTTCTTGATAACAGCTACAACATCAGCCGAAAAATTGTACTGACGACCAACCATTCTGACAGTGATTCGGTGCTCAAGCTGTTGAATTACTACTCGGCCGAGCAGGCCCATTATTACAAGGTGGAGGGCAAGAAAGAAGATCAGTTTACCTATGAAGCCATTATTGATGAACACCACGTTTCGGATTTAGAGAAAGAGCTTGAAAAGAATGGCTTGCTTCATCAGGGTAATTTCCAGGTAATGGAGGTTGCTAGTCCCTCTAAGAATGTTGGGATGGGCGTCGTCGGATTTTACCGTGATCAGGGAATGACCCAGCAAGACTTTTTAGATCTTGTTGCCGATGCGCTGAATGTGAAGGCCGTACGCTATTCGGGCTCCGTCGATCGTATCAAGAAGGTGGCGGTCTGTGGCGGCGCGGGTGTTTCGCTGGCGCGTAATGCTATTGGCGAAGGGGCCCAGGCGTTTGTGACGTCCGACATTAAATACCACGATTATTTTACTGATACCGAAAATTTTCTACTGGTCGATGTAGGCCACTACGAAAGTGAAGTGCCCATGGTGGCGGCACTTCAGCAAGAACTCTCCGAAGCATTTGAGCAACTTGAAGTTCTTGAAACCAATGTAGTCACCAACCCCATGCAGGTTCACATACCTGATGTTAACCAAAATCCGCAGGAATAAACGACGATAACCTAATCTATGGAAGAAGTACTACAACAATTAGCTAATCTTCAATATATCGATAGCAGGATCGACGAGCTTAAACAGCTGCGGGGCGATCTGCCTGAAGAAATTCTCGATATTGAGACTGATATCAATCGATACGAAGCCAGAATTGAGCGTCTCGAGGATGAAAAGAAAGAGCTAAAGGTTGAAAAAGACAACCTGGAGCTTGAGATCGAGGATGCGTACAACAAGATCGAAAAGTACGAAGAACAGCAGATGTCGGTGCGCAACAACCGAGAGTATGATGCACTGACCAAAGAGATCGAGTCTCAAAAACAGATTGTTGAGAATGCCGAGTCGCGCATGGAAGAGATCGAAAAGCGACTGCAGGAAATCGATCCCGAGATGGAGAAGTATCAAGAACGGCTTGAAGATACCAAAGAGCTTCACGAAGAGAAGAAGGAAAACCTCGAAAAGGTTAAGAAGAATACCGAAGAAGAGGAAGAAATGCTGGAGGAGAAGCGTGAAGAAGTCGAAAAAGAAATTGACGAGCGTTACCTTAAAAGCTATAATCGTCTCCGTAACGGTTTGTCTAATGGCTTGGCAGTAGTGCCGATGGAGAGAGGCGCAGCACTTGGTATGGCTCTTCCTCCGCAAACCCAGGTAGAGGTGCGCCACAAGAACAAGATCATTATTGATGAAAACAGTGGTCGCATTGTAGTACATGAATCCTTTTTCGATAAAGCTGAAGAAGAGCTTTCGCTCTAATACACTGCTTTAAAAAGCTTTCGTTTTGAAAGATGTACACGTTGATTATACGACGTTGTGCATCTTTTACGTTTTAAAGGTATCTTTGTGTGGATGATCGGGCAATCGCCTGCTGCTTCCGCAGCGGGAGGAAAGTCCGAACACCAACGAGCACTGTGCTTCCTAACGGGAAGATTCGGGTAACCGGATAGATGAAAGTGCCACAGAAAACAAACCGCCTCCATTATGGAGGTAAGGGTGAAAAGGTGAAGTAAGAGCTCACCGCTCCGGTGGTGACATTCGGAGGCACGGCAAACCTCACAGGATGCAAGCTCATGCAGGCAGTGCGCTGCTCGTCGCTATGCTGCCGGGTGGAGTGCTTGAGCCTCGGAGTAATCCGGGGACCAGATAAATGATTGCCATCCCGATTTGATCGGGATACAGAATTCGGCTTACAGATCATCCCATGAAACTACATGAAAAGGCCACCCGAACAGGGTGGCCTTTTGTTCTGCTTAGCCGTAGTTCCACTGAGCATGCCATTTGAGTTTAATTTTCAACAGCATGTTGATGGTTTTCCATTCGCCTTTTCATTTGATGAGATGCAGGCATTCGGTAAGAAGTTTGCTGTCCACTTTTACCGAGGCAATATCACTGTTTAGCGAGAGTACAGTAATATCTTTTTGGACCAGGCTGTCCGGTGCACTACTACCCACTCCTACTTCGGTTGCCTGAACTAGTTTTAGGGCGCTCATATCGTTGAGCTCAATGTCTTTTTCTGGTCTGATAATGGGACCGCATTTGGCCAGCATGGGATGTACGATTTCTTCCATCTGTTTATCGTTGCTGCTGTACCATGCTTCAAAGTATTGTTGGGCTACACTTCTTACCGTGTTTTTTAGGTGCGTTATTGCGCATGCAGGATAGAAGTAAAAAAAGAATAAAAATTGAACAAATAATTATTGATGTTAAGCGTCGCATGATTTCTGTTTGTTATTTGATTTAACAGAATGATGCTACGAGAAAACGCATTGATTGTTATTTCATCCAAACGAAAATAAAAGCACTACTATGGAAGCATCTGAACTGCGAGCATTACAGGCACCACTGAAAGAGAAATACAAAAGCGATCCCAAGGAAGCGGAGTGGATTCTACACGCAGAAGGAAATCTCGGCGAAGACATTGCCTGTACGGTCGAAACCGATGCCGGAGAAGTTGAGGAGGGATTGCACCCGGCGACCGGTGGAGATGGTTCACATGCTTGTTCGGGTGATATGTTGCTCGAGGCGCTGGTGGCTTGTGCCGGGGTAACGCTCAAATCAGTGGCCACAGCAATGGGCATTGAAATAGAGAATGGTATCGTCAACGCCGAAGGGGTACTAGATTTTAAAGGCACACTGGGCGTATCGCGCGATGCTCCCGTGGGTTTTAAAGAGATTCGTCTAAACTTTGACTTAGATACCAAAGCTGACTCTAAAAAAGTTGAAAAACTGATTGAGCTGACTGAGCGGTACTGTGTGATCTATCAGACACTCAAAAATAGCCCGGAGTTGAAATCATCGGTAAGCACAGGCTAACAGTCATTCAGCTGATTGTCTGCTGTAGTTGAATATTGTGGAGTCGCTGTTTACAGTTTCGGGCATGTGCTGATAAACAATCCAGGCTCCGAACAAAGAAGCAATCCCAATCACCAAAAAGGGGAGCTCGAAGTAGAAAACGGCCAGCACCCCCGCAAGCATGGGGCCTACAGCAATTCCCAATCCAAAGCCCATGGTTACTACGCTCATCTGCCGGCCTTCGCCTCCTGTTTTGGATAAATCAGCAGCCAGGGCAAAAGCGGGAGCAGCGACGCCAGCGGCGGCAACGCCCTGTAGCAATCGTACGATAACAAGTTGGCTCATCGTCTGTACTTCACCTAAAACAATGGTGGTCAGGGCCATCAGCACCAGCCCACCCAGAATAAATGGTTTGCGCCCCCATTTGTCGGAAAAGTGACCGAGCGGTACCTGGAATATGAGTCGACCAACCATCAGCATGCTAAAAGCAATGCTAAAACCGATGGCAGTCATCTCTAATCGTGCATTGAATTCATTTTCGAGCGTAGTGACCATCGAGAAGCAGCAGGCCATGACAAAAGTAGCTAGGGCTGCAGTCAGAATTCCGGATCCGTACAACGAGAGATCAAACACTTTGAGTCGTTTCGTTACCTTTTCCGGCACGTCGATTTTGATTTCTTCTACCCATATCTGTACAAATAGCATGGATGCAAAGATGAGGCCCGCCCCCAGGTAGAAAGCGGCATCAAAGCTGTAGTGAACTTGCAGGTATCCGCCGATGACGGGACCGATGGCAAAGCCGATCATCCGGAAGGTGCTGAATACGCCCATTGATCCACCACGCGTTTCTTTGGCAGTGATCGCAGTCATCAGTGAAAGGGAGGCGGGGATGGTCACGGCCACGCCGATACCTTGTAGCGTACGCAAAATAAGTAGATGTGTGAAGTTCTCGGCAAACATAAAAAAGAGGGTGCTGAGTCCGATAAGGCCGAGTCCCGCCTGGATGAGTACTTTACGCTTGTTCAGTTTGTCGCTTAGTGCGCCCATCAGTGGTTGAAAAATCGAGGTGATGAATCCGAATAGTGAAATCAGCAAACCTACAAGCACCGGTACGGCAAAGGCGAAGTGTTCTTTGGGCAATTTGGCCACATACAGCGGTATTAGGATGAACAATATGCTGTTCCCCATAGCATCGGCCATGCGTGCTATGGACAGGGCCATTACCCCTTTATTGATGCCCAGCTTTTTGATTAATGAATCTTTAATAGACAAACAGGATGTGATTATTTTTAGGATTTTCATGCAACATGGGATGAACAGTATCCATAAATAAACGTTCCCTAAAGAGGGTCAAGTATACAGTTTTTATATTAAGACTTGATGTATGCAGCAGGGTCTTGTTGGTAAAATTGTTTGAGTTGCTTGTATAGCTCGGGATGTTTGCGACGAAGAGCTCGTGGCCGCTCAAAAAAGTTTTCTGTGACAACGGCAAAAAACTCGGCCAGGTTGGTGGCTCCATATTCATCAATGAGGGTGTGCTGGTTCCGTCTAATTGCGTCCAGCAGCTTGTTGTACTCTTGGTTAATGATGGACCCCCAAGAACTCCATGACCAGAAGCCAGTATTCTCTCTGGACTCTACCTCTGCAGTAGCACCGTAATCGTAATCGATAAGATGCGCAAATTCATGGAAAACAAGATTTCGCCCATCATGCATATTAGCACCGTCCTTTTTAACTTCATCCCAGGCAAGCACGACGTGCCCGCGCGACCACGCCTCCCCATGACGCTGCTGAAATCCTTCTTCTACAAAGTAACCATTGCGGTGATTTTTAACTTTTGCCACATAGCTTTCGGGATAGACGAGTACAGATCGCAATCCTTCGTAAAATGAAGATAAATCGTCGATGCCAAGTAGCAGTATACAAGCTTGAGCGGCGATGCTCACACGAATTTCGTCGTTGAGTTCAAGACCTGCGCAGCCTTCAAACCGTTTTTCATGTAAGAAGATTTTCGTTAAACCCTGCAGCTTGGTCTGTAGCTCGGAGGGGAGGTTTCTAAAGTAGGGTACGCTTTTTTGCAGGATCACCGCCCACTCTTCCGGCAGGTCCTGTTGCATTTGACGCTTGCGACGCCATTTCTTAAAGCCAAACATGGTTTTTCCGTTTTATACCTTTGAAAGGCTCGGGTATTCCCGAATTTATTTCAGGATCTAATGGCATTAGCTTTGAAACCAAGAAAACTCTTTCCTAAACAGATGCTGAAACAAGTTCAGCATGGCATTAAAATATATTACATGTCAATTTTATAAGTGCCCTTGTACTGGCGTTCTAAGTCGCGTTTTTGGTCGCGTTCTTTGATATCCTCTCGCTTATCGTGCTGTTTCTTACCTTTGGCAAGTCCCATCAGCACTTTGGCATATCCTTTTTTGAAGTAAAGCTTTAGAGGCACAAGCGTATAGCCCTTTTGGTTGATCGACTGATCAATCTCACGAATTTCGCGCTTGCTAAGCAACAGTTTGCGCTCCCGCCGATCATTGTGATTAGAATACGAGGCATGTTCGTACGGCTTTATGTACATATCGCGCAGCCAAACTTCTCCATCTTTCATATAGGCGAAAGCTTCTTTGAGGCTCGCTTTGCCCTGACGCAGTGATTTTACTTCAGTGCCGCGAAGCACCAGGCCGGCCTCATAAGTTTCCTCGACATCGAATTCGTGCCGCGCCTTACGATTTTTTATTGTGGGAGTGGACATGGATATTACTTTTTGTGATGACTTGCTCCAATTATATTAATATAAGCTTTTCTCAGGCTAGTGTCATTACTAGTGAAAAGTGAGGGGGCAGAGGTGGGGTTCGTTTGCCATTTCACGTCTGACCTCTCACATCTTTAATAGTCAAACCCCAGTTCCCTTAGATCGGCCATAATTTCTTCCCCGGGAGACTTGTCCGGCATGGTGCTGTACACGCCCATAATACGCTTAATTTCAGATCGGGCTTTCTGGTTATTCGGATTTATTTGCAGTACTTCCACAAAATGCTCCAGGGCAGAGGTCATTCGGTCGCGCATGTTGCTGCCTTCCGGGCCCCGTAACTCAAGATAGAGTCCATAATTCAGATGTGTCTTTTCTCTGAGCTTTGCCAGATCAGCCTTGGTTTCCTCGGGGTTGGCATCGTTGATTAGGGTAAGGGCCTGCTCGTAATTATCTTCGCCAATAAGCTCATCAACCCGCTTTGGGAGGTTCTCGGGCGTATTACTGGAGCAGCTAATGAAAAGTAAAGCAACAAGAAATAAAGAGAGATAGCGCATGGGAAAAGTCATTTAATATGTAATTTCAAAAGTTTAGCTAAAGATAAACAAAAGTATCCTGTTTTAAATAACGTAGAGCGGATTGGGGCTGATGCAGAGCACAAAGATTGCCATACTGAGCCAGCCCAGAAATTTCCGGGTTGGGTCCAGCTCGCGTTCGCGCATTGCCGGTGGATGTTCAACGCCGACAAAGTAAGCGATAAAGAACGACCAGACGATCCAGATCAGAGAACCAGAAGTGGTGATATTACCAACGATTCCATAGAGGTAAATGGCTGAGAGTCCAAGGGTGGCTGCCAGCGTAGGTAATATCCATTGTAAGTTACTATGGAAAGCTTTTTGCAAGAGTGAGTACAAGAGGCCCGCCCAGACAATCCAGCTTAGTATGCCATAGGCATTATCCCAATCGCCGAGCGACAAATGGATGAAAGGTATCGCCTCGATGGTGCCGAGTGTGACCAAGATGCCGAAAAAGATACGGGCAACGGTGCGATGTTTTTTGAATCCGAGCAGTGAGTACAGAATGTGTCCACCGTCCAGCTGACCAATGGGTGTCAGATTCAGGGCTGTAAAGAACAGGCCAAGCCATCCCGCAAACAAAAAGGGATAATGGTACATTTCCCACATGGGCGGTACGTTTTGGAAGAAGGAGGCCAGGAAGCTGTACAGCAAAGTATTTCCAACAATCAGCAGATTGCCGTTGGTTTCCTGAAGTGGGCTACTTGGATAGGCGCCGTGCTGGGCTACATAGTCTTTTATTGCTTCGTGACCAGCAAAATTCTGAATAAACGACGGGTCGGGCAGCGTTGAAAATCCATATAATAATACGCCTATCGCAACGACAAACCCGGCCAGGGGACCTGCGGCTCCAACATCAAACATCTTGTAGGTGTCGTTGATCTTTTGCTTGATGCGGATCACGGCGCCAACTGTTCCAATTCCCAGCGGAATGGGAATAAAGTAGGGTAGCGTTACGCGGACGTGGTGGTATAGGGCAGCAAAGTAATGTCCAAATTCGTGGATGCCCAGAAATCCCAGCAGCAGTCCGGCAAATAACAGGCCCCGGTAAAAGTCAGGGAGGTTGGGCAGGGCCAGTGGAAATGGTACGGGATTAAATCCCACAAAGCCAGTCCCAGCCAGCGAAACGGTGAGCACGGTTAGCAGGAAAAGTCCCAGGTGTTTGAGTATCGTTTTGGGATCCAGATGTTGCTGCATTTCATCCGTTATAGAGGGTTCGGCAGCAACACGATCAACTTGAAAACTTGTGGTCTCGGGCGTAGTTCTGTTATCCAAAAGTGATAATAATTTTTATGATTCGCGGGCTATAGGCATGGTCATGCAGCGGGCTCCACCGCGTCCACGGCAAAGTTCATGGCCCATAAAGCTAATCGCAATTTTTTTGTCAGCGGGATTGAAGGAAGTGTCTTTAAACTCTTCAATAAATTCATACTGATTCATCAATGTATATCCATGTTCCTTCAACTCGTGGAATGTGTTTGTGTTTCGTTCATATCCGACAATGACGCCGGGTGCCAGTGCAAAAACGTTTGCGCCGTCGGTCCATTGTTCACGAAATTGATTGGTTCTCGTTTCGCCTCCGCATTTTATAAACATAAAGTCGCGCCCCAATAGTTCTTCGAGCGCAAATTTGAGGCTTGGCATCGATTCGGCTTTAACCGATCCGTTTTGGGATTTGAGTGCTACTACATTGTTGGTCCGCTCAGTAATGGACGGGGGGAAGACGATGCATTCATTTTCGCTGGCAAAGGTAAAGATGGTATCCAGATGCATGGACGAGCGCTGCTTGGGGATATCGACAGCCAGTACGTGCTCAACGCCCTGCTTGAGTAATCCCTGGGTGGCTGTCATTAGTCCACTGAAAGAGGTGCGCTCGCTCATGCCGATAAGCACCAGCTCGTCGGAGGCTACCAGTACATCGCCGCCTTCAATGGATTCCTGATCCCCAATCTTGATAGTATTGTCGCGAAGGTTCTCGAAGAGTGAGTGATACTTGATGAGTGTTTCCATCAGGATAGCCTCACGTAGCCGAGCTTTCTTGGCCGGTTGCGACAACAGGATACTGTTGTTGACCACAGCTGCCAGGTCGCGGGTAAATAGCATATTGGGGGTGGGATGCAGGGTAAAGTTGCGAATGGACGGGGTGATTCCATCAATCACAAACCGCATCAGATCATGGGAATTTAGCTCGTGTAATTCCCTTTCAATAGTATGTAGATTTTGCTCTGAAAGCCTTTTGATAAGCTTTTCAATAAAAAAGGAGCGGGCTTCTTCACTTTGAAAGCATTCCTCGAAGAGGTCCGTGATTTCAAATATTTGACCATTCTCGGGCATGGCAGCTTTAAAAACTTTCAGCATGTCGAGGTGCTCCTGGCGTGCGTCCTCTTCAAAAATAATATCATCGAAGAGGAGCTCATCTTTGAGCTCGGGATTCACCAGCGATACTTCGTTGCCGGGAGTATGTACGATAACGCTTTTGAGCAGGCCGGTTTCTGAGGTGACGGATAAGTTCATGTTAACGTTGTAAGTTTGATAAATTTCCAGTTAGCTGATAGCTGTAACTGCTATTTTTTGATCCTGTACTTTCTTGTGGCTTGCGTCTTGAATCTGATAACTTTTAATGTCCCAAATATACAATTTATAAATTGGGATTTAAGTGGAATTCAGTTGTATAAATTCTCTATCTTATTCGCACGATTTGCGTATAAAAGCTGTTGATAAGCCCAAAGTCAGATAAGTGGGTAGAATTAATTTTGACGAGGATATTTTTTAAATGGCAAAGAAAGAAGAAATAGAATCCCTAGTTTATTTGTTGGATGATCCCGATCCGTATGTGCAGTCGGAGGTGCGGAGCCGCTTGTATGAGCTGGGCGAAAGTGCGGTGCCTCTGCTTGATCAGCAGAAAAGCCAGATGAAAGACGAAGATACCAGCGAACTTATCAACGAGATCATCCAGTGGATCACCTACAGCAGCGTTGAAGAGGATTTTCTGGATGTGCTGGAGGGCGGCCTCAATAATATGAAGCAGCTCGAGGATGCAGTGTTTATTCTTTCGCGGTTCGATAATCCCACCCTGCGCGAAAGTGAGTACAAGCAGAAGCTCGATCGCTTTGCAGATCTGATCAGTGATGAAGTTCGCTATTCGCTGGATGAAAGCCAGAAAATGCATAAGGTGCTGCATTTTGTGTTTTCAGAGCTGGAGTTTAGCGGCTGTAATACCGACTACTACAGTCCTGATAATTCCTATTTGAACAGGGTGATCGACCGACGCGAGGGGCTGCCAATTTCTCTTGGGTTGATTGTGCTGTTTATCGCACGACGGCTAGAGTTACCCTTTCAGGGTATTAATATGCCGATCCACTTTATGCTGAAATACAAATCTAGCAAAGAAGAGATTTTGATTGATCCGTTCGATGGGGGCAAGATCGTATCCTACAACCAGTGCTACTATTTTCTCAAACAAAATGGTGTAGAGCCTAAGAGCGAACATTTCAAGGCGGCCACGGAGGCCTCGATCTTGGCTCGATGTATTCGAAATTTGATTAACAGCTATGAAAAACGGGATGAACTAGAGAAGGTAGAAGGGCTTAAGAAGTTATTGAATACGGTTGAGATGATGGTGCAGCAGTGAAATAAGTGGCAAATAAGTTGAGAATTATATTTTGAAAGTTCTGCAAAAATTGGCATTTTGTAGGGCGCCTTAACTGGCGTCTCTCTTGATGAATAGTGGAGGCCTCACCTTGATCGGTGGGGTCTTTCTTTTTTATGCCTCTCTTAGTTGTTGGCCAACACCGCTCGAGAAAAGCTTTTCCTAACTTTGGTTATACTCCTATAACTTAAATCCGAAAGCGTCTTTTTCTTCGTTGGAAAATTCAAACGGATTGATCTGTTCAGCCAGTTCATAGAAAGAATAGGCTTCTTCCTCGTTTCCGCTGAATTTGTGGATATCGCCCGCCAGCTTGTACAACATAGGATTGGCTGGGGCATGATTCATTAACTCTTTGAGCATTGGGATCGCCTCGTCGAGATCTTTGTTTTCTACTAGTATGGCCAGTCGATACAGGTCGGCGCGCAGGGTCTCGTTCTGCGGTTTTAGGCGGTTGAGATAGTGTGTGCAGCGAGAAAAAATATTGCGGTGATAGTAGAATCGAACCAGCTGATAGATGAGCGTAGCAGGAAGTTCAATATCACCAAGCCGGTCTTCCAGCTTCCGCATCACCTCCCGCTCGTCCATTACCATAAAAAGATGCACCAGCTTGCAGAGCGTTTCAGCATCGTGCCGGGCTTTCATAATTTCGGTTTTGAGCTCATCGGTGAAGAGCTGCTCGAAGTAATCTTTGACTGGTTGTTCGGGATACAACGGATTGACGATGTCATCCAATGCGAGAAGCTGGTCGAAGGTACTTAGTGATTTGAGTTCTTCTTCGGAAAAAACCTCGATATTCCATTTTTCATTAAAGTAAGAGACGTTTTTCCAGTATTGCTCGCTTTCGGTATCTAGATCCAGTGAAAAGGTGGTGGTTCCAAAATGATGTTCCACTTCCACATGGGGCGCAATACCCACTTTATGTCCCTCTGACCGTGCCTGAAAGCAAAGATCGATATCTTCGAAAAAGGCCATTTGGTACTTTTCATCCATACGTAGCTCGGCATCCGTACGCAGCATCATGCAAAAACTGTCGAGATATTCGGCACGAATCAGTTGAGGGGCATCATCGGCAATAGTTCGACTAGCCTGGTCAGGATTCAGCGTTTTATTAGTGGCTGGTCCTATTATGGCGTAACCGGGATTGGCATCCATCAGATCTCGAAGTTTGGTCAGGGCCTCGTTGTTAAACTCAATATCATTGTGGATGATACAGGCATAGGTCCCGTCTGCTTTCTCCAGGCCCTGATTTATTGAGGCAGCAAAGCCCCTGTTCTGAGAGTTGGTGATCACACGGCAGTCAAGAAAGCCTTTCTCTTTGAGTTCATCCAGGTAATCATGGGTATCATCAAGGCTGGCATTGTCAATGACAATGAGCTCCAGGGTAGAAGTATCGCAGTGCTCGGATATAGAAAGCAGGCAATGTTCGAGCGCGGGTTTGCCATAGGTGGTTGTGGGGATGATGAGGCTAATATCGGTCTCCTCGGATTCGGTTGAGGAACTGTATTCCGGCTGTTCCTCTTCAAGTTTCTTTGGTTGTTCTTCTTGCTCTTTCTCTTGCTCCGTTTCTTCTTGTTGCAGTTTGTTGGTTTCGTGTTTGAGTTCGGATGCCTCAACAAACCGCCGTTTTTTCTCAAGGATTTCAATTTTGAGGTTTCGAGCCGCCGAGTGGTCGGGTTTCTCATCCAGTACCTCTTCGATAAGCTCCAGCGCAGAATTAAAACGCCCGTCCTGTTTCATCTGCACAGCGTCATTCAGTAGTTCGTTATCAAATTCTTTGTTGGGTTGGGACGACATGCCCTGCAGTTCTTTAATAATGGAGTTGCGTGCCCGGCCTGATTTACTTGTCTCACGCAGAAGTGAAAACAGCAGTTCCTGCCGTTGTTGGGAGTCGGGTGCGGGAGCTTGCATAAAACTACTGGGAAGGTACCATGGCTCATCACTTTCGAGGTTCGACACATCTCCCAGTCGAATGGCCAATTCCAATCCGTGATGCTGTGTCAAATAGGGATTGAAAAACCGGTTGTCGGCAGGCACTGCCGAAAGGTTCCACATGATCGCACCATCCAGCGGCCAGTTCTGTCGGTTGATATAGGATATCCATTTTTGCTGAGTGGTCGGCAGCTGTCGCTGCTGTAGCAAGAGGGGGGTACCTTTGGAACCGGTCAGCTGTTCCAGGTGTTTGCTGAGTTTTTTCTCGTGGATCTCTGAGATTGTTTCCGGTGCCCAGAAGACCGAACCATTGCATTGTACCAGCACTTCATTCAAGGAGTGGCCCCGCCCCGCGGAATCGTCATGCGAAAAGTAAAACGTCTGATCGTGCTGATAGTAGTCAACGACCGATTGAATAACTTCGTCGCTTCCGTCCGTGGAACCGTCATCAATAATAAAGAGCTCAAAGGGAACGGCTGAAAGTTCGTACAGAGACGTAAGAGTTGGCTCGACGACATCTCTGTGATTTTGAACAATAATTGCAACCGAAAGCAGCGGTTTATGTGGCATAAATTCTCATCCCGAATGATCGATGGTTCACCGAAATATACGAGGTGAAACATAAAAGGCGAAAATTATTCAATACGACAAGTCCAAAATGCTAGTGCAGGAACTTCACATCGCACAAAGATGTGATTGTGTAATATGTATCAGGCGTTAGGTTATGGTTAGCATCGAGAATCCTGATTATAACTTCACCGTTCCCGACCATGAAAAAGCAGATTATCGGGAATTACTGTTCAAAATGTTAGCTCAGATAGAAAAGCAGCAACAAAAAAGATGCGTTGTAAATTGCAATAAGAATGCTTTTTCCGGTCTGCAACATAGTTGTTGTACTCTTACACATTTGTAAATACATTCCAACAGCTTAATTACTATGTTTTCATCGATGACCAGACACATTTGATTTTATTAATATAATGCTTACTCAAAACGGTTGTATTATGTATTCCAAAACATCATTTAAATATATTGTTCTCATTGGCTTTGGAATTTTTATCTTCCAGGCTTGTGCTACCGTAGGTGGCGTCTCAGGCAGTACCAGAACGTATTCTGAAAGCTATGAAGCGGTCAAAGAGATGGTGAACCAAGCTATTAATGAAACGAAGTTAACCATCGATGATATGGCTGAATTAAAGGATAAGCCAGTTACGGTGTACAAGATATCAGTCAACAAGGCGGTGGGTAAAACCCATATGACCCAAGAGGGCGGCAAAGTGATTGTTCGAAAACTGTCAAACGGTATTGTTGAAGTCGAGGTCGTAAACCCGGAGTATCATTATACGGTGCCTGACTATCAGAAAGAGGATTACCAACGCATTTTGATGCCCGTGCTTGACAAACGAATGGAACCGCGCGAAGCTTCAAAGTAAGCAGACAACTAGCCTTCTGTTGCCTAGAACAGCATGGTAAATACGGTGCCCGACTTTTGATTAGATGAGACAGACAGGGCACCACGATGCTTGCGCATAATTTGGCGCGACAGGCTAAGGCCAATACCAGAACCACCACGTGATGTAGGTTGTTCGGTGGAATAAAAAGGGATGAAGATTTTCTGTTGGTTTTCGGGTTTAATCCCCGGTCCGTTGTCTTTTACCTGGATTATAACACGCCCCTCGTCGTTGAGTCGGCTTTGCAGTTTTATTGTGCCATTTTTCACTTCTTGCAGCGCCCGGAACGCATTTTTGGTCAGGTTGATAAGTACCTGCTCGATCAGGTGGGGATCGGCGGTTACTTCCAGCGTCTCGGGATCCACTGTTACCTCAATAGGGATTCCACGTTCTTCCGATTCTCCCTTGTTGAGATTTTTAACTCTCTGCAACAGTTTCTGAACGTTGAACACTTCGAAGCTGGGCTCGGGAATTTGCGTAAAATCTCGGTAGGAGTTCACAAACTGCATCAATCCATGGCTGCGGTTGTTGATGGTCTCCAGGGCTTCCTTCACATCTTGCAGCGATTCATCATCGATGATATGATGGCCGTTCTCGGATACCGCCTTGTGCTTTAGCACCATATGCACCGTATCTGACAGGGAGGCGATGGGTGTGATCGAGTTCATGATTTCGTGGGCCAGCACCTGCGTCAGATTTTGCCAGGCTTCCATCTCTTTTTCTTCCAGCTCGGAGTGGATGTTTTGAAAAGATACTAGTTTGTAGTGTTCTTCGTGCATGCGGAACTCGGTCGCATAAATAGCGAGCTGCATGGTTTCATTGTCGGTGGGAACGCGTACCAAGGTGCGATTTCCACCTTTCAGATTGGTGACAGCTTCAAAAAGAGATTCACTGATTTGTTTCAATGCGCCGATGGTGCGTAGAACGGGAACATCAAACAGTCGCTTGGCCGCTGTGTTGATGAGCTCAACTTTGCCGTCTTGATTAAAGGAGATGAGCCCAATGCCGATATGTTGTACCACGGTCTGCAGGTAGCGATAGCTCTCGTGTTTTTTAGCCCGTTCTTTTTTAAACTCTTCAATGACGCGGGAAAAAGCCTCGTTGAGTTCCGCAAATGAAGTGCCCAGCCCACGGTCGGTAAAGGCACGGGAAAAATCAGAGTAGCGAATGGAGTTTAGAAAGCGTGTTAGCTTCCGGTTGGTGCGCTCTACATATTTGATTAGTCGGTACACCTGAAAAACGATGACGAAAAAGAACAGCGAGATGGTTACATAGTATTGCGTCTGAAAAACCAGATATAGCCATAGAGCCAGCGTTACTGTCACGAATGTAACCCGGAAGATGACGCCGATTCGAAAGTTTTTGATCATTGCTGCTACATTTTGATAGAACCAGTTAGTTTTGCAGGCCGTATTTATCCATTCGCCGGTACAGCGATGCACGACTCAATCCCAGCTCATCGGCTGATTTTGAAATGTTGCCGTCGTGCTTCTCTAGGGCCTTCCGGATCACCGTTTTTTCTACTTCCTCCAGGTTGTAGTCGTCAAAAACCATGGTTGGCTCGTCGTCGCCCATAGAGGTTAGTAGAAAATCCTCGGGTTGCAGTATGCTATTATCGGTCATAATCACGGCGCGTTCGACAGCGTGTTGCAGCTCTCGCACGTTGCCGGGCCAGCGATATTTTTTCAGCTTGTTGAGGGCCGGCTCGGAAAGCGTTTGAATATTCTTTTCGTACTTGCGGGTGTAATCGTCCAGGAAGTGATCGGCTAGGAGCGGGATATCTTCGGTTCGCTCGCGAAGCGGCGGCAGCTGAATTTCAATTGTGTTGATGCGATACAGCAGATCCTGCCGAAACTCTTGATTTTGTACCATCTCCTGAATCGGTTCGTTGGTGGCGCAAATCAGCCGAATGTCAATTTCAATGGGCTTGTTGGAGCCGATGCGCATGATCTTGCGCGTCTCTATGGCCGACAAGAGTTTGGGCTGCAACTGCAGGGGTAGGTTGCCGATTTCATCCAAAAATAGGGTACCGCCGGAGGCAATTTCGAACCGCCCGGCTCGCGATTCTTTGGCATCGGTAAAGGCGCCCTTGGTATGGCCAAATAGTTCGCTCTCAAACAGGTTTTCGGGGATAGCGCCCATGTCCACATTCATAAACACCTTGTCGCTGCGATCCGACCGGCGGTGCAGGGCGCGGGCGACCAGCTCCTTGCCGGTACCATTTTCACCGGTAATGAGCACATTGGCATCGGTCTTGGCCACCTTTTCGATGGTTTCAAACACTTTGTTCATGGCTGCACTGTGGCCGATGATATCCTGATAATGCTGGTCAATATCGGCGCTAAGTTGTTTTTGTTGTTTTTTTAGGACATCCACTTCGCGGCGCGATTGCGTAAGGTTTAGTGCTGAATGCACGGTGGCAAGCAGCTTTTCGTTCTGCCAGGGTTTGAGCACAAAATCGGTAGCGCCCATTTTTATGGCTTTAACGGCTTTTTCCACATCCCCATAAGCCGTAATTAACACGACAGCCAGCGAGGGATCTATTTCGAGTATCTTGTTGAGCCAGTGAAATCCCTCCTTGCCACTGCTTACATCCTCGGTAAAATTCATATCCAGTAGCACCACATCGTAGTTATTGTTTTTGATGAGGTTGGGAATTGATTTTGGGCTTTTTTCGGTGTCAACTTTTGTGACATGCTGTTTCAGAAAAAGCTTGGCCGCCTGTAGCACATCATTATCATCATCGACCACCAGTATATGTCCTTTCTTAATTTCTGTCATCCTCGATGGTTATCGAATTAAATATCATTAGCGTTAGGGTTCATGGTCACAATAGTTGTGCCAACAATTTGATACTAGAAAACAATCAAAAAAATACTTAGTCTAAGTCAGTACTCACTTTAATTATTAAACATCATTTCACTATGAAGTTAGTGTGGTCAAAAGTTCGGTTTGTGCTCGGTGCAGTGTTAATGCTTTTTGTACTTCAATCGTGCGCCAGCAGTGGTAACAGTGTAAGTAATAAAGGCGAAAAAATTTATAATAAAGATTTCAATTCGATGGTTGAAACGGTTGAATCGGCGATCAGAAACAGTAAAATGTCGATCGAAACCTCTCAGCAATCGCAAAATCCCCAAACACTGACTATCATTGTAAGCGAAAGAGCCCAAATGAGAGGAAAGTCAGTGCAGCGCCGCCAAGGTGAGGTGCGTGTGATTAAGGTAGGTGAAAATAAAACCAAAGTGCGTATTACCAATCCTGACTACCATTATTCTGTACCGGAAGACAGCAGAACAGATTATCAACGAGTTATTTTAAATCGTATTGATTCGATGCTCAAGAAAAGGGGATAAGTGTTCGAAAACGGACATCTCCTGTTTGTATTTGTACAGTCCTCTCTGTTAGCTACCCCGTTTGTTTTGGGCTGGGCACTGTTTTTGGGTTTGGCATAATGATTGATTACTTCTTATTGAACAATTTTTAAAGATTCAGATCAGCTAATGGCCGAACACAACGAAGATCGTATCTCCAGCTCTGGGATGGACAAGAAAATTGAGAAGAAAACCTGGACCCCAAAACGTATTGCCATGATTGTTGGGGGTGTTGCCATCCTTGCGCTGTTTTTCTACAGCTTTGTATTTATGGATATGCGCTCCATGCTCAACGTGGACCGGGAAAAGTTGACCATTAGTACGGTACAGGAGGATTCGTTCCAGGAATTTATTCAGGTTACCGGTACGGTACAGCCTATTCAGACGATCTATCTTGATGCCATTGAGGGGGGCGTAGTCGAAAATATCTACCGCGAATCGGGCTCAATGGTTGAAAGAGGGGATACCATTTTGACCCTTTCCAACTCCGATCTGCGCCTGCAGGTGCTGCAACAGAGTTCGTCTATTTACGATCAGATCAACCAAACGAGAAACTCAAGACTCAATATTGAGCAGAACTCCCTGAGCTTGAAAGAGCGGCTGGCCCAGGCCGAAAATCAGCTTGAGGTGGCGAAGTCTAATTTTAATCGGCAGAAAAAGCTGCATGAGCAGGATCTGATTGCCGAGCAGGATTTTCTGGAGACCAAAGAGAATTACCAGTATCAGAAAAAACGGTATAACCTGATTTATGAGTCGTTCAAGCAGGATTCCATAAAGTCGGAGCAGCAGCTCCAGCAGATCGACCAGTCGCTGGATCGCATGTGGCGGAGCCTGGAGGCCGTGCAGGGTATCTTGGATCGGTTGGTGGTAACGGCGCCTATATCGGGACAGCTTTCCACGATTGAGCTAAATCTGGGGCAGTCAATATCGTCCGGTGAACGTATCGGTCAGGTGGATATCCTGGATAACTACAAAATTCGTGTGGGCATTGATGAGTATCACTTGTCTCGCATTACAAAAGGTTTGCAGGGTTCATTTGAATTTAATGGCGAAGCGCATGAACTCAAGATCACCAAAGTGTATCCGGTGGTTGAGAACGGGCAGTTCCAGGTAGATATGGAATTTGTTGATGAGGTGCCATCGGGCTTGACGCGTGGGCAAACGGTGCGCATACGCTTGGAGCTTAGCGATTCTTCACAAGCGCTGCTACTGGCGCGCGGTGGATTTTATCAGACGACTGGGGGAAACTGGGCTTACAAAATCAGCGAAGATGGAGAACAGGCCGTACGCACCAATATACAGCTCGGCCGCCAGAATCCAGATTATTTCGAGGTGCTGTCGGGACTAGAGCCCGGCGATAAGGTGATTACCTCCAGCTACGACACCTTTGGCGATAATGAGGTATTGAACTTGGAGTAGCAGCTTTCAGCAATTAGTTGTCAGCTGTCAGTTTTGACTTTTTTAAGTAGTGAAAAGAGTATGCGTTTAATTTCTGTTACATTGTTATTTAGTTCTTTTGATTTATTGCTGGTAATGAATCCCAAATCTTGGGAAAGAATGATTTGGTACTCTAGCTCTGATGCTGATCCAAAGGCGATATTTAAGAATCTAGCAAATTGGGGTTGAGAGATTCTTCCACATCCTTCAGCAATATTTGAAGGGATGGAAGAGGCCGATCGTCGCATTTGACTGGTCAGTTCGTACCGTTCATCATTGGGAAATTGATCTGTCGATTGATAAATATTTAGGGTTAACTGATGTGCTTTTTCCCAAACGGAAAGTTTTTTAAAGTCTCTCATGACGAAAATGATTTTAATGTTGATTGCTGACAGCTGAAAACTGACTGCTTTTAATAATAAGACCGCTAAAATTGAGTGATCTTACAAAGTTTTTAAAAATTGACCATCAACAAATAGGATAGCTATGATTAAGACCAAAAACCTCAAGAAAGTTTACACCACCGAAGAGGTGGAAACGACGGCTCTCAATAATGTGAACCTGGAGATCAACGAAGGAGAGTTCTGCGCAATTATGGGACCCTCAGGGTGCGGAAAATCGACGCTGCTCAATATCATGGGTTTGCTCGATAATCCCACCGAGGGAGAGTACCACTTCTTGGATTATGAAGTGTCCAACAAATCCGAGCGCGAGCGGGCCAAGCTACGCAAAGGAAACATTGGCTTCGTCTTTCAGAGCTTTAACCTGATTGATGAGCTCACCGTTTTTGAAAATGTGGAATTGCCGCTGTTGTATCTGGGAGCTTCCGCCGAGGAGCGCAAAGAAAAGGCCGAAGCCGCCTTGGAACGCATGAGTATGATGCACCGCCGCAACCACTTCCCCCAGCAGCTTTCCGGTGGACAGCAGCAGCGCGTGGCCATTGCCCGAGCCGTGGTCGCCGATGCCAAGCTGATTCTGGCCGATGAGCCGACTGGTAATCTCGATTCCGATCATGGTGACGAAGTGATGAAGTTGCTGGCCGAGCTCAACGAGCAGGGTACCACTATTGTGATGGTAACCCACTCTCCTCACGATGCCGATTACGCCCGACGCGTGATTCACCTGTTTGACGGACACGTAGTCACCGAAAATATGCAGGAAGGATTCCATGTTTAACGATAATCAGCTGTCGGTTATCAGCTCTCAGATAAATACGAGTTGCTGATGAACTGACTGCTGACAGCTGAAAACTGAGAGCTATGCTCAAAAACTACATCAAGATTGCGTGGAGAAATATTACGAGAAACAAGGGATATGCCCTGATTAACATCCTTGGATTGGCGGTGGGACTGGCCTGCTGTATTTTGATTGCCCAGTACGTTCAGGATGAGCTGAGCTATGACAACTTCCATAAAAAGTCGGTTTATTTTGTTGGCAAAGAGAGTTCTTTTGGGGGTAATTCCAGGAAAAGTATGTCCACATCACTTCCGCTGGGACAAGCATTAGTGAACGAGATTCCCGAAGTAGAAAATTACGTACAGATGACGTGGCCGGGCAGTGGAAGCGTAAGTACGGACGGGGAAAACTTTACCGAAGAGGATCGTATCCTGAATGCCAGTTCTGCGTTTTTTGAGGTATTTAAGTTTTCGTTGAAAGTAGGGAATCCCGACAGAGTCTTGGAGCAGCCCAATTCGGTAGTGATTACCGAGGAGGTGGCCAGAAAATACTTCCCCGGTGAAAATCCGGTTGGTCAAACGCTCACTATTCAGAGATACGGTGAAAATGTGTATACGGTGACTGGAGTAGCTAAGAATGTAACTCAAAACAGTTACCTGGATTTTGATGTGGTTGGTACTCTTGGCTCTCTGCAAACCGTTAAGGATAAAAAAGGCCAGGATGCCTGGGGTGCCAGTATGTTCCATACTTTTGCCTCGCTGAAAGAAGGGACCGATGCAGATTTTGTTGAATCAAAATTAGCTTCAGTGGCCGATAATCATTTCGATGAAGAGAGAAAAGTTTCTTTTTTCTTTGTCCCTGTTTCGGACTTATATATCTCAGATCTGGTATCCCGATCCGGTTTTAAGGGAGATATGAAATACATTTATATCTTTAGTGCTATTTCCCTGTTCATCCTGATTATTGCTTGTATCAACTACATGAACCTGGCTACGGCTCGGGCGGCGCAGCGTTCTCACGAGGTGGGTATTCGCAAGACCGTGGGCGCCGACCGCTGGCAGGTAGCGCGACAGTTTTTGGGAGAAGCAGTTATCATCAGCCTGTTTTCGTTTGTGATTGGTTTAGTGATTGCCGAACTGGCTCTGCCAATCTTTAATCAAATTTTTGACAAAGAACTTGAGCTGTTTTTCCAAGGGAATGTGGGTTTCCTGCTTTCTTTGTGTGGATTGGCCATTTTGGTGGGATTGATATCGGGCAGTTATCCTGCTTTTTATCTTTCCGGATTCCAGCCGCACCGTATTATCAGTGGGCAACTTTTTGGTCGCAAGCCCTCCGCCGGGCTCCGAAAAACGCTGGTCGTTTGTCAATATACGGTAACTGTGGCTCTGCTGATTGGTACTATCGTCGTTTTCAAGCAACTGCAATTTACACAGTCGAAAGATTTGGGATTTAATGAAGAGCAGGTGATTGTTGTTCCGATGCGGGGTGAGCTGACATCAAAACACGATGTATTAAAGCAAGAGCTCCAGAAAAATCCGGATATTCTGAGTGTTACGGCTACTTCGGCAGTACCTTCGGAATACAATACGCGTTATGGACTGCCCTTCGATCCCAGTCAGCCTGATCGAGAAGTTAGTTTTTATGGGTTGTTTGCTGATCCGAATTACGTGGAAACGCTGGGTATGAAGATGGCCGCCGGACGCTTTTTTGAAGAAGCACGATCAAATGATAGTACTGTTGTAATAAATGAATCAGCAGTCGATAAACTGGGATGGGAGTCAGCGCAAAAAGCTGTAGGAAAACAACTTACCCATGGTGAAGTAATAGGTGTTATTAAAGATTTTCATTTTTCTTCACTGAGGGAGAAGATTGACGGTATTTATATCAGGCCAGAACGTCCCGAAGATTCACCTTTTGCATCGTATAATCAGATTGCGGCGCGGTTACATCCTGAAAAGATCGACCAGTCAATTGATTACATCAGGAGCAAATGGGAGTCGTTTGCCGGTGATCAAACGTTTAGCTATTCTTTTTTGGATCAAAAATTTGAGGAAATGTACCGCACTGAGCAGCGGTTAAGCCAGGTATTTATCACCTTTTCAGTTATTGCGATTGTGATTGCTTGTCTTGGATTGCTTGGCTTGGCGGCCTATTCAGCTGAAAGGCGCACGAAAGAAATTGGTATCCGTAAAGTGATGGGTGCTACCGTTACCAATATTGTGACGTTGTTAAGCAAAGATTTTGTAAAACTGGTGGTTTTGGGATTTGTGATTGCTGTTCCTATCGGCTGGTATGCAATGAATAAGTGGTTGCAGGATTTTGCCTACCGGATTGAGATAAATGCCGGCGTATTTCTGCTGGCCGGAGGTGTTGCTCTTTTAATTGCGTTGTTGACGGTAAGCTGGCAGGCGGCACGGGCAGCCTTGGCCAATCCGGTGAACAGTTTGCGAAGTGAATGATAATCAGCAACCAGCTGTCAGCTCTCAGATAAATACGAGTCGCTGATGAACTGACTGCTGACAGTTGAAAATTGACAGCTATGCTCAAAAATTACATCAAGATTGCCTGGCGTAACTTAATTAGAAACAGAGCCTATTCGCTGATTAACGTACTTGGTTTGGCGGTTGGGATTGCCAGTTGCCTGCTAATTTTCCTATTTATCCAAGATGAGTTGAGCTACGATGAGTACCATAAAAACTCCGATCGTTTGTATCGGGTATATCGTAGTGCTGAATATCAGGGAGAGAAAGAGAAAACGCTAGCCACATCTAACTTACTGGGACCAACGCTGGAAAAAGAAATTCCAGAAGTATCTGGTTATATGCGTCTGAGTAATAGGTGGTTGAACGTGATGGTAGAGGAGGGCAAGCAAAAATACAAGGAGTATAAATTCTTTTTTGCTGATTCATCCATCTTTGAAATGTTCAGTTTTAAATTATTAAAAGGGAATCCGGATACCGCCCTGGATCGGCCTTTTACCGTAGTGATTACCGAAAATATGGCCCACAAATATTTTGGGGATGCCAATGCTATCGGCAAAACGCTGACCATTCGCGGCTCATGGGGAGCTGATGATTATGAAGTGACGGGTGTGATGGGCAATATCAGGCACGATTCCCATTTTTCGTTCAACTTTTTAACCTCTATGCAGACGCTGCGTTCTAAAACACCGGATGGGAGTGATTTTGCCAGTTGGTATCACATCGGTAGCTACACCTATGTAATGCTGGAATCGGGTGTAAAATCTGCTAATCTAACCAATGATCTCAATAAGTTTGTCAAACGTCATTTTGACGGGAAACGAGCTTCTTTTATGCAGTATAAATTACAACCCATCACCGATATTCACCTATACTCTCATTTTGAGAGGGAAATCGAGCCAAACGGAGACGTTCGTTACCTGTACATTTTCGGGAGTATAGCTCTTCTTATCCTGATTATTGCGGGAATCAACTACATGAATTTGGCTACGGCACGCAGCGCAGACCGGGCGATGGAGGTGGGTATTCGCAAGACATTGGGCGTCGATCGGAAACGACTGATTGGCCAGTTCTTGAGTGAATCATTTGTGTTCTGTCTTATATCACTTGTATTGGGATTGCTGTTTGCAGAGATCATGCTACCCTATTTTAACAGTATTACGGGCAAGCCTTTGAGTCTTGACATACTCGATCCACAATTACTGCTGGCTATACTTGCTGTTCTTTTATTAGTGGGGATATTGGCAGGACTTTATCCAGCCTTCGTATTGTCTGGTTTTAATCCCAGTCAAGTGTTTAGCGGGGCCGTAGGAGGTCGGAAGAAATCAAACCTCAGAAATGCGTTGGTGGTTTTTCAGTTTGCTATTTCTATTGTCCTGATTGCTGGAACTATTGTTATTAATAACCAACTGGACCATGTCCGCAATAAACGCCTGGGTTTCAACCAGGAGCAAGTTCTTACCCTATCCACAGCGGCCGGCAGGGAGTTCAAGAAAAATTACAATGCTTTTAAAGACCGTTTACTCAGTTATCCCGATATCAAAAGTATAACTCATATAAATCTCCCGATACCCACCGAGCATGAGAATAAACTCGAACTGACCCCACAAGGCAAAAAGAAAAGCTTAGAGATTAGCAATTTTTCGGTTGGCAAAAATTTTGTCAAAACACTGCAGGTACCGCTGAAAAAAGGCATGAGTTTGTCTGATTTATCAGCCGATACAATGTCCGATAATATCCCGGTACTAATTAACGAAGCGGCGGCTCAGGAATGGGGGTGGCAAGAGCCGTTGGGCAAAACTATAGACGGGTTTTCTCCAAAGTTTAAGGTAGCAGGCGTAGTAGGTAATTTTCACTACCGTTCTTTGAAAACAAAAATTGGTCCTTTGGTGCTTTGGCCAAACAGTTACTCAGTCAGAAATGTTATGATCAGGATTGGCAAAGGGAAGATATCAGAAACGATGTCACGGATCGAAGAAGCTTGGGATGAGATGGGGCCTGGTACGCCAATGAATTACAGCTTTGCTGATGATCGGTTTGATGCGATGTACAAATCCGAAGACCGGCTGGCAATGATATTTGGCAGCTTCTCAATTTTGGGCATTGTTATCGCCTGCCTTGGATTGCTTGGCCTGGCGGCCTACACAGCCGAACGCCGTACCAAAGAAATTGGGGTCCGCAAGGTGATGGGAGCAACCGTCACCAATATTATCACGTTGCTGAGTAAGGATTTTATGAAATTAGTACTGCTGGGATTTGTGATTGCAGTGCCCGTTGCCTGGTATTCAATGCATCAGTGGTTAACCGACTTTGCCTATCGAATTGAGATAGGTGCGGGGGTATTTATAATAGCCGGAGGTGCTGCTTTTTTGATTGCGTTACTCACGGTAAGCTGGCAGGCGGCACGGGCAGCCCTGGCCAATCCTGTGGAAAGTTTGCGTACCGAATAGAACGCCAACTGTTAAAAAATTGGGCTATGCAAAAAAAGTTGTACCTAATTCTTATGGTCTTGCTTCTTATCAGTGTTGACTCCAAAGCACAATATGAAATTGGAGATATCACGGTTGAGTCCCTTAACGAGGTTTTCAAACCAGAAAATATCGATCTCTGGAAAGGTGCTAAAGAAAATAGAGGCTACGTATTTGATGATACTAAATCGGCTATTTGGCAGGCAACACCGTTATCGGGCTTGATTCTGCATGACGACCTTAAACGAGCAAATTTTATTGCTCAGAAAAATCCCAAAGCGGTAATTAATAAGGTTCGTAGACAGCTCAATCAATATTTCGGAAAATTCGAGGAGGTAAAGATTGGCAATCCGGTAACATTAGCCGGAGGTGGTAAAGTGAAAATGTCGAAATGGGTTCATCAAATTAATGACAATCTCTATGAGATCTTACTGGGGAAATTGAATAAGAAAACTGTGATTCTGATTATTAAGCAGAAGGAAAGTTGAGAAACTGACCCTAAAACTTGTCGGCAAGGGCTGCCCTGGCCAATCCGATGGATAGCCTGCGAAGTGAGTAGCAGGCGTGAAACGTGGGACCTCAGACGTTTTAGGAACTTCGTTTCGCTTCTCACCCTTGCCGTTTCATCATATTGACCGTCTGCAAATTACGCGTAAATTCATCCGGGCGGTATTCGCGTGGTGTTTTCATAGCCAATCGTTCAAAAAAGAAATATCCAAACTGTGTAGTACCATACGGTTCCAGGATTTCCCCAACCTTATCCACAGTAATGGGATGTTCATTGAGCTCTAGATAAGATGTTTGTACGCCAGCGTTTGTCCAGGTTGCCAACGAAGATCCCGGGCATCTCATAGACGACAGGGTCAGCTCAAAATCTTAGGTTTGGTTTGCGTTGGGACCGACGATTATTTCAAGCATTTTTCGTTTGTACCCGATGATTGAGATCACAAGTCGGTGGCCGCCGCTGAGGATATTGTTAAGGCGGTAGCGTCCGTCGAGATTAGTGGCTTCTTAGTTTCCTCATTTGTAATTCTTCCGGTGATCGTGCCCTGAGCTCGCAGCTCTTCTGGCTTTCCCAAAAGTGAGAGGAATGCAAACAGCTGTATTGCTGAGATTCCGCACATGATTTTATGTAACGGTTGGCATCACTAACGACTAAAAAACAAGTTACAATAAGTTCCAAAAATAATCTACTTAAATTGTCAGCTGCTTTATTTTTGAACCTCTGTCCGATTTCGTACAGTGGCTGTTTCATACCGTACAGCAGATTGTTTTAAATCCTTTTTTACACCGCCCAAAGCCACTCTTGGTAATTGGTATGATTGTTGGATGAATAACGTTGTAACGTATTTAGGTGTTAACGTGCGCAAACAGCAGACGATAACACTTTAATACATTAATACGATTTACTTTATGATCGAACTTAGAGACATAGACAAATACATCGACAAACGGTTTCAGCGGACGTTTATCCTCAACGGTATCGACCTGGATGTTGAGGAAGGCGAATTTCTTACCGTAATGGGACCAAGCGGCGCGGGTAAATCCACCTTGCTGAACATCATTGGTTTTCTCGATGAGCCCTCGGAAGGGGAGTACCACTTTCTCGGGGAGGCCGTCCATGACTTGAGTGCCAAACGGAAATCCGAATATCACAAGTCGCACATTGGCTTTGTGTTTCAGGCCTACCATCTTATTGATGAGATGACCGTGTACGAAAACATTGAGATGCCGCTTTTGTACCGCAAGGTGAAGAGCAAGAAGCGTAAAGCGATGGTGGCCGACATGTTGGATCGCTTCAATATTGTGGCCAAGAAAGATCTGTTCCCGCCGCAGCTTTCTGGGGGCCAGCAGCAGGTGGTGGGCGTAGCTCGTGCGCTGATCGGCAGTCCCAAGTTAATTCTGGCCGATGAGCCAACGGGCAACCTGCACTCCGAGCAGAGCGAGCAGATCATGGAGCTGCTCACCAAGCTGAACGAGGAGGACAATGTGACGATTATCCAAGTTACGCATTCCGAAAAGATGGCCTCTTACAGCAACCGGATTATCAATCTCAAAGATGGCGTGATTGTGGACGACGATCCCTATTAGGGAAAGGGCATCACCAGTTACGATGATGCCCTTCGGGGATGGATGGGACAAGTGCTGTTAACCGTCACGATCACGGTTTCCGCGTCGACTACGTTTTCGTTTTGAGTCGTCTGAATTGCGCTTTCGACCTCTGTCAACATTACCACGGTTGTGTTTCTGTTTCTGGTTGATGTTGCCGCGGCTACGGGTTTGGTTATCGCGGTTCTGTCTTACCCGCTTTTTACGGCTGTCCCGTTTTTTGATGGTTCTATCGCTGCGGTTTGTAGAGCGGTTTATCCAGGATTTTAACTGTGACTTGACGCCGCGCCTGATACGCTTAGATCGCTTTCGCTCGACTTTATTGGGATCGTGGGAGATCGATCTTCGATTTCTTTTTTTAGCATCCTGCAGCTTGTGGCGGTACCCTTGAATACGCTTTTTAAATCGTCGTTCAACATTGCGGGAGCTGTAATAGTTGTCGTGCTCTCGGCGGTAAGAGCGTTGGTTTATCCACTTGCGATACTTCTTAACATGCACGTTGGCACGGTATTGCCATCGCGGAGGCAGGCGGTGTTCCGGCGCTTTCAGGAAGGCCAGCGACAACCCCTCCAGCCAAATTTGGACGGCCAGCGTAGGTGCATAGTAGTCGTCATAGCCAAACCGGTGATTCCGATACCAGCGATGGCCCCGCAGCCGAATGAGTAATTCGCGATCCCGAAAACCATCGCGATAACCCCTCCTGTAGGCATTAACGTTTCGGATGATATCAACAAGCGAAGGGCCATAGAAATACTCGTCGTTGACTCCATCCATGTAGCCTTGCAGGTAAACTGATTCGTAGGAGTCCGCATAAGGGCGGTAGGTATTCACATCCAGCTGAAAATGAATGAACGGTCGGAAAGACTGGTAGCTTATTTCGATATGTGTGTTTTGGGCTACCAGCGGAGTATTCAGCAGCATTACAAATCCGAGTACAAGTAGTAGCTTTCGTAACATGGGAACCTCCTGCGCTTTGTTATAAGGGACTACTTACTAAATATCGAATCGCGCGCAGGCTGCCAATAACATAAACATGTGTGGCATGATCATGCGAGATAGATCCTCCGATAATCGAAAATTGCGACTGCAATTGGGAACTCTATTACATTGGTATGCCTTCCAAAGGTACAATCCCGATTGCCTCAAAACTCAAAAGCCACAACTGATTTCGTGCGGTCACGTATAACGACTACATTTCTCAGCGGTTTGTTGCTCGTTGCCGGTATGTTAGTGTCCCGTACTGTGCAGTCCAGGTCGCTGACTTTGGCTGACTCACTGTCACTTTCGGAGATCCAGCATCGCGCCTCGTCCATCAATTCACTTTCGAGCCTGCTAATCCAGCAGAAGGGTCAGCTCCTCAGCGCCAAATATTACAACGGTCTTTCCCAGGGGGAGACCACCAACCTCAAATCAGCTTCCAAAAGTATCATCTCGCTGCTTATTGGCATTGCCATTGACAAGGGATACATCGAGAGTCTTGACCAGACGATCGAGCCGTACTTCAAAAACTATTTTGCCGCCCATCCCGACTCGGTAAAAGAAAATATCACGCTTAAGGATTTGATCACCATGCGGTCGGGACTTGAGACCACAAGTTTTCACAATTACGGACGGTGGGTCACCAGTGATAACTGGGTACGGTTTGCATTGGATCAACCCATGGAAGGACGTCCCGGTGGTGATATGGCCTATAGTACCGGCACGTCGCATTTGCTGTCGGTGATTCTGACAAAAGCCACCGGTATGAGTACCAAAGCTTTTGCTGAAAAGTACCTGTTTGAGCCGATGGATATTGAGGTCGGCGGCTGGGATCGTGATCCCCAGGGGTATTACATGGGCGGCAATAATTTGGCCTTGTCGCCACGTGATATGTTAAAAATTGGCCAAATGATTCTTGACGACGGTATTTATCAGGGGCAACGTATTATTTCCAGTCAGTGGTTACAAGACTCATTCCGAACTTACACCCGCAGCAATTACAACCCTTACAACTATGGGTATATGTGGTGGAAGAAGCCGGTGGGGCAGTATCAAGTGCACTTTGCTTGGGGCTATGGCGGGCAATATATTTTTATGATTCCTGCGCTTGACGCCGTCGTAGTGATGACGGGTTCGCTCAGGTACGCTTCTCAGTCTCGGTCCTATAGAGATCCCGTATTTTCGTTGCTTCGCAAAGATATCATTCCCATGCTCCAGGAAAGGTTGGACAATTAGATTAATTTTTTTTAATAAAGCCTTAAATATGTAACAATCTGGGTTCCAACTACTCTTCTTTATTAATCATCAGAGAACAAAAATGTCTTTAGGGACACTGTGCAGTTTTACTGAAATGCTATGCTTAGAAATTATTTGAAGGTGGCTTTGCGCAATCTAAAAAAGCGCAAAGGATTTGCATTCATTAATGTATTGGGGTTGGCAATTGGTATCGCCTGTTGTCTGCTGATAGCGGTTTATGTGTTCCATGAGCTTAGCTACGATCAGTTTCATGAGCACGCTGACCGTATCTATCGCGTGACACAGACGACAGAGACCTCATCCAAAACAGAAAAAGGGGCTACCACGCCATTCCCAGTAGGCCCTACGCTGCAAAGTGATTTTCAAAGCCAAATTACCAAAACCGTACGGCTTTTCGATATGCAGGAAGAGGTGCGCACGATCCAGAATACCCAAACCGACGAGTCTTTTCGTGTGGATGATTTTTACGTGGCCGATTCCACCTTTTTTGACGTGTTTAGCGCCAAATTGCTTCAGGGTAATCCAGACGAAGTGCTCAATGACCCTCGCTCGGCAGTGATAACGAAAGAACAGTCCCGGCGTTTTTTTGGGGATGAAAATCCAATTGGAAAACAGCTGACGTTCAAAGGATCCGAAGAATTTACCGTTACCGGGGTCATGGAAGCGCTGCCTGCCACCTCGCACTTTAGCGTGGATATGCTGGTTTCGTTTAACAGCCTGCCCAAGATTTACGGCTCAGATGCATTTATGAAGCGCTGGTTCTGGAATCCCTGTTGGACCTATGTGTTGCTCGAGGAAGGCGTCGACGCGAAAGATCTTGAGCGACAACTACCCGGCTTTGTGGACAAGAACTATGCTAATCGTGAGGATGGGGAAACGGTATCACTCGGCCTGCAAAAGCTGACCGATATTCATCTCTATTCCAATCTCGACCTCGAGATGGAAGCAAATGGATCCATTTTTTACGTCTACCTGTTTTCGGCCGTGGCCGTACTCATTCTGCTGGTTGCCTGCATTAACTTTATGAATTTGAGTACAGCGCGATCGGCTGAGCGTGCCCGGGAGGTAGGCATGCGCAAGGTGCTCGGTGCAGACCGCAGTCAGTTATTTGGGCAATTTATTGGTGAATCTTTTGTGATGACATTGCTGGGTTTTGTGCTGGCGATCGGCTTGGTCTATTTGGGCATGCCATGGTTTAGTGATTTTTTGGGCAAACAGCTGAGTATCAACTTCCTGGGAAGTATCGAGGTTGTAGCTGCGCTATTGGGTCTGTTTTTGCTGGTTGGGTTATTGTCAGGATTGTACCCGGCGCTGTATCTCTCGGGCTTTAGTCCCACTGCCATTATGCATGGAGGAAAAGGGACGAACAGCAGGAGCAGTGGTCGCTTCTTCCGGAAGGGGCTGGTCGTGTTTCAGTTTACGCTGTCTGTAATACTGATTATTGGTACTATCGTAGTTTACCTGCAGCTGCAGCACATGCGAAACAAAGATCTGGGATTTGACCAAGAGCGCATCGTAGTGATGCCTATTACGCAAACTTTAATTGCCTGGGAGTTTGAGCAGTTCAAAAACAAGGCCCTGTCGAACTCGCATATACTTGAGGTGACGGGAACCAGCAAAGTGCTGGGATCCGAAAGCCAGGTGTTTGCAAAGTATTCGCCAGCCAATCAGCCTGACGCACCTCCAACAAATATGACACTGGAAGTGACGCATGACTTTATTGAAACCTACAATATTCAGCTATTGGCCGGCCGCGGCTTTAAGCCCGACCGTAAGACTGATCCGGACCAATCTATATTGATTAATAAGTCGATGTTGCGGCAGATTGAGGCGGAAACCCCACGGCAGGCGCTGGGAAAACAGTTTTACTTTACGACTTCCGACGGCAAGCGCGAATCATATTCCGTAATTGGAGTGGTGGATAACTTCAACTACACGTCCATAAAAAAAGAGATTTCTCCGCTGGTGATAAAGCTTATACAGGGCGTGCGTCCTACAGTGCGCAATATCGAATATGCGGCCGTTCGACTGGCGCCGGGCGGTGTCGAGCAGGGACTCAGTCATATAAAAAAAGTTTGGAATGAGGTAAATGATATCGACCCGTTTACCTACTCATTTTATGATGAGAAACTGCAAAAGATTTATGCCTCCGAGAAGAAAATGAGCAATGTGGCAGGATTGTTTTCGGTGCTCTGTATTTTTGTAGCGTGCCTGGGTCTTTTCGGGTTGGCCTCATTTACGGCCTCCAAACGCACGAAAGAAATCGGTATCCGGAAGACACTGGGAGCCACTGTCCCCAATATCCTGGCACTTCTTTCCAAGGATTACCTCAAGCTGGTGGTACTAGCCAACGTGATAGCCTGGCCGGTGATTTATTACTTGTCTGTGCAATGGCTGCAAAACTTCCCCTATCGCATTAGCCTGGGCTGGAACTTGGCAGGCATATTTTTGGCAGTGGGATTTGCGAGTCTGGTCATCTGCATTGTAACCGTTAGCTACCAGTCGCTTCGGGCCGCACTTATCAATCCTGTCGACAGTATCCAGCAGGAATAATTTCTAGACTTTTTAAATCCCCAGTGTTTTATAAAGGTTGTTAAATTTAATAGTTGTTAGCATTTGTGAAACCCTGGGGGTTTGTAAAAAACCACTGCTGAAATAATCCTAAAAAAATCTTATCTAAACCCATGCTTTATGATTATTAACAGATAAGGTTTTACCGATGAAACGACTACTTGTTATTCTACTTGCGGCCATAATGTTTGTGGGATGTCAATCCGAATCACCGCAGACGCCCACTATAGAATATGATGTTCGATTCCCCGAAGCTAATCACAACGAGGCTGAAATCACGCTTACGCTTGAAAATCTGCTGCCGGGACCCACAAAGATTTCTATGAGCCGAACGTCGCCCGGTCGATACGCACTGCACGAGTTTGCCAAGAATGTGTACAACGTCTCTGCAGTAGATGGGAAAGGTGACACGCTGGAAATCTACCGTCCCAATCTGCACAACTGGACCGTGCGTGGTCATGACGGGACTATCAAATTTAAGTACACGCTCTATGGCCGTCATGCTGATGGCACATACACCGGCATCAATGAGCAGCATGCACACCTGAACATGCCAGCTACTTTTGCTTGGGTACGAGATCTGCCCGATACTCCGGTCAAAGTACAGTTTCATCCACCGCAGGGAGCCGACTGGGATGTTGCTACCCAACTGCAACCAACGGATAATCCCTATACGTTTACCGCACCTGATTACTATTACTTTTTGGACAGTCCCACCGAGCTAAGCAACTTTATGATGACTAGCTGGGATGCGCCACAGGATACCACCGGTCTAACAATTAGGCTGGCTGTGCATCACAACGGGACGAAAGAGCAGGTTGAGCGCTACACCGATATGGCCCAACAAGTTGTAGCCGAGCAGGTTGCCGTATATGGTGAACCCGCTGACTATGATTACGATACCTACACCTTTATCGCTGATTATTTGCCTTATGTGTATGGCGATGGAATGGAACACCGCAACTCCACCATCCTTACCAGCCGAACGCCGCTCGAAGGCGATGGTGCTTTGCAGAATCTGGGGACTTTATCGCATGAATTTTTCCACAGCTGGAGTGTTGAGCGGTTGCGTCCCAAAGCGCTGGAGCCCTTCAACTTTATGGAAGCAAATGTAACAGGTACGCTCTGGTTCGCGGAGGGATTCACCAGCTATTACGATGACCTGTTTATCCGGCGAACGGGACTCATTTCGAATGAAAAATATGCCAACGACTGGGCGGGTACGTTGAACTACGTGCTTAATTCGCCGGGCAACCAGTATTACAATCCCATTGAGATGAGCATGCAGGCGCCTTTTGTGGATGCCGCTACCTCGGTGGACGAGCAGAACAAGTCCAACACCTTTATTTCGTACTACTCGTGGGGATCTGTGCTGGGCCTCAGTCTGGACTTGAAATTGCGATCTACCTTTGAGGATGTCACCCTTGATGACTACATGCGAACGATGTGGCAAAAGTTCGGCAAGTCCGAAACGCCCTATACGCTCACTGATTTGGAAAATACCCTTGGCGAAGTGACGGACAGTACAAAATTCGCTACCCAATTCTTTGACAAGCATATCCGTCAGGGCCAGCATATGGATCTGAAGCCATTACTAGCAAAGGCCGGTTTCTTGCTGCAGAAAGTTCATCCCGGTGAAGCAGTGCTCACCTATGGATCTACCAACATTAATTATGAGGATGGGGAAGCGGCGATATCAAGCAATACCACAGTTGGTAGTCCACTTTATGAAGCGGGCCTGGATGTGGATGATGTTATTCTCTCTGTAGATGGAACTGATATCAATAATGCACGGGATATGCAGCGGTTATTGGCGGCTCATGATCCTGGCGATGAAGTGTCTATGCGCTATAGCTCGCTGGGCAAAGAGTATGAGACTACCGCAACGCTTGCAGAAAATCCCGAGCTGGAAGTACTGACTTACGAGCAGGCTGACAAAGAAGTGACCGAGCAAATGAAAACATTCCGCGAGAGCTGGCTTGGTAGCAAGGCACAGTAGTGAAATGTAAGAGGTAGGCGTGAGACGGCAGAGGTGAAAGGGCAGAAGTGAGAAGTTAATTTCCATGTCATCTCGAACTTGTTTCAGAATCTAATGTTGATTTCTAATTTTTGACATCTGCCTTTTTTGCTTTTCAAATTATCTATGGATTTTGCCCGGGGCTACCTGCGGGGTTTGAGAGCCAATTGTAAGCAGTGCCAAGGTGGTCGTGTCCAGAATGTCCAGTAGAAAAATAAGTGGGACCACCTGTGTTTTGTTCGTGATGTTTCGCATTTGCTGGTTGTTGATGAACTATATTGCCGGAGTGACAGTAGAAGTGTTCAGCAAAGTCAAAAAATAACGCTTGACACTCATACGATAAATTGGCAGTCTGCTAACTGCTAACTGCTAACTGCTAACTGCTAACTGCTAACTGCTAACTGCTAACTGCTAACTGCTAACTGCTAACTACATGGGCATACGAAAATATCATATCGGCTGTACGGGCTGGAGCCTGAAGGAGTGGGCAGGATACTTTTTTACCGATGATGCCAAGCAGAGCGATTTTCTGAAGCAGTATGCTTCTGTGTTTAATGCAGTGGAAGGGAATACAACCTTTTATAATATCCCGAGCGAAGAAACGGTGTTAAAGTGGAAGAAGGCAACGCCTGACGGTTTTAAATTCTGTTTCAAGTTTCATCGGTCGATTACACATGAGAAGCGACTTAACGACGTCGAAGATGATATCAAGGAGTTTCTGGAAACGTTTGACCCCATAGCTGACCGATTAGGTCCTTTTCATCTGCAGCTGCCGGCCCAATTTTCGCCTGCAGATTTTGACAAGCTGGAGGAGGTATTAAACATACTGCCCAGTGCGTATCGCTATGCAGTAGAAGTTCGTCACGAAGATTTCTTTAATCACGGCCGGGAGGAGCATCGGTTGAACAGATTGCTAAAGAGCTACAGCATTGACCGCGTTATTTTTGATACGCGCAAGCTGCACGCGATGAAATCAGACGAAAAGTCAGTGCTTAAAGCCAAGAAGAAAAAGCCCAAGGTGCCGGTACGGTTTGATAATACAGGTTCGCATCCCTTTGTTCGGTTTGTGGGATCCAACGATCCGGTGAGCAACGAGCCGTATCTCAAGGAGTGGGCTATCGTGATCGCAGACTGGATCAAAGAGGGGTTGCATCCCTACATTTTCACGCATTCACCGGACAGGGTAAGCCAGCCCCCCATTGCCCGACGATTCCACCAGCTGCTCAGCGACCTCATCGAGATGGATCCGATGCCCAAGTGGCCTAACGAGCGCCAAAACAAGCAGATGAATTTGTTTTAGCTTAGCAGCAGAACATGTATTTATCGGATGCTGCGTTCTATTTAAAGGGTGAAAAATCACCTGTAATTCCTTATCTTTACAGGCTTTTGAATCGTCAATTTTTGATATCTCTATATGTCCGAATCGGATACCGCCACGAAAACCAAGAACGAAATTATCGAAGAGGCCAAGCGTCGGCGCACGTTTGCGATTATCTCACACCCTGATGCCGGTAAGACGACCCTAACCGAAAAGTTGTTGCTGTATGGAGGCGCCATTCACGAGGCGGGTTCGATCCGTCAGCGTAAAGCCAATCGTTATGCGGCCTCCGACTGGATGGCTATTGAAAAAGAGCGCGGTATTTCTGTGACATCTTCGGTGCTCCGGTTCGAGAAAGATAATATCAAGTTTAACCTGCTGGATACGCCGGGCCACAAAGACTTTTCCGAGGACACCTTGCGTACGCTGGTGGCGGCCGATACGGCGCTTATGGTAATTGACGTTGCCAAAGGGGTTGAGGAGCAGACCGAAAAGCTTTTTGAAGTCTGTAAGATGCGCGAAATTCCCATTATCACCTTTGTTAACAAGTGCGACCGGCCGGGACTTGAACCGCTGGAAGTGATTAGCAATATTGAAAACCAGCTGGGTATTGAAGCGATTCCAGCCTCATGGCCGCTGGGCTACGGCAAGGATTTTCAAGGCATTTACGATCTGATTGGTAAAAAACTGCATCTGCAGAAAAAAGAAGAGCACGGAGCTAAAAAAGCTGAAACGAAGTTGTACGATCTTGAAGAGGGGATCGAGAAGGCACACCTATCGGATTACGACAAAGAGAAGTTCCGGGAAGAGGTGCTGCTTACCGAAGATATGATGGATATGATGGATGAGGAAGCCTACCTGAACGGAAAGGCAACGCCGGTGTTCTTTGGGTCGGCGCTGAACAACTTCGGCCTAGATGTGTTTCTGGATTATTTTGCCGATTTGGCTAATCCGCCCCAGCCATACCAGGATGAAAATGACGAAGAGCGCGATATCGATCGTGGGTTTTCGGGCTTCGTCTTTAAGATGCAGGCCAATATGAATCCCGATCACCGCGACTGTGCGGCCTTTATCCGTATAACTTCCGGTAAGTTCGAGCGCGGAATTGAAGTAACCGAGAGCAATACGGATAAAAAAGTAAAAATGTCGACTCCTCACACGCTGATGGGCGATGAGCGCAATATACTGGAAGAAGCCTATCCGGGTGATGTGGTATCGCTGTTTAATCCTGGCTCATTTCGCATTGGGACAACTATTTACAGCGATGATCCTGTGAAGTTTGATGTGATTCCGCTCTTTACTCCCGAGCACTTTATGAAGTGTTCGAGCAAAGACCCTTTTCAGCGCAAAGCGTTGCGCGAAGGACTCAAACAGCTGGCCGAAGAGGGGGTTGTGCATGTATTTGAAGTCCCCAATGGTGTGGGTAATGAGCTGCTGCTCGGTACCGTGGGCGCGCTCCAGTTTGATGTGGTAAAACACCGCATGTCAACGGAGTATAATACCGAGCTGCACATGAACTCGGTCTCCTATCACGCGGCGCGCTGGCTAGAGGATAACAAAGAAGTGATTGATAAGCTCGAAAGTAGTTATTCTACGCACGTAACGCAGGACATGGAAGGGCATCCTATTGTGCTGTTCGACAGTGGCTATGCACTCAATCAGGCCGAAGACAAGGTAGGCGCCGAAAATCTCTACAAGTTTAAGCAAAGCTAGTCTTGAGTCATGAGTGGAATAGTAAAGAGACTACTCACTACTCATGACTCAGAATGCACGACTATTTTCCGCCGTTTGCTTGCAAATCATTAATGCAGAAGTCATCCAGTTCGGGTACAGAACCGCTGAAGTTTGAAAAGAAGTTAGTAGTTTCAACGGCCGGTTCCATCAGACAGCCGTCGGTCGTACAGTGAGCGCTACCCTCGGTTTTATGATCAGATGTCGTAGGAGTGCCGTTACCGACCAACCCCATATTATGACTAAACTCATGGCGGAAAACAGTGCTTTCTACTTTTTCTTCACTTGGTGCTGTGGGTGGAGTGCCGCTAACGCTTTCAATGGTTTGCCCAAAAAAGGCTACTGAAGTATTGTAATATGCAAAGCCCAATACGTTAGAGTTATTTTCATTTTCGCCATCTACATACAAAAAATATGCGTGGAGGGTGCTGCTGCCTGGTTCAGTGTAATTATCGCGGAAAACTTCTTCCATTGACCGGATTTCTGATGCTGTGTATTGGCTGTCGTCTCCGGAAGGTTCAATTAAGGTTGGCTCTGACAGAGTAATTGACTGTTTGTTGAGGCGCGCTTCCAAGAATGTTTGTAGGCTATTTAGGGCTTCCTGCGTGGGTTTGTGCCCCTCCATGTAATCAATTTCTACCTGCAGGTTGGTATACTGGTTACTCTTCAGGAATGATTGTGCAGAGTCGCCCGGTGCGGCCTTGCTGTCGAATTCAGGAGCATCAGTATTTGTGTCAGCGCTGGTTGAGGAGTCGCTACAACCGTAGGCTAAAAATGCCAGTGAGCATAGTATGAGTAAACTAAATCGTTTTAGGGAATACATTGTTGTAATACTTTTTCAAAATTACGTGAATAAATGATAAGAAAATTATCGCCCGTCATTTGCCTGCAGGTCGGCCTTACAGTTGGCATCCAGTGAAGGGATGTCGTCGCTGCCAATGGTATTTCCAATGAGATCAGTTGTTTCAGTAGCATAATACATCAGGCAGCTGTCATTGTCGCAGTGGTTTCCGTGGTCGGGATCTTTATGAGGCTCTTGCATTTCCGTGCCTGAATTCGGTACCGCAACCAAGCCAAACAGGTGCCCAAATTCATGTCGAAAAGAGGTAGCTTCAATCTGATAACGGGAGGGCGCACCTACACCGTTGCTGGCTTCATCATAAGCCGGCCCAAAGAAGGCATTTGAGGTATTATAATAAGCAATGCCCAGCACGTTGCGCTGCTCGTACTTTCCATCAACGATGATGCAGTAGGCAGCTAGAGTGTCGCCCTTAGCAAATGTCGAGCGGTTGTCTTGTTCCAGGTTACGGACATCGTTTGCGCTATATTCATCTTGTTCGCCGGAGGCAATTTCGGTGGGTTCTTTAATCGTAACAGACGATTTGTGGAGCCGCTGCTGGAAGAAAGCTTTCAGGCTATCGAGGGCCCGTTCATTGGGGGCATATCCCGGCATGTAATCGATCTCTACAACCAGGTTTGTAAAGCTGGAGTCGGAAAGAAAATCATTTGCTGACCTGCCGGGGTTCAGGTTATGGGAGTATTCCGGTTCCGGAAGCTGACTGTCGGTACCGGTGGAGTCCAGGCACGACTGGAATACAAATGCCATCAAAAGCAAAGAGATAACACGAAGCAGATAGTAGCGAAGTGTTTTCATGCAGGAATAAAATATTTGTTTAGTTTAATGTGCATAACACAAACTGTGATAATGGAAAAATGTTTCATCTGGAATTGTAAGGACAAAAGTATGGACTATCGCGAAATCGTTGAGGCGTTGGATCTTTCCTCTCATCCCGAGGGCGGTTTTTACAAAGAGGTGTACCGCAGTGATACACAAGTGCGCAGTAAAAACAGAACACGAGTGGCTGGTACGGGTATCTATTTTTTGTTGCCCAAGGGCGTATGTACCAACTGGCACCGCGTATCCTCGGATGAGTGCTGGCACTTTTACAAAGGTAAGAAGCTCGTGCTCGAAATAATTGATGAGCAGGGCAACTTCGACCAAATATTCCTCAGTAATGTATTGTCGGATGAGAGCCGTTTTCAGACAGTGGTCCCAAAAAACTGTTGGCAGCGGGCTTACAGTACAGGCAGCTATTCGTTGGTGGGATGCACCGTAGCACCCGGGTTTGAATTTGAGGATTTTGAGATGATTGAGCCACAAGCTTTGGCCGACCAATATTCAGATATCGAGGCGAAAATTTTGAATGATCCATTCAGCTAACGCCCGCCAGACAGAACCAAAGTAATAAAAGCTTTTAAATCAAGGATTTTCAAGGGTAGTTGCCTTATATCTCTCGTCTATAATTCTTAAATTAGAACCGCTTTTGAAATGGCTGAATGATTGATTTGATGTCTTGGTTATTTTTGCAAGGCAGTAATAGCTTTCAGTTCTGAAATCAATCATTCAACCATTTTTATTCAATCATTAAATCAAGAAATCTCATGGCAAAAGAATTTGATGTCTGTGTGATCGGATCCGGCCCGGGTGGGTATGTGGCTGCGATTCGTGCATCGCAACTCGGTTTTAATACAGCAATCGTTGAAAAGCGTCATCTCGGCGGAGTCTGCCTGAACATTGGGTGTATTCCAACGAAGGCGCTGCTCCGTTCGGCAGAAGTATTTGAAAGTATTGAACATGCTGACGACTATGGCGTAAATGTAAATGGCTATTCCGCAGACTTTGGCGGCATGGTTGATCGCAGCCGCAATGTGGCCAACAAGATGAGCAAGGGCGTACAGTTCCTGATGAAGGCGAACAAGATCGACGTCTTTGAGGGTAAGGGCGTATTTGAGTCCAAGGATCAGATCAAGGTTGTAGATGACGAAGGTGAAACGCAGGAACAAATTACAGCGGATAACTTTATTGTTGCTACCGGTGCGCATCCTCGTGAACTGCCGAATATTCCCATCGACGGCGAAATGGTCATTGATTCTGAAAAAGCCATGCAGCTCGAAGAGCAGCCCGATAAAATGGTTGTGATTGGCGCCGGTGCGATCGGTGTTGAGTTTGCCTATTTTTATAATACTATTGGTACCGAAGTGATCCTGGTTGAGCTCCAGGATAGGTTGGTACCGGTTGAGGATAAAGACGTTGGCAAAGAGCTGGGTAAAATTTATAAAAAGAAAGGTATTGACGTTCGCACTGGAAGCACCGTTGAAAACGTCGAAGAAGACGGCGACGGTGTGAAGGTGACCATCAAAACCGGTGATGACGAGGAAACTGTCGAGGCAGATGTAGTGCTCTCGGCCGTTGGTGTTACCGGCAATGTAGAAGGTATTGGGCTCGACGAAATTGGTGTTGAGTACGAGAAAGGACAAATTAACGTTGACAAGGATACTTACCAGACCAACGTTGAAGGTATTTATGCCATTGGCGATGTGATTGGCGCGCCCTGGTTGGCACACAAGGCTTCACACGAAGGCATTTACTGTGTAGAGAAGCTAGCCGGCGAAGATCCACTGCCGATCAAGTATGATAACATCCCCGGCTGTACTTATTGCGAACCACAAATTGCCTCGGTGGGATATACCGAAGAGGAGGCCAAGGAAGAAGGCTATGACATCAAAGTTGGTAAATTCCCCTTCTCAGCCAGTGGTAAAGCTACCGGCCTGGGACACGAGGAAGGCTTCGTGAAAGTGATCTTTGATGATAAGTACGGCGAATGGCTGGGCTGCCACATGATTGGCTCCCACGTCACGGAACTGATTGCCGAAGCGGTGGTAGCTCGTGATCTGGAGACGACCGGACACGAAATTATCAGCGCTGTGCATCCGCACCCAACGATGTCAGAAGCTGTGATGGAAGCCGTTGCTGAAGCTTATGGCGAAGGGGTGCACCTGGGCTCATAAGCCATACTTTTATTGATTTAGATTATAAACCCGCAAGGCTGCCGAGAGTATCAGCTAGTGTATAGCTGTTTGTCCGATACAAGCCTTGTGGGTTTTCTTATTTGGATTCTGAACAAACCCGCAGGGTTTTCAATAGGCAAGAGACCTAAACTCAATATAAGTCTTGCAAACCCTGCGGGTTTTATTGTGGTTATAGGCATGTAGTGATTGCCGAAGACCTTTTGTATTTTAATTAAGCTATGAATACAGTAGAATTTTACGATTTAGGTCATGCTCCCTACCAGCCAGTCTGGGATCTTCAGAGCACCATCCAGCAGCGTTTGGTGGATGAGAAACTTGCTCGGCGCAAAGAGCAGAAGCTCTATAAGCCCGGCGAACAGAGCAACGATGTGTTGCTATTTGTGGAACATCCCCATGTATATACGCTGGGCAAGAGCGGCGATAAAGCCAATATGCTTAAAGGTATGGCCGAGCTGTCCGAAATTGATGCTGAATTCATCGAAATAGACCGCGGCGGCGATATTACCTATCACGGACCAGGCCAGGTGGTGGGTTATCCCATTTTTGATATGGACCGCCACTTTACCGATATCCACAAGTATCTGCGGTATCTCGAAGAGGTGATCATCAGAACCTGCGCCGAATACGACATCGAGGCAGGACGTATTGAGGGATTGACCGGCGTCTGGGTGGGTGAACAGAAGATATGCGCGATGGGTATTCGCTGCTCACGCTGGGTAACCATGCACGGCTTTGCCTTTAACGTGAATACCGATCTCAGCTATTTCAATCATATAGTACCTTGCGGTATCGTTGATAAAGAGGTGACCAGTTTGCAAGATCTGTTGGGCCACGAAGTTGATCCCGGAGAAGTGAAAGAACATCTATGGACCCATTTTCAGGAGGTGTTTGATATCACCATAACAGAGGTTGATTCGTTGCCTGAACTGGACAATGAATTTTCGTATCTTAAGCGACCCGATAAACAAGCAGCATCCCATTAATTTGATTTTAGTTCCATGATTAAAGAACTCAACGTTGTAGACCGAAACGAAACCACGCAGCGACGTCCCGAGTGGTTGCGGGTGAAACTGCCATCAGGAGAGAAGTTTAAAGAAGTTTCGGAGACGGTTCAAAAGAATTCGTTGAATACCGTTTGCTCTGAGGCACGTTGCCCGAACATGGGTGAATGCTGGGGCAATGGCACGGCTACCTTTATGATTCTTGGGGATGTCTGCACGCGATCGTGCTCATTTTGCGCGGTCAAAACCGGTCGGCCGGTGCAAGGCCTCGATTGGGATGAGCCGCGGCGCGTAACCGAAGCCGCCAAGGAGATGGACCTTCAGCACGTTGTGCTTACTTCGGTTAACCGTGATGAGCGCGAAGACGGAGGAGCTCCTATTTTTGCCGAGACCCATCGCCAGCTGCGTGAAGCCATTGACGGAGTGACGATCGAATCACTTATTCCTGATTTTCGTGGCGTCTGGGATGCGCTTCAGATTGTGATAGATACGCCCCCGGATGTTCTTAGCCATAACCTGGAAACGGTTCCTGATTTATATCGCACTATTCGTCCGCAGGCCAAATACGAGCGTTCCCTTGAACTGCTGCAGCGCTGCAAGGATCAGGGACTTCGAACAAAAACCGGCATTATGGTAGGCTTCGGCGAAAAACGCGAGCAGGTTATTGAACTGATGCAGGATTGTGTTGACCATGACGTCGATGTACTGACCATCGGCCAGTATATGCAGCCGACCAAGATGCACCAGCCGGTGGAGGAATGGGTCCATCCCGATCAGTTTGCTGAGTACAAGGAGATCGGTGAAGAGCTGGGACTGGAGCACGTTGAAAGTGGACCGCTGGTGCGTTCTTCCTATCATGCCGAAAAGCACGTATAGGTCTTTTTACGATCTTTAAGGGAATTACCCTCGAGATTTTGTTCTGATCTTTTATATTTCAGCAGGTCAGCATTTCTCATTTAAATAAAATATATGCTAGCACTAGGTGTCGTTATACTGTTAGGTTATTTAGTAGGATCTATTCCGTCATCCATCTGGGTAGGTAAAGTGGTAAAGGGCGTGGATATCCGCGATCACGGGAGTGGCAATGCGGGCGCAACCAATACCTTTCGCCTGTTAGGATGGAAACCCGGCGTAGCCGTGCTGGCAATCGACTTTTTCAAAGGATATGCGAGTTCATTTTGGATTAGTCAACTGGCCTACCACATTGGATCGGGTCCGGTAGCCCTTTTTGAGTTTTGGGACGTAGATCCTTTCCTGATGATTGTCTGCGGGATTGCTGCTATTGTAGGACACATGTTCCCCCTTTATGCCAACTTCGAGGGGGGCAAGGGCATGGCCACAGCCGCAGGTATGCTCTGTGGTATCGAACCGGTATCGGTAGGTATTGCAGCCATCGTATTTGCGATTGTCATGTTTAGCAGTCGCTACGTGTCACTGGCCTCTCTTGTAACCGCTTTCGTCTATCCGTTGCTGCTTGTGATGTTGCGGTATGGCTTCGGCTGGGATATTGATGGAAGTATTTTATTGCTGGGCGGCGTGGTTGGACTTGGTATTATCATAAAACACCGCGGTAACATACAGCGATTGTTGAATGGCACAGAAAATAGGGTGAGTTCATTTGAACCGGCCGTGGGTTGGCTGAACAAGGAAGAGAAACCGCAATCCGGTAGTTAATACAGTGAAGAAAATAACCATAATTGGAGCCGGTAGTTTTGGAACTGCGCTCTCTGTAGTATTGGCACGTGCAGGCAACAAGGTACAGCTTTGGGCACGGGAGTCAGAGGTGGCTTACGGCATCAACAAACGGCACCGCAATCCCGCCTATATTTCGGATGTAACCCTGCCTGATTCCATCGAGTGTTCCACCGATCTGGAAGAGTGCTTCGACGATCCAGAGATGGTAGTGTTTGCCACGCCATCGCATGTGATGCGCGAAGTGGCCAAGCGTATGAAGCCCTATCTCAATGGCGATGAAATGGTTGTGAGCGTTGCCAAGGGTATTGAAAACGATACTTTCATGACGATGTCGCAGGTGCTCAGCGAAGTACTGAAGGGTAAAATTGTGGATGACCACATTGGCGTGCTATCGGGGCCCAGCCATGCTGAGGAGGTCAGTAAGTTCAAACCCACTACTGTGGTTGCCAGCGCCAACTCCAAGCGCACCACACAGATTATACAGGATACTTTTTTGACGCCCATGTTTAGGGTTTATCTGAACTATGATATTATCGGTGTAGAAATTGGCGGTGCAGTTAAAAACATTATGGCAATTGCCGCCGGCATTATTGATGGCGCTGATATGGGCGACAACGCCAAAGCGGCATTGATGACCCGCGGCCTGCACGAGATGAAACGTTTGGCCATGCAGCTGGGCGCCTCGCAAGATACATTTTCAGGGTTAGCCGGTATGGGCGACCTTATCGTCACATGTACCAGTGAACACAGCCGTAACCGTTTTGTGGGATATAATATCGGGCAGGGGAAGACGCTTGATGAGATTGTATCTAAAATGAATATGGTGGCCGAGGGTGTGAAAACGACCCGTTCGGTACGCGAATGGAGCAACAAACTGGGCGTTGAAATGCCTATTACTGACGCGGTTTACAATGTGTTGTTTGAGGGCGAAGATCCCAAAGATATGGTGTACGACCTGATGACGCGGAATCCCAAAGAAGAGATTGTAATTTAAGTAACCTGTTCTCCTGCATCATGTCACTATTTAGGTTGATAAGGGGATAGTTTTGTTCAAATTGTTCATTTGAACTTAATATTTTGTTTGTACCTTCGTTACTTACTGAAAAAACACCGAGTGGCCATGTATTCTGACAACCACAGTACAGCCTCGCTTTCCCAGATGGATTATCTGGACGTAAAGAATCTTGCACAAACGGGCGAAGGAGCTTACTTGGAGTTCAAGCGCACTATTCCATCCGCCTATAAAATAGCCCGCGAAATTGCGGCTTTTGCCAACACCAAGGGTGGTACGGTGCTTATTGGTGTGGACGATGATAAGTCGCTGGTAGGTGTTTTGGGTTATCAGGAAGAGGAATTTTTGTTGACCAAGGCTGCCGAGGAATTGTGTCAGCCTGCGGTTGATATCACCATTGAGATTGTTCACTTTGGCGACCGTGACCTGTTGGTTATTCGTGTGCCCGAAGCCACTAATAAACCCATTTATGTAAAGGATGACGATGGCACCACCGTGTTTATGCGCGAGAAGGATCAGAATAAGGTGGCCAGCAAAGAACTTATTGAAATTATCAAAAAGCGCAATTCGGGCGAAGGCGTAACGTTTGAGTATGGTCCAAATGAGCAAAAACTATTTCGTTATTTGAATGAATACGGCGAAATAACCGTTGATAAATTTGCTCAGTTAGTGGATGTGCCCAGGTCTACGGCCTCAACCACCTTGGTAAACCTGGTAAGTGCTGATATCCTGAATCTTTTCAGGAAAGATGATGTCGACTATTTTACGTACTCACAAAAGTGTGAAACTTAATTTTAAAAACGAGCTATCTTAATGGCTGAACCGGAAGAAAATCTAGATGATGTCATATCGGACCTTGTTGATGATGATCAAGACGATGTTTCAGAGCAAGAAGCGACATCGCCTCTTGAAGAAATGCAGGCACCCGATGATATCGAATTTAGCGGTCCGCCCGTACAGTTGACGGAACGAGCCGCTGAACAGGTGCGTAAAATCCGATCCGATGAAAGCCTTGAGGACGATCTTTGCCTGCGCGTAGCCGTTGAAGGCGGCGGGTGTTCTGGACTTAGCTACAAGCTCGGCTTCGATTATCAGACCGAAGAGGACGAAGTGATCGTGAGTAAGGGGATCGAGATTATCGTTGATCCCAAGCACATGATGTATCTGAAAGGTATTTCGGTTGATTATCCTGATGGACTCGATGCTCGCGGTTTCACCTTTGATAATCCCAACGCCAGCGAAACCTGTGGTTGCGGGTCTTCGTTTGCGACGTAGATAGTTAAGATATTTCCTCTTTCAACCCTGAAAGGGTTCCGAATCCTTTCAGGGTTTGTTTTTACTTGCAGGGATTTATACAGATATATAGTTAGGCCGTTTGTGTACTGAGTTCTTACCTTTTTCCTCTTCCATATTTATTCATGATTTTCAGCACCGAATCAACCGGCAGTTCTTTGATAGAGTGTCCGTCGCGACCAACCATCGTCTCGGCATGAAACAGCGAGTTGATGATCGCCTCTTCTGTTGCTTCATTGACCGCCATAAAAAGCGGTGACATCGCGCTATTACTAAGTATCTTTTGTTGTTGAGTAGAGTTCTCGGATCGATAGGGCACGCGAACCGATTCCGCCGTGGAGAAAGCAATCACATAATCGCCGCTACCGTTCGAGGCAATGCCGCCGGTTTTCGCCAATCCCAAAATTGCTCGTTTGGCCAGACGCTCTAGGTTGCGGGAAGTGATGGGAGCATCGGTAGCTACCACGATCATACAAGAGCCGTCGGGGGTTTCATTGAGTTCATCGCTGAGATAGTATTTACCGAGCTCTTTGCCAATTGGCACGCCGGCCACCTGCAGCACGCCGCCAAAGTTGCTTTGCACCAGCACGCCCACGGTGTAGCCGCCTAAATTTTCCGGAAGCTTTCGTGATGAGGTTCCGATTCCGCCCTTGAATCCAAAAGCAATAGTGCCTGTACCTGCGCCAACATTACCCTGTTCCACGGGACCGCCTTCTGCATTCTCAATAGCTGCCAATACATCTTCTTTGGATACGTGTCGGCCACGGATGTCGTTGAGGTAGCCATCGTTGGTTTCGCCAACAACCGGGTTTACCGAATGAACACTGCTGTTGGCTTCAGATCGAAAGGTGTAGTCGATGAGGGCATCGGCGGCGGTAGGTACGCTCAGTGTGTTGGTTAAAATAATGGGCGTCTCCAGGTTGCCCAGCTCCCTGATCTGGGTGGATCCGGCCAGCTTGCCAAAGCCGTTGCCTACGTACACCGCGGCGGGCACTTTCTGTTGAAAAATATTTCCCTGATGAGGGATAATTGCTGTGGCACCGGTGCGGATACTGTCACCTTCAATAAGAGTTTGATGACCTACCTGTACGCCTTCTATGTCGGTGATGGCATTTAGCGATCCTGTTTCCATCACCCCGATATCGACGCCGTGCTGCCGCAGATTTTTATCTTGGGCGCTAAGGTTAAGAGCTGAAATAAAGAACAGCAGTACAAGCAGTTTCAAGATTTTCATAGTGTATTGTATCTAACTAGTGAGATAATACCTCAACGCATCAGATTAATTAATCTTCATCACTTTCCGTAAACCGATCGGTAATGAGCCGAACACCTCGTTTGAACGTGAAGTAATGCCACATCCATTCGACAAATACGCGAAAACGGTTGCGGAAGCCAATGAGGAAGAAGATGTGAACGATTGACCAGAGTATCCACGCAAAGAATCCGCTGAACTTGAATCCCCGAATGTCAGCTACGGCCTTGGCCCGACCAATGGTGGCCATTGTACCTTTATCAACGTAGTGAAAGTCTTTCCGCTCTTTACCGGCGATTTCATTTTTGATGAGGTTGCCGATAAATTCGCCTTGCTGAATGGCTACCGGTGCCAAGGCGGGCAGGGGACTCCCTTCGTCATCGGTCTTGTAAGCGGCATCTCCAATCACAAAAATAGTATCATTTCCGGGGATGGAAAGATCACCTTCCACTTTCACGCGTCCGGTTCGGTCCTGTTCGGTATCGAGAGACGACAGCAGTGGAGAGGCAGCTACGCCGGCTGCCCAAATAATGTTGGGCGTTTCGATCGTGCCTTCAGAAAATGATACTTGTCCCTTGTCAATATCGGTGACCGGTGTATTTTGCAGCACGCGTACGCCCATATCCTCCAGCGTTTCTCGCGCTCGCTCAGAAAGCGAATTGGGATAGCCGTTAAGGATCTTGGGGCCGGCCTCGACGAGGAAAATGCGTGTCTCATTTTTGCTGAAGGTGTTGTAGTTGCGCATCATATTGCGTTTGACGATTTCACCAATAGCGCCAGCCATTTCAACGCCGGTGGGTCCGCCGCCGACAACGACATAAGTCAGGTAGGGTTCGCGCAGTTTGGGATCTTCAAGCTGCTCGGCTTTTTCTAGCGAAAGCAGGATGCGCTCACGTACCTGCAGGGCGTCGCCAATGGATTTGAGTCCTGGCGCGTGATCTTTCCAGCTATCATTACCAAAGTAGTTGTATTGGGCTCCCGGAGCCATCACCAGGTAATCAAAATTGATTTGCCGGCCGCTTTTTAGTTCAACGTAGTTTTGCTGCTTGTTGACATTGGTAACTTTGCCTAGCAATACTTTTAATCCCTTGCGTTCACCCAGGATGGCGCGAATGGGCACGGCTATATCGCCGGGTGATAGTGCAGCTGTAGCAACCTGATAAAGTAGCGGTTGAAAGAGATGATGGTTTGTTTTGTCGATTATGGTGATATCAACGTTGGCTTTTTTAAGCTTTTTGGCCGCCGAGATACCACCAAATCCTCCGCCAACGATCACCACATGTTTGCGTTTTCCCATGACAAATAAATAATAAGAGTTATCAAATAAGTGGTAAGGTAGGGATGTGGAAACTGATCGTAAAGTCCTTTATTGCTCATTTTGGGGATCCTCGGTTTGTAAAAGGTACATCACGATGGGCTACAGAAAGACTTGTGATAAGAGCAGGAATCAGTGATGATTGTCCGGGGGCTATTCCCAGTATCACATCAATAAGCAGGAAGACGATGAAGTATGTTACGGCGCTTGCTGGCTACAGCAAGCGCCCTCTGTTTGCCAACAGATTCATGACCAAATTTAGTTCATTTTAGCTTTGGTCTGAACCAGCAGGTCTTCGATCTCTTCCTGGGTGACATTATAATGTTCGTTGCAGAAGTGACAGACCAGTTCTTGCCCTTCGTCGCTGATTTCTTTCAGATCTTCAACCCCCAGCATAGCTAGCGCATTGATGAATCTTTCACGAGTGCATCGGCAGAAAAAGTCTACCGGTTGCCGGTCCAGCTCTTTTACGTCCATTGGATCCATGGCTTTCTCCATGATGTCATCAATGTAGTGACCGTTGGCTAGCAGTTCGCTGATATTATCAAACTGGAGCATCTTTTCCTGGAGCTCTTCAATAGTGCCTTCGGGTGCATTTGGCATACGTTGGATCATCAGGCCGCCTGCTTCGGTAATCTCTCCATTCTCGTTGATTCCCACATCGAGGAGCACGGCCGAAGGAATCTGCTCCGACTGCACCATGTAGTAGGCAAGATCATCGGTGATGTTGCCTTTGACCAGTTCAATGCTGCTGTGACGTGGTTCGGCTTCGTTGTAAAGCGTTTTGGTCAGTGTCATTATACCTACCCCCAAGCCATCACTGAGGCTCACATCAGGTTGAGAATAATCGAGCTCGGCCTGTGGGTTTTGAACGTATCCGCGAACTTCGCCCACGCGATTGGCTTCGGTTACCAGCAGTGAAACAGGTCCTTTACCTTCGATTCGCATCTTGATGCGCTCTTCGCCCTTGAGTTCCGAGGCCATGAGCATGGTCCCCGTCAAGGCGCGACCAAGCAGTACCGTGTTAAGCAGCGATAAGTCATGCTTTTTTTGCGCTGCTTTGACTACATCGGTGGTTTTGACAACTGATATTTTGAGGTGACCGTCGTTGTTGATGCCTTTGATGAGGCGGTCTTTCTGGATAAAATCTTCTTTCGAAATCATAAAGTAGTTTTTGTGCTAATTACCTGGTATATAACAAAAAAGGCGGCCCAAACATTTGAGCCGCCATAAAATAATTGTGTAAACGGTTACAGGCTAGCGTTTTTATAAAGTTCGCCAATATGTCCTGAAAACTGGCTGTCGGAGGTATAAATTTGGTGGATTTGCCCCACGTTATTGATACGCTTTTCGGCCAGGATGTTTGATGCCACAAAAGTGGGAGTATTGTTCTCCTCAGAATAATCAAGGATATCCAAAATGGTATCGTAAATTTTGGAGGCTTGATCGTGGGCACGTTCTTCGACATAGCCTTCCAGCTCACTGGCTACGTTGATGAGTCCGCCCGCGTTAATCACATAATCAGGAGCATACAAGATGTTGTTATCGAGTAGCATCTGTCCGTGCTTATCCTCTTCTTCCAGCACGTTGTTGGCTGCACCGGCTATGATATCGCACTTGAAGTGCTCCATGGTATCGTCATTGACGACGCCGCCCAGAGCACAGGGACTAAAAATATCCACGTCCAGTCCATAGATGTCATCGGGATCAACAACTTCAGCTCCAACTTCATCTGCCAGTTCGTTTACCTTGTCTTCGTAAATGTCACAGACAAATAGCTCAGCATCTTCTTCGTTCAGAAAATGGCACAGATGTGAAGCCACATGTCCGGCGCCTTGAACGGCAATTCGCTTACCTTCCAGCGAGTCAGAACCGTAGGCTTTCTGGGCACAAGCCTTCATTCCCTGATACACACCGTAAGCGGTTACAGGTGAGGGATCACCGCTGCCGCCGATGGCCTTTGGCAGTCCACTTACATACTTTGTTTCCATGCGAACCCACTCCATATTTTGTACATCAATGCCCACATCTTCAGCCGTTATATAGCGACCGCCGAGACTATCCACGTAACGACCAAAAGCGCGGAAAAGGGCCTCATTTTTTTCCTTGCGGGGATCGCCTATGATGACTGCTTTGCCGCCACCTAGATTTAATCCCGAAATAGCCGCTTTGTAGGTCATGCCGCGCGAAAGGCGAAGAACGTCGCGAATGGCTTCCTGCTCATTATTATATGGCCACATGCGAACGCCTCCCAGTGCGGGACCGAGGGTCGTATCGTGGATGGCAATAATGGCTTTTAGGCCAAGGTCGGGTTCTGAGCAAACCACAATTTGCTCGTGTTCATAACTTTGTAGCTTGCCGAATAGGGGAAAATCGTCGCTGATGTCGGCCTCTGTATTTTTTTCTATGGTAGATGATTGCATAGTAGCTGGATTAATTCGTTAAAACTATCATTCTAAAACTTTTGCAGTCTGATCTTGGAGAGTAACTGCCAGTATTACGTCAGCTTGTGTTCTTATTGCAGGCGAAATCTGTAATTTCTCTCTGTCTGTGATAGAAAGCGTAAAATAAATTCAAAAAGCAGTAGAGGAAAGTACAAAAAATAGGGCAAATTTAGTAGCTCTTCAGGTGCTTCAAAAGCAATGCCTTAAAGAAATTAATGAATAAGATGTCAGCAATAGTGATGAATTTTGTCACTGAAATTGTATTTTAATAAAACGTAAACAAGACACCGTCACAGATTGTTAAGATGTGTGCTCTTTGTATAGCGGTCCGGCTTGACGGTCGGCTGACTATTTATGACAAAAAAGAAAAACAAATATAATTATGTCTTTTCGCTGGGTATATGCCACACCAGAAAACGAGGAAGCTGTACCTGCATTACAAGAGCAGCTGGGCGTTCCTGAAAAAATTGCCCGACTGCTTACGTTGCGAGGTATTGATTCCTATGAAAAAGCCGAAGCTTACTTTCGTCCTGATCTAAGCCAGATTCATGATCCTTTTTTGATGAAAGATATGGACAAGGCCACCGAACGGCTGGCCAAGGCCATTCGCGGAAGGGAGCGGATCCTTATTTATGGTGATTACGATGTGGATGGCACTACCTCCACAGCGATCCTTTATATTTTTCTGAAAGAGTTTGGTGTTGAGGTGGATTTCTATATTCCGCACCGTTTTAAAGAAGGATACGGCATTAACGAAGAGGGCATTCAGCACGCCATCGATACCGAAACAGATCTTATTGTGTCGGTAGACTGTGGTATTACAGCGGTCGAGGAGACCGAAAAAGCCAAGGAGCACGGCATCGATATGATTATCTGTGATCACCACAACGTAGGTGATAGCATCCCCGATGCAGTGGCCGTGCTCGATCCCAAACGCGAAGATTGTGACTATCCCTTTAAGGGACTGTCGGGGGCTGGTGTGGGCTTTAAGCTGCTGCAGGGCACCATCAAAAAACTGGGACTGGGCGACCAGCTGGCCCACAAGCTGCTGGATTTGGTAGCCATTTCCATTGCATCTGATATAGTGCCCATTGAGGATGAGAACCGGATCCTGATGCGCGAAGGTCTCAAGCAGATTAACACTGAGCCGCGGGTGGGCGTCAAAGCGTTGCTGGATTTGATTAACCTGGATGTTGGGTCTATTACGACCTCAAATATTGTGTTTTCCATTGGTCCACGCATTAATGCTGCGGGACGTATGGGTGACGCCAGCAAGGCTGTACAGCTACTCATCTCGGATACGCCCGCCGAGGCCAAGTCGCGCGCTCATGAGCTAGAGAGCATCAACGTGGCGCGTCGCGACAAAGACTCCAAGACCATGGAAGAAGCCAAGGCGATGGTGGATGAAAACTATGATCTCGAAGACATTTCTTCGATGGTGCTGCACCATCCTGATTGGCACCTTGGGGTGATCGGCATCGTAGCCTCGCGCCTGGTAGATGCCTATGGGCGTCCGGCGGTGATGCTCAGCACGGTGGACGGCAAGATCAAGGGGTCAGCGCGCAGCATCGACGGATTCAATATTTACGAGGCTTTCAAGCAGTGCGAAGATCTACTCGAACAGTTTGGCGGCCATGAGTATGCGGCGGGATTGACCATCGCCAAGGAGAATCTAGATGAGTTTCGCCGGCGCATAAATGAGATTGCCGCTGATAATTTGTCGGCTGAAGATTTTACGCCCGAGCTGAAGATCGACTGCGAGCTGGATCTCAGCAATGTGAATATGCGTTTCTGGAAGCTGTTGAGCCAGTTTGAGCCCTTTGGTCCCGGCAACCTACGTCCCATTTTTGTGAGCCGCGACGTGCGTGTGGTGGGGGTTCCAACCATTGTGGGCAAGGGACATCTGAAGATGAAGGTGGCGCAGAACGGTTCCGGCACGTTTGATGTGATTGGTTTTAACATGCACGAATACCTGCCGGTGATCCGCAACAGCGAGGACCAGAAGATGAATATCGCCTACTCGCTGGAGGAGAATGAGTGGAATGGCCGGCGCACGCTGCAGATTCGTCTGCGGGATGTGCAGATGCGGGACGAAGAGCAGTAAAAATCGGAGAATGTCTCTTTGTATAAAGCAGAAAAGATTTTATATTTGGCAACTCTTAAACGAGTTGGGACTGTAGCTCAGTAGGTAGAGCACGCGACTGAAAATCGCGGTGTCGGCGGTTCGATTCCGCCCGGTCCCACGCTTTATTAGCCCTGTCCCGTTTTTCGGGATGGGGCTTTTTTATTTGGGGGATGCTTAACCTGATTCGACTTCGAAGAACGATTAGGTTTTGTTATGCTATATTTTTGATAATCAAATCTACCATTTAGGGCAATGATGTATCATGTAAACAAAATAGGCATTTTGGTTTTACTGGGGGCGATACTTTTATCAGCTATTCCACTGAAAGCCCAAACCGTGTTTACCATCGACCGGGATAACAAGGCCCAAAAAATTCATAGTGTAGGTGCATCAGCAGCGTGGTTTGCCGAGGGCATCGGGGAGCACTGGCCGGATCATAAAAAAGAAAAGATCACTCAGCTCTTGTTTAGTAAGCAAAAGAACAAGCAGGGAGACTTTGAAGGTATTGGTCTCTCTTCATTCAGGTTTAATATTGGTGCAGGCACCTCTGAACAGGGCGACAGCAGCGGGATTGCCAAACCTACCCATCGCGTGGAGTCATTTCTCAATCCGGATGGTACCTACGATTGGTCAAAACAAAGCGGGTATCAGTTTTTTCTGAGAAAGGCGAAAGAGTACGGTGTTGAGTCGTTGACAGCATTTTCGAATTCTCCGCCGGTTTATTTCACAGAAAACGGCTTAGGATTTAAAACAAAAAAGGATTTCAGCACGAATCTGCTCCCCACATATTATGATGAGTATGCCGAGTTCTTGGCTACGGTGCTCAAGCATTTTGAGCAGGAAGGGATTCATTTTGAATTCATAAGTCCCGTGAATGAGCCCCAGTGGGACTGGACCGGCGAATATGGAGAGGCCAAACAGGAGGGGTCACCCTGGACAAACCGCCAGACCTTTAAGTTGGTAACGAAGTTGGATTCGGCATTAACCGCCAAGGATCTGGGAACTAAGATATTACTGCCGGAAGCGGCTATGCTCACATTTTTGATCGGAGGGGACAATCATGCCTCTAACCAGATATCTACCTTTTTTGACCCAGATTCAGAGTTGTTTCTCGGAGATCTGGGTCATGTGCCTTCGCTGATCGCCGGACACAGTTATTTTACCGACACATCTGACAGCGTGATTGTAAATGTGAGAGAAGAGGTGGCAGCCAAGGCGGATAAATATGGCATTTCGTTTTTTCAGTCGGAATATTCTATGCTGGGTGATGGGTTTCGAGAAGGGACCGACCGGAAGAGGACAGCTATGGAATGCGCGTTGTTTTTGGCCAAGATAATCAACAGGGATTTTACCATTGCCGATGCCAAGGCGTGGGAATTTTGGGATACGTTTGAGCCCGGGAGCCCTCAATATGATACCCGGTATTATTTAATTGCTCTCGATCCCAACGAGTCGTATACCGATGGTGAATTTACGCCCACAAAAAATTTATGGGCGCTGGGACATTACAGTCAGTTCATTGAGCCGGGCATGCATCGTATTGAGACTTCAAGAAATGATGGGTTGAATGTGATAGCAGCATCCGAAGATGTGATGATTTCAGCATTTGCCAACGAGCGGGAATTGGTGTTGGTCGTGATCAACTACACCGAAGAAGAAAGAGAGGTGCGGTTCGATCTGGAAAGCTTTGGTCAAATCAGTTCACTGGAACGGTATGTGACCACTGGGAAGGATTCAATGAATATGAAAATGAGTGGCCAAAAAGGCCTGCAAAGCTCATTGCCACCACGATCAATTCATACTTACCAAATAAGTTTCTCTAACTGATTCTACCCGATTCTAATTTCTTGTAGCTATTTTGATAGAGATGTTTATAAAAAATTCTCTCTCGTTGAGGAAGATCCTGAATCACTAACCATATCTACGTTAGATCAAGAAGGCGTCTTTCAAACCCCATATTCTCATTATATTTATTAAAGCGTGCTTCATAGATATCGATTAAGCCATTGTATGTTATATTTTCATGTGTTTTTTCATATGAAATATGTTATAATGGGCTCTTATGAAATCACTTACCGACAAACAGCGACAGCTTTGGGAGTTCATTCTATCCTTTTACGAGGACTACAGCCAATTCCCAACTTACGATGACATGCAGACCGAACTTGGCTACAGCTCTACCAACAGTATTTACCAACACTTAAAGGGGCTGACCAAGAAAAATTACCTCTCCAAGTTGGGACGTGGGCACTACGAAATCCATCCCAGCAAGCGAAATGAGTTATCCGGTTTTTATCCCGGTGTACCCGTGAAGGGACGTATTGCCGCGGGTGCTATGCACCAGGCGATCAGCGAAAACCTGGGGCACCTGCCGGTCGAGATTCATCCTGAAAAATCGGATCATTATTTTGCGCTGATCGTGGATGGGGATAGTATGATTGATGCCGATATCCAAGATGGCGACTATATTATTATCGATCCTCGAGAGCCCAAAGACGGTGAAATTGGGGCAATCCGGTATCGTGGAGAGACCACCTTGAAGACCATTCGCAAACGGTCGGATGGCATCAGGCTGCAGCCCGAAAATCCATCCTACGACCCCATCGACATTACGCCGGATGAATGGGAGGAAGTCACTGTCTACGGAACCTATGTGGGCAAGGCCTGGAAAAAGGACGGGAACTGGGGCGTAATTTTTCGTTCTGATTAATTCCTTTCATTGCATTTCAGTAGTGATCTCTGTTCATTGAAGAACACTTTATTGTGGACATATAACCTTTGATCTGGGATGACTATAAAGCTCGTTTAATGCAAAAATTGTATCTGCAATCGCAGGCACTTAGTAACAACAAATTGGATTATTTAAATGGATACAATTACATGGAGTGATTTTCAAAAAGTAGATATGCGGGTTGGAACCATCATTGAAGTGAAGGATTTCCCGGAAGCCCGTAATCCGGCTTATATTTTGAAAGTAAATTTCGGGGAAGAAATCGGGGTGAAAAAGTCCAGTGCACAGGTTACCGATCTGTATAGCAAAGACGATCTGCAGGGCAAGCAGGTTATTGGCATTGTCAACTTTCCGCCCAAACAAATAGGTCCTGTCATGTCGGAATGTTTGGTTACCGGATTCCATCGAGAGAATGACAATGTGGCGCTGGCCGTGCCGGATATGCAAGTACCCAACGGTACCAAACTGGCCTGAACCCAAATCTGTTAGCATACCCAAGATCTGACAGCTTTTATTTTATTTACTAACCAATTTTATATGGTTTTAGTCCATTTACTTCAATATGTGACGTTGCTATCGTTTTGAAGTATATAACTACTTCCGTACAATTTAGTTAGTCAATTTTAGCATACAGACGCTCAATTTTATGAAAAATTTGTCCTTGGTTTGTCTCCTGATGGCATCTGCTATTATTGGTGGATGTTCTCAACAGTCAACTACACCCACGCCAACCGTCGATCACCATATGCATATTCGCAGCCAAAGTGCGGTTGATGTTTTAGCTCAGTTTCGGGGTCCCGATGCCGATACGCTCAGTCCAACCAACGGCGCCGATGCCATTCGACTGCTCGATTCGGCCGGTGTTGAAAAGGGGTCCTTACTGTCGCTGGGCTACTTTTTCGGGATGCCCGATGTGAGCGTAGAAAACGAGTATGCCAAGGTGCGGGCCGAAAACAACTACGTTGCCAACGAAGCGGCCAAATATCCCGATCGGCTATATGCATTTTGCAGCGTGAATCCATTGGCGAAATATGCCATCGAAGAGGTGCGCCGGTGTGCTAGTCACGGAGGGTTTACAGGTTTAAAGCTACATTTTGGCAACTCGGATGTGGATCTGCGTGATGATGGTCAGGTGCAGCGGGTTCGGCGAATCTTCCAGGAAGCTGATAAGTTGAATCTGCCAGTGGTATTGCACATGTGGACGCGCGACGAAAAATATGGTAAGAAAGACGCTGAGGTGTTCCTGAATGAGGTGCTTGCCACTGTTCCTGATTTAACCATTCAAATTGCTCACCTGGGTGGCGCTGGATTTTATAATGCTACCACCGATAGTGTGATGGATGTTTTTGAATCAGCATTCAAGACCCATCCCAAAGTGATGGATGAAGATATCGTATTTGATATCGGGGCTGCAGCTGCCAATCCCAAGCTTGCGTTCGAGGCAGGCGATACCACCAAGGCGCAAGCTATTCAGAAAAGAAACCGGATGCTGGCCGAACGGATCAAGAAGATGGGTGCGAAGCACTTTGTCTTTGGATCTGACTGGTGGGCTCGTAATCCAGCTGATTTTGTGGATGTGATTCGCTCTCTTCCGTTAAAGGAACAGCAGTTGCTTGTCCTTTTTGCCAACAGGGCGCCATACGTGGAGTAGTCTAACGGTAGCTGTTGCATAGCGTTGTAGCAATATGTATTCTGCTAAAAAGTGATAAAAAATCGAGAACCTTGCCGAAGAATATTGTCATACTTGCAGACGGGACCGGTCAAGAGGGTGGCGTTGGGTATAACACTAACGTCTATAAAATCTTTAACATCATTGAAGATCGTACTAAGCAACAAATTGTTTATTACGATCCCGGCTTGGGCACCAGCGGACTGAAGTTAATCAAGCAGGCGACGGGATTGGGTATCTCAAAGAATATCAAGGATTGTTATGAGTTTTTGTTTGAACACTTTGAGTCCGGGGATGATATCTATCTGATTGGCTTCAGCCGTGGAGCGGCCACCGTACGGAGTCTATCCACCTTTATTCATCATTTTGGGATTCTGCCCAAATCGCGTCCCGACCTGATCCGGCAGGCCTACAAAATTTATCGTACCCGGAATACTGATAAGCTGGAAGCCATGGCCAAAGAATTTATTGCCAAGCATCACACCATGTGGACCCGCATTAAATTTTTGGGCTGTTTTGATACCGTGGATGCACTTGGATTTCCAATTAAAAGCATTAGTGCTCTCTTAAATCGCATTCCTTGTTTTCGGCATCGGTTCCATGATTTTAAACTCAGCAAAAGTGTGGAGCATGCCTGCCATGCACTGGCGGTGGATGACAAGCGCAAGACGTTCCACCCGGTACTTTGGCATCCGGATCTCAAAAAGTACCAAACCCTGGAGCAGGTCTGGTTTCCTGGCATGCATACCGATGTTGGCGGTGGATACAAGGAGCATCATCTTTCGGATTTGTCGCTAATCTGGATGTGCCGCAAGGCCATGGAGCAGGGGCTCCGGATATATGATCCCGGCAGGATATCGCTCGAGGCGGATCCTGGTGGTGTGATGCACGATTCGCGTGGTGAATGGTGGAAAAAAATATACCGAAAAAAGGTCCGCTGCTGGCCGCAGAAACGCTCCGATATCCCGGTCGTTCACGAGAGTGTGCTACAGCGGGCCGAATCGTGTGACTATCAGCCCTGGATTTTGGATGAGGACTACAAGGTAGAACATCGTGCAGAGGGTATCCCAAGGCAGCCGTAAATTTCATTTTCTAATATTACTGATTGCCAATTCTCAAAACTTGAGTGTAAGTTCTTATTGCTCATGTAGTTTGAATATTAATTTTTTTTAATTAAATTAAATTAAAGAATTTTAATATTCGGAAGGATTATTTTTTAGAACAACAATCGGGGCAGTATGGAAATGGAAAGAAAAGGCAAGGTACTTATTGTAGAAGATGACATGCTCCTATCGATGGTAGAAGAGCGGCTTATCAAGAAGTTAGGTTACGATGTTGTAGGTAAGGTAACGCAAGGTTCTGAGGCCGTTGATAAGGCCAGTGAATTAAATCCCGATATTATTGTGATGGATATTTCACTGAAGGGAGAGATGGATGGCATTGAGACGATGGAAGTGATCCGGAAGAATTCAAGCGTGCCTGTTATTTACCTATCTGGCAGCGGCGACCGATATTCTTTTGAGAGGGCTAAGAAAACGGGCTTTACCGATTATTTAACGAAGCCGGTAACGAGTGGTGATCTTGAAGAACCGCTGCATTCAGCTCTTCATCAGAATGGATCATCGGATACACAAACTTCTTCTTCGCGCAAATTTGACAAAACGGCTTAATCCCGGAGGCTAACGAGCACCCTTCCTACTTGCTTGCCGTCCAGTATTTGGTCAATCTCATTGTTGAGCTCTTGGAGACTGCATGTTTTGGCTAATTGCCCTAGATTATCAGGTTTCCAATCATCCGACAGTTTATTCCATAGTTCTTTTCGCAAGTCCATCAGGCAGTTGCCACTGTCCATGCCCGCCAAAGTAACGCCCCGAAGAATAAAGGGATAGACATTAGTGTTCAGTTCGTGTCCCAGTACGTTGCCGCAACAGGCCACGGTACCGTTGTGCTTCGTTTGCCGAATAGCTGTGTCCAACATAATGCCGCCCACAGTATCAATGACACCAGCCCACCGGCCGCTGAGCAGCGGTTTTGAAGATTTGTCTTGCACCTCATCGCGGTGAATTACAGAAGCAGCGCCCATCTGTTTTAGGAAGTCTGTCTGATCCATTTTGCCCGTGGCGGCAGTGACCTCATATCCTAACTTGTCAAGGATCGCTATCGCCAGCGACCCCACACCGCCGGTGGCCCCGGTTACCAAGACGTTGCCGCTGTCCGGGTAAATTTCGTTGTGGCGAAGATGATGTACGCCGATGGCAGCAGTAAATCCGGCCGTGCCCAGGATCATGCTTTCGCGCATGCTAAGCTTTTCCGGTATAGGCACAATCCAGTCAGCGGGAACTCGTATGTACTCACCGAATCCGCCAAACGTATTTTGGCCCAGGTCGTACCCGGTTACTAGTACGGAGTCCCCTTTATTAAATCGGTCATCATCACTGTTTGTTACTTTGCCAGCGGCATCAATACCGGGAATGTGGGGAAAATCCCTGGTAACGCCCTTGTTGCCGGTGGCTGAGAGCGCGTCTTTATAATTTAGCGAGGAGTAGTGGACTTCGATTAAAACATCGCCGTCAGGGAGATCATCGATAGACCAGTCCCGGACCGATCGATTAAATGTGCCATCTTCCTGTTCGGTAACCACAAGGGCTTTGAATGAATTGTTCATAGGAATTTCGTCAATCGTTTTAACCATTTGAGTTTACCGCTGTATGGCGGATATCGCATCGGGATATCCAGCCAGTTTGCTTTCTTCATTACGCTCTTTTGGTGAGAAAACGTATCAAAACTCTGTTTGCCGTGATAGCTGCCAAAACCACTTTGCCCCACGCCGCCGAACGGGAGGTCCATGTTGCCCAAATGGGTAACGGTATCGTTGATGCATCCACCGCCAAACGGGATTTCTTTAATAATGCGCTCTTGTGTCGAGGAATCCGTTGAAAAAAGGTATAGGGCAAGCGGCTTTGGTTTGGAGCGGATGGTAGTAATGGCTTCATCCAACTTATCGTAGGTAAGAATAGGTAACACAGGCCCAAAAATTTCTTCCTGCATCACGGCGTCATCCCAGCTGATATCGGTCATCACCGTGGGAGCAATATATCGATCATCGGGATTAGTCTGTCCGCCGATGCGGACTTTCTCAGGATCAATAAGGTTTTGCAACCGCTCGAAGTGCTTGCGGTTGAGGATACGCGCGAAGTCGGGGCTTTTACTCGGATCATCGCCGTAAAATTCATTGATTTGTTGTGCCATCAATTCGCAAAATTGGTTTTCCAGCGACTCATGGAGGTACACGTAATCGGGACTAACGCATGTTTGTCCAGCATTGATAAATTTACCCCAGGCAATACGCTTAGCAGCTAACGGAAGGTCTGCCGTTTGGTCGATGATTGTTGGGGATTTGCCCCCCAGCTCCAACGTTACCGGCGTCAGTTGTTCGGCGGCCCCCTTCATGATAATCTTGCCAACGCGTGTGCTGCCGGTAAAGAAAATATGATCCAATGGCTGACTTAGCAGCGATTGGGTGACTTCCGCATCCCCTTCCACAACGTGCAGGTAACCGGCATCAAAATTAGGGTTTATGAGTCCAGCCAATAACGATGAGCTATTTGGCGCCAGTTCAGAAGGTTTTAGAATCGAACAGTTGCCGGCCGCTATGGATCCCAGCAGTGGAGCAATGGTCAGTTGAATTGGATAATTCCAGGCACCGATAATCAAGCTGACGCCATAGGGCTGGGAATGGATATAGTTTTTAGAGGGAAAATTTATAATAGAATCGCTTACCTTCTGTGGTTTGGCCCAGCCGGAAAGGTGTTTTATGAAATGATCAATTTCCTGATAGATCAGCAGAAGCTCAGTCTCATAAGTCTCAAACACAGGCTTTTTAAAATCAGCATGAAGCGCATCAAAAATCTCCTGTTCGTGCTGTTGAAAAATATTCTTCAGCTTTCGCAGCTGTTTCTTTCGAAAGTCAACATCTCGGCTTTGTCCCTCGCGGAAAAAATTGTGTTGCTTTTCAACAATGTTGTCCATCATAGTTACTGAGTTGATTTTCGACCTTTAAACGTATCCATCGATTGGTAAACCTGAAAAAGTTTGCCGGCTATAAAATCAAATGCCTTTTGTGGCAGGATTCCCTTGAGGAAGGGAATCAACTTGACCATGAATGGTGCGCGTAGGTGAATCTTGTTGGCTTCAACAGCTTGGATTATGCGATCGGCAATATCATCTTTTTCTAGGAAGGGTGTCAGTAGCGGTGGTTTTACCCCCTCAAACATACCCGTCTTGATATAGCTGGGCTGCACGGTTGTAACGTTGATGCCCGTGGATTTCCGTTCAAGCTCGATACGGAGCGACTCCGACCAGCCGATCATTCCCCACTTGCTGCCGGCATAAACCGACATATTGGGATTCGGCATCAGTCCGGCTGCCGAAGCAATGTTGACGATGTGTCCGGACTGCCGTTGTTTCATATCCGGCAAAAAAGCACGGCAGACATGCATTGCTCCCAGAAGGTTAATGCGGATGCCTTGGTCAATTTGTTCCCGGCTTTGCTGCTCAAACGGTCCGCCTACTACAATACCGGCATTGTTGATGAGGATATCCACGGAACCTATATTTTTAATGAGGTCCTTGGCTGCTGAATAGATTTGCTCGGCATTACCAATATCGACTATTCTCGTTTGTATGCTGGTTTGAAATCCATTGAGCTCCCCTCGGGCCCCTTCGAGTGCGTCTTTATTGATATCCCAAAGCGAGAGGGTAGTGGCCTTTTTGCGGGCAATATGCTTGGCCATCTGCAGGCCGATACCACTAGCGCCACCTGTAATCAGAATGTGTTTGTCAGCAAATGTACTCATTGTAAATCAACTCCTAGGTTTGTAAAAGTATACTGATAAATAGAGAAGAAGGTGAAAATTTCTTATATCAACGATAGTCATCATAAAGTTGAGTCATGTTATGGCCGAATTAGATAATAATGACCTGCAAGCGCGCATTGAGCGTCTCGAAAAAAAGGTAGCCCTTCTTGAGCAGAAGCTGAAATCTGAGCGTTCTGGGGATCAAAAATTGAAGGCTAAACAAAAGACGGAAACGTCCCAAAAACCGTCATCGGTTCAAGAAGAGCAGCATCGGTCTGATACCTCGCGTTTGGAAACGGCTAACGTAGAGCTGGGTGAAGAGTGGCTCAATCGTATTGGCATTGGTCTTTTGCTGGTGGGCGTGGCGTTTTTGTTCAAGTATTCGATTGATCAAGGTTGGCTAATTCCGCCGGTCCGCAGTGCCATTGGTCTCGGCATCGGGATGGTGCTTTTTGGAGCTGGCTTGCGCATGGCTGAAGAGATGAAGCCCCTGAAACAAATCTTGCTGGGTGGGGGAATAGCCGCTTTTTATATTACCGGGTTTGCAACCTTTCAGTTCTATGCCTTTCTCCCTGCAGCGGTGGTGTGGACGTTCATGGTTGTGGTGACGCTGTTATCGCTTTCACTTTCACTGCAGCAGGACGAAGCAATTCTCTCTGTGGTGGGAACGCTCGGAGCATTTGGGACTCCGTTTATGCTTTACAGCGGTGGCGGCAGCGTGGTGTTGTTGATGTGCTATACTGCGTTGGTGATGGCGGGCACGATTGCTGTTTACATGAATAAAGGCTGGAAATCACTGCTCTGGAGTATTTCGCTGGGTGGTGCATTGGTCATATTTGTTGGGATTGTGAATACGACCTATGATAGTGAGCCTGCTTCACACTTCGAGCACTGGTCGCTGCAGATGGGTGCACTTTTTTGGCTTACCTGCGCATGGCTGTTACCTGTGTATCGCGAAATACTAAGCAGCAACAACCTGGCCCGCTGGCCCAACCCTGATATGTTGCTGGAAGATGGTACTATTGACAAAAATATGCCTTATCACACAAGTTCCACCGCCCACCTCATGGTTTTTATCGTTCCGTTGCTAATGTTGGTGATGACTATTGGCTTGTGGGATCTTTCGATGAATCATGCGGGATTGGTGTCCATGGGGTTGGCTGTAGTCGGTGCTGGATTTTATCTGTTATTAAAAGATCGTTCGTTACCTACACTGGGGGCAACCAACGGTTTTCTTGCACTCAGCATGTTGACCATCGGTTTTGTGCTGATGCTGGAAGGGAACTTCCTGTTCATCGTACTTTCTGTTGAGGCCGTGGCCCTGCGTTTTATTGCCAATCAAACCGGCGATACCAGACTGGGTATTAGTTCGCATCTGCTCTTCGGTTTTGTATTACTTTGGGTGATTAACTCGTTGTATTATTCGCTGGGGATGCCTTCATCAGTCGGCAGTATCGAATCGTTGACACAGTTGCTGGCTATTGTGGCAGGTGGTATTCTTATACCCCGTTGGTTGGAAAAATCGGACGCTGCCCAAGTTTATCAAACTACCAGTCACCTGCTGTTTTTGTTCTGGCTGTATCAGAAGCTATCTGTTGGCGGCAATGGCCAGGCGTGGGTGACAATATCCTGGGCAGCCTACGCTATTGGATTGCTGGTCTTTGGGTTTGTGCGGTATCGCAAAACTGTGCGACTCGTAGCCATGGCAACTATCTTTCTCGTGGTCGGCAAACTATTCTTGATTGATTTGTCAAAGCTTGAGGCTATTTGGCGAATCTTGATCTTTATGACATTTGGTGCTGTATTTTTGATGCTGGGCTACTATTGGCAGTCCAGATGGAGTGATGGTGAAGTGGAATCCGATGTTAGCAATCAGTAAAAAAGTATTACCTTCTTTTGAAGATTTAATAACCAATTTATTCAGTAGATATGATGAAGGTAGCGAAAAGACTATTCTTATTTACGGCGGCGTTGTTGGTCACCGCCAGTTGTATGCAATCACCCGTTGACCAGGTGGCAAAAACTATTACCCAAGAAACACTGATAGAACCCATTGAGGTGCTCTCATCGGATGAATTTCAGGGTCGTAGTACCGGTGCAATAGGAGAGAAGAAAACAGTTAACTATCTGGTTGGTAAGCTCAAAGATTATGGGCTCAAGGGTGGGGCCGACGATGGCAGCTTTGTGCAGGAAGTGCCGCTTACGGGCCAGAAGACGGCTCAAGATGCCCAGGTTACAATCACTAAGAATGGTTCCACTGTCCACCAATTTGATTACTATACTGATTTTATGGCTTGGCCCAGCAACCTGGCCGAAGAGGTGTCCATCGATCAGGCCGAGCTGGTGTATGTGGGCTACGGGATTCAGGCGCCAGAAGAGAATTGGGACGACTTCAAAGAGGCCGATGTGAAGGGAAAAATACTGGTTGTTAAGAATAATGATCCCAACGAGGATCCGGATCTGTTCAAAGGTAAAACACGACTGTACTATGGGCGCTATGATTATAAATATGAGAAGGCAAAGGAGTTGGGCGCGGCCGGTGTACTCATTATTCACACAACGCCTTCGGCCGGTTACGGCTGGAATGTAGTGGCCAACAGCTGGAGTCGAGAGCGGTTCTATCTGCGCGGCAATGAAACCATCCAGGATTCTCCCACCAAGTTTAATGGCTGGCTTACGAAAGAAGCCAGCACGGCGCTATTCGAAAGTGCGGGACTTGATCTGGAGCAACAGCTTGAAGCGGCTGAGAGCCGATCATTTGAACCGGTTTCGCTCGAGGGACTTCGCCTGAGCCTGGACCTTTCGGCCACCTATCGGGAGCAAAATGCTAAGAATGTGCTGGGCATGATTGAAGGATCCAATGAAAGCCTCAAGGATGAGTATATGATATTTACAGCACATCATGATCACCTGGGTATTACGCAGCCTGTAGAAGGGGATTCCATTAATAATGGCGCACTTGATAACGCGGCCGGAGTAAGTGCGCTGTTGAATATGGCGCGTGGTTACAAAAAATTGCAGCCACAGCTCAAGCGCAGCGTGCTCTTTCTGATTGTAGGCGCTGAGGAGGTAGGGTTGCTGGGATCCAAATACTGGGCCGAACATCCGACCGTTCATCCCGGCAAAGTTACGGCTAATATCAACCTGGATGGCATGAATGTGTATGGCAAAACCAATGACTTGGTGCTGGTGGGCTATGGACGCAATGGAGTAAGTGATGTGATCGAGAAGGTAGCAGATGAACGGGGCCGGGACGTTAAGCCGGATGCCCATCCCGATAAGGGATACTTTTATCGCTCAGATCACTTTTCGCTGGCCAAGAAAGGAATCCCGGCGGTATTTCCCAATTCTGGCAACGAATTTATCGACAAGCCGGAAGATTATGCAGCTACGGTTGATAGTCTGCAAAATGCCAACTACCATACGGTGAATGATGAGATTAATGAATACTGGGATCTCGCTGGGATGGTGCAGGATGTGCGGCTCTTTTTTGATGCCGGCTATCGCATTATTAATGACAGTGAGATGCAGAGATGGCAGCAGGGCGATGAATTTAAACAGGTTCGCCTGGATATGATTCAGGCGGCCTCAGAATAATAGAAAAACAGCAAAATTTTTAAGCTCACGAACAGTTATATCAACTAATGTTAAAAGAACTCTTACTAGTGATGAATAAAGTATCTTTGATTGCATTGCTTGTTGTCGGCTTGATGCTGGGAGCAGGTACCATTTCTCAAACTCAGGCACAAAGCAGCTCTGATGAATCAGATGAAAAGGTGTCTATCACCATGACGGAGTATAGCGATTATCAGTGCCCCGCCTGTGCGTATTTTTATCCTATAGTGAAAAAGCTAAAGGATAAATATGGCAGCCAGCTGAAGATGAATTACAAGTTTTTTCCACTGAATAGTCACCGATATTCTGCATTGGCAGCGCGCGCAGCGCAAGCGGCTAAAAATCAGGGTAAATTTCTTGAGATGCACAACTTGTTGTTTGAAAATCAAAAGCAATGGTCGGAATCTCCGAATCCGGGTCCCACGTTTGTGAACTATGCCCGTGAACTCAATTTGGATATCGAACAGTTTAGAGATGAATTGAATGCCCGCGAAACGCAGGAGACAGTAATGAAACAGAAGAAGGAGGGACGGCAAGCAGGAGTTAATGCAACACCCACCTTTATTATTGAGGGTGAAATGTTAAGTTCGTTGCCGGAATCCTTTTCTGAGTTTGACCGTATTGTGGAACAGTATCTCAACGAAAAGAAAAAAGAAAGCTGAGTTAACCGATGGTTTACGAATTTTTGGGCAAGGAGCCTGATTTCCCCGATTCGGTATTTGTAGCTCCCAGCGCTGATATTATTGGAGATGTTACCTTTGGTGAGGAGAGTAGTGCTTGGTTTAATGTCACGATACGAGGCGACGTCAACTGGATTGAAGTTGGTGAACGCAGCAATGTGCAGGATAATACGTGCATCCACGTGATGAACCAAACGGGTCCTACCGAAATTGGGGACGAAGTCACCATTGGGCACAACGCTATGATTCACGGCTGTACGATTCACGACCGTGCGCTGATTGGCATCCATGCAACTATTCTGGATGAGGCGGTGATCGAATCCGACGTGATTGTAGCAGCGGGTAGTTTGGTTCCGCCGGGCAAGCGATTGGAATCAGGTTATATGTATATGGGCTCTCCGGTGGAGCAGACCCGTAAGCTCACGGATGAAGAAATTGTTTCCATCAAAGAGCACGCTGACAACTACGTCAAATATTCCCGTGCGTATATGCAGAAGGATACCTACGAGGAGAATCCGTTCTATTCCAGGTAGTTTCTTCTTAAGAACACCCCGTCCCGTACTTTAACCCACAAGCTGCCCACCCTTGATAGAGGGTTTTTCCTAAGAGTTCGGGTAGAGTATATGGGAGTCAGATCTTCATTTAATTATTGAATTACGATATCCTATTCCTCAGAATTATCTTCGTTTTCCTCTTTCCGGGGACGCTCCGGCCAGTTGGTTCGCAGGTCATCCCAGTTGAGTAAGGTATTGAAAACCAGGCCGTGGCTGCCGTGTGTTTGCCACCGCCAGAACGTATGTGGTGCAAACATCACCACGTGTCCCTTGCCAACGGGCACATCAACAACTGCAGGCGTTCCGGCCAGCTCCTTTCCGCCTTTCAGCATCCCGCTCATCAAAAGATCGTGGCTGTTTTTTCGAAATCGCATTACGACCCGGGGATAATCTTCCTTCCATTGGGCGTCTTTTAGCCAATCAGGATCCATATAATTATCACGTCCGCCCACGGTGGTATCCACGCTAAAAACAGGATTTTGACGAAAATAAATGCCAAGCGTATCAGGATATCCGTAGGCAATGGGACTAGTTGAATCCACCATCTCTGCTTTGAAGACGCTGCCGTGGGTTTCCAGGTTGCGCGTTTGCTGAATACTAATATGGCGCGTGAACCCGAGATCGATGGGGATTGATGCACTGCCCGCATCGGTGATAATGACGCCGCCTTGCTCTACAAATGTTTTGAGATTGGCCACGCCTTTGTATCCCATGCCTTCGCGCTGATCCTTTGTCTGATCGATAAGCCCAAGATTCGGGGTAAGTTCTGTTTTCATCCACGGAATGGCCGGCCCGGCCTTGCTGGTCCCCTGTACCAGGTCAGCAGTGCTGCCGTAGGTTTCGGGCAGTATAATCACATCATAGTCTTTGGGATCCATATCGCGGAAATCCTGCGTGGAAAGATAGTCATACGGAATTCCCAGCTTATCAAAAGCCAGTCGCCACCAACCGGCATTTTGCGGGGTAGGAATCCAGGTGTGTACCAGTGCCACGCGCGGGATATTGGCCTCGTGCATAGCAACATCTGGAGTAGAAGTGCCGGTCAGATCAAGACCGAGTTCAGTCGCTTTGTCGGTGACTTGTGCTTGTTCGTCGTCGCTCAGATTATCCGTATTGATAACCAGCGAGCCCGAAGCATATTTTGTGTCATTTATTTTAAATGATTCCTCAGCAATTTGCATCGGGATGTCCGGAAGTTGCAGCCGCAGCATCGCGACCTGACTTTCGGTGGTGTTGTTTACAACATAGATTGATTTCCTCTTTTTCGCGATGGTTCCCCGGGGCTGCAAGTCATTATCCAGCAGTTTCATATCCGCATCTAAAATAGATTGATCTTCGACTTTAAAGGATTGTACCTGGTAAAGGTAGGGCAGCGTCCATCCCACATCATCATAGGGGGCATCGTAGCGGTCGGGAAAATTCTGGACATCCAGTAACGTGCCCACCAGCGTGCGATAGGGCTGGTCCATCCGTACGATGTAAGCGCCGTCCGTCAGTGTGTGGTCAGCCTTTTTTTCTTTGTTCTTGTCGGATACATCCTTCTTCTCATTGAACCATGAGAGCTTTTTATTGGTCTCATGGACTTCAATTCCATTTTCTCGAAGCAAATTAATGAGCCGAGCCGTAGCTAGTGAACGCCGTTGGTGCTTAGGAATCACAAAAGCATACGGGGCTTTATTTTTGCCATCAGTGATCGCTTTCTGCGATCGCCGGTAGAAATTTTCCAGAAATTCCTGCTTATGGATAGCCGTATAGTCCAGCGTGGAAAGGACGCCCGTTTCCATGTAGTTGGTGTTATCCCGCAGCGACCACATTGTTTCTTCGACTGGGGGATTCATGCGATACCATTCCGTCGAGGTGGAGCTTTTGCTCAGGTGGCGTTCGACTGTTTGTGGAATGGAGTTGCCAAAGGTCTCATAGAAGCGACCAATGGAGTTGCGGTTGTTGGCAATCCAAACGAGGTAATTGCCTGCCCAGCCGTTAAAGAATCCCCATGTCCAGACACCGGGCATATCGCGGCGCGTGAGGGCATTTACATCGTTGTACGCCAGTTTATTCCACTCATCCACGGTGGTGGCATCGAAATAGGGATTGTATGGGCCTTTACCCGTTTGTACATACAGAAACGGGATAGACTCGTGCAGGTCGTGCATGATCGTTGGCTTCCAATGCAGGTAGCTGTCTAAAATGTTGTTGGTGAGATTAAGCGCCAGCCCGTAGGCATCCCGGTTGTTGTCGTGGGCTACATAGTGTCCCCAGTAGGTCAGGTTGGGAGTTACATTGTTATTGGCTGATCGCCAGCGATAGATATCCACCACGCGATCGCGTCCATCGGGTTCGGTCACCGGCGAAATACCGACAATTACATTTTCACGTATATTTTTGATCATGTCGGATTCGCCTACGGCCAGCCGATAAACCAGTTCGGTCACCATCTCGGGACTACCGGTTTCCGTTGAGTGGAGTCCGGCCGTTAGATAGTAAATGGGTTTGGCTTTGGGAATTATTTCTTCGGACTGTTTCTTATTAAGCGATCGTGGATCCGAGAGTTGATTTAAGTAGCTTCGATAGGTATTAATATTTTCGAGGGTTGAGGCGTCGCCGATAAAGACCTCGATCATATCACGTCCTTCCTCAGTCTTGCCAATATTGCGCACCATAACCCGCGGAGATTTCTCCGCCAGTGTGCGCATATAATCGTAAATCTGCTTGGTATAATGCAGGGTATCAGCAGCTCCAGCGATGGTCCCGAAGTAATCCAGAGGGGTGGGGATGTCTGCCGAAGCCGGCAGGTGATCGACCATATCATTCAGGTATTCCGACTGCGTAGTATATTCTTTGATTTTTTTTGCGTATTCGGTGTCCATCTTTTGTTGGGCACGGGCGGGAATTATCATCCCACAAAAAAGGAAGGCGAACAGTGTTAGATGTGATAGTGATTTCATAAATAACCCCATATCTTAATTGATCACACTAATAACGGTTTAATTTGATAAAAAGCTGTCAAAAAGCTGGATAAGCGGCAAATTGGGATCGTAAAAAGTTGTTTCTGCCCTGCCTAATTATATCTTAAGTTAACTTAGCCGTTAATTTCTGAGGCCTAAGAGGTTGTTTTGTCTGGACTGTATCTTCATATTCCTTTTTGTAAGCAGGCTTGCTCGTACTGCGATTTCTATTTTGTGACGCGAACCTCCGAACGTGAGCATTTTGTTCAGCGACTTATCGAAGAGGTCCAAGAATATCGGGATACCAAATTCATCGACGAGGAAGTTGAGACCATTTATTTTGGAGGTGGCACGCCCTCGCTTCTTGAGCCCAAACAGGTAGAGCAAATATTGCAGGCTATTGAGCAAGTCTTTGAGGTGGATGCCCGCGAAATTACCTTCGAAATGAATCCCGATGACGTGAATAAAGAGTTCTTGGGCAGCCTGAAATCAGTAGGCATTAACCGGGCCAGCATGGGCGTGCAGTCGTTTCAGCCAGAACTGCTTGAATTTATGAATCGTGCCCACTCCAGTGACGAAGCTCTGCGGTGCCTGGAGTTGTTGAGTCAGTCCCGCTTTGAGTCCTACACAGTGGATCTTATCTATGGCAATCCCGGCGAAACAAAAGAGCAGCTCAATGATGATCTGAATCGGCTTCTGCAGTTCAATCCACCGCATGTGTCGGCTTATTCGCTGACGGTAGAACCCAAAACACGGTTGGGCAAGATGGTGGATCTCGGGCGCATAGCACCTCCCAAGGACGACCGGGTAGCAGAACAGTTTGACCTGGTTAATGAGCAACTTAACGAGCAAGGAATTGAACGATATGAAGTGAGTAATTATGCCCGGTCCGGGCGCGAGGCAGTTCACAATAGCAGGTATTGGGAGCACCATAACTATGTTGGCTTTGGCCCCGGCGCGCACTCTTTTTGGTGGGGTGATCAGGCCATCCGTTGGGAAAATAAACGCAACCTGCGTGGCTATCTGCGCGACCGAAACCTGCGGGAAGAAGAACAATTGAGTTATGAGCAGTTAGCCGAGGAACGCATTATGATGGGGCTCCGCACGGCCAAAGGGATTGGCTTTGAAGAATTGTCGCAGAAGTATCACTATCAATTAAACGATCGCCAGCAAAAGTACTTGAAAAAAGTGGCCGAAGAGGGTAAGGCTACTGTCGACGATCGCATCAAGTTGACCGATAAGGGCATCAAGCTTGCCGATGCAATAATCCTTGACTTAGTGACGCTTCATTAGATTGCTTTTCTTCCGCAAATAGAACAACTTTATGGCGTCATAATCAGCTATGAATCCAACCGACGAGGGACTAATGTTATCCAGTTTTAAAGCCTTTATGAATGGTATTATCGACTATGCGGGGCTCTTTCCGCCCGCGGATCTTTCACTGGATACCTCTATCCAGAAATACAGTCGATATCGCAAAGACAATGACGCTTGGATGTTATCGCGGTATATTATTCCAGCATCAAGACTAGCAGAATTGAACCCTTACAGGGAAACGCTATTTGCAGAGGGCAACCCATTTGCGTTTTCCGTGTTGGGTAAAGGTACCGAAACGGTATCAGAATACCGTGAGCATTTGCAAACGCTGTCCGACCAAATTGAACAGTTTCATAATGAGCACGGAGACCGTGTGACTACTGATATTCTTGAAATTAAGCTTCCCCGTGAAGCAGTATTCGCCAATGATGCGGATCTTTTGGCGGATGTGTATAGTGAGACGGTCAGTCATCTCGATCGATCTGCTGATTTGCCCAGTCAGGTATTTTTTGAAGGGTTTTTTGAAGAAAACTGGAAGAAGGAGATTGGCCTGATTTTGGAAATGATGCAGGACTTTAATCAGAATTTTGAAGCGGACACCGTTCAGGAAGCCGGTTTTAAACTACGCTGTGGTGGGGTGGAAGCACACATGTTTCCCTCGGTTGAAGAGGTGGCGTTTGCAGTGAATACGGCCCGGCGATGCAATGTGGCGATGAAGGGTACGGCCGGATTGCATCATCCTATTCGTCATTATGCTGATTCAGTGCAGACTAAGATGCACGGTTTTTTTAACGTATTCGGCGGTGCCATGCTGAGTTATGCCCACGATCTTACCGATGAGGAGTTGGTAAAAGTGGTACGTGATGAAGATCCCGAGCACTTTTCTTTTACTGATGAAGGATTTCACTGGAAAGATCTGACGGTTTCGACTGATGAAATATCGGAGCTGCGTGAGGTGGCACTCATTTCATTTGGAAGCTGCAGTTTCGACGAACCGCGCGAAGACTTGAGAAAACTAGAGATATTATAAATTGTGCGATTGAACTAATTCCTAAATTTAATTCTTACTTTATATATGCATCCAACCAACGATCCTAGTTTAGAATCATTTATTGACGTTGATGACAATTCGCATTTCCCAATTCAGAATTTGCCGTACGGCGTAGCACGCTCAAAAGAGAGTGGTGAAGTCTTTATTTGCACGGCCATTGGCGATCAGGTAGTGAACCTGGCAGAGCTGGAGGCTGCCGGAGCATTTGACGGTCCGCAGCTGGATGGCAAGCGCGTGTTTCGCGAGCGTACACTGAACAGTTTTATGGAGCTTGGCCGCGAAGCTTGGGCGGAGGCGCGATCGTATTTGAGCACACTGTTAAGCGCTGATGAACCCGCGCTCCGTGATAATCAAGCGCTGCGCGAACGTGTCATTACCCCGATGGATGAGGTTGAGATGATGCTGCCGGTGGATATCGGTGACTACACAGATTTTTACTCCTCTGAGCAGCATGCCACCAATGTGGGCAGCATGTTTAGGGATCCCGAAAATGCCCTGAAAGATAATTGGAAACACCTGCCGGTAGGTTATCACGGTCGCGCAAGTTCGGTGGTTATCAGTGGAACGGAGCTTCATCGTCCACAGGGACAGATTTTGCCGCCCGACAGCGATGACACTCCTATTTTTAGTGCATGCAAGCTTTGTGATTTTGAACTCGAGATGGGATTTCTGACCGGCCCCGGAAATGAGCTGGGTGATCCCATTTCAGTCAAAGATGCCGAAGACCATATCTTTGGATTAATGCTCGTCAACGACTGGAGTGCCCGCGATATTCAGAAGTGGGAGTACCAGCCGCTGGGACCGTTCTTGGCTAAAAACTGGGCCACGTCAGTTTCTCCCTGGATTGTGACGCTGGACGCGCTGGAGCCGTTCCGTATCGAGGGTCCTGAGCAAGATCCGGAGCCGCTGCCGTATCTGCAGTCTGAAGGTAACTGGACGTTCGACATCAACCTTGACGTGTACCTGCAGGGCGAAGAGATGGAAGAGCCGCACCAAATATGTGCATCCAACGCCAAGAACCTGTACTGGAATATTGCCCAGCAACTGGCGCATCAGACGATCACGGGATGTAACGTTCGTGCCGGTGATTTATACGCTTCAGGCACCATCAGTGGTCCTACGGAGGATTCTTACGGAAGCATGCTTGAGCTGAGCTGGAAAGGTGAAAATCCGTTGCAGTTTCCCAACGGAGAAGAGCGAACCTTCCTTGAAGACGGCGACGAAGTAACTATGACCGGATATGCCGATACCGACGATTATCGCATTGGTTTTGGCGAAGTGACCGGGAAAGTGCTTCCTGCTAAAGATCTTGATGTATAGTGAAACGGCAAGCGTGAGACGGCAGATGACTTCTGCCGTCTCATGTTTTACTTTTGCTACTTTACCAGTGTCATCTTTTTAACAAAAGTCTGCTGATCTGTTTTGAGCTGATAAAAATAAACGCCGGATGCCAGTCCGCTGCCATCAAATACTGGTTCGTATAGCCCCGCAGACAGTTGTTCACCATCAAAAAGTGTTTGCACTAGTTGGCCTGCTGAATTATATATTTTCAGTTCTACCTGGCTTCTTTGTTGCAGGGTAAACCGGATCCGGGTCTGTGGATTAAATGGATTGGGATAATTTTGACTCAGCGTGCTGTTTAAATTATTACTGCCAACACCTACAATCATTGGCTCTGTGGAGGTACCCGCACCAGTAGTGGCTGAGTTTGTCAGTACAAGTCCAAGCTGATCGATATTTTCCCAGTTCAACGTTGATGTTTTTAACGGTTGATTGCTATTGGTTGATGTGATAGCTGAACTTTGCACACTGCCATCCTGGTAGTAGGCAATCAGCCCAATACCTTCGCTGGCGTTTTGTTTGGTGATGTCCAGACTTATCTCTCCCTTCGTTTGCGCAGAGACCGGTATCTTATAGTATTGTGCTGAAAGCAGATTTAGGGTATCTGCCGGTGATGATCTTGGGATGGTAAAATTCTTGTTATAGAATTTCTCTTCGGTCTGAATTGGCGGTGAGGGGTAGTTTTTACTCTCCTCGAATCCGAAGTTCGGTGAACTGTTGGCGCCGGAGGCGAAGTGCCACAGCTGAGAGACAATAAAGTTTCTGTTATAGGCTTCAGGTCCGCCCAGCTGTTTTGTGATGGCTTCTATCATGGTGATGAAAGGATTGTCTTTGATGATTTTCCAAACATTTACCCAGAATTGGGACCCATATCGCTGCTCAAAGTAAAGTGCCCAGCTAACATGCTCGTATGATCCAGGATAAAATCCACTACTGGGATTATTAAAAATCGAGTTATCCCAGGTTATATAGTTGTAGTAATCGTTGACATTGTCATAAACCACTTCCTCCATAAGCGTGGCATCCATCTCCAGCCAGTTGGCCGTTTCGCCGCGCCCCTGGTTTGCTGTAAAATGGATTGCATGTTTAAACTCATGGGCCATCGTAACCTCAATGGCACCATTGGTTTTATTCTGGGCGGTATTGTTATGAAAGCGGGGGTCATCCAATTCATTATTGATAACAATAATGGTTCGGTCGTTGCTCCCTTTATACGATCCCGGATGCGTTTCGCCATAGGTATTTGCACCTGTAAATGGTTGTTCAATATAAATCTGATACGGACTTGTTGTACCGTAAATCGGATCTGAGTATCCTAGCGTTGCTACCTCGTGATTCCAGGACGAGTCGGCTGCGACAGCTAGGACCTCTACGTAATCAGGAATGCCATTTGTATTTTGGTCATCGGCGGGAACCGCCTCGGGGCCGGTGGTGTTGTAGTGAATCGTAAATTTACCCGATTGTGTCTGATAGGTCTGGTCGGTCTGGCTGACGCTTTGCCTCATAGACTCAATCTCAGTGATCGTCGACCGAGAAAGTTTGCCGCGATTTTTCCGATATTCAGATGCGGCAGGTAGCCCGCATTTAATGAGCTTATCGCCTTGTGATTGGAATTCTGGCGGTAGCTTTTTAGGGGCTCGGCCGGCATAAAACTTGAATAGAATCTTTTTGTCCAGGCTTAGTCTCCCCTTCTGGTAAGCATTTTCAATTTGTTGATAAATAGCATGATTATGCCGGCCTTCGGTGACATCTTGAGCAAAAAGGGGAGGTGCTAACGCATGAAAGAGAAGCACTGACAAAACTAAAACGTACCGCATAAACTTCATTTGTGCCGGAGGTTCATTTCTTCCGAAATTACCCTTATTTTTGGGTTCTGCAAAATAGTAGGTTTTGAATATCGATATTGCGAAAACGAAGCATTATGTACGAAGTTATACTCTATTACAAATTTAATACGGTTGAAGATCCCGAGAGCTTTTGCGAGCAGCACAAGGCGTTTTGCAAAGAGTTGGGAGTTAAGGGACGAATTTATATCAGCGATGAAGGCATCAACGGCACGCTGGGTGGGACGCCTGAGCAGGTGGCTAAATATAAAGAGCATCTGACGAGTATTCCCGGATTTGACGGTATCGACTTTAAGACCGATACCAGTGATTACATCCCCTTTGCCAAGCTCAAATGCAAGACGCGTGATGAGCTTGTGGCAATCCACGAAGAAGGCGTAGATCCCGAAGAGGGCGGCAAGTATCTGGAGCCCGAGGAGTGGAAAGAGGTTATGGAGTCGGATGAAGATTATGTAATTATCGATGTGCGTAATGATTATGAGTCCAAGATCGGCCACTTTAAAGGTGCTATAACACCGGAAGTAGAGAATTTTTATAATTTTCCGGAATGGCTTGAGCAGTTTGAAGGCAAGGTGGATAAAGACAAAAAAGTGCTGATGTACTGCACGGGCGGTATTCGCTGCGAGAAATTCTCTGTGTTGATGAAGGAGAAGGGCTGGCATGATGTAAATCAACTGCACGGCGGTATCCTACGCTACGCCAACGAAGAGGGCGGTAAGCACTACAAGGGCAAATGTTTTGTGTTTGATGATCGCCTGGTGGTTCCGGTGAACGAGGATGATATGGAGCCGATCGCAAGATGCGAGATTACCGGCAAGCCTGCTGATACTTATATCAATTGTGCGAATATGCAGTGCAACAAGCTGTTTGTCTGCTCCGAGGAGGGCGCACGCAAGATGGAAGGATGCTGTAGCGAAGAGTGTCGCCAGAGCGAATACAAGCGTCCGTTTGATCCGGAGAACGCTTTTCGCCCTTTCCGCAAGTGGTACAACTATTTCGATGAGGATTTCAAGGACCGCGAAATGGAAAGCGAAGAAGGATAAACTTCATCTGGCTTCTGGGCTTGAAGCCTGATGAATTAAATGGGCCTTACCATAGAGTCTGAACTCTTGGTGTGACTTCTTCGCAGTATTCAAAATTACTACCCTTTGAAAAACGCCTTGGCAATAGAAGCAAAATGCGATGGTCGGTCGAGGAAGGCGTAGTGCCCGGCGTGATCTATTACGACTAAAGCCGCATTTTCAATACCCTTTTCCATGCGTTCGGCTTGGTACAGTGGGGCGGCCTCGTCATTGTGTCCCCAAAGGAGTAACACTTCATGCGGGATTTGTGGCAAACATGGCTCCAGGTATTCCGTCACAGTTTTGACGAATGTTTCGCGCATGACGCCACTCAGTTTACTGTAGTCACTGGAGCCGAGCATCTGCCAAAGGGATGTTTGACGCAGCCAGTTGAGAGCTTTTTCTCTCGGGCTGGACGGCAAAATATAGAAGGGCGTCTTCAGGAGCTTGGCAGTGTATTTTTTGAGATAATACTTCCAGCTGCGCTTGGGTTTCATTCCGGCTCCACCGGTAATTAACACCTTATCGATCAGTTCTTTTGCTTGGGGACGTGCGCAAAGCTTCAGTGCAATGCGTCCACCGAAAGAGTGCACCAGCAGATCAGCTTTTTCCAGTTCCAGATCTTGGATAAACTGCTGAATAAGATCTGCATAGTCGCTTACATTCCACGGTTGATCGAGTACCGAGGAATTGCCAAAGCCCGGAAGGTCTAGCACGTAGCAATCCCGCAGTGAGGAAAGCTCTTTGGCCAGCGGCATCATCACCTGCTTATTGCTGCCCCAGCCGTGCAGGACAATCAGCGGTTTTTCCTGCTTCAGGCCCACCCGCGAATAGGAGATTGAAAGATTCTGGTAGTGATATATGTTGGTCGTTTCCATCAGAAGCCAAACATCGAATTATTTTGGCCATCAAACAAGATCGATTTCAGGTGTTTTGTAAGGATGCACCTGTTTAGGGGTCTTACTTTATAAATCAATAACGAAGGGAGCGTGCGATGAAGCGAAAAATATTTTTCTGGCTGGAACGCCTTAAAATTACCCCAACAGAACGAAAAACAATATCGGGATTGATGGTATTGCTCGTTGTGCTGGGCAGTATAAATCTGGGGCTTTCACCATCAGTGCCTTTTGAGAATAACGACTATCTCGAACTTGAGAAACAGTTCAAAAACCGAACGGCTAAGCTCGAGGCAAAAGAGCAGGAGCTGATGAAGCAATATTTCCCGACCCCGAAACCGAACCAGCAGGTTAATACAAGCCAGGATATGTTGGCAGATACTACCGATTCCACCACTTCTGAAATGAGCGTTCAACCTACTCAAGATGCTCAGAAGGAACGAATAAATATCAATAAAGCTGATCTTGCAACATTGAAAAGCCTGCCCGGTATTGGTCCTACTTATGCCCGACGTATCGTGGAATACCGAAATACCAATAGTGGATTTGGGAGCTTGGATGAGCTCAAAAAAATAAAGGGAATAGCTGAAAAACGACTGGAAAAATTGAAGCCTTTTATCAAACTTAAGGATTCAAAATAAGTAACATCTTGGATCCGCATGGTTACCCGCATTTTATGGGCTGATGATGAGATTGATCAGTTGAAGCCCCACATCATTTTTTTAGAAAATAAAGGCTTTGAAGTCACTCCTGTGACCAATGGGAATGATGCTGTGACGTTGATCCAGGAGCGTCCCTTTGATATCATTTTTCTGGATGAGCAGATGCCCGGTATGGATGGGCTGGCCACGCTCAATCGTATCAAGACGATTCAGTCGTCGCTTCCAGTGGTGATGATTACCAAAAGCGAGGAAGAGTCGATCATGGAGGAGGCGATTGGGGCCAAGATTTCCGACTATCTTATTAAGCCGGTGAATCCCAACCAGATTGTGCTTACCATCAAGCGGATTCTAGAGCGCCACCGCATTCGCAATGAGAAATTTGCCCAATCCTATTTGCGGAATTTCAATAAAATTTCGGAGCGTATCCACGAAGAAGCGAGTTGGGAGGAGTGGATTAAAATATATAAGCAGCTCACACGCTGGGATATCGATCTGGAGTCGGGCGAAGAGTCGCTCCGTCAGGTTTTGGCCGATCAGTACGAAGAGGCTAACAAAATGTTTGGCCAATTTATAACGCAAAACTACAAGTCTTGGCTTAATGAATCCACGCCTCAGCGGCCGGCTCTGTCGATTGATATTGTAAATGAATACGTGCTGCCACACATCAAAAATGGGCAGAAGACGCTTTTTTTTGTGATCGATTGTATGCGCTATGATCAGTGGCTGCTGTTCCAAGAGCTGCTGAATGAAGATTTCAGTATCGACACTGATTTTTACTATTCTATTTTGCCCACGGCGACGCCCTATTCCCGCAATGCAATTTTTTCGGGTCTCTTTCCGCTGGAGATTGAAGATGTGTATCCGGATCTGTGGCACCAGGGAGAAGATGAAAGTTCACTTAACCAGTATGAGAAGGAGCTGCTTACTAAACAGTTGCAGCGCAAGGGTATCGACAAGAAAATCAAGTATGAAAAGGTGCTGAACGCCGACGAGGGACAGAATGTAGCCGATCAGATCCACAACTATCTGCAGGTACCGCTCAGTACATTTGTGTATAATTTTGTGGATACGCTGGTGCACTCCCGCTCTGATTCTGATGTGCTGAAGGAGATCGCTCCGGATGTGCCGGCTTTTCGCTCGCTGACCAAAACCTGGTTTCAGCATTCTACGTTGTATGAGATTTTCAAGGCGTTGGCAGAAGAAGAAGTGGTCATTGTCGTAACCAGCGATCATGGGGCGGTGCGTGCCCTACGCGATACGAAGGTTCGGGGCGATCGCGATACTTCTACGAGCCTGCGATACAAGTATGGCCGTAATCTTTCGGCAGATGAAGATACCACATTTATCATTGAGGACCCTGCCGAATATAAGTTGCCTACGCCGGGTCACTCGAACAACTATCTCATTGCTAAAGAGGATTACTACTTTGTGTATCCCACTAATTATCATCGCTACCAGAGTCGTTATAAGGATACCTTTTTGCATGGCGGTGCCAGCATGGAAGAGATGATTTTGCCCATTGCCACCCTTCGTCCCAAGGGCATGTTGTAGTGGCATTCTCTTGCCAGACCTTGTATTTTCTTTCCTTTTAAGAATATCAATGAATTATGGATACCGAGTTCGTCAGTCACAGTCCTGAGGAGACCATTGCTCTGGGCAAACAATTTGCCGGGGAACTTAGCCCGGGCGTTATAGTATGTTTGAATGGTGAGCTTGGCGCGGGCAAAACCCATTTTGTGAAGGGCATGGCTGAAGCTCTGGGCGTGGACCAGAACGATGTTCAGTCGCCGACTTTTACGTTGATAAATGAATACATGAGTGATCCGCCCCTGTATCATTTTGATTGTTACCGGATGGAGTCGCCGCGTGAAGCGCTCGAAATTGGAGCTGAAGAATATTTTTACGGTGATGGCATTTGCGTGATCGAATGGCCGGAGCGCATTACCTCAATACTGCCGCCCGAAGCAATCTGGATTTCCATTGAGGCTACTGACAAGGAAACCCGAAAATTTGTCATTAGAAAAATAGGATCGTAATCCCGTATATTAGGAACCATGGGTACGAAGAAACGCCTTTCATATCGTCTCGACAGACTGCCGGTTATATATCCCTATAACCGTAGGGCGGATAACAACATCCAGCTTGGAGATTTGGTGTACTACGGTCCATGCCCAGAGTTTTATGGGATCGGTGAAGTGGTACGCTCCTTCGAGGGGTATTGCATCGTTGACTTCCGTGGCACTGGTATGCTGGATATCCAAAAGGATGCCATGGCCATGAAATATTTGATTCCCATCCACAAGTTGAACCTGGGGCACATCCTCAAAAGCACCTAGCGGGATGACGCAAGCAAGACGTTTGCGCCATTTTGATCATAACGCTGATTCAGTTAATTTTCTTCCAAAACCTCTTTGGTAAAGTCTGTTTCTTCCAGCAAGTGACCATTCTGCACGCGTCCTATCAGCCAAAAAAGAATGCTTGTTGCTAATCCTGGGTAAAACGGCTCAATGCCTTGATAAGTGTAGCCGGAATTTGTGCTCAGTGTGCCTAAAATCAACCAGAGTAGAGAAACGCCAATACTGCCAATCATCGTAGGCAGTACCCAGGCTTTGCGAAGTGAGAAGAGGCGCAGATAAACGCCAAGCACAGGAATTAGCAGGCCGGGAATCATCACCGAGCCAATAACATACCAGAGGTCGATGACACTGGGGTACAGGATGATCAGCAGTATCCCGATCAGGGCAGCAACAAGCGTGCTGATGCGGGTAAGCGTGTTGTTTTCGGTATTTGGAAATATTTTTACCAACAGGTCGCGCCCGAGCGTTTGTCCCGATAAGAATAGGTAGCTGTCGAGAGTAGACATGATCGTAGCCAGTAGAGCAACGAAGAATAATCCCTTGAGGCCGATGGGTAAAATTTCGTTTGCCAGATAGGGATACACCATGATGGGTTCGGTCAGTTCGGGACCCAGGATTGCCCATCCGTAAAGACCACTGAAGATAGTCAGGAAGTCGAATACCGACCACAATAGAATGGAAATCAGAATGCCGTGTTTAGCCGTTTGGGGATTTTTGGCGGCGGCGGCGCGCTGGTGAAAGCTGGGATCCACGAAGGTCCACAAGGCGATGAAAAACCAGACCAGAATATATTGCCAGTCTTGGCCACCAGTGATATTACTGTAATCCGTGGGCACTGTCGTGAGCAGTTTCCCAAATCCACCGAACTCCATGCCGGCGAATGCAATCAGGAAGATAAATCCGCCAAACATGAGCGCGATCTGCAGCATGTCGGTATGGACTACGGCGCTGAACCCTCCAAAGCTAACATATGCAACGGAGAAGAGAGCAACAGCGCCGGCGTACCAAAGGAAATTACCTGCTCCACCGGTGAGATATTGAAAGATCAGCCCCAGCATTAAAATGTATGGAGCCGGGCTGACGAGAATGAAAATCGGGATTGCTGAGAAGCGTCCGGCAGCATCTCCGTAAAAATTGCCGACCGCTTCGGGCAAGGAAAGCGCTTTGTTCATCCTGATGCGACCGGCCAGTAGCCAGGCAAAAAGAGCCGAAAAAACATAAAAGGGGAAACCCAGAATCAGCCAGGTTGAAAGCCCATTCTGATAGCTGAACTCACCAACACCCAGGATGCCCCCGTACCAGGTAGATACCAGTGTAGCTACAAAAGCAGCCAGGCTCATCTTTCGCCCCGAGAGAAGAAATGATTCTTCGTCTGCATCTTGCCAGTCGCGTTGCCAGGTCAGGTACACAAGTAGTGCAAAGTACAGGAAGATAATGCCCCAGTCGAGAAGCGTAAATTCGAGTTCAGTCACAGTGTATTGGTTGATTCAAAATGCTTAAAGATATTTTAAATAGGGAAGGAGGCAAAAGTTATCATTCAGCCACGAAAAGCAGCAGGTCACCGCTTTTGTGGGTGATGCAAACCGGGGTTTCGACTACTTCGTTGGAGGAACCGTCGCGCACGCCGTTTTTTAGTATTTCATCCGTCAGGGGATATTTGAGTCCACTCGTGGTAATGCCCGATACCGTGCCCGAAAGGGGAAACAGTGACAACGTAGTGCCGATGGCAAATTCTTCCTCAAATGGTGAGTCCAGTAGGCGTATTTCTCCAAAGGTATCCCGCATCCGAAGTACCTGAAATTGGTCGTGAAACTGCTTTAGTACGGATAGGTTTTTCAGCGAGTGATCCATTCGCTGACCGGTAGCACCCAAAATATGAACATGGGTACCCTGTTTTTGCTGGGCCAGCTGCAGTGCTTTTTCAAGATCATTGGCATACTGATCGGGCTTTTGGATGATCTCAAAATCGACATTTTCAGGCTTTTTAAAACTATCTAAATCACCGATGACAGCGTCAGGTGGGATGCCAAAATCCAAGGCGATATTACCCCCGCCATCGGCGGCAATAAAGTAATCAGCGTTCGCTCGATACTTGCGTAATAACTCCTCTGCTGGCGGCTGGCCGTTGCAAAGTATGAGCATTTTTTTCATAAGAACATCACTTTAAGCGTTTCTAAGGGTGTTTTAACTGTTATGATACGATAAATTGCGTTAAGATTTTACTGTGAAAAAAATATTGCTTTCTTCTATGCTATGTACCATTTTAATAAGCTTATTTTTCGCGGTAAAGCCCGTTATCATGTTTGAAGAACTCGTCAAAAAATTGAAGCAGTACGACACCGTGGGCGTCTTTTCTCACATCCGCCCGGACGGGGATTGTATTGGTGCGCAGATTGCAACATGTCTCTGGCTTAAAAGAAACGGTATTCGCGCCTATGCTTTCAATGATGATGATGTACCACTGAACCTCCGCTGGCTTTCAGATTTTTTTCCGGTTCAAAAACCCGAGGAAAAAGAGCTGAAGCAGTGCGATGCGTTTGTTCTTTTAGATGGTAATTCGCCCAAGCGCTTTGGCAGCTATTCTGATTATATCCAGGATGATCCCAAGCCAACCTACATGGTTGATCACCACCCGGATCCGCACGACGGATTCGAGTTTAGTATTTCAGTTGAAGAGGCTTCCTCGACCTGTGAACTTATTTTTCATCTCTTTTTGCAGAATGATATCAATCAGGTTGACGAAAAGGTCGCTAAATCATTGTACACCGGCATACTCACTGATACCGGGTCGCTGCAGTACGACAGCGTAACGCCGGAAACCATGAACATTGCCTCGGAATTATTACGACTTGGAGAGTTCCGACCTAATGAAGTTGCCGAGAGAGTGTTCTCGAATAAGAGCTTAAACCAGCTCCATCTGCTTAGTAAGGCGATGAGTACGATTGAGTTATTTGAGGACAATCAGATCGCGATTATGTACGTTACCAAAGAGATGCTGGAAGAAACCAACACAACCAATGACGATTGTGAAGGCTTTGTAGCCTATCCGCTGAGTGTAACAGGCATTAAAGCTGCTATTTTATTTAAGGCACTCGGCGATGGTGTTAAAATGAGTCTCCGTTCTAAGAGTAACGATGTCGATGTGAATAAATGGGCTCGTGAAATAGGCGGTGGCGGCCACAAGAAGGCGTCCGGTGCATGGCATCCGGGTCCGCTTGAAAAGGCAATCAAAGATTTGGTGGAGATTGGTTCCAAGCAGCTAGTTAGTGTAGATAAGTCGTAATAAAATTAGCCATTTCCGATGGAAAAGAGCACCGTTTACACCTTTGCGGTTTCCCTGTCTCTGATTTTTATTTTGTGCCATTGCTCTACAAAACAATCGGCGCCCCAGTCGTCGAATGCCGGAAAAATGAATCGTGCTTACGGAGCAACCATGTCACAGGTTATCCACGATTCAATGGCCGAGCCGGATGAAGCCCCGGACACACCGGCTACACAGGCAATGAACGTTGATGATGAATCCCAAAATGTAGGTATCCAGATTAACACGAGTAGGCGCACGGCCATTACCAAGGCTGTGAAAGAGGTGAGCCCCGCAGTGGTAAGTATTACTGTCACTGAGATGGTACAGGGCGGGCGACGTTTGGCGTTTGACAAGTTTTACAATCAGTTCTTTTCGGTCCCTATCGAGCGCGAGGTGAGCAGCATGGGATCAGGTTTTATCATCAGCGATGATGGATTGGTGGTGACCAATCAGCATGTAGCCAATAAACACGCCAAAAAAATTGTAGTTTCCCTGCCCGATGGATCACAATACGAAGCCAAGGTGCTTGGCGCTGATGAGTTGGCCGATTTGGCACTATTAAAGATTCAGGGCGACCGGGCATTTCCTACTGTTGATTTTGGCAATTCCGACAGCGTGTTGGTGGGCGAATGGTCGCTGGCTGTGGGCAATCCATTTGGGCTGTTTGAGTCGGCGCAGCCATCAGTAACGGTAGGGGTAATCAGCGCGGTAAATCGCGACTTTCGTCCTAATCCCAATGAGCCCCGTGTGTATATGGATATGATCCAGACCGATGCTGCCATTAATCGCGGAAATTCGGGCGGCCCACTGGTTGACAGTGAGGGGAAAGTCATAGGTGTGAATACTTTTATTTACACCGGTGGCACAAGCAACGGTTTTGTAGGGCTCGGTTTTGCTATTCCAAGCAATAGGGTACAAAAGATTATCGAGCAGCTACAGTCGTCGGGAGAGGTGCAGTTATCGTATGATCCCGGTTTTAAGACGGTAGAAATGAGCTATAACCTAGCGGCTCAGTATAATTTGCCGGCTATCAGGGGGTTGTTAGTGAAGAGCGTAAACCGGGATGGTCCGGCTTTCAAAGCAGGTATTGTGCCCGGGGATATTATCCTAAAAATCGGAAAGGAGAGTGTTCAGAGTAAAATGCACGCTCAGGCCCTGTTTCGCGAATTTGCCGAGGGCGATTCAATGCGCGTGGAGCTGTTTCGTGATGGTGAACGTTATGAGACCAAGATGTATTTGCGCAAAAAAGTGCAGGAATGATTAGCTATAAGACAATAGGCGAATAGGGTAGTAAAGTCTTTCCACATTTTAATTATCTCATTATGATACTCTTCGCCATAATGAGATAGAAATTCTTATACCTTATACCAAATAACTAATTTTTATCTCTATTCAAGAACTTCTCCACGCGCTGTTCGTGGAGATCGCTTTCCCAGAATTTGGCAAAGGAATCCAGTTCGGCCTCGATTGCTTCCCACCGCGTCTTGGCCAGCCGCATGGCGCCTTGTTTTAAATTGTTGATAAATGGACGGTCGTTGTAGGTAAGTTCTTGGGCCCATTTCCAGCTTTCATTTTTCAGGTTTCCCTCAATTGCAACCCGATTGATCAGTTTGTGTTTAAGAGCAGTTTCGGCATCAACGATTTTGGTTTCTGCCAGCCACTGGAGGGCGGTGGAACGTCCTACTCTTTCAACAAGCCGCGTAAGTCCACCCCAGCCGGGCGGCAGGTAGAACTTACCCTGCGTAAACCCAAAAGTGGCGTTCTGTGCAGCTATCCGGAAATCAAAAGCCAGCATGATTTCACATCCCCCGCCGTAAGCAGCTCCGTTAATAGCAGCTATAGTCCAGCAGGGGAGTTCTTCAATGCGTTTCAGGATGGAGAGCATGCGTTCAGCCATGGGCCTGGCTTCCTCGGCCGTTTTGAGGGTGTGGAATTCACGCAGGTCGCCCCCTGATATGAAAACGTCATCTCCGGCGCCGGTCAGGATGAAGCAACGAATTTCTTCGTTTGTGTCCAGCTCATCAAGTAAATCTTCCAGCTGATCCATCACGGAAAAGTTTATGGCATTGCGCGATTTGGGCTGGTCGATGGTAGCGCGACAGATATGATTTTTTTGTTCGACTTTTAGTACGCTCACTGTTAGATTGTGATTTGTTTAAAATTCCAATGACGCTAACAAGTCAGGAATCTATATGTATCTCGTTAATAAAGAAAAGATAAATCGGTCACTTTCGGCAAAGATCGTAGATGCACGGGTGGCACAAGTTTTTAATTCTTTTAAAGATGTACTGTTTACCTCATCGTTTGGCACGACCTCGGGAGTGCTTCTACATATGGTGAGTCGTATTGCCCCCGATTGTCCGGTTTATTTTATTGATACGGGATATCATTTCGACGAAACCATTGCCTATAAAGAACGGCTGACCCGGCTACTTGACCTCAATGTGATTGATTTACGGCCTAAGCCGGCTGATCACTCCACAACGCAGAACGATCAGCTTTGGGCACAGGATCCCGATAAATGTTGCCACATCAATAAAGTAGAGCCCCTGCAGCGTGTGAAGGGTAACTACAAGGTGTGGATGTCGGGACTGATTGGTTTTCAGAACCGTGAGCGTAGCTCTCTTCCGATCATGGATGAGAAAGACGAAATTATTAAATTTTATCCATTGATTGACTGGAATAGCTCATTGGTCAACGAATATATCGAAGTTCACGGTTTGCCGCAGCACCCTTTGAAAGAGGAAGGCTATAACTCGGTAGGATGCACGCATTGCACTGTGCCTGGCAGTGGGAGAAATGGACGATGGAGCGATTCCGGTAAAACCGAGTGTGGGCTTCATCAGTAGATATCAGAAATTAGGATCAATACGGGTTTGTACGGATTCCGTATTCCTAAATATCCTCAATTTCGTAGTTGATCGTCTGCTTTTTGGAGTTTTTAAGCAGCCAGTGTTGGTACTCTTCGTTGCCTTCCTGTTCGGTTAGCTGAAGCGATATCACGCATGGGCACTCGTAGCTGTGCAACTCTTTGACACGCTCGGTCAGTTCCTTCACGTTGTGATAGGGCGTCTTAGCAATCAGGATGGTCTCTTGGTCTTCTACAATTTCGCCTTCCCAGCGGTAAATAGATTCCATGCCATCAACGATATTCACGCAGGCAGCCAGCTTTTCCTTCACTAGTTTTTTGCCGATGGTCTTGGCTTCTTGCTTGTCTTTGGTGGTGATGTAAACCAAGCGGAGGTTAAAAAACATGAACGCGGAATTCAGGGGATTAAAGTTATGTTTAACCTGAAATCTACAAAAATGATCAAATGACTCCTAGCTTTTTTAGCGACCAAAGGTAGTTATTGATGTTGAAAACTGAGTAAAAAAGCCGTAGTTTTCGTGGCTCTGAAAATCCAGTAGTATGTATTATAACTGGATAGAACCTGCGAGAGTGGCGGAATTGGTAGACGCGCTAGATTTAGGATCTAGTGCCTTTTAGGCGTGGGGGTTCGAGTCCCCCCTCTCGTACACATATTCAATTATGAAGTATTATTCATTCTTACCGTTTTAATTTAAATCTGTTTGGAGAAGTTCTGTGGAAATAACTGTTAATGATATTACCTCTGTAGACAAAGAACTAATTATTTCGGCCGATCGAGAGGATCTGGAGCCGAAATTTAAAGAGGCCTACAAGAAGTACAAGGGCCAGATTAATATGCCTGGCTTTCGTCCTGGGAAGGTGCCGATCAAAATTATTCGCAAGCGATTTGGCGATGAGATCGAGCAGGAAGAGGTGAGCAACTACGTTCAGGAAGTGTTTGAAGAGAAAGTTGTTCCCGAATATGAACCCGTCGGCGAAAGCCAGATGCTGGAGCTCAACTGGGAGAACGATGAGCTCGAAGCCAAGTTTAAAATTGGTGCTCGTCCCGAATTTGAGCTAACTGATCTCAGTGAAATTGAAGTTGATCGTCTTGTTCATGACGTGACCGACGAAGAAGTGCAGGACGAAATCGAGCAACAGCTCAAGCAGCAGGGCAACTGGGAAGTGGTTGAAGAAGAGATTACCGAAGATCACCGCGTGACGGTTGATGCCATACCGTTGGATGACGACGGAGAGCCCGACGAGGAGAACAAAGCCGAAGAGACCATTGATCTCTCGAAGGAAGAATCTGAACAATTTCGCGATGACCTGATCGGTCAGGAAGTTGGAGACGAAGTGAATGTTGAGATTGGTCACGAAGATCACACGCACAGTTTTAAGCTGGTCGTTAAGAAAGTCGAAAAGATGCACAAGGCCGATCTGACGGATGAATTTGCCAAAAAGGCCTCCAACGGCGAAGCCAAGAACGTAGATGAGCTTAAAAGCCTGATCAAAAGTAAGATACAGGAACAGTACGATCAGTCCTCAGACGACTTGTTCAAGAACGATATTATTGATGCCCTTGTTGATAAACATGACTTCGAAGTTCCCGAGGTTTTCAAGAAGCAGGTACAAAACCAGTATGTGGAACGTGTGAAGCAGCAGTCGCAGGGTCAGCTGCCGCCAGACTTTGACGAGGAAGAGTATAAGGCCAATATGGAGGATCGTGCGATCCGCGATGCGAAGTGGTATTTCCTCAATGAAGAGCTGCAAGAAAAATTTGAGGATATCGAGATAAAACCCGAAGATATAGACGAACACTTAGAGGCCGAAGCTTCTCGTTATGGTATAGAAGTTGACCAGATGCGAAACATGTTTGCTCAGAATCCGCAGCAGCTCGAGAGCCTGCGAAACAGTATTCGCGAAGACAAAGTTTTTGACAAGCTCAAGGATGAAGTTGAGGTCAACGAGATTGATAAAGATGAGTATCAGAAGAAACACGATGAGAAAGTGAAGGCTTAACGCCTGCAAATTATTTATTGAATTAAATTATTAGCACCTACCAGCTTATGGAAAAGCAACCACTGTACGAAATGCCAAACGACGGCGAAAGCAACTTCACGCGACCGCAAAACAATAACCTTGTACCAATGGTGGTCGAGAAGACCGAACGTGGAGAGCGCGCCTTTGATATTTATTCGCGCCTGCTAAAGGATCGTATTATTTTTCTGGGAACACCTGTTAATGATGCAGTCGCGAGCTCGATTGTAGCACAGATGCTCTTTTTGGAGTCCGAGGATCCCGAGAAAGATATTAACCTCTATATAAATAGCCCTGGTGGCGTTGTTTCCTCCGGTTTCGCTATTTATGACACAATGCAGTATGTTAAGTGCGATGTGGCTACAACCTGCGTTGGGATGGCTGCTTCCATGGGTGCTGTATTACTGGCCGGTGGCGCTGATGGTAAGCGCAACCTTCTGCCCAATGCTCGTGTGATGATCCACCAGCCACTCGGAGGCGTTCGCGGTCAAGCCAGCGATATTGAAATTGAGGCGCAAGAGATTCTGCGTATCAAAAAACTGATTAGCTCAATTCTTGCAGAACACAGCGGCAAGTCTGTTGATCAAGTAATGGAGGATACCGACCGTAACAAGTGGATGACTTCCGAAGAGGCACAAGAGTACGGTTTGGTGGATAATATTATGAGGCGAAACAAAGAAAAGTAATTTCGAATTTCAGTATAGAGGACAATGAGCGACCAAAATAATAACGACGAAAAGACAATCCATTGTTCGTTTTGTGGACGGTCAAGCCATGAAGTAAATAGCATGGTCGCTGGTCCCAATGATGTGTATATCTGCGATCGATGTGTAGCTGACGCTTCAGGTATTGTGAAGAGTGACCTTGCATCGATGTCAGAGAAGCGCGAACAAAATTATAAGCCGCTGCTCAAGCCGGCAGAGATTAAATCTCGACTTGATGAGTATGTGATCGGCCAAGAAGGAGCAAAGAAGACGCTCTCAGTAGCCGTTTATAATCACTACAAACGTATTAGTTCTGAACTCGAGGATGAGTTTGACGACACTGAAGTGGAGAAGAGCAACATTATTTTACTTGGGCCCACCGGCTGTGGAAAAACGCTGCTGGCCCGTACGATGGCCAATATCATTGATGTACCTTTCACTATTGCCGATGCGACGGTGCTTACCGAAGCCGGTTATGTAGGTGAAGATGTTGAAAGTATTCTCTCCAGCTTGCTACAGTCTGCCGACTATGATGTAGAACAGGCTACTCGAGGGATCGTGTATATCGATGAGGTGGACAAAGTGGCCCGCAAGAGCGACAACCCGTCCATCACACGCGACGTATCGGGTGAAGGTGTACAGCAGGCACTGCTCAAAATTCTGGAGGGCACGACTGCAAATATCCCCCCAAAGGGTGGACGTAAGCACCCGGAGCAAAGTTTTATTCAAGTTGATACGTCAAATATTCTGTTTATATGCGGCGGAGCCTTCAGTGGTCTCGAAAAAATTATAGCCAAACGACTGTCGGTTAGCTCGCTTGGATTTCATTCCGATGAGCAGGTCACGTTCGACAAAGATGATCCCGACATTTTTACGCATGTCGAGGCTCAGGATCTGCAGCGTTACGGCCTTATTCCGGAATTGATTGGACGCTTGCCGGTAATTTCTGGCTTGCATCAGCTTGACAAAGATGCCATGATCGAAATCCTGGTACAGCCTAAAAATGCGCTGACTAAACAGTATAAAAAGCTGTTTCAGATGGAAGGGGTAGAGTTGATCTTCGAAGAAGAAGCACTCGAAAAAATTGTTGAAAAAGCACTTAAGCGTGGCACAGGTGCCCGTGGACTTCGTTCTATAATGGAGTCGTCAATGCTGGATATCATGTTTACTCTGCCATCGATGGACAATATTGAGCGGTGTGTTATTACCCGTGAAACGATCGAGAATGATGCTCCGCCCGTCTACGAAAAACGGAAAGCATCTGCTTAATACAGATCATATTTTTCTATAGAAGGCATCATCATTCGGTGATGCCTTTTTTATTTTGTAAAATATACGAGCTGAATGATATGAACCTTGGTTATCTGCACGAGCGTGTATGAAAATTCATCTCACATCAAATAGGATTAACATTGTCCTAATCGGGCTGCTGATTTTGCTCGGCATTGGTTCATTTGCCTACAATCAGTACCTGATCAATCGTATTCTTACCCAAGAGCGTTCGAGTATTGAATTGTGGGCCAAAGCCATTGAATATACCAGCAATCCGCTGCAGGAGGAGATCAGCCGAAATCTATTAGAGGCTTCGAACTACCTGCAGAATAATACATCAGTACCTGACAGTATTATATCGATGATTGAAGAAGCCGAAGCTGACCGGACGTCCCAAACGTTTGTGACGCAAGAAATTTTGCTGAATGAAGAACGGTTCCAGGTGCCAAGAATTATTGTCAATGAGAATGGCGAAATTGTATTTGCCAATCATGTAGAGGACAAACAGAACCAAGAGCTGATTGACCGTTTTGCCAAGATGCATGATCCCATTGAGATTAAACTTGGCAATGACCAGTACTCACTGACCCAGCATGTGTACTATGGCGAAAGTCCAACCGTGCGCTACCTGCGATATTTTCCGTATATCCAGTTAAGCCTATTGGCTCTGTTGTTGGGGATTGGCTACGTGAGCTACCGAGCGATCACGAAGTCAGAACAGTCGAATCTCTGGGTGGGGATGACCAAAGAGGCCGCCCACCAGCTAGGTACTCCGCTATCCAGTTTGTACGGTTGGGTTGAGCTGCTGCGCGAAGAAAAGGACGACGATTTTACACAGCACATTTGTAATGAATTAGAAAATGATATTTCCCGCTTGCGTGGGGTGGCTGAACGCTTTAACAAAATTGGATCGGAGCCTGAGCTGAGGCTCCAAAAGATACAGCCAATCTTGGAAGAAGTGGTGGATTATATGGAGCAGCGACTGCCTCAGCTGGGAAAGAATGTGGAGGTGCGCCGCGATATGGATTCCGGGGTGCAGGCTCGCGTTAATTCCGATCTGTTCCAGTGGGCTATGGAGAACCTGATTAAAAATGCAATGGATGCTATCAAATCGACGACCAAAGCCCACGTATCAGTGAAATTACATCGAGTAGAAAATGAAGTATTCATCGACATCAAGGATTCAGGTGTAGGTATCGAAAAGAAATTCCAGAGCGAAGTCTTCAAGGCCGGCTACAGTACCAAGAAACGTGGTTGGGGACTGGGGCTCAGCCTAACCAAGCGGATTGTTGAGCAATATCACAATGGCAAGCTGATAGTGCACAAGTCGGAACTTGGGGGTGGCACGACGATGCGAATTACTCTTAGCGCCAATGATCCTAAAGAACAACGTCAGGAATCAACAGCATCTACCACAAAAGCCTGAGTAGATCAGTCGGCCTGGAATCCTCGTTTTTCGGCATATTCTTTCAGCTCCGCTTTCAGCAGGTTCCGTCCGCGGTGTAGGCGCGACCGAATAGTGCCGATGGGTACATCCAGCATGTTAGCGATTTCTTCGTAGGTAAAGCCTTCTATATCACAAAGTAGCACCACCGTTCGGAAATCTTCGGGCAGCTCTTCGAGAGCTTGTGAGATATCGTCATCTATCAGATCGCGAAACATCTTGTCTTCCAGATCGGAGGTATCGGTACGCTCGGCGCGAATAGTCTCATAGAATGTAGACACCTCATCATAATCTACCTGATTAGGCTGCTTTGATTGTTTACGGTAGTTGTTGATGTAGGAGTTCTTGAGGATACGGAACAGCCATGCCTTGGCGTTGGTTCCTTTTTCGTAACTGCTGAAGAAACGGAATGCCTTTACAATAGTATCCTGGACCAGGTCTTCAGCATCGCTGGGATCAGACGTAAGGCGAAGTGCAAAATTGTACATAGCATCCAAATGTGGAATAATTTCTTCTTCGAAATCTTCCTGCTTTTGGACTTCCTCTTTAGTTAGTTCGGCCATCCCGGATAATTAGCTGTTTATTGCTAAAAATAATTTCTTCTGTTTGTACGACTATCAATCCAGTAATCTTTTTTATTGCAGAAACGGGCTTTTGTTTCTGATTCTAAAATATAACGATTTTAGTATATCAATTCTGTTAATAAAACGTTAATCAGTTTAGTTGATACCCCTTATAGTCAAATCAAATGTTTTATAACATACCAATATGATATGAATTGCATTTGAAGATGAGATGCAGGGATAAATTCTTACTTAAAAAAGTAACTACACGATAACCATCAGATCGTAAATCGCATGGGTCCAGGCTGCCATCCCAAATCCCCGCCAGATGTAGATGGCATTCAGAGCTAATCCAAATAAGAAACGGAACAGAAAAGAGCTCATTGTAAAGGGATCTCCCAGAACTCCCACATAATGTACAAAACTAAAGATAGCGGCAGCTACCACCATCGCCAAGCCATATGACATTAATTTTTTGTCAAACAGTTGTTTGAATAAAAAGAGTAGTACCGAAACCAGAATTACGCGAAAAAAGAGTTCTTCATATAGACCGGCGCCGAGCGACAAGGCCAGCTGCTGCAGTACCGATAAGTGTTCAATCGGGGAGTTTTGGATCATTTGGAAGAGCCCCGCAATGGCAGATGTAATAAGTAGTGCTAGCAGGAAGGCGTAGGCCGAAGCCTCGATCAGCATTGTGAGGAAATAGCTCAGCTTAAGTGACGAGAGCCTTTCGCGTTCCCGGTAGAGCACAAAAACGCCAAGCAGTGCAACAAATATCAACGTGATCGAAAGCACGTTGGGCCCGATGTATGAAAACAGCGTTTTGATCCATACATCCACCGAAATACGCACAATATGCTCGGTGTCGGGCTGCGAGAGAAAAATCAGAATTTCGTACAGCAAGAGCAGCGGAAGGCTAATCAAATAGCTATACAGTATTGAATGTGTCGATGAAAAGTAATCTTTGACGGAGTTTCTGAAGGTGCTCATTTATTTTGATAAATAGTGACTGAGGGCGAATTGCTATTAAAATCAAGCGCCTGCCAAGCAGTGGATGAAAGTTTTAGTCCGTTTCCCGAATCACGATCATTGATGCGCACGTAAATACCTTTCTTATTTTCTTGGTTTTCGATAAAGATTACTGATCCCAGGGAAATATTAGAATGTGCGGCTGTCAACGCTTGGGGGTTATAAAGCTCTCCACTGGTGGTTGTTTTGGCACGTTCGCTTTTACTGTATTGCGTGACTGCCGTTGAGCCAAGATTTTCCAAGTTTGTGCTCTTCAGGTAAGGGTTGTCGTAATTTCGACTGGGGGGAGCCAGCATCGTAAAAGTTCGACCAGAACGAAAAGTAGTGCTGCTGAGTCCTGGATTTAATTCTCGGAATTCCTCTTCGCTCATTTTAAATTTGCTGAGGAGATTTTCCAGTGAAATAGAGCTCTCAGAAACTTTGTACTCAATAAATTTGCCCTGTGGAGATGATTCCATGGATTTTGCCACCGATGGCGGAGCCGAGTTGCTGCGTACGGTAAGTCGCTGTCCCACACGGATAGTGTTGGATGACAGGTCGTTTATTTTTTTCAGTTCATCAATCGTCATGCCATGCTGCTGGGCAATACGGTAAAGTGAGTCACCGCTTTTGACTGTGTAGTACGAGTTTTGTTGTGTTTCCTTGTCAACCACTACAGATTGTTGTGGTTGCTTGCTGGCTTTCGACGGGTAGATCGTAAGTTCCTGTCCGACCTCAAGGTTGTTTGTAGATAAATCATTCCAGCTTTTGAGCTCGGCGATGCGCACATTATACTGCTTGGAGATAGAAAAAAGAGTTTCCTGAGACTTAACGGTGTGGGTAATAGCATCGCTGTTATTCTTAGAATTAGATGCATTATCCTGTGGTTTAATGATCAGCGACTGTCCCACCTCGATGCTGTTGCCCTGCAGGTTATTCCAATCTTTCAATTGACTGACCTCAACTCCGTATTTTTGAGCAATACCGAAGAGGGTTTCACTCTTTTGAACGGTGTGAGTATTCTGTTGTGCGGTCGCCGAAAAGCTCAAGCACAGCAATAATACTACAATAGAAAAACTATACTTTAAGATATTATCCATCATCAGGTTGAACGTTCTTCCATTTCAATTTTAAGTTGTTCCAGCGCTTCGCCGAGCTCTTTTTTGGTCCGGGTTTCCTTCTGCTCATCCGCCTTGTTTATGCCTTGTTCATAAAGTTCCCTGGCATCCTTCAGGCGATCAAGCGCTTCGTACAATTTTCCCAGGTGATAATATACGCCTACATAATCGGGGTCGCTGGAGAGAATATCTTCAAACAAAATGCGTGCTTTTTTAAAATCTCCCTCTTTCCGGAACTCAAGAGCCAAGGCAAACTTAGAGAACGAATCACCGGGATTGTTCTTAATCTGTCGGGCCAGCTGTTTTATTTTCGCTTTCTGATTCTCACTCATAACTGCTTACGCTAACGTATAGCTTCTGATGGTATTTCGTGTTCCAATGGAAAGATACTGAAAATTACTTTTCGTATCGTTCTTCGATCTCCTCGATCGAGTCGCCGCCGTATTTTTCAAGGAAGGCGTTTGCCAGTACCGGTGCAATCACGCTCTCTACAACCACAATAGCCCTTGGCAAGGCGCAGACATCGGATCGTTCATAACGAGTATCTGTTTCTTCCTTGGTTTCAATATCCACCGTATCGATGGGCGTAAGCATAGTGGGGATCGGCTTCATAACGCCGCGAATAATCAACGGCATGCCCGTTGTAACACCGCCTTCGAGGCCGCCCATGCGGTTGGTTCGTCGCTTGAACTTATCATCTTCGTACTCAATTTCGTCGTGCACCACTTGCCCGTGGCGTCGGCCGGCTTCAAAGCCTTGCCCAATTTCAACACCTTTCATCGCTTGTGTGCCGATTATAGCTTGGGCAATTTGTCCGCCGATTTTGCGATCCCAGTGAACAAAACTGCCGAGTCCTTCGGGCAGGCCGGTTACCAACACTTCCCAGTGGCCACCCAGCGAGCTACCCTCTTTACGCCGCTTGATAATCAGATCACGCATTTGCTGGGTGAGCTCTTCATCCAGGCAACGCACCGGCGATTCATCTGAGTGTTTGAAGACTGTTTCTGCGCCTTTCTCGAGCATGGGATCTACGATTTTGCGTACATCCTCCCACGAATTTTCATATCCCACGCTGCCAATTCGGGTCACGTGTCCGCCAATCTCAATACCAAAATGTTTCAAAAATTTTCGAGCAATGGAGCTGCAAGCCACGCGCATAGCTGTCTCACGCGCACTGGAACGTTCAATGGCCGGACGAATATCATCATAACGATACTTTTGGACGCCAGTCAGGTCGGCATGGCCCGGGCGGGGCACCGTAATGGGATCCACATCGTCGCCGTCGCCTTCTTTGGCCAGTACCTTTGGCCAGTTGGAGTCATCTTTTTCGTGGGCCCGATTGGGCATTTGCAGGGCAATGGGGGCGCCGGTCGTTTTGCCAAATCGAACGCCGGATAAAATTTCGGCTCGGTCTTTCTCAAAGGCCATGCGGCCACCACGCCCATACCCTTTCTGGCGGCGCGCCAGGTGCAGTGCTATTTCATCTTCGGTGATAGGTAGTCCTGCCGGAACTCCTTCGATGATGCCCGTCAGTTGTGGTCCGTGCGATTCGCCAGCTGTTAAATATCGTATCATGCAGATTGGGTATTACTTTGGTGAGGTTTGATATGCTTCATAAAATCATGTCTGGAGACGCGTTCTTCCAGCGTTCGAAAATCCTTGCATCCATCTTCCCGGAGGTGCTTGATGCGGTCGACATCGCCAAGGACGATCAGCGAGTCGCCGACGGAGATTTTGTCGTTGCTGCCGGGATTAAACCGAATATTATCTTTGTCTTCGGGAATAATAGCAATGATTACGACGAAATACTTTTGACGTATCTCGGCTTCTGATAACGTTTTGCCGGCAAGTTCCGATCCGCTGAATATCTTGACCTCATCAAACACATGATCTTGGGTCGTTCCGCCAAGAATGCGATCCATAAACTGATCAACATGCGGCCGCAGAATTACATTTGCCATGCGGTCAGCACCAATTTCGTAGGGCGAAATAACTTTATTTGCCCCGGCACGTAGAATTTTCTTGGTGTTTTGATGTTGATTTGTGCGCACAAGAATAAAGATATCCGGATTCAAGTCCCGTCCAATCAGCGTGACAAAGACGTTATCCTGGTCGCGTGACAAGGTGCAAATAAGTCCCTTGGCGCGTTCAATGCCTGCTTCTTTCAGAATATCTTCGTCCTGTGCGTCGCCTTCTACATAGAGATGCCCGTTTTCACGGATACGTTCAATACTGCTCTCACGGTTTTCAATCACCACAAGAGGGATATTGGCATCTTTCAACACCTCTGCAATACGGTGGCCGATGCGTCCATATCCAGCTACAATGTAATGTTGTTCCATTTTTTCCAGCTGTTTTCTCATAGCTCTTCGTCTAAAAATTTCACTTTCAAATATTAGCTGCGTAGTTTGTGAGGCGATGTATGATATCACTCCAATGCCCATCACAAACAGGACCATGGTTAATACACGGCCGCCCGAGGAAAGATTTTTCAGTTCGGAAAAGCCGATGGTAGTGATGGTAATAAAAGTCATATAAAACCCATCAAAGAATTCCATGCCTTCTACGATGTGATATCCAACGGAACCAATAAAGAAAACAACAACTAAAACGCTCAGGGCAATCGCTATCCGGAGCGCTATAATATTGTCAATGATATCATTGTAAAATCGGTTCATAGAAGGTGTTACCGCCGTAATTGATTAGAACTCGTAATATAGGTTAAAAATTAACGCGTTTGAAATGACAACGAGCTGGAAATTTAATAGTTTCCAGCTCGTCATTTTAGCAAATTCAAAAGTATGAACGCACTTGAGAAATTAGGAAAATACAGCTTACTGCTGTACCGTTCGTTACGCTCGTTATATGAGTTTGATACATACAAAAAGAATCTCATTAACGAGCTGCTGAAGATTGGTTATGAGTCGGTACCCATTGTATTGTTGACCGGTGTTTTTACCGGCGCTGTGATGACGATTCAAACAGCCTATCAGCTTGATATGGCATTTATTCCAATTTCGGTGATTGGCGCCATTACGTCGGAATCATTGCTTATAGAGCTTGCAGCAGTGATTACGAGTCTGGTGCTGGCCGGAAAGGTGGGGGCGCGCATTGCTACAGAGCTGGGCACAATGCGCGTGAGTGAGCAGGTCGATGCCCTCGAGTCGATGGGGTTTAATTCGGTGTCTTTTTTGGTATTACCCAGAGTATTATCGGGGCTCATCATGTTTCCGCTGCTCTACATTTTTGCCAGTGCTTCAGGAATTATTGGAGGTGTGGTTGCCGGTTATTTGTCGGGAGCACTACCGCCGGCTGAGTTTATGCAGGGCGCACGAGAATTCTTCTATCCATGGGATGTAACCTTCGGAATTTTGAAAGCGTTCGTCTTTGGATTTGTGATTACGTCAATTTCTTGTTTCAAAGGGTATTATGCTACCGGCGGTGCCGAAGGCGTGGGCAATAGTACCACTCAGGCTACTGTTTTAAGTTGTATTTATGTATTATTGGCTGATTTCGTACTGGCTGCTGTATTTTTATAAGAACAGGTAATATGATAGAGATACGCAATCTCAAAAAAAGTTTTGGCTCTAATCTCGTCTGGGATGATGTTTCGCTCCAGATTGAGGATGGAGAAACCATTGCCATCATCGGTCGTTCGGGATGTGGGAAGTCTGTGTTGGTAAAACATCTGAATGCTCTGATGTATCCCGATTCTGGAGAAGTGATTATTGACGGCGAAAATGTATTTGATCTCGAATACGTAGCTCTGCGAAAAATGCGGCAGCGTTTTGGGGTACTGTTTCAGGGTTCTGCGCTTTTTGATTCGTTGGACACCTCCCAGAATATCGCGTTTCCTCTGGAATATTTTACTGATTTGTCGGATAAGGAGATTGATCAAAAGGTTGAAGAGGCCCTTGAACGGGTTAACTTAGCCGGTTCCGGTGACAAGTCGCCGGCTGAACTGTCAGGAGGTATGCGGCGACGGGTGGCACTGGCAAGGGCTACGATTCTACAGCCGGATTTTTTAATTTATGATGAGCCTACCTCAGGACTCGATCCTCAGACGTCAGAGGAGATTAACCGGCTAATTATTTCGATGGCCGAAAACTTAAAGATCACTTCCATTGTTGTAACTCACGATATCCACAGCGTACTAGAGATTGCCGAAAAAATTGCCTTTTTGGCAAATCAGAGTCTTTGGTGGTACGGAACAGTGGATGAGATGCGCCAGAGCGACAATAAGGAACTTTTGGATTTTGTAACTGCAAGCGAGTATCAAATAAGAAATTAACAGGAGTTATTTTGAAAATTAGCAACGAATTAAAAGTAGCATTGACCATATTGGCCGCCATCCTGGTGGGTTTTGTAGGATACCGAGTGATGAGCGATTTGCCTCTGTTCCGTCAGTCTAACGTTATTCATTCTTACTTTAACCGAACCGATGGGTTGTCGCCCGGCAATTACGTGTACGTCAATGGAGTTAAGGTAGGATCCGTCAAAAAGATGGAGCTTCTTAAAGGAGATAGCGTTGAGGTGACGATGACTTTCGATCTGGGCGTGGAGATTCCACGCAATTCGGTGGCATATCTGCAATCGTCGGGTCTGCTTGACGAAAAAGCAATTATCGTACAACGGGGCGATGCTAAAGAGAATCTGCAATATGGAGATTATATAAAAGGAGAGTACCGGGGCGGCATGATGGAAACCCTCAAAGATAAGGGAGAGGAACTGAGCGAAGATGTTTCTGAGTCGTTTGGTAAACTCAACCAGTTGCTTGCTCAGCTCAACACTATGCTTGATGACACCACCAAGGGTAGGGTGGATAGTGTGCTGATGAACCTCAAAAATACATCGGAACAGATTTCTACGCTGTTCAAAAATAAGCGGGGGGATATTGAATCGAGTATTGAGCATGCTCAGCAGTTTCTGGCAAATGTGGACACGGTAAGTGCCCGAAACAAGACGCGTGTCGATTCGGTCATGGATGGCCTGGACAGGACACTGGATGAGCTTGAAACCCTGAGTCGTGATCTGAATGCGACCAACAGCGAGCTCAACCAGATCCTGGTTAAGATTAACGAGGGACAAGGAAGTCTGGGTAAGATGGTGAATGATCCGTCGTTGTATAATAACCTTGAAAGCCTCTCTTCCGAAATGAATTCATTGGTCAAAAACATCAACGAAAATCCGCGGAAATACCTCAAACATATGCGACTCATAGAGGTGTTTTAGGATAAGCAATATGTTTTTTTGTGGATACTCTGTTGCCAGCAAATGCCGTTGTAATTTCTCTGAGAGCGAAATTGCTCTTAGCACAGCCTTCTTGTATATTTGGAAGCTTATAAAAAGATGACAAAACGATTTTTTTGAATTAATAAAAGACGTAGATACGAGGATTTTTTATGGGTGTAATGGACAAAATGAGAAAAAGTACCGGCGTGATTTTGTGGGTACTTATTTTCTCATTCGGAGTTTTATGGATGCTTGCCGATACCGATTTTTTTAATGTTATCCAGCGAGGTCCCCAATCGCTTGGAGCTGTTAATGGAGAGACGATCTCTCTCGAAGAATATAATAACCGCTTGCAGTATTATACGAAGCAGTACACGCAGCAAACCGGCAATTCGATGACGCCGGAAGTTCGTGCGCAGTACGAAGAGCAGTCTTGGAATGACTTGGTAAACAGCAAGTTACTGCAGCAGAAAATGGACGATCTCGGAATTAAGGTCACCAACCAAGAGGTTGTGGATATGATTACCGGCGAAAACCCGGCTCCATTTATAAAGAAGCAATTTGGCCGCGAAGATGGCACTATTGACCGTGCGGCACTGCGCCAGGCAATTAATTCGCCCGAAAATACCCAGTTGTGGATTAATGTAGAGCAACAGATGCGCCAGCAGCGTCGCCAGCAAAAAATGAGCAACTTCCTGCAATCCTCGATGGAAGTGAGTAGTTACGAAGTGGAGCAGCAGTATATCCGCAATAATACGTTTGCTGATGTTTCTTTTGTGCGTTTCCCTTACGCCGATGTATCCAACAGTGATGTTAAGGTAGCTGAGTCGGATCTCAGAAACTATTACAACAATCACCAGAAAAAGTACAAGCGTAAAGAGTCGTATCGTATCAAATATGTGAGTTTCGATAAGACACCTACCAAGCAGGATACGATGCGTACGATCAAAGAGATGAAAGATCTGCGGTCGGAATTTGCAGCAGCTGAAAACGATTCGCTGTTTCTGAATCGTTACCAGTCCACTACCTCCTACAGCGCTGAAATGGTTGATAAAGATGACGTGCGAGAGCTCTTTAAGCCCGTGCTAGAGGTTGGAGAAGGTGAAGTGACAGAGCTTATTCAAGAGCAAGGACGGTTGTATTTAATCAAGAAGCTCGAAGAAACTGCCGACCAAGTTAGGTTTGTGGTCTTTAGCATGGATATTACAGCCGATCCTATTGCCACGATCGACAAGCGCGCCGAGACGGCCAATGACTTTAGTTTTTATGCCCAGGAAGATGGGTTTGAAAGTGAGGCCAAACGCCGCGACCTTGAAATTAATGAAGGGTTTGCGACCAAGGGCAACAACTTTGTTTCTGGTATTGGACAAAGCCGGCAGATTATGAGTTTTCTGGAATCTGCGGCTGAGGGAACCATCTCCAAGGCTATTGAGCTTTCCGGACAGTTCGTGGTTGCAAAAGTATCTGAAGTTACCCCTGCCGGAACGCAGCCTTTTGATGAGGTGAAGGAGCAAATCCGCACGGTAGTAACGAATCAGAAGCGCAAGCAGCAGGTGCTCGATCGCGTGAACAAGCTGGCTTCCGATAACGCAGGTCTTCAGCAGTTGGCACAGGCTGCCGGTAAAGAACTTCAAGCAGTTGAAGGTCTTTCAATGGACGCTGAAACTATTCAAGGAGCTGGTCGAGAACCCAAAGTGGTGGGCGCTATTTTTGGTCTCCAGCAAGGTCAGCAATCGAATGCTATAGAGGGCACAAGCGCAGTCTTTGTGGTGCGTGTCGACAGTAGACAGGAAGCGGATCTGGACAACCTTGCCCCCACAACGCAACAGCAAATTCGCAGGCAGTTGCAGCAGCAAAAGAGCCAGGCCTTCATGGATACCTGGATTGAGCAGCTTAAAGAAGAAGCTGAAATCGAAGATAATCGTGCTCAGCTGTTACGTAGCTAACACAGCTTGAATTACTAATTGAATTTGAGGGCAAGGAGGAACTCTTCTTGCCCTTTTTTATTTTAGTAGCATTACATTAGACATAGGGTAATTTTGTGGAAATACATATGATGTTATGAGCGAAGCAGATAAAAAATGGATGAGCCTGGCGCTGGAGATAGCGGAACGCGGAGCGGGCTATGTATCTCCCAACCCTATGGTTGGCTGCGTAATTGTCTCAGCTGATGGAAAAAAAGTAGGACAAGGTTTTCACGAGCGATATGGACAGGCACATGCTGAGCGCAACGCTCTGGATTCGGTTAATCACGAAGGATTGCTGGAAGGCGCTACGGTTTATATAACGCTTGAGCCATGTGCTCATCATGGCAACACGCCGCCATGCTGTGAGATGCTGGCCGAGCTGCCCATCAGTCGTGTAGTGGTGGCGATGGAAGATCCAACGCCGAAGGTTGCAGGCAAAGGAATTCAATATCTGCGTGATCATGATATTACCGTAGATGTTGGATTGATGAAAGAAGAGGCTGAACGTCTCAATAAGTTCTTTTTGCACTATCAGACGCATAACCGCCCCTTTGTGACACTTAAAATTGCCCAGACGCTGGATGGTTATATTGCGGCGCCCGATGGCAGCTCAGAATGGATCAGCGGGCCAGAGTCGCGTGCTATGGTCCACAAGTGGCGTAGCGAGTACGATGCGGTGATGGTGGGGCGTAACACCGCGCTGCTGGATAATCCGCGCCTGACCGTACGGCACGTAGAAGGCCGCCAGCCCAAGCGTATTGTGATTGATGGGCCACTGGATTTGCCGCGCGATCTCAATCTGTTTACTGATCAGTACGAGGAAAAAACGATCGTGCTGACGCATAACAAAGAAAAGTTTGAAAATGAAGCTGATCCCATGTTGAATATGCTGCAGTCGGATTACTTTCGGGGGCAGACGTTGCTGGTGGGTGAAAAAGAAGGGCACACTGATCTGGACGAGGCTTTCCGCGAGCTGGGTCATCTGCCGATGACGTCGGTGCTTGTCGAAGCAGGACAGAGCTTGGCTTCGGCGCTGTTGCGTCAGAGGTTGGTGGACAAGGTGGAGTGCTTTATTGCACCCAAGATGCTGGGCGGTGGCACAAAATCGGTGTTAGGTGTAGGTATCAACCGTATGTCGGAGATTATGGAATTCCGCGACGTGCAGTGGCGACAAGTAGGCGACGATCTGTTGTTCAGTGGGTATTTCTAGTACCAGACACTGCATGGATTGCGAATCCCTTTTCAGTGTATATTATTACTAATTTAATTTACAAAATAAGCGATCGACAGTGTTTACAGGAATTATAAAATCAGTTGGTACGGTAGAAAAAATTACAAGTCTGGATGGCGGCAAGGAAATCACCATTGCCAGTGATTTTGCCAGTGAGGTACAAATTGATCAGAGTATTAGCATCAACGGAGTTTGTCATACGGCTACAGCTACCGATGATACGACCTTTACCGTGCAGAGTGTGGAGGAGACCCTGCGCAAAACCAATATTGGTGATCTGTCCAAAGGAGATCATGTGAATCTGGAGCGCTCGCTCCGGGCCGATCAGCTGATGGACGGGCACATTGTGCAGGGCCATGTGGATGCGACCGGCACTATTCAACAGATTGAGCAGGAAGGCACCGACTGGCTGTTTACGGTCGAATATCCCGAAGAGTATTCAAATTTAATTGTGGGGCGTGGCAGTATTGCCATCGACGGCATTAGCCTGACGGTGGCCAATGAGCAGGAGAATAGTTTTACCGTGGCTATCATCCCTTATACTTACGAGCACACCAATCTATACGAGAAACAGGCTAGCGACACTGTGAATCTCGAGTTTGACGTCATTGGGAAATATGTAGCAAAGTACCTGTCCAATCGCGACAATGAGTTATCCTAAAAGCGATAACATTTTTCAGGTTCTGAAAAATGGAACTCTGAAAGGTTATTAAAATATTTCCCGACCTGACAGCGAATCGCGTAGATTCCTGTCAGCGTTTTCACGAAAAAACTTTTCAGATCTTAAGGAACTGGACACTCAGTTTTAAACATAAACGCTTTCCGGTTCCCCAACCGGGAAATGTTGAAAGGTTGTTGCTAGAAGCCCTGTGGGCGGCGGCCGGTGGGACTTGAAGAGCGCTGTAGGTTGTTGAGGCCGGGAAGCTTCTGGAAAATGGTTTGCAGTCGCCCGGCATTTACCTTCAGTGAGAAGAAATAATATTTGTTGTCCCCAAATGGGTTCATGGTAAACGAGAGATCCCAGCAGTGTAGGTTCCGGCTCAGCGAAAATTGCGAAGGGGTCAGCTTTTTGCGGACGAAATCGTAGCCTATCTCGGTACGGAAATCCCACTTGGGCGTCAGCTTCAGATTAATATTGCGGGCATTGATGGTAGCTGATTTATTGTCTTCGCCATTGGGATTGAGCGACCATCGGTAGCTGAAATCAACTGAAAAAGAAAAAGGGGAGTTGAACTCCTGTACGGGCCGGTCATTAAAGTGGGGATCCACCGGGTGAAAAATGTTCTGATTCAGGGGGTTGTAATTGGCAGGATAGTACGGTTTGTCGGCCGGTTCAAATCCGCTTTCGCCCCACTGCACTGAGTAACTTGTACTGGTTGAAAACTGAGTGAGCTCCAGTGGTTTGCCGGACTCAGCAATCAGAAATTTATCAATCTTCTGCCCGCGGTCGTTACGCTCGTAAAAGTTGAACCGCGCGTTGGCTCGAATATCCAATCCCGGGAGAATGCGGGCCGTCAGCGAGCTGTTAAGGTCGGCAAGTTTGACACTGTCAGCCGCAAAATTGTAGTTGGTGTTAAAGTTTAGCTGATCAATCAGGTCAATCACCTCTTCCTGTTTTTCACCAGTGGAATCGCGCTCAACCCGTTTAGCCTCGAACCGGTTGTTAATGCTTAAGCCGATGGATCGCTGTTCACCGCTGCCAGGCCCCCCAAACACTTGATTTTCAAAAATCGAGTATTGCTGGGTGGGAATAGTTCCATCATCTCGCTGAGGACCGGTTTGCACTGTGCGATAAAAACCCCAGTAGTCACTACTGAAGTCCGGCCGATAATTGAGCGAAATATTCGGTTTAAAGACGTGACGAAAACTCTGGATATTACCGACCTTTAGATTCATCATCCCATAAACCGTAGTGTTAAAGTTAAGGCTGGTATTAAACTCACGGCCGGAAGTAAAGCCACGCACCTTGCGTTCTCTGACTTCGTTGGAGTCAGGATCAAACGATTTACGAACGGAGGTAGGATACCAATATTCCGTAAAGTTTCCGCGGACACTTACATTGAGGAATTGGTTGGGAATGATCTGGTTCATGTTGAGAGACAGATTTTGCTGGAAGCCAAATTTGTAGTGTTCATTATTATCGGTCGCCTGGCGATACTTCGAGGGATCCAGCAATGCATCGAACCAGCCAATGCGAGCTGAGTCGCCACGGACAGGTACAAAGTTGTAGTTGGACTTAAAGCTGTTATCGTATCCTACCGTTATAGTCTCATACCACTTGCTGTCCTGTCCTGAGGTTTGATCGTTGGCAAAAGGGGAAAATGTTTTAAGCCGAAAATTCATTTCCGGTCCGGAAATAGTAGTTTTGTTGCTCAGGAAGTTACGGTTCTGCCTGACAGACAAATTTAAATTGTAGGTATCCTCGGGATGTCGGTACCGGTAATTGATATTTGAGCTGGCGTTGGTTTGTGCCCGCTCCGAGGGGTTGTAGGAATTTTGTTGGTAATAATCGGCCGTACGCAACTCGATAGAGCTGTTAAGGCTGGCATAGGGCGAAAACTGCTGGTCGTGGGTTATCCGTATGTTCTTTTGTACAGTAGATCGAAACCCCGGATCCGTTGGTTCCAGTCCGCTGTTATCTTTAGAATAGCCAATACGGACGTTACCGCTCAGTTTGTTACGAATTCGATAATTGACCTGACCGTTCACGTAGTAGGTGCCTGAGGTAAAAATATCTCCGGAAATTTGGCCCGTCAGGTAGTCGTTGAAGTATTGGAACCAGCCGATATTTTGTAAGCCGATGCCTCTGTTTTGCCGATCCTGATAAGCATAGGTGGGTTCCAGGATACCGGACTGTCGCTTGTCGATTTTACCCGGTAGATAGCCAAAAGGGAAAACCAGCGGATAGGGAATATCCAGGATAAAAAGCCGGGCCCGCTCAAAGAACACTTTTTCTTGGTCAACCACCTTCATTTTGGCCGCTTTGATATAATAGTGGGGATGGTCGAGCTGGCAGGTCGAGTAAATGGCGTCCTCGAGGAATACCACGTGCGGACTCGTATTTTTAACTTTAGTGCCAATCAGGTTCCCATCCTGCACCTTAACACGTGCTACCTCAAAGCGTCCCTGCTCGGTCTTGTAATTAAATTTGATATTATTGCTGCGTACCCGGTCTTGTTCGCGGATCAGAACGGGTTGCGATAGCGTATCTTGAGGTGTTTGCGTGTTGGCCCTAACCAAGCTGCTGTCGAGGTTCATGGCTACTTTGCCAGCTTTAAGCTGGCCGGCGCTATGATTGACGGAAGCCGAACCATAGAGTGTGGCTACACGATTTTTCTTAAAGTCGAAGACAAGCGAATCGCTGGATTGAAAATTAACCTGCCCTTCCTGTTCCGGCTCACTGGTTCCCTGACCTCTGCCCGCCTGGGGACGTCCTGTACCTGCACCGCCGCGCCCGATGCGAGCCGAATCTTGCACTGCAGTAGTATCCTGGGCCTGCGCCAGCTGTCCACATCCCAACAAAAGCACCAGCACCAATAAGGGGCACCAACCGGAATATTTAGAAGTTATTTTCATTTAACGATGCTGGTACGGGATTAAAGCTAAAGGGGTGTTGTAATAACAGAATTTCAAATTCCATATTATAAGGTAGCAGCAATACGTGACGTAGATAAGCCACAAGCAGATTTATTAGTCAATCTCTTTGATTTTATAAACCGTTTCTCCCTCTTTCTTCATGCCATATTCCTCACGGGCAATGCGTTCCAACAAAAAGGGATCGGTTTTTAAATTCTCAATTTTCTGCTTTAAAAGACGGGTTTCGGCTTTAAGTTGTTCCTTTTTGGCCTTAAGCTCTGCTTTGCGCTGGCCAAGCTTGATACGCGTCCAGATACTGTAGGTGTCGATAAAGGTGAACCAGATCACCACAAAGCCGCCCAGAATCAAGAAGAGGAACGACTTTCGCCACCGTAAAGGATTAAGCACTTGAAGGTTCATCTGTAAGTTGCTTAAGGCCACATTATTGCCGAATATTATGTCCGAAAATACCACAAATTATAGATGAAAAACAACCTAATGCATTTCAGGCGTTGGCTGGTCACGTTGGCTTTTTGTTTGATACCTCTTTTCGTGCATTCCATGCAGCCCCATCCAGATAGCAGTTCCGTTGAGTGGATTAAACCCTATTTTAATATGCCGGCCGATTATTCGGTGGCGCTATCAGGTAATATGAGCAAAAGCAGTGCAGATCTGATCGGGTCGCTGGAACAACTTATTGAGCAGGCTACCCATAGCATTGATTTGGCTATTTATGATCTTGAACATCCACGGATTGCCCAGTCGTTGGCTGAAGCGAAAAAGCGAGGCGTGTCGGTGCGTATTGTTACTGATAATTACCATCGTACTGATGCCGAAGAAATTGATTCTACCATCTGGGCAACACTCCGCCAGGCCCGAATTACTTCCATTGACGATGACGGGGATATCTATCGGGCTGAAGGCGGTATTGTTGATCATTCACTAACCAACTCAGGCGCCGATATGCATCACAAGTTTGCGATAATTGATGCCGAGAATGCTAGGCCTGACGACGATTATCTCTGGACTGGATCCACGAATCTCACCCTGACCGGTGCGTACAACACGAATAATACAATTGTGATTAAAGACAGTGGCATTGCCGATGCTTATTTGGCGGAGTTTGAGCAGATGTGGGGCAGTCCCGGTGACAACCCCAATGCTCGGCGCGCGCGTTTTCATAAAGATAAAAAGGAGGTCAGTGCTCATACTTATTTCGTGGATGATACGCGCGTGGAGGTCTATTTTTCACCAATCAATCGTGATGATACCAAACCTAGTATTATGAACCGGCTGGTGGAGGTGATCCGCAGTGAGGCCCAACACGATATTGCATTCCAAGCCTTTGCTATCACACCAAGTATTCCCCTGAGCCGTACCATCTGGGATATGTCAGCTACTGGAGAGGTAGCGTTATACGGTCTCATTGATCCGCTGTTTTATTACCGTTATAAAAACAATGGAGATATCTGGGCATCACCAGCATCAAAGGTGAAAAATCGCACCATATTGCCAGCTAATGAGATGCGCAAACTCCACCACAAGGTGATGTTGTTGGATGGCAACCATCCCGATTCTTCAGATCAGGGTGTAACCATTGCAGGGTCATATAACTTTTCAAAAAATGCCGAAGTAAATAACGATGAGAATCTGCTGATTATTTATTCGGATCGAATCACGAACCAGTATTACCAGGATTTTAAGGGTGCAATCCGTCGAGCCAAACGGCAGGCAAAAGTGCCGGCGCCGCCCATCAAAAGTGAGCAGTGGTACACCGTCAAAGAAGTAAGGGATGGTAGCCGGTTTACCATCGAGGTGTTGCCGGGTTTTGAATACGACGTAGAATTTCTGGGGGTGGATATGCCGCGTGTGTATGCCGGTAACGACTCGTCGGAGTACTATTCGGCAGAGGCGTCCGAGTATCTGCGCAATCTTATTTCCGGAGCTGAAGTTCGGCTGCAAGGCCCATCCGGAGAGGAGCCTGAGGCGCGCTATGGGGCGTTCCAATCATATGTAACGCTTCAAAAGGAGGGCAGAAAGATCCCGCTAAACAGACAGTTGTTGCAAAGAGGTTTTGGGCAATACGATAAATATTATGCTCAGCATCCTGATTCGGTGAGCGCGTACCGACAGTACGAGCAGCAGGCCCGATCAGGAGGAGTGGGTTTCTGGAAGCATCCCGAAAAAATTGGCCAGCGATTTTCCAGGGCAGAGATTATCGACAAGCAGTCGGAGCCTTCGGATGCTTTTCCAATCAATATCAACACGGCGGATGAAGCCCTGCTTGACTTGTTGCCGGGCATCGGGCCGGCTTATGCGGGACGTATTATTGCCTACCGCAAGCAACACGGCAACTTCACGGATGTGGATCAGCTCCGGAATATCAGGGGTATTGGTCCCAAGACAATGCAGAAATTACGTCCCAATGTAGTAGTAGAGTAGCTTGGTGAAACATCTTTTTTGGAGCGCACATTTTTTAGACATTACTATTTTGTGATCAAGTAATTGTTAAAAGTGAGCAGCAATGAATGAATCAATTGATGCAATTCGGTTAAACCTGGGTGATGGCGGGTTGATGGTGATGAATATCTCGCTGGCCATTATCATGTTTGGGGTAGCATTGGAACTGAGTGTTCGTGATTTTGAGCGGCTGATCAATGAACCCAAATCGACGTTGGTGGGAGTGTTTTCACAGTTTATGCTGTTGCCTGCGTTGACTTTTTTGCTGGTGCTGTTTTTTGAGCCGCATCCCAGCATGGCGCTTGGGATGTTTATGGTGGCGGCCTGTCCGGGGGGTAATATTTCCAATTTCTTTTCACTGCTGGCCAACGGCAACGCGGCACTTTCGGTAAGTATGACGGCCATCGCCACGCTGTTGGCAATCATTATGACGCCTTTCAATTTTGCGCTTTGGGCCAGCTTCTACGAGCCGACCCATGCTATTCTGAGAGATATCCACATTAATATCTGGGAGGTGTTTAAAATTATTGGGCTCATTTTGGGTATTCCGTTGATTGCGGGAATGCTGGTCCGCCATTTCAAAGAATCGTTGGCCGACCGCATTGGAGGGTGGATCAAATGGTTTGGGATCGTCTTTTTTGCCGGTTTCATACTGGTGGCATTCAGCATGAATTTCAAAAATTTTCTGAATTATGTGCATTTGGTTATTGCACTGGTCTTTTTCCATAATGCCTTTGCTCTGCTTGGGGGATACGGCCTGGCGGCAGTTTTTAATCTGCCAAAGCGCGACCGAAAATCGATCGCTATTGAAACCGGAATCCAAAATTCAGGTTTGGGTCTGCTTTTGATCTTTAATTTTTTCGACGGTCTTGGCGGAATGGCGCTGGTGGCGGCCTGGTGGGGGATCTGGCACGTCATTACCGGGCTGGCGATTGGTTGGTACTGGTCGATTGGAAAGGCAGCCCTCCAAGGTGTATTCAGCAATGCGTAGTAACTACCTCTGGTATCAGTTTTTTCGGTATGGCGTAGTATGTCCAGCCCTGCAGATGTTTCATTCTGAGATTACCGTGGGCGGTGCCGATAAGATCCCGCAAGATAAGCCGGTCATTTTTGTGGGCAACCATCAGAATGCACTGATGGATGCCCTGCACGTCGTAACCAATACCCAATTGTTTGTGCATTTTTTGACGCGGGCCGAGCCATTCCAGATGCCAGTGTTGAAGCATTTTTTTCGCTCGCTGAATATGCTCCCGGTCTACCGTATCCGTGATGGTTTTAGTACAATCCGTAAAAATGCCGCAACCTTTGGACAGTGTTACCAACGGCTGGCACAGGGCGATGCGGTGCTCGTTTTTGCGGAGGCGAATCACGACCTCAAACGGAGAGTGCGCCCGCTAAGCAAAGGGTTTACCCGCATTGCTTTTGGCGCAGAGCAGAATTATAACTGGTCGCTGGATCTGCAAGTACAACCGGTGGGACTAAGTTATGGTCGGCATCGGAAATCACAGACGCCCGTCCATGTTGAGTTTGGAGATTGTATTCCGGTGGCAGATTTCAAGCAGCAATATGAGAAAGACAAGCGAGAGGCGGCTCATCAGCTCAAATTGGCAGCTGCCCAAGAACTCAAGCAAGTGACCATGCACGTTCCATCCTTGGACAACTATCCCATTTATCACTTACTGCTGGATGAGTTGGAGTCGGATAGAAGTAAGGTGTTGGTCCCGGATATTGTGAATGATAGGGTGTCTGTGACTGCGGATTATGTCAATGAAGAGAGGGTGGAGGAATCAAAAAAGTTAATCAAAAAGGCTGATAGCAATGGGGTTAAGTTAGCCGATTTTGTAAACTCGACATCCTTTAGTGTTGGTGATTTACTGTTGAGTCCGCTGTACATTTTTGCCCTGATCAACAATGCCATTCCATACGGATTTGTACACTGGGTTACGAGCGACTATATCGAGGATCATGTCTTTGACGCCACGGCCAAGTTTCTGCTGGGGTTGTTTATGCTACCTGTTTATTACTTGGTGATTAGTGTACTGTTGGGATTTGCAGGAGTGAACTTTTCATGGATAGGAGGATATTTTGTAGCAAGTGTGCTTACAGCACCGTTTTTCGTCCGGGCCAAAAATCTGTTGTCGACAAACAGTGCCCAGAAACTCAAGCAAAAAAAGCCGGTAGCCTATGAATCGCTAAAAACAGGACTGGATGAGTTTGAGGAACTACGCGAGAAAATTTTAAAAGGATAGTTGCTAGGTTATAGCTTCATCTGGGTTCTGAGTTTGAAGCCTGATGAATTGTAATATAAGATGATAATTATCTTAAATTATCGTCCCGGACTAAAAGCGTCCTCGAAATGTTTGATGTCGGGAGCTTCATTCTCATCCTGCAGAATGGAAATCACATCAAAACGAACGGGCACCCCGTCCATTTTGCGCTCGTAGATCCAGGCTTCGGCTGCCTTATACACATTCTGGATCTTTTCCTCATCCACATACTCTTCTGGTTCGCCATAACGGTTGCTCGAGCGGGTCTTAACCTCGGCAAAAATGATCCAGGAGTCATTGTCATAGGCTACAATATCAACTTCTGCACGCTCAAAGTGATAGTTTTGGTCCAGAATAGTATAGCCTTTGGATTCCAGGTATGCTGCGGCAATCTCTTCGCCTTCGTCACCGATTTCTCTCGTGGTTTTGTCGCTCATTGCTGCTCAGTTGGTTCTTCAGAGTCAGTTCCGGATCCTGTGATCGAGTGCTTCATCTCGGCCAGTTTTACGAGATGTTTTAAAAACTTCAGATTCTTTTTGTTGATGTAAGGCAGCAGCGCTTCGGTGAAGCGTTCGAACATCTCCAAGAATTCAGTAAAGTTCTCAATGCGTTCCTGGAAGGCGGCTTCCTCATCAGAAAGAGATTCTTTTTCTTCGAGAAGTGATAGCGTTTCGTTGAGATTTTCTCGAATGGGTGCTACTTCGCGCTGCTGACGCTCGCTGATGATAGTAGAAACGATATTCCAGACGTCCTTTTCGGCCGTGTAATAATCTTTTCGCTTGCCCTTGAAATGCACTTTGTGAATCAGCTGCCACTGCAACAAGTTGCGCAAGTTCATGTTGGCGTTGCCGCGGCTGATGTCAAGCTGCTCCATGATAGCATCGGTATCAAGTGGATCAGACTCAGCGTAAAGCAGTGCGTGAATCTGCGCCATGGTTCGATTGATGCCCCAGGCCGATGCCATTTCTCCCCAAAGCAATATAAATTGCTCTAAGGCCTCTTCATGCGTTTGGGAGCGATCAGGAGTCACGGGTTAACTGTCTGAGCTGTTTTCTGAAGATGCTGATGATTCCGATTCACCATTATCGGACGATTCGTTGGAGCCGTTTTTGCCATTCTTATAGTCGTTCACGTAGAAGCCTTCGCCTTTATAGACCACACCTCCGCCGCCCGAAATGACGCGCTTCACTTTTTGGCCGGTTTCTGGACATTCTTCCAACGCATCGTCTTTAATACTTTGTCGTACTTCAAAAGTCGTTCCGTCTTCGCGTTTGTACTTGTATGTAGGCATAGTTCCTTAATTTCTTTATCGTTTAGCGCACAATATCTGCATAAATTGTGCCAAAGTCGTTTGCTGGTACAAAATTGCAGGTTTTTAGGATAATGCTGTAAGTCCTGCTTTGAGGCGTTCCATGGCTTTGTCCAGCTCCTCCATCGACGCGGCATAACTCAGGCGCAGGCCGTTGGGTTCGCCAAAAGCATCGCCCGGCACGGCCGCCAGTCCATGTTCCTCGATCAGATACATGCAGAGCTCGGTGCTGTTTTCAATGGTTCGGCCGTTATCCGTTGACTTGCCGAGGTAGTGTGAGACATCCGGAAAGACATAAAATGCTCCGGATGGTTTGAAGCATTTGACGCCTTCAATATTTGAAAGCTCATTGATGATAAAATCGCGACGCTTTTTGAAGGCTTCTCTCATCTTGTGAACGGCATCGAGGCTACCGGCATAAGCCGCTTCGCCTGCTTTTTGGGAGATACATGATGGAGCTGAGGTTTCCTGGCTCTGGATCTTGGCTACTGCATCAGCAAACTCCTGCGGGGCTGCCAGGTATCCCAAGCGCCAGCCGGTCATCGCAAAACCTTTTGAAAACCCGTTGATCAGCACTGTCCGTTCTTTGAGTTCCGGTGCCACGTTCAGGATGCTGACGTGCTCATCCTCAAAAATGATATACTCGTAAATTTCGTCAGAGATGATGTTCACCTCAGGATGATCATTCAGCACATCCGCCAGTGCTCTCAGTTCATCAGCCGTGTAGCGGGTCCCTGTGGGATTGGAGGGAGAACAAAGCATTACCGCCTTGGTGTTTTCGGTAATGGCATCTTCGAGCTGCTTTGGGGTCATCCGGTAGTTGTTTTCAAAGGATGAGCGCACGGTAACGGGCGTCCCGCCGGCCACGTTTACCATCTGCGGATAGGAAACCCAATACGGCGCGGGAATAATGACTTCGTCGCCTTCATCAATCATAGCCAGCATGCTAAAGCCCAGCGCCTGCTTGGCGCCATTGGTGCATACGATCTGGGAAGGATCGTAGTCGAGATTGTTATCCCGCTGAAGTTTGTTTGAAATATTTTCACGCAGTTCTGGCGTCCCGGTATTCATGGTATAACCGTGGAACCCATTGTTAATGGCCTTGATGGCATTTTCACAAATGTGTTTGGGCGTTTTAAAATCAGGTTCACCGGCACTTAGTGAAATGACGGATTTACCCTGTCGTTTGAGCTCTTTGGCTTTGGCCGAGATAGCTAACGTTTCGGATGGAGATACCGACTGCGCGCGCTTTGAAATCATGATGTTATGGATGAGTTGCTAATGCAGATTTAGAAAGTACTGAAAATAGAAAAAAGCGCACTCTAATTCTATTGCGGCTTTTTAACTTCCCCGGCACTTCTAAAGTGCCGGGGACATGTAAAAACTATTGCAACTCTTTCTGATCTTTATACTTGTCGTGCAATGCTTCTGCCACATGCTGGGGTACAAAAGAGGAGAGGTCGCCATCCCAGTAGGCAATTTCTTTGACCAGGGAGGCGGAGATAAAGGTGAGCTGCTCGTTGGGCATCAAAAACACAGTATCCACATCGGGGGCCAGCCGACGATTGGTAAGCGCCATGCGGAACTCGTATTCAAAATCGGAGACCTGCCGGACGCCCCGTACCAGCGTCTGGGCGTCTTTTTCTTTAGCGAAATCGACCAACAGGCCGGTAAACTGCTGGATCTCCACGCGTTCAGCCCACTCCTTGTCTTCCAGGCATTCGGCAATCAGTGCTTCGCGTTCATCCCCGGAAAAGACTGTGTCTTTCTTACTATTAATAGCAATAGTGATGATAACCTTGTCGAACAGTTCGGTCGCCCGCTCCAGGATGTCAAGGTGTCCGTACGTGATGGGATCAAACGAGCCGGGGTAGAGTGCCAGCGTTTCCATAAAATGTTGATTTGGTTAAAATTCGATTCCTTCCTCGGCCAGAAAAATACTTAGGTGCGTACGGCCATACTCTTTGTAATAGGCGCAATGTGGATGATCCGTAAAGTCGTGTCGCTTGTCATGTTCAAGCAGCATCCATCCACCTTCGGCCAGCCAGCCGTCGCTGGTGATCGTGTCGATCATCTCGTGCATGTGCTCATAGTCATAAGGGGGATCCGAAAAAATAATATCGTAGGGCAGGGGCATGCCCTCCAGGAATTTTTCCACCGGCGACGTTACCGTGCGAATCTGATCCGAAATTTCAAACTCGCGTCCCACACTTTCGATATGACGGATGTTGCGGCGATCGTTATCCACAAACAGAACTTTGGATGCCCCCCTTGAAATTGCTTCTACTCCCAGGTTGCCGGAGCCTGCAAACAGATCCAGCACATTAGCTCCGCGGATATATTTGCGGGCATCAAGGACAGAGAAGAGCCCTTCTTTGGTACGGGCGGCGGTGGGACGAACGTTCAGGGTATTGGGAATATTAATTTGACGTCCCTTGAGTGTACCGGTGATGATGCGCATGTAACTATGAGTTTGTGGTGATCAGTACTGCTGAAACGGAAGGTAAGAAAAATTATAGAATCCAATAAGCTTGGAGCAGGTATTTGGTACAAGGTATATGTTCCATAAGCTGTAGGAGAGTTGCACTCTCGAACCGTCAAAACAGGAAGAAGGAGTATAACGCCTTTTTAGCTGGTTCCAATTTCCCTATAACTTATTTCCTTATACCAACTCAGTCGTAATCCAGGGCCAGCATCATGGCGGGAAAGGCATTTTCCAAGTTGAAGCCATAGGTTTGTTCATCAGCCTGCACCTGAATCTTGTCTAGTGTATCCATCTTGGTGACGCTTCCGGCTTCATCCCAGAAAGGCTGCAGGATTTCAATCACATGGAAGGCCTCTTTGCCATACACATAAATTTCCTCATGGAGCCCCTGCATCCAGTTGAGTTCTTTGCTGTGTTGCAGCCACAGATAAGGCAGGTCGTGAATTTCATCGAAGGTAATATAGGTAGCGCCACGCAATTTGCCGAGGATAAATGAAGCCACCGATATGCAATTTTGGAAACAGCAGATAGTAATAAACGATCCCCCTGGGTTGGCGTGTTGCACCCAGCGCGAGCCGATTTCGAAATCGCTGATCAGATCGGTGGTAGAAGCGTTGGACGCCAGCTTTTGCATCCCTTTGAAGGCTTTTTCGGTACGGAGCAACAGGAATTTGTAATCCTGATTGCTCAGGTTATACCAGGTGGGATGAATGTCTTTCCGATCCATACCACTCATGAGGATATTGATATGCTTTTCCCGCTCATCAGAATTGTCGTAGACAATCTTGGGGACGGCGGTCCAGCATTCTTGGGTAGGGAATGACAGGATCCGAAGATGGTTAACCTCGTATTCCTGCTGAACTTGATTGATGGTTTGCTGGATGCCCCGAAAATGCTGCCCGGTATCGCCAAGCAGCGCTTCGGTAACATCAAAATTGAAATCAAAACATCCTATGTGAGCCAGCTTATTAGGTTCGTGTTGATCGTTGACAGCATAAAAAAGCTGATTGCCAAAAAAGCAAAGCCCTAAGCTAGGATGTTGTTCGCCCATCTTTCATTATTCCCAACTGGCGGCATTAAGGTTTGTAGTATTTTCAAGAGAGCCAATCTTGTCTTCGGTCGCGGGATCCTTCAGCAAATAAATTTGAGGACGCAGCGTATCGTTGAGCGTATATTCGAACTTTGGATGAGGAGGCCGTGGTGAATAAATCAGAGAATCCGGGTTGTAGCTTGCATTTGAATTCTTAGGAGCAAACAAAGAATCACCTCTGGCTACCATCATTGAATCGGTCTTCAAAAACTTAACCAAAGTATCGAGTCCACCTTCAGTGGGAGGGAAGTTTCCTATCTTGCGCTCATATTGAACAAGAGCATCACGAACAGACCCCATCCGGTAGCGGACTTTTTTGGTCATTTGCTCACGTTCAACAACTTCTTGATAGGGATCAACAATAGAATGGTAGAGGTAGTATCCCAGAACGACGATAATAATGCCGAGTGCAATGCTTAACAATCGATTACGCTTTTCAATATCCATGTGGAGATACGTATGTAATTATTAAAGTGGTTTCAAAATGTGACTTTGAAAATACATGCCGACTTGTTGATATGCAACTGCAAGTATAAAATGGCTTTATAGCTCATAAACTTTAATAGTTACGGCCTGTAGAAGTGGTTATTCCCGATGAACGGGTTTTAGATGATATACTTTTTCGATAAGATAGCTCGACAGCCCACGCCGTTGAAATTTACTAAGTTCATCCATCTTTGATTGTTCGTGCATTAACGTAAACTCAAAATGTTTCCCCAAAAGTTGATTGAGTTCTTCCTCAGTCACCGAAAAAGGAGGGCCGTTCATTTCCTCCTGATTGTATTCAAAAGTTTGTAATAGAATTTGAGTGTGTTTGCCGCAGCACTCGAGCAGCTTGCGAGCATACAGTTCACGCCTCTCGGGCGGCAGGGCCACAATCGCAGCTTTGTCATAGATAATGTCGGGCTTGGGAATTTCATTAGCCGGCAGTTTTAAGAAGTCTCCCTCCCAAAGTTCCAGTAATTCCGAGCGATAAATGGTAAATCCGTGGCTGGCATCCTCAGTAAAATCACCAGAATGCCGGTCCATCACTTTGCGCAGTGCTTTTCGGGATACTTCAACTCCAGTGACATGATGGCCGCGATCGGTCAGCCAGTGCAGATCCAGGCTTTTGCCACAAAGTGGAACAAGTACGTTGGTGTCTGGTTTTATAGAAAGACGGGGCCATAATTTAGTCAGCAGTGGGTATATGTCGTCCATATGCCATCCCGTGTTGTTTTTGTGCCAGCGGCTTTGCCAGTAACTAATTTCCATCGGCAATAGAATTTCTCTGAAATTTTTGTAAACCTGTACTTAATCAAGAAATAAGATAACACAAAATGATCAGCATAGAGTTTGATTTGATTTGGTTGCCCATCATCAAGGTGATTTTTGCCATGTTTTTGGGCGGACTGATGGGGCTGGAGCGTGAACTGGCTCAAAAACCAGCCGGTCTGCGCACGCACATGCTTGTGGCTGGGGCCTCTTCGCTGCTGGTAATACTCGGTGATGTTATGATCAAGCATTACGGTGGCAGTTCATTTGGACAAGTTATTCGGGCTGATCCCATCCGTATCATGGAGGCTATTATTACCGGTATCAGCTTTCTCGGGGCAGGTACCATTATTTTCAGGAACCGGGATGAAACCGTCGAGGGACTCACCACAGCTGCATCAATACTGTTTGCTGCAGCAATCGGTATCGCGGTGGCCCTGCAACGCTATTTTCTTGCAGGCATACTTACCGTTATCGCCATCGTAATTTTGTTCGGCTTGGGTTATATTGAACGCTTTATCAGACGGCTGGGAAAGCGCCTTTACGACGATAATTCCAACGAGTAAATAAGCTCCGATCGGTTGAACCGGAAAATTCTTAACCTTGCGATTCCCAACATCATCAGTAACCTTTCTGTGCCTCTTTTGGGCGCAGTAGATACCGCCCTGGTGGGGCATCTCGAAGAAGCCTACTATCTTGGAGCGATTGCCGTGGGCAGCATGATTTTTAACTTCATTTTCTGGGGATTCGGGTTCCTGCGGATGGGCACAACCGGCATCACGGCCCAAGCTTTTGGCGAAGAAAACCGCACCGAAAGCATCATGACGCTGGCACGTGCCTTAACCGTGGCCGGCGTATTCAGCTTGCTGATTTTGTTGCTGCAGGTTTGGATTGCCGACCTCAGTTTCTGGCTCGTCGAGGCATCGCCTGAAGTGGAGCGATACACGCGCATCTATTTCAATATTCGGATTTACACGGCACCCGCCACGCTTTCACTCTATGCAATCAATGGGTGGTTCCTGGGAATGCAGAATGCCCGCTACCCGATGATTGTGACGATCTTTCTAAATGCGCTCAACATCGGGCTGGATGTACTCTTTGTGTACGGTATGGGGATGAATGTAGATGGCGTGGCCACGGGTACGCTTATCGCTCGTTACGCCGGACTAACACTGGCTGTTGTTCTGTTGGTTTACAAATACAAGGATTGGATTACCAGTTACGTGCATGAACTGCTGCTCGAGGTTGAGGCTATCAAAAACTTTTTTTCGGTCAATCGGGATATCTTCATCCGGACACTCTGCCTCATTTTTACCTTCTCGTTCTTTACGGCAAAATCAGCCGAATTTGGGGATGTAATCCTGGCGGCAAACTCTATCCTGCTACAGCTCTGGATGATGGTTTCCTACGGTGTTGACGGTTTTGCCTATGCTGCTGAAAGTTTAATTGGACGCTATACGGGATCGCAGCAACAGAAGCGTGTAAAATTGACGGTAAAATACTGTTTTATCTGGGGCATCGGCATTGGAATACTGGCTTCTGCGATTTACGCTATCTTTGATATACAGATTCTACGACTTTTTACTGATCAACAGGATGTAATTAATACGGCCATGGCGGTGTTTTTGTGGACTATTGCCGGGCCCACGGTAAGCAGTTTCTCCTACATTTGGGATGGCATCTTTATTGGAGCTACCGAAACGGGACCGATGCGCGATTCGATGATTATTGCCACTGTTGTGGTATTTTTGCCTGCCTATTTCATCGGGGTGCAGTATCTTGGCAATCACGCTATTTGGCTGGCGATGACTCTTTTTATGATTGCGCGCGGAGTAACGCTTACTTTCTATGCTCCTAAACATATTTTGCGAGCAAATGCTGCCCAAAAAACGTAATTTTTAATATTGCAGTCTTAAGCAATTATTCTGTGGGTAAATGATTAGAAGGTATCTCCTGATATGAAAACGATTATGCTTTTGCGTCATGCCAAGTCTTCGTGGGATGATTCCAGTCTCAAAGATTTTGATCGACCGTTGGCCAAGCGGGGCAAGAAAGATACACTGCGGATGGGACGATTTACAAAGGATGTGAAGTCGTTGCCGGGATCGATCATTAGTTCACCGGCAAAGCGCGCCGAACAAACTGTGCAGCTATTTGCCAAATCAGCGGATATTGATCTTTCGATGATTACCTGGAGCGAAAATTTGTATTACGGCGGCGCACGTGATTACCTCTCGGCCGTCCAAAAGGCACCGGAGGGCGTTGATGATATCATGCTGGTTGGCCATAACCCGCTTTTGGAAGAAACAGTGTCGTTGCTCAGCAACGAGGGTGGAGGATATACAGTACGGATTCCCACGGCTGCTCTGGTGTGTCTTGAACACCCCGCTATTGAGTGGGGACAGGTAAAGCCCGGCACGGCCCGCATCAAATGGATGATGATTCCCAAGCTCTTAAAAAATGGGACGTTTAGCTATTCCGGGGAATTGCCTGTTACTTCTTTGTAGTCTTCCAGGCGCGACTTTTGATCCTGTTGGTCCATGATCTTGAGAATTTCCGTTACGGCCTCGTGGGGTTCGCGATAATAGTGATCTTTGCCCAGAAAATCCCGCAATCCTGATTTGTTAATTACATCACGAACCGGCCCTTTAAGGCCCGTAATGTAGAGTTCGATATTCCAGTTACGCAAGGTGGTGATCATTGACTTAAGCTGATCGGTCGCCGTGGTATCCAGCGAGTTGATACTGCTGCCGTCAATAATCACGAAGCGGGTTGATTCGTTACGCTCGCGGCTTTTTTGTAGGATGAAATCTCGGAAAAATTCTGCATTCACAAACGAAAATGAGGCGTCGACCCGAAGAATAAGTATCCCGTCGAGCGTTTGTGCCTCTGGATTTCGAGCTAGGTTTTGAAAAAGGCGGGTGTCGGGAATAATTCCCAGTTCAGCTACATTCGGCCGGCTATACTGGTATAAGATATTGAGCATAGAGGCCACGATGCCAAGAAGGATGCCTTCCTGAATACCGATGAGAAGCGTACAAGCAGCGGTAAAAATGGCAATTAATCCTTCACTTCTTTTAGTTTCGTATAGCAATTTGAATTCCGAAAGATCAATAAGATTGAGGGCCGAAATGATAATAATGGCCGCTAGTATCGGCATTGGCAAATAATAAAAGATCGGAGTCAGAAACAGCAGGGTTGCAATGATGACGGCAGAGGTGATAATATTTGCCAGTGGCGTTTGTACGTTGGCTTGCTCTGAGGCGGCTGACCGTGAAAAGCTGCCCGAAACGGGGATAGACTGAAAGAAGCTGCCAAAAAAGTTAGAAGCCCCGATGGCCACCAGCTCGTGGTTGGAATCGATGGTATAGTTGTGTCGTTTGGCAAATGTGCGTCCCAGCGAGGCTACACTCATAAACTGGACCAGCGCCAGCGTTAGAGCAGTTGGTAGCAGCTCCCGCATATTGTTAAAGTTAATTTCTGGTAAATCAATAGGGGGTAATCCCTTTGGAATTTCACCAACCAGATGGATTCCGTTTGAACCGGCATTGGTAAACCATGCCAGAAAAATACTGAGTCCTAGAATTAGGACTGATGCCGGCAGCGCCGGCTTCCAGTATTTTAAGCTAGCCAGAAGCCCCGTGGCAGAAAGTCCCCAGAACAGGGTTTGCAGATGAATCTCATCGATTTTAAAAAGAACTTTCTCAATAATAAGAATGATGTACTGTGTATTGGGTAGTTCAATGCCCAGTAGGTTATGCAGTTGGGTAAAGGCAATAATGAGTGGTGCCGCCAGCGTAAAGCCGGCGATCACGGGACGTGAGAAAAAGTTAAAGATGGCCCCCAGTTGCATTGATCCCATCAGTAGTTGCATTCCCCCGGCCATCATCGTGAGCAGAATAGTTAGTGTGATATATCGCTCGGAGTTCGGTTCGGCCAGCAGGCTCACCCCGGCAGCAACGATCAGCATATCTACGGCAACGGGGCCGACAGAGAGATTCTTAGAGGTACCGAGCAATGGGTAGGTCAGCAGGGGAATGACTCCGGCATACAGACCGTAAATAGGGGGCACGCCTGCAATGACGGCATAGGCCATCCCTTGAGGAATAAACATAACACCGGTGGTGAGTCCGGCTGTTAAATCGCCGCTAAGCTTTGATCGGTCGTAATCAGGCAGCCAAGTGGCAATTCTGAAGGTTTTCTTAAGCCAATCTTTCATCTATTGTTATTATTTAAAAAGACCATATAATCGGGATGAATGCTGTAGCAAGAATCCAAAATATGAGGTTCAGAGGCAAGCCAACTTTTGTAAAATCTGAAAATTTGAATTGGCCAGGTCCGTAAATCAAGGTATTGGCATGATGGCCAAATGGCGTAATAAAGGTCAGAGAAGCTGCATAACTGACCGCCAGAACAAGTGGCGCTGCATTTACATCGATTTGGCTGGCAACTTCGTAAGCAATGGGCGCAAGCAAAGCTACCGAAGCATTTACAGAAATGATAGCTGTAACTAACATCGTGAGAAAGTAAAATCCGGACAGGATTGCAACCGGCCCCAAACTATGAAGCAGATTAATTAATGATTCGGCCAGGAGTCCGGCCGCACCGGTTTTGTCCATCGCCATACCCAGGGGTAATACTCCTACTAAAAGCATAATCACTTTCCAATTGATGGCTTTATAGGCTTCTTCGGCCGTAATACAGCCGGTAAGTATCATGAGAATAACACCGGCCGGAGCCGATACAACAATTGGTGCAAGGTTAAAGGCAGCAGTACCAACGACTCCGGCCAGAATGGTGAGGGCCACAGGTATCTTGTTGGTGCGAGGTCGCATAATGTCCAACTCTGAAGAAATAACGAAATTGGGATCCTCGTTAAGGTCGTGCACGCGATCGGTACTTAGGCTGAGCAAGAGGGCATCCCCGCCAGCTAGCGATATTTCACTGAGATCTTCTTGCTGGAGCTCACCATGATGGCGAATAGCCAGCGGGATGGCACCAAAACGTTCATAGAAGTCAATATCACTGAGCGTAATACCTGCTAATGTTGATTCCGGAGCAACGGCAGCCTCGACGAGAGCATCTCTACCGTGTTCGAGGTCTACGTCCACCCACCTGTCACCAGGAACAAGCGATAAGTCTTCCCTGCGCAATAGCTTGTCAATTTCGGAGGCGCTCCCGCGGATACGCAATACGTCTCCTGCTTTCACCATGGTTTTGGTGCGCTGTGCCGAAGAGTCGCTTTCGGGTTTAAAAATTCTGATTACGTCGAGATCGAGCTCTTTAGTCAATTCCTCTTCGTTGAGATACTTGTCGACCAAATCGGAATTTTCTTTCACCCTTAAGTCGGTGAGATATCCCTGCATTTTAAAGCCTTTGGTCAAATCCTCTTTATCACGGCGGGAGGGGATTAAGTCAACTCCAAATAGGTACATGTACAAAAATCCGCCGCCAAGGAAAATGAGTCCCATGGGAGCAAAATCGAACATGGAAAATGCTTGTCCTGCCCGTTCTTCGATGATAGAGCTTACAAGCAGGTTGGTGGAAGTTCCAATAAGCGTGTTAATGCCGCCCATGATTGCAGCAAACGAGAGAGGCATCAATAATTTGGAGGCGCTGATGCCTATCCGGGCTGCAATATCAATAATCACTGGGATAAAAATCATAATCACAGCCGTATTATTCATGAAGGCAGAGGCAAAACTGACAAAGAGAAGCATCACAATCAGCCAAAGCCAGAAATTTTGTTTCATCTTCTCGCAGAAGAAGTCACCGGCCGTGTTTAGGATACCAGTCCTTCGAATGCCCTCACTAATTACGAACATGGCAGCAATACTGATGGTAGCAGGATTATTAATTCCTGAAAACCCCTCCTCTGGGGTTAAAATGCCGGATACCAACAAACAAACTAACAGGGTGATAGATGCAACATCGAATGATACATAGTTCGTAGAAAAGAGGAATAGGGCTAATCCCAAAAGGAAAAAGACAAAAATAATATCAAATGACATATCTAATATCTTTTGTCTTACGTTGTTTCAACAGTGTTTCAAGTCTTTTTTATTTGGGGAATATCCAAACAAAAAAAGACTTATCTCCATTTAGCTATATGGGTCCCTATGAAAAATCAATAATGAATTTCAATATTTTATCAAGGCTGTATATTCATTTCTTTGGCTAAGCGCTGGTCATCTGCAAATATATCCATCAGGAAAAGAATATAGCGAATATCCACATTTAAAGCTCGTTTAGTGGAAGGGTTATAATAATAGTCGCTGGATACCGCCTGCAGGTTGCTGTTAAAAGTGATACCGACCAGTTTGCCTTTATTGTTTAGCACCGGTCCGCCGGTATTGCCTCCCGTAATGTCGTTACTGGTGAGAAAATTGGCGGGAACCTGGTTGCGATAGGTCGCATATTGTGTGGAGTCTTTTCGACTTATAAGTGATTTTGGGAAATCCGAAGGAGAATCACCGTTGCACATCACCAGCCCGTTAAAGGTGGTAAAAGGTAAGTAGTACATGCCGTCTCTGGGTTGATATCCGGTGACAGTGCCCGTCGTTAGTCGCAGGGTTCCGTTGGCATCGGCGTATTGCATGGTATCCGGTCGAAATTTTCGCATGCCCTCGACGTACAGCTCTTGTGCCGGATTGCGATAGGGAATATGCTGCACGTAATTTTTGCGGCTAAACTGATAATTTTCGATCAGTGAACGGTACAGATCAATAAAATTATCGAGCGGTTTGGCTCGTGCACTGTCGACAGGTAGATTCATAAATGCTTTGGCCCGATCCAGGTTATAGACGATAGATTCCCGCTCTTGTCTATCCAAATATTGGTCAATTTGATGTTTGAGGCTGTCGCCCTGCGTATCGCCAAAAAGATCAAGCAGGTAGAACATTACCTTGCCCTCTGGAAGGGTGCTCAGCATCTGCAGCATCTGCGAAAGCATAATTTGCTGTGCCTCGATGTTTATATCGCTGAGCAATTGTTTATGCTGTTTAAGCAGGCTGTCTTTGTATGCCCGGCGGATATCTTGCTGGGAGCTATCTGCAATTACCTGGCGATATGAGTGGTAGAGATCAGCAATTTCAAGCAGCCGGTTGTTGTTGAGAGTGTAGATAGTGGCGTACAGCAAGTCGCCGGTCTGGCCTGCAATGTTGTACGCCTGATCGAGTTGGGGCAGTACGCGCCGGTAGCGGATATTGCGCATCGAATCTTGCTTTACCCACTCCTCAAACTTGTTTTCAGCCCGCCGTGTTTTTTCAACAATGCCATGTTGCTTAAATTGTTTTAAGGCATTTTTGTAATAGGTGAGCGTATGGGCAATAGAGGCCCGTTGCGCAGCATTGTCGAGAGCTGCCTGGGAGTCTTGCTCCGCGGCATACTGAAGCCCGTCGAGGATGGCTTTATAACTGTCAATAATGATTGGAATTTGTTGATCGCGGTAAAACTTCAGGGCATAGCTGCTTTTGTGCCTGGAGGTCTGGCCGGGAAAGCCCAGTGTGGTCGTGAAATCGCCACGGTTGATACCGCCCGCTTCAATATTGATATGACGGGCAGGATTGAAGGGCACGTTCGATGGGCTGTAGCTGCGGCTATTGCCGTTGGGGGCGACATATGCTCGCAAAAAAGCATAATCGCCACTGTGACGCGGCCATTCCCAGTTGTGTAAATGACCGCCAACATTGCCGATAGCCGACGGCGGAACGTGCACCAGGCGAACATCCTGTATGATGCGATATACCGACATGAAGTGTCGGTTGCCGCCCCAGAAATCGTTTATAGTAACAGCTAAATTTTTGTGGTCACCTTTTCGCTCGGCAATCAGCTTTTTTTTGATCTGCTGGGTTTGTTGTTTTCGCTTCCGATAGGTCAGGGAGTCGGCCAGTCGGTTTTTAATCTTTTCAGTAACTTCCTTTTGCTCGACCGTAATATACAGCCGATAGTTTTTTAATGGGATTTCTGAAGGCATCGAATCCGCATAAAATCCTTCTTTCAGGTAGTTCTTTTCGTTGGTGCTTGTGGAAGTAATTGCACTATAAACGGCGTTGTAATTGGTTAGGATAAGTCCCTCGGGAGATACAAACGATCCTGATCCTGCTAACTGGTCGCCATTGTTGATGCGAACGACGGCGCGATTAAGCGAGGTGCTGTCGGGGTGATAAATTTCGTTTGGCGACAGCGCAAAGCCATTTGTTTCCATCATGGGATAGGCCTTCTCCTGGATTTGGGGAAGCAGCCACATTCCCTCGTGGTTGGTGCTGTCTTCAGGGAAGACGGGATATGGATCGTTGCTATTTGAATGGGTTGGAGTTTCTTTGAGCGATTCGGATGAGGAACAGGCGGCCAGCAAGAACATCCCGAAAGTAACAACAAGAAGACGACAACAAGAGAGTCGGCAAACAGACATGAAGGGTTTGTGTGTATATATCCTTATATTTGAATTTAGTTTTAAGAAGGTGCGAAGATTTTTTCTTACATTAAAGCGGAATTAGTCTTATTAGCATTATAAACGATTAAGAATATTGCATTATGAGATATAAGCACAAGTATTTCTATCTCTGTAAAACGCCTCTGAGTGCTGAAGGTCCCAAGGACGTGGAGATTATTGATCGAGCTGAAAAAAGTGAAGAGTTTCCGGAGCTGTTCAAAGAGTATGAAGAGCGGCGCTCCCATGCCTTTAACGATGATAAGCTCTACAGCATTATCCGCGCCGACGATATCTATGATTTACTTCGGACCGGCACCCCTGAAGAGGCAAAAGAGATGGCTTTCGATAAGGCACAGCAGGAGATTGTGACTAACCTGCAGCACCGCGTGATGCAGAAAGGTGATGACGATGCCGAGGCAATTCTGAAGGAAGTACACGGTGTCGAATCATAGAATCAACGATATCGGTTTAGGATATGGCTGCAAAGAAACGTCCCTTCTATATCGTCCACCAAGACAAGGATATCTTTGTAGTCGATAAACCGGCTGGGCTGTTGGCAGTGCCAATTCCCGATAGCAACGTCAAAAACCTGTTTGATCTGGTGGCCGACCATCTTGGAAAACATGGCGTTCGGGTGGGAGTTGTTCATCGTATTGACCGCTACACCAGCGGTCTGATGGTGTTTGCCAAGAACAAGCGTACTTATGACGATTTGCGTAACAAGTTTCGCAATCACGAGCCCAAGCGAACCTACCTGGCGATGGTCCGCGGGGTCATTGAACAGGATGAGGGCACACTCGAGCATCACCTGAAATTGATTAAAGATGGCTTCCGCAATATTGTAGTGGATCCGAGCGAAGAGGGAGCTACTCCTGCACGCCTGTCTTACAAAGTGAAAGAGCGCTACCTGGAGAATACGCTCGTGGAGGTGCAGCTGGATACTGGGCTCAAGAATCAAATACGGGTCCAGTTTGAAGAAATCGGCCATCAGCTTGTGGGTGATCAGCATTATGCTCCTGAAGAGGAAGGAGAGCCGTTGATTAACCGCCAGGCATTGCATGCCTACCGGTTGGCGTTTGAGCATCCCCGCAAGAATCGGATGGTCAACTACGAGGCAAAAATTCCGGCCGATATACTTCGGTTGATGGATAAATTTAGCTGGAAAAAGGAATCCCGTCAGTAGCTTTTAGTGAATTATTTTGGTTTTCTCAGGTGGTAGCCTATCATTCTTTTTCTATCCATCACATAGGAACCTTCTATTAGCAACAGGGAATGATTAGTGGGATATTCCTGTATTGATTATGTTCAATTTGAAAGGAGCAGGTATTATGATATTTAGAGATTTAAAAAAGTTTTTCTGTGAACTATTGCAAGAAATTTTTAAAAATTCTGATCAAACAGTGAAGTGCCGTTTGAACTGTAACTGCAATCAATAAGTATTCAACTATGAGTACTGCAAAAAAGGGAGAAAAAAAGATGGAAATTAATATTGGAATCAATGAAGAAGATCGAAAAGCGATCTCTGATGAGTTGTCAAGAGTGTTAGCAGATTCGTATATGCTCTATTTGAAAACACATAATTACCATTGGAATGTGACCGGTGAGCTATTCCACTCGTTGCACGAACAATTTGAGCAGCAGTATACCGAGCTTGCAGATGCCATCGATGAGATTGCTGAGCGAATTCGTGCTCTCGGTCATCGTGCTCCGGGAACATTCAAGGAATTCAACGAGTTAACTTCTATCACCGAAGAGGAAGAAGAGCCGGAAGCACTCGAGATGGTACGTCGTTTGGCTCTTGGCAATGAGCAAGTGCTACGCACAGCTCGCGAAGCTTTGAAGCCGGCTAACGAAGCAGAAGATGAGGCTACGATTGATCTTTTAACCGAACGTCTTCATGTTCATGCCAAAACGGCTTGGATGCTGCGAAGTCATCTCGAATAATATGGGTCCCGAATGTTAATCTAAAACACTATTATTTATGGCTAACCGAAAAGAGTACATCGACAAGCTTGAAAAACAATTACGCGAATGGAATTCTCAGATTGATGAGCTCCAGAAAAAAGCAAACAAGGAGTCTCAGGATCTGAAAGCGAAGCTGGAAAAGCGAATAGAAACGCTGAAAGAGAAGCGTGGGCAGCTTCGTAAAAAGTTGGACAAGATCAAAGACTCCAGCGACGATGTCTTCGGCGACATTAAAGAGGACACCGAAAAGCTCTGGAAGGATGTTAAAAAAGGGTTCTCCGAAATTCGTGATATTGTGAACGAATAATTATTTTTAATCAATATTTTTAGGAAGGCAGCAGTTCTGCTGCCTTCTTTTTTATTGTAATCAGCTATTGTAAAAATCGGGATGGATTATGGATCAGTTTAATACACTTTCGGAAGATTTAATGCCTTACTTCGTGGAGTATGGTATAGAAGTGATAGGGGCGATTACCATACTCATTATCGGGTTAGTGCTCTCTAAATGGTTGGGCCGACGTGTTGAACGATATTTTGAACACTCTGACCGTTTTAATGAAACGCTAGAGCCGCTATTTGTGAAGGCGGTTCGTATTTTGGTTATTGCCGTAACGATTTTGGCGGTATTGAATAAGTTTGGTGTTGAAACGGCCAGTCTCATCGCGGTACTTGGTACTATTGGGTTGGCGATTGGATTAGCACTGCAGGGAACGCTCAGTAATATCGCATCCGGTATTATGCTATTGGTGCTTCGTCCTTTTGATATCGGCGATACGGTCGATATTGGAAATACTTCCGGCGTTGTGGATGAAATCGGTTTGTTTGTGACTGAGATGCATACCTTCGACAATATTGCGATAACAATGCCCAATTCTAAAGTATGGGGGAACGAAATAAAAAACTATACGAAGAATGCTAAGCGTCGTGTAGACATGGAATTTGGCATCTCTTATGATGACGATATGGATAAGGCCATGCGGATTATCCATGAGGTGCTCAACGCCGATGAGCGTGTGATGGCGGAACCTGAACCTCTTGTGGCTATTAGTAATTTGGGAGATAATGCTGTTACTATCCGCGTGCGTCCATGGACGGAAGCTGCTAATGTTTGGCCGCTTCGTTATGAGATTACCAAGCGCATCAAAGAACGATTTGATGAGGAAGATGTCACCTTCCCGTATCCGCAACGCGATGTGCACTTATTCCAACAATCTTCGTAATATTTTTCCTTTCCTTTTATTATCAAAGCCGGCTTATCCCAAAGTCGGCTTTGTTTGTTGAGGGGGAAAGTCTCCTATCCTCATATGAATTGTAATAAGTTCTTCAGAAATATTATCTTAGTTAGACTCAAAAGGAGTGAAGCTTAAGAATCAGAATTACAAAGCGCTGTAACAGAGGTTCCTGTGAAAACGACTATGGAAGATAACAAGCAGACATCCGAGTTTTTATATGAGGGTGAACACGTATTTCTCACTGATAATAATGAGCTTTTTCTCAAGGAAGATTGGCAGGGAGAAGCCCGTAAGCTTTGCGAAGTTAGTGAAGAAGAGCTTGAAGACAAGCTTGCTGAGCTTACACAGGCTTTTTCTGACTTGGAAGCCAAGGTAGAGCAGGTAATAAGCGATGATGATAAGCTTACCGAAGACTCACTAGATGCGTTGGCCGAGGATATACAAGGAACAGAAGCGATTGGAGATTTTAGTGTCTTGAGAAATCAGATTGAACAGAAAAAGGCGGCATTGCAGCAAGAAGACACAAAAGAAGTGGCTACTGATTCTGGCGATGATGAACCTGATGAGGATACCGAAGAAGCTGAGCCTACAAGTGAAGTTGAAGAAGCTAAAGAGGCTACGGTCGAGGAGACGCAATTGGAAGATGACGTTGATGAAGCCGATTCTGAGGAAGAGGTCGAAGCTGAAGCAAATGAAGAGTCTGCCGATGAGGATGAAGAGTCGACAGATAGTAAAGATGAAGAAGACCCTATCACATATTACGAGGAGATTGTTGAGAAAGCTGAAGACTTGGCCAAGCAAACCGATTGGCCATACGTGTCGATGGAGCTCGATAACTTAAGCCATGAGTGGTCTGATGGACCGGATGTGGATTCTGATCGGGTACAGGAGCTCTACCAAAAGTTTAATGACGCAGTCGAAAAATTTGAGGAGCGCAAAGAAGAGCATTATGAGCAGCTCAACAAGCAGAAAAAAGAAAACCTGGAAACAAAAAAGAAGCTGCTTGAGGAGTTTGAAGGCATTATATCGAACGAGACCTGGACGGCCACGCGTCGGGTCAATCAAATGAAAGGACAGTGGAATAGTACGGGTCCGTTGCCCTCGGATAAAGGCGATGAGCTGAATGAACGGTTCGAGGAGCTGCTGGAGATTTTTAATGAGCACAAAGTAGATCGTTTGGTGCAGCAGCGCCAGAAAGAAGAAGATAACCTGATGGTGAAGCTGACGGTGCTCGAAAAGATGGAGCGCGTGGTAGAATCTATTGATCACGAAACTGAAAACTGGGATGAAATCGACGAGAGGTTTGACGATCTGACCAAGCAGTGGAAGAAAATAGGCCGTGTTCCCAAAGACAAATCCAACGAAGTCTGGGATCGGTACAAGAGCGTCCAGGATAACTATTACGATCAAAAATACAAGCATGACCCCGAGCATCAGAGCAAGGTTGACCAGTTTTATCACAAGAAGGAGAAGATTTGTGAAGAAGCGGAAGCTCTGCTCGAAGAAGACGATATTGCCTCGGCTGCGCGGGAGATCAACCGCCTGCATCGTCGCTGGAAAAAAGTGGGTAACCTTCCGCAGCGTGATGAGGATGAGCTTTGGAATCGCTTTAAGTCAGCAACTGATGCCTTTAATGAGCGTAAGTCCAAGAATCAGGACAAAATTCGCGAACAGGAAGAAGAGCACTATCAGCAGAAGCTGGAGCTGATCGACAAGGCAAAAGCGATAAAAGACATTGACGATTTTGAAAAGGGGCACGACAAGATGCAGAGCTATATGGATCGCTGGAAAGAAATTGGTCCTGTGCCGCGCAAAAAATCTGACAAGATTTGGAAACAGTTCAAAGGGGCGATGGATGAATTTTATGATCGCCGCCGCGAACATTTCAAAGAGGTTAAAGAAGAACGCAAAGAGAACCTCGAAAAGAAGAAAGAAATACTTGAGAAGCTTCGTGAATTAGGCAAGCACGATGATCCTATTGAGGCTGTCGACATTGCCAAGGGACTGCAGGAAAAGTTCAAGAATGTTGGATACGTGCCTATTAAGCATAAAAATAAGATGTGGAAGCAGTACAGAGAGGCATGTGATGTTATTTATGATCGCATGCGTGCTGCGAAATCCGGTGATAAGTTTGATCAGGAGTTGGCCAAAGCCGATTTGGATCCCGAAGACCGAAGCAAGATTCAGAAGCTTCGCAAACAGTATAACAAGGTTAAAAAAGAAGCCAAGGAGCTAGAAAAAGAGGTTCTGCAATACAAGGAAAAGAAAACCTACTTTAAACCTTCGAGTGGCAGCAACAGCCTGCTCGACGAGGTGGAAAACAAGATTGAAAAGGTGGAGCAGAAGCTTGAGAAAAAGCAGGATAAAATGGATTCCCTTACTGACGAAATGGATGAGATCAGGGAAGAATCTGCTGGGTAGCTTCTGATTTGCTTTTCTGATTGCTTGCTATATTTTGGAACAATCAAAATAAATTAAAATTGGCGCCGTACAACAGGTAATAGAATAGTTTAATATACACGGATGGTTGGGGATTGAGAAAAGTTGCTGCTGGCGGTGTTCATTATCTAAAACACCAACTTATTGATGGGAGATAGCAAACAAGAAGTAAGTCTTACTTTTTGGGGAGTGCGCGGTTCCACGCCGTGCGCAAATAAAGAGAATATGCTATTCGGGGGTAACACTACTTGTGTGCAAGTCCATATCCCCCATTCCGATGAAATTTTAATTCTTGACAGTGGTACGGGCATCCGCAATCTGGGTAACAAACTTGTTGATCAGCCCGGTAAAATAAGCGGACGCATCTTTATTACCCATCCACACTGGGATCACATCCAGGGCTTTCCGTTTTTTAAACCTATTTATGGATCGAAAAATCATTTTCGTATCCACATGCCTGAGCAGGAAAATGGCGAAAGCTGCAAAGATATATTATCGGGGCACTTGACCAAGACCTTTTTCCCTGTCACGCTGGATATGATCGATGCTAATCTTGAATACACTACGCAAATATCCGAACGATGTGAGTATGAGGGATACGATATCGAATTTATGTTTGCCAATCATACAATTAATACGGCGATCTACAAGATTCATGTGGATGGCAAACAGATTGTGTTTTGTCCCGATAATGAGATCAACCAGTCGGCTGAAAATGCTGATCCCGATTTTTACCACAGGCTGGAACAGTTCTTCGATGATGTGGACCTGCTAATCCACGACGGGCAATACAATTTAGATTCATACGAGGGCAAACAAGGTTGGGGCCACTCGGCATGGGAGAATGTCGTTGATTTTGCGGCTAAATCAGGCGTACAACGGTTGTTTATTACCCATCACGATCCTGATTCTGGGGATCAAAAACTGCAAGCGCTCGACCGGCGGATACGCGCGGAATTTGGTGATCAGTTCACCTCAATTCAGTTGGCCAAAGAAGGCGAAACAATATCATGCTAAAATAAAAATGAGGATGCACTACATGGTGCACCCTCATAGATTCTTCGGTTTGCGATTTTATAGATAAAAGCGAACCCCTACACCGCCATTTACATGAAAGTCGGTTGATGGTAATATATCCAGCACAGGAGCAACTTCTACGAAAAGGCCTATGGGCGAATCTTCAAACAAGTAATTGAGACCCACAGGAACACGGGCGCCAATCACAGCATCATTTTCGGCGAAAATAACACGGCCGCCTATACCATAATAAAGCGGCAGAGTTCCTGAATCGACGTCACTAAATGCATCATAGTTGTGCCACAAGTAGTCTCCGTGAATATTTATTGCTTCATATGGCCCAACAAAAGACCAGGATAAGCCCAAATCAAAAGCATTATTGCCGCCGGTCCAGGATTTAAGACTTATTCCCGTAGGTTCACCGACCATGAAGCCGATACCCAGATCTTTCTCAGTATCCTGAGCTTGCGCTAGTGATCCAAAAGAAATGCTTAGAAAAATAGTAAGTATGGTAACTGTTATTAACTTTTTCATAGATGAAATAATTATTTGAAGTTTATTTAGAAACCAACCGATTACTATGATCAAATTAAAGGGATATTTCGGCTAAACGTTCCAGCTATATATATTCTAAAAAATTTTTAACTTTTTATGGTCTTAATTCCTAATCTTATTATCCATAAATAACTCAAAACATAATTATTATAGGTTTATTACGTGGTGAAATTTTAGAAGCTGGAGCCTTGTTAGCCTTTAAAAATTATTGGATTACCTGTAGTTACTATACTATGTTGTCTAGCTCTACAAAAGTATTGTTAACTTTTATAAAAAATCCACAGAAAGGAAAAGTAAAAACCCGTCTTGCGCAGTCGCTGGGGGATCAAAAAGCGTTGGACATATATCGACAGCTGGTGCAGAAAACCCGGGAAGTCACCGACGCTGTGCAGTGCGACCGGCAGGTATGGTATTCAAGTTTTATCGAAGATAATGACGGCTGGTCCTCTGGTGGATACGACAAACGCCTGCAGCATGGTGATGATCTTGGGGAAAGAATGGCAGAGGCATTCCGACAAGCTTTTGATGAGGGGTATTCAAAGCCAGTAATTATTGGGAGCGACTGCCCGGGGCTTACGCCACAAATTATAGAAAAGGCCTTTGACGGGCTGGTTACTCATGATGTGGTGCTTGGCCCCTCCCACGATGGCGGTTATTATCTGCTTGGGATGTCCTCTTTTTATGGGGATCTGTTTATCGATATTCCGTGGAGTACCCCCTTTGTCTTTGACCAAACAGTGGCGAAGATTAAAAGCCTGGATCTCTCATTTAACACGCTCCCAGTACTTAATGATATTGACACCGAACAAGATCTAATTGAATCTGATTTTATTCCAGAACGTTCATGAATCTCAGCGTGATTATTCCTGCTTTTAACGAAGAAGGTGAAATAGCAGAAACAATCAGATGTGTGCAAGATCGAGGGGATGAGCTGCTGCAAGAGGTGATTGTTGTGGATGGAGGCAGTATGGACGCAACTGTTAAAAATGCAAAAGAAGCGGGGGCTAAGGTAGTATTTTCATCCCAAAAAGGTCGAGCGGCCCAAATGAACTACGGTGCTGAAAAGGCTGCTGGCGATATATTCTATTTTTTGCATGCCGATAGTAAGCCTCCTCAAAATTTTGCGAACAGTGTCTGTCAGGCAGTAGAATCGGGATATGATGCAGGCTGCTTTCGCCTGACTTTTGACCAGAATCACGTACTCCTGGATGTCTATGCATGGTTCACTCGCTTTGATATTGATGCATTTCGCTTTGGAGATCAGAGTTTGTTTATACGGTCTAATGCTTTTTGGGCCATCGGTGGATACCGTAATGATCATATCGTCATGGAAGACAATGAGATCGTGCGGCGCATCAAAGAAGAGTACACGTTTGCCATCCTGGACGATGCGGTAGAAACATCAGCCCGCATGTATCGGGAAGTGGGAGTGTTTAAGTTACAGTTGATTTTTTTGCTAATTTATACGCTTTATTTTTTGGGTGTCGAACAGGAGACGCTGGCTAATATCAAGTCTAATGTATAAAGAGCCGATTATGTTGTTTAATACCTATTTCAAGGAGGGGATTTCATTTATATTTAACATTAAGCTAATCTTAGGATTCTTATAATTACAGCGCTGGAAATAAGTACAATTAGTTGTTGATCTTTTTTATATTCACGCCTCGGAAAAAGAGGCCGAAATAGACTATTAAGTCAAAGGCTAATTGTCTATAATACAACAATTTGCGTGCTATCAATAGTACACACTCAATTCCAAAGCTAACCAAACATATCTATCGATTATGAAACGTTACTTATTCTTACTGGCAGCAGTATTATTGCTCCCGGTAGCTATGTTCGCTCAGGGCACTACCTCGGGTTCCATTGAGGGACTCATTACAGATGCCTCCGGCGAACCACTACCCGGTGCAAATATCGTAGCCATTCACCAACCAACTGGCACCCGCTATGGTACCGCTAGTCGTGCAAACGGCCGGTACACCATCAAGAGTGTACGCGTTGGTGGACCTTATGAAATTCAGGTTTCTTTCGTCGGATACAATCCGAAAAAGAAAGAAATAACAAGTGTCGAGCTTAGTCAAACTGTCGAGGTTGATTTCACCCTGGAAGAAGGTGAAATGAGTCTTGATGAGATTTCGGTTACAGCTCAGGCCGACCCTACTTTTAATCGAAATCGCACAGGCGCTAAGACCAACATCGGTCAAGAGCAGATTAACCAAACGCCAACGTTGACGCGTTCGCTTGGCGACTTTACGCGACTGACGCCCCAGGCAACCGGCGGCGGTAGTTTTAGCGGTGCCAATGACCGATATAATAACCTATTGGTTGACGGTGCTACACTTAATGATGTGTTTGGTCTTGGAGAAGGAACGCCCGGATCGCAAGCTGGTGTAAGCTCTCCCATTAGCATCGATGCTATCGAAGAGTTCAACGTTGATATTGCACCTTTCGAGGTAACCAATAACAACTTTACCGGTGGCCAAATTAACGCTATTACCAAGAGCGGAACCAACGAATACACCGGATCAGCGTACTTCCAAACACGCAATGAAGCGTTTGTTGGAAATTACATTACCCAATCAGGCGATGTTTCTGAAGATGTTGAATCATTCGACGAAAAGTACCTGGGTCTTACATTGGGTGGACCAATTGTAAAAGACAAGGCGTTCTTTTTTGTCAACGCTGAATTTAAGCGCGAAACTGCACCATTAACAGGCGGTCTCTTAAATAGTGGGCAGGATAATAGTTTTGATGTTGCTCCTTCTACTTTTGCAGAAATTAAAAGTATTGCCGAAAGCGAGTATGGATATAATCCCGGCACCTATGGTAATACACTTGATCAAACGCAGGATAACAACAAAATTCTTGCTAAGATAGACTGGAATATTGCGGAAGATCATAAGTTGACGTTTCGTTACAACTACGTTGATGCTACTGATGAAGAGGGTTTGAGCCGTGGATCTAGCTCGTACAGCTTCTCTAATCGCCAGTATAATTTCAACAGTACGCAAAATTCATTTGTAGCTGAGCTGAACAGCAGCTTTGGAAATAATATGGATAACACCTTCCGTGCGGTTTATACTTCCATCCGCGACTCGCGCGATGTTGTTGCACAACCTTTCCCAGAAGTTAATGTAAGTGTGCCGCTGCAAAACAATACTGGTAACTTTGGCGGTATCTACATGGGAATTGATCGATTCTCGCAGGCCAATGCGCTTGATCAGGATCTGATAGAAATCACCGACAATTTCACCTACATCATGGGTGATCACGAGTTTACCTTTGGTACAAGCAACCAGATTTACCAGTTCCGAAACTTGTTTGTACAGGATGATTTTGGAACGTATGAATTTCGTGGTGGTAATGGCCGAAGTTCTGCTGAGAACTTTGAAGCCGGGAACCCTTATTCATACAACTATAGTTATCTGCTACCAGGCGGTAACCGTGCAGCTGAATTTGGTGCTATCCAGTTGGGAGCATATGTACAGGACAAATGGACGGTTCAAGATAATCTAAAACTGACCTTTGGTTTGCGTGCTGATGTACCCATCATGCCCGACAAGCCGACGTCTAATCCCGATGTTGCGGATGCGTTCCCGAACTTTCGCACCGACCGCGTAGCCAGTGGCAATGTGCTCTGGTCTCCACGCTTCGGCTTTAATTGGGCACCAGAAACTGGCGAATATACTACACAAATTCGTGGTGGTGCCGGTATCTTTTCCGGAACGCCTCCCTTCGTTTGGATCTCAAACCAGTACAGCAATACCGGCGCCGATTATGGCCGTATTGATGTAAATGATTATGGAATAAATGGTACAGGAGATGATTTGGGAGATGGTTTCTTTAGCCCAGACCCAGACAATCAGCCTACACCTGGAGGTAATAACAATTTACCAACAGTTGCTACTACCGAGGTTAACCTGATTACACAGGACTTTAAATACCCACAGGCGGCCAAGTTCAACCTGGCACTTGACCAAGATCTGCCATATGGTATTACGGCAACGTTAGAAGGTGTTTACTCGAAGTCGATCAATGCTGTTACCTATCGTAACATTAACTTGGGGCAAACGGGTACTTCTGCTTATGGTCGTCCTCTTTACGGAGACATTTATTATAATTCCTTCTTCGGAACGGCTTCCGGAAACCCAAACCGTATTGACTCTCGTTTTACCAACGCTCTGGTACTTGACAACACCGACAAGGGTTACAACTATAGCCTAACTGCTGAATTTGAGAAGCAGTTCGACTGGGGCTTGCGTGCAAAAGTTTCTTATACAAGAAATCGAGCAGAAAACGTGAATAACGGTACCTCCAGCCGGGCGATTTCCAACTGGCAGTACAATGAGAATAAGGATGTAAATAGTCCTCGAATAGGTACGGCTGACTTTGAGCGTCGTCACCGCATTCTTGCCAACGTTGGCTACACCTTTTCATGGGCCGAACGTTTCCGCACCACTGTTTCGGTGATTTTTGACGGACAATCCGGCACGCCTTTTAGCTGGATCTACGACGGGAATGCCAACGGTGATACCCGTTACGACAATGACTTGATGTATGTTCCTGCTTCGTCTGACGAAGTTGTGCTTACCAGTGGCAACTGGAACGAGCTCAACAACTGGATTTCCAGTGAAGCATCGCTGAATGATTACCGCGGAGAGGTAGTACCACGAGGAACAGCTCGTGAACCGTGGACCAACTACCTAGATCTGCGCATAAACCAAGAGATCGAGACGTTTTCAGGTCAGAAGCTTGAGATCACAGCCAGCATGTTCAATGTGTTGAACTTCCTGAACCAAGAGTGGGGTCTGCGTGAAAGTGTGAGTTTCAACAACTACCGGGCTGTTCAGTTTGAGCAGTACGTAGATCAAGATTTCATCAACAATCGTGGTAGCCAGTACAATCTGAGCAGCGATGATATTGGCAAGCCCGTCTTGAATTTTAGTCCGGATAATGTAACGGACGATGAGATGTATAGCACCAATAATATCGGCTCAAGATGGCGAATGCAGATAGGTCTTAAGTACTCGTTCTAAACGAGCAGCCTATCATTGGTTTTACAGAGGGCTCCGAGTATTCGGAGCCCTTTTTTATTTACAAAACCTGTCAGCATCCGCAGGATTTGAAAGCGTTTAACTAACAGTTTGAACTGATACTATTATGACTATGAGCAGAAAAAGATATCTATTGCTGCTGTCTATGGTTGTTATGATCATCAGCAGTTGCAGTCAACACAAGCAACAAGATCCCCATAAAACACTACTGATTTCATTTGATGGATTTCGTTACGATTATTTGAGCAAAGCCGATACGCCGCACTTCGACAGCCTGGCGGCCGGTGGGATACAGGCGGAAGGGCTGGTTCCCGTATTTCCCAGCTCAACTTTTCCCAACCATTATAGTATTGCTACCGGATTGTATCCCGAGCATACTGGTTTTGTGGGCAATACCATGTACGATCCCAAATGGGATGAGTGGTACCGCATCAGCGATCGCCAGGCGGTAGAGGATAAAAAATGGTACGGCGGCGAACCGATCTGGAATACCCTTGAAAAGCAGGGACTGCGAACCGGGACGATGTTTTGGGTGGGCTCGGAGGCCGACATCCAGGGCATGCATCCAAGCCGTTGGAAGTCCTACGACGAGTCAATGCCGTATAAGGCCCGCATTGATACCGTTGTTAAATGGTTAAGCGCCCCTGATAGCTCGGCCGTGGATTTTGCAACGCTCTATTTCGATGAGCCCGATCATATGGGGCACATGTACGGTCCGCAATCCGATTCTGTGAAAGCTCAAATCCAGCGAGCTGATCAATTGATTGGCTACTTGAAGGATCGGATGCAGCAACAGCAGCTTTGGCAGAATACAAATGTTATTGTGCTGTCGGATCACGGGATGACCGAGCTCTCTGGCGATAAGCTGATTGAGCTGAACAGTATTATCAGTATGGATAATGTGGAGCGCACCATCTGGGGAGCGTTGACGATGCTGCAGCCGAAGGAAGGCAAGACGCAACAAGTTTACGAGACATTAAAGGCTCACGAGAACCATTACAAGGTTTACAGGAAACAGAATATTCCTGCTCGCTATCACCTGAAGGGCAGTCGACGGGTGTCAGATATCGTTATGATGGCAGATCTGGGCTATACCATTTTGAAAAACGATTACAAGCAAGAGTTTTTGGAGTCACTGCCCCGTGGAACCCACGGCTATGATAACAACCAGAAGAAAATGCAGGCACTGTTTATGGCACACGGTCCTGATTTCAAAAATGGGGCAACAGCACCGTCGTTCCAGAATGCGCATGTATACGAGTTGATCAATCATCTGATGGGTACCAAGCCGGCTGCCAATGATGGATCACTCGACAGCGTTAAGGTACTTTTGAAAGAATAATATCATAAAAAATAGTCAGCTTCTGCACAGAACTGATAGTGTTTTTAGGTGACGAATAAAGCTCATGGGTAACGTAGTTGTGCCTCCTCAATCAAGAATGGAAATAAATAAGCATTTGCTCTATAAAACGTTGCATCTATCCGTTTAAGCCGAGATATTTAGTTCAACTTTCAAACAGCAACAGAATCGTTTACACCCGATGGCTTACGTAGTAACTGAACCATGCATCAACTGTAAATACACGAATTGCGCAGCAGTTTGTCCGGTTGATGCTTTCCGGGAAGGGCCCAACTTCCTGACCATTGATCCTCTCGAATGTATCGACTGCGATGCTTGTGTCGCTGAATGTCCGGTCGAGGCTATTTATCCCGATGACGAGGTGCCCATGGAGTGGGAACACTATATTGAGCTTAACGAGCGGTTGGCCGAAGAATGGCAGGAACATATCATCAACGAAACGAAAGAGGATTTCCCTGATGCAGATGAATGGGCCGAGGTCGAAGACAAGCGCGAACACCTGCAGGAGTCTTGGTAAAACAGTATAGTGATTAGGTGATTGAGTTATTAAGTGATTTTACCTAATCACTTAGTCACTTAATAACTTATTTGATGAATCATCGCTCAACTAATTCCCTTCAACTTACACTAAGAGATAAAACTCTGGATTTATCATCCCCAAGAATAATGGGGATTCTCAACGCTACCCCCGATTCCTTTTCTGACGGAGGAGAATTTAATGAGCTCGAATCGGCCATTGGCCAAATTGGGCTGATGGTCTCGCAAGGCGCTTCCATTATTGATATTGGTGGAGAGTCTACGCGGCCCGGTTCCGAGCCGGTCACCGAGCAGCGAGAGCTTGACCGCGTGTTGCCTATCCTAGAAAAAGCCATCCGCCAGTTCCCCGATACTTTTTTCTCCATCGATACCACCAAATACCGCGTGGCCAAAGAGGCGCTCAAGCTGGGTGCGCATATGGTGAATGACATCAGTGGATTGCAAAAAGAGCCTCGTTTTGCAGATTTGTGCACGCAGTACCAGGCAGGTTATGTTATGATGCACTCGCAGGGCAATCCCAAAACCATGCAGGAAGATCCTACCTATGATGATGTCTTCAATGATATCTACCAGTTTTTTGAGCAGCAGCTGCAAACGTGCCGAGAGAAGGGACTTAAAAATATTATCATCGATCCTGGTATTGGTTTCGGCAAGACTCTGGATCACAACCTGAAGCTTCTGGCCAATTTGGATAAGTTCAAGCAGCTTGGACCCCCTATCTTAGTTGGGGCATCGCGCAAATCCATGATTGGATCTATCCTGAATGATCGTCCCGTAGATGATCGTGTGACCGGAACGGTGGCTGTTCACTATCATGCCATGATGCAGGGTGCCAATATTATTCGCGTGCATGATGTGAAAGAAGCCTACGACTCGATGATGGTATTCCAGGCATTAAATAACATAGACAAGTAGTTTTATCTGACGACTGCGTTTGTCGCCTGATGAATTATTGAAAAAATCATTGGTGTCTGGATGTTTCCAATAAAACGGACAACTAGCTACCTGTAAATAAGTTCTCGAATTATAGTTATATTGATTTGAAGAAAAATTAGTTATAAGAGGTACCCCATTGATTCCCATTGGTTTCCTAGAATTTGGTATCAAGGACTTTGTCGAAGTTCTTATCATTACCACGGTGCTGTTTTACCTGTACCGCTGGATACGGGGGACGTTTGCCATCCAGGCAGCAGTGGGACTGGTTTTTATCATCGTTGTCAATGCCGCTGTCAGCGCACTGGGACTCACCACTATCAACTTTATCCTTCGCGGTATTTTGGATGTGGGAGTTTTAGCGGTATTTATCATTTTTCAACCCGAAATACGCAAGCTGCTCTATAGCTTGGGGCAGAATACTAATCTCGACCGTTTTTTCGTGCAATCCCACTCGGAGACCATCATTGATGAGGTGATTGACGCTGTCCGGAATATGTCACACTCAAAGACGGGCGCGCTGATTGTCTTTGCTCGCTCTTCATCATTGCAGGATTTAGTAGATGTGGGCGTCAATCTTGATGCCCGCGTAAACAGCGAACTGTTGCAGACCATTTTTAATCGTCATACACCTCTGCATGACGGTGCGGTGGTCATTCGCAATAATCGTATTGTAGCAGCCAGTTGTTACCTGCCGATCTCACAAAATCAGAATATTTCTTCAGTGTTTGGTACACGTCACCGCGCAGCTGTGGGTATTACTGAGACGAATAACGTTTTTGTAGTGGTTGTATCCGAAGAGACTGGGCGCATATCCATTGCCCGCAACGGATCGCTCACCAGTGGACTGACTATCCAGAAACTCCGCAGTGAAATGCAACAGGCCCTTGGTGACCAAGATATCGATGACGAGGAAGTCGCATTTTCATCCCCGCAATCTGAGCTGAATATAAGCTGAGTTTATATTACGCTGAAGCTAAACAATTCTTCATTATTTTCGTACGGCAAGCCGTATTGTAATGAAAACCAAAAGTGCAGCTCATGGACATATTTAAATCAGCAGTTTTATCAATACTAATTTTTGTAATTGGGATATCAGCACAAGGCCAGGATTCAGAATATAACCTGGATGAGACCTACCAGATTGATCAGGATGGCACGGTGTATCTGAAAAGCAATGATGCCGAAGTGACTATCAGGGGCAGTGAGCGGTCCGACGTGCACCTGGTTGTTTACCATAACGTGGATGTGGATGGCTGGGAGCTGAAATCAGGCGAAGAATTTAAGATGGATGTTGAAAACCGCAATGGCGATCTGCATATCAAAGAAGCGGATAGAGACGGAAGCCGCCTGCTTTTTGGGAATGTGCAGAAAGAGTACCGGATTCGAGTGGAAGTACCCCGCAGCGTAGCTTTAAACATTCAGGGTGATGATGATGACTACGAAATTTCGGACATTGGTTCAGCCCTGCGACTTGATGCCGATGATGCAGAAGTAGAGCTGAATGGAGCTACCGGTGAAAGTTTTGAATTTGATATGGATGATGGTAGTATCCGTATGGATCAAGGCCAAGGTGAGCTTAAGCTAAACATGGATGATGGGGAACTCAATGTCAGGAAAGCTGATTTCAGCGAGATTGATACGGATGTAGATGATGCTGAACTGGAGATTACCACCTCGTTGGCTAACGACGGCTACTACCTATTTGACATGGATGATGGGGATCTAGAGATGAATATTGCCGGCGGTGGCGGTGAGTTTGATATTAATCACGACGACAATAATGTGAATATCGACAGCAATTTTGAGGTCGTCAGTGAAGATGAAGAGCGTTCGGTGTATCGCCTGCCCGGCGGTAATGCAAAAATTGAAATTGATACTGATGACGGGGATATCTCGTTGCGTACAATCTAGAAACAGTTGATGTCATACAAGAATTGCCCGGCACTGATGAGGAGTTGGTGTTGGGCAATTCTATTTTTAAATATTCAAGCACAAAGAAATGCAGCTAGTGTTTTTCTAATGTCTATAGATTCTTGAAATAAATATCCAACAACAGTTGGGCCGCCCTGAATGAGCTCAGCTCTCCATTTAAGACCTTTTGCTCAATTTTCTGTTGTTCTTGTTTAACCGCCGGATGATCAAAAAAGTGCTGATTCAGCCTGTTGTTAATTGTATCGTACATCCAATGCTTAGCCTGTCGGTTGCGCTTCTCCTGGAAGTAATCGTTTTCCTTTAAAAGTGCGATATACTCTTGAACGATGTCCCAGATGTCCGGAATCCCGTTACCTGTCAGCGCCGAACAGGTGGTCACTTTAGGGCTCCACCCCGATTTGGTCTCTGGATATAGATGCAGTGCATTCTTGTATTCCCGGACAGCCTGCTTAACCGATTTGTCACTGGCCTCGTCAATTTTGTTGATGGCAATGGCATCGGCCATTTCCATGATACCACGTTTAATGCCCTGAAGTTCATCTCCGGCACCAGCAAGCATCAGAAGCAGAAAGAAATCAACCATTGAGTGGACAGCCGTTTCGGATTGGCCTACTCCTACAGTCTCGATGAAAATAGTATCATAGCCGGCCGCTTCGCAGAGATAAATAGTTTCGCGGGTTTTCCGTGCCACGCCTCCCAGCGAACCAGCCGTTGGCGACGGACGTATAAACGCCTGATCGTTGTTGGCTAGCGTTTCCATCCGGGTTTTGTCGCCCAGAATACTACCCTTGGTACGTGTACTGCTGGGATCAATGGCTAGTACCGCAAGTTTATTTCCCTGTTCAATGATATGGTTCCCCAACGATTCGATAAAAGTGCTTTTACCCACACCGGGCACACCGGTAATTCCAATTCGGATAGAATTGCCGGTTTCAGGCAGACACTTCTCAATGATGTCTTGAGCCAGCTCCCGGTGGTCTGATTTTGTGCTTTCGATGAGTGTGATAGCTCTGCTTAGAATTGTACGGTTGCCACTTTTGATGCCTTCGACATACTCCTCCAGCGAAAGCAATTTGCGCCGGCCTTTAAAGCGATCCATTATATCAGGGTTGATGGATGACTGTTGATCCACACCGTCATTTACGGAGAGAGAAGAATCCTTGTTATTGCTTTTGTCAGACAAAATAAACAGGTACTTAAAACCCTGCGTTTTTGGGAATCCGCAGGGTTAATTGTGTATTAATTTAGGGTAGTCTAACGCTTTTGGTTATCAATTAAGATCTTTAGAATCTGCTGGGCGGCCAGTGAAATCACAGTGCCGGGGCCGAAAATGCCGACGACCCCCTTGTTATACAGGAATTCATAATCTTGTTCGGGCACCACGCCGCCAACAATAACCATGATGTCTTCGCGTCCCTGTTTTTCGAGTTCTTCTATTACTTGTGGCACAAGCGTTTTATGTCCTCCAGCCAAGCTTGAAACACCCAGAATATGTACATCATTTTCAACGGCCTGTCGTGCCGCTTCTTCGGGCGTCTGAAAGAGTGGGCCGATATCCACATCAAAACCAAGATCAGCAAAGCTGGTAGAAATTACTTTGGCACCGCGATCGTGGCCATCCTGACCCATCTTGGCCACCATGATGCGCGGGCGCCGACCTGCGATTTCTGCAAAATCATCGGCCAGTTGCTGCGCTTTTTTAAAGTTTTCGTCCTTGTCTATTTCAGAAGAATACACGCCAGATACTGATCTTACGGTTGCGGTGTAGCGTCCGAATTCTTGCTCCATCGCATCGGATATTTCACCGAGCGTGGCTCGTTTTCGTGCGGCATTCACCGCCACTTCGAGCAAGTTGCCGTCACCTGTTTTGGCGACATTGCTTATGGTGTTGAGCGCAGCTTGTACTTCGTCTTCGTTGCGTTCGGCTTTTAGCTTTTTGAGCCGATCGAGCTGCGTATTTCGGACCTTGGTGTTGTCTACTTCAAGAATATCAATCGGGTCTTCTTTGTCAAGCTGATATTTATTGACGCCTACAATCGTTTCTTTGCCGGAATCAATGCGCGCCTGTTTCTTCGCTGCAGCCTCCTCGATCCGCATTTTTGGCACTCCCGTTTCAATAGCTTTGGCCATACCGCCCAGTTCTTCTACTTCTTCGATGAGTTCCCAGGCCCGGCGCGCAATGCGGTCGGTCAGATACTCTACGTAGTACGAACCTGCCCACGGATCCACCGCTTTGGTGATTCCCGTTTCTTCCTGCAGATAGGTTTGCGTATTACGGGCAATACGCGAAGTGAAATCAGAGGGTAGGGCGATCGCCTCATCCAATGCATTGGTATGCATCGACTGGGTGTGGCCCAGTGCGGCGGCCATCGCTTCGGCAGTAGTTCGTGCTACATTGTTGTAAGGGTCCTGCTTTGTAAGGCTCCATCCCGAGGTCTGGCTGTGGGTACGCAGCGACATGGATTTCGGATTTCTGGGATCAAAGCGCTTGACCAGCTTGGCCCACAGCATGCGGGCTGCCCGCATCTTGGCGATCTCCATAAAGTGGTTCATCCCAATGGCCCAGAAGAACGAAATTCGAGGAGCAAAGTCATCAATATCGAGTCCAGCATCGATGCCTTTACGGAGATATTCAAGTCCGTCGGCCAGTGTGTAGGCCAGCTCGATATCGCAAGTGGCCCCGGCCTCTTGCATGTGATAGCCTGAGACAGAAATAGAATTGAACTTGGGCATATATTTTGAGGTGTACTCAAAAATATCCCCAATGATACGCATCGACGGCTTGGGCGGATAGATATAGGTGTTGCGCACCATAAACTCTTTGAGGATATCGTTTTGGATAGTGCCTGCCAGTTTTTCCTTATCAACGCCCTGCTCTTCGGCCGTCACGATATAAAAGGCCATAATGGGGATGACCGCACCGTTCATCGTCATCGATACCGACATCTCATCCAGCGGAATCTGGTCAAAGAGTACCTTCATATCCAGGATGGAATCAATAGCTACGCCCGCTTTGCCGACGTCGCCCGAGACGCGCGGATGGTCGGAGTCGTATCCACGGTGCGTGGCCAGATCAAAAGCGACCGACAGCCCTTTTTGTCCCTGAGCAAGCGCCTTGCGGTAAAATTCGTTGGATTCTTCAGCTGTCGAAAAGCCGGCGTACTGACGAATCGTCCACGGACGGAAAGTGTACATTGTAGAATAGGGGCCGCGCAGGTAGGGCGGTATACCAGCGGCATAATCCAGATGCTCCATCTCCTCAAGGTCTGAGGCATCAAATTGTGGTTTCACTGGAATTTGCTCGGCAGTGTTCCACTGTTCCCCGTTGGTTTGGTGTTGATCCGAAAGTGAACCACTGAATGATATGTCAGAAAAATCAGGTCTCATAACAATTAGGATTTAGGAATTAAGAATTACGAATGATGAATTCCCAATTCCTAATTTTTAATTCTCAATTATGTTAAGCTTATGTTGGAATCTGGTCAGGGTTTCTAAAACATTACAGCCGGAGTAAATAAACTCATCAACGCCGGCTTTTTTGTATTCCTCGACATCCTCCTTCGGATATCCTGCTAATACTGCGACCGGACGGTCCTCCAGTTTATTAAGCTGATTACAAATGGCCGGGACGAACTCTTTGTATTCCTTATCAGAGCTGCAGATAACGACAATATCCGGTTGCTGATCTTTGACGGCTTCAAGGGCAGTATCCACATCCTCAAAACCTATGGGATCTTTAATGTCATAACCCACACAGCCAAAGAAATTAGCGGTAAATGTAGAGCGCCCTTTACGCCACTTTTTGTTGCCGAGTGGCAACGTTAGTACCTTCGGCGTTTCGTCGTGATTTTCAGTTGCCAGCCGCAACTCTTCAAATGCTTTTGTTCCGCGATAAGGAGTGACAGTACGAAATTGGTGCTTACCCACATCAAGTAAGTGCGGAACCACATCGCCCAATTTAGCACCGTTGGCAAAAGCTTTTGCGAGGTCAGCCGGTAGGTTTTTGATTTCGAGTTCAACATCATCTTCCGACTCATTCAGGGAGACGGTTTTGAATTTTGTATCAACTTTATCAGCCATGCTGTTATCGGCGTTGGAGTACTGGTTGGTGCCTACAAAAATGCGTCCCCGATTGGCAATGGCTTGATCGCGTTTTTGCTGGGATTCTTTAATGACCGATTGCACTATTCCATTTTCGATAGCTTTCAGCAGGCCACCTTCGGTTTCGATTTCCTGGAATAACTCCCATGCTGCTTGACCGAGATCATCGGTAAGCTTTTCGATGTAGTATGATCCAGCGCCGGGATCTTCCACCTTGTCGAGGTAGGCCTCTTCGCTGAAAATAATTTGCTGGTTGCGGGCAATGCGCTGTGAAAAATCATTGGGCTGACGAAAATGCTCATCAAAGGGCAAGATCGTCATCGAGTCACAGCCTGCGATAGCGGCTGACATGCCTTCGGTGGAGGTTCGCAGCATGTTGCTATAGGGATCATACAGCGTTTTGTTCCATCGCGAAGTTTCACCATGCAGGTATGCACTCGTTTCTGGATCACCGCCATATGCATCGAGTAGATTTTTCCAGAGTAGGCGTGCCGCTCGGAATTTGGCGATTTCCAGGAAGTAGTTTGATCCTACCGAAAAACTGAAGTGCAAGGCCTCGGTAACCTCATCTATCTCAAGGCCGGCTTCGGTCAATATGGATAGATACTCTGAGGCTGTGGCCAAGGCATAACCAAGTTCCTGTACAATGGTGCCGCCCGAATTGTGATAGGCACGTGCATCTACGGCAAGGGGACGAACACTGGGCATATTCTGAATGCCAAACTGAGCCAGCTGCTGGATATCGCGCTTTAATGCTTGCTGATTTTTTGGATATTGACCGTTCTTTAATACATACACAAAAGGATCATAGGTGAAGGTAGCCCAGGCTTTTTGTGGATTTATATTTCGGTCCTGCATCTCATTCCTGAGCATCCCCATCAGGGCGGGTGAGGCCATGCCTGCATCAAAATGAAAGGGTGTTTTATTTAGCGAAATGTCTTGTAACAGATCAGAAAAATCGTGCTGATCTTGAACAGGGAGTCCCTGGAGGTCGCCCCCCATCATACCCTCGGTGCGCCGGATTTTTAAATGGAATTGCAGAGCCTCAGCCCCGCGGTCTAGCGCATTGCGGGCCTGAGTATTGGCCGAAGAAATATCCTCCGCAAAAATAGGTTCACGGATCTCCCAGCTGTTAGCATTTTTATCCGCATACTTCTTGGGAATCGTTGCCTGTCGATCAATCTGTTTAAGAACTTCGCGGCGATAAAAGGGAAGTGGCGCTACGCCTTCATCAGTGTCCCAGCGAAGTTTTTCTTTGTAATCGGCTCCCTTCAGATCGCGGGTAATAACTTTTTCCCACTCCTCGGTAGAAACAGGGGGAAATTCATGAAACAGGGATTGTTCCGTGGTCTTGGATTCACTCATATATATCTGTTTAGTCTCGATTTTGAGTCTTCAAAATAATGAGCTTGCCGTTACTTTACTAACGTTTTGAGGGAGCAGTCTGTGTTACTCTTAAAACATAATACACGTGGGCGAATCTTTGTTGATGAATTCCTATATTAGGACACTAAATTTTAAACTATATCAATATTAAAGAAGCTATTCTATGGAACAAGTAGACCAACAGATGCCTCCGTTGACAAAGCTAACGGAAGACGAAAAAATGCTTCGCGACGCTTCTCGCGACTTCGCTGAAAGCGTTATCAAACCCAAGGTGGAAGAGATGGATCAACAGGCAAAGCTGGATCCGGACCTGGTACAAGAGTTTTTTGATATGGGATTGATGGGAGTGGAAGTGCCCGAAAAGTACAGCGGGGGCGGTGGTTCCTTTTTTATGTCCATTTTGTCCATTGAGCAAATTTCCCGCGTGGATGCATCAGCCGGAGTATTTATGGATGTGCAGAATACGCTGGTTAACAACGCCTTTCTGAATTTTGGTAGTGAAGATGTTAAACAGCGATACCTTCCGCAGCTGGCTACTGAGAAAGTCGGCGCCTATTGCCTCTCGGAGGCCGGATCGGGCAGCGATGCTTTTGCCCTTAAAACAACGGCTAAAGAAGAGGGTGACCATTATGTGTTGAACGGTTCCAAAATGTGGATCACCAATGCCAATGAAGCAGATATTTTCCTGGTATTTGCCACGATTAATCCTGAGGCGGGATACAAAGGCATCACCGCGTTTGTGGTCGAACGGGATTTTGAAGGCTTCTCGGTATCCAAGAAAGAGAATAAGCTGGGAATCCGTGCCAGTTCTACCTGCGAAGTATTGCTGGAGGACTGCAAGGTACCCAAAGAGAATGTGCTTGGCGAAGTAGGCAAGGGATACAAGGTTGCAATCGAAACCCTCAACGAGGGACGCATTGGTATCGGCGCGCAGATGATCGGTATTGCACAGGGGGCACTGGATGCGACACTCGAATATACCAAAGAGCGTGAGCAGTTTGGAAAGTCAATTTCTGAGTTCCAGGGGGTACAGTTCCAGTTGGCCAAGATGGCTACTGATATTGAGACGGCCCGACTGCTGGTGTACAATGCCGCCCGAATGAAGGAAAATGGCGAAAATTTTCTCAAAGAAGCTGCCATGGCCAAATATCACTCTTCAGAAGTGGCTGAGCGCGTTAGTTCCCAGGCCGTTGATCTGTTTGGCGGTTATGGATATGTCAAAGAGTATCCTGTGGAAAAATATTTCCGGGATTCCAAGATTGGCAAGATCTACGAGGGTACCTCTAATATGCAGCTCAATACCATTGCAAAGTTAATATTGAAATAAAACTGGTAATAGACTTTTTGCTTAAGAAAACCTCGGTATTTCTGCCGGGGTTTTCTATTTTGTGCTTACTTCCTTTTTTCTCTCTCCAGAAAATCAATGTACCAATAACTTACGTCATCCTTTCCGAATTTTTAGCATATCCTGCCTGTAGTAATTTTGTGCCGCCAAGCTTTTTTCTTTCTTCCGTTTCGGGTCACATAATTCCATCCCTGGTCAGTGGGAAAGCACCGGCTGTGAAATCACAAGATGTTGGTATCCGTCAAGATGATATAGACTACAGCACGGTACCCGAGCTAAAGCAGAATTGGTCTCCGTCATCGATTCTGATGAAAAAAGGTTTTGAAAAATAAAGATTTTTGGGAATGATAGCTGTTTGCATTGTTGTTGATTGAAAGTATTATTGCAAAGAAGAATACAAAGTAACACTCTAAACGTTCATTAAATACATTAAAGCGCTTTTTTGATATGCAGACAGACGATCTAAATAAGCTCAAGAAATGGAGTAAAGATGAAAAATCTTTCGAAAAAATTAAGCAGTTTGTCGAAGATCTGATTGAAGAGCGCGATGAAACGGAACAAAATCTTGAGCTTCTTGAGTCTGCCATTCGAAGTGATTATGATTCTATCCTGATTACTGAATTAAAGTTGGAGAAGCCTGGCCCCCGTATTGTGTATGTCAATGATGGCTTCTGCAAGATGACTGGATACAGCAAAGAAGAGGTTATTGGCAAGACGCCGCGCATTTTGCAGGGTCCCAAGACCGATCGCGAAGTGCTTGATAAGCTGAAGGAACGGCTTCGGGAAGGGCAGTCATTTTTCGGGCAGGCTGTTAACTATCGCAAAGATGGCTCCGAATTTATCAACCAATGGGATATTCATCCGTTAACCGACAGTGAGGGTAATATTACTCATTGGGTTTCATATCAGCATGACATTACCAAGCGCAAGCGTGCCGAAGAGCAACTCGTGAATCAAAAAGTAGAATTTGATAGTCTCCGGGAAGAGTCACAGCGTACGGTTGTGGACGTGGACGTGCAGGGTAATATTGTAATGGCTAACAAGGCATTTCGAGAACTTATCGGCTATACCAAAGATGAGCTCAAGCAGATTAAGGTTTGGGATCTGTTTCCTGACAAGTACATGGATTCGCTGAAAGGACGTTTTGATGAGCAGGATGAAGATACTTATTTCGACGGCGAAGACTTCAAGGGAATCATCATGCATAAAGATGGTATCCCGGTACAGATCAAGGGTAGTACAGAGATTTTAGATCTCAAAGACCAGAAGCTGATCCGTGCTGAAATCGAAAATATATCGCTGCAAAAACGTATCATGGATACGTTGAAAAAACGGAACGATGATTTTACCCGCGTGGTAGGCAAAGCTTCCGAGTTTACCTACAGTTTTCAGTATGACGGGGACGAACTAATTTTGTCGGCTGTTTCTGAAGAGTTTCCCGAAATTACTTCTCTCTCAAGCGAAGCAGTACTGGGGAAAGATACTCTCCGAAAATTTGTGCATGAAGATGATCTGGAAAAGGTTAAAACTCACCTACATAAGATTTTAGGCGGCAAGAATTCAACTTGTGAATATCGTTTGCTGTCTCAACAAGGCGAATACATTACGGTGCTTGATTACGGCAGACCTGAATGGGGCGACGACAAAGAAAAAGTTCAGGCGGGGCAGTGTGCCGTGTCGGTTGACGAGGCTTATGTAAATATGTCGGATGCATAGTATTATTTTGTATTAATTTCTTTGTAGTTTACAGAGTTACACTGCAACACTCACAACGACTCTTTAGCTATGGCCGATATCCTGGAAGTTCAGCAACAGATTATTGATGAGTTTAGAGCACTCGGCGACTGGACCGAAAGATATAAGCATATCATTAAGCAAGGTCGTAATCTTGATCCGTTGGATGAGCAGTACAAAGTGGATGAGAACTTGGTTCGTGGCTGCCAGTCGCAAGTATGGCTGCACACCCGGTTCGAAGATGGAAAAGTAATATTTGAGGCCGACAGCGACGCCGCCATTACCAAAGGATTGGTGGCGTTGATGGTTCGCTTTTATTCCGAGAGGGAACCCGAAACCATTATCAACACCAGTCCCGATTTTATTAAAAAAATTGGGATGGAACAGCATCTCTCACCTACCCGTTCTAATGGTTTGGCTTCGATGGTAAAGCAGATGAAGATTTATGCCATGGCTTACAAAACAAAGCAGGAACAAGCTGAAGCTTAATCACATCATCATTAGGTTCTCTTAATAATATTTTAGTTACATTTTGGTTTTAGCGGAATTTCCGTTACTTAATATGCAATATACAGCCGCCAAGGCAATTACTACCACGATAGCATGTATTCTTTATCCGGTTTAAAGAAAATGGTTTCTGCTCGTGATCTTCGGGATGACCATGTGGAAAAAATTGATAATACCGGGCTCATCATTTTACAAAATGTATCATTTTCGTTGGCCGGCGTTGGGTTGCTGTTTCTGATTGCCTTTCGGATGAACGAATCTATTTCGCTCTCATGGTTTTTCCTGAGCGTGACGATTGCCTTTGCCCTTATACCTCTGCTTGCGCGAAAAGGATATGAGAATACCTCCAAGTTCTTGCTGCTTGCCTATGTGAATGTTTGCATATTGATTCTTAGCTCAGTCTTTGGCAAAGAGATGTTTATCCAGGCGTTTTACATCCCGGCCTCCGGTTTATCCATTCTTTTATTTGAGAAAGAGCACCAGCAGTTGCGCAACCTTGGGATAGCTATGGCTGTGATTGGATATCTGATCCTCGACTATATTATTTTTGATCAGATTTATCTCACGGCCGACGAGGGGGTATTTGTGAAATGGTGTATCCTGGGAGCCGCATTTGTAACGACATGGATGACCTTTAACAAGTTTTCGGAATCCAAAGAGGCAGCGGAGGAGAGAAACCAACAGCTGCTTGAGAAAACGCAAGCGCTGAATAAAGAGCTGTTGCAGAAAAAAGAGCAGCTCGAGAAAAATGTGCGTGAGCTGGAGAAGGCCAAACAAAAAGTCGAAGAGGGGTCGAGGGCTAAATCGGAGTTTCTGTCTACCATGAGTCACGAGATCCGTACGCCCATGAATGCTATTATTGGGATGACAAATTTACTGATTAAAGACGATCCGCGCGAAGATCAGCTTGAGCAGCTTGAGATTCTCGATTTTTCGGCTAAAACATTGCTATCATTGATTAACGATATTCTGGATTTTTCGAAAATTGAGTCCGGCAAAATTGAATTTGAACGGGTTGCTTTTAATCTCCAGAATTTGATGAATGGGGTGCTTGAAAGTTTTCGTTTTACAGCCGAAAAAAAAGATGTAGATTTATTTCTGGATATTGATGAAAACCTGCCTGAAATGATAGTGGGCGATCCTAATCGCTTGACCCAGATTTTGAACAATCTCCTCAGTAATGCAGTGAAGTTCACTGAAGATGGATATGTTAAGCTTTCTGTTGAGCTACAAAGCAGCAAGCAGAAGGAGCTTAGTCTGCTGTTTAAAGTTGCCGACACGGGGGTTGGTATCTCAAAGGACAAAAAAGAGGAAATTTTCGAAAGTTTTACGCAAGAACGAACCGACACTTCCCGAGTTTTTGGAGGTACTGGATTGGGGCTCACCATCAGTGAGAAGCTGGTGGATCTGCAGGGTGGAAGTATCGACCTTGATAGTGAAAAAGATCAGGGAAGTACTTTTTACGTAGAACTGCCTTTCGAAAAAAATGACGAAGTTGACGTTGAGAAACACTCTTACAAGCAATTTAGTCAGCCGGATTCGTTAAAAGGGACGACCATATTGCTGGTCGAGGATAATGCGATCAATCAAAAAGTGATGACCCGCTTTTTGGATAAATGGGACATCTCAGTAATCGTGGCCGAAGACGGGCAGGAAGCGGTGGATAAGATAAAGGAAAATTTTGTACACTTGGTGCTGATGGATCTTCAGATGCCCAGAATGGACGGCTATGAGGCGACACGACTGATCCGTGAGATGGATGACAAGAAAAAATCGAATGTACCCGTGCTGGCATTAACAGCGGCGGCACTTAAAGAGGTGCGGGAGAAGGTATTTGCTTCGGGTATGAACGATTATTTGACGAAGCCTTTTAATCCCGCCGAGCTCCAGAAGAAGCTTGAATTCTATATTTTAGACCAGAGCCAGAACTAGCCTTTCAGCGTAAATCCTATCTTCAGTCCAACCTGCCACTGGACCACGTTCCCGTTTTCAATGCTTCCACGGGTTTCAGTAACTTCAAACCAGCTCATATCGTCTACCGTTTTCGAGGCTTTTGCTACAGCATTTTCAATAGCTGCTTCCATTGACTTGTCAGAAGTACCGGTAATCTCGATCTTTTTATAGGTATGATTTTCCATTGTCTTTGTTTTTTTGAATTTAAGAATCAATAAAAAAAGCGTCATCAAATTGATGACGCTTTAAAAATAAATATGTAATAATGTTTTTTACAGGGGAATCACCTCTTGCGCTTGTAGTCCTTTATCGCCTTCAGCAACAGTGAACTCAACTTCTTGGCCTTCCTCTAGTTTTTTGTAGCCTTCCATTACAATTTCACTGAAGTGTACGAAGATATCTTCGCCTTCATCTCTAGTGATAAATCCATAACCTTTTCCGTTATGGAACCATTTAACGGTACCTACTTCACGTTCTGCCATCTTAATTACTCCGAGAAATTTTACTTCGTGTGCTACTTAAATGTTCTAAAACGCCTTGCAAATGCATTAAACAGCGCCTGAACGCCTAAGTATAGTATATTTTTTGTGGATTACCTACTATAAGCAAAATTTCGGGTCTCAATTTTTGATATTTTAAGCAACAAGCATTATTTGCAGATAAACCAACAGCTAATGTCTGACCAAAAACGCCTTTTTGATCATTACAATCCTATCGAGGAACGGGTGGGCAAATCATTTTTTGAAGAGCTTCCCAGACAGCCCGGTATCTATAAAATGTTTGGCCGTAAGCAGGAGCTCCTTTATGTGGGTAAAGCCAAAGATCTTCGTGATCGGCTCTTCACTTATCGACGTGCTAAAATGGGAAGCACGCGTCGTAAAATCGTTCGCTTAATTCGAATGACGCACCAGGTGGAAATTGAAACCTGCAATACCGAAAAAGAAGCACTGCTGCTGGAAAACAAGCTAATCCGTGAGCACCAGCCTGAATTTAATCATGCCAAGAAACAGCCGGAGACCTACTATTTTGTGGGGCTGGAAAAGAAGGATAGGGCACTCGCTTTTAACTTGCAGATGCATCAGCCGGATAACGAATTTGTATTTGGCGCTTTTAAAGGGCACCGCGTGATTCGCAAGTCGCTGGGCGGACTTATCCGTATACTTTACTTGCTAGAACACCAGGTGGATTCCGTTTTTGAGCTGCCCTCGATATTAACCCGCAAGCTTACGCCTATGCAGTATGAGTTGCCCATAGCCTGGAGTAGAGAATTGATGACTAACATCTGGCCACTTATGCTTGATTACTTTCTGGGAAAACGGATGGATTTGCTCGAAACGTTCATGGAAACCTGTCGGAAAAGGGAGTTGTTAGAATCATTTGCCGGATCGATGATCCTTGATGATCTGGAGGCGATGAAATGGTTTTATGAGCGCTGTTCGCGCCGTAATTTTGAGATCCAGCAACAGTTGGGATTGTATAATCCACTCATTCCTCAAGAAAAGCTTGATGACTATCTGATTGAGTGGGCTTTTGCAGAAGAATAAATCAATACAAAGAGTATGTTTCAATGTAAGAAAATAACCCTTGCTGAGGGAAATTCATATAAATACGTTCTGTATAATCAGGATGACCAGCTTTCATATGACAACTTTTTAACATTTTTGCAGCAGGATGAGGCATTCCTTGATTTCTTTATCAACGTCCTGTCGGAAATTTCCTTCTATGCCTACCAATGGGAGACACCGCCGGTTACATCATGCACCATAGACCAGCCCTTCGAGTTCGTGGTGACAAACAGTCCCGGTATTGATTTGTCACCCGATCCCGGTCCGTTTCTACAGTACTTTAATGACCTTTATGGGGATGATGACGTGGCGGTATTCAATAACCTGGGCAAGGATGCCAAACTTATTGCCCCGGCGCCACTGGGTAATGGTCGTAATTACTCGCATATTGGCGTATTTACAGATGAAGCGCCGAAAGAACAACAGAAAACACTCTGGAAAAAAGTAGGCGAAGTGACCACACGGCAAATATCCGATCAGCCTATCTGGCTTAACACTACTGGTGGAGGTGTGGCATGGCTGCACGTACGGCTGGATTCACGTCCCAAATATTATCGTCATCATCCGTACTGCGAGGCTCCGTAATTATGTTGGCAGATATGAGTCGGGATTTACCTTTTAGCTGGTCTTTTGCCGCCACAGATTCATAAAGTGCAGACTTCCGCGTCGGTAAGGTTATAAATCCTCGGTATCCCTTATTCGATAACAAGTAAGGCTGTTCATGAAATACTGGATCCCGCCACGATCTTAAGACTGTCGGTCCATAATTAGCTGTTTTTTACCAATCCTTGCTTTTTAGCTTCGATGCTGTAACGCGTGTGCGGTACGGCTTCTAGTCGTTCCTTGGATATTGGATTTCCTGTAGCCTGGCAAATGCCGTAGGTTTTGTTCTCAATACGTTTAAGGGCGTCGTTAATATGCTTAATATATTCGCGCGTACGCTCGATTTGTAGATAATTCATTTCAGACTCCTGCTCCTCAGAGTCTACATCCGCCATGTGATGGGCAATAGAAGAATAATCTGCATCATCTGCTTCATCGAGATTGGCCTGCGTGCTGCGGATTTTATCCAGTTTTTCCTGTGCTTCAGCTCGGTTATCAAGGAGTAGCTTCTTAAAATGCTTTAGCTCCTTATTGCTGAGTGGGGTTTTTGTATTTTGATGATTAGCCATAGGTTAGGAAGTTTTGATGTTTACGTTTACTGATAATTATCAGTTTGCCACTAGGAAATCTATGGGATTGGCACTGAGATTGTTGTAATGGATAGGCTTACAGTAGGTATCAGAGATATTCTCGGTTCTTATGAATAGCGTGGGAGAACGGTCCAGTCTAGCGGAAATATATCCATCTCGAGTTAATGGCACTGTCCTTATAAGGAGAACTGTGTTGTTTACATAGGGAAATTGTAATTGTCTGGAATTGTTACAAAAAATGGGCAGTTAGTTACCCAAGATCATGCAGACAGTTCTTGTTGTTGGGTTAAATACTGTTGAATTTCGCTGGTGTAAGGTAGTTAGCGTGGAATGCAGCCGGTGCCGGTTATACCAAATTTCAATAAAGTTAAATATTACTCTTCGAAGTACCTCATAACTGTAGTGTTTAGGTTTTTGGGTAGTTTTTCTTTAAAGGTTTAAAAGAAGCTTTCCACTGATGTATTATCTCAGCAGTTATCTTTGCGGCTCATGCTTTGGCGAACGAAGGGTCGGGGATCCAGTCGTTTCCTAAACTCTTGGCAACAATATTATATTGGATACCTTGGTCAGCATGAAAGATTAACTTCTCCTGAGACGGGTGCTGCTAAATGGCCTCTTTTTCAGGCCGGAATAATGGTCTCACCAGTACTCATACCTTCCGAGAACGACCAACCTAAAATCTGGTGGACGGCAAGATCCATGATCGTCGTCAGGTACAGCCAACCCTGGGTGCTTGGTATATAGGTGACGTGGCTTACCCACACCTGACCCAATCGCCTGGTGGTAAAGTCCTCGATCCAATCAGTTCGGGGCCATCGGCTGGGTATGCTTGGAATCCGCGGTTGTGATACATTTCCGGCGCATCTCGCTTTTAGCTATTTATGTACCAGAAAACTATGCTTACAGAGCTATATGAAAAGTTTTAAATATAAAAATGGGGTGTGGTTATTCCTCCAAACTCCATCAAAAATGCATAATGGAAGTTTTTTTGTCTTTGTTTTGTTATCTTTTGCTCTTGTTATTTTGCATTTACTTTCAATAGGGTATCCATTATAAATGAAGTCTACAGTAGACCGAAGAAATAAGATCATTAAAAAGATCCAGAATGAAGGGTCTGTACGGGTTGATGAACTAAGTGAAGAGTTTGATGTTTCTACAGTTACCATTAGAAATGATTTGGATTTTTTTGAAGAAAAGGGACTTATTGACCGTACTTATGGAGGAGCCCTTTTAAGAAATAATGTTTATAACGATCCATCAATCGAAGAGAAGAAAAAGATTAATGTAGAAGAAAAAAAACGTATTGGTGAATATGCCTCTACTCTTGTAAATGATGGTGAATCGATCATATTGGATTCAGGTTCTACTACCCGTGAAATTGCTTTTCACTTAAAAAACAAAACGAATCTGACGATTATGACCAATGCCATAAATATTGGGCTAGAATTGGCAGGCTCCTCAGGCTTAGAGATTATGTTAACAGGGGGGGTGTTAAGAAATGAATCTTATTCGCTTGTTGGCCCTGAAGCCGAAAGAGCAATGCAAAACTATTACTTTGATACTCTTTTCTTGGGAGTTGATGGATTGGACTTTGATCATGGTCTTACAACTTCTAATCCTTTGGAAGCACAATTAAACCGTGTAATGGTAGAACGCTCAAATAGAGTTATTGCAGTTACTGACTCGACAAAATTTGGTCGTCACAGCTTTTCCTTTATATGTAACCTCGATCCTATCGATGTTATTATTACTGACAAGAAGATTACTGCTGATTTTGAAGATAAGTTTAACAAGAGAGATATCGAGGTTGTAAAAGTATAGTAGGATTTATTTAACTATATCATTTTAAATGGGAATACCTTTAAAGTTTATACCATTCTATAGCGTTTTTCCGGTATATTTTTTTCAGGATACTACTGGACAGATTTAGTCCTTGAAAGGATGAGTCAATTTCCTCACTATTTAGTTTATTATTTGTAGCTAGAAACTGCCAATGTGTGGTCCAACGATGTTCTAAATCTCTTTTTACACTATCTGGATTAGATGTTGGGTTACTAATGATATCAGTCCCATAGATTATGCGATTTTGGTACTTCCTAAAGAAATTTATGACCCGATCTTTGTTCTCAGCTGCATGATAATAAAGGTGTACAATACGTTCAGCAAGATCGACAGCCAGGTTAGGATATTTCTCGAGTCGTTTAGATACCTCATCTAAATTCCACTCAAGACTAGCCAAATGTAGCCCTACAAATGGAAGATTGGGATATTCTTCTAGTATATTATCTCGAGCATTAATGTGTTGCCAATAGCCAGGGTATTCATCATGTAGATACATATGATATTCTGGATGTTTGGCAAAGTATTCTTTGTCGCCTTTTACGGTCATTTTTTCTATTGGTAACCAACAATTCTTTGGCTCCCCTTGGTGACCTAGTACAGGTATTTGGTTTTTTTCTAGAAAGCTAAATACAGGCTTAAACTTGTTATCATCCAGCATGAGGAAGGAATTGTCTGGTTTTTGTATAGACATTCCTATGTTTTTCCAAAATTTTACCCCACTGGCTCCATTATTAATATCCTTTTTTATCTTTTTAATAGTTTTTTCGGCCCAATCATCCCGAAATATTTCTTTGGTACTAACTGTAGCAGCATAAAACAAGTCAACTTTAGAATGGTGCCGATATTTTTGTGCAAGAACTTGTTGTTTATCAATGGAAGGAAATGCAGGAACTTCTGTGTTAATGGTTAGTAGGTCAAAATTGTGGCTTTCTGCCACTTCTAGAATGGTATCTTGGTCTGAATTGAAATGTATATGGGCATCAATTTTTGGAAAATCACCAAAAGAACACATTACGCTTGATTGACCATTTCCATTTTCTTTGTAAGTAGCTGTTGGACATGCTTGATAGCTTTAGGAAAAACTTTCCGTAGATCAATTTCGCTAGTTTTGGGTAGTTCTTCACGTAATGTATTCATAAAACCATTTTTGACTTCTGTAGCGACATTTATTTTCCGGATACCATTTTGGATAGCTTTTTCGATTTGCGAATCCGGTATGCCCGACCCTCCATGTAGTACTAGTGCAGCAGCCGTATTTTTCCGAATACGGTCTACCAACTTAGTATCTAAATTAGGTTCTTTGTCGTAAAAGCCGTGTGCAGAACCGATGGCAATAGCTAGAGCATCTACTCCTGTTTTATCGACAAATTCTTGTGCCTCCTCAGGTTGGGTGAACGACGCATTTTCTTTTGACTGTCCTAGTTTGGCTATATATCCTAACTCAGCTTCTACATTAGCACCATAGGGTGCGGCAGTTTCAACTACTTCGCGAGTAATTTTACAGTTTTCTTCGAAAGGTTCTTCGCTTGCATCAATCATTACAGAGTCGTAGCCGGCATCTAATGCTCTTTTGATAAGATCAATGTCTTCTGCATGGTCCAAGTGCAACCAAGCTTGTACATCGTACTGTTGAATAGCTGTTTTGGCTAAATTAGCAGTGACATCCAGCCCTAAATAATCAATTGTATTTTTAGTAGACTGCAAAATGACGGCTGATTCCGTAGCTTTTGCAGCACTAAGGATTGCAGAAAGAGTCTCAAAATTATAAAAGTTGACAGCTAGAACAGCTTTATTTTGGTTGTCCAGTTCTTTGAAGTAATCTTGTAAAGATTTCATTGAATATGGTAGATCTTTAGCGTTTAAGGGAGAAAAAGTTTTAAATATAAATATTTACTCCTTCTACAACTCTAGAAATAGCTCCATTTTGTGAGGGGTTATCAGGATTCAAACTTAGATTTTTAGATTTAAGGAAACCAATTATTTGAGCAATTAATATATAAGGTATGGCGAGGAATGTTTCGGGTAGGCTGTCTAAGTCTTCAATTTGAATATATGAATCAACATAGTCATTAACTTCCTCTGTATTACCAATAGCCAAGGAATGCATCCCTAAGTTTTGAGTAGATATTTGTTTAATTAAATCATATTGGTATTTGATAACATTTTCATCATTACTTAATAAGTAGATCAACAATGAGTTGTCATTAACTACTGCTTTTGGTCCATGTCTGAATCCCAAGAATGAATCAAACTTTCCCAGGCAGATACCATCGGATAATTCTTGGACTTTAAGGTGAGACTCTCGTGCGCAACCTAAAAGTGGACCATCTCCCAGAAAAATAACTCTAGTAAAATCTTTGTTAGAAATTTCATGTAGTAGTTTTGAGTATTGTTGGAGTATCTTTTTACCTATTTGTACAGTTTTAGAAACAATTGGTTCATACTTTTCCAATTGGTTGATATTACTGATTATATTTGCGGCTAATACCATCCCTGAAAAGCTACCAGTCATTGCAAGTCCTTGATCTTCTGCAGGCGGGGGTAAGATAAAGGCATGAGTATTTGGTTCATTAGCTTTTTGGGCTAGTTCACCACTTTCATTACAGCTGATAATTAAATGACTAACTTCGCTGCAGTGCTTATTGGCTAACTTAATAGCAGCAATACTTTCTGGACTATTGCCAGAACGTCCAAACGATACAAGTAGTAATGGCTTCTGAACATCTACGATATCAGTGAAATGGGTAACCAGATCGGTTGTTGGAACTGCCTTGGTGTTTTTAAAACCTGCCTTCCTGAATGAGTATTGTGCTATTTCCCCAATAAATGCTGATGAGCCAGCTCCAGTTAAAATGATATTTAAATTTTTAGAGTTATTAATACTCTCTCGCTTAAAGAAGTCGTGAATTTCCTTTTCCTGATTTCTAATTTTTTTGTAAACGTCAGCCCATAATTTAGGTTGTCCCAATATTTCCTTGCTGGTATGGGTATCCATATCATTAAAAACTTCTAGTATTGGTTGTGACTTATTCATAGCTGCAACTTATTTGCTGATAGTTCAAAATTTTTGAGACGTAAATGACACTACTGAGTAGTTTCTGCAGTTAATTCTTGAGGATTTTCTTCGTCTATTTCTTCTTCATACCCCATAAGTAAGGTGGCAATTACCGCTAGTACCATTCCGGTGATAATAATTGGATGGGGGATAACAGAATAAATGCTCAGTGATAATATAATAGTTATCACAGGTGCCAGAGCATTTGTCATAGGAGAAACAATAATTGCTTTACCATATCTGAAGGCAAATACAAGCATTAAAGCCCCCACAGAATTTAAAGTCTGTATGAGAGCAGCTAAATATGGTCCTTTAAATCCCCAATTTATAGGTTGAGAGAAGTCAGTCATAAAAATGGCAACAGGGATTAAAATGATGGCAGTGGCCATCATATAAAAGAAAATGCTCTCAGCCTTCATGCTTTTGTTTGCAAAGCGTAATACATAGGCTTGAAACCCCCATGCGCCAAAAACAATTAAGGCCAATACAAGCCAGAGGATTCCTGTGGTAGTACTTGTGGATGGTTCTTGATATGAAAGAAGAGGTATCGCAATTAATGCAAGTGTAATTCCGCCCCAACCAAGTTTACCGGTTTTTTCATTAAGAAATATTGTGGATAATATAATAGTTACTACCGGTGATAAAGATATTATGGGAAATACAAGATAGGCTGGACCTAAGCGAAGTGTTTCAAAAAGTATAAGCTGTCCCCCAGCTCCAGTGAAACCTGCTAATGAACCATAAATAATTGCATTTCTGGAAAAATCGAGTTCCCAATTAATATTATACAAAGCTGCTATTGCTGGTGGGATCATGGTTAGTGCCCAGACAACATATCCCAAGGTGGCAGGGAATCCAGCTTTTTCGGTTATTTCGATCAAAGCTCCCCAAACTCCCCAGAAAAGTGTGGTTATTATGGCATATACCAGCCAATTTTTTGATTTAGTCATAGTTAATATCTCAAATACTTAATATACCTTTCGATTAATAAAAATATCTTCTAATAAGTAAGGAAAAAAAAGCCAAACAGTAAAATAAAATAAATATATATTATTACTGGATTTCTCTATATGACCCATTTAAATGCTATTAAAGTTGTTTTATGCAGTTTAAGCGCCATTATTATCTTTTTGTTATTTTATTTTGATTTTGAGTTTTCGAATCCTTTAATTGACGAGAGGAAAGGAAACAAAAGATAAATTATGGGTTAATCGAAATAAAATCGTTACTAATTAATCACTTCAGGAAAAGGTTCTAATACAATGAAAAGGATAAAAAAAGTAAGTAGGAGCTTAGCAAGCATACGGTTAGCAATCGGGATGGTACTGTGTCTTTTTATAATTAGTGGATTGACCAACTCAGTAAATGGTCAAGGAAATGAAGTGAGGGTCACGGGAACCGTTACTGATAGTCTGGCTGGACAAACATTGATTGGTGTCAATGTTGTGGTAAAAGGTACAAACTCAGGAACAGTCACAAATGGGGATGGTGAGTTCGCACTGACAGTACCCAATAGAAATTCGGTGCTTGTGTTTTCTTATGTGGGATACAAGTCTAAGGAAGTAACTGTTGGAGACAAAAGGGATTTAAATATTCAGCTTACGAAAGATGTAGGTAGTCTGTCTGAGGTTGTAGTTGTTGGATATGGAACAAAACGAAGGGCGGATGTAACATCTTCAATATCTTCTGTTTCCTCGGATGAAATTGCAGAACAGACTGCAACTAATCTGAATCAAGCGATGCAGGGCCGAATTTCTGGAGTAAATATTACTCAGAATAGTGGTGCACCTGGAGCAGGTATTTCGGTTGATGTTAGAGGAATTGGTACTATTGGTAATAGTAGTCCATTATATGTAATCGATGGGATTCCAGGAGGGGATATTAACTCTATAAACCCACAAAACATTGAATCAATTGAAATTCTGAAAGATGCATCTGCAGCTGCTATATATGGTGCAAATGGTGCAAACGGTGTTGTATTAGTTACTACTAAAGGAGGTAGTAGTGGCGAAACAATGGTGAATTTTGATATGACATATGGTATCCAGGAGTTATCTAATAAGGTAGACATGTTAAATGCAGAGCAATATGCTCGAATGCAGAATGAAGCGCGATCAGCATCTGGGTTACAAACTTATTGGGATAATCCATCATCATTAGGATCTGGTACTGATTGGCAAGATGCTTTATCAAGAAATGCAGGAGTTCAAAAATATAACTTATCAGTATCTGGTGGTAATGAGAAGCTGCAGTATTTTATATCAGGTGGCCATTATGATCAAGAAGGGGTTTTAATTGGTAGCGGTTACAATCGGTCTACCATCAGGGTAAATGCTGATTATAGGGTTTCTGATTTTTTCAAAATTGGTAATAAAATTTCATTAGCCCGTACCAATCAGGCTTCGATACCAGAAGATTATCCATTTGCTAGTGATAATCGTATTGTTGGGGCACTGGAAATGTCGCCAACAGTACCTGTTTATAGGGATGGAACATTTGCTGGTCCGCAGGGAGATTTCGAAGGAAGTAGTCAAGGGCCTAATCCGGTTGGAATGGCAACTATTAATGATGTTGATGATGAGTCTTCTAATGTTTCAAACCGGGCATATATTGAGGTTAATCCTCTCAATAATCTTACTATCAGGTCTGAATTTGGTATAGATTACACCGACGGTAATTATTACGAATTTCAACCTACATATAGATGGGGTATTACTTCTAACGCAATTGCACAGCTTTACAGGGGAAGCAGTAACAGTTTTGGTTGGACTAGCCAAACAACTGTTAACTATTTAGATACCTTTGGTGAATATCATGATGTAGAGTTACTGGGTGGTTTTTCCATTAATGAATCTCGATATGAGTCTATTGATGCATCTGCCCAAGGTTTTATTAATGAGGATGTAACGGTCTTGAGTGCAGCTGATCAGATAAATAGCCTATCTGAATATGCGGAAGAACAATCAATGATTGGTTATTTTGGACGTGTAAATTACTCATACAAAAACAAATATCTGTTTACAGGTAATGTACGAGTTGATGGATCTTCTAAGTTTGGAGAAGGGCATCGATATGGTACTTTCCCTTCTTTTTCACTGGGATGGAGAGCTTCTGAAGAAGAGTTTTTATCAGATGTTGGTTTCCTAAGCAATTTGAAGTTTCGATTTAGCTGGGGGAAGTCAGGCAACTCGCAGATCGGTAATTATAATTATGCGACTCGTTTGAACTTGTCACAATATTATGTGCTTGGTGGGGGTATAGTCCCAGGAGTAGCTCCAACGAGTGTTCCCAACGAGGAGGTAAAGTGGGAAACAACTACACAAACAAATGTAGGGGTAGATATCGGACTGTTTGAAGATAAGGTCAACTTATCGGCTGACTATTATGTAAAAACTACTTCCGATATGTTGGTGCCTGTCCCGATTCCAAGTAGTGCAGGAATTACCGAAGCACCCTATCAGAATGCTGGTAAGGTGGAAAACAAAGGCTTCGAGTTATCACTTAAATATCAAGATTCTGTTGGAGACCTTTCTTACAATGTTGGAGGTAATTTCTCTACTGCGAAAAATAAAGTACTGTCTCTTGGAGGCGGTCTCCCCATTTCATCTCCCATTTTATATCGAGAATCTGTTCGTTTGACGAGAACACAAAAAGGGCGCTCTATTGGTGAGTTTTATGGTTACAAGACAAATGGTCTGTTTCAGAATCAGCAGGACATTAGTAATCATGCTACTCAACCAGGAGCGGAACCCGGTGATATTCGGTTTGTTGATGTTAATGACGATGGGGTAATAAATGATGACGATCGAACATACATTGGAAGTCCGATTCCCGATTTCCAATATGGGTTTAATGCTGGTGTCTCCTACAAAAACTTTGACCTGAAGTTGTTGATAAGTGGAGTCTACGGCAATGAACTTATGAACACTGTGGGTTATCGCTTGCTCAATGGTTCTCATGTTGGGAATAAAATGGCTGGTGTTTTAGATCGATGGACAGGTGAAGGCACAAGCAATAGTATGCCTCGTCTTACTTGGAATGATCCGAACAATAATGCCCGTATTTCAGATCGATATGTTGAGGACGGATCTTATTTACGACTTAAAAATGTTCAGATTGGTTATAATCTGCCCAATTCGTTGTTAAATAAGTTTGGAGCAAGGAAAGTCAGAGTTTACGTAAGCGGACGTAACTTATTTACTATCACTGATTACAATGGTTTTGACCCAGAGTTAGGTAAGGTCGACAATAATAATCTTAACTACGGTATTGACATGGGTAACTATCCAGTACCTCGAACATTTAATGTTGGGTTAAATATTGGGTTTTAAATAATGAAGTCTCCTAGTTATAAATTTAAAAAGTCAAAAGTTATGAAGTTTATTAAAGGATTAACATTGCTAGCTCTCGTTTTAATTGCCGGGTGTAGTGATGAGATATTGACAAAGAATTCTCCTAATGAGGTAACGGCAGCTAACTTTTACAAAAATTCAGACGATGCCGTAGCAGCAGTAAATGCAGCTTATGATCCGCTCCAATATGGCGGCCTATTCAAGAACAGTTATTGGTCCATTGGAGATATTGCTTCTGATGATGCTTATAAGGGTGATGGGGGTAAGTCTGATGGACCTGCTTGGTGGGAGTTCGACCTGTTTGATATAAATTCTACAAACTCCCTATTAGCTGATAGTTGGGCAGACAGTTATACCGGTATCTATAGGGCAAATATCGCTTTGAAAGAGATACCGAATATTGATATGGATAGTAATCTACAAGGTAGATTAATAGGAGAAGCAAAATTCTTACGAGGATTCTATTACTTTTGGTTAGTAAGATTGTTTGGTGATGTGCCTTTAATAACAAAGCCACAAAAATTAGGAGATCTAAAAGTCCAACGTACTGCCAAAAGTGAAGTCTACAATCAAATCATAAAGGATATGAGTGAGGCGGCATCAGCTTTGCCAGAGACATATGCGGGTTCTAACCAAGGCCGTATTACGAAGGGGGCAGCCAACGCGATGCTTGCTAAAGTGTATATGTGGCAAAAAAATTGGGACAAAGCAGCAGAATACTCCAAAAAGGTAATTGACTCAGGGGTATATGAATTGCTGGATAGCTATGCTGATAACTTTAAAGAAGAATATGAAAATAGTAAGGAGTCAGTATTTGAAGTTCAGTTTATGAAAGGTGGCCCAAATGGAGCTTGGGGTAATGCTAGTGATGGAACAATACAACACATTAGTATAGCTCCGAGAAATTCCGGTGTTGCAGGTCTCGAAGGTTGGGGTTTTGATATGCCTACCCAAGATTTGGTTGATGAATTTGAAAGTGGTGATCCTAGACTAGAGACTACGGTGCTAATGCAGGGCTCTACTATCCAAGGAGGTAAGCAATATGATCCTGCTTGGTCATCAACAGGATATAATACACGAAAGTATCTCATTAAAAGAGATGGATTTATCGGTTCAGGAAGTGATTCACCGGTAAATTATCGTGTAATGCGATATTCCGAGGTACTTCTGAATTATGCAGAGGCTCTCAATGAAATGGGTGAAACCTCAAAAGCAAAACAATACGTCGATCAGGTTAGAGAAAGGGTTGGGCTAAATGAATTGCAAGCAGGTTTGAGCCAATCAGAGTTCCGTGAAGCAGTTTATCACGAGCGTCGTGTTGAACTAGCTCTTGAAGGACACCGTTGGTGGGACTTGGTGAGAACTGGTCGTGCCCTGGAAGTAATGCAAGATCAACCTAATGGACATGGAGGCCAGATTCAGGAACACAACTTAATCTTTCCTATCCCACAATCTGAGATCGATGTTAATCCAGATTTATCTCAAAATCCAGGTTATTAATTATCTAGCTAATAAGGATTTGAGATTAAATACCCGGGGGAAGTAAACCCCGGGTATTTAAAATTAAGCTAATAATTTTCAGAATTAATAAGTGTCGAATCGAATGCAGCAAGGAAAATCGGATGTACTTGTCGTAGGGGAGTTAAACGTTGATTTAATTCTCAATGAGATTGATGGATTCCCGGAAATTGGGAAAGAGAAACTTGCAAACAGTCTTACAAACACATTGGGTAGCTCTTCGGCAATATTTGCTAGTAATTTATCCAGTCTTGGCCCGCAGGTAAGTTTTCTAGGTAAGATTGGGGAGGACTCATTTGGTCAGAAAGTACTTAGATCATTGGATCAGATGAATGTTGATACGAATTTTGTAATTCAAGATCCAAAATTAACAACGGGGGTAACAGTAGCGTTAAATTATGGTAATGAACGTGCTATGGTTACTCATCAAGGTGCGATGAAGCACCTTGAGATTGACGATATAACTGATACTCATTTAAAAGAAGCCAAACACCTACACTTCTCTTCATTTTTTTTACAACCAAATATTGCAAAAGATCTCCATATTCTAATGGAAAGAGCAAAAAATATGGGGTTAACGACATCCTTTGATCCGCAGTGGGATCCTAGCGAAAAGTGGGAAATTCAGTTAGATAAGATATTGCCCCATGTAGATGTATTCCTTCCGAATGAAGCTGAGTTAAAGTCATTAGCAGGCTTAACTGATTGGAAATCTGCACTAAAGGAAATTAGCGAGATGGCTAATGTGGTAGTTGCTAAGCTGGGGGCTAACGGATCTGCTTTCTGTAAGGATGGGGAGGTTAAAATGGTAGAACCATTTGAAAATAATCATATAGTCGACGCGATTGGTGCGGGTGATAGTTTCAATGCAGGTTTCATAAGTAGGTTTATATTGGGAGATTCAGTTGAGGAATGCGCAAGATTCGGAAATTTGGCAGGGGCACTTTCTACCACAGGTTCTGGAGGAACTGAAGCATTTTTGAATAGAGAAAGAATGATAAAATTGGCAATGGAAGAGTTCGGTTTAAATAGAGAAGAATTAGCATTATGAAAAAAATCAGTTTTTTTATTTCGGTTTTCATTCTTTTGAATGGAATTTGTTTGGCACAAGATTCTTCTGGAGATCCACCAGCAGAGTCCTTATTGCTAAAAAATTATCGGCCCGAATCTTTATATAAAGTTCATGATTACAAGGCTGATAAGCCAAAGTTTTCAACCATTGATATGCATTCTCATGCTTACCCTCAATCAGAAACGGATATTAAAGCATGGGTTGAGACGATGAAGAAGAATGATATTGATAAAACAATACTGCTTACCAAAGCTACCGGTGCTAAGTACGACTCACTGTACTCAGTTTATTCTCAGTATGGAAATTACTTTGAAGTATGGTGTGGCATTGATTATTCGGGATATAAACAACCAGGATTTGCAGAAAAGGCTATACAAGAGCTTGAGCGATTGCATAAAATGGGTGCAACAGGAATTGGAGAATTAGGTGATAAAGGCGAAGGATTGGTTTATTCGCATCCTAAGCAAGCTTTAGGTATGCATATCGATGACAAAAGGTTGGCTCCCGTACTGGAACGGGCAGGTGAATTAAATATGCCCATTAATGTTCATGTAGCTGAACCCTATTGGTTTTATATGGACATGGATTCTACCAATGATGGATTAATGAACGCAGTAAATTGGCGACTTGATAATAAAGAAGGAATTCTTGGCCACAGTGCAATGCTTAAAACCTTAGAAAATGCGGTCAAGAAGCATCCCAATACAACATTTATTGCTGCCCATCTGGGGAATAGTTCATATGATTTAAAGATTATTGGCAGTATGCTTGAGAAGTATCCAAACCTCTATGCTGATGTTTCAGCACGATATGCTGAATTATCACAAATTCCTCGCCATGTCAAAGAGTTTATTACAGAACACCAGGATAAGATTGTTTATGGAACAGATATGGGTACTGGAGGCAGTATGTATGACGTAACATTCAGAGTATTAGAAACGATGGATGAGCATTTCTACCGGCATGAGATGTTTGGATATCACTGGAGCTTAAATGGCTTTAACCTTAATGACAAGGTGTTGAAGAAGATTTATCAAAGTAATGCAAAGAAAATAATTAATTAATATGAAAACGCCACTAGTGGACATGCGTCTTTTAATAGCAATCACTGTAATATTTTGTTTTTCCAGCTGTGTAAATAAACAGCAACCTCAGATTACAAGTGGTAAGGTTACCTTAACGTTTGATGAGCTGTTGCATACTAAGGTCGATTTCGAAGACGCTAAAAAAGCGTTGCTTTTGGATGGGTATCAGCCTTCAGAAACGATAACTATAAATGGTGAGGTCTTGCGTGACTTTGAGCTCAAAGATTACCGTTTGACATCAATTAGTAATGATTTAGGAACTGGCAACCGTCTTATCGTAACTGGTAACACAACTAATCCGAAGTACAAAATACAGAAAAAAGTTATAGCGACAGCATATGACAGTATTCCAAACCTGATAACCACCCGTGTAGAGTATGTAAATAACGGAGGACAAGTTCTGACCTTAGGGGGCTGGAAAAACAATCAATATGTCTTACAACCTTTGGATAAGTCCTTGTCAGAAAAAAGTTTCTGGTCGTTTCAAAGTGCTTCCTATCCATCGCGTAAAGACTGGGTATTACCTGTCGGGCAGAATTTTGAGCAACAAAATTACCAAGGAATGAATGCCACTGATTATGGAGGTGGTACTCCCGTTGTTGATCTATGGAGGTCAGATGCTGGCTTGGCAGTGGGGCATGTAGAAACAGAACCCCAGCTTATTTCTTTGCCTGTAAAAACAACTTCCAAAAATAAGGGAATCAAATTATCGGTTTCTTTTGCTACTGATAGTGTTTCGACGTTAAAATATCCCCACTCGATACAGCCGAAAGATAGTGTATCTACTTTTGAAACTTTTCTTACTTCCCATAAAGGTGATTACTATACATCAATCAGGAAATATAGAAAGGTCCTCGATTCGAAGGGGATTGAGTTTGCAGAACCAACAGAAACGGCCTACGAGCCCATTTGGTGTGCTTGGGGTTATGGCCGTGACTTTACCCTTGATAAGGTTATAAATACTCTCCCAAAGGTTAAGGAACTTGGCTTCGAATGGGCAGTATTGGACGATGGATGGCAAATTGCTGAAGGAGATTGGCAAACGAATGCCAAGTTTAACAAGACTACCATGAAGCAATTTGTGGATGAGGTACATGAATATGATTTGAAAGCAAAGTTGTGGTGGGCACCCTTGGCAGCAGATCCAGGATCCAGAGTTCATGAAAATGAATCGAATATGCTCTTAATCAATAAACAAGGGAATTACCAAAAAATAACCTGGTGGGATAGTCACTATCTGAATCCAGCCCTGAAAACAACAAAAGAATACCACAAACAGCTTGTTCAAAAGTTTATGGAAGAATGGGGTTATGATGGCCTCAAAATTGATGGTCAACATTTAAACCAGGTACCGCCCGATTATAGTCACAGCGAAGCACAAAAATATCCCGAGGAGTCTGTTGAAGAGTTGCCTGACTTTTACAAAGAAATTTATAAAACGGCTAAAAATATAAAATCTGACGCTGTGGTAGAGATTTGTCCCTGTGGCACCTCTGGTTCTTCGTTTATTATGCCCTACATGAACCAGCCGGTTTCATCCGATCCGCTGGATTCATGGCAAATACGACACAAAGGGAAAACATATAAAGCCTTGATGGGAGAGAGTGCGGCATATTACGGTGATCATGTCGAGTTGAGTGATGATCAGAGTGATTTCGCTTCTACAGTGGGTATAGGAGGAGTTATTGGGTCTAAATTTACCTGGCCAAAGTCAGCAGATCCAGATAATGAGTTTTTGTTGACGGACGAAAAAGAAGCCCTTATCAAAAAATGGATGGGTATTTATAAAAATTATATGCTTCCCAAGGGGGAGTATAGAGGTGAGCTATATGATATTGGGTTTGACCGTCCAGAAGCTCATGCCATTGAGAGAAATGGAAAGCTTTTCTATGCATTTTATGCGGATTCTTTTGAGGGGAAGGTAGAACTGCGCGGCCTAAAAGCAGATACCAGTTATGAACTTGCTAATTACGAAACAGGCAAGCAGATGGGTACTGTTGAAGGATCAGGTGCAAGCCTGGAAACGAGTTTTTCTGATCATCTGATGATAGTGGCGAAACCACAAGAATGAGTTCAAGTTTATAATCCCCTTGGTTATGGACAGAAGGAGCTTTATCAAAAAAAGTTCGTTAGCTGGTATTGGTCTGTCAGCAATGCCTTTTGATATGATAGAAAAGAGCAATGGATCTACTTCAAATCCATCTACAAAAAAGAAGATTATCGTAGCCGGTGCGGGTATTGCGGGTTTATGTTGTGCATATGAGCTAAAGAGGATGGGGCATGAAGTTGAAGTACTGGAAGCTGCTGGTCGATATGGGGGCACAGTGCAAACAGTACATGATGGATTAGCAGGCGGATTGTATGCTGATTATGGAGCCGAAAACATAACAAAACCAGGATATGAGAACTATTGGAAATATATTGAAGAGTTTGATATTCCAGTTCTTCCATATTTGCACCGAAAAAATAGGATGACAAGAGAGGGCGATGAATGGCTTACAAAGGCAGATCTGCAAAAAAGACGTGAAAGACAACTTAAAAAACTAGGTGGACTTAACGAGAAAGAATCTCACTTTCTATCATCTCGTTCCTTTCAAAATTTACGAACAGATTTAGAACGACTCTATCTGGGGCCCTATCTTGAAAAATTTAACGATGAATATCAGCCTTTTGGAATCGGATATGACCATTTGGATGAAGTCCCGATTTCAGAGATTTATAAAAAAGAAGGAGCGTCTAAGGCTGCTCTCCAAGTGTTGGGTGGGGGTAATACCTCGGCACTCTATAAATTATGGCAATCTTATATCAAGAATAAAAGAGGGTATTGGGGAGAGTATGATCTTTATCGAATTGAAGGGGGTAATGATATTTTACCTAAGGAATTTGCTGAGCGATTGGGTACAAGGGTAAAGCTGGGTTGTAAAATACTGGGTATAGAACATGGTGATACTGGTGTTACCGTTCTGTATAGAGAGTTTGGAGAAGAGAAAAAAATGTCTGCTGATTATTTAGCTAATTGCCTGCCTGTATCCGCATTGCGAAATATTGCTATTACCCCAGAACTACCTCCTGAAAAGAAATTTATTATCAATGAGATTACTTATGAGCAGAAGTCGAGAATTGTATTTCAGGCACGGACAGAGTTTTGGAAGAAAGATAACATCAGCATTAATCTAACCTTTAACCATCCTCACTTGCGCACTATTTGGCAGGTAGCCGAAGAAGTGGATACTCCCAGAGCTGTATTGATGGCTAAGGCTTCTGCTGGCACGAATCCTCTCCGAGCGCTTGAAGTCTTCAAAGAGCATTATCCGGGTGATAGGTCGAATATCGACATAGAGCAGGCTTTGGTGAAAGATTGGTCTGCAGATCAGTTTACTCCTGGATGTGAAAGGGGAGGTTTTCCTATGGGGGGAGCTATCAAAATTTTGGCCCCACCTTATTAAGCCTCATGGAAGAATTTATTTTGCGGGTGGTTATGCCGACAACCGAAGTTGGGGTATGGAGGCTGCAACGAATTCAGCTAACCGGGTAGCCAGGGAAATAGATCAAGCCTAGTAGTATATGAAAACTCTGATAACAATGGTCATTTCCACTTTAGGGGTCATGTTTTTTTACCAGTATGAAATATCAAGTGGAAAGGGCGGAGCCAGTTTTAAAGTAGAACCTTCTGTAGAGCTATCGCTTGCTGATAACAATGAAACTGTTTCTTGGGGGGCGCAAGTACGATACGGGATTCAAGTTCGTAGTCCGGTCGATGGGAATTCAAGGTATGGAGAGATTGATCCCAAACAGGTATTTCTGAGTGTTAGTTTTTTTCCTAATGCTACTGATTCTTCCGATATAACTCATCAAAAAGAGAAGACAAGGTTAGCAAACCAATCAGGTTTAACCTTAATGGGGCAGGGAAGTTGTTTTAGTTGCCATGCCGACGAGAACAGTATTTCAGGGCCTTCATTTACAGAAATTGCTAGTTCATACAGTAACGGAAAAAGAAATAAGCAAGACCTCATAAATAGTATTAGAAAAGGATCTGAAGGCGAATGGGGTAGCATGACAATGCCCGCCAATTCTGAATATTCTGAAGAAGAAGCTGCAAAAATGGTTGCGTATATCATAAGCCAAGGTTCATGCGAGCATTGTTGGGTGTATCCAGGTCTTGAAGGCGTTTTGAAGATTATTACAGCCCCGAAAAATATTGAGACAGGATTATATTTGTTAACAGCTAGTTATACCTCTTCAAATGAGGAGCGTGGGAAAGATACAATGGTATTAAAAGTAGAATAAAGGGCCTTTTCTATGGACAGAAAAAAATTTATCAAATCTGTAGGCATGACGGGACTAGCGTCTACTATGGGAATTCGAGGTTTCAGGGATCATACTTCTCAACCTGATTGTAATGGTCCGGAAATTGACGATCGTCTTTATCAAGGTCCTTTCCCTGTAGAAGTAGTACCGGGATGGGATGTGGTGATGACCACAGTGCCTTCTGATCGTGTTTTGGATAACTTTGGAATGGGACTGGTGACCTATGTTGTGGATGAAGCAGGCCCGCCATCCGTTGACGGGGAATCCTTATCACAGTCAATTGAAAAGTTAGCCAAGATACCTCTTGGACAAAAACTTTACCTGAGAGTTAATTGGAAAGATCTGCAGGACAAACCTGGTGAGTTAAATCCATCAAAAGAGTGGCAACTGGCTTTTGAGATGGCTGAGAAATATAACAAAAAGATAGCATTCCGGGTTATGCTTAGTAATCCGGAAATACCCGGTATGGCTATTCCCGACTTTGTAGCAGAAAAAGTACCAAAGGTTAAACTGGGGACAACTGATCAGATCGGGTTGAAAGGAAAGGTACATTATGAGCCACGATACGATCACCCGGCTTTTCAGAAAGCATTTAGAGAATTTAATGAGCTAATGGCTTTGAAATATAACGGGCACCCCCAAATCGAATATATGGATACTTTTATGTATGGTTTTTGGGGCGAAGGTCATACTTGGCCATTTGAAGGCAATCCTTTTCCTGATTCCGTTGTTGCAGAGCAAACGTTTACCAAGATGTTTCAACATCAGCTGTCATGTTGGGACCATGTCCCTTTGACCACGAATACACAGCCTGATTTCAGCAATGTGGGCAATGATACTATTCTAAGAGAGACACTCAGAACCAATAATTGGCTTCGTTCAGATACCATTTTTATTGAAAACCAGCAGATTGCAGCTCTCAGCAATCGCTCTCCCTGGATTGGAGCCACACTGGAAGTGGGTATGTCAGATGGAAAACAGCAAAATATTCAGCTGTCTGATGGCCAAACTCATACCGATAATGAGATCCATCATGTTATGGATGTCGGAGCTAACTATTATTCACTTTGGAATTGGCAGGCCATAGCCGCTGATAAAATACTCAGATACTATGAAAAGTATCCCGATACCATCGATACTATAGCTAGGAAAGTTGGGTACAGGATTCGCCCTTCCTGGGTCTGGAGTTTTGAAAGAAAAGGACATCCTGGCCTAATTTTTGGTCTCGTTAATGATGGAATATCGGGTATACCGGGTAGTTTGAAATTAACATTAAAGACTGAAAAAGGTGAAGTGTTAGAGAGTGGGTATGTAGATCCGGGCTACCCCAATCCAAGTGGTGTCAGGCAAGTCAGAATGATGTTGCCCAGAGGTATGAGCTGGAAGGGATTACGACTATATGCCGAGATTAACGTGAAGGGCCAACTGTATCCTGTGGAGTGGGCTACAAGAGTGGAACCCAACAAAGATGGCAGTTTAACACTAAGTCCTACTCCACATGTATGAAGACATTTCCATATTGCTCATTTTATTTCGAATTATTGCAAGTCTAAACTATAGCGATGAAAAATTATCTTCTAGATTTAGTACGTCATAAGCACCGTGAGTCTTCAATCGGGATTTATTCCGTTTGTTCGTCAAATAGCTATGTCCTTAAAGCTTCTTTATTACAGGCGAAGGAGGATAATAGTTTCCTACTTATCGAACCTACAGTGAATCAGGTTAATCAGTATGGAGGTTATACTGGACGTACGCCTGCGGATTTTGTTGACTTTATATCACATTTGAGTGACGATGTGGGGTTCCCTGAGGATAAACTGATTCTAGGTGGGGATCATCTGGGCCCCAATCCTTGGAAGGGAGAGCCTGCTGCTCAAGCAATGGAGAAATCAAAAGAATTAATTCGTTCCTACGTCGAAGCTGGATTTAAGAAAATTCATCTGGATACAAGTATGCCCTGTGCCGATGATGATGTTGATCTAGGTGTGCCCATGAAAGATGAGATTGTAGCTAGCCGTGCAGCGGAATTATGCAAAGTTGCGGAAGAGACTTACGAAAAAAAAGTATCAGATTCTGTACAACCTGTTTATGTAATAGGAACGGAAGTGCCAATTCCAGGAGGGGCCGAGGGGTCAATACATGATATTCAGGTTACGAGTGTTGATTCAGCAAAGGCAACTATTGAAATAACTAAGAGAGCATTTCAGGAAAAGGGACTTGAAGATGCGTGGGATCGTGTTATTGCTCAAGTTGTACAACCAGGAGTAGAGTTCGGGAATAGTGACATTGTAGAATATGATCCCCAAAAGGCGGTTGACCTTTCTTCTTTTATTAAAAACCGTGATACAATGATATTTGAGGCCCATTCAACTGACTATCAGGCTGAAAATAATTTGAGAAAGCTGGTTACGGATGGTTTTGCAATTTTAAAGGTAGGACCTTGGCTCACCTTTTCTTTTAGAGAAGCAATTTTTGCCTTATCACTTATCGAAAAGGAATTATTCTCTTCAACACCATCAGTAGAGTTATCAAATTTACAAGAGGTATTGGATCAAGTAATGGTCAATAATCCCGAATCATGGAAGGATCATTATGATGGTGACGAAGAAAGGTTGAAATTTTTGCGAAAGTATAGCTATAGCGATCGGTCAAGATATTATTGGTCGAATCCCGAAGTAAAACAGGCTGTAAAAAAGTTATTTGAAAATCTTGAAAAGCATGATATTCCTTTGCCTTTGTTGAGTCAGTTTTTACCGAATCAATATCGAGCAATTAAGCAGAGTGAATTAGAAAATGATCCCCGCCAAATTGTACTTCATAAGATTCAGAGGACAATAGATGTATATTCTCATGCAACTAAACAGGCAGTCTAGTCAGTAATTTGGGACGAAAGGAGCAAAATTTTGAGCTTAATGTTTTATCACAGAATAATCTGGCAAAAATATAGAGGTTATGGATAAAGAAATTAACCGAAAAGATTTTCTCAAAACATCTGCATTAACAGGATTGGGACTTTCTATAGCACCTTATTCGGTGTTAACTGGAAGTGATGACCGGACGGTTACGTTGGGATTTTTGGGAGTGGGTTCTCGAGGTACTAGCCATTTGGAAGGTATGCTGAATAGGGATGATGTTGTAGTAAAAGCTATTTTAGACCCTAAGACGGAAAATCTAAAACGAGCACTGGATATTGTAGAAAAGGCTGGACAAGATCGACCAGATGCATATTCAAGTGAGGAGGACTATATCAAGCTTTGCCAACGAGAAGATCTTGATGGCGTTATTATTTCGTCTCCGTGGGTATACCATAAGAGGCAAGCAGTAGCCGCTATGGAGAATGGGAAGTATGCGGGGGTAGAAGTCCCGGCAGCTCTAACTGTAGAGGATTGCTGGGAACTAGTAGAAACCTCAGAACGCACGGGGATGCCTTGTATGATGCTGGAAAATGTTTGCTATAGACGTGATGTAATGGCGGTGTTGAACATGGTCCGCGATGGTATCTTTGGCGAAATGATACATGCAAGGTGCGGTTATCAGCATTCGCTCACGCCATATTTGTTTAATGATGATCTCGAATTTGGTTCTGGTACAGGTAGTGTTTCTAGTTGGAGAACTGAACACTACATCAAGAGAAATGGGGATCACTATCCCACACACGGTGTTGGACCTGTAGCACATTGGTTGGATATAAACCGGGGAAACCGATTCGTAAAGTTAACTTCTAATGCTACGAAAGCAGAAGGACTGGAGAATCATATTGAGCATTATGGTGGGCAGAATCATCCAAACGAGGAGATAGACTGGAAGACAGGAGATATCGTAACGACGACTATCACAACAGCTAATGACGAAACTATTTTAATAACGTTTGATACTACATTGCCTCGACCCTATTCATTGGGTTTCAGAGCACAGGGTACGAATGGACTTTGGCAGATGGAAAGAGATGCTGTTCATGTTCGTGGGAGAAGTAATCAACATGAGTGGGAAGACTTTCAGAAATATCGTAAAGAGTTTGACGCTGAACTATGGAAGCGCCATGAGCATGAAGCAGAGGGGGCTGGACATGGGGGAATGGACTATTTTGTCAGAAATGCTTTCGTCGAATCAATCAAGAATAAAATGCCAACTCCACAAGATGTATATGATGCTGCAACATGGAGTGTGATAGCTCCTTTATCAGAGGAATCAATTGCCAAAGGCGGTACACCAGTTGATTTTCCTGATTTTACGAGTGGTAAGTGGATGGAGAATGAACAGATATTCGATCCCAACGGAAAATTTTAAATTCAAGGTTATTTAGATTAGTGATTAGAACAATTGTAAGAGTGTTTCTTATTTGTCTGATTCTCAGTGGCTCTTTTGTAGGGGTTCAAGCTCAGGATACCCTCACATTAGAAATAGAAAAGGATGAATATTGGTGGGGAGGTGTAAGTTCAGATAGTCATTTAATGCCATATTCCTCTTCTACCTCACTTGAACGCGATTTGTTGGGAAATAACTATGGAAATCAAGCGCAACCTCTGCTGGTATCTAATCATGGTAGGTATATTTGGTCGGAAAAACCTATAGCTTACCGTTTCGATGAAGGGTCTATTATGGTTACAAGTAAGTATGGGGAAATAAAGGCTGGTCAGCAGAAATCTAGTCTTCGAAAGGCGTTTCAGTATAGTATAAGACATTTTTTCCCGCCCCAGGGTCAGTCGCCCGAAGAACTTATGTTTACTGCCCCACAATACAATACGTGGATTGAGTTAATGTATGATCAAAACCAGAAGGACGTCTTGGAATATGCCCGTAGTATTATTGATCAGGGATACCCACCCGGCGTAATTATGATTGATGATAATTGGCAGGAAGATTATGGTGTTTGGGAGTTTTCTAAAGAGCGCTTTCCGAACCCTCAAAAAATGATGGATGAACTCCACAGCATGGGTTTTAAAGTGATGTTGTGGGTAGTTCCATTGGTTAGTCCAGACTCTCGGGTCTATCGCAATTTAGCTGAAAAAGATATGTTGCTGAAAAATAAAGATAAGGAACCGGCAATGATTCGATGGTGGAATGGCGTCAGTGCTTCTTTAGACCTGAGTAACCCCGATACCCGGTCATGGTTTAAAAATAAGCTTGATTATCTAGTTGATGAATATGGGGTTGATGGATTTAAATTTGATGGTGGAGATACCCACCATTACCAAGGCAAATTAATATCCCATAAACCTTCACTCCCTAATGACCACACTCGCTTTTTTGCAGAAATCGGGTTGGATTATCCGTTAAATGAATATCGTGCGTCATGGAAGATGGGTGGGTATCCATTAGCACAACGCTTGAGAGATAAAAGTCATAGTTGGGAAGATATGAGGAAGTTAATTCCTGGTATTATAGCTCAGGGTCTGATGGGATACGCATTTACCTGTCCTGATATGATTGGAGGTGGAGAATTTACTTCTTTCCTAGATGAGTCAAAAATTGATGAAGAACTAATTGTCCGTTCGGCTCAAGTACATGCTCTGATGCCCATGATGCAATTTTCGGTTGCTCCCTGGAGAGTTTTATCCAAAGAGAATCAACAGCGGGTAAAACGAATGGCGACCCTTCATGCCCAAATGGGGGATACCATTTTAGCATTGGCAGAGAAGTCTGCACAAACTGGTGAGCCTATTGTGCGTCCAATGGCTTATACCTATCCCAATCAAGGTTATGCTACAATTAACGATCAATTTATGTTAGGCTCACAGATAATGGTTGCTCCTGTAGTTCGAAAGGGACAACGAGAAAGAACAATCGTCATTCCCCAAGGTACTTGGGAAGCAGAAAATGGGAATACATATCATGGACCGACCACAGTTAAAATCGATGTACCTTTAGGACGATTACCTTTGTTTAAAAAAGTAGAGTCTTAAACTTAGGCACCTAGGTGAACTAATTAGGATCGATAGATCTACCTTTCAGAGAAATATATTGGGAAGGAGCATAGGCTTGTTCTTCCTGAAAAATAACGGGGGTATGAAGGTGGAGATGACCACTTAGGGTGGGCGTACTGTCAGTTGGTTGCTATTCATTGTTGGGTTTTGGGTAGTCGTAGGCTTCCCTGAAAGTTGACCGTTTGAAAAAAGAGAAAATTCACTACTTCCAATGAAGAAACTAACTGAATAAATATTCCGGAAAAATTTTAAGAAATAGTGCGTAACACCGATAACTAAATATGGGTTAGTTGCCAGGGTTATTAAATGATTTTTAAAAAAATGAGATCAGAGACGTTATAATATAGGCACTGAAAAATACTGGGACTTGTTGTGAGTAAAATAAATAATATTCTTCGTATAAAAGAGCACCTTCCTGAAAGAAAAAGTGGTATAGAACTAGAGATATCAAGAAGCAGGAATCGATTTGAGCGACTATTGCAGGCCGCTTCGGATGGTATTTTAATTATTGGAGAGGATGGAATTATCCAACATCTAAACTCTCAACTCACCGAAATAGTGGGGTATAAGAAGAAGGAACTGTTAGGCCAACCGGTCGAATATTTAATACCTGAATCTCAAAAAAAAGACCTCGTTAAATTACGTAAGCAGTATCAACAAAATTCCCATAAGCGTTCTATGAGATGCGGTTTAGAATTATATGCTAAACATAAAAACGGATCTCGGGTTCCTGTTGATATTAAGCTGGAGCCTCTTGATGAAGGGATGGAACGGAATACCATTGCGATTATCCGCGACGTTAGCAAGTTCAAGGAGATGCAAAAAAGGGTAGAAAGGGAGGAAGGTTTTATAAAGCTGCTTAATAAGTTAACGACGATAGCCAATCAAAATATAAACTTAACCCAGACATTGGACGAAAGTGTCCGGGTCATCTGCGAATATATGTGTTGGGATGTCGGTCACGTCTATTGTTTAGCTGATGATGAATCCCAGGAATTTTATCCGACTGATATTTGGTACATCGAAAATGAAGATAAATTCCAATCCTTTAAAAGGATGATGATGGAAACATCTTTTAACCCTGGAATGGGAATGGTCGGAGAAGTTATTGACTCGGGCGAACCACAATGGTACGCAAATGCCCATGAGAATCCAGGTTTTGTGCACCGAATGCCTGATATTGACTTAAATATTCGGGCCTGTTTTGGATTGCCGATATTAATTCGAGATAAGGTTGTAGGGGTGCTTGAGTTTTTTTCAGATCAAATAGTTTCCCAGGGTTCTGTACTGCTTAAGAAAATGGAAACTATTGGTCACCAGCTGGGCAGAGTTATAGAACGAGAAAGATCAGAAAGCTTGATGAAGAAAAATACTAAGTTCTTTCAACAGCTTTTTGAACATGTACCCGTTGGAATCGTTGTTTTAGATGAGGAAAAAAAAGTAATTGATGTCAACAATATTTTTACAAGCATTTTTGGATATGTTTCTGAAGAATTAGTTGGTAATAAGATTGATGACTTACTTGTATCAGAAGAATTTAAGGATAATGCCAAAGATTTAAGTCGTCAAGCATTCAATGGAGAATTAGTTAGCAAAGAAACTATTCGAAAGCATAAAGATGGGACCGAAGTACCGGTCATAATCCATACTGTTCCAGTTATAGTTGATGATGAAATAGAAGCCGTTTTTGAAATGTATATTAACCTCTTAAAAGTAAAAGAGGCAGAAGATCAGCTTAGAAATTCTATAGAAGAAAAGAAATTTTTATTACAGGAAATCCATCATCGAGTTAAAAATAATCTAGCGCTTATTACGAGCTTATTGGAACTACAAATCCATCAGGCAGAAAATGAAATAGCTATCAAGCAACTTAAAGATAGCCGATCACGAATTTATAGCATGGCGATGGTACACGAACACTTGTATCAAATGGACTCATTTTCCTATTTAGAGCTGGATGTTTATTTGGAGAATCTTGTTAATAAGATAAACACAACATTTGAAGAGTCTGACACGCAGATTGATATAGATTTTAAAACTGAATCAGTCAAGTTAAGTCTTGATAAGGCTATTTACTGTGGGCAACTTATTAATGAAATAGTTACGAATGCTATAAAGCATGCTTTTCCACATACCAAGAAAGGACATATCTCTATTTCATTAATTCACGAAAATGAAACGATTGTCTTGGAAATTAGTGATAATGGACTGGGTATTTCGCAAAAAATATTAAACGGGGAACAATCATCCCTTGGTCTTAAATTGATAAATACATTAACAAAACAGCTGCAGGGTGAAATTGAGGTTGATGGCGAAAATGGTACCACCTATAGGGTTCATTTTCCAGCAGAAGAAAATATTAATCATGGTTAATATCAGATAAAGTGAACAATAATATGAAGTAGTTACGATGAAATCTTACAGTTTATTTAGATTAGAGTTTCCAAAACCTAACTACTAAACCCAGAATCACCATGATTACTCAAGACAAAATAATCTAAACTTAGGATTATTAAAGTTAGCCAATCATTTAACTGATGTCTCCAAGGACTCCCGGCGATGGCTATTCCCCTGAAGTTATTACCGGATGAAAGAGTTGTACGAGACCAGTGGGAAGCTTACACCGCCTCTCCAGGACTCTCCCCGCGCAAGCCCAACAAAAAAACCAGGTAGAGAAGGTCAGGTTGTTGACATGGCGTTTGAGTGTCCGGCTTATAGTCAGCAGCGAGTTGTGTTGCTGTCATCCAAGTAGAGCATCCATCTCAGCCTCAATGAAGTTTTTGAGCATCGGAGTGAATGCTGCATCCTTGCCGAACAATGACTCACCTGATTTAAGATTTAAGCTGAGCCAACGCTTTTTCTTGGAGTTGATCGAGTTCTTTTTGTTTCATGATTTACGAAACTTACAAAGTTAGATTCAAACTCTCCTTTTTAATGGTTAGGGTCCAGTTTAGTAGTAGACTTGTCCATTTCTTTTCAATTTTCTTAGTGGCCATATGCAAAAGCTTGAGCAAGACAACGTTGCTGGCTAAAAGCCCCTTTGGTCTTGGAGTCCTTTCGCATTTGCCGGTAAGTAGGCCTGCCCATTATTAGTAATATATATGAGTTTGCGAATTGGAGCTGTATACTGGAAGTAGGTAGGCTGCTTCTCGCAGTTGTACCGCCTATTATACACTTTCGTGAATTTTAATCTTTTAATTGCTCTTCTCGTTGTCAGTATACCAATGACCTACTCTTTTCAAAGTTACCCGCAACAAATATTTTCGAATATATGGGAACTAATTCATTTATTACTTCTTGGCACATTTGTGAAATGTTAAATAAAGTCTAAATACTTTCGCAATTTTCCCTAGATTAGGAAATAGTTTCTAATGGAATAAATGGACCGCGATTTTATATATTCACATATTTAGATTCATAAGGAGATGAAATGTAGCTGGAGAATTTTAAACTTTATCGGAGGCTATATAGCTTTATTTTAACTATAGGATAGTTTATTTGTTTTATGAAAGAGCACAAAGGAATACGTCCACAGGATATTGTTATTCTGTTGAAAATTATTTTATTAGAAGATTTGAATTGGCATCTGAAAGATGTGGCTGAGCAGCTGAATATCAGCAATTCGGAGGTAAGCGAATCGGTAAACCGGTCTTTAATTAGTGGACTTATTGAGGATGATAAGAGATTAGTAAAAAAAGAGGCCCTTCGGGAGTTTTTAGTTTATGGTGTCCAGTATGTTTTTCCGGCTCTCGAGGGACGATTAATGCGTGGAATGCCAACGGCTTTTTCTGCTTCGGTACTAAGTGAAGCGTTTGTAGTTGAAGACCCATATATCTGGCCCGTGAAAGGATATAGCAACAAGGGAATTTCTATTAATCCTTTGTATCATACGGTGCCGGGTGCATGTAAAGAAGATGAGAGGCTGTATGATTTGTTGGCCCTAACTGATGCCCTTCGGATGGGGGCAAAAAGTAATGTAATTATTAAGCTCTTATCCCAAAAAATGGGCATCAGTTAAGCCAAATAGATTTTAAATTTCTAGCTGAAGGACGGCAAAGAAGTTAGAATATTCAATACTATGATCTGTTGGCAGCACATACGTAAGTTTTAACTTGGTAAAACTGTTGGGTTTATGATTAAAGCCAACGAAAACCTGCTCTGTATCCTGAGTTAGGTCATCGCCTTCAAAGGCATCCCATCGGACTAACAACTGACTGCTACTTGTTACGTAGTATCCTGCCGTAACATAGTAACCGTAGGGATTACTGTCCGGTCCAACAACTGGATTTCTCCATCCTTGTATAAACTCTCCATCCAAGAGCAATTTATTCTTTTTAATGCTGGTGTATGCGGTAACTGAGGTTTGCTTACCCACATAATCAGAGGATAGATTTCCGTGACCAGCTACGTCTTTTGCTTCATGGGCAATACTTGTTCCAAGTTTTACCTTATTATGGTGGTCATTGGCCAGGTAACTTTCAACTCGCCCTATATATAGGAATTTATCATCGCTGTTTTTATTGGAATGGAAATTACTGCCGTTGAATATACCGCCCGTAAACCGGAATGTTTTCTTCGAAGTATAAGTATCCAGCTGCACTCCAACCTGACGCTTTGTTCCCAGTTGATTAACAACTGTAGATCGACTTGCAAAGAGTATCGAACCAGCTCCTGTTGCATATTCATGTGAAAAGGGAGATTTGAACACTCCTGCTTTGAGTTGAACGTTTGAGTATGGTTTGAAATAAACGTTTGCATCTAACACTGATGGGCTTTTAAGCATTGTAGCCTGTAGCTTATAACCAAACTTATGATCGAATTCTCCCGAAATTTTAAATCGTGCCTTAGAAGCCTTAAAGCCGTTATGCCCGTAATCTCGTTTTGGTTGAAAATCAGCTTTGCCTTGTAATAACAAACCAAAAGAGAAATAATCATTCTTTAAGTTATTTTGAAGGTTCTTAGCTTGGTCTTCAAGATTTGTTTTGTGTTGGGCCAACGTACTTGTACTTATACAGACCAAAGGTGCCAAGAGGCATATTACTGCCATTATTTTTTTAAAAGATGTCATACCGAAACTCCGATAAAATTATTAATTGATTTCTATTGCTATGGAGTTATCGGGGATGACGACATATTCTTAAATTAAATAGATTCAAAAAAAGGAATGTTTTAACAGATAGAGAAAGAAAAGAGGTTAGGAACAGAAAATTATTCCCAGTTAAAAGATTTCGGCGAATTTTTTTTGTGAAAAAAAGAAATGATGGTATTTGTCAATATATCATAGCTACCATAGTTTTTCTTAACTATACTATTTGCGTTAGAAAGTAAGGTGTCACGTTCCTCATCGCTTAGCTTTTTTCCTGTATATACAATAGTGGGAATGGCAGAAAACTGCTCATCACTTTCTATTTGTTTTAAAAAGTTCAAGCAATCTGTATCACGGATAATATAATCGGTAACAATACAATCAATGCGATTCTCTTTAAGAATCTGATGCGCTTTTTCTATGGTATTTACTGCTATACAATTGGCAAATGTATAGGAAAGATATTCTTTAACAGCCAAATTATGGACTTCGCTGTCATCAATGACAAGAATAGTTTTGTTTCTATGCTTCAGTTGTTTGGTGCCGTTGAAGCGGTATTCATCAGTATTTGTATTTTTTTGTTTTGGTATGCTATCTGATAGCTTTTTATAAGCTGGCAGATAAAGCGTAAAGATAGATCCCTTCCCAACCTCACTTTCAACTTGGAGAACTCCGCCTATTTTTTGTGTTAATTTCTGGCAAATATCTAATCCAAGCCCTGTTCCTTCTTTCGAATTTTTAGTTCGTTGGTAGCGGCCAAAGATATTATTTAACTGATTCTCTGGTATGCCAATTCCCGTGTCTTTAACTCTAAATGCTACGGCATTGTCACTGTCGATTTGTATGTTGGCAAGTTCTTGATCTGTAGCTGAAGAGATATCAAGCGTTACACTACCATCGTTCGTAAATTTGAAGGCGTTTGAAAGTAGGTTTTTTAAAATGCGTTTTACATATGTTTGATTAGTTGATATATAAGACTGCTGCAGGGAGGAAGTTTCGTAATAAAAATCAATTTCATTTCTTTGGGCTATGGGTTTAAATACTAAATAGAGCTTTTCTCCAAATGAATCCAATTCTAAGGAGTCAGATAATATATCTTTTGATGTTGCCTTATCATTACTTGGATCAAAAAATTCGTTTATATAATTAAGAAGGTGTTTGCCCGAAAAATTAATGGCTTGTTGAAATTTACCAAATCCCCTTTGAAAGTCTCCCGATTGTTTATCAAAAAGTAATTTATTGGATAAAATAATTGACTGCAAACTAGTCCGCATATCATGTGCGGCATTTACTAGTAACTCTTCTTTCTGTTTGTGTTTAGCGAGATATTTAGCTGCAATTTTTCGCTGTCTTCGAAGTTTGCGCACCTTGTACCAGGATCCGCTTATATTTTTATTTATTGCTAAAATAAACGATTTCTCATCATGGGTAATTTTATTAAAGTGGATTTCAGCAGGAAAAACGACCCCCATTCCCCGGACAATATTGCTACAAAGAGAAATTGATTCTCGTTGTTCTGTTAAAAGTGGTTGAATTAAGTTTTCAAATGATGTTCTATTGTATTCAGAATAAATATCTGACGGTGTGACCTTCTCAATGTTAATGTTACGGTATCCTAGATTATCTATCGCGGTCTGATTGATGTATTGGCACTTAAGTGTATGGGCATCAAAAACGAAAACACTTTCAGTGCTAAGATTTAGGATATCGGATAGAAGGACTGAAGAGTTTGTTATAATTTCTTTTTGAGATTTTGACTTCGTTACAGAAAGCTCTCGTTGGAGAATTGTGGGCAGGCGGTATAGTTCTAAAGTAGATACACAATCATTTGCCCCTTGATTAACGGCATTTTTATATATTTCATTGGAGAGGTTTGTGGTAAACAGAATAACAGGACTGTTCGGAAAGCGTTTAACAACTTTGGGTAATATAGTAAAAGAAGAGGTGGAGGTACCTTCGGAAAGAATGACAGCATCCCAGTAGTTATTATCAATTACCTCCTGGGTAACATCCCCCGGATTCTCCATTATCAGATAATCAACCTGAACCCCCTCCATTTCAAGGGATTTGATTATTTGAGAACTGTGGTCCTCCGTAATATTAATAAGAAGTAAGTGTAGTGTCACTTTTATTAAATAGTCCTGCTATAAGCCTAGTAGAGCTTATATATCTCCTCCTAAATTGGCAGATAAGAGGAGTAGTTTTTTTCATATCCTTATAATGAAGTACCAATAAAAAGCGTTGGTACAACATATCCAAGAATAAATTAATATTTTTTAATATTAATTTTTTTTAATAAATTATTTCTGGAGATAGCTTCCCAAGAAGAGAAGATTTTCCGGGGTTAAGTACCATAATATTAGGACTAAAAAAGATATACGTTGGTTTATGAGTATAGAGGATACGAACGACGATAGTAGCGACGAACCGTCCGAATCAAAATCTGGGAATGCGTTGCAAACCAAATTTAACGAGGAGTTACAATCTGTTTATATCAACAAAAAGAATAGTAATTACGAACAGATTAAAACGACCTTAGAACTTCAGGAGGAGATTGTTTGCGATAAAATGCACAAGGCTATGTCACCGTTAAGTGCAATTTCTGGATACTTGGAGTTGATGAAAATTATGCTTGAGAATGATATGAGCAATGAATCTCTCGAGCGCTATAGAAGTAGGATTGAAGAGGGAATAGGAGAACTTGGCGAAATAGTTGAAGATCTATACGAAGTTTTTGATGACGGATATCAAAAGAAAGGGTCGGAATTCACGATTGAACTGAGTTCAGATGCCAGTCGACGGGCAAGTTAGTGGATCCTATAACAGTATGTCGTACTGTTGGCCCTTAGGATTTTTAAAGAAGTTTACTTGTAAGTCATAAAGGTGCTGGCGCAAGACGTGAATTTTGAGCGCATCAATATCAGAGATTAATTCACTTGGGTTGAGATCTCTTTCCAGTAATATTTTAGACTGGAGTAAGGTTAGATTTTTGTGTTCAACTACAAAAAAATGTTCAAATAGATCGCGGAAATCTTTCTTCGGCATCAAGTGCATGAAGTCCGATTCTCCATTATCATTTCCTCCCGAAGTTATTTGGTGTGATTCCTCATGCCCCCCATTGTCTTTATCGTTTTCTTCATCGATATCGGGAAAGTCTTTGACAGGATTAGATTCTGAGTCTGCAACATATTCCTGAATGGGGTGTACTCCTTCCAGAGCCGGGATGGAAGAAGAAAGAGTTGGTTTTGATGAGCGAGGAAGCATGATCGGCTCTAATTAGGAAATGTAGCTTTTCTATTACGTTTCATTTACAGGGTTATCGGTGATATCGAGCCTTTCTTTAAGAATATAACAACACCATCAACTGAGTAGTTACCTGTAATTTCTTAAATAATTTAGTTTCGGGTAAAAAGATTTAAGTGTCGACGCCTACCGACGATAAAGGAATAAGAATAACTGTTTGTTACTTGGTTAGTGAAGGATACGGCCAAGGTCAAATCTATAGCAATATTTTTACCTAAAAGTACTGGAGTTAGTAATGAGTAAAATAAGAGCACTGGTGGTCGACGATTCGAAAATTATGAGGAGTGCTGTAAAGCGTGCACTTAATAATCTAATGTTAGCTGATTTTGAATACGTGGAGGCCAAGGACGGTGAAGATGCACTGAATAAATTTAATGAAGATATTGAGATCATGTTTGTTGATTGGAACATGCCTAATATGACAGGTGTCGAGTTTGCGCAGGCCATCCGGGAGCAGGGCAACGATCACATTCCTATTATAATGGTAACGGCCGAAAAATCTATGGGTAAGGTTGATAAGGCTTTAAATGAGGGTGGAGCCAATGAGTATGTTACCAAACCATTTACGGCTGATAAAATGCATAAGGCCATCAGCGATTACTTTGATGAAGAAGGTAATATTGCCAGTGGTGATGATGAGGAAGAAGACAAAAGTTTTTTCAAAGGTATACTAAACTCTTAAACAAGTAGGTAGCAGATAGATGAAAATAGCAGAAATTGAAGAATTAGAACAGATTCCGGAAGAGTTGGTAGAAAAGGTTGAGGAGTCTGTTTTAAACACATTTGGTTCCATAATTGGGGAAGAGCTGGAGTACATTGAGTACGAAAATGGGGATAAGCCTCTTAATGGAATAATTGGGAATATTGCAGTTTTTAATACGGATCATACGCTCTCGCTGATGTTAGCTATACCCAAAGATACTGCCTTATATTTTTCAAAAGTATTTATTGGGATGGAGTTACCCTTTGAGAGTGATGACATGGGAGACCTGGTGGGTGAGGTTTCAAATATTTTAGCCGGTGATGTTGCTGCAAATGTAGAAAAGGTTGGATTTCGGGGGCAGTCCTCGTTGCCTACTGCTACACGAGGTAGTGATTTAACCCTCTTTATGCCTAACAAGCCTCCTACCAAAAAGATGAAGTTTAAAAGCGAGAATACAGAATTTTTGCTGACAATGGTATTAAGTGAATCTAACTAAATAATATTGGGATGAGTAGTCAAAGTGAACAGCGAATAGAAGATCTTGGAAATATAATGCGTGCGCTGGCCGATGTATGGCCGGCCGATCGTGATAACGTAGCAGTTGCCGGGGCTCAGTTTGAAGAGTTTATTTCTACCTTTGAAGAGGACCCCGGACAATTGCAGCGGCTTATCGATATGGCATGGAAGGGGTTGAAATATCTTTTCCAAGAGGACGATTATTTTATAAGTGTTAAGACAGCCACAATGCAGGCTGTCAATACGATTCGTGAATATTTGGTACATGAAGGTAATATAGAGGTCGAGGTTTTTGAGAAGGCTTATGATGATCTTGTAGATGCGTTGGCCGGAGAAAAAGAATCAGCGGATGAATTGATAGGGCTTGATGAGGAATCCTCGAAGTCATCTGATTCGTCTGAAGTACCAAATATCGATGAGTCTAAAACACTAAACGATTTGGCCTCTTATATAATGGGGCTGGAAGAAGATGATGCATCAGGCGAATATATAGAAAGTTTAAATGCTATTACGGTTGCAGTAATTTCTAATGTACGACCGGATGTTGCAAAGGTTTTGGAAGATGTTAAGCAGCAACTTGACAATGTCCGCAAGGAGGGGCCGGAAGAGCATGTAGGATGGTTGCAGGAGATCGCATCAATTACTGAAAAAGCTATTGAAATTGAAGAAAATGAGGAGTGGGAGGAGAACAAAAACGTAGAAGCTGAAGCAGAGTCCCTTTCAGATAACAATGATGCAGATGATCTTTCGGAAGAGTTGGATTCGTTATCTGAAGAGTTTTATATCCCTGATGACATTGATACTGCCATGGTAGGGGAGTTTATTACTGAGTGCACCGAGCTTTTGGAAATGGCGGAAGGCGCCTTGCTGGATTTGGAAGAGAATCCGGATGACAGCGAGCTTATTAATAAAGTATTCCGAGCATTTCACACTATCAAAGGCACCTCAGCTTTTATGGGACTGGATCCCATGTCGGAATTCACCCACCACCTTGAAACGGTTCTAAGTATGGTGCGGGATGGTGAAATCAATTTTGATGTGGCATGCGCAGATATCTCATTGGAGGCTATCGATATTATTACCAAGATGCTTGATGTCGTTGAAGGTGCGGAGGGAGGGGATCATTTGCCAAAACCATTAAACTTTGAACGATTAACGAAGGTTCTACACCGTGTAGCAGATGAAAAAGTGGCTCCCCAAAAAGCACTGGAAGCTGCAGGTGGTATAGAATATGGAAATTCGCAGACTACAGAAGAGTTATTGGCCGAAACTGAGGGAGAAAAAACAAATGGGACCTCCAAAGACAATTCGGATGACAGTCAAACGGAATCATCGGTACGGGTAAATGTTACCAGGTTGGATCAGCTCATTGATATGGTGGGAGAATTGGTCATTGCTCATTCAGTTGTAGCACAGGACGAAAGTATTCCTGACCATTCTGAGCTGCAGAAGAAAATCAACCATACCAGCAAAATTTTGCGAGAACTCCAGGATACGAGTTTGGCACTACGGATGGTACCTTTGAAAGCCACGTTTCATAAGATGAATCGATTGGTTCGGGATTTGTCGCGAAAAGCAGGCAAGTCAGTTAAGCTTTCAACCTTTGGGGAAGAGACCGAAATAGATCGTAATATGGTGGATATCATTAATGAGCCGCTTGTACACATGGTTCGTAATGCTATTGATCATGGGATTGAAACGCCGGAAGAGCGAGCAGCATCGGGAAAGCCAGAGGAGGCTCAAGTATGGCTGCGAGCATCGCAGGAAGGGGGAAAGGTTGTTATAGAGATTGAAGATGACGGAAAAGGAATAAATAAAGAAAAAGTATTAGAAAAAGCAGTTTCCAAGGGGCTTATTGATCCCAATCAAAAGATGACCGATAAAGAGATTTATAATCTCATTTTCTTGCCTGGATTTTCTTCCACCGACGAAGTGACGGACTTGTCGGGGCGGGGCGTAGGAATGGATGTCGTCAGGAAATCGATTGAAGATCTTAAAGGAAAGGTTGATATAGAATCGGAAGAGGGTAGGGGGACGAAGATCATTATTGAATTGCCGTTTACTCTTGCTATTACCGATGGAATGCTCGTTCGTGTTGGTTCGCAGCGTTTTATAGTGCCAATACTTAATATTGATCGAGCATTCAGGGCGCAGAGCGAAGATTTGTTTACAGTAATGGGTAAATCAGAAAAGGTTTCTATACGCGGCGAAACGGTCCCCGTTATTCGATTACATGACCATTTCAATATTAGTGATGGGATTGAAGATTTAATGGATGGTACGTTGTTGGCAATACGAAATGCTAATAAAAAATATGCCTTACTGGTAGATGAAGTAATAGGGCAGCAGCAACTGGTAGGAAAGTCTATAAATATGGTTGCCCAGATGGATCATATCTCAGGAGGAGCCATTTTAGGTGATGGTACCGTAGGGCTTATTCTGGATACGGCGGCATTGATACAAAATTAGATTTTTATAGCAGGTTTTTAGCTGCCTAAAAAGAAAGAATAGATTATTAATGAGATGCCATAAGGTGTAGGCATTTTGTAAAAACAATAGAGAATGAATTTAAAACCAACTGAATTCAAGAAAATACAAACTAAGATTTATGACTATTGCGGAATAAATCTACACGAAGGGAAACAAGCTCTCGTCCGATCGAGAGTTATGAAACGCATTCGAAAGCTGGGGGTACAAAACTTTTCTCATTACTTAGATTATCTTGAAAATGATTCTTCAGGCGAAGAATTTTTGGCATTAGTTGATGTATTAACAACTAATAAGACGAGCTTTTTTAGAGAAAGTCAGCACTTCGATTTTATATGTGAATATGTTTTGCCCCAAATAAATGGGCGGCAGGTAAAATGGTGGTCGGCTGGTTGTTCATCAGGAGAAGAGGCGATAAGCAGCTCTATTATTATTAGGGAGAATATTAATCCTCAATCGGTTAAAATTTTAGGAACTGACATTTCTCGTGATGTAATAAACACAGCAAAACGAGGAGTATATTCGGAAAAGTCCGTAAAAGGTATATCACCAAGATTAATCAGTAAATATTTTCACAAGGTAAATGAGGGACAGTATCAGATTACAGAAAAGGTTCGCAAGATGATTACATACGGCCGATTGAACCTTAAAAAGAAATGGCCACTGGATGGTCCTTTTCAAGTGATTATGTGCCGTAATGTGATGATTTATTTTAATCGAGAAACACAGCAAAAGTTAGTTGCTCGGTTCCGGGAAATCTTAGAACCAGGAGGATATCTTTTTTTAGGGCACTCAGAGAGTATAGCAAGTGCAGACAGAAACTTTGAAAATATAAGTCCGGCCGTGTATCGGAAGAAATAATCCCTTGGCATGAAAACAGTAGTAGGTGTTAGTGATTTTAGAGTCTCTGCAAATACCGATGAGACTATTATTACATATGCGCTGGGTAGTTGTTTGGGCATTGCTGCATACGACCCCACAATAAATGTTGGTGGATTATTGCATGTAATGCTTCCATTGTCGAAAGCTGACCCCGAAAAGGCAAAGCTGAAACCGGCTATGTATGTTGATACTGGGTTTCAGCTATTATTGGATGGGTTGTATGATTTAGGGGCAAATAAGAGGAACATCAAAATTACGGTTGCGGGTGGAGCAAGTATGAGATCGAAAGACAGAGAAGACTATTTTAAAATTGGAAAACGGAATATTACGGTTCTTCGGAAGCTGCTCTGGAAAAATAGATTTATGATATCCAGTGGAGATGTAGGAGGAAATATTTCACGCACCATGGCAATGCGCATTGCTGACGGATACATCACGATTAACAAAAAGCCAATTAATGCTAACAAATAAGGCAGGGTATTAAATTCTTCTAATTCTTAAGATTAGTGATAATCTAATTGAATTCTGTAAGATTTGGTTCGATAACAAATGGTAACCGCTGAATTCGGATGATCAAAAAGAATTAATCGCAACAACTATTTTGGTGATGAATATATTAGTTGTAGAAAATAATAGAACTAAGGGTAAAGAAATTATACAAGTGCTCCATAAAATGGATTTAAATCTTGAAAATTTATATCAGGTCCATACTGGTAGTAAGGATTAGAAATCCTAAAAACATATCTGATTGATTTAATGCTTATTGACATAGATATATCAATAATTGGTGGTTTAGAAGTTCTTGGTAAAATGCGCACGGTCCCTGACTGTTCCGAGGTGCCGACAATTGTGATATCTTCGCGAAGAGATAAGAAATTATTTAATGCTGTTACAAGTAGTGGCCTTGGCTATCTTCATAAGCCATTTAGTTGGCGAATGTTGCGACAAAAGATTTTAAAGTTTAAAAATGGCGATGTAGCATATGTCTTATAAAAGGGAAATATATGAAGCCGCAGAAAAAACGTTTGAGATAACATGTTTTTTATTTCCGCTTGAAGAAGAAGAGGTGAGTAGTGAATCCCAGGAGCGGTTATTGTTGTCAAACATGCAGTCGGTGGTTGAGTTTAGTGGTGCAATTGATGGGATGGTGATTATAACTCCATCAAAATCATTATTAAGTGCAATGGCGGGTAATATGTTGGCTATTGATGAGCCCAATGAAGCTGAAAAAGAAGAAGCTTTATGTGAGGTGGCAAATATTATCAGTGGAAATATAGCTCCCATTTTTAGTAAAGAAGGAGATATATGTTACATAAGTCCGCCACAGCTTTTTGATAGTAGAGAAAAGTTGACAAAAAAGATCAGAGATTCTTTGAAAGAAACAGTTCGAATATTTTTGGACGAAGGTATTGCTGATATCGAAGTTCATTATCAAGCTCAGGAGAAACCATGATAAAAGTATTAGTAATTGACGATTCGGCATTAGTTAGAAAACTTCTTACCAAAGAGCTGGAAAAAGAAAAAGATATCAAAGTGGTAGGTACAGCTATCGATCCCTATGTGGCACGGAAAAAAATTGCTGAGCTCGATCCCGATGTACTAACATTGGATCTTGAAATGCCCCGGATGGATGGTCTCTCCTTTTTGTCAAAAATTATGAAGCATCATCCTATGCCGGTGGTAGTTATTAGTTCATTGACTCCTGCAAATAGTGAGAATGCGTTGACAGCGCTCCGGTTGGGAGCTGTAGATGTAATTTGTAAGCCCGGTTCGGCTTATTCAACGAAAGAGATTACGAGAGAAATTATCAAATCGGTCCGTACGGCTTCGGTGGCAACTGTACAAAAAACGACCACAAAACTGACGGAGAAAAAACAGGTTGGTAATACAGATAGATATTCAACCAACGCTCGATTAAAGACGACCACAAAAAAGTTGATTGCAATAGGGTCGTCGACAGGCGGAACAAAGGCACTTGAAGAAATTTTGCCGGCCTTACCGCCACGCTTGCCGGGTACAGTTATTGTGCAACATATGCCTCCTGTTTTTACAAAGAGTTTTGCCGAACGCTTAAACAGTGTTTGTAGAGTCAATGTTAAGGAAGCCGAAAACGGAGATTGGATTCAGCCGGGACAAGTGCTCATTGCCCCTGGGAATTATCATATGCTTGTGCAGAAAAAAGGGGCAAAATATTATACGAAGATTAAACAAGGACCTCCCGTTCACCATCATCGTCCCAGTGTGGATGTAATGTTTAATTCAGTAGCTGAGGCTGTAGGTGTTAATGCAACAGGGATTATCTTAACGGGGATGGGATCAGATGGAGCGAAAGGACTCAAAAAGATGAGAGATAATGGAGCTCATACCATCGGTCAAAATGAAAATACGTGTGTGGTTTATGGAATGCCGAAGGTAGCTCAAGAAGTTGGTGCCGTTGCTGAAGTTTTACCGCTATCACAAATTGCAGAGGCCATTGTTGCCAGAACAAAGGGAAAAGTTGTTTAATGAAGGTGCTCATTTTTTACTAAAACCATTGTAGCTATGGATATTAAAATTTTGGTGGTGGATGATAGTCCAATAATGCGAAAAGTAATTGAGCGAACCTTTAATATCTGTGGTTATGAAAGTACCTCAATATTTGAGGCATGTAATGGTGAAGAGGGCCTAGAAATTTTAGATCAGCATTCCATTGATTTGCTTATAGTAGATATCAATATGCCTATCATGGATGGGGTGCAGATGCTAAAAGAGGTTAAGAAAAAAGATCAGACCAAAGAAATTCCCGTACTCATTATTTCAGCGGAGAGTAATGAAGAGAGAATAGAAAGGTTGAGCCGTTTTGGTGCAACTTTTATCCACAAACCGTTTACGCCAGAAAAGCTGAAGACAAAAATGGAACAGCTTATCTGACTTTGGATAGAAGAAAATTCCTTTCAAAAATTATTTAAGAAGTTCATCAGAGAGACGATAAGAGTACTGTAATTTAGGAGCGGTACAACTACTTATCTAATTAAATGGAGTTCATTCAGTTAGGTAGTCACAAATATCTTAATAGAATTTTTTGTTATGAGTGAAGCAGCAACTAAAGAAAAAGAAGTGGATAGCCAACCTGATGTGGATGTAGAAGGGGGTAAATTCTTGACGTTCTTTCTTGGGGATGAAGAGTATGCCATCGAGATTCTGAAAGTACAAGAAATTATTGGACTAATGACCATAACTCCGGTCCCCAAAATGCCAAACTATATAAGGGGAGTGCTAAATCTACGCGGCAAAATTGTGCCCGTAATGAATTTGCGTACTCGTTTTGGTCTCGAAGAAATTGAGGATACCGATGAGACCTGTATTATCGTCATTCAGAATAAAGAGTATCTGATGGGGGTCTTGGTCGATAAAGTTTCAGAGGTGGTTGATATAGCAACTTCAGAAATTGAGGATGTTCCTTCTATAGGCACAGGAGAGCAAAGCGAATATTTGGCCGGCATCGGGAAAACAGATGATTCGGTGAAGATGCTTTTGGAAGTCGATAAAGTGCTTTTTGAGGTGCCTCAGAAGGTATTGGATAGTTCAAATAAAGAATAAATACAGGTAAAAGGTTTTAATAATATAAAAATAGGATGATACCATGAGTTTTTTGAATAAACTAACAGGCGGTTCTGGTTCTAATTCCGGAGATAATAATTGGACCATTGGCAGAAGAATTACAACGCTTACTGCTACGGGTGTTACTATAACTCTTTTAGTGGGAGCGATAGCATTTTATGCCTTAAATGCAATTGATGGATATAGCAATACTCTTGTTGATGTTTATGTATCAAAATGGGGGAGTTCACAGGCATTAGATCAAACTATTCGGAAGTCCAATAATGAATTTTTGCACTATGCTCAAAGTAATGAAGATGAGTATTTCGAGCAGGCAATCGGACGTTTCCCAAAAATAAATGGAGAAATTGAAGAAATTAAAGAGGTTTTAAAAGGGGGTTCTTATCCTGTCCTTAAGGAAAAGGTAGCGGCGCTGAAAGAAGAGTCTGCACTATATCGTACAAGTTTGGAAGAATACCATGCTGCAGCAGAACAAATTAGAAAAGATGGAGCTAAAGTTGAGTTGCTTTCACAGGATATAAAAAGTGCACTGGGTAGCTATTTGGCTAATAGCAATGCGGTGATGACGAAAGGAGTTGCAGGCGTTCGGGCAGAGGTCATGGATAATGGCCGTCGTTTGTGGAAGGTAAGGATAGAAAATACAGAGGATCGCTGGCAAGAAATAACCAAAACGTATGCTAATGCTCATCAGGAGTTGACAGATATTCGCAATCAAGTAGAACCTGATACCGAACGCCGAGAAGCATTGGATAATGCTATCAATTATCTAGGTCAAATTGTTGATGCCACGGATAATATGGCAGCGCATAATAAAAAGCTTTTAGATGCGGAACATAACAACAATTCTGCCTATGATAAGCTCATAAAAGATGCTAATATTGTAGCTGAAGCAGCCGAACAGGGAGCAAGGGATCAGGCTGATTTGGTAGCTGCTACAGTCTCACAAAATTTGTGGATAATATCGATTGTGGGGATTATTGCAGTTATAATAGCACTTTTATTTGGATTATATATCGGACGCTCTATCAATACTACACTTAAGAGTATGATTGTGCGCCTTAGTGGAGGTGCAAGTCAGGTTGACGATTCGGCTGATCAGTTATCACAATCCAGCCAGGAGCTGGCGGAGAGTGCCAGCGAGCAGGCGGCAAGCCTTGAAGAGACGACGTCATCCCTGGAAGAGATTTCCTCTCAGTTGAAGCAGACCGATCAAAACTCGGCAGAAGCTGAGACTGCCATGGAAGAAGCTAAACCGATGGTTGAGGAAGGTGTTGAGGCAATGAATCGCATGAAGGATGCTATGGAAGATATCAAAGAATCTTCTGATCAAACCTCAAAGATTATTGATACAATTGATGATATTGCTTTCCAGACTAATTTGTTAGCACTCAATGCGGCCGTTGAAGCTGCCCGTGCTGGTGAAGCTGGTAAGGGTTTTGCGGTGGTTGCTGAGGAAGTACGTAATTTGGCACAACGCAGCGCTGAAGCTGCTCAGAACACCTCAGAACTTATTGAAAGTTCACAAGAAAGTTCTAAGCGGGGTGCAAGGGTAGCTGACGAAGTTTCTCAAAATTTGGAGAAGATCGAACAAAGCGTAAATAATGTAAGTACGCTAGTGGTGGAAATTTCTGCCGCTTCCCAGGAGCAGTCAAGTGGTGTACAGCAGATTAACTCGGCGATGTCTGAAATGGATGAGGCTGTGCAAGGCAATGCTTCGTCATCCGAGGAGTCGGCCAGCTCTGCGGAAGAGCTTTCTTCACAAGCAAAAGAATTAAACCACATAGTGGCTGAGCTTAAATCATTAGTAGGAGGTATCGATAATGCTGAAAATTTAACTGACAAATGGCAAGCGGAGTCGAATAGTTATTCAAATGGGACAAGATCTAACGGGAGTAACGGATTCCAAAAGAAAAATAAGCAAAAAGGCAGGGAGCGTACTCACAGCCCGAAAAATAAGAATGGGTCACACTCACAAAATAAGGATGATGGCCGTGAATTGATTCCATTTGATGAAGATGATTTCAGCGGATTTTAAAGTCAATAGAATTCGAGTCTAAGCGAATATTCCTTATAACCCAATAGTCCTTAAAGTGTTACCCTGGATAAGGGTAGCACTTTTTTTATTTGTTCGTCATTTGATTGAAAAGATTTCTCTATTTCATTTAAGAAAGAAATTTGCCCGCCGATAAAATATTGACAAGCAGGAAATAAGACTGGTTAAGGTTAATTCAAACGTGGATTTAAAATGTCACGGTTCATATGCCGGTAAATTCCACATCACAGTTTAAATACTATTTATGCGTTTGATACAAAAAATACTACGAAAGTTAGCGTCAAGGTACGGGAATGAGCAACGTACAATCGGTAAGCGTATTTTATTTATAGTGCTGGGAGGTTCTGCAATGACCCTGATTGTTGGGGCTGTTGCTATCTACTCCCTGAATACCATCGATACTAACACTAATGAGTTGGTAGATGTAAATATTCCGGAATGGAATATCGCCAATGCTATTGAAAACAATATGTGGGAGTCGGGTAATAATCTATCTCGGTACAATTACACTCACAAAGATACGCTCTACAGAAAAGCGATAGCCAAATTAGATAGCGTGGGTAAAAGGATTGAAGACGGGAAGCAGATTGCGGAGGCGTATGATGTTCCAAATTTTAAAAGAATAATTGACCAAATTGATGAGTCCTTTGTGGCTTACAAAGCATCAGTAGATTCTTCACATAAAGCAGTTCAGGAACTCGATCAATACCGCGGAAACATGGCTTCTGCCACGGATGAGTTTGTCGACATTATGAATGAATATACTGCTGTTACAAATCAGAGTATACAATCCCTTACCGATGCCGCCGAGATTCAATCTGTTCAGGAAGAGCTTGCTTCGGCTGATGACATAACAAAAAACTTCTTGCACAGTGTAAGCAAGTTGTGGCAGTCTGAGGCATTGCGGAATACGGAAGAATTCATGGAGTTGGAGGATGAGTTTAACGAGATGCGTTCTCAAATGGGAGAATTATATCAAGGGACTACCGATCCAGAAAGAGATATGCAATTAAGTATTGCTCTGGCAATTCTTAATGATAATGTGGGAGCGGTGAAAGCAATGATTGCAGCGCGGAATACAGTTAATAAGCAGGAACAGATTCGTATTGAAGCATATAAGAATATTGTAAGTAGCGCTGCTGGTCTTGCAAGTTCGTCTCAGCAATGGGCTACCCAGCAGGGTCAGTTAACAAATGCAACTGTTGCCAATACGATTTGGATATTGATTGTATCAGTAGCCATAGCCGTGGCTGGTGCATTTATATTCGGTTTATTTATGAATGAGTCCATTTTGCAAGTGCTTAGTAATATCATTGATCGCTTGTCGTCTGGGGCAGAACAGGTTAATGATTCTGCGATGCAGATGAGTGATACCAGTCAGGAACTTGCTGAGAGCTCAAGTGAACAGGCTGCCGGGCTGCAGCAAACCACCGCCTCTCTTGAAGAAATGTCAGCCCAATCCAAGCAAACTGCCCAAAATGCAAAAGAGGCTGAAGTAGCTATGAAAGAAGCTAAACCCAAGGTTTCGCAAGGGGTTGAAGCTATGGAACGCATGAATAAGGCAATGGATGAGATACAAGAAGCTTCAATGGAAACGTCGAAGATTATTAAAACGATTGATGATATTGCTTTCCAGACCAATTTGTTGGCACTTAATGCGGCAGTCGAAGCTGCCCGTGCCGGGGAAGCCGGGAAGGGGTTTGCAGTGGTTGCTGAGGAAGTGCGTAATTTGGCACAACGCAGCGCTGAAGCTGCTCAGAACACCTCAGAACTTATTGAAAGTTCACAGGAAAGTTCTAAACGGGGTGCAAATGTAGCTCAAGAAGTATCCGAGAACTTACAGGAAATCCAAGATAGTGTGGAGAGTGTCAATACTCTTGTTGTTGAAATTTCGGCGGCCTCTTCTGAACAACAGAACGGCATTGAAGAAATGAATTCCGTGATGAGGGAATTAGATGAGAATGTCCAAAGCAATGCCTCCAATTCCGAGGAATCGGCAAGTTCGGCTGAAGAACTGTCTTCACAAGCTAAAGATTTGACAAATATTGTTGACACATTGATTGATCTGGCGGGAGTTCAGAATGAAATAGATGAAGCAACGTCGAGTACAGCTGGGAGCCAGGATATGGCTGTAAATGGACATGATGATCAATTTGAATCGGAGAATAGCTCACCACATAATGGTCATATTCAAAACAAAAATGCTGAAAATGGTCATCATGCTCAATTTGGAGACAACAATTTTAATGGGTTTTAAGGTACGTGAGTTCGATATGTACCTAATATCCGAATATAACTGAAGCTAAGATTTAACCACTAATAAAAACATAATATAGTCATGTATAATACAAAATATCTAAATAGAGTAATTACACTTGCATCGGTTTTAGCATTCACCATTATTGCTTTTGGGATGAATCCAACAACGGCAATAGCGCAGGATTCTGAAAAAATTCATACAATAGTTGACGAAATGCCGGAGATTATTGGAGGATTGCCCGCACTTTATAAAGAAATTGATTATCCGAAAGAGGCTGTTAAGAAACATATTTCGGGTCGTGTTTATTTACAAGTAATTGTGAATACAGAAGGAAAAGCGGAAAATCCCAAGGTTCTCAGAGGCATAGGTGGTGGATGTGGTGAAGCAGCTGTCGCTGGTATTTCGAAAGTGGATTTTAAACCTGGTAAGCATAATGGGAAAAAGGTAAAGGTTAAATATTCATTGCCGGTAACTTTTAGATTGGAAAAATAATAATAACTGGTATTGGTTGAGCTGTATAGAGATATTAAGACAGTTTATCACCGATTATAAGAAGGGTGGTACTAATGGATGAGATACCTACAGATTTGGAAATTCTTGAAGATATTTATTTTAGATATCACGATGATTTTCGTAAGTATGCCAAAAAAGAACCTGATCGGATAGCGCGTATAAGGGTGCCGATAGATGTGGAGGTAGTAGCAGAAGCTTGCGGGGTGGAAGAAGATATGATTTTTGGTCGTATATTTTACCACTTTAATAAAAAGTACAGCTACACCGATACAGATGGAGAGGTGACAACCTTTTTTATTACGGAAAAGTTTGAGGGATTAAGCGTGAATTTCCCTTTGGTGGCTTCGGTGTTGGCTGATAAATATGCCGAAAAAAAGCAGCGCGAAAGTTTATTATTTATTGCTGGAACGGCCATTGCGCTTTCAATTATATCGCTACTGGTTGCAATTTTTGTGTAATAGAAGTTTCTGAAAAATTAATTATCTAAGTTAGAGTAATATGAAAATTAATGTGTTGATTGTTGAAGATGACGCTGCAATGCGGGTCGTCTTAAAGAACACAGTACAATCGGTCGAAATGGATATTGAAATCGGAGAAATTTACGAGGCTGAAAATGGCAAGGAAGGGATTAAAGCATTAAGAGATAAAGACCCGATAGATTTGATGCTGGTGGATATTTATATGCCAGTTATGGATGGCCTTGATATGCTCGATTATGTTCATGATCATCCCGACTTTCAACATATCCCGGCTATTGTTGTATCTACTGAAAATGATGAGGAGCGTATTGATGCAATTCTTCGCCAGGGCTTGGGCTTTGTCCCGAAACCATTGACACATGTATTGTTAAAAGATCAAATTGTGAGTATGGTTGGGGAAAATGTAAGTGAGAAGTAGTTTAGGAATCACTAAAAGAAACTATTAGGCACATCCGAATTAGTGATTGAAGCGCCCTTTTTCCGAAGGTGCTTTTTATTATATAGAATTCATTTCTTCCTATAGCTGTATATCATAGATGGTCAGGTCATTATTACGGTGTGATTTCGTATTCATTACCCTGTAGTGTTGTGAACTAAAGCTTTTGGGATAGGATAGATGAATTAATTGTGTAATAAGGGAGAGATAATAGCAGAGGCTGGAGAATGAACTGATAGCTCATGTACTAATGATGAATTATCAGTGGCTCCAACTATAACAGAGAAGATGATTGGTAATCGTTAGATGGTGGTAGACAAAAGAGGAATGAGGTTTCACGAAAAGGATTATTGTCGGTAAGAAAGATTGACCCATAGTACCGTTTGGCATAGAGCAAAGCCATAGTTAAACCAATTCCTAATTCCCTTGCTTTCGTAGTAACGAAAGGATAAAAGAGTTGGTTGGAAATCGATTCTGGAATAGAATTCCCGGTATGTGAAATCTTGATGGAATTTTTAGAAGATCGAGAGATTGTTATTTCGTGTTTGTCGGCAGGAGCATATTCCACAGCATTATCAATCAAAAAAGAAAGAATGCGACGCATGTCTCCTGAATTGCATTGGAGTGGGGCAGAATAGTTTGTTTCCTGGAGGGTGATGTTCTTTTGTACTTTAGCAGGATAGTCAGAAATAATGTCGTTAATTATTTCTGAGGGTTCTGCTGAAAAGTTGTTTAAATCTATTCGTTTTAGGGGAATCTTTTCCAGATCATCTAAATCATCAAGTAAATTAAAGAGTTCATCAACCCCTTCAGTAATTTTATCAAGATATTTTTGTGATTCTCCGATATCACTGTTGTCTTCAATCAATTCTGCATACCCTTGAATACCAGTAAGCGGGGAACGCACCCGATGTAGTAAAAATCCAATCATATTCTTAAGGGATTGCATGACTTCAAAGTCTGGTACCCCTTCGCGGCGTTCGAGCCGTACTTTCAAGTGTTGGCTTCCTTCCCAAAGAAGTGTTTCCTGTTTTAGTATGAACCATTCTTCATCAAAATATACGGGTGTAATATTTGGACCTGCATTAGGTACAATATGTACTACGTCCATAAGCTCTTTGCCAATAGGATTTTGATTGGCATGCCCTGCAATGGCTGCCTCATTGGCTTCACAAATCTTTTTACTTCCCATCTTTATGATGAAGGTAGGATCAGTGCTGTTAAATGGTATCATCCCCGCTGAATTCCCGATGGCACTTTTAGTTTGAAACATCATAATTAAATGTATTGAGACTAACAAAGGAGTGCTCTATAAATATAGAGCTGTTGATCCTTCTATTGACCAAGTTATCAGCAGCGTTTCTGGTTACTTAAATATCGGATGATTTAGGAAACAAACAGCGTGTCAGGAAAAAATTACCTCCCGGACGGTTATTTATGCAGTTAGGCTACTCGAGAAAGAAATATGAAGTGTATTAAACTTCCCGGTACTATGAATTTTCGTATCTGGCATAGCAATTGCCTGTAGTATTAACGCACGTTGATACTTAAGTAAAAACATTTTGTTCCGGATGGAGGAAAATTTGATGAAATCTTTAGCCGATCGGCACAAAATGGAAAAACATAAATGAATTTATTGCTATGCAGATAATAGATAGTGGTCATAGTCAGCTTTTGGCAAAAGCAATGGATAGTTATTCATTGCGGCAGGAGATCTCCTCATCAAATATTGCAAATATTGATACTCCTGGATATAGCCGTCACAGCGTTGAGTTTGAAAGTACTCTGCAAGAAGCACGGAAATCGGGGAAAGTAATGCACGAGGTTAATCCAAGTATTAAAGAAACTGGAGATGAAGTAGTACTTGAGAATGAGCTTTTGGAGATGGCCGACACCCAAATGAGGGTACAGCTTGTAACCCGAGCGCTCCGCCATCACTTTGATACTTTACAAACTGGTATTACAAGTACAACTCGATAATTTTTAAAACAAACACCATGATTCCTGATAGACTTTCTTCCGCATTTCAAACTGCAGCAAAAGGGCTGGCAGTACAGCGAGAACGAATTAATGTGGCTTCGCGAAATATTGCCAATGTAAATACAAGTTCTGTTGAGGGTAGCAAGCAAGGGTATCGTCCCCAATCGGTACGGTCAGCTGCACCACAGCCCACCAACTTTCGACGAGCATTAACACAAAGTATGGGAAGTTTAAATAAAACGCGGGAACAGCATTTATCCCCAAGGATGCCGGTTAACAACAATGTTGAAAGACAATCGCTTGGTCCCAATTACACTATTGCTGAAAAGGATAATTTCCGCTACGAATATGAGCCGAACCATCCGGATGCAAACGAAGAAGGCATGGTGCGGTATCCGGATATCGACATGGTTGAGGAAATGACCAACATTGTAAGTGCTAACCGGATGTATGAGGCTAATCTCAGTAGTATTGAAGCTGAAAAAGAAATTATGAAGCGTTCCCTGCAGATATAACGATCGATGACATTTAGCAAAATTACTAACACGAAATTCGACAGATAACAGATCTACCCCATTATGATTGAAGGAATAGAAGCAAGCGGCCTCTTGCAGCAGGTAAATGACATTGAGCAAACATCGCCCACGCGTGAAATAGTAACTGAGAACGAACCCCCGCAATCCTTTTCGGATGTATTATCAGATGCCATTAACGGGGTTGACCAGACCATGAAAACTTCAGATGCGAAAGTGCAGGAGTTTGTGGCCGGTGAAACCGATAATGTACACGATGTTATGATATCGATGCAACGAGCAAAACTCAGCTTTGATCTGATGGTGGAAGTCCGAAATAAAGTTGTGGAGACGTATCAGGAAGTAAGTCGCATGCAAATATAACGTAGATAAATGAGTTCATTTGTAGAAAAGTTTAAAGAATTTCTTGACCCGCTGTCCACAGCTCAGCGCACGCTGTTTTTTGGCTTAATTGGGGCTGTTCTAATTTTTGCCGGAACGGTTTTTTATTGGGCCTCAAGTCCCAGTTATACGCTCTTGTTTGGATCGCTTAAACAAGATGCGGCCCAGCAGATTGTCACTGAACTGGAAGAGCGAGGTGTGGATTACGAACTGGACAATGGCGGTCAATCAATTTACGTACCCGGCGAACGTGTTGATGAGCTTCGTCTTGAACTAGCCCCGATGGGTGCTCCACAATCTGATATGAAAGGATATGAACTTTTCGACAATAATTCGCTTGGTATGACTGATTATATGCAGCAGCTTAACAACAAGCGAGCGCTGGAAGGTGAACTTTCCCGATCAGTAAATAGCCTGCGACAGGTCGAATCGTCACGAATACATTTGGTATTGCCGGAACGGTCGCCCTTCCAAGAGACAACTGTTAAGGCTTCTGCATCCGTACTGTTAACTCTTAAACGGGGAGAACGACTCAATAAAAGCAGGGTGGAAGGAATTAGTTCGTTGATAGCTGGTAGTGTTGAAGGGTTAGAAGCTAAAGATGTGACAATTGTTGATCATGCAGGAAATCGGTTGACTGATGACAAGCAGAGCGATGGTAGTTTTGCTTCTGAGGAGTCTTGGATGAAGTCAGAACAGAAGGCTGAAAACTATTTAACGCACCGTGGACAAACGATGCTGGATCGGGTTTTGGGCCCCGGAAATAGTATTGTTAGGGTGTCAGTCGATCAAAACTTTGACAGTTTAGTTCGGGAATCCAATAAGATTGATCCTGAAAGCCGAACGTTGATTTCGGAACAGCGCGATAAGCAGGTGCAAACACAAGAAGGATCAGAATTAGTACCTATGGATGAGTTTACCCCCGTGAATAATCGTGGTGAAACTTCAGTGACATCGTCAAATGAAAATGAAAGTAGCTCGCGAACCCGAAATTATGAAGTGAGTGAAACCAAGGAAGTGTATAAAAAAGCACAGGGCGAAATCACAAATATTTCAGCTTCTGTACTGATCAATCAAAAACAGGTAGAAACAGTAAATGATGAGGGCGAAACCGTATATGAAACGGAGCCCTACAGTGATGAAGAATTACAGGAATTTCGGGAAGTGATCACTTCAGCATTAGGGATACAAGCTAAACGTGGAGATAAAATTACAATACGCCAAGTAAAATTCTGGCAGCCTGGACAGGGGGCTCCAAACGGACAAATGCTTGATGGTCCTTTACCTTGGACACGGGTTTTACGATGGGCTGTGATATTTGTGACACTTGGGATAATTGCTTGGTTGCTATTTGGTATTCGTCGACAAATGAGTGGTCAGCAAGGCTTGGTACCACAGTCACCATTTGGAGATAGGCAAGAAGTATTTACAGAAGGAAATATGGATCCCGAACTGCAAGGTATGAATAATGAAGAGCTTATGGCTGAAGAAGAAAACGAAGAAGTACGCGCCTTGGAGGGGAAGAAGTATGACATGGAAGAGATTATAAACATGGTTGATATGAAACCCGAAAGGGCAGCGAAAATTGTACGTTCAATGTTAATTTCAACAGACGAGGAATAAAGCGGTATGGCCCAGCAGAAGAAAAAGCGAGTCATTAGTAAGGTAGACCAGTTAACCGGCGCCGAAAAGGCAGCAATTTTTATCACCAATTTGGGTACAAAGAATGCTACACCGCTATTTAAATATTTAAAAGAACAGGAAATTGAGGCTGTTACGCTTGCCATCGCAGGGATGGATAACATAAAGCCCAATGTGGTAGATTCAGTAATGAGCGAATATTACCGGATGATGTCGAATGATGAGCTGCTATTGGAGGGCGGGCAGGATTATGCAAATCAGTTGTTAGAAGAGTTGGGTGATGATATTGATTCGGACAAGGTGCGTCAAAAACTAAAGGCAAATTCCGAAAATACTGCATTTGCCGATTTCCAGGAAAGCAAAATCACTCAAATAACTAATTTCCTTAAAAATGAACATCCCCAAGTAATTGCTCTCATCTTTTCTCAGCTGGATGAAAAGAGAACGGCCGAGATACTGGGTCATCTTGACGCTGAGTTACAGGCAGAGGTGATCTATCGTCTTACTACCATGGAAAAGATTTCAACAGAAGTGATAGAAGAAATAGAAGAAGTTATTAAAGAACAGATGGGAGGTATGTATACCGTGGGTGATCGTATTAAGAGTGGAACAAATGCGGTGGCTCAAATTCTTAACGAAGCTGAGATTGCAGTTGAACGCCATATATTGGGTAAAATTCAGGAGCGCGATGCCCAACTGGCTGATGATATTAAACAGCAGATGTTCCTCTTTGAAGATATTCTGTACTTCAATGATCGAACTGTACAAACCATCATCAACGAGATGGAAAAAACTGATCTTGTTATGGGGCTGAAAGGTGTAGATGAGGAAGTGAAAAAGAAATTCCTGGATAATATGTCGGATCGTGCAGGGGCTATGCTGCAAGAAGACATGGACGCTCTTGGGCCTGTACCGCTTAAAGATGTGAAAGAGGCCCAGTCACGGATTATTCGAAAAATTAAACAGCTCGAAGAAGAAGGACAGATTACCACTCGGAAAATGGGCGAAGAAGAAATTGTTGAATAGCCTGCCATGGAAGATCAGAAGATTTTACATACCGAAGAAATTAATTGGTACGACGAAGATAACCATCCGCTCGATTATGGGAGGGCATTTGACGGCAAGGGATACAAAAAATCGAGAAAGAACGAGAGTACAGAAAGTCGCCCGGAGAAGAAAGTTGATGTTAAGCAGCTTATTGATAAGCGGGATGCGAAGTGGGAAAAACGATTGGAAAAAGCCCGAAAAGAGGCGTTTGAAAAAGGCCGCGAGCAGGGATATCAGGAAGGTTATGAGGAGGCTGAACAAAAGGTTGATGATAAGCTTCATCAGCTGGAAGACTTGGTAGAGAAGGCACATAGAGATTGGAAAACTCAGCATCAGCTGTTAAACCCTGGTTTACTGGACCTGGTGTTTGACATGGTTGAGAAGATTGTAGGACTTCCGGTAGAAAATCCTGCTATACGCGAACAGCTCGAAGAGAAATTATCAGGGCTATTGCAAGAAACGGAGGATGATATCAAACCTCAGCTCTGGGTGAGTGAGCAGGATTATAGCTTTGTAGAAGATTTAGTGGAAAAATATGCGCCCGAACTTTCGCTTTCTATCCGAATAAGTGAGGAGTGTAACCCGGGGGAATTTGAGCTTGAGACTCAAAAAGAAACAGTTGTTTATCGATTTAGAGAAAAACTTGACGATCTGAAAGATAGTATGACATTGCCATCATGGAAATGACCGAAACTACTGATCTCCGTACACATATCGACCACATTAGAAATTGTGTTGATGATTTTAGCAATCATAGCAAGCGATATGGGAAGGTTGCATCTATTGTAGGTACCATTATTAAATGTACGGGTTTGCAAGCGAGTGTCGGTGAAGTATATGGAATTGAAAATATTATGGATAATATCATTCCTGCTGAAGTGGTAGGGCTCGAAGATCGGTATGCCTTGCTGATGCCTTACGATAGCATTAAGGGGATGCGATCTGGGTGTAAGGTAGAGTATATGGGACAGTCACTGACTATTTCTGTTGGCCCGGAGATGTTGGGGCGCGTGGTAGATGCCAATGGAGACCCGATTGATAAAAAAGGGCCTATTTTATGTGGTCATCAAGAGCCGGTGCACAATGATCCTCCATCACCTGTTGAACGTGAGCCTATCGACGACATAATGAATACCGGCATTCGAGCAATTGATGCGTTAAATACTATTGGTAAGGGGCAACGTGTTGGTTTGTTTGCCGGATCCGGGGTAGGAAAAAGTGTTTTGTTGGGGATGATTGCCCGTCATTCTGATGCCGATATTAATGTTATTGCTCTTATTGGTGAGCGTGGACGCGAAGTGCAGGAATTTATTGATGACATACTTGATGAAGAGCTGCTTGAGCGGTCGATTATAGTGGCTGAAACATCAGATAAATCAGCAATGAGTCGGATAAAAGCAGCATATAGTGCTACGTCAATAGCAGAATATTTCCGTGACAGAGGAAAAAATGTCCTTTTAATGATGGATTCCGTAACTCGTGTAGCCATGGCACAACGGGAAGTAGGATTGGCTACAGGTGAACCTCCAACGACCAAAGGATATACGCCAAGTGTCTTTTCTATGCTTCCAAAATTCCTTGAACGGGTAGGTAAAACATCGAGTGGAAGTATTACAGGAATTTATACGGTATTGGTTGACAGTGACGATATGAACGAGCCTATTGCTGATGCGGTACGATCTATTTTAGACGGCCATATTGTGCTCTCAAGGCGATTAGCCCATAAAAATCATTATCCTGCTATCGATGTCCCTGAAAGTATTTCGAGGGTAATGCCGAACATTGTAACGCAACAACAAAGAGAATTAGCAGGGAAGGTTCGGGACATGATAACCACTTATCGAGAAGCTGAAAACCTGATCAATATCGGTGCTTATGTGGAAGGTTCAAATCCCCAGATCGATAAGGCTGTGGAAAAACGAGAGGATTTGGAATCATTTTTGATACAAGATATTAACGAAGCGGACTTCGACAATAATTTGTGGAGTTCGCTTAGAAAAATAATTCAATAGAACGTACTAAGCACTATGAAATTTGAATTTTCGTTGGAGTCGGTTTTAAAAGTGCGGGAGCATGAGGAAAAAGTTCAAAAGCAGAAGCTTGCAGAAAAGTTAAATAAGAAGAAGCATTTAAATGAGCTTAAGGAGAGGCTTAAGCGGGAGCTTGAAAATCATATCAGCGAAAATGGAAGCAGTGCATATGAAAATTTACACGATTTACAGCGTAAGCAGCAATACATCAATGATTTGCATGATAAGGTTCAAAAAGTAAATAGTAGTCTTGCGTCGGTAAAAAAGGCCGTTGATCAGCAGCGCGATAAATTAGCTGATGTCCATAAGAAGCGTCATATCATGGAAAAGGTAAAAGAAGGAGAACGAGAATTATTTTTGGAAGAAATGACGAGGCAGCAACGAAAAGTAATGGACGAGGTTGCAACGCAAACGTTTAGCAAGTAATAATTATGTCAATAAAAAAAGTTCTTAAAATTCTGGGATATATTTTTGTGCCATTGCTCCCGATGGTTGTAGCTATCTATTTTTTATTTCCATATATCAACGAAGAGAAACATCAGGAAGTAGCAGAAAAGTATAGTGATGATTTTGTAATTGGTGATTCAACAAACGTAATGACATCTACTTTTCGTCCCACAGCCCAAGGAGGGGATACTGTTGAGGATCTCGGGGAAGACTATGCAACGATGAAAGAAAAGATGAACCAATTTCAAAAAAATATTGAAGGTTTAAAGACAGAAATAGACTCATTGTCAACAGTTAATGATTCGCTTAATCAACAGCTTGCCCAAAGAGATTCTACAGCCAATGAGGATGTAATAGCTGATGTGGAGATAACCGAGGAAGAATTTTCAAAAAATATCAAAAGTTTACTCGATCTGGATATCGAGAGCTTGTCACCAATTTTAAATAAAATGAGTGATGAGCAGTTAGTAAAAATTTTTAAAGCTGGATCCGGATTACAGCGAAAAAAGCTTTTGCAATCCCTGGAGTCTGATCGTGCAGCAAAATTGATGTCAGAGGTGCTATAATGTTAAGCAAGTTATTATCAAATATTGGGGGCATGAATATTACCTCCGGAGAAGAGGTGATTGGTAGTAATAAGGAGGGAGGAAAGCATTCTCCTAAAGAGGTTTTTGAATCACTGTTACTGTCTTTGCAGGATCAAAGTTCGTCGGGCAAAGCAAAAGAACAGCTGTTAGGCTTATCTGATAGTTCATCAGAGGAAGCAGAACTTGATGAGGAAGATAGCTCCAAAAATATTCTTGGAGGATCGTTCACGCCGATGGGAGATGCTGAGAATTTGCAACAGGTTGACCGTAGTATTCTCAAAGAACTACAGAAAGAATTCCAAAACCTGAAAACCCAACTTGAGGATACGAGTAAGGTATCATCTGAAGATGGAGAAAAGGGTCAGGATAAAAATGAGATATCTGAATCAAGTGATAGACGGGTAGCAGAAGAATCAAAAGTTAAGACAGGTGATACGAATAGTAATAGTGGATCTGAGGCTCCCACTTTGAAAGGGTTGGATGATAATATTAAAGGGTTGGATGATAATACTGCAGAAAAACCCCAAAAGAAGGTGGAAGAAAATGGTGAACAAAAAAACAACGATCCTGTTAAAAAATCTGAAAAACAAGGAGATAGTTCAAAAGCGAGTGTTCGTAAGCCGGTTGCCGATAATTTGAAAGGGGACAAAAGTGAAAATGTAGAATCTGGTAACAAAGAAGTTGTAACGGATATAGATGGTGCAGTTGAGAATGTAAAAGAGGGTGATGGAAATGCACCGACAGATAATGAGAAAACAGAATCAGCGGCAAGTAGTAAGAGGACTGAGCTGGAACAATCTTTTTTGAAAACCAACGGCTCAATTGATAAAAACGAAGGCGGTCAGCTTAATGCTGTTCCTCAGGATGGGGATGATCAAGTAATAACGAAAGAGGTTAAAGAATCAGGAGAACAGTCTTCACAAAAGAAAGACATTGAGAACCAGGAAGATAATATTGATAGACAGGCTAAGTCTTTTGAGAAAGTCCAAGGTTTGGCAGGTAGCCACCAGATGCAACCCGAAGCGATCAAACAGAATGATGAAGGGCAACAGGTAGAGGTTAAAGATCAAAATCTGAAAGCCGGCAATGTTCAATCAGGGGAGCAAGTTGAGCGTGGACAAACGGCAAAGATGGAATTGAGGGAGCAACAGAAGAAGGTGATGGACCCGTCTATCCAGAAAAATGATGCGTTTAAGGTTTCCACTAAAGGAGTGGAAATGAAGAGCACACAAAACGAGAAAGGAAAGAATACAAAAGAAAAGCACGAAGAGGAAAATCGTAAGCAGGGTCTGGGAAAAGAATCATCAGAAGGAAGAAATAAGCAGTTAAGCCGATTGGGGATTTCGAGTGTTAATACTCAAAAACAAGCTAAGCCTTTTGATATGAAGAATTTTTCAGGTGTTTCGGTTGGTGAATCAAAACCGAGTTTAGAAGAGCAGAAAATAAATTGGGAAGAGCAGCTTTCGAAGACGGTGGATACCTCCGCTGACAAAGAATCAAAAGCAAGCTCGGTACGACTGGGACAGATGCCGATAACAAATGGATCGCTGCGGAAAAAGATATTACCCGGCTTAACGAAGCGTATTCAACAAGCGGCTTCTTCCTCGAAAGAAAGTAGCGGCAATTGGCAGAAGCATAGTTTTACGTTGGATGATGAAAAAAATATCCAGCTTTCAGTTCGCGAGTCAAAAGGGGTGTTGCAGGTAAAAATGGGTTCAATGAACCTTGATTTGAGCAAGATTCTGCAACAGAATATACAACAGATACGCGAGCATTTGAGACAGGAGTTTGGCGCTGAAGTGGATCTGCAATTTGAAAGTCAGCAGCAAGGAGAAGAGTCACAGTTTTCAGACAATACAGCGTCATCAGATCGTAAAAGAAATTACAGGAGCAACTTTGGCGCCAAGGGTGTAACAGTAGAAACAGCAGAAGATATAAGTAGAAAAACAGTCCGCAATTTTGGCTACAACCAAATGGAATGGACCGCATAAATTAATGAATATCACAGTGTTATGGATATAGGACAGGTAAATGCACAGGCACAGTTAGCCTCGCAAAACGATAAGTCTTTAACAGGAAATAGTAAACTTGGACAAGACCAGTTCTTGCAGCTTCTGGTGGCACAGATGCAGAACCAGGATCCAATAAATCCTATGGATGGCAAAGAGTTTGCCTCGCAGCTTGCTCAGTTTAATTCGGTTGATCAGCTGATAGGGGTTAATAATGGATTGTCTGAGCTGGGTCAGAGTCAGCAATTAATGCGGGCCGAGTTGACCAACTCGATGGCATCGTCACTAACGGGCAAGCAGGTACGAGCGCTGAGTAGCAATGTGAATTTACAAGCTGGCGAAGATGCCAATATCAACTATGACTTGAACAATTCTGCAAGTGAAGTAGAAATTGTTATTCGTGACTCTTCAGGAAAGGAAGTACGTCGTGAAACAGTTGATGGCGCTGCAGCAGGAGACAATAGTTGGAGTTGGGATGGCAAAAGTAATGACGGTGTAGATGTACCCGATGGCCAATACAATGTAGAGATTAATGCCACCAATGGAGATGACAGTGTCAAAGCACGGATGTTTATAGAAGGAACCGCCAATAAAATACGGTTTACCGGAGCAGGGGTTCGAGTGTCAATTGATGGGGTAGAAGTACCAATCGGTGATATTGAAACAGTAGCAGCAAGTGAAAAGTAAGCACGAAAACAAACAAATCAGTTTAATAACAATCATACAGTGAATATTAGTAGTAGAAAGCTGTACTTATAAAAACAGGAGTAAGTTATGTCTTTAATTAAATCGCTAAATTCAGGTGTAAGTGGATTAAAGAGTTTCCAAACAAAGATGGACACAATTGGAAACAATATTGCGAATGTAAATACTACAGGATTTAAATCCTCGAGGGTTACATTTTCGGAATTGATGAACGAGAATATCGGTGGATCAGGAGGCGGGGAGTCAGCTCCTTCACTGAGCAATCAGGTAGGCCTTGGGGTGCGGGTAGCCTCTGTAGATCGTGATTTTAGCCAGGGTACAATCGCAAATACCGGAAGGACTACTGATCTTGCCATTGAAGGAGATGGTTATTTTGTGGTTAATAATGGATCACAGGATCTGATGACACGAGCAGGAAATTTTACTTTCAACAAGGATGGTAATCTGGTAGATCAGACAGGTAATTATGTGCAGGGGTATAATGCCAACGACTCTGGGAATATTCTTGGTGGGGGGGCAACTGACAACGTACAAGTTGATTTTGAAAATGTGTTAGAACCTCAACGAACAAACGAGGTAAATGTAGGTGGTAACCTAAATTCTAATACAAGTACGGCACAGATCGTTCAAGCTCAGAGCTCATTTACTGATAGCAGTGGTAACATTGCATCATCAACAACGCAGCTAAATGATCTGAGTCAAACGACTACTAACTTTGATGGCAGCGAAACTATTACCGTCAATTATGTAGATGGTGATGGGAATACCCAAACAGCTGATTATAATTTGACGGGGGCCAGTGACACAATCGGCGATGTCGTTAATGGATTAAATGGTAATATCAGTGAAGGTGAGTTAACGCTGGTCGATGGTATGCTTAAGTTGAAGTCAGATTCGTTGGGTGACAGTGACCTTGATGTGGACTCAATTACTATAAGTGGTGGAACCGGTAATATGAACACTCCGGGATTCCAGGTTACGCAAGAGGGGGAAACGGGTACGAAAACAATGAGTACTACTGTGTATGACGACCTTGGTCAAGAGCACTCACTGTTGGTGGACTTTACGCAAACTGGTCCCAATCAGTGGGATTATGAAGCTACTTTTGCTGATGGAGAGGAAATTACGGGTGGGGCTGCAACAGGCTCCGTTACGTTTGATGAACTGGGACAGATTGATTCTGGTGATACATTTAACATTGAGTTCAATCCGGGTAACGGCGCAAGTACAACCAATTTTGGAGTAAATCTTGGAAGCGCTGGAGGAACTGATTTTACTCAGTATTCAGGGGCCAATACCGCTAAGGTATTAAGCCAGGATGGCTATACTCAGGGGTCGCTTGTCGATGTACGCATTGACGGAGACGGCCGCGTTCAAGGGGTGTATGATAATGGACAGAATCAGAATTTGGCCCAGCTGGCTCTCGGCAATGTCCAAAATGAAGATGGACTAGAGATGGTTGGAGGAGGACTTTTCAGAGCTACATCCGCAGCTGGTGAAGTCTTTGTGGATACTGCTGATAACGTAGCAAACAGCAGTATTCAGTCCGGATCTCTGGAAGGATCAAACGTTGATTTAGCTCAAGAATTTACGGAGATGATTACTTCGCAACGAGCCTATCAGTCGAGTGCGCGTGTTATCAGTACCTCTGATGAGATGCTCACCGAAGCAGTGAATCTCAAGCGATAATGGGATAAGAAGCCCACTTCATAATTGGCAGGTAGCTAATGCCCCGGATTTGTATTGGGAGATACAGGTTCGGGGCTTTTTATATTTGTTGATCTTTTGTACCACGGAAAAATTTTGAAATAGCCTTTCTCGTCAAAGCCTTTTGATAAAACACAGTTATAGCTTTTGGCACTCTCTTCTTTCTCCATTTTTCTTATTAAGAAAAGAATTAATTAGACGATAAGCCTACATATGTTAGATAGATCAACAATCATAGGATTTGTATCAGGGTTCACATTAATTCTGCTGGCCATTGTTCTTCAGGGGAATCTGATGATATTTGCAAGTATGTCATCATTCCTGATTGTAGCCGGCGGTGTTTTAGCCGCTACATTGGTAAACTATAGTTACGAAAACATTAAGTATAGTTTTAAGGTGATTAGCAAAATGATGGGGGCCAAATCGGTTGATTTACGAACTGATATGGAGTTGATGCGTATGTTTGCCAAGAAGGTTCGAACTGATGGCATCCTTGTACTTGACGATGAAATAGGAAGCATTGAAAATGATTTTCTGAAGAATGCCCTTCAGTTAGCCGTTGATGGATATAATAAAGATAGTTTAGGTAACATCCTTAATGATGAAATTCAAAGTCAAAAGCGCCAATTGTCAATATCGGTCAAAGTACTGGATTCGATGTCGGAATATGCTCCTGCATTTGGAATGATTGGAACATTGATCGGTATGATTCTGATGCTTCAAAATATTAATGATCCCGAATCACTGGGAGCTGGTTTAGCGGTTGCTCTTATTACCACTCTTTACGGGACGATATTTGCGAACATGATTTTAGGACCGTTGGCGGGGAAATTAGAATATTTGAGCAAATTAGATCTGAATCGAAAAGAAATGTTCCGTGTGGGCATTCTTTCAATAATACAAGAAGAGAACCCGCGTATTATGGAAAATAAGATGCTCATATATCTTGAGCCTAAAAAAAGAGCAGAGTACAAGAAATATCACGAAAAACAATCATATGGTACAGATCGCGTAGATCGACTTTACCAAAAATGGCCTAAATATCAGACTGAAGAATGGGAGAAATTGAACGAGAATCTGGAAGTGGAAACTGGCTGACAACATACAGCGACATGGTTACGCTGTTGTTAGTCTTTTTTGTATTGCTGTATGTGATGACTCCGGGTATTGACGAGTCTACATTCAATGATATCATGTCCTATTTTCAGTCTTCTACCAGCGTTGTCTTTGATAAAGAGGCAGCCAGTAAAAAACAGGATGATGGACAAATGAGAGAAGAATGGCAGGATGTAAAAAAGTTTTTGGAAAAGCAGGGATATTCTGAGGAGGCAAATATTGAAAAAACAGATGAAGGAGTTAAGATAACTCTTAATGATTCTCTGACGTTTAACAGTGGTTCCGCACAGCTTCTGGCACGTTCAGAAACGGTGTTGGGGCGAATTGCAGAAGCTATTGGATCGGATGTTAAAGAGGTTAAAACGCATGGACATACAGATAATATGCCCATATCAAAGAGTTCGATATATCGTACGAATTGGCATTTGGGCGCGGCGCGGGCTGTATCGGTGGTACTATTCCTAAATGATTCCGCAGATCTTTCTGCAAGTAAATTTGAGGCGAGTAGCTATGGCGAATATCGACCGGTTGATACAAATGAAACTCCCGAAGGACGTCGTCGGAACAGGCGGGTAGAGATATACATCAATTATGAGCAGGAGCAGCAGAATATCAAGGTTGATATGTCCAAGCTGGATGTTGATTCTTTGCGCAAGGTTGTGATGAAAAAAAAGAATTAAGAGGTAATTCCTATGGCAAACAAGAAAACTTCAGTTAAAGATAAGAAGAAATCGAAGCAGTCAATTTTTCGACGATTTGGAAAATATTTCCTGATTTTGTTTTTGGTTTTAGGTCAGGTATTTGTCGCTTATTCCATAGTGAATAAAAATTATGACGCTATTTATGGCTATACCCAAAGCTTAGTACCTGTAGAACGTGGTAAAGCAGAGCTTAAGGAGATCATCGTAAATCCGGCAGATACCAATGGTCAGCGTTATTTATTGGTCCAATTTTCCCTTGAGTTGGCTAGTATAGAGGATCAGGCGGTAATTGAAGAGCATCGATCTAAAATTCGCGATAACATCATAAAATACCTGTCTGCAAAAACAGTGGCTGAGATACAGGGTACTAAGGATAAAGAAGATCTACGTGTGGAATTGATTCAAGTAATTAATGACGCAATAGATTCTCGTTCGGTACGCAATTTGTACTACTCTAAATACGTAATGCAATGATGGAATTAATATCCGAACGAAACAATATTTATGGAATCGCCAGAGTCTGGGCAGCAGCTCGCAGATGTTAAATATGTAGAGACCTACGACTTTAAACAGCCTAAGCTGTTTAGTAAGGAGATTATGCGTAACCTCCGTTCGTTGCACGATATTTTTGCTCGTAGTGTCAGCCGTATTTTCAGCAGTGCATTGCGTGCAAAAGTGGATGTGGGTTTGGAGAAAATTGAACAAATTTCCTCCAGCAAATTCATCAATAAGATTAAAAGCCCGAGCGTAATTTATTTATTGTCGGTTGATGATTCTTCGGGCAATATTATTATGGTGATGCCTCCGGGATTCTGTACTCATCTTGTAGAACGACAGAGCGGTGGATATGGCGGAGACCTTTCAGAACGTCGTACGCTTACAATAATTGAGGAAAAAATTATTTCTCGTATCGTGCGAAGCATTAACGAGGAAATCATGAAGGCTTGGGAGCCTTACATGGAGTTCGAGATCAAGTCATCAACGTACGAGAGCAAGCCCGAGAATATTCATTTGGCCTCGGTTGATCCCACTATTGTAGTAGGAATTTCGGTGACTTTTGGAGACCGAAAGGTCAATTTTCATCTCTCTTACCCCTATAGCCTTTTAAAAGAGGCGATGAATAATTCGGTATTAAAGAAAGGAAAAAAGACCGAAACGGTAGAGCTTTCCGATGAGCAACTGGAATCATACAAGTATACCCTTTCGAATGCCGGTGTTAGTATTAAGCCACTTCTGGGTGAAACTACTTTGTCTATACAAAATATTCTTGATCTCAAAGAAGGAGATGTAATACCGCTTGAGCAGCGAGCTGATCAGCCATTAAAGGTGAAGGTAAATAATGTTCATAAGATGTCGGCTTATCCCGGAGTTTTACGTGGACGTCGTGCTGTCAAAATTTATGATATGATAGAAGAGATTAACGAACAGGAAGTTATATAAAGTTTAATTATGGATATCCTAAAAGAAACCTTAGAGCAATATGTACCAACGATAGAGGAGTTTTTAACCTCTATCTTGCTTGAAGAAACAGATATTGAAGTAGACGCTTTTCAAGAAGTAAAAAATGACATTGCCTTAGAGCATCTCAATGATACGGATGTATATCTGTATACCCGGGAGCAGAATATTAGTTCGGATGTGATCATTGTACTTGACCAAGAATGGTTTGGACTGCTGTCAAGTATTATGCTGGGGATTGAAGAAAAAGAGAAAAATGAGCAAACCATTGGCTTGCTTGAAGAGTTTGCTGACGACCTTGCGGAAGTGATTAAAGAAGAAGCTTCATCAAATGGGTTGGAATTCGATTTTGGTGAGGTAAAGGTCTTGTCAAAAGCGGAGATGCAGGAAGAGCTGTCCCATGAAAAGTATATTTGGACCAAGCTTGATATTGAAGGCATTGCCGACGAGGTGGTTCGGGCAGAGTTTTTACTGGGCGATCCGGAAACGGAGATAGAAAAAGAAGAGCCTGAGGAAGAGGACGACGAATCTGAAGAAGAAACGATGAGGGAACTGAGTTCGCTTGAAGAAAGTGATGATGAGGATTTTTCTACCATCAATACAAGAGCCGAGCCTAAAGAGCGTAAGAAAGAGAAGGTGATATCGGCGCGTCATATTGAATTTGCAGAATTTGCCGAAGAAAATGGAAACGGCAATGGGGAAGTTCACAGCATGGATCTTTTGAAGGATGTGGATCTTGACGTTTCTGTTGAACTGGGCCGCATTGAACTGCCGTTAGGCAAAGTGCTGGAATTGGCCAAAGGTTCGGTAATTGAGCTTGAAAAGCTGGCTGGTGAGCCGGTTGATATTCTGGTAAATGGCAACCGCATTGCGCTTGGTGAAGTGGTGGTAATTGATGAACACTTCGGAGTTCGTATATCGAGCCTGGTAACTACAAAGAAACGTTTAGCAAAGATTAAAAATGGATCTGAGGGATAAGCTTGCTTCGCTGGACGTTGCACCCAGTAAAATTCTAAAAATTGTACTTGGCCTGGCAGTAATACTGTTGCTGATGTGGTTGTTTACCCTGTCTCATGTCGATTACAATCAGAAGCCGGATGCCGAAAAATATATCAAGTCGCAAGCCAAGGCTGATTCTACTGAGGTTATTGCAACCAACGGGCAAGAGGATCAGGCAAAAGAAATTCAATCTTATGAGCAGTCATCAGGAGTGTTTACAAACGGGCTTATTACTTTTTTAGTACTGCTGGTTGTTTTAATCATGGTTTGGTTCTGGATTGACCGTAAACAATCTGGTCATACCAAGAGCGGAAATCGAGAATTGGATGCCCAGATACTTGGGGAAGGGGCAAAATTAAAAATCATCCAAATAAATGAAGAAGTATGGGTGGTTGGAGTTACATCAAGTTCAGTGAACTTGCTACACCGTTATACACAAGAAGAATGGAAGGAAGAAGTTCATGAGCAGGATACAAAGAATAAGGACTTATTTGGGAAGCTTTTTAAGAGTCAGATGTCGTAATATGATTTTTTGGAGAACTATTTCGTGGAAAAAAGTTGGGATTATGGCTGGGCTGCTCATGTTAATTATGCCGGCCAGCAGTTGGGCAAGTTCGTTTTCCTATGGAGGATTTAATGTAACATCATTTTTACAGGCAACGCCCCCTTTTAATTTGGGGATCGAGGGGGAAGATCTTACAGTAGCCATACAGGCATTGATCCTGGTTACCATTTTATCGTTTGGGTCTGCATTTATTACGATGATGACCAGTTTCACACGTATTGTTGTGGTCTTTTTCTTCTTACGGATGGGCTTGGGCACTCAACAGTCGCCCCCAAACAAAGTATTAATAGGACTGGCACTTTTTCTGACCATTTTTATTATGATGCCCACTTTTGAGCAAGTTAATGAGGAGGCGGTGCAGCCTTATTTAAATGAAGAAATAACACAAATGGAAGCATTGGGAGAGGCCGCAACTCCGCTTAAAGAATTTATGACTAAGCAGACACGTGAAAAAGAACTGCTCTTTTTTATGGATATGGTAGATATGGAATCAGTAAGTAGCCCAGATGAGATTCCCTTTTATGTTGTGGTTCCTTCGTTTGTAATGAGTGAGCTACGAGTGGCGTTTCAGATCGGCTTTATGATATACTTGCCATTTGTAGTAATTGATTTGGTTGTGTCTGCAGTGCTGCTTTCTATGGGGATCATGTTTTTGCCCCCGGTACTGGTTTCACTACCGTTTAAAATACTGGTGTTTGTGCTTACCGACGGATGGTATTTGTTGGTACAATCCCTGGTGCAAAGTTTTAATTAATAAGAAAAAAGATTATGAATACAGAAACGGCGTTATTTTGGTTACAAGAAATGTTAACGGCAGTAGTAACCTTATCTGCCCCACCGTTAATAGCTGCAGTAGTGGTTGGTTTGGCTGTTGCTATATTTCAGGCGGCGACTTCTATCCAGGAGCTTACCCTTAGTTATGTGCCTAAGATGGCTGTTGTTGCAATTATTCTATTCCTTTCGTTTGGTTTTATGTTGCAATATGCCATCGGATTCACAGAACGAATTTTTGAAATAATTCCTGAGTTGGTTAATTAGAATGCCATCGCGTAGTAAGATAACGGTGGCATAATGGCACTGCTGTCATCCAACTTTGTTTTAGCTCTTTTCCTGATATTTGTCCGGGTCAGTAGTCTCATTATGACGGCGCCTTATTTTAATTCTGCGGCCTTTCCGCGACGGGTTAAGCTGTTTTTGGCACTTATACTCACCTTTATCCTATCATTTGTAATTCCAAAGGAAAGTGTTTTGGGTCCGTTACAGCCAACGCTTCCTTTTATAGTTACAGCAGTAGTTATGGAGTTATTGGTGGGTGTTGCACTGGGCTTAGTCGGACAGCTGATATTTGCAGGTATAGAAATGGCGGGACGGCTTATCAGCCTCAAAATCACGTTAAGTTTTGCCCAGATTGTGGATCCAATGTCTCAACAAAAGACTGACTTAGTGGGGAACCTCTTTAGTATGCTTGCCGTCCTAGTTTTTCTTTCTATGGATGGAGACAAAATTTTTATAAATGGATTGGTAAAGAGTTTTGAGGTTATTCCTCTTAATCAGGCAAAGCTAACGCAGGCAGGTCCATTTATGCTTGAGGTAGCGAACTATCTCTTTGTGATTGCCGTACAGATCGCTGCTCCATTCCTGGTAGTGCTTTTTATTTTAGACCTCTCTCTGGCTATTTTTGCGCGTATTATGCCCCAGGCTAATATCATGTTTATTGCTATTCCCATTAAATTGTTACTGGGCTTTACACTGCTTTCTTGGATGTTTCCCTACATGCCGGATGCCTTTAGTAAGATGTTCCATCGGCTGTTCCAGTACCTGGTGAATCTGCTGGGAACCATGGCTTAACTGTACACCTCATATCTCTGATTTTCCCATTACTATTGAAGGTATGAGCTAATGCAAATGATTTAAGGGGACAACGTCTAAAATGTGGCGGCTTTTACAAGATTCAAGGTGACTTGTGCTGGTGTCTCTATAGATACTACTGCATCACCAAGCGATGGTAGGTAAACCTTATAAGCTTAGGGCCTTAGCTTGTGAGCAGGACAATAGGGTACAGTATCCCCGGAAACAAAGGGAGACAGGAATAGTAAAGATGATTTCTTATTGAAAAGGGATTACTCTACCGTGACTTTTTCTTTTACCAAATCGCCTTTCAGTTGAACAAGAATCTGGCCAATAAGCTGGGATATACGGGCTTCCGATAGTTCAAGTAGTAAAGCGACCTCCTGCATGGTCATATCCTCATAGTAATAGAGTGTAAGGATGAGGCGGTCACGCTCTCCGAGTTCCCCAATCTTTTCTTTGAGAATTTGAGCCCGCTCTTTATTAACAAGATCCTGGTCGGGCATTTCTACATCTGTGTTTTCGTGGATTTCATAAAATGAATTCGAATCGTCATTGTTGAAACTGCTGTCGAGTGACAGAGCGTTACGCGTTTGCACGTTTGATAACAGCTGACGATAGTCTTCGATATCCATATTGAGCTCACGAGCTACTTCACCGTCGCTGGGTTTTCGGCCAAGTTTTTGGGAAAGTTCCTTTATTACTTTTTTGACTGTTCCATAATCCTTGCGTTTCTGCCGGGGCAATTGATCAATCTTGCGCAAATAATCGATGATATTGCCTCGTATACGATAATAAACAAAGGTGTTAAACTTAATATTCCGGCTGCAGTCATAGGAGTCCATCGCTTGAATAAGTCCGCTAATGCCTGCGCTTTCAATATCTTCTTGTTGTGTTAACGGTTGGTCTGGTATGTTGATCTTACCAATTATGCTACGGATAAGCGGCATAGATTTATTGATAATAGCATTCCGCAATCCATTCGATGGATTCTCGCAGTGTAACTCGGCAAGCTCCTGTAGTGATTTATTGCTCATCATGATTCTCCACTCTTATTCTGTGATTTATTGCCTTCTGTAGCGGTTGATCCCTTAGACATAGCGCTGGTATTTTCCTGTACAATATTTAGCAGGAACATCGAGATGTACACCAGCGAGAATAGAATCAGGAATACCAGTAAACCACGGTATAGAGCAATATTGATGCTTTCGCCCGATACCATAAGCAATAGAAACTGGATAAGAGAAATGACCGCGATAATTCGTAATAACATGGTGCTGGGGTTTTGTTAGTTCTTACAATTTTTTGGTTTTGTATTTATTAAAATGCTTTCTGTTAGGCTCGTAATAATTTGCGTGCAAATTTCTCCGGTTTAAACGGAATCAGGTCACCCATAATTGACGGTCCACTACTGATATATCGCAGCTTGTAATTGGTGTTGGCTAAAAGTTGCACGGTTTTACCCCATTTAAGCGATTGGTCAATATGAGTAAGTGCAATATGATCGGCCTCAATGTCTTTCGCTAATGGGTCATTGAAAGCAGTACCGTTAATGGCCGTATTTACTAGGTAGTGAGTCTCCATGTTTGCTCGATTATAAAACTCTTTCTTTACCGACAGAATATCCTCAATGAGCGATTGGCCATCCATTTCAAGAGAGGGCGTATCAATCAATATGTGATCATAGGTTTCCCACCTTGGGGCCAAGGCCTTTGCCTGTTCGGCATTTTGGATATGATAAAAGTCGATTCCTTGGTCCTTGCAAAATGGAGCAAGGATGCTGTATCGATTTTTGGCATTTCCATTAGTCGGGGCAAACGATGCGATGGCAATTTCTTTATCAGCTCCAAAGTATGGTAGCGATGCCAGTTTCATAATTAAATGAGTTTTGCCCGAACCTGAACGACCGGCAAAGAGCATAATTTTTTTAGGCCTTCCGGCTTTTGATTGCTGGAGTAACTCATCAATACACTGCAGTAGTTTTGAATAAAAAAGTTCGGGCTGCTGGATTGGTTGGATGCCTTGCTCAATAACACTTTCGAACCAATTTCGAATTAATTTTTGAGATACCCCCTTATGTAGTAGTTTATGGAATAGCGGGTGTTCAGAATATGCAGTATCGGGGCTGGAAAGCGCTAAATGTATAAGGGATTCCAACCGATCTAATCGTTTGTGGAGATCATCAGAACTGTTTTTTTCTGTTTCTTCTTGCCTGTTAGTAACTGGAGACACGCCGTTGGGCAGTTCTTCCACAAACTTGTCGTATAACGGATCCAGCTCACTTTCTGATGGGGGTTCCATATTGTTTAAAGTTACTGTATCAAATTCTTGCTTGGGATACTTTTGTTTATCAAAAGATTTTTGTTGGCGGATGTCTTTTCGACTGTATACGTTATTTATCGGCTGTTCTGATGTTAATTCCTTTTTATTTGTTGTGGTCGTTGGTTCAGCATCAGCTGTAGCATCTGGTTTATCAAAGGAATTCCTTGTATGCATCTCTTCTTGTTGCTCAGCATATTTGCGAATAGATTGCAACTTGTTTCCCAGTTTTTTATCGGAAGAATTGTTACTACCAGGTTTCGTTTTAGCAGATCGTTCAAAGACTACACCAGGTGTTTCTTTTGGGTCCCCAGGATGTTTTTTGTTTGGGGATTTCGATTGCTGTTTTTTTCGCTTGTCGGAAGCATTTTGTTCATCATTTTCTTCCTCTTCGGGCAACATATCCATTAGCTTCGAATAATCATTCCCATATATTTGCACCGCACTTTTTTTGGCGGCTTTGAAGGTTTTATCTATAAATTTGGTAAGTATCATACTGATGCAGCTTCATTTAATTCTGCTTGTTCAATGTGTAATCGATCGAATGTTTGGAATTGCACATTTTGGCTAATATCGTTGTACGATAGCACATTTATATCAGGCAAAATTGGTGCCAAAAACTCAAATAGTGTGTGTCGCAGCACGGGTGAAGTTAGTAGGATTGGGTCGTAGCCCTTGTGAATCATATCCTCAAAAGTACTGGAGGCATTTTTATAAAGTTGCTCTACCAGGCTGGGTTCAAGGCCAAGTGTATTGGCATTAAGTCCGCCCTGCTGTGCTTGTTGTATTAATCGTGACTCCAAGTTGGGACCCATCATTACGACTACAATTTCATTGTCTGCTCCCACAAACCGTTTTGTAATAATTTCTGAAAGTGACGCTCGGCAATATTCTGTTAAAATATCGGTGTTTTGGGTTTGCTGGCAGTGGTCAGCAAGCGTTTCCAGTATTGTTACCAAGTTGTTAATAGGGATACGCTCACGTAACAATCGTTTGAGTACTTTTTGTATATCTCCAATTCGCATACCCTCGGGTACCAGCTCTTCAACGAGCGCAGGAGACTGTTCTTCAATATTATCAACCAGCCGTTTAACCATTTGTCGGTCGATAAGCTTGTGTGCATTTTTCTTAAGCACCTCCATTAAGTGAGTGGTGATAACGGCCCCGGCTTCAATTACTGAAAGACCAAATTTTTCCGCCTCCGACTTATTTTTTCCGCTTACCCATATCGCATCCATTCCAAAGGTAGGATCTTTTGTTTCAATGCCTTGGATATTTGCGTCAAAATCAGAAGGCACAAGAGCCAGGTGATAATCGGGTAACAGCTCGCCGTCGCCCTGTTCAATACCGCGCATCTTAATAATGTAGTGGTTGGCATCGAGTTGAACGTTATCACGGATACGAACTGACGGTATGATGATACCCAGCTCTGAAGCTAATTGCTTACGCAATGAGGTAATACGGTCGAGAAGATCACCTCCCTGCTGTTCTTCAACCATCGAGATAAGGCTATAGCCAATTTCGAGTTCAAGAGTATCCAGCAGCAGGTAATCTTCTACGCTGTCAGATTCGCCCTCAGGTAATTCTTGCTGTTGTTGTGCTTCGGCTGTCTTTTCTTGTTCTTCGTCTTCATGTCGTTTATAGGCAAGAACAATGAAGAGGCCTCCCATGAATGCAAAGGGGAGAAAAGGCATGCCCGGCATAATACCTAAGAAAAGTACGAAAAAAGCACCAAGCATAAGAGTTTTGGGATCACCTAAAAGCTGGGTTATCAGTTCCTCACTTAAGTTTCCTTCCGAAGCAGCACGCGAAACAATAAGACCGGCCGCTGTAGAAATAAGCAGAGCAGGAATCTGCGAGACCAATCCATCCCCAATAGTCAATAGGGTATACAGTTTGGCAGCTTCCGCTAATTCCATTCCATTTTGTACGGTACCAATTACAAGACCACCAATGATATTGATACAAGTAATGAGTAATCCAGCAATAACATCCCCCCGCACAAACTTACTGGCACCATCCATGGCGCCGTAGAAATCAGCTTCCCGGGCGATTTCTTCTCGCCGCTTTTTGGCTTCTTGATCGGTGATAAGTCCTGCACTTAAATCGGCATCGATAGACATCTGTTTACCAGGCATCGCATCCAAGGTAAAGCGTGCGCCAACTTCGGCAATTCGAGTCGCCCCTTTTGTGATAACCACAAAGTTGATAATAATTAGTACAGCAAAGATGATGATACCTATAACGTAATTGCCCTGTACAATAAAGCCACCGAACGATTCAATAACAGATCCTGCATATCCTTCGCTGAGTATAAGTCGTGTAGAAGCAATGTTCAGGGAGAGTCGAAAGAGCGTTAAAATAAGTAGCATGCCCGGGAATACAGCAAACTCAAGCGGCTTAAGCGTGTAAAAGGCCACCAGCATTACAATAATGGACAGTGACACGTTGAGTGCCAAGAAGAAGTCCATCAGCATTGGTGGAAAGGGGATAATCATTATCAGTAAAATGATAATGATACTCGATGAAATAAGAACATCGGTTTGTAGAAACCGGTTTTTGAGTTTACTTGTCGAAATATTTGTAAAAGCCATGCTTACCGTTAAATATTGTGTTTGTTTTTAAGCTTGTAGACGTAGGCCAGTATTTCGGCGACAGCGCGATAGAGATCATCGGGGATGTGTTGGTCCACCTCGGCCGAAGCAAAAAGGGCTTGGGCAACAGGTTTGTTTTCTACTATTGGGATATCAAATTCTTTGGCATAATCTTTAATTTTTTGAGCTCGAAGACGCTGTCCTTTGGCCAACACCAACGGTGCGTTATTTTTTTCGGGATCGTATTGCAGAGCAATAGCATAGTGGGTAGGGTTGGTTACAACGACATCCGAATCCATCACCGCATGATCAAGTCGTTTTTGCATAAATGATCGCCCCATTTGTTTTCGCTTGTTTTTCATTTCGGGGCTCCCTTCAGATTCTTTATGCTCGTCCTTTACTTCTTTTTTGCTCATCTTAAGATCTTCTTTGTGCTGATACTGTTGATAAATTGCATCAACTATAGCAAGAATGGTAAGAGCTACAAACGTTCTGGTTAAAAATAGGAGAACATAACTTCCGGCTTCGCTGATATTGTACTGTAAGGGCATCACAGAAAGGGAAACAAAGTGTTCCATATTGGGAAAGACAGTGAAATAAACGATGAAGCCCATGATTAGTAATTTGAAGAGTCCTTTAACCAACTCCATGAGCCCTTTCTTCGAAAAAATATTTTGAATACCGGTAATAGGATTCAGCTTCTCGGGTTTTGGCTCAATTGCTTTGAGTGAAAAAGCACCTTTGGTTTGTATGAGATTTACCACTAATGCGGTGACGACAAGTGCAATGAGAATGGGCGTCATTGCTTCAATTCCATGTTTAAAAGCAATGCCCAAGAAAATGACCGCATTATTTTGGTTCTCAAGCGCCAGCTGGGCATTCAGAAAAAAGGTTTCAAAGAGTGCCTTAAAGCGCCCATACATAAATCCCCCCATACCCACAAACGTCATTACTGAAACCACCATAATCATAACCGAAGAAATTTCGGTGCTGATAGCGACTTGCCCTTCCTCCCGCGCTTTCTCAAGTCGCTTCTGCGTGGGATCTTCTGTTTTTTCTTGATCTGATTGTTTATCGGACATAACGTATAGTTATATCAAATACGATACCATTATTCGTAATAATTGATTTAAGTCTCTTGGGGATGGGGATTGCCAGGATGAGGGAGAAATAATCCCCTTTGACGGAAAACATTTCCATTAAAACGGTGTTTTTAACCGCCATTGCTATCTCACCACAAGTTGTATCAAGATAAGCTCATCAGATTAATTAAAAGAGAGGGTAATCCATCATTATATATAGAGGGGACCAATTCGTGTTGTAATAATCTGCTCTAAAGTAATGGTATAAGCCAACCAAAAAATCGGTGGCATAGAATTTGAAAGTCTTACACCTCAGCCGACAAGGTTGGACTTTTTAATTAAAAGCAACAATAAAGCATTTAAGGATCTCATGATTGATAGATTACAGGCTCAAATGCAGGCCATGCAGATGCTGACCAAAATGCAGGATGTTACAGCAAATAACCTTGCGAATATCAATACGCCGGGATTTAAAGGCAGTAACGTTTTTCAAAAAATGGTACAAAAACGTATCGATGGTCAAATGGTGACCCAGGCCGTACCTCAACAACAGGTCGATATGCAGCAGGGCGTACTTGAGCCAACTGGGAATCCCCTCGACTTTGGAATTAAGGGGAAAGGATTTTTTGTGGTAGAAAACTCGGAAGGAGCCCAGTTAACACGAGATGGGCGCATGCATTTTAACAGTAATGGTTTTTTGGTAGATGAAAATGGGTCGCGCGTAATGGGCGATTTCGGACCTATTCACATGCCGGAGTATCTAAAAGCAACAGGCCGTGGAGGTGACAAAGCAAACTTAGAAGTTGCTGACGACGGGACTATTCGACTTGATGGTGAGGTGTTTGATCGACTTCGCATTGTACAGGTTAAAGATACATCCCAGTTGCAGCGTAAGGGGAGTAATTATTTAAGTGCCCCCGAAGGAGTTATGACTGACGACTCCTCGAGTAAGATTATGCAGGGGTATTATGAATCTTCGAATGTAGATCCGCTGAACGAAATGGTGGATATGATGAAGACTACAAAGATGTTTGAATCTCAACAGCGAGCTATGACGACTACAGATCAAATGATGGGTAGAGCGACACAGCAACTAGGAAAATTTTAATTCAATAAACGAATAACACTATGCCTTTTAGAGCTTTAACAACTGCTTCGCTCGGAATGAGTGCTCAGCAAAAATCGGTAGATAATATTGCCAATAACCTGTCAAACGTAAGTACTACCGGATTTAAAAAGAGTAACATCGCTTTTCAGGATCTTTTTTATGAAGATATCGCCGTTTCGAAAGCCGGAGCATCGGCAAATCGAATTTCTAATGATAGTCCACGGTTACAACTTGGCCACGGTTCACAGGCAGTATCAACAATTAGGAATTTTACGCAGGGATCTATCTCTGAAACCGGAAACCCACTGGATATGGCGATTAGCGGTGATGGGTTTTTCCGTGTTGAGAAACCTGATGGTTCCATTGGTTACACGCGGGATGGGAATTTTACCCGCGACTCTTCGGGCATGCTGGTTAATAGTTCCGGTTTGTCTCTGGCAGAACAGATTGAAGTTCCCATGGAGGCCAAGGCAGTAGATATCTCACAAGATGGTACGGTTACGGCTCTGATGGGGGGCAACAACCGTGAAATTGAATTGGGTCAAATTGAGTTGGCCCGATTTTCTAATCCTGCAGGCCTCAAAGCTGAGGGTGGTAATCTATTCAGTGAAACCCAGGCCTCGGGAATGCCTTTTGTGGATCACCCCGGATCAGAAGGATTTGGGAATGTTCGTCAAGGTTATCTGGAAGGGTCCAATGTGGATGTGGTGACTGAGATGGTTCAGCTTATCGAAGCCCAACGGGCCTATGAGACAAATTCAAAGATGGTACAGTCAGCCGAAGATATGATGTCGGTAACTAATTCTATCAAACGATAAACACCAATGATTTTGCACGCTCGACTAATCATTATTAGCCTGCTTGTCTTTATCGGCCTGGGCGCTATACCTGCCCGGGCAGATATGGACATTCCTGGGGATGACGAGATGAAGTCATTTATAGTTAAGAAGGCTTATGAGAAGTTAGAGCGACACTTTACAGCAGGAGAATATCGTTTTGATATTCAACCACGATGGATCCCCAATCAATTATTACAACAATCTCCTGCACAGGTTCTTAGCGTTCAGCTTAGTGGACAAATACGACGCTATACCAATTTTGAGGTAGTATATAACCAAAAGGGGAGTCGTAAACGAGCAGAAATTCAGCTTAAGGTTAAAGCAGAGCAGAAGCTGCCCGTTGTTACTGGTCGCATCCGAAAGGGAGTAAAACTAAAAGAAACACATCTAGCTTACCAGTGGGTTTCGATAGCTCAAAGTGGGGAATCGTACGTTGCCAGTATCGAAGAATTAATTGGCAAGACTCTTCGCCGGACTCTCTTGTCTGGCCAACCTATCCGTAAATCGTATGTCAGTAGAGATTTAATTATAAAAGCCGGTGATGAAGTCAACATTTTTATTAAGCGCCGAGGAATTCAGGTGCAAGTGTCCGGTGTGGCGCGTGAGGATGGAGCCAAAGGGGATCGGATCAAAATTTTTAGCAATGAAACAAATCACAAATATGTGGGCGAAATTCTTCGTCCGGGAGTAATACAATGGAAAAGTACACTTTGATTGGAAAATGTTTTTTAGCACTGTTTTTAATTGTAGGAATTTCAGGTACAACGTATGGGCAGCGTTCGCTATATAAGGACAATAAAGCTGTTCAAGTCGGTGATATATTGACAGTTATCTTGCAGGAAAATATATCCGGGAGCACGAGTTCGGATGCCCAAAATGCATCAAATGCCGGTGCAGGCGCAGGCGGATCGATGGGCGGCAATTTTATGCCTTTTCAACCTACTTTTGGTGCTGATGCCGAAGTGAATTATGAATCAGGTGAGCAAGTCTCGACTAATCAGGGGCAGCTCTTAGAAGGTTATATGAGTGTAGAGGTTACGGATATGACCTCCACTGGGAATTTAATTGTGTCAGGTACCAGAACGACTGAAATAAACGGTGAGAAACACCAGATAGATTTAAGAGGGACCGTACGTCCCAAAGATATAAATGGACGAAACCAGGTGTTATCGTACCGACTGGCAAATGCTCAGATAAACTATGAGAAAGAAGGTGGGTTAAAAAGCATTACCAAAAAGAAAGGATTTTTTAAACGTGTGGCCTTAACAGTAGTCGGGGTGGCAATTAGTGCTGCGGCAGTGTTAAAGGCAATGGAATAGATATATAGTTATCTCATTATTTATAAACTCATGAAAAAACAAATACTTATATCAATAACGGTGACTGTTCTTATTGCAATGGTCGCTGTTAAAAGTAACGCCCAAACCCCATTGAGCCGATTACTTAAGGTAAAAGGGGCGAACACTACCAAGGTAGTGGGGTATGGGCTGGTGGTAGGCTTAGATCGAAGTGGTGATCGAACGATAAGCAGACGCGGAGCCCAGTTTACGGTTCGGTCAATTGCAAATATGCTTAATAATTTTGGAATTAATGTTGATTCGGAGCGCCTGCGAACCCGCAATGTTGCTGCTGTAATAGTGACGGCAGATATTGGGCCGTATCACGCATCCGGCAGCGAAATTGATGTTACGATATCGTCGATGGGGGATGCCAGTTCTCTGGAAGGGGGCGTACTGTTGGAAACGCCGCTCTTGAATCCTGAAACTAAAGAAATATATGCCTTGGCCCAAGGCCCGGTGCTAGTGGGAGGTATAAATGAAGAAATAGGCAGTTCTCGTTTTTCACGCAATAGTTCGTTAACAGGAACCATTCCTGGCGGAGGGATAGTAGAATATGATAACAACTTTCAACTGAATGCTGATCAACCGCTACACTTGGTGATGTCTCAGCCGGGCTATACAAATGCGCGTAAGGTTGTTGAAGTAATTAATGAAAGTTTTGATGAAGAGTTAGCCTCGGTCTATAATCCTGGAGTCATTGAGGTGGGATGGCCGGATGCTTTCCAGGAGCCGGGGATGCGCAATATGTTTATCAGCACCATCATGGACCAGCAGGTTGAGCTTAAAAAGCCTGCTCGTGTGGTTATTAATGAACGCACTGGTACCATTGTAGCGGGTGGGGGTGTTACTATTGATAACGCTATGGTTTCGCATGGCAGCGTACAAGTGCGAACTCAAGTAACTCCTTTTGTTAGCCAGCCGCCCCCTTTTAGCGGTGGCGATACAGAAGTGGTTCCTGTGCCGCAGGTTGGGATTAGCGAAGAGTCGGCGCAAAATGTGGTCTTAGAACCTGATACCAATGTGCAGCAATTGGCTAATGCCTTGGATTCGTTGGGGCTAAGTCCACGGGATATTATTTCCATTTTCCAGGCGCTTGATCGTGCCGGTGCGCTGCAGGGTGAACTTATTGTGATGTAGCATTAAACGAAATTGAAACAGCATAATTATAAAACATGATTAATATGGATATAAGCAATATAGCCCAGTCAATGCCAATGGGATTGGATAAACAAGATTTGGCACAGGAAAAGAAGGAAGAAGTTGCCATGGAATTCGAAAAAATGTTTGCTCGGCAGCTGGTTAACGAGATGACTAAAGATTCGTTTAAGATGGGCGATAAAAATGGTGTCGCCGGACAGGCCAACAACATGTATCGACATCACATCACAGATACACTAGCTACTGAAATTGCAGAACAAAGGAAATTGGGAATGGCTGATATGATCTCGGAATATCACAAAGTGTGATAACCTGGTATTAATAATGATAATGGACTAGGAAGGGTAGTTATGGAATCAGAAAAGGCATTTACAGAATTTGGACAAATCATTGATAGACTCGGTAGACTATCTGATGATATGATAACAGTGATTGATAAACAGATTGAAGCTGTCGTGTCATCCAATGGGGAAGATATTGAACAGTATGTTGAGGAGTACACTCATTTGCAAGGAGTGTTCAAAGAACAGGAACACAAGTTTATAGATCACTTGCAAACGATGTTAAACAATGCAGGGATTAAGAGCATCGAAATCCGGTTGGAACACTTGAAGGAGGCGTATCCTGAAGCTACGGATGCAATTACTGCCTGGCAGGAAAAGCTTGAAAATAAAATAGAGAAGCTGAAAGCGAAGCAACAGAAACTTAATAACCTGTTGGAATTCGCTGTTGAGAAAAATATGCAGCTTATGCACTCAATTTATAGTCTGCACAATAAAAAGAATACACGATACAGTGCAAAGGGTAGTAAAAAGGAAATTTCTTCCGGAATAGCACTCAATAAAGAAGCTTAGATATGAAAACATTATTTGAAATAGCGAAGAGTGGCCTTCATGGAGCAGAACGATCCATGTCGGTTACATCCAATAACATTATTAATGCAGATACCCCAGGGTATAGTCGGCAGCGTGTTGAGAAGTCGCCCAATGGTATGCAGATGGATAACTATCATGTCGGGTTAGGTGTAAATATTGATGACGTAAGCCGATTGCGTGATGGTATGAACGATCAGCTTTTAAATAAAAAGCAACAGGATATGGGTTATCTGCAAAAGAAAGCTGATGTTTATGAAAAGCTTGAATCCTCCCTGGTTTCTGATTATGGGGATAACCTGGATAGCCAGGTTGGTGGATTGTTTGATAACTTTTCGGATTTGGCCAGTAATCCACAGGATGTGAGTGTACGAAATAACCTGATTAGTGAGACTCAGCAATTTACAAGCAAGTTGCGGGAAACCAGCCGGAATGTGGATCAAAATAGTGATTTGGTGAAGAATTTTGCCGGCAAAACGCTTGATTCTATTAATAGCATGTTGAGTGATATTAATGAGCTCAACAGCTCTATTAAACAGGCCCAAGCTAAAGGAAATCCCGATTTTGCCAGTCTTGATAAGCGTGTAGCTAAGATGAGTGAACTATCGGAGTTGGTCGAATTTGAAAGTCAGGAGACGAGTACAGGGGCTGTTGAAATTCAGATTGATGGACACAGCGTGGTGGATGAAAACCGGGCGTACAACATTACTTCGGAAGTAGATGATACCAACAAAAAATATCGTCTTAGACTCGAAAATGGTCGTGTAATTGCCCCGGAGGGTGGACAAATTGGCGCTGAAATTGAGATGTATGAAGAAGGTATTCCAGATATTAAGGAGCGTCTCGATAAAATTGCCTCTACAATTGTATCGGAAGTAAATAATATCCACAGCAATGGGTATGGACTGGAAGACAGTATCCAACGTAACTTTTTTGACCCCTCTGGAACAACCGCGGAAAGTATTTCGATTAATAAGGATTTGGTTGAAAATTCAAAATTTATTGCTGCTTCTGACACAGACGGTGAAGCCGGAAATGGCGAAATTGCATCACAGATTGCAGAATTGCGTAGTCAGAAAGTCATTGGCAATACAACACAAAATCAGTCACTGACAGATTTTACCATAGGTACTATCAGTGAGCCGGGGATTCAGTTGGATGCAGCTAATAATCGTATTGATGCCCGTGACTCGGAAATCCAGATGCTTAAAACACAGCAGGAGCAAGAGGCTGGCGTTAATATTGATGAAGAGCTTAGCCAGATGATAAAATACCAAAATGCATATCAGGGAGCGGCAAAGGTAATGAGCAGTGCCCAACAAATGTATGACACTTTAATTAGTATAGTGAGGTAATTATTTATGCGTGTAACACAGAAAACTATTTTTGACAATTTTATGCGAGATGTGAATAAAAATCGTAGAGAAATGGCTGGAATTCAGTCCGATCTTTCAAGTGGCAAGAAAGTTCGATTGCCTTCACAAAGTCCGGTAAATTTTCAAAGTAGTCGAATTTTAGAAGCCGATCTTAATAAGGTAGAGCAGTTTCAGAGTAATATTAGCAGTGGTTTACGACAGGGAAGATTGGCTCAGGACACGATGAATGGAGTTATCGACAGCCTGATAAATATTAAAAATTCTATGGTCCAGGGGGCCTCTGACTCTATCGGTAAAAGTGAACGGGTAAATTTAGCTGATGAAGTTTCCGGCATACGCAAGCAGATTGTGGACAGCTTAAATATTCAATACGGTGAGCGTTATCTCTTCGCGGGGACTAATAGTGGCGAAAAGCCTTTTGAGCTGGCCGGTGGAGTGGTAACCAATAATAGCAATGATAAGCCCCCTCATGTGGTTGCAGCAGATGGCGTGGAAATTGATATCAGTATCACAGGCGAAGAGGTCACAGATAGTCCTGCTGGTGATATGTTTCAGTTTATTGGTGACGTGGAAGATGCGTTACGGAATAATGACAATCAGCAGCTTAACAATTTACTTACGGATGCTGATCAGGTAATTAATCATGTTACCGATCTCACGTCAAAGTTGGGAGATAATATCAATCGCATGGATTTTATGTTTGAACAGTACGAATCAACAAAGATTACTCAAAAGTCAGATATAAGTGAACTGGTTGATACCAACTACGCCGAGGCATTTTCTGACATGCAGCGAAACCAAGTGGCTTATGAATCGGCAATGGCGGTGCATGGCAAAATGTTTGAAAACACCTTATTGAATTATCTCTAATAACATAGGACAGGGTTTCTTAAAATAATGAGGATATTATGGAAACGGGACTGAAATTGATATCAGATATAAGTAGAAAGGGGAAAAGTTTAAATTGGTTGACTGGAGTTCTTTTTCTATCTGACGAAAGATTTTATAATGCAGAAAAGGTAAGGCTTTGGGAGACCTATTTTTCAGAATTAATTGTTGCCGGAATTGGTAAAGAGCCTGAAAGCTTGCCGGCTAATGTCCATTGGTATGAATATGAGTCGGATGGCAGTCGTTCAGAGATATGGAATGCCATTAGTAAGAAGGTGAATAATTCTTGGGTACTTTTCTTAGAGGATGATGAGCAACCTCGGTTCAGTAGTTTTCCTGAAACTCAAATTTTGGAGAATACTCAGTGGCCACCGGCTATTATCAATATTCAGAAAGAAAATACTACCTATCATTTTTATCAGATGCGCTTGGTAAATGTAACGATGAATGAGGATGATATCTTTCGGGGGCACCATTTGACAGATGCTACTGAGTTTGTCCGCTCCCACGACGTTAATTTAAGCAGTAAGCCCATTATCATTGAACGGGAAAGCAGTGTTTATTCACATATTGATATTGATCAGGAACTATCACTGAAAAACCAAGCCCCCAAGTTATATTTGGTACAGGGAAATCGATATTTACAGGAAAAAAAGTATGTTCGGGCAGCCGCCCAGTTTCGCCAACTATTAAAGAAACAAAAATTATTGCCTTTTGACCGTTTGGCGGGCGTTAATGGGCTGGCCAGCTGTTTTGCTGAACAGCATAAATGGGAGAAAGCCTTGTCTCTAACAAAACAGTCGCTCGAAGCAGAGTCTTTCCAGCGGTTACCTTATTTGATCCAGTTTCGTATTCATGAGTTGCGTAAAGATTGGCAAAAAGCATTTGATGTATTGAAGCAATATTATGAAAGATTATCACTGTTTTCGTCTGCAAGTTTTGATCGTAAAATAGGTGAGGAGAAGAGTTTGGTTAACCTTGCCAATATTGCGTTAAAAGCAGGGCATCGAGCAAAGGCGACTGATTATTTTGATCGGCTGTTCTCGTTCAAGAGAGGAAATGCTGACGAAGCAATGTTAGAGAAAGCATTATTGCTTTCGATTGAATTGAATAATCTTGAACGATCAGTCTATTTATTTGAGCGAATATTCAATGATCGGTTGCCACCCTGCCAGATGGATGCAGAATCGAGAGAGCAGATAGATCAAGTTATGACGATGTTTATGAAGAAGGATTGGTACGATTATGTATCAACTATTTATAAAAAATTACATGATGCTCATCCTGAGGACCAGGAATATAAGCGAAAATTAATTGTGACGCTTACCAAAACAAATAGATTAGATCAGGCCAAAAAAATGGTGGCGAATATTGTCTGAGCTCAGAACTTGGGAGCAATTAATAGCTTTACTTCTCAAATAAGTAACGTTGTTGAAACAGGAGAAGAAGCTTCAGGATTTTTTGGCTTACAGAAGAGATAGCTAGAATAGAGAAGAACTATTAGTCCTCATCCTCATTTTCCGAAGCTTTTCTGATTTTATTACGGATGGTGCGGTCTGTGATACCCAAAATTTTAGCGGCCTCTTTTTGATTTCCCTTGGTATGTTCCAGCGCTTTTTTGATAAGTTGCAGCTCCATATCTTCTATAGACATCAAAGGCATATCCGAAAGTACTTCTTTGCTAACCTCCAGATCTACTTTGGAAAAGAGATTTCGCTCGATATGATCGAGGGTAATTGTATCATTTTTGCTTGACAGGATAACGCCACGATGGATCTTGTTTTCCAGTTCACGCACGTTGCCCTTCCATTTCTTATTAACCAGGTGCTCCATCAACTCATCAGATACCTCCTTGGGTTCCAGTCCGTATTGCTCGGTATAACGATTTACAAAAAAGTTAACCAAGAGTGGGATATCCTCTCTACGTTCCCGGAGCGGGGGAATAGAAATCGGAAAAACGTTCAGTCGATAGTACAAATCCTCGCGGAATTGACCATCAGCGATGGCTTCTGCTATGTTGCGGTTTGATGTGGCTAGCACCCTTACATCACATTGAATTGATTCCTGGCTACCCACACGATTAAATTCATTTTCCTGGAGAACGCGCAACAGCTTTGCCTGGATATTTATATCAATTTCGGTAATTTCATCCAGTAAGATAGTGCCGCCATTTGCTTCTTCAAAAGCCCCTTTTTTATCAGATATAGCGCCTGTAAATGCTCCTTTCACATGACCAAAAAGAGTGCTTTCAACTAACTCTTTGGGCAAATTTGCACAGTTTATCTTGACGTAAGGTTGATCAGAGCGTTTACTGTTTTCATGGATCAAATTTGCAAAAACCTCTTTCCCGGTCCCACTTTCACCTTGTATCATGACAGGCGCGGTACTTTCAGCTATTTGGGGAAGAATTTCCATCAGTTTTTCAATCTGATCATCTTCTCCAATGAATCTTTTGTCGTGCGGTTGTATTACATCACCATCGTTTTCTTGGGAAGAAGACTGTTGGTCTGTTTTATCAGCTGTTCCAGCATGTGATTCGATCTTATGTTCTTTATGAAAATCGACTTTATCCGACTCAAAAAAGCGATTAACGCGAAACGTAATCTCTTTAGCCTTAAACGGTTTGGTAATGTAATCAAAAGCTCCTTTCTGAAGCGCCCGTACGGCATGTGTAATATTCCCAAAACTGGTCATCATTATAACACCGGTTTCAGGATAGTGTTCTTTGATATGAGCCAGTACTTCATCGCCGGTCATGTCGTCCATCTTGACATCGGTAAGAACCAATTGTACACCGTCGTTCTCTTTCAGAAAATTAATGGCCTCAAGTGGTTGGTCGAAGCCCTCAACTTCGTACCCGCCCATACTCAAATTTTCGACCAAAAATTCGAGCAGCATTTTGTCATCTTCAACTATTAAAACATGCTCTTTCATATCAATGATATTGAGGATGGTTATTTACAAGAGAAAGGGAGTAATTACGCCAAGAATTTAAAAGATTTGTCCCCCTGCAAATTGAATAGATATAAAAAGCTTTTCTGACGAAAAGTTCAACGAAAAGTTAGGTTTGAGGGGAGAAAATGTCGATTCTTGAAAGTTGTTAGGGCACAAGGGGTTGTGTCAACGAAGCTGTTCAATAGAAAACAGTTTGTCAACTATTCTTAATCTTATTTAAGAATTTTTGTGGCAATATCTTCCCAGATTGCAGGATCATTGATTTTCTGTCCAAGTTCTGTTTCTTGAGCAGCTTCGGCAGAATGATCCGAGGCATTAAGAAACTCAGAAACCTGAGCTTTCATTTCCTTAAACTGTTGGGATGAAGATTCGTTTAGTTTTTCCAATTCAAGTTTGGCAAAAAGTTGATCGTTATTTCGAAACTGATAATCGCCAAGCGAAACTTTGTCTTTAGGAGTGTCTGCAGAAGATTTTGATGTCTTCCCTGAAGCAGATCCTTCTGAAGTTTCGTTAGTCTTATTTATGTTATTACCGTTTATGCTATTTAGCTTACTAATATCCATAGTCCTATATTTGAGTTCCTGACAATTTATGAAACTTTGCTATCGTTTTAAAAGCTGATAGCTTTTTTCGGCTTTATTCCTTTTAATTGCATCGTCAAGCCGCTCTTTTGACTCCTCTAAAATGTAATTAAGTGCGTCTTGAATTTGTTGTTGTTGTCGATTGAACCTGTTAAAGAGTTTTTTAAGTGATTCTTTTTCTTTCTTTGTAAATGTTGTTGCATCAACTTCCGAGGTTATCTGTACAAACTCATTTGTATGGTTGCCCCGTACGTCAAACCGTTTTTGCAGTAAATCCATATCTGCTTCATCTTTGTGAAGCTGATTAATAATCTTTCTATTAATTTTAATCAACTCTTTAAGTTGATTAGCAACTTTATTCATCTTTTAGAATCCTAATGTGGATTGTTGATTCATAATTTGATTAAACTGTTGCTGAGCTTGTTGTTGAATTTGATTGATTTCTGCAAAAATTTCGCGTTGACGTTCCTCGTAACTTTCCAGGTACTTATCTTCTGATTCAATACGATTATCCAGAAAATCTATTTTTTGATCTAAACCACTTTCCAACGATGAAATGGTACCCCCTGTTTCAGTAAACGTTTTTGCGCGTTCATACATCTTTGTGACCGGGGAGTCGTCGTTGGTAAACAGGCTTTTAATTTCGTTGGGTTTATCAGATAAAGCTTTATTGAGTTTTTCTGAGTCTTCAACTTTCATCTTCCCATCATTTTCGAAACTGATACCAATTTGCGACAGGTTATTAAGCTCTCCAGTTCCTGCAGAGGCCATATCTGTTAGTGCAATTTGACGCATATTAATAGACAGGTTGCGAACAGAGCGCATATCCTGCAGGGGACCTTTATTGCCCGTCTCACCGTTGATAAAGGTTTGGTTGCGAATTTTGGTATTCATTTCATTGTACTTGGAAATGAAATCATCAATATTTTCGCGGGCCTTATCAGTATCTTTTGAGACCGTAATTTGTTCTTGTTGGGAGGTTGAATCAAGTAAAGTAAATGTCATTCCCGAGATAGCATCATCAACGGTATTTTGGCCACGGCTAAATGTAATTCCATCTACCGTAAATTCAGCATCAAGGTTTGTAGTATCAGTCTTTTGATGTGACATATTTCCAGTGATATTAGCCAGTGCACCAGTGGCATTGGCAAACTGAATGCGTTCATCGTAGCCGGTTTGAGCACTTTTTACTGAGAGTTGGACATTACCATTGTTATCCACTTCAAAAACATCGCTATCAGATTCTTCGCCCATTAAATTATTAATAGCCGAAGTGAATGATTCTAAAATTTCTTTATTCGTTTTGTCGGTACCATCGTTATTGGTACTTGTAATACTAATTGTTTCTGTCTTATCACCAATGGTGATATCTACAGAACCATCTCCACTGGCTGCAAGATCTGTAGCTGCCCCATCCATCACATTCGAAAGCATAATATCTTTGGTTGCTTTCCTATTCACTGAGATATCATAGGTATTGGGATCTTTTAATCCCGATATAGAATCCACCCGGACGGCATCTTCGTTACTTAACGTAGCCTTCAGAGGATTAAAGCTATTTGAGGTAGTGCTGGTAAGTTCATCAACCTGGGAAGTAAAGTCAGAAATTACGGAGCTTACTGTGCTAAGAGCGGACTGTTTATTGCTGAGCTGACTTTTTTGGTCTTCCAATCGAAATTTCTTCTGACTTTCGATGAGTACCAGCTGGTCAACAAATTGTGAGTAGGGGTTGGACTGTTGTAATAAGCTACTGACAGAGTTCATGACATTATCTTTATAGGGTTAATCAGCTGCTTGTTCTTCGGTTTTTCCTTTTGAAGCTTGCTCCCAGGCATCTCGAAGTGGTTCAAGGATTTCACGAATTTCTTCATATTCTTCTTGCCGGGCTAAATCCTGACAATACTGATAAAGTTGGAAAAGTTCTTCAGCAGGTTCGTGATCAAAATTCAGACTTTCCGTCAACGTATTTAGTACATCACGTACGCGATTTTGATCTTTACGATAGGTTGCCTGCAGTAGCAGGTCGTACAGTTTTACGACCAGCTGTAAAGGCGATGCGTTCATGATCGCTTGTTGCTGATAAACCTGTTGTGGATTCTGCATGGTACTTTAAATTCAATTTTATTTTTGTCTTAGGTACCAATCATTATCGGCTATATTGGAAAATACTTAAGGCCATATAGATTAGATCTCTCTAATCTCATTACCCTCGGTTGCCATTATAAATGCAAACAATATGCCATCATGGTATCTCATGTAATCTGTGATTGGCTGTAATAAGGATGTGTGAGCTATCGAAGTTTCCGGATTTTAAATTTAGAGGAATGTTTCAGGCTTTGAACCATGAATAACGTCTCTGTTGTACATGAGATAATTGCTCTAATTATAATCAGAAGTATGACTATTGATAATACTCTGGTTTATAAAAGGATTTTATGTTTTTAACGAAATGTTCCCCTTCGAAGAAAAAAATTCCGTTAATAGGAAGCGAGTACCCGTTTGGAATAGCTTTGTGCAGTGGAGAAGTAACTAATTGGTCTTGGCATTTTATTTGTGAATACATCTGGTGTAGTCCAATACCAAAATCAACGAAATCCTGTAGACCGTGCAGAAAAAGATCAAGCAAGCTCAAAAATATTTGGAGTGGGGAAAGCCGAATCAGGCTATTGCCGAATTAAAACCCACATTAGAAAGTAAACAGATCCAACAAAAGTATAAGTGGGTACCCAACCACATGATGGGAATTGCTTTGTCGCTCAAAGGTGAGCATAAGACATCGGTCGCATATTTGGAAAAAGCCGTGGAGTGTGGTTCAGGGGAGTCGGAAACCTTTCATATGCTTTCTGTCAACTACTATAACCTTGGTCAATTTGGTGAGGCTGAAAAGCATGGAAAAGAGGCGGTAGCTCGAAAAGACGACTTTTTAAAAGCGTGGTTGAATTTAGGATCGGTATACCGGGCGCAGGCAAAGTTGGATAAGGCATTGAAATGTTATGAAAAAGCGAATCAAATTGATCCTACCAATGCCGGTGTAGCTTTTCGGATAGGCGAAATTTATCGTGACCAAGGTGACCTGGAACAGGCTATGAAACTGTTTGATATTACATTGAAGATAGAAGAGAATCATATCCGGGCAATGTTAGAAAAGGCCGATATCTACAAAAAGAAAGGGAATCTGGAGGAAGCGATTCAGAATCTTGAGCAAGCTGAGGAGATTCATGGAGATCAAACCTCGATTGGAGTTAGCAAAGCCGAAATTTATAAGTCCCGCGGGAAGTATGATGATGCTATTGTACTATATGAGGAGCTACTTAAAAAGCATCCTGATAGCGGTGCATTGCGGGTAAACTATGCTTTGTGTTTGCAGGAGGTAAGCCGGTTTGATCAAAGTGAAAAGAATTATCGGCGTGCTATCCAGGATATGAAAGATCCCCGTAATGCCATCTCAAATTATTTGATGGGATTGCATTATAACCCGCGAAATAGCAAGGAGTATATATATAACGAGCACGTCAGACTTGGTAAAGTCTTCACCTCCCAGAATGGGAAGGGGCGCCCAGTACCAGATGATGTCAATCCTGACAAAAGGTTAAAAGTAGGGTTTGTCTCTGGTGGATTCCGCCGTCATCCGGTTGGATGGATGATTGCCGGCGCGCTCGAGCAATTACCTGATAAAGATTTTGACCTCTACTGCTATACAACCAACAATAAATTTGATTTTGTTACACGTCGGATTCATCAAAACATTGATACTTGGAGATCAGTTGTTGGATACAGTTCTGATGTGATAGAAAATATTATCAGAGAAGATGAGCTGGATATATTAGTAGACTTGTCGGGCCATTCTGCTGATAATTGTCTTGAGGTAATGGCTAATGAGCCGGCACCGGTGATTGTGAAGTGGGTGGGGGGCTTATTTAATACAACTGGACTTGATGCTTTTGACTTTTTGATTACTGACAAATATGAAAGTCCTGAAGGGAAAGGCGAGTATTATACTGAAAAATTGGTACGGATGCCTGATGATTATATCACCTTTACACCCCCAGCTTATGCTCAAAGTATCGATACTTTGCCGGCTGAAAGAAAAGGATTTATCACCTTTGGATGTTTTAATAATCCCACCAAAGTAAATGATGTGGTCCTAAAGCATTGGGCAGAAATTATGAGCCAGGTGCCGGGAAGTCATCTATATCTTAAAAGTAAACAGTATGATACAGCTTCCTTTCGTGCACAGATACTGGAAATTATGAGTGCCGAAGGTATTCCAGAAGAACGTATCGAATTTGAGGGCCAAACCTCTCATGATGATCACCTTGCCGCTTATAATAAGATCGATATCGCCCTTGATCCTTGGCCGTATTCCGGTGGACTTACAACTTGTGAGGCTCTTTATATGGGGGTGCCTGTCATTACGATGCCCGGCCCTACATTTGCCGGTCGGCATTCTACAACACACTTGATGAATGCAGGTCTCCAACAGTGGGTAACGGATAGCTGGGAAGAATATAGCGAAAAAGTTATCGCCCTGGCGAATGACTTAGTTGAATTACAGAGATGGCGATCAACCCTGCGCCAAAAACTGCGTAAATCTCCTGTTTGTGACAATAAGCGTTTTGGTGCTCATCTGTCGGTTGCTTTCCGCGAAATGTGGAAACAGAGGATAGAAGGTTATCAGAATGAAAAAGGAAGGTGGCAAGATCATATTAAGATGGATGCACTGTTTGACAAAGAAGTACAAAGATTGACAGATGGACCACGTGTAACGCTCCCTATTACCATAAATGATACAAAAGGTTTTGGTGAAAATGGGCAAGCGAACGATAAGGATGTTCAAAAAGACATAAAGAAAGAATCGATGATTGATACAGCAGAATTAGAACAGGATTTAATCAAAAATGGGAATGGGCAAGTAGAGGAAAATAGTTCGAGGGAAGTGCATTCGCCTTCTGCTGATAACGGTGATGAAGATTATTTTATAGAAACCAAAGATGGAATAACCATATGCACTCCTGCTGATTTAGATGTGTTAACAACCTATGTTCTGTTGGAACAAGAAGAATGGTTTGAACCTGAACTGAATTTTGTCCGTGACTATCTACAATCTGGCATGCAGGTGGTAGATGCGGGAGCCGCCTTTGGGGCGTATTCGCTGCCGATGGCAAAAAAGGTTGGTCAAAATGGACGGGTTTTTGCTTTTGAACCAGATCCCAAGAGTTGTTCTTTTCTTGAAAGAAGCAAGATCGAAAACAACATTAACCATTTGGAAATAGTAGGTCGTGGCCTGTCTGATAAAACGGAAAAAAAGGCATTAAAAAAAGACGAAACCCCAGAGTTTAATACTATTGCAGAGGAAGGCGATGAAGAGGTATTCGTAACGACCTTAAATGCTTGGTGGGAGTTTGCCGGGCAGCCGGAATTGGACCTGATAAAGATTGATGTCAACGGCATGGAGTCTGAAGTACTAAAAGGGGCGTATGAAGTACTAGATCAAACGCGGCCAATTATATTGGCGTCCATTGGAGAAAAAGAGGGGAACTTATCTACATTACGAGAAACGGTGCGTGATCTGAATTATCAGCTGTTTGAATACATACCGGGACCAGGGGTATTAGCTAAGCATGATTTTGAGGAAGAGGTTGACCCATATCTTATGAATTTGATTGGGATACCCGATAGCAGAGTAGAAGAGTTTAAAGAGAATGGCTGGATCTTTGACGAGTCGGTCGAGGTTGAGATCACTGATGAACACCAGTGGAAGCAAGTGTTGAAAAGCCAACCTTGGACAGAAGATAAAATGGGCACTTGGGAAGACTTGGCAGCATCAGACAACCATCAAGAGTATTTCGAAGCGCTGAATCTGGCTTGTATTGCTGAGCAAATAGAGATTTCGGATGAGGAGCCCAATTCGCGATCTCGAAAAGGGGCAATGATGCTGGCAGCAGCCCAAAAATTAATTGGTTTGTTCAATAGCAGTCGAGCAGGTGTTGCAACGGCCATGACCTATGTTCGAGTGATGGGCCAGCTAGGTAAACGTCAGCAGGCACTGGAGATGATGAAACAGCTGATGGAAACGGCAAACTCAGGTAGTGATATTTCGGTTGATCTACCCTTTTTGCCGCCCCTGCCATGCCAGGATAACACATGTATTCAAACTGATTTCTCCAAGTGGATGACGGTACGCATTGTGGAGGCATGGATCAAATTGAAGAATCCTACAACCTATATGGCCGAAGAGCAGGAGCTTGGTATGGTAGAGGCGCTCGAAGATAATCCGGAAAGAGTTGATACTTTTTTATTAACGCCAAATAAAGAGGAAGATAGAAAAGTAAAAAAACGAGTGGGCCAATCTATTCCTAATAAAAAAAGAACGGAAAAAAGAGACTCAAACGCATTATGGTTTAAAACTGCTTTAAGTCTAATCAAAGTTAATGGTCCCCAAAGTGTACACAGCCACAATTTGCCTAATAAGTTAATTGTGTCTTTAACTTCATATCCAGCTCGCTTTGACCAGCTTCCCTTAACGCTTTTAAGCTTGATACAGCAAACGGTAAAGCCCGATAACATCTTATTATGGATCGCCTATGAGGATAAATCTGAATTAACCTCTGACATTAGACTTTTTGAGGATTTAGGAGTAGAGATATGTTTTTGCGAGGATTTAAAATCATATAAAAAGATAATACCCACGCTCAAAAAATACCCTGATTCATATATAGTTACTGCTGATGACGATTTGTATTACAAAAAGAACTGGTTAGAAGAATTATTAAGTAGTTGGGATGGTAATAATAAAACTATTGTGGCACACCGTGCTCATAGAGTTAAGTTTAATGGCTCCGGTGATATTAAACCATATCGTGAATGGGGGTGGGAGTATAAAAAGGATAACAAGGCATCCGCTTATAATTTTCCAACTTGTGGTGCCGGAGCTTTATTTCCTCCAAATATTTTTTACGAAGATGTCTTGGAAGTTAATCAGTTTCAAAAGTTGGCGCCAACAGCAGATGATGTGTGGCTATATTGGATGAGTAGGTTAAATGGAGCAAAAATAAAAGTTGCCAACAATCCACAACCTCTTGTTGAGTGGCCATTATCCAAACAAAATAATCTGTGGCAGAAAAATATTTTAGAGGGTAAAAATGATGAGCAGATAGAGCATTTAATAAAGAGTTATGGATTACCCTTGGATAAGGAAAAAGTAGATAAAAAGGGGGGCATTAATTCATCAAAATATTGGAAGAACCGTTATCAACAAGGAGGCAATTCTGGGAGTGGTTCTTATGGACGGTTAGCACAGTTTAAGGCAGATACAATCAATGAATTTTCTGACGAGCATGATGTCGGGTCGTTTATTGAGTTTGGATGCGGAGATGGCAACCAGCTTAAATATCTGAATATTGATGATTATCTAGGCCTTGATGTAAGTGATAAAGCGATAGAAATATGTCGTAATAAATATCAGGAAGATCAAGCAAAGGAATTTAAAAAAGCGGATGAATATAAGGGAGAAACTGCAGAGTGTGCTTTATCATTGGATGTTATTTTTCATCTGGTTGAAGATGAAGTATTTGAAAGCTACATGGAACAGCTATTTAATGCAGCAGAAAAGTATGTAGTCATCTATTCATCAAACAAGGAAAGCTTTACGCCATCGCCCCATGTTCGCCATCGACTTTTTAGCTTGTGGATAGAACAGAATAAGGAGGAGTGGAAGCTGAAGGATTACATACCTAACAAATATCCTTTTAATGGAGATAATAGTAATACTTCGTTCAGTGATTTTTATATATACGAGAAAGAAAACGTACAAAAGTAATTCTGTTAAAATAAAAGCGAGTAATGATTGTCAATCACAGATACAAGTTCATCTATATTAAAACACGTAAGACGGCGGGGACAAGCTTAGAGATAGCTTTGTCTAAATACTGTAATCAGAACGATATTATTACTCCTATATTGGAAGATGATGAGCAGATCCGAAAAGAATATGGATATCCCGGTCCCCAGAACTACCAGGTTCCCCAAAGATATTATTCAAAGATTGATCTACTAAGGTTAAAAAAGATGGGAATCATCAAAGAGTACTATAAACATGCGAATGCCAATTTTATCAAGAAAAATATTGCGCCTGAAGTATGGAATAGCTATTTCAAATTTACTTTTGAACGAAATCCGTATGACAAAGCGCTAAGCTTTTATTATTTCGAGATGAAATCGAAAGACCTAAATATGAACATAGATCATTTTCTGCATGAATATGCTCATTTGCCCCGTTTATCAAACTGGCATATGTACACAATAAATGATCATCCGGTCTGTGATTTTATTGGTAGGTATGAGCAATTAGAAAAAGACCTGGATTTCATCCAACAGCAATTAGGTTTACCTGATAAAATTGAGATGCCAAATGCAAAAGGTGGATTTAGAACAAACAGAGATCCGTATCAAAATGTTATTAGCAATAAGGGTAGAAAGCGCATTGAAACTGTTTGTGCTAAAGAGATATATCATTTTGGGTATGAATGGGATTCAGAATTAGTTAAACTCTCTAAATAAATCAGACTCGGGTTTAGTTATTGATTTATAGGTGTAGGCTGAGATTTCGAGAAAAGATGTAAAGGTTATACCCAAAGGTGCTCCATATGCCCAACTTCAAGAGTGGGTAAAGCCAGCAATTGATAAAAATCATCTCAAATACGTTGAGAGAAAAAAAGTAATCCCAGACTTAACCTTTGGAATGTTGAAGTGAGTATTCGGGATGCACTATAAAGTGCCAGTGAAGATTACGTTTTAAAAATCACCGGTCGTTGATGCTCTTCTTAAAAGTTAGTTTAAAGATAACGCGGATACATTAAACTACTTTGATCTGTTTAAAACAATATGAATACAGGACTTAAAAAAGGAATCAAAAAAAATTTAAGTCGGCCTGTGGGGCTCCGATAACCTTAATGCAAGCAGGAGGTAACAAATTTTTTACTAACAAAAACAGAGGAGCCTTATGGCAAGTTTTGGAGATTTAAACAGAGTAAACACAAACATACAGTCCCTGGATTCGCAGCTGTCGCTGAACCAGGTAAACAAACAGATGGCCGAGAACCAGCTAAAGATGTCGACCGGTAAGCGGATTAACCGCGCCGAAGATGATTCAGCCGGCTTTTCAATTGCCACGAAGTTGCGCAGCCGCGTCGGCGGGCTGAACCAAGCCATGCAGAACGTCGGAGATGCCAAGTCGGTCTTGGATATTGCCGAGTCGAGCTTTGGTACGGTCATGGATAACCTGGTCGAGATGAAAGGATTGGCCACTCAGGCGGCCAACGATACTCTTGGCGATGATGAGCGTGGGTTTATTGGTGATCAAATTAAGGCCTTGGGCAATGATATCAATAAGATTGCCGATCAAACAGTGTATCAAGATTATGAACTGTTAAATGGTGATGATTCGACAGGAACTTTATCGGGTTCCTTGGATCTAACATTCCAGGTTGGAGAGCGAGAGTCGGATACGATTGAAGCACAATTAAATGCCGTTAATGTTGGGGAATTGTTCTCTGATGGATCTACGACTCAATTAGGGAATTCATCTGGAGATGGTGCAGTTGCTGACGGTTCTGCAATTGAGGCAACGGCTGCTGGTACAGCAGGAGCCGGTGGAGGTTCCCTTTCTTTTGAAACAGGAAGTGGAACTGCAGCAAACTCTGCAGATTATCGTTCTTTTATTAATACCGTCGACAGTGCGATTACGACGATGTCAGAAAATGTAAACGACATTGGTATTACCCAATCGTCACTCTCCGTACGTGAGCAGACGCTTTCGGAGTCGATTAGTGCGAATGAATCAGCGAAGTCTCGTATCATGGATACCGACTTTGCCAAAGCACAGAGTGAATCCGTGAGGTTGCAGATTTTGCAACAGACAGCGACATCCTCGTTGGCGCAGGCCAACAACGGACCGCAGTCCGTCCTTGGATTTATTGGCTAATAGCAGCCGAGATATTATGGCCAAAAGCCAGAGATCATATACTAAGCCATGCTACCTACCCGGGTAGTGTGGCTTTGTTATTTAAAGAAAGGAATTGACGAAGGTGAGTTGGACATTACGGGTGGTTTCGGAGTAGGTTATTAACAGCAGTCACTGAGAGTTTTGGCTTCCAGTAAAGCTTGACATTGCAAGTGGAGTAAAACGAAACATGTCCGATAATTCTTAAAGCGAGTTACTAATCTCTGTGGAGTACCTCATTACATGATATAAGGCTATTTTGCACGGGGTTGTTATTTGTTGCAAGCTTTTCCTTGTAAGATCATTTCTTTGTTAGAGGATGATGTATCATAAAAAATATTCACATCCAGTGAGAATTCGATTCCTCGATCAAATAAAATTTCTTCTTTTGGGATGTTGCCTAAATAATATTTTCACCAAGTAGTAAGAGATTTCTCTTTTTTAAAAAGAACTATTCTATTAATAATAAAATTGCGAAACAATAATGCTTATGTCGTAATAAGCGTATTAATCTAGCAGAATTTTTTTAGGGACGCTCATTAGATTTTATCCGAGTATTAAGGGGAGTTTTCGGTTTCAATACGCATTATTTTTAAGACCCGTTTTCACCGAAAAACCACGGGTAATAAGGAAAGAAAATTAATATTTAAGTCGGCCTATGGGGGTCCGATAACCTTAATGCAAGCAGGAGGTAACAAATTTTTTACTAACAAAAACAGAGGAGCCTTATGGCAAGTTTTGGAGATTTAAACAGAGTAAACACAAACATACAGTCCCTGGATTCGCAGCTGTCGCTGAACCAGGTAAACAAACAGATGGCCGAGAACCAGCTAAAGATGTCGACCGGTAAGCGGATTAACCGCGCCGAAGATGATTCAGCCGGCTTTTCGATTGCCACGAAGTTGCGCAGCCGCGTCGGCGGGCTGAACCAAGCCATGCAGAACGTCGGAGATGCCAAGTCGGTCTTGGATATTGCCGAGTCGAGCTTTGGTACGGTCATGGATAACCTGGTCGAGATGAAAGGATTGGCCACTCAGGCGGCCAACGATACGCTTGGCGATGATGAGCGTGGGTTTATCGGTGATCAGCTTAAGGCCCTGGGCGATGACATCAATAAAATCGCCGATCAAACAGTATATCAAGATTATGAACTGTTAAATGGCGATAGCTCTGGGAATACAGGGACGCTTTCGCTTACTTTCCAGGTTGGAGAGCGAAAGTCGGATACGATTGAAGCAGATCTCAATGCTGTAAATGTAGGTGAACTATTTGCTAGTGGGGGTGATGCCAATCTTGGAGCCGGTGCAACGGCTGGTGGAGCTAGTGCTGGTGGTGCTGCTATTGATGCAACAGCTGCAACTGCTGGTGGACAAGGTACGCTTAATTTTGCCACGGACGCCACTTCTGCTGATTACCGATCACTTATTGGCAAAGTGGACAGTGCAATTACCACTATGTCAGAAAATGTAAACGATATTGGTATTACCCAATCGTCGCTCTCCGTACGTGAGCAGACGCTTTCGGAGTCGATAAGTGCAAATGAATCAGCGAAGTCTCGTATCATGGATACCGACTTTGCGAAGGCACAGAGTGAATCCGTGAGGTTGCAGATTCTGCAGCAGACGGCGACATCCTCGTTGGCGCAGGCCAACAACGGACCGCAGTCCGTTCTTGGATTTATTGGCTAATAGCCAACAACCCAATACAACCATATATTTTAAAAGCGATACCACGATCGGTGGTATCGCTTTTTTATTTTAGTAAGGATAAAGAAATGAGATTGATTAAAATAGATAACAATAGATAAAATAATATCGGAAGATCATATCCAGGAAAAAATGCCTATATCCTTTGCATCAATATACATCAAAAGTTTTATGATAATTTCTGGAGCTATAGAGTGATGATGGCCTTTTAAAGAAATGATTTTCTATATGTGATAAAGAATGTCATATAGGTAGGGAGAACTTCCTACATTCTTAAAAAAAGAATATAAAAATTAATATTTAAGTCGGCCTGTGGGGCTCCGATAACCGTAGTGTAAGCAGGAAATAACTTATTTACTACGAACGAAAACAGAGGAGCCTTATGGCAAGTTTTGGAGATTTAAACAGAGTAAACACAAACATACAGTCCCTGGACTCACAGCTTTCGCTGAACCAGGTAAACAAACAGATGGCCGAGAACCAGCTGAAGATGTCGACCGGTAAGCGGATCAACCGCGCCGAAGATGACTCGGCCGGATTTTCAATTGCCACGAAGTTGCGCAGCCGCGTCGGCGGGCTGAACCAAGCCATGCAGAACGTCGGAGATGCCAAGTCGGTCTTGGATATTGCCGAGTCGAGCTTTGGTACGGTCATGGATAACCTGGTCGAGATGAAAGGATTGGCCACTCAGGCGGCCAACGATACGCTTGGCGATGATGAGCGTGGGTTTATTGGTGATCAGCTTAAAGCCCTGGGCGATGACATCAATAAAATCGCCGACCAAACAGTATATCAAGATTATGAACTGTTGAACGGTGATGATTCAACGGGTACGATGTCAGGAACGCTTTCGCTTACATTCCAAGTTGGTGAGCGGGAATCGGATACTATTACCGCTGATCTGAATGCCGTTAATGTCGGAGAATTATTTGCTTCAGGTACGGCGGCTGGTGGAACGGTAGAATTAGGAGCAACGGCTGGAGCTATTCAGGCTCAGGCTTCAGATACGGATGATGCCGGTGGATTGACCTTTGCCTCTACGGCTAATTCTGAGGATTATCGAGCATTTATTTCAGAGGTGGACAGTGCAATTACCACCATGTCAGAAAATGTAAACGATATTGGTATTACCCAATCGTCGCTCTCCGTACGTGAGCAGACGCTTTCGGAGTCGATTAGTGCGAATGAATCAGCGAAGTCTCGTATCATGGATACCGACTTTGCGAAGGCACAGAGTGAATCCGTGAGGTTGCAGATTCTGCAGCAGACAGCGACATCCTCGTTGGCGCAGGCCAACAACGGACCGCAGTCAGTTCTTGGATTTATTGGGTAATAGTCAACAACCCAATACAACCATATATTTAAAAGCGATACCACGATCGGGTGGTATCGCTTTTTTATTTTTTAGAAGCTTCCGCTTTTTAAGTAGAATTGCAGCTTAGAAAGTATATTTAGGTCTTTTATCAACGTATACAAAATACTGCCACTCTCCACGAGTTGGTGTATAACTTAGAAAGTCAGTCTTATTTGTATGTTTCGAGAAATGCAAAACAGCTGTTACATAATCTGATGATAGGCATGGTGTCAGGAAAAAGAATACAATGGATTTGTAAGGTAAGCATATACAAAGAGGGGTATTACCAAGAGATCCAGAATGTCTTGATGGTAAACAAGGAAGGGTTCAAGGGTTAGTAATTACCTGCCTGAATAAAACAGCTGCAATGCTAATTTATATAACAGGAAGCCAAGCATGGTTCCTCATCGTAAATGATCGGCTAAATTAAAGTGCTTAAAGCAGGAAATTACAGTCGTAAACCAATGTAGATGGACCTGACCAGGTGTCATGTCCTAAAAGATGCCGTAGTAAAAAAGTTGAAAGCTCTGTCATCAGTTGTCTACATGTGGAATCAATATCCCAAAGCACGCACTTCTCAGAGCTGTAACGCAGCAGCTATTGCCGCAGTACCTTACTTTATATAGTGAAAACCTTGGTTTATAAAGGATAACTCTTGGGACAGTGCGTATCTTCCATGTGTTGAAAATCCAGGAAGACCCTTATGGGCTACTGGATATGATTTGGTTAGTTTAACTGCTTGGAAGTTACTTCTCGGAAAACTAGATGGCTGTTGTAAAGATAAAAGCCTGACGCTGGCCTTTTCTGCCGGGCAAACCAGCGCAAAACGCATGTGTCAAACGATTACAATGGCAGTTTCCAAATAGATGCAAAAATTTAAAACTCTAGACGAAGATCGGAAGAAGATGCCCCCTTGGAAATATGATTGTAATCATAAGTGACCATAGAAATTACTGGCTACCAAATTTTGTAGAACTATTACATAACCAAACCCACTATTGGAGGAGGATGAAGAGGCTCAAAATTTCACTTTTCGAGTGAATAATATTTCAACAAGTGCTATACATTAATTGATAAATAAAATTGCATTTCGCGATTTGCGATATGCAATACACATAATGAGTATTGCAGAGATTGTTTCAATTCCAAGAGGGCTTTATCTTGGGCATAATTTCGTATCCGTTCGGGTTCATTCTCCGGATCGTAGCCATTCCATACCTCCCAGCTCCAAGGGTTTTGAGCGGAATGTTTAGCGCATTTTAACATAGGTGTCAGGCTATCGATCCCACCATGGCTTCGCTGCCAGTTATAAAAGAATTGCCACTCTTCCAGGCGCATATCCAATTGAGGATCGGCCAAATCTACAAGCGACCAGAACGCTTTTTTATCGGTACCCTGCGAACGTTCTACTTTTCCATTCAAATGCGGAGCATACGGTCTTATTGGGCGAAACTTAATATGGTGTCGCTTTAAGGCTCGCTGGAAGGCCAGTCCAAAGAATTCGCCTCCACGATCCGGCTGAATGCGTTGAATCGGAAAAGGGAACTCTTCGAGCATGGCTTTTCCAAGCCCCCCAACGGCATTTATCGCGACGCGACGTCCGTACAGACCAAGTACACGGAACCTAGTGCAGTCATTAATGGCCGTGAATTGGTAGCGTCCCGGGGCTATTGTGTAATCTCCATTTGCACCCGCTCACCCGGTACTTCTTTGTTATAACGGGTGGGGATGGATTGTCTTGGAAGCCTATTTAAGGCCTTAACGGCATTGCTATGAAGGACTTTCCAGATGGTTGCCGAGGATAAGGAAACCTCATGCAAGCGAAGCAGCTCCGACTGGATGCTTTTGGGACCTAGGTTGCGACTGCGCCTCATTTCAAGAATCCACGTCTCAATCTGGGGTGTTACTTTCCGTCTAGCAATATGGTGTGGACGCTTGCTTTTCGAGTGTAGGCCAGCTTCTCCATCCGTTAAATAACGACCGTACCATTTTCGCAACATGGGACGGGAAATGCCACACCGTAACCCACCTCAGGTGCGCTTGAATAATTTGTGATCTATCCATTCTGTCATTGGAAAATTATTGATGACCCCAATGTACATATTGAAAGGATATCTATGCCCACACAATGTACTGGCCATTTCATTAGTAATTTCAGGGCTAAACTTAGTTTTCCATGATTGCAATTTGTTGCATAGTACTTGCCATGCTTCCAAATATTCCGATTCCGCCTTTTATATTATACCGTGTATTCTGCACCTTCCCATTCGCCCAAGTGGTTCCTTTTGTAAATCCATCTTGAGAACGTATATAGTTATATAGGTTGTCATCAATAGCATTTATTGCAATAGTATTTTGCCCATAAAATGCGATTATCGACCATGGGATTTTAAGTAGAATATTTCCTTGTTCATCAACATTGTATTTAGATTCATTGCTGATATCCGATGAATTAAGAAAGTAAGTATTAATCCAAACATTTTTCTCCTGAACCAGCTCTTTATAAAAAGGCGTCAAGTTTTCTTTGGATGTATCTTGAGCCTTGGCAGTAAAAAAATAATAAGATTGTCTGTTGGGATATTTACTGGGTGTTAATGTAAATTCAATTTGTTTGTTGCCACGGTATGAATAAACATTTGTTTGATCTTTGTTTACTATGTTAAACTCACCAGGGATTAGGGTTTTAGCTTCTATGATGTCACCACTTTTTGTTGAGATGTATAGTTTGTACCAATTTCCGGGTTTGATAACAGCTGTGTCAGCAGGTAAATATCGACCATCATTTTTGTGTTTGAACTGGTAAAGTTCAGCAATCGAATTATCAGGATTTAATAAATGGATTTGTACGTTGGCATCTTGGACTGCCATTTTGTTTTTGTTGAAGTCTTCATGAATTGGAACTGTTTTAGTCAGTCTGACTTGCGGTAAATAATCATTAGCAACAAGATATGATTCTACCACATAGTGAGGTTGGTATTCATCTTGCAAATACAGTTCGCAACCTGCTAGCAAAAGTATAGACAAACTAATTTTGAGAAAGAGGATATAATTCTTCATGGCATCAAAAGTTTAGACTGTACGAAATGTTAGGTAAAATAGGCAACAGTCGTACCTCGGTTCGTTGTTTGGATGGTTGTTTATTCAGGTCAAAATTATAGAACCATGTATTGCGGTGAGAGTAGAGGTTTATGATTTTAAACTGCCACTCTGCATTTCCAAGACCAAAGAATGAGCCGCGGCGGGTAAAACTGATGTCAATCCGGTGATAAGCAGGCATACGCGAGTTATTAATTTTCCCCGTCACAATTTGGTGACTGCCTCTCCCACTGATAGGCGATTTAAAAGTAAAAGTTCTGGCCATTGGTCTTGTATAGGCTTTCCCACTCATGTAGTTGAATACTACAGCTGTTGACCACCAAGAGTTAATTTGATATTGAAGTGCGAGGTTAATCGAGTGTGGTCGATCGAATCTTGTTGGATAAAATTCTGCTTTACCCGGTTGATCTAATGGTTCATTTATATTCGGAAATTTCCGGCGTGTAACACTGTAAGTGTAGTTTACAAATCCGTTTAGCCGGCCGATGTTGCGTTCAAAAAGGAATTCTACGCCATAGGCATATCCTTTTCCGAAGCGAAAAATATCTTTATAGGGGATGCCTGACTGGTCCGGAATAAAAGGATCAGGTTCAAATAGATTCTCCATGGAACGATAATACAGTTCAGTGTCAAATCGATATCCTTCCCAAGGATCCGTTTTAATACCTAACGAATATTGGTTACTAGAAGCGGGAGGCACTCCCTCATCCGCTGAAAGCCAAACATCCAGCCCCGAAAAAGCTTCGTGCGAAATCAGCGTCAAATATTGATTGTATCGGCCGTATGCCGCTTGTAGTTGTACCTCTTTTATCGGACGATATTCTAACGAAACACGTGGTTCTATTCGAAAATAATTGCCACTACTGTAATGGTTTATCCTAATACCTGGTGAAAATGTAAACCGATCGGTAATTATCCATTCATCCTGGATATAAAATGCGCTGTAAAGCGATTGATGATTTGAAACAAAATTCGATTTGTTGTCATACTCATCTATAAGTTTCAGATTTTTATTTTCAAATAGAACCCCCGATAAGATCTTGTTCCTACTATTGGGATGGTATTCGGAACTAGCTTTCAGTGAAAAATTTCTGATCTCATTGGATCTTGCATAGGGGGTTGTAGCTACCTTGAAAGATGGAAAGTTAAAGTAACGTGACCCAGAAATATTGACTGAACTTTTCAGCTCATCCGAAAAAGTGTGTTCCCATGTAGTACTGACGAGTTGGTTGCCGTAGTTAAGTTTTATACCGGTTTGGTCGGCAAAGGGAAAATTTAGCTTGTCTTTACCTGAATACAACGAAAACGAAAGTCTGTCTTGGGGATTAATATTTAAATTGACTTTGCTATTGATATCAAGGAAATAAAAACTTTGGGGGATGTCGTCATATGATTGCTTTAAGACATTTAAAACAGGATCTAGTGTGGAGCGGCGGAGTGAAAACAACCAAGATCCGTTTTTCCCATCAATAGGACCTTCGAGAGTCGTACTTGTTGCAAGCATGCTTAATGATAGGTTTCCTTTGAACCTGTTTACATTACTGCTTTTGTTCGATATCGAAAGGATAGAGCCCAAGCGTCCTCCAAACTTAGCGGGATAAGTTCCTTTAAAAAGTTCTACATCTCCAACAACCTTTGGATTGAAGGTGGAATAAAATCCAAAAAAATGAGAGGGGTTATATATCGTAGCTTGGTTAAATAGAATAAGTGTTTGGTCGGGACTCCCACCGCGAATGTACAGGCCGCTGGAGAGTTCAGAACTTGATGTTATTCCCGGCAGTAACTGTAAGGACCGGAATAGGTCGTTTTCAAAAATCGAGGGAATTTTTTCCAGAAATACGGTCTCCACTTTTGCTTGGCCGATATAACGCTGGGACCGTTGAACCTCTCCAGTTGTTACAATTTCCTCAAGTTCATAGACAAAAGGCCATAGATTGATATTTAGTGTTAACTTTTCGCCCGGTCGTAGTGTGATCTCTTTGACAGATTTCTTATAGCCAAGGTATGATGATATAATTTGATAACTTCCCGGCTTTAAATTGGTCAGTTTATAATATCCTGTTGTATCTGTTGAGGTGCCCTTAACTCCGTAACCTATTGAAATATTAGCTGCTGGTAATTGCTTGCCAGTTTTTGCGTCGATTACACGCCCTTTGACAACAGCTAAATCTTGTGCAGCTATTGAGAAGGGAATAGACAGTATTATTACAAGTAAACTTAAGCGATACACAACATTATAATTTTTTCCGATGCTTGCTTTTGTTGTGTTATCGTCGATTTATCAACCTACATAAGTAGAAGTGCAACTTTTCTAAAGACTATTTATAGAAAAACAGTTGAAAATGTTATTGGTAAGAAGTTTGGATATAACTAAATCTTAATAGTTTAATTAGTTTTAGAGATAAGTTTATCCAGATGGATATTTGCCACTAATATAAATTGTTGTAGAAATAGCTTATTCAGAATAATATTTATAGTATGTTTTCCTGCAAAGATTTCGTGTTGTATATCTTTCACTGTTGGCAAGACGCTACCCTATTTCCCTTTTATGAATGGAATAATAAAATCGTTCATCAACTCGGGGGATAGTTGTTAATCCATCTATGCCAAGAAGCCAATAATTATCTCGAATTTTAATAATTAGGCAGATTTCAGTATCCGAAAATAGAATAGGCATTTAGATGAGAAACTTTGATGCTGAAATCCTTATAGAAATCATTCATTAATTCTATGAGTTCAGTTCTAGATAAAGACAGTTTTCTAAAAATCTCTTTTGGCAGGACAGACGGTTTTCTGAGATTTAGATAAAAACCTCAAAAAGGAAGGTTTGGATCAAATCTATTCTCAGTATTCCATATCTATATAGTATTTATTACGATTTAAGGCTGGCCATTTTTCGAGATATAGGTTAATAGTGGTGGGGCTTTGTACCCACATATTTATCCACAAAATAGGAAAGCCGGGTGATTTAGGGTAAGCTTTACCGAAGGTGAGATTGACAACGGAGGTATATACCAATAAATAAACCGTTCATCGTGAAATAAGTGGGTTTTAGGGAAAATAAAAAAGTACGCCTGAAGGATTCGCCCCCGCCGACCTCCCTAATCTGTATGAGATATTGCTGTGCTTGAAATGACCCGCGATTTTAGGATTTCATTTAGTACTTTTTGTAGTACCGAAGGAGAATATTGGAAAAAGTTTTCCCAATGAAAGAAGCTTTATACATCCATATTATCGAGTAACTATCTATTTGCGATAAAAATGATCATTTCTTATCAATAAGAAATTCGATCAAAATTACTACATATGATCAAGAATTGCGCTGCTTCGGTAATAATTATATCTATAATCTTATTGGTTGCAGGGTGCTCTTCAAAGCCGGAAATAAAAATTCCCGAGCAAATAAAAAAACTCGAGAATCTGACGGTTATTCCACCTGAAACAGAGGCTTCTCACTCCATTGACTTTAAACGAAATGCTAAATTTGGGGAAACCGAGGATGTTATTGTTGGTGAGATAACGGGTGTAGCAGTAGATAGTTTGGGACGGGTTTACATCGCAGACGAATCCCAGAATATTATTCATGTTTACAAACACAATGCTAGATATCTCAGACAAATAGGGAGTGAAGGAAAAGGACCGGGAGAATTTGTTGATATCGCGAGCGTGGCGCAAGATGGGCAATACCTTTATGGGTATGACCGGGATCAGGATCGTTTGAATGTATATTCCCTTGACTCTCTGAAGTATTCATATGCGATACCACTGCTTCGCAATGATCGGAATATTGAAGCTCTTTCCAGACGTTACCCGTCAAGCTATTATGTATTTGATGATGGGAAGTTACTGGTTGGTTTCAGTCAGCCTTTCGGCATGAGGGGTTTGGAAGAGGAGCGTAATATTCTGTATTACGTACTGAACAGGGAAGGCCAGGTGGTATCTGATACTACTATTTTTACCCACCAAGCTGATGAAAATATTATAAATCGAGAAAATAACGGCATGATCATGGTACGTCCTCCTTATGGACGAGAAGCCATTCTAAAAGTCGGGGATGACGATCAATTATATACTTCATGGACTGAGGATTTTTTGATCAAGATTTATGATGCGGACGGATCGTATCAAAAGGCAATTTACTACCCATATCAACAGGCTTCCCTGGATATTAATGAGATTCTTAAAAAATACGAGAGCAAGCGGCCAAAAGATATTGTGCGTAATGCCGACAATCCTTCTACTTGGCCTGCCATAAACTCGATGGTGGTTGACGACAAAAGCCGTATGTGGGTATCGACCATTACTGATAATAAAGAGATCTATCAATGGTGGGTTATTAGTAATGAGGGGGACCTGCAGGCCAAATTTCAGTGGCCCAGAAATCGCACTATTGAAGAGATAAAAGAAGGTAATGTATATACTCAGGAAACGGATCAAGAGACCGGAGTAGAGCAGATCGTACGGTATAGTATTGAGATGTCTGAAACGGAATAGATAATTATTTTTGCCTCTGACTGGTTGAAGTCTCGAGACTTCAACCAGCACAAACTGCTGTTTTGGCCTCTCTGGAATAAATACTAAACTATTGGCGAATATTTACATTTAAATTTAAAGACGTGCTGCTAAAACGCCCTATTACGGCATTCATGTTGATTTTGGCGACGCTCATTTTCGGGACGATCGCCCTGACCGAGCTCTCGGTCAACCTGTTGCCAGAGGTCGATTCGCCCACCCTGCTGGTGCGTACCGACTGGAGCGGGGCTGCTCCGCGCGAAGTCGAGCAGCGCATTAACGAGCCGATGGAGGCGATGCTCAGCACCGTGCAGGGACTCGAAAGTATCCACGGCTTTGCGCGTCAAGGACAAAGTATCATCTCGCTACGGTTTAAGTGGGGCCAGAATATGGATCTGTCCTTTCTCAACGTCCGCGAAAAGATCGACCAAATTCGTTTTCAACTTCCCGAGCAGGCCGACCGTCCCCAGCTGGTTCAAAATACCGCCTCCGACGAGCCTATTGCTGTGCTCGGCATTACTAGTGCCAACGATCCCAATCCTGATTTTCGGACGCGCCTCAACCTCAAGCGATGGTCCGAGCAGGTGCTCTCTCGGCGCCTCGAGCAGGCTGAAGGCATTGCTCAAACCGTGCTGGTCGGTGAAGTACAGCCTGAGGTCAAGATCCGATATCGTCCCGATGCGCTAAACCGCTACAGCGTCTCGCTTAGCGAGGTAGAGAATTTGGTCTCCAGTGCTAACTTGTTTACTTCCACCGGTGAACTGCGCGACGGCTGGTATCGATACTCCCTCAAAATTCAGAGTCGCATCCAGTCAATTGATGATGTAAAAGAGGTGTCGCTTAAAACGCTAGGCACTGGACGCGTGCTTACACTTAGCGATGTGGCCGAGGTGCAGCTCGGCGAAGCCGATCCTACCTCATTCTCCCTGGTCGATGGTAAGGAGGTCCTTAGCGTGCTGGTTAAAAAGGAGTACGGCGCCAACACTGTTGAGGCCTATGACACGATAGGTCCGCTGCTTGATCAGCTACGCGCCCAGAATGGGAACATTGGCATTACCGTGCTACAAGAAAATGCCAGCTTCATCCGAAACGCCATCAACAACCTGCTGCAGACCCTGCTTTACGGCGCCCTGCTGGCGTTCATTATCCTCTTCCTGTTTTTGGACAACTGGCGCACGCCCTTCACGATCGGCGTTGCCATCCCCGTCAGCATTTTTCTGACGTTCTTTGTGATGTTTGTATCGGATATCCAGCTCAATATCGTCTCGCTCAGCGGGCTCACCCTCGGTATTGGCCTGCTGCTGGACAATGCCATTATTGTGCTGGAGAATATCAACCGCCACCGTTCAGAGAGCACAAACATATTTGAGGCAGCGGATTTGGGTACCCGCGAAATCAGTCTGGCCGTGACCGCATCTACACTTACAACCATCTCGGTATTTTTGCCCCTTGTGTTTTTAGGGGGATTCGAGGGTGCCTTCTTCAAAGACCAGGCTTGGACTCTCTCCATCAGCCTGTTGGCCTCATTGGGGGTGGCCCTGTTGATCCTTCCGGTGTTAGTTACACAGGTGCAAAAGCAGGGAGGGGGATCATCCCTTCTGGGATTCAACCGCTTTTTCGACTGGGTGCGCAATCGCTATGAAGATAGCCTCCAATGGGCACTCTGCCATAAAGGACCATTTGTAGGCGGGATGGCCGTGCTTTTTGCTGTGGCGACGTTTTTATTTCTGGGCGTTCATAAGAATGTGCTACCCGAGACCAAGCCCGAGCAAGTGCGTTATCAGGTGCGCTTGCCCGGAAATACTGCTCTTCACGCAACACGTCAGGCCGCTGAAAGCTTGGTGCGACGACTCCGCGATGTCAAAGCCGACAATCGATCCATACGGGTATTAGGTGGTTATACCGACTTGACCAATATTTCTAACCTTTCTGATGAAGGACTCAACAAATTTACCATCAGCATTCCGGTGGACGGATACGCGCAGGCCGACAGCGTGGAAAAAGTCGTCTCACAGTATTTGCAAGATCAGCCGGGTTGGGGAAGCGAGAAACTGGCCGCCCGGAATGCCCTGAACGTGCTGCCGTCAGCCAACCAGCCGCCCGTACTGTTTCGCCTGGTGGATAAGAACCGCTCCCAGAGCGAGCAGCTGTCGGGTCGCCTTCAGAAGCAACTGCGTCAGGCGGGCCTCGAAATCTCGCTGAGCAAGCAATACGAGCAGCAGCTGACGACCTATCAGCTTAAGTTCAAGACTGAGAAGATGTTGCAGTTGGGCATCAGCGAGCAAGAAGTGATTCGCTACCTGGAATCGCTGACCCGTGGCAGTTGGATTACCGATTGGAATCGCCAGGATGAAAACGTGCCTGTTCGACTGGTAGGCTACGACCGCCGAATTTTCGAGCCCGAAAATATTACGCTGAATATGAACAACTTGAACGTGCCGCTGACCAAGGTGGCCGAAATAAAGCAAAGTTCCGAGCCCGAGCAGCTCGAGCGCGTCAACCAGACGCCGGTGCTCAGCTACCGGGCCGATATCAGCTTTACCGACTGGTGGTGGCATGGGGCGCAGATCGAGCAGACGCTCAACGACTTTGCCCGCAGCACTGGCACCGAAGTCAAAACCGGTGGGGCGGTGCTTAGCATTGCATCGCTACTGTCGGACATGGGATTGCTGCTGCTCATCAGCGTGGTGATTATTTATATCATCCTGTCGGTGCAGTTCGAAAGTCTGCGCCACCCGCTTATTATCCTGGTGGCCGTGCCGTTTGCCTGGATAGGTTCGGTAATCATTTTGTGGGCTACCGGTATTAGCCTAAATGCGCTGTCATTTATGGGCATTCTGATCTTGACCGGTATTGCCGTTAACGACTCCATCCTGAAGGTCGATTTTATGCGTCGCTACCTGGCTGACACCGGCAACCTGCATCAGGCGATTACGCAGGCCGGATTGCACCGCTTTCGTCCCGTGGTAATGACCAGCCTGACTACGATCTTTGGGCTCATCCCGATGTTGCTGCCGATTGGAGACGGGTACGCCTTCCGGCAGTCGCTGGCCGTGGCGCTGATGGGCGGGATGGTGACCAGCACGCTGCTGACGCTCTACCTGGTGCCAATTATTTTTCAGTGGACGGAAAGACTGCGAATGGAAAGCTAGAGAAATAGCAAACGATCTCATCCGAGTTCTGAGTGTGAAGTCGGATGGGTGAAATGAGTAGCAAGGTGAACGGCAAAGCCAGCGGCCCGATAGGGAGAAGCGTCAAGATTGTACTGATACACTCATCAGACGACAAGTCCAGTCGTCAGATGAAAAGTGCTGGCTTCATCAAAAGTAACAAAAGATATGCTAAGACAACTTGCAGTTACTTTTCTAGCGCTTGCAATGGTCGTTGCTTGCAATAAATCAGACGAGCCTTATCAAGGAAAGTATCTGGATGTATCTTTCGAAGAGAGGTTAATTTTTGGCACCAAAGATTCCCTTTCCAAGGCCAGTTTTTATGCAGTTAGCAATGTACAAGTAGGACCTAATGGAAAAATTTATGTAGTAGCAGCGGCCCAAAAAAGAATTAAGGTATTTTCGCGAGAGGGCGATTTTCTGTATCAATTTGGTGGAAGCGGTCGCGGTCCCGGAGAATTTATTGGAATAGAAGGGAGTGCACTTGAAGATAACTCATTTTATGTCTGGGATCAGAATTTGCAGCGTATTCAGACGTTTAACATTTCTGGAGAATTGACTGCCACGCAGACTCTGGAAGGAGTTGCAGCTCCTATGAAATTTTATTTTTTAGGCGGACAACCATTATTGCTATACAGTCATTTCAACGGATCGGTGAAGGAGAGCACGCTGGCGCATATTTACAACAATAACTTTTCAGATATGGAAAAGAGCTTCATTCCAATAAAAAGCGTTGACAAGGGGATCGAGAAAGTGAATCTGCACTTGATGTCTGGGACGGGAGATGTGCACGTGCTTGGTAAGCGGGAGTTTTATTATATACCCAAGATCTTTGGCGAAAACATATATAAGTACATTAAAACTGATAGTAATACTTGGAAACAAAGTGTATATAAAGTGATGAATCGTCAATCCCCTTTTACCTTCACGGATGAGAGAACGGTGAGAAAGCCGGATGTAACCATATCAAGTGCACTCAGGAATGAAAAGGTAACATTTATCAAGCACAATCAATCCAGAGGATTATTTGAGTATAGAGATCTGCTGTTTCACTTTTCGCTTTGTGATATTGAAGACAAGCGTGTTTTTGGGGCGGCTATCTATGACAAACAATTTAACCCAGTTGGTTACGTGCCTATCGAGTCGATTCCTATTACTAACAAAGGGAATAACTTTCTGAATTGGTATGTCAAAGATGTAGATGAGCTGGGCAATTTTTATATCATGGAGCGTTACGACGGCGGTACTCGCATTCGGGTATTACACTTGGATTATCAAGAACTTAAACCCTATTTATGAATTGTCTTTTCATCCGAGTTCTGGGGTTGAAGTCGGATGAATGGAAAAGCGAGAAATTGTAGCATCTAATGGACGGTAAACCCAGCCACCCGATGGGTGTCTGCTAGAGTACTCATCAGACGACAAATCCAATCGTTAGATGAGTGGCACTTGTATAATCAAAGGTAACAAAAGGTATGACAAGACGACTTGCAGTTACTCTTATAGCACTTGTAATGATAGGTTGTAATAAATCGAAGGAGCCCTACCACGGAAAATCTATAGATCTGTCATTCGAAGAAAAGCGAACCTTTGGTCAGCCTGACTCGCTTTCGGAGTCAACGATCCATTATGCAAGAGAGGCCCGGTTGGGACCGAACGGTAACATTTATGTTGCAGATGCTGGAGTTTCGAAAATTAAGGTGTACAGCCCATCTGGCAAATTTGTTAACAGTTTTGGTAAAAGAGGCCGAGGGCCGGGAGAGTTTACCGGGATCAGGGGATTTGCAGTAACTGACAGCACGGTCTTGGCCTGGGACCAAGATCTTCAGCGAATGACGGTATTTGGACTGGACGGGAAATTGCGTGACATGCACAATTTCGAAGGTGTTGTATCCCCTATGCGGATCTATCCAATGAAGAACTCTTACTTAATTTTTCATGCCGAAAACCGTAACCCCAATAAGATTAAAAAAACACGGTTGGCACATATTTATCCGTCAGAATCTACCAAGCAGATCGCAGATTTTTTAACCATAAATGATGTTGAAGAAAATATTGAATATATATCAAGGATGTTACTGGTAGGTTACGGAAATATCCTTATTCAGAATAACCAACAGTTCGTATTTGTGCCTTATATCTATAACGGCAATTTATACCAGTATTCAAAAACAGCAGAAGGATGGCAGCAAACCCGCGTATTCGAAGGATTAAACCAGCAAACACCGTATTCATTAGTAGAAGAAGGTGATAAACGAAAAGCTGACGCGAGTATATCAGCTGTGGATTTAGCTAAAGACAGGGAGTTTGTGATCCATAACCTGACCAAGGGATTGTTCAAATATAATGGCTACATTTTTCATTTTGTCTTGAGCGATATTAGCAATAGTCGGGTATTCGGAGTTGAGATTTATGATAAAAATGTAAGTCCCGTTGGTTTTGCTCCTATTAAATCTATTCCCATCACAGATAAAGAGGGTAATTTCATTGATTGGACGGTGGAGGCTGTAGATAAAAAAGGGAATTTCTACTTTTTGCAGGAAACTGATAAAGGAAGAAAAATTCGGGTTTTAAGCCTAACTGAATCGGATTGGGAGAAATTGGGAGAGTTAAGTCCATAAAATATTTTTAGACCTAAGACCCGAATTCGGGTGTGGCACTTGAATTATCAAGAACTCAAACCCTATTTGCGAATTGTCTTTTCATCCGAGTTCTGGGGTTGAAGTCGGATGAATGAAAAAGTGAGAAATTGTAGCACCTATTGGTCGTAAACCTGGCCGCCCAAAGGGGTTATGCCGGCGTACTCATCAGACGACAAGCCCAGTCGTCAGGTGAGAAAATGAAACCTGACAGCATCCTGAGTGCCTGGGATCTGTCAGCGTTTTAGCCCATTTGCCCAAGGTCTTGCATCTCAATACATTGCCATAACTTCTTATTTATAATTGAGAGTCATTTGAAAGAGTATAACTGAATAGATCATCATGCAGAAATTTATGATGCGACTTTGCCGCCCGGTGCTGCTTGTGTTAATGCTTACGGTAATTGTGGGAGCGTGTCAATCATCAGAAAAAGAAGATAACAATCCACTTTCCGAAGAGGAGCAAGAGTCAGCCAAAGTGCGTCCCGAAGTGACTTTTGCCATTGCTGACAGCCAGCCGATCTACCAGTATATCGAAAGCCAGGGCGTGGTCGAGGCGAACCAGTCGGTAATCCTGAAGCCGAAGATCAGCGGCTATGTGGAGCGGTCGTTTATTACCGGCGGTAAGCGCGTGCAGAAAGGTGATACGCTGCTGAACTTCGATCGCCGCGAATACACCATGGCCGTGGAAGAAGCTAAGAATGCCTATGATGAGGCTCTCGAAAAATATAAGATTGAGATGGGCATGCGTGCCACCCGCGATACCGCCGATACCAATGGTGAAGAGCAGAAAGATCCCGGCGCGCGGCTGGTCCGCATTACGACGGGCTTGGCCCAGGCCGAGGTGGACTTGAAACGAGCTAAACTGAATTTGTCTTATACATTACTGGTAGCACCCTTTTCAGGGGTACTGTATACCAAAGAACGCATCACATCTGGAGCCTATGTCAGCGCTGGCAGTCAGGTGGGGCGACTGGTGGATGACCGTAAAGTGCGTATTCGGTTTGACGTGCTGGAATCAGAACTCAGCAAGATCGATGCCGGCATGAAGGTGCGGCTTACGGCTCCCGGCGGAGAGCAGATGCAGGGCACGGTGCAGGCAGTATCGCCGGTGGTGAATACCGAGACCAAGACGGGGACGGTCATCGTGGAGGCTGACAACCCCAACGGCATTTTAACACCGGGGATGACTGTAGAGGGACGTATCCAGGTTCAAAAGCAGGAGGGGAAGGTGCGTATCCCGCGGTCGGCGATCCTCTCGCGCGACGGGGGACGAACGCTGCTGTTTAAATTGCATCCCGAAAATAATGAAGTACAGTGGGTATATGTAGAACCGACGGCCCAGAATAGCCAGTGGGCAATTGTGAATCACAAAGAAATTACCCCGGGCGATACCATTGCCGTGGATCATCACTTTTCGTTGAGCCACCTGCAGATCGTGGATCCGGTGCTGAAAGTGCAGGAGTAGTTTTAACTGGGATTATTAGATAAAGGATTGGCAGGATAGAAGGATTGGGAGCAAGTGACTCTCTCCTCGAAGGGAGTATAGTATGTGTGATTTATCGAATAATTCTAATGTTATAAAGAGAGCGTTATGAAAAAATTTTGGATCGGGATACTTTTTCTTTTGGTGGGATGTTCATCTCAAAAGGCAGACATCCCCGAGCATATCAAAGGAACGGAAAATCTGAAAGTGTTTTCGGCTGATGCCGAGCCTTCTGCTTCGATCGAGTTGGCGCGGGAAGCTACCTATATGGCACCAGACAGGTTTTCACTGGAGTGGTTTGATGAAACCGTCAGTTCATATAGCTGGTTTGGAAGCATTGAAATAGATAATTCCGGCAGGGTATTTATAGCTGATGATAAGGCCACGAAAATACATGTGTTTGATCCGGATGGCAATTACCTTCAAAGTATTGGAGGAAAGGGACGTGGACCGGGAGAATTCCAAAGTATAACAGATACTCAGGTTGGGGTAAGGGAAAATGAATTATATGTATTTGATCTCAGGGAATTTCGAACTACCACATATTCTCTCGATTCATTACAAGTTATTAAGTCAGAGTCGGTGAAACCACCGGTTAACCAAGATGATTTTGACGAAATAAGCGGATGGCGAAGAGCGGCTCCGATGCTAAGAAGTAATGGAACCTATTTGGCGGGCTTCATGGAACAAAAGATGAACGCAAACGTGGGTAGCCCAAAATATAATCTGGATAAAGATCGACCCAGAAAATATTACCTTATGAACCGAGAAAGTAAGCTAGTATCTGACAAAATATTTGAAATACATAAAGCAAGGGAAATACTCACGACTCAAATTGGCAAGCGTCCTCTTTTTAATATTAGACCTATGCCTTTTCTTGGAAGAACGATCATCAGGGTTTCCAATGACAATCATATTTATACTACTTGGACTGACGATTTTCTTATTAAGGTCTACAGCCCCGATGGTACTTACCAGCGAGCTATCTATTATCCATTTCCCAAGAAGCCTATCAGCAAAGAACAGCTAATAACACTATTTGATAAAGATGATAGGAACCGAAAATTGGTTGAAAACGCTGAGCTGCCGAAAAACTGGCCGGTCATTCGCTCGATGACGGTGGACGACCAAAACCGGCTGTGGGTGTCGACTATTGTAGAAGAAGATGGCGTGCGTCAATGGTGGGTGCTGGAAAATACAGGTGAATTGGTTGCAAAGTTCCGGTGGCCGGACAACCGTTCCATCAAAGCGGTAAAGAATGGAAATGCTTATGCTGTGGTGACAGATCAGGATACTGGGCAGCAAAAAATTGTGAAGTACCGGGTAAAAGTAGATTAGTCCAGAACTGGGATAAGTAATATTAACTGATGAGCTATTACGATTACTAAAATTTCTAACCAAATTATTAGGCTATGAGATGCTACTTAAAATTATTAATTCCTACCGCACTTCTTTTAACACTTTTCGCAGCCTGTTCGGGCAGCCAATCTTCAGAGGATTCGAACCAGATCACCCGCAATGAGAAGGGGCAAATTCTGACACCCACCGAGCGAACATGGGCCAAGGACAAAATAGGCAAAGAGCTGTCGCTGCAGCCGAACATCACTGATTCGCTGTTACAACCGATGAGTATCGAGCGGTTCGGGCAGCAATTGTATGTATCCGATTTCAGTGATATGAAGATCAAGAAATTTTCGTCGGACGGGGAATACCTCGGCAGTTTTGGTAAGAAGGGTCGCGGGCCGGGCGAATTCCAGCTTCCCATCGACTACGATTTCAGGGGCGACACGCTCTTCGTTATCGATACTCGACGTCGCAAGTTTATGCTGTTTGATGCGAAGTCGACCGATTTTATCACCTCACGGGATATCAAATTTCACCCCTATAGGATGGCGATGATAGACAGGAATCTGATCCTTGAAGTGAGTATGACTGAAAATTTATTTTACCTGTCAGATACCGAACTCGATGTGAGTCACCGATTTGGGCAGTTTATCGATGATCAGAAAAAGAATGGCATCTCTGTTACGGGTAACGTCATGGCGGTGCGGGACACCGGCTTTGTATTTTCACCCGCCATGGCCAGCTATCTGTACTATTTTGATCGCCAGGGGAATCGTACGAAGACAATCCGCACGCCGGACCGAATCCCGTTTAAAGAACCTAATGTTCGAAAGTCCGGTGATCGCAGATTTATAACTGCGCCTGAATCCAAAGTGCGTACCGAAAGACTGGCAATGGCAGGTGATAAACTTTATGTCTTTCAAAGTTATACCAAGGACGATGAAGCGTTGCCAGCATCGTTTATGGATGTGTACCAGCTGGACAGCGGACGGTACCTGCACTCGGTGAAGTTTTCGTTCTCTGTCCGTGATGCGGTTTTTGGGGATGAAACTCTATACCTGATTAACAGTGAAACAGCGGTGGTGAAGGCCTTTGAATACGCGCAATAGAAAGATTCAGAAATTATGAGAAATATGTTTCTTCCCATTTTAATTACTGCATTGCTATATGGCTGCTCTTCGGAGAAACAGTCCCCCCGTCTCTTCATTTACTTCTAAGGAAGTGCATGGCAAACAAATACTATTACGTTCCGACTCCACCGATGCGATGGCGGTACCCTCGTGGATCAAGGCGGTGCCTAACGGCGGTTTCGCTTATACACTAGAGCGGAATCCCCAAACGGGTTTGCAAGAAGTGAAGAAGTATCAGATCATGATGGAATAAACTGAGCCAGAGATGGGTCGGGTTTTTAAAAGCCGACAGGTTTGAAATGGTTAATACAAGATGGGTACTGATGATGAAAGAAATAAAAAGTCAGCTTCATCTTATTTTAGTAGTTTCTATATTTATGACTTTAGGGCTCACTGCTATTACAGGTTGTTCCAGAGTTCCGGATCGTCCGCCCCCGGATACACCCCTCGATTCGCTCAATACCTTTGTCCGTTCGGCCTCTTATCAATACATCAACCTAGATAAAGCTGACGTTCATGAGATTAAACTGACATCCGATAATATTGTGTATTCGTTGTTGCAGGATCACGCCGAAGAGCAGCCAATCCTTAGTCGGTTGGTGGACTATGTAAAAACCGATCAGGGATTTTATGCTTTCGATTTTTCAGAGCGGGCTATTTTCATAATCACAAAAGACGGTGTTGCCGAAGGTCCGCTGAGCCGCGAGGGCAGAGGTCCGGGAGAATACAATTCGTTTGGCATCTTGGCGGCGAACGACCGCTATATTTACAATCCTGATATCAGCAATGCTCGTATTAACCGGTACAAGCGCGACATGGAGCCAGTTTCAGCTATCCAGCAATATCAACCCGGAGGGCGTTCATTCGACGTAAATAACCAGGTGTTGCTTACCGGTAATCGCAGCAGCAATGGGTTCCGGCCCACCGAGCCCAGCGAGGGGCTTATTGCCATATCGCCTGTTGGTAGTTTGTCAGATACTTTGGCTACTATTATGCCACGCATCGTTCCAGTGGGATATCAGCCGCAGGTGTATAACGGGGTTGAGTTTTCGGTGAACAGTAACAATGGCATTGCTGCGGCATATCGTCCTTTGCCATGGCTCTTTTTATTTGATGAATCTTATAGCCACGCGAAGACTTTGATTCTGGAATATTTGGTGATTGATCAGATGGATACGCCCGATATGAAGCTGTTCAAGCCGAAAGGTAATAAAGGATTCGGCGGGGATACGCCTTTCAGTCAATTCAAGCTGATGGATGATGGCGATATCTTTGTCTCAATTGAGGATGAACTTATCCACTTATCTGAATCTGCGGGCGGCCGGTACAGCGCTGATATTTACAGCCTGCAGTATCCCGCCCGGGACGATACACTTTGGGTTTCCAATATTTTTCCGGCCGAGACAGAAGGCGAATTCTATGCCGCCAACTGGGAGTATCTCGTCAAATTTAAATTGCCTCAGTGATTATGGTACATTTCAAATGTCGATATAGTTTTTGTTTGTAGGTGCTTTTCGTACTGGTGCTGAGTGTACAACTGGCGCAGGCGCAGAAGGTTTACGCCAAGGAGCAGCTGTTGGTAGGCATCAAAGATGTAGCTGGTCGATGATAGCAGCGTTGTGGTGTTGACCTCTAATCTGCCCATTGGTTTACCTATTCAAGGATGGAGAACTCATGCCAGGGGAAGGACGGGCATTGGACTCGGAGAATTGAATAATCCTAAATCGTTAAAAATTCATGACAATACGATATTTGTGCTGGATTTAAGACCGGGAGTACGTCGAGTGATACGATCGGGAGGAATTTTGAAGAGGCATGAGTTTTAAAATTTATGGTTCAAAAGTAAAGGTGTCTCTCTTTGAAGGGGGGGGATAACTACTAGCAGAGCTCGAGATGTGTACAGTGATAAATTAAACATTTAAAATGCTATGACATCTAATAACAGCAGCATCCACAGAAAGACGGATCGTTTGCATATTTCATGGCTTATCTGCACAGTTATACTATTGATAAGTTTAATAGCGGGTTGTTCCTCACAAGATACCGGACCGTTGAATCAACAAGAGCCTACTGAGAGGGGACTACCCCAAAAAATCCAAAAGCTGGGAAACGTGTCGGTCTATTCGGGGAATTCCCAGGCAGCTGATACGGTCGTGCTGAAACGAGAGCAGATATTTGAGACCAACAAGGAGGTGTTGATCAAAGGCCATATCGGAGATATAGCCGTAGATAACGAGGACCATGTTTATATTGTGGGATCAAAACCGGGCATCGGGGGAGTGTATGTATTTGATTCAAACGGTGATTATATTACAAAATTTGGCCGTGAAGGAAGAGGGCCCGGCGAATTTCTTTCGGTTTCGTCTATAAAAACTTTGGGAGACCATCTCTTTTTATTTGACCCACAACAAAAAAAGATTTCAGTTTATTCTACAAACGATTATACACATATAAGAGACTTGGTAATTAGACGGAAGAAGGTGAAAGCTGACACGGCGTTGGCTCCACTTACACCAACTTACTTTTCGGCTATTGAGGATGGTTCATTTTTAATAGGATTTCAGAGTAATAGTTTATCCTATCCTAATAAATTTAGGAGTATTCTGTATTATCGGCTTTCTGAAGACGGCGTTGTCATGCCTGGAAAGCTTTTAGAGCTTCGCAGGTACCGGTTTTATGTTTCAAAAGACTATACACATTCTAAACCGTTTATTCCTTTACCTCAACCCATGCCATTTTCAAGAAGTTCATTGACAGCTATTACAAAGAGGGGATATTTCTATACAGCATGGACTGATAATTTTTTGATTAAGGTATATGACAAGCGGGGTGTCTATCAGCGATCAATTTACTATTCTTATACAAATAGCGAGCTGAATATGTCGCAAGCTGAGCTCAGCAAATATCAAATGGAGCTTATTGAAGATAACGAAGACAAATTACCTGCTACCTGGCCGGCTCTGCATGCAATGAAAGTGGATGATCAAAAACGCTTGTGGGTTTTTACGGTTACCGATAGTGACAGTACTTTTAAAGGGTGGGTCCTAAGCAGGAAGGGCAAACTGCTGGCGCGGTTCGATTGGCCGGGTCAACGACCGGCTAGAAATGTTATGACAGATCCACTTATCGTAATTAAAAATGGATATTTATATACATGGGAGCGAAATGTTGATAAACGCATCGACCGCATTGTGAAATATAAGATCAATTTGAGAGAGCCGTAGGTTGCATTAAAAGTCACAAATGGTATACTGCATTTTAAAATGTCACTGCAGGATTAGTTTGGTTCATCACCATAATCCAAAAAGAGTTTATGGGGATCGCTAACAAAAGCATCAGCGAGATTGTAAGAGGGGATCGACAAGAAGTGAAGCAAATATATGTGCCAATCGTTCTGTTATTAATAAGTTTGCTAGCGGGGTGCACTTCGGAAGAAACCTCCACTAAATCCATCCCGATAGCGGAGCTCACCTATTACAAAACTATCGTTTCGTATGAGGAAGGGATGTTAGGTAATCCACTCATCTTGCGGCAGGGGCCGAAGTCCCAACTCTTTGTGTATGATGCGGCCAAGAAGCAGGTACTCAAGTTCGATAGCAACGGCAAAGTTGTGAATTCGTTTGGCGGTCAGGGGCGCGGTCCCGGTGAATTTATAATGGTCAACAACATGTTTTGGGCGGATAACCAGCTCTATGTTGTTGGTCAGGTACAAATGAAGATCTCACGTTTTGGACTTGATGGAAAGTTAGACGGTACCTTCAACTTTGGCAAGAAGCGCTCTCATGCAGTGCCCCCACCTGCTCCGCGTGCCAAGACGCCGCGAGCTATAGACATCGACAATCAGCCTGTACTAACGTCTAAAGGAAATGTACTGCTCTCGGCAATTAAGCCAAAAGGCACTTCCAAATCACTGTATGAGCTGGTGGACTGGGAGGACAATCACATCGCAAGTTTGGGAGAAATGCCGAAAGGTAGTGTTTTTACACTCAATTACGATCAGTATCAGTTGATGGTTAAAGAAGGAGAGATTCCAGCTTTTTACAAGGCCAAGGCGTTCGCTGTGAACGACCAGGCGAATCCCGATGAAGTCTATTTGGTCTATAGTGATCTGGCTAACATTGCAAAGTATGATCTGTCCGGCTCCAAACTATGGGAAAAGAACATCCCAAAAACCACGGAGCTGGATTCACTGACCAGCTACTACTTTGAAAGCTCGCAAGAAATGAACGGTGGAATGCGGATTGGGCTCGAAAGGTATGTTGCAGGCACCACGGATGAGCAGGGGTACTTATATCTGGCGGTGGGCAAATATCATCGTGGAGAAACGCCTAACAGTCTTTGGATTCACAAGTTCAGCACTAACGGCGAGCTGATTAAGCGATATCATCTTCAGTCGCTCGATGTGGGGCTGGTCCCCATTTTCACCGTAGATGCCAGCGCGGGTCGCCTCTATGTAGTGACTGAAAATGCGAGCATCCGGTCGTATGCCATGTGACCAACATTTTCAATGAAAAGTTTGAACCGCTGATTGGTAAGATTTAGCGTCCGATGCGTTCTGTGCAGTAAAATTCAATGAATAATCATATCCCCTCAATCTTGCCTACTCTTACCACCGGTGCATCCTCATGGTCTATAAAATAGAACCGGTCTTTTTCATCCATCCAAATAGCAGGATGATGGGAAGAGAAATAGCCAAGATTGTTGTGAATCGCTATTTCATCGAAGGAGCCGGTTCCGACCAAGTCCCCTTGGGGATCAAAAACCTCAACCATGGTCTTTAGTGAATCTTGATTTTGCATACGCTGGCCGCTGAAATGAAGCACGTTGCCATTGCTCATTTGCACCATTCCAATGCTATAACTGTTTATCTTGCCCCGCGATCGCTGCTGCTGTTTTCCTTCCTTTCCATATGTTACAAACAACATGCTGCCCTCCTCATCAGTATTTAATACCACAGCTTCTTCCCAATTCGTGTGTCCCTCAAATCTGTTAACGATCTTCCATCCATCAGCTGATTTTTCGAATTCATAAACTTTCCCATCATAAATTCCGGGAACATACCAGAAGCTATTTTTCTCTGTTTTAACAACATTTCCGTCGTTCTTCCAGCTGCTTATCATATTGACGAATTTGGAATCGGACTTTGATACAAGGCGACTGAACTTCCCAAAAGAATTAAGATGATTTTCAAATGAGTTGCTGTAGCGATGAAAAACGTAATCCCGGTAATTGCCAGTGGCTTCTTCTCCTATGGTTCTGGGCTTTTTAAGCATGATGTAGTTGCCACCTTTGGTTTGAAAGAATTTTTCCGACCACACCATGTCTGGACGCGAAGGGGCGTATTCTGATAGGATGTTACCTTTTTTTGAGAACCACGTCACACGCTGACTCACGATGTCATAGGCTACAATGTTATTCTCATTGTTCAAATGGAAGATAGGTCCTGAAGGAAACTCTCCCGGCCCCTTGCCCGATCGGCCGATCGAGCGCAAGTAGTTGCCTTGCGGTCCAAACACCATAATCGTTTTTTGCTCCCCCTCGGCGATATAGATGTTTTGCCGGTTATCCGTACGGATATAATAAGGATAGGCCAGAAAATAGTCAGCATCTGCATTGGTGGTTCCGCCGATGACAAATGATTCGTCAAATGAAAGAGATAACTCTTCAGGTGCCAAGCCTGAAACAAATCCACTTATGGTGAAAGCCAGAATGAGCACCGACAGCCAGAATTGTGTTGAATGGGATGAGTGGATATTAAGCGTCATGGTTTCAAATTGTGATCTGCAGATCAACATTGATTTTGCAACTAACGAAATATGGGGATTAACCCCAAGAGCAACAGGAAATTACGTCTTATCCGACTAATACATCAGGCAAGTTTCGCAATTGTATCCTGATTCGGTGGCTAATATTACTGACCGGCCAATTGCCTTGGAATTATGACGGTCTAATCGTACTGATATTTTTCGTGAATCTGTCTTAATAGAAACTTCTTAAATGCTATTCCGGTAGACTTCCCAAGTTTTGGAAAGTCTAGGCCCGACGTGTATCTTGCATTAAGAGTTTCTAATGTAACATCTGGGCTTTTTCCACTCTTGATTAATAAATGACGGGAGCTGGAAATAGGAATTTACTTGAGACGCTATGCCGAATTCGAGAAAACGATCAGCATGTAATTAACTTCAAGGATATCAACTTATATAATACGGCTATGGTTTTTTATCATGTTAATTTTTGGCCTCGGATGTAATCAGCAGTCTATTGTACCCGAATTATCCCAGCTAAAAGAGTTAATTAACACTTCAAGTGTTCGTATTGTTAATACCGACGAAGTAAAGGGTGTATTTGTTAACCCAAACTTAGTAATAAATACAATGATGGGACCGGACGAATATTTAGCTCGTCCTGTTTCTGCTTTACTACAGGGTCAGAAATGGATAATAGCTGATCGAAGGCAGGTAATCTAAATGGTTTTCAAAAGCCGGCGAACTTGTTACAAGGTTCGGCATTGAAATAGGAGAATCTGAATAACAAATGAAGTATCAAAATCACCTGGTATTAGTTGCTGTCTTTGTCCTAATTCCCTTTCAACTTCCGGCCCAGGAATACTGGGCCGGTTTTGATAATGTGCAATACGATGGGCAATATTTTTATGCGGTAGCCGACAAGCTTTTTCAAGTTGTGAAAATTGATAAATCAGGGAAGGTTATAAAAAAGTTCGGCAAGAGAGGTAAAGGGCCCAGAGAATTTTCCACAGAAAATTTAGAGTTATTACTGACCGATAGTCTGCTATATGTATTGGATGATAAGGCTATGACGATTACTAAAATTGATAAAAAAACATTCGATAATCGTGGCAGAACCATAATTCAAAAACCTGCCTCTAAGATAATATCCTATGATCACAAATTATATGGTTACGTTACCGATTTTGAAGAATCCAATCCTGTAGAAACCGGCAAACAGGTGAATGTATTTAGGCCGATTGACCAGCTACAGGAGCCTGAGACCTCTTTATTTAGAATCGAAGATCCTAATCCAATTAACCCATTTTACGATGCTGAAATTGTTGAGTCTTCTAATAACACTGTCGTAATTGCCCGAGAAGGGAAAAGTACGTTAACTATTTTTCATAGTGATTCTATGTATCTAAGAAAGGTTCCATTCATTGAAAAACATTCATTAGGAGAGAAGATAGAAGGAGATACAGAATATTTAGAACGACCGATGATGAAGGTAGTTTGGAAGAAAAAGATTATGCCAGAATATATGCTCATTAAATCTTTAAGCATAGATGAAGAGCATATTTATATTCAGGTTTATTCCTATAAATTAGGAGAATCTTTGATCCGGTACGACATTCAGAAAGATGCATTTGAACATCTTGGGGCATTAACACAAGGTAAGTTGGCCGCGGTTGCTCGAGATACAGTTTATACTTTAGACAACTTAGATACGAAAAATACAACTATTAATAGTATTACAAGCTGTTCAGGTGATCAGGTGTCATTTTACTTTAATTCGGATGTATTCAAAGAAAGTTGTACAACCTGTACAGATTCTTTTTTCAACTGGTATAATTACCTAAGTAAACACAATATACCAGTAGCAATAAATTTAGAAGATGATTCCTGGTTTGGGGAAAAGGAAATTGATTCTCAAACGCTCAACAACTTGTCACAATGGAATATTTGGGGAGAGATTGGGTTCAAGGATGAATGCAAAGGTTGTTTTGATACTTCAATATCAGCCCAAATTTATTCATCTGATAAGTATTATTCATTTCCCGAACCGATTTCTACCCTTAAAAAAAGGTTGCAATGCATTGATTAGATACTGAGTACTGATATTTCCACCCAGCCGCCGCGATATTCCGACAGGGAGCTTGGCAGAACGAATATAAACGCGAGCACTTGGGACATCAGCTATGCCAACGACCGGCCGTTCCAGATTCAAGGATTGCTTTAAAAGCTTTTGAAATTAATGGGCAACAGCGAATATGGACGCTAATTTACCTTTGACATTTTTAACAAAGAAGGAGCTTTCCTGTAGCGGATTACCATAACCAAAGAGATCGAAATGCTGGAAATAAAGGGCGATTATCTGTTAGCTAGCCTTGGTAAGTCCCGACGAGAGCCCAAAGGATTAGTGCACAAAATTCCAGTTATTAACTGATGCCAGTAATAAATTAACAATTTCTAATGTAACAAATGGTTTGGTTTACCATCATTCTTAATGAATAGAAATAGACAAGAGACTAATTACGAGCTATGGCGCGCAAATATAAGCGTATTGAGGAAAAATTAAACGATCAGCGTGGCTAAACTTAAAGAACCAAAATAAATTACACCGGAGTTGAGAGAGCGATAAGATGTATTCGTAAGAACCTTTTTGCAAAAAAAACTAACGGTAAGATGGTTGGAAGAACGTTGTTGAATCAACAGTGGCAGTTTTGCGACCAAGTTTGCTAAAAGTACAGGTTTTTACCCAAGGAATTTATTTTATATCACCGCATTGAAGCTTCCAAACGTTTATTAAAAGAGACTGACGCTACTATAACCGTTATAGCTGTTTCGGTAGGTTTTAATTCTCTTTCGGCTTTTTGTAAAACGTTCAAGAGCCGGGAGGGTACGAAACCATCGGTATTTTGGGTATCAGAAAACAGGCTATAATCATAAGCTAAATAAAAGTTAACGGTGACTTATTGTGTCATTTGCTAAAACATTATCTCGAGATGAAATGAAAAATATCACAGCAGGATGGGTGGACGAATATGGATGTACCTATACTGGCGGAACAGCATCATGTCGAAGTTATTACGACTGCCTAACTTTTGTATGTACGAGTAAGGCACCTTCGGAAGGCTGGGATTCCTCAACGTGTGTAGAACAAGTACAATCCTTGCGATTAAAATGTTAATTTTTGCCTTCTAAATTTTAAACATGAATAATTTTAGACAACAAATATTTTTGATGCTCATTATTACGATGGGCATCTTTTTTCTTAATTGCTGTGATAGGAAGAGGCCTACAGAAAAAAGTGGTTCAGGACGTTCTTTTAAAAAACAGTTTTACCAATTCGATGTAAGAGAAAAAGTACCTGATCATATACAGACTCTCGAGAATGTATCAATATTTCCAAGCGATAGTGATGCACCATACTCTATAAAGCTAATTGAGGAAGAGAGATTTGGAGAAAAAGGAGAACCATTTCTAGTAAAGGTGGCTTCTTGTGTTGTAGATAATCGGGGAAGGATAATTGTCAGGAGTGCCAATTCTAGTTATGAGCAGCAGTTGTTTGTATTTAATTCTGATGGAACTTTTCATTCCAAACTCGGGCGCCAAGGGAAGGGACCTGGTGAGTATGGTGTCATACTTGGTATTCATTCCCAAAATGGTAGAATCTATGTATTGGATCACACAAGTAAAAGACTGAATGAGTATTCCACATCTGATTACAAGTTCATACGTTCAATTTTATTTGAGGAATGGAAGGCGCCGGATAACTTCAAGTTCAGTTCTGTAGAACCCAGACATGATGGAAATTATCATGTAACATTTTTAAGTCTTGGGTCTAAGTCTGGGTTTCAAGAAATTATACAGATGGTTAAAGACCATGAAGGAAAAGAAGTAAATTTTGGACCACTTAAATTTCAGGGGAGATACAAGATTACCTCTAGTACTCGCAAGTCAAAAATTTCTACTCCAACTATGCCTATATCATTTTTGGGTACAACAAGAACAGCGCTTTCCCAGAATGATGTACTATTTACTAATTGGTCCCGCGAATTTTTAATTAAAAAATATGATAGTACCGGTAAGTATCAATCAGCTATATATTATCCCTTATTAGGTGTGCCGTTTGTACTTGAAGACTATACGAAATCCGCTGTTTTTAGTCCTGATGCAGGTGAGATTAAAAAAGATTTATCAGCTAATGGAATTGATATACCTGATAGACTTCCAGTAATCGACAGATTAATTATTGATGATGAAAATAGGATTTGGGTTGCCTTGCCAACAAGCTCAAGTCGTGACACTTATGAGTGGTGGATACTTGAGGAGAATGGGGAATTATTAGCAAAACTGAAGCTCCCTGAGCAGAGACCTATTTTCGATATCAAAAATGGATTTCTTTATAGTAAAAAGACGAATGAAGAAACAGGGACCGAGTATGTGGTCAAGTACCGGATTGTACTGACGGAAAAGTAATGGTGACAAAAAATGAACAACAAGTTTGCTTGAGAGAGCAGAAAGGTTTTTGGCTGGTTTTCTTTATACCAGTTGTGGTATCAGAAAACAGGCTATAATCATAAGCTGAATAAAAGTTAATGGTGACAATTTATGTCATTTGCAAAAACACTATCTCGTGAAGAAATGAAAATTTTAAAGGCAGGAAGTGGCAATTGTGGAAATATACATTGTATTTCTGGAGGAGAGCAATATTATTGTGCTTCTGGTTCCTGTGATGATGACAATGCTAACCAATTAATAAATGAACTATGTTTATCTGGTTGTATGGATATGGGGGATTGCGGAGGATGTGGTCAGTTTCCTGCATGAATTAATTTATGACAATAGTATTATTTAAGTAAGTAGTACTATTATATCCCCCTATCTGCAAGTACGGGACTAGAGAGGGGGGATATAATAGATTTGAAAGTAAAAGCCATTGCGACAATTATATATCTTACTTAGGATTTTCATACAAATATAGTTTAAATAGTTGATTAACCTTTCTTTTCAAAAGATGAAAATAACTAAATTGGAACAATGGCTTCTTCTACTTTTAGTTATAGTTTTTTGGGGATGCTCAGCTCAAAAAACCGATCAACTACCTGATCATATTAAGAATATTAAAAACCTGACCGTCTATTCCGCAAATGCTGTACCTAATAAGAAGATCACCTTCAAAAAAACTGCTATCTATGGTAGTACTGATCAAATGTTAATTGGGAGAATAGGCGATCTCGCCGTGGATCGTTTGGACCGTGTTTTTATTGCTGACGAGCAAAAACAACTAATTTATGTTTTTAAGCCCAACGGACAATTTATTACGCAACTTGGAAGAGAAGGTAGAGGACCAAGTGAATTTAATTACATAAAAAAAGTACAGACACGAAATAATCTTTTATATGCTTTTGACGCTAATTTTGGGATACGGAGAGTAAGTGTGTATACGCTCGATACGTTGGCCAGTGATCAAACTATTGAACTTGCCAGAAACAGAAAAAAAATTAATTCATTAACAAAAACATATCCGGGAGTACATGAAATATATGTGAGAAATAACGGTAGCTACGTAGCAGAATTTATATCTCATGGTGCTAATCCGACCCAAAAATGGCAAAACAAAGAAATTAAGGGCTTATTGTATCCTCTGGATAGAACAGGTGACATTACTTCCCATAAAATGATAGAATTTATAGAGGAAATACGTACTTATCATATGGGATCTCGTATGGGATTATTACCCATTAAGGCTTTTTTTGGGAACGCATCGATCGTTTTAGCAAGCGATAACACTATCTACTGGGCTGGCCCTAAAAATTTTTTAATTAAAGAATATAGATCGGATGGAGGCTATAAGCAGTCGTTTTATTATCCGCGTAAGAAAATACCTCTGACGAGAAAATCCGCGCTTAAAGCCGGAGTTCAAGATTATTATATCAAGAACATGGAGTCGATGGAACTGCCACAAACTTGGCCGGTTGTTACAAACATGAAAATCGACGATCAAGACCAACTATGGGTTGCCACAACGGTGGAAGATATGAGTGTGTATGAATGGTGGGTGCTTAAAAATACTGGTGAACTCATTACAAGGTTTAAGTGGCCGCGGGATAAACCTATTGAAGAAGTAAAGAATGGCTTTATGTACACTCGAGAAATGGATGAGAGGGGCATAGAAAACATCGTTAAGTATGAAATCGAGATGAAGTAGGATTTGCTTGAGAGAGCAGAAAGGTTTTTAGCCGGTTTCCCCAAATATCAATATTGTATTTAAAACTGGCTATAATCTTTAACTTAAAAAGAAAGGTGACTAATTATGTCATTTGTTAAAATATTATCACGCGATGAAATGAAAAATGTACAGGCTGGTAACGTATATATTGAGTGTGACGGTTGTCAAAACTCTACTTGCCGTGGTTTTGCTTTAGATTGCACGTCTGGGGTATATCAAATATGTGGACCTGGTTCTGCCGGCAGTGATGGGCCTGCTGGTCATAGTTGTACTCCTTCAGAAATGATAGCATTAATTTTAAAAAATTTTATTCAAATCTCAGTGCCACTGTAGTGGCACTGAGATTTGCTGTAGTTTATTTAAATAAACAAACTGGTAAACATTTTTCCCTAACTGATTTGAATAAATGTTTGATCCACTACTAAATCCAGATAGAAATATACTGATTGCAGTTATTTATTTTTTGATGTTTGTGTTGTTGGGGTGTTCAGTAGAAGAAACTTCTAATAAAAAATCATCTGAAAGTACATCTGGACAGTCTGTTAATTCAACTAAATCAAAGGATACGCTTCAATCACAAAAGTTAGAAGAAAAGGTATCATCTCAAAATTTTGAAAAGCTTTTAGAAGTTAAATTTCACCGCGAAGAGAGTTTTGGTTCTACCTCTAAGTTGATTGTTGGTAAGGTAGCCAGTATAGCAGTAGATGAACGTGACAGAGTATTTATTGCTGATATTGATAATACACAAATTCATGTCTTTGAACCAGAAGGTAAATATATAACCTCGTTTGGCCGACAGGGGAGTGGGCCGGCTGAGTTTGAAGCAGTCACACCTCAAACAAGCATGACTGTTTCGTCTGATAAGCTTTACATAACTGATTATGTTGGTGCTCGAAATTTTTTCCCTTCTCGAGCACAAATATTTGATCTGGAGGATTTATCATTTATTCGGACAATGAAACTTATACCTACAAACCGGAAAGATTATAGTAAACTCCAAGGGCATTTCCCCAATCGGATTTTTCCTCGTGAGAATGGCAACTGTTTGGTCTCATTTAGAAAACAGCCGCATGACTATAAGGAGGCCACAAGTTATATTCGGTATTATATTTTAGATGGCAATGGAACTATTGTAAATGGACCGATTTTAGTACAAAAAAATCTTCGTAATTTAACGCATTACGTAAAAGATGTTCCTACTCCATATACTGCAGTCACCTCATTTGCTTTCTTTGAAAAATCTTTACTAGCAGTATCTGAGAAAGATTCCTTGTTTACTGCGCGTTCAATGGAATTTAAGATTAATGTTATGGGGCCTGATGGTAACCAGGCGCGAATTTTTCAGCATCCATTCAATAATGTGCCATTCAACCGCAAAGGAGTTTTAGAGCATTATCGAAAAAAAGATTTGTCTTACTTGGGGGATGGTGTAGCTCTAAGTATGATCCGGGAAGCTGAGAATTTACCTAGTCAATGGCCTGCACTCAGTAAAATGTTTTTCGATGATAAAAATCGGCTGTGGATCGCTACGATAGTCGAAAACTTTGACGTATATCAATGGTGGATACTTAAGAAGTCAGGTGAAGTGATCACTAAATTCGAATGGCCCCGAGACAAACCCATCAAGACAGTGAAAAACGGATATCTATATACTCAGGAAAAAAATGATAAGAGCGTATCATCTATTGTGAAATACAAAATTAATATGAGTGGGAAGTAATAGAGTTTTGCTTGAGAGAGCAGAAAGGTTTTGGCTGGTTTCCTTTATACCAGTTGTGGTATTAGAAAACAGGCTATAATCATAAGCTGAATAAAAGTTAATGGTGACAATTTATCTCATTTGCAAAAACACTCAATCGAGATGAAATGAAAAGTGTAATGGCTGGCTACATGAGTGATGTATGTACTTGTCGGCACAATGGATGTTTAGCATCCTTAAGAGAATATGAAGGCGGAGGCTGGGAGTTAGACTTGGCCTGCGGCGGTGATGGTGGACACTATACAGGTTCTGGATCTTATGGGGGATCTGTTTGTGGGGGAGAATGTTAGTTCTAACCAGAGTCCCGGTTGGTTTTAACCAACTCGGGACTAATTAATATTAAGTTAATTATTTAATTACCAATGAGAGCAAGTGTATTTATTAGTAGCATAATATTCTTATTACATGGTTGTGCATCAGAACTTTCTCCACTTCCGAAAACAGAGAGTGAGAGGTTAAATAAGTTAATTGCAACAGGCCATAGTTCTTATGTAAAGTTTCATAATACACCTTTTGATACGTTATATGCACAACAAGATCATATTTTAGGGGATAGCCGTGTAGATTCACTGAGGTTCTCTGCCCGATTAGGGCGTATAGCTGGATTAGTAAAAGTTGGTGATAGCTTATATGTGGCTGATGGCAAGCAAAATTGTATCTGGGTTATTGACGGACAGGGAAGAGTCTGCCGACAGGTAGGATCGCAAGGTCGTGGTCCTGGTGAATTTGGGAAACTAAGTGGTTTGATACGAAGTGATAATTTCATTTTCACCACTGATATATTGAACGCCCGAGTACAGAAATTTAATTTGAACTTTAGGCTTCAAGATAGTTTTAATCGCGTAATTTATGGTACGTCACTCAAAGGCAGTCAAAAGATAACAGCTACTGATTCGTTGTTATATTTGTCTGCGGGTTTGCATAATGCTGTTGAGAACTTAATTACGGTACATCAATCAGTATCTCCATTTGATTCTTTAACTTCCTTTCTTCCTCGTTTGATTCCCAAAGGGATGCAACCCGGTGCATATAATGGTTATAGTATTGATACCAATCGGAAGGGCAATATCGCAGTTACATACACAGGTCTTTCTTATATATTTGTGTATGATTCCTCCCACCAACTTCAACATGTAGTTTATGTGAATTTTCCCAAAGAAGAACTTCCCGAAAATTCCCCGATCGAGCCTGTAGATAAACAAGCTAATACTGCATCAGAAGCTATTGGGGTTAAGGGATTGATTGGGAAACCATACCTCTCAAATAATGGCTCATTATACTTTTCTCGTGGTGGTAAACTTTATTATCTCAGGTATTTTCCAGATAAAAATAGGTATCGCCCAGAGTGGATAAAGTTCTTTACATATGCAGATCCTGAAATTCGTAAGGATAAGCCTGACGGTATAGCGATTTCAAATTTTGTTATAGATGAAGATTCAAGCAACATCTATTTTGGATCTCTTTTTGAGGAGGATATCTATAGATTTTCTCTTGATTGAATTGCAAAATTTTAGAATTTGTAGACTGCACATTAAGGTTAGTTAGAGATAAATGAATTCATTTCGAAGTTTATCGCCAGCACGACCAGATGGACTGTGGTCCTACCTGTTTGCGAATGATTGCTAAACATCACGGCCGTAATTATACCTTGGAAACTCTTCGCAGGAAAAGCGGGATCAACCGTGAAGGTGTTTCGCTGCTGGGTATGAGTGAAGCAGCTGAAGATATTGGCTTTCGCACGGTGGGTGCAAAACTAACTTGGGAACAGCTCAAGAACGAAGCAACGTTGCCCTGCGTGGTTTGTTGGGGGCAAGAACATTTTGCGGTTGTTTATAAAATAAAGGAAGGACAAAGAGTATTAGTGCGTTTTAGCGGTTATCCTTCCAAAGAGTTTGGATCTGTAACAGGTCGTGTAAGTTACTTATCAGAGTTTCCAGTAAAGGATAGTGTTTTTGTAGCAAAGGTAAAATTCCCGAATGGATTTATAACTAACTACGATCAAAAGATAACACCAACCAATGGGATGAGAGGACAAGCGAAAATTATTACACAGGATATGCGATTTGTCGAGCGTATTTACAATAATTTGACCAAAGAATTGCGATAAATTTTGATTGAAAAAAGCAAAGCAGTTATCTGTATCTGCTAAGAAAACAGGTATAAACTAAAGTGACTGAAATCAAGGTGATAATTATGTTTAACAAAACATTAAGTCGGGATTAAATGAAGAAAGTTACTGCAGGATATGTAGAACCGCCTTGTACAGATGTTTGCAATAATATAGCTCAGGGTTGCTTTGAACAAAATCTATGGTACCAATTTTGGGGGCAATAACTATAATTTTATCTCAATAGATATTGAGTATTTGTACCTTCAATATTACAAGAGAGTAGAAAGAGACATTAATTCTGTTATTGATAAGATTAATATTATGGAAAATGGGAAAAGATAATTCATTTAAACGGTGTAGTTTGAAGTAGTATAATTCCGGTTAAGTCTGAGCTTTAGCTGCATGATATGTTGATATCCCCCCAGCCACGTGCTACATCACCTCAATGATATTGTCTGGCCCCTTCCAAGAACTTCTTGGTTTCCAAAACTCGGAATATTAGGAAGCTATCACTCCAAACCTGCGTATTAGAAGTTTCTAATGTAACATCCGGACCTTTTCTACTCTTGATTAATAAATGACGAGAGCTGGAATTGGGAACCTACTTGAGACGCTGTGCCGAATTCGAGAAAACGTATTCAGCAATTATTAGACGACTATCGCAAGAATTTGTTGGAACCGTCCCCTGATGCTCCCTCCAATGTCTGTCGGGCATATAATTGCATAAAAGAACATTTGTTTAGCAAAAAGCTGACGGTGCGGTGGATAAAAAGCCAATGTAACCTAAATGGAAATAATTTTTCAGCGAAGTTTAAATATTTCATGGGAAAGCCTCCCCGAAGTTACATTTTGGAGCACCGGTTGAAAGCTGCGGCGCAGGTGCTCAAGCAGATAGATTCCGGATCGTATTCGTTGCTGGAGTTGGCGTATACGGTTGGCTTTAACAGTCATTCGGCCTTTTCCAGATCGTTTAAACGAGTGATGGGGAAAACACCAACTGAATTCAAGGCCAGTGAAAATGTTAAGTGATATGTTAAGAAAAATATCAAGTGGTTTTGTTAAGCGAAGGTCGTTGAAAATGGGTAAATAGCGGTGTCGTAATCTTTTTAACGAAATAGAGAGGTTGTTATGAAGCGATTAATTATAAATTTAGTGGCTTTTATCATTATAGGAATGGGCAGCATGAGTCTGATGCAAAACGATGCAAAAGCAAATAATTCTTCAGCTGCTGCCCTTATGGCAAAATGCAAAGATGATGATGGAAACGAAACGGCATGTGGAGCACAATGCGGCACTGCTGAAGTATTAGGTGTTGAAGTTTGTGTCTGTAATGGGAAATGCCCAGAGTAAAAGTAAAAACTGTCATACTAGTTAGGTTATCATCGGGGCGGGGTATCCGTCCCTGATGGTAATTTATTGTATTGTTTGAGGATTTATATCATTATGAATGTATTTATTACTAAACTATTTATTTTATTCTTGGGGATAACCATAAGTAGTAGGGAAAATCTTACGTTAAAAAGAGATCTTGTTATTGATGACGTTCGCATTTCTTCTACTTTAGATTTAGAAGTTCAAGTAGATGCTAAAGGTCAAATATATATTGCCAATAAAGATCAGAATTCGATATGGCTATATACTTCAGGAGGGATTCTGAAAAAGAGAATAAGTCGAAGTGGACAGGGACCAGGTGAATTTAATAATTTGGGGGATATATATTTAGATCAAAATGGTATGCTTTATGGATTGGACGGAAATCTTTCTAAAGTTGCTATATTTTCTCCCCCCTCTTATAAAATCCGCAAAGAAATTATCATCCAACCTGTAACGGGCCAAAGTATGCAAAAAGTCATTGCACCTGAAAGCAGTTGTTGCATGATAACATTTTTTCCTTATATAACTTTGAGGCATCCCAAGCAGGGTAAAAATTGGCTTTATCAAATTAATGAAAAGGGAAATAGACAAGATACTGTTTTATCATACTTTGATGATCAGATGTTTGTATATAAACAACAAGATAATATTTCTACTTTGGAGGTGCCCTTTGGTTATAAAACTTTTTTAAAGGTAGGACCGGAAGGGAAAATTTATTTGGGAAAAACAGATGAGAGTCAAATTCGGATTTTTAACAAGCATGGTGATTTTATAAAAAAAATGACAATTCAACATAAAAGCATACCCGTACCGACAAAAATATTGGACAAATACAGAAGTTTTGCGTATTCCGATAATCGGGGTGCACAGATTTTTAAAAAGTTGTTGGAGACCGACGTGATCCCTAACGTCAAACCGATATATGACTGGTTTGAAGTTGATGATAAACAACGAATCTGGATGGCTGTGAATACAAAAGATCCCCAGCACTATTCAGTGAGAATTTATAATCTGAAAGGTGAACTAATAACCAAAACCGAGCTTTCCAAAGCGGTTGAGCTGAAAGAAATAAAGGATGGGTATGCCTATGGTGTTAAAAAAGGAGAGAAAGGGTTACAATCTGTGGTACGTTATAATATTAACGGACTTAATGGAGAATAATTATGAAAACCAAAGACAAAATGTCGTTGGCTTTTACCGGTGTATTGGTTTTATGTGCTTTTGTAATTACCGGTCTGGTGATCCGGCAGGAATTCTTTCTGCCGGAACCAAAGCCCGAAATAAGTCAGGTGAAAAACTGGCGGGAACTGGAGTTGAAGGGACAGCGAGTAGGTCCGGCCGAGGCCCCGGTCCAAATTGTTGAGTTTTTTGACTATCAGTGTCCCTATTGCAAGCGTGTTCAATCGGTAGTGCAAAGTGTAATAGATAAGTATCCCCAAAAGATAGCCGTACATTTTGAACACTATCCGCTTAGTGGACACCGATATGCCACAGAAGCAGCCGTGGCGGCCGAATGCGCGGGCCGGCAGGGACAATTTAAGCGTTTCCATGATTTGCTGTTTGCAAACCAACAAAAGTTGAGAAAAGAACCATACAGCAGGTTGGGATTAGACGTTGGTATCAAGGATATAACTTTATTCAATAAGTGCTGGCAAAATGAACAGACGAAGCAGATCGTTCAATCAGGTCGTGATTTAGCCAAAAGTATAGGCATCAATGCTGTACCAGCGTTTATCATTAACGGAACATTAATGACAGGTGCATTATCCGAGCAGCGGTTGGATAAGTTGGTGCGGCATGAACTCAACGCGGGGTTATGAAGTTTGTTGGCCCGTTAACCAGCCAAACATTTCAAATGATTTTACGGGTTCTGCTGGGTTGTTTTTTTGTGTTTTCGGGTATCGCTAAATTTTGGACGCTCTCCTCATTTAGGGAGATACTTTTAACCTACAAGTTCATTCCTGAAATAGCTATTCCGCTTTTTGTTTACGGTTTACCCATCATTGAAGTAGTATTGGGTTTGATGCTTTTGGTCGCTCATTGCATAAAAAAAGTAAGTCTGTTTTTATTAGTGCTGGTATTCGTATTTACGGTCGGAGCTTTTGTAAAATATCAAAATGGCCAGGTGGGTAATTGCGGCTGTTTTGGTCAGTTTATAGAGCGGAAAAACAATTGGTGGCTGTTTGTGGAAAATACGGCTCTGATGATATTCTTATCTGCTATCCATTATTCAGAGAGCTGAGCTTTTTAAAATCTGCCAGTTCGCATCCTATATTACAACCCATGTTAAACTGTGACCAAACATGTGTGCTGTTGATATTTTCTGATATCCCACTATCTTAATCGTATGTTATCACGGCTATTTAACAGGCGTTACTTCATCTCGCTCAGCTATGTGCTGGTGGTAGTCATTGGCGTGGTTGCCTGGCAGCAGATTGCCCTGGAGATGTCGCCCGACCTGAGCCTGCCATCCATTACCGTAAGCTACAACTGGGGCAGCACGTCGCCCGAAGTGATGGAAAAGGAGGTCACCCGTCAGGTCGAGCAGGCCGCCAACCGCCTGCGCGATGTGGAGACCATCGAGTCCATTTCGCGGGAGGGACAGGCCAGTGTTACCATCACCTTCAGCCGCAACGCCCCGGTCGAATATCGCAAAGTGGAACTGCAGGAACAGTTGTTTTCGCTACAGGAGAATCTGCCGTCCAACGTGCGCCAGCCGAGTATCAGTCGCCGCGTGCCCGAAGAGCTTCAGGACATGCAGACCTTTGTGGTCTACTCGCTGAGCGGCGAGCGTCCCGTGCGACAGCTACTGGAGTTTGCCCGACAAAATATTCGACTGCCGCTGATGGGGCTGGAAGGCGTGGCTGATGTCGAAATCAACGGGGCGCGCGACCCGGCCCTTACTATCGAATTCAATACCAACCTACTGGAGCGCTACCAGATCAGCCCTCAAGGGGTGCTCAGTGATATTAGCCAGAAGCTGCAGTGGCGCTCGTCGGGCTATGTGGAGACGTCCGGACGCCGCATCAGCATGCTGGTGGAGCCGCAGTTCAGGGACGTATCCGCCATACGAAACCTTCCGCTGGAGCTGCCCAAAAGCGAGCGAACACTCAAGCTCTCACAGGTGGCCAACGTACAGATTCAGGATTATCCCGCCAAGACCTTGAAGCGCATCAATGGGAGTCCGGCGCTGAGTGTCAACATCGTCAAAGAAAGCGGGGCCGACGCCATTGGGCTGGCCGAGCAAATCCGGGCTCGGATGGACCAGATAACAGAGACACTGCCTTCGGATATGACCATTCAGCTCGAGCAGGATGCCACCGAGGAGCTCCGAAAGCAGTTCGGTAACCTTCAGTACCAGGCGGTGGTGAGTCTGCTGGTGGTGTTTCTGGTGCTACTGATCTTCATCCGGCGCTTCCGCGCGCCTTTTGTGATCCTGGGAAGCATCCTGTTTTCGCTACTGATGAGCGTAAGCATCCTCTATTTTATCGGCTATACGCTCAATATCATTACCCTGGCTGGACTTACGGTATCGCTGGGGATGATCATCGACAATGCGGTGGTCGTCTTTGAGCAGGTCAATCCCAATTTGCCGCAAAGTAAAGACGAGCGACTTTCCCACATCCAACAACAGCTGCCCCGCGCGCTGGTGCCGGTGCTGGGCAGTACCTTTACCACGGTCGGCATTTTTATCCCGCTGTTTTTTGCGATGGAAGAGCTGCAGCTGTTTCTGGTGCCGCTGGCCGTGGCCCTGTCGCTGACGCTGATATCCTCGGTGCTGATCTCGCTCAGCTGGATTCCCTACGCCCTTGTCTGGATCGTGCCTCGGCAATCCGAGGGAGAGTCGTCGGGATGGGCGCAGCTCAAAAATGGATTCTTCGGGATGATCCGACGCTACCTGCTGGGGCTGTTCCTTTGGCGTCACCGCCTGCGCTGGCTGTTTTATGGGGCCCTCATTTTTGCTATCGGCATCCCGCTGTTTGCCATACAGACACCGGAATGGGAAAAAGGTACGGCCTGGCCGGAGTTTACGGAAGTCTACTTCAACAACCGCGAAGATATCGATCCCTGGATCGGCGGCATTACCTACCAGTTTTTTAATGAAACCTACTTCGGCAGTCCGTGGGGCGGTCGGGATCGTCAGCAGCGGGTGATGGTAAACATTGAGACCCCGCAGGGTACTCCGCTGAAAGAGATCAACAAGATGGCACGCAACTACGAGAAGATTGCCAAACCCTATGAGGAGGCGTTTTCGTTTTATGAGACCACGGTCTCGGAGTATAATGGTGGGGCACGGCTGGTGTTTTATATTAAAGATAGTTACCTGACGAAAGCCGAACCCTACCGGTTTTATGCTGAAGCGATGTTCTTGGCAGCCAAAACCGGTAACTCGGCTATCTCGGTAAGTGGACTCGGCGACGGCATTAGCACCGGCTTTGGCAGCAGCTCGTCAAGCCACCGCATCTCGCTGACCGGTTATTCTTACGACGGTCTGCTGCAGTTGGCCAAGAATCTACGCAGTCGTCTTAAAAAGAATAGGCGCGTGCAGAGCGTGGATATTCACGGGACCGGCAGCTGGCGCAGCCGCGAGGATCTGTATCAATATTATCTACGGCTCAACGATGAAGAGCTGGCTATGCATGGGCTCGACCGCCGCGATGTGCTATCGGCGATTGCGCTGGATGTTAGACCCACTAATTCTTTTGGCAAGGTCGAACTTTCGGGACAGAAGATGCACCTGATCGGCCGTAACCTCAGGCGACAAAACACGCAAAATGAGTTGATGCAGGAGAAACGGTTTTCACCGGTTGACAGCAAGGTGTTCTCGCTTGCGGAAATTTCTAAACTGGGACGCGAAAAAAGTCAGTCGATGATTCGGCGTGAGGATCAGTCCTACCAGCGTGTAGTTAACGTGGATTTCCTGGGACCCTACCGGCTGGGGGAAGAATATATCAAAGGTGTGCTAAAACAAACACCGGTGCCGGTTGGTATGAGCATGGAGTTTGGGCGCGGCAGCTTGTTTGGTTTTGGCCAAGACCGTAACACCCGCAATCTGCTACTGTTGCTGGGGCTCACTATTCTTAGCGTTTGGATGATCGTATCGGCACTGTTGGAGTCGTGGCGCGACCCGCTGGTGGTGATCCTGGCCGTGCCGCTGAGCCTGCTGGGCATCATGGTGGGCACGCTGTATCACGACCTGGCTTTCGACCGCGGCGCCATTGCTGGCACGCTACTTTGTGTGGGGGTAGTGGTTAATAATTCCATCCTGCTAATGCATGAAAAACAATATACCCGTAAGCTGGGCATCCACGGACTGCGGAGTTGGCTCTACGTTTATAAACACAAAATGCGGGCGGTACTTATTACCACGCTTACCACTATTGGCGGACTGATGCCGCTGGTCTTCATACAGGGCAGTGAGTTTTGGCAGCGGCTGGCTACGGTGGTCGTCTGGGGGCTTGGCAGCAGCACCTTGCTTATCCTGCTGTTAATGGGTATCTGGGAGAAGCGTCGATTCAGGCAAGGGGGGGGATAAGTATGGGTAATAACAAACTAAAAATGTTGTTGAATTCAGGCGTGCATATAGAAAAGTGTTGTTCAAGCTTATCAATTATATGCTTATTAGGATTGATCTCCTGCGAATATGAAGACCAGTCGCCCGATAAATTCACGGAGAGTTTGCCACAGGTGCATCCCCAGAAAATAAGCCAATTCCAGAAAGCGGACAGCCTCTACTTTTCATATGCGCCCGTACAGAGCATCGCGATGCATGACGGTTCTGTGGTGATCCCCATTTATGAGGCCAACAGGTTATTGCAGGTCAACCAGCGGGGAGAAATCATCAAGCAGGTGGCTCGGCCGGGACGCGGACCGGGAGAGGTGCAGGATCTGTTGTTTCTTCAGCAAACCACCGGCGGGGGCTTACTGGTGGTGGACCAGCGCAATCAAAAAATTATCAAATTTAGTCCGGAGTTGGAACTGGTGACCGAGCTGACACCCAAGCCGCTCGAGTCGGCTATTGTTATAGGCATTTACCCGATGAAAGGCGGTGAACAGTATGTGATTCGGGCAAGCTCAAGTAAATATTTACACGACAAGGAAGCATCGCCTGCCATGACGTTGAGCAGGTACTCGGTAGATGGGGGATATGGAAGGCGGGTCACCGTTCGGACCCGTCCCGTAGCCCTTGACCTGATTGATGGCCAACCGGTTGGTGGCCGTGAGGTGCCGTTTTCCCCCTCCCAGCAAATAGCCTATAACTCAGAGACCGAATCGCTTTATAGCTACTGGACGGGCAGTTCGAAAATTGCCAAGCTATCTTCTACCCTTGATACGCTCGCTACTATTCCAATGGATCTGCCGACTCAGAAGCTGAGCGATGCTGCCCATGATTCTCTTGAAGCTGAAACGCGCGATCGACAGTGGAAGACGCTGAAGGATAAATTGCCCGATATAAAGTCCCCGGTAGAGCGTATGTTGATCGATACCAAGGGACGCTTTTGGCTGAAGCTTAACTACCGCGGCGATACCCAAAAATGGCTGGTTATGAATCGAGGTGGAAAATTTCAAAAGGTAGTACACTTGCCGCGCGGCAGTATGCTCACGCATATTTCAGAGCATCATCTGGGAGTGCGTTTGGATGATACCACTTTCGCCCTGTTTGAGCCAGTGGAGTAGTAGATGGCGTCAGGCTCCTAATTCAGCGAAAAAGCAAAAACCTGCGCGCTGCTTTCATCGCTCAGGTATAAACGGTAGTATCCACAGCCAGGGCCGAAAAACTACGCTCTTTAAACGCCGGCAGTTCATAAACTTGTTGAATTTCTCCTTTCTTGCTCACTTGCACTATGGTTTGAGGATTGCTATTCCAAAGCAAGTAAACATTATTCTGTGTTGCTTTCAGCCCGTCGATATAGCGCGGCAGGGCAAAAGCCGAGGGCCCAGACTGTACATTCTCTATATAACGGTCGAAGATGTGCTGATTGGCCGGATGGTTGATCTTAATGTCCCACAGCAGCTGGCCACCGCGATACCTTTGCAGACGGCTGTGAGCTTTCAGGAAGGCATAGAGGCTGCCCTCCGCATAATCATCACCAAGTCGTTGCTCATAGGCTTGGGAACTTCTCCGTTGGCCGCGCTTGTCTTAAACGCTTTTTGGTCATTGACGCGCGGCGGATTTTTGAATATCGCATCCCCAAAATATCCCACCGAGTCGGTCGTCGCATTGTGATAACCCACCAGACTGCCGTTATACTCGTTGACCACCGTGTAGTACCCCATGGAGCCGCCCGGGGCTACAAAACCGAAAAAGGAAGCCTCGGGTTCAGTGTCATAATTCTGGATAAATTGTCCGTTTTTGCTGTATTGATTTACTCGCATTAGTTCCACATCTAAAATACGAATTGTAGAATTATGGATATCTAAACCACGTGGTGCTACGAATTCACCGGGACCTTTGCCACTGCGTCCAAAAGCGTTGTAACGGGTCCCATCGGGATGAAATAGCATTACCTTTTTTTGGTCAGAGTCTAGAATGGCCAGGTTGCCGTTGGGAAGAATATCCATTGCGGCAACACTGGAGATTATTGTATTGCGCGGATCAACGACTTGCTGCAAATTCTCAACAGATGTTCGTGCAACATTGTTGAAATCTTGGGGCTGTTGCGAATCTTTATTTGGTGAGCAGCCTATTGCTAGCAACAAAAGAGCACTAATTCCCACATTAATCAATGAATAGCTTGCTTGCCTGAGTATTTCCAACATAATTGTCAATTCAATACTTAGCCTAATTACTAAATTACAATAAGCTACCGTGCTATTTAAACTAGAACTCTTGGATCCAGTAAGTTTTCATAAGCTGATCTCGACTGCGAATCCACATATTATCTCTTGATATTAATATTTTGAAAGATCTTCGTTTGATACCTGCATTTGAAGGTTATTGTCAGCTAACATCTCTTGAGTATCAAAAACAGGTCCAACTTCAGCATTTTCACTGACGGAAATGATAAATTCTGTATCCCGATTTATCTCCATTTTTGATAAGCTTATATTGAGATTTTCGGGCTGTAATTTATTGCCTTCCAATAAGATATCCCCAGAACTCAGCACATCGATGTGAACCTTCTGTTTGTTGTAATTTCTGAACGCTTCAGGACTCAGCATTTTAGTTCGAATATTGGTAATCCGATTTTCATGTAAAAGCTTCTGCATATGGACCACCAGCTGGGTATATACGGTTTCGTTAAGTATAATTCTGGCCCGCGTAGATGTTGTGGTGTGTAAGCTATCAATATGACTTTTGAGAGCAGGTTCGCCGATCATTTCGCCATTAAATCGGACCTTTTCATCTCCATATTTTCTTATATCAATGACTATCTACGACTTCGTCAAAACTAACATTTGTGTTGGTCTTTTCGTCTTTTTTCTTAGTACAGGATACAATTACAAGTGCAAATAGTATATATAGAATGTTCTTCATGATGAGCTAGTATGTTTGTATTAATTTAGGCTACATAATGGCTTTGCGCATAACCGGCCAGATTGGCGTTTATTTGGCAACTAACGAAAGATGAGACTTAAAACCAAGAGGGGTAGGGACTTGGTGAGGTGCGTCCAAGTTAATCCGCGGGGATCTTTCTATAAAGGAGATCCTCACTTAGTTTAGCGAGTATCAGCCATAACTAATCAAGGAGGACCCAGGACCTTTGTAGCAATTGCATCTGTAGCAGTGACTATCCTGATACCAATGTAAATAGAAGCCTTAAAAAGATAAGATTTTACAAAAATAAAAAGCCCATAGATTTATGTGAGTCAAGGGCTTAGTATAAAGTACGCCTGAGAGGATTCGAACCCCTAACCTCCTGATCCGTAATCAATGCGAGATATTGCTGTGCGTGAAATGGGCAGTGATTATGGAATTTTATGTAGTACTTTTTGTAGTACCGAGGGGGAAGTGGGGGAAAAGGTTTCCCGATTTATTAGTTAAATGTCACACTGTTATACAAATAAGAATTGCTCTGCATGAAAATCCTATAGAGCTTTTAACGAAACGTCCGATTTTCAAAATTAAAAGTTAGCTCTTGATCTGTCGGTTGTTTCGAAATGTGCTTGAAACTGAAAAGCTTGATCAAAAAGTTGATTTTAAAGGTGGTTTGATGAATTTGTAAGTTCATCCTTCTTGACAAATTTTCTTGTAGATGTGGAGAGAATATTATTGTTTATATAAACCCTAACAGAATTCTGTTAGGGTTTATTAATTACGGTAATTCTAAAGAGTGATTAGCAAGGAATAATTATATTTGTATCTACTGATTTAGATCCTCCTAACCCCTGACATCCGTAAACATCTACCGAATGAATATCTGACGCCGTTTCTCCTGCACTGTTTACCACTACTTTTACAGCTGAATGTGCAGTTTCTCCCCCAGGAGCACTATAAAAAGTATGTGTAAATGAGGAACCTGTACCACCACTTATCCATGAAGAGTAAGGTTCTTGTCTGTAATACCATTGATAGTTTATAGCCCCTTTAGCATTTGAGACATTTGCAGTAAAAGCTGCAGATTGACCGTCATTTACATATGGAATACCACTTATTGTTGTACTCAAGGGTTCAGGAGGGATTTCGCCAACATATGAGTAGGAAAGTTGAGCTTCACTAGGGCCAGCTGGATACCATCCAAAACTGGTTTCACCGCTAATATTAGAAATAATATCATAAATATAAGTTGTTACAGTGGCATGATCACTGAAAAGTTCAACTTTGGCATATCTATTTTGAGAATTTGGATTAGCTGCACTCCATCCTAATGTCCCTTTCGCATTAAACCATAGATCGTTGGTACTTGATGGAACTAAAGGTATGGTATATGTAACCTTATGAATGTCAGCAAAATAAGTTCCGCTGGCTACCTCCTTCCATGCACTAGAGAAAAGTGTAATTTTCCTATTGGAGGCAACTTGTTCTATCTGTGTATCTGTACTGGTCCCATGTTTTATTTCATTGTTAGTTACATAATCCAAAGCTGCACCAGCATCAATAATTCCAAAACCACTTTTGTTGTCATATCCACCACCGCCTATGGGAGAAGCCGTTTTTTCAAGAATATGAGCAATATCATCTGGAGTTAGAGAAGGATTGGCTGCCTGCAGCAAACTGATAATACCTGCTGATAACGCAGCACTGGCACTAGTGCCAGAAACTTCGCCATATTCCGTATTTCCGTACAACGTCGTTAACATATTAATGCCCGGTGCGATTACATTAATATCATCCGTATCATAAGAAATACTCGTCGCTTCAGGAGTGCTGGAATATTCATAGCTGCTTAAACTAACGTTGTTATATGCACCCACAGTGAAAGCAATATGGTCACTGGCTAAATTGGCAGGAAATCCAATTCCGGTACCATTGTATTCTATGGCTTTTCCAACTACAACTGAGCCATCTAAATATGCATCTTTTACAGCAGAAACGGCGGAGGAATAATCATTATCTTGAGAATAGACAGATTGTAACACTTTCCATACCGCATTTAAGATTAATTGCTTAGGATCTCCCTCAACTTTAAATTCAGGATAATATTGTAACTTCACGAGATCAAAATTCGGTAATTGGTTTTCCTGAACCCAGTTTAGTGGCATTAAAATTGTTTTAGAACCTGAATTAACAGCATCATCAATATTTGAAGCAACGGATCCTGTATTTAGACCAATAAAAGTTTTTTCGACTGAGATTCCACTAGGTAATGTTACCTGTTTCGTTTCCTCTTCTCCCACATCATATGAGAGTATTGGAGAATCCCAGTTCACACCTGCAACTCCAACCCCGTTGTTGGTTGCTGCACCCATGATTCCAGCTAATGGATTATTGGCTGAGATATCGGCATTCGAGGATGTTTTTACCGTAAGGCGGGAAGATAAGTCTTCATGATTTTCGTTAATTCCACCTACTGAAATGATGGCAATTTTTTGAGAGGGACTACCAGTCGTGTTCTGCCAGGCATATGGCACATTTGCAGTATTTAGGTAATCCTGTTGTGAGTATAACGGGTCATTAGGAGTTTGGGTTAATGAGAACGAACTTGCCGAGGACAAAGCCGACAAAGGGGTTTGGTTATTATTTGAGCCGGGTGTTAAGGATGATGTACAACCGAAAAGAGCTACTAGGAGTATACTGATGATTATATTTATTGATAGAGATCTCATCTTAAATTAGATTTAGTTAAGTTATTTAGTTTTGAGGTTTAGGAAATACCGGAGTGACTTGGTGGGAAACCACATCCAGGAAATACAAACGTTTTGATACATTGGGAATGATTCGACTAAAGAGGAGGGTATTTCCATCAGGACTCCATTCAGGACGAGTAGCGTATCCAGGTCCTTCTGTGATCTGTTCAATCCCGTTACCATCTATTTTCATAATGAATATTTCTTTGTCGTAACCATTGCTTCCCAAATGAGTAAATGCAATAGATTTTTCATCGGGCGATACAATGGGTTCTGCAATATCTCCCATATACCGTGAATGAGTTAGATCTGTCAGTTTTTCTTGATTTGTTCCATCTGCATTAGCTACGTATATCTGTTGTTGTTTGTTTGAAACTTGGGTAGTATCCCAATTTAAATAGATAATTTTAGTTCCATCAGGAAACCATTTGGCATCGATACCATATGGAATAATAATCTGAGTGTTGGATCCGCTACTATCCATTAATGCTGTTCCGCGCGGTTTGCCAGCATATATACTAAACAAGATTCGTTTTCCATCAGGGGACCAACGAGCGAGTCCCGTATGTTCTAGGTTTGGGTTTGGAGATTCCGGACCAGACAGCCTTTGCAATTCGCTACCGTCACTCCGCATTTTGTACAAATATTGGGGAAGCGAAAAGCTATGGAATACAATCCACTGTCCATCGGAGCTAATATCAGCATTTAGGATACGACCGGGATGGATCATTTGCCGCCGGCCAGTATTCAAATTTAACTTCCACAGTTGGTCTAGCTTTCCGGGATCAGGATCTGAGCCCAAATCTTCACTGTGGGAAAAATAGATAGTTTTCCCATCAGCCTCCCAAAATCCATAAGAAGCATCAAAAGCTTCTGAAGGTGGAATGTCTCTGTCAACGTTTAGATTAGTTGAATCCGTAATACTCTTACAACCAATGGCGAATACGTTTAATAATATGATAAGTAGCCAATTAGTTAGTAAAGTCACAGGCATGTATTTTTTTATCCTCATAATTCGTAGAGTGCGTCTTTTTTTATTTAAGGAGAAGGTAAGCTATTAATTGTTACAAAATAAATTTAAAAATAAACTCTTATCTCAGGTAATTCCTTTCCGAACTTGATGTAGAAGGGATATTCTCAGCACAGGTTCAAGTAAATGTCTAGCTGTTGATGCTTTCGTTGGTTGCTAGTTACATTTTGCAGGAGCTGTAAGACTCAGGCCACAACAAGCATAGTCGTACTTATCACGACAAGAAAAATACGGTGTAATGATGAATCGCTTTAGGTTGTGGAGGGTACTCAAGTTATCTTTTTTTGTAACTCCCTAACTGTAAGAGTAAACTCTAATAGATTTGTTACAGAAATTCTTTTTTTATTTGGAAGATACGATAGTATGCTTGCGCGAGTGCATTTAAGAAGTCATGCAAATATTGAAAAACTTCATCAATAGTTTGTACATACCGAACATCACAAATATCTGGATGAAGTTAATGTTAGTATTTGATTTGGTAACAAAAGGTTAGGCCCATAGGTGTAATAGCAGAAGATTAGACAGTGAGCAATGAATTGTTCAGGGAATTCCTTAAAATCAGCAGCGTTTTATTAAACTCAGCCAGACACGATTTGGATTAATATATAAAAAACCCTGGCATTTATTTTCTGCTGCCAGGGTTTAAAGTGCTCTTTAAAATAAAATTACTTACAAATAATGACATCATCGCAATCATCACCACTAGGAGAAACCGATACCTGTTTGTTATATGATGTTTGCTCTCCACTACTTGAAATATCAACTCTAACGTTAGCCGTATTCACAGTAGAACTCGTATTAAAGAAAGTATAGGAAAACGTATCGGTGTTGGTTCCGGCTGAGTGCCAGCTGTCATTATGGTTAGCTTTATAATACCATTGGTAACTAACAGTACCTTCTGCATGTGCGGGAACAGCCGTCCAGGTTCCTTGGGAACCTGAATTCAACGTTCCAGGTCCTGATATTGATACTTCCAAATGCGGGTCGTGAACAGCAATTGGGTCTGCATTACCATCAGGGTCTCCGCTAACATATCCATCGATTATAATTTCTTGTGGAACTGCTAGCAAAAGACCGGCTAAGTGGGGAGCGGCTGCAGAGGTTCCAGATCCAGTATTTGTGCCACCGTTTTCCCAGAGTGACTCTACATTAACGCCGGGAGCTGAATATTCGATAGGTGGATTCCCATAGTTTGAGAAACTTGCAAATTGGTCATTACTGTCATACGCAGAAACTGTCCATACATTGCTATGTTCTATTCGGCCAGGTGAGGTCAAATTAGCGTCTTCACTAGAATTTCCAGCTATAAGGGTAAACTTTAACCCACTAATAGCAGCGTTTTTTATAGCATTTTCCATATCAGATAAAGGTATATCGATGCGCGGATAGCTAGGATCATCAGTAGGATATTCTAAGCTAATATTAGCTACATCACCTGCGGAGAATTTATTTGCTACATAATCAATACCAGCTTTTACATCACTTACGTAACATTGTCCATACTCATTGCATACTTTGACGCCTACGACCTGAGTACCTGGTGTAACACCTACTACGTCAATAGCGTTATCTTTTGCAGCAATAATTCCTGCTACATGAGTACCATGACCGTATATATCATTTGAACCCTGATTTGCCAAGAATGAGGTAGTGAGGTTTTGATCTACATTTAAATCAGGGTGATTAAGATCAACACCACTATCAATAACCCAAGCCTTATTACTACTTGTAGGAACTGGTGCATTAATCCGGTTGATACCCCAAGGAACAGTTGGGTAAGACGTCTGGGATGATATGCTTTTTTTTAGACTTTTCTGATTGTAGCTTGCTGCTCTGTACATTACATCCTTTACTACATGTTTCACTAATGGGTGCTGTCTTAAACGATTTACTTGTTTCTTCGTAAATCGACCGGCAAAACCTCGTGAAGCCCACTTATATTTGTGTATTAGTGAATCTTGAGGAACTCTGGTAGCAGCCATTACCGAACCAATTTGCTCAACGGCTTGCTGTGCTGTTTCTACATCAGCTACTTGCTCAGGTTGCTCTTTGAAGGTTACTATATAGCGATGTTCAGCCTTTTTGACCTGAGCGCTTTGTGTTGTTCCAATTTCATTAGTTGTTACTTCTTGATCATTGGGAGGGGGGTTAGTATGTTGTGTGAAGGGTTGATCACTGCAACCAACAAAAGTTAACATGATGATGAATAAGCAATTATAGAAAAGTTTTAAATATAATCTCATAATATTTCTCCTGATTACTCAATATTGAAATTATTTCTATAAAGGAGTTAATGCTTCAAGAGTGCTAGGAAAAAGAATGTTACAAATTAAAAATAATTTCATACTTAAAATCGATATGCGTCACCTTATTTTAATCCTATTTGCTCTATTTACAACGATTGGAACTAGCTGTTCTTCTGATCCAGCTTCCCCGGATTTTGATAACGGTACTTTTAAGCAGGAGGGAGCGGTGTCAGGCGATGTTTACTCCCTAAATATCACTGATAATTTTTTGCTTGCCGGAACTACAAAAGGAGCTTTCAAAAAAAGCATAGGGGCTGATGATGCATGGAAATCCATTGGCTTAGAAATACCGGACTCTAAAGTTGTTGACTTTGTCAATTGGGATGACTCACAGATCATTGCTGTGGTAAAGTATGACAGTGTTCGCCAGCAAAAACCAACCCTTTTCAAGTCAACCAATGGGGGAAGTTCCTGGAATGCTATTAATGTCGAAAAACCAGAAGGGTATCAATATTTTGTCGTGCATTACCTGGAACAAAACCCAAACGATCCCAAAAATATTTTTGCATATGCTGGCCGGATCTTGGAATCCAATGACGGAGGAAAATCTTGGTCTATTGCATACGAAGAAGGAGGACCCTCTGAATTTCTAACCATAAGCAAGTATCATCCCAGCCAGATTTGGACCGGAGGGGCTTATGAAATACCGTATCCGTACTTGACCAAATCTCAAAATAGTGGAGAAAGCTGGATATTGCTTAGTAAGAGTTTTCGCTTTGATACTCAAACAACGGTTAAGGATGTAATTCTGCACCCCAAACAATCCAGCCAGATACTTGTTGGAGCCGGCGGGAGTGTATCGCCGGCAAATGTCATCCGAAAATCTACCGACGGCGGGCAAAGCTGGCAGACGGTTCTTACTGATATCAACGGTATTTCGCTAACCCACAGTTCTCGTAACTCTACTACCGTCTACGCCAGCGGTCGAAATGCCGACGGCACCTTGTTTTTTGCCGCCAGCCAGGATTTTGGCGACAGCTGGCAGCAGATCGAATGGTCCGACAGCCCAACCGGCATACAAATAAATGACATAGTGTCGGTCATGGAGGGCGGCCAGGAGGTGTTATACTTCGGTACCAGCCAGGGCATCTTTAGCTACACGTTCAATGAATAACAGATTAGCTTTTTTTCCTCATATGATGAACTTGTAGTCAGAAGAGTAGTTGGTAGATATATATTACAAACTAAAAGGTTTCTTGTAGTACCAGCAAGAGAAACTTTTGAGAGGGTAGGAATTAAAATACAATGTGCACGCCAGAAATGAGGGGGCGCATTGTATGAAAGTACGACCGAAAGGACTCGAACCCCTAGCCTTTTGGTCCGAAACCAGTCCATGATATTCTTGTGCGTGAAATAGGCCACGATTTTGGAATTTTATGTAGTACCTAAGAGGAAGGCTGGGAAAGGCTTTCCCGAAAAAATCAATGAATTCACTCAACTGCATTAGCTCCAAACACCTAAAACCACTTATTCGTTGTCAAGAGGAAATAACAAACACGGAGAATGTAAAGTTTTGTAAAATGCTGTTCAGTTGAACAGTTTTCTGCTCTTCTATATAGAGTCAGAGATGTAAAAAAATGTTCGAGATGTACAGATGGGTGATAAGATCTATTTAGTCGGGAGTAATTTTCTTACAGGGGAAGCTATACAACAAATTTTAAAGAAAAGGGGATACGAAGTATATGTGAGCTCTGTAGAAGTGGCTTTTGAAAAGAAAAAAATAGTGGATTTCGAACCTGATATTATGATTTGGCAGGAATGCTTAATCCAACTCAGAAAAAAATCTTTGTTTGAGCTTCGTGAGAACTGCAAAGTATCTTTTCACTCAATATTTATATTGAGTCCTGATACTTTTTCAATGTTGGGTATGGGATTGACCAATGGAATTAAGGGTTATGTTCATAAGAGAGGAGGGATAAAAGATCTTGAAGATTGCATAAATTCAATTAAAACGGGTTCAGTTTTTATCAGTCCTTTTTTAACTGAGGCTACCGATAGTCCTAAACTGACAAATGCAAATAATTCTAATGTACCAGATGTCCATTTAACTGAACAGGAGGAAAAAATTCTGGGATATGTAAGAGAGAAAAAAACTAGCCGGGAAATAGCTTCTATTCTTAATATAAGTCCCAAAACCGTACAAAATCACCGGCAGAATATGTGCAATAAGTTGGGCTTAAGAGGCCGTGGTCGTCTTTATGAGTTTTCACAAATCTATCTTTAAAAGGTTATTGCTTTTTGTGTACCTAGGTATTCAAGTAAAAATTTGAGTACCTGTACTTATTTTAAGTTCGGAGTACCTCCCATACTATTGAGTAGACACTTTTGAAACACGAATAATCAAACGTGATATTCAATTTATTGGAGGAACTTTATTGTGATTAAATCGACCAAGTATATACTGTATATCATCTTTTTCACCTTCTTTTTTAATACTGCATCATACGGTCAATTGGCAAAGGTGGGAGATTATAAGAATACAATCCCATCTCCCACGGCTGCTTCTATTACCGAGTACGGCGAAAATTCAGTAAACATGTATACGGGATCACCTCAAGTAGGCATTAACCTTGGTAGTGTTAAAAGTGGTGATTTGAAAACAAATATAGGACTAAACTACAATGGTTCAGGTATAAGGGTTAATAAAGGTCCCGGATGGGTTGGGGCTGGGTGGGTCTTGTCTGCAGGCGGTGCTATAACAAGAGAAGTCCGAGGGTTACCTGATGATGATCCAGTAGGATATTTGGATACAGGTAAAAAGCTGGCGGCTTACGAAGATGGTGCAGGAGATACGTGGAGATATGAGGGTCAAAATTCTAATAGCTTTCAGTCAATTCTGGATGATATTGCCTCAGAGAACCTAGACGGTCAGCCAGATAAATATTCATTTAATTTTGGAGGTTATAGTGGGGAATTGATATTAACTTGGGAAGGTAAACTAAAATTTACGCCTTCACCTTATAAAAACTTCAAAATTGAAGTTAATACGTCAGGTGGAGATATTAGCAGTTGGACGATAACCACAAAGGATGGTACTAAATATATTTTTAGTGAGGAAGAAGATACCTCAGTGGAAACTCTAGGAGGATCAAATAGCTTTGATTCTTACACTTATACTTCAAGTTGGTATTTGTCAAAAATAGAGTCGGCAAGTGGTGATAACTCCATTACTTTCGATTATAAAACCGGATCAGGTACTGGCACATATTATAAAGCCTTAAGCCAGCAAATGTCCGTATATCCCCAATGCCAGAACGGAATGCCAACTGGAGATTATTCATCACAAATAAATAATACTTATACAACCAGTGAAGTCAGTAATCCAATATATTTAAGTAAAATAAGTGCCAAAACCGACAACGCTGCATATGAGGTTGACTTCGGAAGTTCTTTGCGAGGGGGGAGTTACCAGTTAGCAGATACTGAAAAGCTTAATACTATTACTTTTAATACTGATGGTAATACAACAAAGTCATTTCAATTTAATTATACCTCTGCGATTAGCAGTCGGTTAACTCTGTCAGAGTTGGTTTTGAAAGGGGGACAGGATGTTGAACAAAAAAACTGGGAGTTCGATTATAACACTTCCTACACTTTGCCAAATCCAACTGTAAATTCAAATGAGGTTGACCATTGGGGCTTTTTTAATGGCCGATCGGGGAATAGTTCCTTAATACCTGATTACCAAGTAGGCACTTTTAGCTATGACGGTGCAAATCGTCAACCAGAGGACCAAAAAATATTGACAGGGACTTTAACAAAAGTCACCTATCCTACTGGGGGTTCTACGGAGTTTGAATATGAAATCGACCAATATAGAGATGGTGGAAGTAATAAAAAAGGTGGAGGAATCCGTCTTAAGAAAATGACGTCTAATGATGGGTTAGGAAATTCTGTGGTTAAAGAATTCAACTATGAAGAGTGGAATAATCCAGGGGTTTCTAGTGGGGTTTTATATGACGATCTAGTTTATTCTGAGCATTTTAACCTTGACGGTACGGAAGATTGTAATGATGAATATGATCTGGTGCATTCTAATTCCATTTATCCTCAGGGTCCGGCAGGCGGCGTTCCAGTGGGATATAGTGAGGTGACCGAAATCCAAAAAGATGGCTCTAGCAATGTTTTGGGATATACCAGAAAGGTTTTTTCAACACCGGGGGCAGAAATTAATTACTGGCGCAGAGGAGAGCCCAAAGAGATCTATTATTATGACAAGAACAAGAATTTGCTAAAGTCAAAAGAATATATACGGAATACAATTCAATCTTCACCCAGTCAATATGAGCCGCTTCCGTATTATACTAGCTTCGAAGCTCCAAATAAATTTGCTACGAACTGGGAAACAAGCTCATCAACTAGTAATGGAACAGTGTCTATTACACCTGGAGGATATGAATATGAAAGTACGTTGAGTTTAGATGCAGATATGCCAAAATTTGTATTTGAAGCCAATATAAATACGGCAACATTAAAAGTTGATTTATCGCACCAAGAAGATGTAACCTTAAGTTTTCGGTGGAAAGATACAGACACAGGGTATAGTACATCTAGTGGTGTGTATTTCTCCTCTGATGGGGGGAGCAATTATACTAAAATTTATACCCTGGGTGACTCCGGTTCTTGGACTAAGATTACAATTGATCTAGACAATCAAGGCGTCAATCTGACCTCGAATTCTGTTATAAAGTTTCAGCAATACTTTGATGAAGAACAATCATCATCTACTTTTTATTTCGATGAGGTCAAGATTCAAGGAAATATTACTACGGATAATTCTTTATTAGGACAAAGTAGAAGGGTTAGAAAAGAATATTTTGATCAGGCTGAACCTAATTTTGGGATGGGAACTAAGGTCTATTATCACAGTACACTTTATCGCCCTCGATCTCACTGGAGAGTTGTAGATAAAGTAAAGACGAAAACTTACGATCCTAATAATTCATCTGATTACCAAGAGACTATTGTGGACAACCAGTACAATGATTATAGCCATACATTACCTACCGAAAAGATAGAAACCAATTCCGACGGTCAAGAGCGAAAGACCCAGTACATTTATGCCCACGAGCAGTATTCTGGAATGGCCAGTGCCCATATGCTCAGCCAGCCGTATGAGGTAACAAAAAAAGATGGTACCGGGAATATTTTAAGAGTCGATTGGGTGCTGTGGGATCAATTTAATGGTTTCTGGCAACCATGTGAAAAGTGGGTCGGTGGACCAGACTTAGGCACGACCGATCCATCCGGTTGTAACTAATCGAAGAGTTAGTTCTCAACATTCCTTTTCAATTATATTATACTCCGATGAAGAACCGACCAGTGTGTATTGCGACAGCCACGATTCTGTTATGTTGTCTGGCCTTGCCTAACCCTTCCGCGGCCCAGCAGAAGGTGGCGACCTACCAGGACTACGACCAGTGGGGGAACCTGCTGAAGGTGACCGAAGCTGACGGACCGACCCTGAACTTTTTTTACGGGTCCAACAGCCAGCCGATGACCCAGACCACATTAAATGGGGTGTCGGGGATATACCTGACGGGTATCCTCACCGAGGGAAGCCCGCCCCTGGAGCAGCAAGCCGAATACAACAGTTTGGGGCAGTTGACGAAGCTCAACGATCCCAGCGGTACCATCCAGCGGTTTGCATACGATGAGCTGGGCCGGCTGGACACCGTACGCAATGACGCCAACGAGTTGGTGAGCGCCTATGAATATAAGCTAAACTTTACGGGGGGCACCTACAGCGGGAGCAATGCCAACTGGGTGCAGACGCGCCAGCATACTGCCAGCCAAACGCGGTATGCGACCGAATACGTCGACGGGCTGGGCCGGTCGATCCAGACCCAGCAGCGGGTGGGGGCCGACGATATTGTAGCGAAGACGACGACCTACGATGCCGCCGGCCGTCCCCACAAGACTTATAAAGGGTATAAGGATAATACCGGCCACGGCTACGATGACAGCTTTGACAGCCATGCCAGCACCTTTTACAGCGGAATTACTGGCGGTGGGACCCCCTACCAAGAAACCGAGTATGAGCTGAGCCCCTTGGGACGGCCTTCAAAGACCATTCCGGCCGGCGGGGAATCCAACAGCGGGGCGGTGACCACCGACTACGAGGTGCGCCAGTGGAACGCCAGCTATTACCAGGTGAGGACCCAAACCGATGAGTCGGGGAAGGTAACGGAGACCTGGACCGACGGCTGGGGACGGAAGGTACGAACGATTTCCGATCCCGGAAGCATTAATGCCGAAACGATTTTTGAATATGATGAGCTTGATCAGTTAACCGAAGTTACGGCACCGAATAATACCGTTACGACCTACGATTATAATGGCAAAGGCGAAGTGGTGGCCAAGGCCACCCCCGATGCCGACGGGGACGGCGACAATGACCCGACCGATGAGACGGCCACGGGGAGCCCGGATGTCCAATACATCTACGACCGGGCGGGCAACCTGCGGTTTGTCCAGGATGCGGTCCGGGCGTCCGCCGGAGAGGTGGTCTTCTACACCTACGACAGCCAGGGGCGGAAAACCGCCGAAGGAGTAGCCAGCGCTAACTTCTCGAATCTCGACGGCGACCAGTCCTACGGATTTGAGTCAACAAACAGCAACCTGCGCGGGGCCTGGGCCTACGACAGCAAGCCCTCGACCAGCGCGTTCCCGTGGGACCAGTTTAGCTCGCAGCTTACGGGCACATCGGTAAGCAATACAACCGGCCGGCTGGTTGCTCGGGCCTGGCGGGTGGACGACGGGAACAGCTCGCAGATGGGGTCGAATCCCTGGCAGCTGGAAGTCCTCAGCTACGACAGCGAAGGACGGGTGGCCGACAAATGGATTTGGACTGGCAACAATAGCAGCTGGGACACCCACTTGGCCTACGACTACAACCGCCAGGGCGACATTACCAAACGGCAGGTCACGGTGGGCTCGGAGACCCTCTACCAGTTTTACGAGTACAACCAGCGGGGCCTGCTGAGCAAAGTGTTTGCCAACACTGCTGACTCCCAACCGAGCCAGGCCGAGGTCACCTACAGCTACACCGCCACCGGTGCCATAGACAACATCGACTACCGGGGCAGCAAAGACGCCGACTATGGCTACACCATCCGCGATTGGGTACATACCATAAACAATGTTGGCAGTCCGGGCGGGAATTTTGCAGCTGACTACGATTATACCGATAATGGGAATGTGGACATAGCAACCTTCCATAACCCCCAAGTGCAGTCCGGCGGTGGCCCGGCCACCTACCAGTGGGCCTTTGGCTATGACGGGCTCAGCCGATTGACTGGAGCCAATTTTGAAGGCAGTTCTTCCAAATTTGATGTCGATAACCTGACCTACGACGATGCTGGCAATATCACCGGCCTGCAGCGCAACGATGAGACGGGCAGCCTGATCGATAACCTGAGCTACAGTTACTCGGGGAGCAATCGCCTGCAGAGCGTTACTGACGGAGTCGGGGCCACCGGCGCCGGCTGGGATGCCGAGGACGCCAGCTTTGGCTACGACGCGGGTGGCAACCTGACCAGCCAGTCCGGCAAGCTCGATGATGTAGCTTACGAGCATCGCAACCGGCCCACCTATTTTGACCTGTCTAATGGCTCGGACGTGCGCGCCTTTTACAACGCCGACGGCCAACGGGTCCTCAAGGAAGCCTCCGGCGGGGCCTGGAGCTTCTATGTGACCGATGGCCAACAGACGCTGGCCGTGGTTGACAACAGCGGCTTTGGCCACTTTAATTTGGTTGGAAACGAGGTCTTTGGCCGGTATACCGATTCCGGGGCAAGGCGGTACTACATCACCGATCACCTGGGTTCCACGCGGGCGGTCGTTGATAACAGCGGCAATGTATTAGAAACGTTCGACTATTACCCGTTTGGGGCGCCGATGCCGGGCCGCTACTCCCAAAGTGGCAACACCCTCGAGCGGTTCACCGGCAAGGAACGCGACAACGAAGCCAACCTCAACCTCGACTACTTCGGGGCCCGATACTACGATACCGCCCTCGGGCGGTGGCACTCCGTGGATCCGAAAGCAAAAGACTATCCGGCATGGAGCCCGTATAATTATACGATGAATAATCCAATGATTTTTATTGATCCTGATGGACAAAGTGTTGGGTGTCCAGAAGAGCCTTGTGGTTTAATTGATCGAATAGTTAATTATTTTACGAATAGTGGTAAGGAGTTTAATTCAATTGACTATACGGAGCAAGTGGCTACTGGTGTTGGTGAAGATCTTGCAAAGGGAGCTCAAAAAATGCCAGGACAGCTGAAGGAAGGTGCTTTTACGGCTGGCGATGCAGTTGTCGATGGAACGGCAAGTGTTTCGGATGCAGTTTCAGGAAGCTCCACTGGTGCTGTAGGGGTAGGACTTTCGCTAGTAGCTGCTGGGGGAGCAGTGTCATATTTAACTGGCTCGCCTTTAGGTGCTTCAATGATAAGCAGTGGTTTGGAAATTACGGGTACTGCGGTTTCGGTTGGAACTAGTGCTGATGTCACCTCAGCAGTGGCTAAAGGAATTGATGCTGCTGCTTTTGATGGTTCTACTGATAGAGCTATAAATCAGGGAATAAGAGCAGGAGTAAGTTTTGTGGGAGGTAAGGTTTTAAGAGCTACCAAGGCTGGGGCTTTAAGATATGCTCAAACTGCAACCCAAGCTACGAGAAGCGTACCTGTTTCTGAAGGTATAAAGACTACAACTACAGCTGTAACAGATGCAACAAAAGTAGCAACACCATTAATTATGGAAAAGATAATTAGAGATAACTAATGTTTGATCCTAAGGATGATTATGCTAATGATATTAGGAAATTTCTTGAAGAAATAGGATTGGATCCATTATATACATTAACTATAGTAGTTGATTTGATTGCTCTCAGTTACATTAAAGATTTAAAAAGATGGGAGAAAATAGAAGATTGGGAAAAGGGAATAGTAATAAGTACTTTTTTGGGAGCTGTTACTTTTACTTTAGCAAGTCTTCTTAGACTGATAGGTTTTTTAAAATTTTAAAACCAATGTTCCACTAAATCCTCGGCCTAAAGGTACTATATCAGCGATCACCCTAGTTTGACTGGGTGGTGGCCGAATTCACTGGCACAGTGCAGGAAACCTACGACTACTATCCGTTTGGGGCGCCGATGCCGGACCGTTACTCCCAAAGTGGCAACACCCTCGAGCGGTTTACCGGCAAGGAACGCGACACCGAAGAGAACCTGAACCTCGACTACTTCGGGGCCCGCTACTATGATACCGCCCTCGGGCGCTGGCACTCCGTGGATCCGAAAGCAAAAGACTTCCCGGCATGGAGTCCATATAATTACACCCTGAATAATCCATTAAATATGGTTGATCCCGATGGGCAGGCACCCTTGGATGACATCTACTTTGATAGTGAAACTGGTACGACAGACATTGTTAGAACTGATGAACCAGATCAATTATTTGTTGATGGTAAGCGTGCGGGTGGAACAGATGTTAGTTTTTGGGAAGAGGGGGCAAAAACATACAACAGTTATGATAATATGTTTGCCTCAACCTTTGGTGACCGCTTATTGAATGATTCCTATTATAGTAATTTGATGAGTGGTGCTTCGCGCCCGGAAATAAGAAAAGGTTTGTTTGATGCAAGAAGGAGTGTTGGGGTGAGCAGGGATTTTGAGGTACTCGGGAAAAGCATGGCTTTAGGAGCAGGTGTATTTTCGGCTACAGCTTCAGGAGTTGGTATAGCAATGGGTGGAGTAGAACTGATCGGTGCAGGTACTGCAATCGGCACTGCTGGGAATGCTCTAAACACTGGATTTGAAATTAAAGATGGTAATATAGCTAAAGCAAGCTTGAATGCTAGCTATATGTTAATATCGGGTGGTGCAGGAGTAGGTATAAAACACGCAACAAGTAGTATCAATTTTTTAAATATTAACAATATAGGGGGGAAAGCTCTGCAAGGAAATAAGGTTGTTGTAGATCAAATTATTTTCTCTACTATTGGAGCTTCTGATAATAAAAAGTAAAAATTTGATGGTTAATTTTATTGCAGGAACCATTTTAATTTTGGTCTCTTTAGTTGGTTTAATATTTGGATGTAGAGTTTGGAACCTGCATGATGATTCATGGCATAAATCAGAACTTTTAAAGTTATTAGTAGGAGCTTTATTTATGATTATAATTGGGATAATATTAATTACAAAAGAGTTATAAATATTTGTATTTAATGTTTTAAAAGATATGAGCTATTATGCTGAGAACTATTACAGTTTTTTCCCTTTCTTTTTTAATTTTTTTAGTTCAGGATCATAAACTGATACATGAACAACCCGAGACAAGTGAGGTCAAAATATTTGAGCAGCAGTTTGGGAGTAAGTTAATTCCCTCCTCATCTGATGTGAGCTACAGTATTAGCCCAGACTTGTGTCCTGCGGTTAATGAGTACAAATTTGCCGAACCGATGCGTTTTGCTCGTCCCGGTAAAGGTCTGCCCCCATTTGTAATAGAATATTATTATGCAAAATCAGATTCATTGGTGCATTGTGCAATTTATACAGTAGTAACGCCCAATGATCCCAGATTTGAAAAACTTGGTATGCCTATTTATGAAAAAATATTCAGTGATTTGGTTTCGCAGTTAAATAACGAGCTGGGAAAGCCGGATCTGTTGGATAAGGAATTCAAAGAGAGGGAAAACTCTGAAGGAACTATATCTACCCGGAAAGAGGTTGTTTGGACGAAAAAGAATATGATAGTGGAAGGTAAGTTTTATCAGAGCAACAAGCGGATACGTTTAATTCAGCGTTGGACGGATAATTAGTAAATTCCTTTTGTTAACTGGTTCATTCTAACAAACTTCTAAACTCCTCCATCAGATGAAATCTCCGCTGCGAGATATACTGGATCAGCCCCTTCGCCCTTTTTGACGATGATTCTTCCTTTTCCAGCAGCTTGCTGAGTATTTCTTTCAGAGGTTCCCGCCATACTTGGATGTCGAGCGTTCGGTCGGTGCTTTTGACCATGTTCTCGATGCAGTCCATTACCTTTTCGGGATATTCATCTACATAGTTAGGCAGTTGCTGCATTACTGCCCTGCTGTTTTCAACCTGAGGGGTAATCTTAAGTACTTCGTGCAGGCGTCCGATGTGTTGCGATTGTTCAAAAGTATCATGGGGGAAGCAATAACCGAAATAGGCTAATTCTTCTTCATAGGAACTATCGTTTTTGACGGACTTGCCCTTATTGATGCGATAATTCATGAAGTTTTCCAGACGGACGCATATTTCATCATCGAGTTTAGCTTCCATTCTGTCAAGGTTACGGCCGATATATTCAAACAGGTACCCCCTGAGCTCTGCTGGTGCATGCTTGAAAAAAGTATCAAGCAATTCGCTGTCCAGTGTCAAATCTCCGTGCCAGTAATATCCTAATAGGTGTTCGGCCAATCGGCGGTCCGGCATTAAGCCATTATCCCATGAATCAAACTCTAGGTTCAGTTGCGTTATTGCTTGCTCATAAACTGGTTGCAGATGGGTAAGCAAAAGTTGATGTGCCCGATGTTGTGTAATAAACCCGTACCAGGCAGCGTAGAACAAAGGTTGTTGTTCGGCTTCTGTGGGAAATATGGTGTCCAGATGGCTGTTAAGCCAGTCGGGGTCTGTTTTAATTAGTTGCCAGAGGTGCTGTCCATATACCGAACGGATGGTTAGCGTTGGCTCTTGGTTGGTATCCAAATGTCGTTCCAGTACTTTTTGGACTTCTGGCATCTTAGCAAAACTTACGGATCCTTCATCTTCGTCATGAGTTCTTACCCAGTACATATATTTGAAGACGGCATGCATGGCCTCACCGCGTACCGTGTTGATTGATACGCCCATCGGTTCGCGGTCCTTCTGTTGTTCAAATTCCTCGTCCGGTTGCGGGTGTTGAGTTAATGGATAAATCAATTCCCATACCTCGTCCCGGTATTGAAACGGAATCGGATGAGAAGTCGCCCGACATCCTACGCCAATCAGATCAGCAATTCGTTTGTGGATTCGAAGCCAGATAGGATCTCCCAGCCGGTCATCTTGTACATCTTGCTCATCATCTTCTTGTTCCAAAGCATACCTACATAACGAGAGGACAGTTTGCCAATCGATTTCTGAGCCATTTTTTAGAGCTTCACGGAGCCCGAGGATCAGAGAATAGATATAGTTGGGAAGTAATGTTTTGAAATCGGCGGCATGCTCAGCATAAGCAGCAGGTTGTTCTTCAATCACCTCTCTCAATACCCGACTGAGTCCTCGTGGTGAAGGACTACCGTAAGTTTCTTCCGGTTCCCATTCTTTGAGATATGCGATGACTTCTTCTGGGGAATGTTGGCTGAGTTCCTCAACATCCTTGGGTGAAGTTGGTCCGGTATGATACTGTATGTCAAAGGTATCCTCTTCTTTTTTAGGATTCCCGAAAGTGTCGACGAGTGATTCATATTTATTTTTCCAACTGTTTTCCAAGTACTCCGCGATGGGATGGAGCTTTACTAACTTCCAGTGTTTTTGCAGCTTTTCAACTTCTTCATCTGTAGGATCATTCTCTACATGGCGTTTTTTCGCCGTTTCAAAACTGAGGCCTTCATCGATCCATCCCAAAATCTGCTGTTGTTCTTCTTCAGCGAGATCTTGATAGAACTTCTCCAAAGTGGACTTATATTCTCGGGATATCCAATATTGGTCAAATAGCTTGTCATCTAGTAAAATGGGTTTTATTTGTTCCAGATCATCATGCCGCTTGTACAATAGTAGTTTTATTCGATCAAAAAGGTGCCAGTCATAATCATCCAGGATGGCTACAATATCGGTGTAGCTTGTCCCATCTTTAATGAAATGGTTCATCTCAGAGATGAGGGCTCGTAGAATATTATTTTTGACATGGTGTACACTTCGGTAGGACTGGTTGGGATCAAGTGAGAGCGATCGCGCCCAGGAGAATGAAGCATCTTTGGGAGACGAGAACTGATCATGTAGAAAATCATCCATTATCTGAGCTAATAAATTTATAGTCTCTTCGCCCAAATGTTTTCGAAGTTCTTTAATCTGATTGATCAAAAAATCTTCATATGCATAGTTAGAAACCGCCAGGTCTGAACTGCTATACGGCGTACGTGAAGATTTGTCGTCCGATTTAACGGGACCATATAACTTCCGAATAATTTCAGATGCCTCATCGCTGAAGCCATTTTCAGCCAAATGAAACACTAAATCCATATATGAATCAGCAGTATGAGAGACGGAGCCCGACTGAATACAATTGATAACCAAATCAATATGACGAGCACTGATATCAGCCGGCATGTTGGCAATAGCCCGTATCAGATTTTCATGCACTTGAAAATTATCCGGGACAGGTATCCTTTCGATAATTCGAGTAACCTCTTTGGGTTTATCTTTAGCCACCTTTTGCAAATAGATACCGGCAGGCCATTGGGGATATTGCATCAAGTCATTTTCATGGTCATAAACACCGCTTGGTGGATGGTCGAAAAAACCGCGCTCATCAAATCGGGGAAGCCATTTGGGATCATTGCAATGCTGGAAAAGGTAAACGAGCGTCGTTTCATTTTTGGGAATATGGTTGTCGAGCAGTTTAGCTCGATCCTTGGAAGGAGGTTTATCCAAAATGCGATCAATAAGTTTAATCGTATCAAAGAAGTTGCTTTGAATCTTATCGATGATAACATCTAATACGTAAATAAAATCTTCCCAAGCATCTTCAATTTCCTTTTTTCGCTGTTTAGGCTTTTTAAACGATGTACGGTGAGCCAGTTTGTTAAATTGATAGTCGTAGTTTTGATCTGTGTATCGTAACCAAATTTCTCTGACGGGGTGGTCTTCCGGTATTTTGAGTCTGGATAAAACTTGTTTTACATCTTTTTTGTGATCTTCGTCACCACTGTTGGGTTCATCAGCTTTAGTTCTTACGGCATCACGAATGGCGCTTTCAATTTCCCGAAAAAGAAATGCGATAATATGTGTTTCAGATTCCAGATTGTAGTCTCTGCTATCTAATAACCTGCAAATATCTCGAAAGAAGGCAGCGGGTCCTTCACCGATAAACTTAAGCTTCTCATGAACATCTTCGTACAGCTGATCCTGGAATTGAACAGATTCCATCAGATAATTTTTTTAATGGGGATATTTAACGGACTAGTCTAAAATAAAGGATCTACTTCTTGGATGATAGAAGCTGGCTTCTAAACTACCTAGGTACTTGTTTTGATAAATGAGTAGTTGTGCTCATTTATTATCCCCGTCCCATCAATTAATGTTGCAATAGGCTTAAGATAAGCCTACATAATTCCCCTGAATACTGATCCTCAAAGTCAATGAAAACGACGTTGATCAAGGATCAGAGCTTATCTAATACATATGGAGCAATCTGAGCAAGATCCCTTGGAGATAAAGGGAGGACATTTTAACAGTTCCGGCGGGAATAATAACCATTTTGGGAGAGGTTCGGTTGTTCAGCAGGTTAACAATATTATTCATAAAGCCATAGATAATGGTATAAGTGATATTCATTTTGAGCCTTACGAAGATTTTTTTCGTGTTCGCTATCGATTAGATGGTGTGCTCCAAAAGGTTGGTGAGCTTAGGCTGAGACAGAAAGATGCGGTAATATCCCGTATCAAAATAATGGCCAACCTGGATATAGCCGAGAAGCGCCGACCTCAGGATGGCCGAATAAAATTTGACCAAAAGGACAATTCTGTTGATTTAAGAGTTTCAACTCTCCCAACCAATTTTGGGGAAAAAATAGTATTACGGATTCTCGATAAGAGTAACCAGCGCTTGGAGTTGGATGTCTTGGGATTTACTCAAAAGAATCTAGAGAGTTTTAGAAGGGCTTTAGGCTATCCTTATGGAATGATTTTGGTTACAGGTCCGACTGGCAGCGGTAAGACGACTACCTTGTATTCGGCACTTAACGAGCTGAATACAGAAGAGGTAAATATTACTACGATTGAAGACCCGATCGAATATAATTTGCAGGGTATTAATCAGATGCATGTAAGGAGTGATATTGGATTAGACTTTTCTCAAGCTCTGAGGGCCATCCTGCGCCAAGATCCAAATATCATTATGGTCGGAGAGATTCGGGATCGAGAAACAGCAGAAATTGCTATCCGGGCAGCACTAACAGGCCATTTAGTTTTTTCAACTTTACATACCAACGATGCTCCTTCTGCAGTAACACGTTTATTAGATATGGGTATCGAACCTTTTTTGGTTGCTTCCTCAGTCAGGCTGGTTATTGCTCAACGTTTGGTCCGAAAGGTATGTCTGAATTGTAAAAATATAACTGAGACTGATCCAGACTTGTTACAAGAATTGGGCATGGAGCAGGAGACAACGAAAGTTGGTGAAGGCTGCGAACAGTGTAGCGATACGGGATACCAGGGACGTACGGCACTTATTGAGCTAATAGAGTCCAGTTCAAAATTACAAGAACTAATAAATGATCGATCAGGAGCGGCTAAATTAAAGGAACAAGCTGTTAGGGAGGGGATGACAACGTTGCGTGAAAAAGGTATTCAAAAAATTAAGGAAGGAATTACCACTCCTAGTGAAGTGCTACGAGAAACCCGTTTATGATAGATATTTTACAAAGACATATGGCTATTTTTCATATACCTGAAAAAAATCATTCAGGGGAAAGAGGGGCGCTATCTTGGGCTTTATGTTCCTTCTACTCATCATTTCTCAGTTAACCCAGGCCCAGTCTAATGGTAGTAAAATAATATCAGTTGATACTTCCTCATCAGGCGGAGAAAATAGTCAGTTAAAAAATACGCTTCGTCCAATGATTGACAGCACTCAAATTATGTTGAATTTGGAGGAGCTTCCGGAATCGGCGAATAATAGTGTTAAAAAATTGAATGTGCGGAGAATGGATGTCAAGAATCTGCTTCGGGGATTGGGCCGTGAATATGATCTCAATATGATTGTAGATAATGACATAAAACAACGAGCTACCGTCCGATTATCAAATTTACCTGCTATGGAGGCCGTCGTACATATTTGTGAGGAATATGGGTTGCAGATATCGCAATCTGGGCAGGTCTTTCGAATTGGTAAGTACACGCCACCAAAGCCCAAGAAGAAGCCACGAATTCCAGATATCACCAGAACAGACAGCTTGCTTACTTTCGACCTTAAGGGAAATGAACTCAAAAATGTGGTGCGGAGGGTCTCAGAGATAACCGGGGAGAATATTGTGATCCGAAATGGAGTATCTGGCCGAGTATCGGGTTTTTTGCAAGATGTGCCATTTCAGCAGGGTATGAATACTATCCTTAAAAATAGTGGTTTTATAATTCGTGAACGTGAGGGTATCTATACGGTAGATCGTTCTGGAAGATCGATGTCCAAAAATGGAGAGGACAATGGTAAATCCTTCTGGGTGAATGTGAATGATGGATTAATCAGTATGGATGTAACCAAGGCTAAGATTCCTGCCCTGATTAGAGAGATTGCCTTTCAGACGAATGTAAACTTGATCAACTATGAATTACCACAGGGGCGCATTACCGCGAAGACAACGGATTTGACCTTGGAGGAAACCTTGGCTTATCTCTTTCGAGGAACCAATGTAACCTATCGCAAAGAGAATGATATATATATAATCGGTGATAAAAGTACTAGTGGTATTGCTACCAATGAGCTGATTGAATTACAACATATTCGTGCTGATGTGGCAATTGGATTAATACCACAATCCATTATACAAGGAGCAACAGTCAAAGTTGTAAAGGAACAAAATGGGCTGATGGTCATAGGGACGAATGATATAATTCTGGAATTGAAAAGTTTCATCGAAGAAATTGATCACCCCACGCCTCAAATATTAATAGAAGCACTTGTTGTTGATTTAAAGTCGACAGACTTATTTGAGCTTGGTGCAACATTGGGATATTCACAGCAACCAGACAGTGGTTTTGCTAGTGGAACGTTTGCTACTTTTATGGAAGATGGGTTAACGATACAGGGGGATGGACCGTCTGCAAATAGTTTGTTTGAGATTGATGGGGATCTTTTTGGTATAAATAATCTCGGAGTCCTACCTGACGACTTTTATTATCGGATAAATGCTTTAAGTCAAGAAGGGGTGATGAATGTACGTTCACGTCCTCAAATATCTACATTAAATGGGCATAAAGCGAGTATCGAAATAGGGACGACTCAATATTACATCCTAAAATCTAGTACTCCTTTAAAATCGCAGCAGGATGTTGTAGTCCAGGAAGATGAGCGTTTTGAAACTATTGAAGCTAATGTGAGCCTTGAGATTACGCCGTGGGTAAGTGCATCAGGTGGAGTTACGACTGAGATTCATCCTGAATTTAATACCCCAGTTGGAGACCTGAATTCTGATGTTCCTCCTACAATACAAAGTCGTGTTTTGGATTCTACTGTTCGCTTAAAAGACGGAGAAACCATTGTGCTTGGAGGGCTAATCCAAGAAAAGAAAATTCGAAACCTGAACAAAGTACCAATTCTGGGAGATATTCCATTGCTCGGGAAATTATTTACAAACCGAAGTACTGATAAACAGAAGTCCGAACTAGTCATCTTTTTAACTCCACATGTTTTTTATGGTGATGACTCAGATAGCAGGCGATGGAGAGAACTTCGTGAAGACTTAGATGTAGACATAGAAAAGTAATTATCATGAAGATTCCTTTTTTACAAAAAAAGAGTGTTGGAATTCATATTACTTATCGGGCCATACGATGGGTCGAGTTGTCCCGAATTAGAAATGGTTTATCTCTTGATTGCGTTGAGACCTCCACTGTCAAAGAGGGCAACATTGCTGAATGTCTCAATCAAATTGTTGATAAAGCTAACCCATCGTTTCCTTATGTAATATCAAATTTAGATGGTAGTGAAGTACATCAGGAAATTATAGAAGTGCCTTTTCAAGAGGATGACTATTTAAATGAATGGGTGGAAGAGACTCCGAAAGAAATTATCCCTGAAGGTTCTGAGATCGACGAATTTCAAGTTGCCCATCATATAATAGGAGACAAGGATGAAAGAAGGAGCTGTTTGTTTGTAATGGCACCTAAAGAAGCCGTTGCCTCTCGAGTAGAACTTTTGGAATCAGTGGGTTTGCAGCCAATTGCTTTAACCACTGGCGATTTTGAGGCTGGATATGGACTTCTTTTTGACTCAGATTTCATTAATGAAGATCCAATGCTCCTAAAAGCATTTGAGGATCGTGCCTGTTTATTGTCATATGAGGATGGTTTAGTATGTGACTTTTTTCCTCTTCCAGTTGTAAATGATGTGGAAGATCTGCTATCCGAAGTAGAATCATTGGTAGTGAGTCGACCAAATTATAAGGAAAGTAAATCAAGTCAGCTATTATATACTGCCCTAAGCAAAAACTTGAAGAATGCCGGCAATAATAAAGTCAGGTTAAAAATTCGGGAGTTACATCCCTTGCCGGATTTGAATTTGAAAGGTAAGAGATTGTCAATGGATGAGTCTATAGCCTGTGGGATGGCGGTCAAACAACTTTATCCTGCTTTGGATCGTATTAATTTACTTGATGAAGAGAATGTACGGTTAAATGCAGATGAGGTTGAAAAAAAGGACGCTTTTCTTACCACCGGGGTACTAGTTGGCTTTATTTTACTGGCATTTTTTTGCCTCAATCTACTCGAGTGGAACATGGAGCGTAGAAAATCAGATCTTGATAAGCAGGTTGCCCAAGTACAAGATAAAATCACTTCAGTTACAGATGCTCGTCAAAGAGTCCAAAATTTGAAGTCAACTATTTCAGATGTTCGCCGGTTAGTGGCAGAGCGAACATCTATGGTAAAAGATTTGGAATCTATAAGCCGGTCTATACCGAATAGAATTTGGTTGGATGTCCTGCAATTGACTAACGAGTCTAAAAAGCCTCGCGTAATCTTAAAGGGGTATGCTAAAGATGAGTCAAGGGTTTCTTTATTACTTAGGAGATTAGAAAGATTGAAGGAGGTGAATAACGTTCGCCTGCTGTATTCTAAACAACTCAAGACGAGTGCTATTTATGATAAGAAGTATCAAGAAGATCTTATTACAAGTTATAAGGTCCAACTAAAAACAACCCAAGGTAGTGAATGAGTTGTATATAAAATATCGGTGGAAGGGGGTAGGAGTATTAAGCGTTTTTTTGACCACGTACATCTTGTTTACCGTCTTTGTGCCTCAGGTAAATCGATTATTTGATACCTATAGTTCAATTCAAGGCCAAAAGGAGAAGATTAATACTGTTGCAAATTGGGAGTCAAAGTTAGAGAGTTACAATGCAAAGCTGAAAAGGTTAGAAAAATTTTCATCGAAGCTTTTTGTAAGTGTTTCGAGTAATGACGAGATGTCTGCGATTGTGGAAATGGTTTATTCTCACGGGCAGGATTCTGGGGTAGATGTTCAAAGTATGGAACCCTTGGAGTCAGTGGATCGAAAAGTTGTTACTGAAATTCCCGTTTTGATTATGGCATCTGGAGAATTTCATGCAATCATCGATTTCGTAAATAGCTTGGAACAAGCTAACCACTTAATACAAGTTAGTCGATTAGATATTAGATCAAACAGTAAGGAGGATAGAATGAAACTATCTGCAAAAATTCAGTTGAATGTGATGATAATTCGAAAGAATAGTTAATAGCTGTCATGCGCAAATTATTGGAAAAGCGTAGCATACAGCTTGTACTTGGAATTACTGTGATAGTAATCTGGGGCTTCAATATGTTGCAAATTGTAGATATGTCTAAAGATTCTGAAGAAACAAATAAGTCCACAAAAATCGAATTCAGTAAGGCTTTTTTTACATTGCCGAATTTTCGTGAATATCAATATAAAGGTGATTACAAGGACCCGTTTGAAATCAAACTCAGTAAAATTAAAAGGGAACCTAATATCCCCAAATCAAAGAAGTCAAATAAGAAAACAGTTAGGCCTCCTCAGCTCAAACTTACTGGAATTATTGAAGGAACTGCCTTAATACAAAATAACAATCAAACTGTTTTTTTTGTGGGAGTTGGTGATACAGTTGAAGGGGCACGAATCGAATCTATTGTTCAGGATTCTGTAACACTGGTTTTTAAGCAAAGGACGTTTTCAATTAAGCTTTAATTTTTAAGAAGGAGGGGTATAATGAAGTGGATACAGTCAATAAAAAAAGAAGAAGGGTTTACACTGCCAGAATTGCTTATCGTTCTGGTAATTATTGGGATACTGGTAATGATTGCAATCCCGATTTATCAAAATATAACTACAAAAGCGAAGACTACTGAAGCTAAACTTATGCTTGGACAGGTGGAGACTCTTCAAAAAGCATATTACATGGAATACGACTATTACGCCAGTGACCTTGCCGCTATTGGTTTTGAACAAAACAAGTTGGTAACGGATGGGGGCAAAGCACGTTATGTGATTGAAATTGAAAAAGCCAATGAAAAAAGCTTTATAGCTACGGCTACTTCAGTAATAGATTTTGATAAGGATGGAGCCTATAACGTTTGGGTCGTGAACGAAGATGGCGTCATAAAACAGAAAGTACCTGACTAATGAATATACAATCGAGTTCCAAGTTCCAAATCCAATTAAGTACCAGAGGTATACAAAAGGTTGGGTTTATTGTAGGGATGATTTTGTTACAATTTTTTCTGGCGAAATCTTTTGGCATCATCTTGGTTATTGATCTAACGCTTATTCTCTTGTTGGCCGCTTCCGTGTGGACTGATATTCTGTATGGTGTAATTCCCAATTTCATTATTGGATGTGGTCTTGTTTCTGCGGGTGTATTTCTGATACTAGGCGAGTTGAAATTGACTAAAACACTTATTGCCGCCGCTTCAATTCTAGTACTCTTGCTTTTAATTTGCTGGTTAAGCGAAAAGTTTTTTGGTCAGCCAGGATTAGGAATGGGCGATCTTAAATTATTCTTTGTACTGGGTTTATATTTGGGTTGGGAGATTTTTTGGGTTCTATATATAGCAGTAATGGTTGGTGGCCTATTTGCTATCTGTGGAATTATAGTTAAGTATTTAAGTCGAAAGAGTCGTCTTCCATTTGCGCCATTTATAGCCATTGCCTTTCTGGTGACTCATTATTTTCTGCCATTGAGTTTGGTTATGGGGTATTTGAGATGAATACAGCTAAGCGATTAATAAAGGTTGAAAAAGGGTCTGTTCTACCAGCGGTATTGATTACAATTTTTATTATAACCCTGATGGTTGGAATGATTATGGCTGGTACGGTTATGCAAGGGCGTTTCATTCAACAGGATATAAAGGAAGTTCAGGCAAGATATACTGCAGAAGGGGCTGTATTTCAGTATTTATCTAGTGATTCTATCATTTTAAAAGACAGTATGGAAGTGGTGCTTCCGGACAGCCAGAAAGCAATTGTATATGCCGAACCATTTGGCGGGTATTTGAAAATGATGTCAAAGGTGAAACGGAGACATCAAGACAAGAAAATTCGAATGTTGATAGGGCATAAACCTAAACAGTCATTTAAAAAGGCTGTTATTTTGGGAGATATTAGTTCCAAACTAAACTTAACCGGATCAGCTATTATAAAAGGTGATATAACAACGGGTCCCCATGGAGTTAAGAAAAGAGCGTTTAAAGGAGAATTGTTTAGTGGATCAATACAAGGTCACATTCATAAGCAAGATTCATCAGGATTACCAACGTTTGATAGTCAGATGTTAAGGGATGAGATAAAGCATTATGACAAGTTAATAAGGAGCCCGCCTGAAAATGCTAAAATCTTTAAAAGAAACCGTTTTAGAGCTGAAGATATTTTGAACAGTGGAAATGAATCTCAGATACTTTTTTTCCTTGGGGATGTTGAAATTTTCTCTAGAAAGCCAGTTGAATGGCCTGAGTCTTTAATTATAGTTTCAAAAGGTACTATCAGGTTAAACGGAAATATTGAATTTGGGGCATTTAGTAAATTTATCGCTGGGGAGAAAATAGTGTTACAGGGAGAAATTAAAGGGAAACAAGCACTTTTTTATGCTGCTAAAGAAATTAGTTTGAAAGGTAAAGTCAATTGTTCTGCCCAATTTTTATCCCAGAAAAAGATTACTCTAAATGACAAGACTTATCTACACTACCCGTCTTTTTTATATGTAAACGGAACCACTAAATCAGGTACTCGATCAGGGAGTATTACTCTTAAAGATAAAAGTATTTTGGATGGCATTGCTTTAATCCCAAATCCTCAAAAAAAGGTTACCGATAGCAAAATAAAAATAACAATCGGAGAACGAGCTAGAATAAGAGGGGCTTTATATAATTCAGGACAGACAGAATTGTTAGGCAGTATTTTAGGGTCTGTACAAACATTTCAATTTTATTTTTATAAATCACCGACCTCGTATATAAACTGGATAAAGGATGCTGTCATAAACGTAGATAAACGCCCCCAAAAATTTGCTGTGCCTATTGGCTTTATTCAAGATAATTCTTACGAAATATTAGCTTGGAGGGAGTTATGAGTAAATGTAAGAAGCAGAGATGGATACAAAGGCTAGTGTCATCTTCAAAAGGGACTACTTTGGTAGAAGTATTGGTGTCATTAGCTCTTCTTTTGAGTGTTTTGCTACCTGCAAGCATTTTTCTTGGTTATATAGCTAATTATCCAGATAACAGAAATAAAGTTATTGCGCTTAGCAGAGCGCAAACGTCGATGGAGCAACTGTTAAAGGAGGGGAAGTTTATCAAGATGAAGGATATAAGTAAGCAACCACTTATTTGTTTAGTGAGGCGCTAGTTAACGATTGGGAACGAAATATCCGTCTTGAGAATAAACTGCACACTCTGATCCACGGGATGTCGGAAGATGTTTATGAAGCTCAAACAATAAACAACCTTGAAAAGCAAGCGCTTTCAATGAAAATGCCAGGAGGCGTTACGCGAGAATATGGTTTCGTTGATGGGAAACTCACAAGAAATCAAACCACATTATTAGATAAGAGTTATAAGATCATCGATTTTGAAATATCATCGAATCTCTTTTTAACATCTCAAATGGATTTTTCTCCCAAAAAGTTGAAAGTAATAAATATCAAAATTGCATTAACAGATGGAAGGGATACACTACAGGCTATACGTGCTGTACGATTACGGGCACCTTCTACCTGGAACTCTTTAAGGAAAGAATAGCTTATGGCACAATTACCACCAGCTCTTTCCCAGACGGGAAACAATACAGATAACAGTTGTAGCGGGGAATCATCATCCATTAAAAATGTTCTATCCTCTTTTTCATTAAGATCTATATCTGAAAAAAATGTAATTGATTTTACAAGAGGATTTGCGGTGATGCTCAAAGCTCGGCTCTCTCTGATCCAAGCACTTGATACCTCTATCGGTCAAGAAGAAAATGCAAGATTTAAAGAGGTTCTCATGGATATTCGTAAAAATGTTCGAGGAGGAGAAAGTCTTGCTACTAGCCTCTCTAAACATCCTGATGTCTTTGATACATTTTATGTTAACTTGGTCAAAGTTGGAGAGTTAGCGGGGATTTTAGGGGATGTTTTGCTACGTCTGGCAGATTATATGTTGAAGCGTCATACTCTTAAGAAAAAAGTAAAGATGGCAATGCTTTATCCTGCCATGATATTGGGAGTTGCTGTATCTGCAATTCTATTTTTATTATTGATAATTATACCAACTTTTGCAGAAATGTATAGAGATTTTGATGCTGAATTGCCAGAGCTAACCCAGCTTGTATTATCAGCCAGTCAATGGCTGAGCAATTATTTTTGGTTGTTGCTGCTAGTATTAATTGGGATGATTTTAACAATCAAATACGTACTACAAAGACCAAAATTTAGATATAAGTTTGATCGGATAAAATTAAAGGTTCCTTTTTTAGGTACATTATTTACTGAAAATATTGTTGCTCGTTTTTGCCAAACTTTGGGGACATTATTAAAGAGTGGCATTTCATTAGTGGAAGCTTTATCAATAATTCAGAAAGCTACCAAAAATTTATTGGTTCAAGATGCAATAAAGGGCATGTTAGTAACTATTAAAAAAGGAGAAAGCCTTGGGGAAGCTATGAGGAAGAAAAATGTTTTTCCGCCTATTGTCCTTCAAATGATTAGTGTTGGTGAGGAGACTGCTGAGCTTGACAGGATGTTACTACACGTAGCAGATCATTTTCGGGAAGAGATTGACTTAAAAGTGGAAAACTTGACTTCAATTATAGAGCCTACTCTTATTATTATTCTAGGCATAGTTCTAGGTTTCTTAATTGTCGCAATGTATCTGCCAATGTTTGAGCTGATGAATGTAATTGGTTAGATCTTGGGGATTTATAACAAAAGCCGTAAAAATTTACGGCTTTTGTATTGGAATGTTTGCACCTTTAACCAGCTATAAAACTATTTTATCTGTTCAATAACTAGCTTTTAGATTAATCGGAGTAGGGTACTGAATACCTTTCGAACAAATCCTCCAACCCGAATCAAGATACGACTACCAAATTGATCTAGGACAATTCGTAGTTCATGTAGAAACAGGTCAAGCAGACGCTCCTTTTCTTGTGGGGAGAGTTTTCTTCCTTCTTCACTATTTCGGTTGGTATATTGGGCATACAACCGAAGGATATTTTGGGCTTTCTCAAACAGGCTACGGATTTGAACGGAGGCCGATAGGGCAATTATTCCTAGAATAACCACGCCAATTTCGGCCAAGTTATTTGGAACCAGTAAGCCTGATAGCCAGTCTGCAGGGATTAGAATCAATGTGGCAGCGAATAAAAAAGATAGAATTGTAATCATAGGTTTTTCTTTGATTTATGGGGTTTGAATTGGGAAATTTTTTTGGCTTCGATTTTGAGGTCAGAGTAATCCTCATCAAACAAGGAGTTTCCAGGAATCTTGTGACTTTGATTCTTCTGTATCTGCTTCAGCCACTTTTGTCCTAACCCTTTAGCCTGCTTATTGGATAACCCATCCCCCTTTCCTTGAAGCAAATCATAAACAGGATTGGTTTGTGTGGCTCCTGATGAGATAGCGATCAAACCATAGAGGTATCCGACAATCTCAAGGATCGAAAGGATAAGCAGTAGGGTCGTATCAATTCCAGAGGCTGATAGCCTGCCGGTTGACAAAAGTCCAGATATGGTGAGGCTAGCGATCCCGCTTTTTACAATGCCCCTACCTTTTTCAGGGGTTTTGCTTTTGAATAAGCCAATTAAGGTAGGGACTGCCTTAATGATGGGTTTTAGTATTTTCAGCATCAGTAGTGTCTTGTTTGGTTGGGGATTTATATTGGTGGATCCGGCGGGGGATGATTTCAAATTCAATCGATCGGATTCGCTGGTTATGATCTTCAAAGCGTCCGTTTGTACGCCGGACATGCGTTTCCAAGCTTTCTTCCAATTTGCTTAGGTTGTTAGCCTGTACTTTCACTTTCTCATTGATGCCAATCATCAGCTCATACCACTTTTTAATTTCGGCGGTCTGGTTATTGATCGAATCGTAGATGCCGGTCAAAAACAGGCAGATAATCGTGGTAACAATCAACTCCTTGTACTTTTGAAAGAAGCCATCTGTTTGGAATTTGCTCATGGGTCGTACCTCCTTATTGCCTCATCCAGCGTTACGGATTGCTTGTTCGATTTGCAGTAAAAGAGGCCACTGGTTAGGGATTGGTAATAATATTGGCCGTCGATTCGGAGCCACCGCAGTGGGCGCCGGGACCGGTCGTTCCCGGACCATCCATCAACATGTAGCCCAATGGCAGGTACCGATGCTCCTTGCTTGTTGATATAGTTCCAGTCAAAGTATAGGCCTACGCCTTGGAATCCCCAGGTAGTGGCCAGTAGCCAGTGCCGGAGCGCGGAAGGTTGAGTAGTTAGCCACCGGTTAAAAAGAAGCACATCAAAGGCAAACCCTTGGCCGTGGGATTTGGGATCTCCCTTTCGCCAGGCCGAGGAGACTAGGGTGGGAAGGCGGTGCCACTGGCGCCAGGCTAGAAATGAGCGAAGAAAACCAATATCCATACGCTTCAGTGATCCCGGCCTCTGAATTTCGAGTTCCTTGATCGAGAAGTGGTTGCAGTAGCTGTCCAGCAGTGCGCTGTAATCTTGGGTATTCATTATTTGTTCCCTCTTGTGGCTACAAGCAATAGGCCAACGACTGCTATCCCGGCAACAACTTTTATGGGCGTGGGTATTTCGCTGTTAATGTACTTTTTGGCTTCCTTCATGAGATCTTCTTGGGTTTCAGTGTTAGTTTCGTCCTGGTTTGATTCACCCAGGCCAGGGTGGCATCCGCAATCGCTTTGCAGGTACCCGGAACCGTTACCTAATGCGTGATCCTTACAGCCACAATTGCACGAATTTTCGGAGAGTTGTGATATATTTTCCATGGTGGGTTGGTAATTAGTTTGTTATCGTTGAATTGGGTTAAAAGAGGAGTTTCCAAAGTATTAGGCCGGATATTGTTGCTCCACCTGCTGCGGCATGTGTTTTCTTGATCTCCATGCCACCTATATTCACGGTTCCATGCAGATAACCGCCGTTGGTATTCACTGAGCTATTTTGCGTAGATGTTTTTGCAGCTGGTTTCTGGTTGGGCTTCGCTTGCTCTTTCGTAGGGACCGGTGGTTTTTTCGGCAGTGTTACATTGATATAGCGAGGTGCTGGAATAGGGCTGCGATGTTCAATTACGGGATTTAAAACTGGCCTCCCGGCCGGTTTGGCAACTGTTGGTTTTGGGGGCAAAGTTTTGGACCCAGCAATGGTTCTGGCTGGTTTTCTGATTTCAACGGCGGGGCGTAGTTGGTGGCGGCGGATAGCTGGCAGGCGACCTAAGCCTTTCGGATTAGTCTGTTCGGCATCGATATAATGGGAGTCAGTGGTCATACTTTCTGTGGGTTGATGTAGTTATAAGTTAGAAAGCCAACTGTGGCTAATGGCAGTAGATACGCCGATAGGCTAATGGCTTTAGAGGGACCCATCAGTTGGCCAATAAGCTCTTTGCGACTGAAGACATCGGTGCTATAATCTCCACCGGTCGTGACCGAATCCGGTGGAAGCCCTGCGTAAACAGCGCTTCGGACCTTGAAGGGCCCGGCATTATAGGCTGCAACTGCTTGGCTGATATTTCCGTTAAACTCCTTGATGATGTGCGCCAAATACTGAGCTCCGTAAGCGATATTTGACTGGTGATCCAGTGGGTTGTGGCTATTGGTAAAGGTGGGGTGATGGCGTTTGTCGATCTGCATAATGCCGATTCCATTCCCATGGTCGCCGGTGCCGTCAGCAGAAAGGGCAAGTCCCATCCGGCTTTCTCGGGAGGCAATGGCCAACAGAAGATGCAAGGGAATCCCCTGTTGGGTGGATGCATCTGCGAAAAGGGAAAGAATACCGCGGAGCCGGATATACGTCAGCTCCGTTGATATGGATAGCGAGCTTGCCATCAGGCCACCATTTTGATTTTATAGTTGACCTTCCGCATTTGCCCGGCCATAATCGTGAACTGATCTGCTGGCGCTAGAGCCTTGCGAGCAACGAGTTTGGGGGAGAATCGATAGGTGCTGTCATCATTTTTTGCGTACAGACCAATCTCTTTAACCGTAATATCGGTTGTTCCTTTATTTTCGAATACTCGGGAAAGGTTATAATACGCCTCGTTATTGGTTTCATCGATGGTCACATTATCATCAATCATCATGCCGTGATGAAGCAGTTGGCCGTCCCCGAATCCGTGGGTAATGCCACCCAGATTGTAGGGGGTATCGGGGGTCGCATCGGGGGAAAGATCGGTGTCGGTCATCGAGACGAATTTGTTGCTTTGGCCAACCCGCAGCCCGAGTTGCCAACCTTTGTCACTGGTCGAAGCATTGTCCTCCAGCGAACACATCGAGGTTCCCCCACCACCGATGCACATGAGCATCCGCGCCCAACCCGAATGGGTTGTTTCAACAGCTTGCCGCCGTAGTGCTTTGGCAAATTCGGCCAAAAATCCGCCGTTGGTTCCATTTAGGTCAGTATCTTGGTTGAAGTTTTCGAGCTCAAACCGGCATTCATAGTCTAGGGTTAGGGTCTTGCTGTCGGGCAGGTTAATAGCAGATTGGAGAATATCCCGAGCATGCAGGCTGCCTATCGTCTTCAGGGCATACCGGGACAGATCGATGTAGGTAACGAGTCCCATTTCACGGATAGTGATGTCCCCACCCGTGGCATTGGTAAAGGGAGCAGAAATCGTAAAGATCGATTTTTCTTGGTCGGTAACGACACCGGAAACGGATACAGAACCCCGCGAGAGTAGGGCATCAATGGGATTTTCTAGGCCAACATCGGAAATGCTCAGTGGCCTTGTTCCGGCCCCAAGGGTAGGATATACTTTCCGGAAAGGCATGCAATACCGCTGGGTAGTAGCAATGTTCTTGTAGGTTTTGGAGATGCAGGTCGCATCATCGGCGACATAAGTTGAAGGATCAATCGTCGTGGGCGCGTCTTTGAGGCGAATATAGTCATTGTTGGTATGGGCACTTTCGACTTCCCACGTACCATTAAGCTCGGGGACGGACTGGCATCCCCAAATATGGACCCATACCGGTTCTTCTCCGTTTGGATTTCCTGAGTGAGAGCCGTTAAACACGTTACGCAGGTAGCTGCGATAGATTTCTAGGGCACCATCGACAATGTGAAGGCTGGTGATCTTGTAATCAGGAACATACTGTTCTAGCGGAGATATGAGCCGCTGGGTTCGACCGCCGTGCATCATCCCGTGAATATCCCTGAGAAATCCTCCGACAAATGACTCGCTGTGCAATCTAAGTAGGTGTTTACCGTCCATTCGAATATTACAGAACAGATCCATCCCGGATTTGGGTGTCCCAATTGATAAGGTGTGATTAATGGTATCCATGTAGTTAAGCGATTGTAGTGATAATATTAGTGTAGGCGTTTCCGGTCTGGGGCCGCTGCTCTTCTCCAATAGCCGGATCTGTTTGCAGGGTAGCTGATATCGGTCCGGAGCGGGAGATAGGGTCATAGTTTGCGGCAGGAGTAGTGAGAGCCGCCGGACGGAACTCGAATTGGGTAGCGTCGATTGGCGTAATATCAAGGGCGACGATTCCGAATGGGGTTTCGTTGATCTTCTGGACGTCATCGGGGGTGATGACCGAATAGATGGGGGACTGGCCGATGATTCCGCTGGATGTTTTCGAACGCACGCGGAAATAGTGGCGGGCATCCAGGTACGTAATGGGAAAATAAAGGGTGTGGTAACGAACCATCTCCGCTGGCTCCCGGTGATACTCGGGGGTCCTAGCCAGGTTGCCCGGATCCAGTCCCCAATCCATCTGGGAAGAGGCCTTTTTGCCGGTGGCCCATGAGACCTGGATGGAGCCGTCGACCAGCATACCGCTGACGACACGCATTTTAAATCCTTCGTTAAACTCTTTACCGGTGATTTCGCTCATGTCAGGCGCTCCAAAAGATTTCGGTTACGAGAGCTTTTGAGGTTTCCAGGGCTCCAGAGTTCTCATCCCATAGCCCCATCATGCCACCTTTGTAGAGTTCTTTGAACTGGCGCTCGTCCATGTGAAGCGTTTCACCGGGCTTGAGCTTGAAGGTATAGTGTCGGTCGTCAATACGACTGGTATCAAGGGCAATCATAAATTCTCCATCGCTGCTATTATGGATGATGACGCCCAGCCGCATGGGATTGCCGTTGACCAGTTTTACCGGATTGGTTCCCTGTTTGAGAACGGGCGAAATAGCGGTTCCAATTCGTTTGCCTCCCTGTGGGGCCGATGAGATATTTTGTCCACGAAGTTCAAGCAGCAGGCTATCCAGCTTTTGGGTTAGATCGCATAGGGATGTGATTAAGGCATTCCACATAGGTTATATCTCCAGTGGTTTGCTATCAGTTTGTTGGACCGCATATGCTTCACAGAGAAAACTTACGTTGGCCTGTGAGGGGCCTCTGTTGGAAGCATATACTTGAAACGGCATGTTGGAGCCAATGATAAACGGCACGTTGGCATAGAATTGGCTGAATTCATCATTGAGTTGTTCCAAGTAGATCTCATTGCGAATAGTCGTGTTATAGACCTTCAGGCTGGTAGTGATATCACCGGGCCGGTCGCTGCTCATTGCCACCCGTCGAGCTTCCACATCAATACTTTTGGCTTTAACGCCTAGGTCTATATTAACGGCCCCCGTTGGTAAGGTTGCCTGGCCATATAAGAAACGAGGTTGTGGCATCAGGGAACCGATGTCCTCGTAAATCGCGGAAAGTTTAGCCAGCCCAAAGTGATCGAATCCGACCACTTCCATATTAATGTTCTGCGAGGCGCTATGGGTATTGGTAAGTTCAAAGACGAGACTGTTGCTTTTCTGAATGATAAATGGGGCAAGCAGGCCCTCGATGCGCTGGAAAAGTCGGTAGACGACGGCAAGCTGCAGGTCTCGAAACAGGTACAGGTCTTCATTTAGCCGTGCTGATACCAGCACCTTGTCCATGTTGGGGGCATAGGGGAGAATCCGGCGAACCCCGAAGCTTTCCCCGCCCATCCCGTTCATGATAATATGCCCACTTGCTCCCGCCGGAAGATCAACCGATTTGGCTGGATTGAAGGGCGTAGATTCGGTAGGTGGAATAAAATTCTTTACAATCTTCATCGCTGGTACGTTAAAGGATTAGAGCAATATTGAATAACCGGCAGCGGCACGGTACCGCTGCCGGTTGGAGAGGTTATTTTTCAGGCTTCATTTCGGCGACGACAATGCTTGCTCGCAGGTACAGCAGGCCTTGGCCGGAGGTGGTCCAGTTCTCATCGCTGGGAAACACCGAGGCGTCATCAAAGTGAACCGACAGCGATAAGGTTTGGTTAACCGCCAAGTCAAAAGGATCAGCTAGGCGATACTCATCAGCAGATTTGAGCGAGGCAATACGCTTGAAGACCACGGGAGCATCTACGGTATTGGCCGTACCTGCTACCATATGCATGCCCGTGCCGGAAAAATTGGAGTGCTTGGAGATCGGCACGCGCAGGAATTCTTTGTTGTCATTGTCGGCCTGCAAAATAACTCCGGCATCTTTCAGGGAGTTGACAATGCCTCGCGAGTCGATGCCATTGGCATCATCATCCTCGATAAACTGCTTCGTGACTTCGAACGATAGCGCCAGAATACGTCGCTTCAGCTCTCCCGGGAAGGGGTTGCCCACGTAATTGTTGCGGGTAATTTTCCGCGTCGAGTTGGGCGGGAAAAAGTTTACGACCGCCCCATTTTGTTCCACCTTTTGCGTGTCAAAATAGGTTTTGATGCGGGCACTGGCGGGTACAATTGCTTTTTTAGTAATTTGGTTGCTCATAGCTTGTAGTGTTAAAGAGATTTTAGTTGGGCCATATGGCGATTTAGCTTATTCCCGTAAGCAGTCTCTGGGCAGTGAGAGCTATGAGTAGAAAGAGGGGTTATACCTCCACGGTTTCCTCAAATGCGTTTTCGATTTGGGTTACATGGCCGGTTTGCGGGGGGAGTTGGGCTGCAGGCGCGGTTGGCGCGGGGAGGTCTTGATCATCCCACAGGTATTCACTTCCTTCCATCAGTCCTTGAGAGGGCGTCCAGTCGGGCATGACGAACTTGATCAGTTCCATGACGCCTTGCACGCCGAGACCCATAGCCAGGCCGCGAAGGTGGGGGTTTTTGGTAAACATGGTAAAGACCATGCCGAGCGTGAGGGGCAGGCCAACGCGGGCCGCTTGCTGGACAGTAGCTGAGCTGCCGCCAAGAATAGCGGGAACGGCCAGCCCGTTCAGCTGCGCGCCAATGGCCTGGCCGCCCACAATATATCCGGCAGTGATAAGCTGTTGCTTGAATTCGCCGACAGCCTTTTCGGTAGTTGTTTGTTTTGCCATAGTTGCAGGTTTTGGAGTTGTTGGGTTTTCGATTATATCCAAGTGGGTTGGATTTTTTGCAAATATTCGTTGGGTCATGGTAGGGCTATGATGGGATTAGTTGAGAATTCCTCGTTCGTCAATATTTAAACTGGTAATGATATACACGTCACCGTATTGAAAGATGGGACGCATTCCGTCATCGAAATAGTGATAGTACTGGTGGTTCTCACCTTTCTTGTCGCCCGGGTATATCACCTTGTCACTGCCGTACATAATACGTTCGGCATGGCCGACCGATACTAATTCCGCACCCATGGGAGGAAACAGTTCGAAGTCGTAGCCGTCGGCCGGGAAATGGTGAAATTCCTGGTACATTTGTTCGGCCTCGTCGCTGTCAAAGGCTCCTTTAAGCAACTTCATCCGGTGGGTAGGGAATCCGAACAGCGTCGTTCCCTCTCCGTCGATGATCATGGCAAGTTGGTCAGACTGGATCCGCTGCATGAAGCCTTTGGTGTCAATAAACTCCAGCTCCCCCACGGTTCCGGCATATACCAGTGGTTCACCAAATAACGTCTTGAGAGGCTGTGGAAGATTTTCTAGTTGCTGGGGTTGGCTATATTCTGCTCTGTTGGGGCGGGCCTGTTTGGGTTTGGTCCCGTCCCGATAAATCCCCACTTCTCTTGCCCGGACCGTTCCTTTTATCCCATAGGTAGGGGCGATACGATTGAGCTCTTCGTATAGCTCTGCGCGGTCGGTGAATTTAGTTTTGACCAGCTCGTTGACGACATCTTGCAATTTGGTGACGGTGTCTTGGTTGGTTTTTAGATTGACCTGAGCTTGCCCGAGTTCCTTGCGGGTTTGCTCGTGGGTAATCTCCAGTTCTTTCAAGGTTTTCTTCGAGCGGCCGAGCTCCGAGGTAATCTGCTGGATACGGGCCTGGGCGGACTGCTGCCACCCTTTTTCGAGGGCTAAGAATAGGTCGGCCAATTTGGTTTTGATGATCGGCAGCCAACGCTGGAGCTTATACATGCCAAGTTGTTGCTTGATTTGATCGTAGGTAACATCGCTGTCGTCCGTGTTTGAGGTCTGTTTTTCGGCGTCGATATCTATCTCGTAATGAGCGTAAAAATCAGATTCATCGGCAATAATATTGCCTTTGTTACCGGCCAGGCTTCGGCCCGATTGCACCGGCTCATCCATGCTCCACCCGAATGTTTCATTCAGCTGGTCACCAGCCATCTGTTTGATGGAGCTCCATTTGATCTTGTTATAAAAGCTCCGGTTGGGAGCGTTGGGATCAGGGATGAGATTAAACAGTACCCGGCCGTTGGCGTTATTTTTAGGAACCTCCAGGGTTAGCTCGTGGCGGAATCGGGGAATGCGCTTACCGTCGGAAGACAGGTTGTTTTCGATAGTCCCGATCTCTCCGCTATAGTCCAGCCAGCCGATCCGAATGAGTCCGTTCTCTAGAGCCTCTGCTCCCGAGTTCGGAAGCTCCGAGTCAATAAGGGCTTGCTCTCGTTGGATGGCCGATTCCATCCGCTCGGAGCGTTTGGTTACGTCCCCGCTTGCTTGCGCCAGTGATGACTCCAGGCGCTGGGTTTCGCTGAGCAAGGACTCAATGCGGGCTTTCAATACCTTGGTCTGCGCTTTGGACTGGAAAAACTCTTTGACTCTGGGATCGGAGTTGGTGGCGGCTACCATCTGCTCGTACTCCAAAGATTCACCGTCGGAATCGGCGGAAGTTTCCCGTGCGTCTCCAAAGAAGAGCTCATCAATCCAACTTTGCTTCTTGCTGACCAGCTCCAGGCGGTACTGATCGAAAGAATCTTTCATCAGGTAGAAGTGAATATTTACTTTTCCGTGCTGGTTGCCTTGGCGGAGCCCGCGCCCGTTGCGCTGTTGAATTTGGGAGGGCGTATAAGGCACATCCATGTGATGCAGGTCAGTGGTCCATTTCTGCAGGTTCATGCCTTCGGCAATCGACTGGTTGCCAATGAGCACCCGGTACTTGCCAACATTGAAATCGTCCTGCACCTCTTTTTTAAGGGCCTCCTTGTCATCGGAAGAAGAAATAAAATAGTCATCACCTTTCTTGTCGGTGCCAATGATAGAGCCGTTAATAATGGCTATTTCTTTGGCCGGAATGCCTGCTTTTGTCAGTTCCTCCTTGATGAGCTGGTGGTAACTGCCACCTTTTTGGCCTTCTACGGAGATCCAGTCGCAGAAAATAATTTGATTGCGGAATATGGGAGTCGTGGGATTCTCGCGGCTTGCGTATAAGGCCTCGACAATCATAATAGCCTTATCAAAGGTTTCTTCTATTTGATCACTACCGTCGGAGAATTTCTCTCGCTGTTTCTCAATTTTATTAAGCAAGAATTGCTTGCCTACCGGCACCGCATGCAGGTTTCCTTCGGTGGCTTTAATTTCTTGGGCAACCTCTTCGAAGTATGCAAGGGATTTGAGCTCTTTAATAAGGTTATGTCGGGACCGGCTTTCGTATGGATTTGGATTTTCTCGGGCAGACGGTACTTTCGAAAAGAAATCCCCATAGATGCTTTCCGGAACTCTGCTTGGAGCAGGATTTTCTCGGTGGGCGTAGCTTTCGGCTACGTTTTCCACCAGGGTTCCGAGTTTCAGAAATTTCCCATCGACGCCCTTAAAACTGTTATCATACACGCGAAGGTCGGTCGCAATCTTGCTGCCATCCCCGGTGATCACCAGGAAGTTGTCCTTGGTCTGGCATCCGCGCTGACGCATGCAATCTAGGATATTATCGGCTCGGAGTATGATATCGTCAAAGAGTAGCTTATGAATTTCGCTGGGCTGGATGACTTGTTGTTTTGTTTCGGCTTCGGGTCGCTTGAATTTTGGTTTTAATGTTTTGGGGTTGCCTTTTTCGTCCACTTCGAGGTTCCCAGCCTCATCTTTGAGTAGATCCGGAAACTTATCGTAGAATCCCACCAGCTGATCATAACTTTTAATATCCATGACCTCATCGATAATGGAGCGCATCTCTGGGAGATTGTAATACCCGCCGACCACGCGCTCAGTCCGGTATTCGCCGTTGGTCTTTTTGACGATTTTTTCCTCCTCGCGGACAAACTGGTTAATAAAGTTGTCGAGATTCGCAATTTGGTATTTCTCTAGCAGGTCTGGGGCACAGAGGTTGAGCATGTGCCAAACCTCGACGGGGGAATTCACCACCGGCGTAGCGGTTAGGACAAATACGTTTTTAAACCCTATTTTTGAAAACAGCCACTTCGTTTTTTGGAGGGCATCTTCGGCTCGTTGGGACGGTTTATTAGCGGCAATGCCAAGCTTGGCTGCTTTGGCGCTACCAAGCGCGTTTTTGTAGAAATGGGCCTCATCAAAAAACAGGGCATCAACCCCGAGCTCATCAAAAAAGATGTCGGTGTCCAGCCGCTTGGCATTTGCCACATTACGGAGTTTGGCTTCCCATTCTTCTTTCATCTTCTCCAGGCGGGTGACCATCGACTTTTTGGCCGTGGAACTGAGCGCGTCGTCCTCTTCGATCAGTTCGTCGAAGTGTTCAATCATTTGATCAAAGTATTCGACGCGATCGGAATACATCTGTTGTTGCACGGCCGGGGACAGGGGCAGGCTCTTGAACGCATGATCGGCGATAAAGATCGCATCCCAGTTATACAGCTGGGCCATGGTGAGCTCCCTGTGGCGCTCGGGGCCGGCCATTTTCATGTTGAGGATCTTCGCATCGGGGAACAGCATCGAATATTCTTCCACCCATTTTTCCTGCACTTTACCGGGTACCACAAACATCGGTTTGCGGCAGGCGCCTTGCTGGGCCAATACCTGAGAAGTGATAATGGAGGCGAGCGTCTTACCGGCGCCGACGTCGTGGCAATTGGCTCCCCGTCCGTTCCAGACCAACTTTTCGGCTACCGCGCGATTATGTTTGTACACCGAAAAGTCCTTGACCCCGTAGAAGGTATCCGACATGCCGCGCACGCGAAGGGTGGCTCCATCAAATTGCGGGTTGATATGAGCGTTATATTCGTGGTTATAGGCCTCTTCGATGAGCTCGCGGATTTCTGTGGAGGTTTTGGTGCGGACCCACTGGTTGAACTTTTGGGGGACCCGCGTCAGCATCTGGTCATTATGGGTTCGCTGCTTGGCGCGGGCTCGTTCGATCAGCGCTTGCTGGCCGGTTTGCTCGGCTCGTTTGAGCGTCATATTCGGCAGCACGTTGTCGTCCTCATCGTAGAAGACCAGCGGGAAGCTGGAATCCTGGATATAGTTATTAATAATCTTGCTGAAAGGCGTCTCGCCCCATCCTTGGTTCCAGTCGTCAGCCGTTTCCTCGCCATTTTTAATATATCGCCCGCCTTTGCGGAGTTTCATGTAGAAGCGGTTGCCGAGATCAGCTTTATCTTTGACGAGTCCGATGTGGACGTCCCGATAGCCGAGTTCATCTTTTATCCACTGGGTGAGCACTTTCGTGGGCAGATAGGTAAAAATGTGGTGGGGATCCACGGTGATCGAATATGCGTCAATCCATTCGGGAAGGACGGCTTTCAGGGCTTTGGTATTCTTTTCCAGCTGATTGTCTTCCGCCACTTGGAGTTTATGGCGTACATTGCCGGCCAGATATTGATAGCGAAATTCGTAGCCATTAGACTCGGGGTTATAGAAGAAATCCGGGTGCTCCTCGATGGCTTGGGTGAGCTCGGCCCGGTTGGCTGTACCGCCTTTGTAGGTAGACTGGTAGAAATCTAGCGTTAGCTCTTCGCCAATGGAGCGGCCATACATGGCTATTTCAGCCAAATCATCGGAGTCCGAGACCGCCGGCACGTAGTTATCGTTGAACATCGAATCCGCATCAATGATATCAGCGTACACCAGCTCCCCGCTGATCGGATCGCGTTTTACAAAGGTCGTTAGTTTATATAGGCGGTTGTCGTAGCGGAATACCTGGCGGATGTCTTCGTCTTCATCGGGAATGCCGTAGGTGTCGATATGGGTCCCGAGAAGTTGCTTAAACTCCCCGCGCAGCGGCTCTTTTTGGGCGGTATCCTGGGCCAGTGCGGTCACGAAATCATCATAGGTGTCGAGCATTTGGCAGGCCGAGCTGATCTTGGCCCGCAGTCCTTCGCCCGTTTTGTCGCTGGTACCTACGGTTATGGGTTTGAAGTAGTGTCGCTGTTTTTCATAGAAGGTTCCTTCATGGTAAATAATATTACCCGCGTGATAGTCGCGGCCGGTGTCCAATCTAATTCCTTCATCAGGTATTCGGTAGAATGGTAGCTGCTTAGGGAGGGGGTAGGGAAACTGGAGATCATCTCCAATCACGCGGTCGGTAAGCTTGTTATTGACCTGACCTTTGACACCCATGCGCGTCAGAAACTGCATGTCGTGGCCTTGAATATGCTCACCTAATACCTGGTTGGGATATTTTTGGAAATAGGGGTTGTAGTAGGCTCCATAAGATTCCCCGTTATGTTCGGTGATACTGACGGCCAGTTCCTCATAGGCAAACAGTTGGTTTAGCTTACTGGTGACGTCAGGGTGTTGTTCCCCGTCAATGTCCGGATACTTTTGAAATAAGATCAAATCCGTGGTTACCAGCGTATCGGCATTATCTTTAAAAGCAGTTGAGGGGAGTCGGTAGGCGCCCACAAATCGGGCCCGCTGGACCATGGCCTGTCGGATGGCCGGATCTTTTTTGTCCATCGTACCGACTGAGGTAATCGCCGCCATAAAACCGCCAGGCTGGAGCGCATCCAAAGACTTTAGAATGAAATAGTCGTGGATACGGGGATTCAAGTGGGCTAAGGGATCGCGCTGGGTATGAACTTTTATATCCCCAAAGGGGACGTTGCCGATAGCGCCGGTAAGATTATATAGCGACAGATCGGTCTCAGCAAAGTTTTGGTGCCTGACTAACTGGGTAGGATACAATAATTTTGCAATGCGAGAGCTCACTGCCGATCGTTCTACCATCAGCATGCGATAGTGGTCAGAATTGGGGAGGAATCCCGCAAAGTTGCCAATGCCCGCCCCGGGCTCTAATATGTTGCCGCCTTCCACGCCCATAGCCTGAAGCTTCTTCCAAATTAGCTGTACTAACGGGTAGGAGGTGTAATGCTCGTTGAGTAGGCCGCGCTCAGTGCCGGTTCGGTCCTCGCCGTACCCCAATCCACCAGCTCCGGTGTACCGGCGAAGAATGTCCAGGTCCGATTCGGTGATGGCCCGATTTTCTTTTTCCAAGACCGCTAGGGCCGCTTCGTTGGCCCGGCGTCGCTCGGATTTCGAAAGTTTTATAGGAGTAAAATTTTCAAGTTGGAGGCCGGAAAAATTGCTTCCATATTCGGCTTCTCCCGGCCGATCTCCGGGGGCTTGGTATGATTGGTCGCCGTTTTTTTCAGGGCTTTTCGATTTCTTTTGGGCGACGGAAAATACCTCGTCGAAATCGACGCCAACCGCTTCCCCATGTTCGCGAAATAGTTTCAACGCCTGCTCGCGATGTTCCTTGGGAAACTTATCGAGCGAAAAGGCCAGAGCCAGTTTCTGTACCGTCTGGGTGAAAGAATCTTGGAGCGCCTGCAATTCACTCGAAGGGTTTTCGCGGGAGGTTAGTTGCTCTGTCAATTTTGTGGGGTTGTCCAGAAGAGCATCGATTTTATTTGCGGCAGCTTCATCCCCTTGGTCCGCTTGCCAGGCCAGATCAGTGAGATGGTTCATTCGTTGGGTATTGAGGGCGCCATTTTTGTACGGGGTGTGAGCTGCACTGGCTATTTGGGCCATACGCTTGGTCTTTACCTGTACCTCAACAGGGATATCTCCCTCTTGACCAGCCATGACAATAAAGTGGTGGGCCCGATAACCGCCAACCGGATTGGCGTATTTATTTTCATGTTCAAATACGTTGCCAATGGTTCCTGAAGCAATTTTTTGGGCTACCTGATCCAGCTCAGCTTGTCCGTCCAATACAATCATGCACCCGGCCATATCGGTCAGGCCTTGGGTATAGAGCTGGCCGGTGCCAGCTTGCTTAATATCGGCTTTAGTACGCTTGCGCCGCAATTTGTTGATGACCGAATAGGGGGATTTCACGCGGCCCTTGACGGTGGCGGTCGGGTGCAAGTCTTTGAGCGAAGCTATTACTTCATCCAAAGCCTGCTGGTAGTCCCCGCGAAGGGCAATCAGCTGTTTAATTTCTTCGGTGAGTTTGGTCTCCTCAACAGTCTCGGTGTCCCCGTCTCGTTGTGGATTAGGATCGTCGGCATTCGGGATCCCGTCTTCATCGAAGTCGCCAAAAATGCCGGGATAGTCCTCGGTTGTAATGTCTTCAAAAGGCGTAACAGTCGGATTGTCTCGCATAGGGTTATCCCAGTATTTTGGTTAGGAAGTCGTCCAGTTTGGCCTGGCTTTCTTTGGCCGCTTCAATGTCGATGGGTTGCCGGGTTTCTGCATCAGAAGAAGTGTCTTTCTCTTTTGGCGCAGTCTTGACTTGTTTCTCGGCAGTGGTAGGCTTGCTTTTGGTAGGTTGCTTTTTGGTTTTCGATGGAGGTGAGCTGGGTGGGGTAGGTTTGGGTTCCTTTTTGGCCAGGGCCCGTTCCTGGCGCTTGTATTCCTTGGCGCCCAGTACCACTTTGGCGTGATCTTGCTTGAAGATTCGGATCTCGAGGTCGCCGTATTTGTTGACCAATTTTTTCCAGCATGCTTTTAATCCGCCACCAGTACCTTCGGTACAGGCTTGGTACTCCAGGTGGCCATCGAGGAGCAGGTCCATGATATATCGCTTTTTGGGATAGTCGGCCGTATAACGAATCGACAGGTGGGCGTTTTCAGATTCCCCGGAATGCCGTGGGGCATAGCAGGGCATCTTGCTACCGAACATCGAGTTGATGCGTTTCCAGGAGCGAATTTTGTGGAGATTGTCTAATTTTTTGAGGGTGATTTTAAACGGAGTATCTACGGGGTTTTCGCGGTTGTCGGGCGACGCTTGTTTCGAGGATTTAGGTTTTGGTGACACTTTTCGGTCGGCGGCCGTAAATGGCACGGCAATGGCCGTAAGTTCCCGGTAGCGGTTCTTCTCGGTTTCGGCGCCACCTTCTTTGGTAACCTTGATTTCAATATCACATTCGTGGGCAATGCTGGTGTTGCCTTTGTATTGCCCGTCTTTGGTGGCATGGGAAACCATCACAAACATGATCCCGTTTTCGCGGCACCACTGGGCTAGTTCCACGGTTTCCTTCGCGTTGGCATCAATGACGGAGATGGAATCCAGGATGCACCCGAACGACCGGTTTTTGAGCAGTATTTCTTTAAGGGACTGAATGGATTTCCACTTCGTAAAATTGAGGTTCCGGTGGGTAGCTCCCAGTCGCTTCACGCGGTCGACCAGTGTTTTGCCAAAATGTTCTTCGGCGGGGATATATTCGATGCGCCCATGGGCGGCCAGCGCGTCGGCCAGTCCCAGACTCATGGTTGATTTACCGGCTCCTTTTTCGCCCCAGATAAAGATTACGGCATTTTTTTCGGGCTCACCGAGCAGTCGTCCGTAGGGCGGGGCTATTTTTATGCCTTTAATGTTCAACTTGGAAAGCTGCTGAGCAGTCATTGATTCCATATTATTGTCGTCTGATAGTTTTAATTGCGATTCCAATGGCGATAATAGTCAGGCTGCCAAAAAGCAGCACCTTGTGGTTTACCGATGTCGGTGGTGGCCCTTGGGTTATGGCTTTCGGGTTAATGCCAAGTTTTTGTAGTAGCTCCTGACCCGCTATGCCGCTGGTTGGGAGTCCCAGTTGTTGTTGGGCTTGCTTGACGGCTGCCTGCGTTTCCGGGCCAAAGATGCCGTCAACGCCATATTTTGGGAGCTCGATACCAAGAGCTTTCAATGCTGATTGCAGGTGCATGACCTGCGGTCCTTTATCACCTATTTTGAGGGTCATGATGAAGATCGTTGTTGGTTTATGACGGTGAGTCCGGCAATGCCGATGGCGATGCCAACGGATAGCAGGCCGGCGTGTTTGAGTGCGGCTACGGGTTTGCTGCTTGCTACGGTTTCCTGAAGACCCACAAGATCACTTACCGCCTGCAGGTCGACATATTCGAAGTACTGGTTGATCACCTCGGCATTTCGGTTGTAGACAGTATTTAACCCCTCTTTATCGGTCGTTAGATCGGCCATAATTATTGCGGTCGTAGCCGCTTTTCCTTTCTTGCCGCTTAAGGCCCGATCGGCAAGGCCAATGGCTTTGCGAAACGCATTCTTGCCGGTCTGACGCAGGTAGCTGCTAAGATCGCCCATGCCATCATCAACAATCTGATAATCGCGGCCTTCAATTAACTCATGCATCCGGTTTCTCCTTCTGTGTGCTCTTTGATAGTTGTTTGATGCTATCACGCAAACCCGGCATGAGGGGAGCCAGGAAGTACGCTCCGGCTCCGAGGCCCACCAGCCACAATGCTTTGGTGAGGGTACTGTTGACACCGTTGAATGCACTTTGCGGGCTCGGCAAGCTAATCTGATACCACGGTTCGGTGGGAGGAGCATATACCCCGCTTTGTTGGCCTTGGTCGATATCCAAATCCAGCGTCATAACCTTAGAGGCTGCAAGCGGTTTGGCCTCGGATATATTGGTTTCCGTAACATTGCTGGGATGCAGCTCAAAGATGACTGGGTGATTGCGGTCCGGGCGAAACGATCGCCCGAAGACCAGTCGCGTTTGCCCACGGCATCCGTCCCACATGCTGGTCAGGATGCGGGATATGGCCAATATCTTTCGGGATTGTGGATCGAGAGCGGCTATTACAGCATCCGGACATGATATAAGCAGAAACGAATTCCAAATGTTGCGGTACCGGTCGATTTCAATATCAACGGAAAAGGGCACCCCGTTTTTGGGTAGTCCGCGCTCCGGATACCGCCCGATAATGCGAACTTCACCTGCCTCAGAGCTAATAATATTTCCTGTAATGCCGGCCGAGCCTAGCCCGTGATCGCTATATGCGGAGTGTATGGTCTGTGTCATGTTATCTTCGTCTGGTTAAGATTCGAAATCCGATGTATCCGCCAGCAATCCATCCTAAGGTTTTACTGTTCCGGCTAAACCATTCCCGGATCTCACCGGTGGGGTGAGGACCGGAAAGCCGCTGGCAGATTGATTGCTTTTCGGAGGATTTAATCTCGGCCCCTTTGGGGATTTCCTGCACCTGGATAGCCGGTTGCAGGTAGATCGTTTCTTCCGATGGGGAGGGGTTTGGATAGCGGCCGTTGGGAATATGGCCATCGAGATAATGAGAAATTCCTACCGGATGGGCGGGATAAGTGACTTCGATCATATTAGGATTTCTTTTTTAATAAGGTGTACATGACTGTTCCCCCAACGGCCACTACGCCGCCAATGAGTAAGATAGATGTCATGCTGTCTCCACTGGATTTCTGGGATTGCATCAGCGCCATTTGCTGCTCAGGCGTAAGTCCTGGATGTCCAGAGTTATTGTTACCTCCATTGATCACCCCATCAACGGTTACGGCCGTATCGGCCGCAGTCGTAAGAAAGCTTGACAGGTCATTTAAAATGCTGCCAAACTTGGTTTTCTTTGAGGTGGTGGACCTCGTAGGAGGTAGTGAGGGACTTGTTAAGCTATAGTTAAACGGTCGGGTGGTTTGCAAGAAATCAATTTGATCGAAAGAGCTGCTGTTCATAGTGGCAGGTTACGCAGGTTGAGAGTTAGTTTTTTTCTTTTTGGCAATAAGCAAAATGGCCGTTCCCAGGATGGCTACGCCACCAACGGCGGCTCCCGCTATCATGGCCGTAGAAGCCGTCTGCTGTTTTTCCGCGGTATCGGTCACGTTATGCTGAAGGGCCGTCATGAGCTGCTGTTTCTCCTGCTCCATGGTTTTCTTTTCGGCCAGCTTGCGCTCGTGGGCTTTGCAGAGGGCTTGCGATTTTTCGCGTTTCCGCCGGCACCTCTTTAATGCCCCAAACATCTTGCCCCGGCAGCTTTGGTTGGCATACCGGCAGGGATCATCTTGTTCCCATCCGGCAAATCCACTTGGACTAGTCAGGTTGTTTGTAATGATCAACTGATCATCATCGCTTGTTATCGCTACTGGTTGTATGTACGAACTGCTCATAAAGGTCAGGAGTGGTTAAGGGCCCAATATCCGGCGCCGGTAAATGCGATTAGACCTACCGATAGCCCGCCGTAGAGGAGCCATTTCTTGGTTGTTCGTTGCTGTTGGTCTGCAAAAAAATTGTTGTCCAGACTACCAAATCTGTTCAGGTAGTCAACGGCTGGCTGTCCGTAATTTTGGATAACTTGAGCGTACTGTTGGAGCACGGCGTTATCTTTTTGAGAAAATGAAATAACATCCGATCGAACGCCTCGGGCCATCAGATAGTCTCGCCATTTTCCGCGCTGGATGCGCTCGTCCTTATCCTTGGCGCCAAACCATTTTGAAAACATGCTTTTCATGGTGATGCCTGTTTGCAGAGCCGTGGTTGCAGCCGTTGCAGCAGTAATCGGATCAATCCCTAAATGATTAGGCATCTTGTTGAGGAGATGATTAGATTTTTTGATAAGGGTTTCATCGAAGGCAAACCCAGGATATTTGGCTACGGTCGTATCAAAAGATTTCCATCCATCGGGGGAGCGAAAGACGGTATAGATATGATCGTAGTTTCGCCCGGTTCGGCTTAAAATCCGAAATCCAGTTTGAATGCCCAGGGTTTGTAGCAACGCGGCCGACAATATCGCGTGATCGTCGCAATCACCCGCCTTTTGTTTGAGCGTTACATCCGGGGATTGAATGCGTTCAATGTTCCAGGGATCCCGAACGTAGTTGATATTGTGGGTTATCCATCGGTACAGGGCCTCGGCAACCTGTTGGGTATTTCGAAGGTTAGGAAGTCCGGTGTCTCGGTTGGGGCGTATGCGACGAGTAATGGAAAGGGCCAACTTCCGAAGGTCTTCGTGGCCGGTGTATTTCGTTACAAGTCCGGAGGCTAGCCCGAGTACATGGTTAATGCCCGGATATGTCCGGCGCTGGGAAAAAATAGGGGCGGCAGCATTACCGTGTGTGGGATTTGCTGCCGCCTTATTGCTCATCACTAAACCGTCGGTAGTGACTGCTTTTCGGGAAGGGGTGATATGAGGATAATGGCTGCTCAAGAGCGGTAGGTGATATAGTCAAGTAAAAGTTGCAGGCCGTGCTCGGGATTACGGGTTGTTACATTACCCAGGCGCTTTGCCAATTTTGGGTCAAGGTCGCCCAAACTGATAAGTACACCTGCGAATTGACGGGAGCGTGTGATAGTCGTTATTCCCGGGTCATCCAATTCCTTGTAGATATTATCCCGAAGGCTCGTAACAGTTTGTTGGGTAATGGTTGGCATAGCTGTTGATTATGGTTTGGGTCCGTTGGACGTGACCAGTTTTTGCAATTCAATAATGATTTCTGTGAGGAGCGCTTTGATCTGATTGCTCACGGTGATACCGCTGAAGCGTAGCAGCTGGTCGGTAGCGAAAGGGGCAGGGATATAGGCAAGCGTAGTAGCGTGTTGCCCTAATCCATCCACAAGGGGATATACGGTTTTTGCAATGCGTTCGGCTCCTATATCCCTGCTTATCGCTTCTTCAGAAAGTAGTTTAGCCATGCGTGTCCAATCCTGTATCGTAATCGGGCGTCCATAAGACTGCATCAGTGCCAGTTGTGATTTGATGCGTTTTGCGTAGCGTCCGTAGGGCTGCGGGTAGTCGCCTAGATATTCGAGGGCCATTTTGAGTAAGGGGATATGATCAGGATTCATGGCAGAGATGGGTATGATAACTAAAGGGTTATGTTTGGCTGGTGGTGTCCATTGACAGCTGGAGGAGTAAAACTGCCGTTAAGAGTAGGGCCCTCTACGTCTCCGCCTTGCGGCTCCAGATGGCTGGGCATATCGGCGGGAAGGTGCCGAGGAGTCTCCTCCCCGGCACCTTTGGATTGTTCGGCTTCGTTGTTGAGGAGGGCATCTTGTTGGGGTAGGGAAGAGTTTTGTTTGGCCTGTATGCTGTTGGCTATCGAGGCTTTTAAAGCATTGGCTTGTTCGGCAGATAGTTGGTCTTGTCCGCCACCGGTCCGTTGGGCAAAGAGTCCTGAGATGACGCTAAAAAACAATGGCGCATTTTCCTCAAGCATATCTAACATGCGACTTCCGGCATCACGGCCGCCCGCTCGCTGTTCCATTTCCATGCGGAATTTTACCTTTTCCAGTTCTCCGAGCTCTTTTTCAAGGTCTTTGAGGTCTGTTCGGTGAAGTTCTTTGAGGCGGTCGATCTCATTGCGGTGGGACTCTTTCAGGTCGCCCAGCTCTTTCTGATGGGTGAGTAAGGTCGTGGTTTTGTCCTCGGCAAGTTCCCGCTTCAGATTCATAATTTCATCGACCTGCTGGCGGATCTTACGGTCCGCATCGTGAAGTTCTCCTTCCAACCGAAGAATACGATTGCTGTAATAGTCCTCATCTTTGGTCTCCCTGGAGCCCATTGGTTGCTCGAACAGATCAGCAGCTACTTCAGCGTGTTTATTGGGTCCGTCAATCCGGAAATTAATTTCGATATCCTGGTCGGCACCGGTATGCAGGGTATAGATGCCGGGCTGGAGGCGACACATGGCCTTGGCCACGTTAAAAGGAGATCGAATATTGAACGGAATGTCCTTTTCGACGTCGATAAAGTCATCGGTTCTACCGGAAATGCGCCCGAAAATAGGCATGCCATCTTGCATTTCCTGGAGCGTGGTAGCAAAATCGCGTTGCTGGGTTTCTAAGGTATCTGGCAAATGTTCAGGCATCGGTCCCGGCTTGGTTAATTTGTCGTGATTGTATCATTTTAGGCAATCACCGATGCTAACGTAACACTATTTTAAATTAGGAAAAATACCCCGGGATGGGCTGGAATAGCCTGCAATAAGCTGCCAGAGATTGGGACAGGATGGGAAAAGAAGAAACAAGAAGTGCTAATGAGAAGAGTATTTCTGAGGAAGGGAATATAGATAGATAATATTATGTGTAAGTGTTATTTGTACTACATGAAGAGCCCCGCTAGTATAAAGAATATGATGCTAAACCCTCTTAGAAAAATTGAAGGGCAATATTGCATGTAAGGATGACAATGAATAGTATTTGAACTGTATGTATAAAACGAGGTTATATCCAAACTTTCAGCTATGAATGAAGAAGAGAAGAAACAAATTCAAAAAGAGCTAAATGAGATACTCGATTCTCGTGAAGATGAAATTATAGAAAATTATCCAAAAGTACGTGAGGCTTTTCAAACACCATATGGGTGGCCTGAAATAGACACTTTGAGGCACGAAGCAAGCTTATGTATAATTTTTGGTTTACATCAAGCTGCTATCACATTCATAAATCATATGCTCGAAAATTTTTTAAAAAATTGCTTAGGATATAAAGAAGCATTTGACAACTATGATGAATCCGATCACGATACTCCTAGTGTTGACAATCTCGCTAAGTGGTTAAAACCAAATTTTGAAAAGCACGATGATAAAAACCTCCATGACACAATTGAGTTATCATTCAAAAAAGACATAATCACAGAGGGTCAAAAAGACAAACTGCACCAAATTAGAGAAAAGCTTAGAAATGCATATAGCCATGCGCAGAAGGGGAAAATTCATGGAGATACTGAAATACCAATTCAAGGCCTACATTTAAATGATGATAACCAGTTTGAAGTAGAACCAGAATCTGATCAACTGATCACTGCTCTACCTTTTATCCAAGGTCAATCCCAATACTATCATGCTAAAGCAAACTCAGTTCCATATTTTAAGTATGTAGACAATTTGGTAAGGGAAACAATGCCGAAAATTTTCCCTGATGCTGAAAATGAATGAGTTTGGACATAACCGCACATTAATGGGACAGGCATTGCCTATTCTTGCCAACCTCTCTTTTTATAGTTACTCTTTCATTTGTAAACAATTTCAAAACGTTGGTGCTTGCACTTTATGCGCGATGCCATTAGGTGGTTGAAATTCAAGAGATTAACATGGTAGAAAAAATTAGATTGGTAATAAGAGTTTTCTTTTTAAAAACTTGGATCCAAATTACTGGATTGCCAGTGTTTCTGTTTTTGTGCTATTTGGTTGCACAATTGTTACAAAAGCTTCAAAAATTAGGTTTAATAACAATTAGTTTTAGTTTTGGGACACTCAATAGCTACTTGCAAATAATCTCTTCTATCACCGGTACAATAGGAGCAATCCTTATTGGATTTTTCTTTTTTAGATTTCAAACAATTCAATCTGACCTTAAAGACTGGTATATAGAAATACAGAGAGAAGTAGATAAGTTCACAAAAATATTACATGAAATACCTAATAGATACTTTGAACTTAAACCTATCTTAGATCGAGCTATCAAGCATCTTGAAAGCATTAAATTATATGATTATCCATTTCTTGAAGAAGAGGATTGGGAAATTATCCAACGACCATCAAACACAATTTTCGATAGCCAAGAAATAAATTCAACAGATGAATGTCCTTATAAGATAATTGCTTCAACAGTAAGAATAGAGGAATATTTTAAACAGCTAAATATCTCCACTATAGAAATTATCATTTCAGAATTTATTTTACACCTAATTTATAAGCTTTTTGCAATATTGATAACATCTTTAGCTTTGATGTTAATATTTAGCGTAATAAAAATTACTCATTCATCAGCTAATTATATCTACTCAGCTATTGTATTATCACTTTCATATTTTACTTTTATTGTAATCGCAGAAACTGTTTTCCATTTTAAAGAATATTATAAAAACGTTTCTCCAGCAGAAGAAAGTGAAAAATTAACAACCACCTACCCCGCGCATTAAGGAGACATGCCTCGCCAATTCTATGCTGCTCTTGGTTTTAAGCCTCTTCTTTCGTTAGTTGCCAAATAAGCAGTAATACGTATGCAGCTTATTCGCAAGGTCGTTAGGTAAAAATTTCTAGCAATGGATAATAAACCTTTCATCCAAGAGATAGATCGGCTATTTAATGTTACCAATGGAGATAAGACCGCTGAGAATATAAGGTTTAAAGTTACTTTTGATTATTTGAGTGAAGGTTTATTAGAATGTGAGCTAATAGGTAATCAAACCCATTTCGATAAAGTTTCTGAACTGTATTTCCCAGGGATTAAAGAAAAAAGTTTGAAAGTTTATTCCCCCAAGGATTCCAATCGAGATATTTCTTTTGACATTATTAGTATTCCTAGTATCCCATTGATGTCAGGAGGAAGAGATATAGTTCAAACCTATGATCATATCTCAATTGAAATAGATAATCTGAGAATGGTTAATAGTTATTCAAACGATATTGAAAATCCTAAGATCCATTATCATTTCACTAAACCAAATTCTTACTGGCATTACATTAACAGTTATAAACTAAATGAAGAAACAGGAGATGTCGAATATGAGAATCCTCTATTGAAGAATCATGATTTTCCAGGTCTGATATCTTTTAAAAGACAAAAAATTAAGGACGTATATGAGTTTAGGGATAATTCAGCAATTATTGAGACATCGCAAAATGCTCTTGTTTTTGAACCAAATAAACATTTTTCTCCTGAAGAATTGATTAAGCTTAGTGATCCAATCGTCAATATTATTGAGAAGCAATTTTCATTACTTCAAAGGAGACGTTCAGTTTGGTATAAGTATGTAATAGAGCTAGACGATAGGGCTATTATCTTTATCAAGAATTATGAGAGGTCAAAAGACCCGAAAGTTCCCCATCACCGGTTTATAGTTGATATCAGCGATTCGCGAGAATTTTTGAATAAGACATTTCCACAATTTCAACAGTATTTAAATAATGGCTTAGATCTTATTTCGCCGATCAATTATTATTTATCTGCTCTAGAAGTAAAGTATATAGAGGCAGCTTTCGGTATGTTATTTTTTGCCTTAGAAAAGCTTAAAGATGAAATCTGTAAGGCCTATCCAAATAAATTCAGAAGTCAAATATTCACTGAAGAATCAAATATAAGTTTTGATGAATACCGTGCTTTATTCAAAGATTTAACAAAAGAATATATTGATGATAAAGAGACAAGGAAACTACTTTATGAAAAGTTGTTGGGGCTAAACCGCCCTTCTTTTAAACAAAGTTTGAAAGAGATATTATCTCAATTTCAGGTTAAATGGAAAGATCTATATGTATTAGACGATGATTTGAATTTTATAGACCTTAGAAATAAACTTTTCCATTCAAATACTGACATAGACAATAATCTACTATTTAAGGAAAAAGTAAGGCTTAAAGCTGTTTTTGAAAGAATTATACTTAGTCTACTTGGATGGGAAAATATTGAAAAAGTGCCTCAAGAAAGCCTACTAGACATCTTAAATGAAACATGATTTTTATAACTAGTTCGCGCATTAAGGGGACACCTCGTCTACTGGTTGCAGCTCTTTGGTTTAAAGCTCCTCTTTCGTTAGTTGCTAATTCAACATTTATGTATGTGCACCTTATGGGCAAGGTCGTTATACTACCTAAAAGCTAAATCAATAAATGATCGTCATGAGAAAAGTACTCTTAAGTTCATTATTTGTTTTCCTATTTGTAACCCAAGTTCAAGGCCAAGATTGGCTTGATGTTGAATGGGGAAGTTCAAGAGAAGAAGTTCACTATTCAGAAACAGGTCAGTTAATTCAGTGGAAATTAGGAGGGATTTACTATGAAGAAACAATTAATGGCCAAAGATATGCTAGAAAATATCGTTTTATTGAGGATTCACTCGTTGCTGCTACACGTTATCCCACAATAGATCGAACCAAATTAGAATCAAAAAATTTGATGGAGCGCATAAAAAAAATTCGAGATAAACAGAGCCAATATATTAAAAACTTGGGTGAACCAGATTTTATTGATAATTCAGATGAGCTTTCAGTTAAACACTATGGTTGGAATTTAGATAGCACATTTGCAATTGCTGAAGTAGATAAAGACGATGAATCTGGCAATGTCTGGTATTCCATTGGTCAGTTATCAGGAAACGAGCGAAGAAAACGATATAAAAATGATAAAGGCGCTCTACGTAAAAAATTCCGTCAATTAACTGAAGATGAATTTTCTTTCGAGGAAGACCCAGACGTACCAGCAGATCTGAAAGACAACCCTTCTTTATCAATTGAAGATAAATTATTGGCAATTCATGATGAAATGGAAGGAAGGACTATTTATCGAGACCCTTCCACAGGAAATGAGAAGTCCGATAATGAATTATCTCTTATTCTTATTGAAAAAGAGAATAACCTGAATCTTATTCTCAATAAAACCTACAGCGCCTCTGATTGGCTCTTCATAAATTCTATGATTGTTTTAGCTGATGGTGAACGCTTTGAGTTTAATGACATTTCAAATCGAGTCAATCGTGAAACGACAAGCATTGGTATAAAAGAAACGTACCAAACATCTGTTCAAGGTAAATTAGACAAAGCAGTACGGGCCATTGCCAATGCGGACGAAGCAAAAATCAGACTTAAAGGGAAGAGTTCATACAGAGATATTGAAATTTCCGAGAGAGAAAAAAGGGCAATGGAAAATATCTTAGCTTTATATGACAAAAAACAAAATGACTAGATATGTCTGAAGACGAAGATTTAGAGATAGAAATCTTGCAGCATATTGATGCTATGGATAAAGAAGAGCTTTATAAAAATAACCAAAACCTTGAAATACAGGGATATGAAGATAAGACAGTCACTTATAAAGCTTTTGAAATGAAAAAAGATGGTCTAATTGAAGCCTTTACTAAGGATCATAACACTGGAGTAGATGGTGTCATAGTTAAAGGTCTAACCCAAAAAGGGAAACAGTTTTAAGAGAATATAGAGAAACATGGTTCGAAAAATTATTTCCTCTTTTCAAAGAAAAATTTTGGGAGGAATTGGCTGAAAACTTAGCCAAATGGACGATATATCTCATTTTTCTCGGAATTGGAGTTTTAATCGGCTATTTCTTGTGAAGATTTATTGAATTTAAACCGGTAATATATCTCGTGCATTTAAGGGAGCGGACCTCGCCTATTATTTGCCCGTTTTTGGTTTTTCAGCTCTCCATTCGTTATTTATCAATTTAATTTTCTTTTCGCGAGCTCTTTAAGCACAATGCTATTAGGCACATATAAAATATTCATTAATTCATGGAAGAGACTAGTTCGTTAATAATTTCCCAAGCAACTGGAAAAGCACTTGATAAAATTTGGGACAAGTTTAAGGAGTCAGTTTTATACCGTTATTCTAGATATCGATCATTACGGTTTTTCTACACTTTCTTAGGAATATATAAAGAAGAAATTGAAGCAGACGACTTTGAGAATCGAATTTTCACAAATGATAAATTGGAAAAAATTCTAGAAGATGATAATAAAAGTAAAATATTATTTGAAGCATATCGAAGGGTAGCTTTTTCTGCTTCTAAGGATCTTGGACCTGCAATTATTGGGTTATTGACATCGGAATTAATTTTAGAAAATCGCTTTGCTACAGAGGAAGAAGAAAGGATATTTCAAGCAGCTGAATCCTTATCAGATCAGGAATTAATAGAATTTGAAAGACATTGTGCAAAAGAGTTTGAAGAAGGCCAAGATGATTTTGAATTAGAGTTAGATAAAAAATGGATTGACTCTAATTGGAATAAGAATGAACAGGTTTATATATCTCCAGTTAATCTCGGTTCAGTTTTGGGAACTTGGGCCTTAAAACTAAAAAATATCGGAATTATTACAGAATTTACCACTGATAAAACTACTGAGTATTTTGAGGATTCAGAACGTCATATAGACGAAGATGGTGAAGTCAGGGAAATAAAATCATTTATTAAAATTGATCACGAATATAATAAGTTTTGTAAACTTATAAGCCGGTCTCGAGACTATTTGAATTTCAAACAATAAATGTGACTAATCCGCCTTAACCCCCCCTTAACTTGCCAATTTTTGGCTTTTTAGTTCTCCGTTAATTATTTAGAAGAGAAACATTTTTTCGTGAGGAATGTCGCTACACCTAAAAGATCAAAATTTTAAATCGAATACACGGTAATGAAATTTTATTATCTACTGGCTTTTTCCTTGTTAATGATCAGTTCTTGTGGCAAAGAGGTTAGGGAGGAAGTGACAAATCGATATGAAGGTGGCGAGAAAAAAGTTGTTGTGAAGTATCAGGGAACTGGATCAGAAGAAAAAATTTTAGAGAGGCTGACCTACAGTAAAAGCGGAGAATTAATAAAATTTGAAGATTTAGAATCTGATTCAGTAAAAAACTACATTGATTTAAATCCGGAGCTACAAAAAGCTGCAGGATTAAAAAAATATTTGCAAGGTACTTGGCACAAAGAACTTTCATCAAGTGATGATTTAAAAAGAATAGTTTTCAACGCAGATACCCTGAAAGTTTACAATACATTCATTGACCCTATTTTAGGGGAACCGGAAAGAAAAGATACATCAAGAGCAAAAAAGGTTTGGTTAGTTAATTATCTAGATGATCAAAAATTGGTCGTGAAAGAAAGGTTTTCTGAAACTTATAAGGATTTTTCTCCAGCTATGCCCGACACGACGGTGACTTATGATAGTGATGATCCGGAAAGAATTTTAGATCCCCAAGATGATTGGGTAATAGAAATTGTATTTATTGATTCAGGCTCTTTTAAAAGCGAACTTTTAGACAAATCTAAAAGTACTTATTCAAAATAGGTGTGTAGGTACAGCCCGCCATTTTATTACACCGCTTATTTCTTTACTTAAAACTCTAAATTTTAGAATAGAAGTGTTCCCACCTAACGGGTCTTTCCCTGTTACTCTTTAAGAGTAAGAATCAGGGTTTAACAAAGGGCGCGAGTTAATAAAATTAATCTTTCGGGTTTTAATATGCGATTAATTTAAACTATCGGGACTTAAGGCATATGTATGGAACTAGTAAGGCAGGCGTAACCGAATACCCTCCTGGTCAGCTTCGGTTGGATCCATAAAGGCATTGGTGGCTTCCATCTGAGCTCGTGCTTCATCGTAATTGTCCCAACTGATAGCTTGCACATACTTTTGACCAAAGTCGAGGGTTCGGATCAAAGCATCTGATTGCTGGTTGTGAGTTAAAGCTTTTAAGGCAGCCAAGTAGTTATTACGGTAAACCGTGGGGATAATAATTTTTTGTTGATCGGCGGCAACGAGTTCTGCATTCATCATGATGCGAGCTATACGACCATTGCCGTCCGTGAACGGATGCACTTCGCTAACCAGGAACATCATAAATACCGCTTTCTGGAAGGGGTATTCCAAACCGCGATAAATTTCAAATCCACGTTCCAGGGTAGCCGGGACTAGCTCAGGCTTTACAAACTGAGTGCTGCCGGCCACATTCGTTTTGGTTTTAAATTCTCCAGGTTTTTTGTCTTTCCGCAGAGCCATCACGGTAGAATGCCGATTCTTTAACGAGGCAATAAACTCGTCGAAATTCTCGGGTGTTTTTGCCATTTCCGAGTAGTTGGAAACAATCCGAAAGGTCCCCATTACATCATGGGCATCTTCGGGACGCTCAGCTGGTATCGCGTTGTTAAAAACGATATCGGCCGCCTCATCTACTTCAAATTCGGTTCCTTCAATAAAATTGGAGAAATAGGCTTCGAAGAATGAGAGGTTTATTCGTTTGTCCTGCGAAAGGTTGGACGCAGAACGAGTGTGAGGAGCAAAATCCGACAGATCTTCAAAAAGTTTGAGAAACAGATCTACGCGATCGGGGTCATACGGCTTTTTAGATTTCCGGGCTTTACCGACATCTGATTTAATATTGGAGTCGCGCGTGCCCTGCAGGCTACCAATAAGATCGTCAAGCTTTTCATATTCTTCTTGCATATCCAGCTGTTGGGCAATTTCTCGGGCTCGGTCGCGGATACTATTGACATGGTCGGCGCCGCGCACCCGAAAGAGTTTATCCAAGCGCTCTTCTATCTCTTCTTGTCGAAGGGTTCTTGGAACCGATCCCTTGCGGGCTCGGGAAGGGCGCATGTTTTCAATATAGGCTCTGGGTTCGGAGCTAATGTGGAGTCCGTTAATAAAAGGACGGTCGCTTTCTAACGGGTCATGTCCTTTACGCGGATTGAAAATCAAGCCGGGAATTTCCGTTATACGCTTTTTGGATGAGACGATAAAAACCGAACCATCTTCCGCCGGTTTATTTTCCAATGCCGTCCGGTCGGCAATGAGTGCATCGGGATAATATTCTGATAGCAGATTGACCCAATGCCGTTTGACAATAACTTCTGGATCATCGGTCAGATTCTTCGTGTATAGGCGGGACCCGATCTTTTTAAGTTCTCCGCTTGATACAGCCTGTGATACCTGGGAAGAAATATCCGTATGGGAGACGAATACTTCCGGCATGTCATCTAAAAAATTTGCCATTTAAGCTACCTTTTTAAGGTAATTTATTAAACTTTCGGGATTTAATAAATTATTTATTTAAATAATCGGGTTTTAATATCGGTAATGGAGGAGGGGTAAACATACAAAAACTGCGAAAACTATCTATGTGTGGTAGCTGTCTAAACTTGCTTTGGTTGCACGATTGGTACATCAATATCAAAAAAATCCATTATTGATTGCTATGGCATCCCGAAAGGTTTCGGCGTCTTCGTGTAGGTTCATCTAAACAATATTCCAGTTTTGAGCTGTAGGTAAGCTATTGCCAAGACTACCGAATTCATAACTCGATAAGGGATTCAAGCTATTCTTCAATTTTGGAAAAGTGTTATTGAACTCCTGGTAGGTAAGCAAGGCTCCCAGCAACGCGCGAACCCGGGGAGGGTATTGCAAGGCAAAGGTAATTAGCGTATTTCTATCGGGTGTACTCAAATCATTGATGCGGCTTTGGAGTTGCCTGATAGCATTATCGATATCAAGGTCTGGAATTTTCTTAAAATCCTTTATGGCATCCAGAATCTCTAGGAAACGGATATTCTTGTCCGTAGGATCTACGTAACTTTTGACCGATTTTATTTTCAGGTTATCGATCTTTGTATTGATCCTTTTTTTATTGCAGGCCAGAGTAACGGTTTTGGGCACCTGGGTCGTAAGCCCCATTCGATTGTACAAGGATAAACCGGTGATATAAGCAATACGATTGTTACCTTCGTACATATAGGGTTTGAGCAGCTGCTCTTCATTGGGCTTTAAATCGCCAAACAACGACTTCTTGGGCTTATAAAATAGACCTTTGGAAATCCTTTTTACGACACCCTTGGATATCAACCGCTCGATGGCCTTGGTTGCAGCCCCATATTCGCTATTATCTATGCCGAGCTGGTCATATTTAAATGTGGTTCCTTCGTCAAAGGAGGAAACTTTGTCTTTTATTCTTTTTGCAGTACTCATAATACCTAGTTATGCTAATGGCCTTTCAACAGCTTGTATAAATATAGTATTTAATCTTTAAGAATGTCAAGTTTTTTACGTTATTTACTTGACATAGTGAAGGTATAAATTTCCCGTTTAGGTGTTTTAGATATAAACGCATGTGGAATGCTAGTAAGGTGAATTTTAAATCAATAGGCGGGACAGTTCTGCAGTGTTAGCAGGTGCATTATTCTGTTAAAAGGTAAAGAATAATTCTTATTCTAACTCATAAAATTTGTTTCCTGTCTCTGAAACTAATGAGCATGATTGCCTATAAATTTCTTCAGTATTAAAATCGATTGCTCCAATTATTACCAATAGAGCAAAATTGTTATGTGATGATGCAATCTCTAAAAGAGATGATATATCTTTATAGCTGGGTTTGGGTATTTTTTGGGGATGTGAGTGCCATTCTCCCAAGTACTTTATATTTTCAGCCGAATTTGCTAGCTCCATTTCCAAAAACATATCAATGTAGTCAGGATCAGCTCTAAAGTATTCCCTTCTATGAATAGCTTTTGGACCTCCATCGCTAGCTTTCTTAACATGTACAATATCTTTTTTTGTGGCACCTAACAAAACTCCTCCTGTTTCTTTCAAGCCAAATTTCCGGATTTCTGCTTCGAAGAGCTCTAGGACTTGTTTGTTAAAGATTATTCCTGAGTACTGCATATATTACACTCTGCGTCTAGCTCATGGTTGGTGATTTCCCACTTAAAAGGTTTCATTTCTTTTGATCCCATAGGCCCATGCCAATAATATTGATTTCCATTTGAAGAAGGATAAGTCGATTCTTCTTCACTAAGTAATTCCTGTAATGCAATACGACTTGCTTGAAGTGCAATCTCTTTAGTATCAATTTCTGAGCCTGGTAAAGGCGGACTCGAGCAACTCCCATATTCCGGAGAGAGTTCGTTTAATTCAAACTCTCCATCAGGCTTTGGTAACGTATCAAGGTTTTGATTCGCTAAGCATCTTAAACAAGGAGTTTCTTGGTATTTCACAACCTGTATAGAACCTGAAAACCCCCCTTGCGAAACTCTGCCAAAAATAAATGGTATATCAAATTGGGGAGTATATAAATCATTGATCATATAGTCTACAGAATCTTCCGCTGTAAGTACCAAGCAAAGATCACTACTTGAAAGACTTTTTTCTAACAGACCATCGTCATCTAAAACATTTACGTGATAGCAATTAACATTAATATTTGGATTAGATCTTAATATAAGACGTTTCCCAACTTGAACCTTAGGCTCACCAATATAAAATAGATCAGCGGCATGCCGTACGGAATTGCCTATCTCAAAAGTATCTTTGTCAATTAAATCAAAATTACCAACCCCGTTTCTTGCAAGTGACCTCGAAACTTCACTTCCTATCGCTCCAATCCCAATTACTGTAACCTTTTTATCTTTTAAAATTTGATCATCGAACAGATCTTTTGTGCGATGGTAAAGCTCTCGGTCAATATTCCGGCACAACAAATAATTTAATTGTACTCCTCTTTGATTTCTAGCAGTTTTAAAGAAGTGCCACGGGTTAGGATCATCCGGTAAATACAAACCAATATTTGGTATGGCTCCCTGATTGAAATCTTCACCAAAATTATTTTTTAGGATTTTAAATAGTTTTTTCCCATTAGATGATTCAAATAAATTTTTGAACGTAATTCCATTATCAAACTTATACCATTTGAAGACTTCCTGGCCTACTTGTAAACCAAATGTCTTGTCTTGCAAGACATTAGTTTCGAGGATATAATAGTTAGGCTTAAATTGTGTAAGAACAAATTTCCCCGTCCTAGCATAACTTGGGAAATTAAAATCCTCTGGTAAAAGTACTTGTCCAACCTGCTTAAGTGGGGCAGTGGCTTCGTCTACAATCTCATCTGGGGAAAACCCTTCCTCTGAATGAACTGAAGAAAGCCATTTCTGTGATCTCTTCAAAACCCGACCAACGTTATGGGTTTTACTATTCCAGTCAGCGGTTCGCATTAAGCACATGGCCCCATCCTGGTACTGATTACCCTTATTAAAATGTTTTACATTACCATTATCTATTGGTAAAACTTTAGGCGGAGCTGCTGGATATTTGGTCGGAAAAACTATTCTTAGAGTTTGGTATTTATTTTCATCAAACTCTAAACGTCCCGATACGACAATCCTACCATTCTTTTCTTCAAGACTCGAAAGTTCAAATATCCCTTCTAAACCTTCTTTTAGTGTACTTTTCTCTGCCTTAAAGAGATTTTTCCTAGATTCATGCCATCTGTAAGTCTCCATGGTTACGCAAACCCTTTATCTCGATCTGGTTTATCTTTCACTTTTTCAAATAGCCTAAGTGTTTCACCATCTCGAATACCGGTCTCCTCAATAGTTTGGGTAAGATCTTCAAGAGGGGTTCCATCTTCCCTTCTTAAAGTTCGATCTTCGAGATCAATATTTAGTTTTGCCTTTGCCTTGTTTAGGATAACCTTGAGTTTTTGTTTAGAAACGTACTCCTCCTCAAAAACTTGATCATCCTCAATTAATACACTAAGTGATAATTTATCAGAACTCATAACGCTGAATATTTCTGTTTTAATTAGTTAGTAAATCAGAGTTTAAAAAAATAATCCAGTGCTTTAACGCATGGATTTCTGTTTTATTATATAAGAAAATCAGAATTAAGTCAAATTAGACGAAAACTGACTTGTTCATATAGATAGGACCTCCTGAAGGACTAGTCTCTTTGACTCTCGTAATTAATCTATTATCCTCCAAATTCTTGAGGATCCTATTTGTGTAAGGCAACTTCAAATTTACAGCTTCAGCAATATCATTAGTAAAAGCTTCCTTTTGCTTGAGTATATATTCTAATACAGATCTTTGCTTCTTTTTTTTACTAATTTCTTTTTTTGAATCTCGAGGATCAGAAGATGATAAATAACCTAATATCTGAGGCTGCTGAAAACTTTCACTAACTAAAAATGTAGAATACCCTTTTTGATTTAAAGCATAAATTAAACCATCAAAAACCTTTTCATAATCCGACTCATCATACCTTAAACATATACAATAAAAACTATATTGGTCTGTGATAAGGTTCGACAAAACTTTTCTGATTGTCTGTTTTGCATATGAATAGCCAATATAACTTACGCCATTGGCATTCAGTGTTATTACATTCTCCTTACCAATACTTTTTAACTTTTTATGTAAAAGTGGATAATCCTGATCTTGTGCTTTATCAACATCATTTAATTGGGCACCAAATAATTTTTTCAAAGGGATTTCCATAGAATCTTCTGATTTACCATTATAGTGAAAGAGAATATATTGTTTATACTATTCTCTTACAAATCAGTTCCACAAAAATACTTGGGTCCCAGGATAAAACGGGGTCTTTTGAATCTTAAAGTTTTGATCACCTTTTAATCGTTTGATTTCTGCTGTACCAGACCTATAGCAACAGTGTAATTTTAAATCCCTACATTTTTCAAAAATAAACCTTGCTCCCCCTCCACGATCTTCATTATGTGCGAACCTTGATTTCTCTTCAATTATTGCCGCCTTAATGGCTTCCTCGTCGTTTTCAAAATTATAATGGGTATTCAAACTACGCTTTATTCCTACCCCGCAATCACCAATAGCAACTACAATTTTTGGTTTCGTTTTTTGATATACTTGAGATTGGGCACAAAAATAGGCGTATTCCTTATTAGGATTTGAATGATTACGGTGATTTAAAAAGGCTTCCTCAAAAACATTGCGGTATAAAGTTTCTTTGTTTTTCCTAATAAGACCATTCTCCTCTAAAAAATTTACTAGTACAAAGACTAGGTCATTCATCTTGGTTTTTAGATCATATTTTTGTGTATCAATGATTGATGTGTGGGTTAGGCTGTTCTTTTCCTCTGGTAAAAACTTACCTGTCAAATGGTAAATTTTATCTTTTATTTGTAGAGAAAGATCTAAACCGCTAAACATATTTATATGGACTAAGTATCTACGCACATTATACTTACCACTTTCACTGTCGGGTAGTATTATCTTTACATCTCTTTCATTCTGTGAGCTAATCCTATGCAAAATTAATCTAAATAATACTACCCCATCTGGTGTTGCAAATTCCAGGTTAGATAAATCAAAGACTTGATCCTCTTCATAGTCAATACTTCCTAAACCTAAAATTGAATTATAATCTAATTTGGATAAAGAATATTTCATCTAATTACTAATTTCTTGAAATGGAGCCTTCCACAATCCCAATCTCCTCCTCACTCAATCCATAAAGCTCATAAACAAGCTGGTCTATTTCCTCCTCCAGCTCGCTGATGTCAGCTTCCGGATCCTTATCTTTAGTACTAAGGATTTGATCAACTTTCTTTTTAATTTCGTCAGTTTGTGGTTTAACTATTGGGAATTGTTCAATATAGAATGGCTTAATTTCATAATATCCACCACGTCTCCCCGCTGTTGTATTTGACAAGAAGAACCACCCTAAATTTGAATTTAGTATCCCAATTAATTCAAATTCATCTGTGGGTATGAATACCGAAGGAGCATTTATATAATGTTTCCTTTTATCAAACGTAAACTCACCCCTCGATTGCAAATTTCGCCAACATATTTTTTCTTCTTCAAAACTTTCAAGGTACGCACATGCACGTAATTCCCACCAATATTCACCTTGATCATAACGTTTTTTTGCTGCCTTTTTGTATTTACTCAAGTAATCTGCTATAGCAGGTAATTCTTCCTGAACGGCTTCCCATTTATCATCTCTATTACTGAACTTTTTATCGGTCCAACCATTTGGAATATTGATTAGATATTTATCTGAATTTGGTGGGATAAATCTATTAATATCTTTACCCGATAAATATTTTTGAATTACTTTTTCACTACTTTTGTGTTTGTTAATTAGTTTCTCCCGAGTTTCTTCATCAATTACGAAGGCATCATTTAAACCAGTAATTAACCCACGATATATTTCACCATTCACATGTTCTTTAAGTTTAATGCCTGAATTACCGAGCTTAGATAAAATTGATTGAGATTCTTTATCTAAAAGTGTCCAAACTTCTTTGCTTAACTTTTCTTGATCTGATTCAAAGCAACTTTCTCCCAAATAATGTTCTAAGTCTGTAAAATCTAAACTTTCAACTTCACAGGCTTGAAAAAGATCATCTGGCAATTTCTTATTTATTTCAAGTAAACAAGGATAAACAGTTGCTTCCTCAAATACTGGAAGATCCCCAAAATCAATAATTGATTGAATTTGGAAGTTCTGTAGCCATTCTCGCAGGGGTTTTCCATAGCTTGCCCTCATCCATTTATTGGATACGATATAATGGAAACATCCATTAGTTGATAAAACTTCAATACCCTTTTGGACAAAGTATTGATATAGATCGGCATAACCGCTGTAAACCTCATACTTTTCTTTTAGATAGGGTTTAATTTCCTTTAGGAGTTCTTGCCGTATATATGGCGGATTTCCAATCACCGCATCAAAGCCGGTATAGTAGCCGTCCTCGTCCAGTACCTCGGGGAATTCAAAGCGCTATTCAAAAGCTTGGTCGTAAAAGCTGGCGGTTTCCAACTCCTTAAGCTCCTCTTCCAGCTCGGCAATTTTCTTCTCGGTCTTTTTGATCTTCTTTTTCTCTTTCTTGCTCTTCTTGTCTCCTTCAAACAGATCCAGCTTAGCCTCTTCCTTAATCAGCAGTTCACGTTGTTTTTTCAGTTTCTGTCGGACGGGGTGTAGCTCTTTGAGACCCACCGAAAAGCTCTCTTTAATAGAGTTAATTTGTTCCTTTAATGCTCGTTTGTCTTCACGATCCCCGGTTTCTTTGTAGCTTCGTACGGCCTCTTTATATTCTTTAATAGTCAAATCGTCGTTGTTGGCCAGGATCTGCGAAAGATCCGCATCCAGATCAAAGCGGCTGACCAGCGAGTTCCCCTGTTTGATATTGATATCAATATTGGGCAGCACTTCGAGCTGTTGGAAGTCCGTACTTTCCTTGTAATAGGCATGCTTCAGTAACTCAATCCACAAGCGCAGCCGACAGATATTTACCGAATTGGGGTTGATATCCACCCCGAACAGGCAGTTTTCAATGAGGACATTCTTTTCCCGGAACAGGGCTTTCTGCAGGCGCTGGGTGTCGGGACCCACGGTACGTTCAATGGTTCCATTTTCTTTCCACTCCGAATGCACGCGGTATTCGAAAAAGGGATCTTGTCCCACCGAGATACTGAGTTCATCATTGTCCACGCTGATTTCTACATCCCGAATGCGGTGGTTATCCTCATCCACAAAGATGCGGAGATCACTTTTAACAGCTATCAACTCATTAAGGGCCGAAACCAGAAAGTGTCCGGATCCAACGGCCGGATCACAAATGGTGATGCTATTTACAATTTCGTTGGCCTTATCGTAAGGAACTTCATGGCGGGATATCTTACCGGCCACGTCATCGATATCCTCACAATCCCAATCCTCATAGATCTCGTTAAACTTTTGTACTACCGCCCGACGAATGGTTTCCCGGCACATATACTCCGTGATATAACCGGGTGTAAAGAAGGAGCCATCCTTGTAGCCGTTAATCTTCTCAAAAATGCGTCCCAGAACCGAAGCGTTAATAAGCGTTTTGGCTTCTTTCTGGACCTCGGCCGTACCTTCGGTATTAAAGTTATAGGCATCAAGAAAACGTAGCAGGTATTCGAGAGCAGACAGCTGTTCTCCTTTGAGGCGCTCCCCGTCCCGGTTGCGAATTTTACTACGACTGTACACCGGCATTTGTAGTCCGTCCTCCAGTTCTGAGATGCGAATCGTATCTTGCTCGATATCGGCCACATCAAACAGGGAGCTGTTTAGATAGGGGATATGGCCAAAGTGGGTGTTTATGCGATCGGAACGATCTTCCACAGGTACGGCCAAAACCTGGAAGAAGAGTTTATTGAGTCCATCATATTCCTCAATATCGCGATGGCTTAAAAACCGGTACCGGTCGTCTTCCCGGTGATACTTGAAGAGTTGGGCTTCCAGCAGTTTCAAAAAGAGAATGCGATTAATCCAGGTGATCAAGAGCTGGATAGCCACGTTAAATAGCTGCTCTTCTTCATCTTCACCAAACTCTGATCGGTTCGGAAGGCGCGAAATTACGTTCAGACTTTTAAGCTGGGTGATAGTATTTTCAATCAGGGAAGCGTGCTGGCGGTTTTCCTCATCCAGCCGGGTAATATAGTGGGTGCCTTTCTCCTTGTATTCTTTCAGGCCCATGATATAGAGCAACTCGCGGTAAAACGCTTTGTTAAGCTCATTGCTGTCGCTGGCAAATGGTTGTTTGAGCAGGTGCGTTGGCGTAAATAGTTTAAAGATCGGCACCAGCTTTTTTTGCTCGTCCCGGCTCAACTCATCTTTTTCCAGCAGTTTTCTATAGCTACTCAGGTCTAATTCGGCTGCTGTAATGCTCACGTCGAGCTCTTCGACAAATTCCGAAAGATGATCATAGACAAACTGGGTGCGGGAACTCACTTTTTGTCCCTGTTTCCACTCTTCATACCAGCCGGTCAGTTTCTTGGATTCATAGAAATGCCGTTCGAAATCCTGAGCATCGAAGACATACCAGTTATATACATCGGTAATTATGATATGTTTGATATCTTCGTTGCCGTTATCGATACGTTCCCGAAGGTAGTAGAGGATGGATTCGTGAAATGCCTTACGGTTTAGGTCATCCCCGGTAATCATTTCCGAGCTGTTAGACGGACGCTTGGCTTCTATGATAACACCTACGTTCGACTTGCGGGTTTTCCCATTATGGATAGCCAGATCCTGTCGCTCCTTGGTGTTGATGTAGTGGTCTTCCTCAAAGTTGGTATTGCTGAAAAAAGGCTTGATCAGGTTTTTGAGGTGCTCCTCGGATTCGCCTTCCTCGACCGCATCATCAGCTTGGCTCAATAGCTTCAACAGTCGTTGGCGAAAGGTTTCGAATTCGGTCTCGGTGATCGATTCTTGAAGGAAGGCATTGTCAACAGCTCGTCGTGCGGAGGTCGTCTCTATCTGCATGTTTATTTATTTACTAACCAACTTTTTGTTTGACCTCATTCTAAGCACTGGAAGGGGAACAAGCAAAAACACATATAGCTATTGAAGTTAAGCAAGTTGTATCCCAAATTTTTTGAACAGTTCTTTTAGAAAGCGCACTAGTTTTCCAAAGGGGAAACTGTCTTCATTTAGATTGTACTTATGCCAGAGCTTAATAATATGTTGTGCTTCTCGACTAAATGCTTCAATTGGTTTGCCACTACCTGATCCACCACAAGCACCACTTGATAAAGACACTTTTGCGTTTTCATGTTCAATTATAACCTGAACACAAACGTTACCTGAATTATTTAGGCTTTCTTTGTAAGCATGTCGAACCGATGCAGTTGTTATATTTGGGGTACTAAGTTTCTTATTCCCTCCGAAATCAATAGTAATCATAATATTGTCTCTTGTTGTTAGTCATTACTCATTTCGATACATAAGCAGCTTAACCGACAACATTATGTCACCCCATTTAATTAGAAAGCTTTCATAGAAAAGAGGTATTAATAATTAACTGGCAAAGATTTCATTCCAATTTGTTTAGCCACAAAATAGGTCGAATTGCCATCCACAATATCAAAAAGACCTATTTCTTCTGCATTTGACCTAATAGAAATAGGTTTTCTTCTGGGTATTATTCCCTGATAAGCTTGTCGCATTTTGGTAAACCCGTTGGCAATTCCATTAGGACGCTTTCTGGTTGGACGAAGACAAAGGATAGGTACAATGGCTGTAGCTTCATGCATATCGAAAAAACGATCTAGACAGTTGGGATCCAGGCAGAACATACGCTGGTAATTTTGGAGGTACGTCCCAACTTGTTCCATATTGAGCCAACCGGTCAGTGGGACCTCAAAACCATCCTCATTTATATAATTCACCCTAATAAGGTGGCCTAATTCATCAACAGATAGATGAAGTTCGTTGAAATCATGATACTGACGGTTGATTTTATCTATCTGCTTTGTGTAATGGCCCAACAAAGTAGATGGATTACTGTCATCAGTTGCTTTCATATATCCCATCTATAGGTTTTCCGCCTGTGGATTATCCCTAATGAGCCTAATTATGTTATCCACTTCCGACTTTTTGCAAAGCTTAATAGCTTTTCGACCATTTTGGATATTTCGACCATAGCTTCGGACCGTTAACAGCTCGCGATATCCGCATCGATAGAAAGAGGTGCGGGAAATACGGCCCAGCTGCTCACACATATAACTGATCGCTTCTCCAATCGTCATGAAATCCTCGCTTTGGGAGGGATTGTTTGGGACTGGAGAAGGCTGGTTTTCAGGATTTTCAAAATTAGACATAACCTTTCTTATTTTCTTAGACGCCATAGTTAAGTGTAGTAAAAACTGATAGTTAACCGCCTAAGAAATTGCCAAAGATTAATCTTAGATGTCTTAGGCCAATCTTAGAGTTCTTAGGCGTTTCTTAGGTGATTTCTTAGATATATTATTATTAACTAACTTATTATTTATTATATACTTGCAGGGTGTTGTTTTGTGGAATAAATGAGGATCTAAGAAAATAAGACGCTTTTTAACAATTCTTGGATAATCTCATATTTCCCAAAAAAACTCCTAAAATGGGGGTTCAGTTTTTGAACCATTCGTTGCAATGTGTTTGTCGTTTTGTTGGGATTGTTGTTTCATCATGATTACTGCTTCTTCTCGTTTGCCAAAGGCCCGAAGCCAGGAGGGGGTTAGGTTTTTTCTGGGCAGGTGATACCCGTGTCGGTTTTCCTGGACGGTTCCTTTTATGGGATCCTCATAGCTGTAATAATTGGTTTTTGCCTTTCCGTGCAGGTCTAAGGCTTCTATTTCTTCCCGGACAATATCCTGGCTGATATACTCACGTCCTTTATTGTAATTGGTGTAAGCGTCCCAGATGCCACTCCAATACATGACGAGTCCATCTTTGCTGTTCCATCCGTAGTAGCGTTTCGGCAGCTCCCCGTTATCATTCATGATCTCAATACTGGCCAAGAATTGTTGCAGGGGTGTTTGGTGGACTTCCTTTTCAGCTGAATTAGCTAAAAAAGTTACGCCATAGCGGAATATCTCTGTAGAGGTGCGATTCTCACGGAGCAGTTGTTGCATTTCCTGCCGATCTTCTGGGCTTACCGTATGTTTGTTCTCCTCCTCCAGGGATTGTTGAACAAATTCAGCGAATTCTACATCGCTGGGCCGACAGACAAATAGATCCACCGTAATAAGGGCCGCCATATTTTCAATTTGACGGTCTTTAATCTGGAATCGCACGCCTTCCTGGTCACTTCTCCGTCCCAGCTCATCTTCTACCGCTTCGGTCAGCAGGCGTTTGGTCCAGAGCAACTCGCTTTTAAACAGCTCCCGATTAAAGTCATTAAACTTGTAGAGCAAGGACAGAAAGAGTTGCTGCATTTCCTTTTTATGGTTATCAAACCACCACAAATTGTGAACTGAACCCCGTTTGTCTTTGGCATATTCAATCATAATACACCGCGACCGAAAGTGATCTTCCGTAGGTTTATAGTTTGAGATGAACATGAGTTGCGACCGTACCGGGCTCCAGGCGTTTTTAGATCGATCATGGGAGGCACTAACTCCACGTTGTCTCAACTCGTACCACATGTTAAATACTTGTGGTGTGATCTTACCTTTGCCGGGGACAAACTCATCCATGATCACGGGAATCTTACTGTGGTTGGCCAGTTTGTTTTCAGCCGATTTAAGTGTTGGATTGGAATCTACATCTGTAAACGACTGCCCAAAGAAATTGAGCATAATTTGAGATAATTGTCCTTTACCCGTGGAGGGCTCTCCATAGAGGTATAGAAAAACCACATGTTTAAATACATCGTAGGTCTCGTCGAAAAACAGAAAGGAGAGCATATAGGAGAAAATAAGATAGCCCTCAGCCTTCTTTTCAGGTTGTTGCCCAGCAATTAGTTCTCCGAATTTATCACGGACCGTGTCAGTAAAATACCGGAGCTCATTACCGGTAAAAAGCTGATGTTCGTCGTCGGTATGGAATCCATCCTTGGCTGGGAGCAAATCTAACAGTGGCGCCGGTTCAATACGCCCGGGTTTAACGTAAAAGGTAGTGTCGGCAGCTACCATGGGGAATAGCCCGGAATCCGGATTAGGGGCAATAATATATTGGGGTTCACGCAGGTGATCACTTGGAATGTTGATCAAGGCATTGCGGGTCAGATAAAACTTGTAGCCATGGTGCTCGACAAATCCATAGTAGTTAAATTCATAGACGGTCTGCGGTTGCCACCGGTTACAGAGGAAACTCATAAAGAACAGAATTTCATCATCAGACTTGAACCGGGCCGACTGGTAGGAATGTTTAAAGATCTGGATCTGGAAGGCCTTCTTGGACAGCAGGTCCTCTGGCTCCAGGACAAAGAGTTCGCTTTGAGTTAAGGTTCGCGTCTCCGGGGTGAGCCAGCTTACCTGGCATTCATAGAGAGTAGAATCCCATTTTAGGGTCTCGGGATTATAGCGGATGATCTTGGAGTGTATTTCGATATCGAAGGTGCCGATTCGGCGACTAGTGCCGTCGGTTTCATTGCGATACCAGCCAAAGTCCAGGGGATCGGAGCTGTCGATATATTCAAAAGGTGCTTTTTGAGAATCGGAAACTGCAGTTGGCTCAAATTCTTCCGGGCTGTTTCGACTGTTAGGTGATAATAGCTTTAGAGAGCCTTCCCTGTTTTTGCTGCTGCTCATGTAGTTTTTGTTGAGATATTAAAATTTTGTGTTCGCTCACGTAGTTGAGCCTGTAGAGGTCTTTTCCATACCCATAGATCACCCAAAGGTCGTAGCCTTCGACGATCTGTGTTTCAATGAGCCGGACGGTTTCGGTGCGCTGGATACCATCGCTGTCAAGAAATGCAATGGTATCACCAAGGGTATATCGTGTACGTATAGTAGCCATGGTAATGTGTCAGGTGGATAGTTGAATGCCTTTGGTCTTCCGAAGTGCTTCAATAGAAAGATCGAACTCATTGGTAAGCCGAGAGGTGAGCGTCTGCTCTGAAATCCCTAATGCTTGTTCCATGTTGCACAAGCGTTGGTCGGAAATGTAGTATGGTTTTTTGAACCACTGCCGAAAAGTGTTAAGCTTTATCTGAGGGTAAAGCGCCCGGCGAAACTCATCAATGGTGTCGTATTGATTGATTATCTGACCTTTGATGATGCCGAGCCGAAGCCGGTTTATATCATATTTGGTTATGGCTGGATACACTGAAAAATTCTCTTTTTAATAATTGTCGGTTAGCAGTATTATAAGCGCGTTATCGGTAAACATTACCGTTACCGCGGGGTCTAATTTAGTGACGTGATAACATCGAAACAACAAAATATTGTTACTATTGCATCACTATTCTATAAAGAGAGAGTGTAAGTGCGGCTAAAACAATTACTTAAGTAAGGACAAAAAAGTGGAAGAAATTGAACAAGACATCCTACAGGAAAATATTCAGTATTTACTCGATGAATATTATGACGGGAACGTTTCAAAAATGCAGCGCCAAACAGGAGCGAATCGCTCTGTCATATCTGAGCTAAAGAATGGCAGTAAAAATGAAGTCAACAGCTCGACGTTACGTCATTTTGCCCAGGCAGGGATCAACATCAATTGGCTATTGACCGGGGTAGGACCTCATTTTGTGATCGGCAATGAAGAGGAGCTGAAAACCGAGCTGAAGCAAAAGCAGTTGCTTGAGAATAGGATGGCTGAGATCAAAGAATTGGTGTCAGAAATTGATCAGCAGCTGGAGGAACATCCAGAGCTAAAGTTGGATCCGGATGTTATGTCAGCTTTGTTGGACTTGCTGAAAAGAGCAATATAGCATCTAATGGTGATGCTAGCCGTTCTGTTTGAACATTCGTTCTATTACACGCCGCTCAAAGTATTTTCGACGCGCCCCGGCCTGAAAGCTTGGAATATGCTTTTTATGACCCGGAAGGAAATTGCTCCGGTTTAAGATCGTGCGGTGCGAGATTCCAAACTCGGCCTGAATTTCTTGCGCCGTCATATATTTCGATTTATCAGGTTTGACCATGATGGAGTCTAAAACAAAATCCAGCTTGGCTTCTAGGGTAGCGATTGTCTGGAGAAGAGAATCCTTGGGGTCTTGTGCTGTCATGATATTCCTTTGCTGCGATATTTTTTGCCGCAAAAAGAAATGACTTTTCAGAATAAAATGCACTTTTTAAATCAACATTTTTTAAAAAATTTTAATCTTTCACTTCAGTGATAAGTCCATTGCGATTTGCCGTATTGAGCAAGTCATTAGCAACCAGGTGGACATATTTGTTGGTTACCTCTAAACTTTTGTGTCCTAGCATATTTTTTACCTCAATCACATTGAATCCGTTGCGAAGCAGGAAGGTAGCACAGGAATGCCGGAGGCCGTGAAAGTGTATTGAATCTTTTAGTTTCGCCTCTTCGGTTGCATAATATTTGAACCGTTTTGATACATAACCCCCTCTGAGAGCTTTCTCACCACCGGGTACTGACATTGGACTTGTGAAAACGAGTCCCTTCTTAGGATTACCGTTGAACTCTTTCCATCGTTTAAGCTCGGTATATAGTTTATCAAAAATGGGTACCGTGCGTTCGTATCCGTTTTTTGTGTCGGTAACTCTGAGAAATCGATCTTTGATATTTACATGCTCCCACCGAAGCTGAATAATTTCCTTTCTACGTAGGCCGGTATAAAAAGCTAGCGTAATAAGTGGGATAAACCAGTGTTGTTTCTGCTGATCCGTTGAAATTGCTCCCGACTCTTGGTGCTTTTTCTGATACGCTTTAAACTTTTTAAAGATGTAGTTGAGTTGTTCCTCATCGATAATTTTATCAACAAGGTTATCTCGAGTTTTGGGTAGCTTAATATCATCACAGGGATTTGATTCCAGAATTTCTTTATCAACGACCCAATTAAAAAAAGCTTTGAGATGTATGAGGTAGTTCTTTTTCGAGGCGTTCGCTAGATGGGGTTTCAAGCAAAAAGATTTGATATCATCCGTGTTGATCATCGTCACAGGCATGCTGTATCCAACCTGTTCCATAAACTGGCTAATAATTTGTCGGTAAGTAGTTTTCGTCTGTTCTGTTACGTTAGTTTTGTCCTTTAAGAATTGTTTCTGAAGGGTACTGATTATCGGACTGGTAAGAGAGGTTCCATCCAGCTCTTGCTCTTTCTCATAATCCTGCAGATTCCACTCATCATCGAATGGATTTATTTTGCCCGCATCATAAAGCTTTTGATATTCCAGCTTTTTTTGTTCGGCAATCTTTTTGTATTTGGTGCCGAGCGCATACGTTTTTTTATATGACTTACCATTTAAGGTGGTTTTAAAGACTATTGAATAGTTGCCACTTCTCTTGGTTAAACTTGCCATAGCTATTTATACCATCGGTTTGGTTAAGAGTACACCAGAAATGTAGTACCAAATGTAGTACCGAACAAGGAAAATAGGGGCTATTTGGGAAAAGGTTTCCCGAAAAGGAGGGATGGTAGCTAGTGTATATACCAACAAAAAACCCCGTCTATAACTAAATAAACGGGGTTTTTGAGCTAAAATAGAAGAGTACGCCTGAGAGGATTCGAACCCCTAACCTCCTGATCCGTAATCAGGCGGTATGTTGGGATTAGAGCAAATGGGCCGCGATTTTTTGCCGCTTATGTACCCACCTATGTACCCACTTCGGATCGGGATTCGAAAGGGTAAAAAATATGCGTTGGTTTACTTTAAATGCAGATAGTACACCTGAGCTCATAAGTATGGAAAAACGGGCTCTATAGCTAATTGAAGGGGATTTAGGTTTGACGTTGAGATTGATCGGGTTCGGTATTTTGGTTGAATTACCTGTTTTGGGCTGTGCGAGAAAAAGGGCGGTTTAGGAGCCTACTTTTAAGTTTGGATTTAACACTCCTTCAGCTTATTTCGGGTCGAGCTCATAAGCTTAATTTTAGTAATTAACTGCATAAGTGGACGGAATTCATCCAGTTATGCAGGTAGTAGCTAAAAAGAATTTTCGGGAACTATATTTGAGGCTGATGCGATTCGTAATTTAAGCTATTTGTTTTACCTTTTATCCAGCTTGCTCATTTTATTTAGTAAGTTTATATGTTGAATTATTTTTGATGACTAAGAGGTAATGAATGGCACTACCGGTTAACATAGAAAAAGTGATACAAGGTTCGGTTGTTGAAACGGAACGCATCGAGTTTAAGAGGGGATGGAATCCTGAAGATGTGATTCACACGATGTGTGCTTTTGCCAATGACATCAATAATCTCGGTGGCGGTTATATTATCATTGGCATTGAGGAAGAAGGTGGGAGTCCTGTGCTTCCGCCTGCCGGACTAAAGCAAAATCAGTTGGATGCCATGCAAAAGAAACTGGTGGAGCTCAGCAATAGAATTCAGCCGACCTATTTTGCCGTATCAGAACCCACGGAAATACAGGGAGAATATATATTTGTACTGTACTGCCCTGGCGGAGATAATCGTCCTTATAAAGCGCCTGTATCTCTATCGGATAAAACGCGAGGACAAGCCCACTGGATTCGACGCTATAATTCTACCGTTCAGGCTAATGATCAGGAAGAGCAAAAGCTTCATGAGCTGGCGGCTAAGATTCCCTTTGATGATCGGATTAATCATCAGGCATCGGTCAATGATATTAAGCTTTCGCTGGTTAAAGAATTTCTACAAGAAATTGACAGTCCGTTATTCGAGCAGGCCGATGACATTCCCTTTGTCGAGCTATGCCGCCAGATGCAAATTGTTAAAGGACCTGTTGAGAATTTAAAGCCGATTAATGTTGGTCTGCTATTATTTAATGATGAGCCTCATCAGTTTTTCCCAGGTGCTAAGATTGAAGTAATTATTTATCAGGACGAGGTAGGAGATCGTTTTTCGGAAAAGATCTTTACCGGTCCTATTCACAAACAGTTGATCAGAGCACTGGAATACCTACAAACCAATGTGATTCGTGAAGAAGTTGCAAAAGTAGAAGGACAGGCGCAGGCCAATCGTTTTTACAATTATCCATATGCTGCTATTGAAGAAGTACTAGCCAATGCCGTGTATCACCGAAGTTATGAGCTTCGCAATACAATTGAGGTAAATGTTCGACTTGATGAAATAGAAGTCCTTAGTTTTCCCGGACCATTGCCGCCCGTGGATAATGAAATGTTGCAAAAAGAGCGTATCATTGCCAGAGACTATCGCAATCGCCGTATTGGAGATTTTTTGAAAGAGTTACAGCTCACTGAGGGACGTTCGACTGGATTCCCTAAGATCTATAAGGCCATGGAGCAAAACGGATCGCCGGAACCTACTTTTGAGACTGATTCTAATCGCTCTTACTTTCTGGCTAAATTGCCTGTCCATGAACAAGTAACCTCCCCAAATGAAGACAGGGTACAAGCCAGGGTACAAGCTGGGGTACAAGCTTCTTTAAATAAAACTGAGCAACAAATTTTAAAAGCTTGTACCCAAGGCGAAAAATCAAGTGGAGAATTATTAGATATCCTTGGATACGAAACAAGGACCCGAAATTTTAGGGATGCATTGTCCCACTTACTCGAATTAGGATTGATTGCCTATACCATCCCAGATACGCCCCGTCATCCTGATCAAAAATATAAAATTACTGAGGCAGGAAAACGGCAAATAGAATAGGCTACGTTTTAATATTTCTATACTATCAGTGGATCGAATTGGTTTTTTAGTTCTGAACTGCAAAAGGGGTCGAAGTTCCTCCCGTTTTGCAGGTGAAAGCTAAATCTCTGGCTACAAATCCTACGAATACTCAGATTAATTTACAGCTAAGCAAAGAATTCCGGAATGTTATATCCCTTTTTCATTATTAGATCAGGGATCTACTAAAAACATGACATAGTTTAATCTATGTCATTTGTAGGTTTTTCCCCTTCTTCTAAAAGGTTATTGATGTCAAATACATGATGACCAATGAACCACTTCGTTTTTCCGAATCGATCAGTTTCTTTAACGTCAAGTTGTTCGGCGGCCTTATCACGATTCATACCTTCCTCAAAGATAACCACCTCTCCGGGCTTGCCCCGATCCGTGTATTCGGTAACGATAATGGTCTCGGCCTGACGAAGAAAAGCATTCTTTGGAGATCTTAGCCAAGTACGAGCCACGATCTCGGCCTTGGATTGTTTAACAGGATTGGAGTACACCGCCTGCAAATGTATAACATTGTCCTCAACCTTGGTGACCTCGGAGGCCAAGCCCATAAACATGCGGAGCCATTTATCGACGCCGCCAATGTGCCGATCGTTTAATTGTTTGATTTCTGATTTGGAAAGGCTGAAAGCGTTTGATTGCGTACTCATATCAGTGTAACAATTTAGATTAGGAGTTATGATTGTTACACCAAGACAAATGCTAAGCGATGGGACTCGATAGTTTTGGAAGTCATCCCACATCATTTGGCCACCGTGCCTCGAGTGGGTCGGTTGGCAAGCCCCTCGGCTTTCTTGATGCTACTTTAAAGGTAAAATTTTTAGCGGAAAAAATTAAAGAACCATTACTCAAGCATTTTGTAAATTTCAGGTAGGTCATAGTGGGTTATTATACCCATTAATTGCTCTTTTTTTTTCCGTGGTGAGTTATGAGAATTGCATTAATTTGAGATTCTTCCTGATTACTCCTGCTAAATATGTCAATGACATCAGCTAAATTATCATCTCTTTTGATAAACCGATAAGTCTCTAGTTCCTCTTTGTGTTCTAATACATCCGATATCTTATCATCTTCCATATCTACCATACCGATCTCGACATTTGCACCTAACCATCTTGAAATGGTATTTGCAGTCAATAAATCTTGAAATGCTCCCTTTTTATCAATGATAGGTATTTGAGAGAATGAATTATTATACATTTTAGTGACTGCTTTTGAAATCGGATCATGTGCTGAAAGTGTCAATACTTCGTTAGAGAACTTAGGATAAACTTTGGGTGGATCTTGAATCTTTTCTACAATCTTGCTAAATCGTTCAACAACTTTTGAATATGGTTCAGCAATAGGCTGTCCGTCAGGCCTGTTGTGAACAATGGTGTTCCTCAAGTTATGATACGTTTTTAATTCATTATAGTAGTTCTTGATAATGCCATTCTTCTGGGATGTTTCTCTTAGAACTTTACTAAAACTAATCTCATCTTTGTAGTTGTATTTGCTTCTCAGGTGTTGCTCAAGTTCTGAATAGATTTTTAAAAACTTATTAGCATTTTGCATAGCTGTTATTGGTTTAAGGTTGAGTAAGAGAGATTTATATGTTGGTTTATACAAATAAGTGTTTTGAAGTACTATTTTATGAGTGCATAATTAAGGTCTTATAAACGAGCTCGATCGTTTGATCCCAAGGAATATTAAGGTTTTAGATTGTTAATCTTTATACTTGAAACAAAAGTGTTATTTTCTGTGCCAATCGGCTTTAAGTAAAACTTTTATTTATAGGAACGTCTAATGAAATTTTCTGAAGAATTTATAAAACTAAGACTTTCTGTAGGCTTTCTTGGAGAGAAGTCGAATTTTAACTGGTGGAATAGTGATTTTTTATCAGAGTCTGGAGATAGTTTTTTATCACCTGTATTTGCTAGAACAATAGGATTGGCTAAATATCATGGTGTGAAGGAGGCTGCAGCACTTAAACATGATGAATTTATTGGTGTTGGGTTAGTTTATCATTTGTTTAGGTTACCTGAGATGTATGAACAACATCTTCATGAAGAAATTTCAAATGAGAAGGCAAAAAAATTACCCAAAAATAAGAATGAGGCGATTGAAACCTTAGAAGGGTTAAGTCGGGGTAAGGCTCTTGTTGATGAGGGCCCTGTTTATATGGGTACCTTAGATGAATTGAGTGAGAGTACAATTCAGGAATTGGCCTCACTTTATTTATCTGCATTTAAAAAAGACAAAAAAGTATACCCATATTTTAAAGAGTTAGATGAAGACTGAAGAAAAAGAAAAAAAATATACAACTCAGCTACAGGCTGGTCTTGGTATACTCAATGAAACAAAACTATTGTTAGATATTTGGGAGCCTGGTATGGAGAGCAAACAGTTACGAGAGAAAGCTCTTTCTGAAGGGTTTTTCCCAAATGTGTCTGCAAGAAGATTAAAAAATATTGTAGATGAAGCTTTTGCTACCCGTTATTTAGTTGAGGGGCAGAAGCCTGCTAAATATGTAAGCTATTTCAAGGAAAATTTATCTCGAGAAGCATTTAAACAGATTACCTTACTTTATACATGTAGAGCAAATCTTATACTTAAAGATTTTATTCGCTTCGTTTATTGGCCAAAGTATGGGGCTGGTGTTGATACGATAACTCGGGATGATTCTCGTAGATTTGTAATGGATGCAGTTCGAGAGGGGTATACGCAAAATGTTTGGGCAGATAGTACGATTAAAAGAGTATCCTCATATTTATTGGGAGCTTGTGGTGATTTTGGTCTACTTGAAAATTCTAAAGGATACCATCGAAAAATATTATCTTTTAGAATAGAATCTGAAATGGCTGCTTTTTTAGCTTATGAACTTCACTTTTCTGGGATAGGTGATAATTCAGTTATTTCAGACAGTGATTGGGAAATATATGGGCTAAAAGAAATGGACGTTAAAGAGCTTTTTAAGCAAATGGCTTTGCAAGGACACTTAATTTTTCAATCAACTGCAAAGGCAGTTAAGATATCATGGAAATACGAAGAAATGGATGAGTTATTGAATGTCATCACTGAATGAAAATTTTAAAAAATTACTAAAAAGAGTTGAGCGAGGTCGTGAGTTTCATCATCATACTGATGATCAAATGTATTATTTAGTTTTTGATCCTACAGAAATTTTAGAAGTTAAAAGAGTAACTCCTGCCTGGAAAGCTAAACTTCAAAATGAGGGATTTGATGTTACCACATTTTCTTTAATTGATGAAATAATGGATATATGGAAGAGTGTTCCATTAAGAGAAGTTTGGCTTAAAGTAGATCGGAAAAAACCCCTCGACTGGCAGGCAACAAATCAATCTTTAAGTAATGCGTTAACAAATGAAAAAAAGTTACTTAAGAGATTTGAGGATAAAATTAAAGAACTAAAAGAAAACCCCAATGCTCTTTTATTAGTTACAGATCTCGAAGTTCTTCATCCATATGCACGTATAAGTGCAATTGAAGGGGGATTAACTGGTAAGGTAAGCATCCCGACTATAATACTGTACCCCGGAAAAAGGAAGGGGAAGACACAGTTAAGTTTTTTAGGTTTTTATCCGCCTGATGGGAATTATCGTTCATTACATGTTGGAGATTAAAAAATATACATTATGAAGATTAGAGCTTTATTTGATAAAGATAAAGGTATTGACAGACCCATTGAGAAAGTCATTACCTATGCTGCAGACAGTGAAGAATATCTAAAAAGAGAAGTATCTGAGTATATTGTAACTGATCATATTGAGGATCAGTTTAGAGAGCTTATGGACAAAATGCAGTATGCCATGGAGTCTGGAAACTCATTTGAAGTTGGAGTATGGGTATCAGGTTTTTATGGATCTGGTAAGAGCTCTTTCACAAAGTATTTTGGAATGGCAATGGACGATAGTATTACCATTGACGGAATTCCCTTCAGGGAACATTTAAAAGATCGTTTTAGAGACAAGGAAGTGAAAGCTTTCTTAAATACGTTACCTCAGAAATTTCCGGCCACAGTTGTTATGCATGACTTGGCTAGTGAACAAATTTCTGATGACCCTACAGCTGATGTAACTACGATACTATTTCATAAAGTACTGCAACTGGCTGGTTATTCCAGAAATATGAAAGTTGCAGCTTTCGAGCGAAAATTAAAGAAAGACAATCGCTATCAAGAGTTTTTAAATCTGTTTAAGGATGAGGTAGATGAAGAATGGCATAATTATCAAAATGATCCACTGATTGTAGACGGAATATTGCCAGAGCTGGCTCATGAAATGTATCCAAAATTGTTTCCTGATAGCACCTCTTTCAAGTCCGACGACGAAGATATTATCGTTATGACGGATGAGAGAGTTAAGGAAATGTTGGACATTATTTATGAATGGAAAGGAAATGAAAATGTAATTTTTGTAGTCGATGAGATTGGCCAATATGTAGGTTCACAACAGGAATTGATAACGAACCTGGACGGATTAGCAAAAAATTTAAAGGATATTGGAAAGGGAAACGTTTGGATAATTGGTACAGCACAGCAAACACTGACAGAGGACAACCCAAAGGCTGCGATTAACTCACCGGAGCTATATAAATTAAAAGATCGCTTTCCGATTCAAATTGATTTAGAATCTAGCGATATTCGGGAGATTAGTTATCGAAGACTTCTTGAGAAATCTCCTGAGGGAAAGGAAAAGTTGGAGGATTTATTTGAAAACTATGGTCAAAGCTTAAGAACAAAGACTAAATTAGAGAATGCAAAGTATTACGACAGTCAGTTTGATAAAGAAACTTTTGTAAAGCTTTATCCTTTTCTACCAGCTCACTTTGACATACTGCTTCATTTATTAGGCCAGTTAGCAAAGTCAACAGGCGGTATGGGTCTTCGTTCAGCAATCAAAGTGATACAAGAGATATTAAAAGGTGATGGTGAAAGAACTGAAGGCGTGGCAAATAAACAAGTGGGTTGGCTAGCAACTACTGAAACACTTTATGATGCGTTGGAAAAAGATATAAAACAAGCTTTTTCAACTGTATATAATTCAGTTTCTAATGTTGAGATTCAATTTCCTGACAGCCAAATACATATTGCCGTAGCCAAAACGGTAGCTATCTTACAAATACTTAAAAATATTCCAATTACTGAGCATAACATTTCAGCTTTGTTGCAATCATCTATTGAGGGACCATCTTTTTCGGAAAAGGTTTCAAAAGCTGTCGATGACATGATTTCTAACCCTCGCTTACCGTTTGGTGAGCAAAATGGAAGTCTTCGATTCTTCAGTGAGAAATTGAATGAGATTGAGAAAGATCGAGCAGAAATAATCCCCAGAACAATAGAGCTAAAACGAATTTTTAGCGAGGGATTAAAAAATGTATTTAATAGGCTTCCCTCTGTGAAGGTTCATGGTAGTTTGAATGTTCAAACAGGAATGAAACTTTATTCTCCACAAGGAAATCATCAACCCTTAGATGGGGATAGAAAAACCATACAGACTATTTTCGACTTTGTGGAAAGTAATCTCTATGAGGATGAATTAAATCAATTAATTGAGGAGTCAAGACAGGGAATCAATCAAAATAATATATTCGTCATTGCCCGGAAAAAAGAAAGGCTTTTAGAGCTACAAAGAGAGATATTTAAATCTCAGGAAATTATAAATAAACACAGAAATGATCCGGATAGTGAAGTCAAAGAATATATTGAGTCTCAAAAAGGCTTAGAAAGTAAATACAAAGTTGAGTTGCAAAGTAAGCTCAAGCAACAGATGGCTGCGGGATCAATAATATTTAGAGGGCAGCAAATTTCTGTTGATACACTTGGCAGTGATATTGTTGAAGCTTTAAATAATTATTTATCTGAGGTGGCTGAAACGGTTTATGATAGATTTAAAGAAGCTCCTGTTCGTGCTTCTACAGAATTAGCTGAACTCTTTCTGAAAACAGATAATATTGGAAGTATTACTGAAGAAAAAGACCCTTTAAATCTTGTTCAAATAAAGGGAGGAAATCCTCAGATTGATGTGGATCAAAAGGCTATTGTAAGTATACGAGACTACCTTGAAAATAGTGGTATAGCTGAAGGAAAATATTTAATCAACAAGTTCTCTGATGCTCCATTCGGTTGGTCACAGGATACAATAAGATATTTGATAGCTGCAATGTTAGTGGCTGGAGAAATAAAGCTTCGAACAGGTGGAAGGGAAGTTACTACTAAGGGACAATTAGCAATTGATGCTTTAAAAAATAATAAGTCGTTTAAAAAAGTGGGCATCGGGTTAAGAGATGATCGCCCCTCGAATGAGGTCTTAGAGAAAGCATCTGAACGACTTACTAAGATTTTAGGGGATAATGTGTTGCCTCTGGAGCAGGATATCGTCGAAAAGGTAAGGGAAGAATTTCATCAATTTAAAGATCTGAATGTAATTCAATACAGGCTTTCGGCCCTAGATCTTCCTGGTGAAGATCGTATTAGTGATTTAATGAAGCAGATTGATGATGTTTTATCTTCTGATGCGTCGGATGCTCCGCAACGTTTAGGAAAATCGGAATCACAGCTTTATGAACATCTAATTTGGGCTCGCAAAGTTAAAAGAGCATTGGATGATGGATTGGAAGATACCATTCAAGAGCTTCGACAAACGCTTCTAACACTTAGAAAATTTCCTGGGAAGATATATCAGCGAATAGAAAGAGAATTGGCGGAAGAGATAGAGGTCGCAGAGCAACGATTAAATTCTGATGATTTTTTCAAGTATAACGAAACATATCAGACGCTTTTAACAGATTTAACTGTGAAAGTGAGAGAAGTAATAAAAGATGAAAAAAGAAATCAGCAGGAGTTACTTGACCAGGCCAAGAAAGATTTTGCAAGACATGATGAGTGGGAAGAGCTAACCAAGCAAGAGCAGCAAGAGGTTATTTCTTCTGTATCTAACTTAGTTGAAGAAGTAAGTAATGACTTAAAAGGGTTAGAAAATGTATTAGATCAAACTTCTGCAATTCATCGAGAGGTATCAGAACAAAAGAAAAATATAAGAGATATTGGTACTGATCGACGTACAAAAAGACTTAAAGAAGAGCGTGAAAAAACTGGGGGTGAACCAGGTGAAAAAATTTCCAGAAAAGTTCAAGTTCCAGATAAGATCAATAATCGTCAGGAACTTGAAGAACTGATTAAAAAATTACAGCGACTGAAAAGTGAAATGGAGCTCAATCAAGAAATAGACGTAGAGTTTGAACTAAATAATCGGTAGAGAATGGCTTTTGACCAAGAAACAAGAAATCGACTGTCTAATTTTGTAGGTCGGACTCGTGATTTATTGACGAAAGAATTCACAAAACAATGTCAAAATCTGTATGGGTTGGACCCCGAAAAAGGCACAGTGGCGGATATATCAGCATTATCTCAACTGAATGATGTTCAGCTTGAAACAGCTAAGATTCTTCGGAGTACACTTGATCATTATCTTGAAGCAGCTCCATCAAGTGATCAAAAAACATTAAAAGAATCTCTTCAGAGAATTGTACGAGAGCAGGCTTTTACTGTGTTAAATCGACTCTCTGCCTTGAAAATGGCGGAAGCAAGAGGATTGTTAATTGAGGTTTTGGCAGATGGTTATCAGTCAAAAGCATTTCAACTTTACAAGCGATTAGCTGGACCGGCTTTAGGAGAAACCGGTGATACCTATCAACATTTTTTGTTTAGTGTTTTTGATGAGTTGGCAGTAGATCTGCCAATGTTTGATCGCTTTAGTCCGAATGGGCGATTGTTTCCAAGGGAATCTGTTCTACTGAACGTACTTGAAGAAATTAATCATCAAGATTTAAAAGATCTCTGGTCTGAAGATGAGACCATTGGTTGGATCTATCAATATTTCAATTCGCAAGAAGAGCGTAAGGCGATGAGAAAAGCTAGCAATGCCCCACGGAATAGTCGGGAGTTAGCTGTTCGCAATCAATTTTTTACTCCTCGATATGTGGTGGAATTTCTTGTAGATAATTCCCTGGGCAAGTTTTGGTTGAATCAAACTGGTGGCCAGACGATCCTACGTGAAAAATGCAATTATTTGCTGGTTAAGTCGGATAAAGAAAAGAATCAAACGAATAAAATACGTGATCCAAGATCAATAAAGCTTTTAGATCCTGCATGTGGGTCAATGCATTTTGGTTTATATGCTTTTGATTTATTTTTAAAAATTTATAAAGAAGCATGGGAATGGGAAGAGAGATTTGGAAAAGATTCCCTTATAGTTGATGAGGAAAAAGAAAAGCATCTTGAGCCTCTAAAAAAATGTTATGAAAATAAAGAGGAATACCTTTTTGATGTACCTCGATTAATAATAGAACATAATATTTACGGAATAGAAATTGATGCAAGAGCTGCACAGATAGCAAGACTTGCACTATGGTTACGTGCCCAACGTGAATGGCATGAAATGGGGATTAAACCCATAGATCGTCCCAAAGTTGGGAAGGAACAGATAGTAGCTGCAGTAGCTCCACCTGCAAATGAAGAGTTAAGAAAGAAATTCTCAAATCATTTAGATCCTAAAGATGCTGAGTTATTTGAGAAAACTTTAGACCTTCTTCAGGGTGCACCGGAGTTGGGTGGATTACTTCGAGTGGAAAAGGATATTCCGAGATTAGTTAAAGAAGTTTTTGGTGAGCAGGGGCCAATATTTGCTGATACTGATGATAAGCGTTGGCAAGAAGCAGAATATAGACTAAGAAGTGCGCTTAAGGAATTTGTTAAATCATCAGATAGATACTCAAGCCAATTGTTTGCAAATGATGCAATTCAGGTATTAAGATTCATAGATTTACTTGAAAATAAATTTGATATAGTAGTTATGAATCCACCTTTTGGTAAATTTCCAAAAGGTTCAAAAAAATATCTCAAAGACCAATACCCAAACTCCTGTCGAAATATATTATGTGCGTTTATCAGTCGGATGCATGAACTTGCACCAGATGGCTTTGTTGGATCAATTTCTGACCGAACTTGGTTACAAAAAACTACCTATGAGTCATTTCGGGAAGAACTTTTAACTGGAACTAATGTTGTTAATATAATTGCAGATCTTGGTTGGGATGTGCTTGATGGGGCTCAGGTAGCTACATGTTTGACAATAACTGGGAACCCTAATAGTTCATTTGTCTCATCAATTGATGCCCGAAATTTTACAACTAAAGAAAAAGCGTCTTTTTTAAAAGAATCTATAAATGTAAATCCACCTAAAATATCAAATACTAAAAGAAAGGCATTTTCAACCTTTCCTGATTGTGCCTTAGCACATTGGTGTCCTGATGGTTTAAAATCTCTTTTTGAAGACGGAGTTAAAATTGATCCAGAAATTGGTGATTCAAAAAGAGGTATTTCTTCAGGTGATACGACTAGAGCATTTCGATTAATTTGGGAGGTACCTCTTGATGAAATTGGTTTAGAAAAGCGTTGGGCGCCATTACAAAATGGTGGTTCAGTTTCTCCATTTTATAGAGATACTCAACTAGTAAGCTGGTATGAAGGGAATTTTAAGGCACTTGAACCATTAAAGGGCTCACGCTTGCAAAATTTGGAATATATAGGTAAGCCAGGTTTGAGTTGGTCGAAAAGGTGTGATTTTATCGCACCTTATCTAATGAGCCGTGGACACACATTTACAGATGAAGGTCAGGGTTTATTCTTGCATGGCGAAAAGCAGTCGTGGTATCTCTTAGCATTACTAAATTCAAAAGCCTTTCAATATTCCCTTAATCTTTTTTGTGGGCAGCATAAAAGCAATGGTTATGTAGGAAAGCTTAAAATACCTCGGAATATAAATGGCCATTCCCAAAAAGAGTCTCTGATCAAATTAGCTAAGGAGGCTTATCAAATTGCTAAATCTGTTGCAATTAAATCTGAGCCGCATTCAGAGTTTGATTTTTCGTTCCTATACAAAATGAGTGAAAATCACGAATCTATAATAAACATTGTAAAAAAATGGTTGGAAAAGGATATCGCTGCCTCTAAAAAGTTACAGCAGCTACAGAATGAAATTGATGAAATAGTATTTGAAGTTCTTAATCTTGATGAAAATGACATTGCAATAATCAATAAATCTTTGTCAGAAAGACAAAATATTTCTTCATCCTTATATAATCAGTTATCTGAAGATGATAAAGTAGGTATTGAGTCCAGATGTCTTCAAATCCTAATGTTTATGGTTGGAATTGCATTTGGCCATTGGACAAGTAATAATTTAAATATTAATCATAGCGAACCTTTTGAAGAGCCTAAAATAGACAATTCAAATAATAGTGTAGAAAAAAAGAATACATTAGTATTTACAAACGATAAAGATTCTGAATTTTCAATTCTAAAGGCTTTAGAACAAGCAGAAGAAGAGTTATGGACAAATACAAAAGCTAAATACCTTTGGGAAATATTTTCAACTCTTGAAGTTTCGAGTTGGGAAGTTCTTTTCTCATCTGATGGATTGTTTTTTGATTGGCACGTTGATAAGTACTCTTTTGGGAGAGGGTTACGCAGATCTGGACCTATATATTGGCCAATAGCTTCGAAAAACGGGTCTTTAACTATCTGGCTATATTATCATCAGTTGAGTAATCAGACTTTATACCACTGTATAAATGACATTATTGAGCCTAGATTAAAGAGTATATCTCAAGAAAAAGAGAATGTACGTGATTCTAATACTTCTAAATTAGAATCTTTAACTGAATTAGAAGTAGAGATTAAACATTTTAGGGATAAATTGGAAAAAATTGCGCAAAAATGGAGACCAAATTTAAATGATGGGGTGCAAGTTAATGCCGCTCCATTTTGGGATCTATTTCAACATAAAAAATGGCGCAAACAGTTAAAGAAAGTCTGGAATGGTTTAGAAAATGGAGAATATGAATGGTCACATTTGGCAATGACTTATTGGCCTGAGAGAGTAGTGAAATCCTGTTTAGAAAATAAAAGCATTGCTATAGCACATGGTTTAGAACAGGAGCTTTGGGAAGAAGTGGAAGTGGAAAAAGAAGATCGATGGGGAAATGTAAAAAAGGAGAAGGAATGGAAGCCTAAAGAATTATCTAAGCAAGAATTGAGAAAAATTGCTGATCGATTTAAAAAATAAATATCGTGCAAATAAAAGAATTCATTAAAAATAAAGTACTAAAGGCTCGTTTAGATGAAGCCAGTGTACTCGTGGTATATGACGAACAGAAACGTTATAAAGAATTATGCAAAGAGTTAAAGTATGATTTTCTTGAAATTATTGATTGTTCGGAAAGTAGTATCTTAAGTCGAGAAGAGGGATATCGCGCTCTTCAAAAGTTGGGAGATTCAAAATCCAACCTTAATCACCTGCTTATTTATGTACCTACAAATGTACCAACTTCACAAAAAGAGAAGTTGAATGACCCTTATTGGGTTTTTGCTGAGATGGGAGAGGTATTTCCTCATCCTCAACATGATGGTGATAGCTATCTGAGCTTATGCTTAAAAGCTAAACCTGAGTATGCTGCCGAAGTACAGCGTGTTTTTAGTGAAAATGAGTCACCTGCTTTTGAGGTTATCGATGCTATTGGTGGAGGAAAAGAATGGCCGACCCTTCGCTCTCTTTTAGACGAGGAATCTGTTACTGAAATTATTTTGGCAATTCTAAAGCCTTCAGAGGAACAAAAGGAAGCACTACAAGAAAGTAAGACATGGATAAATGAGCTTAACAAGCTTTTAAAAGATGCCTTTGATTACTCACTAAAAACTGAGGTTCAACATTGGGAACATATTTCAGATGAGCTATGGCGGTTTATGCTTTATAGTGAGTTAGCTTTATCACTAACAGCTGAGGAGCCAGAAGCCTTAAAATCTATACCACGTGCTCCCAGAGAAGCAAAGCCTCTAATATCAAAGATTTGTGAAAATTTACGTCAGGATAAACGCAAAAGAGGATTGTATATTAGGAAATCTGAAGATATTGAGGAGGATTATAATTTAGAATCAAACTTATCTGGAATTTCAGAAAGTGTAACTTCATATACCTTCCCTTTTGAAGAGAGAAAGAAACTAAAAAAAGCAATTCAAGCTTTATTAGATTCTGATTTAGATCAAGCTATTAGTATTCTTAATGATCAGAAGCAGTCCATTTGGAGTGACTTGGGAGAAAATCAGATTGAATGGCAAATTGTACGTTCAGCATATTCAGTGCTTAGAGAATGTGGCGATCGTAAAAGAGATTATAAAGAACACTGCCATTCATTAAATGAATTATTCGATTACTATATTTATACATTTCGTGAGGCTGATAAGGTTCAGAGAGAATTTGAACAATCTTGGGCTGATTACAGGAATCGGGATGAAGCTCTTTTATCCTTAGCAAAACATACAAGGGATGTATACCGATCACTTATTGAAGATGTGCAAGTTAAATTTATGAATCTCGTTCATAAAGAGGGATGGCCTGTAGCTGATAAAAAATTTAATGCTGATGTATTTGATCAACAGGTTGCTCCAAAGGTAGAGAAGAGTGGATACCGCGTAGCATATATCATGGCAGATGCGCTACGTTATGAATTAGCAGAAATACTTGAACAAAACTTAAAATCTTATGGCTCAGTTGAATTAGAGGCCTCATGTGCCCAATTACCTACAGTTACGCCAGTAGGAATGGCAAGTCTATTACCAAAGGCGGGATCAAACTTAAATATAGATATTATTGATGGAGCGCTCTCCGTAAAAATTGAAGGAGAGAAAATTAACAGGGTGCCAAAAAGAATGGCTGCTTTCGAAAAGAGATTTGGAGCAAGGTTCTGTGAGATGCCTATTAATGATTTTATTAAAAAAAGGAAAAAGGTACCCAAGGAGACTGAGCTGTTAGTTTTACGTAGTATGGAAATAGATAGCCATCTTGAAAGTAATCCGGAGACGACGTTAAAACTTATACCTGATTCTCTACTGAATATACAAAGTGCTGTCAACCTACTCAGAGATAAGGGATTTAAAGAGGTACATATAGTGAGCGACCATGGTTTCTTTTTGAATTATCATGCGGGACCTGGTGATGTCTGCAAGAAGCCAAATGGTAATTGGACGATGGTTCATGATCGGATGATGTTAGGGGATGGAGACGAAGATGAACAAAATATCGTGATGCCGTCAGAAAAAGCAGGAGTGAAAGGAAATTTTCCTAAGATTGCTGCTCCCAGAAGCATGGCTCCCTACAAAGCTGGTGAACTTTTCTTCCACGGAGGATTGTCTCTACAAGAGGCTATTGTACCTGTCTTATCAGTGATGCTTAAAGAAGAAGAAGCAACAGAACAGCAGTTTGATGTAAACCTAACGTATCGTGGAGGACTGGAAAAAATAAACTCCCGAATACCAGTTTTTAATTTAGAAGTAGGAAAGAGAGAGTTGTTTTTTGAGGAGGATCTTGAATTAAAAGTAATTGCAAAGGATAAGGAAGGAAACGTTGTTGGAGAACCTCAGCCGGGAGGTGCTGTTAATCCTGGATCAGGTTTGGTAACAATAAATCCTGGAGATAGTGAGAAAGTTGTTGTTCGTATGCAAGAAGATTTTGAGGGGGATTTTCAAGTAATTGTTATGGATCCCAATACAGATGTTACATACGCTACTCTTAGCCTTGAAACAGATTATATGGTGTAATACATGGATAAACTTGATCAAAAGTTAACAGACGTATATACAGGTAAAGTTGTTAGAAAAGACCTACTTCATCGCATAAAAAAAGGGACTAATGTTCCAACATTTGTGCTTGAATTCCTTTTAGCACGTTTTTGTGCCAGTGATGATCCAGATGAGATAGAGGCAGGCCTTCAGGCTGTTCTAAATACGTTACAAGAAAATTATGTTAGGCCTGATGAAGCGAATGCTGCACAATCACGGGTTGCAACTAAAGGGAAGCATCGGTTCATTGATAAAGTACATGTCCGGTATGTAGAGAAAGAAAAAAGACATTGGGCAGAGCTAGAGAACTTCAATTCAAGACGTATAGCAATAGGTGAGCGATTTTTCAAAGATAATCAACGTTTACTTGAGGGAGGTATCTGGGCAGAAGTTACGGTAGGCCATAATGATATCGAAGATGATAATTATGCATTTTATCTTGAGGATATCAGGCCTATTCAGCTAAGTAAATTTGACTATGACAAATATAAGGAGAATAGAGATAGGTTCAGTAGAGATGAATGGATAGATGTCGTTTTAAGATCCTTGGGGCTTGAACCAAGTAAACTTACACAAAGGGTGAAGCTTCATTTTATTGCCCGTTTGATTCCACTTGTGGAATCAAATTATAATTTCATTGAGCTGGGGCCGAGGGGTACAGGTAAATCCTATTACTATAGTGAGTTTTCACCATACTCTACTTTAATTAGTGGTGGTCAAACCTCTAAGGCAACATTATTCTACAACAATAATCGAAAAAAAGTTGGACTCGTTGGCTACTGGGATACTATTGCTTTTGATGAGGTTGGAGGGATTAAAGTAAGGGATCCAGATACAATCCAGATTATGAAAGATTTCATGGCCAATGGAAGATTTTCTAGAGGTGTTGAGGTTATAGCAGATGCAAGTTTTGCCTTTGTAGGTAATTTTGATTTGTCTGTAAAGCAGGTGGTGAATTCTACCGAATATGATTTATTTCAACCATTGCCAGATGAGTTTGATTTAGCGGTAATGGATCGAATTAATTTCTATTTACCCGGATGGGAGATGCCCAAGAATAGTTCTGATTATTTAACAGAAAACTATGGATTTATAACTGATTATCTCGCTGAGGCTTTTCACTATCAGGCGAAACATATAAGTCGGTTCGATGATGTTAATAAACGTTTCCAACCTGGTCCTTCAATAGAGGGCCGGGATGAGAAAAGTGTTAAAAAAACGCTTAGTGGTTTGTTTAAAATTCTACATCCTAATGGTAGCCCTACGGACAAAGAATTTGAAGAATATGTAGAATATGCCTTAGAGGCACGTCGTAGAGTTAAGGAGCAAATGAATAAAAGAAAGCCTGACGATGAGTTCGCTAAGATCAACCTTTCTTATTTTGATTCAACCGGTAATGAACAGATAGTTTACTGTCGAGAATCTCAAGATGCACATGCTACTCAAAACCCTGTTCGAAGTAAGATAGAAGAATCAGGTTCAGCATCAACAGAGTCTCAAAAGAAAGATTTAGATACTACTACTGAAGAGGTAGATCCGGAAGAGGCAGATGAAATAGTAGAGTCAGAGATTGAAGAACTCAAAGAGAAACATTTTACAATTACTTATGGAGCTACAGGTTTTAGCTATGAATCAATTATGAAGAGCTACTTCCATAATGCTAAATCTGTTGTTGTAGAAGATCCCTACATCCGGGCACCTCATCAAATTCAAAACTTCATAAGGTTTTGTGAGATGGCTGTTAATATTGGAACAATTAAGAAAATTGAACTGATTACTAGCTATGATAAGGAGACAGATATTGATGAGGTTGAGTCTAACCTTAAAGATCTCAAGCAAAGTCTTCTAGAGAGCGATATTGAACTCACATTTGAATTTGACCCAAATCTTCATGATCGAGAAATACGCTTAGATAATGGATGGATTATTAAAATTGGTAGGGGGCTAGATATTTATCAGAAACCCAATAATTGGTATGAAGTGGGGAATTATGATATGGACCTTCGTAAATGCCTTGAGACGAAAGTGGATATATACAAGACTTAGTTATTAAGATGCATTAGATGGAAGTATTTATCAGTTACTTAAATTATATCTTATTGCTATGACTAAACACCAAGAGTTATTAGAGAATAAGTTTCCTCATGCTAAAGAGAATCTACTATTTAATAAATCAGATGATGAGGCCTGGAGTTTATTTCGGACCCAAAGTGGAGGGGTAACCATATACTACCACGATTCGGATAACTTTTACATTGTGGATCCTCAAAAAGCAGAACATTATTTACTTAAGGAGATTGCCGAAAGTTGGGAGCGAGTGACAAATACAATTGTGGCTAGAAATTAATTCTGTAGAGAGCAAATGAATTTCTTAATGCTATTAACCAAGGAAATTAGGGATTGAAATAAAAATTGATGGTTGATTGTACTATTAGTTTATTTCAATAAATTCTATGAAAAGTAGCTGAAATGTCGCGCCGGGGCTTGTTTACAAGTGACCCGAGTCAGAGGCTGGGTATTAATCTACGGCCTGCTCTTTTGAGTGGGAAAGGCCAGCTAAGATGTTATGATTTTCCATAAAGATACAACTTTGTGGAAATCGATTCGATTTCATCGGTTAGAAACCGACCCGCGGCGAGTAGGCTACTTTTCTTCTTTTAATTTTCTACTATGAGAGGGTACGAAAACTTTTTTGGAGAGAAGGAAATAATACGCTACTTGGCTAATAAAAGGGCGAAGGCAGCCAAAGATATTCATGACAATCAATTTCTGCGAAACATAAGTAGAAATGCTCAGAAGCCGTTTGATCCTGAGAAAAAGAAACGAATCTATAAATATTTCCCCCCGAGAAATAATTGGATTAGATTTCGCAAAAAAGAAAGAAAACAGTATTCAAATTCTAAATCACTTAATGCTGCCCAACTAGAAAGAACAGTTTGGAGAGAGCACAAAAGAATAAAAAGAGGCGATTCTGATGAGCGTGATTGGCACAAAAATTTATTTTCACTAATAGATGCAATAAGAGAAAGGGCTTTGTCTGATGTTCCAAAACAAATTAGTAGTCCAAAGCTTATACCAGTAGTTAAGAGTAAGGAGGATAATACATATCGCTTAATTTCATCATTCGAGAAAATTGTTGACAAGGTATTAATTAGCCAAACTGCTAAATATTTAACAGAAATATTTGATCCACTATTTGAAGATTGCTCTTATGCATTTAGAGCAAAGAACAAGAAGAATTTTACCCACCATTTAGCAGTAAGGGAAATCATAGAATATAAATCAAACTACAATTCTCAGAGGCTATACGCAGCTGAGTCTGATATCCAAAAATTCTATGATTCAATAAATCATTCTACAATCAAAGATCGTTTTGATGTTTTAGTTCAAAAGCTAAAAGTTACTGGAATTGTCGTTGATGAAAGAGCAAAGAGTATCTTCTATGCATATTTGAATTGCTATGCTTTTAATAAAGATGTGTATCCCAAGGAAGAAGAAATATTAAATAAACATCAAATTAATGAGGGAAATATAGCTTGGGTTAAGCCTTCAGATTTGAAAGATGTTAACAGTAATATTGACAACGATCGAATAGGAATTCCTCAAGGAGGTGCATTATCTTGTCTCATTGCAAATATTGTGCTTGATTATGCTGATAAAGAAATGTTAAATCTAAATTTGCGATCGTTATTTTATGCACGTTTTTGTGATGATATTATCATAATTCATCCACAAAAAGGGTCTTGTAGAAGAGCCTACAATCAGTATTTGCAGTGTTTGGAAGATTTAAAGCTACTTGCTCATGATGCAGAAACTTTTGAGGAATACAATGCTGATTTTTGGGATATTAAAAGTAAAGAGCCATATGTCTGGAATCGTGTTAATAAGAGTCACAGACTAGCTAAGAAAAATGTGCCTTGGTTGGCTTTTGTTGGGTATCAATTACGTTACGATGGTTTGTTACGTGTTCGACCTGACTCGATCCAAAAGGAGTTAGAAAAACAAGTTGAGGAAGCGAATAAGGTTATAAATAGTTTGCCAAATGAAGATTCAAAAAGATTAAAGAAAAGAAATATTTTATTTCGATTTTCACAACGACTTATAGCTATGTCTGTGGGTAGAGTAAATAGCGAAGACCAAGCAATGTGTTGGGCATCTGGTTTTTAATGTTTTAAAAGATAATCCAGTTAGAAAATGGCAATTGCGTAAGTTGGATAAAAACAGAAATCTTCAAATATCAAGAGTTAAAAAACATCTTGAAAAATTTGAAGAAAAATCTGCAAACTGGGATAAGAAGGATAAAAATCGGTATCGGGATTATTATGGGCCGCCTTATAGTTATTATTATCAATTCATAGATAAAGAAAATAATGATTAAAATTTTCCATATAGCAGATCTTCATCTTGGCCGCACATTCCGCAACTTACCTGAGGCCCAAGACACGCTTTCCGAAACTCGGTATGAAACTCTCCAAAAGACGGTTGACAAAGCCAATGAATTAGAGGCCGACATTTTTGTCATTGCCGGTGACTTGTTTGATAAGACCTCGGTCAAGGTTGGAGATATTCAAAAAGCGGTAAAAGCTATTAATAGTTTTGCCGGAGAAATAGCATTTGTGCTGCCCGGCAATCATGACTATATCACTGCTGATAGTCAGCTCTGGGAGCGGTTCCAGAAAGAGGCCGAAGAGCATGTGATTGTGTTGGATAAAAAAGAACCATTGGAGCTGTCTGTTTTTGACAAAGAGATTTTCGTCTATCCGGCTCCCTGTCATGCCAAGCACTCTTCTGAGCATGCCATCGGCTGGGTTCAAGAGATCGAAAAAGATGAGAATGCGGTGCATTTTGGCATTGCCCACGGAAGTATCGAGGGAGTGTCTCCCGATTTTGATCAGCGTTATTTCCCGATGTCCATTCACGAGCTCGAACGTTCAGGCGTTGACCTGTGGCTGATGGGACACACACATATAACTTGGCCGGAGCAGCCCGGCAAGCGGGACATGATTTTTAATCCCGGTACGCCTGAACCGGATGGATTTTCTTGCAATCACGAAGGGCGGGCTTTCTTGCATACTATCAACGAAGAGAAACAGATTGATACGGAAATTATAATTACGGGTACGTATCGTTTTGTACAAGCTTCGGAGACGGTTTCCAACGAGGATGACGTATCCCAACTTATTGAAGATTACAGCGGTGATGGGTGGAATAACTGTGTGCTGCAACTTGAGGTAAGCGGTAAGTTGGAAGAAGAAGCCTTAAAAGCCTGGAAAGAAGAACGATCAGAGATAAGGGATGCAGTGTTGGAATTGCGCCTAGATGATTCGGGAGTCCGGCGGAAGGTAACCAGCGAGCAAATACAGAAAGAGTTTTCGGAAGGGTCGTTTCCCGAACAGTTGTTATCCTCTTTCTCTGAAGAAGATGAGGAAGAAGAGCTGCAGATGGCTTATGAACTGATTAAAGAGGTGCAACAATGAGAGTATCCAAAGTGTTTCTCCATCCCTTTGCTGGAATTGAAGAGAAAACATTTGAGTTTGAGGAAGGACTAAATGTACTGCTGGGTCCAAACGAAGCGGGCAAGTCTACGGTATTTCGTGCCGTTATGCATGGCCTGTTGACCACGACTTCACTGACTCGGACAAAAGTGGAAGACATTATGGGAAGCTACTTTCCTGCCGTTGGGGGCGATGTGATTCGTGTGAGTTTAGAGATGAAAAACTCTAAGGATGAAGTTGTTCAGATTGTTAAAACCTGGAAGAAAGGCAACCGAAATGGCAGTGCTTCGCTGAAGTTGCCTGATGGGACTGAGCTCACCGACGAGGAAGCAGTGCAAGATCACATTGAAGAACTGCTTCCAGTTTCACCAGCCACGCTTCGAACCATTATGCTGGCCGATCAGTCAGGCTTACACCAGACTATGCGCAAGATGGAACAGGAAGGTAAGGTGAGAAAAGAGTTGGGGAATATACTTAGAAAAAACTTTATGGAAACCGGTGGAGTGTCGGTAGATCGATTTCGAGAGCTAATTGATCAGAAATATGAGGATTATTTTAAGCGCTGGAATCGTCAGCAGCAGTATCCCGAAAACAATCGCGGTATTAAAAATCCCTACAAGGTCGGAACCGGCAAAGTCGTTGAAGCTTATTATAAGAAAGAGCAACTCCGCCTTGACTTAGAAGAAGCCGAGCGTTTTGAAGATGATCTGGATTCACTGAATGAAACGCTAAATAAGCTAATTACCCAGCAGGAAAAAAAGAAGGAGAAGTTTGAACAGCTTAATCCCCTAAAAGAAGGCATTCAAGAGCGACAGCTTAAAGAGCAAAAGTTAGAGTCGGCCCAAGATAAAAAAGAGCGCTTGCTTCACGTAAGCAATAAATGGCCTGTTTTTAACGATAGATTAGAAAACCTGGAGCCCAAGCTTGAGGCAAACCGGGAAAAATTAGAGGAGCTTCAGCAAGAGCAACAAAAGGCACAAAACAAACAGAAGGGCGAACAGCTAAAACAACGAATTACTAAAATTGAAGAGCTTGCCTCACAGGTAGAAGAAGCGAAAAATGAACTTAAAGAGGCTCAAAAAGTAACGCAGGATGACCTTAAAAAGCTACGAGAACTTCAGTCGGATATACGTCAGCTACAAACGAAGATAGAAGCAGCCAAACTTACCGTTCGCATCGAAAGCGATTCTGATCAAGCCTTACGTTATACCGAAGCTGGTCAGGATGAGCAGAATATTGAGAGCAAGAAGGGGGAAACTCTTGAGAAAACGGCATCCGGTGGATTTACTCTGAAAACAGACGGGCTTATGGTAAAAGTGTTTTCAGGAGATGGAGATCTTGAAGATACGATCGAAACCCTTCAGACAGAGAAAGAAGAGCTTAACAGTTATTTAGATGATCTTGAGGTCGGGTCAGTACAAGATGCAGGGTCTTATGCCGAGCTCTACCAAAAGAAAGAGAATGATCTGGGACAGGCTAAAAAGGCCTATAAGAGTGAATTGGGTGACCAAAAGCTTGAAGACCTTAAAGAAAAGCTGAAAGACTATGGGAATTTATCTGAGGTAAGAGACTCTGAAGAGATAACAGAGGATCTCGTTGAAACAAAGACAGCGTTAAATCAGCTCAAAAAAGAAGCAGCAGATGCAGAGAGTAAGATTGAAGAATGGACGAAAAAATACGGCTCCTCGGATGAAGTCATCCTTGAACTGGCCGAAACATCGAAATTAGTCAAGGATCTGGAAAGTGACCTCGATGATCTACCTTCTCTCCCTAAGGGATACGAATCTTCCGGAGAATTTATAAAAGAGGTTGAGCAGTTAGATAAAGATATCCAGCAGTTAAAGGAGCATATTTTTGACAAGAAACAGGAACGTACGCAGTTAGAAGCAAAAGCTCCGGATACCTCATCGGAAGAGTTACAGAAACTAAGCGAAGAAGCTGAAGCTGAATTTGAACGTATTAACAGCCGAGCCGAAACGTTGGCACAGGTACGCGAAAAGTCGTTGGAACTGATTGAATCGATGGACAGCGATACCTACAAAGGCCTTGAAACCAGCTTTGTAAAATGGTTGGATCTCATGGTTGGCGATCGCTTTCCTAACGTAGATATGGACAGTGATATGCCGACTGCCTTCAAGACACAGGAAGCCACTTCTCTCACCTACAATCTTCTTTCCCATGGGACCAAAGATACGGTAGCACTTGCTTGGCGATTTGCCCTATGCGAGAAATTCCTGGAAGAAGGTAATGGGTTTGTGATTCTTGATGATCCCATGGTGGATATCGATCCTGAGCGCAGAAAGAATGTAGTACAGGCTATCAATAAGTTTTCAGAACAATATCAAACAATTGTTATGACTTGCCATCCGGATCATGCGGATGAGCTAGGAGTTGAGTATCCATTATCACTAGAATCCTAACTCTTCTTGTAAAACATCTTGTTCTGATCTCACATTCTACTAATGATTTTTTTCTTGATCTAACTTTTCAAAACTTTTTGCGAAATGCGGACCAATTTCATTAATAATACTTTCAAGTTTTCCTCCTACCTCAAAGAATTTATTAATCCTATTTCGAATTTGTTCAAAATTTAAATCTGAAATTTCTTTTTCGGAGAGGATTTCGTGTGAAAAAATTTGGCTGTGATTTTCTGCTGTGCTATTGCCATCTACTACCGAAGAGCCTTTGTAATTATTGGCTGTTTTAAGCAGTTGATTCCTCATTGAATCAGGACCAGGTCCGATAACCAGACATAACCTGAGCGGCTTGGAAGCCCTATTCTTGAATTCAAATAAGAGAATTTTTCCATACTCTCCCCAATCATTTTCAACAGATTGAGAATCATACTCATCCCAGCTTTCCAAGGAAAAGCGAATGAGGCTTTTTGTAAATTTATCAGGCACGATATTTTTTTGAGTATTCTTTATCTTTTCTTGAAGTAACTCAGATATTTCAGATCTCAGATCAGGTTTATTTTCATAAATCAAATCGATTGCATCACCATGTTCACGATATATTTTTCGACAGAGTTCTTTTATGGTTGAGTCTTCCAAGATATGCCTCCGTAGTATTTCATTATAATGTTTGAGTAAGTTTAAGACTTCATCTGAAACTATAGACTTTTTAAGATCAATAATTTTTTCAAATATACTTTGAATCTCTTTATATGAGTATGCTATCCAATCACAATTAGATTCGCTGGGTTCTCGACCTTCTGGAGTTAGAAAGATTTTTAAGTGGGTATAATCTTTAAATGAGTCTTCTAACTCTTGGCTATATGTTGCAAGTTGTCCATCACCTTCCGAAGCATCTATTTTATTCTCAAAAGCAATAACATTTTCTTGATCCCAGTCAATTATTAAAATGTCAATATTTCTCCACTCTCTCCTGACTTCTAATTTATCTGCATTAATGGTATCAATATCAATAGGACTAATGATCGTACTGTGATCAAGTTTATAAGTAATATCTTTCAGTATTTTTTTACTTACGATATCATGTAATCCATGGTTATTTGAGGGATCCATAAGAAAAGCGAGAAAATCTGAATGACGTAATTCATATCGTACATTACCAATAGCTTCAAAAATGTTAAAGTTGGAAATTTTGCTTTCCAGTATTTCCAAGTCCTCGTTATCTACAACAAACTCTTCTAATATTTTTTGTTGGTTCTCTTTGCCCATGCCAAGATTTTTTGAGAGTTAAATAGAAATTGATAATAGTCTTATTAAATCCAATTATACCAAACTCGCTGATTAATAAAAGGCACATCATTCATCTCGCAGACATCCATGGTATGTCCTGTACCACCCGACTGGGGATTGTTTAGATCATCATAAAAGATGCCAAAATCAATCGGTGCAATGCCAGAATTTGTGCCAATTACTTTAACCGTATCTCGAATGATATAGGCTGCTTTAATGGCATATCGGCTACGCATGCCATCCACATATTTTTCAACCAAGTTCTTCGTCTTTTTGCGAGATTTAGATTGGTACACGACTTTCGGCTCTTCAGTCAAGTCAATATCATCCAGGGAATTTGTCGTTCCGGCCTTATTTGTTGTTTTACGGTGACCGCTGTAGGGCGTGATGACTTCCAGCCGATCACTATTAATATTGGCAACTCCAGTGGAAAAATGAAGGTCCGACCCATCCGCATTACCACTGCGAAATGTAATATACTTTGTTTCCCGGGCCAGCTTTTCCCCCAGTTGTACTAATTTATCTTGGTCCGCCTCTTTCACATCTCGCTTGCCTTCTAGTAAGACAATGTTACCCGGCCTGTCATACTGATCTTTGAACTCCTCAAACGTCATAAACAAATACTTTTAAACCGTGATAATTTTCACAACTTCAATAATATAACATCGAGTATGTCAACATAATGACATACTCAATTTTAATGAACATCAGTTACCATAGTTATTTAACAGTTTTATCCATTTCGCCTTAGATAATTTGCGAGTCCCTTGCTTATTTTTAACGCGTTCCTTTTCCTCATCAGAAATGGCAGTTTTCTTATTACCCTCTGGTATTCTTTCCTCGTCCTCTCTTTTCCTCATAAATATCAACTACATTAAATTATTTAGTTACTTGGACGAACTAACCCCTCGGTATTTAGCAAATCGTCACTAATTTTATCACAAAGTCCAATCAACATACTTTCCTGCATGGGTAACGGCGTTTCTGCAAACTCCTCCCAAATTCCTTTTTGGCCGGATTCCCAGAGATCAACCCATAAATAAACCTTATCGTTAAGTTTAGGTTTATCAGTGGGGAAATCCGTAAATAGCTCTTTTGCCCAGTCTTTGTAAGACGTTCGCTTTTTATCCTTAGGGAAATTCTCAATCACAGCTGAACTCAGTCCACCAATGTGATAATATTCGCCATCATCCCAGCGAGGAATATTGGATCCTGATGATCCGGCAATAACAGTTCGATACCTCTTAAAGCTGATTGAATTTCGGCTTTCAAATGGCCCATAATTATGAAGTATTGCTTGTTTGAAATAAACGCTATCAGATTTATAGGTAGACATACTCATCTATGATAAAATTTAATGGTCTTTCAAATACGCCCAATGCTGGTGAATCATCACCATCGCCAGGGTATCTAGCTCGCAGTATTTAAGCAGTGCCTGAGAGGTCGCTTCTCGTTCTTCTGGAGTTAAGTCGTCAAACTGCATGCGACTCCACGCCATCATGGCCGTACCGCCTTCAGCAATCGTTTCTTCAGCCGTTTCGTAATCGGGAATACCGTGCCCGATGGGATCTAATAGCTTGTATGGGCTGAGGACTTGGCCTGTGTTCTCATCTTTTTGATAGAGCACTTTTTCTTTAATGCTGCGTCCGCTGTACGGTTGCGAATAGATTTCTTTTAACCTTGGACTCTCGTTCAGTACGGCCGGCAGCACGTCTTTAATGCTATTGGAGCCTTTCATATAGGGAGAGTAGTAATAGTTGACCACCATCCGCTGCTGGTCGACCATCTCACGTTCACCTCCCTTGGTGATGGTTTTAATCCACTCGATCAGCTCAGCCGCATCATTCGGCTGACGTTCTTCTAACAGGTCAATTACATCGTTCAATACGGTGTTTTCAAAGTGGTGATACATGAATACGCTGCCATCGTCATTTTCCAGGCATTTTTTTAGCTGTCGTACAAAATCAAAGCAGGGGAACTTGCCCGGCTGATTTTCTATCCATTCCGCTGAGTGTTCAAGGGTCCCATCCTCATAAATAGTGTGGCAGGAGAACTGAAAAGGGGTTTTCTTGTAGGGCTTTTGTCCCTTGTGAAAGGGAATAGCCGGTGTTACGGCCTCAAAGTCAATAAAGTGCAGGGGATAGTTCCATGTGTCCATCTCCTGAAAGAGTCCAGCAAGAACGGCTTCGTCTTGGGAGTGGTTGCCGGTAGCTTTCATAATCTGTACGGTTTGACGCTGGGCGTAACTCCACTCGGTTTGCTCATAAAGGGTATCAGGATTAGCACGCAGCATGCCTGGGATGAGTTCTTCCATGTGATAGACGCCCTGGTCGAGATACCTGCTGGTCCGTCGGTCGTTCCAGATGTCGAAGACATGTGGTTTGGCCAATTCTTTATCGGACCACTGTTGGGCCTGTTTCCAACATTCAGCAAACCCGCTTTTCTGCCCGTCAGATAGTTTGTCCAGTGAAATACGATATTCACAATTTTTGCACTTGTTGCCGGTGGTTACCGGATATTTCTTATCGACTTGCAAGTACTCGCTGAGCGTTTGAATCCACTGCTCGAAACCGGCCGCTTCCAACTCGTGCTCCGGTTCACGTCCGTTGCCGTTTAGGATCTGCTCGACATATTCACCAACATGTACTTTTCTGAGGATCTGATTGCCAATATTTTCTTTGCTCACCCCTTCTTTTACCTGGACCTTACTACGCCCATTTTCCTCTGTGATCTTAAAGTATTGATGTAGCCCATCCACCGTCGCTTTCTGTGATTTGTCAATGAGCATCAGATATGGTTCAATCTGATAGTCAGGATACGCTCGTCGCGCCACCCACATTTGGAAAGCAACATCAAAAAGATATTCTTGCCAGTCGCTGTAAATATCGTCTTTGTTTTTGTAGGTGAACGACTCGTCCGGTTCCCAGGACTTCGACTTCACTTCAATCAGATCAAGTCGGTTACCTTTCTTTCGAAGTACATCCACCAACACAAAACATTGCTCATGCTGGATGGCTGCTTCATAGATCGTAACATCATCTTGTTGGAGCAAGGCATTGGTTTCGCTCAGCGATTTTGATTTCTCTTGGGTCATCGGGATATCATGTCCACCTGGAAAATAGAGCTTGGCCAGTTCGCCGACTTGTAGCCCGCCCTCGGCCAGCGCCTGCATAAAGTCGTTATCTTCTAAGGTGCTTTTGTACTCATCATGTTGCTTATAGTAGAGTTTGGTAGGGCAATCAAGCGCTCGGACGAATTTTGATTTCGTGAGGTATTGGGACATAAAAAAGGATGTTGATGAATACTCTGTTTTGGACGCTCTCAAGTAATAAACGTATGCTATCCTATTTATACAAATGTGAGCTGACACCACGGTGTCAGGTATATTTTTATTTTGTTACTGAATAGCAATAAAAGACACAGATTATGTCAAGCAGAACAAGGAGAGAACACACGAAGAAGCTGAAATCAAAGATTCCTACCGCAACGTTGAAAGAGTTGATGGATCGTGGAATGCGGCCGGAGGGATTTTATCTGTTTTCCCGTAGGGAGATGAAAGAATACAACCGGAAGAAAAACAAAAAGCGGCGCGAAGCTTTTAAGAAGCGTTTAGCAAAGTATAGTTTTATTGATGAGGATAAGTGGTGGTAGGAATGCTTTCAATGAATTTAGCTTTGACCATTATTTAGTTTTTGTGGTTTCAAAACCTCCACCTGATTACCATAACTCCTAATGAGCGCTCGGAGCTCGTAATTAATTCGCAGGTATAATTTCACAGTAATAGATTCCTCATCCTCATCTATCACTTCCTGAGATTCATGTATTGGTTTGGATAAAATATATTCCGATTGCGGATAGTAGAACTTGAGTATGATCTCCTGCGGTTCGCCCACCAATCGGCTTACTCCGATGGTATGTTTGAATATTTCTTCCCGATTTCCTTTAAAGTATTTATAGTCTGCTTTTTTAGCAGCTTCAAGTCCCTGAATGCGATCTAAGCTAAAAATACGTTCCTCTTCTGATCGTTCATCATAGCCGTAAACGTACCAGCGATCTTCATACTCTTTGAGTAAATATGGATGCAGTTTCCTCTTGATTGCTTTATTCTTGCCAATTGTTCGATGGCTAATAACCACTACATTTCGCAGTTGAATCGCATCTACGAGGGGTTCAATCCATTCTAGACCTTCTACCTCGACGGGCCGTTCAAACTGAATGTATTTGGACAAATCATTTTGGAGTTGGGTTTCTACCCTAGAAAACGTAAGTGCCCGTTCCACAAAGTTTTTAAACCGGTTAAGATACGGAAGCGCTCCACTTTGGTTTAGCAGGGTCAGGGCAAACTCCGCTGCCTCTTTTTCCTCATAGTCGACCGGAAATTTCTTAATGGTGTATTCGGGATCGCTATAATAGTACCCATTGTGCGATCGAGAATATTTAATCGGAGCATAAAATTCGAGTTTAGCTGACTTTTTCATATCCCTGATATCTTTTTGGAGTGTTTCTTTTGATATCCGTTGATCCAGAATTCGCTCGATTTCATCCATCAGCTTCTGGGAGGAAGGGTATTTCATCGATCGCTTGGTTAGGCACTCATCGATGATCTGGTATCGTAGATATGCATTTTTGTTTATTGCCATAAGAAAATTATTAAACCGTATATACAATACGGTTTACATATTTAGATTTCAAATCTGAACAAACATGAACGAAATAGTTTAGGCAATGGATAAACAGTTTGCTTTTAAAGTTGTAGAACGACGCTATGGATTTCCTGGACAATATCACTTTCTAAACACAGGAAAGATTCCAGACAAAGTTGAGATTTCTGATATTGGAAGAGCTGAATGGGAAGAGTTTTTTTACTACCTGCAAAATAGTTTTAATTGGCAGCCGGATAATGAAATACGACTTGAAAATCACAAAGCGGATGGAGAGACTCATATTACAAGGTGCATACATCTTGATGATAGCATTACGGTTAGTTATTTCAGAGGAAGGATTAGCTTGAGTTTTGACAGGAGTAGCCCCCAAGAGGCCGTAGACAAATTAAAGAGCCGGCTCAAGCAGATTAATCCTGACATCAGTTCCCAAGGTATTGGGATTATTAGGGATGGAGGCGGATATCTTGAGGTTAAAAATTTCAAGTACTCTTTACCGGAACAGTCAGTGATTGGTTATCTGAATGAAAATACCCAGGAGTTTCATCGATCTATGATAAAACAGTTAGATGCACAAGATGGCAGTGGCTTATATTTGCTGTTTGGAAAACCGGGAACAGGCAAAACCAGTTTTATTAAAGATGTGCTCAATAAAATTTCAAAGAAAGCCCTCTTTATTTCTCCTTGCTTTACCGAAGAGCTGACATCGCCAAGTCTCATATCTCTTCTTATGGATTACCCCGACTCGATTCTCGTCATCGAAGATGCCGAGACGGTACTTATGGAGCGAAAGGCCGATAATTCTAGTGCCGTATCTAATCTACTTAATCTAACCGATGGATTCTTGGCTGACTTTCTGAATCTAAAAATTATCTGCACCTTCAATACCGAACTCAATTCTATTGACGATGCCTTATTGAGGGAAGGTAGATTGCAAGGCATGCATGAGTTTACCAAGTTTGATCCAGAAAGGGCGCAACAAATAGCAAATGTTTTAGATCGAGATATTCAAGCTGACCGTCCGATGACATTGGCTGAAATTTGTGGTTCGGAAATAGATTCAATGGAATATAAACCGAAAAATATTGGGTTTAGTAATGGCTTTGATGATATAGAACCTCCATTTAGAAATTAATAAAAGCACAAAATTTTGTTTCAATTGAGCCCATAGACTAGTTAGTTTTAAAACTCATTCATTATGAGTAATAAACAAATGCAATCACCTAACATATTTAGTTATGCTCCCAGTGAATTAACCCAAGATGCTTTTATTTGTTGGCTTGCCAAATGGGCAGATCCAAAATATCAGAACTATAATCCGAAACTTCATAATATCGGAGTACTCTTTTTAAAACGAATGCTTGCCAAGCATGATATAAGCCTGAATGGAGATGTTCCCAAGTCGGTAATTAAAAAGCAGCATCACAATATCGATGTTGTAATTGACTTAGAAGATCAAATTTTATTAATCGAGGATAAGGTTTTTAGTAAACAACATTCGGATCAACTACAGCGCTACAAGGAGAAGCTGGAAGAAGAATATAATGATAAGCAAGTTTTACCCATTTACTTCCAAACGGGTAGCCAGAGTAATTATGAGGCCGTTATAGAAAAAGGATACAAGCTATTTTTGAGAGAAGATTTTCTGAGTGTATTGGAGCAAGGAATTTCGAATAATATAGGCAATGAGGTCTTTAAAAGTTTCTACAAACACCTAAAGAGAATTGATGAAAGATTTAAAAGTTTCCAAAACAAACCAGTTGGTAATTGGGATTGGGATGGGTGGAAAGGATTTTACGCCGTCTTAAAAGACAATATAGAGGAAGGAGGATGGGGATATGTTGCTAATCCCTCCGGTGGCTTTATGGGTTACTGGTGGAATTTTAATGACCAGGATGAATGTACAGTGTATCTCCAGCTAGAAGATGACAAACTATGTTTTAAGGTATCGGTAGATAAAGAAAGTAACTACAGTGAGATTCGCAATAAATGGTATAGAAAGGTTATTGAGGCAAGTAAGTCAACAGACTTAAATATCAGAAAACCTGCAAGGTTCGGCCACGGGAAACAAATGACGGTGGCTGTCTTAGATAAGGACTATAGAAAAACGGATTCAAATGGGATACTGGATCTCGAAGAAACTATTAATATCTTAAAAGAAGCAGGCAAAATTTTGCGATAGATTAAAAAAGAAGGGAAAACAAACTTGATAGTCTAACTTTAATTTTTCCAGGTAGTGTCAACTAAACTCTGTCCGGGTTGTGTATTTTCGTGGATGTGGGGTGGGTTAAATCCAATGGTAATCGATCGCGATATCGAGTGGCTAACTGCTGGACGGTTAATAATTATTTTTGTTACTGGGAAACCTTTTATTTCCTATTTTGTCCGATAAATGTCCGTTAAATCAAAAGCTTTTTTTAGAGTAAGTTCGCTTATTTTTTTAGCTTAAAATTATAAGCACTTCAGTTTCACGAGTTCTTTAAAATTTCATCGATAGTCCGGCTAATAGGATTTAGCCGTTTAGCATGATTTCGAGCCCATATAATCCAAGCTTTAAATTTGAGGTATTCTTCTTCCGTAAGCTCCAATTCGGATTTTTGCTTTTCGATTTCGGTGATAAAATCATAGATATATTGGGACTTAGTAAACGATTCGGCGCTATCCTCTAACGAATGTAGGCGATCCTGTTCTGCAGTTATTTGTTTATTCGCTTCTATATATAACTTGTGTCGACGCTCCCGCTCCTGGTGACGTGCTTCCATCTTATCAAGATGCTTTTTTCTTTCTTGGGCCACATGGAAAAACAAGGGAAAGAAATCATTGGTCTGATCTTCAAGCGTTTGTTTCTTGGTATCTTGAATGAGTTGGTGGGGTTCGCCCGAATGAAAAGTGGAAATCTCCAGCCGCAATTTCCCATCTGGGAAGTATTCATATTTGGGGTGTCTCCAGCTATACCCTCCGGACTCATCAGGAGGATTTGTTACTCGATAGCACTTTTCTCTAATTCGTAAATATAACTTCACCTTGTCTATAGAGACATATAGGTTTGAGCGTTTATAATTATATTCCGTTCCTATAATGAAATTTTGTCGTTCCAGTTCTCGAATAATAGCATCCATTATTCGAAGAGCCCGTTTCAGATTATCTTGGGATACAGAAACATCCAAAAACCCTTCTCCTCTTGGTTCTAACCGTTTATATCGATCAACTTCCCGTTCTTTTAACTGATTATGCGTGGCTCTTACAATAGGATGTGGGTTTCTAAGATGTTTCTTCACAGTAATTTCTTTCACCTTTTTAGGTAGTAGTTCATGTATATCACTGTTAATTAAATCCTTCTTTTTCAATGTATAGGATTCAGGTCCTTCTTTTGGTAGGGGTGGCTTTTTAACTTTTTTATTGTGCTTTAGTTTTTTCCAATAACCAAGGGGAGGAGTTGGAATATTCAGTTCATCACAAATTTTCGTTAAGTGGTAATATGTAATCCCAAGTTTTTTGGTGAGCTTTTTCTTGGGAACCGACCAGACTTCTTCGTAGAGGGATTTTCTTTGGAAGGTTATCTTCATTATGCTGAGGTAGGTTATGGGTACCTCAGCATATTAGCTGGCCACATCTTAAAATCAAAAATATTATATGATATTATCTGACTTCAATTCTTCCGCCCGGGCCCACGCAAGGCTTGTAACTCCTTGATTTACAGGGCTTTAGTATTTTGTAAAAAAGAAATGCCAAAAAACTATGTAGGTAGTATTTTTCAGCTTTGTTTTAGGTCTCCATATATCGCACTTCTTTTATCCACATTCTGGAATTTTTAATTATTTACCTCCTAGTTTTGTGCGAAGCTTCCAGCATTAATTTTCTTAATCCTCCTTATTTTTTTATTTAATATTAAATTCTCAAATGCGTTTTGTCCTATTTATCCATTTCCGCTTATTAAAATTGGATGACAATATGTTGGCACTATTCATTGAAATATTTATTAAAGCATAAGAAATGAAGCACTCGCAAATTAATATGCTTGAGCATTCAAGGGCTAAAATTAAATTACTATCCCTTTATATGGATCGGTATTTAAATATCTTGAACCAATCGAGATATACTTCGGATATATTACTTTACGATATGTTTTGTGGTAAAGGTGTTTATGAAAATGGTGGACAAGGAAGTCCGATTATTTTTCTTAAAAAGAGAAAAGAAATTTACTATCAGAATAAAGGTAGTAAGACATCTTCAGCCAAGTTTCACTGTCATTTTAATGATATAGATGAAACAAAGGTAGAAAAACTTAATTCCGTTATAGGAAACAAGAATCTCCATTATTCTGAGATTGGATCGTTAGAGATTACCTCTATGGATTATCGTCAGATGTTGGAAGAGATAATAAATGAATTAGAAGAATTAAATAGAGAAAAGGCATTTATATTCATAGATCCATATGGTTATAAGGATATAAGGGCTGAAGATATCAAGCGATTACTAATGTTTGAGAATGCTGAGGTACTTTTGTTTTTACCTACTCAATTTATGTTCAGATTTGAAAAGAAAAGTACACCTGAGAGTTTGAAAGAATTTATTTCAGAGTTGGTACCTGAGCAAGAATGGCCAGAAAGTCTAACTGGTCTGGAATTTATTGAAAACTTGTTAGATAAGTTTAGAGAGTATTTAGGTGAGGATTACTTTGCTGATTCATTTATTATTGCCAGAGATGTTAATCAATATTTCTGTCTATTGTTTTTTACAAGTCATATACGAGGATTCGAAAAAATGCTTGAGGCGAAATGGAAAATTGATGAGGAAGAAGGTAGAGGATGGAAGTACAGGATGGAGAATGATCTATTTTCTAAGCAAGATAAAACCCCCAAGACCGACAAGCTAAAGGCTAAATTAGCTTATTTTATACAAAATGAACGTACAAACTCTGAGTTATACCAATTTGGATTACACCAAGGTTATAGGCCTACACATGTAACAAGTATATTGCGTGATTTTGAATCCCAAGGAAAGTTGGAGAAAAAATTCAAAGATGGTACAACTGCAAGAAAAAATGCGTTTTATATCAATTACAGAAATCACAAGAATGATCCATCCAAAATTAGAATTAAATTGAAGGAATAATTATGGCACGATCATCAATCGAATGGACGGAAGAAACATGGAATCCAACCACAGGTTGTGATAAAGTTTCCCAAGGTTGTAAAAATTGCTATGCAGAAAGAATGTCTTCTCGGCTAAAGGCAATGGGCGTGGAAAAGTACAAAGATGAATTTGAGTTTAGGATGCATGAAAAAACTTTGTATGAGCCATTTAAATGGTCAGGATCCCGGCTTGTTTTTGTGAATTCTATGTCAGATTTATTTCATGAAAAAGCTACACTGGAATTTATCCAGAAAGTATTCAAGGTTATGGAAGATACACCTCAGCATACGTATCAATTGTTAACAAAACGACCAGAAAGAGTACTAGAGTTAAATGATGGATTAAACTGGAAAAAAAATATTTGGATGGGGACTTCAGTAGAAAGAGATGACGTAAAACATCGAATTAATTTACTTCGAAAATGTGATGCGAAGATTAAATTCTTATCAATAGAGCCACTTATAGGAAGAATAAAAAATATAGATCTAACTGGTATTGATTGGGTAATTGTTGGAGGTGAATCCGGCCCAGGTGCAAGGCCTCTTAAAAAAGAATGGGTTACGGAAATCAAGAATGCGTGTAAGGAAGAAAATGTGCCATTCTTTTTTAAACAGTGGGGCAAGCCTGCATTCAACGTTGACGAATCTGATCCAACTAAGTCTAAAGATCATCCACAGTATGCTAAAGGGGGCTGTATGTTAGATGGAAAAGTATATCATGAAATGCCTGTTTAATTCTTTTAATAATTATTAAAAGACGAATATTCCAATTAATGTATCATGCATAGACTATTTTTAAGTTAGCAAATACTAATCAACATTTAATCCAATGGATTCACGGAAGAGAATAGGAAAATTAGAGGATGAATTTACAATAGATGATGTTGGATCAACATTATTAGATGATCTAGCTAAAGGATTATATCAACCTGACGAAATTATTAGAGAGTATATTCAAAATGCTGTTGATGCTCATCGCTTGTGGAAAGAAAGAACAGGTTTTGAAACTGAGGGACCAATTCAGGTTGAGTTCAGAGATAACAATAATTCCATATCAATTTTTGATTATGGTATTGGTATGGATGAAAGTGATATTAGAAAGGTTAAATCTATCGCAGTTTCAAAAAAGCATGGAGAAGAAGTAAAGCTTACAGGTTACAAAGGAGTCGGTATTTGGGCAGGATTTTCATATTTCAAAACATTACGACTCTACAGTACTAAGAATGGGAATGATCGAGGCTATTTATTGCAAATTAATTTTGCAGATATAATTGATGCTATTAACCAAGAGGCAAGTATTGGAGAGGCTTTAAATCCTAATTATAGTATTGATGAGTTTGAAGAAAAGACTGATGAGCATTTTACTGAGGTTTCTCTTATTAATCCAGTAAGATCAAAAGGATTTTTCACAGACCCTGAAGAAGTTAAAAATGCGATAAGAAAAATTTGTCCTTGTGAACTTGATGAAACATTCCATTTGCATGATGAGGTAGTTCAATGGTATGAAGAAAATGATATAGACACTTACCAAATACAAGTAGATGGTGAATTTGTTTATAAATCATATCCAAGTAATGTGAAAAAATTTGAGGAAGGTGTAATAACGTTAAACGACTCGCCTTTGGCTAAGTACTGGAGGGCAGTAACTCAAGGAAATGGAATATTAAAACCTAAGGATGATCAATTAGTCGGTTTTCGGGTTATCCAAAATGGATTTGTTATAGGGAGAACCAACTTATACGATGAAAAAGTACGTTCGGGATTTGATAATATTTCTCTAGCGAGTTACTTGGACTGGTGGATAGGTGAAATCTATATTGAATTAGATGATTTACGTCCAAATTTAAGACGAGATGAGCTCGAAGAATCTGAAATCACTCGCCAATTTATTAAAAATCTAAGAAGTTGGTATAAAGAGTTAGCTGATGAAACAAGGATAATTTCATACAAAACTCGGTATGAAAATAAATATAGTGACTTTGAAAAAATTATTAAGGAATTAAGTGAAAAGGACAATCTGGACGCAGATGACAAAGAAAATCTTAGACAGGTTTTAGATCAATTAAAAGAGCACAAGAATAAATTCGAAAAAAATAGAGGCAAAAAAAATGTCAAAAATAAAATCTTAGCATTAAGAGATAGAGATATTAAACTGCAGCGGAGAAGACTGGTCAATTCAATTGAGAAATTGTTAGGCAATGGAATTGAGGAGGATATAACTGGAAGTGAGGATGAAGAAAAAAAACCTTCAAGTACCCAAGAAACTGCCACAGACTCTAAAGATGGAAAAACAGAAAAGAAAGAAAAAACCTCTGAAGATGATGGGGAAAAGAAAAGCGGAATTGATATAGAACTAACCGAATTAGATGATGAAAGAACCGTTGTTTCTTTAGAGGCTTTGTTGGGGATCATTGAAGAGGTCGTAGATGAATTAAATCATGATAAAGAATTTAAAGAAAAATTAATCAAAAGTATTAAGAGACGGATAAATCAAATTATTTATGACTTTGAATAGTAATCCTTTTCCTGAGAGTGATGAGAAGGCATATTTAAGAAGGTATCACTTACTTAAAAGTTTAGATCCGCTTAGGCAACAAAAAGGACGAGATTTAGCTTATTTTGGATTGCCCTCTGCAGAAATGTTAGATGTTAAACTTTGGCAGAAAGTTTTAGGGCATATTACGGCCGTAGAAGCTGATAAAACTATAGCTTCACGTATTTTTCGGACAGCTACCAAGTTAGGTATTAGAGAGAAATTATGTCTGCTAGAAACTGATTTGTTATCTGCTTCAAAAATTTTAGCAGAGGATGAAAACAAGTTAGAGATTATTTTTTCAGAGTTCTCTAAAGCGTCACAAGAAAAATTTAGGAAAATAAGAGGCCGCTTTTATGATGTGTTTAATTTAGATTTGTGTGGAGGTTTCTTATATCCTAAAGATAATGACAGAAATGATCATTCTGAGGTATTGAAAAACTTACTGAAGCATCAGAGAAAACAGAAAGAAGATTTTTTAATAGTAATTACATTTAATTTGAGGGATACTGGTGCTGATGAATACGACAAATTTATCGATCATTGTCTTTCTTCTTTAGAACAAATAGGTGAAGATATATCTAGCTTAAAAAGCTATTATTTATCAAAGAATACTAAAAATCATCCAAAACAATTAAGAAGAATCAGATTTGCACTTCCAGCTTATATCCAAAAAATAGCTTTTGATGACTTTCAGGTTAGTCAAAAAGGTAGTTGGTACTACAAAACTTTTTATAATACAGTGCTCCATTTTTCGCCTAGATTAGGAGGGACTTTAGGAATGAATTGGCCTCCCTTAGATGAATTTAAATCTATACTAAATAGCCCGATATTTAAGGTTGCTACTGAGTCAAATGATATAAAAGTACAAAGGCTAGAGACTCCAACTCTATAATATTACTTTGTTCATTAGAAGGGAGGATAAATTTAAGCGAAAGTTAGATTATTCTGATTTTTAAATTTCACTTTAGCTGGATTAGTAACATCAGGATAGGTAAGAGTATCAGAAAAGAAAATTATTTCTTTACCCTCATATTTCTCTTGAGCACTATAACTTAGACCATAATGAATGGATCTATAATTAGAATATATTTGACGTATTTTAGAAACATTATCATAAGATAGGAACCAATTCTGATCTAACTGTGCGATTTTATCTTTTAGCTCTATATGGTCTTCTTCTTCAAAGTAGTTGCTATACAGATTGGAGCTTCCTTTTACATAATAAGGAGGGTCAAAATATGTAAGAGAATTATTAGGAAAGTCATTTACGTATTCATCAATAAATTCTAGAGCATTATATCTTGTAACTTCTATCTTTTCAGAGAACTCACCTATTTTTTTAATTCGTTTCAGAAGAGTTGGCTTAGTATATCTGGCTTTAATACCATAATTTCCATCTTGCTCGAGTCCTCCTATTACTCCCCCTGTTATAATACCTGATCTATTTGTTCTATTCAGAAAGAATGTAGCAAACGCTCTTTCCATCAGGTTTGAGTTTGCATCATTTAGAATATCACGTTGTTTATGCCACTCATCTATAGTGACCTCTGTAGAAGTAATTAAATTACGTAACTCTGAATTGTGGTTAACACAAGCCCTCCAAAAACTATAAATATTCTTATCAAGGTCATTTATAATAATTCTGGATACAAAACCTTCTATAAGTAGGGAAAGTGCTACTCCAGATCCTCCTGCAAAAACTTCAGCGTACAAACCATCATCGATATCATTTTTAGAAATGAGTATTTTAACAAAGTCCGCTAACTTTGTTTTTCCACCAGGATATCTTAGTGGCGAATAAAACCTACCCATTTTTTTAGATTGCTTTGAAGCCTAACATTCTAGTGTTTGAAGCAGTTACTAAACTACATCTGAAATTATTGGTTTAAATGTAAAAAATATAATCATATTTAAATAAATTGATTATTTATTTAAACGATGTCAATTGTCATAAATGCAATCTCATAGAGCTAAAATCTAATCAGTGGGTGACAGCATACTGGCAGGTCTATTTGTAAATTAAAGTACGGAGTAAGGAAGGTTAATTAAGAGACAAAGAAGTTGAGGCCGGAAAGGCTGGATCGAGGAATGGGAAGATGTTCTTCGTATATCTATTTTTGCTATATTGAGCTATATGAGTTCTGATTCCGGAAAATATCAAATACCTGATGGTGAAGAGGAAGGTAAAATACTCCCGAATAAACTTGGTATTACTAATAAAGAAGAATTAGGAGAGGCAGAAGCGGAAGGATTTGCCAATGCCGAATTGGAACTCATTGAAGAATTAACAGATGAGACGGTATTTGATGTTGCCTATATCCGTGATATTCATCAACGAGCTTTATCACATCTTTATGAATTTGCTGGGGAATATCGAAGTGTAAATATATCCAAGGGAGGGTTCCACTTTGCTGCAGCTCATGTGATTCCCAGAGCTATGCAAAACTTTGAGCAGGAGGTATTGCTTGATTTACCTCATCAATATGATGGTAGAGAGCAATTAATCCACGATATAGGATTAGTTCATGCTGAATTATTATTTATTCATCCATTTAGGGATGGCAATGGTCGTACCATGCGAATTTTGGCAAACCTGATGTCCTATAAGCAGGGTTATGACGAAATTGATGTGGAGCCTATAAGTAAAGGTGGGGAAATGAGGAAAAGATATATAAAAGGGGTACAAGCAGCGGGGGAAGAGAATTACGAGCCGATGATTCAATTGATAGGAGAGTTATTTCCTTCTAACTGAACCATTTTTATCTCTCAGCATGCGCTTAATTTTGGAACGAGAGACGTTAATGCCCTCAATTTTGTGAGATGCGGACTGAGATTTAGCAACCTTATCTCTTCGTTTTTTCTTAGTTCGAAGATGAGGATTGGTATCTATTATTTTCTTAGCCATTTGCTCTATATGTGATTTGTTGGCTCCTTTTGGCTACAGTTAACGATACAAAATGGATTACATTATGTCTAATCCTAACAGTGCTTTTTACATTTAAATTCATTTCAGTTGTTATGCAATCCCATAGGTTATGGTTATCTCAGGATATTAGTTGGTCATATCTTAAAATCAAAGATGGAGGGGATCAGCGCATCGATCTGCGGGATCTCATCTTTCTTGAAGTGATTGGCAGTGCTGTTGTACACCGGGAATATACCAGTGCTCTTTCTACAAATCTGATTACAGGTAAAAATAAAGTAACGACTATTAATCCCAACAAAGCACTGTTCCATGGGCCTATCGATCCATCAAGCTTTAATTCTCAACCCAAGAATCTTAATATTCGCAAGTTTTTTACTTCTTTTGGGGTGGACCGACGAGATAGGATCCGGTATTCGTCACACTACGAAGTGGCTACCCCGGTATGTCCCGAATGCCAAGCCACTGTTTATTTAGGATGACGTTTTTAAAACTATTATTCCGTTGGAAGTGGCTCACCTTGGTACCAAGCTGGCATAAAAAAGGTACCAAGCTAGAATGCCTTGATTGGCCTGATAAGCAGGTTTATAAAGAGGAAGATATTAAAGAGGTACCAAGCTACTGCATAAGAAAGTTATGTATCTCATTCAGTTACTAACTCTAACTTCTAGCTTTGCTAACAAGTTTCGATTTATAATAAGAGGTTAACTTTGCCTGACAAATTGCTTGTTGATTTCAGTCAACAATTTTTCTGATGTGATTTTCAGTTTCTCCGCTAATGGATGGTAGTTAGGAGTTGATTTTACTCCAACTTTTGGACTAAAATTTATCCCCAAAAACAGGCTTTGGGATCTTCTTTTACTTCTGCGATAAACTGCTCCAGCGTTTTTACTTTGGGTAGCGGATCGTATTTGTGCCATTTCATATCGGACTGCTGCCAATAGATCTTCCAAGCTTTTTGCCTTCGCACATAGGTCGTTTTGGCAATAGGGATCTTGATTTTTTTATCCTTTTTATTAAAATGCGAACGAATTTCAAAGATTTCTATACTTTGATTTTCGATATCGATCGAATAATCTAGATCTACTTGGGACCGAATTTCTTTACGGGGTCTTTGTTCCTCGATAAATGAGGCTATTATTGGTTCCCATTTTTTTAGTCCTTCTTCACTAAATGCCATGATGGTAGAATTATTATAGCCATATTAATATTTAAGTATTCCCACAGTATTGTCAATAAAAGCAATTTTTTATGATGATAATTTCGTTTAGATCAACCATTGTGCACATTTTGTTTTGTTCATTTTTCCCATCTATTCACCGTTTTATTAATGAATAACAGCTAATCCAGTTTAAAAAACCTGAAATATGTCAATGTTTTATTGACTTATTTGTAAAAATTTAAACTAGATGTTCTATGAACTACCTCGGGTGTGAATAGTATTTGGCTATTTTCAATTTACTTTGACGTTTAAGAAACCATTTTCTTCATAAAAGTAATCGATTAGTATATAATTTCCGATATCTAATCATTTTCATCCCTCTAAATATAAATGAATTAGATAGGTAACTATTTACTGTCTTGGCAGTAATAATAGATATTATGAGACAGTTATCTCTTATTTATAAATAAATATACACATATTTACTGTCAGGGCGGTAAATAGTGGTATTATCGTATTGTTATTCCATTAAATTTTGCTATTATACTATAAAATATTGTTATAGCAGTAAATTAGTCTATTATGGAGAAAATAGGGGCACTGATTCGATGCCATCGAAAGAAAAGCGGTTTAACCCAAAGGCAACTAGCTGATTTAGCCGGAGTAGGGAAGACGGTTGTCTTTGATATTGAACACGGTAAAGAGACTGTGCAGTTTAATTCGCTGCAAAACGTCTGTCAAGTTTTAAATATTTCGATCACATTAGATAGTCCAATTATGAACCAATGCATGGAGGAAATCAATGCGTAAGGCTAATGTTTATATGCATGGAGAAAGGGCTGGCATGCTCATCGAGGATAAAAAGAATGAAAAGTATCGTTTTATCTATGATGAGAAATATGATGGTCAACCTATCTCGGTAGCCATGCCGGTAGAAAAAAAAGAATTCCAGTATGAACAGTTTCCTCCATTTTTTGAGGGATTACTTCCAGAGGGGGTAAACTTGGAGATGCTTCTCAGGACAAAAAAAATTGATCGAGATGACGCCTTTTCACAATTGATGGCTGTAGGGGAAGATACTGTTGGCGCGGTTACCGTTCGGGAGGTAGAAGAATGAATCGATGTCCCATTTCGTACCAAGAGATATCAGAGGGTTCTTATAGTAAAACAGGATTGAACAGATTAAATCCGTCTTTGACGAATCTTAGGCCTTTTCCATTCTCTCGAAAAGAGCAGGTTCGAGAAGCCCAAAGGCGGATGACGAAAATGTCCATTGCTGGTGTGCAGCCAAAGCTCAGTGCCCAGCTTAGTATAAAAGAGGAGGTTTTTAAGGTCGTTGATAAACATGGCAGCTATATTTTAAAGCCTCCATTGAACGATTATGAGAATGTTCCTGAAAATGAGGATGTAACGATGCGAATGGCAGCAGCCTGTGGAATTGAAACTCCTTTACACGGTCTGATTTATGCCAAAGACCATTCGATGCTTTATTTTATTCGGCGTTTTGATCGTATAGGTAGAACGGGAAAAAAACATGTAGAGGATTTTGCCCAGGTAGCTGGGATGAGTCGAGATACGAAATATGATTATTCCATTGAAAAGGTTGTTTCGCTTATTGATGATTATTGCACTTTTCCCATGATTGAGAAGATGAAGTTATTTCGAAGGGTATTGTTTTGTTGGCTTTGTGGCAATGAGGATATGCACCTCAAAAACTTTTCGCTTATTTATCAAGATGATAAAATAGCGCTTTCCCCGGCCTACGATCTTTTGAATAGTTCTATAGTTTTAGCAAATCCAACTGAGGAAATGGCACTTCCACTCCGGGGGAAAAAGTCCAATTTTAATGAAGATATCTTTTTTAAGTACTTTGGTGTAGATCGATTGGGTCTTAATGAGAAGGTGTTGGCTAATATTAGAGAAGAAATTCAATCTTCTTTTCCTGAATGGACTCGTCTTATTGAGATCAGTTTTCTAACTGATGAGAAAAAAGAGGCCTATTTTGATGTTTTGGAGCAACGAAAAAGAGATATTGGCTGGATTTGACCTATTTCATCTAGACGAAATAGGAATTCTACATGTTTTCTATAGAAAGTTACTTTCCAGCATGATATTTATGGTGTGTTTGCCAGTATAGATTTCGTGTTCTACCTCTTTTACTGTTGCCATGACGCTTCCGTATCTTTCTTTTATGAATGGAATAAGAAAATCTTCACCAACTCGGGGAATAGTTGTTAGTCCGTCTATGCCAACGACCCAAAGATCATCTCGAATTTTAACAATCAGATAGATTTCTGTATCCGAAATGGTATAGGCTTTTTGATCAGAGAGTTTGATACTGAAATCCTCATATAGATCATTCATTAATTCCATCAATGCAGTTCTAGATAAAGCCAGTTTTTCTAATAGGTCTTTTTGATAAGGGAGGTGATTATCATCATTGTATTCGTATTCAATTAATTCGCGAATTAATGAATCATATTTTGAGTCCTTTTCAAATAGACGAGTTATCAGAGGTAATTCTGAAACTATAGCAAATATAAGCTCTCGATATCCTAGTTTTTGACGTGACATATAGATTAAGGCTACGTTTATATTGGTATAATCCCGATCTTTGTTCATTTTTTATGAATGTTCACGGTGCGTGAACAACGATTTTTAATGAACAAGAGCTTAATTGGATTGTTTAATCTAATGTACGCAGGAAAGAGATAGGCTGCTTGTCCCATCTTGTCCCAAACCATCTCAAATTGATGATATCAGAATCTTTATATCCATTTAATCCCAGGAGATTCCATTATATCCCTTGATTCTTCATTTCTTTAAACCACCAGTCAAATTCTTCAGGATAACGTGGAGCGTGTTCATCGAACCAATTGTTGAGGTCGTTATTATAATAGCCTCCTTTGTTAAATCGATCTTCAAATCCGGCCAGCGTAAATCCTAACCGTATTGCTAAAATGTAATGGCGGGCTCCGACATTGTCATGAGGATTCGTTTTGAGGAGCTTTCTGAGTAGCTCAGCAGCCTCTTCGTTATTTCCCTGGTCCCATTCGGATAATGCCTTATTCAAGATCGTCCGAATGATATGGCGATTTTCAGTCCAGCCCCAGTACAAGGCATCCGGCCATTCTCCCTTTTTATTGGTGATCAACTCAATAGCCTGATCAAAAGCTGCATCCAGAATTTGGTTCGCTTTATTTAGTTTGTTTTCGTGCTGGTATATCTCATGAAGATACAGGTAGGGATCTAAAAAATGGGGATCTTGATCAATAAGTCGATTCATCAACTTGATTACTTTCTGCTGGCTCATGGACTCTTGATCCATTCGATCCAACAGTTCATGGTATTTTTGCTGGATGGGTCTATTTTTATCTATAAAACCGGGATTATTCATAGCATCAATATTGGCTGTCTGAAAAGCGTACAAGATACGCTATTTGGTGGTCGCATCCGATACTGTAGTAAAAAGTCATGGATTTAATTGCTGGGATTTCAGATGCTGGGTTGTTACATAAGGTAGGTTTTCTCAAGATTCCGAAATAATAACATTTCTTTCTTATTTTCTTAGATATCCCGATAAAACATTGGGACACAATGAAATACTATCTAAGAAATCCTCTAAGATTGATCTTAGTTTTCTAAGACCGATCTTAGACTTCTTAGGCGTTTCTTAGTCGATTTCTTATATATATTATTATTTTATAACTAACTAATATTATTATACTTACAGGGAGAGGAATGGAATGCTTTTCAGGTGTCTAAGAAAATAAGACGGTTTTTTGAGATTTAGATAAAAAGCTCCAAAAAGGAATATTTAGATCAAGTCTACTCTCAGATTGTCCAATCCGTTTAGATTATATGCAATGGCTAAAGAAGGACGAAATAGCCTTCTAAAGCCAAAATCTGCATATAGGTGGTAATGTCGGTAGCTGCCATCTAGCTCTTTGTTATCATTCCCGTGCGACCGGCTGTTCTGAGCAGGTCTTCAGGTACCAGATGAACATATTTGTTGGTTACTTCCAGGCTTTTGTGACCCAACATGTTCTTTGCTTCAATAACATTGAATCCTATGCGAAGTAAGAAGGTAGCACACGAATGGCGTAGTCCGTGGAAATTAATCGATTTTTTTAACCCCGCTTCTTCTGTGGCATAAAATTTAAATCGGTTGGTAATAGTACCACCGGTTAGGGCTATTTCACTTTCGGTAGTTGATTTAGGACTTGGGAACACAAGTCCTTTGTCTGGAAGCCCGAGAAAGTCTCTCCATCTGGTTAACTCTTCATATAATGGATCGAAAATGGGAACCACTCGCTCAGAACCATTTTTGGTGTCAGTGACTCGAACAAAACGTTCCTCTAAGAAGACATGCTGCCATCGAAGTTGGATAATTTCCTTCCTTCTCAGGCCGGTGTAGAAAGCCAGAGTAATTAAAGGGACAAACCAGAACTGCATCTGCTCGTATCCCTGAATCGCTCCAGACTCTCGATGTTTTTTCTGGTAAGCATGAAACTTCTGGATGATTAGTTTTAGATCTTTTTCATCAATAATTTTATCTACGAAGTTATCCCGGGTTTTGGGGACCGCTACTTTATCACATGGATTTTCATCCAAAAACTCCTCTTCAATCATCCAGTTGAAAAAGGATTTCAAGTGGATATAGTAGTTGTTCTTGGAGGCATTTGCCAGATCCGGTCGCAAGCAAAACTTCCTGATATCACCGGCATCAATTTTTCGAACGGGCATGCTGTATCCAACCTGTTCCATAAACTGAGTAATCACCTGCCGGTAAGCAGTTTTTGTTTTCTCTGTCACGTTGGTCTTTTCGTTGAGGAACTTCTTCAGCAGGGAGTTTAGCACGGGGCTTGTAAAAGAAGTCCCTTCCAACTGCTCATGTTTTTCGTAATCCTGCAGGTTCCAGTCGTCATCGAAGGGGTTTATCTCCCCTTTTTGATACAGCTTTTCATACTTTAGCTTTTTTTGTTCTGCTATCTTTTTGTACTTGGTACCTAGGGCATATGTTTTTTTAATCTGTTTCCCATCTATACGCGTGGCAAATACAATAGAGTAGTACTTATTTCGCTTTTTTAGGCTGGCCATTTTTTAACATATAGGTTAATAGTGGTGGGTTTTTGTACCCACATATGTACCCACAAAATATGAAAACTGGGTGATTTTGGGAAAACTTTTCCCGAAGCCGAAATTGGTAACGGGTGTATATACCAACAAAAAACCCCGCTCATCGTGAAATAAGCGGGGTTTTTTGGGGTAAAAAAAGATGTACGCCTGAGAGGATTCGAACCCCTAACCTCCTGATCCGTAATCAGGTGCTCTATCCAGTTGAGCTACAGGCGCATTTCAATAAGAGGCCAAAGATACGGTACTTTCGGAAATGAGGCAAATCAAGTTCTTGAAAACTTTATAGCTTGCTACCTCCTCCGTAGATCAAGTCAGTAAATGTGTTTCGGTTGGCAGTTTTGCCGAAGCATGCCTAGGACCTGCACAAAATCGCCGGGCAGCTCCGAATTAAATTGCATATGATCTCCTGTGGTGGGATGTTCAAAGCCCAGCGTCTTGGCGTGCAGGCATTGGCGGCTCAGGCCAGCAAACAGGTTTTTGAACATCTGCTTTCGACTTCCAGTGTTGGGGCCATACCGTACAGAATCACCCCCATATTGGGGATCCCCAAAGACCCACAAGTTGTTATCTGCTAGGTGTACGCGAATTTGGTGGGTCCGACCGGTCTCAAGCTTCAGTTCCAACAGCGAAAGATGATCAAAATATTCGAGTACTTTATAATGGGTAATGGCGTGTTTCCCTTCGTCATCGTCTAATACAGCCATCTTCTTGCGGTCGTGCGGGTTGCGGCCGATGTTGCCGGTAATCGTTCCCTCTTTCTCATCCGGTGTTCCCCATACAATAGCCCAGTATTTGCGTTCAATTTCTTTGGTGCGAAAATATTTGCTAAGGATACGATGCGCCGTGTCGGTCTTGGCTACGACCAGGATGCCGCTGGTATCTTTGTCCAGACGGTGCACGATGCCGGGACGAATAGTATCTTTTTCAGGCTCGGAAAGTTCATCCGCATACCAAACAAGTCCGTTCACCAGCGTGCCCGACCAGTTACCCTTTGCGGGATGCACAACCATGCCGGCCTCTTTGTTGACGATGATCAAATTATCATCTTCATATACAATATCCAGCTCCATCTCTTCCGGGGTAGCCTCAGGGGGTTTAGGGATGGGCAGCTTCACTTCGATATCATCACCGCCGGTAATGGTATAGGATGATTTCTCATTGCAACCATTTACTGTGACGTATCCCTCGTTTATGGCTTCCTGGATTTTGGTACGCGAGGTGTCCTCGATCTCAGAAGCCAGGTATTTGTCTAGCCGAAGGCCGGAGTTATAATCTTCGGGTACTTCCAGATGAAATTCTTTAAACTTTTTGATCTCTTTTTGAGTCATTAATGTACAGAAATGAGTGTTTTATATTATTCTAATGTAAGGTACAAAATTTCTGAAATTTTTTTGTAAGGATTGCCCATCGCAGGGGTCTTACTATTGACTGTTCATTAAGGAAGACACCCAGAGGGCAACACGAAATTAGGCTCCCGCAAAAAAACGGGGGCCTTTTTTTATTTCATGGTATGGAATACATACGAATGTAGATGGATGGATAAACGCAGTTCGTTGGATATCTTATTGTCGGTCTAGTTTTAGCTAAGTGTGTATAAGGAATCAGATTAGATTCAGTTGATTTGGATTAATCCGTGTTCAAATTTTTGTACATTAAGTCGTTGATAAAAATCAGCCGACCATGATAAAATCACTCTATATTAAAGACTTTGCACTGATCGACGAGTTGGATGTCTCTTTTGAAGAGGGACTGAATATCTTGACTGGTCAGACAGGAGCGGGTAAATCGATTATCCTTGGTGCGTTGAATATGATTTTGGGCGAACGGGCCGATACTGATGTTATTCGCCAGGGGGCTGATAAGGCTATTGCTGAGGCCATTATCCAGACTGGTGAAAATAAAGCGATCAACAAACTGCTGGAAGAAAATGCGGTAGAGATCCGTTCCGAACTCATTTTGCGCCGTGAAATTCGTTCATCCGGCAGTCGGGGATTTATCAACGATACGCCTGTGACGATTACCGTGTTGCGACAGGTGGGTAATTATTTGGTAGATTTGCACGGGCAGCATGATCACCAGATGTTGCTGAAAGAGGAAAATCACCGCGGCGTTATCGACGGATTTGACAAGGTGGCGCCCAAGCTTCAGGCCTATCAAGAGAGTTATCAAAAAATGTTGGAGTTGCGCAAAGAGTTGCGCAAGCTGAAGAAGCGTGAGCAGGAATTACAGGAGAAAGTAGAGCTGTATCGTTTTCAGGTGCAGGAGCTCGAAGATGCTAATCTGGATCCTGATGAAGAAGAGGAGCTGGAAGAAGAAATGAACTTGCTGGACAATGCCGAAGAGCTGGATCAAAAGGCGGCGGCTATTACGGAAATTGGTCAGAGCAATGAAATCAACGTTATTGATCTTCTCAATCAAATGAAATTGCATCTCGAGGACATCGCGCGCATCGAGCCGGAGTTCAAGGGATATCTCGAAGAGATTTCATCGGCGCGTATCAGTATTCAGGAAGCAGTACAGTTTGCCGAGCGCTATCGCAGCAAAATTGAGTTTAACCCGAACCGGCTGGAAGAGCTTCGTAAGCGTCAAAATGAACTCAACAGCCTGCGAAAAAAATATCAGCGTGATATTCCCGGCTTGATTGAGTACCTGCATGAGATTAAGCAGGAGCTGAGTCTGGCCGAGAACTTTGACCTGGAGATTGAAAAGTTGGAACACAAGATCGACGACCAAGCTGATGAGTTGTCGAAGAAGGCCAAAGATCTCCATGCCGTTCGAGAAGAAGTTGGAAAGAAATTAAGCAGTAAGATCGAGGATGAGCTTAATAAACTAGGTATTCCGAATGCCGATTTTGAGGTGCGTGTGGACTGGATGATAACGTCGGAGGAGCAGGGCTGGATTACTGTTGACGGCCAGCCGGTAGATTGCACGCAGCAGGGTAGCGATGAGGTGCGTCTATACATTTCAACCAACAAGGGCGAAGAGCCTAAACCACTGGCTAAGATTGCTTCTGGCGGAGAGATCAGTCGCGTGATGCTGGCGCTCAAATCTATTATTGCACGTGAACAGAGTCTGCCGGTGATGATCTTTGATGAAATTGATACTGGTATTAGTGGGGAAATATCTGAGAAAGTGGGACGTACCATGCGACGCCTTTCGGAACGCTGCCAGATCATTGCCATCACCCACCAGCCACAGATTGCCAGCCAGGCCCACAAGCATTATAAGGTAGAGAAAGTGGAAAAAGACGGTCGTACGGTTTCTCATATTCAACCGCTCAACAGCGAGCAGCATATCCGCGAAGTGGCTACGCTGATGAGTGGCGAAACGGTGACCGACTCGGCACTGACCAGTGCACGCGAGCTAATTGAGAAAAGCACCTTCAAGAATTAGTTCGATCTGATAATCCAGTTTTTAGATTTTTCTTTTTATTGTTCTCTCGGTTGACAGTTTTACGATGTTTTGAAATTTCTTAGCTTGAAATCAGAAAATAAGTTGAAATAGATTCCCGAAAATTATGGCTAAACATCATTCGGATCGTTTTGTGACGCTCGTTGACGATGCCAAGACACGAATTGAGGAAATTAAACCTGCAGAAGTACAGCAGAAATTGGACGATGATGAATATGTAGTGGTTCTGGATGTCCGTGAGCAGGATGAATGGGCAAAGTCTCGCATTGCCGGTGCGGAGTATTTGGGCAGAGGCGTGATCGAGCGCGACATCGAGGAGAGGTATGATCCTGATCAAGAGCTTGTGTTGTACTGTGGTGGAGGTTACCGTTCAGCGCTGGCAGCAGACAACCTGCAAAAAATGGGTTATCATAACGTAAAATCGCTGGCTGGTGGAATTCGATCCTGGATCGAAGCCGGCTTGCCAATCATCAAGGAGGAAGGAAACTGAATATATTTTCGGAGATAGGGAAGCAGCTTATTTTCATGGTACGATCCTTTTCTGTTAAACTCTATAATTGACTCAACGCTGTCTGGTTTCCTATGCGGACGAGTTGGCGAATTAGTATGGATCATCGTCTCCACCACCCCCACCGGATGAAGGATTACCGCTTACGACGGTGTGAGCGTGATCAGCATTATTGATCCATACCACTTCGGTGTTGGGAGCCACGGTGAGATTACTGGGCTGGAAAGAATTGCCTTCCATATTGACGGTGTCTCGTTCGGCAGATGAAGTTGCCGAAGATACCGTAATTTGTCCCTGCATGTCGGCCGAATGTATTTCACAGTAGTAATCAAAAGTGCCCTCGCTTTCGAAAGTATAGCTATAGGTGCCGCCCGGGGAAATGTTACCACTGTTAAAGTTAACAGATGGTTTATTGTTATCGGAGCTTGTGGATTGGCAGCCATTCAAAATGAGTGCAAATAATACCAGTACAGTTATAGCTAATCGCCGGATGGTTGTTAAGGCAGACATATCAGATTGATCTTGTTAGAGTTATTGAGATCGTTCTGTATGTCTATACAGTGAAGTGAAAGAAAGGGTTGCCTTTTAATTTAGGCCAATGTCTTTGCCAATAGCTGAGCTGGATGGAGAGCGTGCCGGTGGGTTCCGTGTTGAATTTGATGGCGGCACGAAAATCCGGGGGCACAGACGAGAGCATCATCCGGCAGGGAACGTACCGCAGGGAACAGGCGCTGTTCGCCGATATCCATTGACACCTTATAGTGGTCCGCTTCGTAGCCGAAGCTCCCGGCCATTCCACAGCAGCCCGTGTCCATGATGGTGGGTTTAAAGCCGGTTATCTCCAGAGCATTGCGTAGTGACGAATTGCCAATTAAGGACTTGGCGTGGCAATGTCCGTGAACATATACTTTTTTCTTTTTGGGGGATTGGGGACGGGCCTGTTCATCCGAAAGGGCTTTTGCAATAAACTCCTCAAAGGTGTAACTCCGATCTGAAACCTGTTGGGCAGCTTTCAACTGATCATCATCACACAAGTCCAAATATTCGTCGCGGAGAGTCAGAATTTCGGAAGGTTCCAATCCTATAATTGGGATTTCATTTTCTGCAAAATTGGCAAGCCGAGGCAGGTTTTCGTCCAGCACTTGCTTGGCGTGGGTCAGCATGCCTTTGGAAATTTGCGGACGTCCCACTTCGTGAAAGTCCGGTACATGCACGTTGTATCCCAGCGATTCAAGTACCTGCACCGCAGACTTGCCGATCTCTGGATCGTGATAATTGGTAAAAATATCAACCAATAAAACGACTTTTCCCTTCCTCTTATCACCGAGCTTGTGATCAGATGAATTTTGATGTTCTTTAAACCAGTCCATAAACGTTTGTTCAGCAAAGGTGGGCAACGCCCGGCGCTTGTCGATGCCCGCAAATTGTTGCAGTAGCTCTTTAATGGCAGGTTGCTCCATCATCCAGTTGGAGAGACGTGGAAACATGCTGGCCAGCGGGTAGAGTTTGCCGGCCTGGCCAAAGAACCGTTCTCCCAGCGAAAGCCCGTTTTCTTCGTGCCAGCCCTGCATGAATTCAGCCTTCATACGCGCCATATCCACATTTGCGGGACATTCGCTTTTGCAGGCTTTACAGCTAAGGCAAAGATCAAGGGCATCACGCAACTCTTCTGATTGAAAGGCCTCTTTTTGCTTGCCCGAAAATAGCTGCCGAAACAGGTTAGCGCGTCCTCGGGTAGTATCCTTTTCATTTTTTGTAGCCATATATGAGGGGCACATAGTGCCGCCACTATCAGCGAGTTTGCGACAGACACCTGCGCCATTGCAGAGCTCAACAGCATCAGCGAAACTTTCTTCCTTGCGCCAGTTGAAATGCGTATCAACCTGGGGACGTTGGTAATCGGGTGAATAGCGCAGATCCTGTTCCATCGGCTCGGGATCAGTAATCTTGCCGGGGTTAAAGATGTGTGCGGGATCCCAGATCTGTTTTACCCGTTTTAGCAGCGGCATCATTTGGGGCCCCAATACCTTTTCGATGTAGGGAGCACGGGTGCGGCCATCGCCGTGTTCCCCCGACAGTGAACCGCGGTAACTACGTACGAGGTCAGCTATTTCGCCCGCCATCGCTTTCATTTTTTGGATGCCTTCCTTTTTCTGCAGGTTGATGACAGGACGCAGGTGCAGTTCGCCTACTGACGCGTGAGCATAAAACACACAGTTAGTATCGTGTTTATCTAAAATTTTCTGAAAATCGTCGATATAGTCCGGCAGGTCGGGTACGCGCACAGCGGTATCCTCACAGAAGGTAGGCGTTCGTCCCTCGGAGCCAAGCCCCATGAGCAGTCCCAGCCCTGCTTTGCGAAGATTCCAGACGCGATCGATTTTTTCGTCTTTAGTAATAATTGGCGTGGATTGGCTGAGTCCCAACTGTTGAAGTCGCTCTGCCAGGTTTTGGGCTTTTTCTGTTAGATCTTGCAGGTCATCCCCATCAAACTGTATAATCAGTATACACTTGGGGTCGCCATCGAGGAAAAAGCGGTTTTCGCGCTGTTCAATATTGCCTTTGGTCGCATCCAGGATGATGTCATCAACAAGCTCAGCTGCTGCAGGATCTTCTTTGACCACTTCAACGGTGGCTTCCAGGGCTTTACGGATGCTGGGAAAATGTGGCGCCAGCACGACCGATTCGGAATCTCTCTGGACTAGTCTAACTTTGGCGGCGGATGTCATCGCCAGCGTGCCTTCGCTGCCACAAAGTAGTTCGGCCATATTGAAGGGACGTCCGTCGGGATTAAAGGGTTGCATTTCACAAAGCCGATCCAGGGCATAGCCGGTGTTTCGCCGGATGATATCGGGATGAGGATAGTTTTCCAGAATCTTTTCTTGATGTTTGCGGACAAGGGAAATCATTTCGCGGTAAATATGTCCCTCGAGCGTGTCAAGTTGTAGCTTAGCTTCTAGCTCATTTTCACTGAGCGGCTTGAAAGTAACTCGGGAGCCGTCGCTCAGTACGGCGTCAATTTCCAGAATATGTTCGCGGGTGGTCTTGTGTTTGATGGAAAAAATTCCGCACGAGTTGTTGCCGATCATACCGCCCAGCATGCAGCGGTTGGTGGTGGCGGTGTCAGGTCCAAAAAGGAGGCCATGCTTCCCGGCTTCCCGGTTCAGACTGTCGCGGATGACGCCCGGCTGCACGTGTGCATGCCGGTTTTGGGAATCAATTTCCACAATTTTGTTCATCTTACGACCCACATCCATTACAATACCATTGCCGGTGGTTTGACCAGCCAGACTGGTGCCGGCGCCGCGGGCGGTGATAGTGTGTCCCTCTTGCTGGGCCCACTTTACAATAGAGACGATCTCTTGTGCTGTACCGGGAAAGGCAACGCCTTCAGGCAGCTCTTCGTAGCTGGAGGCATCGTTGGCATAGAGTCGGCGTGTTTGCTCATCAAAATAAATCGCAGAAGTGGGTTGATCCATCAGTACCTATCTTGAACTAGTGGTAGAGCTTATAAGCTAACAATTTGTGCAGATGTTCAAAATATTTATGTGTTACAACTCTGCAGGGATTATGGCAGTATGAACTACAGCGCGAAGGTATCTTGGGCTCGTTTTACAATCTCATCACCAATGGCTAATCCTGCCGTTGCTGCAGGACTCGGGGCGTTGAGTACATGAATTTCACTGCTGGTGGCTTTGAATTGAAAATCGTCAATGATTTCTCCCTGTGGACTCAAAGCCATAGCCCGAACGCCGGAGGGAGAGGGCTTGAGGTGATGAGGCTGAATAGCTGGAATCAGGTCTTGCAAGCCTTCTACAAAAGCCTTCTTGGAAAAAGATCGGTACCACTCGTCAAGACCCATTTGCCAGTGCTGTTTGGCTAGCTTCCAGAAGCCGGGAAAGTTGAGGGTCTCAATGGTTTCATTCAGATCAAATGAAAGTTTGTCGTATCCTTCGCGTTTGAAGGCAAATACCGCGTTGGGTCCGCATTCGACTGCTCCGCGTACCATCTTGGTGAAGTGAACGCCCAGGAAGGGGAAAGCGGGATTTGGCATAGGATAGATGAGTCCGTTCACAAAGTGCTCCGCTTCGGGTTTGAGCTCGTAATACTCGCCCCGGAATGGCACAATTTGAAGATCCGGTTGAATGCCGGCAGATTCGGCCACGTGGTCGCTGTACAGTCCTGCACAGTTAATCAGGTAGCGACCGCCAAACGTATCTGATTGGGTGACGACTGATAGGTCAGTGCCATTGTTTTGGATGTTGGTTACTTCTTGTCCACAGGCCACGGTGTTGCCTTTCTGCTCGATAAGGGTACGCAGTTGCTTGCAAACTCCTACATAATCAACAATGCCAGAGCACGGCACATGAATGGCTTTAATCCCATTGGCATAAGGTTCAATTTCGGCCAGTTCTTCGGGACCAATTTTTTTGATACCCTCAATGCCGTTAATCTGACCCGTCTCAAAAATGCGATCCAACCGGGACAGGTCTTCTTCTTTGGTGGCAACGATTACTTTACCGCATATTTCATAATCGACGCCGTGCTTTTCACAAAAGTCAACAAGCTGGTGACGTCCTTCCACACAGTTTTTGGCGCGATAGCTGTTAGGATCGTAGTAAATACCAGAATGGATAACGCCGCTGTTATTGCCGGTTTGGTGCGCGGCTACCCGATCTTCTTTTTCAAGCACTAGAATATCAATATCCGGATAGGCAAGCGAAAGTTTGTGAGCTGTTGACAGGCCCACGATGCCTGCCCCAACTATGATAAAATCATAAGTCATGCGATAGAAATCTGTTTGACGAAAAATTAGTCGCCTAAAATACAAAATCAATGGGTGGGGATAAATAAAAGAGGCCGACCCGAACCAAATTGGGACGGCCTCTTTTGTATGAGGTGCCTTATCACAAGTTTTCAGCTTCAGGTATGGGAAAACTCACCCAAACATTATCACCGCTGCTGTTAAAGTCGCCAAGTCCGGCGGCACTGCGGATAACATTGATGTCACCTTCGGCGTCATCGAGATCACCCGTATTATTGCGTCGTGCCAGGGCCTCTGCCCGAAGTAGAAGCAGTTCGGCATTGCGAATAATTGGGATAGTTCCCACTGGTATCAAAACATAGGTCAATAAAATTTGGAGTAGTAGTTATCGGTACGCTATAGGTGTTACCGGTGTTCTCGTTATGAAATAATCCCTGGTTGATGTCCGAGTGTATTTAGTTATTCGTTAGTGCAACATTTAGCTTTGCACTGAACTGGTGAGCCAGGTTGGCCCGCATGGAAAATGTTGGCACCTACCAGCAAATCACCGGAATTGGCATCGAAGACCGTACTGGTTGCGGTAAACTGGGCAAAGCTGGTTTGATAAATAAAACAGTAGTATCCCCAGTACCAATATAGGTTTGTAGCTTGATTTTATAGCAATAAGGATTTGGGATTGATGGATTTAACCTAAATTAAATTATTCCAATTGGCGGCAAGGAGATATGTTTTTGTGATGAGCATCAGATATTAGTATGTGAATAGTGGATGGGGTGGGAGGAAGATTTAATCGGCCGATATACGCTGACCTTCTGATTTGAACCATTTTCGATGCGGCGGGAATTAAATAGCTCTCAAATAAATTTTAAATCAACAAACAATAAGGTACTTTGTAAAGTTGTTTAACAATACGAAATTATTAACCTGACAGTCAGACGCTTGATTTATGATCACCAACAGTATGTACAAATTTGTGCTCCTCATAGTATTGGCAGCATTTATCGGTTGCAGCTCATCTGATGAGCCAAACAAGCAAAAAGAGACAGCTGGCCAAAACAAGTCCGAGCCGTCCACACCAGCTGGCTATGTTAAACAGGCATCTTTTACCGATTTTGATGGGAGTAGTGTTCCTATTTCAAAATTTCAGGGTAAAGTGGTAATGATTGATTTCTGGGAGACGTGGTGCAAGCCCTGTATTGCTAGTTTTCCTACCTTGGAAAAGCTTCAGAAAGAGTACAGCGAAAATTTTGTAGTGCTGGCTGTAACTCCGGGTTTTACAGATACCCAGCAAGATGCGCAGACTTTTGCCAGTAATCACGACTACTCTTTTACCTACCTGATGGATGCCAATAATCTTCATCAAAAGTTGGGAGTGCGGAGCATCCCGTATAAGGTGTTTGTGGATCCTGAAGGGAATCTCATCAAAGAGTCAAGGGGTAGTTACGGACCGGAAGAAGACTATAAGCAGATCAAAAAAATTATTGAAAAGCATAAGAAATCGTAATCTGCCGCATGTGTTATTTCTATGGCAGAATGTTGAGTTAAGCAGGTAAATCTTGTATTTTTAGAAACTTTCACAAAACGAAAAAAACAGAACACATCCATGGCACAGAAGGTAAAAGAGAAACTTCCATATAAAGTTAAGGATATTGGACTGGCCGAGTTTGGCCGCAAAGAAATTCGATTGGCCGAGGCAGAAATGCCCGGACTGATGGCCCTCCGCGAAGAGTATGCGGATGAACAACCGTTGGAAGGGGCGCGCATTGCGGGCTGCCTGCATATGACGGTTCAGACGGCCGTGCTCATTGAAACCCTGCTCGAACTTGGAGCTGACGTTCAATGGTCATCGTGCAATATCTTTTCTACCCAGGATCACGCTGCCGCAGCAATGGCTGATCGGGGCGTTCCGGTGTATGCCTGGAAGGGAATGAATGAAGAAGAATTCTGGTGGGCCATTGAGCAGACGCTCTTTTTTGAGGATGGCGAACCGCTGAATATGATTCTGGACGACGGCGGTGATCTCACCAAGCTGGTTCACGAGGAATATCCTGAATTGCTTGACGGTATCAACGGTATTTCTGAAGAAACGACGACCGGCGTAAATCGCCTATACAAGATGGCGAAAAACGGTACGCTCGGTGCACCGGCCATCAACGTGAATGACTCGGTAACCAAGTCGAAATTTGATAATAAGTACGGCTGTCGCGAGTCTTGTGTAGATGCGGTAAAACGTGCTACCGATGTAATGTTGGCTGGTAAAGTAGCGGTGGTTGCCGGTTTCGGCGATGTTGGAAAAGGCTCTGCTGCTTCACTTCGTGGCGGTGGTGCTCGTGTAATAGTTACCGAGATTGATCCTATTTGCGCACTGCAGGCCGCAATGGAAGGTTACGAAGTAATGAAGATGGACGATGCGGTTGAAGAGGCCGACATTGTTGTTACTGCTACGGGCAATAAAGACATTATTACTGAGCGTCACTTCAAGAAGATGAAGGACAAGACGATCGTCGGTAATATTGGTCACTTCGACAATGAGATTGATGTGTCGTGGCTCAAGAATAATTCCGAGAAAGAAAATATAAAGCCGCAGGTTGATCTCTTCGAGCTGGATAACGGCAACGAAATTATCCTGCTGTCTGAAGGTCGTCTTATGAACCTTGGCAATGCTACTGGCCATCCTTCTTTTGTGATGTCCAACAGTTTTACCAACCAGACCTTGGCGCAGATTGCGCTCTGGAATCGTCCGGAAGATTTTGATCTGGAGGTGAGTGTTCTCCCCAAAGATCTGGACGAAAAAGTAGCGCGTCTGCACCTTCAGAAAATTGGTGTAGAGCTCGAAGAGCTTACCGATGAGCAGGCTGAATATATTGATGTTCCCAAGGAGGGACCATACAAGCCTGAGCATTATCGTTATTAATTGTTAGCAGCGATTTACATTTTGGCCTCATTCATCTAGCGATGGGTGAGGCCTTTTTAATGAAATTTGCTCGATGTTACCCCACCCTTGGTTCTCTCCCTAAAATTAGGGAGGGAAACTCACAACAAGATGGGCTCATAAATTGAATATTTTAGATAACTAAGAGATAATTTTATGTCCGACAACAAGAAAGAAATTAGCATCACCGTAGAATTGGACGACAACAACGTGCCTGAAAAGATTGACTGGAATGCCACTGACAAAGAGGGCGAAGGCATCGAAAACTGCAAGGCAATGTTATTGTCGATGTGGGATCCTGATAAGAAAGATACCCTTCGTCTTGACCTTTGGACTAAAGAGATGACCAAGGAAGAGATGAAGATCTTTTTTCATCAGACACTAGTAACCATGGCCGATACGTTGGAGAATGCTACTGAAGAAGAGTCCATGGCCGAAGATATGCGCGACTTTACTTCCTATTTCGCCGAAAAGATGGAAATCGTTGAGTAAAGGCAGTTATCAGCAAGCAGTTGGCAGTATCCAGTGGGACCAATCTACTTTTAATATCATTTCGAACGAAGTGAGAAATATTTGTTTATGTAAATCATTTGGGATAAAGATCATCTCAATGGTAAAGATGACAGTTATTCTTGCTGGTAAATGTTAAGCTGGTCACTGCTCACTGTTAACTATACAAAATCGAACCAAAAGAAACAGCGCTGTCTCGTTCGCGCTCATCCCATAGGTCGTAGCTGAGCACTTCGCCTTTAATGTCTGGCATGCTATTTAGAAAAGTATAAAGCGGTGGAAATCCACAGATGCGATACGGATCCATGTCTTCCTTCATGAGTGCCAGCATTTCGTCACGCTGATTCCCCGAGGCCCGTTCAAGGAATTGTTGGTCAAAGTGTTTTACCTCATTAAACATGGTGGAAGCGGCAGTCTCATCCCCGAACTTGTGGCCAAAATGTGCTAGGTCGCCACTAATCAGGAAAAAGGTCTCATCATCATCCCCAAAACGACTGCGCAGAAGACTGGAAAAATTGTTGAGTTGCTGGCCAAGGTGACCATCTTCCATGTAATACAGATCATCCAGCCCGCGCGTGAGAAAGGGCACAATCTTGAAGTCGTGGTCCCACAGGTAGCTGAGAAAAAGCAGGTGCAGCTCAATGCTGTGTTCCATACGGTGGGCGCGATCTTGCAGGGTGATGCCTGTTTCCTCTTCTGACTCCAAGAGCTGGTTGATTGCTTGTTGATCCCGTCTAATAGTGTCCAGAGGTAGTTCAAAGTCTTTGTTAACCAATACAAAAGGAGAGTTCTTGTATATCTCCGGATACAACCCGGCGTAGTGAGAGGTTGCTATGAGCACTACGCGTTTGGGTTGCAAATTTTTGATAGGAGCAAAAGCCTGCACATAACTTTCGAGAGCCACCCGCGGATCGATATGTGGGGCATACAGGGCTTTGGCAGATTCGGCAGTGGTTCTGTTTTCGGTATGCTTGGTAAAGGCCTCATCGAGATAGTTTCGAAGTTCGCTGGGTTCTGCCGGATAGGATTTTCCGGCTGTTACCGACGAATGTAGTTTAGATTCTTCGTAGGAGGCTTCCTGTTCTTCAGCATGAGCTTGAAAGTGATCCGATGAGAGTAGTCGGTGTTTGTCAAGAAACTGGATGAATTCAAGTAGCTGATCCGGGTTGACCTCTTCGCTCATTTGTGGCTTCAGGTCTTCGATGCTTTTTTGTCCATCAAGCAGCGAGAGCAGCGAATGTACTTCGCGGTGCAGGGCCAGGTCGTCAGTGGCATAACCGCGCTCGTCGTGAAAGTAAAGGTAGGAGTTACCGTTTTCTTCAATGGGAATAATTTGCAGGTCGCGGCGGACGCGGGGAATGGGATCCGTCTTGGAGTTGAACAATTGGTTAGTACTCATATTATTCAGCGGCTTCTCTCATTTCTTGGCATTCGCAGTAGATTCCGTAATTCTTGCAGAGGGGATGATCGGGCGGTTCAGAAATGCGGGCCTTGCAGGCGTTGCGGCCGTGATGAATCATCAGGTGCGATAGGTTGGTCCAGTGCTCACGGGGAAAAAGTGCCATCAGATCCCGCTCAATTTTGTCAGTATTCTTTTCATGTTCGGTCAGTCCATATCGGTTGGCAAACCGGCGGACGTGGGTATCTACCACAACACCCACATTGATGTTAAATGCATTGCCCAGCACTACATTGGCTGTTTTGCGCGCCACCCCGTAGAGCTCCAACAGGTCGTCCATATTCTGCGGGACTTCGCCATCGTGTTTTTCTGTAATAATTTGTGAAGAGCGCTTCAGTGCCTTGGCCTTGTTGCGGTAGAATCCTGTGGACCGGACGAGCTCCTGGAGTTCTTTGTCAGGCGCTTCAGCCATCAGTTCGGGCGTAGGATAAGCCTCAAACAAATCGGGCGTTGTTTTGTTGACGCGTACATCGGTACATTGCGCACTCAAGATGGTGGCACAGAGTAACTCAAAGGGATTTCGGTGATCCAGCGCACAGTGCGGATTCGGGTAGTGTTCGTAAAGTGTATCCAGTATTTCCCGGGCTCGCTGTTTTTCAGCGTCTGTTTTCTCGGGAAGTTTGGGCAGATCTTCGTACTGTTTTGTTTTAGCCATGTATCAAAGGAATTTCTTTTTGATCTGAAAATTTAAAACAGCAGGGAGTAATACAATAATTTTATTTTTTAGACTAAGAAAATGTAAATGATCAGAAGGTAGTTGGGTGGACACATCCGGTAAAATTGCCTTACCTTTCGTGTCATTTTAACAACGGAACGATCTGATTCATGTCTGTAAACAAACAAAAGGCGAAGAAGCTCATTTCCAGTACCTATGCCTGGCTGGTCCTGGCTTTGTTAACCCTGATTTATATTTCCAGCTTTGTTGACCGGCAAATTATTGCCGTGCTGGCCCCTCAGATTCAGCAGGATTTGTCGCTCAGTAATTTCCAGGTGGGCATTTTGTACGGAACCGCCTTTTCGTTTGTCTATGCTGTGTGCGGCATCCCGATGGGAAGGCTGGCTGATCTTTATTCTCGAAAGCTGATGATCGTGGTTGGGTTGGTGGTCTGGAGTCTGATGACCTTCATAAGCGGTTTTGCTACTTCGCTAACGTTTCTGATCGTGGCCCGTTTTTTCGTGGGGATCAGCGAGTCGGCTTTGAGTCCGGCCGTTTATTCGCTATTGGCTGATTACTTTAAGCCCAAACAGCGGGGCACGGTGTTTTCAATTTATGCGGCGGGCATTTTTGTGGGCATTGGTGTAGCATTTCTGGGAGGCGGATCAATTGCCCAAGTCTATGGCTGGCGGACTTCCCTGATGGCGGTAGGTGTGCCGGGATTACTGATTGCTGTTATCGGTTGGTTTCTGATTAAAGAAATTCCCCGGGGGGCCACGCAAACCGATGCCCGTTACGATCTGGAATCTAGTTTTGGGGATGTACTTCGCTATATCCTGAAAAAGAAAACGGTAATTTTTCATTTCCTAGGCTTCTCGTTTTTAGCTTTTACTGGCTACACCATTCTGGGCTTTGTTGGCATTGTCTTGAAAGACATCCACAATGCCGCTTCGCTGACGCCACAATACGGTTGGTTTATGCTGGCGACGGGACTCAGCGTGATGGTTTCCGGTAAGACGGCCGACTGGCTGGCTAGCAAGTGGGGCGGATCCTACCGTTTTGTGCTTGGGATGGTAGCAGGATTGGTATGTCTTCCTCTGTACTATTTTGGACTTTTTGCTGAATCAGCTACTACCGCGCTGATCTTGATTGGGCTGGCAAACGTGATCTCATCATCCTACAACGGGGTGGCGGCGGCTATTCTGCAGTACTTGGTTAAGCCAAATATGCGGGCACTAGCCGGTGGGTTGTATCTGTTTATTATAAGCGTGATTGGATTCGGTGTCGGACCGCCCCTTACCGGCTGGCTGATGGATACGGTATTTACCGGCCATTACGGTCCCGCTAAAGCGTTGATGTTGGTGTTTAGCAGTTGTGGAATACTGGCCAGTATCTGTTTTTGGAAGGCGATGGGGACTTATCAAGATGATGTCGAAATTGAATAGAACGCGGATGGTATGATACAGGATACAAGATTCAGGATTTGCTTTTGTGCCCTTTTTCTACTGATTCGATAAATTGATATAGTTTTTTACCAAGTAGGTTTAATTGCTGGGAGATATTTTTAAAGACTTTTTCATTCCTCAAAGAATTTGTTTCAAAAAGTGTTTCTAAATGATCTTTTGTCTCATCAACGGAAGACTGGGCATAGATCAAAAATCTAATAAAATCTTGTTTATACCGTCTTCTACCATATCCTTCAACAATGTTTGAACGTATGGATTTTGATGAGCGACGGATTTGGCTGCCGGTTTCATACAATTCAAAGTTTGGTAGATCCATTGTCATTGTATGGATGTCGATGACAACCTCTCTTGATAGTTGCCAGATCTTTAGCTTTTTATAACTCATGGTCTTTTTATGTGTAAGACCGAGTTACCAATAATTCCTTACAAATTGATTTCACCATGGGGAGAGAAGGCTTGCATCTGGCATCCTGCAACCTGAATCCTGAATCAGACTTCATCCAACGATTTAGCCAGGGCCTGCAGCGAATCTTTTGCATCACCAAAGAACATTTGATTCGACTCTTCATAGAAGAGCGGATTGTCGATGCCGGCAAAACCAGGGCTCAAGCTCCGTTTAAAGATAATCGTTCGATCAGCTTCGTCGACGTTCATGACGGGCATGCCGTAAATGGGACTGCCCGGCTCGGTTTTGGCTACCGGATTTACCACATCGTTGGCGCCGATAATCAGTACCACATCTGTTGATTTGAACTCGGGGTTGATTTGCTCCATATCGTAAAGCTGATCGTAGGGCACGTCTGCCTCGGCCAGTAGTACGTTCATGTGTCCCGGCATGCGTCCAGCCACGGGGTGAATGCCGTATTTAACTTCCACGCCCCGTTTTTCCAGCTTGTCGACGACTTCTTTGAGTGCATGTTGGGCCTGGGCTACAGCCAATCCATAACCGGGGACGATAGCTACTTTTTTTGCGTAGGCACATTGTAGTGCCACATCATCAGGCGTAGTTTCGCGCACCGTTTTGTCGGTATCGGCCGCGGGGCCAGAACCCGATCCACCGTCTCCGCCAAAAGCGCCAAAAAGCACGTTGGTTAACGTACGATTCATCGCCTGGCACATGATGTTTGTGAGAATGAGTCCTGCAGCACCAACCAACGCACCACTGATAATTAGCAGGTTGTTGTTGATGACAAAGCCGGCCATCGAAGCAGCCAGTCCCGAGTAGGAGTTCAGCAGCGAAATGACCACCGGCATATCGGCCCCGCCAATGGGGATGACCGTGAGAATACCCAGCAATAACGCAATGCCAAACAACAGCCAGAAAATAAGTTGACTGGCGGGATCATACGCAAGCCAACCCACGAGTCCCAATGTGCCAAGTGTCAGCAAGGCATTAAAAATGTTGTGACCCGGAAAGGTGATGGGGTTGCCGCTGATAAATCCCTTGAGTTTACCAAAGGCAATAAAACTGCCGGTAAAAGTGATAGAGCCAATTAGAATACTAAGGCCAATAGTTACTAAATCCTGGGTTGCAAAAGCTGCAGGATCGACGGCACGGCTGAATTCCCCCCATGCGACAAGGGCAGAGGCGCCTCCCCCAAACCCATTGAAGATAGCGACCATTTCGGGCATTGCGGTCATCTCGACTTTTTTGGCTGCAAACATACCAATAGCGCTGCCTACCACGATGCCGCCAATAATGTATTCGAACGACAATATTTGTTGATCAAATAGGGTAACAACGACGCCAATCAGCATGCCAAGAGCCGCCAGCTGATTACCGGAGCGGGCTGTAGCCGGTGATCCAAGCCGTTTAATCCCAAAAATAAATATACCCGTAGCAACTAAATAAATAAGCTGGATGATGTTGGGTAGTACCGCCTGTATGGATGGAGGTAAAAAGTTACTCATCGTTTTTATCTTTCTTTTTGAACATTTCGAGCATGCGGTCGGTTACCATAAACCCACCTACTACGTTGATGGTGGCAAACACAATGGCCGCAAAGCCGATGATTTGTGCGGTTTGGTTGTCGGTTTGTCCTGCTACAATAAGAGCACCGAGAATGGTAATCCCTGAAATAGCATTGGCACCCGACATCAGAGGGGTATGTAGCGTGGGTGGAACTTTTGAGATAAGTTCGAAGCCCACAAATGAAGCCAGCACAAAAATGAATAGATTAAATATGAGTCCTGACATGGTTAGTTAACTATTAGATTGAGGTGTCATCTCGACCAGCGGGAGAGATCTTTGTTTGATACTAAGTTTTGATAAAAACGAAGATTTCTCACTACGTTCGAAATGACAGACCTATTTTTAATTATCCTTAAGCATTGGGCTTATAATTTCGCCCTGGTGCGTGATAGTTGTTTTTAATGTAATCTCATCCTCAAAATCGAATTGCGGGTCACCGTCTTTCAGTAAATGATTTAGCAGCGATAGCATATTTTTGGAATACAGCTGGCTGGCATGATAAGCAAGCATGCTGGGCACGTTCAGCGGCCCCATTACTTTTACCTCATTAACCAGCTTGGTTTCTCCCGCTTCAGTGAGTTCGCAGTTTCCGCCCTGTTCGGCAGCTAAATCTACAATAACAGCTCCGGGATGCATATCTTGCACCATTTCTTTAGTTACCAACAGTGGCGCCGGCTTTCCAGGGATAAGTGCCGTAGTGATAATAATATCTGATTTCTTTGCGTGTTCATGAATCACTTGGCGCTGGCGCTCTTGTTTATCCTCGGCCTGCTCTTTGGCATAGCCGCCCTCGGTTTCGGAGTCGTCGTCAAGGTCGGGAACTTCCACGAATGAAGCTCCCAGACTTTCTACCTGTTCTTTTACAGCAGGTCGAATATCAAAAGCTTCGACCACGGCTCCCAGCCGCTTGGCGGTAGCAATAGATTGCAGGCCCGCAACGCCGGCGCCTAGCACTAATACTTTGGCAGGAGCAATAGTTCCGGCCGCGGTCATCATCATTGGCAGGTAGCGGTCCAGTTCGTTGGCGCCGATAAGGGCAGCTTTGTAGCCGGATATCGAGCTCATTGATGAAAGGGCGTCCATGCTTTGGGCCCGTGAGATACGCGGGATAGCATCCATTCCCAAAGCAGTAATGTTTTGCTCCTTAAGTAGTTCAACTGTTTTCTCATTTTGCAGGGCCCACAAGAAGCAGATGAGCACGCTTCCGGACTTCATCTTCATAAGATCTTCTTCGGCAGGTGTCTGTATACTGATCAGGATATCAGATTCTGACAAGAGTTGGTCCCGATCAGAGCAGATTGTTGCACCTGACTCTTCATAAGTTTCATCCAGATAATTTGATGCCAGTCCCGCATCACTTTGTATCCATACATCCAAGCCCTTATCAACAAGTTTGGATACGGTTTCTGGCACTAGTGCTACGCGTTGTTCGTGTTCAGCCGTCTCTTTTGGTATACCAACAATCACTTTTTGATCTCCAGCCAATTAAAGTTGAATCGTAACTTATAGAAAAGTGTCAGTATTACAAATCCTAAATTGAGTAAGAATTATTCTACTGAGCATATCTACCAACATCAAAGTAAGGATAAATTAATTGAGCCTATACATGTTATAGAAAATATCGACTCAATCCTTTGACTTAATTTTTGTACCTTTACACGAAAGTAAAAGACAAATTTTGACGATTATAAAATGGAAGATATTGTAGGAAAGACGTTTGACGTTGTCATCATCGGAAGTGGTCCGGCCGGGCTCACGGCGGCACTGTATGCAGCTCGGGCTGATTTGAATCCAATTGTGTTTGAAGGCCCCGAACCCGGTGGACAGCTGATGCAAACGACAGATGTTGAAAACTATCCCGGATATCCCGAAGGCGTAATGGGACCGCAAATGATGAAAGATTTTCGCGAGCAGGCTAAGCGCTTTGGAGCCGATTGCCGCTATGAAATGGTTACCGACATCGAGTTTGATGATCGGCCATATAAGATGGAAATTGGCGAAGAATATACAATCTATGCCAAGGCTATTATTATTTCCACCGGTGCATCGGCCAAATGGCTGCAGCTTGAGAGTGAACAGCGACTGCGCGGTAAGGGCGTGTCGGCGTGTGCCACTTGTGATGGTGCTTTTTTCCGTGATCAGCATGTGATTGTTGTGGGCGGTGGCGATACGGCCATGGAAGAGGCAACCTTTTTGACCAAATTTGCCAGCAAAGTTACGGTACTACATCGCCGTCAAGAACTGCGTGCATCAAAGGCGATGCAAACCCGGGCTTTTGCCGATGATAAGATCGAATTTATGTGGGATACCGAGCTCAAGGAAGTGCACGGCGAAGAGGCTGTGGATGGGGTAACGGTATTCAATAACGAAACCGGCGAAGAAACAACTCTTGATGATGTGACCGGCGTATTTATTGCCATTGGCCACAAGCCTAACACGGATCTGTTCAAAGGAGTATTGGAGATGGATGATGTAGGGTACTTGCAAACAAAAGGGCAGTCAACCAAAACAAACATGCCCGGCATATTTGCCTCAGGTGATGCCACGGACAAGGTATATCGTCAGGCAGTGACGGCAGCAGGTACCGGTTGTAAGGCTGCGCTGGATGCCGAGCGATTCCTGGCCGAAGCAGAAGTGCGCGAAAAAGCAGTAGCTGAATAATTCAGTAAGCAGTGATCAGTTTGCAGTGGACAGTTTGAAGGGCTGCCCACTGCAACTGCCTACTCTTCTTCGTTCTTTTTGCCAACGGTTTTATCCGTTTTCCCTTCTTGGTTTGAGGATGATTCATTTTCACTATCCTCTTCTTCGTCTCTTATTTCAATGAATTCAGCTTCGACCTCGTACTCATCTTCTTCGGTCTCCTCTTCGGGATAGCGTTCTACAATCACTTTCACGTCATTCATAAAAAGTACAAACATGCTGATGGCTGAAATTACCGGAGCAAGAGCAGTAACAACGGTGAGTCCCCCCACGCCAATAGTAAGCTGTGACTGAAATAGCGTTTTACCCTTCTTGTCCTTGATGACAATCCGCCGGGCATTGCCTTCTTTAACCAATTTTTTAACCTGGCTGATGATTTCCGAGGTCGTACCTTTAACTTCTTCAGTAAAGGTTTTTCGAGAGTTTGAAGTATTCATAATATTGCTGCTCATTGATTCCAAAGCTACTTTGAAGTATTAAAATCATAAAGAACTGTAAGGATTTATCAGTTCTAAGGTCATACTACGTAAAAGACAATGCAAAGATTCATCAGGAGAACATATGCTTTCACGCGTTTATTGCGCTTCCACCATTGGTGTTGATGCCCGTCTTATCGAGGTAGAAACAAATATGTCCTCGGGAATGCCCAAGTATTTTTTGGTGGGATTGCCGGACCGTGCCGTTAGCGAATCCAGCGATCGTATCGAGGCAGCACTTAAGAATTCCAACGCAGAATTTCCGAAAGGTCGGATTACTGTGAACCTGGCGCCGGCCGATCTACCCAAAGAGGGCAGTGCCTTTGATTTACCTATCGCGGTTACATTGCTAAACGTATCCGGTCAGATTAAAACCGAAAAGCTAGAGGATACCTTGATTTTGGGAGAGCTGGCCTTGGATGGTAAGCTGAGAGCCGTCAATGGCGTGTTGCCGATGGCCGTACAGGCTCGCGATCAAGGGTTGGAAAATATGATTGTGCCAGCCGAAAATGGCCCTGAAGCCGCGGTGGTTGACGGGCTGGACGTATATTCGTTCGAGCATCTGACCGAAGTTATGGAGTGGCTTAAAAATGAGAACTCCCACGACCCTCTTGATGTAGATGTCGATGCGATGTTCAGCCGAAATAGAGAGGGGGAGATTCTTGATTTCAGTGATGTTCGCGGTCAGGAAGCGGTAAAACGCGCCCTTGAGGTCGCAGCAGCTGGAGGGCACAATGTAATTATGGTTGGGCCACCCGGTTCGGGCAAGACGATGATGGCACGCCGACTGCCTACAATTTTACCTCCACTTACACTGGATGAAGCGTTGGAAACGACAAAAATACATTCGGTAGCGGGACTTCTGCCGGGAGGTAAGGCCTTGGTCACCAATCGTCCGTTCCGTTCACCGCATCATACGGTTTCTGATGTTGCGCTCTGTTGATAGGTGGTATCATCAATCTCAACTCTTTTATGTGAATCACCTTTTTCTGGTTCGAAATCTCCTGAGAATGGATCTATGTCAGCTTCATCTTCAATAATTGGATACCTGAAATAGAAATCTACAATGTAGTGTTCTTCTTCATCATCATAGTCAACCATTATTTTATCAATGTGTTGACGTAACAGGTCTCTTTTTCTCTCCTGTGAAATATCATCTGATTGCCATCTTTTAACTTCTTCAACAAATTCATCAATCCAGTTAATAGTTTCCTCTTCTTCATCAACTAACGAGAGATAAGATGTGAGTCTTTTTATTTTACCTGACTTCTCTTGAATATCACTTGTCAGTGATTTCTTTTTACTTTTGAACTGATCCTTTTCTAAAGCATTATCTAAGTACAAGTCTAATAATCTCTGCTTTTTATCTTCCAGTACTTTAAGCTCATTTCTAAGGTTTGAAATCTGAGATTCTAATTTGTCTTTATCAGAGACCGATTCATTTTCTTCAAGTACTTTCTGTTTGAACTTTTTATAGACTAGGTAAGAGTTGGTGAATATTTCAAGAAAAGTTTCCCAAACAAATTTATTCATCTTGTCAATGTTGGGAGAGGGTAACTGACAAGGTCCTTCGTTTTTATGTCTTACAGCTTTTCGTTTTCGAGCGCAATAATATGACCGTTGATCTGATTTAATTTTACCTAATAGTTTAGCATCATATTCTTCATGTCTTTTACAAAACAGTAATCCCTTCAGGAGATAGAAATGTTTAGTCCGGTTCCCTTTGTGATGGAATCGTTTATTGTCCTCCATTCTTTGTTGCAGTTTCTCCCACCGGCTTTCAGAAATGATAGCTGGGAAATCGTAAACTTTACCGCCGACTTTCCTAACTCCTTTTCGTAGTTCAGATTCGAGTATTCCTCTAACTACATTATCTCTCCATACCATTTCTTCAGTATTGACTTTCTGAGTACCATCATCTCTATCATACTCAACGTACCCTTTATCAATAGACTTAGCTGAATTGGTAGGTATGTTATTATCATTTAACCAGTTTACTATATCCCTGATCGACTTACCTTTGTGGATCATGTTGACCATCTGTTTGTATATCTCAGCTTGATCTTTATCAATGATCACTAGTCCGTCATCGTCTCTTTTATAACCGTACGGTACTTGAACACCTTGCCACTTTCCTTTTTCGTAGGATTCTTCCAGACCCGACTTTATTCTCTTAGCCATATTATTTCTTTCAAACTCATATACCTTATTGAGTATACCTGATATGAGCTGGTCCATTGGATCAGATAAGTCTTTAGGCTCTCCCTTATCTCCGACCCAAAGTTTGACATCATTTTCGACAAACTCTCTCCTCAGCCACTCGCTCCAAAACGATTTACGAGAAAGACGAGAATATTCGTAAACGAAAAGATGCTTACAATTTCCTTTTTGAATCTGCCGATGAAGTTTAGGGAAAGCTTCTCTTTCCATCGGTTCAGTTGTACCTGAGATAGCTCCTTCATTGAAAATCTTTACGTCTCTGAACCCATGTTGGTCAGCTAACTTCTCAGCTTTCCTTTTCTGGAATTGGAGGGAATTACCTTCATCGGATTGCTTTTCTGTAGAGACTCTTAGATAGGCATAGAGAGTTTCATTGGAATAATTCATAGTGATGATGTTTGTTTAAAATGGTTACTTGACGGTCCGTAATTTTATACCACATATCAAAAACCAGTATTAAAAAAGCGAAGCCTTTCGACTCCGCTTTAAATTGTAATTTATTAATCTGAGAATGTATGAATGTAAGGTAATAACCGTTTTCTAATTTTAGGTACAATCATACTATGGTGTTTTACCAATTCCGTGTTGTATCCTAAATAAGGAGCTCCTTCAATACACAAAGTGAACTGATTAGTTTTATTAGAACAAATAATTATTCCAATTTGTAATGCGAGTTCAGGGTGTGAAAGTTCAGGTTCTGCTAAATTAGGATTATCTTCAGCGTTTTTTCTAATTCTAGTTTTCCAAGCAGTATCATCTGCTAGGTCTATTTTATAATTGGTTTTATATCTGGTCCCTTTATTTCCACTGTATACTTCTGATAAGCCTGTATGTTTATCAAAGTCTTGGTTTTCAATCTTAGTTACGTATTTGTTGACTAAAGACGTCTGTCTTCCATCAGGCTTATCAAAATGACCAATATAATCCTCATCTCTTTCTATACGATGAAAGTAATTTAGATCGTCTTTGTGTATATCTAGTAAAATTTCAACTGACTCTATAGCTTCATTGAGATATTTTAAAGGTTGGTTTTTGAGTTGCTCTTGATAGTTTTTTGATTGAATATTATTCATAATAGTGTTTGTTAATTTTGAATTATAGGTATTAGAAAGGAAGTGGTGAGGCCATAAGGCCCCACCGGATATTTTAATTTTGAGAAGCTCTTTCAGCTTCCCACCGAGTACTGAAGTACCGACTACCTTTATATAATCGGTGCATATCCTTCTCCTGCCACAACGGACGAGAAGTTCCTCTGAGATCCCACATCTCGTGAAATTGTTTATTTCCCTTTTCCAGAAACTCTTCGATGGCTTCTGGGCGAGTTTCTTTTATTATTTCGTTCAATGCAGGATCGAGATATTCAACTAATTTATAGACAGTTTCAGCCTGTGTTATTTTATTTTTCATAGTTGTTTTGAGCTTTATTTAAAAGTTTAATTTAAACGGGCATTATGGGTGCCCTGACGCTCTTTTAAATTCCCGACCAGGTATACCAATGTGTGATTGATATAGTTTTGGGGTGAAAAATTTAAAAGAACTACTTTTAAATATGAGCAGGGGATGGCAAAAGGCGTTTTGATTTAACCTTTTTTAACCCTTTTAGTTACCTAAAACGGCTTTTAAATTGTATGAGGGCCTATTCTAAAAAATAGGTAGTAGGTGAGGTTTATTTTTTAACTGGCAAGCTGGTAGAAATTGTGCGTGCTTACTTAGTAAATGGCCCAATAGTTAAGGAGGGCAGGTAATGATCGGGACTGATATTGGTTAAAGTTCGTTTAGCTTTTTATAAAATTCTTCCGCCGATAAATCGTTTATGGAAATATCTCTACCCCCAGTCGCAGGTGCGACGAAAGAAAATTTTTCTTCTCCCTCTGGACTTACAAACAATTTAAGTTCAAAGAGTTCCTCTTCTTTTTTGTTTTCGAGTTTAACTAAACCACGTGCTGTATATACAGCATCAACAGAATCACCCATATTTGGATTGGGATTTTTTGTAATTATCTCATGAACCTTTTCTAAATTGCCGATTTCTAAACCGTTCTTCCATTTCACTGTATTAAGGATTTCGTCGACTTTTTCTTTCATCACTAACAAAGCCTCTATCGGTGTTTTTCCTGATCGAGGTTTGTAATAGGTAGTTATCTTGATCATTCGAATCTATTTAGTTGTAATAATTGATAGGTAAAATGTATCAGATAACTAAAAAATATTGTGGTTAAAATCTATTCATTACTATTTATAAATGAATTTAAACCACCTCAAACTACTACCATCATCACACACAAAGAGATTTTATTTAGGCTCTTGCAACTTACATACGTGTGATGATGGATGTGGGTGTTAGCAAGGGCCTTTTCTATTTTAACACACTATATTATCATTTTGACTCACACAACCTTTAACATACCAGTCCAACTCGGCCGGGAGCTTCTTCGGGATAAGAAGTATATCGAAGCTCGTCTTTGGTTAGCAGCTAAAGCGGTACACGGCGCGTATGTACCTAAAGAGGATTTGGATAGGAAAGCGATTGCTGACCTATGTGGAGTTACTGTTCAAGGGACATACAAAACTTTTAAAAAGTTACTCGATTTGAATTGGATTGGTGAGGATGAGAAATGTTATTATTTCCATTCTATTAAATCGTTGTGTGAATGTTACTACAAGGTTCAGAGTCGAAAGGTATTTGAACTTGATATAGAAAAAGACCTAGCTGATTTACAAACAGTATTGTTTGATGTCAGTGTTAAGGATGTTGTTATAAATCGAAAGCATGGGATGAAATTTGGGTCATCCGTATCGAGTGCTGATGAGGTTTACAAGATCCAAGATTACGAATCAACTACTGTTAGTGAATCTTATCTTTCCGATAAGCTAGGCATCTCTGAAAACATGGTCCATCGTCTTAAGCATAAAGCTCAGGACTTAGGACTTATGAAAATAATCTCCAATAAACGAAAAGTATCAGGTGGAGAAAAAGCTTATTTCCATGAAATGTGTCCTTACAAAATGTGGGACTACATTGATGATACTTACATCAACTTAACTGATGACCTATACAGTTTTGCTAGATTCAAGAAAAGCAGCAGGTATAAAAGCCTGAATATTGGTGATCAACCTAATGTGGAAAATAAAGTTGATGATAGTTGGAAGAGAGAATGGGAAAGCTTTGCTAAAAAATTCGGAGAAGGAGAGGTGGCTGAAGAGTTCTTAACTCTTTAAAAATATAAAGGGAATATATTTGGGTTTTATGCTATGTGATGTAAACAGAAACTAATTTAATACACTGGGATCTATAAGTGATTTCATATCCTCAATAAATTCTTCCTCATTCATTTTCTTAGTCGGTATTCTTAATTCATCTTGAAATCCAACAAATGGATGAGTATCAGGTATTAAGTGAGATTGTTTTGAAGTGATAAAAATCCAATAGAACCCAAAAGCCACAAAATAAAGGCAATTTAAATCTTCAGCTTTTGATGGAAATCTTGTTCTGAAAGGAGGAGTGATTAACCTTTGGTTAAATTCTGTTCCTTCTAGTTTTAATAAAGTGAAACAATATTTTTCAGGGGGACCTGGGTTTTCATTTTGAAGCATCTTCTTAATCTTAGGTCCATGTGGCCCAAGAGTGGTATCTTTATAAGTTGGGAGATTTGATTTGTGAGCCCTCCAAATAATAGATAAGCCAAACAACTTCAGTTTATCATAATCAAAATCTTTGATTGTTGTTCTTCTGTTAGAACTTTTCTTTTCCCAAATTTCCCTCAACAAATCAGCAGTGTAAGTTTCGTACTTATTAAATTGCTCCTCACAATCTCTACACAGTAGATACTCTCGGAATCCTTTTTGAATTGGTCTTGTTGGCAATCTAGGATTCGCTGAAACAGATATAAACGAATGTGATTCATCATATGTAGGCTTATATAAAAACTCTGGAAAAATATGTGAGTTGCAAAGTTTCTTCTCTTGGTCACATAGTTTACACTTCTTTTTGCTCATAGTGACTTAACTGGTTTTTCTTACTCTCTTATACCAAAATAGCAGAGTTGCTAATATTAAAGCTGATATTCCGATATAAATGTTGAACGTAATTATTGCAAACATACTACTCTATCATTAATGAAAATTATATGGTTGTTATTTAAAATTATTTACCAAGAAATTCATACCTAATTTTTATTATTACTAATCTTTGGTGATACATATGTTGAACCTTAATAATGATCACACTACCTTCACTTCGCAATGAATATCATATTTTTTTATAGATATTTTGAGAAAAGAATAACTGTTAAGCAATAAGTATTTTAGAGCTCATGGATAGGAACCCATATTATTCAAATTCGAAAGGGGAATTTTATAAAGCAGATGTACTCGATTTTTTGAAAGATCTGGATGATAAATCTGTCGATTTAATAATTGTTGATCCCCCATATAATATTGAAAAGGCAAAGTGGGATTCTGTTGGAACTGTTGAGGAATATTCAGAGTGGTGCGAAAAATGGTTAAAAGAATTTGATCGGGTTTTAACTAAAAAGGGAACTGCTTATGTATTCGGTTATTCAGAAAACTTAGCTTATTTGAAAGTTAAAGGAGATCAAATATTCCCGAGATGTAAGTGGTTGGTGTGGCATTACACAAATAAACCAAATCTTAGAAATGATTGGGGTAGGTCACATGAAAGTATTCTACACTTTAGAAAACACAAAGATTTTACATTTAATGTAGATGAAGTAAGAGTTCCTTATAATGACCATACTTTAAATTATCCAGAGAGAGAAGATGGTAAGAGTAGTAATTTTGGCAGCAAGGAAAAATATAAATGGACCCCTCATCCTAAAGGGGCTCGACCACGAGATGTTCTAGAGATGGGAGTAATAAATAACGGAATGGAAGAAACTACTTCACATCCAACTCAAAAACCAGAAGGTTTAATTGAGAAACTTGTTCTAGCTTCCTCTAATGAAGATGATCTAGTTCTAGATCCTATGGCTGGCAGCGGGACAACTTTTGCTGTTTGTCAGAAGAACGATAGAAATTGGATTGGATGTGAAAAAGAAGAAGAATATTGTGAGATTATAAAAGATAGAATAGAAGAAATAGAAGAAAAACAATCTCAAGCAACTTTAAACTTGGATTAGAGCATTTCCCAAAGATCATTTAAGATAAACTTATCAAATGTTAATAAACGTCCTTTGATATGCTTATCGTCATGGCCTCTTGGTAAATCAAAATAATAAATTCCGTCTAAAGGATTTGCATCATAGTTTGTAGTAAAAACTCTAGGAACAAATGTTTTTGCTACGCCTCTTTTACCCCTGCGTTGAATATCGTGATTGAACACAGCAATCATTTTAACTTTTTCGCCACAAGCACTTTCCAAATCTTTCTTATCACTAAAAACGTGTTTGAATCTATCTTTGGAAGAATATTTGATTGAACAGAACACTTCATCAGGGTCTACGTGTTGATCGCCGGATTTTACTGTATCGTGTGGACTTAAAACTAAATCAATTCGACTTTTACCATATGGTTGAATTTCTGCAGAGTGTGTGATTTGAGTTTTTTTAAGCAATGCTAAAATTAAGTCTCCAAATCTTTCACCTACATTTTTCTTAGCTCCTTGAGACTCTAATACAATATCTCCTGCAATTCCTAAAGATATGCTTAAGGTGTATAAAACAGAGTTGATTAAATTGGGGGAAATATCTGGAGCTTGAATATCGTTTGAGCTGGCAAATTCTTCAATTTTAGCTATTAGTTTATTGAAATCTTCATCAAATTGATCTTTTTCAGATATATACAAGTTGGAATTGACCGGTCTTGTTTTGACAGGACGTGGTGAAATATCCCACACAAAGAATTGATATTGGTCGTAAGTATTTGAAGAACTATTCAAAGTTATTATCTCCTCGTTGCTCAACAGGTCAAAAGTCTTCAATGTTAGTTCATAAAAGACTTCGATATCCGTTATTGGATGTCGTATTAGTTCTTCTAAATCTTCTTGAAGACTTTTGAACATACTGAGTTGTCCCATCTTTGATGAAATTAAATTACACTTTGAAAAATTTATCAGACTAAAAACCGGTACATAGATAATTATTATGATTTTAACTTACAAGTGTTGTACAAAGTAGTCTTGAAATCGTAGATCTAATTTTCACTTGTAAATTTTAGTCAAAGAGGAGACTCAAGCTAACTTGAAGAACAGGAAGGCATTATATATAATACTTTAAATTCTAATCAATAGAGGATCAGATATGGCACGTAGTAAATGGGAGTTTTATAAAGACAACAACGGAGAATACAGATGGCGTAAAAAAGCAGCTAATGGTAAAATAGTTGGAGCTTCATCAGAAGGATTTAGCTCTAGACAAGCAGCTGTGAATAACGCCAAGTTAAATGGCTATCAAGGATCGTAAGAGTTATAAGAGTTAATCGTCTGAAGAGGAGTTCTTTCCACCTTGTTTTGAAGGCTTCGGAACCTTTAAGTCAGACAATTTATTCATACTTTTTTTGACATAATCCTTGTTCTTGTCAGTCAGTTTCTTTGATTTTTTATCACTCATTTTTCTAGTGGTTTAAATTAAAAGTGTGACTCCTATACATGTTGTAAAACCGACACCGAAGAAAAAGGATGTGAGAGCAGTTATATCAAGCCACCCTAACAGGGAATCATGACCGACATTCTCTTCAGTAATCAATCTCTTCATGTAATCGGGATTTTTAGAAAATATTACTATTACGCTTAGAATATTAACGATGAAAGCAGTAAAAGCTAAAGCGTAAAATATAGTCTCTGAAGTTGTTAGAGCTTCTTTAAAGCTTAAAAGAGTGACTAGTAAACCTATACCTCCAGATGATAGGGTAATAAGACTTTTATCTCTTTCAATACTATTAGTAATCCAGCCATTTATAACAGCCGATCTAAAAATCTCATCTTTTTCATGAGAGTCGTTATTTTTTGAATCTTTACCCATTTGTACAACTTAGGCTAATCCACCTGAACCAGCATTAGGATCTTAAGCTTTTGGAGATAAGTTGATAATAAATTATTATGTAATACATAGTACACACATGTTGTGTACATATGTAAAACAAGAAAATTAAGTTACTGAAGTGGAGCCTGGGGGAATCGAACCCCAAGAGACCGGGTGACAAACCCGACTCACTCGCTCCAAGAGTTCAGGCCCCGTTCAGTAATTATTTCTGAGCCATCCAGTTACCGCTGGATGGCTTTTTTATTTCTTCCACATATCAACATAATAGATTGCAAACAGAATATCTTTACACGTTAAAAACCGACTTAAAATATAAAAGTGTATTTAAAAGAAGCTGACAACGATACTGTTATATTATTACAGTTGTATTTTAGTTTCACCTTGTGCGAGTAACATCGCCTCTAATTTCTATTCATCAACATAAGGAATGGTGAAGTCTTACCGAAGGGAATTGTAATACACTTTTTACAATCGAGTGATAAAATTGTAATTGCATTGTAAAAATTGTGAATGCATTCAACATTTGTCGAATAGATTCGACCGTTTAAATCATTTTGAGAGGGGATGCTGAAAATAGCCCACAATAACATTAAAGAATCCTAACATAAAAGTGGTTCTAAAAGTCCTGAAACAGTAAGTTTTCAATTAAAAGTTTCATTGAAGTTTCAATTAAGTTTCATTCGATTGTGCGAGCAATCAAATCAAACAGCTGTTTTTCTTTTTGGGCTGGTACTTATTAGTGGAAGACAGAGAAGTCTTCAAGATATAAATACACTTCTTTGACGGTGGCTTAGGTCGCGTGTTCGATTAGTGAACATCATAGATGTCCACGATATCTATTACACATCTCCTTATTAATTAATCCTAAGCCACCGTTCTTTTTAATCAATCGGGAGAGACAAATGAATTTTTATGAAAAGATTATAGCAGGGGTTTTACTTTCGTGGTGTTTCCAATTTGGAGCATCAATCTATTACGCCTTTCAAGGTAACTATCAGTGGTTAGTAGCAAATCTAATGAATGGTATCGGAGCAAAGTTAATCTACGATGCTGCTAGAAAAGTGAATCAAACAGAAGAGAAGGATAGTGGATAAGAAATCAGTATTTGAGAAATTGAGTGAAGACGGAGTACCAGGTGCTAAAAGAATGCATGAATTACTCGAAACAGCTTCTAGTCAAAGAGATTGGGTTCTTTTCCACAATTTCTTGATGACATGGATGAAATGGGAAAAGACTCTTAAAGAGGAAGACAGAGAGAAAATGTATGATCTAATGGATGATGAAATGGTTCAGATTTCAGCTGAGCTACAGAATCGTCCAATGGATTCTAGGAAGCTAGTAAAGAAGTGTCTCCGTCTTTATAACAAAATGGATTATCAACAATAGAGAAGTACGATTGCATTTCCCAACGGTATAGTAGTACATAGCATGAGTGAGCATATCACTTATGAAGGCTCGTCTTGGAAAGCTATAGATTTTTTAGATCACATCGGTTTATCAATTCATATTTTCATCCACCCGGACGGTAAAGTAGAACCAATGGTTCCAACTACTGAAAAAGCTTTACATGCTGGTAAATCAAAACATAACGGACTAACAGGTTTAAATAACCATTTCTTAGGATTCGAATTGCTAGTCCAAGGAAATAATAACTACTCAGAATTCTTAGATAAAATTGAGAAACCTGAGACTTATACAGATCAACAATTTAATTCAGCAGTCTTACTCACTCGAGTATGGATGGAAGCTTATAACATTAGTTCACGAAATGTGGTGAGACATTCTGATGTATCAGGAGACGATGAAAGAGGAAAAGGGAATGGTAAGAAAGATCCGGGTAAAGGATTTAATTGGAACGAGTTTTTAAAACGTATTAAACAATAAGATTCAGGAGAGAAGTAATGTCAGAAAAGAAATACAGCTACGTAGATCTAGAAGAACTAATCATATCAGCACAAAAATTTTTGAATCAAGGTGAATATGATAAGAAACTAGTCTTTTTAATCAGGTCGAATATTAAGGAGGCTAAAAATGCTTTAGAGCTTATTCACGAAGATGTAAAGCAAGAAGATGAGTATTTACAAAAAGAACTTTCAGAAAACGAATATAAAAGGTTTTCAGAGTTTGAAGAAAAACGATCAAAACTATTCACAACTAACAACTACAAAATCAGTGAAAGAGGTGATAATTGGGATCAGTTAGATCAAGAGAACAGGGATGAGATAACGGATGGTATAGCCGAGTTGCAATTGGAGTACGGTGAGTCTATTGAAGCAGCAAAAAGCGCCCTTCAGGAGGTAATGGAATACAATGAAAAGGTAAAGACTGAAAAAGTAGCCGAAATAGATTTTAAAGAAATACCACTTGATCTCTTTCCTGATTCCCTAACTGGTTCTCAGCTACCAGATCCATTTATGGAATTTGTGGTAATGGGAGAATAGCTGTGGTATTAATCGGGGTCGAGTACGATAGCGGCTATGTAGCCAAAATTGACAAGCTAACACTCACTATAGACGGAAAAGAGTACGTGTCGAGTGGTGGTGAATTAATAGGCGTGACAACAAAAGATACGTGGGAAGAAGAATTTGAGAGAGAAGTTTAGTGTCAAAGAATTATTGGGATGAAGAAGTAAATGATGCAATTAATGAATTCATTTCTAACAAAGACTTATCAGAGAGAGAATTAGCGCAATTATATACACATGAGATTCATCCAGCTTTTGAAACAGCTGCAGAGTCACTTGTATATAGAGATAATTTACATACTTCATCTAAGCTATCAGGGACAGAGCTTGTTAATAGAGGTATTGCAAAGGCTTATGAAGCTCTTAGAAAATCAAGAGAAGGTGTAGATGAAGACAAATATTTTGATCCAGAGAAAGGCAAATCATTTTCTTACTTCTCTGTTTCGATTAAGTGGCATTTAATTCAGTGTATCAACAAAGCTAATAGGAATAAGAATAATTTCTATTCAATGGATTCGTCTCCAAGCAACGTTGATTCAAAAGATTACTGGGATAGTAAGATTCATCAAGAAGCTATAAGTCAAACTAAGGATGAAATTGAGGTTACTATGTTCAGTGATCTACTCGAGACATTTCTTTCGTTTGTTGAGAGTAATGTAAACGATTTATGGATTAAGCCAGCACGTCGAAGAACCGCTTTAGCTATTGTTGAATTCATTAGAGAGGGTAATCTCGGACAATTTCATTTGAGAAAAAGCCTAAGAAAGATCAGAAAAAAAGCAAATATCGAAGTTAATAACTACGCATTCACTTCAGTTCGAAAAGATATGCTAAAGATATATGAAAGGATTAAAAAGAAGTGGGAGAAAGACGGTAAAGTTGATGAGGACACGATTATATGGATGAGACAAAAAGATTGGCCGGGATCTCCTTCATCTGAAGAACGAGAGAAAATAAAAGAACAGTATTACGAGCTACAGAAACAAAGAGGGAATTTATAATGGTAAGAGTATCAGTAGAAGTACGAGATGGTGATTGGGAAAAAGCACTGAGCATATTCCAATCTAAAGTAAAGGAGAGTGAAATTCTGTATAAGTACAAAGAGAATCAGAGATTCACTTCAAATACGAAGGAAAGACAAGATGCAGAACACGCTGCAAAAATGAGAGAGAAAGATAGACCAAAGTACTACCCGGGTCAGAAATTAGGAGAACAGTAATGCCTAAATCAATTAGTGACCTACGTAGAAAACGAAGACAGTCTAGCAAATCTCCTAAAACGCGAAGACAAATAGAGTCTGAGTGGTATCAATCGAAAGAGTGGAGAACTGTAAGAGAAGAATCCAGAAGAGAGCAGCGTCAGAAAGACGAAGATAGAATTATATCTGTATTTGAAGAACTTGAAAATGCTACTTCTAGTGATCTGTATGAGTTTCTGACTCATAAAAAACAGTATCCATTGTGTAATCATTGTTTAGAGGAAGGATTCATCACAGTGGGAAACGTTTGTGACCACATTATTCCGATAAAACGTGGTGGAGCTAAGTTAGACAAATCCAATTTGCAGTGGTTGTGTCACGATTGTCACGCTATAAAAAGTGGCAAAGAAGCTCATTAAAATTATCCGACCGCTTTTTATTAGCCGCCTTCTATGTATTACTGAACACAGCTCAAAATGAGTGACTAAAAGTTAAATAAAAGGAGTAATCATGTGGAAGGTGATACACAACGAACGGAATTTGCATATATATGGACTAACAAGAAAACAAATAGATATTACGCAGGATCACACAAAGGAGATCCTGATGATGGATATATAGCCAGTAATAAAGATTTCTTAGCTAGGTATGAAAGGAATCCTCAGGACTGGAATAGAACAGTCGTTCTTTCAAAAGATTGCCGAAAATTAGAAGAAGCTTTTTTGAAAGCTGTTAACGCTTCTCAGGATTATAGGAGTTTTAATAGAGTAAACAGAGCTATAGCACCAATGGACGATATTAGGGGTGAGGATCATTTTTTCTACGGAAAGAAAAGGCCTAAGCATTCAAAATGGATGAAAGAGAATCATCACAAGTATTGGAAAGGAAGACGTAGGAAAGATATCGAAGGGAATAATTTCGCTGGTAAGAGAGTAAGACATATCAAATCTGGTGAAGAATTTAAATCAATAACAGAAGCAGCTAAGCAGTTTGGATATTCAAGAGGTACTGTGTCGTTACACGTAAATGGTCATATACAGAAAAAGAAATTCGAATTCGTAAATGAGGAGCAAGGTGATAAATAATGAAGAGCTAAAGAGAAAAAAAGAACGTTGGTTATCGCTTCTCAATGATATACTGACTAGCAAATATAGTGAGAGTGAATGCAAAGAAATCCTGGAAGAAATGCGATCTCAATTGACAAACTACTCAGTAGAACAATACAGAGAGGTCGATAATAGAATAGACTTATCAGTAAAAGAGAAATTAAAACTACAATTCGAAGACTTGGAGAGAGAATAAAGTGAGTAGTGAAGAAAGCAACAAAGATATTAATTACAGTGATATAGTAGAGAACATACAGGGATTTGCATTGTGGCTTGTTAACGTATCAACAATGCTATGCTGTAGTCTGTTATTGCTACTGTTTACTGTTGGTGTAGGAGTGGAAGTAATAAAGGATATTGAGCACTTAGAATTGATGAACTTCTCAGTATTCTATTTGTATTTGCTTCTAGGTTCAACTGTTAGCTTAGGACTTAATTGGCTGCTGACTTATATACAGAAAACGTTAATGCGTGGGGCCGAGAGCTAAGCATTAATTCAAATTGATAAACTAAATAGGAATAAAGGTACAAGAGGGTAATGGGATTGTTTAATTGGATGTTTGGATGCAAGGAAAGAGATCATCATATCAAGACAGTAGAGTTCGGTATAAAAGAAATTGACAAGCCAACAAAAGACAATGCTGTACTGATAAGATATAAAGACGATGAGCACATAGAAGAACCTATCAGTGAAGGAGATGTACTCCAAGTAGACGATAAAGATGCACTAAGAATAGAAGACGTAGATGCAGGTAAAAGGATTACCATCAACAAGAGAGTACATAAAATAGTGTTTAAAGTGTTGAATGATGAAGAACCTATTAAAAATCTCATGACAGGAGATACACTCGAGTTGAATTGCACTGCTACCTACTGACGAGAGTTGTCAACACTCTGATGAGTAGTGATTGTGTGCTGTGCTTTCAAATAGATTGACGGGGTCGTTTCTGTGAAAAATCTTGAACATAGGGCATGAAAAATCATAAAAACGGCGAATACCTATAAATCTTTCGACACCATAAGTATTTTTTCTCCCCAAAAATAGAGACGGCCAAGTTCACAAAAATCAAGAGAAGTAAGATGAAAAGCATTTGGAACTACCTAAAATACATTCTTCTAATAATCGGTTCAGTACTCGGATACATCTTCATCTCCAATCGCAACATAGATGAAGAGATCAAAGAGGTTGACAATAAGATTCAGGAGAATAAAAAGAAGGAAAAAGAGCTAACTGATAAGATCAAAAAGAAGAAAGAAGAGATTTCCAATACTGATTCAGATATCAAGAAAACTGAAAAGGAAATCAAAGAGACTGAAAAACAACTCAATCAAGTCAAAAAGAAAGTTGAGAAAGAGTCCATTAGAAAATCAGCTAAACAGAAAGTGAAATATTTAAAAGAGTTTGCAAGGAGAGAGAAGAATGAATAAAGAAGACAATCTATTTCCGGAGGATATTGAAATAGAAAATGACATATCAGAATCAAGTTTTTTTGAAGAAATCACACAACATCATTTACAGGTAATAAAAGAAAATGAAGTAGTTGGTCACGGGATTACAAGTTTGTCAGACAAAGTATTAGAGATCACGTTTAAAATTCATGTTTAAAAAAGCACTTCTAATATCAGCCTTTCTATTAATTCCTCTATTAGGATTCAGCCAATCTCAGGATTCTACATTTAGCTTCACTTCTACAGAGATAGATTCACTCTATTCTAAAGTGAGAACACTGCAAATAAACGACTCACTTAAAACGATTAAGCTGAGACAGCAGCAACAATTAGTTACCCAGCTTAGAACGAAGATTTCACAGTATGAGGACCTAAATTCCCTTCAGGAGAGCAAGATTGACTTACTTGATAAAAGAATAGAGTTGAAGACTGAGAAGAATGATCTATTACAGAAAAAGATAAATCGTAATAGATTCAAACATATTCTAATAGGATCAGGAGCAGGAATTCTTTTAGGAGTTCTCATAGCTCAATAAAAAAATAACCCGGCCAAGTTCTTTTTCTGAGATATTTATTCATTGAAAATGACAATTCATAAGAGAGATTAAATGGTGACTCTAGAAGTACGTGAAATACCCGATACACCGCAGGTGTTAGAAGACGATGAGTATTGGAACTATTATTGCCAACAACTTCAGGACGAAGGACGACTTTACAAGAAAGATCTTTCAGCTATCAAAACACTTTGTTTTTGGGAAGAGGAAAGAGACAAACTTTTAGAGACTATTAAAGAGGAAGGACTTACTGAAAAGGCTGGTTCTAAAATCAGACGGAATGGTGCTCATACAACAATTGAAAAGGTAGAGAGATCAATCAAATCACTTCGAAAGGAATTAGATGTAGCACCTCATTGGTCTTCAGATTCAAAAGAAAATAACAACGGTTATAAGATTCCTGATAAGAATTTTTAATGACTAGGGGGTGTAGCTCAAATGGCGAGAGCATCTGGTTTGCAATCAGAGGGCTGTAGGTTCGAGTCCTATCATCTCCACACTTGCTCCTAAAGCATTTATTCGGATGATGTTCTGTCTTGTAAACAGAGGAATTCGGTTCAATTCCGAATAGGAGCTCAACAAGCGGAATTGGTATAGCTTGGTCTATTACTCCTGACTTCCAATCAGGCGACACCGGTTCAAATCCGGTATTCCGCTCATTAGTTAATCAAGAGAGAAGGATATTGTCAGATGAAATTATTGAATGTGGTATTGATGAGATAGATCAATACACAAGAGATGTATTGTCAGGAGAGATTCCTACCTGTAAACACACTCGTTTAGCAGTTGAGAGAAATCAAAAAGACTTAGCTAAACAGAGAGATCCTGACTATCCATATTATTTCAATGATAAAGCAGCAAAGCACTTCTTTAATTTCTGTGAAAAGCACGTTAAACACTACGAATCATCGTTTAGAGGTGAGCCTTTCAAGCTCGAACCATTCCAGAAATTCATTTTAGGCAACATTTTTGGGTGGTTAGAAAAGGATAAACAGCATATAAGACGTTTTAGAACTGCCAATATCTTCATGGGTAAGAAGCAGGGAAAGAGTTTCATGGCTGCTGTTATAGCTCTTTATATGCTTTGCTTTGATGGCGAAGGTGCTCCACAGGTCTATTCTGTTGCTAAAAACAGGATGCAAGCTATCAAACTTTCATTTAGAGCCGCTTTAAAGATTAGAAAGTGGTCTCCATTGATTAAGAGACTTACCGATAGCAAAGAAGCGACTCATAACACTCAGATTAAATGTGAAGAGACTGATGGATTCTTTGAACCACTTACTTCTAATCCAGAGGCTACAGATGGTTTTTCAGTTCATTGTGCAATTCTTGATGAAATTAAAGATTTAACTGATCCAAGCATTCAATCAATCCTTTCTGATGGTACAGCAGCACGACCAAATTCGTTAGTACTCAACATTACTACTGCTGGCCCAAATACTAACTCTCTAGGATATGAAGTTTACGAAGATTCTAAAGATGTACTTCAAGGAAAGTATGATTTAGAGAATTGCTTCTGCATTATTTACGAAGCAGATGAAGATGACCTAAAGAATTGGGATACAGAAGAGGTTTGGAGAAAAGCTAATCCGAACTTTGGGGTTTCAGTTTCTAAAAGTTATTTCGAGAGGAAAGTAAAAGCTGCTAAAGGCAATCTTAGAAAGAAAAATGATTTTTTAACTAAGCATCTTAACGTATGGAGTAAGTCATCTACTGGATGGTTAGATATTACAAAGTGGGATGATTGTTATAAAGATGTATCGATTGAAGATGTAGAGCATCTTCCAGCAATAATGACTTTTGACCTTTCAAGTAAACTTGACTTAACAGTAGTTCAACTCACCTTTTTTGAAGGATCATCAATAGCTGATTTAAAATTGTATCCATTTACATTCAGCTACCTTCCTGAGAAAAGATTTACAAAGGATAGCGGAGAGAGCAATGACCGTTACTTGCAAAAACTCAAAGAATGGAGAGAAAAGAGTCATATAATTCCTTGTGGTGAGAAAGAAATAGCACCTTTAGATGTTAAAGACGATATACTCGACTTATATCACAAGTATGATGTCCGACAAATTGGATATGACCCTTCAGAAGCTCATGCTATCATTAATTTACTCGAGAGAGACAATATTTTAGATCCTGAAAAGGATATGATCGAAATACCAATGGGATTTAAAAACTTTTCGGAGGGTACGAAGACTTTAGAAGGGATGATCCTGTCTGAAAGAGTAGTTAACACTGGAAATCCTGTTTTAAGGTGGTGTTTAGAGAATACTCAGATCAAAATTGATCATAAAGACAGAATCAGGCCAGTAAAAGAGAGTAACGATGAAAAAATAGATGCTTCTGTGTGCTTAATAATGGCTGTAATCACATATATATGGACGATAGACGGTCAAGATACAGGAGTTTCATCGTGGATAGATAGGGCAAAAGACGAAGAAAAGTTACTAGAAAAAGAAAAATTCATCGAAGAAGACGACGAAAAAGAGCAGGAAAAAGACGACGAACAACCTGAAGAACGCCGTAAAAGAGCGGTTTCATCATGGGTAGATCGTTATTCATAAAGTAGAGAGAGACAATGAGTGAAGATTTTAAGAAGAAAGTTAAATCAAGAAAACTAATAATAGCTGGAATCTTATTTGCAACCTCTACAGTGTTGCTTGTAACAGGTAATGCTGAATTCTCAGGTTGGTCTAGCTTTAATCAATGGGTATTTGGTTTATATGCAGCCGGGAACGTAGGGGAGCATCTGAAGGACGCTATGAAAGAGAAATAAAAGTCCTATACCAGTCTTATATCAAATATTTATTCCCAGCTAGCTAGACAAATAAGAGAGAATAAATTATGCCGAGTATTTTTGGTAATGCTGTTCAAAAGCATTTCAATCAGGACAGCTCAAATTTAAAGAATCCAGAACCATGGTTAGGAAATTTAGTAGGAGGTAGTAACTCAGCAGGAGTTTCTGTAAATGAAAGAACTGCACTTGAACTCTCACCTTATTTCAATGCAGTTAATTTAATTAGTGATCACTGTGCTCAGCACCCTTTCTTTGTGATCCAAAAAGATTACAGTACGAATAATATTGAAGTTCTTGCTGATCATAATATCACCAAATTGATTCAGCATGAACCAGCTCCTTTCTTAGACGGATTCCAATTCAGAAAATTGATGACACTATGGAAATTGAATTGGGGAAATGCTTATTCATTGATCGAGAGAAACGGATCTGGACTTAGAATTAATACAGTAAATGATAAGAAGTTCAAAAATCAGCCTAGAAATGAAGTGGTTAAACTTCATCCAAAGAAGCCATGGGAAACGACTGTCATTTTTGACAAAGAAAAGAAACAAAAACTATTCAAGTTCAAAGATGAAGACGGTCTCTTTAAACCACGAGATGTAATTCACTTAAAGCAGTTCTCAACTGATGGTATAGTTGGAAGATCAATAATTGACTATGCAGCCGATCGGTTTAGTGGTCATTTAGCTACTGAAAAGTACGGAGAGAAATTCTATAAGAACGGTACACACATGGGAGGAATCCTAACAGTAGCTGAAGATTGGGGACGAAATGCTGAGAATGCTAATAAGATTAAATCAGCTATCCGTAGAGAATTGAGAAATGTTTACGGTGGTGAACCTAACTGGCACAACATCGGAATTTTTGATAAAGGTGATAAGATAGATTATCAGAACCTTACACTCCCTGCAGATGAAGCTCAGTTAATTGAACGCTCTAAGTTTTCAATTGAAGATGTAGCACGTTGGACAGGTGTTCCAGTTTCCAAATTGAAGGGAGACCAAAACACTTCTTATAACACAAGAGAATTTGAAGCACTTGATTTCATTCAGGACGGACTTATGCCAAGACTTGAAGTTTGGCAACAAGAACTCCGCCGTAAGCTTCTTAGTGAAGAAGAGAAAAAAGAAGGATATCAAATCTTAATTGATATTAAGAAGCTTGAAAAAGCAGATCTCAAATCTACTGCTGAGTACTTAGCAAAGTTAGTTGATAGAGCAATCATGACTCCTAACCAAGCTCTTGAGTTCTTAGATATGGACACTTACGAAGGTGGTGATATTCACTTAATGCAACGAAATATGACCACGCTCGAGAATTTTGAAGAAGAAGGTAATCAGACAGATACAGAGGTTGTTGATAACTTTGCTAACAAATTGAAAGAGACAATAGAGCAACCGAAGGCACATACTAACGGACACTCAAGGTAAAATAATTCCTTTAAGCTGAGTGTCCGGCGGGTATTTATATGGTAGAAAACGATGGCTGTGAGAGGCATCGTCTACTTGCAATTCAATAGAGAGACAAATTGAGCAATACTAGACCATTTCATCTTGAAATTCGTCAAGAAGAAAATGAATCTGGCGAGATAGTTGCCGAGATCGACATTGAAGGGACTATTGGAGAGGATTTCTTTTCTGATGATGAAGGCAATACTGCAGAACTATTAAGAGAACAACTCAGAGAGATATCAGCTGTTGATGCTGGTAAGATCGATGTCAATATCAGATCCCTTGGTGGTGATGTTGGCCACGGTTTAGCCATTCATGACTTGCTTGCAGAAGCAGATGCTAGAGTAACAACTAATGTGAAAGGATTAACAGCTTCTGCAGCAACAATCATAGCACAAGCTGGCGATGTACGAAAGATGTCAGACAATGCTATGTATCTGGTTCATAGAACGTGGACCATGATTAGTGGTAACGCTAATGACATGGAGTCAGCTCAGGGAGACCTGACGAAAATGGATAAGAACGCAGCTAAGGTTTATGCAAAGCGTTCTGGTAAAGATGCTGACTTCTTCTTGGATCTAATGAATGAAGATGGTGGTGATGGTCGCTGGCTTAGTGCTGAAGAAGCAAAGGAATTTGGATTGATCGACGAAATCACTGAGCCACTTGAAATGGCTGCTCAAGTAGACGAGACAGTATTTGCAAATCTAGGACTCAAAACTCCGGAGAATGATAACCAGGTAAACGCCGACAGTGAAGTGAAGCTGTATCTGGAAGGAGGATATGACAAAATCAGAGCAACAGTTGAGAAGGACATTAAAAACGAAATAGAGACAAAAGAAGAAGCTCTGAAATTCTTCGGATTCGAGTCAGAAGAATCTACAACGGTTACAGACGAAAAAGAAAAAGAAGCTAATCATCAAGGCTACAGCGTGGCAGCGCGCGAACGGACGTTGTGGCTGCTTAATAAAAAGAGAGAGAGTTAATGAATAAAGTTAAACAAGCAATCGAAGAACGTAACGATGCTTTAGACACTCTTGAGCGCATCCACAACGAAAATCCGCAAGGTGAATTAGATGAAGATGCACAAAAAGAGTGGGACGAAGCACAAGAAATAGTTAATGAAAAAGAAGCGTTTCTTGATCGACAAGAAACAATTGACAATTCAAAGGATTACAGCGCTAATGTAATTCGTGAGCAAAGTAAGGGTGAAGAAGAAACTCTTAATAAGTTCAAGTTTTCTGAAGCTATTGCATATGCACAACAACCTAATAGTATTGAAACCTACAAAGCTGGATACTATGAGGAAATGAGTCAGGAAGCTGAAAAGGAAATGAAAAGCTCTGGTATTACACCAGAAGGAAACAGTGTTTCAATTCCTTATAACGTACTCACAAATAAATTCAGTAATGATCTTACGGTTGGTACTGAAGGTGACGATGTTGTTGATACTAAATTTGGAGGCTGGATTGATACATTAAAAGAAAGTCTCGTATTCAGTGACATCGGTGGTAACGGTGCTCGAATAATGACGGGTCTTGAGCAAGATCAACACTTCCCACGTAGAACTAACCGAGGAAAAGGTAATTGGGAAGGTGAAAATGACGATTCTCAAGAACACACACCTTCATATGACAATGTTAAGATGTCTCCAAAGCGTCTTGCATTGCAAGTTGACGTTTCAAATCAAATGATTCGTCAAACACGTCCTGACATTGAACAAATGATTCAGGAAGATCTGTTGCTAGAAGCTAAGTTGAATCTTGAAGGTGTAGCAATTGCTTCAGCTTCTGCTGCTTCTCCGGAAGGTATCTTGGATATCGGCGGAAATAGCGATCTTTCAACTGGTTCTGGTTCGTTGCTCACATGGGATAAAGTTGTAAACCTAGAAACTCAAGTAGCTGAAAATGATGCCCTTATGGGATCTGTTGCTTACTTGACTAACAACAAAGTTCTTGGTGAGTTGAAGACAATCGTTAAAGAATCTGGTGAGGCTAGATATCTTTACAACGATACAACAGGACGTATGAACGGATATGAAGTTGCTCGTACAAACTTGGTTCCATCCGACCTTACAACAGGTGGTGGTTCTAGCTTGTCAGCACTCATATTTGGTAACTTCCGTGACTTGCTAATCGGTCAGTGGGGAGGAATTGAAATACTTAGAAATCCTTACTCACAAGCAGGTAAAGGAATTACAGAGATTCACATGAACATGTATGCAGATGTAGCAGTCCGTAGAGACGAAAGCTTTGCATACTATGCAGACGTGACAACAAGCTAATATTTCTTAGTACATGAGGTAATTGAATATTATCTCCTGAAGGGAGCAGTCACATTTAAAAGGCTGTTCCCTTCTTTTTTTAGGGGTAATGAAATCAGATAGATTTCATATCTATCTTAAACTATATCAAGAGAGAGCAAGACTGTGGCTGTTAATGGCTCTAGATACTTTTCTGTAACTATAGATCATAATCAAGTACCAAATAATAATCAGAATGGGTTTCCTGTATACCTTGATTTATCTGATTTGGGAAGTGGTCATGGGTTTTGGTCTAATGTAGATCCAAATGGTGATGATATTCGTGTAGTTGATTCAGGATCTCAAGCTGAAGTTCCGTTTGAAGTAGTTTCTGTTGACACAACAAATAATACAGGTGAAATACATTTCAAAGGTGATTTAAGTCATACTAGTGATACAGAGTTTCTGGTTTATTATGATTCCTCAGATCAGCCTTATGATCCAACTGGTTCTTATGGTCGTGATAATGTGTGGACTGATTATCTAGCTGTTTGGCACATGGACCAAGATCCATCTTCTACCAACCAAATTGACTCTACAGGAAACGGTTATGATTTATCAGCAGGATCAGGTTTGGATTCCTCAAATTTGGTTGACTCAAAGATAGGTAGAGGAATCAGATTTGATAGAACTACTAATGATTATTTACTACAGAATAATTGGGATGCGATAGACGGGAATCCTTCTTTCAGTATTACTCTATGGGAACAAACTAACGGTAGTACGGACAATTATGCTGGATTTTTCCATTCAGCGGATCTCAATGGAAATGGTCATCTTCAGCTAGGTAGAGAAGGTAGTAATCCATATCTGAGAGCTAATACAGATCCTGGTAGAGTAAGAGCACTTACTGGAAACGCATATGATGATAGTTGGCATCTCGTTGCTCTTACATATAGTGGTGGTAGTTCATGGACTGCTGCACCACAAGGTGGTGGGGTAAGGATGTATACAGATGCAAGTGAAGTCGATTACAATACAGATAGTAACGGAACACCTACCATAAATCCCGGAAATTTATATGTGGGTAAAAATAATCCTGATACACCATTAGGTGGTGCATGGCCCGGAGAATTCAATGGAGTTATTGATGAATTAAGACTTGCGAGCATTGTATTTGATTCTTGGAGATTACAAACAGAATATAATAATCAGAATTCTCCATCATCTTTTTATACGCTTAGCAGTGAAGTAACTCTAGCAGTTACAATCCAAGCTTCTTTTGGAATTTCACAAACCAATCAAGTATCACAAAATAATAAAGCTACGAGTGGAGCTTCTGTAAGTGTAGATCAACAATCTACAATTCAGGAAGGTTCTGCTGCTTCAGCTGATGATGCATTAAGCCTATCTCAACTATCTACAATATTAGACTCATCAAAAGTTAGCGCTACAGCTAATATCAATATTGATTCAGTTCAAAGTATAGATTCAAACGGAATAGCTACGATACAAGCCACATTATCACAAGCTCTTGTAAATGCTATTAATTCTGATGGTTCTAAGTTGATTACAGCTTCATTTTCAGTATCAAGCCAATCTATAATTAGCCAATCTAATAAAGCAACGACAGATGGTAGTGTAAATCTATCAATGCAGACTGTTTTCTCAGTCTTATCTAATGCTTTTGCTAGTACAGACATTTCTATGTCATCGGTTCAGTCGTTCATGGTGGTAGGAAACACTGCCAAAGTAACGCTAACCGATGGACGTACACTTACAATTAAGCTTGAAAACAGAACTATAACACCTGAAAAGGAAAATAGGACAAATACAGTACCAGGTTCTAAATCGAGAAAGATGAAAATAGATAAAGAAGACAGAACAGTTAAAATTGACGAAGAAAATAGGTCAAGCGGTGGCTAAAAATAATAGTTATTCAATAGAGAAATGATCATTTCAAGAGAGAGATTTGATGAAAGAACAGTTAAGGCACTTAACTAAACAAGAAAGAATTTGGACTTGGGAATGCTACGATCCAAATGATCAGCTAAAATGGATTGAGATTTTTGTTAATACAACAGTTGATGAAGGACTTAATGATATTCTGGATAAGTACTGGAAAGGTTCATCTTATACAGCACAACATTATGTAGGATTGACAGATGGTTCACCTACATTTGCTGCTGGTGATACGATGAGTTCTCATTCAGGATGGACTGAAGTAACAGCTTATGATGAATCAAATAGGATTGATCTTACAGCTGGACTTGGAAGCGTTTCAGGTCAAAGCGTAAATAATTCTGGTAACAAAGCCACATTCACAATCAATTCTGATAACACTACAATTGGTGGTGGATTCATTGCTACTGATAATACTAAAGGTGGCAGTTCAGGAATATTGATTGGTGGAGGTTCATTTTCATCTGATAAGACAATTGGTTCAGGTGATACGCTAGAGGTAACAGTCACAATAAGTGAGGCTAGTGGATAATGACTACTGTTTTCCTAAAAGATAAGGATGAATTATTAGACTATTCTGAAGATTGGTCTGATGAGTTAGGTAGTGCAACTATAAGCACATCTACTTGGATTATCACTCCGACTACTCAACCGTCATTAGATATTGTGACTAATTCAGAAGCACAGACTGATACTGGTACTTCAGTTAAACTTGAAGGAGGAAGGAATCGGACTTTATATACTGTGACTAATCGAGTAACAACAAGTGATAGTCTTACTTTAGATAGATCTTTTGAGCTATTGATTGTAGAGAGATAAAAAGAGAGAGTTAATGCATTTCAATTACTTCAAACATTACTACCACGATTGGTATGATCATAAATATACTGAGTTACCAATTGAGATAATTTCAGAGCCTGAGGATGAGCCTGTTAAGTTTGATCACGTAAAAACTTATTTCAGAGAAGATCGGTCAATAGAAGATGCTTTGATAAACTCTTTAGCTATTGCAGCTAGAGAAAATTTAGAAAGATATACTGGTTGGCGTCTGATCAATACAGATTTACGAATGCATTTGAAAGGGTTTGACAATGTAAGAATACCTAATAAACCGCTTTCTGGATCAGTAACTGTGAAATATGATGATTCAAGTGGAAACGAACAGACTCTTTCGAGTTCTGAGTATTCAACTTACAGTCAAGAGAGACTTGCAAGAATAGATTTTCACGGTGATAGCTTACCTGATTTTGACGATGGAGATGACAACGATTACCCAGTACGTATTGAATTTACAATCGGTTATGGATCTAGTGCTTCAGATGTTCCAGAACGTTGGAAATCAGCTATAAAGTTATTAGCGATGATTTATTGGAGAAGAGACGTTCCTATGGAAGAGACTCAGAATATTAATCCAATGGAAATATCAGTGCTTCGTTCACTAATTGAACCATACATCATAGGGAGATTTCACTAATGCAAAATCGGGAGTTTAGAGAGAGAATCACTTTTGAAAAACCGTCCCAATCTCAGAAACCTAACGGTGAAGTAAAAAAATCTTGGTCAAAAATAGATAACAGCGCAACTGTTTGGGCTAAAGCTACACCCGGTAGTGTTGGTGAGGACTATACAGCAGACAATAAAGCTGCTTCTAAGAACTATAAATTTACTATCAGGCATAGAACTGATATAGATGAATCACTTAGAATTGATTGGGATAATCGTTACTGGGACATAAGATCAGTAGATCCATATTACAGCGAAGGGCAAAATAAGCTAATTAGAATTGAAGCTGATTTTATGGAGAACAAGCAGTATGACTAACATCTTAACAGAAATTGGAGAACCGTTTAAAGTGTATTTCGGAGCAGCAACCAATTACGCTGTGTGTGCTTATAATTTCCTTTTTAACAGCGGTGGGCTTAAACCAACGTTAGATCTATTACTTCTTGGAATTAACATCTTAGTAGGAATAGCAGTTTTGGTTTACACCTTTTATGGAATAAAAAATCGTAAGAAAAAGAACGAGAACATGAACGATGAGTAAAGAAAAAATTACAGTAAGATTTGGTGATGAAGTACCTAATGTAAGATATATGCCAAATCACTACGTAAAGCTTGAGCCTGAGCAAGCATATAAGTTTATGATTGAAGGATATTGTAAACAGTATGATCCAGTTAAAAAAGAAGAGAGTTTGCCAATATTAGATGAAGATTTTCCGGGAAGAGATAAATTGTTTGATGCAGGAATTTATACAGACGATCAAGTAAAAAAGGACTTAAATAATCTGAAAGAAGTAAATGGTATTGGACCTAAAACCTATAAAGATATCAAAGACAGATTCAGTGCAGAGAGAGTGATGAAAATTCAGGAAAAAGCTAGAGAGAATACTGAGTAACGAGTATTTATCTATTAGATAACTGGTTAGTGTAATCTGGCTATCACGGTGGATTCCAAACCCACAAATGAGGGTTCAAATCCTTCACCAGTTGCAATAAAACCCTTCTAACTTTATAAGTCATAAGCAACTACAGCTAGTATAATTTGGGCGTGGCAGAAACGAAATTTGAAAGTCTAAGAGAGAATATACGGTGGCTGGGAAACCATTTGTGGAAGTTGACAAAAAGGAATTCAATGATGCACTTCAGACTCTTTCTGATATGGAAGAGGCTATAGATGATTCTTGGATAAAGAGAACTCTTAGGCGAAAACTTGGACCAATGGAAAGTGAAATGAAGCGAAAGGTTCTGAGTAATTTCGGTTCAGAAAGACTTGCTTCAGTTATTGGTATTACAACAGCTAAGAAAAGAATTAAAAGTAGTGTTGGTGCTAAAGTCGGAGTTGTTAAAAACGATGCTTCTCTTTTTCCAGAAATATCATCTTTCGGACTAGCAAGTATACTTGAATACGGTACTGTTGAGAGGTTTAGACGTATTGAGAAGATGGGTGTAATAACTGGAAGAGTTAGTACCGGGCGAGTTAAACCTAATCCTTATTTGAGACCTACCTACGATAAAAAATTACCTGATGTTATAAAGGAATTTGAGAAGAGCGTAGAGAGAAAAGTACAGAAAGAAGCTAACTAGAGAAGTAATGTGGATGAAGCACTATATCAACTTATTCAATCAAAAACACCTATTACTGATATCATCGGTGGTAGGTTCTATCCTTTAATTAGACAAGGTAACTCCGTACCAGCTGCTACATATCGTAAGATTCCATCAATGAGAGAGTACAATTATGATGGAGAGATAAATCTACAATTTCAAAATTACGATTGTCACTTCTACGCTAGCGACTACGGGGTTCTTCAGAATTTAGTTGAAACCTTTTCTAACGAAATATCTGAGAGCTCTGGTTCATACGGGGGCAAGCAAATCGATTATGTATGGACTTCAGAGTTTGGTCATGACGATTACTTGGAAGAGCAAGAGCTCTACACAGACATGATCGAGATAAAAATAGCTTTTAATTAGCCCCAAACCGAATATTTATTATCGCAATAAGAAATCAATCAAGAGAGAATTTACTATGTCACAAGAAGCTAAACTTGGAAGAGAACTAAAGTTCTTCTGGAACGATACTGAAGTAGGAGGTTTGACTTCCGTCGGATTCAATGTAGATGGAAATGTCGTTGATATTTCCTCTTATGATAGTGGTGACTTCACTGATTATACAGCTGGACGTAAGGACTGGTCTATTTCATTGTCATGCGTTCATGAAGAATTTGTTTCCGGATCACAACAATCAGAAATCATATCTGACTTCATTGATAACAACGTATCTGGATCAGCGAAGTTTGGTCCATCAACACCTTCAGGAAGTGACGTTACATATTCTGGCGACGCTTTTGTAACAAACTTTTCTATCGATGCTAGTGATGATGAACGAATTGAGTCATCATTTGAACTTCAGGGATCAGGCGTTCTCACGCGAAATGTAGGAACTTAATCTAACTTTAAAATTCAGGAGATAATTTATGGCAATACCAGTACAAAAAGTAACGATTAATGGTAAACAGTATCCTTTTCACTTAGGCATTGGTGCAATGAGAATTGTAGCAATGAAAACAGGTCAGGGGAATTACAAACTCACTGAGCTGGATAAGTTGATGGAAGAATCATCAATGGAAAGCTTAGGGGTAATTGTTTGGGCCGGACTTAAATCTGGTGCAGCAAAACAAGAAGAAGATTTTGATATGTCTATTGAGGACGTAGAAGAAATCTTAATTGAAGATCCTCCAGCAATGGATAACCTCTTAAACAAGACTGAAGAAGCAGCTGAAGAAATTGAAGATGCTGAAGAGGGAAACCAAGAAAAGGGAAACGACGAAAGTTAACTCTAAATTTTTTAGAGGAAATTGCTTTCGGAAAGTTAGGGATGAGTCCCAAGGACTTATACGATTTACGTTGTGATCCGACTATTTATCAGCTGATGAATGCGGTAAAAGGACACAATGAAGATCTTGAGTTTATGTATAAAAGTGTGTTTGAAGCTGCGAGATTAAATGCGCACTTCACACCATATACTAAAGAACAGTCTAAATACATCAGTAGACACAAGTTTCCTTGGGAGAGTGATAAGGATAGGTCAGGTATGAGAAACGAGAGAGGCGTTCTCAGCTATGATAAGATGAGACCACTCTTTGATATGATCAGTAAAGATAAAGGTGAAGCTTAATCACTTCTTAAACTTTCAAATTTAGCACTAAGGCTCTTCAGTTAGTTACAAGATTGGAGAGCCTTTTTATTTAGCAATTCATCAAGAGAGAGATTTAATGAGTACAGACAGAAGAGTAACGTTTCTGATCGGAGCGAATGCAGAGAAGTTTCGAAAAGAAATTAACAATGCTCAAAAGAAAATGAGACGGTTCGGTCGTAAGATGCAGCGAATCGGCTCAAGCATGACCCAGAATTTTACAGTTCCTTTGGGTATTGCTGCTGGTGCTTCACTTAAAGCTGCAGCTGATTTTGAAAAACTAAGAGTACAATTAGAGACTCTTACAGGTTCTGCTGAAAAAGGTTCTAAAGCTTTTGAGCGTTTAAAGAAGTTTTCTGCAGGTACTCCTTTCCAATTAAAGAATCTTGTTAAAGCTAATAACACTTTAATGGGATTCGGTAGAACAACTCAAGAAGCCTATAAAGACCTTCAATTACTTGGTGATGTAGCTGCTGTAACTGGTGGTGATCTACAGGCAATTACTGTAGCATTTGGTCAATCTGCAGCTGAAGGAAGGTTAATGACAAGAGATATACGTCAGCTTATTAACCAAGGTGTACCAGCTATTAAGATCTTAGCTGAGTCAATGGGAGTTGCTCAGAGTTCAGTTCTGGATCTTGCTTCACAGGGTGAGATAAGTTTCCGTGATTTACGAGAAGCTATGAAGATGGCTACTGAACAAGGAGGAATGTTTGCTAACGGTACAGAGCAACTTGCAAACACGCTTCATGGTGTATTCTCTACACTCAAAGATAACGTTATGATTGCTTTGGGTGAGATTGGTAATTCAATGGTCGAGACATTCGATCTAAAAGGACTTGCTAGAAGTTTTATTGATAATCTGAAAGCATTCACAAAGTGGTTTGGAAATCTATCTGATGAAGCTAAAAGGATGGGATTCGGAATTGCTACACTACTTGCTGCAGGCGGTCCTGTGTTAACGGCTCTGGGAGCATTTTCAGCAGCCTTAGGAGCTATTTCATTTCCAGCTACTGCTATTGTTGCAGGTGTTGCTACAGCAGCAACCATGATCATCAAACACTGGGATGATATAGTTCAGTACTTCACAACTGGTGACGGTGCAGGAGTATGGAAGTCTCTTAAAACACTTGTTTCTAGTGTTGTTGATGCTATACAAAGACTTTGGGGTGCATTTGGTGATGATATCACAAGTAACACTAAGGAAATGTTTAACATTGTAGCTCAAGTTCTCAGAACAGCATTCAATGGTATTTCAGTACTCATTGACACTTTTACAGGAAGATGGATAACTGATTGGGAAGGATATAGTGAAGATACAGCTCAAGTATTTAGAGATACTTTCGGTCAAGATGGTAGTCTTCAAATAATCATGGAGTCTTTCTTAATGTGGGCTCGTAATAATTGGGCGGTCAGGTTAGCATATAGTGTTGGTACAGGTATTGGTAATCTGATGTTAGATGCTTTACGGGAAGTTGGAGCAATGGATAGTGATGTAGAAATACCGAGTATAAGTGAATCTATTGCTAGAAGCATCAGTTCAAGAAGAGCTAAAAGAGATTTAAGAAGAGCTAAGCAAGAATTACTGGAAGAGGCAAAACCCGAAGATAAAATAATTGAGCCAGAAATTGATGTCTCACTTCCTGATGATGCTAAAGTCAGTGATAGAAAATTATGGAATCTCGATGCTGATAACCTAGAATATGCTTCAGTTAAAGTGCAAGAGCTAGGTACTACTGCTCAGAAGAATGGGCAAAAAATCGAGGACTCTCTGAGTGGAATGACTGCTGAGTTAGATCATTCTAAATCAGCTTGGGAAGTCGCTACTCAAGGTATTAAATCCAATTGGGAACAATTCTTACAGGACTTCAAAGAAGTAGGCGGAGAATTTTCAAAATTCATGGCTAGCCAATTAACATCAGCAGTTAGTTCATTTGCAACATCAGTTGGTAAACAAATAGCTGGTGTAGGAAATGAATTTCAAACAGCCTTTGAAAAGATTTTAGTAATGGTAGCTGACTTCGCTGTCCAACTTGGTAAAATATTAATCTCTATTGGTTCTGCTATGTTGCTTACTGGTATACTTTCAGGACCAGGTGGAGCTTATTTAGCTGCAGGTGGAGCGTTAGTTGCGTTAGGTACAGCTGCTAAAGCATCAATTAAAAAGAAAGCACAAAAAAGAAAAGAAAGACAACAAGAGCGTCAGGGAATGGCTTTTGGTGGTGTTGTACCTCCGGGATTCCCAAATGACTCTTATCCAGCTATGCTTACATCTGGTGAGAAAGTTGTTCCTCCACCAAAGAAACTTCCAAATCAGGCTTCAGGAGGAGGTGCTTCTAGGAGAGATATGCAAAAAGCTATGGAGGCAGCTCTCGATAAAGTCGATTGGAGACTTAGAGGTCCTGATATTGTGAAGTCTTATAAACGAACTCAATCATCTACTCTACGATAAAAGAACTATTCATCAATTAACGGAGAAGTTATGTGGCATACGGAGTTAAATATAGAGCCACTCATAACAGTAATACAGGCCAAACTTCCACAAAGTATGAAATAGAAATACTTGAAAAGAATTTTAGTGGCACTTTAACAGAAGTAAAGGGACATGGTCCTGAAGGAATCTTCAAATTAAACTATGACAAGATAGACATTGAAGATCCTTATTCAGATCCAATTCAAAAGGGTCGTCTCGAATTCTTTTTATCAATAGGAGGTAGTACTTCCTATGATGGAGTTGCTATACTTGATGAAATATTCCATGCTGATGAAAGCGAATATAGATTAAGACTTAAAAAAAATGGGACCGTTGTTTGGACTGGATCAGTATTAGGTGATCTACTTAAATATCCTGAAGGGAAATATACCTATTCAGGAACTATTGTAGCTAAAGACTTAACTAGGCTTTCAGGTTTCGACTTTCCTCTCGTTGATCAACGCAAGAGAATAATTGATACAATTTCTAGGATCTTAAAAGATCTTGGCTACGGACTAGATATCTACACTTACACTTCTTGGACCGAAGATAATATATCTTCCTCTGATGATTACTTAAATCAAATATACAACGATGAAAAAGCTTTCAGACAGTTTGCTAATAATGGTGATGAGACTGATCAACCAATTACAAACGAGAAAGCTTTAGAGCAGATACTTAAAAATCATGGATTAATTCTACGACAAGAAGATAATGCTTGGAGATTATATCAACTGTCAGCTCTCGAAGATCCTACTTCTGTTGATTGGTATAGATATGATTCTACAGGTACGCAACAAGCTTCTGGTACTTCTGATTTAACTGTAGATATTGAGTCTATTGACACTCATATCAAACCCGGAAGTACAAATAACTTCATAAGCGCTTTACAAGAAGCTAAAGCTAGATTTGAGCATAGAACTACAGTCTCAAATATCCAGTTTCCATCTTCTGTTATAGTTTCAGGCAACCAGACTAAAGACTTTACTCAATACATCAATACAGATGGTACGCAAAATATAGTATTGGGTGGAGATATTAGCGCTAAAATGACTTCTTCCCAAGAAACTGCTACAGCTTCTATTGCTTTGGGTGCTGCTGGTTATTGGTGGGATGATATTAACAATAAATGGACTGGTTCCTTCACATATAACAATGTTGATCTTACGTCAGGTCACATTGATCCTGATTACCGAAATTTTATTGGTAGTGTAGATTATACTACTGAAAATCTTCCTAGTGATGCTGATGGTACATTAACAGTACGATTCAGAGGCGCTTTAGGTGAGACTATATCTTCAGAAGAGACATTTTATGGCGGTTGGGAAATATCGGTATTAAATGCATCAGTAGAAGAAGGAAATAATACTGCTATTGAGTATGAATTAATCCAATCAGGAGATTATTCGAAGAAATATGAAACGGATAAACTTTGGTTTGGTGATGGTCCAACTGGTTATTCTCCTGGTGCTCTTTCAACAGATGCTTCAGGATCTACTTTAACAAATGATTCTTGGAAGAGAAAAGGAGCTCCGTCTTCTTCAAACTTCTTTAATGTACTACTATCAGAATTAATAGATACTCAACGTTCTACAAATAGAAATCTAGAAGCTGATATTAGAGGTCAATATTCTTCTACTGACTTAATCAGTTACAGTGGTAGTAATCTGTTCTTTATGGGTGGTAGTCTTACAGGACAGAATAATGAGTGGGATGCTGATTTCTTAGAATATACTGTTAAGACAGGATCAGATGTATTTAATGTCATTTATAAAAATAGTGATGAAGGTGAATCCGGTGGTGGATCAGCTACTCAAAGTTCTACAACTGATGGTGGAGTTTCATTCTCTACAGGTGATTCACGTTGGGTAAATGTTACTGGTGATGTTATTTCAGGCAAGCTATCAGTTAATGATGTATTGAGTGCAAATAAGAGATTAGATGTAGATGATATTAGAATTGATGGTAATGTAATTTCATCTACTTCAGGTGATATCACTATAAATCCAGCTGGTAATCTTTATATCAGTGGAGATACAATTGAGATTGATAAAGAGCTTACTACAACTGATAACACAGTTGTCTTGAATAGTGGTGAATCTGGATCAGGAGTTACAGCTGGATCATCTGGAATAGAGGTAGACAGAGGTTCACTACCATACTATAAATTCATGTTTCGTGAATCTGATGATGCTTTTGTAATCGGTAAATCAGGTTCACTTCAAACTGTTGCTACAAGACAAAATTCTCCTGTCAATCAAGGTGTAGCATATTGGAACGGTTCATTAAATCGGTTCGATACTAACTCATCACTAACATTTAATGGTTCGCAACTTTCATTACCTACACTTTCTTCTACTGGAAATGTAATAGTTGGTGGTGTACTAGATCTTCAAAGTGGAAAACTAATAAACCTCAATGAGATTGAAGGTCGTGGTGATGATAAGATTGAAATTTATAATGCTTCAGGAGCAAGTAATTCAAGAACTTACTTAGAATTATATGGTAATGAGTCAGGAAAAGTAGGCCAAGCTCATTTAGGTGGTAATAGTATTCATTTCTTTACAGGAGTTACTGATTCTTCTGTAGGCTCAAATGATATCACATTCAACTCTAACGGTACTGCAACTTTTAGAAATGATTTAATATATCATACTAAGTTTACGTCTGATGACTATACATCAGGTATCCTAGGAGCAGGATCAATTCTTGATAACGATGCTTCCGGCGGTTCTTTCTTTGAAGTTGATAACATGAGAGTACGAAATGAATTTCGTGCTCACATTTTCATGAAAGATGTCTTGAGAGTATCAAATGGTCAAAGAGTTGGTACTGATTCCGCACAAGTACATGAAGATGTAACACTTTCTGATAATACTGCAGGACAGACTATCAAAATTGATTCAGGTCTTGGAAATGCTACATTTTCAGTCGGTGATTTGATTTGGGCTAAGTCAATGTCTGATGATGGAGGTACTATCTATGGTGTAAAAGCTGAGATAACTTCTATAGATACTTCTCCATCGGACCATACAGTATTGACTGTTGATACATCAAATGGTGGTAACGGAGGTTCAATAAAAGACGGTGACGTAATAGCTAGAGTATCAGGAGGATACTTATTTGAAGATGCCTCTAGTCAATATAGTCCATTCTATGATGTTTATGATGGTGTTTCAACTTGGACTGATTTTCAAAGTACAGATAAATTAAAAGCTCGATATGGTAATTTAGCAGGAGCGCCAAACTTATCAGATGGAACAAGTCCTTCAGGGTATGGACTTTATTCTGAAAATATATTCTTAGAAGGTACAATAGTTACTGATAATGGTAGGATCGGTGGATGGACAATTAATTCATCAAATATTACAGGAGGTAACTTAACACTTAATTCTTCAGGACAGATTGTTAATAGTACACAAATCAATTCTACTAATGCTTATCAGTTAAACAATGATGGTTCAGGTCATTTAGCTGGTGGAGAAATTAGTTGGAGTAATACAGGTAACGTAACATTTGGTTCTTCAGTAACTCTTTCATGGTCTTCTGTAACTGATGATGGAAGTAAACCTGCTGATAATGCTGATGTTACTTCTAATAATACAGCAGCAAATATTTCAGGTCAGGGAGCACTTGCTACTCAAAATGATGCTGATTGGCAAACACAAGTAACTGGTACTGGTAAGCCTTCAGATAATGCTACAGTTGGTGCTGATTGGAATAGTAACTTATCAAATATTCCAACAAATCTTGATAGCTTAGGTGATATACCAACTTACATTAACTCAACTTCTATATCATCAACTACAATCACTTCACCTACAATTGCAGGTAATAACGGGGTATTTAACGGTTATATAGCTGTTAATGCTTCTTCTCCAATGATTATCGGTTCAGATGCTGGTGGATCTGGTAATCACGGAATTTACTTCTCTTCAAATGGTGATCATTGGTACGATGATGAAAGATTCCAAGTCGGTGGTTCAAATGGAATTTCCTATACAGGATCAGGTAATGTTCAAATAGGAACTGGAGCTGACTTTGCTGGTACGCTTACAGCACCGGATGGTAATATAAGTGGATGGACTATTAATACTTCTAATTTAACCTCTCCTGATGGTTCAACGGCTGAGATACACTTGCAAGATGCTTCTGAAACCAGATTGAAGATAGGTTCTGAAGCTACACTCCCATCTACAGTTGATTTAAGTTTTGAGTCAGATCCAGGAGGTACTACAGTAGCATTTACTGGTGGTGGTTCACAAACTAATACAGCTTCGGATTTCAATAGTAGCGTCATTGCTGGAACTTTTAATACTTCTAAACAAGTAGAGGTTAATTGGAGTATTACTGATAATAGTTCTTCAGGTATTCCAGAATGGTCAGTTAAAATACAAGGATATAATGGTTCGTCTTGGGAAGATGTTCCGGATACACAAATCTCTGGAGCTGGTGACAGTTCAAGAACACAATATGCAACACTCTCTGATTATGAAGATGGTAGATTAATATTAACTGTAAGTGCCAGAAAACCAGAAGATGATACAAACGTATCCTTGAATTATGACAGCGTAAAGCAATATGATGTAGAAACCGTTATTAACAAATACGGTATTTTCTCTAGACTCTCACCAAATACAGTAAAAGCTCTTGGTGACTCAGCAGGTGGTAGTGAACTTGCAGTTCCAGTAAGTTCTGTCTTTGGTAGAACAGGAGATATAACTGCTCAGTCAGGAGACTATAGTATATCTCAAATCAGTAATGCTAATCCTTCTAATTGGGATACAGCTTATATTGAAAGAGGATCTCAAATTGCTGGTACTAACTTATCATGGGATGGTTCTCAATTAAATGCTACTACTGGAACTGACACAAACTATTACTTAACAGGATTATCGTTTGATACAGGTAATGGTGTATTGACAGCTACAGTTAATGGTGCATCTAACGTTACTGAAGATTTAGATGGTCGATATTACAGGAGCGGTGACAGTGCAAACTTTAACATGATAAATCTTTCAAACCATGAAATTGGTGATTATTCAACCGGTGGTGATATCTTCCACGATGAGAGTGCAGGGCTTTACGTAGTTAGTTCGAATATAGGAGGATCTGGTGCAGCTCTTTGTTGGACAAGTGATAACTTTAGTGCTGGTTCAAATCTTTCAGTTAGCTATGATAGTGAAGATGAGCCAACTCTTAGTGTTGTAAACAGCCCAACATTTTCAGGACAAGTTACATGGGGTTCTGATATACGATTGAAGGATAATATCACTTCAATCAAAGATTCTTCTGAGATACTAAAACAGTTAAATGGTAGAAGATACACTCGTAATGATAGAGAGGGTGAGGCTGAAATAGGTTTTATTGCTCAAGAGGTAAATAGAATCCTACCTGAAGCAATAAGAATCCCAGAAAATGAAGATGAGATGTGGTCAATGAATACAGTTCCAATTACTGCTCATTTAGTCGAAGGATTTAAGGATCATGAATCTCGTATAGATAAGCTTGAAAAAGAAAATGCTAGATTAAGAGAGAGATTAAGAAATCATGGCATTACCGGATAGTGGACAATTAGATACATCTGACGTTTATCAAGAACGGTGGGGAGATGGTTCATCACCTTCAGGTACGTATACACTCGAGCAAATTCAAGAAGATTGGAACTTACCTGAAACACCTAATGATACTTCAATATTTTATGGAAAGGGCAGACCTGTAGTTTGGGTTGATGAAGTTGGACATAGTGAAACAACTATTGAAGCTACTGCTGATGTAATTACAAGTGGGGGATACAGTGGTGCAGGTGATACAGAATATCGCTACGGCGTAAAAAAGGATTCAGATAGTAGTTGGAGTTGGACTTCTGTTTCAAGTGTTTCAGCAACTTATGAAGGAGATTTAACGAATCATACCTTTACAAACTTAACTCCTGATACCAATTACGATTTAGCTGTTCAGTCACGCAATATACATAACAACGGAGATTGGATAATAGACACAAATGTAACAGCTATATACACTGATCAGGATGCTCCACAAAACGTACAAGTAACTCAAAATGGAGATTATGCTGATGTAACTTGGGACGATCCTCCTTCAGGCAATCCAGCTAACGGATATAGAATTAAAAAACCTGACGGTACTACATCTGATGTTGGTTCATCAGCTAATAGCTTATCAGATGTTGTTTGTGGAGATTATGTTGCATCAGGAGAAACAGGAAACGTCAGTTATGACGTAAAAGCATTAGGCCAACACAGTGATTCTCAATACGTAACTGATTCTGCAAACTTCGATTGTACTACATTCTGCTTAACTGAAGGAACAGAGGTAACAGTGATTAAAGAGAATAAGAAAATAGAAGACTTAGAAGAAGGTGATAAACTTCTCGGTGCTGATATTAAGAATCTAAACGATGATAACAGACCGTTGCAGCTCTATGAATGGTCTTCTGACGAACTTCTTGCAGACGACGATATAGCCGTTATTAAGAGTATCTATCCACGTAAGGTTCTTGAAACTATCAGAATTAATGATGGTCTACTAGAAGCTTCAAGAGAGCACTCTCAGCTTATCAAAAGAGATGGTGAATGGAAGTTTGTACGAATGAGAAACGTGCAAGTTGGTGATATTTTAAGAGATCAAAATGGAAATGATATTCCAATAGAAAAAGTAGAAGTGATTAATGAAAAGAAAACAGTTTATCGCCTAACTCTTGAAGAACCAGTCCACACGTTCTACGGAAATGGAATTCTAACACACAATGTGAAATAAGATGTATGAAGTTAGTGATTCAGATTTAGGAACGAAGAAAGGAATTATAGCTACACAAGATATTCCTTTAGGTTCTGATATTGGAGTTTGGGTAACAAATGATCCATCTAAAGCATATCGTTATCTAGTAAGAGGTAAGTGGTGGGAGACAGCTGAACTCGGTCGTTATTGCAACCACTCAGACTCTCCTAATACTGATTATAAAGTTGAAAACGGAGAGCTTGTTATCGTATCAAAAGGGATTCAAAAAGGAGATGAGATACTAGTAAGTTATTGGTGGTGTAAAAAAGAAACTGGTTTTAAGAGTCCGTACCTATAAAAAAGCCTGTCAGTTTAGAACTGACAGGCTCTTCGGAACTGATTGTGGAAGGCAGATTCAGTTCCTTTGATATGAAACATCTGTTGTTTTTGGATATGAAGTTGCAATCTGTTTCATCTTATTCCAAGCTTGTGGTGCAATTGAAACTCCGGGCAAACCACTTGCGCTTGAATCTCCACCTTTAACTATTTCAAATTTTCCTAAAGTGTTTGATGATCCAGTTCCAGTTATTCTGATAACAGAAGATGAATTAGATTCCATTATTGATACATCCAAAGAATATTGAGCATTAATCTCATTCATACTTCTCATAGAGGTTTTAAAAACCTTTAACGATTCATCAGTATTCTCAAAGCCAAATCCTTTTGAACTTAAATACTGAGCAAAATTTTGATAAGCTTCTTGAGGGGACTGATCTACTTTTAGTAGAATCGTATCAGCTTTATCCATTGGTGTATTAGACGGACCTTCTGGTGGTAATGATGAAGTAGTAGCACATCCACTAATAACTACTACTAAAAATATTACGATTAGTTTTTTCATAATTTTATCTCCTTGATTAATGTTATTTACACTTTCGTTAGTACGATCACCCTCTACTACCAAAAGATCAACGGCTATTGATAAGTAGGAGCACTAATCAGGAAACAGGAAGGATTTCTCAAAAGAAAAACCTGAGCTCGGTCAAAAGCTCAGGTTCATATGATAAGGAGTATGTTGGTCGCTAAGCTTCGTCAGAATCGATTGCGTAAATATATATCTTCGATTCGTCTTCAGTTTTCATTGTCCGTAGTTTAATTTCAGGACGTTCTTCTTCACGATTATATTGAGAAGCAAGAGACTGGATATAATCGATTCGAGTATCTTCACCAGGCTCAATCTCTAAAGCACCTTCACCCGGTTGAATCTCATCAAACTTAGCATACATCTGAGATTTGATGCTATTAGGATCTTTTCGTGATTTCTGTTTCTTAACTTCTTCGAACTTTTCTTGATCTACTTTTTTAACTGAACTCATAACTTTAACCTTTAGTTGTGATTGATTAGTTGATTAAGTCTCGCTCTCGCATTGACGTATAGCTACCTTCCGAAATGATTAAATGGTCGACAACAGTAATTCCTAATAATTTACCTGACTCTACTATTCTGTTTGTTAGATTCTTATCAGCTTTGGAAGGGTCTAAATTTCCGCTAGGGTGGTTATGTGCTAGAAGTACTGAATGAGCATCTGCTAATAATGCTATTCTCATTATCTCAGCTGGATCAACTATTGTAGCTGTAGATCCTCCTTGTGATATCAAAGCGTAACCTGTCACCACTTTTTGTGAATTCATTAGCACTATATAGAAGGACTCCTTTCTGGCTATTTGGTCGTTCCAGATTTTTCTGAGAAATGGAATTGCAAAATCAGGTCCTGTAATGACTACTGGCTCTAGATCAGTACGTGCTTTATACTTTAAGGAGAGTTCGTTGACTACAGCGTATTCAAACTCAAGTTGTTTCTTTGAATCACTCATTGAGATATGCAATTTCGTTATGAATGACTTCGATAGCTTCGATCTCTCCTAACCATTCTTTTGTACCGTCAGGATAAGCTATCTCATAATTGTTGTTATCGTCCCAATCAGTGATTTCGATATCGGACTTATGAATAAGTTTGAAAATTTCGAGTCCTGATTTAATCTCTTCGTGTGTCATCTTTCTAACCTTTTATTAACCTTTAATCTCTACGGAGACCTTCGGGAAAATTTTACAGCGAGAGCAAACGATTTACCGAGATTATTTTCCACTTCGGACTACGGGGAAAAGCACCAAAAAACGCTGTTAAAATCGCCGTTTATAGTATGTATTCGTGTCCCGTGGATTGGGTTAGAAAGGTTGGCTGTAGGATGGTATGGCTAAGATGCTCTACCCGAAATGGATATATTGAAATAAGAGAAACCGCTGAGAACTAAATCATTTAAATTCAATTCTCAGCGGTAAATTTCAGTTCTAAACGATCCAAACAAGCTCAGCTGTCAGAAAGGCCGGATCTGTTTTTTATCTGGTTTAAACGATTCTTTAAATTCAAACGAGCTACCCCCTAACAATTGATGCGTAACAGATGTTGCTTTGGTGGGTGGTGGCAGTATTCCAATGCCAGGCGAAATATCAATGGCGCACAATGGCGTATTGTTTTTGGATGAGCTACCGGAGTTTAAACGCAGTGCCCTGGAGGTTATGCGTCAACCGCTGGAAGACGGTTCGGTAAGTATTTCCCGAGCACGGATGAGCGTAAGTTATCCCAGTCGCATTATGCTGGTAGCTTCGATGAACCCGTCGCCTACTGGGGATTGGTACGATGCGGCTGATCCAGCAGGAGCATCACCTTCGCAAATGCAGCGTTATCTGAGTAAAATAAGTGGCCCAATGTTGGATCGTATTGATCTACATATCGAGGTGCAGAAAGTGAGTTACGATGAATTATCCAGCAAGTCGAAGGGCGAATCATCGGCGGCCATTCGACAGCGGGTAATACAAGCCCGAGAGGTCCAAAGTAAGCGTTTTATGGGTATTGATGGGGTTTACTGCAACGCACAAATGAACACAAAAATGTCAAGGAAAATTTGTACGCTTGATGATGCCAGTTCCCAGATGTTAAAAAAGGCTATTACTTCTCTCGGGCTTTCCGCGCGCGCGTACGATCGTATATTAAAAGTATCACGTACGATAGCCGATTTGGAGCGATCCGAGTCGATTCAGTCAAATCATATTGCAGAAGCTATTCAGTACCGCAGCTTAGACCGTGAAGGGTGGTTGGGATAAATTGATGCAATTCAGGGTATTATCTGTTCTTTAGTGACAGATGATGGGCATTAAGCAGTACAGGTATTAATAGCTCCCATGTGCTTAGCCAAACAAGTAGCAGATATTTTTTATTCCCGAACAGAGTATTGCTCCAGGTAACTTTCCTATTAAAAAGTAAGTTGGTTTAAAAAGAAGATACCATCTAATTAAGTTTGGGATCTGCTTTTATAAACTATTTTTATTTCTAATTGATAAAAATTACATTAAGGCACAACGGTTTAGCTCATAGGTATATTGTGCTTGTGAGCTGCTCTTTATGAGGATTTAGGGCTTATTAGATGGTTTCTTAAAAGTCAGGGCATTTTATTGTCTTGACCCCATCGTTCAGCTCTATCATTAAACCATTAATAATTAATATGAGGGTTATATATGCTTAGAAAGTTACTTTCCACGGCAATAGTATGTCTCCTCGCTATTGGAACTGCCTTTGCGCAGTCTGGTAGTTTGAGTGGGACGGTTACTGATGCCCAATCAGGTGAAGTATTACCCGGGGCTAATGTTGTAATACAAGATTTACAACGTGGTGCTCCTGTAAATGCTGAGGGGGAATATGAGATTACTGATATTCCTGCCGGCACTTACACGGTAAACGTTACCTTTATTGGGTATAACGAATCTTCCAAGACAGTCGAAATTTCTGCTGGAGAAAGCGTTACATTGAATTTTGCGCTTCAAGGCGGTGTCGACTTGGGAGAGGTCGTTGTTACTGCTCTTGGACAAGAGCAGAGTGAGTCTTCCATTTCATTTTCTTCACAGTCAGTTAGTGAAGATCAGCTAAATGTTGCACAGGAGACCAACGTAAAAAATAGTCTTGCTGGCAAGGTTGCTGGTGTTCAGATTGTTGGTCAGGCTGGCTCTAAACTTGGTTCTTTCGGTGATATCCGAATTCGGGGAGCTATTTCTCTGACTGAGGATCTTTCCGAACCGCTTTACATTGTTGATGGCGTTCCGGTGAACAATCCGAACATCATTGACATGAAAGACGTCCAAAACGTTAATGTCCTTAAGGGACCAAACGCAACGGCGCTGTATGGACAGCGTGGTGAAAATGGCGTTGTTATTATCTCTACCAAGCAGTCTGCTGAAACGGGCGTTAGCGTTGAGCTGACGAACTCTTTTACTTATGAACAGGTTGCCTACTTGCCCAACTACCAGAATCAATATGGGCAGGGTTATCTCGGAGAAGCTGAATTCCAAACCTTTAACTATGATCCGAGCAGGCACGTTCCTTATTTCGAGGCTCTTGATGGCAAAACTAAATTGTCATACTACTGGGCTGATGAAAGTTGGGGACCCAAGTTCGACGGTACGCAATATGCTCCTTGGTATTCTTGGTTCCCGGACAGTCCGTATTACGGTGAGACAATTGCTTGGGAATCACAGCCTAATAACGTCAAGAATTTCTTCGACAGTGGCATGACCAATAAAGGTGGATTTGCCATTAATGCAACGGGTGAGAAGTATTCTGGCCGCATTTCGTACAGTAACCTGCAGCAGTCGGGGCTGATTCCATATTCTGACCTTGGGAAACACTTTATGAGTGGGCGGTTCCGTTACGATGTTACGGATGACTTCAACGTTGGTGTCAATCTTAAGTACACCCTGCAGGAAGTAAATGGTGATGTCCGTTCTGATGGATATGCAAACCCAACGTCTGGTTCTTTTAACCAGTGGTTCGGTCGACAGCTTAATGTTAAGCGTCTTAAAGAACTGAAGGATCTTACTACTCCGGCAGGTACTCAGGCTAACTGGAACTGGTGGGGGCCCGATGGAAGCTTCCCTTATTCTGGAAGTCCTTCGAACAGTGCTTTGCACAATCGCGGACTCAAGTCACCAACTTTCTGGTTCAATCCTTATAAGTGGCAGGATGACTATAAGATCACTCGTGACCGTAACAACTTACTGCTGAACCTTGATGCTAGCTACCAGATCAACGATCAGTTTGAGGTTACGGCTAGCAGTAATGTCAGTCAGGAAGATTATCACCGCAGGTATGAAGTACCTTATACCTTCCAGTATTCTTCTGACCAAAGCGGGTTGCTTTACAATCACTATGTAAACAGCTTCGGTGAACGTCAGTATACACAAACGGAGTACAACCACTCAGCTCGTGTGAACTATAAGTCTGAGTTCGGAGATATTTCCGTTGAAGCATTCGGTGGTGCCTCTGCACGTATAGAACACTACAACCGCCTGCAGGCTGATATGTCGCAAGGAAACTACCAGAGTGGTGGTTTGAATATTCCGAATGTCTATTCCTTCAGTAACTCTAAAGAGCGTATTGTTCCAACTGAAGAAGACTGGGATAAGCGCGTCTACAGTATGTATGCAAAAGCCACAGTAGGCTACAAGAATTACTTGTATCTTGATGGTTCTTATCGTCAGGATTGGAGTTCTGCCCTGCCATCAAGTAACAATGGTTATGGTTATCCTTCTGTTGGATTGTCGTTCGTATTCAGTGACCTGATCGACTTTGATGAGCTATCGTACGGTAAGGTCCGTGCCGGTTGGGCTCAGGTCGGTGACGACGTAGGTGCCGAGGATATTCTTACAAGCTTTGCTCTTGATGATAATCCTTACACCAATCCTGCAACAGGAAATTCACAACCGTTGTTGTACACTGATGCGACCCGCGTAGATCCAAATATTAAACCAGCGCTTAACACTTCCATTGAAGTTGGTTTTGACGTGCGATTCTACAATGATCGTATTGGGTTAAATGCTACATACTACAATGAGGAGCGCAAGGACGAAATTATTCCTGTAACGCTCTCTTCTTCTAATGGTGTTAGTGGTTACTTAACCAACGCCGGTTCAACTGAGCGTGAGGGTGTCGAGCTTTCGCTTAACGGTGTGCCGGTTCAAACGCAAAACTTCCGTTGGGATGTAACAGTTAACTGGGCTACCAACCAAACCACGGTAACCTCACTGCCACGTGACCTTAATTCCTTTGTCGTGGATAATACAACAGCCACTTTCGGTTTTGTAAATATTGTTCAGGTTCTGGACAAAGAGTGGGGACAGTTAAGAGGTGCCGCTATCAAACGTAATGATGCTGGTCAGCCGGTAATTAATCCTAGTAATGGCTTGTACCAGATAGAGCAAAATCATGACTATGGTAGCGTGCTGCCAGATTGGACAGGAGGAATTGTTAATACATTTTCCTATAAAAATCTGAGCCTTACGGCAGCTCTTGACTTCCAGAAAGGCGGACAATTCTTCTCCCTTTCTGAACAATGGGGTTGGAGCAGTGGTTTGTACGAAGAAACTGCTGGTACCAATGACAAAGGTAATCTCAAGCGTGATCCGGTCTCCGAAGGCGGTGGTGTTCATGTAATAGGTGTTGACGGTAGCGGCAATCAAATTGATCGTTATGTTGATGCCAATGCATACTACAGTCAGTGGAGTGCCAACGATTTGGCTGAACCTTTCGTCCATCCTGCAGACTATATTAAAGTCAGAGCTCTTAAGTTAAATTACAGCTTACCGAAGGAGTGGATTGGTAATTTCCTTAACTCTGCTTCTATTGGTGTAGTTGCAAATAATGTATGGATGATTGCAGTTCACCCTGAAAATAATCACGGCTGGGATCCTTCTGAGTTGTCTCAGACTTATGGTGAAAACGGGCAACTTCCCGGCACCAGAAGTTATGGCGTAGATTTAAAAGTAACCTTTTAACACTTATTATATATGAAGAACTTTCGATATATATTATCTTCGATTGTACTCCTTGCGGTTGTCTTCACCGCGTGTGATACCGTAGATTTCGGTGACACAAACGTTGATGACGATTCCGTTACGGAAGCAAATACTGAAGGGTTGATGGCGGGCGCAATGAACCGCTATGCTACCCTTGCGGGTGGTGCATACCTTTCGACACCAACATTATATGCACAGTATCAATCTCAGGCTGTTTATACGAGTGCACAGCGTTATGGTGCTTCTCCCTCAAGTTGGGACGGATACTACGTGCAAACGTTGAGTAATCTCAATGAGATCATTGAGATTACCACAGCTGATGAGGTTGACGAAATTACCAAATCTTATGGTGCTCCAGTTAATCAGGCCAACGTTGCCGAACTGATGAGTGTACTTATCTGGAAGCGCGTTACTGATACTTGGGGGCCCGTACCTTATACCAATGCTCTTGGTAAAGGAGAAACCTTGACACCTGAATACACTGATCAGGAAACGATTTATAAAGACCTGATTAGTCGTGCTAAATCTGCTCGAGATGCATTAAATGCGAGTCTCGACGGACCTACTGGTGACGCTTTTTATGGCGGCGATGTTAATAAGTGGAAGAGATTTGCAAATTCTTTCATCTTAAACCTCTCAATGCAGTTGTCTAAAAAGTATCCTGGTGCCAGTGGTTATGCAGCTACTGAATTCAGTTCTGCTCTTAGCAACGGTGCAGGTCTTATTGAGAACATTGATCAGGAGATGTGGTATGACTATGCCAATCAGTCTGGCATGGAAAATCCCTTCTCGCTGTATCGTGGTGCTGACTACTTCTTCTCTGAACCGTTAGATCGCGCGATGCGAGGTATTTCGGATGGAAGTGTTATTGATTATTCAAATGATCAATATGATGACCGTCTTAATGTGTTCTCATCTGACACCAGTCTTCCTGGTCGTCCTTATGGCTATGAGTCACTTTCCGGCGGTTCGTACTCGTCTATGAGTGAACGCGTCAGAGGTACCGCTGGTACGCTGCCATATTTTACTGCAGCAAAAACATACTTGCTGCGAGCAGAAGCTGCTGAGCTTGGATGGACGAGCGAAAATTCAAGCAATATGCTACAAAATGGCATTGAGATGTCATATGCAACTGTAGAGGCGCATTGGGATGATGGTGACTCCAGCACTGGAATGTTGCAATCTGATGGTACGCAATATGCGTTAGACCGAATTGCTGATGCTGCTACTTCAGGTGCAAGCATGCGACAGGTTATTAATGAAGAGATCTGGATTGCTGTATACCCAATGGGGTATCAGGCTTGGTCTAACTGGAGAAGGACCGATTACCCGGGACTTCAACCAGCACCTGATGCTATTAACAATGGTGAAATTCCACGGAGATTTATTTATCCGGGGAATGAATCTGGTGTAAATAGTCAAAGTTACAATAGTGCCTTGGACATGCTCTCACCGAGCGAAGATGGCATTAACTCCAGATTCTGGTGGGATCAGCAGTAACGTTCTGACTCACTTGATAATATAGATTCTAAAGCCCCTTCCAGAGATGGAAGGGGCTTTTATTTTTTGTAGTTTGAAAACTATTATAGCAATCGTCAATGACAGTAATTGAAAAAATACACTTTGTCACAGTACGCTGAAATTGTATTCCCTACGGCCGTCAGGCATCCTTTTACGTATGAATTAGCGAAAAACTATCAAAAAGAAGCACAGATAGGTAAGCGTGTTTGGGTACCCCTACAAAAGAAAAATGCGATCGGTTTAATTGTTGATATCCACCAATCTAAACCCAACTTTAATACGCGTCCAGTTCGCAAGATACTGGATGATACACCCGTTCTTTCGGAGGAATTGTTAAAGTTAACGAAATGGATCTACCGCTTTTATTACTGTGGATGGGGAGAAGCTATACAGGCAGCGTTGCCGGTGGGACTTAATTTCTATTCTGAGAAAAAACTACGAGCAACAAACGGGGATGTGCCAAATCATCTCAACGAAAATAAGCGCCAAATTATACGAGACATACATGAGGAAGACTCTTATCCGTTGGCAGAAGCTCAAAAGCGTTGGGATGATACCGTCATTGATAAGCTGATTGGGCAAAAGCTGTTGGAAGTCTGGGAGGAACCGGTGACCAAGATGGATCCGAGTACCGATAATTTGTGGGATTGGACGACCAATAAAGCCCAAAAAGAGGCAGAAAGGCTGGTAAAGGAACATCAGGAATCCGGGAAGATGTACAAGTGGATACGCGCGCTGCAGCTATTAACCGGATTTGATCTGCCCGAATTCCAAAAAGAATTAACGAAACACGATTTACTGGAATATTACACGCTGCAGCGAATTCGTGAGGAGGGTCTTATTGATTGCAAAGAAGTTGAGACGATCAATCTGGGTATGAAGCTCGAATATGATCCCACGCAGCTTAAGACCCTAAATGAAGAGCAGCAAAGGGCTTTTCAAGAAATTGAAGATGTATTGAACAAAAACCAGTATCAGAATTTTCTTTTGTATGGTATCACGGGAAGTGGTAAAACAGAGGTTTATATCCATGCATTGAAGAAAGCGTTGGAACAAGGCAAAGGTGGATTGGTTTTAGTACCCGAAATTGGATTAACGCCACAAATAGTTCGACGATTTCACATGATTTTTGGAGATGATATCGCGGTGTTACACAGCAGGCTGACCAACCGAGAGCGTTATGATGCGTGGCGGGCTCTGCAAAAAGGCGAAAAGCGTATCGCCATTGGGGCACGGTCAGCGGTGTTTGCACCAGTACAGAATTTGGGTCTTGTGGTTGTTGATGAGGAACATGATGCATCCTACAAACAAGAAGACCCGGCCCCGCGGTATCACGGACGAGATGTAGCTATTATTAGGGGGCATATCAATGATGCGGCTGTAGTGTTAGGGTCGGCAACGCCCAGCATGGCTTCGCTCCATGGCTCCAAAAAAGGAAAGAGTACCTTCATGGAGCTCACGAACCGGCCTTTTGATGCAAAACTGCCTGAGGTAAAAGTACTTGATATGAAACAATATCGCTCGGCTATGAAAGGGCCAATTGCAGTTCCGGTTTATGAAGCTATTGATGAGGCTCTCCAGAATGATGAGCAAGCTATTTTGTTATATAATCGCCGGGGATTTTCTTCTTACTTGCAGTGCGAAACATGTGGCGAAATACCCGAGTGTCCCAACTGTTCAGTAAGCTTGACCTTTCACAAATCGAAGAAACAACTCCGATGCCATTATTGTGGATATGCACAACGACAACCACGGCGCTGCAAAGAATGTGGGAATGATTCTGTGGCACCCCAAGGCAGTGGCACGCAGCAGCTGGAATCTCAAATAGGTGAATTATTTCCAGGTGCCGAAATACTACGCATGGACTTTGACACAACCTCCGGAAAGGATGCACATGCCAATATCCTTAAAAAGTTTGGCCGCAAAGAGGCCGATATTTTAGTAGGTACGCAAATAGTAGCTAAAGGTATGGATTTCCCGGATGTTACGGTCGTAGGTGTTATTGATGCCGATACTGAACTTGCGTTTCCGTCATTCCGATCGGGAGAGCGGATGTATCAGCTGTTAAGCCAGGTGGCAGGCCGTTCGGGCCGATCTGAAAAGGAAGGCAGGGTATTCTTTCAAACCTGGCAGCCCGATCATCCCGCAATAAAAATGGCCAAGGAGCACGACTACAAATCATTTGCCCGGCAAGAACTGGCGTTTCGAAAGATGCTACAATATCCCCCATATTCACGTTTGATCCGTTTCGTTTTTAAAGGTAAAAAGGAGAGACGGGTACAAAAGGTTGCCGAAACGTTCACTACTTCGTTAACGGAGGTTTTGGGCGGACTGGATTCGGTGCTGGGGCCATCGCCTTCAGCTATTTCAAAAATGCAGAAATTCTACCGCTGGGAAAGTTTCGTAAAAATTAATCCAGCTAATGGGGCCGGTGCCATCGAGCAGATGCTGGATAATACCTTTGCTCATTATGATGATCATAAGCCAAGGGGGGCAAGTTCGGTACGGATCAACGTAAATGTAGATGCGTTAGAATAAATAATGATTTCGGTACAGCGCATTGAGACATGAAATGCAAGATACCAGAAAAGGTGTATATTTAGTACGAATGTAGCTCGCTTGCATTCTGTTTAATAAATTCGATTATTGTACCGATAGAACACTGTTTATTAATAATAACGAGGTACCTATGGGCGAATCACGGGTGAAACTAGCTGACAGTCAGGAAGAGGTACAACGCTTCATGAAGTATGTGCTAAAGGATCTTCGGGCGTTGGATCGTATGCTTGAAGAGGAAGACTGGTTTGAGACCTCTCCCATACGCATCGGGGCTGAACAGGAGCTCTGTTTGGTTGATCAACAAGCAAAGGCCTGGCCTCATAACATGGAGGTGTTGGACAAGCTGCGGGAAGCCGAGGAGGGGTCGTACACTACAGAGTTCGCCAAGTTTAACCTCGAAATAAATATGGCTCCGCTGGAATTTACAGGTGATTGCCTTTCCCAGATGGAGCAAAATCTGCAGGAGAAAGTTGACAAGGTGCGATCGGTTACAGAAGAGCTGGGAGGCGAAATCTTGTTGACCGGCATTCTTCCGACGATTCGTAAGATGGATGTAGATCTAAAAAATATGACTCCTTTGCAGCGCTACCGGGCCCTTTGCCAGGCCATTGACAAGTTGCGGGGCGGCGATTTCGACCTGCGTATTCAGGGTATGGATGAACTGTTGATGAAGTTCGATTCTCCCCTGCTGGAGGCTTGCAATACCGGCTTTCAGGTACACTTGCAAGTTGGTCCTCAGGATTTTGTGCAGAAATACAACATTGCCCAGCTGGTAACAGCGCCCGTATTGGCGGCAACAGTGGGCTCTCCGATCCTTTTTGGAAAGCGTTTATGGAGCGAAACGAGGATAGCTCTGTTCCAACAGTCTGTGGATACCCGCACGGTGGGCGATCATCTTCGTGAGAGTAGCCCGCGTGTGACTTTTGGTAATCAATGGGTAGATGAGAGTATATTGGAAATTTTTCAGGAAGATACGGCCCGCTACAGGGTGATGCTCAGCTCTGAGGTAACCGAAGATGTAGAAAAACTGCTGGACGAAGGTACGCCCCCAGAGTTAAGGGCACTTCAGGTGCACAACGGAACAGTCTATCGCTGGAATCGTCCCTGTTATGGAATTACCGACGGCAAAGCTCATCTGCGCATTGAAAATAGAGTTTGTCCGTCGGGTCCTACGGTTACCGACGAGGTGGCTAATTCAGCTTTCTGGTTGGGCCTGATGAATAAAATGGAGGACTATCATCCCAGGGTATCTGAGGAAATGAATTTTGATGATGCACGGATGAATTTTGTGGCAGCGTCAAAAATGGGACTCGATACCAAGTTTCGCTGGTTCGATGATACCCGGGTCAATGCCGTCGATCTGATCACCGAAGAATTGCTGCCCATTGCCAAAGAGGGGTTGCAGGAAGCTAATGTTTCTGACAGTGATATTGATGAATATCTGGGCCTCATCAACCAGCGAGTAGAAGCGGGGCAGACGCCGTCGTATTGGATGATCAATAACTATTCATCACTGATGAAAGAGAACGACTCTAAAGAGCAGACTCTTGCGGCTATAACAACAGCGATGATCAAGAATCAGAAGAAAGGAGAGCCGGTCCACAAGTGGGGACGAGTGCGCATGGAAGATCTCGAACACTGGAAACCCTCCAGTCTCATTGTGGAAGAGTTTATGACTACTGATCTATTTACGGTTCAGAAGGACGATATTTTGGAATTCGTGGCTAATTTGATCGATTGGCGTCGCATACGGTATGTTCCTGTGGAAGACGACAAAAAGCATCTTGTTGGGTTGGTAACCATGCGGATGATTTTCAACGCGTATTCCAATAACGTGAATCATGATGAGGAAGTTGTTGAGTCGGTGGAAGATATCATGATTGAAAATCCTATTACTATTCATCCGGAGGCATCCATTATGGAGGCAATGGATATTATGGATACCCAAAAAATAGGCTGCCTGCCTGTGGTTAAAAACAACCGTTTGGTTGGAATTATTACTGAGCAAAATTACATGAAAATAGTAGGACGACTACTAAAAGTATTACATTCGAATAAAGAATCTGATGAACAATCTGGCGACGACTGATTTTGCAACCGAACTTTCAGAGAAACGGATAATCGGATCCATTGAAGGTGATCCGGGTGGACCGACTGTGGTTGTACTGGCTGGAATGCACGGCAATGAGCCGGCTGGCGTTTCGGCTGCCACCAATATCCTGAATAAGCTGAAAGGGGTAGGTCCTTCAATTAATGGCCAGTTATTGTTAATAAGAGCCAATATTTGCGCTCTGGAGCAGGGGGTTCGGTATATTGATGAGGATATGAATCGGCTTTGGTTTCCTTCAATTATTGAAAACCTACGGGAAGCGCCAGAGGAACAAATTGAGTCCAGCGAACGTATTGAGATAAAGCAGTTGCTGACTATTTTTGATCGGCTAAAGGCTCAATCAGATCAACCTGTTATCTTGGCTGATCTACATACTTTTTCGGCTGATGGATATATGTTTACCATCTCGAGTACCGATCCCCGCCAGCGCCAGCTGCTGGCCAACCTGCAAGTGCCTATGGTATTTGGAATCGGTGAATCGCTGAGGGGCACGGCTTTGCGTTATTATCAGAAACAGGGCTTTATTTCTTTTGGATTGGAAGGCGGTCAACATCAACATGAATTGACCGAAGGTAATATTACATCAGCGCTGATGCTGTTGCTGCAGGCGGTGGGATGTATCCAGCAGCAATATGTTTCAGAAATACGAGATTACCGGCAGTATCTGAAAGGTCAAACAAAGCATCTGCCTGTTGAAACAGAATTGGTGTATCAGCATATAATTGAACCGGGTGATGACTTTAAAATGCGACCCGGCTACCAAAATTTTCAGCCCGTTAAAAAAGGCGAATGGCTGGCGAATGACAAGGACGGAAAAATTGTAGCTCGCTGCGACGGATATATTTTGATGCCGCTATATCAAAGTCAGGGCAATGATGGGTTTTTTATAATCAAAGAGCACGAGAGTTAACTTTTTTTGTTATTTTAACTCGCTTTGCAATTTGCCGGAAGGTGAGAAATAACTCCCATCAATAGTAATAGGTTATGCAAGATTACCAATTTGTAGATGGCACGCGGTTGTCATCGGTAATAGAGGCACTCATATTTGCAAGTCCCGAGCCCATATCTGAAAGTAAGATTTGTGAAATTATTGCCAAGGGCGAAGAGAATTTGGGGCTTGAAACTGAGGCCGTTGAGCCATTTGTGGAAAAACTGAATCAGCGGTACGAAGAAAATGGTTTGGCATTCCGAATTGAGTATGTGGCCGGTGGTTACACATTTTCTACAAAGAAACGATACGAGGAGTGGCTGAGTATCTTTCAGCACGAAAATGCTTATCGAAAGCTGTCGCAGTCAGCGATTGAGACGCTGGCGATTGTGGCCTACAAGCAGCCGGTCACCAAACCCGAAGTAGATGACATCCGCGGGGTGGATTCGGGGTATATCCTGCGTCAATTGTTAGAGAAGGTATTGATCGAGGTCTCCGGCCGGCTGGATGCCCCTGGCAAGCCGCTGCTGTATGAAACTACGAAGCACTTTTTGAAGCATTTTGGAATTAATTCAATAGATGAACTGCCGAAGCCGCGTGAAATTGACGAGATCCTTAAGGATGATGATATGGCTGAGCACCGTCAGTTTTTGTTTGACCGGCAGCTGGAGCTTAAAGAACTGGAGGATAAGGTCGAAGATGAAGATACCCGTGATACCGCTCTCTCACTGATTGAGGCAGTCGAGAAAATTGATGAAGAGGAGGTGCCCGACCTAGAGGAATATACGGCCGATGAATTGCAGCTGGATGATGAGGCCGAAGAGCATGATGATACAGAACAACAGAAATTAGAATCCGAAGAGCAGCAAAATTCTGCAGAAGATAACTTAGATGATGAAGAGGAATAGAAAGAACAGGAATAATGAACCTCAGCACGAGGTTGATCAAAATTATAACAAGGACGAAAAAATTCGACTTAACAAGTATATTGCCCACTGTGGCTTTTGTTCGCGGCGTGATGCCGATGATTATATTGCGGCAGGCAAGGTCAAGGTGAACGGGGAGGTCACCACCCAGATGGGCGAAAAAGTGCAACGCACCGACAAGGTGGAGGTCGATGGGCAGACGCTCAGCCTGGAAAGCTTTGTGTACATCCTCTTGAATAAGCCCAAAGATACTATCACCACCACCGACGATCCCCGAGGTCGTGATACGGTGATGGATAAGATTCAGGATGCGACGGGCAAGCGCGTGTATCCGGTGGGTCGGCTCGACCGGCACACCATGGGGCTGTTGATTTTGACCAACGATGGTGATCTGGCCAACCGGCTGATGCATCCCAGCTACCAGGTGCGTAAGACCTATGAAGTGGAAACAGAGCGCAGACTCAAAGACGATGAGCTTCAGAAGTTGAATCAAGGAATTGAGCTTGAGGATGGAGAGGCGCAGGCCCACAACATTGCGCGGACGCCCGATGGCTTTGTGATGTCTATTTTCGAGGGACGGAATCGGCTGGTCCGGCGAATGGTAGAATATTTTGGAACCGAAGTGAGCAAGCTGAAACGCATCGAGTACGCCGGCCTAACGCTCGATGATGTGCGGATGGGGCGCTGGCGCTATCTCAAAGAGGGTGAAATAAATGCGCTTCGCAAAATGGTAAAACTCGACACGCTGGACTTCAATAAAAATTAAAAGATTAGTGTGTCCTTCTGAATTCACTTAGATCTATACGTGTAAGTTTCAGGATCTACACAGCGTAAATAAATTCTATTGAAATTGTTCCTAGTCTTATGACGTACAGTAACATTATCAAAACTTCTGGTTCGGTTTCATCTACTGAAGACTTGGCTATTTATTATGATCTGTACGAGCCTTCTGGCCACTCCCACAGGCAGTTTCCACTTATTATTTTTCTGCATGGATTTAAAGGATTCAAAGACTGGGGCGCTTTTCCGGATGCCTGTGCGGAGCTCAGCACAAAAGGATTTGCTGTGTTGGCAATGAACTTTTCGCTGAATGGCGTAGGTGAAAGCATGACCGAGTTTGATCAGCTGGATCTGTTTGCTCGAGAAACGCTGAGCCAGGATTTGGACGATGTGGGAACTGTTATTCAAGCGCTGAAAAGCGGTAAAATTGAAACTGACAGCGCCGAAATAGATACCGATGCCATAGGCTTGATTGGACACTCTCGCGGCGGTCATACAGCTGTTTCCGCAGCTGCAGAATATGATGAGGTAGCCTGCTTGGTTACATGGTCGGCGGTTGCAGACTACAACGCCCACTGGAGCGACCAAATGATTGCAGACTGGAAAGAGAAGGGCGTCACAGATATTAAAAATGGCCGTACGGGACAGATTATGCCTGTCAAGGATGTGGTCTATAAAGATGCACAAGAAAATGCCGACCGTTTAATGGCGGTCAAGCGCGTCCGGGAGCTGTCAATTCCGGCCCTTTTTGTGCATTCAAAAGGCGACCAGGGAGTATCCTATGGTGATGCCGAAAAGCTCTACCGAAATTGTGGTTCTTCTGAGAAAGAAATCAAGCTGCTGCCAGATTCTGGACATACGTTCGGAACGGCTCATCCGTTTGAAGATGAGGAATTTCCTGAAGCCTTTCAGCAGGTGTTTGATAAGACATCTGCGTGGTTTGAAGATCACCTGCAATAACACGAGTATCTTGGCAGTTACCAGAATATAATGACCGTAAAATCCTTTCGACATATTTTTGCCCTGTTGCTCTTGCTGTTGATGGCAGTTCCTTCACAAGCGCAGGTGCCAGAGCTTATCAACAATCCCCAATTTCGGCCGGATGCCAAAGCTGCCGTTGATTCCATTTATAATTTTAATTTTGCGGGTGCCGATAAGGTGATGGCGCCGTGGAAAAACCGGTATCCCAATCATCCGTTGTGGCAGCTGTTGGACGGCATGAAGTTTTGGTGGAAGGTACTATCAGATTTGGAAGATACCTCTCACGATGAGCGCTTTTACACGTTGATGAAAAAGGCTGATTACCGGGCGGGCAAGCTGTTGCACCGACAACCCAACCATGCCGATGCCCTGCTGATTCGTGCCATTGCTAACGGTTACCTGGCGCGTCAATATGCCAATAGAAGTGAGTGGGTAACCAGCGTGAACTATGGGCGCAAAGCGATGAATGCTCATCAAAATCTTTCCCAGCAACAGCCCGGGCTCGAGGACCTAAAGCTGGCTGAAGGGCTGAAATTGTATTATTCGGCCTACCTTCCCGAAGCGTATCCTATCGTTAAAACCATTTCGTGGGCTTTGCCTGATGGTGATAAGAAAGAGGGGCTTGCCCTCATCCACCAGGCTTCGCGACAAGCCGTCTTTGCCAGCGCTGAAGCAACCTATTTTTTGGGGAACATCAACTACAATTATGAGGATAACTATGCAGAAGCAGTAGAGAGTTTTGAGAGACTTTACGAGCAATATCCCCGTAATAACTACTATGCTCGCATTTTAGCCAAAAGCTACTATAAGCTGCATGAATACGGCAAAGGGTTGGCCTATATCAACAAAACCTTAAAAAAATGGGAGCAGCAGAATCTTCCTCATCAACGGGTGATGAAAGAAGAGTTGCTGACTTGGAAAGGTCGCATCTTAGAGCAAAAAGGATACCAGCAAGAGGCGCTGGAATGTTATCAAAAAGCATTTGCGGCGGGGAATGAGTTACCCAACCCCGATCAGCGATCGTTTTTTGTGGTCTCGGGATACCTGGCAGGTAAGATCCTCTACGATCACGAGAGATTCGACGAAGCGAAATCTTATTTAAAAAAGGTAGTTGGGACAAAGGCCGAATCCGAGTACCGGGAACGTGCCCGCAACTTGCTGTCGAAAGTGCGGTAGTTTTTAGTTACGATTGCGGTTCATCATTTGCTTCATCATACCACTCATATCGTTGTATCCTCGGGGAATCGTAAACAGCTCCGAGCCCAATGACTTCTCTTCAATTCTTGTGGCTCGCATCTGCACAGTCTGCTTATTGCCTTTAAGTTCGATAACTTCGAGAGGCATAGCACCGCCGGCCATAATCTCTTTGGCCCATTGTGGCGTGTTGCGTTGGGCCATGGGACTTTGCGGCATCATAAAATTACCCATGCCTTTTGCCATGCAGGTTTCCATCAGGCCGTCTTCAGTTTTAATTTTCCACACTTCACAACTCTTGCCTGCAATAGTTTTCATATTGCCTGTTTTGGTAACATCAGGCTTATTCTCCAAGTCAACAGATTTCATATCGTCATACTTCTTATCCATATCCATCGTGATAAAACCTTTCATAGAATCGAGAATAAAGGTCATTTTAGACTCTTTGGCCAACAGCAGCATCGCCCCTTTTTCCATGCCGGCTCCAAACTCCATACGTACCTTATCATCTTTGATCATATACGGCATTTCGCCCATTCCTTGCGCAGACATCTCGGGAATTTGGTAGTAAATGATGCCTTCAAAATTTTGGGCAGTGGAAAGCAATGGAAGCATCCAGAGCGCGCAAATCCCAAGTAACAGTTTCGGTATTTTTCGCATGATTCTCTTGTTTTATCATATTGATTGTTAGTAATGTATATTAGCTAATCGCTTTTTATAAAGCTAGAGAAAGTTTGACGCTTGAAATCTGCGATCAAAACCTCTACCTATCGAATCAAGATTGTAATTAAAACGAGAGATATGTTACTAGGACTTATTTCCGATTCCCACGACCATGTGCCGCATATTGAGCAAGCCGTGAATATTTTCAAGCAGCGAAAGGTGGAGGTAGTGCTCCACGCGGGTGATTTTTGCAGTCCATTTACCGTGCCTCCGTTTGAAGGACTCTCGCTGAAGGGCGTCTTTGGCAATAACGACGGGGATCATTATCTGCTGTTACAAAAATTTGATGCTATTGAAGCAGATCATTTGGGTACGTTTGGCGCTCTCGAAATTGATGGACGTAGAATTGCCTTATATCACGGAACAGATGCGCCTGTCACAGCTGCGCTGGAGCAGTGCGGAAATTATGATGTAGTAATATCAGGCCATACTCACGAGAGAAAAGTTGAGATGATAGGCAGCACGTTGGCAATCAATCCCGGTATGGCACACGGGTTTGGTGATGAAGCAACCGTAGCGCTGCTGGATACCGAGGAGTTGGATGTAGAATTTGTATCCCTTGATTAAAATGCGCATCGTGCACACTTATATATGATACACGATACGCAAAGCTTTTAGGTCTATTTACTACCTACCGATTAAGATTTTTACAGACGGCTTCGGTAAAAGTAGTGGTAGATCCTTGGCCGCCAATATCGGGCGTGCACACCGTTTTGTCTTCTAACGTGTAATATACGGCTTGACGGATGCGCTCGGCCAGACTATGTTCATCAAGATGCTCGAGCAGCATCAATGCTGAAAGTAAAAAGGCGATGGGATTCGCTTTGTTTTCACCAGCAATATCAGGCGCAGAACCATGAACAGCCTCAAACATCGCGGCATCATCACCAATGTTAGCAGCGCCTGTAAGACCAAGTCCGCCCACTAATCCGGAAGCAAGATCAGAAAGAATATCGCCAAAGAGATTGGTTGTTACGATCACGTCAAATTGCTCGGGACGCATCACCATCTGCATGGCCATGTTATCTACAATAATATCTTCATACTCGATATCGGGATAATCCTTGGCCACTTCTTCGCCCACTTCCATGAAGAGACCACAGGTAAATTTCAGGATATTGGCTTTATGGACCAGCGTTACTTTATCGCGATTTTTCTTTTTGGCGTATTCAAAAGCAGCTCGAATCACTTTTTCACTGGCGTCGCGGGTTACCACGGCAATACTTTCGGCGTGGCTGTCTTCTTTAACCCATTGCTCTTTGCCGATATATAGCCCCTCGGTATTTTCACGAAACATGACAAGATCTACATTGTCGAAACGGCTCTGGATGTGAGGCAGGGTTTTGGCCGGACGAATGTTGCTGTACAAGTCAAACTTTTTACGCATGGCAACGTTTACCGAACGGAATCCGGCGCCTACAGGGGTCGTCAGAGGCCCCTTGAGTGCAATGCGGTAATTATCGATGGCTTCCAGCGTTTCATCGGGCAGGGGATCACCGAGCTCTTCCTGGGCTGCCAAACCAGCCGTGCATTTAATCCAGTTGATATTCGCTCCTGCTTCATCGAGAATAGTAGTGATAGATTCAGTAATTTCGGGGCCTATGCCGTCGCCGGGAATCAATACAATATCGTGCATGAGTAAAAAGTTTTGTGTCTCAGGATTTAATTGCCTCAAATTTCAATAGTCGGCAAAGATACAAAGAATAGTACTTTATATCACAAGAAGACTGCGGTAGATAATTTTCTGTTAATCTGAGCTGATCTGGAGCACCGCCGAACCTTCAAAATTACTAGCACGAAGGTCGTCGAGCGCCTGGTTGGCTTGTTCCAGCGAATAGGTGGTAATATTGGATTTGACCGGCACCTTGGGTGCAATTTGCATAAAGTCAATGCCATCTTGCCGAGTAAGGTTGGCAACGGATTCGATCGAGCGCTCTTCCCAGAGATCCTTGTATGGAAAGCTGGGGATGTCGCTCATGTGTATACCTGCACAGATAACCTGTCCGCCTTTTTTGATGGCTTTGAGCGACTGCGGTACCAATGGGCCGACGGGTGCAAATATGATGGCCGCATCCAGTTTTTCGGGAGGCAAGGTTTTGGATCCCCCGGCCCAAGTAGCACCGACTGAACGCGCAAATTCTTGTCCCTCCTCATCACCGGGACGAGTAAAGGCATAAACTTCTTTTCCCTGATGCACGGCTACCTGTGAGATGATATGAGCTGCAGAACCAAATCCGTAAAATCCAAGGTTCTGGGCGTCGCCCGTCTTGCGTAGCGAGCGGTAGCCAATCAATCCGGCGCAGAGCAGGGGTGCGGCTTGTAGCGCGGGATAGTCTTTGGGAATAGGAAAGCAGAAATGGGCATTAGCAACAGTATATTCAGCAAAGCCCCCGTTAATATTGTAGCCGGTAAACTGCGCATTATCGCACAGGTTTTCTTGACCCGAACGGCAAAATTCACATTCGCCACAGGTGTATCCCAGCCAAGGGACGCCCACTTTGTCGCCTGGTTCAAAGTCAGTAACCGAAGTGCCCACTTCTTGGACGGTGCCCACAATTTGATGTCCCAGCACCAGCGGCAGGTTCGGCTCCTCGAGCTCACCGTCTATAATGTGCAGGTCAGTGCGACAGATGCCGCAGGTTTCCACTTTGAGAAGGAGCTGATGGTCGGACGGTTCGGGAACAGGAAGGTTGCGAAGTTCGAGTGGTTTGCCAACGGTATGTAGAATCATTGCTTTCATAATGCTCAATACCGCCGTCGTCTTTTCTTTTCAAGTTTGTGATCCAGGCTGTATTTCCCGGTTCCAATAAATAAAAGGCTCACAAATACGATGGCAATTTCAATGCTGTGAGAATAGCTGGCAAAGCCGTCACCTGCTCCCAGGTGCTTTGCTGTAGCAACCAGCATTACGCAAAGTAATAAGACTACGCTTGGCGTAAAGAATAGGCCCAAGAGTAGAAAAATGCCTCCGAAAAATTCTGCTACTCCGGCCATAAAACCAAAAAACATGGGAGCAAAATCAATGCCCACATATTGCATTGCTGTTCCAATTTCTACCCAGGTGTCAGGTCCTCCAAACATTTTGGGATACCCATGCAGTATAAACATAATTCCCAAGCCGATGCGTAAAATTAACAATCCAATGTTGCGATATTCACCGCTGTTCCGCGATCTAGCCATCAACTAATTAATTTTCATTTTTATAAGTAATGCGATAGATGGTGCCGTTGTGGTCGTCCGAAATCAGTACCGATCCGTCGGGAAGCTGCAACAGATCAACGGGTCGTCCCCACACCGAGCCATTTTCCTGCAGCCAGCCGTGGACAAAGGGTTCGTACGAAGTAGCTTCGCCGTTGCTCAGTGTAACCTTTGTTATTCGATACCCGATTTTTTCACTACGGTTCCAGCTGCCGTGTTCGGCAATAAGAATTTGATTCTTAAAGCTGTCAGGAAACATATCGCCGGTGTAGAAAATCATACCCAATGGTGCTACATGCGGCCCCAGTTCCTGGGCAGGCGACCGAAAATTCCGGTTCATGCTTTTCCCTGCATCCCCAAACTCAGGATCCCAGATATTGCTCCCATGCTTGTAGGGATAGCCAAAATGTTGCCCTGCCTCTGTTACATGATTCAGTTCACAGGGCGGACGGTTGTCGCCCAGCCAGTCGCGCCCGTTGTCGGTAAACCAGAGGTCGCCGGTTTGGGGATCCCAGTCAAAGCCCACCGAGTTGCGTACGCCATGGGCTACAATCTCGCGTCCGGTTCCATCGGGATTAATGCGCGTAATGCTGGCATAAATATCATCATCGGGATCACAAATGTTACAGGGTGCCCCTACGGGAATATACAGCTTTCCATCTGGGCCGAAAGCAATGAATTTCCATCCGTGATGCCCGTCGGTGGGATAGCTTTCGGCAACGACCGTTGGCTCCGGGGGATTTTGCAGGTTATTATCAATATTGTCGAATCGCAGAATTTTGCTAACCGCTCCAACATACAGCGAGCCGTTGCGATAGGCGATACCGCTCGGCATCCGCAGGCCTTCGGCAATGGTGTGTACTTGGTCGGCCTTATAGTTGCCATTATTGTCGACGATGGCGTAAACAGTACCTTTATCTCGGCTGCCGGCATAAACAATTCCATTTTCACCCAGCGCCAATTGTCGGGCATTGGGGACATCACTGGCATATACTTCGGCTTTGAACCCTTTAGGCAACTGCAATTTTTCAAGGGTTTCCTGGGCGTTGGATTGGGAGGAATTACATCCCATTAAACAGACAAATAGAAACAGCAACATGAGCTGCTCCCAACCGGATGGAAACCTAGTCGTCGAGGTATTCTGCATACAGTAGTAAGTGAAGTATTTATCGCTGAAGCTGTGATTGCCTAGAGCAATTATACAATGCTTTGTTATTAATATCGAACGGCAGGCCCGGTTTGTTGTTAAAATAGTGTAAATTCGAAAGAAGTTGTGGATGATAGCACCAGCATTGGTCTGGTTCCGCAATAATTTTCGACTGCATGAAAATGAAGTGCTTCAAAGGGCGGCTAAATTTGAGCAGGTTATTCCGGTATATATTTTTGATGACCGGGAGTTTTCAGAGACTTCATTCGGCTTTACTAAAACCGGATCGCATCGCACGCAATTTCTCTTAGAGACAGTACAGAATTTGTACCAGAATCTAGGTGCTATTGGCTCAGATTTGATTCTACGCCAGGGTCAGCCCCAAGAGATATTGAACAAGCTCGTTAGTCATCATCAGGTGGATACGATTTTTGCCTCCAAAGAGGTTACTTCAGGAGAAGTTGCGACCGAAAAGGGGTTTCGGGAGAATACAAATGCTAACCTGGATTTGGTCTGGAAGCGCACGCTTTTTCATCGGGATGATATTCCATATGAGCCCAGCAGCATTCCTAACGTGTTTACCAACTTCCGCAAGCAGTGCGAGGAGAAAAGTAAAGTGCAGGAGTGTGTAGCTGCTCCGCAATCGCTGCCGTTACCCGAGATTAATGAGGTGGGTAAAATTTGGTAAGCCAACAGTACGGTAGCGACGAGATTATTGGTCCATTTTAGACGGCACGAGATTATGACGAGAACAGAGACTGGTGGCAATGGATGGATCCGGTTCGAGAAGCCGCCTGCGAATTATCCTTGAACAGGAGGTCCAAATAGGACAAAATGGCAGCCGGTTAATCTTGACAAGGTCAATGGCACGATGAGGTTAAGGCTGAAAGGGTGAGAAGATGAGTGATCGTAATGAATGGTGATTATAATTTATTGTAAAAAATGGGAACCGTTTCAAGTACTTATGGTTAAATCAAGTGAAAGCGAATTGGTCACTTATCAGCGACTGTAGCACTGGTAAGAGCCGATCGTATACTGAACGAAAGGAATAAATAGAGGAACCCATGAAAGTTTTGAAGACCATAACAATACTAGTAATTTCTCTGATGATACTTGCATTTACGACAAATATCAGCCCAGAGAAAACCATTTCTGAAAAAGTTGCCGCAAAACAAAACCTGTCAACATTGTTGACGGCCTTGCAGGCAGCTGATTTAGTAGAGACGTTGAAAGGAGAAGGACCATATACGGTTTTTGCCCCCACCAACAATGCATTCAAGAATTTGCCTGAGGGTAAACTTGATGAGTTACTGAAACCCGAAAATAAAGCCCAGTTGGCCAAAATCTTGAAATACCATGTGGTGTCCGGCAAGATTTATGCCTCAGATCTATCAGGTGAAAAGATGGTGAAGACTCTGGAAGGAACCCAGATTAAGGTGCAAGCCAGTGTTTCCATGGAAGAAGATATGGATGAGCAAAGTACAGATATGGACAGGGTGAGAGTGAATAATGCAACGGTGGTAGAGCCTGATATAACGGCTTCCAACGGTATCATTCACATAATAGATGGCGTGGTTATGCCTTCAGATATTGAAGTTATGGGCGCCACCGACTACTAATATCAAACCAGCTTATTAATAGTAAAAGCGAGGAGCTCAACACTCCTCGCTTTTTTATTTGGGATGATTTTAAGCAGTTCGTCAGGCTGTTGCCCGTTCCTGATGGGTTACCCTGGTGCCCAGCACATCAAGGAAAGCACTCAGCCATTTGGGATGTCCAGGCCAAGCGGGAGTGGTGACCAACTTACCATCAACGACGACTTCGGTGGCTTCTACATCTTTGTAATTAGCACCGGCGGCTTCCATCTCGGGTCCGCAGGCGGGATACGCCGTCAGCGTTTTGCCACTGATGACATCTGCAGCCGACAGAATTTGCAAACCGTGACAGATAGCAGCTACGGGTTTATCCTCCTCAAAAAAGTGCCGAACCATATCTAGTACCCCATCCTCGCGACGCAGATATTCAGGGGCACGACCGCCGGCGACAACCAAGGCGTCATAATCGGCGGGATCAGCCTTATCAAAAGTAGCATTGAGTCCAAAGTTGTGGCCCGGTTTTTCGCTGTAGGTCTGATCACCCTCAAAATCATGGATCGCGGTTTTTACTGATTCACCTTTTTTCTTGCCCGGACAAACGGCATGCACGGTATGTCCAACCATCTGCAACGCCTGAAAGGGTACCATAATCTCATAATCCTCTCCAAAATCTCCGACAAGCATTAATATTTTTTTGCCAGCCATAATGTATCTCCTTTTAGTTTTTATTGCTGTTAAATACTGATGTAGAATATAACCTCAGATCTCGTGTCAGCGTTCTTATCTCAGTTATTTCTCTCATTTTTATTTGGTGATGCATTATGCAATTTGAAAAGGCTACGTAACAATTCGTTCGATGAGTCGTAGTCAAATGCCTTCTTAATTTGGGAACTTTAAAATTTTGAAGTTATGCGTACGTACGATTGGCTTTTATGTGTTCTTGCAATCATAATATCCGCCTCTGCTGTATCGGCCCAATCGACCCATGTTCGGTCTGCCAATAGCATAGATTCGCTGAAAACAACCGTAGATTCACTTCTGAAGGAAAGCAACATTCCCGGAGCAAGCATCGCATTAGTTCATAAAGATTCGGTGATCTGGACCGGTGGCGTTGGGTATCGAAATTACCAACAGAAGCAGCCGGTCACTGCTGATCACCTTTTTCGCATGGGATCCGTTTCAAAATCATTTGTAGCTGTGGGCATTATGCAGCTTGTTGAGAAAGGAAAGCTGAGTTTAGATGATAAAGTCCACGAGCTCGTTCCCGGTATTAAAATCAAGAATCCCTGGAGGGAGACCAATCCGGTGCGCGTCAAGCATCTGTTGGAGCATACGGCAGGTTTTGATGATATGCATTTCAGCGAATTTTTAAATAAAGGAGATCCTCAAATTCCGCTGAAAGAAGCGTTGGCTGTCACCCCTGCATCGCGCGAGGTGCGATGGAAGCCCGGAACGCGGTTTTCATATTCCAATCCCGGTTATGGGGTTGCCGGGTATATTATCGAAAAAGTTACCGGTCAGCGGTATGAGGCATACCTCAAGGAACAGGTGTTAAAGCCGATCGGGATGGATCAGTCCTCATTTTCTTATACCGACTCGGTAAAACAGCAATTGGTTTCTGGGTATCAAGATGATTATGAGTCCATCGAGTACCAACATATTTACCTGCGCCCGGCCGGCATGTTACACTCCTCAGCCAATGATATGGCCGAATTTGTTCGGATGATGCTGAATGACGGTTCAGTCGGGGACAAGACTATTATCTCTGACAGCATGCTGGCCAATATGGAAACCCCGGAAACCTCACTTGCGGCCAAGCATGGATTCAAAAAGGGGTACGGAAAAGGGGTTAAAAAATCTACTATTCAGGGATATTCCTATTATGGACATGCCGGAGGGGTTTTCGGTTTTTCAGCACAGTATATGTACTTCCCGAAATATGAAAAGGGATATGTTCTCATGATAAATTCGATGGGTGGCTTTGGGGATATTAATGATGCCATCACAAATTATTTATTGCGTGATGTTCCCAAGCCCGAGCCCAAACCCACTGCAGATCTGTCTCCCGAAAAACTTGCAGAACATACGGGATATTACGAGATGAGAAGTTTGCGTAACCAACTTTTTACTCCAATATCTTTGTTACTTGACGGCTTTACGCTAAGCGTAAACAATGATACGCTAAGGATGGCCGATATCGGCGGTACTCAATCATTGTTACCGGTATCCCAGCACCGGTTTAGACACAAAGATGAAGTGGCTGTTTCAACATTTTTCATGGATACCGAAGAGTACGGAAAGGTGATGGTATATGATGAAAGATTTTACGTTAAAACCGGGACATGGAAAAAATACCTCTACCGAGGAGCGTTCTTCGGGGGTTTAGGCATCCTCGGAACATTCATTTTGTTTAGTTTATTCTGGATTCCGTTTGAGATATACCGCAAATATAGCTCCAAACAAACCTCGTTTTCGTACCAGCGGCTCTTTCTGTGGCCTTTTGGCGCATTGGTAAGCTTAGGCCTTTTTATGTGGGCTGGCACCAATCTTACGTTATTAACGGTAGGAGAAAAATCCATAATGACCGTGCTTATCATGATTTCAAGCTATTTGTTTGCTCTTTGCGCTATAGGCTCGCTTTGGGTAACCGTCCGCGGATCGCAAAAGGATATCCACTGGAGCATGAAAACATATTTCGCCCTGGTTTCTATAACCCTGATCGGCTTTACTGTATTCTTAACCTATTGGGATTGGATGGGAATTCGCCTTTGGGCTTATTAAAAAGCGGTTACGAATTGGATTGGCTGCATTTGTCAATCAATCGGCTGATAAACTCACGCTGAGCCGGGTTGATTTTCTTACGTGCTTCGAAGGGACCAAAATATTCAATCCGGTCAATCTCGGGAAACTCCTCGGTTTCGCCCGAGTTGGGTGGCCACTCCATTTCAAACAGGCCCGGGTCAAAGATAAATTCATCTGGAATCTGGTACTCTACCCCCCAGCAGTAAACGGTTTTGCCACCTTTTTGGGTGATCGATCCCAGCTCAATAAAATCACCTTCCGGAATAAAACCTATTTCCTCCTCAAATTCACGTTTGGCAGCATCCAGCAGCTCTTCGTCCTGTTCTATCTCACCTTTTGGGATCGACCAGGCGCCCTCATCCTTATCCCACCAGTATGGTCCGCCGGGATGGGCCAGCAGAAGCTGGAGGTGAGGTTTTCGACGAAAAAGGAGTATTCCGGCGCTAATTTTTGACAACGTATTTAGCTATTTGCTTAGTTTATTCCTGTTCATAATATTGATTGAAATTATAAACAAATGGGATCAAGGGATGAAAAAAATATTTTGGTGGATCGCAGGAGGGGTGTTATTAACAACAGGCTCGTTTTTTATTCCCGAACAAACCGGGAGTATGTGGCCATCAGTTATTGCAAGTAGCGTGGTGGCTACCAGTTATCTCATCGTTTTTTTGGCCGTTTGGTTACGAGAGATCCAATCTTCAGCCAAACGAAAAACAGTTGCTGTAATTTGCACTATCCTGCTCGTGTTTTCGCTGGCTTCTGCAGTCATTAGTTACGAAAATAGTGTACGGCAGCGTGAGTCATTGGCCAATATTCGTACGCATATAGAAACTGAGTTAGCCTATACTTTTTTGCATAAGCCACTTATCAAAACACTTGGTCAGTTTCATGCTGATAATTACGATGATATGGGAAACCTATTTACAGAAAAATATGACTCGCTAATCGTTCAGGACAGCTTATTCAACTATTCAAACTCTCTGGAAGATAATGAGACGCTCTACCTGTTTGTATCCAAGACAACTGCTGACAGTGTGGTGCTCATTGGAGAAAGCAGTTATATAACGGGTCAACATAGTACGTTCAGTAATTATTCTGGAAAGACTGGTCGTTACCAGGTAAGAGGAATTTTAACATCAAAGGGAGTTGATTATGAGCGACAAAACTAAACAATACTGGTGGTTGCCATGGGCCGTCGTAATAGCATTAGTTTTGGCAGTGGGAGTGGTGCGATCATATTTTGGGAACTGGTTTTTTGGAGCTCCCTGGTCACCGGCATCTATTTTGGTGACCAAGGTTGGAATCAACGAGTTTTCAGCAGGTATCGCTGATACAAATCCTTATTGGAGTTTACGTCTTAATGCGTTTGTAGTAATTTTGCTAACCTTTGTCGTTGGTCCATCGTTATGGGTATATGGGGAGATCAAAAATCAGTCCGGATCCCCACAGGATGCCTTGAAAAAAGGAGCTGCTTGGTATATAGGGGCATTACTTATTGTAGCAAGCTTGCAGGTTGTACCGACGACAGTCATGAAGGGGATGGTATTTCAAAATACCTGGAGCAGTGCTGAGAAGAACAAAGCTTCGGATGAACTTCGAAGTGGATTGACTCGGCTTGGCTTTGATGCGCTTGAATATTACTATTTGCCCCGGGAGCTGGACGGTGGCGGTCAAACGTTTGCTAGTCCGCAGGGAAGGGCCATCCATCTCACAGATCTTGAAAGCTACAATCCTGACGCCTCACAGACGTATACGTTGACTACAGTTGATTCTGATACAGCAATTAAGATCCACGGAGTTAGTAATCAGCAGGGTTCGGATGCTAATTTTACAAACGCGGATGGCAGGACCGGTAGAATAGAGATTACCATGACCGTTACCTCACCCGGTGAGTTAGAATTTACAGTAGTGAATGGTAAGTAATCACTTAATAGCTACATGCGATTCCATACCCAGTTGGGAATTAGTTTAACCAGCCAGGCGGCCAGTCGCCATCGTTTGGTGATATAGGCTTGATCTTTTTTTCGTTCAATGGCCTCTGTGATTTGCCGGGCCGCTTTATCTTTTGGAGCCACCCAGAACAGCTCTTCTTTGTTTTCGGTCATTTCTGATTCGACAAACCCCGGCATAATCGTGGTTACCGTGATATCAGCATCAGAATGATTGGCTTTCTGGCGATATCCCTGAAGATAAGTATTGACGAATGCTTTGGAAGCGTTATATGGGATATTAAGTCCCCAGCCAAATAGTCCAGCTACCGAGGAAATGCCGACGAGTTGCCCGTAGCCCTGCTGTTCAAAACGTTCGAAACAGTAACTAGCCAGGTTGCCAAAGCCGCGGATATTTACATCAATAACATGAAGATCGGTTTCGCGGCCCACCGACTCATCCTGAAAGTGTGAAACGCCGGCATTGAGCACAACCATATCCAGCCCGCCCATTTGATCAGCAAGTTGATCCAGCTGGTCAATGGCATCTCCAAGTTCAGTGACATCCATGTACTGGATATAGATTCGGTTATCCAGCTGTTGCCGCAGTTCTTCTAGCCGTTCAATGCGTCGACCAGTTGCACCTATAGTGTATCCGCGTTTGTGCATCTCTACAGCCAAGGCTCGGCCGATACCTGAAGTAGCGCCGATAATAGCGATGTGTTTGTTCATCTTACTTGATTTGCTGATGGAATTGATGGCGCCAAAGGTTAAGCCAACCCTGAGAGCCACCGTTTTTTCGAAAGATAGAAGGGTGAAGAACTTCGGCCAGGATTCGAGTAGAATCAACCAGCCGTGGGCCGGGACGGTTAAAATATTGGTGCCCATCAAGCAGGTAAATCTGCTTGTTTTGTACGGCGCGCAGCCGGTCCCAGCCGGGACGATCGGTTAGCATTGGGATTTCTGCCAGCGTCTGGTCCAGCGTATATCCACACGGCATTATGGTGATGATATCCGGGTTACGTCGACGAATGTCATCCCAGTTGATTTGAGGAGAGTGTTCGCCAGTTTCGGCTGCCAGTGGTTTTCCGCCCGCCAGCTGTATAAGTTGCGGCATCCAGTTGCCGGCCGACATCAGCGGCTTCATCCACTCTATAGCCAAAACGTTTGGACGCCGGAGTTCAATCACGGCCTCCTGGATTTGCTGAAGTTCTGTTTTCATCTGATCGGTAAGCTTTTGAGCGGCCTCCTCAGCCCCAATGGCCTCTGCGATAGTGCGTATAGACGAGACCACACCCGAAAGGTCGGTGGGTGACACCGAAAGTACTTCAACATGATTACCCAGCTGATTGTGCACTGCTTCCTTCACCTCATCCACCGAAGCGGCGCACACTTTACAGTGATCCTGTGTGATAATCAAATCGGGCTCGAGGGCTGCCAGTTGTTCCTGATTAACGCGATATACCGACAGTCCTTCTTGTAGCAGCGCTTTTACGCGCTGGTCAATTTCGTAACTGCTGCCATCGGGTTCAAACTTTGGTTGGGTGCAGGCGGGTAGTGACGTCACTTGTTCAGGGTAATCGCATTCGTGGCTACGGCCTACTAGATGATCCTGCATGCCGAGAGCCACTACAATTTCGGTTGTGCTGGGTAAAAGAGAGACTATTCGCATAGATTAACTACATAGTTATGAGCATGGCTCAAAATGAGCTGTATTCTGATTCAGATCAAAAAATAATAAATATCTTTCTCGCAAGTTGTACCAACTCATTAACACCGATTAACTGGTTTTAGATCGGAACAAATAATAATTATATTCCTCAAACTTACTAGTAAGTAGTTTTATTTAACTTAAAATCACCAATCTTTTATATGAAATTTATCAAAAACACCGCCGCTTTCGTCCTTGGTCTTTTACTTCTTGCAGGACCGGCTATCGCACAAGCCCAAATGAAGCAGCAGCAACAATCTGCGAAAGCCGACAGCATTACTGATAAAGAGCTGGAAAAGTTTGCTTCTGTAATGCAAGTTCGCCAGAAAGTGCAACAGCAATCAATGCAACAAGTGCAGTCTATCCTTTCTAAAGAGGATATGGACATGCAGCGTTTTCGTCAGATTATGATGAGCAAGCGTAATCCCAAGATGGCAGATTCTTTGAATGTTTCCGCAAAAGAGGAAAAGACAATGAAGAAAATCCAGCCCAAGTTGCAAAAAATGCAAAAGAAATCACGTAAGAAGATGATGGGTGCCATGCAGGAAAGTGGGCTGAATCCTCAGCGATTCCAAGCTATTGCACGAGCTGTACAATCAAATCCTGAAGTAATGAAACGCTTCAAGAAGATTGCACAGGATTCTGCAAGCAGCAACTAATTTTTTCTCGAATTAGATTTCTTGGCCCATTCCGTCTTGGAATGGGCCTTTTTTTATTTCTGGCTGACCCACTCGCTTCCCCTGGGATAAAAGCGCCATGGCAGTTTGGCATCTTCACCGGCGTAGTCAACGCCCACTCGTTGGGTTTTAGCCAATCCATTGCTCGAAAAACTGTTACCTCGATCCTTAATCCAGATAGTGTCTCCAGTAAGTGAAGTGGCGTCAAAATCAGTAGTGATGCCCAGCGCTTGAGTTAGTCGACCGGGTCCCGCTGTTAGTGAAGGCGTCACCTTCTCTGAGTTACGCCGCTTGAGCATTGTTGATTGTCCCTCCAGCGGTTCGATGGCGCGTACCAAAACAGCATCGGCCTTGTCCTGTATATTTGTGACTACATTAAATAGATGATGAATTCCGTAGCAGAGGTAGATATAGGCAATACCGCCATCTTGGTACATTGTTTCGGTACGTGAGGTACGGGTGCCGTCATTGGCGTGGCACGCTTTGTCACCTCGTCCGCAGTATGCTTCTGTTTCGGTGATAACACCACTGGTTAGCGTGCCATCAAACTGGGTGCAGAGTACCTTGCCAACCAGCTGTTGAGCGATTGTGACCACATTATCCTGTTTGTAAAACGAAAGCGGTAGCTTCGAGGTCATGTTATGAAATACTGGTATATGGATTTTCCGTAATGGGTTTTTCCTTTAGAAATATCTCTTGGTACGATCGGGCCACAATGGTGCTGATGACAAAAAGCATCGCTGAATAAAAAGCCCAAACGCCGATGATTACCAAAATAGTATACCCCTGGTAAAAGTACCGGTAGGCACTGAGCGCATATTGCAGATAGTAGCCAACACCCAACTTGGCTATCTCAAAAAGGATCGTGTAAACTAAAGCTGCCAAGAATGCAACCTTGGGAGACATGCGTTTTTCACTTATATACCTAAAAATGATATAGAACAGGAAGAGCGTAAACAGGATGGGAATTACCAGATTGAACAGCTCATAAATCCAGCTCAGCTTTACGACCATGTCAGTGTAGGGCAGTGAAAACTGATCAATGGATACCAGTGAGACGAGTGAAATAGCCAGGCTGAAAAACAAGAAGACCCCACCCACCAGGCCAAAAGTGAAGAAGTTATAGACCATCTCAAGTATAGGATGGCGCCGGTCTTCGATCTCAAAAATATCAAAGACTACGTGTTTGAGCGTGTGAAAAAAGCCCTGTGAGAAAAAGACCAACACCACAGTACCGACAATCCCAAAAATGCGACGGACACCGATGAGCGGATTTAACAGGGTTTCCAGAGTGACAGCTCCACGGAAGATATCGCCGCTGCGCGATTCGTAAGTAAAGCTTGGAAACAACTCTCGTCCGTACCGAAGGATCTCGTTAAAAGCTTCTTCATACGACAGGATATATCCGATGATTGAGATCATCAGCAGAATAAACGGGATCGCACATATAAAAAGGTTGAAAGTGATAGCGGAGGCATTGAAAAAGACGTCTTTCTTCTTTACCAACGTTACGATGAGCCGCCAGAAATCCTTATACTTCTGCACTGATAAATGATTACTAAATTACGAAGCTGACCAAAGTTAAGCTGAATTTATTGATTTTGCTACCCTGATCCGTCAGCCGTCATTTACATACTATTTACGAAACAAAAGATTAAGCTCAAAATAACGCTTCTGGATGAGTACAAAAACCAAGTCGTTAACCCCGCTTATGCGCCAGTACCACAAGATCAAAGATGAGCATGAGGGCGCCATCTTGCTGTTTCGGGTGGGCGATTTTTATGAGACTTTTGCCGATGATGCCGAGCTGGTGAGCAAAGAACTGGGCATTACGCTCACCAAACGCAACAACGGAAGCGACCAAACTCCATTGGCTGGCTTCCCTTACCATGCGCTGGATACTTACCTGCCCAAATTGGTGAAGAAAGGCTATCGCGTAGCGGTTTGCGAGCAGGTCGAAGACCCCTCGGATGCCAAGAATGCGGGCCGAAAGGTCGTCAATCGTGAAGTTACCGAGATAACGACCCCCGGCGTGACGATGTCGGAAAAACTACTGGAACACAAACGCAACAACTATGCAGCTGCAGTTTTTTGGGATGGAGACACGGCTGGTGCTGCTTTTGCGGATGTATCGACTGGAGAGTTTGCTCTTACCGAAGTGCCCAAGAAGGAGTTGAATGATCTGCTGCAGTCAATTACTCCCGCCGAGCTACTACTGCCACAGGATCTGAAAAACAATGTGCCCGAGCATTTGCTGGATTACAACATGACCTTTATCGAAGATTGGGTGTATGAGGGAGATTACGGATATAACCTGCTGACCGATCATTTTGAAACGCATTCGCTCAAAGGCTTTGGTGTAGAGGATAAGAAAGTAGCGCAGGTGGCCGCCGGCGCGCTGATGCATTATATACAGGAGACCCAAAAAGCTTCGCTGGGTCATATCAAACGGTTGCAGAAATACGAAAACAATGAGTTCATGTCGCTGGATGGATCCACCAAGCGCAACCTCGAGCTGACGACTACTATCCAAGAGCAAGGTCCAAGCGAAGGTACGCTTATCAATATTTTGGATAAAACCTGCACGGCCATGGGCGGGCGGATGCTGCGCAAGTGGATTATGCGTCCGCTGAAGCGGATGAAGCCTATTCGAGAGCGGCTCAATGCCGTGGAAGCACTAAACGTAAATCATGAAGTACGCGAAAACCTGCGCGAAGAACTAGAGCAGGTGGGTGATCTCGAACGACTGATTTCCCGAATCTGTGTAGGCAGAGCCAACCCGCGTGATTTGAATAAATTGAAGGATTCGCTGGCGCAGGTCCCGCGCATCAAGATGCAGTTTAACCAGCTCGAGGAGCCGCTGCTCAACGATATTTTGGAGCGGCTGAAACTGCTGATTGAAGTGCAGGAACAGATCGAAGATGCTATTGTCGAGGATCCACCGACCAGCGTGCGTGACGGCGATATTTTCAAGGATGGCTACAACGATGAACTTGATGAGCTGCGCAACGTGGCGCGCAACGGTAAGGACTTTATCGCCGAGACTAAAGATAAGCTGGCCGAAGAAACGGGCATCGATTCACTAAAAATCGGATATAATAAAGTGTACGGCTACTATATTGAGGTAACCAACACGCATGCCGACAAGGTTCCGGATCACTTTATCCGCAAGCAGACGCTGGTTAATTCCGAGCGCTACATCACACCAGAGCTCAAAGAGGTGGAAGAAAAGATTTTGTCCTCCGAGGAGCAGAGCAAAACGCTTGAATATGAACTTTTCGAAGAGCTGCGTATCGATATTGCCGGTTACGCCGAGGAGATTCAGCAGGTAGCCGAGGCGTTGGCCCAGCTCGATTGCTTGCAGGGTTTTGCAGAAGTTTCTTATCACAATAATTACGCAAAGCCGGCTATTGCTGACGATCAAAAAATTGATATCACAAAAGGGCGTCATCCGGTGGTGGAGAAGACGCTTCCGCCTGGCGATCCGTTTATTCCCAACGATCTGCACCTCGAAAATGAAGATGAGCAGATCCTGATTATTACCGGTCCCAACATGGCGGGTAAGAGTATTATACTTCGACAGACGGGACTGATTGTGCTGATGGCGCAAATTGGTTGTTTTGTGCCGGCCGAGGAGGCGCATATTGGACTGGTGGATAAGATATTTACCCGTGTTGGAGCTTCGGATAATCTGGCCGCCGGCGAAAGTACGTTTTTGGTTGAGATGAACGAGGCGGCCAATATCCTCAATAATGCTACCCGAAATTCGCTGATTTTGCTCGACGAGGTGGGACGCGGCACCAGTACTTTTGACGGGCTCAGTATTGCCTGGGCGCTGGCTGAATATCTGCATAACCAGCCATCGGTAGCGGCTAAAACGCTTTTTGCTACCCACTACCATGAGCTCAATGAGCTCGAAAATATGTACGACCATATTGTGAACTACAATGTGTCGGTCAAGGAATATGACGACAAGATTGTTTTTCTGCGGAAGTTAGTACGCGGTGGGGCTGATCACAGCTATGGTATTCAGGTCGCTGACATGGCGGGGCTGCCGTCTATTGTGATTGAGCGTGCGAAAGAGATACTGGAAAATCTTGAAAGTCACAGCCTGGATCTGACTGACAGCAACGGCACGCTTGAGGAAGGAGCACAGAAAAAGAAAGCCGCAGTCAAGAAGGCGGCTAAAGAGATGGACAAGCAGGAGCAGATCCAGCAGCCATCACTGTTCCAGACACAGCTCGATCCCAATACCGAGCAGCTCATCGACAAGTTGGAGGCATGTGACCCTAACCGGATGACGCCTATCGAATCGCTGATGCTGGTCTCGGAGCTAAAGAAGCTGGTGGAAAAGCGTAGCTAGCTTATGGCCCCATCCGAAATTACAGCAACTTCGGATGGGAATACTTACTCACCCAATCCCTGCATTTTTTGATGCCAGACCTCGGGATAGCTCATGCCATAACCGTCGGGCAAATCATAGTCCTCAATCTGGTTTTCTATCTTGATAATGCGCTTGCGCAGGGAGGTGCCTTTCCACTTGGCTTTACCAATTTGTTGTTTGAAGTCTCCGTCTTCATTATAAATTTTTTGCAGCAGATTGAGTCCCCCGTGTGGATCATACCCAGCGCGATAAACGTAAGCGATGCCCCAGTAATCTGCTGAGTATTCGTACTGTTTCAGCCGATCTTTAACGGTGTATTCATAGATTTGATTTGCCAGCCGGGTAAGCTCTTGTTCCGTTTTCTTGTACTTTTCTTCCTGGTTGTCCAGTTCTTGATTAAGTTCATTAAATCGTTGTTCGGCCCTTATTTTCGTCTCTCGCTTTTTGGTCTCCTGCATCCCGTGATTCAATACCACATGGGCCAGCTCATGTGCGATAAAGAATGCAAATTCGGCTTCGCTCTCAATAGTTTGCAATACTTTTTTAGAGACAAAAATGGCGCCATTAGGACAGGCATATCCCGTGAACTGCTCGCTGTCCAGGATGTACACCTGCACTGAGGTTTCGTAACTGTGAGAATTTTCGGCAATCACGAGAGCAATATGAGTCAGATATTGCTGAAGTGCCCGATCTCTGATAAGCCCCTGTTGGGCGATGACGTTCGCAATGCCCCACCCAATCTGTTCGCGCTGCGGATCGAGCACAGGTGCTTTATCGGTGCTAATCTTAACGCGGGATTGTGCCTTCTCCCAAGTCCAGCTGCCCAGTCGCTTATTTCTAAATTCCTCGTAGGCGTCCGGATTGATGTAGCCGTTGAAATTTTCGACCAATTCCGTCTCTTGGCGGTTGGTCTTTTGGGAGGTGAATGTTTTAGCAAATCCTTTTACGGCCGCGGCAACCTGCGCCGGTGATGCAGTGGCCGACCCACTAGTGTCGCCTTCACCTTTTGCCAGCTCGTCAAATGCGTCCTCTGCATTGCTCGTTACCTGATCTTGATCTGGAGAGCTCTCGGGCTGAGTCCCAGAAGTATAGGCCGAACGCTCTGGAATCCACCCGGTTTTGTTATTTGTTTTTACTTTGAGCCATTGCTGTTCCTGGTCAATCTGGTTCACCGTTGCTTCGGGCTTTAGTCGAAGGATCAGTTTGTAATAGGAGCCGGGTCCATTACGCATATCTACGTTATTTTTAATAGTGATTTTTGCCGGACGTTCCAGCGTAGCTGCAAAGCTCGTAATCATAATTAGGAACAACGGAAGTGCTATGTATTTACGAAACATAATTGGTGCTCTCTATTTAGTTTCGAGGTGGAATACACCTTCCCAGTCATCCGCAGGTGGTGCATTTCTATATTTTTGACACCTCTTGATGTACGTTTGTGAGGGACCGTCATCGGCTAATAGTTCCAGGACCTGTTCAAATTGTTTAATCGCTTCATCCCATTGCCGTTGGTAGTAGAGATCTATGCCTTGATTGTATATTTCCGCAGCTTCTTCCAGATGTAATAGGTCCTTGTCAGATTGCTGATCGCCCATCAGTTCATATACTTGTACAGGTTCTGTTTTCCCTTTTACAACCAGCCAATCGAGAGGTCGGCAAAGGAATTGGTCTCTTACTTTATTGTAGGTCTGTTCAGAGATCATGACCCGGCTGCCGAAGGATTTATTGGCCGATTCGAGGCGGGCGGCAAGGTTGACCGTATCGCCCAGCACCGTGTAGTTGAAGCGGTTATATGAGCCAATATTTCCGACAATCATATCGCCGGTGGCAATCCCAAATCGAGCATGCGTGTCGGTGCCGCTGGGCGTTAACTCTTCTACCTTTTTTATCATTTTCAAAGTGCTGCGACAGGCAAGCACTGCATGGTTATCTTGCGCAATGGGGGCGCCCCAGAAGGCCATTACCGCATCCCCGATATATTTGTCCACCGTCCCGGAATGTTCAAAAATAATGTCTGTCATGGCTCCCAGGTATTCATTCAGGAACGAAACCAACTCTTCGGGCGGCTTGTTTTCGGAGATGGTAGTAAATCCGGCCAGATCAGAAAATAGTACTGTTAGCTCTTTCTTTTGTCCACCGAGCTTGAGCATCTCAGGATTCCGGATCAGCTCTTTTACAAACTCAGGTTGTACGTACTGTCCAAAGGCAGATCGTATCTCTTTTTTCTGTCTTTCTTCAGCAAAATATTTATATGCCGCCGCTCCACTATAACTGATAAATCCCATCACCAGGTACATACCCGTGGAAAACCAGATACGTTCAGCAGCAAAAAGGCCAATGCCAGTTAAGACGATCAGCGTTAGGATCCCCATCATCGAAAATGTCCCATAGATCGGCCGGCTGTAAGCAATCAAAAAAGGTATGCCTACCGAAAGCAGTAAGAGAATGCAGATCGTAACCCAGGTAGGTGGTTGTATGATAAAGTTGCCGCCAATCAGGTTATTGAGGATTGTCGCCTGAATTTCCATGCCCGGGAAGGCTTCCAACGAGCTCATGGGCGTACTTTTGATGTCGCCAAGTCCAGCTGCCGAGGCTCCCACAAGCACAATTTTATCATCAAAGGTATTGGGCGGTACATTAAGCGAATCATCCGACAGTCCTCTCTTTTTTTGGATGGCGCTTTGCACAATAGCATGAAACGAATAGTAGGGAAAAGTCCCATCGACTACTCCGCCCTTTTCGTACCAGTTAATGAGATAGTCACCGGACTCTTGCAATGGTATTTCGGTGTTGCCGACACGCAGGCCATCATCGGTCCACGATAAACTAATACTGTCAGGTTTAAGCTCTAGATAGGCCGCCATCGAAAGGGCAGGCACGTAGCCTTTGTGAGCTAGGCTGTCGAACAAGTGCACAGATCGGATCAGGCCGTCCTCATCAGGACTTATGAGGGTATTACCCAGACCTCGAGCCACTTCTGCAAATTTTTCTAATGGCCGCGAGGTAAGCAAGTGTGACTGTTGATAGGGCGACTTGTTTTTTATATCCCATTGCTCTATCTGTGAAAATTGATTGGCGGTGGGATTAATCGAGTCGCCGGTAACTGTCGTTTTAAAGGCCAATATGCTGTTGTTTGCCTGCTCCAGCGATTGTTGAAATCGTTGGTCGCTGTGACTGCCCGACAGGTTACGGCGATCAAAGTCAGGGGTGTCAAACAGGATATCGAAAACCACGAGTTTAGCCCCGGAGTTATTGAAATAATCGGTGATAATGTGATAAAACTCGCGCGGCCATGGCCAGTACATGTCATTTTTGTTAAAATATGAGAGGCTCTTCTCATCAATGGTAACGAGCACAATCTCATCATTGGGATCCTCCTGCTGTAGATATCGGAACTTGTAATCCAAGATCAGGCGGTCCAAGGCATTAAAGGTGCCCGTAGAAAAACTGATTATCCCGACGATAAAAAAGGCAGCTCCCAGAAGAGCAAGACTGGTATTTTTACCAAATTTGAAAATAGTAACTCTCTTTACTGAACTTTGGTTCTTGTACCCACTCCGACAAATATTGAATGCTCAATGTTTTAAAGTATGGGGGGAAAAGCAACCGTGCTTTAAAAGTGGGCCAAATAGTGAGTTCTCAAAATATGATATTTAGGTTGCAAATTTTTGAAAAGTTTCAAGAAAGCACAGTCGATGGATAGCGACGAAGCCGAATTAAGTAAAACAGGATATAAATATTATGAAGAGAGTGTTTTACAAGCTGATGGATAAGTACAACAAAAAATTAGATGGATCTCTCGCTTTGTTTCGATATCGTCAATACGGGTCTTTCGAGATAGGCTTTTTTGTTCGAATCTCCTTATGAGAATGAGTAGTGAAACTCCTATTTTGTGGCATTGTACTTTTTGAACTTAATTCACTTTCGTGAAGACCTCTGCTAAATACATCGCCGATCGTATCCGTCTGATGATTGCTACAAAGCAGTTCCAGGTGGGCGAAACGCTGCCTTCTACACGTGAGTTGGGCCGGCAGCTGGAATCCAGTTTCCACACTGTGCGCAAGGCATACCATATCCTGGCGGATGAGGGGTTGATCCGGGGCGAACGCGGCAAGGGTTTTATCGTGGAGCGACAGAACACCAACTTGGACAAGGCCGACCGACTGGAAGTAGGGGCCGAAAAGATGCGAAAACTGCTCGAGGAACTGATCGGCTATGGACTCGATGAGTCGGAGATTGATGAACTGTTCCAGGAGCAGCTCAGCTATATGGATTGGCCCGACCGTATTGAGACCTGCGCCAGCATCGGGGAGACCAATGAGCTGGGACGGATGATTGCCGATGCCATCAAAAAAGAGGTGGGGGTGCGCAGCCAGGTGCTCAACGCTATGCAGTATAACGAGACGGTCAAATACGATGCCCTGTTTGTACCTCTGCAATTGGTGAACAAGTTTCGCGATTTTGCCCAAAAGGGACGCTTGCTGCCTATTGTTTACAGCATTAATCCCGATACGCTTTTGGCTATCGTAGACCGGGCGGCCATCGACACTATTGGCTTGGTCACGGCGGATGATGAGACCATCCCAAAAATTATTGACGAGCTGAAAGTGAGTATTAAGTTTGGCGGATCCTTTGTGGCGGGGGCGACCTATGGAAGTTCGTTGCCGCTGTTTGTACGGGAGACCGATCTGATTTTGTACACCTCTGAAAGTGCCAAGCTTGTGGAAAAAAAGGTGCCCGAAAAGAAGCGGACGAAGCTCGAATATAGCATTTCTGAGCGGAGTGCCGACACCATCCGGGCGGAGTTGTGGGACCAGTAGAATTATGAATTTTCAATATAGAATTAAAAATGGAAGTGCGTCCATATATTTTAGCTGAGAGCAATTATAAAACGCTGAAGAAACAGCAGGTGGAGCTGGCGATTTTGCCTTGGGGCGCTACTGAGGCCCATAACTACCACCTACCGTATGCTACGGATGTGATTGAGGGCGAAGCTATTGCCGAAGAAGCGGGTAGGCGGGCTTGGGAGCAGGGCGCAAAGATTATGATACTGCCGGCTATTCCGTTTGGCGTCAATACTGGTCAGACTGATATTCCGCTGGATATCAACATGCATCCCAGCACGCAGGCGGCGGTGTTGAATGATATCATTGAAGTACTGGACCGACAGGGCATCCAAAAATTGCTGGTGCTGAACAGTCACGGAGGTAATAATTTTAAGCCGCTGATCCGTGAGCTGGGTGTCAAATATCCGGACATGTTTATCAGTTTTTGCAACTGGTTCCAGTCGGTGGACAAAAACAAATTCTTCGATCATCCTGAGGGCGACCACGCTGATGAGATGGAGACGAGTCTGGTGATGTATCTGCGCCCCGAGTTGGTGCGTCCACTCGACGAGGCCGGCGATGGTTCTGCTAAAGAGTATCGCATTGAGGCACTGCGTGAGGATTGGGCGTGGGCTGAACGTCAGTGGTCGCAAGTGACCGAGGACACCGGCGTTGGAAATCCCAAAGAGGCTACGGCAGAGAAAGGAGAAGCTTATTTTGAGGCGGTCACTGAAAAGGTGAGCAAGCTATTTGTAGAGTTGGCTGATGCGAATTTGGATGATTTGTATAAGTAGATTGCAAACTGCAGACGTGAGAAGGGAAACGTAACCTTTTGCCAATAGAAATTAAGAATTGTGAAACTTTTGGTTGATACATGAGCAACGATAAGAAATTAAAAAAACTCATCAAGCGGGCGCTGGAGGCGGTGAGTTCCGAAATTGATACCGTCCGCGAAAAACCGGCCAAGGATGTGTTGTTTGATGGGAGCCGGCGGGAGGATCATCCGCCGAATACTTTTTACTATGAGTTTGAGTCGCAGAATACTTCGCTGAAGTTTGCCGAAGTGATCTCCGGTGAGATGGAAGATCATGAGGATGAGCTGGAGCTTTATCCGGTGGAGGTGGACGACAAGAAAGTAGTACTTCATTTTCCACATAATTTTGGTGCTACCTTGCCAAAGGTCCACATCGAGTGGGAGAACGATTTTGTGCTGCGACGCCTGCGGATGGAACTCGAAAAGCTGCTCGACAAAGAGGCCAAGGAAGACCGCGAGCGGATGGGGCAGCTGTTTTATCCCGATGCCGACGAACATCATACTGATGACGACACCATTCGGGTGCTGGATGACAGCCGGCGCAACGATTCCCAGCACGAGTCACTGATAAAGTCGCTGCAAAACGAAGTGCTCTACGTCTGGGGGCCGCCGGGCACCGGCAAAACCTCCACGCTGGGATTCATGATTGCCAACTACCTGATCAAAGGGAAGCGCGTGCTGTTTGCGGCCAACACGAACCGGGCCGTGGATGTGGGATTGCTCAGCGCGCTGCAGGCGCTCACCGCTGTAGAGAAAGAGCATCTCGAAGAAAAGGTAACACGATTTGGAGAGATGGCCTTGGAAAGCGAGCGTCTCGAGCAGGTGCTGTTTGAGCAGCATATCCAGCAGAAAGAAAATCAGCAGAAAGAGCAGGCGGGAAATCTGGATAACCTGTTGGGGGAATACCAGAAGCTGCAAAAAGAGATCGATAACCTGATGGATCACGGTGAAGAGGTCCCTACCGAGCTGGATCAGCGTATAAATATGCTGGGCGAACGCATTGATGAGCACGGGGGAGAAGCGGCGCTCGAGGAAAAGATTGACCAGATGCTGACGGTCAACGAGCGGGTAGAGCTGGAGCGTAAGCAGTTAGTTGGCACGACGCTGGCCAAAGTTTGTACTTCCGATCTATTTGACGGGCAGCAGTTTGATGCGGTGGTGATTGACGAGGCGTCGATGGCCAATTTGCCTTACCTGATGGTGCTGGCAGCCAAGGCGACGTCGCATGTGGTGGTTGTGGGCGATCCCATGCAGCTGCCGCCTATTGCGTTGACTGATGATAGCCAGGCGCGTAACTTTTTAGAGGAAGATATTTTTACTTTTGCCTCGGGAGCTGATACGACCGAGGACTTGTTTGAATGGCACGACAAAAATCGCCCCCTAACTACCTTCTACGACACGCAGTACCGGATGAATGAAGATCTGGCCGAAGTGCTGAGTTCGGTTTTCTATGAGGGACGCCTGAAGACGGCACAGCCCAATGAGGAAGCCGATCCAATGATCAAGCAGCAGCAGAGTTCGCATACGACTGTTAATGTGATCGATAGTCAGAAATATGGCCCGGTGCTGACTCAGAAGGATGAAGGCAAGGGGTTTAGTCCCGTTAATGAGGTGCACATGCACATCCTCATCAAGATGGTAAAGAAGCTGGTGCTGAAGAACCAGGTGCCGGTCGAAGAGGTGGGCATCATCGTGCCCTTCCGGAGCACGGTATACGATATTCGCAGCAGGTTGTACGAAAATGATCTTGGTGTCATCGAGGTGGGGACGATCCATACCTTCCAGGGACGCGAAAAGGATGTAATTATTTTTGATACGGTGATGAGTGGCGAGGAGCAGTATGGTCGCCGCCGTCACTATTCAGTGCGTCCCTTTGACGAAGAGAAAAACGGGCTGGCCGTGCCGCGACTGCTCAATGTAGCGTTCTCGCGCAGTAAAGAGCGACTGGTGCTCTTGGCCGATATGGATCACATCAACAAGGTTTATGCAAATAAGTTTTTGGGACGCCTGCTGCGACGGTTCCAGGAGAAGGAGAGATAATTATTCATTTGATCACTAGGTTTGTGGTCTGATGAATAGAGGTGGATGGTCTTGTCATTCTAGTTAAGCATCTCAACCGGTGGGAGATCTTTAGCAATACAAGCAAACAAAGATTTCTCGCTTAGGCTCGAAATGACAATTGCAAGACTTTGTTTTTGCTTAGCACAGGAGGCTTTGTCTGTTATTTGGTTCCCAAGCTTAGCTTTAAAATGAAGATGAAATGATTATTGCCTCGTGTCATCCTGAACTAGTTTCAGGATCTGCCGCCCATCTGCATCCCAAGCTGGAGTGAAGATGATACAGATACTTGAGGTAGATGTAATTACTATTCATCAGGCGACAAATCCAGTCATCAGATGAAGGGCTTGTCAGTCAAAATCGCCTTCTTCGTAGCGTTGGGCATACCGCTCTTCGTTGATGCGTTTATGATCGCTCAGCCGATCAGCATCCAGTGCGGCAAGGATCATCTCTCGTTTACCTAGTGCTCCCCGCGTTTTGGCGACTTTCCATCCCGCCCAGGCTAGCGCACCTTGCGCAGAAGATGCCGCCGAGTAGGTGGAGAGCATTGCATCGTTGGCACTTAGCTGTTTGAGTTTTTGAAACACTTCTCCGCTCCACAGGTCAGGATTGGCATCCGGTGAAAAGGCATCGTGGAAAATGTAGTTGGCTTGTAGGTTATCGGACTTAAAATCCTCAAACATCCCATAAAAAAGGTGCAATGTGAGGTTCTCAGTGATCTCAAAATGGTTCATCCCTCCCGACAGGTTGCCGAAGATAGTGCCTATCTGGTTGGTTAAGTTGGGATGACTTAAGTACTCACTGTAATTGAAGTCTTTCGCTACTTCAGGACTCAATGGAAATCCTTCAACGGAGTAATAATCTATTTTAGTGGGGGAATCTTGGTTTAGGCAGTAATCCATCAGTAAGAGTAAATTGAGCCCCGTGCCGAACCCTACTTCCAAAATAGTCAATTGGTCACGATTGTTAAGATTGTTCAGCAGACCTGTTTTTTCGAAAAACACATACCGGCTTTCAGCTATAGCGCCATTGGGGTTGTGGTAGTGCTGGTCAAAGCGAGAGGAGTAAACAGTATGGGAGCCATCCCGTGTTTCTACAAGTTTCGATTCCTCAGATGAATCGTCGGTCATTATTGATTAGTGTTGATAGTTGCATTTCCGTATCCGCAACTGACTACAACAGGCACGCCGCCTTTATTGATGGTACCGGAAATGCTTCCTTTGTTTTGATTACCGCTAAAATTAAATGCATCTGATAAACTAACGGATGAGCCGGTAATGTCAAGATTTGCCTGGATCGTTTCAGGTAATCCCAGCGTGATGTTGCCGGCTGATGTAGAGAATTTTAGGGGACCATCGGCTTGCTGAATAGTGCTCGAGATGTTTCCCCCGGATGTTTTGGCAATGACACTTCCGCTGGCTTGCTGAATCTCGATGTGACCGCCGCCGGTTTTAGCTGTCAGTGAGCCACTGGACTTATTAACTTTAATGTGGCCTCCGCCGGTAGAAAGTATCGTATTTCCAGAAATCCGGTCGCAGGTGATATGCCCGCCGTCGGTCTCGGCTACGGTTTCTCCTTCGATGCTAGAGAGTGTGATATGTCCGCCAGAAGTTGTCAAGTTTTGTTGGTTTCTCAAATTATTGGCGTTGATGTGTCCGCCCGCGGTATTGGCGACGACTTTGGCAGTATTGGGCAGCGTTAGCGTTGCTTCGAGATTGATACGATCAGAAATATCATTGCCGCCAGCTGAGGTTACCGAAAATTTAGCTCCCGGTGCGGTTAGGTTTTTCTGGATGTTTAACCGCTTTGAAAAGTTTGCCGGATCCTCCACATTGCCGGTTGCCCGTAGCGTAATTTCACCGGTCTCTCGGTTGCTGCCTACGATATTTAGGTTTCCAAAGCCAAGTTCTAGATCCATCGACTGAATATTATCAACCGGAAAGGATTCCCGAAATACAAAAACACCGGGACTTACTTCTGACCACTGAGCCTCAACGACATTGTAATTTTTATTGATGTATACCTTTTGGTTCCGAAGCTTTACATTAAAGTCAGCCTTTTCAATTTTTTGAAGCTCAGTTTCCAGTTCCTTCAGATTTTTTTCCACACTTTCTTGCACCTGATCGCGCTGGGTGTGTTTTTCGATAAGTTTATCCAGATTTTTTAATTCAATCTCGAGGTCTTTAAGGTTTTCTAAATTTTTCAGGTTACGCAGATTCTTGAGGTTTTCGAGATTCTGAAGGCTCTCAAGATTATCCAGGTCAATGACGATAGCTCCCGGCAGGCTGGTAGGCGAAGGTGGTTGAGGGGCCTCATGTTCGGAGTGCCAAACACCAGCCGAAGAGGACTTGGGGGATGAAGACGTATTATGATTAAACAGGTAAATGCCGATCCCAATAAATGCCAGGCCGGCCAGAACAATCTCCCAGGATATGTTGCTCTTGTTCATAGGAAAAAAATTAGATCATTGATATTGCGCTGGAAACACTTCAAAAAGCTTACGTAGCATCGGTTGGGATGTTTCGAAATATTCTAAGGGACTTACGATAAAATTCCTATTTTCAGTTGCAGATATTTCAATGATTTAATAAAACCAATATGGAAGCACGAACATTTACGGAAAAGGCTGAAGCCCATCACGATGAGATGGTAGAAATTCGTCGCCATTTGCATCGCAACCCGGAGCTGAGTTTTCAAGAGCACGAGACCACGCAATTTATTATTGATAAGCTGAAAGCGCTAGATATCCAGGTTGATCGCCCATTGGATACGGGATGTGTGGGCATTATTGAAGGGGGGAAACCGGGCAACCGAGTGGTGGCACTACGCGCCGATATTGATGCATTGCCTATTGCGGAGGAAGGAGAGCACAAGCAGGATTTCCTGTCCCAAAATGAGGGGGTGGCCCACTGCTGCGGCCATGATGGACATACCGCTAATATGCTGGGGACTGCTCAAATATTATCGGAATTAAAAGAGGAAATTGAAGGTACGGTACTGCTTATTTTTCAACCGGCCGAAGAAAAGCTTCCGGGCGGAGGTCGTCTTCTCTGCGAAACCGGCTACCTGCAGGAAAAGGGGGTTGATGTAATTTATGGGTTACACTCCTATCCTAACCTGGAGCCGGGGCAGATAGCTATACGCAAAGGCCCAATGATGGCACGTCCAGATGAGTTTAAAATCGAAATTATTGGCAAGGGCGGTCATGCCGCGGCTCCCCATCAGGCAGTGGATCCCATTGTGATGGCTTCGCAGGTAGTTGATCAGATACAGTCCATTGTGAGTCGCAATGTTGATCCCACCGAACCGGCGGTGGTTACAGTAGGTAAAATTAGCGGGGGATCTGCTCATAATATCATCCCCGAAAAAGTGGAAATGCTGGGTACGGTTCGTACTTTTGGTCAAGAAACTGCCGACATGATTCGCGATCGGATTGAAGCTATTGTCAAAGGGGTAACTGAGGCCGCCGGCGGTGCTTATACCTTTGATTTTGATTACGGTTATCCGGCTGTCATCAACACCGATTGGGCCACTGAGAATGTGATTAATTCTGCGAGCCAATTGCGGGGAGACGAAAATGTGAAGCTGCTGGATAATCCCATTATGGCCGGCGAAGATTTTGCCTTTTACCAGCAGGAGTTTCCCGGTGCATTTTTCTTTTTGGGGAGCGGGCGTAAAGAAACCGGCTCTACCTATTCGTGGCACCATTCACAATACAACATTGATGAAGAGTGCTTTAAGACGGGTGCTTCCCTGATGGCTTCGCTGGTATTTCAGAATATTGGCAAGTAGGTATTGGTTATGAGTTCGAAATAATAGCTTTGAAGTTAAAATGGATTGCATATTCAAGTTTGTATTTTCCTATTAATAAATGACTGACAAGAATGAATAGCTCATCATTTTGGGAACAAGATTCTTTTCTGCGGCCTTATGATTTACTTATTGTAGGTGGCGGCATTGTAGGATTGTCAACAGCACTTTTTTATAAACGAACCCATCCCAATGCCCGGATGGCGGTGCTGGAACGCGGTTTCATCCCTCAGGGAGCTAGTACACGTAATGCCGGCTTTGCCTGCGTGGGATCTATTGGCGAACATCTCGCTGATATGGAAAAAGAATCCGAAGAGAATATCCGCAGGCGTATAAAACGAAGATACAATGGACTGGAGTTGCTGAAGGAGACGCTTGGTGAAGAAGCCATAGGCTATGAGCACTGTGGCGGCTATGAGTTTTTTAAATCCCAAGACGAATTTGATAAAGTGGCTCCTGAAATTGATCGTTTTAACAGGTGGTTGCAGGAGCTGGTCGGTGAAGAAAAAGTATATGAATCCCATGAGATTGCGGGGTACCCTGTAATCCGCAACCGGCTGGAAGGGGCACTGCATCCCGGGCGCATGATGCAGCAGCTGGCCCAGGCGGTGAGCGAGGCCGGGATCGAAATTAAATGGAATAGCAAGGTGAAAGAAACGACGCCACAAGGACGGATGCTGATCGAAGAGGGGCCCACCCTCAATGCCCATAAGATTCTTTTTGCGGCCAACGGTTTTGTGCATCGATTGCTTCCAGAGATAGATATTGAACCGACGCGCGGTTTTGTGCTGGTCACCAATAAGCAGGAGGAGCTTCCCTGGAAAGGCATTTTCCATCACGACAAAGGGTACATTTATTTTCGAAATATTGGTCAGCGGCTGTTGATTGGCGGGGCCCGAAATCGAGACAAGGAGACCGAAGAAACAGATCAATTCGGTACCAATGATAAGATCAAAAACTATTTAGTCGATTTTGTAAGCAATATTTTACAGTTACCTACCGGCTGGCAAATTGAGCATGAGTGGTCGGGCATTATGGGTTTTACGCCAACTAAGACCCCCCTCATCGAACAAGTAGATCAGTGTCGTTACATAGCGGCTGGACTCAGCGGCATGGGCATCGCCATTGGTATGGAGGTGGGGCAAACAGCTGCCAACAAATTGCAATGAATTTTCATCCCAAAATATCGTTACTATGATTAGTCGCAAGAGCTTTTTGAAGTTAACGGCCTTGGGAGGATTGGTTCCCTTTAAAAAATGGGCGTCATCGTCGTCTTCTTCATTCTCGGGCAAGGTCAATAAGCCAGTCGTTATCTCAACCTGGAATCACGGCATTGAGGCCAATAAAGCTGCCTGGAACGTGTTGGCTGACAATGGATCGGCGCTGGATGCCGTCGAAGCCGGTGTTCGCGTGACCGAAGCGGATCCCGATGTGCGAACGGTAGGGTTGGGCGGACGTCCCGACCGCGATGGTTTTGTGACGCTGGATGCCTGCATCATGGATCATAACCAGAGATGTGGCTCAGTAGGTGCGCTTCAACATATTGTACATCCCGTTTCAGTAGCTCGTCAGGTTAAAGAAGAGACCCCCCATGTGATGCTGGTCGGGGAAGGAGCGCTCGATTTTGCACTGTCGCAGGGTTTTGAAAAGACCGATCTGCTTACCGAAGAATCGAAGAACGACTGGCGGGAGTGGAAAAAAGAGGCCGAATATAATCCCGAAGTGAATGTTGAAAATCATGATACCATAGGGATGTTGGCGTTGGATAAGCAGGGCAATCTTTCGGGGGCTTGTACCACAAGTGGCACGGCCTGGAAAATGCACGGCCGGGTGGGCGATTCTCCACTCATTGGCTCAGGCTTGTTTGTCGATAATGCTGTGGGTGCCGCCGCAGGAACAGGTGTTGGAGAAGAGGTGATCCGTATCTGTGGTAGCCATCTGGTGGTGGAAAATATGCGGCGCGGTGATTCCCCGGAAGAGGCCTGTAAGCGAGCGGTGCAGCGTATTGTCCAAAACAACGACTCAGTCGATGGTATACAGGTAGGATTTATTGCTATTAATAAGCAGGGCCAAGTTGGCGGCTACAGCATTCAACAGGGGTTTGACTACGCAGTACACGACCAATCGGATAATCAGCTTGTGGATTCGGCTTCTTTGCGATAAGAAATACAAGTGACCTTGACTTTGGATCGCTGTCAGTTTCATAGTTCAACCTGATACATGTTAATAGTGCATGAACTTCTGATGGTAAAATAATTGTAAATAAATGATCTAAATTGGTTATAAAATTTGATCTTGAATCCCAATAGTAGTTAGTTTCTCTTCTGAAAAATCTTTTCAAGAAAAGTTGTTGCTATGGCTGAAAACAACAGTAGCTCTTCCAATAAATCGGATCCTTCCCAAAGCTGGGAGCAACAAAATCCGGAAATCGAACGCGAGATTGGCATCGAAGAGTATCAACCCAAAGGTACGCTTACCTTTACCCTAATGTATCTTGGTTTGGTGGTACTGATGTGGTTGTTCATGTATTTCGTGGAGTTTGGTGGGAACGCACCTTCTATCATTGAGTAACAAAATTAGAGTAGACCTATGCATATACACAAGTTTGAACGCTTTTGGATTAAACTCTCCTTTGGTCTGATTGCCTTTTTTATCGCAAGCGTCATTTATGGGTTTGTGGCAATGGATCTCAAGGTAATTGGAGACTATCAAACGATTGATCCCCAAAATTTGGGAGAAACAGAATTTGGTACACCCGGTGTTCGGAAAGTGACTAAGAATGGGCAGACGGAATATGAAGTTTACGTCCAAACGATACAGTTTGCTTTTCAACCCGGAACGGCTCGTCCTATAACGGTTCCGGCAAATACCAGGGTGACATTTTATATTACAAGTCCCGATGTACTACACGGTTTTGAAGTTGCAGGAACCAATATAAATACGATGTCGATACCTGGTCAGGTTGCTAAATTGACGACAATTTTTCCTGAGTCTCGAGAGTACGGTCTCGTATGCAATGAATATTGCGGGCCTGCACACCACATCATGGAAGGTAAAATAAAAGTTGTACCTAAATCCGAGTTTGATAAAAGTAATCTTGTACAATGACATTTTTACATAAGTTTCCTAAAGCGGCAAAAGTATCAAAAGCCAACTTTATCGTAGCCTTTATAGCGCTGGGTCTCGGTGGGTTTTTTGGCTTTATACAAGCTTTGCACCGCACCGGCGTCTTCCGAGGCTTCTTTAATTCTGGCGAATACTATACGTTGCTTACCGGCCATGGTGTGCTGCTGGCTCTTATTTTTACCACCTTTTTTATTGCCGGACTTTTTGTTTGGGGGGTCACGCGCAGCCTGGAGCGTGAGCCAGAAAATATGACCTTTACATGGTCTTGGTTTTGGATTATGACGATTGGTCTGGTGATGGCTGCTGTTGCCATTCTGGGCGGGTTGGTTCCCAATGGCTCTATAAGAGCAGCTGTACTGTATACATTCTATCCGCCTTTGCAGGCCCACCCGATGTTTTACATTGGTTTGGCACTCGTGCTTATAGGATCCTGGATGGCCGGGGCCGACTGGTTTTGGTCATACAGAAAATGGCGTGAAGAAAATCCCACTGACCGGATTCCCATTCTGACCTTTATGACCTTGTTTACCATGCTGATGTGGTACGTCTGTACCATTGGTCTGGCGATTGAAGTGGTTGGTTTGTTAATTCCCTGGTCACTGGGATGGGTAGTTGAAATTGAACCCCTGTTGCCGCGAACACTGTTTTGGTTCTTTGGTCATGCGGTAGTGTATTTCTGGCTTTTGCCGGCCTATTATGTATGGTATGCTATTCTTCCCAAACTTTCGGGCGGACGCTTGTTCAGCGACTCGATGACCCGTATTGTGTTTATTATTTTCCTGATCCTATCTACGCCCGTTGGGTATCACCACCAGTATGCTGATGCCGGCATTTCGCTCGGATTCAAGTTTTATGCCATGGCTACGACCATGCTGTTATTGTTGCCCAGCCTGATGACACTTTTTACCGTTGTTGCAAGCATGGAGCACGGCGCCCGGCAGCGTGGAGGAAAGGGATATTTTGCGTGGGTTGGCAAGCTCCCGTGGGACAGGCCTGCTTTTGTGGGATGTGCTTTGGCTGGAATTATGTTTGCAGCTGGAGGATTCAGCGGAATGATAAATGCCGGAATGAATGTCAATCTCCTCATTCATAATACGCTTTGGATTCCAGGCCACTTTCACTTAACGGTGGGGACCGCTGTAGCACTTACCTTTATGGCTATCAGCTATTGGTTGGTACCACAGCTGACTGGTCGAAAACTGAAATTTAAGACTCTGGCATTAATTCAGCCTTATACATGGTTCTTGGGAATGACATTAATGTCGAATGCTATGCACCGGGCAGGGTTGGCAGGAGTACCGAGACGTACGGCCGAACCTGAGTTTAATACTAATGCGATGAGTTTTGACCCTGTTTTTGGAACGATGGGCGAGATGAAGTGGCAAATTGCCATTGGAGGTACAATTTTGCTTATCTCACTTATTTTGTTTCTATGGGTAATTACAACATCTTGGTTGGCCGGAGAAAAATCTGATAAGCCCGTTGACGACTATATCCCCGAGCCACTTTCAGGCGTTGAGCATACCCCTGCGGTACTTGACAATATGAAACTTTGGTTTGCACTGGCGCTTATTCTGGTTCTGTTGGCGTACTCGTTCCCGCTTTGGGAAATGATACAAGACGGTATCTTTGAACCCGGCGCATTGCCAAGGCCTTCCTGATTTATCGAAAGTGGTTATCACAGTGCTGATGTCCTGACTGATAAAAGCGTATCTTTGGGACATCAGCCTATATTGAAGTAATTGTTTTGCTCCTACAAGGAATCTATGACTAATAGCGAGACATCCAATAGCGAGGAAGGATCTAATAAAACACTGGTCCGTACTCTTATTATTATAGGGATAGGCATTCCCGTGCTGGTTGAGCTGTTAACGCTTTTCAATCTGGTTAATGTTCAGATTTTCAATGATAAGACAGACCAGGTACAAAGAAGAAGTCAGCCTGACCAAGCTGTAGAGTTTACAGAGGGTGACACGCTTTTTACGAAAAGTAATTATCCAGTGGTGATTTCTGGTATGCAGATTAACGTAAGTGCTCAGGAGTGGGTGTTTGAACTTGAATTTCGCCCCTCGGACACTACAATGCAAGCTACACCCTTGGTAAAGGTCGACAGCCTGAGACTAAAGAATGGTGACCTACTACGAAGGGGCCAAGAGTGGTCGGCATCTCAGTCAAAAAGTATGCGCTGGACCCTGCCGAATGGGCAAGTTCCGGTGAAATTATACTTGAGTGGAAAAGAGTTGATAACTGAGGATTCAGTTCGCAATATTCACGAAGAAGTTCCACTGGGTAGTATTCCCGTTCGATATACCAGAAAAACACAACGTTAGCTACCGGCTGGGCTTATCTTCATCTTTCGGGATGAGTTACTAACCACAAGTAAACTGCTTGCAGCCATTGCCAGTGCGGCAAAAAGCGGATTTATAGCTCCCGCGATTGCAAGGGGAATGGTTATGATATTGTACAGGAAAGCCCATCCCAGATTTTGATGGATACGATTTTTAGTATTTCTGATTATTTCAAATACAGCCGGTACAAGTGTAAGACGGTTTCCAGGTATCACAATTTGGGCTGATTCAGCTGCAATAGCTGTCAGATCACCAAAAGCGATGCCGAGATCTGCTTCTGCCAGGGCAGGTGCATCATTACTGCCGTCTCCAACCATGGCCACTGTTCCAAGCTTTTTTAGCTTTCTTATAATATTGGATTTTGATTCCGGACGAATTTCGCTGAACAAAAAGTCGGTATTCAGTTGTTGCTGCATTGCTTCCCCGGCCTCTTTACTGTCACCGGTTATCAGTGCTATTTTCTTGTTATCCCTTTTCAGGGTTGTAATAGCATCAAGGGTATCCTCTCTTAGCAGATCTCCCACGGCAAGCAGGCTGTGGACTTTTCCATCCCAGGCTACGCCTACCGGGATATTGCCCTGAGAACGCTTTTGTTCAATGGTAGTCACCAGTTCGGAATCTATCGCAAAGCCGATTTCGCTGAGCCATTCGGGCTTTCCAACAAAAACTCCAACGCCATTAATCTCACCCGAAACGCCTGTTGAATAGCTTTTGAAATTGTTTATTGCCTCAATCTTTTGTTTGGCTTCCTTAGCAATCGGTTGGGCAATCGGGTGCGAAGATAGTTGTTCCAGCTCGGCAGCATATTCGAGTGCGAGGTTATTTGTTCCTTTATCGATCAGATGCATAGTTCCCGTAGTCAAAGTTCCCGTTTTGTCAAAAGCGACCATATCTGCGGACTCTTGTTCAAAGAGCGCAGCAGTTTTAAAGATGATGTTATGCTCTAATCCGCTTTTCAAACCGGAGGCAATAGCCAGTGGAGTAGCTAAACCCAGTGCACAGGGACAGGATACGATAAGGACGGCCAGGGCAGACAGCAGCGCCTCAGTGGCCGAAGTACTGCCGAGAAGTTGGTAGCCAAAGGTAATAATGGCCAGCAGCAGAACCGCCGGAACAAAGTAGGCCGCTATACGATCTGCCAGCCGCTGCTTGCCTCCCCGAGACGATTGAATATTCCACATGAGCTGTATCAACTGATCGAGCGTACTTTTGACTTCTTCGTCGGTCTGAATCGTCAGTGAATTTTGTGTTAAGATGGTTCCGCTTAGTACCTTATCCCCGTTTTTTTTGCTTACCGGTTTTGATTCCCCAGTCATGAGTGCTTCGTTTACAACGCCCTCTCCTCCCGTCACAGTTCCGTCTACGGGGATTCGTTCTCCCGCTTTCACTACAATTTCATCATCCGGATGAATGTCTGAAACAGAAATTTTTTTAAGTTGCCCATTTCTTCGGACATGGGCATGGTCAATTGATTTCTCTGTCAGGTCAGCCAAGAGGTCATATTTGCCGGCTTTTATCCTTTTTTCGTAGTAGTTGCCAATGGAAACGACCAGGATAATAGCCATCGTCACATCAAAATAGACCTCCGTGGTTCCCGTTAAAAGAGCGCCAAAGCTGTACAGGTATGCGCTTACCGCAGCGATTGTGATAAGGAGATCCATGTTGGGTTTTAAAACTGAAATTGAGACCCATGCTCCTCGTAGAATCGGGTAGCCTGTATAGAACAGCACAAAGGAGGTCATTACAAAGATATTGGAGATGAAGAAAAATTGCTCCTCGGCTGTCAGCGGCACAAATCCTTCGCCACTGATATAGGATGGGTATAGGAAAAGGCTGTAGAGTAATAATCCTATGATGCCCAGGAATCCGCCCATGATTAATCGGCCTAGTTCATTCAAGTCATCTCTGTTTCCTTCCTCATTGATATCATAGATCTCATATCCCATTTTGCTCAATGAACCCGGGATATGTTCTGGTGTCACCTCATCAGGATCGTAGTAAACTTTTAGCATCTCGGAAGCATAGCTGGCTTCACTTTTATAAATGCCTTTTTTTCGTGTAGCAACAGATTCCACAAAAGATTCGCAGGTGGCACAGTGCATCCCATCGACCTTAAAAAATGCCTCTTTGCAGTTTTGGGGAATAGAAGAATTCTGGTTCTCATTTTTCCGTGCTCGTATCGTCTGTTGACGAAGCTCTTCGGCCTGTTCTTCCTCCAGCTCATCCAACAGCTGATATACATGCAGACATCCTGAGCAGCAAAAAACACCTTGAGTATCTTCATCCGTGATTGGAGGTGACGGAGTCTCAAGTCCACAAAGGGTACATTGGTGAGAGCTCATATTTGATGCTTCAGCTGTTTTTAAATTCTCTGATTAATTCTAGCAATTCATTTAACATCATGGCGGTGGCACCCCACAGCGGCACGTTGTGGATATCCCAGTAGGGTACGCGGTAAGTATATCTGCTTAAATCCCAGTCTTCAACGGTGAGGTTTTTTTTGTGCAACAATGAGTCGACTTCGATGGCAAACACTTCAGCCACTTCAAGGGGATTTATGTCAAAATCGGGTCGGTTGTTCATAACTCCAACAACCGGGGTGACCAAGTTATTAGAGTGCCGAACGTAAAGGTCGCTGAGCTGCCCCAGAATAGTAACGGTATCGGGATTAATGCCGATTTCTTCTTTTGCTTCCCGCAAGGCGGTTTCTGCACTGGACTCACCTTCTTCAGCACGTCCGCCGGGAAAGCTTATTTGTCCGCCGTGATCGATATCGTGGCTACGTACAGTGAGCACAAGCTCGGGCTTTTGCTTCTCATTGGGAAAGAAGAGTACCAATACCCTGCTGATATTGGCATGGGCGGGAGGATCCATCTGCCGGTGTTCGCCCCCTGAAACGGGTTCCGGTGCCATTTTAATTTGTGCCTCCCGGCCCGGCAGTGGTCGGGACAGGCGCTGTTGTAAAAAAGTGACCAGATTTTGCATTGGGAATGCTAAGATCTAACAAAAGCTCAACTTGTTGCCGAATAGCAACAAATCCTTATTGAATAATTTCAAAATTATAATATACGGAACCCCTGTAGCAGCGCAAATCTGCCTTAGAATCCCTTCGCCATGAGTGAAAAATAACATAATATAAATTTGGTGGTTCTGAACATCTGAAATTTGTAATACCGGTGCAGCGGGTGTACTCGACAGAATAACAAATTTGTAACAGTGGCCAATTTGTTAACTCGTGTAAACTAATGGGGCACAGAGTGTTATAAGTAAATAATTCCGTGGGAAAATTTCTGTTGCCTCGTAAATGCCCAAAAATGGGCGTAATTCTAATAAAAGTTAGGGTATCTATGCTATCAAGAACTCTAAATAAACTAAGCGCAATCGTTGTTGTTGCCCTTCTGGTAATGACAGGTTGCGATCAACCGACTAATATTAACAAAGAGAATCAAGACGAACCTTCCTTAGAAGAAAAGGCAGAACGGGTGCAAAATAAGCAAGGTCAGATGATTCCCGGCGAATACATCGTCGTATTCGAGGACAAGGTGAGCCAAAGCAAGACGACTGTGGCTAAAAGGAATCGGCAAATCGATGACATGTTGTCTAAGCACAAGATCGACAACACGGCTGTCAAAAGTCGATACAAGAATGCTCTCGGCGGTTTTGCGGCTTCGCTTTCGGATCAACAGCTCAAAAGTCTGCAAAACGATAAAGAGATCAAGTATATCGAGCAGGATCGCATCGTTATGCTTTCGCCGCCCAGTGCTACCGATTCATTCTGGTGCATTTATTTCGGCATCAACTGTGATACCGGCGGCGGTGATCCGCAAGAGACGCCGTACGGCATTGACCGTGTAGGCGGAGCAGTGGCCAGTTCGGGTACAGCCTGGATTATCGATACCGGAGTGGATCTTGATCACGACGATCTGAATGTGGATACACAGCAAAGTACGTCTTTTGTACCCTCGGAAGGGGCGGATGACGGCAATGGGCACGGCACCCATGTGGCAGGTACTATTGCCGCGCTGGACAACGACATTGATGTGATTGGTGTTGCAGCTGGAGCTTCCGTTGTAGGTGTGAAAGTGCTCGACAGCGATGGAAGTGGAACCTACTCCAATGTAATTGATGGTATCGATTATGTAGCCGCCAATGCTTCTGCCGGCGACGTAGCCAATATGAGTCTTGGTGGAAGCACTTCGCAAGCTGTTGATGATGCGGTCCGAAATGCTGCTGACCAGGGTATCTATTTTGCTCTTGCAGCAGGTAACGACGGCGCTGATGCGAACAACTCATCACCGGCTCGCGTTGAATATGATAACGTATGGACAATCTCGGCCGTGGATTCCAATGATGATTTTGCATCCTTCTCGAACTACGGTAATCCTCCGATTGAGTATGCGGCTCCGGGTGTTGATGTGAAGTCACTCTGGAAAGATAACGGCGTGAACACGATCAGCGGCACATCGATGGCTAGTCCCCATGCCGCTGGTGTACTTCTGGTTACTGGCGGAAGTCCGTCCAGCGATGGTACGGCCAACGGTGATCCAGATGGCACAGCCGATCCAATCATCTTTCACAACTAGGTTTCAACTAACTTCATTGGGCGCTTGTCCGAAAGGGCAAGTGCCTTTTTTATTTACCTTTATTCAGGCGTTCATTGTTCGTATTTTCACGGCTTGTAATTTCTAAATAGTTCTGATTTGATTTATGGAAAAGAAGTACAACGTCTACGGTATTGGTAATGCGCTGGTTGATATGGAATTCGAGGTCAGCAATGAATTTCTACAGCGCCACGAGGTAGAAAAAGGGGTGATGACACTTGTGGATGAAGATACACAGTTTCGCCTTATTGACGCTATTAATCACGAGGAAACGGTCCAAAATCCGGGTGGATCCGCGGCAAATACGGTTTTTGCCATCAGCCAGTTTGGAGGCAAGGCTTTCTATTCATGCAAAGTGGCCAACGATCGCTTTGGGGATCTCTATCTCGAGGATATGAACGAGGCCGGCATCGACACTAATTTCAAGCGGCAAGATCGTGAAGACGGCATTACCGGCAAGTGCCTGGTGATGATTACCGATGATGCAGAACGCACGATGAATACCTACCTGGGGATAACTTCTAATTTATCCACACAAGAAGTAGATGAACAGGCTATTCAAAATTCGCAATATGTCTATATCGAGGGCTATTTGGTGGCTTCCGACAAGGGGCATGAGGCCATGAAAGCGACCAAAGAGATTGCCGAAAGAAACGATGTGAAGACGGCACTCACGCTTTCAGATCCGGCTATTGTTGAGGGATTCAAGGAGCGTTTCGAAGAGGTAGTTGGCGCTTCAGTAGATCTGCTCTTTTGCAATGAAAAAGAGGCAAAGATATACACCGGCAAAGATGATCTGATGGAAGCCCGTGAAGCCCTGAAAAAGGAAGCCCGTCGTTTTGTAATCACACAGGGCAAAAACGGCGCGATGATTTACGACGGAGACACCTTTGTGGATATTGAACCCTACGGGGTAAATGCTATTGACAGCAATGGCGCTGGTGATATGTATGCCGGAGCGTTTCTGTACGGTATCACCAACGGCATGGGGTACGCCGGGGCCGGGAAGCTAGCCAGCCTTGCGGGATCGCGCATCGTCTCACAGTTTGGCCCACGATTGAAGTGGCATGAAGTACAGGAGATAAAAAAGCAGGCCACGTCAACAGATTAGGTACTTTAGCACTGGGATTAATCCCGGTGTTAGCAAAATAATCTAGAGAACACCCTTTTAAGTTGTATGGACACCATTGTACTGGCATCCCGCAATAAAGATAAGATAAAAGAACTGCGCTCCACGCTGGCACCGCTGGGCATCGAGCTAAAGTCGACCTATGATTTTCCCAATCTGGATGAAGTTATCGAAGACCGTGAGACGCTCGAAGGTAATGCCCTCAAGAAAGCCCGCTATGTATTTGAAGAAACGGGCCTACCGGCATTGTCGGATGATACGGGGCTGGAGGTTGATGCTCTAGACGGGCGACCGGGAGTTTATTCGGCACGCTATGCCGGGGAATCGGCCACCTACCAGGACAATCTAGATAAGCTTCTGGATGAGCTTGCCGGTGTCGATTCAGAGGACCGTGGAGCTCAGTTCCGGACCGTGGTTGCATTTGTTACTCCCGAAGACACTTACACTTTTGAAGGTATCTGCCGCGGCGAAATTTTGATGGAAGAGCGCGGCGATGGCGGCTTTGGTTATGACCCAGTATTCCGTCCCATCGGCTTTGATCAAACCTTTGCCGAGCTGGATGAAGCAACGAAAAATGAGATCAGCCACCGCGGCAAAGCGATTCAAAAGTTCTACGACTGGATGAAGGCTCAGTCGTCATAGGAACAAAATGACTGTATGCTCACGGCTGTTCGAAGTCTCGAGACTTCGAACAGCTACGGTTTTAAGTATGTGATTATTGAAGTGTCCAAGCTTCAATATTAACTGTTTCAGTCCAGTCCCTTGTATCGCACAAAGCCCTCGATGGCCTCATATTCCGCAAAGCCGAGTTTATCGTACAGCTGAGCTGTACTACGATTGCGTTCTTCTGAGCGCTGCCAGAATTCTCGTTCATCAGGTCCGGGAAACAGAGGACGGTCTTTCTGTGACTGGTGCTTAAAGATGGCCCGTCGTTTCTTAGCCAGCTCCTGTGGACTCAATGGTACGGCCATCTCAATTTCATTGATGTCCCACTCCTGCCAAGCCCCGCGATATAGCCAGACGTAGCAATCATCAATCCAGTCGTCGTTTTCGCACTCTTCAAGAGCCGCAAGGATTGCTTTCAGGCAGACGCGATGCGTACCATGTGGATCAGATAAATCGCCGGCCGCATAAATCTGATGGGGTTTGACCTCGCGAAGTAGCTCCTTAACGATGTCGACATCTTCCTGTGAAAGAGGCTTCTTTTTCACGCGGCCCGTCTCGTAAAAGGGCATATCCAGAAAGTGTAGCTGCTTTTCCGGGATACCGCAATACCGTGCCGCTGCTTTGGCTTCTCCCCGTCGAATCAGTCCCTTTATATGTTTAATTTCGTCCGAGTCGACTTGCGCAGGCTCTTTTTCATTTAAAAACTGTTTGATATCAGAAAGCATAGTGTCAGCCTCTTCCTGCTTCATACCGAACATCTCGTTGTAATCAGAAACGAAATCTACAAAGCGGATAACGTCGTCGTCGAAAACAGCAATATTGCCCGAGGTTTGATAGGCTACATGAACCTCGTGCTCATGTTCAACCAAGCGGATGAGCGTTCCGCCCATTGAAATGACGTCATCATCAGGGTGCGGACTAAATACAATAGCTCGTTTGGGATACGGTTCGGCGCGCTCGGGACGGTCAATATCTTCAGCATTGGGTTTGCCGCCCGGCCATCCGGTGATCGTATGTTGTAGTTCGTTGAATACTTTCAGGTTGATGTCGTAGGCGGGGCCGTGTTCGGTAAGCAGATCGCCCATGCCATGCTCATTATAGTCTTCATCGGTTAGTTTAAGCACGGGTTTATCTACTTCTTGGCACAGCCAAACGACGCCTTTTCGGATAAGCTGATCATCCCAGTCGCAGCGGCTGAGCAGCCACGGCGTTTTTTTTCGGGTAAGGTGTTCGGCTGAGGCTTCATCCAGTATCACTGTAGCGTTGGGATGTTCTTGCAAATAGGTCGCCGGCACACGGTCTCGAATAGGTCCTTCTACCGCTTCTTTGATGATGGGTGCTTTGCCTTCGCCCCAGGCCATCATGATGATACGGTCGGCATTGAGGATGGTGCCGACCCCCATGGTGATAGCACGGCGCGGCACATACTCTTCACCGAAAAAGTCACTTGCGGCATCTTTGCGCGTGATGCGGTCCAGGGTGATAAGACGTGTGCCCGAATCGGGACGCGAGCCCGGCTCGTTAAATCCAATATGTCCCGTTCGTCCAATACCCAGCAGTTGGATGTCAAGTCCACCCACGTCCTGAATTTTCTGCTCATACTCACGGCAGTAGTCAGTCACTTGTTCCTCGGGGATGGTGCCATCGGGGATATGCACTTGTTCATCCGGGATATCAATATGATTGAACAGGTGCTCATTCATAAATCGTACGTAGCTTTGCAGCGACTGCGGCTGCATTGGATAGTACTCATCCAAATTAAAGGTAATCACATTTTGAAAGGAGAGCCCCTCTTCGTTATGTAGTCGAATAAGCTCATCGTACACCTGCGTAGGGGTAGAACCGGTCGCAAGGCCCAGCACTGTTGGCTGCCCATTTTCATTATTGGTACGGATCAGTTCAGCAATTTCGCTTGCCACAAAGCTGGAGCCACTGGAAGCATCACCAAAAATTTTTGTCGGAATTTGCTCGTGATAGGTCAGGCGTGTTTCAGGTTTCGTGTCGTTCATATCAATTCGTCCGTTGAAAGTGTCGTGGAATTAATTTAACTATTATCTGGATTTTATCCTTCAGCGGAAATTACTGTAAAAATTTAATTTAACTAAATTACGAAATGGTGCAGCGGAAAGAGCGGCTCGTCTCACTGGATGTATTTCGTGGAATTAGCATTGCTGGCATGATATTGGTTAATAATCCCGGCAGCTGGTCGCATGTGTATCCCCCGCTGGAGCATGCCGAGTGGCACGGGTGGACGCCCACTGATCTTATTTTTCCATTCTTTCTGTTCATCGTGGGCGTAGCTATGACCTACTCTTTTGGCAAGATGTTCGAAAAGGGGATCCCCAAATCCGAGATTTACAAAAGGGTATTCAAGCGCTCAGCTCTGCTATTTGGGATCGGCCTGTTCATGGCCATTTTCCCGGTCGTACGCTTTGATCCGCTGCGTCTTTACGATTTCTCCTCAATGCGGATTATGGGCGTGTTGCAGCGGATTGCGCTCTGCTACCTGTTTGCCTCGATTATCTATCTTGAGTTCCGCAAAGTGCGTGCACAGGTGTTTTGGATGATTGGGTTGGTTGCCGGCTACTGGCTGGTGATGACCACCATTCCCGTTCCGGGTCACGGTGCCGGAGACCTGAGCCGCGAAGGCAACCTGGCGGCCTACATCGATCAGCTGGTGATGGCCGATCACCTGTGGAAGCCGGGCTGGGATCCCGAGGGATTGCTAAGTACCATCCCGGCCATCGGCACGACTTTATTAGGGCTACTGACAGGGAAGCTGCTACGGTCGCAACAATCAGACAAAGATAAGGTGATACAGATGTTTTTGTACGGCAATTTAGGACTCGTGGCCGGATTGATAATTGACCTGTGGTTCCCGATTAACAAGGGACTGTGGACCAGCAGCTATGTACTGTTTACCGGCGGTTTTGCGCTGCACTTCCTGGCAATATGTTACTGGTTTGTGGACATGAAAGGCTATCGCAAATGGACCAAGCCGTTTGAAGTGTACGGGTTGAACGCGCTGGCGGTGTTCGTGCTCTCCACGTTGGTGGCCAAGCTGATGTACGTGATACCGATCTATACCAGCAGCGGGCAAACAACTATCAAGGAACTAATTTACGATAACCTGTTTTTGCCCATTGCTGACCCGGTTAACGCCTCGCTGATGTTTGCGATTTGTTACATCTTGTTTTGGCTTTGGATCATGTGGATCTTCTACAAACGCAAGATCTTTATCAAGATTTGATTTCAAACCCTGCAAGGGTTCCGAACCCTTGCAGGGTTGTTGTTATCAATTAGGAAACGAGATCTTGCCAAAGTTGATCTTCTTGGAATTCGGGTCGTTGGCATCCATCGGGAAACCGTCGCCGGACAACATCTCGTTGGCCAGCACAGCAAAGAGCACCGCCTCTTTGGCATCAGGATCGAAGCCGATCTCACTGAAGTTCTTGATTTCACATTGGGGCAGTAGTTCCTGAATCCACTTGCGCATCACCGGGTTGTGGATGCCGCCGCCACTCACGTAAATCGTTGGTTGCTGGTTGTCATCAAGAATGTTATCAATTGAATCGGCAATGGTTTCGGCTGAAAGACGAGTTAACGAAGAAATTAGATCGCGCGGCGAAATTTCCGCGACATCCGCTTTGTATAATAGCTCATCTACCCACTTCAGGTTAAAGACTTCAGGGCCGGTAGTTTTAGGCAGCGGCTTTTTAAAGTATGGATCCGCTTTGAGGGCGTCGACGGCTTTACGGTTTACTTGTCCAATCTTGGCGATGGCGCCATCGCGGTCGAAATCCTTGGAAAAATACTGCTGTGCCGCCGCATCGATAAGCGTATTGCCGGGACCGGTATCTGTGGTGATTGTTTGCTGTTTGTTACTGTTTTGGGCTGGTAAATAGGTGAAATTAGCAATTCCGCCGATGTTGAGTAGAATACGCTCTTCGCTGTTATCGGTATAAAGCACGCGATCCACGAATGAGACCATCGGCGCACCTTCGCCGCCGGCCGCGGTGTGTTTTTGACGAAAATCACTAATGGTGAGAATACTGGTAGCACGCGCAAGGTGATCGCCATCCCCAATCTGGAGGGTAGCGTTGGGCATGTCTTCTTGGCGATGCTGAATCTTTGGAGCATGGTAGATGGTTTGTCCATGACTGGCGATGCAGTCAATTTCTGCAGGTGGGATATCCCAATCTTTCAGAGCTTCCAGAATGAGTTCGCCATGGTAGTCAGCCAACCAGGAGTGCAGCAGGCAGATTTCCTCCATGGAGGCTTCAGAAACTGATGAGATCCCTTTCAGACGTTTTTTAATTTTGGGTTTGTAGGATTTAGTGACAAACTCTTTGAGTTCTACAGTGGTATCCACCCCTGCACCCTGTATTTCGCAAAGGGCAATATCGAGTCCGTCGAGGGAGGTACCCGACATCAGGCCAATGATACGTTTTGTCTGTTTCTGGGCCGTAAGGCTTAATTTTTCAATCTCGGGATTCATCAGCTATATCAAAACTTAAGTTGTTCATAATCATTCATTAAGTAACGAAGGTTACAAAAATTATTAAGATAGCCAACAATGGTATGCTCTGGAATCCAACAAATAAATTGCTATAATATCTTCGATCCCAAATCGAAGAGTTACAGATTGCACAATGAGATGGATTAGTGCTGGGAATAATAACTTAAATTATTATACGAGGTACCGTTGGGTTTTACAGTTATTGATTATGTTGTGATCGTAGTTTATTTAATTGGAGTGGCGGCGCTGGGTATTTATGCGGCTGGTCGCCAATCTTCCACCTCAGATTATTTTATGGGCGGCGATGGGCTACCGTGGTGGGCGGTGATGTTTTCGGTAGTGGCCACCGAGACGAGCACACTCACATTTATCAGCATTCCAGCGGTAGCTTACGGCGGAAACCTTACGTTCCTGCAGATTACCTTTGGCTATATAGTGGGACGCATATTAGTGAGCAAAATCTTGTTGCCTGCTTATTTCCAGGGGAATCTCTCAACAGCCTATCAGTTCCTGGAACAACGGTTCGGCGACGCAATGCGCAATGCGGCCAGTACCACATTTATGATCACCCGTTTGCTTGCGGATGGCGTTCGCCTTTTTGCTACGGCCATCCCGCTGGCGATTATCCTGCGGCTGGGCGGCGCTTTTACAGGCTGGGGTGATATTGAACTCTATTTGCTTTCCATAGCCGCTATTTCATTGATTACGCTCATTTATACTCTCATTGGTGGTATTAAAGCGGTGGTCTGGATGGATGTAATGCAGATGGCCGTGTATATCGGCGGTGCGGCATTGGCCATTGGTATTATGATTGCCGACTTACCGAGTGGTGTCAGCAGTGCTATGACGGTAGCCTCGGATGCGGGAATATTACAGATCTTTGATTTCGGATTCGGACAGTCCTTTGCCGATTTCATTGCTCAGCCCTACACCTTTTTTACCGCCTTGATTGGAGGCGCGATATTTTCCATTGCCTCGCATGGCACCGACCAGCTGATTGTACAGCGGTTACTCACCACCCGCGATGTGGAAGATGGCAAAAAAGCACTTGTTTGGAGTGGCGTGGTGGTGGCCCTGCAATTTGGGTTGTTCCTGTTTATCGGGCTACTGCTGTATGCATTTTATGATGCGCAGACCGCGCAGCAGTTGGGACTGGCGACGACGGATGAAATTTTTGCCAAGTTTATCGTCGAGCAGCTGCCGGTGGGCTTGTCGGGATTGATCATAGCATCGCTCTTTGCTGCTGCAATGAGTAGTTTGAGTTCATCGCTCAACTCGTTGGCTTCTTCAACTACGTTGGATCTTTATAAACCGTATTTTGGGCAGGAGAACACACAGGCCGAGGATCTGAGGATTTCACGCATCATCACGATGATCTGGGCGATTATTTTGACGGGCTCGGCGTTCTTTTTTGCTTACCTGCAGCTTCAGGAGGGGGAACGTCCTGCCGTCGTTGAGCTGGGGCTGGGCATTGCCTCGTACACCTACGGTGGACTGTTGGGCGCTTTCTTGCTCGGGCGTTTATTTAAGGCTCCCGATAAGACAGATGCCATGATCGGCTTTTTTGCGGGATTGGTCTCGCTGCTGTTCATGGTGGAAGGTCCTGTTCAGAACTTACTGCCCGGAGAGCCGCTGGCCATCGCTTGGCCGCTATATACGGTCGTCGGTAGTGCGATTGTGATTGCAGTAGGCAATATTTCACAATTTATCAGAAACAGAAAATAGGTTGATTTCCGACGCAAAGCATCGGAACTAGATTATTAGAGTTACAAAGACTTGTCAAGTTTTAAAACCTGGACAGGTTCGATAATTCTCTGCGAATTACCTCGGGGTTACTCTGCGGTAATTTCAAAAAAACTTAACTAAAAAAATGGGGTTATAGTGAAAATAAAGTTCTTATTTAGTGTACTTTTATTGGTATTTCTTGGGATGGGATGTAGCCAACGGAAGGCGGAGCAATCCCGAAAAGTGGGGCACATTTCCGCCATTGACAGCCTCATCCAGCAGGAGATTAATGCTAACCACATTCCCGGTGCGGCGATCCAGGTCAAGAAGGGGAATTCCATATTGCACCGAGCTGCTTACGGTTATGCCCGCAAATACGATTACGATCTTCAGCCACTTCAGAATCCCGAAAAAATGACGCCCGAACACCTCTTTGATTTAGCTTCGCTGACCAAAGTTTGTGCTACTACTTTTGGTATTATGAAGCTGATAGATGAAGGCAAAATTTCGGTTGATGATCCCATCTATAAATACTTGCCGGAGTTTAAAGAAGGAGCCAAGTCAAAGATCACCATTCGCCATCTGCTGACCCATACTTCTGGACTGCCGCAATGGGTACCCACCTATTATCACGCCAAAAATCGAAAAGACCGATATGAGTATATAGCGGGGTTGCCACTCAAGTGGGAGGTCGGGCAGGGCCGCCACTACAGTGACCTGGGTTTTATGCTGCTGGGGGATATCATCAAGCAGGTGACCGGGCAGCGGTTTGATAAATACGTAGCTGAGGCAATTTATCAGCCCCTCGGTCTCAAGCACACCACCTTTAATCCTCTTGAAAAAGGATTCAGCAAGATTGCGGCCACCTCGCACGGAAATCCCTTTGAGAAACAGATGGTGTACGATGATGAGTTTGGTTATGAGGTGGATGTGGATCCGCAGTCGTGGGACGGTTGGCGGCAGTACACGCTGCATGGTGAGGTCAATGATGGCAATGCGTGGTATGCCAACGGTGGCGCGGCGGGACACGCAGGACTGTTTTCGACCGTCGGTGATTTGCAGGTACTTGTGGATCTGTTGCTGCACAAGGGCCAGTTTCAGGGTAAGCAGATCATCTCTTCAACTGTGATCGACCGTTTTCTCACCAAAGATCGTTACGGCAATGGACTCGGTTGGGCAATGGATAAAGGGATCATCTCGGCCGAGGGGAGCCCCAACGGCACTTTTGGGCACACCGGTTTTACAGGTACTAATATTGTAGCCGTTCCCGCGGACTCGCTTTCCATTATCTTTCTTACAAATCGGCAGCATGTGGGGCGCCAAGAAAATGGGTACTATTTTGATCTCGGTCCCCTGCGACAGCAGATATTTAATGTTGTGGTGGAATCAACCAAGTAATCTGTCGCCAATTATTTATAGTTTTATTTAAAATATTTTCCCTAAATTGGTTACTAGTTTAAAACCAACGGAGGGAGAATGTTTATCGATATTGCAAAGAGATGCTGTCCGGCTTTTCTATATCTGCTTTTGGCTTTGATTGCTGTAGCAGGATCATCAACCACAGTTTGTGCCCAAGAACAGGTTGAGAACCTGTTCTACTATGTTGATGCTGAAGATGCCTTCCAAAGCTTTAAAGCTAACAGTGATTATATCAGTATTGTGGCGCCGCAGAAGTATTCCATTTCCAGGGCAGGCGTCGTATGGGGAGAAGTTGATCCACGCGTAATGGATATTGCTCGGGAGAATGATATCAAGGTGATTCCCTTGATTATGAATCCGGGGTTTGACCGTCAGTTATTTCATGAGTTTTTGCAGGATACTACTGCCCAGCGCCGAACCATCCAAATGATGGTGGAGCTAGCCCTGGAGTACGACTATGCCGGCTGGCAGTTTGATTTCGAAAATATTCATATCAGTGATCGGGAAGCGTTTACGAACTTTTATCGCAATACGGCTGAAGCCTTTCGGCCCCACAATCTGTCTTTATCAGCAGCGGTAGTTCCCACAAATACAGATTATGATTTAAAAACTGCTTACCACCGTTTTTTATATGAATACTGGCGCGGCGCCTATGATCTCAAAGCAATGGCCGAGATCGGAGACTTTTTATCCCTGATGACCTACTCGCAGCACACCCGTCGTACGCCGCCGGGACCAGTGGCAGGCATTCCCTGGATGGAAGAGATGATCCGCTATTTGCTGGATGATTTGCAGATAGAGCCACAGAAAATATCGCTGGGTATTCCGTTCTACTCCACCTACTGGTATGCTGATTATACGGACGAGCGAGGAGGTTTTGTAAACGGCTCGGGCGCATCCTATGCCAAAGTTATGGGGCTCGTCGATCGCTATGAGGCTGATCTTGTGTGGCTTGAAAAGCAGCAGACCCACTATGCACTATGGAATCACGATGGAGTGTACGAGTACGCATTCATCGAGGATCAGCGAGCCCTTGTGGAAAAGCTCAAGGTGTTGCAGAAATTTAATCTGAGAGGAATATCAGTATGGCGATTAGGCCAAGAAGATCCCGCAGTGTGGGAGATTTTTAGAAACTAAAAAAGAGAGGAAAAAATACACGCTATAGAGTGCAATTAATCAATAACGCCTGCAGTATTCCTGTAGGTAAAATGGAGAAATAATATGAAAAAACGGTTACCAATACTTGTATCACTATTGCTCCTTCCGTTCTTCTTGTTTGCACAATCGGTCCGGTACCAAATATCGGGCAACATTGTGGATGCAGACAACGGGGAGCCTTTGGTTGGAGCAAATGTGAGTCTTCAAAATACGGTCGTTGGTACAGCTACCGGTGCCGACGGTAATTTTGAATTAACAGTCAGCTTAAGACCGGGTGATTATACGCTCGTTATCAGCTATATAGGATATCGAAGAACGCAACGCTCTCTTACGCTTGAAGATGAGCTCGACGTAGATCTGGGGACCATCCAGATGAAAGCAGATGTCATCGGCTCGGAGGAGGTCGTTATAACCGGAGCTTCGGCGCTTACGAGTAAGAAGCAACTGGGTAATTCCATCTCCACGGTTAATGCCGAAGAGTTGCAGGCAACCGGAGCTACACAGATCGACCAGGCTTTAGCAGGTAAGATTTCAGGAGCTATAATCACGCAAAACTCCGGCGATCCGGCCGGTGGTATCAGTGTGCGTCTGAGAGGGACAGGAACCTTCCTGGGGCAAGCAAGTCCACTTTATATTGTGGATGGCGTGATCGTCAATAACGATTCCCCGGAACTGATTGATGTCGGGGGGACGGCTACAAATCGCCTTGTTGACCTGAATCCGGAGGATATTGAACGTATCGAGGTCGTAAAGGGAGCTGCCGCTGCTGCCCTCTATGGTTCCAGAGCCAACAATGGTGTAGTGCAGATCTTTACGAAAAAGGGCACCTCTGGAGAACCTGAAATTACGTACTCATCAAAGATTAATATCGACCATGTCCGAAAAACGTTGGATGTAAATATGGCGATGAACGATCAGGGAGAGTTCCTGGACAACAGCGGCAACGTACTGGATGGGCGTCGCTACGACTTTCAGGATTTTATTTTCCGAACGGCCGTAGGCTCAGAGCAGTATCTTTCTATTGGCGGTGGATCCGGGGACACGCGGTACTTTATGTCCGGCTCGTACAAAAGTAACGAAGGTATTGTAGAAGCCTCTGATTTCAAGCGTGGCACGGCGCGTTTGAATCTGGATCAGGTGCTTACCAACTGGGCTAACGTATCCGTAAAACTGAATTATACCAACAGCCGCAGTAATGAGATCCCCAATGGTGGGTTGAACTCTTCTTACGGAGCGTTAACTGGTTTTATTTTTGGTCCGAACACCGTCGATCCCCGTCCGGATCCGGTGAGCGGAGAGTATCCCAATAATACCGCTTTGGCCAATCCGCTTGAAGTTATCAACACCTACAAATTTGACCAAGAGGTTAATCGTGTGATTGGTAGTGCCTCTTTGACATTAACGCCCATTGCCGGATTGTCAATCGATCACACCCTGGGTATTGATACCTATAGCCAGGTGGCTACAGCCTTCATCCCCAACGGGACGTCTGCCCCGGGACTGGGCGCGGGTTTTGGCCGACGATCAGAACGGGAGTTTTTCCAGATGAATAATGACCTGAATATTCGATATCAGGATATGCTAACCGAAAAGTTAGAATCTACAACACTGGTGGGCGGGACCTTGCAGTATGAGAAAACTGCGACCATAGGACTACAAGCTACTGAGTTTACGCTTGGATCGCAGGTTGTTACAGGGGGTGCTAATTTTGCTCAGCCGGGTGAATTTCGGGCAGAGAACATTATTTATGGTGTATTTGCTCAGCAAACCTTTGGATACAACAACAAATATTTCCTGACTGGAGCCGGCCGTTTCGATGCCTCTTCAGTATTTGGAGATGACGAACGCTGGCAGTTTTTTCCGAAAGTCAGTGGTTCGTGGTTGGTTTCTGAGGAAAATTTTTGGCAAAATTCAGGTCTCAACGATGCCATTTCGTCCTTAAAGTTTCGTGCTTCCCTCGGATCTTCCGGAGGACAAACGGCCATTGGGGCTTTTGACCGGTTCAACCTTTTTAATCCATTGTCAATAAATGGCCGCAGTGCTTTGCTGCCGTCCACCCAGCGGGGAGCATTGGGGGTAAAACCCGAACGTCAGACAGAATTAGAACTTGGCTTCGATGCCAGCTTCCTAAACGAACGGGTGGCACTGGAGTTTACCTGGTATGATCAGCAAACCGATGACTTGCTGCTATTCCGTAGTACCGCCCCAAGCACCGGATTCCAGTCGCAGCTGGGTAATTTCGGATCGCTTGACAACACCGGTATCGAGATACTACTCAAAGCAGTACCGATTAATAATGATCGGTTGCAGTGGACCTCTACGGTGACCTTTGCTGCCAACGAAAATAAAATCAAGGGTATCGAAGGCGGTACTATCATCATTCCCGAATCATTCGGACAGGTAGCCGCCATCAATGGAGAGCCACTGGGCGTGTTCTACAGCGATGCATTTGAGCGGGATTCCAATGGTGATATCGTTTATGACCAGAATGGACTACCGGTAGAGGCTGAGGGCGACTTCATTATCGGTGATCCGAACCCCGATTGGACCGGCTCTTTTATTAACGAAGTGAGAGTGGGTCGCAGCTGGAATTTCCGAGCTCAGTTTGATGTCAGCTATGGCAATGATGTATTCAACTTCACGGAACGACTCGGATCTCTGGGTGCCTTTGGAACTATGAAAACCTACGAACGTGAGCTCGAGGGCGATCTGCCAGCCGGATATAATGCACGCGTTTTCGGCATTTTTGAAAACTGGATTGAGGATGGATCGTTTGTAAAGCTTCGCGAGCTGTCAGCCTCCTATACCCTGTTTCCTGAAGCCTTTGGCCTGCAAAGCCTGAGACTAAGTGTTGTCGGTCGGAATCTTTTCTCCATTGACGATTACAATGGATATGACCCAGAAACAAATGTGGCCGGCCAACGCACGGCGGTACGAGGTTTCGACTTTGTGCAGGTACCAATTCCCAGGAGCATCATTTTTGGTGTGACGGCAAACTTTTAAGAGAATGGAGATGATATTATGAAATCAATACTACATAAATTACGAACAAGTGTAATCGTGGCAGTTGTGTTGGTGCTGGCCGGGGGATGTAATCTCGATGTCAGTAATCCCAACTCTGCTACCGAAGATGATGTGCTGGGGTCTGCCGATGGCATTCGGGCCTTTGTGGTTGGCATGCAAGGGACTTATTCGGGTGATGCCTATCCTGCAGTAGCGTTGAATACGGGGATCACCACGCGTGAGCTGGCTATTAATACGACGTTTTCTAGTCTCATTGAGCTCGAGGCCGGGGGAACGGCACTGCCACCGGAAAATAGCCGTACCAATGCTATTTGGAATAACTTCACCAGGGTCATCAGTATGTGTGATCAAATACTGGCCAGTGCACCTAACGTGATAACCGATGAAGCAGAGCTTAGCGGTATTGTCGCATTAACGCATGTCTACAAGGCGATGTCGCTTGGCTATCTGATACAATCATTCCCGCAGGCACCGATCAATGCCGGTGATAACGCGGAGTTCTCGTCTCGTGAGGCCGTATTGGCTGAGGCCATTAGTCTGCTTGATGATGCGTTAACGCTAATTACCAACACGCCGCCGTCGTCCAACTTTAACAATAATATTATGCTAGCCGGATTTGACTTGGAGAATACCATCCATGCGATGCTAGCCCGCTACAATCTGCTGGCCGGCAACTACCAGGATGCCATTGATGCCTCCAATGAAGTGGATCCGACGGCGACATCGGTCTTTACGTTTGACGGTTCAGTTTCCCGTAATCCTATTTACGTAGGAGTGACCAGCGGTGATGAGGGGCAAGAGTATGCTCCCCGTGATGGTTTTGGTACTCCGCTCACGGAATCGGGCGACGAGCGTATCGACTTTTACCTGGTTTCAGCGAATCTAACGAGCACGCCTAATGGCTTTGATATTGATGATCTGGAGGGCTTTTTCTCCAATCCGAGCGAATCTATTCCCGTGTATCTACCGGGAGAGATGAACCTGATTCGAGCGGAGGCGTATGTGCAAACAGACCAGCCGGGACTGGCCGTCAACGAAATCGACGCCATTCGGACGAAGCAGGCATCGCAGGATCCGTTTGGTGTGGGGGCAAACTTACCGGCCTACAGCGGAGGTACGGATGATGCTTCGTTGCTTGAGGAAATCTACTACCAGCGAAGTGCCGAAATGTACCTTTCAGGCATGCGCTTTGAGGATGCACGTCGGCTGGGGCGACCGGTACCGCCGAACAATCCACCGCTGACGGCTGAACGAAATCGCGTGTACTATCCGTATCCTACCCAAGAGCGGCAGAATAACACAAATACCCCCGAGAATCCGCCAATTTAAATGTTGCAGCTATTCCAAATTCGATAACTTGGGATATCAGGTTGTTATGAAAGCCCGCAGATGAGAGTCTGCGGGCTTTTCTTGTAAGTATATGTTGTTCTTATAGTTAGCCGTTTGGAAATATTAATTCTTTTTCATTTTATGAAAAGGAAGTTTAAAAAATATTCATATATAAGGGCTGGCGGCTTGCTTCTTCTCGATTACAGGGTACGCAAATATTGGAGTCAGATTGTACTTTTGCTTCTATTTATCGTAGCAATTCCCTTTAGTGCCATAGCACAATATAAGTCAGAAAATTTATTCTATTATGTGGATACTGAAGAGTCGTTTAAAAGCTTCAAAAAGAATCTTGATCAAATTTCGATAGTAGCTCCACAGAGTTTCTCCATTAGTAAAGATGGTGTCGTTTGGGGCGAAGTGGACCAGCGGGTATTGTCGCTGGCCAAAGAAAACGGTGTCAAAGTTATTCCACTCATCGTTAATCCCGATTTTGATCAGCAGCTTTTTCACACCTTCTTGCAGGATACGGCCGCTCAGCAGCGGGCAATATCCATGATGGTGAAGCTGGCAAATGAGTATAATTTTGCCGGTTGGCAATTCGATTTTGAGAATATTCATATCAATGATCGGGAGCTTTTTACTAAGTTTTATCGTCAAACAGCCCAAGCCTTTCATGCCGAAGGATTAAGCCTCTCGGCAGCAGTGGTGCCTACCAATACCGATTTCGATTTAAAAACGGAGTACCACCGATTTTTGTACGAATTCTGGCGCGGGGCCTATGATTTAAAAGCCATGGCTAAGGCTGGTGATTTTTTATCCCTCATGACCTACTCACAGCACACCAGCCGCACGCCGCCGGGACCAGTTGCAGGCATTCCCTGGATGAAAGAAATGGTTGAATATCTATTAGACAAGGGAGTGAACGCGAACAAGATTTCGCTGGGCATTCCTTTCTACTCGAATTACTGGTATGCGGATTATTCCGAAGATAAAGGAGGATTTATGAATGGCCAAGGAGCCTCGTTCCAGAAAGTTCAGGGAATGATATCGAGGTATGATGCTGAGGTCAAATGGCTCGAAAAGCAGAAAACACGCTATGCTCTGTGGAATCATGACGGAGTATTTGAGTATGCCTATGTGGAGGATGCGCGCTCAATTAGGTATAAATTAGAGTTGTTAGACGAATATGACTTAAGGGGGTTCTCAGTATGGCGCTTAGGTCAGGAAGATCCTGATGTATGGCCAGTGATAAGAAAACAGACGACCCCAGTACAACATTAATCTTATCACGCTAACAAAATCATAACTAACACAATGGAGGACATATGTATAAGCGGTTACTCATAGTTGCCTGTTTATTGATGGTCCCCTTTGCTGTTTTTGGGCAGAGTACCAGTTATACCATTTCTGGTGAGCTCGTCGATGCAAAAACAGGGGAACCATTGCCAGGTGCAAACATCAGTTTTCAAGACCTTGTAATAGGTACTGCTACCGATGCCGATGGCAAGTTTGAATTGACGGCCGAGGTAAAGCCCGGTGAATATACCATGATTTTTACCTTTATAGGCTATAAGAGGGTTCGTCAGAAAGTTAGCCTTGGTAATAATTCGGATGTAGATATCGGAACGGTTAAACTAGCGCCGGATGTCATTAATTCCGAGGAGATTGTTGTAACAGGTGCTTCTGCACTAACGGAGAAAAAACAGATTGGGAATTCTATTTCCACAGTCAGTGCCGATGAGTTGCAAACAACGGGCATCTCTCAAATCGATGCCGGTCTTTCAGGGAAAATTGCCGGAGCATTGGTTAAGCAAAACTCTGGAGATCCCGCTGGCGGAATCAGCGTGCGGCTGCGTGGAACCGGCACCCTGCTGGGTGGAGCAAGTCCACTTTATATCGTAGATGGTGTGATCGTAAATAACGATTCGCCTGAGCTGATTGACGTGGGCGGTAATGCTACGAATCGTTTGGCAGATCTCAATCCCGAGGATATCGAGCGAATTGAGGTTGTAAAAGGAGCTGCGGCCGCCGCATTGTATGGATCGCGTGCTAATAATGGTGTTGTGCAAATCTTCACCAAAGAGGGTACACCCGGGAAGCCTTCGATTACCATTAAGTCTACGGTTAACGTTGATAATATTCGCAAGACGCTGGATGTGAATATGGCTCAAAATGAGCAGGGCCAGTATCTTGACAACAGTGGAAATGTAATGACCGATGGACGCCGGTATGACTTTCAGGATTATATCTTTCGTACTGCTACGGGTACCAACCAGTATCTGTCGATTTCAGGTGGATCCAATGAAACGCGTTACTACATATCAGGATCTCACAGAAATAATGAAGGTATTGTTAAAGGGGCGAATTATCAGCGTTCTACGGTCCGTTTAAATCTTGATCAAGGACTAACCAACTGGGCCAATCTCGCGACCAACTTAAGTTACACTCACAGCAACAGCCAGGAGATTCCCAATGGCGGTTTAAATGCTTCCTATGGAGCGCTTACCGGATTCATTTTTGGACCCAATACGGTAGATCCGCGACCGAATGCTCAGGGAGAGTATCCGAATAACACGGCACTGGCAAATCCGCTGGAAGTAATTAACAAGTACGACTTTAAAAACGAAATAAACCGTGTGATTGGTAGTGCCAAGCTCACACTGACACCTTTCAAAGGTTTTTCGGTTGACCACACCTTGGGAGTAGACACGTATTCGCAGGTGGGAACAGCATTTATCCCGCCGGGAACATCTGCTCCGGGACTTTCCACAGGATTTGGACGACGTTCGGAACGTCAATTTATGCAGTTGAATAATGATCTGCGCATCCGCTATCAAACAGACCTGACGTCTTGGTTGAGTTCAACATCACTGTTGGGTGGTACGCTGCAGTACGAGAATATCGAAACAACCAGCCTTCAGTCTGAACAGTTTAGCCTGGGGTCGCGTGTGGTATCCGGTGGCGCCGATTATGACCAGCCGGGTGAATATCGCAGCAAAACGGTGATTTACGGTGTGTTTGGGCAGCAGACGTTTGGCTACGACGATCGTATTTTTGTTACGGTTGCCGGTCGATTTGATGCTTCTTCGGTATTTGGACAAGGCGAACGCTGGCAGTTCTTTCCTAAGGTCAGCGGATCCTATTTGATCTCAGAAGAGGATTTCTGGGATAATGCCGGATTATCTGATTTGGTTTCCAGCTTCAAGCTACGTGCTTCGCTGGGAATTTCAGGTGGACAGACAGCGATCGGACCCTATGATCGGTTCAATCTGTTTAACCCTACCTCTATTAACGGTCGTAGTGCTATGCTGCCGTCGTCGCAGCGCGGTGCTCTAAACGTAAAGCCGGAGCGTCAGCGGGAGCTGGAGCTCGGGATAGATGCGAACTTCTTTTCCGATCGTTTGACCGTTGAGTTTACTTGGTATAAGCAGCGCACGGAAGACTTGTTGCTGTTCCGTACCACGGCGCCCTCCACCGGCTACGGTTCTAAGCTGGGGAACTTCGGAGAACTCGACAACGAAGGTATTGAGTTCTTGGTCAAAGGAGCGCCCATCAATAAGCAAGACTTTAAATGGACGTCATCAGTAACCTTCTCGGCAAATAATAACGAAGTCCGTGGAGTTGATGGTGGAACGCTTATTTTGCCTGAATCCTTTGGTCAGGTGGCTGCTATCAACGGTGAGCCGCTGGGGGTCTTTTACAGTGATGCCTTTGAGCGTGACAGCAACGGCAATATTGTGAAGGATAGTCAGGGACTGCCGGTCGAAGCGGAAGGCGATCATATCATTGGTAACCCGCAACCTGACTGGATCGCTTCCTGGATTAACGATATCAATATTGGATCAAGTTGGAACATTCACACCCAGTTTGATGCATCCTATGGCAACGACGTCTTTAACTTTACGCGACGTCTTGGCGCCTTGGGTGCTTTCGGTACTATGGAGATTTATGAACGTGAACTTGAAGGCGATCTTCCATCTGGTTATAACAGCCGGGTATTTGGCATTTTTGAGAAATGGGTGGAAGACGGATCGTACTTGAAGCTTCGCGAGCTGTCGGTCTCCTACACTCGCGACATGCAGGTACTAGGGATGAAAAGTCTAAAGCTGAGCGTGACAGGACGTAACTTGTTCTCAATCGACAGCTATACCGGATATGATCCCGAAACCAATGTGGCTGGCCAACGAACCGCAGTACGAGGATTTGACTTTGTTCAGGTTCCGATTCCAAGAAGTTTCGTCTTTGGAGTTACTGCGAAATTTTAATTGACGGAAATCAGTAAAGCCATGAATATTTTTAAACAGAAATTCATTGCAACACAGTGTTTGCTTATCACAATAATTTTAACTTTATCTGCATGTAGTCTTGATGTATCCAATCCGAATTCGGCTACGCAGGAAGATGTTCTTAACTCTGCTGAGGGTATTGAGTCATATGCTATTGGCATGCAAGGTTACTTTGCCGAAAATGCATATCCTGATGTAGTGCTCAATACTGGTGTTACGACCCGGGAGCTGGCCATTAATACAACCTACTCAAGTTTGGTAGAACTTGAGGATGGTGGAACGGCGCTGCCCCCTGGCAATAGTCGCATCAACAGTATCTGGGATGGTATGTTTCGAGTTATCAATATGACCGGCCAGATTATCGATAATGCGCCCAATGTTATTACCGATGAAGCTGAGCTGAGCGGTATTATGGCCATGTCGGAGCTTTACCGGGCGATGGCACTGGGCTATTTAGTGCAGTGTTTTGAGCAGGCTCCTATCGAAGCGGGACAGAATGTCGAGTTCCAATCACGCGGCGATGTACTTGCAGAGGCTCTGCGTTTACTAAATAGTGCTCGGCAGCGTATTAATCAGACACCGCCCTCAAGCAGTTTTAACAATAATATCCTGCTTTCGGGTATTGATCTGCCGAATACGATAAATGCTATGAGAGCCCGATACAACCTGATGGCCGGCAACTATCAAGATGCCATTGACGCATCGAACCAAGTGGACATGTCAGCAACATCGGTGTTCAGTTACGATGGATCCACGATGCGGAATCCCATTTTTGACGGCGTGGCCCAAGGCGACGAAGGTCAAGAGTATGCGCCCCGCGACAATTTTGGGACACCCCTTACGGAATCGGGTGATCAGCGGCTGGATTTCTATTTGAGCTCGTCCAGCGAACAAAGCACGCCCAACGGTCTCACTATTGATGACTTGGTCGGTTTCTTTAATACGGCCAGCAAGTCGATACCTGTATACTTGCCGGGAGAGATGAATCTCATCCGCGCTGAAGCCCACGTCCACCTTGATGAACCGGGCATGGCGGTAAATGAGATTGATAATATCCGGACTAAGAAGCCCTCGGAAGATCCGTTTGGAGTAGGAGCCGATTTGCCTGCTTACAGCGGTGGAACAAGTGATGCGGAATTGTTTGAGGAGATTTATCAGCAGCGGAGTGCCGAGCTTTATTTGACCGGTATGCGGTTCGAGGACATGCGTCGATTGAATCGACCGGTACCGTCTGATGACCCTCCCTTTTCAGCAACCCGCAATCGCGTGTACTATCCGTATCCTACCCAAGAGCGGCAGAATAACACGAATACCCCCGAGAATCCGCCGATTTAAATGTTGCAGGTATTCCAAATTCGATAACTTGGGATATTAGGTTGTTATGAAAGTCCGCAGATGAGAGTCTGCGGGCTTTTTTTATTGATAATGTTTTTGTCCGGGTTGATATTTCTTCTGCCGAAACCATGTATCATAGTGGAATTTGTCTAACTGTATCAGGATCTGATAGAGCTTGGCATTGGGATCAGTCTTGAAATAAACCAGTCCCCGGATGCTTTCACCGGGCCAGAGGTCAGTGATGCGGAGCGCCTCGGCCTTCCAAAATTCCTTACTACCGCGAAGGCCTGCGCGCCGGTGGTGATATCGAGCGCGATCTATTTGCTGGTTAACGGCGTTTTGTGCCAACTGTTCACCAGCCTCCTCTTGCTCTTCTTCAGTTTCGGCCATCACGCCATTGGCAGCAGTCAATCCCTGTAGTGTATAAAACAAGAGTTCATCGGTTTGTTGATTAGCTTTTTGTTGGGAGAGCGCTAAATCGAGACTAAGAATTTTCTGCTCGGGATTTTTGGCTTGATTGAAAGTGAGTAGTTGTCCCGGGTTTTCCGGAATAAACCCACTGTAGGATTTGTAGGCGAAGGAATCGGGAGCTACGCGAACAATCTGTTCGGAATTGTTAATCACCTCCACATCGAGTGCAAACATGCTCGAGGTGTGTTCATAGTAACTGATCGTTACCAGCACGCTGTCATTTTCCAGGTGAATGTACTCGACGCCCTTGTAAAAAGAGGTCTGGTTGTCATTCACCTTGGCCTTGAGGCGATAAACCGGTTCCGGTGAACAGGCTTGCAGAATCAAAAGACCTCCAATAATAAGTAGTAACGTAGATCTCATATCTGAAAAGCTGGTTGTTGATGACTTTTTCTGCCAATAACCTATTTAAATGGGGAATACGGAAAAATCACATGTTTATGTGAATGTAAAAGTGCCGCGAAATCGTAACTTACAGGAAACGTTAACTGACAGATTATCCTATGGAAATTTATATACAGAACACCGGCTTATTACTGGTGATATTATTTTTGATCTCTTGCCAGGGCGAACAGGGCCCCACTGGGCCGCAAGGTCCTGCAGGACCTGTGGGAAGTGCTTATGAGGTGCAGGCTAGCTTTAATGAGGATAATAACTACAGTGTCATTTCGGCCATCCCGGATAATATTGAGGTGCTGCAAAGCGACATTGTTATGGTGTATTTGCTCTGGGAGGTTGATCAAAACACAGGCAATGATGTGTGGCAGCCGCTGCCGGTTTCAATATTTTTTGATGACGGAGAGCTGCAGTATGGCTTTGACCACACGGTGGCTGACGTTCAGCTGTTTTTGACGGGTGATACTGATTTGAGTACCGTGGGCGATGAGTTTACCCAGGACCAAATTTTCCGTATCGCTATACTGCCGGTGGATTATGTGCAGTCGAATAAGATTAACGTCCAGAATATGGCAGAAGTGATGAAGGCGGTAGGGCAGCAGAATTTGAAGCGCCTGGAATCCAACTAATTAATATCTTAAGCTTTACTAAACCTCAGAGGTTTAGTAAAGCTTACTTTTTATTCTCTTTATTCTGGAATAAGATGCGAAATCTGATCGTAATTTTCATCTGATTGTGATAAGTTCTGAATTTTTCTCTGTTACTAAAAAGGTTCAGAATGTCTTTTCGATATACTTTTGTGGAACCACTGCTAAGTATGGATTGATACGAAGAATATTCCCACTTAAGATATTCACTTACAAAGTTGTGGTGAATGGGATTATGTAGTGTATCAGGTGTTGAAGATAATTTTTGGAATCTACTTCAACCCGTTTGAAACGTTTTTGGAAGAGACTTCCGGTTCGATCATACATTTTGTTGAAAGCAAGAGTATAGCTCGAAAAGAGGCGTTTAAATTGATCTTCAGCTGTTAACTTCAGCTTTGTCGGGAAAAGAATTTTTGTCCTTAATTTGAACTAAGAAATGAAAATGGTTAGGCATTAATACATATGCCCATATTTTGGCATGGGCAAGAATATATTTGTCCCATTTATTCCGGAAATATTGGTAGCTTTTCCCTTCTTTGAATAAACTTTCATCTCCGATGGCTCTGTTATAAATATGGTAGAAGTGACTCGATCTAAAATAGGAGTGATAGTCTCTCATGATGATCTATAAAGGATTACTAAACTTCAGAAGTTTAGTAATCCTTTATAAGTATGTAAAGTAGCTTATACCTTAGACATCAGCGGTACGAAATTTCCAAAGTTTAGTACCGCTAGTAGTTAAGCCTTGTCTCCGCGATCTATTCTTCTGGCTCATAATTTAAGTTCGGGCCCAGCCAGCGCTCAACCTCTTCCACACTCATATCCTTGCGCTGAGCATAATCTTTGATCTGATCCTTTTCAAAATCACCAACATTAAAATAGACCGAATCGGGATGCGCAAAATAGAGTCCACTTACCGAGGCCGCCGGATGCATAGCAAATGACTCTGTTAGCGTAATTCCCGTTTTGTCTTCCACATTCAGCAGGTCGAACAGCACGCGTTTTTCCGTGTGATCGGGCTGGGCCGGATAGCCAGGCGCGGGACGAATACCGTTATACTGTTCCTTGATGAGCTCTTTGTTGGTTAAATCTTCATTGGGTGCATAGCCCCAAATGTCCGTACGCACCTTCTCGTGCAGGAGTTCGGTAAAGGCCTCAGCAAGACGATCCGCCAGTGCCTTGGTCAGGATAGCATTGTAATCGTCGTGATCATCTTCAAACTGTTTGACGAGCTCGGGAGCGCCAATGCCGGTTGTAACGGCAAACCCACCCATGTAATCGTTGATCCCAGATGATTTTGGTGCAACAAAATCAGACAGTGCTTTATTGGGCTGGCCGCGACGTTTCTTCGACTGCTGGCGAAGCATGTGGAAGGTTGTGAGCACTTCTTCACGATTGTCATCGGTATAGAGTTCTACATCGTCGCTTACGGAGTTGGCCGGATATAGTCCCAGCACGGCGCGTGCCTTCAGCAACTTCTGGTCGATAATCTTATCTAACAACTGGTTAGCATCATCGTACAGCTTCTGCGCCTCTTCACCATATTTTTCATCCTCCAAAACTTCGGGGAACTTGCCTTTCATCTGCCAGGCGATGAAAAAGGGTCCCCAGTCGATGTAATTTCGAATTTCTTCCAGTGGGTAATTGTCGTACACCTGCGTACCGAGCTGGTTTGGTTTGATGATCTCTGAGGATTCCCAATCGATATCCATAGCGTTATCACGGGCCTCTTCCAGCGACAGGTAGGTCTTGCGACTAGATCGTCCTTCGTGACGCTTACGCAGCTTCAAATATTCATTCTTTGTTTTCTTGACAAACTCATCGCGCAGCGTCTTGGAAACGAGGTTTCCTGTTACTGATACACTTCGGGAGGCATCTAAGACGTGTATCACCGGCTGATCGTAGTTGGGCTCAATTTTTACCGCGGTATGCATGCGGGAGGTCGTGGCACCCCCAATCATCAGCGGTTGCTTGAAATCTTCTCGCTCAAGTTCTTTGGCCACGTGCACCATCTCATCCAGCGAGGGCGTAATGAGTCCGCTGAGACCGATAATATCCACCTTCTGTTCGCGCGCTTCCTGCAGAATCTTATCCGCCGGTACCATTACGCCGAGGTCGATTACATCAAAATTGTTACAGCGCAGCACGACCGATACAATGTTTTTGCCAATATCATGTACATCACCTTTCACGGTGGCCAGCAATACTTTGGCCTTGGGCTCGCTGTTCTTGTTTTTCTCTTTTTCTTTCTCGATAAAAGGGATTAGGTGGGCTACGCCTTTCTTCATCACGCGGGCACTTTTTACCACCTGTGGCAGAAACATCTTGCCCGATCCAAACAGGTCGCCGACCACATCCATGCCGTTCATCATGGGACCTTCGATTACTTCGATAGGATGCTCAAACTGCTGGCGTGCTTCTTCCACATCATCCACAATATAGTCCACAATGCCTTTGACCAGTGCGTGTTTGATGCGCTCTTCCACGGGTTCTTCACGCCACTCCTGTTTCTTCTCCTCTTTTTCGGTGCCTTCGTCTTTGATTTCCTCGGCGTAATCTACAAGGCGTTCAGTAGCATCATCGCGGCGGTTGAGCAGTACATCCTCAACGAGCTCCCGAAGTTTGTCAGGAATTTCTTCATAGACTTCGAGCTGACCCGCATTGACAATAGCCATGTCGAGTCCGGCTTGGATGGCGTGGTACAGAAAGGCTGAGTGCATTGCTTCGCGGACCTTGTTGTTGCCACGGAAAGAGAACGAAATGTTACTGAGCCCACCACTCACCTTGGCCAGCGGCAGGTTTTCTTTAATCCATTCGGTTGCCTTGATAAAATCAACCGCATAGTTCCGGTGCTCTTCAATGCCGGTGGCTACCGTCAGAATATTGGGATCAAGGATAATATCCTGAGGTTTAAAGCCAACTTCTTTGGTCAAGATGTTGTAAGCGCGTTCGGCAATTTCGATACGTCGCTCGTAGCTGTCAGCCTGTCCCTTTTCGTCGAAGCCCATAACCACGACAGCGCCCCCAAAATTGAGGATTTCGCGGGCATGTTCTTTAAAGGTTTCTTCACCGTCCTTTAGACTAATGGAGTTGACCACACATTTACCCTGGGCAGCTTTGAGTCCCGCCTTGAGCACTGACCACTTCGAGGAATCAATCATGATAGGGACACGTGAAATATCGGGCTCAGCGGCCAGCAGCTGCAAAAACTCGACCATTACTTCTTCCGATTCCAGCATACCCTCATCCATGTTGATATCGATGATCTGGGCGCCGTTCTCGACCTGCTGGCGCGCCACGGATAGTGCTTCTTCGTATTCTTCATTTTTGATGAGCCGCTTGAACTTGCGTGATCCCATCACGTTGGTACGTTCGCCGATGTTAACGAAGTTAGTTTCAGGTCGTACGACCAATGGCTCAAGTCCGCTGAGGCGCAGGTAGGGCTTTTGTTCGGGAATCTGGCGCGGCTCGCACTCTTGGGCTGCCTCAGCAATAGCCTCAATATGGTCGGGCGTCGTACCACAGCATCCACCCACTAGGTTTACAAAATTCGACTCGGCATAATCCCGCAGCTGATCGGCCATGAACTCAGGCGTCTCGTTATATTCGCCCATCTCATCGGGCAGACCCGCATTGGGGTAAAGGCTGGTGTGGCAGTCAGCAATGTTGGCTAGTTCCTCGATATAGGGACGCATCTGTTTGGATCCCAACGAACAGTTGAGTCCCACACTAAGCAGGTTTTTGGTGTGCGAAACAGAAATCCAGAAAGCTTCGGTGGTTTGTCCCGATAGCGTACGACCACTTTGATCTACAATCGTGCCTGAAATCATTACGGGAATGTCTTTGCCCGTTTCCTCTTGGAACTTGTGGATGGCATAAATTGCGGCCTTGGCGTTGAGCGTATCAAAAATCGTTTCTACCAGCAGGATATCTGCGCCACCTTCGACCAAGCCTCGTATTTGTTCGCTATATGCTTCCTTGAGCTGATCAAAGGTGATGGCGCGGTAGCCGGGATCTTCTACATCCGGCGACAATGAAAGTGTTTTGTTAGTAGGGCCAATAGCACCGGCCACGAACCGAGGCTTATTGGGATTTTTTTCTGTAAATTCATCGGCCACTTCGCGAGCATTTTTTGCGGCCGCCACATTTAGCTCATAGGCTAAATCTTCCATATGGTAATCCGCCTGCGAGATAGACGTGCTATTGAAGGTGTTGGTTTCGATGATGTCGGATCCGGCCGAAAGAAATTGCCGGTGAATATCTTTAATAATATCGGGCTGGGTGAGACTGAGCAGGTCGTTGTTGCCTTGCAGTTCCGCCTTGTCAAAATCGGCAAAACGGTCGCCGCGGTAGTCTTCTTCAGAAAGGTTGTGATCCTGGATCATCGTGCCCATGGCACCATCCAGTATTAAAATGCGGTCTTGTAGCAGATCCTTGATTTGATCGAACTTCATATATATAACTATCTACAGGTAATATTGTTAGGTACTTGTGGTTGCACAAAAACTTTTCAACTAAGCTACGAAGTGATTACCTTAAACACCGTTAGATTTTCGATACGAAAACCGTGCAGCTTGCTGCAAAGTTTTTGGACACCAAAGGTACAAAGATTAGACGAGTAAATGAAAGTAATAGAGCACTACGCACAAGCAAAAGAACCACTTATTTCTTTTGAAATTATTCCGCCCAAAAGAGGGGGATCAGTTGACAAGGTTTTTTCCTCTCTAGACCAGGTGATGCAGTATAATCCTCCATTTATTGATGTGACCTATCATGCCGCTGAATCGTATTATGAGGAGCTGGGTGATGGTACGATGAGGCGCCATATCAAACGCAAGCGTCCGGGTACTATTGGCCTTTGTGCTGCCATTATGCATAAGTATGATGTGGATCCGGTGCCGCACCTGATATGTGAAGGTTTTACCAAGGAGGAGACCGAGGACGCCCTGATTGAGCTAAACTACCTGGGCATCGATAACGTGTTGGCTATCCGCGGGGATGCATCAGATGATTCTGTGCCTCGTTACAAAAACGGCACCTTCAATAAATTTGCCTTGGACTTGGTTAACCAGATTAAAGATATGAATCGGGGTCAGTATCTCGAGGATATCGGCAATGCCCACGAAACCGATTTTTGTGTGGGCGTAGCCGGTTATCCCGAGAAACATTTCGAGGCACCCAATCTCGACTTTGATATTAAGCAGCTTAAGAAGAAGGTTCGTGCCGGTGGCGACTATATCGTAACGCAGATGTTTTTTGATAATGAAGCATACTTTAATTTTGTCGAAAAGTGTCGCAATGCCGGCATTGATTGCCCCATTGTGCCGGGGCTCAAAGTACTGACCCGCGAACGTCATTTGAACTTTCTGCCTAAATATTTTCATCTGAATATTCCAGAGCCGCTGTCCGAGGAAGTACAGGCTGATCCCGACAATGCACAGAGTATTGGTGTGGAGTGGGCTGCCCAGCAGTGCACCGAGCTGCTCGAAGGCGGAGCCCCTGGAATTCATTTTTATATTATGGGCGATCCCACGCCGGCGCTGGATGCCATCGACAAGCTCCCATTGGGACACGATGCAGTTGGTCGTAAGTAACAATTCGGCTAACGTTGTAGTACAAAGCAAAACCCTCCAAGACAAATCCTGGAGGGTTTTTTTGATCTAAAGAAGAGAAATATTACCGCACAAAGACGGGCTGCGTTTTGTCTTCTGTATGTTTCTCGCTGTAGCTGTAATCATTTCCATTGAAGCCTAACAGCCCCTCGTAGCTATCGATTTCATTTTCGATAAGATAGCGTGACATCGTACCGCGGTTTTTCTTGGCATAAAAGCCAATCACTTTTAGCTCTCCATTTTTAAAGTCTTTGAACTTGGGTTTGATGACATCCACGTCTAGTTTGTTGGGTTGTAGCGCTTTGAAATACTCTTTACTGGCCAAGTTAACAAAAAGCTCATCGTCTTCCAGTTCATCATTCAGAGCTTCAGTAAGGCTATCGCCCCAGAAGTCGTACAGCCGATCATGACCATTGACTTGAAGCTTTGTCCCCATCTCAAGGCGATACGGCTGCATTAAATCAAGTGGGCGTAGCAGTCCGTACATACCTGATAATATGCGCAGACTGTCTTGCAAGGTGTCGAGGTGTGAATCATCCAAGGAATAAGCATCAAACTCTTTGTAGGCGGAACCCTTGAATGCATAAATGCAGGGACGAGCGTTTTCTTTCGTAAAAGGAGTAGAGAATTTTTGATAACGCTCATAGTTCAGGTCAGCCAGGTCCTGGCTGATATCCATAAGTTCTTTGAGCTCCTCTTTTGATTTTTGAGCCAGCTCATTGTTCAGTGTTTTAGCCTTATCCAGAAAGCGCGGTTTGGTGGCTTTATCAGTTGGTAACTCACTTTCATAATCCAGCGTTTTAGCAGGTGAAAGAACGATTTTCATTGTAATACTTATAAATTTAGGATTTGTCTTTTTAAATGATAGAGAGCATAACCTGATTAAATGGAGCAATCATTCCAAAAGCCGTTATGATATCTCTGTCATCAAAAAAATTAATAATAATGCTTTATTAATAGCTTTTGGCTTAGTTTCTTAAAACTGAGCACTTCTCTACTAAACTAATCGCAATATTGGAATTATGCGTTTCTGTTTAGGGGTACTATTTGTAACGATTTTCGTGAGTTCAGTGTTGGGGCAGTCTCAAGATCGAATTGTATTTACGGCTGATTCTGATAGCCTCCGTATTGAAAAAGTCGTAGCAAAAGCCGATTCCTTGCAAAGGATAGGCCACATACAGCAATCTTTAGGATTATTAAAACAAGTCCAGAGTACAGCTGATTCACTCCAAAGTAGCTATCTGATTCAATTGGTGAATGAGCAATTAGCAGATAATTACTTGTCGAGCAGCCACTATCAGAAAGCAGAAACGCTGTTGACAGAGATGCTCAACAAATACCCCCAAGCGGATAAAAAGGCTGAGTTGTTAAGCCTGTTGGGAAATACCTACCGATATCAAGGAAGATATAAAGAGGCGCTTGCTAAACAGGAAGAAGCAAAAAAGCTGATTGATTCACTTCAGCATCCGGTAACCTATGCACGTCTTAATTTTAACATAGCTACTGTACATAGTAGTGTAGGTAATTTTGGTACGGCCTTTAAGTACTTCAACAATAGTATTAAAGGTGCCGAAGCTGCAAAAGATAGTGTCTTGCTGGCGAAAAGCCTTAATAGCTTGGGCCTGGCTTACAATAATTATGGAAAGTACGACGAGGCAAAATACTATCTGCAACGTGCGCGGGAGATTGAGAAACAGATCAATAATAAAGTGGGAATGTTACGGGCCACTTTGAATCTAGCTATCACTGTTCAAAATTTGAAAGATTACGATAAAGCAATCGCTTTATATAACCAAGCGTTGGATATTCATCGGGATGTACGGTCCAATGTGCCCCCGTTTCGCATTCTCTATAATCTGGGTCAGCTTCATAAGGAGCAGGGTGCCTATGACAAAGCTATCTCCAACTATCAGCAGTCGTTGGCATACAGTGAGGAGCAAGGTATTAAACCGGGACTGGTCTATAACTATGGTGGGTTGGGCGATGTAGCCGAGCAACAGGGTCGGTTTTCCGAAGCAGAAACATACTATTCCAAAGCACTAGACATTGCCCGGCAAATTGGGAACAACGACTTGAGGAAAAATGCCCTGAAGAGTTTATATAATTTGAAAAAAAGTCAGAATGCATATCGCGAAGCATTATCCTACCATGAATCATATGTAAGATTGTCTGACAGCCTGGAAGAAGTATCGCGCAAAGAGCAGATCGAAAAGACGAAAACTGAGTTGGGGCTTCGAAAACAGGAAAAGATTAACCAGTTACTGCAGGAAAAGCAGAATCGGCAGGAAGCACGCATAGCTTTCCAATATTGGGTGATTCTGGCTGGTGTTGCTGTTATCATAGCTGTCCTAATTACACTGTACTTGCTGTACCGTTCGAATGCCGAGAAGCAGCGTATTAATGCAGAGCTGGAAGATCAGCGCAGCCAGCTACAGGAGCTCAACAAGGTAAAAGAAAAGATGCTGGCAATTATTGCCCATGACTTGCGATCGCCACTGTCGTCGATGCAGACCGTGCTCTACCTGATCCGCGAAGAAGATTTGTCGGTTCAGGAAATACGAGAAATGACGGCCGACCTAGAGGTATCGATCAGTCAGAATATTAGTATGATGGATAATATGTTGGCTTGGGCGCGCGAGCAGATGTCTGGATTGGAGGTTGATCTGGAAACCATACAAGCGAGAGAGATGGTCGAAGATATTTTTGATAACTTGAAAATTCAGGCTCAAAATAAGGGCATTGCATTACATAACAACGTTTCTGAAGATGTGAGTGTGAAGACTGATGTGAACCTCTTGAAGCTTATTTTGCGTAACTTGGTTTCGAACAGCATCAAATTTTCGCGTCAGGGTGATGATATCTCGGTGCATAGTCGCATTGGCTCATCAGGAGAGATAATATTTGAGGTTCGTGATACAGGTATTGGCATTCCTGAAGAGAAGCAACAGGTTATTTTTTCATCAGAAAGCGAATCACGACTGGGTACCAAAGATGAAAAGGGCAGTGGACTGGGGCTTCAGCTGTGCAAAGAGTTTGTTGAAAAACAAGATGGGGAAATTACTATACAGAGTGCTGAGGGCGAAGGTACAACCTTTTCTTTCACTTTGCCCAAGGCCTCCTAACTACAATTCTGTGACTTTATTCAGTTATCTGAATGAAAATAGGCGTTCCCAAAAATAGCCTTCTATAAAGTAATATCGCCTCTCAGTTCACCTTTTTGATGTTCAAAGGAGCAGATGTTAAGGTACAGTTGTCCATTGTTAAGCAGTTCTTTTGCTGCCTCAGAAAGTTCAAAAGTGTTTTCGCTGGCTTTGAGCTCACCACCGGTCTTTTGATCGTTTGCGTTTACCTTCAGCTTATAAAGCTGGTTGCCGCCTTCACCGCGACGCAGGCTCACCATGATATAGGCACCCGAAAATGGTCCTGTGAGCTCTTCGAACTCACCCTCCACCTGCAGAGTATCGCCATGCAGCGTAACCGTAGCTATGCCCGATCCTGAAGTCCGAACCGGGGGTTTTTGCTTGTAGCCGGCTAGGGTTATTGTTTGGGAGCGCTGGGCTGTGGCATCTTGTGGGGAAGAGAATGAAATAAATCCGAAGAATACAAAAAGTACGGCAATGATCGTTATTTTGTTCATAGTAAAAGAATTCTCGCTGGATTTATGTTTGTATTAGAAACTAACAAAATTGGCGAATTATTTTGCATGCTCATTGAGCTAATTATGACGAAATATTAATCCATTGTCGCAAGATGTTAATGAATATTTAACTATAATTTTTTATTAATTTATTATGATTGTAGTTATTTAAGAATTACGTATTTAATCTAGTTAAATAATTAGCCTAATATTATGGCGAAGAAAGCAACGATACGAGAAGTCGCAAAGCAGGTAGGTGTAAGTGTAGCTACGGTATCGCGTGTGATTAATGAATCTCCCCATGTTTCTGATGATACCAAACGAAAAGTGTTGGATGTGATGGAGGAGATGAACTATGCGCCTCAAATTACCGCACGAAAGCTGGCCAGTGGAAAGACGCAAATCTTAGCGGTGGTCGTGCCATCTTTCACTACACCTTATTTCAATGAGGTGCTCAAGGGAATAAAAGACGAGATTGCCCAAACCGATTTGGATTTAATGATGTATAATACCGGCTCTCGAAATCCAGAAGCGGGCATGAAACAGTTCTTCGATCGTGGCATGGCCGATGCTGTCATCATTCTGTCGATTGGCGTTCCGGATAAAGTGCACAAACAACTGCAGGCTATGCAGACAAAAACGGTGTTGGTGAATACCATGCGCCCCGAGTACAACTATTTCCAGGTTAATGATTACAAAGGGGGATACCTGGCCGGTGAACACTTGGCACAACAGGGATTCAAAGATATAGGAGTAATTTCAGCGGCTACTGATCCCGTACCAGCTGTGGATCGGAGACGTGGATTTACCAATGCATTGCAAGAGCACGGGCTGCAGGTAAACGAAGATTTTTCCGTTAAAGGAGAAAGCATGAAGCATGGTGGTTTTTCAGAAGAAGCTGGTTTTGAGGCCATAAAGAAGTTTCAGAAGCAAGGTGAGTTTCCTGAAGCTATCTTTTGTCTCAACGATACGTTGGCTATTGGTGCGATGTATGCGCTGTCTCGGCTTGATAAAAAAGTGCCCGAAGATATCGCTATTATAGGCTATGATAATATTAAGCTGAGTAAATACCACGATTTGACGACGGTGGATCAAAAAATGTACACCATTGGAACTCGCGCTATCAGACGTTTGTCGGAGCTTATCAATGGCACCGATGAAAAACTACAGCAGGAAACAATAGACCCGGTACTGGTTGAGCGAGGTTCTTCGAGAAAGGTCAAATAAACGGTGAGTTTTTCCCTGTTTATGCCTTGGTCTTAGCTTGAAACCACTCCATCAGTTCTGTGGCACTTTTGCTATTTAGGATACGATCGCTGCCAAACTTTGCTTTGCGGGCAATGCGCACGCCGTAGGAAATGTGGTCAATACCTTTTTTGCTGTGCGCATCAGGATTAATAGCCGACATTAATCCCACCTCTTGGGCTTTATTGCCGTGCCGCCAGTCTAAGTCCAGCCGGCGGGGATTCGCATTGATTTCGATAGCCGTATGGTGTTCGGCTGCCAGTTCGATAAGCTCGTTCATGTCCAGGTCGCTGCCGTCGCGCTGCAGCAACAGGCGTCCGGTCGGGTGGCCAATGATATCGGTATAGGGTTTGGTAATGGCGTTGCGAAACCGCGTCATCATTTTATCGCGACTCATATCCAGGCCGTTGTGTACGCTGGCAATCACGAAGTCGAAACCTTCCAGGATTTCATCTTCGTAATCAAGATTGCCGTCACTGAGAATATCGGATTCGATGCCTTTTAAGATACGAAAGTTGGTTCCGTTTTGGGCAAACTCTTCGTTGATTTGATCAATTTCTTTCCACTGTTGCTTAATCTCATCCACCGAAAGCCCACCAGCGTAAGCGGCTGTTTGGGAGTGGTCGGTAAGACCAAGGTACTCATATCCCCGCTCGATACATGCCTCCGCCATTTCTCGAATCGAGAACTTGCCGTCGCTGTAGGTACTGTGGGCATGCAGTACGCCACGAATGTCATCGTTCTCAACCAGATCTATAGACTCGTGGGTCTCAAACAACTCGATTTCGCCGTGATCTTCGCGTAGTTCAGGAAAAATAAAGTGCAAATCCAGATGCTTGTAAATATCAGTTTCTGAGCTGTAATCGATTGGCATATCAAAATTGGTGTTGCCCTCCTCATCCAGTTCGAAAAGTCCATATTCGTTGAGCGAAAGGCCCCGCTCCCGGGCACGTTGACGAAGCACTACGTTGTGTTCCTTGCTGCCGGTAAAGTACATCAGCGCGGCGGGAAATTGTTCAGGTTTTACAATGCGGAGATCTACTTGCCGGCCATCTTTGGTTCGGATGGAGCTCTTGGTGTCGCCCCGTCCCAGCACTTCGACGACCAGTTCGTGATCAACAAAGGCATCAAAGAGATCCTCAATATGCTGCTCGTCCGCACCAATCAGGATATCCACATCACCAATTGTTTCTTTGGAGCGCCGCAGTGAGCCGGCCACGTCGATAGCTTCTACGCCTATGCGATCTTTCAGGAAGTTGTACATTGGCTTGGCAATTTCGGTAGCTTCGTCGAGGCGGCAGCGCTCGTCGAACTGTTCCATCCACTCGATGGAGCTCAAGATCTTTTGTGCTGATTTTTCGCCCAGCCCGTCCAGCCCGGCTACGCGCCCATCTTCGCATGCCTCTTTTAATTCATCCAGCTCAGAGATGCCCAGCTGTTTATGAATTTTTGCGATGTTTTTAGGTCCGAGTCCTGATATATCCAGCCATTGTATAATCCCTTCCGGAATACGTTCGCGCAAACTTTCAAGCACTTCAATTTTGCCGGTCTTGGCGTACGATTGAATATCTTCGCCGATGGAATCTCCAATCCCTTTGATATCTGTTAGGCTGTCATTCTCAATGTAATCGTTGATATCGTCATTAAGTGATTCAATGGTTTGAGCCGCGCGATCAAAAGCAATGGCGCGGAAGCGGTTTTCGCCGGCCAGCTGCATTAGTTGATAAATCTCGCGCAGACGCTCGGCAATTTCGTTGTTGGTTATGGACATAAAATGGATTGATTATCTTTTGGAAGAAATTATTGGATTCGCTGTAAAAATTCTATGACAGATTTAACCGCAGAGTTACACTGAGACATTCACGGAGGGGACACTGAAAAAATATACTTTAGCTTTCAGTAACTCCGCGATTATCTCTGAGTTGTCCATGGTTTTAAATAGAAAGTGGTTGATTAACCATAGAGTTGCACGGAGGGATTTGCAGAGGCCACGGAGCAAAATGTATTTATACCCTAAGTTCTCTGTGAAATCCTCTGTTTCCTCTGCGGTTAGCCATTTTCAGAATTAATTGCCCGCTTGATACCATCTCTTAAGTGAGCAACATTGAAGTTAATTAAAAGCCCAAGATTAAAGTTTCCTAGCTTCAGATAAGTTAGAGTTTGTGCTAAATGCACTTCATTTAATGTATCAACAGATTTAAGTTCCAGCACAAGCTTGTTTTCAACTAAGATATCTATTCGATAGCCGCATTCAAGTTTTACATCTTCGAATACGAGCGGTATAGGTTTCCCTTTTTTAATGGAATAGCCCGTCCTTTCTAATTTGTAACTTAAACATTCTTGGTAAGCTGATTCTAACAGGCCGGCTCCCAATGCGGTGTGGACCTGCATGGCATTTTTGATGATACTCCGAGTAAATTTTCTTGAAATCATAGTCTTTTTAAGTAAGACCTATCGGTAGGGATATCCTTACAAGATTGAATTGCAGAGTTACGCTGAGGCATTTATAGAGAGGACACCGAGAAAAATATGCTTTAGCTCTGAGAAACTCCGCGATTACCTCTGAGTTCTCTGCGGTTTTTAATAAAAAGTGTTTGTCAACCACAGAGTTACGTGGAAGAATTCGCAGAGAGCGCTGAGAAAAATATATATCTTAACACTGAGTGACTCCGCCGAATCTTCTGTTTCCTAAGCGGTTAAAAAATGTAACTCCTAGTTAGAAATGCCCCTTCCCATTTTAGGATTTATGAACCATTTCGTATCATCTAGAATTCTTCCCAACAATATTATTTTTATGACAAAATATTTGGTGCTTTTTGGCTTTATCTTGCTGGTTTCGTGCAAAGCCTCCTCGGATGCTCCGGCACCATCCACAAAAAAAGTAGAGGCTGTGTTGGATGACTGGCACGAAGCGGCCGCCGAGGCTGACTTCGATCGCTATTTTAATCACTTTGCCAGTGATAGTGCCATCTTTATGGGTACGGATGCCTCCGAACGCTGGGAGGTCGCTGAATTTCGCCGGTGGGCCCAACCCTATTTTAAGCGCGGCTCGGCCTGGGACTTCACGCCGGTTGAGCGTCATGTGTATTTTTCTGATGATGAAAAGATCGCTTGGTTTGATGAGTCGCTCGATACGCCTAATCTGGGTCCGGCACGGGGCAGCGGAGTGCTCAAACTAAAAGACGGCAACTGGGAAATTGCGCACTATAACCTGTCCATTCCCATCCCCAACGCTATTGTGGATACGGTGGTAAAACAGATTGAGCAAGCCCAACAAGATTCTAGCAACAATTAGTATTATGACTTATAAACAAACGAATAGTATGCGAAAGCTTTCATATTTTCTTGCCAGTTTATCATTACTCCTCACTTTTAGTTTTGCGGATGGGATTGCCCAGGATCAACTCCAGTCGCCCTCTGAGTTTTTGGGATACGAGCTGGGCAGCCAGTGGACACCTCACCACAAGGTGATGGATTATTTCTGGCATGTGGCGGAGCAGTCTTCCATGGTAAAGGGCGAAAAGTACGGCGAAAGCTATGAGGGCCGCGAGCTGATGCTGGCATACGTATCTAGTGAGCAAAATGTAGAACAGCTCAAAGAAATCCGTAAAAACAATTTGAAACGCACCGGCTTGCTGGAGGGTGAGCCCAGCGGATCCGAGAAACCAATTGTCTGGCTCAGCTACAACGTTCACGGCAACGAGACCTCCAGCAGCGAGGCCGCAATGAAAACGATATATGAGCTGGTGCGTCCCGGGAATACCGATACCAAAACGTGGCTGCAAAATACGGTAGTCATCATGGATCCGATGCTAAATCCCGATGGCCGGGATCGATATGTACACTGGTACAGGGAGACGGCGGGCGATGAGTTTAATGCTGATGGCCAGGCCCGGGAACACCACGAGCCGTGGCCGGGTGGACGTACCAATCATTATTATTTTGATCTGAACCGTGACTGGGCATGGTTGACGCAGAAAGAAAGTCGTCATCGAATCAAAAAATACCAGCAGTGGATGCCGCAGATCCACGTGGATTTTCACGAACAGAGCTACGATGAGCCCTACTATTTTGCGCCGGCTGCCGAGCCATTTCACAAGGCGATTACCGATTGGCAGCGTGATTTCCAGTACACCATTGGCGAAAATAACGCCGAGTACTTTAATAAAAATGACTGGCTCTATTTTACCCGCGAAGTGTTCGACCTCTTCTATCCAAGTTACGGCGACACTTATCCCATTTTTAACGGGGCTATCGGCATGACGTATGAACAGGGCGGCGGCGGTTATTCCGGCCTTGGCATTATCAAGCCGGAAGGAGATACCCTAAGTCTTAACGATCGGCTGACCCATCACTATACAACCGGACTTTCGACGGTTGAGGTGAGCTCGAAGAATGCGGATAAGCTTGTCAGCGAATTTTCCAAGTATTATCAGCGGGCGCGTAACAATCCGCAGGGAACGTATAAAACCTATGTCATTGATGGGGATAACAATCCTGACAAATTGAAGTCGCTCTTTGAGTTGTTGGATAAGCACAAGATTGAGTATGGCAAGGCAACGGGATCACGAACAGTAGCTGGTTACAACTATCAGACCGGTCAAAGCGAACGCATGCGCGTCACGGAAGATGACTACTTGGTAAGTGCCTATCAGCCGAAGTCGGTGATGGCGCGTATTATGTTTGAACCGCGTCCCGAGTTGACCGATTCGGTGACTTACGATATTACGGCTTGGGCACAGCACTACGCCTATGGCCTTGACGGCTTCGCCACCAAGCAGCGATTGGATGTGGAATCGGCGTCAGCTCCAACGAAAGAAATTGACAATTCTGGCGCGGGTTCTCCTTACGCCTACATGGCGAAATGGAAAGACCTGCAGGATGTACGCATGCTTGGGGAGCTGCTCGAAAACGGTATTAAGATTCGGTATGCGACCGAAGCATTTAAGATCGAAGATGTGGAATACGAGCGGGGCACGCTCATCATCACGCGCAGCGATAACAAGCAGATGGGCCCTAAGTTTGATCGGCTTGTCCAGGATATTGCCACGGAGCACAACCAGCAACTTCGTCCGGTGGCAACCGGCTTTGTACAGTCCGGCTCGGATTTTGGATCGGAATCGGTTCGCTACCTCAAAAAGCCGCGCGTAGCGTTGCTTTCGGGCAGCGGTACTTCATCCAATATGGTGGGTGAGGTTTGGCACTATTTTGATAAACAGATTGATTATCCCGTTACAATGCTGAGCACCGATTATTTTGAGGGTGTAGAGCTCAGCGACTTTGATGTGCTAATTTTACCATCGGGTTATTACGCCGACAAAATTGATGATGAGCGTATGGACGACATAAAAGAATGGATCAGGAATGGCGGTAAGCTGATTGCCTTGCAGGGCGCTAACAGATTGTTGGTGGGCAAGGATGGATTTGGCCTCAAAATGAAAAAAGACGATGAGGAAAAATCGGATGCTGAGCCCGGGTCAGTGCTAGACGAATACGGCACGCAACAGCGGGAAAATATCTCCAGCTATAATGCCGGCTCGATTTTTAAGATTACGATGGATCCAACTCATCCGCTCGCCTTTGGATATGACGAGTCGTACTTTTCACTTAAACTCGATTCCGATGCGTACGCTTATCTCGAGGACGGATGGAATGTGGGGGTTGCCAAAGAAGATGCCCATATGAGTGGTTTTATTGGCTACAAAGCCAAAGAAGATCTAAAGAATACGCTCACCTTTGGCGTGCAGAGAATGGGGGAAGGATCAATTGTTTATATGGTCGACAATCCGCTTTTCCGCGCCTTTTGGTACAACGGCAAGCTGCTGTTTGGTAATGCGGTGTTCTTGGTTGGTCAGTAAAACGGATAAGCCTGAGGTTGGATTTGTTACAAAGCTTGGAGGACGTTATGCTCCGAAAGTGGTGTTGGTTAGCGAGCTAGATTAGATTTCTTAGCCCAGTCGTTCATGACTGGGCTATTGCTTTGAAATCATTTTGAACATCATCGCCACGACTCCTATCTTTGCAGACGAACACTTAACCAACAAAAGGTTGGGGGTGCTTGCAATAGCAGGCTGAGATCATACCCTGAGAACCTGAACCGGATAACACCGGCGTAGGGAAACCAAGGCTGTGCCACTTATTGTGCATTGCCTCATTGATCAGCATTTCTTGCAAGTTCATCTCCCGCTCTTATGAATCGAATAAGACGGAGGAACTTATGTTATTCAAACTACTACGAAGCACAACTCTTCTGTGCTTTTTATTGACCATATCCACTTCACTTTTTGCACAGACGATTACGGGGAAAGTATTAAGCAAAGAAACCGACGAGCCTATCACAGGGGCCAATGTGTATGTTGCCGATGCCAATAAAGGTGCGGTAACCGATCGCAATGGAGCTTTTAGCCTCGAGGTCCCCGAAAGTGCTCAGACATTGACCATCAGCTATGTGGGCTACAAAACCAAACAGGTGTCAATCGAAGAAAATCTTACTGTTTATTTGAGTCCATCACTGAGCCTTGAGGAAATAGTTATTAAAGGCGTTCGGGCGGAGAAAAATGATCCTGTTGCGCAAAGTATCGTACAAAGAAAGGAGCTCGAAGAAGTCTACAACGGGCAGCAGCCGAGTTTCTATCTCGAGAATCTGACGCCGGCAATATTTTCCTATTCAGAATCGGGTACCAAACTAGCCAACTACGGTAGCATGCGCCTGCGCGGAATCAGCGATAATCGAATTAATATGACGCTTAACGGCGTGCCTCTGAACGATATGATCGACCACGGGGTGTTCTTTTCCAACTTCACAGATATCAGTGACAGCTTTGAGTCGGTGCAGGTGCAGCGCGGCGTGGGCACCAGCAGCAACGGCGTGGCTTCATATGCCGGCTCTATTAATTTTGAAAGCATCAATATCGAGGGCCGTGACAAAGGCGGACAGCTGGAGCTCGGGCTCGGGTCCTATGACAGTTACCGGATGAATGCCAGCTTGTCCTCCGGCATGATTGATGATAAGTGGTCGTTCTATGGCAGTTACAGCCGCATATTATCAGATGGCTATCGGTATCATACCGGTACGAACGCTCATTCGCTGTTCTTTTCGGGAGGATATTTTGGTGAGAACGACATGATTAAGATCAACGCTTTTGATGCCGGATCGAAAAACGGGCTGGGCTATTCTGCGGTTGCGGAAAGTGATCTCGAAGAGGATCCGCGTACGAATTATCTGAACGAAAATGACGATGATGATTTTGGTCAGCGGCTGGTTCAATTGCAGCATACGCATATTTTTAGTGACAAATTCTCGACGACGTCCTCTCTTTATTACGGAGGATCTGGAGGGGATTATCTCTACACCTATGCGGATACCGATTCCACCATGGCACAAATCAACTATCCGCTGTATAACGATCATTATGGCTTGATCGTCAACGGCTTCTGGAACTCGGGCAATTGGGAGATAAGTTCAGGTATCCACGGCTACATTTTTGACCGGATCAACGAAGAGTCATTTGCACCGGATTTTGAGAATCCCTATTACCGGGATACCTCCGACAAAAAAGAGTTTAGCTGGTTTGCCAAAGCCGAGTGGATGCACAACGATTTCAAGGTGTTTGCGGATCTTCAAGTTCGAACGATGGAGTTCTCCATTCACCCGGATTACAGCTTTATCGGGATTCCATCGGAAGGGCCCATTGTGAAAAACTGGACTTTTATAAGCCCCAAGCTGGGTCTCAGCTATTCGTTCAGCGACAATGTAACGACGTATGCTTCAGCCGGCCGGATGGGAAGAGAGCCCACACGCACTGATATTCTGGGCGGTTTTCGGCTGGGACCGCCAAACTATAGTCAGGCTAGGGCTGATAACTTTGATCCCGAGTATGTTAATGATTACGAGGCGGGGATTAAGCTGAATTACCAGAATCTGGCTTTACAGGCGAATTATTTCTATATGGACTTTACGGATGAAATTGCTCCCATCGGTGAAGTCATCGCCTTTGGCGTGCAGAAACGAAGAAATATCCCGGATAGCTACCGCACGGGAGTCGAGCTGGAATGGAACTATCTCCCTGCGAATTTCCTGACCTTCCAGGGTAATCTCACGTACATGCAGAGCAAGATAGACTCTTTCACTACAGGTACGGGTGATACCTTTACTGATAAAACTCCAATTTTGAGTCCCAAATGGATTGTAAACGGGAAGGTGAAAGTTTATCCGATTGACAACCTGACGATTGTTCTTTCTGGCAAATACGTGGATGAATCGTATCTGGAGCTCACCAACGATCCGGAGATGGTTCTGCCTTCTTATACGGTCTTTGATGCTTCGGTCTCATATGAGTTGGACAAGCTTTCCTTTCAGCTGGAGATCAACAACCTGGAAGACAAGGTCTACTATTCCGGAGGGGCACCGGTTGATACCAATGCCGATGGCATAAACGACGAGCCTGGCTATTTTGTGAATGCTGATCGTAACGTCTTCTTTTCAATACGTTATAGATTATAAAGGCGGGCAATTTATTTCAATGACTGAACGTTTAACCTACAGTCGATAGATATGTTTGTTTTAAAAGGACGGGCCTGAGGGCTCGTCCTTTTTTTATTTTACTGGAAATATGAGGCTTCCGAAGTTGTCAAAACTTTGAATCCTTTTAATAATTCACCCATCCTGTTTTGCACTGGCGAACAGTGATAAGTCCCCTTCTTTTGCTTGGTGGGGAGTTGCTCCTGCCTCAGTATCTATAACCTGGATAAATATAGCGCCCGCGATGATAAATACAGCTGAAACTATTTCAAGAATGGAAGGATTTTCACCGATGCTGAGCCATGCAATCAGCAGTGCGGCAATGGGCACCATATTGCCATAGAGAACAACCTGTGTGGGGCCCAGTTTTTTGAGCGCACGCACCTTTACCCATTGTCCAACACCAACACCAATAGCACCACCCGCCAAAATAGCGATCCAGGTCCACAGGCCCAGCGACAGCCATGTAACTTCCACCAGCGCCGGCGAAGCGATCAGCAGGTATAAAGAGCCGCCGATGGCCGTGCGAATGGCCACCACCGACACCGATCCATATTCGCGGGCCAACGGTTTGATGAGATGGAGTTCAATGACGGTCAGTATCAGTGCTATAATTAGGATAAGGTCGCCCAGCCAATAGCCCTGCTCAGGGCGCAGCCCATCCCAGGCTAGTATAACGGTACCGATAACGGCCAGCAAAACGCCCAGGTAACCCCATTTGCCCATCTTTTCCGTGCTAAGCAGATAGCCAAAGCCGGTGCTTACGGCCGGTCCCAATGCCAGCCAAAGCGAGGCACGTGCGCCGTGCGTAAGCCCGAGTCCCTCAATTCCCAGCCATGGTGCCAGGGTAGCTCCAATAACCGAAACGAGCAGGAGCCTAGGCCAGTGTTTCTTTTTTACCTTGGGAATAAATGAGACATGACCGGAGTTGTTGGCGCACTCTGCGCGGTATTGCAGATACATTACCAATAACATAGCCAAGCCGCCCATGGCAAAACGCGAGACGCTGAAAGAAATGGGCGACATATCTTCAAGCGCGATCTCTGCCAGGATAAAGTTGGCACCCCACAAAAAAACAAATAATATAAGTAGCCCATGGTGGGGCAGTGCCCCTTTTGGGGATGTATCTATATTCGACTGTTCTTTTGAAATAATGGCTATACTTTAATCGTGAATGGTACCTTGGTGTTACTCCAGTGAAGTACGCATTCAGCAGAACGGTTTGTTACGTCCTCGAAATAAATCATAAACTGTTCCATATGCTGAGCTTCTTGCGGCGTAGTGGTGACTCGCAGTACATCCTGGCTTTTGTCGTATTGGGTACCCCAGGAGAGCTTTGAATTAAAGATGATCGTCCATTCGTTCTTACCGGGAATGGTATACAGCGAGTAGGTACCGGCTTCCACTTTTTGGCCTTCGATCATCACATCATCCGAGAATGTGATAGCGGTGGATTCATTGGCTCCGGTGCGCCAAATTTCTCCATAAGCCTCGAGTCCGCCAAAAACCTCACGATCGTTAACAGAAGGTCGGCCGTACGTAATAGATACTTCAGTTGTGCCTATAGTTTGACTTACGCTAGCATTGGGGCTCGTGCGCGCCTCTTTATTACCTCGATCCTGTGCCGAACTGGTGGTTGCCAGTCCAAAGAGAAGTAATGCCGTAACGAATATTGTAGTAGTTGATGAAATTAATTTTTTCATAAAAGTGGACATTGGTTGAACATTAACGGTGTTGTAACTAAAAAAACTATAGCTTCGTTTGCATTCAGCAAAACCTACTACTGTTATCAATCTAGGTTATTTTGCGGAGCGTTGCCATAAATAAACTGTTACTATCCGAGTAACAGATCCCAATGAGTTATGGCTTTGGCTGATGAACCATTGCAAACCGTCAATTGTAGCAATAAGCCTGCTATGGGCTGTCATGCTGGTTATTAGGTAACATTATTCCTTTTATAGAATGTTAGAATTAATTAATATTCATGGAATAATAATTGTGGGGTAGCGAATATTCCCTTTTCGGGAAGCACTTTCTTTATGGGAGATGACTCTGAGGAGCTAAAAAACGAGATCGATAAGCGAAAGGATGTTGAAAAACAGATTCAGCAACGCCTTTCGTATGAGCAGGCTATATCAAAATGTTCGAGTCTGCTACTAGAGAGTACGTCGCTAGAAGCCCTTCGCCAAAGTTTGGCAATCCTTCGCCAGGTAACAGATTCTGATCGGGTATATATTTATAAAAACCGGCAGAAAGACGATGGTTTGTATATGGATCTGACGATGGAAAAGACGGCTGATGGGGTATCGGCGATGCACAAAATAATGGAAACGCAATTTAAGTACGATGATTTTCCCTGGTGGTACGAGCGGCTGTCTGCCAACAAGATCATCAACGAACATGTGGAAGACATTCCGGGACCAGCCGGTTCACAGCTGAAAAATCAGCAGATAAAGTCGGTATTGGTGATTCCAATACGCGTAAATGACGAGTGGTTTGGATACATTGGGTTTGCGCAGATTCAGCGCCATCGGACATGGGAAGAGAATGAAATTTCACTGTTGGAGACGGCAGCTGGTATTATTGCGGCCTTTGAGAAACGGCGACAAATTGAACAGTCGCTGGTACAACAGCGCAATTATACCAAAACGATTCTCGACAGTCTGCCAAGTATTTATCTGCTCATGGACAAGGAGCTGCAGTTTGTTCAGTGGAATAGTAATGCTGAGCGCTACACCGGATACAGCGGTGAAGAGCTCGAACAAAAGAGTGCCTTTGATCTGGTTGTCTCCGAAGACCATGAGGAACTGAGGGCTGCCACAGAACGCGTACGCAACAATAAATCGGAAGGCACAGAGCTTCGCTTATTGACAAAGTCTGGAGAGGTTATCCCATATTTTTGGAAAGGCTATTTTATCAATGTCGAGGGAGAAGAGCGATTTTTATGCGTAGGTCTGGACATTACGGAGCAAAAAGAAACAGAAAGAGAGCTTATGGATGAAAAACGATTTAATGAGGCGTTAATGGAAAGCCTGCCCGGTATCTTTTATATGATAGATTCCGAAGGCAATTATGAGCGTTGGAATCAGAATTTTATTGATGAGCTGGGATATACCTCGGAAGAAATCGAAGAGATGACCCCGGCTGATTTTTATAGCGATAAGGAGTACCAACGTATCAAAGAGGGGATACAGGAAGTGTTTGAGGAGGGGGAATCTGATATTGAAGCCACCATCATAACAAAGGATGGAACGAAGATCCCCTATTATTTAACCGGGAAATTATTTAAGCAGAATGGTGAAAACTACCTGGTAGGTGTGGGTTATGATATCTCGGAGCAGAAACAAGCACGCGAGCAGCTTCGAAAAAGCGAAGAGCTGTTTCGTAATTTGTTTTTAAAAGCCCCAGCCGCCATCGTGATGGTATCGCCAGACAACAAAGTCCGGAATATTAACAATAGTTTTAAAGATCTGTTTGGCTATTCAGAGGAAGAGCTGAAAGGCCGGGATATTGATGAGGTGCTGGTACCGGATGATGAGTACGGAGAGGCTCCCAAGATGGGGGGCAACAGCCATGCCATGGCTAGTTTTAACAAAGAAGCCAAACGGATTGCAAAGGATGGGACGGTAGTTGACGTTTTTGTAGCAGCTATTCCAGTCTATGTTGATGGAGAACCGCTGGCCGGCTTTGGCATGTACATCGATATAACCGAACAGAAGCGTTACGAAGAAAAAATTTATTCCTCACTGAAGGAAAAGCACGTACTACTCAAAGAAATTCATCACCGAGTAAAAAATAACCTGGCCGTAGTGTCGGGATTGCTGCAGCTTCAAATGTACGAGACCGACGATCCGGTTATCAGGGATACGCTCAAGGAAAGCGAGAGCCGTATCCAGACCATGGCCATGATCCATGAAAAGCTGTATAACTCTCAGAACCTGTCCCGTATTTCCTGCGAGTCGTATATTGGTGACCTCGTAGAAACCATCCGCAATACAAACCGTTCTGAAAAAGATCTGTCTGTTGATATCGATATTGCAGAGGTAGAGCTGACTATAACCAAGGCTGTGCCATTTGCGTTACTGGTTAACGAAGTGGTGACGAATTCTTTTAAACATGCTTTCAAAGAACAGGATGAGGGTACCATCAGCATAGAAGTGGAAGACCAGGGTGATGAACTGTTTGCTCATATCAGCGACAATGGGAGGGGATTGCCCAAGGAGTTCTCGTTTGATGACAGCGATTCGCTGGGTATGACGCTCATCCAGAATTTTATCAAGCAGCTGGATGGGGATTTTGAGATAGGATCCAACAATGGGACTTATCTCGAGCTTACCTTCCCGATCGAAAATTCAAACGGTTCTACAACTGTTGACCTTATCGATCTCTAACATAGGGCAATAAAAAATCCCCGGAATCAGATCCCGGGGATGAAGTCATGAGAAATGACAAAGCCTATTTCGATTGCTCGACCTTGTCTTTTAGCAGATGCTTAAACTCCTTGCGGAACTTCTTGAGCTTGGGGGCAATAACCACCGAACAGTATCCGGCATTGGGATTGTTTTCGTAGTAATTTTGGTGGTAATTTTCAGCTTTTGAATAATTAGTCAGAGGCTGAATTTTTGTAACAATGGGATCTTCCCAGAGGTCTGAGCTATCGGTTTTTCCCAAGGATTTTTCCGCAATTTCTTTCTGCTCTTCGTTGTGATAGAAAATCACCGAGCGATACTGCGGTCCAACATCAGCTCCCTGCCGGTTTTTAGTCGTAGGATTGTGGGTATGCCAGAAGACTTCCAGTAGCTGCTCGTACGAAACCACTGAGGGGTCATAGGTAATACGAGTCACCTCAGCATGACCGGTGGTTCCGGACGAAACTTGCTGATAGGTAGGGTCTTTGACATCGCCGCCGGCATAGCCTGCCACGGCCGATTTGACCCCTTTAACCTCTTCAAATACTGCTTCTACACACCAGAAACAGCCCGCTCCAAACGTGGCTTTTTCTAAGTTGGTTGCATCCATTGCCTTCTCCATTTTATTAGATTGTTGTCCGTATGAAACAGACGCGGTGGTAACTATAAGTGCCAATACCGCCAGTAAACGACTTAAGATTTTCATAACGCTATTATTTTTTGATAAGTCAGATTGTGAGCCAGTACGGCCCTGTTCTGCCCATCAATACGAAGTAACAGTAATATTGGATTTCACGTTTGCTCTTAATTCAGACTCCTTAAGTCGGTGAATTCTTACTTGCGTGTTTCTTCGTATGTCTCAATAAATTCATCCGGCGTTTGGTGAGATACAATCTTGGAGATTGCATTGAGCGGCAGATCGTTAACGGTCTGAAAACGCAGGCAGGATCGTCCCATATCCATTTTTTTGTTCGCCTTTTTGAACTCTTCTTCAAGCCATTCTTCCAGTTCTTCATCTTGATATACCGGCATCAGGTACAGCGAATTATGATTTTCCTGTGCGGCCAGTCCCAAGTAGCTGAGTGGCTGGTTGTTATAGGTGTCGGGATATTTTTCCAGCGGGATCTCGTAGCTGATCATCCCCCAATTAATAGTTTCTTCATATCCATCAGGGAGATGGTCCAGGATGAGTTCCCGAATTTCTTTGATGGTATCCCGGCGGTATTCCGGAAGTTCTTCCAAGTATTCTTCTACCGTTTGAGCATTATTCTTTGCCATAATGTAGCTTTTGTTTACGATTATTAAATAGACTGCTCGATTGAAATCTAAAAATCTTTATGCAATTTGTGCATCAATAGTGATCGCTGTTTTAACCGAGTGGGCAATAAAACATTTTTGATGCGCCTGTTGATGCAACTCATCAAAAACCTTTGTCTCGGGATTGTCACCATCGAATCTGACAACCGGCCGTAATATAACCTCTGTAATTGCCAATTTCCCCTCTGCATTTTTTTGCATCATACCCTCGGCCTCATCGCGATATTCGGCTACCACGTAACCTTGCCGGGCAGTCAGAGATAAAAACCAGAGCATGTGGCAGCTCGAGAGTGAAGCTACAAAAGCTTCTTCGGGATCAACTGCTGAGGAGTTAGCATGGGTATCGCCGACAATGGTTGGCGAAGCTGAGGCCGGTACCTCCAGGCCGCCGTCGAAATGCCAGCTGTGCTTCCGGGAGTATTTGTTGTCAGTAAAGACTTCATCATTGTTTTGCCACTGTACCGTTGCCCGGTATTGATGCATGGTTCGTTATAAAAGTAAATGTTAATACGTTCGACAACTCCTTCGCTGAAAATAAACAATTGTGAGAGGTTTATTGAAAGTCGATTTTGATAGTAATATTGACTATAAACAGTTTGTAGTTTCAAATTTTTCGAAACGACGAGGTATTAAAATCCTTTCTGTAAATGTACATCATTTCAAAAAACTATTACTTAAAAATTAGACCACAATTTTATTATGAAATATCGATTTCTAGGACGATCAGGACTCAAAGTTTCGGCACTTTCATTTGGTTCCTGGGTTACATTTGGAGATCAAATTGACGAAGATAAAGCATATGAGTCGATGAAAGCGGCCTATGATGCCGGCGTTAATTTTTTCGACAATGCAGAAGTCTATGCCGAAGGACAGTCAGAGATTATGATGGGCAATATTATTCAAAAAGCGGGATGGAAGCGCTCGGATCTGGTGCTTTCGACCAAAATATTCTGGGGCGGCGAAGGTCCCAATGATCAAGGATTGTCTTTCAAGCATGTCAAAGAGGGTACCGAGGCGGCCTTAAAGCGACTGCAAACCGATTATGTGGATCTTATTTTCTGCCACCGACCCGACAAGCATACGCCCATTGAAGAGACCGTCTGGGCGATGAATCAGATGATCCAGGAGGGCAAAGCATTGTATTGGGGAACCAGCGAGTGGAATGCCCCGCAGATTCGCCGCGCTTATGATTTTGCCAGGCAGGAGCACTTGCGACCCCCGCTGATGGATCAGCCGCAATACAACATGTTTAAGCGGGACAAAGTTGAGCAAGAATTTTCAAACTTGTACGATGAGATTGGCTTGGGTACGACCATCTGGAGTCCGTTGGCCAGTGGCCTGTTGACGGGCAAATATAACGATGGGGTACCCGAGGGTAGCCGGCTGTCGCTGGAGAAGTACGACTGGCTGCGTGAGCGTCTGCTGGAGACTGAAAGCGGACGCCGCAAGCTGGAGAAGGTGAAAGAGCTCTCGGACATTGCTGATGATGCGGGTATTCCCATGCCGCAGTTTGCGCTGGCCTGGTGTCTGAAAAACAAAGATGTGAGCACTGTTATTACCGGGGCTTCAAAACCTGAGCAGGTGAAACAGAATATGAAAGCCATTGAGGTGGTAGATCAGATGACGCCCGATATCATGGAGCGTATCGAGGAAGTGCTTGATAACAAACCTGAGCCAGAGCCAGACTTTCGGCAAAATTAATTCAGCTTTTCATAAGCTTCCGGAGTTTAGAAAGCTCCGGAAGTTTTTTATTTAAAAATGATATCCTACATCAATTTTGAGCGCATACCCGCCGGAAAAATCCGGTGTCGATAGCGAAAGCTCTATGGGACCAATGATGGAAGTGGCCCCGATTGACAGGCCGTAGCCATACTCCATCCGTTCGTTGTCGATATGGAATGTCCACTGATCTGCCAGGTGCGCCAGATCTACTCCGCCACTCAGGTAAATGTTTTTACTGAGCCTGAGCTGCAGTTGCGATTGCAGGGCAATGGCATTGGAGGTGCGTAGCTGTTGGGCCGCGTATCCCATAAACGGGAGTTGCCGGAGCTCAAAAACGGGGTTTCGCGCCATACCCCCAAAATAATAGTTATAGTGTAATGGTGTTTCGCCGCTTGTATATCCCATGAATAGCCGGCCAGACAGGTTTAGGTCTTCAGTCAGCGATATCGTCGAAAACCAGTTGCCGGAAAATTGCACAAAATTCGACAAGCTACCCCACCACTGGTCAGACACAACTGTCTTAAATTTTAGCGCATGACCTTTCGTTGGGAAATAAGGTCTGTTGAGCGTGCTAAAATCAACTTTAAAGAATGGCTTCAGCAAGAAGCTGGTGTTCTCTAGGAACAGGGTATTGCCTACGGCCTGATTTAAATTGTACAGTTCAGCTTCCATACCTGTTTCGAGGTTGGTGCGCTGGAGAAATCGTACAGATAGAGAGGGGCGGAAAGTAAGCCTCTCTACACTGATAGTGGATAATACCCGGTTTTGGCTGTAGGTATCAATGGGAGATCGTTGGAAGTCGATGCCAAAATTTGCTTTCGAAAGCGGAGCCAGAGTAAGTGGTATACTGTAATTGGTATTCAGCTCCAAGATTTCGCCGGCGCGCAGTTGCATGGTCAGCCGATCACTCCAAAAAATATTGTCGGTCACAGAAGCTCCAAAGAGTAGCGAGGCTTTGTACTGGCTGTCGTACCGGAGGCTGAAACCGGCGTATTCCTGCTCTTTTTGTTTGAATTCCAGAATAAGCTGGTTCTTCTGGCTATCCGGATTATATGACAGCCGGTAAGAGATTTGGCTGAAGAGTCCCGAATTATAGAGCCTGTTTATTTTTCGTTCGAGATCTGATAGCGTAAGTCGGGTGGGCGTTTGTATATCGAGGGCAAGGCTGGCCTGCTGTTGCAGCAGGCCGCTGATGTTGGTATAGGTGATATCGGAGACCATCAGGCTGTCGTGTGGAGAAGACCGTATTGATTCAAATTGGGAAGCAATAGGTGGATGATCACGGAGATAGGCTTTGATTTCCGGGACCATCTTTCGGGCAGCCTGTTCTCCGCGTTTAATGATGGCCTGCACGTTATTGTAGCTGAAGCTGGAAAACGAATTGATATCGGGTCGAATATAAAAGTCGGTTAATTGGCGTTGTTGAAGATCCGATTCCTGCTGGTGAAAACCCACGGATTGGAAGAGTACATCCACAAAAGTGTTGAGGCTATCTACCGGTTTTACCGGTTCGCCTACATCGGATGCAATGACCAGGTCGGCGCCGAGTTTTTGTACATCTTCAGCCGGGATATTTCGTGCAATGCCGCCATCAATATATATTTGCCCCTCGATGGTGACAGGTTTAAATATGGTAGGAATAGCTATGCTGGCCCGGACGGCATCCGGCAGGTATCCTTTTGTAAAGGTATGCGCTTCGCCGGTGGACAGGTTGGTGGCGACTGAGGCAAAGGGAATGGGCAGCTTTGAAAAATCACGTACGTCGTGATAGGGCAGCATCAGCCGGTAAAGCAGCATGGCAATGTTCTGTCCATCGATAAGTCCGGTTGGCAGCGACAGGCGTCTGCCCTTGTAGGGGAAGGTAAACAGGTAGGTGTCTTTGTTTGAGACGCTGTTGGCAATGTTTTGTGGATTAATTTGGTAGCTGTCGTTGAACAGGATGCTCCAGTCGGTAGATAAGGCGATATCCTCAATTTCGCTGGGCGTGTAGCCAATGGCATACAGCGAACCCACGACGGATCCCATGCTGGTGCCGGTGATCATGTGAACGGGAATGCCTTCCTCTTCAAGCACTTTGAGGACCCCGATATGGGCAAAACCTTTGGCACCTCCGCCGCTCAATGCCAATCCCACGCTAATATTTTTGGTAGCCTCCGCAGATTGATGTTGCGTTTGTGCTACGCCCACGACGGTGAGCATCGCGAAGAGAAACGTGCCTATTACTCTCTTTAGGATAGTATTGTTCATGGTACCAGCCGCCACTAAAATGGAATGCCAATTGGTATTAAATATAGGGTTTCAAGCTCTGAGTTACACCAGCCAAATTCAATATTTATGAAAACATAATATGACTGTGGTGTCAACCGGACCCCTGGAAAATTCTAAGGTCGGGAGTTTAGAGAGTGAATCTAGTAATCGAAATTTTGTTCGTACTTACGTCCTTCAACCAGCGAATCCGGGAGGTTTCGAAATTTAATGGGGACGGAACGGTCTCCCACCATCACAGAAAAGTGGAGGTGAGGTCCGGTGGTGTACCCCGTATTTCCGCTGAAGCCGATAACCTGACCGGGAAATACCTTTTCGCCAATATCTACCAGTGCACCTTGGTATTTGAGGTGAGCATAGATGGCTACTGTACCATCATCATGACAGACCATGATCAGGTTAACTTTATTCATTAGCTGTTTGTTATCGCCCCCTTCTTTATTGTCTTCCTTCACGAAGCCAACCACCCCACCGCGAGCAGCAGAAACATAGCTGCCTTCATCCATTTCAAAATCGAAAGCATATTCAGACCCGGGGGTGTTGTGAGTATGCTGGCCATGGTTGCCCTGAATTAAGCGATGTGATTTGCCCGGCGGATAGGGTAGCATATAGTGATATTTCGGATCCGGGAGTGCGTTCATATTCCCTAGAATAAAGTTGTACTGTAGTTGATCCTTAAAATTACTTGCACTCTGGATAGAGTCGATAGGCAGTTTAGCTAGTAAGCGTTCGCTGTTTTTGGGCAGTGATAGCTGAAACCTTTGGTCTACTGATTGTGCCTCCGCAAAAACTTGTGAGTGACAGGGTAAGTTGCTTTTAACCCAGAGCACAAGCTGTCCATCTTTGATTTCCTGATGCACATTAACTGCAGGCGTCTGTGCCGACAAGGTACCGACCAGCCCAATAAGCAGGATAAAAAGTGTGAGCGTTCGCATGGTATCAGGATTATTGGAAGGAACTAACGTGCGTATACTTAATAGGATCCTTTCCGGTTGCGATAAAATTTAACGTACAACCGCATCTATTTAAGAGGATAGTAAAATCCAGCCAGAGGTTGCAACTTTCGTTAGTTGTAATCTCTGAACTTAACTAATAGCAGCTAGTTGATGCTGCCTGTCAACGGAGCGATGTCAGTTTCTTCGCCAGCTGGCGCTTCGGTTGTGAAATTCCACACCACATCTTCTGTCAGAGCATTACCAGCCAGATCCTCAACGCCTGTAGTTATGGTAGCGGTGAAGTCAGAATTGAATGCCAGGTTGGCCGACGGGGTCAAGGTAGCCGTATTGGATCCGGCCTCGTAGCTGATACTTCCACTAACCGGCGTGCCGCCCTGGCTGAGGCTAAATGTAGTTTCATTGATGGTGGTTTCGTCCATAGCTTCGTTAAAAGTAGCTGTTATTGCGGTGTTCACGGGAACGTCGGTGGCATTCTCCGCCGGACTGGTAGCGCTGATTTCCGGCGGCACGGATTCCTGTTCGGTGGTGAAGGTCCAAACAAAATCGCTCACCATATTATTACCCGCCTGATCTGAAGCTCCGGTTGTTATCGTAACGGTAACCAGACTGCCAAAGCCAAGATTATTGGTCGGATTAAAGGTTGCCGTGGTTCCGGAGTAGTTGATTGATCCGGCTACCGGGGACTCATTTTGAGATACAGAGAAAGTGGTGCCGTTGAAGGTGGCTGGGTCCATATTTTCACTAAAGGTAGCGGTTATATCACCGGCTACCGACACATCGGATGTTCCATCGGGTGGGGTCGTAGATGTTACTGTTGGGGGCGTGGATTCCTGCTCGGTGGTGAAGGTCCATACCTTATTACCAACCAGAGGGTTTCCTGCAGGGTCTTGTACCCCATTTGTAATCGTAACAGTAAAGCTACTGCCGAACGGCAAGTCAGCATCCGATGTAAAGGTGGCGGTGTTATCTGAATAGGAAACCGTTCCCGAAATTGAGGATCCACCAACCTCAACGCTGAAAGTTGAGCCGTTGACGGTGGCGGGATTTAATGGTTCACTAAAAGTGGCTGTGATGGACGTGCTTGTTGACACGTTGGTTGCTCCATCAGATGGGGTGGTTGAAATTACCGACGGGGGTACTGATTCCTGCTCAGTTGTGAAGCTCCAGCTGAGGTTACTAGCCAGGTTGTTGCCTGCCACATCCGTCACTCCCGTGGTGATGGTAGCTGTGTAGGTAGTACCCAATGTCAGGTTGTCCGACGGGGTAAAGGTAGCGATGTTGGATCCGGCCGCGTAGCTGACACTTCCACTAACCGGCGTGCCGCCCTGGCTGAGGCTAAATGTAGTGCCATTGATGGTGGCTACGTCCATAGCTTCGTTAAAAGTAGCTGTTATTGCGGTGTTCACAGGAACGTCAGTGGCATTTTCCGCCGGACTGGTAGCGCTAATTTGTGGCGGCACTGACTCCTGTTCGGTGGTAAAAGTCCAGACTTTATTGCTAGCCAGGTTGTTGCCGGCTACGTCCGTCATTCCCGTGGTGATAGTAGCTGTTATGGATGCACCAAAAGCGAGATTACTTGTGGGATTAAATGTGGCTGCGGTTCCGGAATAGTTGATTGATCCGGCTACCGGGGAGCCATTTTGGGATACAGAAAATGTGGTGCCATTGATAGTTCCGGGATCCATGGCTTCACTAAAGGTAGCGGTTATATCACCAGCTACCGACACATCGGACATTCCATCGGTTGGGGTCGTAGATGTTACTGTTGGCGGCACGGATTCCTGTTCAGTGGTAAAGGTCCAAACAAAATCGCTTACCATACTATTACCCGCCTGATCTGAAGCTCCAGTTGTTATCGTAATGGTAACCAGACTGCCAAAGCCAAGATTGTTGGTCGGATTAAAGGTTGCCGTGGTTCCGGAGTAGTTAATTGATCCGGCCACATCTGCTCCATTCTGCGAGACAGTAAAGGTAGTTTCATTGATAGAACTCTGATCCATCGGTTCGCTAAATCCGGCCGTGATATTTGTGTTGACTGCGATATCGGATGATCCGTTAGCGGGACTGACGGTTGTCACCTGGGGTGCGGTGATTTCTTGTGCAGTTGCGAAAGTCCATGAAAAATCGCTGGCCAAAGCATTTCCTACTACATCCTGAGCCCCGGTGGTTACAGTTGCTGTGAACGTACTGGCAAACGCCAGGTTGTTGTTGGGCGTGAAAAGGGCGGTAGTTCCCGAGTATGTTACATTGCCCGCAATCGGTGTCCCCCTTTGGGCCAGGGTAAATGTGGTGTTATTGATGGTGCCCGGATCCATTGGCTCGCTAAAGTTAGCTGTTATCGACGTATTGGTTTGAATATTTTGGGCCTCGTTAACGGGATTAGTTGACGTGATGGTGGGCGGTGTGGATTCCTGCTCGGTGTTGAAACTCCAGCTCACATTGTTGGATAAGTTGTTGCCGGCCAGGTCGGTAGCGACTGTCGTAATGGTTGCGGTAATTGCAGCGTCAAAAGCAAAATCATTATTGGGATTAAACGTGGCTGTAGTTCCGCTGTAGCTTACTGTCCCGCTTATTGGGTTTCCATTCTGGGTAACCGTAAAACTTGCATTGTTGATGGTGTCAGAGTTCATGTCTTCGTTAAACTCAGCAGTAATATTACTGCTGACCGTAACATTGTCAGCACCATCAGCAGGAGTAACTGTAGTGATCTCCGGCGGGGTAGATTCCTGCTCAGTAGTAAACGTCCAGACAAAATCGCTTTCCATAGCATTACCCGCCAGATCTTGTGCGTCGCTTGTGATGGTGGCCGTGTAGGTGGTGCCCAACGCTAAATTGCCTTCTGGCGTAAAGGTGGCTGTGTTGGATCCTTCAGCGTAAATGACGCTGCCGGCTACGGGTGTATTGCCCACGTTTAGCATAAAACCACTGCCGTTAATTGTTGAGGCATCCATAGCTTCGTTGAAAGTGGCCGTAATGGCGGTGCCGGCCGAAACATTGGTGGCATTATTGGCCGGACTTGTATTGCTTATCACCGGTGGAGTAGATTCTTGCTCAGTTGTGAAGGACCACGAAAAATCACTGCCCAGGGCATTTCCAGCCAGGTCGGTAGCAGCTGTCGTAATGGTTGCGGTAATTGTAGCGTCAAAGGCAAAATTGTTATTGGGATTAAACGTGGCTGTGGTTCCGGAATAGCTGATCTCTCCATTAACAGGAGTACCGTCCTGGGATACTAAAAAACTTGTGTTATCAATGGTGGTTGTACTCATCGGCTCGTTGAACGTAACCGTAATATTAGATGCAATGGCAACATCAGCCTGGTTATTGGTGATGTGGTTGTTACTTCGGGAACGCTTTTGTCGGGGTCTTTAGCTGTTGAAAAGGTCCAGCTAAAATTGTTCTGCAAATTATTTCCGGCTAGGTCTTGAACGCCGGTCGTAACACTGCCGGTGTAAGTTTTGTCAAAAGAAAGGTCGGCTGATGGTGTAAAAGTGGCTGTATTATCTGAATAAGTGATAGTTCCGTTAATTTGATTATCGTCATCATCCAAGAGATTAAAGGTAGTCGCATTGATAGTGGTTGGGTCCATGGGTTCGCTAAAGGTCACAGAAATGGTGGTTCCAACTGCTATATTCTCGGCATCCTTGGCTGGAAAGGTGGATGCAATCACAGGCGGAATCGTCTCCTGTACTGTGGTAAAACCCCAGTTAAAATCTGCCGACAGGTTGTTACCAGCTAAATCCTGTACGCCGCTGGTAATGGAGGCTTCAAAGTTAGATCCAAACGACAGATTGTTGCTCGGGTTAAAAATAGCTGTGAGCCCGGAATATGTGATGGTACCGTTGATGATTGTTCCATTTTGCCTGACCGTAAAGGTTGAATTGGTAACCGTAGAACCATCCAGCGGTTCGCTGAACGTAGCCGTGATATTGCTGTTTACCGGCACGTCCACCTCGTTGGCCTCGGGATCAGTAGTTGCTACGACGGGGGCTGTTTCATCAGGTTCAGATCCCGTAGTAAAGCGCCACCTTATGTCATCGGACAGATTATTGCCGGCCAGGTCTTCCACCGCGTCGGTGATGGTAGCCGTGTAAAGGGTCCCGAACGAAAGTTCGCCCGAGGGGATGAAGGTGGCACTGTTGCCCGAATAGCTAATACTGCCGGTGATTCCGATGCTACCCTGCCGTAGTGTGAAGGTGGAACTGTTGATACTGGTCGGATTCATCGGCTCATTGAACGTAGCGGTGATGACGGTGTTCGGAGCCACATTTTCCTGCTTGTCCACGGGTTCGGTGGCACTGATCTCCGGAGCAGTATTATCGGGATTAGCTTCAGTGGTAAAACTCCAGCTCAGATCGTTTTCCAAGGCGTTGCCGGCCGTGTCTTTGACAGAACTTGTAACGGTCGCCGTAATAATTGTTCCAAAAGGCAGGGGATCGGAGGGGGCAAAACGGGCGGTGTTTTCCTCATAGGTGACCGTCCCGTCAATCAGTATTTCATCATGGGAGACTGAAAAACTACTGCTGTTGATTGTAGCGTCATTTATTGGCTCACTAAAGGTAACACTGATAAGTGTATTTACGGATACTTCTTTATCGTTGTCAGCTGGATTGGTGGATACGGCCTTCGGGGGATCGGTGTCGGTGACGAGGGGTTGTGCAAGCGTGGAAAAGCTCCATTCGTGATTGCGTTCCAGACCGGTACCGCTCAAACTCTGTGCACCGGAAGTGATGGTGGCCGTGTAATTGCTATTGTAACTAAGTTTGTTGACCGGCACAAAGGTTGCCACGCTGTCCGCATAGGAAATGCTGCCGGTTATAGCCACGGTATCATTTTGCAGGATGAAGGTGCTGCCAGAGACCGTGCTGGGATTCATGTCGTCGCTGAAAACAGCGCTAATCGTCGAGTTAACGGGTACATCAATGGCGTTAGTGGTTGGTGCCGTGGTGCGCACCACCGGGGAAGCGTCGATTTTCGTGAGACCCGATTTATTCTTGCATCCCCACTGGAAAAACAGACACAGCGCTACTAATATTGGTAAAGCGCGAATCTTCTTTTGAATGTACAGGATGCTCGTCCGGGGAAGAGTATTGGGATCCATGATGGAATAGGTTCAGTTGATTTGGTTCAGCAATGCTTACTGTCTACAAAACTGTACGTATCAACTAACGTGCCAATGTAGGCTTGTTGGAATGATCCCTGCTATTGAGAAAGGAGCCCCTGTTTCGGGGGATACAAGATTAGCTATTCACTTATGAATGGTCTGCAAAAGATGTGTAAAAAATGGCCCGGTGGGTGGGCGTATGTGTAATTTTTCTCCAGATTTATGTCGCCAAGTATATTAAAAACAGCTGTTTATGGACGGGATTTTTTGGATTCAGCCATCCATTCAAAATTGTCGGTCCGGGGAAACCGGTGTATCACCTTTTGCATCTGGTCGGGCGGGGTGCCGAGCTTCCGTTTATCGAGATCCAGCCATGCACCGTCCACGATTATTTCGGCAGCCTTTTGCCCAGTCTCTTTGAAGATCTGATGTAAAAAAGTCCAGCGGCTGCCGTCTTTTCGCATGGTTGTAAGCTGTGCTGTAACGGTGATCTTTTCGGAAAGCCCGATCTCTTTTAGGTATTTCGTTTCCTCTCTGAACAGAACGGGGCCGAGTCCCAGTGTTGAAATTTTATTAATAGGCAGCCCGTATTCCTCGAATATGGCAACCCGCGTTTGGGCGGCGTAATCATTGTAAACCGAATGGCGCATGTGTCGATTGGGATCCATGTTGGCCCAGGTTACTTCGTAGGTGTGAGAGTAGGAGCTCATAGTGTCAGTTTTGTTTGCTTGTTGCTTTACGTTAAGCCATAAATGATGATTGCGAAGTCATCTTGTTACTCAGAGTTTACTGGTTCTCGAATTTAAGCTCGCACCCCAGTCCTGTTACTTTTCTTTGGAATTCACAAAGCTCATAGCCTTTGTCATCATTTTGGCAGATCCCACGTAAAAGGGCGTTCGCTGGTGGAAATCGGTGGGCTGTAGGTCCAGTATTCGCTGCTTACCATCACTTGCCTTGCCGCCGGCTTGCTCGCAAAGGAACGCCAGGGCATTACATTCATACAGCAGTCGGAGTTTCCCATTCGGTGTTTTTTGGCACGGCGGATACATATAGATACCGCCCTTCAGCATATTCCGGTGGAAGTCGGTAACCAGTGAGCCCGTGTAGCGAAGCGTGTGATTATTTTCTTTACAGTACTTCAGGTAGCGAACAACCGACTCGTCAAACTCATGTACAAGGCTTTCATTGACGGAATAGATAATCCCATCATCGGGAAATTTCATGTCGGGATGGGAGAGAAAAAATTCGCCGATAGAGGGTGAAAAGGTAAATCCGTTGACGCCTTTGCCTGTGGTGTATACCAGCATGGACGAAGATCCGTAAATTACGTAGCCGGCTGCCAGTTGTTGTGATCCCTTTTGCAATACATCCTCTTCATTGACGGCAGTGCCGAGTTTAGATTTTCGTCTGAAAATTGAAAAGATAGTACCAACCGAAACGGTTACATCGATGTTGGAGGAGCCGTCCAGCGGATCCAGCGCAATGATATACTTTTTATCTCGATCCACCTCGATGATCTCATCCTCTTCTTCAGAGACGATGGCACAGATTTCGCCGCCATCCGAAAGTGCCCGGATGAAGCGCGTATTGGCAATGACATCCATCTTCTTTTGCTCTTCCCCCTGGATGTTTTCCGTGCCTATTTTTCCACCGATGTCGAGCAGTCCGAAGTGATTGAGTTCGCGGTTGATGATACGGGCCGCCAGTCCTATATCCCGTAGCATTTGCGAAAACTCACCGGTGCCGCCTGGCGATTCGTCCTGCCTCAGCTTGATGAATCGATCGAGTGAAATACCTACGGGTTTGGCAAATTCTTTTTCCATAGTGTGATACTCCTTTTTTAGCGGTATGTGTGTTTTCGACAATGCAATTCCAGCGTCTGGCCGTAAGATAGGTAAGCAGGAAAATGTATAACTGCAACAAATAATGTGTCATCCATTATTGGGATAGCTATAGCGGACGCACCTTGATATTCTTGAAATAGACCTTACTATCAGGGTCATGGCCTTGCAGGGCAAAGGTACCGCTTTCCAGGAAACGTTCTTGTTGCGTAGCATCTTTCGGCTGCATGTAATCTACCAGCTGTTTGCCGTCCACGCTGATGGTAATATGCCGTCCTTCAACCTTGATGCGGAGGGTAAACCAGCTGTTGTCGTTGACCACTGTCTTTTTGACGTCGTCGATGCCGTAGAGACTGCCGGTCCGCCGGGGATCCTTGTCATAGCTGTTGTTAACCTGCGCTTCGTATCCTTTCGACGGCCAGCCCTTTTCCTGGTACTGCGTTAGAAAATAGATACCCGAGTTGGAGCCCTCGGTCGTCATTACATCAGCCTTGAACTCGAAGTTGTCGAACGAATGATTTTCAACCGGTCCTGTATAAAATAGATGCGCCTTCTTGCCGTGGGCAACGATCTTGCCATCTTCTACCGAAAAGGTCTCGGGATGTTGACCCACTTGCCATCCATCGAGCGATTGGCCGTCAAACAGCGGAATCCATTCACTTTTAGCCTGGGGATTTTGGGATTGTATCGAGCCCGTAAAAAAACCGAGAAGAAGAATTGTCAGTGTTATAGTCGAGATCTTTTTTAGCATGACTTTCATCTTTTTAACATAGATTAACTGATAGCAGCATTTTTATACGCAACATCGGTATGGTATGAAATTGCACTTGCAATCTCTATCCGGTTTTGTGCTATCGTAGCATTTGCCGGTCCAGGTAATCGGGCATTGTCACAAATCGGAAGTCTAATTCGTCATAATACGTAAGCAATATTAAATGAACGTTCTAATTATGACTTCTTCCAATATCACATTAGCTAAAAACAATACTGAGCCGCGATTGGAGCCAATCAACAATCCAAAATCAATAAAGCTCAAACTGGCCTACTGGTATACCAAACAACAGATGGGCAAGGTGGTTACTCCCTTGAAGGTCCATTATGCCCGGTTTCCCGAGGGGTTGGGATTGCCGCGGAAAATTGACCAAATCGTTGAAAGTATTGACCTTGATCCAAAGCTGAAGCACCTCATCAAAGTATATGTGGCTACGCTGAACGGCTGTTCTTTTTGCGTGGATATCGGAAAAGCCTCGGCTCAAAAACAGGAGGTAGATACAGCCGTTTTTGACGATCTGCTTCGGTTTGAAGAAAGCCCAAATTTCACTGATGCTGAAAAAGCAGCACTGAGCTATGTAGAGGAGGCTACCCAAAATAAACATGTTGATGATGCTACCTTTGACACTCTGCAAAATCATTTTAGTGACAGGGACATTGTACAGATAACCCTGCTTAACGCCATTGAAAATTTCTATAATTTAATGAATGCGCCTCTGAATATTGACTCCGACGAACTATGCGAAATCTGGAGTTCTAATTAGCTGACGAAATTTTCAACATCTCTAGAATCCGAAAATGTTGCAAAGTGATGGATAAGAAAGCAGAAATTTTTGAGGCTCAACGCCCGTCATTATTCAGGCTGGCATATGGAATGTTGGGACGAGTTGCCCCTGCAGAAGATGCCGTACAGGAAACATTTCTACGGTGGCAAAAGCAGGATATCGACAAGATTAACTCCCATCAGGCCTATCTGGCAACCATCGCCAACCGAATTTGCCTGGATGAGATAAAGTCGGCCCGTAATCAAAGAGAACAGTATATTGGACCTGATTTGCCCGAACCTATTTTAAATGATCATACTGAAACGCCCGAACAGGAAGTTGAGCTTGCCGAGTCGCTTTCCATGGCGCTACTTGTGGTATTAGATCAACTTAGCCCGGTGCAGCGGGCCGTCTTCATCCTTCGGGAAATTTTCGACTATGATTACGACATGATCGCCGATATCGTGCAAAAGTCAGAATCGCACTGCCGAAAAATTGCGCAACGAGCTCGGGATCAGATCCGGGATCATAAACCCGAGTTTGAAAAAAATCATGATGAGCAACAGCAGCTGGTTGGCGCTTTTCTTGAAGCAGTTAAAGGTGGTGACTTATCCCAAATAGAGAGCATGCTGGCGGAAGAAGCCATCCTTTATTCCGACGGAGGAGGCAAAGTGACGGCGGCCCGGAAACCGGTTGACGGCGCGGCCAAAATCGCCAAATTTTTGGTGGGCATACAAAAGCAGGTTCCGTCTGGAACTGAATGGTCGATAGAGCGGGAACAAGTCAATGGAGAACCGGGAATGATCGTCCGCATGGACGGGGAGCTCTACAACGTCTGGTCATTTCATGTGGAGGAAGGCAAAATACAGAGCATTTACACGGTGTTGAATCCCGATAAACTGCAGCACGTAAAGCATCAACTTTAGAAGGGATGCTCTTTTGTAGCATTTGGTAACTGTCAACCGCCTCTTACTTCCGCTTCTTGATGCCGGCTGTCAGTAAAGGGAGTGGGTCGAAAGATGCACTCCTTTTCTTTTTGGTGCATTACTTCATCACCGGATTTTATAGCCAACATGGTAGGTTGAGTGAAGCAAATATGTGAGCTGGATTTAGGGCAAATATCGGGGGAAAGGGCACCCCTGGGCTTGTTTATAGTCCCATAACTCACTGAAATTATTCGTTATTATTATTTTTACGTTCTAACTCGTATAAATCATCAAATATATTTTGTTTCCTACTATGTGGTAAGTTAGAAATATCTTCAATCAATAATTTTGCGTCATAGATATTTCCATTTAGTGCTTCTAGAGAGGCTTTCCTCATTATATACAAAGTACTGTTCTTGCCTACAATATCTTTAATGGATTCGACAGTTTCCTCCATTTGTTCGGTCTTACCTTGTTGTTTTAGGACTTCAAATTTTTGAATATATGGATAAGGCGATTTTGGAAATTGTTTTATTCCTTGCTCTGCAAACTCAAGAGCTTTTTGTGGGTTATCTTTTACTTTTTGATAAAAAAGACTTTTAGTTGTTAATGCAATTTCCTTTCCTTTATTGGTTTTAATTTTTTCCAGATCATCAATTAGCTTTTTTAAAGTTTGTTTTGTTTTGTCGTCAAATTTTTTGTTTGTATTCAGAATACAAACAAAATATGATTGTATATGTAGAGGATTGTTTGAATTGTGGATGTAATTTTCTTTAGCATATTCTAAAGCTTGTCCATATTCTTGTTTGTCCATATATGATTGGACAAGTTCGTGTTTTGCCCGATGAAAGTTAGGGTGTTCTTCTAAAGTTTTTTCAAAACTACTAATAGCATCTGAATACCTACTTACCCTCCGATAATAGAAACCTAGTAAAAAATCATACTCTCTTGTACCATAAAAGAACTGAACTTCTTGGAGAAATTTTTCACTTCTTATTCTTGCAAGTGATAAACACAGCCAGTACTTAATTTCTCTTAGAATAAATTCATCTAAGTTCTCCTTATTTTCTAAAATATTTTGTGCCAGATCGATAACTCCATCATAATCCCTGTCATTTTGATACTTATCGATCATAGATTTTAGATAATGGGATGGGATCAAGTATCTTTTCGGAATCTTATATCCGTTATTAAGTGCTTCTTTTATTGAAATGAAAAAGTTTGAAATATCGTCGACATGCAAATCATCATTTTGGACCCATTCATTTACATGTTGTTTTAATTTTTTGTCGTATCTATTGGGTAAGCTTTCATTTCCCCGCAAAATATAATTTCTAACAGCGTCTATTATGCGAATATATTCTTTATTTCTACCAAATAGTTCGCAAATTCCTTGGTTAATAAACTGATCGATGTAATTAATACATTTGGTTTCATCTTCATGCAAGTCGACTAAAAAATCATAACTTATGAAATCAAACTCTGATAGTAATCGAAGTAACTCTAATGCATCATCATTGTTTTCGAAATCACTAAGCAATGTACTTACATGATCATTGTTGTATTCTTTAATTAGATCAATATTTTTCTTTGCATAGGGTATTCCATTTTTCTTGATATGATTGGCAGTAAAATAAGCATGTTGAGGATAGCCTGATAAGTATTTGGAGAAATATTTTAAATCATCTTTTCTCAAGTTAAGTCCAATAACTTCACTATATCTTTTAAAAAGCCCTTTCCTTTCTCTTCGTGATAGTTCAGGCACTTCCATGTAGTAAATTTCACCATATTTTTCTAGAAATCCTCGATTTGTGTGAAATCTGGAAGCTATAGAAAGAGCAATTTTATCCCGCTTTAAACCACCAATATTTAGGATTTTTAAAAACCACTCTGCAATATGTCCTCCAGGTAAAATTATACCGCCTGTATCTTCTATAAATACTATTTCATTTGCCGCCTGAATATCATTTATCAGGTTCCTTGCTAAACGGGCTTTTTCATCGATACTTTTTTCTAATAGGTTTTCTGTATCAATTTCACTTGTAATGCCAAGGTCATAGCACTTAAGAATGAAATCTTCTATACTTTCATGACTGTCAATTAATATTACTGGTGGGTCAAATGATTCCTTTAAAACCACATTTGATTTAATTAAGCAGTGCTTCATTAAAGATTTTCGCCCAATGTTTGGTAATCCAGAAGCGAATATTACGATCGGAAGGTCTTTTTCGTAATCATCTATTCTTTGTTCAAATTCATTGATAAGATCATTCCTTCCTACAAAAATGGATTTTCTTTCTTCTAATACTGGGTGTTTACTCCAAGAAAGCTCTTTTAATTTTTGTCTAATTAGTCGAGCTACAATATTGGATCTAGCAATAAATTTTAAGTTGTAATTTTCTTGGAGCCAATGTGGTATAGATTTATCGTCGTGTTTAATATTTTCATCAATGATTATGGGGTACAATTTATTAATTACATTATTATCCTTTAGATCTTTGGCTTCTTTGATTTCTCTTTTTACCCAGTCAGATTTTAAAGCTGCCTCAGAAATAAAAAGGATAAATAAATCAGATTTATTTAAACCGTTTAATATTTCTTCAAGAGTTTTTTCTCCGGCTTCAAATGAAAATTTATCATAAATAATATCTGTTTGCCGAAGCTTTTGAATTACATTTTTAACAAATTCTTTATCCTTACTACTATGTGATAAGAATGCTCTTGGCATAAGAAATATTTCCTACGTTAGATGTTATTTGTCACTTAAATCTTTTATAAATACATAATGTATAGGTTATATAGAGACATGCAACCAAATATTGTTTGTACCAATACTTGTACCAATGAAAAAGCCGTAAGGGTTAAGTTATTGCTTCTTAACCACTTACGGCAATTTTTTATCGCTAAGTGTGCCCTGGACTGGAGTCGAACCAGCACTCCCAAAAATGGGAACTGACCCCTCAAGCCAGCGCGTCTACCAATTCCGCCACCAGGGCAAAAGTCAATATGTAAAAGAGGACCGCTCTTGTACGAACGTTTTTGTGCGCAAATTTCAAGCGGCTTCAAATATAGGATTTAATAGGTATAATTTGAAACAAAATTTTGAAGAAATATCTCTATTCTCTTTCGGCGGTTAAATAGGATTGCCTATCAAGAGAAATCCCGTTTAAAAGGGAGGCAGGTTGTTTTCTGTATCGAAAATCTGTGAGTTCTTATTCCAGGCTGTTGAATAGCGTATTCACATAAATATCAAGGATTTTGGGTAGCGAAATTCTTACACAAGCTGGGTCCCTAACCCAAGGTAATGTTTACACAAACCGTTCTGGTACAAGCTCCATTTCGGACCATTAGCCCTTCTTTTAATGGAATAGGTTCTTCCGGGTCATGTAATGAGTTATATAGCGTATTTGGCACAGTAATTGAGATATAAATAAGTGAGCGATTTAGTAAGCGGCAGCATTGTGAGGGCCAAATTGCGATAACATTATAACAGACGTTGGCGAAAAATGAATGACTACTCAGATCTTTTTATGGTGATAGGGGCTAGCCTCCTTTATGCGATATTGTTGATTGATATCAACATTACGGTCTTGCATGGCACCAAATATAAAACAGAACGCGAAGTGGAGTATACGGCCATTGCCTTGGCCCAGGATATAATTGACGAAGCCCGATGGGTGCCCTATGATCAGTTTAATACACGTTTTGCCAACACAGATAGCACCTACAACACCACGCTGGGCGACTACCGTGTGACTACTAAAACCCTTTCCAACACCTTGAGTGGCATCGGAGTATCAAATGATCATATTCAGCTGGATGTACGTGTCCAGAGCGTATCTACGCCGGATACGGTGTCGGTGCTGTTAAGCTATGTGAAAAACTAAGGAGCAGAGCGATGATTGTATTAAACGAATTACTAACGGGAGATTTCAGGAGATGAATATTTACATCAGTTTTTTTGTGGGAGGCGTGTTATTAATGTCGCTTATTTTTCTGCAGGTAAACATGAGTCAAAATTCGGTAGATACTACTTTCGCAACTATTTCGAGCAAGCAGGTGGAGTCGCTGGGAGGGCTGCTAGATCATGACTTCCGAAAAATGGGGATGGGCAACACCGGCAGTGGCACATCTATTCAATCTGCCGACTCCAACGCAATTACTTTTGTTGCTGACCTGGACAAGGATCTGGTTGCTGAAGTCGTCACCTGGAGATATGACAATACCGGCATCAGCCCCGCAGAAACGCCCAATCCCAATGACTATTACTTTACCCGGTCCGTCAATTCGCAGGTTGACACTTTGGGCGCAGTGGTGACCCGTTTCCGGTTGAATTACAGAATGAGTGACGGCACCATGAATTCATCGCCGTCAGCCGCCCAGCTGGAAGAAATATCGAGCATTTATGTGGAGATGATATGCGAATCACCGGTGCCAGTCAACGGTTCAGCTTATGCAAAATCGACTTGGCGAAAGGTGTTTACGCCGGCCAATCTTCAATTTTAATATCAGGATAAATCATCATGGGACGCGCATTATTAATTTTAAGTATTGCCATGTTTTTCCTCTTTGGGATGGTGCAGGTTTCCGAATGGGGACGCATGAAGATTGTTGCCGATCGCAATAATGCACACGTTGAGCAGGCACAAGCACTTTATATTGCCAGCAGCGTAGCTGATATGGTAATTGAAGATCTTCGTATCAATTTTGGCAACCGCAATAATATCAGCCTGCAGAACTATCTGGGCGGAGCTGGTACCGTAGAAGTGTACGACATGGACAGCCCAACTATACCTGCATCCAGTAGTGTTACCACGCTGGGTCCATACCAGGTATTGTTGATGGCCAGAGGAGAATATGAGGGCGTGCTGCGTAATATCGAAGTTTTGCTATCTCTTCCGGCATTTTCGAAATACGCCTATTTCACCAACCAGGAAGTTATGTCTGGTGGTTCTAAAATCTATTTTTATGATGATGACAAGATCAGTGGCCCCACGCACACCAACGGAACTTTTTCGATGATGGGCAGTCCTGTATTTAATGGTGAGGTGACCAGTGCCAACATGTGGATAGATAGCGGTGGGGCAGGGGATCCCATTTTTAACAAGGGATTTGAGGTGCTGAGTGAACCGATAGAGCTGCCCGGTGCTGCTCAACTTAACATGTTGGTGGATGAGGGAATAAACGGAGGGCATCAGTATGACATGGATATCACGCTGCAATTTAATGAAAATGGCACGGTATCGGTCTCAAAAGGTATTGGTCGTAATGCTACCCCGTATGAGACGATAACTCTGTCATCGTTTAATGGTGTAATTTCTTCGAATCAGCGAATACATATGCAAGGCATAATCGATGGACAAGTGACCGTGCATGCCAAAGAAGATATTGTGATTACCGGAGATTTGAAATACAAGGATGACCCACGCTCCACAAAATCGGATGACGTGCTCGGTATTGTAGGCGAAAAGGACGTTATTGTCGACAGAAAGGCTCACAAAGCCGATGGGCAGAAGGATGTAAATATTGAGGCTACTATTATGGCCCTGGGTGAGTCGTTTCGGGTAGATGGCTATAATGAGAGGGAAGACAAGGGGACGATACATCTTCTTGGCGGTATTGTCCAAAATCGCAGGGGACCGGTTGGACAAACCAACGGTAACGGTTATGCCAAGGATTATAACTATGATGGACGCCTGCGATCCATCTTTCCGCCCTTTTATCCACGGGCCAGCCGATTTAGTATTGTATATTGGAACGAGTAGAAGTTGAGTTGCTACTGCTCATACACTTCTATGAGAAAAGGGGAAGCCTTTTGGGGCTTCCCCTTCCTGTAATTACTTAGTACGAAAGCTTTAAGCGATCAGCTGTTATTGCATTTCAGCCAGCTGATTTTTCACATACTCATTTTCCGGATCCATTTTGCTGGCCTGCTCATAATAGGTTTTGGCCTTGGCTTCCTGGCCGGCGCGCTGCATAATGTCGCCCATCAGAATCCAGTTTTCAACATCCTTGGGATTCTGCTTGATTCGATCCAGCAGGTAGGTGATAGCCTCGTTGCCCTGGTCATCCATAATCATGTAGAGCACCTTGTTGCGGTGGGCGGCAGGTGAATCATCAAGGTCAATGGCTTTGTCGAAATCTTCAATGGCCAAGTCTAGATTTTCTAGCTGCATATTGGCAAAGCCGCGAAGGTTGTACAAGCCGCTCTTTTCCTCATCTTTCTCAATGGCTTTTTCGAGTGCATTAATGCTTTTTTCCCATTGGTTGAGCTTCTGCATAACCATTGCTTCCAGGTGATAGCCTTCCACCGACTCGGGCTCCATGCTCTGGAGCTGGTGGGAAATATCCAGCGCGTGGTCATAGTCGCCTTCGTGCAGTAGTGCTAATCCTTCTTCTAGCTGGTCTTCAAACTTCATGCGATATAAGAGCTTAAATTATTAGTGGGTAATATTTGTCGAACGCCCAAAAGATAAGCAAAGTTGGAGCGTTATTCAGACGTTTTGGAGGTGGTTTCTTCGTCGTCGGTAATCTCTTCAAACTCGGCTTCTTCGATCTCCTCGAAACGCTGCGATTGGTTGTTGTTAGTGCTGGAATTACCGCGACTGCGGTTCTGTTGCTGGTTTTGCTGGGCATACTGCTGAAAAACACGGTAAAGCGTGCTGGCCGTACCTCTGCTGCGTTGTTGCTGGTTGGATTGTAAAAAAAGGCGGCTGATGATTTTCACCAGAAAATACATCACCACAAAAAATAAAAGTGTGCGAAAAATCATTGAAATCAGTCGGTAATGTGAATATGCGTGTTACCGCGAATAGGTTGATTGAAAATTTGTTCTTCGATGTAATCTAAGTGTTTTTCGTTACTAACGAAATCAATCTCTGATGTATTAATGATCATCAGGGGTGATTTATTGTAGTGATGGAAAAAATGATTATACGCATCACTTAGTTCCTGCAGGTACGAGCGCGTAATTTCCCGCTCATAGTCGCGATCGCGTTCGCGAATGTTTTGCATCAGACGATCCACGTTCGACTGCAGGTAAATCACCAAATCCGGCGTAGCCGAAATGCCCGCCATGATATTAAAGATAGTATCATAAAGCGCCAGCTCGTCGTCTTCAAGATTAAGCCGTGCAAAAATACGATCTTTCTCAAAAATATAGTCCGAGATGGTCATCTGCTGGAACAGATCCTTGTTCATCATCTCTTGCTGCTGTTTAAACCGGCTGGCCAGGAACGACATCTGTGTGGGAAACGCATATCGCTCACGGTCTTTGTAAAATTTGGGTAGAAAAGGATTGTCTTCGAACTGTTCGAGCACTAGTCGCGCATTATGGCGTTCGGTGAGTAGCTTGGCCAGCGAGGTTTTGCCCACCCCAATGACGCCTTCAATTGCGATAAACTCAAATTCGTTTTCCATAGCTACCAACGTAGATCAGTTTTCTGTAATCTCAGCTCCGGTGCCTCCTCAATAAGTTGTCGGATAGCCGTGCCGCTTCGGGGATCTTCCCATTGCGGCATCACTTCCTGTAGCGGCACCAAAACAAACAGCCGTTTGCCGTATTCAGGATGCGGAATGATAAGATTATCCGTTTGAATCACCAAGTCGCCGTACGAGATAATGTCGAGGTCTATAGTGCGTGCACTCCACTTTGGCTGGTCCGCTGCGCGGCCGTGCGCCTGCTCAAAATCCTTGAACTGCTTGATCAGCGGCTTCGGATTTTCGTTGGTTGTCATTACCACTACGGCGTTGTAGAAATCCCGCGTCGAGGGACCAACCGGCTCGGTGATATAAATAGCTGATTTCTGCAGCTCCGTCTCCGAAAGTTCGTCTAGAAACTCCGCCGCATCCGACAGGTGCTGCTGGCGGTTACCTACGTTTGATCCCAGTGCGACAACTACTGTGGCCATTGCATCGTAATTTCAGAGTAGGCAGTTTCTACGTCGAGAGGAGGATGCAGCTTGCGCACCGACACTTCCAGCTCTTGCACCTGGTTGAAATGGCCAAAAAGCTGGTCACCAATCTTTTTCGCCAACGTTTCAATCAGCTTCACCGACGGACCGGTCATCACGGACTCAACCGTTTGGAGTACTTCCTGATAATCAACCGTATCACGCAGGTCGTCACTGTCGCCCGCTGGCCGCAGGTTGGCCGAGAATACGAGGTCTACCTCAAAATCATTACCATCTTCGCGCTCCTCCGGGTAGTAGCCGTGGTAGCCGCGGAATTGCAGACTTTTTAAGGTCAGGGTCTCCATAGCTTACAACGTCGACACTTCGATCTTCTGGTGCAGTTCCTCCACCATGCGTTTGTGTTTGGCGGTCGTCTGCATTCGTTCTTCTACCGTAGAGATAGCGTGAATCACTGTCGAGTGATCGCGTCCGCCAAAATGAAGCCCAATTGTTTTCAGGCTCGAGTCGGTAAACTGCTTGGCCAGGTACATAGCAATCTGCCGCGCTTCCACAATCTCTTGCTTGCGTGTCTTTTCGCGCACCTTGTTGGTGTCGATGCCGAAGTAGTCGCAGACGTATTCCTGGATCTGCTCGATCGAAATAGTGGTCTGTGACTCCTGGATCATATCCTTGAGCACGCGCTTGGCCATCTGTGGCTCAATCTCATCCACATGTTGCAGCGAGGCAAAAGCCAGCAGCTTGATGATGGCGCCTTCGAGATCGCGCACGTTCGATTTAAAATTGTGAGCGATAAATTCGAGTACTTCGTGCGACAGCTCGATGCCATTGTCCGAAGCCTTGCGCTCCAAAATGGCATAGCGCGTCTCGTATTCCGGTACTTGCAGGTCGGCACTGAGGCCCCAGCTAAAACGGGAGATCAGTCGTTCCTCAATATCCGGAATCTCTCGCGGCGCGCGGTCACTGCTCAGGATAATCTGCTTTCCATCCTGGTGCAGCGCGTTAAAAATATGAAAAAACTCTTCCTGGGTTTTCTCCTTGCCGCTGAAAAACTGGATGTCGTCGACAATCAATACATCGATCTGACGGTAGAACATCGTGAACTCGCTGGCGCGGTTGTTACGGATCGCCTGTACGAACTCATTGGTAAAGCTCTCGGATGAGATGTACAGCACAGCCAGCTCGTCTCCGTGTTCTTGCTTTACTTTATTACCAATACTCTGGATTAAGTGCGTTTTCCCAAGCCCGGTGCCTCCATATATAAAGAATGGATTAAACGAACTGCTGCCCGGGTTTTCGGCAATAGCCATCGCAGCTGATCGCGCCAGCCGGTTACAGTCGCCCTCAATGTATCGCTCGAAGACATAATTATTATTAAGGTTGCTATCGATCTTGGTTTTTTGAATGCCGGGAATTACAAACGGATTCTCAATTTTGCCCGGACTATATTCGGAATACCCTTTCACATCCTGCCCCTCATTGTTATCGGGCGGCATAGGTCGTTGTGGCAATCGCACCGATTTATTTTCGGATTCATTGTCAGATTTTTCTACCACTACGGAATATTCCAGTTTCCCATCATCACCCAACACTTTGGCCAATGTCGACCGCAACATCCCATAATAATGCTCTTCTAACCATTCGTACCAAAACTGGCTCGGTACCTGAATCGTTAGGGTGTTATCCTCTAGCTTGACAGGGTCAATTGGCTCAAACCATGACTTGTACTTTTGGTAACTGATATTGTCCTTAATAATTTCTAAACACTGCTCCCACGCAGTATCCGCAGAAATTTTACTCAACGTCCCTTAACCTCCACATAATTTGAATTGTTAGTGCCTGGGAAGCCCTACAGTTATCCACACGCTTTGTGTGCTGTCCCTAATTAGCGTGGAACGAAAATGATAATTTCAGCAGCAGATGTCAAAAAAATAATTACACGATATTGAAAAGTTATCCACATCGCTCTAAACATTGTAAATTCATGGGCGCCAGTGGTTTAGTATTTTATACACATTTCTATCAAATTTGACTTGACAGTACATAATACTGCGCTAACATAGATTTTACCATTCAGTAACATCCCAAAAGTTGACAGGAAAAAGTTTTCCACAAGTTATCCACATGTAAAAAGTACTAATTATTGGTCCAACACAGATAGCAGAAATGCAAACTTTGGTAAGGCTTCTGAGGTAGATTTAAGAACGTTTTGCGACGATAAATCGGGGTTTTTTATCGTAGTCTTTCTGAACCTGTGCGGACCAGGAATTTCGGTCAAAAAGGTCCAGTATTTCGTCGCTATATTTCTCGTGCAGCTCAAGGTATAAAACACCCTGTTGAGACAGGTGTTGGCCGGCAAATTTGATGATACTGCCATACATGGTTTCGAGGTCGTCAAAAAAGAGCGCTTCGGCAGGTTCGTACTCTTTGACCTGTGGTTCCAGCAGATCTTTTTCGTCGGGTTTTACATAGGGGGGATTGGAGACAATAATATCTAGTGGAGTGTCCACATCAATACTGTCTGGCGAAAGTATATCGCCGTGGTCAAAGGTGATATTCACCTCATTGTCATCGGCATTGGAGCGCGCTACTTCAAGGGCACCCTCAGAAATATCAATGCCGCGAACGGCCCACTGGGGACACTCCATTTTTAGTGCAATAGGAATACATCCCGAACCGGTACCGATATCCAGAACCGAAAGCGGTTCTTCCGGAGCATGGGCATCGACAATAATTTCGACCAGCTGCTCCGTTTCCAGGCGTGGAATAAGCACCTCTTCATTAACCTGAATGCGTGCATTCATGAAATCAGTGAATCCCACGATGTATTGGAGCGGCTCATGCTGGGCCCGCCGTTTCACCATTGGCCGCAGTCGATCGAGCTCGTCAGAAGAAAGTGGACGATCGAATTTGAGATATAGGTCGAGGCGTTTGATATCAAGTGTCTCGGCCAGTAGCCATTCAATGCTGTGGCGGGGATCAGGAATTCCTTTTTCTTTAAAGAAGTCCGTCGCCCACTCGAGCATCGAAAGAACGGTCCATTCCTCGACCTTTGTACTCATAACTTAAATGTAAAGGGGTTACGACTCGTTTTCTTCGGCTTCCTGTTCTTTTTCTTGCTGAACAGTGAGCCCGAATCGTTTACTGAAATCCAGGATAAAGTCAGTGACTTCATCATCAATGGTGCGCTTCTCTTCATCAAGAGAGCTGCCACGGAAGCCCATGCGTCCACCGGTTTTCTTGAGCTCAAACCGATTTTGCTTTCCTGTAAATTCAATAATGCAAGTTAATGTTACGCTCGAATTAATCTGTTTTTCATATTCTTCATATACCGCAACGTGCACTTCGTCTTTGGTATCAGACGATTTATACTTGTACAAGTATTTGGGTTCGATACTGTTGAACAGTTGGCTCGGCATTCTTCTTAGGGTATCGGCCGGACCGAAAACAAGGTACTTGCTTACAGTTGACATAATGTGTTAACTTCTATTGGTGAATTGCTTAGATTGGTAAAGAGCCTGAATAAAAGTTTTTATTGACTCAGAGTCAAATTTATTCTACCTAGAAAATATTTTTGAGATATAAAATTCTACATACTTTTTTAGTACGTGGATTGTTATAAACTGTAACGTTGTTATACCGCTTGAATACTAATAGCGACCGGACCATTGCCCAACTATTTATGGAGAAATTAATGAAAGCAAAATTTGCTTCACTACTGATCATTTTCGTGTTGCTCGGTTTCGCAGCGAATACGGCTCAGGCACAGCTCAAAGAGCCCGACGTTGTAGACTTGCCCGATCCCAAGACCCCTTTGTCTGAGGGTCTTCACAACAGCCTTGGCTTTGATGTGTTTATCAATAATTTCGGTTTTGGTATCGGTGGTACCTACGGACGGGTTATCGGGCCTTATTCTGAGCTGACCTTTCGCACCGGTATTACGGGGATTCGCGATGCTAGTGAGCAAAATTTTCAGAGCTTCGTTACCGGTCAGCAAATTGTACCCAATAAATACAAAAGAGCATTTGGTTTTCCTTTTTTGGTGGGCTTAAAGCATCGTGTGTTTGCACGTCACATTGATGATAATTTGCGCTTTTTTGTGAGCGGTGCCGCGGGGCCAGCCATGGCGTTTTCCTATCCCTATGTAGATGAACAAATCAATGATGGTTTCCGTACTTTTCAACTTACACAACAAGGATTTCTAGTACCGGTAGAGCAAGTCAACGATTTTTTTACGGGATGGAAAGATGGTGAAACCCATTGGGGCTACAGTGGAGAGATCAAAATTGGCGTTGATATTGGCAGTACGTTCTCATCGAAAACAACCATTGAATTCGGTTACTTCTTCTACTATTTCAAAGAGGGGCTACAGATTATGGAACCGTATAAGCCAACTCGATATGCCGCTCCTCCTCCCGAGAATAATGGATTGCCAACAGAACGAAAAGAGTTCTTTGATGCTCAGAGTTATTTTGGAACGCCTCAAATCAAGTTTACCTTTGGCGGGATGTGGTAGAAAGAGCAAATACCGTGTTCAGGAATCAGCCAAAATTTACTGACTCTGACTCCTAAATTTTACTCTTTTACTGGTTCTATTTTAAGTTTTTGATGCTTCCTTTCTTTTCTTCTTTATCACTATCTCAAAACCTTGTACATTTGTCTACAATTCTACCTGTAACAAAAATTATGCTTAGATGAGTTTTATTGAAGAAGTCATTGGACGACAGATTATTGATTCAAGAGGAAATCCCACAGTTGAAGTTGATGTAATACTAACCAATGATGTGATGGGACGTGCGGCTGTTCCTTCGGGAGCATCTACCGGAGAGCACGAGGCTGTGGAACTGCGCGATACAAACTCTGAGCACTATATGGGCAAAGGGGTGTCTCAGGCCGTCGAAAATGTAAATACTATAATTGCCAATGAACTGCGCGGTGAGGAAGTATTTAACCAGGTAGAAATTGATAACACGCTGTTGGAAATTGACGGTACCGAAAATAAGAGCAACCTCGGAGCTAACGCTATTCTCGGCGTATCACTGGCCGCGGCGGATGCGGCTGCCAAGGTGCTCGGCCTGCCACTCTGGCGATACGTGGGTGGCGTAAATGCAAAAGTGCTCCCACTGCCGATGATGAACATTATCAACGGCGGTTCGCATGCCGACAACAATGTAGATCTACAGGAATTTATGATTATGCCCAATGGGGCGTCTTCCTTTACCGAAGCGGTCCGTATGGGATCGGAAATATTCCATCACCTTAAAAAGGTATTGCATGATAAGAATTACAGCACGGCTGTAGGCGACGAAGGTGGTTTTGCGCCCGACCTGGATTCCAATGAAGAGGCCGTAGAAGTTATTTTAAATGCGGTTGAGAAAGCTGGCTATGTGCCCAGTGATGAGGTCGTCATTGCGCTGGATCCGGCAACGGCAGAGTTTTATAATCCTGAAAAGGAAGTGTACGAATTCCGTTGGAGCGATGGCAGTGAACGTACCAGCGAAGAGATGGTCGAATTCTGGTCCAGCTGGGTCGACAAGTATCCTATTGTATCTATTGAAGATGCACTTGATGAAAACGACTGGGACGGCTGGAAAAAGCTGACTGACGCTATCGGTGATCGCGTGCAGCTGGTGGGCGATGATTTATTTGTGACAAACACCGAACGTCTGGCCAAAGGAATAAAACAGGGCGTTGCGAATTCCATTCTTATTAAAGTAAATCAAATTGGTACGCTGACCGAAACGCTGGATGCTATTGAGATGGCCCACAAGAATGATTATACGGCTGTTATTTCGCACCGGTCCGGCGAAACGGAAGATACGACTATTGCCGATTTGGCCGTGGCCACCAATGCCGGACAAATCAAGACCGGTTCGATGAGTCGCACCGATCGAATTGCCAAATATAACCAGCTGCTTCGTATCGAAGAGCAGCTCGGCGACAATGCCATCTTCATGGGCGGCGATGCCTTTGGATTTTAATATCTATTAAAACCAACCCCCTCTTATCCCTCTTTTTATTAAGAGGGATTTTAGCAGGCAATATCAATTCAGCTCGAAAAACTCACCCTTTATAAGGGGAGGTGTAAGAGGGTTGTTTATCCAATGAATAAATGGAAATCACGGAGCTTAAACTTCAGAATTTTCGCAATCACGTTGAGACCAACGTGGAGTGGGCTCCGCATATGAATGTGATTACCGGTCAGAATGGGGCGGGCAAAACCAACCTTATTGACGCTATCCATTATCTGTGTATGAGCCGCAGTTTTGTATCCACAAGCGATATGTATGTGGTGAACCAGGATGCCACCTTCTTTATGATAAAGGGGCATTTTGAGGGGAATATCCGGTCCAGTTTTGACGTGGGATGTTCCTATTCTAGGGGAGAAGGCAAGAAGATTTTCGTAAATGAGAGCCCTCTCGACCGGCTCTCGGATCTTATTGGGATGGTGCCGGTAGTGGTGCTATCGCCTAGCGATAAGAAGCTTACCAGCGAAGGCCCCAAAGAACGTCGCTCGTTTATTGATTCTTTTATCAGTCAGATTTCGCCGGGATACCTGCAGGACCTGCTGGATTTTCGGAAAGCGCGCAAACAGCGCAACAAACTGCTGCAGGAGTTCCGAGGCAGCCGAGAAGTACTGCAGGCTTACCTTGAACCGTGGAATGTACAGTTGATGGAGTACGGTTCGCGTATTGTGGCCAAGAGAACCAAAGTACTGAATCAGTTCCAGGATTATCTGGCCAAAGAATATGAAGTAATTTCAGGCATGCGCCACGAACCGCACTTGGAATACCAGACATTTTGCGAACCTTCTGAAGATGAGGATACTGTTCGAGAGCGGTACGAGGCGGAGTTGGCTGACGAACTGAATCACGAAATTGAACGCGAGCTCACGCTGATTGGTCCGCACCGCGATGAGATTGTATTTTATCTTGACGACTTCGAACTGCGCAAATTTGGGTCCCAGGGGCAGCACCGGCTTTTTGCACTTGCTTTGAAACTGGCCCAGCTTTTGTATTTTTCAGAGGAGTTGGACGATCTGCCAATTTTTCTGCTGGATGATGTCTTTGGAGATCTGGATGCTCAGCGCACTGATGTGTTGCTTAATGCGTTGCTGGATCATGCCGGACAAACATTTGTAACGGCGGCCAATCCAATTCCATTTGATGAGTACCTCACGTTTGACGGAGAAAAAAATAGAAAATATAACGTAGAGCAGGGCACGGTTTCCCTGGTCAGTAACTAAAAATCGTGGGACGATATAGATCAAATAAGCCAAAGCTGCTGAAAGATGCGCTAAAGGATTTTTTGGATGATTACCCGCATCGCAAGCGTTTAAAGCGGGGCATGATCTTGTCGCTATGGGAGCGGACGGTCGGGGAACGTATTGCCGAACAGGCAGAAAATGTGCATTTTGAACGTGGTAATTTGATAGTACATGTAAAGAATCCGGCCTGGCGGCAAGAAATCCACATGAAGCGATTTAGCATTGCCAAAAAACTTAATGACAAGGTGGATGAGCAGATCATCAAGGAAATTGTGGTTCGTTCGTAACGACAGCCGTAAAATTATCGATTGATCAGCCCTTTTTATGGATACACCCAAATTCGAAGAACTAAAGGAAAAGTTTCTGGCTGCCTGGCAAAATATTGTCAAGAAGTCGGATGAGGATGATATTGCCGGTATAGGGCGCGAGCGCATTGTGGTGTTTGTGGTTGCGATGATCCTTGCGTTCTGTTTGTGGCTGATGGTTAATCTGAGTCTTGTTTACAATTTAAATATCGACCTGCCAATTAAGTTGGGAGCGGTACCCACAGAACAGGCACTTGCCGAAGATTTACCGGAAGAGGCTACGGTTAGCGTAACAGGAGAGGGCTGGAAGCTGATCAACCTGTACAACAACCCACCCAGTATTAATATCGATGTGAGTGATACCGAAGTGAACCTGTTTGATCAGGTGCAGCAGCAGATGAATGCGTTCTCCGGGATTAGTATCCAGAAGGTTCAGCCGCTTATTTTGACGGTCGATCTCGAAAAGCGCATTTCCAAAACAGTACCCATCCGTTCACGCATAAATATTTCTTTTGAAAAGCAGTATAATTTCGTGGGCAAACCTACGCTGCGGCCTGATAGCGTGACGATTGATGGGGCGGCTTCGCTGATTAAAGGTATCAGTTCCTGGCCCACAGACTCTGTCCAGCTAAGCGATGTTTCTAAGGATCTCTCTCTCGCGATCTCTCTCAAATCGTCTGGAGAGCTGATTACACTGTCGCATGATGAAGTGCAATATAGTGCTACAGTCAGTCAGTATACCGAAGGTGAGGCAAAGGTTAATATCGCTACGCGTAATCTACCGCAGGGACGATTAGTTAGTTATAGTCCTTCCGAGATTACGGTAAAATATGATGTGCCTATCGACGAATATACCGAGGTTCGGGATCAAAACCCGTTTGGGGCTTTTGTGATGTATCAGCAGATTAAGCAGGATTCGACGGGATTTGTGACGCCACAGATAGAGCAAATGGCCAATAATAATCACATTAAGATCCGGTCATTTCAACCGCGCAATGTGGCCTACTATATGGTGCTGGGAGAGCAGTAGATTATTTGCTTATCTGTTGTTCGTTAGTGGCTATTAAGAAAAATTCACTAACGAATATTAACAATTAAGCCACTTCGTCGAGTTGCTCTTCGAATGGCTTGATGATCTCCTCAACCGATCGGGTATCATCAAAATAGGATAGGATCTTTAGAATCACCTCGTCTACCAGTACATCCGGACAAGAAGCGCCAGAAGTAATCGCGATATTTACAGGCTCTTCTTTATCAGTGGGTAGCCAATCAGCCGTTTGTTTAATTTCCTTGTCCCACTGATTAAAGTGTTTGATCTCCGACGGTGAGTCGATTTCTTCAGCATCACGCACGTGGTAAGTTGGGAAAACATCTTCGAGAATTTCCACCAAGTGCATAGTATTTGACGAATTGTATCCGCCAACGACAATAGAAAAATCGGCGTCGGTCTCAGCCAGCGCCAGCGTGGCCGACTGATTTTCGTTGGTAGCATAGCAGAGCGTATCCGAAGTGTCGGCAAAGTGGTCGAGGATGTCAGCTTCACCGTACTTTTCGATGGCCGCTTCTTTGAGAATCTGCATTACTTCCTCAGTCTCGGTAGCCAGCATCGTTGTCTGATTGATTACCCCAAAATGTTTGAGTACCTCATGGGGATCAAAACCGTCGGTGCTTTTGTGCCCAAAGTACTCCTCAAAATCAGATTTGGGCCGGTCGCCGGTGAGAATATCCGCCAGAATTTGCGCCTCTTCAGGGTTAAGTACCACTACGCACTCCGAGTGATTAGCGCTGTGCGAGAACGTGGCTCGGGTTTCTTCATGGCGATGCTTGCCGTGAATCACCAGCGAATAGCCCTTCTTGCCAAGCTGTTTGCCTCGTCGCCAAACCTTCTCAACAAACGGGCAGGTGGTGTTATACTCGTAAGGATCGATACCCTGCTCTTTCAGCTTTTCCTGGATTTTTAGCGTGGTCCCGAAAGCGGGGACAATAACAATATCATCTTCGTCAAGTGTTTCAATAGGGATAAGCTCGGTGCCGTCGGTCTCAAAAAGGAACTTCACCCCACGCGCTTGCAGATCCTCGTTAACCGTCGGATTGTGAATCATCTCGCTGAGCAGATAAATATCTTTATCAGGATTCTCCTGGACGGTCTTGTAGGCAATATCGATAGCATTTTCGACACCATAGCAGAAACCAAAGTGCCGGGGTACATAAAACCGAATCGGCCCAAAATCGAGCACGCTTGGTTCGAGGTCTTTCTTGGTTGGATCTACCACCTTATTGGCATCCTTGACCTTTTGGATGATGGGCGATTGATAAATTTCAGGGATGTCGAACTTCTTGCGAGCCATAATATCTGCTGAATTTTTATTTAACGCTTAATATACGGAGCTGAGTGTTAAACATCACCACCTGACAACAAGCGAAAAGAGGGAATCGATCAGACTGAGGTAGATTTTATTCTGCAATCCGCCTCGTTCACAACTAAGTAATTATGCCTCAGCTACTTCGTCCATCTTGACGGCAACGAGACGACTGATACCGGTTTCCGGCATGGTCACACCGTACATCATCTCAGCCTTGCTCATAGTCTTTTTGTTGTGGGTAATGATGATAAATTGAGTTTCTTCGCTAAAATTGCGAATCATTTCAGCAAAGCGTTCGATATTAGCATCATCCAGCGGGGCATCAACCTCGTCAAGCACGCAGAAAGGAGAGGGCTTCACCAGATAAATAGCAAACAGCAGTGCAATGGCCGTCAGCGTTTTTTCGCCGCCCGAAAGCTGGTTGATCGTCGACGGACGTTTCCCTTTGGGATTGGCCTTGATTTCGATCTTGGCTTCAAGCGGATCTTCGGCCTCCTCGTCAATGACCAAGTCGCAATAATCATCTTCGTTAAACAATGTATGAAAGACTTTAACGAAGTTTTTGCGTATTTTTGAAAACGTCTTGTTGAATCGTTTTGTGGCCTCCTTATTGATCTCTTCTATAGTCTCGCGGAGCTCCTCGGCCGCCTGACGCAGGTCACCGATCTGTTCTTCGTAAAAGTCGAGCCGCTCTTTTTCCTCCTCGTATTCTTCAATAGCCAGCGGGTTGACTTCCCCAATCTTGTTGAGCTTCTGCTTGAGCCAGGCAATGCGTTCTTTGGCTTCTTCGGGTTCCGTATCGTCAGGTAATTCCTTGTCGATCTGATCCATCAGCACGCCGTAGGTTTCCCAGATGTGATCGGAGAGATTTTCGATCTGCATCTCATACTTCTCCTTCGACATCGCCAGGTGATGTACAAGTTCCATGTTTACTTCCTTGCGCCGACGCACTTCCTTCAGATCTTTCTCAATTTTGTTGATGCGTCCACGCTGTTTCCCTGCTGCTTCTTCGGCCTGCTCAAGCGACTTGTCAGCTGCCTGCTTTTTCTCTTTTAGGGTGCTGAGCTTGTCCTCAAGCTGATCAATCGACGACTTATACTTCTTGATGCGTTTCTTGGCTTCTTCGGTCTTCTCCGAGCGATTCTGGAGCCGTTCTTTCAGATTTTTGATGCCTTCTTCGGCGCGCTTAATGTCGCGCTCGTGATTTTCGACCTTGTTTTTTAGATCCTGGTGCTTGAGTTGTGCGTCGTTGTATCGGCTCTGGGCGATGGAGCGCTCTTCTTCCAACTCTTCGAGAACCTGCTTCTTTTCTTCCTGCTGTTCGTGCAGATCCTTCAGCTTTTGCTGCAGTTCCTTTTGTTTAGGCTGCAGCTTGTCGAGCTCCTCCTTTGAGTTATCTTCATTGCTGATTAGCGACTCCCGCCGATTTTCCAGCTCACCAATATTTTTCTGATAAATCTCAATCTTTTGCTCAAAACTGCTGATTTGGTTCTCATATTCACGAACCTGCTGTTCTTTTTGCTTGAGTTCCTGCTCAATTTCTTGCAGGTCAATTGCCTCATATTTTTTTTGGACTTCTTGCAGCTCATTTTCGGCCTTCCGGATATCTGTTTGGATTGAGCCTGCCTTGTCTTCGAGTTTCGAGATTTTGTCCTTTAGTCCAACGCGGATGCCGGCATTTTTGCTTTTGCTGCCACTCTGCAAAAATTGGTTATTGGTGATCACTTCACCGTCCAAGGTAACGCCCGTTACTCCATCTCCGTTGAGCGAAGAATATGCTTCATCGACCGAGTCAAAAACGCGAACATTACCGAGCAGGAGTTCTTTTAACGCATTGAACTTCTCATCCGCTTCTACATCTTCCACCAGCGACCCAGAGACAGTCGAATATGATCCAGAGAGCTGGTCAAGGGGGATGAATGTTGCTCGGCCCTTGTCGTTTTCTTTCAGTAGCTTAGCCGCCTTTTGAGCGTCATCCAGTGTGTCAACGACCACGTAGTTGAGTACTTCAGAAAGTACTGCCTCCAAGGCCACGGCGTGTTTTTCATCCGTGGATAAAATATCGGAGACCACCTCAAGTTGAGAAAACTGGTCACTGTGATTTTCAAGCAAGAACTGTACGCTGCTGGGAAAGGCCTCGTTGGAATCAGCGATATCGCGCAGCAGCTCAATTTCTGAGGTCACGGAGTCGAGTTTGCTCTGGTGATCCCGGATCTGATCTTTCAGGGCATTCTGTTTTTCGCTGAGTTCTTCGCGCTTCTCACGAGCTTCTTGCAGGGTTTTCTGCTGTTTGTCACGTTCATTGGTCGCTTTTTCAAGCTTCTCTTTCACTAATTTTTTTTCACCGCGAAAGTTCATGATCTCATCTTCGAGATCCTCAATTTCCTCGCGAATACGGATCAGATCCCCTTCCGTATTTTCAAGGCGCGACTCAATTTTGATACGCTTGGTCTGAAGGTCGTTTAGGTCCTGATTGGCCTGGGAAAACTCGCGCTCCAGCTTATTGAGTTTTTCGCGTTCTTCAGAATACTGCTGCTGGATCTCGGAATAACGTTCTTTGGATTCCTTAAGATTTTTCTCCGCTTTTTGCAGATCGTCATCGAAGGATTCCAGCTTCTGTTGGCTGCTCTGAAACGCTTCGCGCAGGTCCTCGAGATCTTTTTCGCCCTGCTCGATGTCCTGAGTGTACTGTTCAATGACGCTTTTTTCATTGCTTATTTTTTCGCGCGTAATCTCCAGTGTGGTCTCATTGTCGCGAATTTTGGAGTGGAGCTGACTTACGCGGCGCTGAGCTTCGGACTGCTTGCGTTCTTTTTCATTGAGGGTATTACGAGCTTCTTCAACCTCGTCTTCAAGGTTCTCAGCTTTGGCAAGAATTTCCTTTTTCTCTTTATCGGCATTTTCAATGCGTTCCTCCAGAGGTTCGAGCTCTTCCTTAATCTGCACGAATTCGTGCTTGTTAAGGGCTTTGTCGAGATGCTCCAGCTCCTTTTTGTATTTCTTGGCTTTTTTGGCTTTTTCTGCCTGTTTCTCAAGCGAGTTTGCTTTCTTTCGGACCTCTACCAGAATATCCTCAACGCGCTGTAAATCGGCCTCGGTATCATCAAGCTTGCGGAAAGTTTTCTTGCGCTTTTCTTTGTACTTAGTGACGCCAGCCGCTTCCTCAAAAAGTCGTCGTCGGTCGTTGTTCTTGTCGTCCAGGATATCCTCGACCATGCTCAGCTCAATCACCGAGTAGGCATCCGAACTCATTCCAGTATCCATAAATAATTCGGTGATATCCTTCAGCCGACAGGTGGTACCATTGATGAGATATTCGCTTTCCCCCGATCGGTACAAGCGCCGCCCGATAGTTACTTCATTATACTCGGTAGGGAGTAGACCTTTATTGTTGACGAACGTCAGCGAAACCTCGGCCATGCCAAGCGCATTTTTCTTGGCCGTGCCATTGAAAATTACATTAGCCATGCTCGTAGAGCGCAGAAGGGTAGGTCGCTGTTCGCCCAGCACCCAGCGCATGGCATCAACAATGTTGGATTTGCCGCATCCGTTGGGGCCGACGATGGCAGTGATGCCTTTATCAAACGTTACGTTCGTTTTATAGGCAAAACTCTTGAAGCCCTGAAGTTCAAGTTCGGATATATACATTTACCGTTTGTGGGTTGCGGGTTGCGAGTTGCAAATTTTCATTTCATGGTTGTGACAAATATAAACCCGTAACCTGCAACTCGTAACGTACTTTTAGACTGTCATTATTTCTTCTTCCTTGTTCTCCAGTATGGTATCTACCTTCTCGGTGTGCTGGTCCGTTAAGTTCTGAATTTCTTCCTCGGCTTCATAGCGGGAGTCTTCAGGTAAAGACTGCTTCTGAACTTTTTTCTTGATTTCTTCATTGGCATCCCGACGGGTATTGCGGATAGAAATACGTGCATCTTCTGCAAGTTCTTTTACACGTTTTACCAGCTCTTTTCGCCGTTCTTCAGATAGAATTGGGAGAGGCACGCGAATAATATTTCCGTCGTTATTCGGATTTAGCCCCAGCCCAGCCGACATAATTGCTTTTTCAATGTCCTCAAGGGCAGATTTGTCGAAAGGTTGCACAGTAAGTAGTCGCGACTCGGGAGCACTTACATTGGCAAGCTGTTCCAGTGGAGTTTGAGAGCCGTAATATTCGACTTTGATACCCTCCAGCAGAGATGGCTTTGCCTTGCCCGCACGAATGTGCGAAAGTTCAGTTTTGAAGTATTTAACCGCTTCATCCATTTTTTTATCTGCACTCTTAATAGTAGACTGTAGCTCTGGTGGTATCATAATGCCTGTAATTGTTCTAGATTTATTGGCTTTTAAAACTCCAAAATGAATTTAAGAAATCTAGGAATCTTCCCAAACTACCTTTGATCCAACGGAGCTTTCTCCATTCAATACTTCCTTGAGATTCCCGACTTTATTCATATCAAAAACGATGATCGGGGTTTTATTTTCGCGACAAAGGGTAAAAGCGGTTAAGTCCATAATATCAAGGCGTTTGCTAAGGACTTCTTCTCCGGTGATAGTCTGAAATTTCTCAGCATCAGGGTTCTTTTCAGGATCAGAATCAAAGATACCATCCACACGAGTACCCTTTAGGATGACTTCCGCCTCAATTTCAATGGCTCGGAGCGAAGCCGCCGTATCGGTTGTGAAATAAGGATTGCCAGTACCGGCACCAAAAATGACGACACGGCCCTTCTCTAGGTGGCGAATGGCACGCCGACGAATATAGGGCTCAGCAATTTCCTCCATCCTGATAGCTGACATCAGCCGGGTGTGAACGCCCATACGTTCAAGCGAATCCTGCATGGCCATACTGTTAATCATGGTAGCCAGCATTCCCATGTAATCGCCTTGCACACGGTCCATGCCTTCTGTGGCACCCTGCACGCCGCGAAAAATGTTCCCGCCTCCAACGACTACTGAAACTTGATAACCTTCATCATGAGCCGATTTAATTTCTTCGGAATATTGGGTCAGGATATCTCCGTCAATGCCATGTCCCTGCTCACCAAGAAGTGCTTCGCCACTCAGTTTTAGAAGAATACGTTTATAATTACGTGCCACTTTATTTTGTCCCAATTAATTAATTATTCCAGTTGCGAATGCTGATCGTTTTTAGAATCTCTTAAGCATAAAAAAAAGGCTACCGAATTGGTAGCCTTTTTGAGAATGACTTTTGTTATGAGTCTTCACCAAGCTGAAGCCGATGGAACGACTTCACAAGGGGCGTATCATTCTTTTTTAGATATTCCTTGACCGACATGCTGTTATCTTTTACAAACTTCTGTTCCAGCAGCACGCGTTCTTCGTAGAATTTACGAAGTTTACCTTGAGCTGCCTTCTCGGCGATCTCTTCAGACTTTCCTTCGTTCAAGAGTTGTTCTTTGGCAATATCGAGTTCTTGCTCAATAAGCGAATCGTCAACGCCATCACGGGTAACAGCCAGCGGATTCATCGCGGCCACTTGCATGGCTACGTTTTTGCCGACTTCTTCATCGCTGATGTCGTTTTCAAACTCTACAAGTACTCCAAGCTGATTGCCCGGGTGAATGTAAGAAATAAAATGTCCGTCAGATTTCGCCAGAACAACGCGGTTGATCTTAATCTTTTCGCCAATTTTACCCACCATATCTTTCAGGTGATCGGCAACGGAAAGCCCGTCAACTTCCGTCTCCAGAAGTCCATCAACAGATTCAATTTCGTTTTCATAAACGAGATCAAGAAATTGCTGAGCACGGTCTTGGAAATCTTCGTTACGAGCAACGAAATCAGTTTCGCAGTTAATTTCAAGAGCAGCCGCTTTGGATCCGTCATCGCTAACGCGAGTGACAATCAGGCCTTGATTAGCTTCGCGGTCGGCCCGTTTCTCGGAAAGTTGTTGACCTTTTTTGCGCAGAATTTCTGTGGCGCGTTCAAAATCACCATCAGCTTCCTGCAGGGCCTTTTTACAATCCATCATACCGGCCCCGGTCTGTTCGCGTAGTTCTTTTACGTCTTGTGCAGAAATACCCATTGTTACAGTGTGGCTATTTAATTTTGTTGTTCGTTGTTAAAAATATTCGCCGACTATTCTTCCTCGTCAGAAGCCGAGTCAGTTTTATCGTTGTTCTCATCGTTCTCATCACGATCTTTGCGACGGCGACGAGTACCGGTAGCTTTTACTTTTTCCTTCACTTCTTGCTCCTCAGCTTTTTTGGCATCTTGTGCCGCCTGTTGCATCAGCTCTTCTTCATTCTGAGCTTCTCGCTGAGCATTGCCTTCAATAACAGCATCAGCAATTTTAGAAGTAATCAGCTGGATGCTGCGAGCAGAATCATCATTGCATGGCACAATGTAATCCGGAATATCAGGATCACTGTTTGAGTCAACCATCGCAATAATCGGGATGTGAAGCTTAACGGCTTCGTTAACGGCAATGTCTTCCTTAGTAGTATCAACCACAAAAATAGCACCGGGCAGGTGGTTCATATTGGCAATTCCGCCAAGTGTTTGCTCTAGTTTTTCCTGCTCACGTTCGAGCATCAGAGCCTCTTTCTTAGTTAGTTCTTCGAAAGTACCGTCCTTACTCATGCGGTCAATCTCCTCCATTCGGGAGAGACTTTTCTTGACCGTAGAAAAATTGGTCATCATACCGCCTAACCAACGATGCGTTACATAAGGCATACCGCAACGGATGGCTTCGGTTTTAACAATATCCTGAGCTTGTTTTTTGGTCCCTACAAAAAGGATGGTCTTTCCGGCACGGGCAAGCTTGGTAACTTCGTCCAGTGCTTCTTGGAAAAACTTCTGCGTCTTTTTGAGGTCAATGATGTGAATCCCGTTACGCTCCATGAAGATGAATTCTTTCATCTTGGGATTCCATCGGCGGGTAAGGTGCCCAAAGTGGGCGCCGGATTTCAATAGTTCTTCTAAATCAGGTGTAGTAGGCATAGATTAGTATAGATTTATGTTTGAGTTAGGCCTCTGTGCAGGTCGTCCCCGGCGCTAATCTCAACTCAAGGTCGAGACACTCGGCGCACTGAGTCTCCGCACATGGGTGATTAATAAATGTTGTTCGGTAGAAAAAGAAAGCGTAAAGCGCGAAATATTAACGCTTGGAGAACTGGAACTTCTTACGAGCACCAGGCTGACCATACTTCTTACGCTCGACCATGCGGTCGTCACGGGTAAGTAGATCATGTGCTTTCAAGACATCATGCCACTCTTCATTGTGATCATCAAGAGCGCGTGCCAGTGCGTGCTGAATAGCACCCGACTGACCAGTAATGCCTCCGCCACGAACGGTTACCTTAATATCAAACTGTCCATCTGATTCGGTAACTTCGAGCGGTAGCGAAGCAAGGTTAATATGTGCTTTCGTGCAGAAATATTCATCCAGAGGTCGCTTGTTTACAACAAATTCACCCGACCCAGGCTGAATATACAGTCGCGCTGTAGAAGTCTTTCTTCTTCCGATGAAATTTTTCTGTTCCATTCGTTATTAAAGCTCGATTTTTTCTGGTTGTTGTGCTTCTTGTTCATGAACTGGTCCAGCATAAATCCGGAGGTTGGTCATCAATTTGCTGCTCAGTTTATTCTTAGGCAACATGCCTTTAACAGCTTTCTTGACAACATCCTCGGGATGATGTTCCAGCATCTCTTCCGCCGAAGTAAAACGCTCGCTGCCCGGGTGCCCAGAGTAACTGAAGTACTCTTTTTGCTTCATCTTGTTGCCGGTTAGTACAACCTTCTCGGCATTGATGATAACAACATTGTCACCGGTATCCATGTGCGGTGCAAATGTAGGCTTGTGCTTTCCTCGAAGCAGTGTAGCTACTTTCGATGCTACTCGTCCAAGAGCATGCCCTTCGGCATCAACAAGAACCCATTTCTTTTCGATGTCACTCGCTTTAGGGGAGTAGGTCTTGTAACTATTAGTATCCACGATTAAAAGTTGTTTAAAATTGCTTTTGTGTGAAGTCTCGAAAAATAGGCTTATTTAAATCCATTTGCAACGATGGAAATATTAAAATTCTTTTCCCGATAATGAGCTGGAATCAAAGCACGAACTTAAAGCCGTTACCATTGAACACTTAGTATTTAAGAGTTAAAGGTATGAAATAAACTCAAAAAACCTTACCTTTGTATGTAAAAAACTACTCGACAGAGTAAATGTAAGTCTAAAGAAAAATTGAGGACCCATGAGCAACAAAAACAAATTTGCAGAGACCAAGATCCCTTTTGAAACAGGTGCCGGAACTGCTCACCTCTACAGCCTCAAGAAGCTGGAAGAACTGGGATATAGTAATATCGAAAAGCTCCCCTTTACCATACGTATTTTACTAGAATCCGTACTGAGAGAGTTTGATGAATATGCTTTTACCGAGGATGATGTAGAAGCACTGGCCAATTATAATGCCAAAGATCCGCAGGGCGAAATTCCCTTCAAGCCGTCGCGCGTTGTGCTCCAGGACTTTACTGGTGTGCCGGCTGTAGTTGACTTGGCGGCCCTTCGATCGGCCATGGATCGTATGGGCGGTCGACCGACTGCTATCAATCCCCAAGTGCCGGTGGATTTGGTGATCGACCACTCGGTGCAGGTGGATGAGTTTGGTCAGGAGTACGCCTTTATGCACAATGTGGAAAAAGAATTTGAGCGCAATCGCGAGCGCTATGAGTTCTTGAAATGGGGACAAAAAGCGTTTGATAACTTCCGGGTTGTGCCTCCGGGACGCGGCATTGTGCACCAGGTGAACCTCGAATATTTAGCAAAAGGTGCATTTAGTCGCACCGAAGATGACGGTTCTACGGTTGTATATCCCGATACACTTGTTGGCACTGATTCGCATACCACAATGATTAATGGACTTGGTATTCTGGGTTGGGGCGTCGGCGGTATCGAAGCCGAAGCCGCCATGCTGGGACAACCTATATATATGCTTGTGCCCGAAGTGGTGGGTATGAAACTGACCGGTAAGCTCCGCGAAGGTATTACGGCTACTGACCTGACGCTGACGGTCACCCAGATGTTGCGCAAGCATGGGGTGGTAGGCAAGTTTGTAGAATTTTATGGGGATGGACTCAGCAATATGAGTTTGCCCGATCGTGCCACCATTGCAAATATGTCGCCGGAGTATGGTGCTACCATGGGCTTCTTCCCTATGGATGATGAGGCGATGCGCTACATGCGTCGTACCGGTCGCGACAAAGAGCATGTGCAGATGGTCGAGCGTTACATGAAAGAACAGGGACTCTATCGTACTGATGAGACTCCTGATCCCGAGTTCACCGATACCTTGGAGCTGGATCTTGGCGATGTGGAAACGTCCCTGGCCGGACCCAAGCTCCCGCACGACCGTATTGCGCTGCCCAATATGAAATCGACTTTTGAAAGTAGCCTCACCAGCGATGACCCAACTATGGGATTCAACCTGCCGCAGGAGAAGTTGGCTAATAAAGGCACGTACAAAAATGGACAGGAAATTGAGATGACCCATGGTGATGTGGTCATTGCCGCTATTACTTCCTGTACCAATACCTCGAACCCGAGTGTAATGCTGGGCGCCGGAATTGTTGCCAAGAAAGCATTTGAAAAAGGACTAGAAGTGCCTCCATATGTGAAAACGTCACTGGCACCAGGCTCACGAGTGGTTACACAGTATCTTGATGAAGCCGGTCTTACTGATTATATGGATAAACTTGGTTTTAACCTTGTCGGATACGGATGCACAACCTGCATTGGTAACTCCGGTCCGCTACCCGATGCAGTGGAGACGGCCGTCAAGGAAGGCGACTTGATTGTAGCTGGTGTGCTTTCGGGCAACCGAAACTTCGAGGGACGCATCCATCCGTATGTGAAAGCTAATTACTTGGCTTCGCCGCCGCTGGTTGTTGCCTACGCGCTGGCAGGTACAGTAGATATCGATCTGGCTCACGAGCCATTGGGCAAAGATAAAGATGGCAATGATGTTTATCTAAAAGACATCTGGCCCACATCGGATGAAATCGCTGAGCATCTCGACAATGCTATTCGCCCCGAGCTTTTTGAAAAGCAGTACAGTGATATCTTTAAATCCGAAGACTGGGATGAAATTCCCGTTGGCGGTGGCGATCTCTACGAATGGAAAGAGGATTCTACCTACATTCAAGAGCCGCCGTTCTTTATGGATATGGGCGAAGATCCCGATCCCATTACATCCATCAACGGAGCGCGGGCGCTGGTGAAAGTGGGCGACTCGATTACCACCGACCACATTTCACCTGCAGGCAGTATCCCGCCAAACAGTCCCGCTGGCAAATACCTGATGAAGCACGGTGTGGAGCAGAAAGACTTCAACTCCTACGGTTCTCGACGCGGCAATGATCGGGTGATGACACGGGGCACTTTTGCCAATGTGCGATTTAAAAATCAGCTGGCGCCGGGCCGGGAAGGTGGATATACCACTTATTTCCCGGATGACGAGGTAACTACTATTTACGATGCAGCCATGCGTTATCAGGAAGATGATACGCCGCTGGTTGCGCTGGCTGGAAAGCAATACGGTACCGGCTCGTCTCGGGACTGGGCTGCCAAGGGCACCATCCTGCTGGGAGTTGAGGCTGTTATCGCTACATCGTATGAACGTATCCACAGATCTAACTTAGTGGGTATGGGCGTACTACCGTTGCAGTTTAAAGAGGGCGAATCGGCTGACACGCTCGGCCTTGATGGTTCGGAAACTTTCGATATTCAGTTATCGGATGATCTCAAGCCGCGTCAAATGGTACAAGTAGATGCCCAAAAAGAGAATGGCGAAACTGTTTCTTTTGAGGCTATCTGCCGTATCGACACTCCAGTCGAAATCGACTATTATCGCAATGGCGGCATTCTGCACTATGTGCTTCGCGAGTATCACCGTGCCGAAAAAAAAGTGCAGGCATAACCTAAAAATCACTTTACTTTTGAGCCCGGCTGTAAAAGGTCGGGCTTTTTTTATGCATAAATTATTGTAATTACTTAATTTATTTTTAAGTGAAGTAAAAAATAATTAAATAGACTATAATCAAGAGACAATTTTTAAAATAGGTTAATCGGTTTTAGAGGGAGACAACTTTATGTCACCAGAAAACCAACTTTCGGGACGGTGGTTAGATGATGAGTCCACCGGCGATGCTCTGCAGTTGTTGTTAAAAAATATCAGTAGCCTTGATAAGGCATTGGAATTGGGCGCAGTGCTTCAGGAAAGCCTCGAGGTTATTGAGCAGGTGATGAATGTTGAGGCTAGTTCATTGATGCTACGAGATGAATCCACCGACGAACTTATCATTAGTTTACCCACAGGTCCTGTTCGAAAAAAAATTAAAGGTAAACGGTTGGGCCAAGGTATGGGCGTTGGGGGATGGGTGCTTGAAAATGGCAAATCGTATTTTACGAACGATCCATCCAATGATAAACACTTTGCCGGTGATTTGACTGATGAGTTTACGACTCGAAACATCATCTGTGTACCCATGAAAGATAATCGGGGTAAGGTCTTTGGTGTGCTGCAAGCCATCAACCGGGAGGGCGACCGTAATTTCAGCGAGCAGGATGAAATCGTATTTGAGGCGTTGGCAGATCATGTGGCTATTGCTATTGAACGTACCCGGGAGCTGGAGGAGATGAGAAAAGAGCTAAAAAATAAAGAGATGCTGTTGACAGAAGTACATCATCGTCTCAAAAATAATCTTTCCACGATCACCGCGCTTATTGAGATGGAGCTTTCCGATATTGAGGACAACAAGGCTACGCAGCTATTGCAAAAAACATGTACGCGCATTGATTCAATGACGGAAGTCCATAATTTGCTTTATAACTCCGGGTTTAATAATGAAGTTGATCTTGGGCACTACTTGGAGCGCCTGGCCGGAAAAATTTCAGATATGCTGGCCAAACCTTCTCAGAAAATTGATATAGAAATCAGGGCCGAATCCGTTCAGATTGATACAGAGCGAGCAATGAGTTGCGGCTTGCTGTTGAACGAATTGATGGTAAATTGCTATAAACATGCCTTTGAGAACCGGTCGGAAGGTGGGCGTATTCGTATTAAGCTGACCTATTCAGATAATCATTATGTAACGCTTACAGTATCGGATAACGGGATCGGCATAGCAGATAACTTTAAGCTGGAAGATACTGATAGCGTGGGCGGCTGGCTGGTGAATGTGCTGCTTCGTCGCCTGGAAGCCGCAATCGATATTACTCACAATAACGGCACTACTTTTATTATCCGTTTCAAAAAATAGCTTCAAATAATCCATCGCTCGATTCCACGCATGGTAAATACCTGGGCCATCAGTTGCGAAAGTGGCGTTTTGAGCATCAGGGAGACCAGCCCGTTTCGTAGAGCCGGAAACCTTGGCCGCCGCCCCAGTCGCATATTCATCTCTGCCCGCTGTATCGCATTACGGGTCGCTTTTTTTCTTCGTTTTTTAAACTGGTCTAGGATGGATGATTGCCGTTGGCCAGCTTCAAAAATGGCTTTCAGGCTGTGAGCCAAATCCCATGCCCCCAGCCAGCCGAGATTCATGCCCTGCCCACCAATGGGACTTATGACATGGGCGGCATCACCGGCTAGGATGATACGATCTTGCACCATGGGTTTTGCTACCAGTTTCTGGACACCAAAACTACTTAGCATGGTGTGGCTTTGGTCCCGCAGATTGTGACCAATCCGTTGTTGAACTCGTTGCTCAATATCCGTTCTATTGACCTCAGGTATATACTGATCTGTTTTGACGACCCAACGACGCTGGTTGTTTAGTAGCGGAAATGATTCGATCAGCCCTTGCTCACAGAGAAAAATAGCGGCATCGGAGCCGAAATCGGTATTGTCCGAGAAGTCGCCCATAATATAGGTGTCGGGATAGGCTTGGCCTTCAAAGCAGATACCGGCCTTATCGCGTACAAAGCTGTGTTTGCCATCGCAGCCAACCAGAAAATCAGCAGTTACCGTTTGCCGTTGCCCGTCAACCTGGTAGGTAATATTTACGTGCTCGTTTAACTGATCGATATCCACAACTTCAGCTCTCCGCTTGAGCAAATCAGATTCTGCCTGACACAGTTTTTGTTCTAAAAGTGACTCGGTTTTTTGCTGCGGCAGGGCCAGGATATAATTGAAGGGAGGGGGACAATCCTCAAAAGATAGGGTGCCGAGTTTACGGGTGTTGGCAAACGCATGGCCTTTTGTTATTTCAATTCCTGCCTCAACAAAAGAGTTCGCAAAACCCAGCTTTTCAAATAGCTCCAAAGAAACAGGATGGATGCCCAGCGAGCGCGATCCTTTGCGAACTGCTGATCGCTTTTCCAGAATTAGGCACTTAATCCCGGCTTGTTGCAAACAGATTCCTAAAAAAAGGCCCACCGCACCTCCACCTACAATGACTACCTGGTATGTTTGCTTGTTTGATGTAAGCATCAATACTAAGATGTGTTATTTCGAACGTAGTGAGAAATCCTTGTTTTGCCACTGCCTCAAAAAATTTCTCCCGTTGGTCGAAATGACAGTTCAGGTTAATTATAAACTCAATTTATGATCGTACTTCAGCAGCAGTCGAAACGGGAAAATCGCATCCACCTGCCAGTCGTCGGGAACTACTTTTGTGAGTTCCATTTGGGTATAGCTTCGCTTGATAGAAGTGAGTCCATCATTGGTAATAAATGAGCTGCGAAAAACCGGGCGCGCCAGCAGGTTGAAAAACAGGTAGCCCCAGTCATCACGATGGATATCATTGAACAGAACCTGCTTGGTACTGAGTTTTTTTGACTTTAAGAGTGTTTTTTTTAGTTCATGGTCACCAAGATGATGCAGCAGGTGATTGGAAATCACAAAATCGTACTGCTGTTGAGCCGGATCCATCTGGGAAAGCTCACACTGCAAAAATGTGATTCGGGGGTTTCGATTGCGCTGTTGCACAAAATTCAACGCACGCGGATCGGGATCAATAGCTGTAATCCGGAGGTCAAAACCATCATCGGCCGTCCATTGCGCAAGCTTCACAGGGATATCGCCACCTCCAAAACCAATATCGAGCAGGCTGTTGGGGGTATCAGGATTGAGCAGGGGACGAATTTCATGTCGGTAGATTTTGTGCCATTGCGAAATCAAGCTGTTGACCGTACTAAACTGCCGGTAGGTGTTTTCCAGCTCCTCTTGGTCGCAGTTGGGATCGTCCATGCGTTCGGTGCTGGTTGTATCCCGTTCAGATAGAAACCAGTTCATTGCCGAGGAGTGGTTTTGGTAAGCAGTCCACTTTCGATGGTTAGTCCCGGCCCAAAAGCCATTGCTAGTACAGAGTCAGAATTGCCAGAACTATTTTGCTCGAGTAGATCGGCCAGAACAAAAAGGATAGTAGCACTACTCATATTGCCGTAGTTGGCCAATACATTTCGGGATGAGGCCAGTTGCCCGGTTTGGAGGTCATAACTTTGTTCTACTTTGTCGAGAATGGCGCGTCCGCCGGGATGAATGGCCCAGTGCCTGATATCGTTCGGTGATAATTTATAGTCCTCAAAAAGCGGAGCTATGGACTGTGCCAGGTTAGACTCAATGATGCCGGGCACGTAACTAGACAACACCATATCGAAGCCGGTGTCGCCGATGGTCCAGGCCATATCCTGTTCGCTCTCTTCGGCGATGGCGGTCGAAAATTGTTCCAGCCGGTAGCCGGATGAATCAGGCGAATCATTACTGATGAGTACCCCCGCAGCTCCATCAGAAAATACGGATGCCGAGATCAGGTTGTCTGTTTTTTGGGAGTCCTGCAGGTGGATACTGCACAGTTCCAGGCAAACCACCAGCACCTTGGCATCAGGCTGCGATTCGCAAAAAGCCTTGGCCATCTTCATAGCGGGAAAAGCAGCAAAACATCCCATAAACCCAAGGTGAAATCGTTGTGTGGATGGAGAGAGCCTTAGCTGCTTGATGATCTCAAAGCCAGGCTCCGGGGCAAAAAATCCTGTACACGATACGGTAATTACATATGTGATTTCATCCTTTTTGATCGAGGGATTGTCATCAACAGTGCGGCGTGCGGTTTCAACAAAAAGTTTCTTGGCTTTTTCGGCGTAGAGGTCGTTCCGCTGCCCGGTGGACGGGGCATTAAGGCTGCCATCCTCTTGGAAGAAGAATCGCGGATCACCATTGGCGTGAAAGTCGTGAATAACGGTGTGGCGCTTGTTTATGCCAGAGTTGGAATAGATGCGATGGATGATGCGTTTTGTCACCTCGTCATCGCTGATATATTCTTTCATGCGGTCGCGCAGGAATTCTTGCTCGTAGGACTGTTCCGGTACGACCGTTGCAATGTTTTGGATATATACTGCCATCAACTGTTACTTTTAAGAGATTAGATCGCCTACCAATCTATACCTTAATTTTGTGGTAAAAATTCCAAAATCCTAATTTTTAATGGCTAAGGCATGACACAACACAAAATACACACTTTTAGGGCAGCGGAAATTTGGATTAGCTTTCTTTCGTAAGCTTGTAAAAGCGCACGTTATGCAGGATGGCCGCGATCGTAAGGCCGGCTATAAGTCCCATCCAAAGTCCCTGTGGGCCAATACCTTGTACGATGCCTAAATAATAACCGAGTGGCAGTCCAACCATCCAGTAGGCGATGAAGTTTACCACCATGGGGATCTTTGTGTCCTTGAGTCCACGCAATGCCCCATATCCGCTGACCTGCAGGCCATCAGAAATTTGAAAAATAGCAGCCATATAGAGCAGGCTGACTGCCACTTCCTGCACCTGAACATCCTGTGTATACATGCTGGTAATCGGTTCAGGGAACAGGTAAATAAGAATAGCCGTCAGACTCATAAAGCCTGTAGCCAGCCCAATACCAACGTATCCGCGCCGGCGCGCTTCGAATATGGATCCTTTTCCAATGGCGTTGCCTACGCGTGTGGTGATGGCGGTAGACAAACCAAAAGGCACCATAAAGGTCATGGCAGAAAAGTTGATGGCTACCTGGTGTCCGGCTACGGCAACAGCGCTGAGGGATCCCATCAGCAGGCTGACTAACGCAAACATGGTGACTTCCATGGTGGAACTGAGCCCAATGGGGATTCCTACGTAGAGAATTTCTTTGAGATAGTTCCATTCGGGCCACCGAAAGGAGGAAAAAATGTCAAACCGGTCGTAGGGTTTGTGCGTCATGGTAAAAGCCAGCATCCCCAAAAACATGACGTAGCCCACCAGGGCAGAGGCATATCCGCAGCCGACGGCACCGAGTTCAGGAAATCCAAGCTTGCCATACATAAAAATGTAGTTGGCCGGGATATTGACGATGACGCCCAGCCCCGCAAAATACATGGCAGGACGAGTGACTGACATTCCCTCATTGAAAAAACGCAGCGCCATATATCCACTTAGGCCAAACACGCCCCACGAAATGGCATCAAGGTATCCCTGTGCCATCGGGATGATCGAGGGGGTGACATCCAGGAAGTGCATTACAATTTCGAGATTCCGGATAATCAGGAATATGGGCACGGCCAACATCAGGCTGAGCCACAGGCCCTGTCGAACGTTCGAGCCAATTTCTCGCAAGTTGCGTCCGCCCACGAGTTGAGCAACAATGGGAGTAATGGCCATCAGGATACCGGCGGCTAGCATCATGAATGGTATGAACACGGCTCCTCCTACGGCGACGGCGGCCAAGTCCTCGGCCGAGAGGTTGCCGGCCATCACCGTATCTACAAAGTTCATCGACATTTGCAACAGCTGGGCGATGATTACCGGCAGCCCAATTTTCAGGGTCATGCCGGCTTCTTTTTTTAAATCATATTGTTCAGATTTTAAAAAACCGAGCATTGAATATTTGGAGCTTGGACTGGATTTGGATGAGAAATTTTGGATTCCAGAGAATCGCTTATGGTACGAAAAATGGTAGGGAAAAGTAAGCGTCAGCAGTAGATTATGCCTGCGGCAGCTTGATTACGAAGGTCGTACCTTCCCCTTCGACTGAAGCGAAGCTGATGCTGCCCTCGTGTGCCTCAATAATTTTTTTGCAAATAGCCAGTCCCAGTCCCGTGCCGCTGGATTTAGTTGAAAAATTGGGCACGAAAATATTGGGCCGATCCTCCTCCGCAATGCCGGTACCGTTGTCTTCTACTTCTATGAAAATATGATTCTGTTTGCTGTAGAGTCGAAGAACAATTTCGCCACCGTTGGGCATAGCTTCGTAGGCATTTTTAACCAGGTTGATAAGCACTCGTTTTAATTCATCGGGAAGGCCTTCGACATACAACGAGCTGTTTTTGCTGAAGTGAATATCTATATTTTCATCGTGCTCATAGAGCTCGGTTACAGAAGATAATATGGATGTAATATCTACGCGAGTGAAGTCATCATCCAGCGGCTGTGAGAATTTAGAAAAGTCTGAGGCAATGTTGTTCAGCGATTTAATTTGCTCAATCAAGTTTTCGGTAATTTTTTGGACCCGTTTTTTGAGCTCCTCCGGGTCTTGGTTGTCATCTTTAAGCTGGCGTTCCAGGTGCTGGACATTAAGCTTCATAGGTGTCAACGGATTCTTAATCTCGTGGGCTACCTGCTGAGCCATCTCTTTCCAGGCGGCTTCGCGTTCGGCGGCGGCCAGCTCTTTTTGCAGTTTTTTGAGCCGGAGTACCATATTATTGTAGGCATCGGCCAGGTTGCCAATCTCGTCGTCACTTTTAACGGGAATAGTTGTGTCCAGATTACCGGCGGATATCTTGTTAAGACCCCGCTGGATATAGGTAAGTGGACGCGTGAGCTGTTTCGAGATAAAAGTTGAGCCCAGGATAAAGAGTCCGAAGACAAGTAGGTAAATGAGGATGAGGTAGCTTGTGGTCTCGAGTAGTTGTTGGTCGTACTTCGGTGATTCCAGAAACGTAGGTATTGCCAGTGTAGCTACGGGTTTATTTTGGTTGTTCAGGATAGATCGATAGCCAATCAAGAGGCGTTGGCCTGCCAGATTTACCGTGGAGTAGGCATCTTGCTGGCGCTGGTTAAACAACGTTCTATAGATGTTGTAAGGCAGTACGTCGGGTAGCAAGTGCTGCTGATAAATTTGGGGCGTCGTGGTTTCCGAAACTTTTAGCCCGGCGTAAAAACTGGCATCCACATCGAGCGGCGTAGTGAGTGAGTCCAGCGAAAAAGAGGTGTCGAGGTCGCGGTTATTCTGAATGGCTTGATTTGATTCAATGGTGTTGGTAAGGCGCTCCAGTTTATCAATGAGTTCCTGGCGTACGATATCCTGGTTCTGCTGTTTAATGGCGTAGTGAGATGTGGCAATTAGGAAAGCCAGAAAAATGAGGGTTGCAAGCAGGAAGCTGTCGAGCAGTCGATCTTGGAAACGCTTGTTTTCGCCCAAAAAACGTATTCCGCCCCAGGTCAGTAGTTGCGCCAGTAAAACTGATACGATCCCCGCCAAAAGAAGCGTAAAGCTCAGCCTAAAAAAGGAAAACATGATAAGGCGATAGTCCGGAAGGGTTGTACTGACTTTAATAACGTTGTCGTTGGATTCCCGCCACAGCAGAGTACGGTAAGAGTACTCGGACGTTTTTTCCTTCATATAGATCAAGGAGTCTTCTTGGAGGGCATCAAGCTTATTTTGGCTTAGCGTCCGATATTTTGGAAAATAGCCAGCGAAGCCCTGTTGCCGCGAATTAACCAGCTTGCCATTTGTGAATTTCTGCATAAGATAGGCCGTGTTCCAATCTTCGTAGGATAGCGAAGCCATCACGGCGCGGATCGGCTTATTAAATTCGGGACGTTCTTGGTAAATTGAACACAGTATCCAGGCAATAGGCTTTTCATCAGATGTGCCAAAGACCGGAATCCATCCCCGATAAAAGGTGCGGTATTTTTCTTGGTCAACGAGCAGTGGAAGTTGAACAATAGGCCGTATGGTGGATTTGTTTATCTGCTCAATGTCGGTAACGGCTTGCAGGGTCGAGATATTGAAGATATTCAGCCAGTTGGGAGAATTGAGGTCGGTCGCGTAATCGGCAATTAGTTTGCCAGAAGAATTAATGAGTTGCAGATCAAACGAATAGGTATTCCATTCGGGTGAAATAAGGCTCTTTATGGTGCCGGTAAAGCGTGTTTGTAATGTAGAGCGATTTTCCTGCAGATCCTGCTTGGAGATGTTCTGAAAACTTTGCTCCAACCTCGATAGCAGTTTCTCTGTTAAACCGGCAGCGAAGGGGTCACGTTCCTTAGAGTAGTTTAAGGCCGTTTCCCAGAGTTCATCATCGGTTTTTTTGAGTGAAGTCTGGTACAAAATTGGGGTTCCCACAACCGAGATAATAAGGCTGCCAACAACCACTTTGCGTAAAGGCGACATATTGGTGATCCAGGGGATATCCATTGAAAAGCCCACTGCAATGCTAAAAATGACCCCAAATGCCCAGATGGAGGAGTAGAAAATCCAGTTAAAAATGAACTGTTCGGGTATAAAGAGTTGGGCAACGAACAGGCTGAGAAAGAAGCTGGTGCTGAGTACCGAGATCGTAAGTTTTAAATGCTCTTGGGTGATTCTCATCAGCAGCCGGTTAAAAGCCAGCAAAAGATTCCCGACGGCAACCGATGCTATTCCAATTGCCAGATATATAATGATGGTTCCCCCTTCCGGGAAGATCCGCAGGTCGATCATGGGTACGCCACTGTGGATGGTAGCTTGATGCAGAATATCTAAAAAGGTAAGAAGGGCAAGGGAATTGAATATGCCATAAATACCGGCCAGGCTGATGGTGCTCAAATACCAGTCGGCTTTGAACCGGCGACGGTACAATAAGATTTTTCGGCTGATAGTGAATGATGCCAGCAGGGCAAAGATAGCGTTGGTACAGGTCACACTAAGGTTGGATACGGTATTTACTGCGATATTACCGGTGATATCAGAAAGTTCAAGAACCCAGTACGAAGTTAAATTTGTATAGGCAAAAATAGCCCAGCCGATACCTACAAATAGTAACTGCACCAAAAGGGAGGGCCAAAGAGGTAGCTTGTCAGCTGCGGCGAAGAATATCAGTACTAGGGTGATGAAGCACAGCAACGCATAGATTGACCGCCAGAACCGGGTGTTTTGCTCCCATTGGGCTTTGGTCTGCTGGAATTCGTCTGCAGTGGCATAGACGACGCCTACGGAATCCCCCTCCAAGTTTGAAAGTTGTTTCGATTGCACAATTTGGCCCGAGGGATTGCTGAATATGTTGAAATGGAGCGGATATGAAGTGGTAAACTCTTTTGAGCTAAAGATGCTAAATTCACTTTCATCACCGATAGACAAGGGATTACTCTGTTCTATGCGAAAGCTTGTAAAAAGATCATACGAAATGCTGCCTGTGCTGTCCTGTATGCTGAAGGGGATATGGTTCTCCCAATAGATGACATTATTGTTTTTCTTCAGCTTTATGGCCGACTTGTCCGTAAAGGGAGTGGTCTGCTCATCTTTGAGCGCGAATCCCTGCCACACCAGGGGTTGGCTTTTTTTATATAAAGTAATACTCCAAAAATCCGGAAATCTATTCAGGATGTTTGACTGGTATTGCAATGGCTGATTCTGAAGCAGTGAGGGACGAAGCGTTGCTTCCAGACTCTGGGACTTATTTGCCAACGCTTGTTGTTGGGCTAAAAAATAGTCCGAGGCATTTCGGAGGCTTTCTTCGATGACCTGCTCATTATTGACTTTCGAGGGCTTAACCCCGTACCGCCAACCCTCTAGGGCAAGTAACAGAAGAAGCAGTCCCAGCAGGGTCCACCCGAACAGGTAATGCAGGCGGTCGGTATCCAGAAGCTTTGTCATAGCAGTAAATCGGTTCATCAGGTAAATGAATATGAACCGAAATTAAGGTTGAATCAAGTTGGGAATTTCGGACGCGGGTTGATTTTGTAATATACCAATAATTGCGTTAGCAGCCAGCATGCCAATTGCTTCACGGGTTTGATAGCTGGCGCTGGCGATGTGTGGAGTCAGCAGGCAGTTGGGGGCATCTTGTAGTCGGGGATGCACATCAGGCTCATGTTCGAAGACATCCAACCCGGCACCGCCGATGGTCTCATTGTGAAGGGCTTCGGCTAACGCGGCTTCCTCCACGACCGGGCCTCGAGACGTATTTATCAGGATAGTATCATCATCCATGAGGGATAGCGCCCCTTCATCTATGAGGTGATGGGTCTCGTCGGTGAGTGGACAGTGCAGGCTTATGATATCTGAGTCTTGAATCAGCGTTTTTAACTCTTGGCAGTAAGTAGCGTCGAGCTGTTGTTCTGTTTCTTTGTCTACCCGATTACGATTGTGATACTGGATATCCATTCCCAAAGCCTTGGCTCTGCGCGCTACTCCCGTGCCGATGCGCCCCATGCCCACAATCCCGAGAGTGCTTCCGTTGAGCTCTTTGCCGAGAAAGCCGAGTGGCTCCCAATTGTTGAATTTGCCATTCAGCAGGTAGCGTTGGGCCTCGAAGAATCGCCGCGATACCGCCAGCATGAGTCCAATGGTGAATTCGGCACAAGAATCAGTCAGCACGCCGGGCGTATTGGCTACATAAACGTTGTGTTTATCAGCAGCTTCCAAATCAATATTGTTATAGCCTACCGCGTGATTAGCAATGATCTTGAGGTTTTCTCCTGCTTCAATAACCTGTTCTGTTATGGGATTTGAAAGCATCGGCAGGATGGCCTCGTATCGCGGGATCGCTTCGATAAGTGCCTCTTCATCGTTGTAGGTGCCTCGTTCGCCCACATCCACCTGGAAATGAGATTCCAGTTTATCAATAACAGATGGGATAATCGGCTCGGTGACAAGTACGCGTTGGCTCATAAACTAATAGTTGTAGGAGGTCCCATTTATAATGACTGCAGAATGGGATGAAAGTTCTTCTTTGCTGAGTTTATCGTAAATAAAAGTAAATGAGGTCAAAACCTGGGCGCACATCACATCGGGATTTCGCCAAGCTTTGAATGTTAACGACAACGTGCTGTCTTTAATATTATGATCAACTTCTTCCACTTTCGTGCAGGCATCCGGTAGAGTGCCATTAACCAAGAGGGCCGTTTTTTTCTTGTAGGTCACCTTTGTAACCGAGTCAACATACACCTTCGAGGGCTGGTGCGGGGTGTCACCCGGTTTTTGTAGGTTAATAAGATCCGACGGAGGTTGTTGCAATGTCCTATTGTTGGAAGAAGATGTACAGCCCGCCAATGCTAGCAGCACAGCTATTGACCAGTACAGAAGTCGCACAAATTACGCCTCATCTTTGACTTTTCGGACTGGAGCATCATTCCACATGCGCTCCAGCGCATAGTATTCGCGAAGTTCTTGTTTAAAAATATGGACAACCACGTTTACGTAATCGAGAATTACCCAGCGTCGCTGTTCACGGCCTTCTTCTTTCCAAGCCTTCTCATTGAGCTGTTCTTTGGTTTCCTTGTTTACGTTATCCGCAATAGCCTTAATTTGGACATCGGTTTTGGCGTGACAAATCACAAACTTATCTGCAAGGGTGGTAAGATCATGTACATCAAGTACAGTGATGTCTTCTGCTTTCCGATCGAGCAGGGCTTCGGTGATAACGTCGATCAGTTTGTCCGAATCGGCCGTTGTCTGGTCATTGACGCTTGTAAACTGTTGGTCAGCTTGCGGGGAAGTGTTGGTCATATAGTATTAGTTGAGTTTAAGTGATTTAAAGTCGGATCCGATCACGACGGTCGCATCCAGGTAAAAATCTTCTGATGCTTCGATAAACACGTTTTCGGGACTTACACCCAGCGCTTTGGCTACCCGTTTTGCGTTTTCAGTATCAAATGTACGTGCAATCACAACGGTATTTTGCATGTCAAAGTTTTTGAAATTTCCAGTTTCTACCACATCGAATCCACTTTTACGCAGAGTAGAAGTAAAATCGTTAGCCAATCCCGGTACGCCGCATCCGTTGAGTACTTCCAGTTGGATGACATTGCCAATGAGTTCAGGGTTGCCTTCGGCGCGTTGGTTTTCAATGCGGGGATAAATGATGCGGGTAAACAGCCCAAAAACCAGTAAGACAAGCAACAAGCTTAAAAAGCCTATGACCGCATTTAATGCAAAAGAATTGGAATTGCTATTCTCTGGGGCCATTAATGATGGTTTCTATCAAAAATTGTGATCTTGGAAAGGAGAGCCGAATGGTCCTCGATAGAATCCTGAAGAGTATGGATTAAAACCATAGCTGGGAACCTGCTGAAACTGAAGACGAATACTGCTTTTGTCACTAATATCATATTGCAGTTCCGCATTTCGAATGATGAATTGAGTATTTAAGCCGTTGTTGTTGCCATTCGACATAAAGTTATTTCCAAACGGGGAGTGCAGTACCGACAGGTCCACGCGACCGGTAAGATCTTCCGTGAAGAAAAACTGCATGGTGTTGGTATAGGCATTCAGATTTTGCACCTGTCCGCCATAGCTGGAGAACATCATGGAGTAGGAGTGATCCATCTGCATGTTAAACAAATTGCCTAAGTTGGCACCTTCACTTGGATCGTCTTTGACGATGGGTCCAGATAATTCGGATGTATTCGTTTTTTGATCTTTTCTCAGTTGTGCATGGGATAATGATGCGATCCCAAAAATCATCAGAATCAAAAAGCTAATAGTGGGAATAAATGCAGTCTTTTTCATAAACGAATACCTGTGGGTTAGACTCTTAGGAGTCAATATAACGGTTCGCACATATATAAAGTATAATAAAGTCAGCCGCTAGAATAAAGAACAGACTGTACTTCCTTGTAGAATTAATTATTGAAAAACAGCTTCTTCAATGAAGCGACGTTACAAGCTCAAGTGTAGTAATTCTGTTAGCCCTTGTGGAGGTGGAGCAGAGTGAAGGCTTGGAGTAGCAATGGCGGAGGTGGAGGGATTCGAACCCCCGGAACCGTAAAACGGTTCAACGGTTTTCGAGACCGCCCCATTCGACCGCTCTGGCACACCTCCATTTCGCTGAGATTGATATTTGTCCTGCGGATGAAAATAGAGTATATTTGGAACGCTTTGAATTTGACTAAAATACTGGTTAATCAAACCAAATAAAAGGCTATAATTCGATAATGAAACTTACCGATTTTAAATTTGAGACAGAAGATTATAACGTTCCGGATGAACCTGTGCAGCCGCGTGATGCCGCCAAGCTGATGGTTTTGAATCGGGAAGAAAAATCCATCAAGCATGAGACATTTGCTGACATTCACAAGTATATGAATGAGGGGGATGTCCTGATATATAACAACACGAAGGTGTTTCCGGCACGCTTGAAGGGTAAGAAAGAAAAGACGGATGCAGATATTGAAGTCTTTTTGCTGCGCGAACTTGTCCCTGAAAATATGCTTTGGGATGTTCTTGTTGAGCCGGCGCGTAAAATCCGAATCGGTAACAAGCTGTATTTTGGTCCGAACTTGATGGCCGAAGTTATTGATAACACGACCTCGCGCGGTCGTACTATTCGCTTTTTATTTGAGGGTTCCAATGAAGAACTATACAATATTTTGGATAATATCGGTGAGATGCCGTTGCCGCCCTATATTGAGCGCGAGGCTCGTGAGGAGGATAAGGAGCAGTATCAGACTATTTTTGCCAAGGAGCGTGGATCAGTGGCAGCGCCTTTTGCGGCGATGCACTTTACTGAAGAGCTGGTCGAAAAGCTCGAGGACAAGGGCGTGCACATGTTGCCCATCACCATGCATATTGGATGGGGAACGTTCCGACCCTGCGAGGTTGAAGATCTGACGAAACACCGCACTGATTCCGAAAACTATTTTATTTCTGAAGAGACATCTGCAAAAATTAACGAGGCGTTGGCCAGCGAAGATAACAAAGTGGTGGGTTGTGGTACGACCTCTGTCCGAACGATTGAGACGAGTATTACGGCTAGTGGCATCTCCAAGCCGGGTACAGGGTGGACCGACAAATTTATTTTCCCTCCCTATGATTTTAAGATTACCGAAGGCGTGATTACCAATTTCCATCGCCCCGAATCAACTATGCTCATGTTGGGTGCGGCTTTTGCCGGCTACGACTTTTTGATGGAGGCGTATGAAGAGGCTCAAGAAAATGATTACCGGTTTTTTGCCTTTGGCGACTCAATGTTGATTCTCTAGCCAGTGGTTACTAAAGCACTTATCATCCCGGCAGCGGGCGAAGGGAGTCGTATGCAAAAGGAGACGCCCAAGCCCTATCTGGAATTAGCCGGGAAAACTATTTTGGAGTATACCATACGTCGTTTTTTATCGCTGGATGGGTTGCGCCAGGTACTGGTGGCGACCTCAGAGTCATATTTGTCAACGGCTAAGCAGATTCTTGAGGATGTGGTGCCGCAAAATGTGGCAACTAAATGTATAGTAGGGGGGCAAGAGCGCCAAGACTCTATATATAACGCGCTTGACGAAGTTTCGGATGTGGATTTGGTAATGGTACATGATGCCGTACGTCCGTTTGTCAAGCCCCAACATATTAAAGCTTGTTGTAAGGTAGCCAGCGAGATTGGTGGGGCGGTGTTGGGCGTTCCCGCTAAAGATACCATCAAGCGTATTAATGAACAGCAGGTGATTCAGGAAACGCCCTCCCGTAAATTTCTTTGGCAGACACAAACGCCACAGGTATTTCGCAAAAAGTTGATGTTGGAGGCATATGAGAAGGCCAGGAAGGAGGGGTTCACCGGGACTGATGATTCTTCACTTGTAGAGCGGATGGGTCATCAGGTAAAAATGGTGGAGGGAGACCGATCCAATTTTAAGATCACCTATCCGTTGGATCTGCAATTGGCCGAACTAATTATCAAAAAACAGTAGAAATAATCATGCGCATTGGCTATGGATATGACGTGCATCGCCTAGTAGAAGGGCGCAAATTGATTTTGGGCGGTGTGGAAATACCCTTTAAAAAAGGACTTGCTGGCCATTCCGACGCTGATGTGTTATTGCATGCTATTGCTGATGCACTCCTTGGTGCCTGCGCGCTTGGTGATATTGGCCAGCACTTTCCCGATACCTCCGATGAATATGAAGATATCGACAGCCGTATTTTGTTGCGCCACGTTAGCGAGCTGGTTAATGACAAAGGATACGTGGTGGGCAATGTGGATGCAACTGTTGTAGCCGAGCGTCCAAAGCTGGCTGATTATATTCCTGAGATGTGTAAGAATATTGCAGCGGATTTGGGAGTAGGTTTAGATCAGGTGTCGGTTAAAGCAACGACATCTGAAGGGATTGGGTTCGAAGGCCAGGGGAAAGGGATTTCTGCTCGCACTGTAGCATTATTGATGGAGGCATAATGATGGTTGATCAATTTGTGCAGGAAATGGTACAGCTTATAAATTCGCTGCCTCCGCTGAGTATCTATTTGGTATTCTTTTTGGTCGCTTATATCGAAAATGTAGTTCCTCCTATTCCAGGTGATGTACTTGTTGCTTTTGGTGGATATTTGGCCGCCGAATCGGTAATAGGGTTGGTTCCTGTTTTCCTGCTCACTACTATCGCTTCTGTTATTGGTTTTATGAGCATGTACTGGATCGGCAGCCGGTGGGGTATGCAGATTCAGAAAGATGAACGACGTTTTTGGCTATTGCGCTTCATCCCGCTAAATTATCTTAACAAAGTGCGAACCTGGATGCAGAGATGGGGTATGGGAGTAGTGCTGGCTAATCGATTTTTGGCCGGAACGCGTTCTGTGATTTCACTGACTGCTGGCCTTAGTCATACGCGCATTAGTAAAACTATCATATGTTCAGCGATCAGCTCATTATTGTGGAATGGAATTTTGCTTGGTTTCGGATGGGTCGTGCACGAGAACTGGCGACTCATTGGTGAATACCTTTCTGTTTATGGCAAGGTAATCTTGGGAGCTCTTACATTATTTGTCTTGATTCGGCTCGGTTTCTACTATTACAGGAAGAAATGGACGGTTTCTTGATTGGGGTAGACTCTAGTGAGAAAATGATTTTAAATCGATATTTATTATTGACAAAAATAAAAACTGTGCTTAGTTTTCGAGTCTTTCGGCCGGAGGCTGAGACGTGCTAGGAACGTCGGCCTTAATCGAAGTATTTCAACAAGCCAGCGTAGCTCAGGGGTAGAGCAGCTGTCTTGTAAACAGCCGGTCATCGGTTCGAATCCGGTCGCTGGCTCAAAAGGCTCGTTGAAATAGTCAGGTCGAATATTGACATATTGATTTTATCGCTGGGGGGATACCAAAGCGGCCAACTGGGGCAGACTGTAAATCTGTTGGCGCAAGCCTTCGAAGGTTCGAATCCTTCTCCCCCCACATACCAGCGGGCGTAACTCAATTGGTAGAGTGTCACCCTTCCAAGGTGAATGTTGCCGGTTCGACTCCGGTCGCCCGCTCATCCCCATGCGGGATCGCACAAGCCGTTATAGCTCAGGGGTAGAGCACTTCCATGGTAAGGAAGGGGTCGTCGGTTCAATTCCGACTAACGGCTCAGCAAGTGCAGTAGTTATTATTGATGTGATTCTGAACATTTAACTGTAAATTTATTTACTCATGGCAAAAGAGACATATCAGCGAACGAAGCCACATGTAAACATCGGAACGATTGGTCATGTCGACCACGGGAAGAC
>CAJXMW010000002.1 GCA_913056235.1 uncultured Fodinibius sp.
CAGCCGAGCCGTACTAATAAGGCTACCGGCTTCCGCTTATATGGCTTGCACGACCAGTCGGTCGGCTCCATATAAGCAGCAACGAGCAAGACAGCGTAACCGACGACAACCATCAGCTATCACTAGATCAAAGACACTATTGACATTTTGAGCAGGCGGGTCATGCGCCGGGGCCCCACCCGTTCCCATCCCGAACACGGCCGTTAAGCCCGGCAGCGCCGATGGTACTGCCCGCAGGGCGGAAGCGTAGGTCCCCGACTGCTCGCTTATTTGATTGAAGAGGTGATTCCAAACAGGGATCACCTCTTTTTTTATGCACTCATGTGCGTAAAAAGATGTTCTACGTTTTTACCAAGGGATATAATTCGGTATATTAAAGCTGTTTAAAATGTGCTTTTCTAAGGATTTAAAGCTTTGTTAGAAAGCTATATTATCTCTAATCTGATTTAACGGATATGGATTTTTCTGAATTTATAAATCGCTACAAAAATAAGCTTCACGAGCTATTCAATGTCGAAGATGACATTGATGAAATTAGCGTGAATCGTGGTTTGCCCGATGAAATCTTTAAAGAGGTTATGAGTTGCAAGCCGCTTAGCGTTTTTATCCCTGAGGAATACGGGGGACGTGGAGCTGAAACGCATGAAGCATTGGCCATGCTAGAGGCAAGCTCGTACGAGTCGCTTCCACTCTCTTTGATGATGGGAATTAATGGGGCACTCTTCCTGCAACCGGTGGTTAATTACGGTTCGGAAGAAGTTAAACAACCCATTTTTGACCGCTTCTTACATGATAATAACATGGGCGGGCTTATGATTACCGAACCGGATTTTGGTTCTGATGCCCTTCATATGGAAACTTCTTTCAGAAAAGTAAAAAGTAATGAAGGGACAGCTTATCAAGTGTCGGGTACTAAACATTGGGCAGGCCTTACTGGGGCCGCTGATTTTTGGTTGATTACGGCTCGCAAGGCAAATGGAGGAGGGAATCTCGGACGCGATATTGGGTTCTTTATCCACGACAGCCGCAGAGGTGGTATTGAAGTGGAGGAATATTACAAAAACCTGGGGCTCTACATGTTGCCTTATGGTCGCAATAAAATTGATATTACCGTTCCTGAAGAATATAAGCTACAGCCCAAAACGATCGGAATTAAGATGATGACGGATATACTTCACCGAAGCCGATTACAATTTCCTGGTATGGGTATTGGTTTTTTGAAACGTATGATGGTGGAAGGTATTAATCACTGCAAGGAAAGATATGTGGGCGGACAAAGCCTGTTCAACTATGATCAGGTTAAAAAGCGTTTGAATAGACTGCAATCCTCGTTTACGATTTGTTCTGCGATGTGTGCGTTTACCAGCACCAATGTTCCTATTGGTAAGGATGCCTCAGATATGAGTATAGCAGCGAATACGATAAAGACGTATACCACTGATTTGATGCAACAGGCAGCACAATCGTTGTTGCAGCTAACTGGAGCTAAAGGATATCGGTTGGATCACATTGCAGGACGGGCTCTTGTGGATAGCCGACCGTTCCAAATTTTTGAAGGTTCCAACGATATTCTCTATCAACAGATTTCAGAAGCGGTGCTTAAAAATATGCGAAAGCTGAAGCTAAAAAATCTGCATACCTTCCTCAGTGATTTTCGACTGACAAAACGGGCAGCCGATTATTTTAGCGACCTTTTGGATTTCAAGATCAGTAACTCATTAGCGCAGGATCGAATGGTCGAACTGGGCAGAATTCTGAGCCGCGTTATTTCTCTTGAATTCACACTTCGATTAAGCGACAAAGGGTTCAATCAAAAGCTGATTGATAATGCCATAAAGACGCTTCGGACGGATGTGAGACGTATGGTTTCGACTTTCGTTAATGACAAACAACGAGATGTTGTTGAAGATTATGAAGAGTCAAGTTCGTGGTTAGAATCTATTCTCCCGCAAACACAAACCGTGCATACCTAACAATAGTTGCCAAGCAGAACGGTCAAGATCATGAAAAAAATTGTTGTTTTGACCGGCGCCGGCATGAGTGCCGATAGTGGACTTAAGACCTTCCGTGATTCTGACGGTTTATGGGAGGGGCATGATGTTACTGAAGTGGCTACACCCCGCGCCTGGGAACGAGATAAAGAGCTTGTTCTCGAATTTTATAATGAACGCCGCCAGCAGGCACATACTGTAGATCCCAATGAGGGACATAAAGCGCTGGCTCGTCTTGAGCAACAATATGACGTGACGATTATCACCCAGAATGTTGACTCTTTGCACGAACGAGCGGGCTCAACTGATGTACTTCATCTGCACGGGCAGTTATCCAAAGTGCGTAGCGAAGATGATCCCTCGTTGATTTATGATATTGGGGGAGATACGATTGAGCTTGGTGATACGGCAGAAGATGGAGCCCAACTCAGGCCACATGTCGTCTGGTTTGGAGAACCGGTACCCAATATGAAAAAAGCTGCTGATATTGTTCCTGAAGCTGATATTTTGATTGTTATAGGCACATCACTGGTAGTATATCCGGCTGCTGGTTTAGTTGATTTGGCGACTGCTGGCATCTCCAAATATATTATCGATCCCTCGACACCCGAGCTTCGAAGCTTTTCGGGTTGGGAACACATTGAGCAGCGAGCAGCAAAAGGTACACCAGAGTTAGTTGATAATTTACTACAGAATTAGAAGTCTGAATTTCCGATTACAGTAAAATATATGTCTGATTACAAAGCAAGCGAAGAAGAAAAAGAAGTTTTAGAAAAGTATTTATTGCAATTTCTAAATCTTGAAAAACGATTTCCGTTGTTGCCAGGTATCGAAAATCAGGAAGCAATGGCCGGTTTGATGGGGCTTGAGCCCGAAGAGTTACAGAAACTCCGTGATCGTTTTGCCTCTAATGCCAAAGAAGCGGCTATTGAACTTCTGGAGGATCCCGACGTTGCTGATTGGATTGAAGAATTACCTTTTGAACCCGGTGATACCATTGTGGCACTTGGTGACTCCATCACGGATGATCTGCAAGGGTGGTTCAATATTTTCCAGCATGTGCTCGAGATCGGGCTGGAAGATGGCGACTTTACGTTCGTTAATAGCGGAGTATCCTACAATACCTCAACCGATGCGCTCAAGAGATTAAACAGAGATGTGCTGGATCATGATCCCGACTGGGTGATCGTGGCACTGGGAACATTTGATGCACAGCGCTTGCACGTGGCACCCAATCGCACACTGGTGTCGCTGGCCGATTACTGGGAGAATCTCAATACCATTGAAGAGGCGGTTGGTGAAGTAACAGATAATCCCCTTATTTGGATGACACCACCTCCAGTGATTACCGAAATGCAACAGCAAATTCGCCTGTTCCATTTTGATCTTTTTGAAGAAGACCTCAGTCAGTACAGAGAAATACTCACCGGAAAAAAGGGATATATTGTCGATCCCCTTGGAGAAAGAATGATGGATCAGGATGACAGCGTGGAGGACCAAGAAGAGGGACCCCCGGGTCCGGCTGCATGGAATTATCTCAGTGATGGACTGCATCCTTCACTTTCAGGACATACGAATACAGTTAAAGAGCTGATCCGATTCCTCGCTCTGGCCAAAGAGCCTGAAGAAGGAGCTAGCTTTGAAACACCTGATGATTATGAAGGCTTTGAGGACGAGGAAGACTAAAAGTTAACTTTCAGATTAACCACATTAACTGAGGCGTTGTAGTTGATCTTAAGAGTGGAGTGGGTGAGCTGTTTTTGTGTAATCAGCTCGGGACTAATCATTCCCACTTTAACAGATTGCGTCGAATTGCTGTAGGTTAACAGGCCACTTACACTATTGAGGCCACCAGAAGTAACCGACTCGGAGGGGGAAGGGCCTTCTGCTAGTATAAAGGCATCAATTAATCCAAAGCCAAACCCAGCCCAGGCACCAATACCCGATCCATACTGCAGCGCATCTACGACAGGCTCTTGGATGATCAGGGAAACCGAGGATGCAATGAGGGCACCACCGGCAGCTCCATAAAACGTATCAAGTAGTACCAGTATTGAGGTGTTGGTGCCGTCATTGAAAGTCCCGGAAATGTAAAACTGCTGACCTTTTTGGGTCTGGGTTACATCATAGACGCCCAGTCCAATACCGTAGAGTGTACCGGCACCCAAGCCAACCCTGAGTGGCTCAAATTCGTCGCTGTTCTGAAGTGCCATTGTAGCACCGCCGAGCACAACGCCATTCATTGCGCCGTTTAGGGTATTTCCTGCTAGTAATTCAACCGATTGGCCACTTGCAGAACTGTTGTATATGCTACCTGTGAATAATATGAGGAGAAAGAGTAGTAGATATTTTTTCACGACTCTCGGTCTGTATTAATATTATGGCGTAATGTAGAAAATATCGGCTAAGAATCCCACCGGCTGTCTTATTCTGGATCTTCAAGTGCTACCGGTAATATCTTTCCATTGTAGAGTTTTGATGCATTGAGGGCAAAATCAGTTATATAAGCCCCCATCTCTTCGGCCTGTACCGGTGCTTCAATACCGGGAAAAGCTTCTTCCAGCATGTCGGTTTGAACAGCTCCCAGGCACAAAGCATTGGCAGCAATATTACGATCACCAAGCTCAGCAGCCAGGCACTCGGTTAAAATGCTTAATGCTCCTTTGGATACGCTGTAGGCAGTAAGACCTGGAAATTTAGCGCTGCCCTGAAAACCGCCCATACTACTAATATTGACGATATGGGTCCCGTTGGTAAAACAAGGAAGCAACTGTTTGGTGATATGGACAGCACTAATCAGATTGCTTTCAATCTGTGAGCGCCAGTCGTCAAGGCTAAGCTCAGAAAATGGTTTGTTGATCAGAGCACCGGCATTGTTGATGAGGATATCAACCTGACCGAATTGATTTTTAATCTGTTCTACGAGGGCGGTAACGTCGCCTTCATTAGTAAGATCCGTTGGGATAGCGGTAATATGATCCGGATCATTATCCGCCAGCTCATTGAGTGGATCAACCGATCGCGCTACGGCAACGGCCTGATGATTTTGAGCGGCTAGGTGAGTGCAAATTTTAGCTCCGATTCCACGGCTTGCACCGGTAACAACTGCTATTTTTGGCATAATCTTGTCTAATTTTTTGATGAATGTACAAAGCGAAGTTGGTCCTCACAACGTGCAATTAACGTAAAAAGTTTTAACGGCTCTGCATTGTTAAAGTGACCTAATTTGGGCATATTTATAGCGTTCAAAACAGTACAAAACGTGAATATTCATAATAAATTCGGGAGGATTTATGCCTGCTAATGGCAATCGTTTATTGGTTCCTTATAATATTCGAGATTTGTCGCCCTATGTGGCGGGTAAGACGATTGCAGAGGTGAAAAAGGAATACCAGCCGCCTGAGGTTTCGAAGCTGGCATCCAACGAAAATAGGTTGGGGTGTAGCCCCGATGTTGAGCCGCAAGTTATTAAAGCTATGCAAGAGATCCAGGATTATCCGGATCCCGCTTCGCTACAGCTGCGCGATGTACTTGCAGATATTAATAATGTGGAGCGAGAAAATATATTAGTCGCTGCTGGATCTGAGAGTATTATCTCCATTCTATGTCGCACATTTTTTCTAAATCACGAAGAAGCCATTACTGCCGACGCAACGTTCGTCGGTTTTTTTGTTCAGGCTAACATCCGCGGCATTTCCATCAATAAAATTCCAGTGACCGATGACTACCGCTATGATCTGGATGCGATGGCTGATGCAATTACTGAGCGGACCAAGATGATCTACATTGCCAATCCCAATAATCCAACGGGCACATATGTAACCGCTTCCGAATTCGAGCGGTTTATGCGTCGAGTCCCGGATGATGTGCTGGTGATTATGGATGAAGCTTACTTCGAGTATGCCCGTGAGGTTTCCGACTATCCCCATTCGTTGGATTATGATTACGACAACATCATCACCTTGCGCACTTTTTCCAAGGCATATGGATTGGCCGGGTTTCGAATTGGCTATTCCATTGCCTCAAAGCGTATTATTAGTGAGATGATGAAGACGAAACTCACCTTCGAACCTACAACTCCAGCTCAGGCTGCGGCACTGGCGGCCCTCGGCGATCAGAAATTTCTAAAAAAAACAGTGGATACGGTTGAGGAGGGCAAAAAGCGATTGTACCAGTTTTTTGAGAAGCATGATGTCTCGTATGTCCCGTCCATTTCGAATTCGGTGATGATGATTCTGCCAGATGAACAGCAGGCGATCGATTTTACCCAAGCCATGCTCGAAGAAGGGGTTATACTACGGCGTATTAACGCTTTTGGTCTGCCGAACTGCGTGCGCATCACCATTGGCAGGGAAAAAGAAATGAAACACTTTGAGCGCAGCTTTGAGAAGGTTGTGAAGACACAAGAATATTAAGCCATAAAATTGTAGCTACCATTTATGCCGACGAAGAAAAAGACGCAACAGGATATACCCGAATCAGTAGCATCTGTTGATTGGCACCGGCTGGCAGAGCTTATGCTCACTTCACGCGCCATGGATGACAAGGAAGAAAATGAGTTGGTACCGAATAAGGATGTGTTGTATCAATTTTCTGCCCGGGGACATGAACTGGGACAGATTCTGCTGGGATCACAGCTCAACCATCAGCACGATGCCGCTAGTGCGTATTATCGCTCTCGTCCCCTGATGCTCTCACTGGGATTGACCCTGGAAGATGCCATGGCGGCTCCAATGGCCAAGTCGGGGGGGTATAGCGATGGCCGTGATATTGGTGTTGTATGCAACAAACCGGGACTCAACGGGCCCACGGTATTGCCGATGGCTGGCGATGTGGGATCGCAATACACTCCCGCTGTTGGTTGGGCGCAAGGTCTACAGTATCACTTGGAGACGTTGGAAGAAGATGAATACGAAGGTGCTATCTCAGTGGTGCTGGGGGGCGAAGGCTCAGTCGCTACCAACGGGTTCTGGTCGGCCTTGACCATTGCCACCACACAGGATCTGCCAATACTGTTTTATATCGAAGACAACGGCTATGGTATTTCAGTCCCGGGTGACTATCAGACACCGGGCGGCAATATTGCCAAGAATCTTTATTCATTTAAGAATATCCGCATTTTTGACGGCGACGGCACGGATCCAGTTGAAGCAGCGGACCTGATCAGCCAGTCGGTTGATTATGTACGTGGTCGCAAGGGGCCAGCGCTTATCCATTTAACGATGCCGCGGCTAAACGGTCACTCCTACCAGGATAACCAATCCTATAAATCTGATGAGCTCATCAAAGAAGAGCAGCAAAACGATCCACTGGATTCGGTGAAGTCATTTCTGGTACCGGAGACCATTTCTGATGATGAGTGGAGCAGTCTGGAAAACAAAGCCGAAAAGGATATCGAGGAAGCCAGCCAGGCAGCTTTGTCTCGTCCCGAACCGGATACTAATCAAACGAAACGATATGCTTTTGCCGAAAACAATAAAGACGGTAGCCTGGATACCCAATTGATCGGTGGATTGGCGCCATCGGATCATACTTTCCCGAAAAGTTCTACGAAACCAGATCCTGGCAAACAGCGCATCAATATTGTAGAAGCCGTCCGCAAGACACTCGATTACGAGCTCGAGACCAATCCCAAAGTGATGGTCTTTGGCGAAGATGTGGCGGCCAAAGGTGGTGTACATGCGGTAACGATGGGATTACAAACTAGTCACGGCGAATCTCGTGTTTTTGATACCAGCCTATCAGAAGAGGGTATCATTGGCCGGGCCGTCGGTTTGGCCTATTCAGGATTAAAGCCGGTGGCGGAAATCCAGTTTCGAAAGTATGCCGATCCTGCAACCGAGCAACTTAATAATTGCGGGACCATTCGCTGGCGGACGGCTAACAAATTTGCCGCTCCCATCGTGGTGCGGATGCCCGGTGGTTTTGCCAAGTGCGGTGATCCGTGGCACAGCCTCAGCAATGAAGTGTTTTTTGCGCACGCTGTGGGCTGGCAAATTGTGATGCCCAGCAATGCCCAGGATGCGGTGGGGCTGCTGCGGTCAGCTATGCGCAGCAATAATCCCACTATCTTTTTTGAACACCGGAATCTGTTGGATGCGAAATATGCGCGACGTCCATATCCTGGTGATCAATATGTGGTGCCTTTTGGCAAAGCGAACAAGCTTCAGGAAGGGAATGATTTAACGATCGTGACCTGGGGTGCCATGTGTGAGCAGGCCGAAATGGCTATTGATCAGATGGATGTTTCAGCCGATATCCTGGACCTGCGCTCGATTATGCCGTGGGATAAGGAAGCGGTATTGGAGTCGGTACAGAAGACCAACCGCTGCCTGATCGTCCATGAAGATACCCAGACCGCCGGTTTTGGTGCCGAGATTTCTTCTATCTTGTCACAAGAGGCATTCAAATATCTGGATGCCCCGATTGAACGATTGACAATGCCGGATATTCCTGTTCCATACAATGTGGGGCTGATGGATTCGGTACTGCCCAATGCCAAAAAAATCAATGAAAAAATAAAAGAGCTTGTTGCATTTTAAATGCTTTGTGGGTGGGATGTGCCGACTGAAAGATAAATATTTAGGCCTTATGAGCGATCTGTACCTCTCTTAAAATAAATCGGGGTATTTTTTCATCTTCTCATAAAAAACTTACATAATAGGTATAAAATCTGCACAAAATGGGAATTTGCTGTCGTAATTTTAGTTGTAGCTGAATTTGGGTTCTAAATGAAATTAAGTACTAAGCTCATTCTAAGCTTTTCGGTTGTAATTGTGCTTGTTGGTGGCATTGGTATAGCGTCGTCATATGTAAATGAGGCGGTCAAAAATCAGGTTACAAACGAAAGCCGGGAAGCAATCGAAGAAATTGAGTTGGCCGGTGAAATGGGGCTTCAGCTGTACCGCAGTCTTACTCGCACGCAATATCTGCTTGAGGATAAATACCGGCAGAGTCTCTCGACTGATTTTAGCAAGGGGGGGATGTCAAACGAGCTGGTGGTAAAGAATATCGACAAGTCACTGGAACGCTTCCGCCAAAGTATAGACGATACGCGGAAGCTGGTAGCAAAAGATGCCAGCAGTTCTCAGGACACGACAAAAGCCACTAAAGTACTTTCATTATTAAACAAGCTGGAGAAAAAGTTTGGAATCTATTCATCATTAGTTAATCAGCTCCAAAAGCTAAGTGCCAAGAGCTATGCGGATGGCAAGGAATTTTTTACGGTTACCATAGAACCCTATTTTCGTACTAACCTGCTGCCTCTTATCGAGCAGGTTCGGGATGAGATTCAGGCCAATCATGAACAGAAAATCGCCAGCCTCAACAGCTATCTGGACTGGGTGAGCAAGATTCTTGGTATTGCTACTTTTCTTGCTCTACTTGGGGCCATCTCATTGACCTTTTTCCTATACCGATCGATTGCGAATCCCATTAATAAGGTTGCAGCGGCTGCTCAAAATATTGCGCAGGGTAATTTGGATGATCGAATCGATTATGAGTCGGATGATGAGCTGGGACAGCTTAGTCAGACGTTCAACAATATGGCTGAAAGTCTGAGCCGTACGACGGTTTCCCGGGATTATGTGGATAGCATTATTGAATCGATGGCGGATCTCTTGGTTGTTACCGACGATAAATACCGGATTACCCGCGTTAATTCAGCAGGTCTGAATATGCTTGAAAGTGACGAGGAGAAACTACTGGGCAAACAGGTGCAAACAATTTTTAAGGATGGCCAGGACTCCAACCTGTTCAACGATGATGAAGAGAGTGAAAAGGTTACAGTACAGGACGAGAATCTGTTGGTGAGTACTGGGGAAGAAATTTCAGTGAATGTCTCAAAAGGCACACTGCACGACCGCACAAGCCATATTGATGGCTATGTTATTGTAGCCAGTGATATCAGCTCTGAGAAAGAGGCCCAGCAGAAAATAAAGCAGTCACTGAGAGAAAAAGAGGTATTGCTGGCGGAGATTCATCACCGCGTGAAAAATAATTTGGCCGTTATCTCCGGACTCTTGCAGATGCAGATTTGGGAAGAGGATAACAGTCATGCGGCTTCGGCGCTGCAGCAGAGCCAGCTCCGGGTTCGTAGTATTGCGCTGGTACATGAAAAACTCTACCAGTCGGAAAGCCTTTCGTTTATCGAATTTGATAAATACCTCCGCGATTTACTGCAGGCTATCAGCAGTACGTATCTTAGCGACCAGTCCGATATCAAAATAGCGACCGAGCTCGATAATATCGTACTTAATATCAATCAGGCGATACCTTGTTCGTTATTGATTAACGAACTCGTTGTGAATGCTTTCAAGCATGCCTTTCCCCATCAGCAAGGTACGGTAACAGTATCTATGAGGAAGTCGGATAATAAAATTACCATGACGGTCAAAGACGATGGACAGGGATTTGCTGAGGATGAAGACCATTCGGATTCACTTGGATTATCACTTATTAACACGCTTAGCAAGCAATTGAAAGCTGATCTGGAAATTAGTAATGACAACGGAGCTGAAATAGTTGTGACTTTTGAAGTAGAAGAAAGTGGCGTATGAAGGCTTTTTTAACTACGGTATTTGCTCTTCTTTTTATAACAATAAACTGTTGTGCACAAAAGCTGAACTTTAAAAGTTATTCAGTTAGTGATGGTTTGCCGCAGGCCCAGGTTCACGATCTGACACAAACCGACGATGGCTACATTTGGATGGGGACCTACGGAGGTGGATTGGCTAAATTTGATGGCAAGGCATTTACAAACTATACCACAAGAGATGGGCTACGCGACAATTCTATTGAGGAACTATTTGTGGATTCAGAAGACAATGTCTGGGTAGCTTCTGATAATGGCGGAGTTGCCCGGTTTCAAGGTGACAGCCTGGTGTATCCTTTTGATAATGATTCGCTGGCGCATTATTCGGTGGTTAGTATTACTGAGCGCAACGATGGCAATTTATGGTTTGGTACTTACGAGGGAGGCGTATTTATTCAGCAGGCCGATTCCCTGCGCCGCCTGACAAAGAATGACGGGTTGCCAAGCAACATCATTTGGGATTTCACCGAAACCCGTGACGGCAAAATATGGATGGCTACGCAAAATGGTGTATCCATATATGAGGATGGGGACATAAAAAACTACTCGAAGCGTGATGGGATGAGTAACAAAATTGCGTATAAGGTGACTGAGCTTGATAATGGTGATAAGTGGATTGCCACGAGTAACGGCATAACTGTATGGGATGGGCAATCATTTAGTACAATTACGCAGATTAGTGGTAAGCCGGTTAAAAGTATTTTTGATATTATTCAGGATTCGGAGGGCAGAATTTGGGTCGCTACAAGGGCAGATGGAGTATTTTACGATGATGGTGAGGGATTCCAGCACCTCACTAAAAAGAATGGTCTAAATAGCAATTATGTTTACGAGATATTTGAGGACCAAAATCAAAATGTTTGGATTACCACCGATGAAGATGGCGTAAACCTGTATAAAGGCGATGGATTTATCTTCTATAACAAAAATACGGGTTTGCACAGCAATAAGATTTTGAGTGTTTATCAAGATCGTGACAGCACCCTTTGGTTAGGATCAACACAAGGGCTGGAATCTTTCGATGGGGAGACATCCACAGTACATTCGCTGCCCGGAGAGTATGAAAATAATTACATCTGGAATATTACAGGTCTGCCCAATGGCAGAAAGCTCATTGCTATGCCCGATGGTACGCTGATGTCATATGATGGTCATGACTATATCAACTTTTCAGAAAAATATGACCTGGAAAAGCTCTCGGTTTATCAATTGGTTGTTGATTCTGACAATCAGCTATGGATTTGTTCTGACAATGGGTTGTATAAGGTATCGCTAAACAGCAAAGAGGTCACGCATTTTTCGATGCAGGATGGATTAGCTGATGATACTGTTTATGACCTTTTTGAAGATAGTCGGGGACGGAAATGGATGGGTACTTATTATGGCCTTACTGTGCTGGAAAATAAGCAGTTCACTACTTTGAGAATGCAAGATGGGCTTATTCACAACCAGATCAATGACATTACCGAAGATGACAGTGGCAATGTGTGGATAGGGACCCGAGGGGGAATCTCAGTAATAAAAAACGGTGACTATCAGCAGAAGGCAGACATTCGCAATTTTGGCAAATCGGATGGTATGAAGCTGATGCATGCCAACTTTCTTTGGTTCGATGAAAAAGGACATCTCTGGCAAGGTACTAACGGTGGGCTCCAAAAATTAAATGTACCAATGTACTGGCAAACTGGTAACATGTCTATTAGTCATTATGCTTTGTCCAAAGAAGGATTGGGACTGGAGTTCAATTTTAATGCTCTGGACGCCAATGATCAGCAAGCCTGGCTTGGCAGTATGGAAGGAGTTGTACGGTTAACGCCGGCTAACCTTAAGCGGGACCCTCTTTCGGAGGTACAGCTGACCCAAATTTCGGCCAATACCAAACCGGTAGAATGGGAAAAGTATACTACCAAGCTCAATTATAAAAATGGGATGCTTGAGTTTCCCTCAATCACATTTCCGCCCAGTAAAAATATTTTTGAATTTCACTTTCGGGGGTTGTCCTATACCAATCCTGAGAATGTGGTTTATCGGTACAAATTGCAGGGTTTTGATTCGGACTGGATGCCGGTGACGGCCGATAACTCGGCGATATATACAAATCTGAGCCCTGGAGATTATACTTTTGTGGTTGAGGCCAAATACAGTAGCGACAACTTTGCGAATAATAAAACTACCTATGATTTTTCGGTAGGGTATCCATTCTGGAGAACCTACTGGTTTTATGGATTGATCATATTAGCCGTGGTGGGAGGCATTTATGGATATATCAGGATACGAATAAACTACCTGGAGAAGAACCGCTTGAAAGAGCTGGTGGATGAACAAACTGAGCACTTGCAGGATGCTCTTGCAGAAAAAGAAGTGCTGATCAAGGAGATTCATCATCGGGTGAAAAATAATTTGGCCGTAATCTCTGGGCTGCTTGAATTACAGATGGGCCATGCTGATAACGATTTTGCAAACAAGGTACTTTCCGAAAGTCAGCGTCGGGTACAATCGATATCAATGATTCATGAGAAATTGTATCAAAGTGAGCGTTTAGCTGAGATTGATTTCGAAAAATACGTGCGCGAACTTATAGATATAGTTTCTTACTCGTTTAGTTATCCGGATAAAGAGATTAGCGTTGAGGTTGAAATCGACGATTTTAAACTGGGCGTCGATCAAGGTATTCCGTGCGGACTGATCCTGAATGAGTTGGTGAGCAATGCCTTCGAGCACGCTTTCAACGGTCGGGAAGAGGGGAACATATGGATTACTTTCGAAGAATTAGACAAAGAAGTGATTCGCCTGAGTGTACGTGATAATGGAGTTGGGCTGGCTGCCGAGGTTACAGATGACCTCCAAAATTCTAACTCACTAGGGATGGTGCTGGTCGATACACTCACTAACCAACTCGATGGTACGTTAGAGATTAACCGGCTGGATAACGGCACTGAGTTTCTGATTGATTTTAAAAAGAAGGAGCCTCCTTTAAAAGTTCCACTCCAAAAAAATTAATTAGAAATATTGATGTTTCTTGGATGTGATAGTATGTTTATCATTAAATTTAGGGTCGGATTTTGTGCACAGTGTTTGGGAGATTATGGTGAGAAATAAATGGATTTACATTAAAGCTATAGCTGTACTTTTTTTTGTCTGGATTAGTCTGACACAAACTGGTGCTGCTCAGCAGTACGATTTTAAACACTATTCAGTTGCTGACGGGCTTCCCCATGGTCAGGTGTCAATGGTTGTAGAAGGGGCTGATCACCAGATGTGGTTTGGCACGATGGGAGGTGGCCTTTCAAGATTTAATGGGACGGAATTCCATACATATACACAGAAGGATGGTCTTCGGGATAGTTATGTAACAGCGTTAGCTGAAGATACGCAGCAACGTTTGTGGGTAGCAACCTATCAAGGAGGGGTGGGTACTCTCGAAGAAGATAGTTTGCGGTATCGGTTCACCGATTCTGCTTTAGATACCGTGGTTGTGTATAATATTAGAGAGTCGCCCGAGGGAAATATTTGGTTTGCCACCTACGGAGCTGGAGCATTTGTATATAATGGCAGAAAACTTACCCAGTACACAACAAAATCGGGATTAATAAGTAATACGGTTTGGGATTTTTACTTTAATGACTCCGGTAAAATTTGGATCAGTACACATGCCGGTGTGTCTATTTGCCATGATAGCACCATCAAGGATTTTGAGGGTAATGATAGATTAAATGGCAAGATCATATATCGTATCCACGAGGGGCCAAATGGCAATTGGTGGTTTGGTACTAACAATGGTGTGACTAAATTTGATGGCCATAACTATGAAAAAATTTACACGGTTAATGGCGATTCAATAGGATATGTGTATGATATCATTCATGATTACTACGGCAATATCTGGATTGGTAGTGAGTCGAAGGGAGTATTCCGTCAGTTTGGAGGTAATGGCTTCCACCGGGTTGATGGAGCCAATGGTTTGAGCAGTAATTATGTCTACAACTTGTATCGAGATCACAAAGATCATATTTGGATTGCAACGGACGAAGCCGGTGTAAACCTTTACAGGGGCGATGAATTTGTTTGGTTCACCAAAGAAAAGGCTTTAAGTGCAGAAGATATCTTGTCTGTTAATGAAGTGCGAGAAGGTGTACTTTGGGTAGGTACCGCCAGTGATGGATTGTGGGAGATTACTACTCACGCTGCTTCCATCCGCAAGAAACAGATAGGGTTGAAAGGCAAAGAAGTATGGGCCATAGAAAAACTGCCCGATGGCAATAAATTGTTGTTAACCGGTGACAACAGAATTTGGGAATATGATGGGGCGTCGTTCACGGACTTCAACAAAAAGATGGATGTGCCCGTTGAATACACCGTTGATCTTTTCGTTGACTCGGCAGGCGAAATCTGGATTGGAACCGATAGTGGAATTTATCATATCCGCAATGGCACAGTTCGTCACCTAACTGAAAAAGATGGGCTGGTTGATAATTTCATCTGGGAAGTCACGGAAGACCGAGAGGGACAGATATGGATTTCTACTAATGATGGTATCAGTACATATGATGACAATACATTCACCAATTTCACAATGGAGGATGGACTCAATCAGAATGTTATTTCAACAATTACCCAAGATGAAGAAGGAGGCTATTGGGTAGGGACGACCGCGGGGATAAGCTATATGCCGGCTTTAGACCAGAGTGATACACTATTTGTCAATTTTGGGAAGGAAGAGGGAATGGAATTTATTAATACCCAATTTCTTGCTTTCGATTCCAATGGGTATTTGTGGCAGGGCACAAGAGCTTCCTTACAGCGATTAAATGTTCCCAAGTACCAGCAAACCGGGAATATGGAGATTATCTCGTACAATTTTAGAGACCAGATTGAGGATTTTGAATTTACTCACAAGGCTGTAGAAATTGATAGTAGTGGCAATATGTGGTTTGGATCTACAAAGGGACTGCTTCGTTATGATCCAACGGTTTTTGATCGGGATACTGCTGGACCTGATGTCAAAATAACAGATGTCTTAATCGGGGCCCAAAGTTGGGAGAAAGTGATTCAAACCAACCGAGCCAGTGGGAATACCAAATTAAGTTCGTCGCCAGAGCTTGATGACTCTCAGAATGATCTGACGTTTACTTTCTCGGCCCTGGAATATGAGTATCCAGAGAAAAGTCAGTTTAGATATCGATTACAAGGATTTGAGAAGGACTGGAATGGTCCAACCCAAATTCAAGAGACGGTTTATAGAAATGTTGATCCCGGTGAATATAATTTTACTGTTCAGGCGCGTAATCAACAGGGCGCATGGGGACCGGTTAATTCCGTTGCATTTTCTATTGCCCCTCCCTTTTGGAATACGTATTGGTTTTATGGACTAGTTGCGTTGTCCGTAATTGGTTTGGGATATGCTTATATAAGGATGAGAGTAAATTTACTGGAAAAGAAGCGCCTTCAGGAGCTTGTTGACTACAAAACGAAAGGCTTACAAAAAGCCCTTACCGAAAAAGAGGTGTTGATTCAAGAAATTCATCACCGGGTTAAAAACAATCTGGCCGTTATCTCCGGATTGCTCGAGTTACAGATGGGATCTGCAGATGACGATTATATTATCAGAACGTTAGCAGAAAGCCAGCGAAGAGTACAATCGATAGCGATGATCCATGAAAAATTATATCAAAATGAGGATCTCGCTGAAATCGATTTTAAGAAGTATATAAAAGAGCTTCTGGATATTATCGTGTATTCGATTGATAAGGATGACAAAAATATCGAGTTGGAGTACAACATTGATCAAATTGACTTGGGAATCGATCAGGCCATTCCTTGTGGACTTATTTTAAACGAGGTGGTTAGCAATGCTTTTGAACACGCTTTTAATGGTAGTAACTCAGGTACTATATGGGTTGATTTTTTAAAAAATGGGGATAATATAATCTTTAAGATCAAAGATAACGGAACTGGGTTGCCTGAAGATTTAGAAGTGGAGGAATTGGATTCGCTGGGATTGGTATTGGTAAATTCACTTGTTCAGCAACTGGAAGGGAATCTGGAATTGCAGACTTCAGAAGAGGGAACAATTTTTAACATTACTTTTGAGAAAGCGGTCGCAAAGCGAGACCTTCCTATCTGACTCTTTGCCTTTAGGTCAAATAGTGTTGTCGTTTTGGGCGGGAAACTTTTTGATGGCATATCTGAGATTGTCCGCGGCATCGCTTGCTTGTGCTTATCCAGAAGTCCTTCTTCAATATTATAGCTAATGCTTGCCAACTTCCGCAACATCCAGCCTACTGCTTTGTGGAGCAGGTCGTGTTCATCATTAAACAGAATTCAGTAATTTTTAGCGCGTCCTCAAACTCATCATTCTTGATGTCCACTTTCCGAATGTTGGGCACCTGAATCCCCAGAAACTGATCTCCTTCTCCATATTCACCGAGACCTGTATTGAAAATTGCTGTGAATGTTGTGCGATCTTGGGCTCGGCTATTTCCCGGAGAGCTTGCTGGCCTTATTTGTGATTCATGTACAGTATTTCAAGAGCTTTTAAACTCTTCGATAAAGTTTTTAGTGAAGTCGGAAAGCACCAACCGTCCACTTATTTCAGCCCGTTTTTCCAGCAGCTCATCCCAGTTTTCGGTACCTTCCCAGAAGACTTTTTTAAGCTCTTTCATGGCATCGGGACTATAATCAGAGAGTTGTTCGGCCAGGGCGTCGACTTCTTCGTCGAGATCGTCATGCGTTTCGCAAACTTTTGAAAATAGTCCCTGCTCGCGTGCCCATTCGGCGTCATTCCAGCTGGCTGCATCGATCGTGAGCGTGCCGAAAGCCGAACTGCCCACTTTGCGTTTGACAGCAGGTCCCACCACAAACGGACCGATGCCCAGAGCCAGCTCACTCAGTTTAATAGCGGCAGATTCGTGTGCTATGGTGTAGTCACCGGCCGAGGCTATACCAACGCCGCCACCAACTGTTTTGCCCTGCACGCGTACAATGGTCAGCTTGGGGCACTGTCGCATAGCGTTGAGTACCAGGGCAAAACCCATGAAGAAATGCTTGCCTTCTTCGTAATTGTCGATTGCAATAAGTTCATCAAAAGATGCCCCCGCGCAAAAGGCTCCATCGCCACGGCTCTTAAGCACAATGACGTGTACATAGGATTTTTCGCCCATTTCTCGAATTGTACTTGCCAATTCGCGCAGCATTTGGCCGGGCAGCGAGTTTCCCTTTGGGTGATAAAATTCAATGGTTCCGATGTTGTTTGTAATGTCGGTAGTAATTTCGCCGTTCTGACTCATTAATTCAGTTTTGACATTTAAAATTTAATAATAGTAGCTCTAAGCCGTCAGCTTTCAGCAAAATTATTCTGACTGCTGATCGCTGATAACTTATGGCTGCTTTACTCCTCCTCAAAAATATCCATATCCAGTACTTCGCGTCGTTTTATAAGCGTTAGTATCGTATATTCTGCTACCAGTTCATCGTCCTGGTTGATGACTTCCACATCCCAATCAACAATACCAAAAGGAAATTTATCCTTGGCCTTTTTCTGTCGAACCGTTTTACGTTTTACGATCAGCTTGGCTTGGATAGTATCACCGGGAGCCACTGGAGCCACAAACCGTAGATTTTCCAATCCATAATTGAGGATTACTGGTCCTTCATCGGGATGAACAAACAGCCCCGCCGCTCGTGAAAGCACAAAGTAACCGTGTGCTACGACTTCACCGAAGAGGGAACGCTTGGCCGCCTCAGGATCCGTGTGAGCATAAAATTCATCGCCGGACAGATCAGCAAACCGTTCAATATCTTCTTCCGTCACGGTATGTGTGTCAGTGGTCCGAGCTTCGCCGACTTCCAGATCTTCAAAATACTTTTGGAAGGGATGGGTTTCAGACTCCTCCGTTTCGGCCCCTTTAATGTATTGATTCGTAATATTCTTCAGCGTGGTCGGTGATCCCTGCAATGCCACGCGCTGCATATTGTGGATGACGGCTCGTGCTCCGCCCAGCTCTTCACCGCCGCCGGCATGACCCGGGCCGCCGTGTACCATGTGTGGCATCGGCGAACCGTGGCCGGTGGACTCATCCGCGCAGTCACGATTCACCACCATAAAGCGTCCATGATAGGGCGCGCAGCCCAGCGTGATTTTGCGGGCAATATCGTCATCCGCCGTAAAAAGTGAGCCAACCAGCGATCCATCCGCTTTATTAGCCAGAGCAATGGCATCTTTGTTTGATTCGTAGGGCATGACAGTGGTCATGGGCCCAAAAGCCTCTACTTTGTGAACCTCATCTACTTCCATTGGTTTGTGGCAAAGTAACACTTTGGGATTAGTGAAGGCGCCCTCATGCTGGCCATTACCATTGCTGTACACTGATTCAGTAGTTTCCAGAAGATTGGTAACCTGCTCCTCAAAACGATCGGCCTGCAACGAGCTGGCCAAGGGACCCATGCGTGTTTCTTTCTTGGCGGGATCTCCGATCGTTGTTTCCTGTAGTCGTTCTTTCAAAGCTTCCACTACATCATCAACGCGTTCTTTAGGGACAATCGTCCGGCGAATGGCCGTACACTTTTGACCCGTTTTGACTGTCATCTCATCAGCAACTTCTTTCACAAAGAGGTCGAACTCTTCCATATCGGGTGTGACATCCTTGCCAAGAATCGAACAGTTGAGGGAATCGGCCTCGAGATTGAAGCGCACGTTATTGGCTACAATATTGGGATGCGCTTTAAGCTTTTGTCCTGTGCTGGCAGACCCAGTAAACGCAACACTGTCTTGGCTCGTGAGATGATCGAGCAGATCGCCGGGCTTGTCGGCAGCGATAAACTGGATAGCGCCCTCGGGCAGCAGCTGCGACTCCAACATATCCTCAAAAACCTTATAAGCTAAATACGATCCGGTGGGCGATGGTTTAATGATTGCTGGCATCCCGGAAATGATACAGGGAGCTAGCTTTTCCAGCATTCCCCACACCGGAAAGTTGAAAGCATTGATGTGTACACCTACACCCTCACGCGGCACGCAGATATGCTGTCCCACAAACGTACCTTCGCGGGATAGTCGCTCGTGGCTGCCTTCCACGTGAAAGGGCAGGTCTGAAAGCTCAATACGCGACTTGCTGGAAAGCGTGAACATGCTGCCGATACCGCCTTCAATATCGATCCAGGAATCTTGGCGCGTGGCACCGGTATGAGTGGATAAGTCGTAATACTCTTCTTTCCGCTCGAGCAGGTACTGCGCCAGAAACTTGATCTTAAAAGCACGCTCGTGTATCGACATCGCCCGGAGCTTAGGCCCGCCTTCTTGGCGCGCATACTCACACATGCCTTTGTAATCCAGATCGGCTTCGACTAATTGCGCAACCGGATCTCCGGTTACGGCACTGATGAGATCCGTTTCGTTGCCTTCTTCAACCCATTGACCTTTCGAATAGCTTTTTACTTTCATAGTGAAATAATTTTTAGGCCACAGATCCAAACTGATCAGTAAGAATCTGTGTAAATCTGTGACTAGTTCTATTTCTTAGTTTTACCCCACGTTTCATATTTCTTTGATTGACTTGGCCGATCGTCCGGCTCCTCCCGCAGTGGTTCGCATTCTTTCAGCGACTCATGCAACTGGCCCGGCAACTGTTGATACAGTTCCGTGCCTTTCGTTTTCCACTCGATCATCTCGTCGCTGACATCCTTAACGATTTTAGCAGGATTTCCAACAACCAATTTCCGCTCGGGAATTTCCATACCTTCCTTGAGAAATGACATTGCACCTACAATGCATTCCGCTCCAAGCTCTACATTATCCATGACCACAGAATTCATCCCCACAAGACAGTTGCGACCAATATGCCCACCGTGTATGATGGCGCCATGACCAATATGAGCACTTTCCTCGAGCACAACCGTTACCCCGGGAAACATGTGGATGGTACAATTTTCCTGCACGTTGCATCCATCTTTGATGACAATTTTGCCCCAATCGCCGCGAATCGCAGCTCCGGGGGCGATATAGACGTCCTTGCCGATGACTACATTGCCCGTCACCGCTGCCTGTGGATGCACGTACGCACTTTCATTGACTACCGGTTTGTATCCTTCGAACTCATAAATTGCCATATTAAATCGATTATTTTTACCACAGAGGGTGCAGAGGCAGTCTTGGAGTTTCCCGAGAAATATTCTCCCAGAGTTTTCTGCGAGACCCTCTGTGTCCTCTACGGTTAATATCATTATGCTTTTTCTAAAACAACGGCCATACCTTGTCCAACACCCACGCAAAGCGTGCAGAGGGCATACTTCTGATCTTGCTCGTGCAGCTCAATTGAGGCTGTTTGTAGCAGCCGGGCTCCAGACATTCCCAGCGGGTGACCGAGGGCAATTGCTCCGCCGTTGGGATTTACGCGTGTATCGTCATCATCAATGCCAAGCTCTCGAAGCACAGCCAGACTTTGGCCGGCAAAAGCTTCATTTAGCTCGATAATACCCATGTCATCCAGCGAGAGATCAGTACGATCTAATACTTTTTGGGTAGCGCCCACAGGGCCCATGCCCATAATGCGCGGTTCAACACCGACTACGGCCGAAGCCACAATGCGTGCCATCGGTTCCAGTTCGAAATCGCTAATGGCCGAATCGCCTGCTACCAGCATAGCGCACGAACCGTCATTAATTCCGCTGGCATTCCCCGGCGTTACAGATCCGCCATCGCGAAAGACAGCCGGCAGTTTACTCAGTACTTCAACCGTAGTACCGGGACGAATAAACTCATCCTTTTCAAAAATTTTGGGATCGCTTTTTCGCTGTGGGATTTCCACCGGCATGATTTCTTTAGACAGTCGTCCGTTTTCGGTTGCGCGAGCCGCTTTCTGTTGTGACCAAGCTGCAAATTTATCCTGATCTTCGCGATTTACATCAAACTGTTCAACAATATTTTCGGCGGTTTCGCCCATGGCTTCGCTGCCGTACTGCTTATCCATCTTGGGATTTACGAAGCGCCACCCGAAAGTTGTATCATGCATCTCGGTTGTACCGGAATATGGTGCAGAGCCTTTGCCCATCACCATTGGTCCGCGGGTCATGTGTTCCATTCCGCCGGTCACAAACAAATCACCTTCACCAACTTTAATGGATTTATAAGCCATGACTGTACTGCTCATCCCGGATGCACAGAGCCGGTTAACCGTTTCTCCGGGCACTGAGACTGGGAGTCCGGCCAGCAAAGCGGCCATACGGGCAACGTTGCGATTATCTTCGCCGGCCTGGTTGGCACAGCCGAAGATCACATCCTCAATCCGTTCAGGATCGATATTCGAATTACGATTCATTAGTTCTTCTATAGTCATAGCTGCCAAATCATCGGCACGGATGGGAGAAAGGGCTCCGCGATATTTGCCAATAGGCGTTCGAATAGCATCAACAATATAAGCTTCAGACATATTCTAGTATTGAGTTTTGGGTCGTAAGTAGTGAGCTGAAACCATTTTCTGATGACTCAATACTCACGAATCGTTATTATTTTCGTTAAAATGCTTTTCTTGTGTTCTATAAACGGTTCCACGGAATAGCGCAACTTTCTTCTCGTCCTGGTTTACCACATTAATATTATAGACGGCAATTCGTCGGCCGAGATTAAGTTCTTGGGTGGTGGCAATCAGGTGGTCGCCCGGGGTTACTTTTTTGGTAAACGAGATATTGTTTTCGAGGGCAAGTGCCACTCTTCCGTGACTGTTGGATGCAAAAGCGAGCGCACTGTCAGCCAGTGAAAAAGCAATTCCGCCGTGGGCCACGTTGAAACCGTTCACCATTTCCGGGCGGACGTGCATTTCCAGCTTGGCATAACCCGGTTTGATATCGGCTATCTCAATGCCCAGCCACTGACTGAAGGCATCATCAGCCATCATCTTTTCAACAACTTTTACCGCAAGTTTTTGTTTGTTCATAGGTCACAGATTTGCACTGATGCTCACAGATCAATCAGATATACCTGTGCTGATCAGTGGCTAATAGAAAGTTTCATTATTTCGCACTTTGCGTTTTAGCAGTGGATTGGGCCGGTAGCGGTCTTCGCGATATTCTGTTTGAAGCCTGGAAATCCGATCCAAAACTTCTTGCAGGCCAATATCATCTGCCCATTTGAGTAGTCCTTTGGGATAGTTGACTCCCTTGGTCATGGCCAGGTCCACATCCTTCACCGTAGCGACGTTCATAAATACGGCATCGGCCGCCTCGTTGATCAGCATTGCTACAATGCGATTTACAATTTTTTGACCAAGTTCTTCATCTTTGGTTGGCTCGGGATTTTCGGCTTCATCGCCGTACTCATAGAATCCCTTGCCTGATTTCTTGCCAAGATATCCGGCTTCGACCATCCGCTTCTGCGTGAAGGATGGTTTAAAGCGCGGATCATAGAAAAACTCCTCGAAAACGGTTTCCGTTACCTTGTAATTTACATCATGACCAATAAAATCCATTAGTTCAAAAGGTCCCATTTTGAATTCGCCAATTTCTTTCATCGCCCAGTCAATGGTGGGCACGTCGGCAACGCCTTCTTCATACTGACGAATGGCTTCGCTGTAAAAGGGACGAGCAACACGGTTGACGATAAATCCGGGCGTATCTTTTGCCAATACCGTAGTTTTGCTCCAATCATCAACTAGATCGCGTGCAGATTCAGTTGTTTCTTCCATAGTGCCGATGCCGGGGACAATTTCTACCAGCGGCATGATGGGAGCCGGGTTGAAAAAATGGATCCCCAAGAAACGTTTGGGCTTCTTTAGTGCAGACGAAATCGACGCGATGGACAGGGAAGAGGTATTCGTGGCCAAGATGCAGTCATGGGACACAATACCTTCGACTCGTTGAAACACATCCTGTTTGGTTTCCAGATCTTCAATAACAGCTTCAATCACCAGTCCGCATTCGTCGAAATCGGTCAGGTCATCCACAAAATGAATGCGATCCATGATACCGTCTACCTCTTCCTGGCTCATACGATCTTTCTCGACCTGACGCTGAAGGATTTTTCGAAGGGCGTGCTTAGCACTTCCAAGTTGATCAGGATAGGCATCATACAAATAGACTTGATGTCCAAAAGTAGAGGCTATTTGAGCAATGCCCTGGCCCATGGTTCCCGCTCCGACAACTCCGACAACAGTATCTTGATCCATCAATTGTAAACGGTTTCATTAACTTTTATATGCAATCTGAAAATAACGAATTGCTGCCTAAAACCAACTTTCGAGTTGAGTAAAAGTTGAGAATATGCCGTCTGGAAACCAGATCCATAGGTATGGATAAGAGCTATTTTCCTTCAAACTTGGGCTTTCGCTTTTCCAGGAAAGCCTGCACGCCTTCTTGGTAATCGTGTGTTTGGCCGGCTTCGGTTTGCAGATCCGCTTCCAGTTCGAGATGCTCATCCAGGTTGTTTGAGAGCGACTGATTGATAGCTCGCTTGTAGAATCCGAAGCCTTTGGTAGGCATGGAGGCCAGTTTTTGACAGATGGGTATCGCTTCTTCCATCAATCGATCTGCCTCAACAGACTTATAAATTAATCCGATTTCTTCCGCTTTTTCGGGAGAAATCTTCTCATCAAGAAGATACATGGCATTGGCTCGTTGTAGTCCTACAAGGCGTGGAAGCAAGAAGGTGCCGCCGCTGTCAGGAATCAGTCCAATTTTACTAAAGGATTGTACAAATACGGCTTCGTCCGAGGCAAGTACAATATCACAGGCAAAAGCAAGGTTTGCTCCGGCACCGGCTGCTGTTCCATTTACCGCGCAGACGACCGGTTTTTCGAGATGGCGTATGGCTTTGATGATGGGATTGTAGCTTTTACGAACAGTATCTCCCAACTCGTAATCATCGCCTTTATCGACGACTTCCGGCAGATCCTGTCCCGCCGAAAACGCCTTGCCGTTTCCAGTGATCAGCACGCATCGGACATCCTCATTGGTTTTGGCCTCTGCCAACGCCTGCTGCAACTCTTTGGCCATTGGCTCGATGAAGCTGTTGAGCTTTTTGGGTCGATTTAGGGATACGGTTAGAATAGCATCAGATAGGGAAGTTTCAACCAGTTTTTCGCTCATAGATACACTTATTATGAATCCGAATTATAGCGTTCATATCGATTCAAGAATAGTTCATATTCGGTCACATCTGTAGGATATTGGATAGTGGGACCAGGATATTTCCAGCCATTTTCGAGGTTGTACAACGGAATGTCACTTGTGTTTCCACGGATAAGATCTGCACCAATACCCAGAAATATTTTGGATACTTTACTAAGCTGCAGGGGCTTGCTTCTCTGCCCAGTTTTCTTGCCGGTAACCATCAGGTTTTGGAAAGAAGGATTAGTTAGCTCCTGCAAGGTGAGGCTGGTATCGGGCTTTGGATTCACGTCTTCACGAAACTGCGCAAATAGCGGGTGTGCAGATAAAATGACGAGCAGTGATGTAATAATGAATAGTGGAAGTTGTTTCATAGCTAAATGCATTTAAAGTGTTCAAACGGCTCATCGCAATCGTGGCAATAGTACTGCGCTTTGCAGGCGGTGGAGCCAAATTCGCTCTGAAGCTCTGTATTGGTTGAGTCACAATAAGGACAAGGAATGATCTTACTTGAACTCTTCAAAGAATTCAAGAAGTCATCATCAGTGTCTGTTTTCCCGGGTGGAGCAATGCCGTACTCTTTAAGCTTTTGCTTGGCCTTGTCGGTCATCCAGTCGGTGGTCCAGGTTTCCGAAAAATCCTTGTTCACTTCAAAATCTTGGATGCCATTAACGCGAAGCACTTTTTCGATCTCGTTTTCAATGGCATTCATAGCCGGGCATCCAGAATAAGTAGGGGTGATTTGAACCACAACTTTGTCATTCTCAATGGTGACTTCACGAGCAATCCCCAGCTCTAGAATGGATAGTACCGGGATTTCAGGATCTTTCACCTCGGAAAGCAGGTTCCAGATCTCGTCTTTGTTGTATTTAACTGGAGTCTTTGGCATAACAATAAATCAACGTTGCTAGTTTAGTTGTAGTACACCTGGGAGGTGTGCTACAACTTATTATTTACTCCCAGTCGGCATCGGGATACGAGCGACGCAGGTGCTGCATCTCGGCAAGTAGATGTCCCAGGTGTTCGGTGTGCAGCCCGTCACGGCTACCTTCCACCATAAACTGATCAAAGTCGGGAACTTCCAGCGTTGCTTCCTCCAGCGTATCTACGACCAGTTCCTTCCAGTCGGATTTAAAATTTTCAGAATCAGCAGCAAGCTTTTCACCCTGGAGCAATTCTTCGATTTCATCCTGATGAAATAGTTCACCGACATAAGTCCAGATATCGTTAAAAGAATTTTGAATACGTTCATGACTCTCATCGGTGCCGTCGCCCAGGCGGAGCACCCACTCCCGGCTGTGCCTTAGGTGATACTTTACTTCTTTGAGATGCTTCTGTGCCATTCCAGCAAATTGCTCGTCTTCAACATCAGACAGTTGTTTATACAAAAAGTAGCTGAAGCCTGCGAACAGAAATTGCCGTGCAATGGTAAACCCGAAATCCCCTTTGGGCAGTTCAGTGATTTTTAGATTCTTGTATTCAACATCGTTGCGAAAATACACCAAGTTGTCGCGGTGACGTCCTTTATCTTCAACCTCCACGGCGTATTCATAGAGCGAAGCCGCATGTCCGATATAATCCAGGGAAATGTTAGCCAGTGCAATATCTTCCTCCAGGATGGGCCCGTGTCCACACCATTCAGAGAGGCGATGGCCCAAGATTAGGCGGTCATCTGCCAGTCGGACAAGGTATTCAAAAAGGGCGTCCTGTTTTGTTAATGTCGTTGTTTCTGTACTCATGATCGTCGTTTTGAAGCTCGCGGTACGCTGTAAAACTGTGGATGTCGGTATGGCTTGTCATCAGCCGGATCGAAAAAAGGACCAGCATCTTCGCCTTTTGAGGCAACTATCTGGTCACTGGGGACCACCCAGATATTTACAGCCTCTTTTCGTCTGGCATAAACATCGCGTGCATTTTCCAGTGCCATTTCGGCATCGGGAGCATGCAGGCTACCAGCGTGTTCATGAGGTTTGCCGTCCCTGGGTTGTGTAAAGACCTCCCAGAGCGGCCATTGTATATCTTTTGATTCCGTATCGTTCTTTTCGCTCATATTCTCTTTCAGATTTGGGTCATGAGTACTGAGTCTTGAGCGGGAGGGATATCTCACGACTTATGACTCACTACTCACAACTATTACGATGCTTTTTCTTTTGCTAATCGTTTTTTGCGGGCATATTCTTCGGCGGCTTCGCGTACCCACTTTCCATTTTCATGGGCCTCTCGACGGGATTTCATACGTTCTTTATTCATCGGTCCATTGCCTTTGACCACATTCCAGAATTCATCCCAGTCGATTTCGCCAAATTCCCAGTGACCGGTTTCTTCGTTGTATTCGAGGTCTTCGTCTGGGATTTCAAGGCCAACTTCGTGAGCTTCAGAGACATGGCGATCCACAAAACTTTGACGCAGCTCGTCATTCGTCTTTGATTTTACGCCCCATTTGATGAGTTCGGCACTATTGGGAGAATCATCATCATGCGGACCAAACATCATCAGCGTGGGCCACCACCAACGGTCGACGGCATCCTGAATCATCTCTTGTTGCTCGGGAGTGCCGTCCGCCATCGTAGCGACCATCTCATAGCCCTGCTTCTTGTGAAAACTTTCTTCCTTGCAGATCCGCACCATGGCGCGCGAATAGGGGCCATACGAGCTCCGTGCCAACATCGTTTGGTTGATGATGGCAGCGCCATCGACCAGCCAGCCAATCACGGCCACATCAGCCCAAGAAAGCGTAGGGTAGTTGAAAATACTTGAGTACTTGGCTTTGCCTTCCAGCAGTTGGTCAATAACTTCTTGGCGGCTGGCACCCAATGTTTCAGTAGCACTATATAGATAGAGACCGTGTCCTGCTTCGTCCTGGACTTTCGAAAGCAAAATCATTTTGCGGCGTAACGAGGGCGCGCGTGTGATCCAGTTCCCTTCCGGCAGCATGCCAACAACCTCGGAGTGAGCATGCTGTGACATCATGCGGATCAGCTGTTTACGATAGCGCTCCGGCATCCAATCTTTAGGCTCGATAGTTTCACCGTTATCGATGCGTTCCTGAAACTTTTCTTTTTTTGATTCCTCATCCATGGCACAGATTTTTTAAATGTCTTTTGGAGTAACAGAACGTATATAGAAACAGTAAATTAAACAAATACATTCATGTTATGAAACCGGTTCCAACGTTAATGATATAAGTATATAGGTAGCCTTGCCAAATAATTTGAGACGTAATCCGCAGGATACTATATTAACTTTACTAGGAACCAAAACTAAATAAGTGTGACATACAATGGGAGAACACGCCAACCAAACCGCTACGCTTGATCGTCCTGTCGAAGAGAAATTTGATGACCATCTGGGTTTGCAGGATGTGGATTTTATAGAACACTATGTGAGCAATGCCAAGCAGGCCAGCCACTTTTATCAAACGGTTTTTGGATTTGAGTTAAAAGCTTTCAGTGGACTGGAAACCGGGAGTCGGGATCGCGTATCCTACCTGTTGGAGCAGGGAAATATCCGGTTTCTGCTGACCTCATCGCTAAATAGCAGTTCTCCAATTGCTGAACATGTGGCGAAACATGGTGATGGAGTACATGATATTGCCATGCACGTTGAAAATGTGGATCGAGCGTACAAAGAAACAGTAAAACGCGGGGCCAAGAGCGTTGAGGAGCCTCACGATCTGACTGATGAAAGCGGTACCATCCGAAAGGCGGCCATCGCTACCTATGGGGATACCATTCATACCCTGATTGACCGATCAGAATACGATGGAATATTTATGCCCGGATACGAACCGGCTGAATCGCCCTTGAAAAATGTTGAGCCGGTTGGAATTCAGTACGTAGATCACTGCGTGGGTAACGTAGAAAAAGGAAAGATGAATGAGTGGGTCGATTTCTACCGCGATGTGATGGGCTTTACGCAGTATATCCACTTTGATGACAAAGATATTTCAACAGAATATTCGGCACTGATGTCGAAAGTGATGGCTGGCGGACGCGGGATGATTAAATTTCCGATTAATGAACCGGCCGAGGGCAAAAAGAAATCTCAGATCGAAGAGTTTTTGGATTTCTACGAAGGACCAGGCGTGCAGCATATTGCTCTGCTGACGGGAGATATCATTAAAACGGTCGAGGAGTTAAAAGGACGTGGACTGGAATTTTTGCATGTGCCCACAACCTATTACGAAGAGCTGGAAGATCGCGTAGGCAAGATTGATGAACCCATTGATAAGCTCGAGGATTTGGGCGTTTTAGTTGATCGCGATGACGAAGGATACCTGCTGCAGATTTTTTCCAAGCCGGTTGTGGATCGACCAACGCTGTTTTTCGAGATCATCCAACGAAAAGGAGCTCGTGGATTTGGTAAAGGAAACTTTAAAGCACTGTTCCAGGCAATTGAACGCGAGCAGGAAAAACGCGGAAATTTATAGAAAAGGCAGCTTTCAGCGGTCAGCCTTCAGCTTTCAGAAAAGCAATATTTTTACTGATAGCTGAATGCTGAAAGCTTTGACTTTTCGATTGTTAGTTTCGTTAAAGATTGGCTGGCAAAATCATCCTATAAACTTAAAACAGATTCAGCCATGATTTATCACCAATTAGGTAAGATCCCACACAAGCGGCACACGCAATTTCGTCGGCCGGATGGCGAATTGTATCAAGAGCATTTGTTTGGTGCCGAGGGATTTCACGGTAGCTCATCTCTTCTGTATCACCATAATCCGCCAACGCGAACCTTCAAGGTTGAAGAGGGAGAAGAGCTAAACATCGAAAAGTGGGATGAAGGTGTACTCCGTCATCACCACTTGCGAACTGCCAATGTGGAAGAGGGCGGGGATCCCGTAATGGGACGCAAGGTGTTGCTGTATAACAACGATGTGCAGATTGGAGTCGTACGGCCCACTGAGCCCATGGATTACTTCTATAAAAATGGTGAGCATGATGAGTTGTTGTTTATCCATGAGGGCGAAGGCTACGTGCAGACCATGTTTGGCAAGCTCGATTTTGGATATGGCGATTATATCTTTATCCCGCGTGGCACGATTTACCAGATGGTGTTTGAGACTGAGAAAAATCGCATGCTGACTGTTGATTCTACGGGGCCGATCGATGTTCCGGACCGATATCTGACTGAGAAAGGACAGTTTGCGGAAAACAGTCCCTATTGCGAGCGCGATATACGTCGTCCCGAGGGACCAATTTTCGTGAATAAGGAAGGCAAGTTTGAGGTTCGCATCAAAAAACAGGGTCGATATACTTCGTACTGGTACGAGCATCATCCTTTTGATGTGGTTGGCTGGGATGGATATCTGTACCCGTGGATTTTCAACATCAAGGATTTTGAGCCTATTACCGGTCGCGTCCATCAGCCGCCCCCCGTCCACCAGACGTTTGAGGGACCGAATTACGTGGTGTGTTCGTTCTGTCCGCGTAAGTTCGATTACCATCCGAAGTCAATTCCTGCTCCGTACGCTCACTCTAACGTGGATTCCGACGAGGTACTCTACTATGTAGAAGGCGACTTCATGAGCCGGAAAGGGGTGGAGGAAGCCAGCATTACGCAGCATCCGGGTGGCATTCCGCACGGGCCGCATCCCGGGAAATACGAAGGTAGTATCGGCAAAGAGGCTACCGATGAATATGCGGTGATGATCGATACCTTTCATCCGCTGCATCTGACGACCGAAGCCAAGAAGCTGGATGACGAGAGTTATCCATATTCATGGATTGAGGATCAAGAGCAAATCGAGGGCGAAGAGTAAGGATTAACAACGCTAATTGATATGAGCCTGTCAGGATTAATTCTTGGCAGGCCTTTTTATTTGGTTCTCAGAATTGTCCATACTAAGTCCAATAAAAATAGTACCTTATATTAAATGAGAGATAAATAAGGAGGGAGTTATTATGGCAGATTGTCCAAATCGACTTCAAGCATATGGATGCTGAAGCGTTGGCTTGCTCGGATGCTTCGTTTGATGTGGCTATTAACTCGTTGGGGGCAATGTACTATCCCGATCCGGATAAGGCGTTCCGGGAAATGTATCGGATAATTAAGCCTGGGGGGAAGGGCAGTAGCATTGGTTTGGGGACGCCGATCTACCTGCGGTTGGGCCGAAATATTCCCGATTGTGGACCGGCGTGTGGAATCGGACGTGTGTCCGTTTTTTCCAGCTTGGCACTGGTCAGACGATACAGCACGCATTCAAGGCCGCTGGATTTCATGATGTCAGCTCCGATAGATTTAACGTGTACCTGCGCTACGAATCCGATAAAGAGGCGATTGTCGGTGCGTTCCTAGGTAGCGCTGTAGCCTTGGCATACCGCAAGTTTGACGAACAGACCAAAGAGGAAGCTCATGCCGAGTACATTGAATCTATTCAACCTTACTGGAATGCCTCAGCCTACGAGATTTCCAGTAAGTTTGTGATTGTGGCGGGGAGGAAATAATTATAGCTGAGCTTTTCCAAGCTTGGAAAAGCTATCTCATTAAACAGTTTACGATTATGAGAAGTTAAACTCGTAGAAAGGTTGCCATTGTTGGTAATCGTGTTTGAGCAAATAGATGCTATTCACTTCAAACGAATAATCAAAAGAACGATCTTTAAACTCTTTCCAGGCTCGCTGAAAGTTTTCTGAGGTTAAATCACGATAAGCTACAGTCATGTGGGGAGTGTAACTGTTGTTGCTTCTTTTATCACTGAATCCCATTTCATTTTGCAGGTAATCCTGTAGATCGGCATGTAGTGATTGCATGGGTGAGGCATCGGCTACATCGATATAAATTACATCATTCCTGAAATGGCCGAAGCCATTTAGTTGAACGGTAAAGGATTCTTGATCCTCAGCAAAAAAGATGAGTTGTGGAACAATAGTTTCTTCAATTTCTTCCGGAGCTTTAAACGGAGCTCGCAGCGTAAAGTGAGGTGGCTTGTTGTACGCCTCCTTACTGTCATACTTCTCTACAAATTCCTTTTTCACTTTTTGCACCCGTTGAGCAATATCATCGGGCGGCATAATTGCTATGAAGTAAAGCCCTTCTTTTGGCATAATTGTTAATTTTTATGGTTCATCTTCTCGGCAGCCTGTAGTGCTTTTTCCGCATTTACTACCCCATCCGAAACCGAGAGCTCAGGGAATAGCACCTTTTTTGATTCATTGGGGTTTCCTTCGTGTGGCACAATCACCTGCTGGTCGGGGTATTGTGCGGTATTCTCCATCAATAACTGCCGGACCTGCTTGGCCGTCAGCTCAGGATAATAGGCCATGATCAGTGCGGCGGCGCCAGTCACAACCGGTGAAGCCATGCTGGTGCCTTCCTGGAACTTATATTTATTATCAGGCATGGTGGAGTAAATATCTACACCGGGAGCGAAAATATCCACGTTCTGATTGCCATAATTGCTAAAGTTGGCAATGAAATTTTCGTTGGGTTCCCAGGTGGTGGCTCCAACCTCGAGCCAGAGCGTGGCCGTGGAATCGCTAAACATCGATCCGTAGACATCAGTAGGGTAATTGGCCTTCTCATCGTTGTTTTGTGCCTCATTACCTGCCCCGTGCACCATCAGCACGCCATGTTCGTCGGCATATTGCACTGCCTTGTCGACCACTCCCTTATAAGGCGAATACCCTTTGCCAAAGCTCATGTTTATGACATCGGCTCCGTTATCTACAGCGTAACGGATGGCATTGGCCACATCTTTGTCCCGCTCGTCGCCATTGGGGACCGTGCGTACTACCATAATGCGCGTGTTACTGGCTACTCCATCAATCCCCAGGCCATTATTGCGCATTGCTGCCACAATGCCTGCCACGTGCGTGCCGTGACTGGGATCCGGACCGGCGACATCGTTATTGCCGTAAATTCGCTCCGATTTGTCCTCATAATTGTCACCGACAATATCACGCGGATTGAAATCGGGATTGTAGCCGTATTTGGCAAACTCGTAAATTTGTTTTTTTTGCTCGGCGATGACCGTTGAATCAATATCGTTTTCCATCACATAGCTCATCACATTCTTGGCAAAATTTAATTCCTGATCCGTCGGTTGCAGTTCCTGAACCTGCTCATAGCTGTAGTCGGCACTGCCAAAATGCTCGATCAGGATTTCATCGGCATTTTTCATGCTCTGCTCCAGCGACTGAATGTTGGTATACTGCTGATCCAACTGTTTTACTTCCTTCTCGTAATCCGATCGAATCTCTTTGTAATAGGCATGCTCCTCGCGTTGTTTTTGGGTCAGCGAGCTGGTGTCGGCATCTGCAAATTGTTTGCTTAGCCGTCGGTAAATACGTGTAAGCTCAAAGGTATCATGGTTAACATTTTGTCCGTTGGCACCGCCAATAAAATTCCAGCCATGGATATCATCCACATAGCCATTGCCGTCGTCATCCTTGTTGTTGTCAGGTATCTCATCTTTATTTATCCAGATAACATCTTTCAGATCCTCGTGATTGGTATCCACGCCGCCGTCAATAACAGCAACGACCACCTCTTTTTGCGGTTTTTTGTTTTTGAGAATGGTCTCATAGGCCAGCTGACTACTAATGCCGCGAAATCGCGTTTGTTGCTCATCAAGATGATGCCAACCCTGCGGTGCTTCGAGCATGGTTTCAAAATCAACCGGCTCGGGAGATGGTTTTTCCGTGGTAGTTGATTCAGTTTGGGTATTTGAAGACGTGGTTGTTTCGGTAGTGGAACAACCATAAACCACTATGGATACCGAAAAGAAGATGAACAAATACTTTTTCATAGAGCTAGTGAATCTTGAATATTAAATGATAGTTTTACTGGATGGTGTTCAGGGAATTCAAAAAATCCTCCGAGGCCTTTTCAAGGGCGGCATGGACAGCCTGAGAAGAGGTGCTGCTCAGCCAGTCGCCGGTATCGGTATCATAAAATGATATATACGTTTGTAGCGTCTTGTCATTGAGGCCATGGTATTTGACGAGCAGCCGGTTGGTTAACTCACGGTCAATTTGGCCCTGTAGTTGTGAACGAAAATTTTGTACAAAGCTATTAATTTGGCTTTCGCTGAATGAACGCTGAGCGCTGAGTTCGCTCAGAGCAGAAATCATTGATCGGAAGATGATTGTGCGTGCCTCGATCTCCATTTGGGCAGCCGACATGCTTTCGATTAGCGAGCCGATCAGGTCGGTGCGCTCCTGCGTCGGTGGATTTTGTTCCAGCTCGTGTTTATTGACCACACGTTTTCGAATGCCTTGTAAGGTATAAAACTCCTTTTCGTAGTCGAGCACTTTTTGAGTGGTTGTATCGCTCAGCCAGTCGACAGTAGCTTCGGCATGTTGGCTGTCATATTGTTCCTGGAATGCCTGTCGGATGCTGGTACGCATCGTTTCCGGTTCAAAATGCTCAGAAAAAAGCTTCATCATCTGATCATTTTTAGAGGCGGGCAAACCAAAGGGATTTTGCGAAAACTGGCTCTCAATTTCGCTTATCGATCGATGCAGCTCTTCCTGGACACTCGTTTCCTTGATGATATAGGTAATAGTTTCGGCCTTAGCAGAAGGCAAGGAACTTTGAGAGAAAGAGATAGCAGGATATAAAATAAACAGAAACAGAGTAATTGTTCGGCTACAGCGAGGCATAATAATGGATGAAATTTCGTTTGCTGAGTTCAAAATAAGCTAAGAATAATTTACAAAAGCCTGAAAGCAATTTTGGAAGATAAATTTGAGAGATGTAGATAAAAAAATATTTCCTAAACTTAATAGGAACAGCAACTTGGTCGATGGCCAAATGCTGATATAGTATGGAGAATGATTGTTAAGTATAGGATTATTGTGTTGTAAGATGGAGAATATTTCAAACTAAATGGAGATGCTATGAAACCAGATTTCAAGTGATGATAATGCTGTTTGCTGGATGGGTTTTAAGCATGTGTCGTGAATTGAAGGTGTAATGCATTTTAAAAGTGTACTACATCTGATTAATCTTATTAAAGATATGAATGTTATGGCTGCCGAGTATTTTGGTCAAGTGATTATGCTGATTACTGATTCTGGGCTTCACCGGTCATGGGTACAAATCGGACGGGGAGTTTACGTTGTCGGTGGATTTCCCCGTCTTTGGATTTGGTAATCTTGGTGAGGTACTGTGTTTCGGATGTGCGGCCTACCGGAGATACCAACGTACCCCCGGCTTTGAGCTGATCAATAAGCGGCTGGGGAATTTTGGGTGGTGCGGCCGTCAGGATGATAGCATCAAAAGGAGCGTGGTCTGGCCATCCCTTGTAGCCGTCGCCAATCGTTACCTCGATTGTTGAATAGCCGAGCTTTTCAAAGCGGGCGCGGGCCTGCTTGCCCAAGGGGGACACAATTTCTATAGTATAAACGTAGGGTGTTAGTTCTGATAGGATGGCTGCCTGGTAGCCGCTCCCAGTGCCGATCTCCAATACTTTTTCGCCGGTTTCCAGATCAAGCATCGCCGTCATATAGCCTACGATGTAGGGCTGCGAAATGGTTTGGTCGTGACCAATGGGCAACGGTCGGTTTTGATAGGCATATTGCTGATACTTGGCCGGCACAAACAGGTGGCGGGGCACATGTCGCATTGCCTGCAGCACTTTTGGATCAGTTATGCCCCGTTCTTTAATTCCTGCTTCTACCATCTGATGTCGTTCTTGTCTGCGATCCGAAAATCGAGGCCGATTCCATTCCAGGGTATCGGTGGCTATAATGTCAACACTATTCGGCGCCGGTAACGACTCGACAGGACGTGGTTCAATCCCGCTATACCAAAACCAGATTGCTGCTCCCGCTATAAGAAATACGAGCGAGCTGTTGATTGTTTTCATAAGCCGGTCATTCGAAAGTATTCCCTCACCAAACATTACGACTAAAGTTTTTAGTTCAAACGACGTGGCTCACTTGCCTTTCCGCCATTCATAAACTAAAATTGGACACTGACATAACCAGGGATTCAATAATAGTAGTATAATGGATTATAAAGAGCTTCAGCAAAAAATTGATCATGCGCGAACGTTGGAAAACCCGCCCTCACCACTAACCTACAGCGATTTTCAGGAGCTCTTGAAGGAGCGGGCTAATGATGATCGAAGTTACCTTACCTATATTGATAAGGATGACCAGCGGAGGGAACTGAGCTACGCTGATTTTTATCAGCATGTGATAAACTGTGCCCGCTTTTTACAGAATCATGGACTAAGTCACGGTGATCGAATTGCGGCCATTTCCCATAATCACTGGCATACGGTTGTCCAGTACTTTGCGGCTTGGCTGTTGGGATTGGTTGTGGTGCCGGTTAACCTGGGCGAAGACGATGAGCGCATAGCCTATATCCTGGAAAACGGGAATGTGGAGCTGGCTTTCGTTCGGACTGATTACCGGGAACGTTTTCGCAAAATTCTAGAGATGTATGACAATCTGAAATATATTGAATGGATTGTTTGCGAAGAAAATATTGACACCTTTACCCGTAAAGAGGGTGATGTAGTGTTCCCGGAGGATCATTTGGGCGACTCGGAAGCACTGATCGTCTTTACTTCAGGTACGACCGGTGCCCCCAAAGGCGTGGTGTTGAGTCAGCGTAACTTGTTAGAGGATGCCCGAAGCATTGCCGGCTGGCACGGTATCGATCGAGAAACACGGATGATGTGCGTGCTGCCCATTCATCATGTAAACGGTACCGTGGTGACGTTGATTACGCCATTTTATGCCGGTGGATCTACGGTGCTCAATGAAAAGTTTCGGACTAGTCGCTATTTCCCGATTATTGCCCAGGAAGAGGTACACATCGTTAGTATGGTGCCTACGCTGTTGCAGTTTTTGAACAACTACTATGAGGACAAAGAACGTCCCGAAACGCCTACCTTGCGTCATGTGATCTGTGGGGCCGGACCGTTGACGATTAAAGTGGCCGAAACCTTCGAAGAACGGCTCGGCGTACCTATTATTCACGGATATGGACTTTCAGAGACGACCTGTTATTCCTGTTTTGTGCCCATTGATATTGACAAACAAGAGCACGAGAAATGGCGCAGTGATTACGGATATCCGAGTATTGGAGTTCCCATTCCGGCCAATGAGATGGCCATTCACGACGAGGACGGCAATGAGCTGCCGGAAAATGAGCGTGGTGAAATTGTTATCCGCGGTGTGAATGTGATGATTGAATACTACAACAATAAGGAAGCCAACGAGGATACGTTTAAAAATGGTTGGTTTCGCAGCGGTGATGAGGGATTTTATATCAAAGATGATGATGGACGCAAGTACTTTTTTATCACTGGTCGGTTAAAAGAGTTGATAATTCGAGGTGGCGTAAACCTGGCTCCGCTCGAAATTGATGAAGTCATCAACAAGGCGCCGGGCGTAAAGGCTGGTATTGCTGTTGGGTTTGAAAACGAGTGGTATGGTGAGGAAGTTGGTGCTTATGTGAAGATGGAAGAGGGCGCCGATGAGGATGAAGAAACTATCCTCAGCTTTTGTCGGGAACGGTTGCCATTTAGCAAATCTCCGAAAGTGGTTGTATTTGGGGATCAAATTCCGGTGACCTCCACCGGCAAATATCAGCGTCGTAAAGTGACTCATCATTTTGAGCAATGGGAAGATGTGCAGTTTAGGAAGCAGGATATATGATTCAAGATACAGGATGCTGTAGGGGTGCAGCGTAAAACGAATCTTACATCCTGTTACTTGTATCCTGGCTGTAAAACAAACTTGCTCCTGTTACCGTTACTAAACAAGGTTTAAGAAAGGTACCCCATTATTGTTTAACCAATCTCATCGGAGGCCTATATGAGTACCTCGTCGCTCAATATTGATTTCTTTACGAATGTTGAATCCGATTTTGAAATCTGCCAGTACAAGGTACTTGCGGGATTAAAATCCATTTCTGAGGACTTCAAAAACAATAAGATATATCCTCATTTGAGTAGTTTAATCGAGCTTCACCGATCGTTGAGCGATATCCTAGGTAGTCTGCAAACCTTGCGTAGTGAATTTCCCAAGCGTATCAAAAAGATCGATTTTGTAAACGAGCGCATTGAGCACGAAGTGATTTTTACGGCCGGGGCCGATCTTGCCAAAGTAGAGGATTTGATTGAGTGGGCGCTGCCGTTAATACAAGCTAAAATCGAAGAGGGAAAAGCCATCTTCGAGTTCGTGGATGATGAGTTGAGAGTGGAAGAAGTAGGCATTATTCCCGGCTATACCGATGAAGGATATTTTTTTGTGCCGGATAATGAAGAGTCTAAACTGCTTCTTTTCCAGTACGAAGTGACCGTTTTTGAGAGTGCCGATGACAAGTATCGAGCGCTAAAAACAGCATTTTTGAAGGCCCTTGAGCAGGGAATGGCACAATTATCGCCGAACTCCATAAAGCTTGATCTGATCAACGAAAACAAGAAGCTGCCCAATCCGGCGACTTATGCCTTTAATACGGATTTATATTTCCCATTTCGGGAGACGATTTTTCCGGTAACGAAACGAAAATTACTCCGGCAGTTAGGGACTTAGTCTTGAGTAATGAGTATTGAGTAAATTTGTAAAGGGTTCACAGGGAATCGGTCTTGCTATTAAACTGTTAGCTAGGCCGATTATCATGCATAGACACAAAAAGCTTAATATTTGAAAACGTTCTCTAAAACTAGCAACCAGAATCTACAAGGTTACCTCAAGCTATCCAGAAGAAGAGAAATATGGATTGGTTTCTCAGTTGCGAAGATGTGTGGTATCAATAGGGTCTAACATTGCTGAAGGGGCGGAGAGAAATACAAAGAAGGATTTTAAGCGATTTGTGAGTATTTCTTACGGGTCATCCTGTGAATTAGAAACGTAACTAATGATAGCCAGTAATTTACAGTTGTTAAGTAAGAAAGAAGGAGACCTCCTTTTCAAAGAGATTGACGAACTGCAGAAAATGATTTTTACGTTTTCTAAAAAATTGTAAGTCAAGTATCTCAATACCCAATACTTACTACTTACTATTTACTATCGCTAACGTACATCGCGATACACAAACCAGCTTCTCCTGCTGATTAAAAATTTTTGTCTCCCACACTTGAATTTCACGGCCTGAGTGCACAGGGCAAGCAACACCTTGGACAGTACCACCTTTTTTGACGGCGCGCATATGATTGGCATTGATCTCCACGCCGACTGCCGTTTTCCCGTCATCCTCGATGTTTAGCCACGCGCCAACCGAAGCCAGCGTTTCGGCCAGACTTACCGATGCTCCCCCGTGCAGCAGCCCAAAAGGCTGCACACTGTTTTCATTGACCGGCATAGTCGCTTTTACTTCATCGCGTTTGAAAGAGGTGAACTTGATTCCGAGTGCATCACCCATATGGTTTTCAGAGATGTCAAGAAACTGTTGAACACGATCTTTTAAATCAGGTTGGATATACATAATGCTTTCTCTTACAATTCATTAGTGAATGACAAGATAATTATTCTAACCCGAGAAGAAATTAAAAATAGACTTTTAAATAATTCACAAACGTTTAAATTGTGAATACTGCGATATCATTTTTCAACTAATGAGTACAGCTATGGCATACGAACCAACTACCATCTTCTCAGAGATTGATAAAGGCTTGGAAAAGCACGATAAAAATGTGCTTATAGCGACAAAACGTAACGGAAGCTGGGTAGAGACCAACAAAGACACATTCAAGCAACAAGTGCGAAACTTGGCCTTGGGGCTATATGAGCTTGGGGTTCGCAAGGGGGATAAAGTGAGTCTGCATTCTGAGAACAGTGCAGAATGGGTGATTTGTGATCAGGCGATTTTGTCGATTGGAGCTGTAAATGTTCCCATTTATACTACTCAGCCCGGCGAACAGATTAAGTATATCCTTGAGAACTCTGAGGCGAAGGTACATATTGTCTCCACGGATGAGCTGTATGCCGATACCCAGCCGATGATGGATAAGTTGGACAGTGTAGAGGCCGTGATCTCCATTTTTGGTTCAGAACATTCCGGACCCAGGGATTTTGAAGAAATTTTGGAGTTAGGGGCGAAGGCAAATGAAGAAAATCCTGAGCTGTTTGAACAACTTAAAAAAGAAGTACAACCGGATGATCTGGCTACGCTGATTTATACCTCCGGTACCACCGGTGATCCCAAAGGGGTGATGCTCACACATAACAATATTGCATCGAATCTAAAGGCGTCACTTGAGCGGGTCCCATTTGATGATACCGTGCGCGAAGGTGAGCGTATGTTGTCTTATTTGCCGCTGTCACATGTATTTGAGCGGCTGATTACCTACATGTACCTGCGGCTGGGATACCCGGTCTATTATATTGAAGAAGTTGATCAGATCCGGGATGATTTCGAACATGTGAAGCCGTTTTATTTTGCTACGGTCCCACGACTGATTGAAAAGATCCATACAGGTATTAAAGTGCGGGGACAAGAGTTTAGCGGCTTGAAAAAGCGATTGTATTACTGGGCTATTAATCTGGCAGAAGATTATGATCCCGAAAATCCGCCAACCGGTCTGGGAGCGATTAAACACAAAATTGCCGACAAACTCATTTATTCGAAAATCAGGGAACTCTTTGGCGGCAATTTGTTGGGAGTAGTGAGTGGTGGCGCAGCTCTTTCGCCAAACTTGTTTCGCTTTATGAACGCCATCGGTCTTATCTGCATGCAGGGATATGGACTCACCGAAACCTCACCGGTTCTGTCGGTGAACGACAAAGATCATTTACGGGTAGGTAGTTCCGGGTACCCACTTTCCAATGTGGATATTAAGATTGCCGAAGATGGAGAGATTCTTGCCAAAGGGCCCAACGTGATGCAAGGGTATTATAACAATCAGCAAAAAACCGACGAAGTTTTTACTGATGACGGTTGGTTCCGGACTGGTGATGTGGGCAAGCTTGAGGATGATTACCTATTCATTACGGATCGTAAGAAATCGGTCTTTAAGCTCTCGACTGGCAAATATGTGGCTCCGCAGATTATTGAGAATCTACTTATTGAAAGCGGATACATCGATCAGGCAGTGGTTATCGGTTATCAAAAGAAATTCTGTTCGGCGCTGATTGTGCCCAGTTATGACAACGTGAAACAGCGCCTCGAGAGCAGGGGTAAATCGCTTTCAGGGGAGCCGAGCAAAGATCCGGCTGTTCGGGAGCTCATCCAGCGCGAGGTGGATAAGGTGAATCGAGAACTTTCGCCCTGGGAAACCGTCAAAAAATTTGTAATGCTTGAGGATGCTTTTACCATAGAGTCCGGGGAACTAACGCCTACACATAAGGTAAAACGTCCGGTGGTGAAGGAACGCTATGCCGATGAAATTGACTCTATGTATGAAGAGTCGGAAGAGGCTGAAGCAACCGAATAGTTTCCAGAGACAATTTAACTTTGAAAGATAAATCACATTTATAAATGGCTACATCAAAATACGCTATTCAGAAAGTTGCGGTACTTGGATCGGGAACAATGGGCAGTCAAATTGCGGCACATTGCGTGAACGCCGGTTTGGAAGTTTGGCTGTTGGATCTGAAAGATGAGGAAAGCGACAATCCCAACCAGACGGTGATTGATAATATTAAGAAGCTCAAGAAGATGAGTCCGTCCCCGCTGGGGCTGCCGGAATATGCCGACCGCATTAAGGTGGGAAATTTTGAGGATGATCTTGATATACTGTCGGAAGTCGATTGGATTTGCGAGGCAATCATTGAAAAGATGGATATCAAGAAAAAGATGATGGCCGATATCGAGGAGGTACGAACGCCCGGCACAATCGTTAGTTCCAATACCTCAGGTTTGCCGATTGGAAAGATCAGCGAAGATTGTTCAGATGAATTTAAGAGTCATTTTCTGGGGACCCACTTTTTTAATCCGCCACGCTATATGAAGCTATTGGAAGTAATTCCTACGGATTCGACCTCCGATGAGGTGGTTGCGTATATGTCTCGGTTTTGTGAGCGTGAGCTGGGCAAGGGCGTTGTTGAGTGCAAAGATACACCCAACTTCATCGCCAACCGTATAGGCATCTTTTCGATGGCCAACGTCATGCAGTACTTCTTTGACGGCACGTTTCGAGCCGAAGAGATTGACTTCCTGCTGGGGACGCTCACCGGCTATTCCAAAGCGGCTACGTTCCGAACAGCTGATATGTCCGGCCTGGATGTGATTCATCACGTGGCCACGAATTTGTATCCGGCGATACCGGATGATGAACGGCGCGAGGTATTTCAGCTGCCCGAATCGTTTCAGAAAATGGTCGAGGAGGGTAAACACGGTAATAAAGCCGGCGAAGGCTTTTACAAGAAAGTCCAAACGGATTCCGGGAAAGAGTATAAGGTCATTGATCCTGAAACGCACGATTACGAATCACAGATAGATCCGGAATTCGAAAGTGCCTCCAAAGCCAAAAAGAAATTCGATTCGTCCGAGCAGCGATTAAAATTCTTGGTCAATCAGGATGACAAGGCGGGGCAGTTTTTGTGGGACGTTCACGCTGACTTGTTGTTATATGCAGCGAATCGCATCCCTGAAATAACCGAGTCAGTAGAGTCTATTGACCGCGCTATGAAATGGGGCTTCAACTGGGAACTTGGTCCCTTTGAACGCTGGGATGCCATTGGAGTAGGAGAGTCCGTCTGGCGAATGCAGGATGAAGGTCGTGATGTACCCGAGTCCGTGTTAAAGATGCTCGAAGGTGGACGTGAGCAGTTTTATGATAAACAAGAAGGTACGGTATATAACTTGGCAACCGGACAGGCAGAGCCGCTAAGTCCACCGGCCGAAGGAGCGCTGACGGTAGCAAGCCTAAAAGCTGATGGTAAAGAGGTAATGGATAACGACAGCGCCGCCCTTTATGATATGGGTGATGGCATTGCGCTGTTCGAGTTTCGAACACGCAAACAGACGCTCGGATTTGAGCTGGTACAGTCGCTGGCCAAAGCTTGTGAGATTGTTAAGGAGCAATTCGATGGTCTTGTCATTAGCCACGATAACGACAACTTCACCTATGGCGCCAACCTGATGGAGGCGATGCAGGCCTGGCAGCAGGGGGATAAAGAGCGCGTGCAAAAAGCAGCCAAGAATTTCCAGGATGTAGCTGTCGGGTTGCGCTACCAGCCGTTTCCCGTGGTTGCGGCACCATTTGGTCGCTCGCTGGGCGGCGGTGTAGAATTCATCCTGCATGCCGACAAGGTGGTAGCACATCACGAGCTGTATGCCGGACTTGTAGAAGTTGGGGTTGGACTACTTCCGGCGGGGGGCGGTACCAAAGAAATGCTCTATCGTACGATGCAGCAGGTGATGGAAGACGAACAGGTGGATCCGATGCCGTATCTCAAAGAAAAATTTAAAACCATAGGTATGGCCAAAGTCTCCGATGGAGCTCCCAAAGCACGTGAGTACGGCTACCTGCGGGACTCTGATTCGATCATCATGAATCGTGATCTCTTAATTGCCAATGCCAAAGCCGAGGTACGTAGGATGGCCGATACGGGTTATCATCCACCGAAAAAATCACAAATAAAAGTGCTGGGAAAGAAGGCCCTAAGTTCGCTAAAACTGATGTTGTATATCATGCACGAGGGTAATTTTATTACTGACTACGATAAAGTAGTGGCCGAAAAAGTGGCGTATATCATGAGCGGTGGAGATCTGAGTGAGCCACAAGAAGTGCCTGAGGATTATTTGCTTAAATTAGAACGAGAAGCCTTTTTAGAGCTTCTTGAAGACGAGCGAACACAGGCACGTATTGAACATATGCTGAAGAAAGGGAAACCGTTACGTAATTAGTGGGTAACGCCAAATTCTAGCAAAAGATAGGGTATTTAATCTCACAATTCTTTCTTAAAGGTGTTTGATTCTTCATGATGCTAATACTAATGGAGGAACTAATTTTGAATATTTTTACGCGGACGCTGAATCTTCCGTCCACCCCTAGGATTTGGGTCATATTGCCGATGAAAGTACAACTAAATCTGGAGGATTAACTCTTCCCAAGATGACTGGTATATTCGCCAGGTTTTATTTTGAAACTATACTAAGTTGACGACTACGGATAGCTATTCTGAGCTGCAATACAATGATAGTTTGCATTAATTTATCTGCTTAATCTTCAAGAAAAGTCTTGTCAAGATGAGAAGCTATAACCATTACAAAAGTCAAGTAAAATCTTTAACTGCTGTCCTTACTGTTTTCATATTGATTTTGGGAGGTTGTAGTAGTCCAACAACAAGCTCCGAAAATAATAATGGAGACGATTCGGGGGATGAAACTACCGATGAACAGACAGAAGAAACGTTCGCCGGCGGTGATGGGAGCGAGGAATCTCCATATGAGATTGAAACATTTGCTCAGCTTGATTCCGTGCGTAATTATTTGTCTAGCAATTTTGTGATTATTTCAGATATCGATGCCGGTGAAAGTGACAACTTTAATCCCATTGGTAATTTACCAACGGATTCTGACGAACTTGAAAATTTTGAGGGGACACTTGATGGGAACGGTCATACGATCTCTGATCTAACTATTACGTTTACATATGAAGATGATAAAGAGTTTGGCGTTGGAGTTTTTAATGAGCTTAGTGGTGGAAGTGTTAAAAATATTACCTTCCAAAACTTATCTGCTGAAGTAGATGTGGCACCTTCTTCAACCCCTGAGGAGTTTTTTGCCGGTGGTTTAGTCGGTCGCATTTTAGATGACACCATAGTCGAAAATGTAACAGTTAGAGGATCAATTCAGGCTTCAGACGTATCCACGGTTGGAGGATTAGCGGGTTCTAATATGGGTACGATTATCGATTCCAATGTAGAGATGGATATTACAAGTAACAGTGATAGTACAGGTGGAGTTGTTGGATTCAATCGATCTGTTACCGAAGGTGTCGAGTCTTCAGGAAAGATTGAAAATGTTGAAGCATCGGGGACGATTGAAGGAAAATATACAGTGGGGGGAGCAATTGGATTTAATAAACGTAGTACTACTGTACAGGGCGTTCGTTTTTCCGGTGAAGTTCAAGGAGATTCCAATATCGGTGGTTTGGCAGGTGTAAATCGTGGGGCTATTTCAAACTCAGAGGCGGATGCCCGAGTTATGGGTAATAATGAAAACATTGGAGGCTTGGTGGGTCAAAACTTCGAAAGTATTTCAGCTTCCACTGCAAGCGGAAAAGTAACAGGGACTAATCGAATAGGCGGGCTTGTAGGCTGGTTAAAGGATGGCGAAGTGATAGATGCCGAAGCTACTGGAAATGTTAAAGGTCAAGAGGTAGTGGGTGGTCTTGTTGGATTTAATTCAAGAGCAGATATTAAAAATTCCAGTGCAAAAGGTGATGTGACTGGAACTGAAGGGGTTGGTGGTCTCGTAGGTGATACCCAATCCGAAACAACTATACGAAATTCTGAGGCTACAGGTACTGTAGAAGGGGATAGAATGGTAGGCGGTTTGGCAGGATATAGCAGCTCTCAAGAAATTCTCAATACCTCGGCAGAAGGCAACGTTGTAGCTAATGGAAAATATATAGGGGGATTAATTGGCTTTTTTGATAATGGAGGAAGTATAATTGAATCATCCGCGCAAGGTGATATATCGGGTAACAGGCAAGTAGGTGGCTTAGTTGGTAATAATACGGGTGGGACTATTGAGGAATCATATGCAATTGGTAATATAGATGGTACCTACCAGGTTGGAGGACTTGTAGGTTTTAATCAGAATAGCGCGCAAATATCAGAGTCATTTGCCACCGGTTCGGTCACGGGAGATACTAATATCGGTGGTCTTGTGGGTTGGCATCTCGATCAAAGTGTGATTGATAATTCCTATGCTAAAGGTGATGTAACAGGTAGTTTTAAAACTGGTGGTGTTGTGGGATATAATACCGAAAGTGCAACTGTTAAACTGACATTTGCTACTGGTGAGGTTGTAGCTAAATCCAGGGATACGCAATCGGGAGGTATAGTGGGAGAATTTGGTGAAGGAGATGTGCTCGAAAGTTATTGGGATACGAAAACTACTCAGCAAACATCTGCTGTCGGAAATACTACCGGCACTGGGACGGTGACGGACGTTTCGGGATTGACTACCTCAGAGATGAGTGGAGCTTCGGCAGAGAACAAAATGTCGTATTTGGATTTTGAAAATACTTGGACTACGACTGCTGATAGTTTCCCAAAACTGCAATGGCAAGACGATTGAATTAGGAAATAATAAATTAGTATTGGTTCTTTGTTGTTAGGTTGCTACCATACAACAAATTATTGTACCAACAAATAATATAACCATCATGAAAGAAGCTGTAATTGTTGCTGCGGCCCGAACACCAACCGGAAAAGCGAACAAGGGATCATTGCGTTTTACGCCGCCTGATACATTGGGAGGCGAAGTGACCAAATCCTTGCTTGAAAGAGCACCTAATCTCCAACCTGAGCAGGTCGATGACGTAATCATGGGATGTGCCTTCCCGGAAGCTGCGCAGGGATTGAATGTTGCGCGACAGTGTGCAGCACTGGGAGGATTGCCTCCTTCGGTTCCCGCCGCTACGATGAACCGTTTTTGTTCATCTGGGTTGCAAACAATTGCCCAAGCCTCGGAGCGCATTATGACAGGCGCTGCTGATGTGATTATTGCCGGTGGCGTGGAATCGATGTCTCTGGTGCCGATGGGTGGACACGTGGTGGAACCAAATCCAGAGCTGGTGGATAATTATCCCGAGATTTATATCAACATGGGGCTGACGGCAGAGAACGTAGCCGAGAAATATGATATCAGTCGCGAAGACCAGGATACTTTTGCGTACCGAAGTCACCAGCGAGCCATTAAGGCTTGGGAAGAAGGATATTTTGATGAACAAATTGCGCCTATCCAAGTGAAGGAGAAGAAAGTTACGGCCGGTGGAGAGGTTGAAGAGAAGGAATTTTTGTTTGATACCGACGAAGGTCCGCGACGCGATACATCCGAAGAAATTTTGGGAAAATTGAGTCCTGCTTTCAAGCAGGGCGGATCCGTGACGGCAGGTAACTCATCCCAAATGAATGATGCTGCTGCGGCCGTAATTGTCATGAGTCGTGAAAAGGCCGAAGAACTTGGACTGAAACCAATGGCGAAATATCACGGATTTTCGGTAGCAGGAGTTCCACCCGAAATTATGGGTATCGGTCCGATAGAAGCCGTACCGAAAGTGCTTAAGCAGACTGGCATGAATTTAAGTGATATTGAACTGATTGAGCTAAATGAAGCTTTTGCTGCACAGTCGGTAGCAGTTATCCGTGAGCTGGGACTCGACGAAGATATTGTCAACATTAACGGTGGGGCCATTGCGATGGGACATCCGCTCGGATGTACCGGCGCGAAACTCACGACACAGATCCTGTACGACTTGAAACGCCTCGATAAGCGCTACGGGATGGTTACCATGTGCGTGGGTGGCGGTATGGGCGCTGCCGGCATTTTTGAGAATCTGAGTTAGCAATTTAACGTAGGGACTTACTGCAGTAAGTCCCTACTAAATTATTACCTATATGTTTACAGATGATACCTTAAAAGGACAAACCATACTCATAACAGGTGGTGGCAGTGGATTGGGGTTGGCGATGGCGAAGAAGTTCGCATCGCTGGGTAGCCATATTGCCATTTGTGGCCGGACGGAAGAGAAGCTCCAAAAAGCCATCAAAGAAATATCAGAAGCTGGTCACGATTCTACGGAAGTCCGGTATTATGTGGCTGATGTCCGTGACTATGACCGCATTGAGGAGATGATCGGTGAAATTATATCTGATTTCGGGGAAATGACCGGCCTCATCAATAATGCGGCAGGTAATTTTCTTGCGGCATCCGAAGATCTGACGCCCGGGGGCTTCAAAGCCGTGGTCGATATTGTGCTTCATGGTTCCTTCAATTGCACACATGTGTTTGGCAACTACCTGATTGATCAGGAAAAAGAGGGGAATATTCTCAATATGGTAACGACGTATTCGGAAGACACCGGATCAGCGTTTGTGCTTCCCTCGGCCTGTGGCAAGGCGGGGGTGCTGGCGATGACACGGTCGCTGGCTTACGAGTGGGCTACGTATGGGATCAGGCTTAATGCTATTGCCCCTGGGCCTTTTCCTACCAAAGGAGCATGGGAGCGGCTGGTACCGGATGAAAAAGCCGAGCAGCAGTTTCTTTCAAAAATTCCCGCCGGACGTTATGGCGACAAAGAAGAGCTGGCGAATCTGGCTACTTTTTTGATGTCGGATATGGCGCCCTATATAACCGGAGAATGCGTGATAATAGATGGCGGTGAGCGTCTGTCAGCTGGCCAATTTAACTTTATTGATAAAATGGCCCCACGCGAGAAGCTCAAGGATTTCTTTAGCTTGATGCAGAAAAAGGGAGGCTCCTGACGGCTACGATCGGGCTAACCGCTTGCGAACCTTGTCGGCTGTTTTGGTGAGCTCCAGCAGGTGATGGCCGTTATAAATCGTAGGCCTGTTTAGTTGAATGGCTTTAATAAAATCCTGAACGGCCAGCTCTGCTGCTTTGGTGGCGTCAAAGCTTTGTTTGCTGAAAAAAAGATGACCACTCTCATTTTCTTCGCCCACCCGAACGTTTTGATCCAGTACATTACAATCAAGAAGAAAATGGTTATTAGAGGCCAGTCGATGGTGATCCGCTTTTGCTGAAGCGACATTAACGTAAATATTAGCTGTGGATCCGCTTTCGAATCGCAGCAGCATATGCAGCCCATAGATGTTATTATGATTAAGCTCTATGGTTTTGAGATCCATGTGATGAACAGAGCCATTGATCCATCGCAGGCAAAATGCCAGCTCATCCATCCAGTAATATTCAAAATCATGACCGGACTCACGATACTTTGCGTGACTTACCTTGCGGCTTATTTGAACAAAAGAGGGTTTAGATATTTTTTGCGCCATCCATTTTGAGGCAGGTGCCAAGGTAGGCCAGTGCGAAAACTGCAGCAGCACATTGGCTTCCTGGGCGGTGTAATAAATCTTTTCTACTTTGCTGATATCGGTGGGTAGCGGGCTAATCAGAAAGGTGTGGTAGCCGGTCTTAACAGCTTCGAGAAGTAGATCGAGCTGCTGGCCATCCTCGGTTAGCAGTAGGCAGGCATCTACGTCACCTACTTCCGAGAGCCTGGGCGTAATAGTTACTTCTGAGACGGACCCATGAGGTCGCAAGTGCTTTTCCCAAGCTACGGCCCGGTCGGCCGATCCGATAATCCCAATTTTCATAACATCATAATTCAATCGTTAGGTGGTGAATCAATAGTTATGAAATAGGGCACAACTTTCAAAACCTTTGTGATGGAAGGTACTACTAATCAGGCATCACGAGAGCTAGAATAAAATAGAGCAAAACGGGACTACCCCATCCGAGGAAAGTGGTAATCACGAAAATAATTCTGACGATAGTTGGATCCCAGCCGAGATATTCGGCGATGCCACCGCATACACCTGAGATCATTCGGTCAGTATGTGATTTTTTTAAACGAGCTCCCATAGGTTATATCAATTTTGTTAAGTAGATGCTTGTCCGATACTACGGAAATATCAAGGGGATGTTTCGATTGTTTTTAAATTTACATAGAAGGAGAGTCCAAAGTAGTAAAAGGGAAAGATGAAGGAGCTGTACGTCAGCCAAGCGGGCGATTCATCAAAATAATACATGAGTGCAACGAGTTGCAAAATAAAGGCCACAGCCAAGACCAGGGTTACGGGCCGGAGGTATTTTGTGCGTGTGGGATATACAAATTTAACCGGCAGAAAGATTGTTACCGCAAACATCACCAGGATTGCAGATGCAAATACAGAGGGTAAATCAAGAAGAAAAATATAGAACACTACGATATTCCAGTAGGAAGGGAAGCCCAGAAAAAAGTTATCATCAGTTTTAGCGCGAATATTAGAGAAACCGAACGCACTGGCAATAGCGCAAAGTCCCAATACCCATACCGGAAGTTCCATAGTGGCGTAAATCCAGAGCAGGGGGGCAATGGTCCAGGTGATGAAATCAACGATATTGTCCATCAGGGCACCGTCGATTTTGGGGGCGTGTTCTTTTGTTTCGGTAATACGAGCCAGTGCGCCATCAATGGAATCAATGATGGCAGCGATGGCCAAAATCCATACCGCCTCCTGATAGAAACCGTCATAGGTTAGGACAATGGCCCATAATCCCAAGCCAGCACCTAAAGCCGTTAAAATATGCACCCCGTACGCTGCTGTTGCTTTCACAAACAGGTAATGTCTAAGTTTGTTTACTCCTTCCTATAATTAAATCGTAATAAAATAAAAAAAGCGGGACTTGTATAGTCCCGCTTCCAAAATGAGGGTATAAATGGAAGGTTTTTACAATTCTTTAGCACATAGAGTTTACTTATAAATAATTGGTTACTTCTCTCCTTTATCTTTGGCCAGTTGAAAACGGATCGGAAGAGAGTATTGCACGCGCACGGGATTTCCATCCTTGTCTTTACCAGGTTTAAAGTTGGCCTGTTTTACAACGCGCAGGGCTTCTGCGTCCAAACCGCCGCCAACTTCTTTTAAGACCTCGGGATTTTCTACATTGCCTTCTTTGTCTACTATGAACTGAATTGAAACCGTGCCTTCAATGCCAGCTTTGCGTGCTTCTTCGGGATAAGTGATCTTTTTTTGCAAGCTGGCAAGACCACCCACAAGTTCCGGCATATTTTTAGTGGTCATATGAACCGGAGTAGGTGGAGCGCTTTTGTTGGATGATTTTGAGGCTGTTTGACCGTCAGCAACTTCTATTGGCTCAGGGGGTAGTGGAGGTACTTTATTGGAACCAGGATCTTCTTTCAGATCTGCAAATGCCGTTTCTTTGTCAACTCCATCAACAAGTTGTAATTCTATGATTCCGTTCTTGCCAGCCTCACCATATTTATCAATGGCTTTTTGATTTTTTAAAATACTTATTGACTTGATATACTTTGGCTTTATTCTGGCTAGTTTATAATTGTTCTCAGTATTACCTGTCATAAGTTCCCCGTTTAAAACATACATTGGGGCGTTTTCTTGTTTTTCAGACAGTTTGGATTGCGCCTGTTCGAATTCGGTTTTTGTGATTCCGTCTTCGCTCATATCGCTGCAGCCCATCGCTACTACAATGAGGCTTGCAGACAAAAAGGCGACTAGAAAACTACTGCGAAAGGATGTGGAAGTAAGGGTTTGATCAGACATAATTTGGATACGTTTTTTTAAGGATGAAAGATCGACGGCCATACTCATGGCCAGGTTCGTTTGTGGACGTTTTTGAGCAAGGTTAAACAGTAATGAAGCATATTTTTTCTTCGAAAAATGATTGCTGGACAGCACCTTGGCATCACAGATGATCTCGCGATATTCTTTGCTGGAATTATGCAGGTAGTGAGCCAAGGGATGAATCCAGAACAGCGATTTAGTAGCCAGCAAGATACCATTCAACAAGTAGTCGCGGTGTTTGATGTGCATCAGTTCGTGCTGCACCGCCATGGCCAGGGCTTCAGGGTCATCCCGCAAATAGGCCGGAATGACAATTTTGGTGCGCTGCCATCCATAGGTGAATGGAATTTGGCTCTCGCTTGAAAAGGCCAGCATTGTTTTTTGAAAGTTTTCTTCCGTTGAAGCGGGCAGCTGCTTCAATAAATCATCGTGTTCGCTGAGCGGGGTAAAATTCAGGTCGGTTTCCATTCTGCGAAGTTGAATAAAGCTCGATCCCATCTTCAGTAATAAATAAGCAGCGCCGAGCATAAGCAGCATACCCGCCAGCCCCATCCACAGCATCGGATCGTTGAGTTTAGCCAACAGGGATGGTTCCGTTGCCGCTGCCTTCGTTACCGATATGGGCGACTGAATTACGAAGAACTTTGTCGGTAATACCGTTGACGCAGTGCTGCTACCCAGCAGTTCCCAAAAATAGGATAGAATTACACCAACGGGTAGAGCCAGAAGCAGGGCTACTCGTCCATGGTATTGGAATACGGGCGGAATAGAATCCGAATGGTGTAAAATTGCGGCGATGGGTACGGCAATTATACTCCATACTAACAGGGGGAACCAGATTTGTTCCAGTGTCGCATTTCCAAATGTTTGTAAAAAGTCGGTAAAAAGAGTCATTGACTGTCCTCCATTTGATCTATCATTTTCTTGATCTCTGAGAGGTCTTTCTCATTCAGGTCTTCGCTCTCAACCAAGGTTTGTACCAGCTCCTTGGGAGATCCCTTGAATACTTTTTTGATAAGCTCTTTGACTAGGTTTGATCGCACCGAATCGGGCTCTTGGGCAGGGCTGTAAACGTATGTAACCCCATCTTTTCGATATTTGAGGTAGCCTTTTTCGGAAAGGTTCTTCATGACGGTCATTATAGTGGTATAGGCCACCTCGCGGCTTTTTAGGATACGTTTTCGAACCTGCTTAACGGTGGCTTCGCCCATATCCCATACGTGATGGAGCACTTCCATTTCAGTTTCGCCCAAGGGGGTTAGTGATTTTTTCATAAGGTAATCCAGTTAGTTGTTAAACAAAGTCCTAATTCGTTAGTACTAATATAATAGTATTAATCGGGAAGTCAAGCGGTTTCTTTGTTCAAACTAACTTTTTGATAAGATCAAAGGCTTGCTCGGGCGATTGGGCTACTTTGGGTTCGGGATAGGAGAGTTCTTGAAGAAATGCCAGTAATTTTCGAGAAGTGTTAAGCAAGATAAGTGGCTTGTCTGCCTTGAGAGCCAGCATGATTTCGGAGGTCGTGCCAGCACCGTTTCCGCAGACTACGACAACATTCGAAGTGAGTACATTAATATTATTGCGCGCGCTGCCCATCCCAGTACAGATGGGGATGTCCACATGATCAGACATTCCGGTTTTGTCTTGGGTGGGAAGGGTCCCAATCGTAAGTCCCCCGGCTTTTTTCGCACCCTTGGAAGCAGCTTCCATAACGCCGATGTTACGTCCGCCGGTCAAAAGTACCCATTGTTCCCGGGCGATTCGTTTGCCCAGCTCTTCAGCATTCTTAATATCTGTGTTGGTGGCTCCTTCGCCGGGCCCCATAACGCCGATGATCGTTTTTGACATGACTATTGGATTTTAAGGTGGAACGGGGATTGGTGTAAATAAATTAATGTAGATCACTCAAATTATAAGAAATCCTTAGCAATGTCGTCCCGTAAATTTCTAAACCAGGTTGATCAGCAGATTTCCAGGGCAGAGGTCAATAACTACGACCGAGCAGTTTTTGTATTGCATGACCAGCTGAACTTGCAGCAATGGCCCGAATGGGTACGGCGCAAAAAGCCGCTACTTATTTTCATGGAATCTGTGGCGAAGGGAAGGTCTCTTCCATATCACAAAAAGAAGCTGACGTACGTGTTGAGTTCAATGCGGCACTTTGCCATCGAGTGTCACCAAGCGGGATATTCGGTTTATTATCACGCTACGAGCAAACACTATGGTCAGGGACTGACTGAGCTGCTGGATCAAAATAGTGAGCTTGATGTAACGTATATGATGCCTTCAGAGTGGGACAGCCGGGAGCGACTTCGAAAAGTCAAGGGAAAATATCCCGATAGGATAACGGAAATTGAGAATTCCTTTTTCTATGCAGAGACCGACCGTTGGAAGGACAAGATTGAGCCGGGTTACAGGATGGAGTACTTTTATCGCGATATGCGACGGCAAACGGGTTACCTGATGAATGATGATGAGCCGGAGGGCGGGGAGTGGAATTACGATGAGGACAATCGTGAGTCGTTGCCTGATGACTATCCGGTTCCGGAGATTACAACATTTGCACCTGATGATGTCACAAGCGAAGTGATGGCGCTAGTGGAAAATCACTTCGGAGACCACTTTGGACAGATTGATAACTTTGGGTATGCCGTTAGACGTGAGCAAGCTCTGCAGCTTTTGGATGAGTTTATCAATGAACGGCTGGCTGATTTTGGTCCCTACGAAGATGCGATGGCTACGGGAGAGCCCACGTTGTTTCATTCGGCGCTTTCGATATATCTTAATAATGGCTTACTGTTGCCGTGGGAGGTTTGTGAGCGTGCTATTGAAGCCTATAAGGACGGAAAAGCGCCAATAAATTCGGTTGAGGGACTCGTGCGGCAAATTTTAGGCTGGAGAGAATTCATTCGGATTTACTACGAGGCGATGATGCCCGAAATTCGTGAGACCAATTTTATGAATTTTTCGGAACCGCTGCCCGAATTGTTTTGGTCGGGCGAAACCAAGATGCATTGCCTGAAACAAAGCCTTAAACCGATTTTTAAACAGGGATATTCGCATCACATCCAGCGGCTGATGGTGCTGAGTAACTTCAGTAATCTTACTAAAACAGATCCTCGTCAGCTCAACCGATGGTTCTGGTTTGCCTATGTAGATGCTTATGAGTGGGTGGTGTTGCCCAACGTGTTGGGAATGTCGACCTTTGCCGATGGGGGAGTGCTGGCCTCAAAACCATATGTAAGCAGTGGTAATTACATCAATAAGATGAGCAATTACTGCAGCTCATGTGAGTATAGCATCACCAAAAAGACCGGCGAAAATGCCTGTCCGTTTAACTATTTGTATTGGAATTTTGTGGATGAACAGCGGGAGGCTTTTGAGGTTAGCGGACGCAATAGTTTTATGGTGAATATGTACGACAAGAAATCAGAAGAAGACAAGAAAGAAATCAAAAAATCGACCGAAAATTTTCTCCAAACGCTCGGGCGTGATCAGCAGAAAAAATAGCCAGAATGAGCCAAGTTTTTTGGGCATCTTTTCACCGATGAGTTCGGGATATCTGAAGACTTTTCAGGAAGAAGAGCCTTTCGTTAAGCACAAAAAATGGTAGAAAAGTAAGTTTCTGCTCCAATTTTTTTCATGAGGATTTCTTTTTCTGAAATTTTCTTTGTTGCTGTTTAAAATTTTTTAATTGGCATATCATTTCTCAAAAGTGTGTCTGCAGTACGCAGAGACCTCTGAAATATAGATTTTCACTTTTTTACATTTTTGAGGTTAACAGCGTTAACTAATAAAAAAATGGCAGAAATCCTTTCAGCTTAAATTGTTTGCATCTATTTATGAGAATGGTTAAAAATAAGCAACGCAATTAAGTGTAAAATATACACTTAGTAAAAATCGGTTGTCAGTATTCGATTTTTTCAGCAATAACTTTAGTAGTCATCTTAATTCAAATTAGGGATTTATGAGATTACATCTACAAATTAAAAGTTTGTTGTGCATGGCGTTGTTAGCCTGCTTTACCTCGATCAATGCCTATGGGCAACAGACTGTATCGGGAACGGTGATCGACGCGAGCACTTCGCAACCACTACCGGGTGTTAATATCTTGGTTAAAGGTACAACTCGGGGTGCCAGTACAGATGGTGATGGAGCATACCAACTTACAGTTCCTTCATCTGCAGATACGCTGGTTTTTTCATACGTGGGATATCAAAAACAGGAGGTGCCTGTTAATGGTCGTTCACAGATAGATATTTCTTTGCAGCCACGGACATTGCTTGGCGAAGATGTGGTAGTTGTCGGTTACGGCACGCAGCAAAGAGAAGATGTAACCGGTTCCATTGCGCAGATATCGGCCGGTGAAATGAAGAAGTTTTCAAGTAGCGATCCTTCTGATCTATTGCAAGGACGTGTTTCTGGCGTTCAGGTACGGAGCGATGGTGAGCCGGGAGCCGTACCTTCGGTGCAAATCCGGGGTATTGGTACATTCGGTGACAGCCAACCGCTATACATTATTGATGGCGTTCCGGTAGGTACAAGTATTCGCGACTTTAGCCCCAACGACATTGAGTCTGTCCAGGTGCTTAAGGATGCTTCTGCAGCTGCTATTTACGGTTCACGCGCTGCAAATGGTGTAGTTATTATTACTACCAAAAAAGGTCGTGAGGACACGCCGCTACAGGTAGAATACAGTGGCTATTTTGGCATCGATCAGGTTTGGCAACGCATTCCTGTAACAGAACGGGAGAACTATCAGATGCTGAATAACGAAGGGCAGCGCAACGCGGGTCTCACCCTTGCGCCGGGCAACGATCCATCTTCTAATGCTTATATCGACGATATAAATACCGATTGGCAGGAGGAGGGATTAAAGACGGGGCAACGAATGAACCATAACCTCAACTTTTCCGGCGGTGGTGAATATACGACGTATAATATTTCGCTGGATTATCTGAATAATAAGGGAACCCTGGTAGGACACGGACCCGATTACGAGCGATATTCCGGTCGTATTAATACCGTTTCTAAGAAGGGGATTTTTGAATTTGGTCAAACGCTATACTATACACATACCGATGAAAATTCTCTGAATTATGAAACGAATGTACTGACGGGAGGACGTCCGCCGATGATTGTAGACCTGGTGACGGCGATCCCTACATTGGGTGTTAAAGATGAGTCCAACGTTGGCGGTTGCGCCGGTACGCAATCCGATGTTCACCGGGCTATTATCCTTAATGTACCCTGCATTAATCAGTTGCTTGAGGGAGAAACGAATGTTGATCGTACGTTTGGTACTGCTTACATGACGGCAGATATACTGGACCAAGACAGTCACCAGTTGAAGTACAAGGTTAATGTTAGTTACGATCGAACCAATGTGCGCAACACCTATTGGGTTCCTGAATTTGAAATGGGCTTCTTCTTCAACAATACGAAAGCTCGTTTGGATGATGGTCAAGATATTTATACGACTGCTGTTATTGAGAATACGCTTACCTATAAAGGTGACTTTGGCGACCGCCATGATTTGAAAGTTCTGCTGGGACAGACCTTTCAAAAAGGGTCTACAGTTAATAGAAATGGGTATTCAGAACAGTTCACCCAGCCTTATTTCCCTGTCCTGGATAACGGCACCAATCAAACGGCAAGCGGTAGTGAGTTCGAAAATGCCCTCGAATCGTATTTTGGTCGTGTGAACTATAATTTTGACGATCGATATTTGTTGACGGCCACAGTACGCCGGGATGGTTCTTCGCGATTTGCACCTAGCAATCGGTATGGTAACTTCCCTTCCGCTTCTGTTGGATGGAATCTTCACAATGAGGAGTTTATTCCATTGCCAGACTTTGTCTCGGAGTTTAAGATTCGAGCAAGTTACGGACAGCTGGGTAACCAGAATATTGGCGATTACCTGTACACGAATACCATCAACCCGGGAGTTGTTTACAACTTTGACGGTTCCAAAGTAATTGGTGGAATTCAGACACAGATTTCTGCCAACGATATCAAGTGGGAAACCAAGACCACTAAAAATATTGGGGTGGATGCCTCCTTCCTGAATAATAAGTTCGATTTGTCTGCTGAGTACTATCAGAGCGTGACAGACGATATTCTTGTCGGAGTTCCCATTCCGCTTTCAGTAGGAGCTACCAACTCACCAACTGTGAATGGAGGTAAACTACAGAACTCTGGTCTCGAAGTTTCGCTCACCTACAGCAAGCTTAAGGGCGATTTCACCTTCGACCTGACTGCAAATTTCAGCACGCTTAGCAACGAGGTATTGTCGCTGGGCGGTGACGACGAGCCTATTTACGGTACTGGTACCAAAACAGAAGTTGGCGGTGAAGTTGGACGTCACTTCGGTTATGTAACGGAGGGTATCTTTCAGTCGCAGCAGGAGATCAGTGACCATGCATTCCAGAACGCCGGTACTGCTCCCGGAGACTTAATGTTTAAGGATCTCAACGATGACGGTGTAATCAACGCAGATGATCGTACTTATCTGGGAAGCGGTATTCCCAGCTACAATTTTGGGCTTAACTTTTCCGGGAACTACAAAAACTTTGATTTCACGGTCTTTGCTTCCGGTATGGCGGGATATAAAGTGCACAGCCGCATGTACCGCATGTTAATGCTGACGAGCGATTATCTTAATTACCATACCGACATGCTGGATCGATGGACTCCGGAGAATACCAATACTGATATTCCGCGGCGTGTTTCCGGCGATCCCAACAACAATGGTCGAAACTCGGATCGAGCCGGGTGGCTGCAGGATGGGGCACACTTAAGAATCAATACGGTATCTATTGGCTATAGCTTGCCTAAGAAGATGACAAACTATCTTGGCGTGAGTTCTACCCGGATTTATGTGAAGGCTCAGAACTTGTACACCTTCCAGTCTTACAAAGGTTTCAATCCAGACTTTACGTCCGGAGTCTTTGAACCGGGTTATAACAACGGGTCATATCCCAAGCCACGAAGCATGATGGTAGGGCTCGATATTGCCTTCTAATCCCAAATTTAAGAGCGATCTTATTAGGCTAATACAAAAATAATTTTCTAAGACCATGAAGAAACTAACCTTTATACTTACAATTTTGATGTTCGTTGGTTGTAGTGATCAACTGGATTTGACAAATCCAAATGAGCCAACGACCGCGACATACTGGAAAACTGAGGCCGATGCCATGCGGGCCAGTTCGGCCATGTACAATAGCTTGATCCAGGACGGGGCGTATATGCGGATGATTCCAGCCCTATCTGACGGACGCAGCGACGGGTTCCGAGCTGATACACCCTGGCCAGACTTGTGGCAGACGGCCGCCTTTAACGTACCTTCAACATCAGGGCCGGTAGAGTGGGTGTGGCGAGAACATTATCGTCTCATATATCGCACTAACCAAGTGCTAACCTTTGTTCCTGATATGGACATTGATCAGGCATTGAAAGATCGTATTCTGGGACAGGCGCACTTTTTAAGAGGGCTGGGGTACTTTAACCTGGCAAATAACTTTAAACGCGTGCCGGTTACCGACGCGTTGCCGGATCAGGATGAATACAATACACCGACTGCCAGCGAAGAAGATTTATGGCAGCAAATATTTGACGACTTCTCGGCGGCTAAGGACTTGTGCCCAGTGTCATATGCTAATGTCAGCGGTCCCGACCAGGGACAGGTTGGACGAGCTACATCTGGTGCTGCGACCGGTATGTTAGGGAAAGCATATTTATACCGCCAGCAGTGGCAGGATGCCGCTGATGAACTCGAGCTGCTTATCGACGGCAATAGCCCGATGGCCGTGTACAGCCTGGTTGATGATTACCGGCATAATTTTGATATCGACCACGAGAACAACTCAGAATCGTTGTTTGAGGTACAGTTTGCGACGCCGGAGCAGGTAGGCGGATCCGTCATGAACTATTGCTGCGAACCAAATGCTAACTGGATGCAGGTATCCTCACAGGCATATACTTACGCCGCTCAGGGATACGGTTATTCCGATTTTCTGCCTTCACAATGGCTCTATGATGAGTTCAACAAAGAGCAGACGGCCAGTGGTAATAAAGATCCGCGGCTTATAGATACAATTGTTTCCTACGAGCCGAGTGAAAACTCAACTACGGTTTATGGAGATCCATGGCCGTACCAATCCCAGGATGCAATCTATCCACGCAAATATACCAACGAAGGGTTACCGTATCCTGAGCTGCGCGAACAGTCGGGCATCAACTACCGCGTACTCCGCTTCGCCGATGTGTTGATGATGTATGCCGAAGCGCAGAATGAGTTAAATAATCAGCCGGTAGCTGCACAGTATATTCAGCGCGTACGTGATCGGGCTAATTTACCTGACAGAACAGCTGAGTTTTCTGGTTACACAAAGCAAGAAATGCGGGATCAAATAGCTCATGAACGAGCGCTCGAATTTGCCATCGAAGCCCAGCGTATCCACGACATGATACGATGGGGATGGTTTGATGAGAGCAGTCCGCGATACAAGGTTCCGGAATTGCGTCAACGCGATTCGGAATTTGACTCGTGGGCGCCGGGCGATGAGTATCTCCCCATTCCGCAGCGTGAGTTGGACGTGAATCCGAATCTTGAGCCAAATCCTGCAAATAACTAAAATGTAATGTTTGGAGCCTGCCGGAATTTGCCCGGCAGGTTTCTTTTTAACTAACAAGCGGAAATAGCATTCTGTGATCTTAGAAATATTTACGTTCCTTTTGATCGATTAAGGTTTTAGAGATTAGTAAACTGACGATTAAGCACCTACGAATTTGATGCGCAAAAAGTAGGTTTGAACACCGAGATACAACAAGATGAATGTGAGGAATTACATAATTAATTATTGCAAGGGTCGCGGTTTTAGATTGTGTTTTGCTCTTTTGGTGCTTGCACTCGTTGCACAACCAATGCAAGCGCAGCCTAATAGCGACGGAGACCGAGTTAAGCTCGAGCTTTTTGCGCTTAGTGCTGTGCAACTACTGGACAGCCCGTTTAAAAAGGCAATGGAGCTGGATGGAGAATATTTGATGAAACTGAATCCTGACCGGCTGGTTGCCCCTTATTTAAAGGAAGCGGGACTGGATCCCAAAGCCGAAAATTACGGCGGATGGGAAGACAATGGCGTAATGGGTGAGGGGCTCGATGGCCACTCGCTGGGACATTACCTGTCTGCTCTCTCTATGATTTATGCCTCAACCGGAAAGCAGAAATTTGCCGATCGACTAAACTATATTATCGATGAGCTTCAACGTGCCCAGGAGGCCAATGAAACAGGTTATGTAGGAGGCGTGCCCAACGGCCAAAAAATTTTGAATGATGTCAAATCTGGAAAGATCAATGCCGAGCCGTTTAGCCTCAACGGGAGCTGGGTACCGTGGTACAACCTGCACAAAACGTTTGCCGGGCTTAGGGATGCCTATCGCCATGCCGGCAGTAAGCAGGCCCTCGATATTCTGATTAAACTTTCGGATTGGGTGGTGGACTTTTCCAGCAATTTAACAGACCAGCAGTTCCAGAAAATGCTGCAAACCGAGCAGGGCGGCATGAAGGAGGTAATGGCAGATGTATATTCCATTACTGGTGACAAGAAGTATTTACAGCTCACGAAACGGTTCACTCACCATGCGGTGATGGATCCGCTGGCGAATAGCAGTGATGAGCTTGAAGGCCTGCACGCAAATACGCAGATTCCTAAAATTATTGGCGCGGCGCGGCACTACGAAGTTTCCGGCGATAAGGATATGAAGAATATCGCTTCATACTTCTGGCAGACGGTTGTCGATAACCGGACGTTTGTGAATGGTGGAAACAGCAACCATGAGTTTTTTGGTAAGCAGGACGATTTTGCGCAGGAATTGAGCCGCTCCACCTCCGAGTCGTGCAACACTTACAACATGCTTAAGCTTACACGTCACCTGACCCAGTGGGAGGCGAATCCCGCCTATGCCGATTACTATGAGCGTGCGCTCTACAATCATATTTTAGCCTCACAGGACCCACAGACAGGCATGTTTGCCTATTACATGTCAATGGAGCCCGGCACCTATAAAACATTCAGCAAGCCGTTTGATTCGTTCTGGTGTTGTGTGGGGACGGGCATGGAGAATCATACCAAGTATGGCCGATACATCTACATGCATAGTGGCAATGAACTGTATGTAAACCTGTTTATTTCCTCCGAGCTGAAGTGGAAAGACAAAAATATTACCGTCCGGCAGCAGACTAATTTTCCCAAATCAGAAAAGAGTACATTTGTGGTTGAGATGGCGAATCCCCAGGAATTTACGATGAAGATGCGCCGTCCCTACTGGGCAGGCAATGGTTTTGCCATCAAGGTAAATGGGAAGCGGATGAAAATTACGGAGCAGCCCAGCAGTTACATCGCTATTGATCGTCGCTGGAAGGATGGCGACAAGGTTACGGTTTCGCTGCCGATGCGAACGCGTATTGAGACGACGTCCAATGACGAGAATAAGCTTGCTTTTATGCACGGACCGCTACTGTTGGCTGGTATTGTGGGGCAGGAACTTCCTATCCCCGGACAGTATGCTTCTGATCAGACGGAGTTTTTTGATCTACCCTCGGTACACGTTCCGGCACTGAATCCCCAAACCGATTCTGCTGAGAAGTGGATCAAACCGAAGAAAGGAGAAAAGTTGCGGTTTGAATTAACGCAAGTCGGCGAAGCGGACGGCATCACGCTGGCTCCATACTATAAAGTAAATCACCAGTATTACACCATCTACTGGGATCTGAAAACGAATAATTAACCTGAATCACACAACATTATGACAAATTTTAAAAAGAATTTCGTCGCTGTCTTTGTGCTGTTCTTATGTGGCGTGTTGACATTTCCGGCTGTTGCCCAGGATGATCATGCGCACATTAAAATAGATGTTGAGCGTACCATCGGAGAAGTCGATTCCCTGATATATGGCAACTTCCTGGAGCATCTCGGACGTGCCGTGTATGGCGGCGCATACGATCCGGATTCGCCTAAGGCCAATGATAAAGGATTTCGCAAGGATGTAATTAAGGCCTCAAAAGAGCTCAACGTTACACAGTTGCGCTATCCCGGCGGTAACTTTTCATCCAACTATCACTGGAAGGATGGGGTTGGGCCGGAGGATGAACGCCCCAATCGCATGGAACTGGCATGGAGTCGACTGGAATCCAATCACTTTGGAACCAACGAGTTTATGGAGTTTACCCGGGCGGTTGATGCCAAGCCATACTTTACTGTTAATATGGGCACCGGCAGCATGACCGAAGCACAGCAATGGGTAGAATATACCAATGTGGAATCTGGTCCCTACTATGCCGAGCTTCGCAAGAAGCATGGTTACGAAGAGCCCTGGAATATCAAATATTGGAGCTTGGGCAATGAGATGGATGGTTTCTGGCAGATCGGGCATCTTAACGCTACGGACTACGCTAAAAAAGCGCGCGAAACGGCCAAAGTGATGCGTTTGACTGATCCCAGTATTGAGTTAATCGCGGCAGGTGCCTCCAACTTTCGTCCCGATGCCAACCCTATGCACTGGAATCGCGTGGTGCTCGAAGAGCTGAAAAATGTGGTCGATTACCTGGCCTTGCATATTTATGTGGGCAATCCTGATGACAATTATTACAACTTTATGTCCACGCCGCTGGTGCTCGAGGAGCGCACTAAAATTGTGGAAGGCATGATTCGTGATGTGATGAGCCGTGCCGACCGTGGTGATCGTCCGCCTGTTAAAATTGCCTGGGACGAATGGAATGTATGGTATCGAGCTCGTGCTGGCGATTCCATGACCGGTGACCGGGCGCTGGAAGAAAAGTATAACCTGGAAGATGCGCTGGTTGTGGCTGGATTTTTGAACGCTTTTGTCCGCAATGCGGATGTCGTGAAGATGGCCAATATGGCGCAGCTGGTAAATGTGATTGCGCCTATTTTTACTAACGGAGACGATATGTATAAGCAGACGACCTATTATCCGCTTCAGCTGTTCTCTGAGTACACCTACGGCACAGCGCTGGATGTGTATGTGGATTCGGAAACCTATGATACTGACCAGTTTTTTATTGGACTGGGCGAATCACAGACCCAGCAGGATAACGTGCCGTATCTTGATGTTTCGGCATCCTACAAGGATAATGGCGAAGTAATTATCAACGTGGTGAACCGGCATAAGGACCAAGCGATTACTACCGATATTATATCGCAGAAAGGAGAATTTAGTGGTGAGTTCGAGGTATATGAAGTAAACGGACCGGATGTAAAAGCCAACAACAATTTTAAGGAAACGAAGGTGAAAACTGAGAAGAAATCCTCCATTCAGGCTGATGGTTCTGAAATTACATATTCCTTCCCAGCTCACTCGTACACGTTGATTAAAGGAAAAATTAAAACAGAGTAACTTCCCTCATATGACGGTGGACACGTCTACATTGGTCTTGGCTTTGAGCCGGGATCAGTGTAGGCGCTACTACTCAACTGGAGTTACGATAATGTAATAGACATGAAATTTCTCAAGCTGACATGTATTGGGATTTTTGCTCTGGCCGTTCTTGGCAGTTGTGGCGGCTCTACGGCCGTTGATGATGACGGTGAGGAGGAAGAACAGCAGGAAGAAGTTGAAAACTTTGACGGTCCCACTTATGACGATGATTACACCGATATTTCGGCCTGGGAGGATCGTTCGGAATGGAATATGGCCAATGTACACGATCCCACCGTCGTAAAAGACGGGGAATACTATTATATGTATCAGACCAATGCCTCGTATGGAAACGTACATGTCGGACATGGCTTTTATCCGTATCGCCGATCCAAAGATTTGGTTAACTGGGATTTTCAGGGCGCAGCTTTTTCGCAAGTGCCGTCTTGGGTCAAAGATTCGCTAAATAGCAAGCGGGCTTCCATGGATCCGCCGTTGGATCCCATAGAAGATCCCGATTATGGCTTTTGGGCCCCTCATATTACAAAGGTAAATGGGACCTACAGGTTGTATTACAGCGTTGTAGTTCAGAATCCCATTAAGGGGTCTGATCCCAATGAATACTGGACTGAACGGGCCTTTATTGGGTTAGCTGAAACCGACGATCTTTCGTCAAATGACTGGGAAGACAAGGGTATGGTCCTAAGCTCGATTGCTGACGGTGAGGAAACCTACAAGCGCGACGGCGGTAATGACTGGAGTGCGTACTTTAAGTACAATGCCATTGATCCTTCATACGTCGTGACGCCGGGGGGAGAGCACTGGCTGTTTTATGGATCTTGGCATTCGGGACTGGCAGCGGTTCAGCTTGATCCCGAAACGGGAAAGCCGTTTGAGTTAAAGAATTTAGAAGATTACGGAACACGAATAGCAGGACGAGGTGATGTAACCTCCAATAGATGGCAAGCACTCGAGGCTCCCGAAATTATTTATAATGGAGAAACCGATTATTACTACCTCTTTGTGGCCTATGATGAACTTTCGGTAGCCTATAATACGCGTGTGGTCCGCTCCAAAAATATTACGGGACCATATCGCGGCATCAACGGGAACAATGTTACCCAAGGGGCGGAGGCTTGGCCTATGATCACGCATCCTTACAAATTCAATAACCACTATGGCTGGGTTGGGTTTTCGCATCCCAGCGTTTTTCAGAATCCGGATACGGGACAATGGTTTTATTCTTCGCAGGGACGCTTGCCCCGAAATGTGCAGGGCATTAACGCATCCAACGCCGTTATGATGGGGCATATGCGCAAGGTATACTGGACCGACGATGGATGGCCCGTTGTGGCGCCAGAACGCTATGCAGCCGTGCCCGATACGACGACCATTACCAAAGAAGAGATTACCGGGACCTGGGAAGAAATCACGCTGGAATATGAGTACCAGACGATGCAGAATTCCTACCGAGTAATTTTTAATGAGGATAACACCCTCGGTGGAGCACTGGACGGAACTTGGTCGTATGATCAGGAATCCAACACGCTTACGGTGAATGGGAAAAAGCTAATTGTGGATAATGCCTGGGACTGGGAAGCGTCGCCCCGCGAGCGGACGTTTACCTATGTTGGATTGAACGCCTCCGGCCGGTCGATCTGGGGTAAAAAGGTAGAGGATAATTAAGGATAGCAAATGAGAAGTACCGATCTAAATATTCTGACAACACTATTGGGTATCCTGCTTGCAGGTGTGATGCTGTGGGGCTGCTCGGTCTTTTCTGGACAACAGGTTCAGAGTCCGGACGGGAATATCGTGCTTCACTTTGATTTGTCTGACGGTCAGCCGTATTACACGGTTTCTCGCAATGGAGCCAAGGTGATGGATCGTTCAAGTCTAGGGCTGGTGCGGGATGACATCGACTTTTCACAAAATATGCGGCTGGATTCCGTTTCGGGTCCTACAAAAATTGAGGACTCCTATCGCTTGCAACATGGAAAGAAGCAACAAATAGATTACAACGCCAGGGAAAACATATATCACCTGAGTCATCAATCTGGGCAGGATTTAGATATCCAGGTACGAGTCTCAAACGATGGTGTTGGGATCCGATACCATTTCCTGGGGCAAAGTGATGAAACACATCATATTATCGCGGAGAAGACCTCGTTCAACTTTCCGGAGGATGCGCGGGCTTGGCTGGAGCCGCTTGCCAATGTGAACACCGGCTATGCGCAGACGAATCCTTCTTATGAAGAGCATTATAAGCAGCATATCAAGGTAGGTGCGCCGGCGCCTGACAGTGCGGGATGGGCCTATCCAGCACTGTTTAAATCGGAGGATACTTGGCTGCTGGTCTCAGAGACTGGCATGGATGGCACGTATCCGGCGACACGGCTTCGGCCGGATTCACAGAATGGCAATTACCAGATTGGGTTTCCGCAGCAGGGTGAGCAGTTTCCCGGCCGTGCACTTAATCCCCAGTCGACCTTGCCGTGGGCTACGCCGTGGCGGATTATTGCACTTGGCAGTTTGAAGACTATCACGGAATCGACGCTGGGTACGGATTTGGCAGCTCCGGCTAAGCTACAGGATACGTCGTGGATTGATCCGGGGAGTGCTTCGTGGAGCTGGGCCAAGCTGAAGGATCAGTCCATTAACTATGAGACCCAAAAACAATTTATTGACTATGCAGCCGAAATGGGCTGGGAATATACGCTGGTGGATGTGAACTGGGATCAAAATATGGGCTACGACCGGATGGCCCAGCTAGCTGACTATGCCGAAGATAAAGGGGTAGGATTACTGCTGTGGTACAATTCCTCGGGCAGCTGGAATAGCACTGAATACACCCCCAAAAGCGAGCTTTTGACGCATAAAGATCGGGTTGAAGAATTTAGCAGAATTGCTGAGATGGGCATTGCGGGTATCAAGGTTGACTTTTTTGCCGGCGATGGTCAGTCGATGATTCAATACTATCGAGATATTTTTAAGGATGCTGCCGATCATCATCTGATGGTGAACACGCACGGCACCACCCTTCCCCGCGGATGGCACCGTACCTGGCCCAACCTGATGACAATGGAATCAGTCAAGGGATTTGAGTACATCACTTTTGAGCAGGTCAATGCCGACCGGGCAGCGAATCACAATACGATGCTGCCGTTTACGCGCAACGTGTTTAGTCCCATGGATTATACGCCCATGAGCCTGACGGAACTGTTTAATGTGGAGCGAAAGACGACCAACGCACACGAGTTGGCACTGCCGGTGTTGTTTACGTCCGGCATCCAGCATTATGCTGAGACGCCAAGCGGTATGGAGGAAATCCCGACTTATGTGCAAGACCTTGTGAAAAAGATCCCCGTTCAGTGGGATGATATGGAATTTATGCAGGGGTATCCCGGCAAGTATGTTGTGCTGGCACGCCGTTCGGGTGACCGGTGGTTTGTAGCTGGAATTAACGGTGAAAAGAAAACCAAAGAACTTAGCCTGGATCTGTCGTTTATTCCCAACGATGCTGAGGGACTGATGATTGGAGATGGAGAATCCCAATTTGCATTTTCTCAGCAGCAAATAACAGCTTCAAGTGCAGTGGATGTGACGATGAAAGAGAATGGAGGATTTATTATTCTGTTTGAGACAAAAACGTAATATGGAAACAAGAATCTGAATTAACGATAAAAAAATGTCATTAATTTTTTACCAACAAGACATACGAAGATTAATTAATTGGGCTGTTGCTGTAAGTTTGATATTTACCACATTAATTGGTTGTGCTGAACAGAAAACGCAACAGAACGAAAATCAAATGGCAGCAGTCAAAAAAGAGTCATTTGGAACTTTGGAGGACGGGCGCGAAGTCTCATTATTTACTCTTAGCAACGAAGATGGTATTGAAGTTGAAATCACCAATTATGGGGGAACAGTTACCTCCATTCGTACGCCTGACAAAAATGGCAATTTTGAAAACGTCGTGCTCGGTTTCGACTCGCTGGAAAAATATACGGCGGGTGTTCCTTATTTTGGAGCGCTGATCGGTCGCTATGGCAATCGCATCGAAGACGGTACGTTTTCGATTGATGGCAAGCAGTACCAATTGGCTACCAACGACGGTGACAACCACCTCCATGGCGGCGAACAGGGGTTCGACAAGGTACTCTGGGATGCTGCTGCCCAGGATGATGGATCGCTGAAGTTAACTTACCTGAGCAACGACGGGGAAGAGGGCTATCCTGGTAACCTGGAGGTTACGGTCGTCTATACGCTGACCAACGAGAATGAGTTAAAAATTGAGTACGAAGCTACCACCGATAAGGCAACGCCTGTCAACCTGACTAATCACAGCTATTTCAATCTCAGCGGACATCCCGACAGTACGATCCTGGATCACCAGCTGAAGATTAGGGCGGACCAATATACCCCGGTCAACGATGAGCTTATTCCCACCGGAGAGCTGGCCAGCGTTGCGGGTACTCCTTTTGATTTTACTGAATTTCACAAGATCGGAGGGCGTATCGACCAGGTGGAAGGTGGTTACGACCATAACTGGGTACTGAATCAACCCGAAGGTGACTCGCTGTTTCATGCTGCAACGTTGTACGATCCCGGCAGTGGCCGTCAGATGAAGGTATTTACGGAAGAGCCCGGCCTGCAGTTCTACTCGGGCAACTTTTTAGATGGCAGTTTGAAAGGGCCGAACGGCACGCCTTTTGTACAGCATGCTGCTCTTTGTCTTGAGACCCAGCATTTTCCGAATTCTCCCAATGAGCCGGATTTTCCATCCACGATACTGCGTCCCGGCCAAACCTATCAGACAACAACTATTTACAAATTTGAAACCCGCTAAATCTAAATATTAGTCAATATGTTAGCATCCGAATTTTTTAGGTCGCTTGATATGAAAAAGTTTTTATTAACTCCACTACTTGTACTGTTGCTGGGTTGCTCTGCGATAATGGCGCAAAATAGTATGGTAATAACGGCTGATCAGCCCCAGAACAAGATCAGCGAGCATATATACGGACAGTTTTCGGAGCATCTTGGTACAGGAATGTACGGTGGGCTCTGGGTAGGGCCAGACTCCGATATCCCCAATACCGACGGTTTTCGAAATGATGTGGTGAAAGCGCTAAAAGAACTAAAAATTCCTAACCTACGCTGGCCGGGCGGCTGTTTTGCGGATGAATATCACTGGCGGGACGGGATCGGACCGCGTGATGAGCGTCCCGTTCGAATCAATACTCACTGGGGGATGGTAGAGGAGAAAAATCAGGTAGGTACACACGAGTTTATGCGTCTGACCGAATTGATTGACACCGAGCCCTATATCTCTGCCAATGTTGGTAGTGGTACGGTCGAAGAAATGGCCAACTGGGTTGAATATATGACTTTTGACGGCAACAGCACGCTGGCCAATCTGCGACGAGAAAACGGGCAGGATGAGGCCTGGAAAGTGAAGTTCTGGGGTATTGGTAACGAAAGCTGGGGCTGTGGTGGTAACATGCAAGCCGATTATTATGCGGATCTTTTTCGCCAGTATGCGACCTATGCTAAAGATTTTAGCGGCAACGAACTCTATAAAATTGCCAGTGGCTTTTCGGATGAGAACTACTGGTGGACCGAAACTGTGGTAGAAGAAGCTGGAAATCAGATGGATGCTATTTCGTTGCATTATTATACATTGGCAACGGGTAATTGGGGCAATAAGGGGCCTTCCAAAGATTTTAGCGAAGACATGTATTTCGCCGGATTGAGCCAGGGACTCAAAATGGATGAACTGGTCACTCGTCACTCGACGCGGATGGATAAATATGATCCTGAAAAACGTATTGCGCTTGCCGTGGATGAGTGGGGCATCTGGACCGATCCGCTGGAGGGGACCAATCCCGGATTTTTGCAGCAACAAAACTCCATTCGGGATGCACTTATTGCTTCTACAACACTCGACATCCTGAATGCTCACAGTGACCGCGTGCGTATTGCCAATATTGCGCAAACTGTGAATGTATTACAGGCCATGATTTTAACGGATGGCAAGCAGATGCTTAAAACGCCCACGTACCATGTGTTTGATTTTTATACGGTACATCACAATGCTATGCTGTTGCCTATGCACTTGGATGCCGGCACCTACGAACATAATGGCAAGAGCATCCCCGCTGTGAGCGCTACGGCATCCAAAAAGGATGGGTCGGTTCGTTTAACCGTAACAAACCTGCATGCGACAGAAGCACAGGAGGTAACGGCCGATATTCGTGGTGTGGATCTTGGGTCAGTAACGAATGCAAGAATTTTGACGGCGGATGAAGTGGATGCCATCAACACCTTTGATAACCCGAATAATATATCACCTGAGGAATATGAGGACTACAGTTTGGAGGGCAATGAGTTAACATTGCGCTTACCCTCAAAATCCGTTATAGTTTTACGAATCACGAACTAAAGTAGCACCTGAGCGCTGCAGGCAGCGAGTTTGCAGCGTCACTTAAAAGTTATTTGAACATGTTAGACCAATACAAAGATCACGACCGAATACTTGTAGCAGTGGACTCTATTATATTCGGTTTTGATCGCAGTGGATTAAAATTATTGCTCATCAAGAGAGATTTTGAACCGGAGAAGGGTAACTGGTCGCTGATGGGGGGATTCCTGAATAAGGATGAAAGTCTGGACGAGGCGGCCGACCGAGTGTTGCAAAAGCTTACGGGTCTTAAGAATGTGTACCTGGAACAACTGTATGGATTTGGTGAAGTAGATCGTGATCCGGTGGAGCGTACAGTATCCATTGCCTACTATGCGCTCATTAATATCCGGCAACACGACAAAGAACTAATGGATAAATACAGTGCCCGGTGGTTTCCGATCGATGATCTGCCGGATCTCATTTTTGACCACAAAGATATGGTAGAGGCTGCTAAGGAGCGCTTGAAATATCGTGCTTCACACGAACCGGTTGGATTTGAGTTGCTGCCCGAAAAATTCACGATGCCTGAGCTACAGATTCTCTATGAAGGAATTTATGAGACCCAGTTGGATAAACGAAATTTTCGCCGCCGTATCCTGTCGATGGATATCCTGACAAAGACCAACGAGAAGCAGAAAAAATATTCTAAAAAAGGTGCGTATTTCTACAAGTTCAACGAGGATAAATACGAGGATAAGGTAGACAAAGGAGAGAGCTTGACGTTTAAGCCCATTAATCTATAACAGTGTAATGTGATTTTTCGAATGAAGGATGGAATAAATTATAGTGCCTTAAAATATAAAGTGTATTGTGTACAACTATTTTTGAAGTAGGCTCTCAACAGTTTAAGTAAAGAATTGAAGCAAAGGACAGAAAGCATAAAACAATGAATTCTCAGAACAAGTGTGTAATTGGTATTGATTATGGCACCGACTCGGTACGTTCAGTTCTGGTGGATGTAGAAGGAAATCAGCTTGCCGAAGCAGTCCATAACTACAGCCGCTGGAGTGACCGGTTATATTGCGACAGCACCGAAAATAGATTTAGGCACCATCCGAAGGATTATCTCGAAGGACTTGAAGCAACACTCCAGGCAGTCTTGGATCAGGTGTCTGATGAGGTGGTCCAACAGGTGCAGGGCATTGCCGTGGATACCACCGGATCAACGCCGGTGGCGGTGGATAAAACAGGCACACCTCTGGCCCTGATCGATGAGTATGCCGAGAATCCCAACGCTATGTTTATTCTCTGGAAAGATCATACGGCGGTGCAGGAGGCCAAGGAAATCACTGATTTGTCCAAGTCGTGGGATGGTCCCGACTACACGAAGTATGTAGGGGGGATTTATTCCTCGGAGTGGTTTTGGGCAAAGATGTTGCATACCATCCGTAACGATGAGGAAATTCGCGATGCCGCCTACTCATGGGTAGAACTGTGCGATTGGGTTCCCTACGAGCTTACGGGCAAGCAGGATGTCCACGAGATGAAACGAAGCCGCTGCGCTGCGGGACACAAGGCGCTCTGGCACGACGAGTTTGATGGCTTGCCAAGTGAAGAGTTTTTGACGCAACTGGATCCCAAACTGGCCGGCATACGTGATCGCCTTTTTACCGAGAGTTATACCTCGGATGTGCCGGCTGGGACTATCTCTGAGGAATGGGCCCAAAAGCTGGGTTTGACTGAAGATGTTACTATTGGCGTTGGCGCTTTTGATGCCCATATGGGCGCCGTTGGCGGCGAAATTGAGCCCTATTACTTGAGCAGGGTGATGGGGACTTCCACCTGCGATATTTTGGTGGCGCCTTACGAAGATGTGGAGGACAATTTGGTACAGGGCATTTGTGGTCAGGTCGACGGGTCAGTGATTCCCGGAATGATTGGCCTCGAAGCTGGGCAGTCGGCGTTTGGCGACGTCTATGCCTGGTTTAAGAATGTGATTTTAGAGCCTTTTGCCCAGGTTATTGAAGAATCTGACTTGCTAACCGAGGACCAGAAGCAGAAGCTAATTCAAGAAGCTGATGATAAACTTATTGGTCAACTATCTGATCAGGCAGCGGCCATCGAAGACGTAGATACAGGAATTGTTGCCCTGGATTGGCTGAACGGTCGGCGTACCCCTGATGCGAATCAGTTGCTGAAGGGGGCTATTGAAGGTTTGGACTTAGGCAGCGATGCCGGACGTATTTTCAAAGCGCTGGCTGAAGCAACCTGTTTTGGGGCCAAAGCCATTGTCGAGCGATTTCAGGACGAAGGTATTAAGATTAACGGCATTATTGGTCTTGGAGGAGTCGCCAAAAAATCGCCCTACATTATGCAAACGCTGGCCAATGTCCTGGGGATGCCCATCAAGATTGCCAAGTCGGATCAGGTTTGTGCTACAGGAGCGGCGATGTTTGCTGCCACGGCGGCCGGCATTTTCGAGGATGTATCGGAGGCCAAGAACGCAATGGGCAAAGGATTTGGGGAAATCTATAAACCGGAGTCCAGCAAAGTTGAGCGATACGAAGAGCTGTATCAGCAGTACAAGTCTTTTGGAGATATTATTGAAGAGCGAATTGAAAGCAAGTATAAGGTATCACAATGAGTAAATTTAGAGAACTAAAAGAAGTTGCCTATCGTAGCAATATGCGGCTTCCAGAACTGGATCTGGTGCTTTTTACCTTTGGCAATGCCAGTGTGGTGGATCGCGATCGAGAGGTTTTTGCGATCAAGCCCAGCGGCGTACCCTACGATGAGATGAGCCCGGATGATATCGTAATTGTCGATTTTGATGCCAAAGTGGTGGAGGGTAATATGCGTCCCTCATCCGATACCGAAACCCATGCCGTTTTGTACCGGGAGTGGGAGAACATAGGTGGCATCGTACACACCCATTCGACGTACGGGACCGCCTGGGCGCAGACCCAGCAGGATGTGCCCATCATGGGTACTACCCACGCCGATCACCTCACGGTAGACATTCCCTGCACGCAGCCCATGAGTGATGAAATGATCAAAGGGGATTACGAAGAGCAAACGGGCTATCAGATTATTGAGGCATTTAAGGATCGCGGGTTATCCTATGAGGAGGTCGAAATGATCTTGGTGGGGAATCACGCTCCTTTTACTTGGGGCAAGACGGCAGAAAAAGCAGTGTATAATAGTGCCGTGCTCGAAGAAGTCGCCAAAATGGCGTATATCTCGCTGCAGATTCGTCCCGATGCTCCGCGGTTGAAAGATACGCTTATCGAAAAGCACTGGCAACGAAAGCATGGCGATGATGCATATTATGGACAAGAAAATTAACTGAAACTTACATTTTACACATTTGATAAGATGATAGAACAGCGCAAACCAAAAATCGGTCTGTTAGGCATAATGCAGGAATTGTATGACGATGATATTCCTGGGATTACTGAACATCAGGAGGAATATGCCCGGGAGGTTTGCAACCAACTGGATGATGTAGCCAACTGGTACTTTCCGAGAGCCGCCCGTAACCGTGCCGACATCGAAGAAATTTTGGGTGATTTTAACCATCAAAATCTGGACGGCGTGATGATCGTAATGCTGACCTATGGACCGGCGATGAGAACGGTACGCGCCTTGCAAAAGAATAATCTGCCGTTGTTGCTGGCTAATATTCAGCCGGTGCCCGAAGTGACTACAGACTGGGATATGGATGATTTGACCTATAATCAGGGCATCCACGGCGCGCAGGATATGGCTAATGCAATGCTACGTACTATAGGAGATAATTTTGAAGTCATTTCAGCCGACTGGAAAAGTGATGAGTTTAAAGAATATGTCGGTGACTGGGCCAGTGCTGCACAGACTGCCTCAGCTTTGAAAGAGATGAAGATTGCCTCGATTGGGAAAATGCACGGCATGGGCGATACGCTTTCTGACGAAGCGGCTTTTACCCGTATTGTTGGTCCCGAAGTGAATCGGGAGTATATCGGCCAGGTGTTCCGCAATATGGAGACTATTTCCACTGAAGAGGTTGAACAGCAGATGGCGGTAGAACAGGAGCGCTTTGATGTGGATGATGATATGCCGGACAAGAATTTCCGTTATGCCGTGCGTATGCACCTTGGATTCAAAAAGTTTTTAGAGGATGGTGAATACGACGGTTTTTCGGCCCATTTCGATACGTTTAAGGGTGATGGACGTTTTGATCAGATCAACATGCTGGCGGCCTCGAACCTGATGGCCGAAGGATATGGCTATGCCGCAGAAGGGGATACTAACACGGCTAGCATGGTTGCGGCGGGACATGTTCTTGACGGCGATGCCCACTTTACCGAAATGTACGCCATGGATTTCAAACGCGAATCAATGTTGATGAGTCACATGGGCGAAGGTAACTGGAAGGTGGCACGTAACGATGAGCCGATACGTCTGGCAAACCGTGAGCTCGGTATTGGCGACTTGAACAACCCACCCACCACGGTTTTCCGTGTTGAGCCCGGGCCTGCTACAATTGTCTCGCTGGTGCATCTCGTAGGCGAAGAGTTCCGGCTGGTGGTGGCTCAGGGTGAAGTCCTGGATTCCCAAAAATATCCAACAATCGAGATGCCGTACTTCCATTTTAAACCTGACAGTGGATTGCGCGAATGCAATGACGCGTGGCTTAAAGCCGGCGGTACGCATCACCAAACACTGCTACAGGGTGATCAGCGACGGAAATGGAAAATGCTTTGCCAAATGCTCAACATCGAATATCTAGAAGTGTGATGATAAGCTGTTCGGCAACATCAACTTGTAAGGGCATCGCAATATTGGTAAATAATTTTTTCCATCGATATGAAGGCACCCCTTCGGGTATTAGGGCTTAAATATTAAATAGTAATTAAAAAAATATACACAGGAGATCTATGGGAACGTTAGCGGTAATTGACTGGATCGTAATCCTCATATACTTTTTGCTTATCGCCGGGTTGGCTTGGTGGGTAATTAATCAAAAGACTGATACTACAGCTGATTATTTTCTAGCGGGTCGTCACCTGGGCTGGATTATCGTCGGTACATCTATTTTTGCATCCAATATTGGGTCGGAACACCTGGTTGGACTTACCGGAACCGGGGCCACGGATGGGGTGGCTATGGCACATTACGAGTTGCATGCTTGGTGTCTGTTGATATTAGGTTGGATTATGCTGCCATTTTATATCCGTTCCCGCGTATTCACCATGCCTGAGTTTCTGGAGAAGCGATTTTCACCGCTGGCGCGAACTGTATTGTCAGGAGTCTCGCTGCTGGCATATGTGCTTACGAAGATTGCAGTCGGTATTTTTGCCGGGGGTATTGTTTTTAGTGTACTCATGCCCGAAGTTTCATTTTTAGGGATGAATAGTTTTTGGATTGGGTCGATACTCGTAATTGTTTTTACGGGGCTTTATACTGCATTAGGTGGCTTGCGGGCCGTTGCTTATACCGAGGCCGTTCAGACATTGGTCCTTATTTTCGGTTCCGTGATGGTGTTGTATTACGGACTAGATGCCATTGGCGGCTGGGATCGCCTGGTGCAAGTAGCTGGTCCCGAAATGTTTGATCTCTGGAAACCCATTGTGCCCGAAGGTATGAAAGCGACATGGGCGCCGGTAATGGGGGAGGATCAAATGGCGTGGTATTTTAACGGTAACTATCCATGGCTGGGGATGCTGTTTGCAGCCCCCATTGTTGGCCTATGGTACTGGACAACTGATCAGTATATCGTGCAGCGTGCCCTGGGAGCGCCCAACGAAAAGCAGGGACGTCGTGGAACGATTGCTGCTGCTTTCCTTAAGCTGTTGCCGGTATTTCTATTTATTATCCCGGGAATTATTGCTTTTGCCATTGCAAAGTCAGGCGAAGTGGCGGTAATTCAGCAAGAGCTTATTGGTCCCAGTGGGGAAATTATCAATCAAAATGCACAGGCTTCCTTTCCCTTGCTGGTAGCTCATATCTTGCCGGTAGGTGTGCGTGGTATTGTGGTTGCCGGATTACTGGCAGCCCTTATGAGTTCGCTGGCTGGAGTCTTTAATGCTTCTTCTACACTCTTTACTATGGACTTTTACCGTAAGTTCAAGCCCGAGGCTTCAGAAGAACACCTGGTATGGATGGGGCGTTTGGCGACCGTTGTAATGGTACTTATTGGGTTATTGTGGATACCGGTAATTCAGGGAAGTCGTGGGTTATACGACTACTTGCAGGGCGTACAAGCTTACTTGGCGCCCCCAATTTTTGTGGTGTTTTTCTTCGGTATTTTCTTCAAAAGACTGAATAAACAAGGCGCACTGTCAGCTTTATTTGTGGGATTATTCCTCGGCGTCTTCCGACTGGCCATTGACACACCCGTTATGCTGGGAGAATTCACCTACACCGAAGGCACATTTTTCTGGTTTATCAATAATGTGTTCTTCCAGTATTACAGCTTGTTTATTTTTCTTGTATGCATTGGTGTGATGTTTGGTGTCAGCTATATGACAGCACCGCCCAGCTATGAGAAGATTTCAGGTCTTACCTACGGTACGTTAACCGAACAAGACAAGGCAGAGTCACGCGCAAGCTGGAATTGGGTTGACGTGACGCTTTCCATTTTACTGGTCGCGATTATTGGATTTATATATATTTATTTCAGTTAAAAAATAATAGTGATTACTTTCAAGGCTTACGGGAGATATGTTCCTGTAAGCCTTTTTTATTTCAAAGGTCATTCCAGTGATTGAGACCTCAAATGACAATTTCTGGAGTAAGAATTTGACCTTCCGGCAAATTTTTCTAGCTTAGAAAAGAGTTTAAAGCTTCTATTTTCTACTAGGAAGAGGCTTTTTACGTATCTATTTTTGTCAATCTTTGGGGATATATGGACTCTAACGTTACAAATAAAGAACATTCAGTCGACAAAGAAGAGGCGTGGCAGCAATTTGTCGATGGAGACGAGTCCTGTTTCAAGCATGTATTCCAAGCCTACTTTGAAGATCTCTATGGATACGGGATTAAGTTGAGCCGGCGCCCTGAGCTGGTTAGAGACTGTATCCAAGAACTCTTCAGAAGTATTTGGGAGCGAAGAGAAAGTCTCCTCCACATCGAGTCGCCAAATGTTTATTTATTTGTTTCACTGCGCCGAAAAATCCTCAAGAAGGTTAAGAGACGCAGGAAAACTAACGGTGCTCTTGATAACATTTATGAAACCGGTTACATACAGTTTGCTAAAGAAGATCTGATCATCAGAGATGAAGTAAAACTTCAACAAAAGGAGGAAATAAGTGCTGCTCTTAACCAGCTATCCGATCGGCAAAAAGAAGTGGTTTACCTGCATTTCTACAATGGCATGAGCTATGGTGAAATCGAGAGCATCTTGTCGATCAACAGGCAATCGGTTCGCAATCACATGTATCGGGCTATGGAGACGTTGCGATCTTTGCTGGATACAAAGATTATGAAGCTGGTTGTGTCCTTCCTGATCATCTTTTTTATCAGCTAGTAGTTTACTTTTGGTCAAGTCGTTTTGCTAACGGTTGTATTACTATGCACAGAAACGCGGAATTTGGGGCACTCTTTTTCAGATGTGACATCCTTGTTGCTGATAAAAAGATGTTAATGTGCCATTTTAAGCGTTTATAGGCCTTTCTAAAGAAGTTTAGATAATTTGAGTATGCTGGGCGGTTTCGCCACTCTCCTATACTGAACTTCAGAAATTATTATCACTAAAAAAGTCAAGCTAAGTGAACGAAAACGAATATACCGTTCAAGATCTTATACACAACCAGTCATTTCGTTGTATGGTTAAAGGTACGGCCAGTGCTGAAGAGGTCGAACGATGGAATGTCTGGATTGAGAAGAGCGCACAAAACAGAGCAAAAGCAAAGGAAGCTATTGCCGAAATAGCTGGGTTTACATTCAGCGATCCCGACACGCCCGATGTTGAACAGGAATGGAAGCGTTTACAAAAAGGGGTTTCGCAAAAAAAGGAGAGTGAGTCTCAATCCGCCGCCCACCGGAGATCAAGTACCACAGAGACGTTGACTTGGATTTATCGCATAGCGGCAATTTTATTGTTGGGAGCTACGATTGGAGTGGGCTTTTACGTCTATTCACCTACGGATACTACCTCTACACGTGTTGAAAAGATTACCGAAGAAAAAACGGTACGTACGGGTAACAACGAGCATAAGACCGTTACCTTTTCTGATGATTCCAGAATTGTACTCAATAGTAACTCAACGGTAACCTACACCTTGGGCGGAGAATCAGGTCAGACCATTAAGGTGGTAATGGAAGGTGAAGCTTTCTTCGAAGCCGAGAGCTCATCAGAAAATCAGGAGCCCGTTTTTGCGATACGTACTCCTGATGGGCTGATTAAAGATATTGGGACCAAGTTTTTAGTAACCGTCGAACGGGATCGGTCTCGCGTGGTACTGCAAGAAGGGCGTGTTCAGGTAAGTACCGATGGCCAGACCAAGACTGATAAAAATATTACTGTCGCAGATGGAGAGATGGTTGAGTTTAATAGTACTGAAGTTTTAACAGAGAAGGAGGTTAACACCACCTTCTTTACTTCTTGGGCAACAGGCTTTATGCAGTTTGACCAAACAAATATTCAAGAGTTTGCCGGTTTTGTGGAAGACAGATTCGATGTTCGGGTAAAAGTTGTAGACCCGGCATTAGCCAACATCAAACTTGATGGGGGTATTTATTTTCGATCACTGGAAGAGTTGGTTCGTTCCGTTTCTGAAGTAGCTGATATACCTGTATATCAGTCCAGAGATCGCGAGACAGTGTTTATCGGAAATAAGCAGTAAATAATAACGCTCATTATAATCTGAAGCCTTTAAGGGAATGTGAATGAGATGAATAAATACAGATATAACATACGTTTAAAATTTTTCTTAACGTTTTTTTCAATTTTTCTAGCCTGCAATTTTGTAAATGGCCAAACCCTGGGCTCGTTGCATACGTCTTCTTATCAAGACCAGCAGCTCGTAATCGATGAGGGGACGGACCTAAGCAAAGCCCTGAAAAACGTAGAGGATAAATTCCAGATTGTGTTTTTGTATCGCACGGGAATTTTGGAGGGCAAGAAAGTTAAAAAGCGAATGACCTTGTCGAGCGACATAGAAAGCTCACTGGATATTTTGCTTGCTAATCAGGAATTGCGTTATAAGCATATTAATCCCAAGACATATGGGATCTATGCTAAAGAGTCTCCAAAGAAGGACCCCATACCTGCAGCTGAAGTGTCCGGGACCGTAACTGATGCACAAAGCGGTGAAACATTGCCAGGGGTTAATATTATAGTAAAAAATACTCCAAACAGAGGAACATCGACCGGGGCAGACGGGCAGTATAATCTTACGGTTCCATCGCTACAGGATACGTTGATATTTTCATATATCGGCTATCAGACTCGGGAAATTGCCATTAATGGGCGTGCCAATTTGGATATTTCGATGACTCCAACAGCCGTTATGGGCGAAGAAATTGTGGTTGTTGGATATGGAACCCAACAGAAGAAAAATGTGAGCGGTTCGATATCATCTGTAAACTCTGAAGATTTGGATGAGGCTCCAGTTCAGCGATTAGATGATGCTTTGCAAGGGCGCCTTTCTGGGGTCCGCGTAACTTCAAGTTCCGGTGCACCTGGTGCTGAATCATCAGTTCGCATCCGGGGTACAACTTCTATTAATAATAGTGATCCACTGTATATTGTAGATGGTGTTCCTATTGAAAATGGTGGTATTGGCTATCTGAATCCCAGTGATATTGAATCGATACAGGTATTAAAGGATGCAGCTTCGGCAGCAATATATGGTACACGTGCTGCCAGTGGAGTTGTGCTTGTTACCACGAAAAGTGGTGGTGGGCGCTCAGATTTTGAAGTAAGCTACAGCAGTTATTATGGTGTCCAAGGGCCCGAAACAAGACTCGATCTGTTGAATGCCCGGGAATATGCTACACTACGCAATGAATCTTCCGTAGCGGCAGGCAATGGAGTGATATTTCCCAATCCGCAGTCATACGGCGAAGGTACCGACTGGCAGGAAACGATTTTTAACAATTCTGCTGCGGTGATGAATCAGAATCTTAGTTTTAGTGGCGGCAACGAAACTGCTTCATACTTTGCTTCTTTGGGATATTACGATGAGCAGGGTATTGTAGCTACACCGATTTCTCATAACAGGAAGTTATCGTTTCGAATAAATTCTACCGTTGATGTTACCGAGTGGTTAACCTTTAGTGAAAATCTCAGTTATACATACGAGCGAAATCGAGGTAGCTTAGCTACCAATACGGAATATGGTGGGCCATTGAGTTCGGCCATCAACCTCGATCCTATTACACCGGTATTGATTACGGACGAAGCAACAATGAACAGTAGTCCATACAGTAATAATCCGGTTGTTCGCAACGAGGAGGGATATCCCTATGGTATCTCTAAGTATGTTGGACAAGAGATGTCGAACCCGCTGGCTTACATCGAAACACGTCGCGGCAATTACGGATTTTCCCACAATATTGTTGGTAACGCGAGCCTCCAAATTGAACCCATCGATAATCTGTTGATTAAGACGGATATCGGGGTTAAGCCTGCATTCTATGGTTACGAGTCTTTTACTCCGATCTACTACTTAAGCTCCGTTTCTCAGAATACTGGGAACAACAGCTTTTCTCGAGAGAATAGTCGTAACTTAATTTGGAGTTGGGATAACACCATTAACTATACTACCAGTTTCAATGCACATAATTTTGATTTCTTGGTGGGTACCAGTACGCGTGAAAGTAGTTCTACTACTGTTGGTGGAACGTTTCAGGCTATTCCGGCAGATAAATTCGGGAATGCCTCAATGAACTTTTCGGTGCCAAATGATCAGCGTATCGCCTATGGTGGCGAAGCCCAGCCATATGCACTTAACTCATACTTCGGTCGGGTCAATTACGATTATGACGGACGGTATTTACTTACTGCGGTGCTTCGGGTTGATGGTTCTTCACGATTTGGTAGTGACAACCAGTATGGAACCTTCCCCGCTGTTTCGGTGGGTTGGGTGCCAACTTCTGAAGACTTCTTCCCGGATACGTTCCTTGATTATCTGAAGGTTCGTGGATCATACGGAATCAATGGGAATGATCGCTCATTGGGTGATTTCCAATATCAGTCAACAGTTTCTGGTGGACGCAACTATGTGTTTGGGAACGGAACTATTTATACCGGTGCAAGTCCCAACGCCCCAGCCAATCCTAGTCTGGAATGGGAAGAAACCAGTCAGATTAATGTTGGTTTTGACGCAACGTTGCTGAGTGATTTCTCTGTAACGTTCGATTACTACCACAAAAAGACATCAGGAATGCTGCTCCAGGTTGAAATACCCTCCTACGTAGGAGCAAGTGGTGATCCTTTTGGTAATGTAGCAAGTTTGACGAACGATGGTGTTGAACTTGAGCTGGGTTACGATAAACAGTTTAACGACTATGGATTCAATATTACCGCCAACGGTTCGTATAATAAAAACGAGGTGACGGATATTGGTGAAAATGATTTCCTGACGGGATCTATTCCACTGCAGGCTAGTGCGTATGAGCTCACCCGAACCGAAGTCGGCCATCCTATTGGATCGTTTTATGGTTTCGAGACGCAAGGTATTTTCCAGACGCAAGAAGAGGTAAACAACTACACGAATTCTGACGGAAACCCCATCCAACCGAATGCACAACCGGGTGATTTTCGCTGGAAAGATATTGATGGAGACGGTCAGATTACGAGCGAAGATCGTACCTTCATCGGTAATCCTACTGCGCCTTGGACATTTGGTATCAATCTTTCTGCAAACTGGAAGCAGTTTGATATCAAGATGTTTGGACAAGGTGTTTATGGAAATGAAATTTTCCAGGGACTGCGACGCCTCGATATTGCTTCGGCCAACTACACGACAAGGGCACTAAACCGCTGGACCGGGCCGGGCACGTCAGATTCTTATCCGCGTCTTTCCGACGATGATCCAAATAATAACTTTACGAATCCATCTGAATTTTATTTGTCTGATGGAAGCTATTTCAGGATTAAAACCCTGCAGCTTGGCTACACCTTGCCAGTTGAGCTGGCCTCGAATTTTGGTGTTCAGCGTGCACGTTTTTACGTGCGTGCCGAGAACCTGGCGACGATAACCGGATATTCCGGTTTCGATCCTGAGGTAGGTGGAGATAGCTATGGTATCGATCGTGGGATTTACCCACAAGCTCGATCTTTCCAAGTTGGCGTAAATGTCACATTCTAAATCAGACAAATTTCAACTACTCAATAATTGGTGATAATGATGAAACGTTTTCTTACATATCTAATGTGTTTGGCTGTAATCGTTTCCTTTGCCTCCTGTGATAGCGTCTTGGACGTGGAGCCCAAAGGACAACAGCTGGAGTCTAATTATTATAAGACTCCAGACCAGGCATTTGCCGCATTGGTTGCTGCGTATAATCCTATTTCGTGGCAAACAGGCGGGCCTGATGGTACCTATGTACCTGTTTTGGGTCCTCTCAACAGTGCTACCGCTGGTATGAATGCCGGTGGTGGTGGTCCGAACGATGTAACAAGTTGGCAGGCTTGGAATTCGTATGATCTGAGTGGTGCCGTGGGGCCGCAAGCAGGCTACTGGAGCCGAAGCTATGCCGGTATTAACAGGGCAAACCTTTTACTTCAAAGAATTGAAGGAATTGAAGGAATGGATTCAGCAAAAAAAGCACGATATGTTGCTGAAGCCCGATTCTTACGCGGCTACTATTACCTCTGGTTGGTTCGTCTATTTCGTAATGTCCCGTTAATTACGAGTCCGCTTGAGACAAGTGAAATTTACCAGCAAGAACAGGCACCACCTGCAGATGTATATGCACAGATTGATGAGGATCTTTCTGCTGCGATTCCAGATTTGCCATCAGCTCCGCTACCGGCCAATGAACAAGGGCGTGCTACCAAAGGCGCTGCTCGGGCATTTCTGGCGAAATCACTGATGTGGGAAGTTGGAGATGGTCAAGATCAGGCCAAAATGCAGCGTGCTGCTGATCTTTTAAACCAGGTAAATACATCGTCGGCCTATGAATTGGTAGATAACTATCCTGATATCTTTAGTCCGGATAACAAATTTAATTCGGAGTCAATTTTTGAAATCACCCACACATCGCAACAACAGGCTGATTGGGGATTTTTCGGCAGCGGCAATATTCAAGGTAATGTGTATGTGCAAATGGTTGGCCCTCGTGGTTATAGCGGCCCCAAGTACAGTAGTGGGTACGGTTTTAATCCTATAACACAGGTACTAGTTGATGCCCTGCAAGGTGATCCCCGGTTCGATTACACCATTGCAGATATTGGAAGCATGCAAGATAATGGAACAGCCAGCTACGAGGAGGGTTACGACGGTAGCGGATACTTTATTGAGAAATTTGCGCCGCTACAAGAATATACGGCTGCAAATGGAGTCGTTGCTCTCAACTATCCCAACGACTATATAGAGGTTCGCCTGGCGGGTACCTACCTGCTTGAGGCCGAAGCCCAAGTACGGTTGAATGGTTCAGGTGATGCCCGGGCAGAAGCCTTACTTACCGAAGTTCGGGACCGAGTGGGCCTGGGACCTGTGGCTGCGACGCTCGACAATATTTATCGTGAAATGCATTTGGAGCTCGCTACCGAGGGTCACCGATGGTTCAACTTGGTGCGCACCGGTCGTGCAGCGGATGTGTTAGCCGATGAAGGATTTGTGGAAGGCGTGCACGAAGTGCTGCCGATACCGCTGGAGTCTCTTAACAATTCGGCGCTCGAACAAAATGAGGGTTACCAGTAATTGGCAATCTTAATCGCTATCCCGGTGGTCATACATATCATATTTAAGAATTATGATGTCAATATGATGTGGAAGACCATCGGTATATAAATCTAAACTGAAAGATATTTACCATTATGGATAATTTTAACAATGCAACAAATACGAAAAATCGACTTTCGCTGATAGTAGTACTTTTTGTGAGCCTGTTGATGTCGGCCTGTAGCGATAGTTCGACGAGCGGAGAATTGGGATCTACCCCTCCTGATGCATCATTTACAGTTACAGAGGTATCTGGTGAGGAAAATACGTATGTGTTGGAGAGCACCACTGAAGGGGCTTTCATGTGGCAATGGGACCTTGGTACTGGAAATGGTTGGCAGAAAGGTAATGAAGTTGATACTGCCTTCTACTCCCAGGCAGGTGATTACAATATCAAGCTGAGGGCTTTCGGAGAAGCTGGCTCTGATACGGCTAGCAGTACCCTGAATGTAGCTCAAAATGCTTGTGTTGGTGATTTGAAAATACTAACGGGCTGTGATGGCAAGACATGGGTGCTGAATCCTGAACCTGGAGCCGTTTGGATTGGAACAGCTGACTTTGGTACCCAGTATTACGCTTATACAGCAGCAGATGTTGACGGGCGCAGTTGCCAATTCAACGATGAATATACATTTAACCTTGACGGAACGATGAACAGAAATCTTCAGGGAGATATCTGGGTTGATAGTGAACCGGATCAAAATCCGTTTCCAGGTGATATTATAGCCAACGGCCAAGCTGGTTGTTATGATTGGGGTACGATAAATTCCAATTATTCTGCCTGGGGATCAGGAATGTTTAATTATTCAATTTCTGGGAATCAATTGAAAATTAATGGTGAAGGGGCCTACATGGCTGTTTACAAAGCGGGAGACAGTGGTGTAACTGCTACTCCTGAAAGTAATATATCGTATAAAATCCAGGAATTAACACAAGATAAACTGGTTGTTGCTGCGATTTACAGTGACATTAACTTGGCATTTCAATATACCTTTACACCTAAAGAGTAAAATTGATATCCCGAGCCCAGTAGCAGTGTAATGCTGGCTACCGGGCTCATTTTAAGTGCTTAATGTAGGTCAGCGATCTTTTTTGTGAGATGATATGTTTTCTTATTTAAGTAGAAAAACTTTCTTTTTAATCCTCAGCATTATGACGGTCGTAACGTTATATGCTTGTGCCGACGATAAAGGTATTACGACCTCGGGGGGAGAGGAAGATTCGGATACCCACACACCGTCTTCCAACGAGACGGATGTCAACTTCTGGCTGACCCGGGCCGACAAAAGTGTTCGTTTTGAAAGGCAAAATGTAAGCCTGCAGTTTTCGAGCACTAACAATGGGAATCCTACTATCAGCGTTGATACCACGCAAACTTATCAAAAGATGGATGGGTTTGGATTTGCGCTGACGGGGGGTAGTGCTTACCTGATCAACAATTTGCCGGACGACCAGCAGAGTGAACTTTTGCATGAGCTGTTTGGTACCGACAGCACACAAATTGGTGTCAGTTACTTGCGCGTAAGCATCGGCTCATCGGATTTGAATCGTCGTCCCTTTTCATATAACGATTTGGGGGAAGGGCAGACCGATCCCGACCTGAGTGAATTCGATCTGGGTCCTGATAAGTTTACCGTATTACCGGTTTTACAGCAGATCCTGGAGATTAATCCAGATATCAAGATTCTGGGGTCACCGTGGTCGGCCCCCGTCTGGATGAAGACGAATAACAGTACCATCGGTGGTAGTCTCAATCCCGAATATTATGATGTTTACGCTCGATATTTTGTGAAATATATTGAGACCATGCAGGAGAAAGGGATTCACATTGACGCGGTTACCCCACAGAATGAGCCGCTCCATGGGGGCAACAATCCCAGTATGGTAATGCAAGCCGAAGAGCAGCAGACCTTTGTTCGTGATCACCTGGGACCAGCTTTTGAGAAGGCCGACCTCGATACCAAGATCATTGTTTGGGATCACAATGCAGACAATCCCGGATATCCGATACAGGTTTTATCGGATCCCGAAGCCAGGAAATATATTGCCGGTTCGGCTTTTCATCTCTATGGAGGAGATATTTCGGCTCTTTCGGAAGTACATAACAGGTATCCAGAAAAAAACCTGTATTTCACCGAACAGTACACTCCGGCATCCGCTAGCTTTAGCGATGATCTGAGTTGGCACGTGCGCAATCTTATTGTGGGCGCGACGCGGAACTGGAGCAAGAATGTCATTGAATGGAATCTGGCATCCGATCCGAATTACGATCCGCATACCGATGGTGGCTGCGATGTCTGCAAAGGTGCACTAACCATCGGCAATTCTATCGAGCGAAATGCCTCTTATTACATAATTGCTTCGGCATCAAAATTTGTACGCCCAGGCTCAAAGCGTATTGCCAGCAATATGACGGCCAACCTCAAGAACGTTGCTTTTAAAACGCCCAGTGGAAACAAAGTCTTGATTGTGTTGAACGACGGTGAGTCTTCGGAAACGTTCAATATTAGCTTTGACGGTGAATCGGTATCGCCTACGCTCAAGAGCGGGTCGGTGGGCACCTTTGTATGGAAATAATTTTAGAACGGTTTAACATTTTTGCTATGCTCTCTACTTCAATCAAAAAAATACTCCTTTTCTCTTTTGTCATCAGCTTGGTTCTAACCTTGAATGCCTGTGGCGATGATAAAGGTATTACGACCTCCGGCGGCGGAGAGGAAGAGCAGGATACAACAACGACGAGTGATGAATATGAATTGGTGTGGAGCGATGAATTTAACTACGAAGGGGCGCCAGATCCTGATAAATGGAATTTTGAAATAGGCGCAAGCGGCTGGGGCAATAATGAGCTGCAGTATTATACCGATCGCCTCGATAATGCGCAGGTGGCCGACAGCGTGCTGACGATTACGGCGCGTGAAGAAAATTACGAGGGCGCCAACTATACCTCGGCCCGCATGATCACCTATGAGAATGATCATTATTGGCAATACGGCCGTGTAGAAGCGCGGATCAAGATGCCTGAAGGACAAGGTATATGGCCTGCTTTCTGGATGTTAGGCAAAAATATTTTTGAAGGTACCACCTGGCCGGCTACCGGCGAAATTGATATTTTGGAAATGATCGGCGGCGGCGAAAATGATAGCATTTTGCATGGTACCGCCCACTGGCAAGATAGTGATGGTAACCACACCTACCAGGGAGGTTCGTTGACCCATTCGGAAAAGCTTTCGCAGGATTTCCACACCTATGCTATTGAATGGAATGAGGAGCAAATTAAGTGGTTTTTTGACGGGGAGCAATACTACTCACTAAATATCCAGTCGACAGCGATGAGTGAATTTGACGCCCCTTTTTTCATTCTCCTGAATATTGCCGTTGGAGGCGACTGGCCTGGGAATCCCGATGAAACAACCGAATTTCCACAGACAATGAAGATCGATTATGTACGTGTCTATCAAAAGTAGGGCAGATGATAGCCACCTTTTATCTTTGAACCTAATAACTGTTATTATGAAAAAACTGCTTGGTCTACTGTCGATTGTTGTCCTATTAGTTCCCGCAGCTCATGCCCAGTTGAATGCTGAAGTGCCACAAGTCGAAGTTGAACAAGGTAAGTTGCAAGGCGTTGACGATTCCGGCGTTAAGATTTTTAAGGGAATTCCTTTCGCCCAGCCACCTACTGGTAACCTTCGATGGAAAGCACCGCAGCCGGCCAAAGATTGGGAGGGCGTACGACAAGCCAACCAATTTGGTCCCCGTTGCATGCAGCGTAGCATTTTCGGCGATATGGTATTTCGTTCTGATGGGATGAGCGAAGATTGCCTGTATCTGAATGTATGGACTCCCGCGAAATCCCAGGATGCCGATCTGCCGGTACTGGTCTATTTTTATGGCGGCGGATTTATCGCAGGCGATGGGACGGAGCCACGATATGAGGGCGAAAGTATGGCCCGTAATAAAGGCATCGTAACCATTACAATTAATTATAGGCTGGGTGTATTTGGATTTTTGTCCCACCCCGAATTGACGGCTGAATCATCCAATAGTGCTTCTGGCAACTACGGCCTACTTGATCAGGCACAAGCCCTTAAGTGGGTGAAAGAAAACGTCGTAGCCTTTGGCGGGGATCCGGACAAGATTACGATTGCTGGTGAGTCGGCGGGTTCTATTTCAGTAAGTGCGTTGATGGCTTCGCCGCTGTCGCGGGATCTGTTTCGTGGCGCTATTGGAGAAAGTGGATCGATCTTGGGTGCGCTGTCGGCCACGTCTCTGGATCAAGGGGAAAAGGTGGGCGAAAAGTTTGCTTCTATTCTTGGAGCCCAATCGCTGTCTGAGATGAGGAAACTTTCAGCCGATAGCCTGCTGGCCACCACAGCACAGCAGAATGTGCCACGGTTTCCGATCACCATAGACGGGCACTTCTTACCGAAATCCCCTTACAAGATTTTTGAAAACGGCCAGCAGTCACAGGTACCGCTCTTGGTGGGATGGAATTCAGGTGAATCCAACTACCAGGCCATTTTGCGCGGCCAGAAACCGACACCACAAAATTACAAAAATGCCGTGCGCCAGCTATATGATGACAAGGCCGATCAAATTTTGAGCTATTATCCTGCATCCAACAAAAAAGAAGTTATCGAATCGGCAACCGCATTGGCCAGTGATCGGTTTATCGCTTTTAGTACGTGGAAGTGGAGTAACATGCAGAGCAAGACCAGCGATCAGCCGGTTTATCGTTATTATTACAGCCATCCGCGCCCGGCAGCTAAAGCATCGGATGATACGTCCCGTGCAGAATTTGCTGTACACTCCGCAGAGATTGAATACGCGATGGGCAACCTGCCAACCAATAAGGTCTATAAATGGACACCAGCGGATTACAAGGTTTCCAATATTATGCAGAACTATTTTGCCCAGTTTATTAAAACTGGTGATCCCAATGGCTTGGGGGTGCCTACCTGGGTACCGTTGACACAGGGTAATACCCCGCATTTTATGCAGATTGATGTAAACACGCGCTTGCGTCGCGTGCAGCATCGTGAACGCTATCAGTTTCTGGATCAACTTTCATCGAATTAATTTTCTTAATCCAAGAATCCCATTTGCAGTATGAAGCAGAGAAAACTAAATGTCCACTCAGTTACTAAGGGCTTAGCAGCTTGTATTGTAGTAGCGCTATGGCTGTTGCCAATGCTGGGGAAGGCACAGGATTCTTCGGTATCTACGGACGATTTTGTGACGGTTCGGGGAGATGAGCTAATCAAACCAAATGGGGATACGCTTTTTCTAAAAGGCATTGGGTTGGGCAACTGGCTGCTGCCCGAGGGATATATGTGGAAATTTGACAAGGCAACTTCACCACGTCAGATTAACGAGGTTATCTCTCAGTTGATCGGACCGGCCGCAGCGCGTGACTTCTGGGAGCAGTATCGCGATAACTATATTACCCAAGAGGATATCGCCTATATCAAAGATATTGGGATGAATAGTGCGCGCGTAGCTATCGATTACCGTATTCTGACACCCGAACGCCATCCCGATGTGTGGTTGGAGTCAGGTTTCAAGCGTCTGGATCAATTAGTTAAGTGGTGCAAACAGGAGGGACTGTATCTTATTCTGGATATGCATGCGGCCCCCGGTGGACAGACGGGCGAAAATATTGACAATGGATGGGGATATCCTTTCTTGTTCAAAAGTGAGGCTAGCCAGCAGCGCGTTATTGAAATATGGAAAAAGTTGGCCCACCGCTATAAGGATGAACCCACTGTATTGGGATACGATCTTTTGAATGAGGCTATACCCACATTTGAAGGATATGACAAACTGAATAAGTATTTGGTGCCGTTGTACAAACAAATCACTGAAGCCATACGTGTTGTTGATCCCAATCATATCATTATTGTTGAAGGAGCGCAGTGGTCAACAAATTTTGATGTTTTCGGGAAGCCGTTTGCCGACAATATGATCTACTCTTTTCATAAGTACTGGATGCCTCCTGAGCAGGAGCAAATTCAGGCCTATGTGGATTTCCGGAAGAAATATAATGTACCACTCTGGCTTGGCGAATCCGGCGAAAACGATAACAAATGGATCGCGAGCTTTCGCACTTTACTGGAGAAAAATGACATTGGCTGGTCGTTTTGGCCGTACAAGAAAATGGCCGACAGTAGCGGGGTGATATCTATCCCCAAGCCCGAAGGCTGGGATAAGATTGTGACTTTTCAGAAGCACTGGGGATCGGATTTTGAAACGCTCCGAAAATATCGGCCGAAGATGGAAGAAAGCAAAGCGATTTTAAATCAGTTTTTGCAAAATATGAAGTTTGAAAATAGCCGTCCTAATCCCGGCTATATCAAAGCAATGGGATTAACACCAAAATAGAAATCAGACCATTAACCTTTCAGTAAGACAACTGTCCAATTTAAACCTATCATTATGAAGCAGTATATCAGTACGATAGTTAAAAGAGCATTTTGTGTCCTCATTTTCGTCGCTATGGGGACTTCAACCGTAAAAGCTCAAGAACAGCAATCTGCTGGAGGTGCCGATCTTTTCTCTAAAGCTGTTGAGCAACGTGCTTCTCAGCTTTTGGAGAAAATGACGCTGGAAGAGAAAGTAGGTCAGATGACACAAATTACGCTGGATGTAATTGGCAAAGGGGAATCCCGGTACGCCAGCAAGCGTCCCCTGGAGCTGGATGAAAAGGCCCTGGAAAAAGCAGTTGTGGATCATCATGTTGGCTCGGTCTTGAATACGGCCAACAACCGGGCGCTGTCACGTCAGAAATGGTACCAGGTGATCAATAAAATCCAGCAGGTGGCAACCAAAGATAGCCGTTTGGGGATTCCTATTCTTTATGGCATCGATTCTATTCACGGAGCAACTTACACGGCCGGTGCTACCATGTTTCCGCAGCAAATAGGGCAGGCTGCAAGTCGCAATCGTGATCTAGTGCGCAAAGCTGCTGAAATTACTGCTTATGAAACCCGCGGCAGTAGCATTCCATGGACCTTTTCACCAGTGCTTGATTTAGGGGATGATCCGCGATTTCCACGACTTTTTGAAACCTTTGGCGCCGACCCGTACCTGATTTCCGAGTTAGGAAAGGAGATGGTCGACGGTTATGAAGGGGCACAAAATAATGTTGGTGACGCGGAGCACGTAGCATCGACAATGAAACACTACCTGGGATACCAAACGCCGGCATCCGGCAAAGATCGTACACCATCAAATATTTCTGATCATGCAATGCACGAATACCATTTGCCATCCTTTAAAGCTGCCGTGGAAGCTGGTGCTCATACGGTGATGGTGAATAGTGGTATTATCAATGGTGTGCCCATGCATGCCAACAAGGAGCTCTTAACTGGCTTGTTAAAAGAGCAACTGGGATTTGAAGGATTGGTTGTTACCGACTGGGCTGATATTGAGAATCTTCATAACCGTGATAAGGTGGCTACAAGCAATAAAGAAGCGATTAAGATAGCTATCAATGCGGGTATCGATATGTCAATGGTGCCGTATCAATATGAGGCGTTTACCAATGGACTGATCGAGCTCGTCAAGGAAGGGGAAGTCCCGGAATCTCGTATTAATGATGCTGTGAGTCGCATCCTGAAGGTGAAGATGGCACTGAATCTCTTTGAACGGCCGGTAACAAATTATGAAGATTATCCTCAATTTGGTAGCGACCAGTTTGAGCAGGCGTCATACGATATGGCAGCGGAGTCTATCACCCTGCTGAAAAACAAAGATGAGATTCTGCCGCTGTCGAAGCAGACCAAAGTACTGGTAACGGGTCCCAATGCTAACAGCATGCGCACGCTAAACGGCGCGTGGACCTATTCTTGGCAGGGAGACAAGGTCGAGGAGTTTGCCGGAGCGTACAATACGATTTTAGAAGCGATCAAGAATGCTATTGGCGATCAAAACGTGCGTTATGTCCCCGGCGTACAGTACGATAACGATGGCAATTATTATGCGCAGCATTTCGAGCAGCTTGATGAGGCGGTGAGGCAGGCCAAGGAGGCAAATGTTGTTGTAATGTGTCTGGGTGAAAATTCGAAGACTGAAACTCCAGGTAATCTCAGCGACCTCTACATTTCTAGCAAGCAGACTGAGCTGGCTCAAAAAGTGGCCGCAACGGGCACTCCTGTTGTATTGGTACTTAATGAAGGGCGCCCCCGGATTATCAGTAAGTTTGAGCAGCAAATGGACGGTATTATTCAGATTTATCAGCCGGGTAATTTCGGCGGAGATGCGCTGGCTGATATCCTTTTTGGGGAGATAAATCCCTCCGGCAAGTTGCCGTACAATTATCCTCGCTACCCGAACTCGTTGGTGGGATACATACATAAACCCTCCGAAGATCAGGAAAGCACGGAAGGAGTCTACAACTACTCTGCCAGCTACAATCCTCAGTTCGAGTTTGGTGATGGGTTGAGTTACACGACCTTCAGCTACGATAACTTTTCCATTAGCGATGATACGCTGCGTAGTGGAGGACAGCTGACGGTTTCAATTGAGGTAACCAACAGTGGGGACCGATCTGGTAAGGAGACGGTCGAACTCTATACTTCTGATTTATATGCTTCGAGCGTAACGCCGGATGTAAAACGGCTGCGGCGTTTCCGGAAGATCAAGTTGAAGCCGGGCGAAAGTAAAAATGTGGAATTTCAGCTTGCGCCATCGGATTTGGCCTATGCCGACCGAAACGGCAAAATGATCATCGAGAATGGCAGTTTTAAGGTCATGATCGAAGACAAGGCGAAGCAGTTCGAGTATCTCGGTTCCGGGGATGTTACAGAAACAAACTGATGTAATATTTTTTAGGCTGATGCCAAGGAAAGTACTTCGGAGAGGGATAGCCCCTTGAAATCACTGATCATCAGTGAGCAGGGGGGCAGCTCTTCTTCGCTATGCGTAGTCGTTACGCCAATTACCTTGGCGCCGGCGTTGCGTCCGGCCTCGACACCTGAAACCGAATCCTCAAAAACCAAACATTGCTCGGGCTTCTTGTTCAGTGCTTCGGATGTTTTGAGATACACTTCCGGATCGGGTTTGCCCTTGGTGACATGCGAGGAGTCGAGCACCGTTTGGAAATATTTTTCTATTGAAAGCCGAGATAAAATATAATCAGCATTTTCGCGGGGTGCCGACGTAGCCACTGCCATTGGGATATCCTGCTCGCTCAGCGTTTCGAGAAACTGGTGGATCCCATCGACAATATTATCCTCGGGTGTAAACATATCCCGGAACATCTGTTCCTTTTCATCGGCCAGCTCTTTGAGTTTATCAGCACTGATATCCCCAAAAAGTTCGGGAATCCATTCTTTATTTGTGCGGCCATAGAGACGATTTTCAAGGAACGTCTGGGAGACATCCTGGTTATGTTTTTTGCAAAAAATTTGGATGGCTTTTTTGTGTGCGGGGTTGCTGTGGACGATCACGCCGTCCATATCAAAAATTATACCTGGGGTGAAAATCATCTTGCTAGATTTGAAAAATTGGAGGATAAATTAGCCACAGATAATAACCAATGCACTGCAATACCAAAAGTTCCATCGCAGGTTACAGCGAAATGCTGGGCCATCCGTCATTCCAATTTATTTTTCTGATAACCAGCTTGGCTTTACCTTCATCAGATTTGTCATAGCCGTGGAAGATCAGGTAGTCGGTTCCATCGAAAGTATATGCTGCCTGATGACCTACGGCCGCCCAGTCTTCATTTTCTGATGCGATGAGCGTGCCACCGCCGTGAATCATCTTTTCACCGGACTTATCAAGATAGGGACCGGTAATATTTTTCGAGCGGCCTACCTTTATTTTGTAACTACTGTCCAGGCCGCGGCAACAGCGATCCATCGATACAAACAGGTAGTAATAATTGTTTTTCTTGAAGATGAAAGGTGCTTCCACGGCTCCATATTCCATGTTTTTAGCTGCTTCGAGCATGTCTTCCGAATAGAGTTTCTCGTAATCCAACTCGGGATTGGCAGCATCACCGGCGTCGCGCTCATCCAGCTTCCAGTTACGATACCGCTTGGCAAGGGTATGCCATTGTTGTGGCGATCGGGCGATTTCGGTGAGGTTATCCTGCAGCTTCACAATTTTGAGCCCCCGCCAGAAGGAGCCGAATGTCAGCCAGGGTGTACCGTTATCATCAAACGCCAGGTTGGGGTCGATTGCATTCCACATATCGCGGCCTGGTACCGATTGTACCACGGGACCGTGATCCGTCCATTCGTAATTTGGGGCATCGGGATCAAGCGTTTCGTTGGTTGCCACACCAATGGCCGAATTATTTCGTCCAAACTGTGAGACTGAATAGTACAGGTAAAATGTACCGTTGTGTTCGACGATATCCGGAGCCCACTCGACATTGTCGAAGTTAGGGACAAGATCGAACGTCCATTCTGGAGCCTCGTCAAAAACAGGCTTCTCAGCCGTCCACTCTTTCATATCCGGTGACGACCAAATGGCGATGCCGTTACCCGTGGCAAAAGCATAGTAGCTGCCGTCGTGCTTAATCATAACAGGGTCATGAATCGGGATTTGATCATGTTCAAACTGGGCCAGCGCCGAACTTACAGTTAGGCACAAAAGTAGCGTTGCAGTAAACACAAAAGTGGTTAGTGACTTCATAATCTGTTTATTGATGATTAGTTAGGATTCATCCAGCGAAATAGTGGGCCAACCATTTTGCCAGGTAATTTTTCGGATGATGAGCTTCGAATCGCCTTCGTCAGAATTGTCATAGCCATGGAAAATGAGGTAATCGATGCCGTCAAAAGTATAGACTGCCTGATGCCCGACAGCTACCCATTCATCATTGCCTTTGGCCACCAGGCTACCGCCGCCGTGGATCATCTTTTCGTTTTCTTTATCGATGTAGGGACCGGTAATATCTTTCGATCGTCCGACTACAATTTTGTACGTACTTTCTTTGCCCGAGCAGCACTGATCCCAAGATGCAAACAGATAGTAGTATCCATTCTTTTTAAAGATAAAGGGTGCTTCGATATCACTGGACATGCTGTTACCGGCGTCGCGGGGCTCCATTTTCCAGTCACGATGTCGTTTGGCAATGGTGTGCCAGGTCTGTGGATTTTCAGCGATCTCAATTAAGTTATCCTTCAGCCTCACAAGTTTTAGCCCTAGCCAGTACGAGCCAAACGAAAGCCATGGCGTTCCGTTTTCGTCGAATGTCAGATTAGGATCGATGGCATTCCAAAGGTCACGGCCGGGCACCGATTGCACCACGGGACCATGATCAGTCCATTGGTAATTAGAATCATCGGGATCAAGCGTTTTGTTGGTAGCCACTCCGATAGCTGAGTTGTTTTTACCAAACTCGGAGACTGAGTAATACAGGTAGTAGGTATCTTCGTGCTTCGTGATATCGGGTGCCCATTCCACGTTGTTAAAATCCGGGACGACCTCCGAGGTCCATTCGGGCGCTTTTGCAAAAACAGGTTTCTGACGAGACCATTTTTCCATATCCGTGGATGATTTAACAGAAATGCCCCACCCCGTGGCAAACACGTAATAGGTGCTGTCCTGCTTGATCATTACCGGGTCATGGATGTCTGTACTACTGCGTTGGGCCAACGCTGAAGAGGCAAAGGCCATTAGCAAAAACAGTCCAACTAATTTTAGCATTATCGATCTTAACCCTGAAGATACCATAAGTTAATATCTCTAAGTGTTATAAATACACTTATTAATAGGCAATTTCCCAGAACATTGCAACACACCCTTAATTGAAAACTGGTGTAAAGGAAAAGTAATAGTGCAACCGGTGAATAAATACTTACTATAGCTTATAGTATTGATTTCTATTGACTTAGGTGCTAATCGAATTATACTATAGGATTTAAAAATAATTCATCAGTAAAAGTTGAATAACGAATAAATGGAGTGGGTGATGAAAACAATATTGATGGGCTTGATACTAATACACTTCTCAGGAACAGCTTTTGCGCAACTAGAGCGGTATGAATATTTTGACACCAGTGGTGAAGTTACTGTTGGAACCTATGTAAAAGTAGCCGAAAATATGGTTCCCTACTATCTGGAAGGTATTTCAAAACATGGGTACCAGCTATGAAATACAGCCAGTAACAAGGCTATATAAAGGGCTGGAATGTAATGGTCAGTGATCTTCCGGAGAGTGGTGATTTTAATGTTGCTTTAATAATCACTTATAAAACCGTTTCGGCTGTTCGTGGGAGTGAAGCACAGTACAAAAAAATTGATAAATATGTCCGTAACAATATAATTTCGGAAGGAGAAAGTGACAAAATTGTACAAAATAAATATCCGAATATGCGCAAGATTGTGGGAGAATATCAGGGGTGGACGGTTACATTTACAAACTAGCTGACACTTAACGTTAAAATTCATATTGAAATCTCAGTCTTTAAGTGGGCTGAGGTTTTTGTTTACATTTGACTTGAATATCCGGAATGGCGTCTATTTGTTTGCTGTTGGAGAGGCCGAAGTAATTGCAATTAATTTTTGCTATGAAAAACATCAATGGCAAGCGTGTTTTTGAACGAAATGACAAAGAACCCAATCCCGATGGAGACTATGTGTTGTACTGGATGCAGACGAACCGCCGCTTTCAGTACAATTATGCGCTAGAGTACGCCGTGGGATGGGCCAACAAGCTGGGCAAACCGCTGTTGATCTATGAAGGGTTAAATTGCGATTATCCCTGGGCGGCTGATCGCTTTCACCATTTCATCATGGAAGGTATGGAGGAGAACTTTGAGTATGCCAGGGAACATGATCTGAACTATTATCCATATCTGGAGGACGAGCACGATGCCGGTCGCGGCTTGCTTTACGAACTTGCCGAAAATGCGGCTGCGGTCATTTCCGATGAGTATCCTGTCTATATTATCCGAGATCACAATAAAAAAGTGGGTCCCAAATTGGAGGTGCCCTACATCACCGTGGATTCGAACGGACTGATCCCGCTGGGACTTACCGACAAGGCGCCATACAATGCCTACTTTTTCCGGAAGATCATGCAGCGTAATTTTATTGATTGCTTCACGCATCCGCCGAAAAAAGATCCTCTTGATGAGCTTGAAAACCAACAAACAATTGAGCTAAGTGATGATTTCTTAGCGAAATATCCTTCTGCTGAGTCGCATCTTTCAAATAAAGAGTCATTTATCAGTTCGCTGCCGATTAATCACGATGTGGGCAAAATTGAGCTACAGGGTACGCGTCAGGCCGCACTTGGCAAGCTGGGACAGTTTATTCAGTATGGACTTTCGAAGTATGATGAGCACCGTAATGATCCTGATATTAACGCTTCAAGCGGGTTGAGTCCATGGCTGCATTTTGGCAAGATATCAGAATATGAAATCGTGGATGCAGTGCTCGATCACCAGCCAGAGGAATGGGACCTTGATGATATCACTTTTAATAAGGGATCGACCGGCGGCTTTTTTAATGGCGATCCCAATGTGGATGGCTTTCTGGACGAGGTAATTACATGGCGCGAAGTGGGATTTCATTTTGCGCATCACGAGCCCAACTACGACCAGTACGATTCGCTGCCAGACTGGGCACTGGAGTCGCTGGAGGAGCACAAAGACGATCCGCGGGAATATATCTACGAGCTTGAAGAGTTTGCCCAGTCACAGACGCACGACGAGATCTGGAATGCCGCACAAACCCAGCTTCGTGAGGAGGGCATCATCCACAATTACCTGCGCATGCTATGGGGAAAAAAGGTGCTGGAGTGGACCCCCAACCCCGAGACAGCGTTAGCTTATTTGATTGAGCTCAACAATCGGTATGCCATCGATGGGCGCGATCCCAACAGCTACTCGGGCATCTTCTGGATTTTTGGTCGCTTCGATCGCGCTTGGCAAGAGCGTCCCATTTATGGAAAGACACGCTACATGACCAGCGACAGCACCCGCCGCAAATTAAAGCTACAGCAATACCTGGAAAAATACGGTGACCAACAATCACTGGATATGTAAAACTGATGTAGCACACTTTCAAAGTGTACTACACCTTAAATCCGAAAGTAGTTATTGAAGTTTTGCACGGGTAGTATAGGGTGAGAACTCGTGTTCATAAACTGCTCGTTATGTTACCAGTAAACCGCTTATTTATCATCGCTGCTTTCGGAATCATTGTGTTGACTTTGTACAGCTGCTCCTCGACAGGGAGTAATATGGATCGCCAAATTCATATTGAAAACGTTTCTTTAAATGATGTGACCATTGAGATATGGGATAAAGAAAGCAGCAACAGTATGGACGTTAATCCCACTATCGCAATTGATAAGGAAAAGTTTCAACGGATCGATGTAGGCGAATCCATTGAGTTTTCTGCTGGGGATATTAAAGGCAATTACCGGGCCAATAAGCCAGATCGACTGTTTTTGTATGAGATTGAGAGAGATTCGGCTTACTATCGACAATCCTTTGATATTGCACCCGGCACCGACGAATTGACGATTCAACAAAAGGGGAGTGTCTATTCACTGCAGCAGAATTAGCGGTTGATTGAAGCTTTGAATGAGAATTTTACAAGGTTTAGTACACTTTTGAAGTGTACTAAACCTTGTAAAGGCCATTCGTTGAAGCGAGAACATTTCAAACAGCACAATGTTTCGAATTATAGCTCGGCAACTAGCTTCTTTACTAACTTGGCAAAATCCTCCTTACGCGAATCAGCTGCTGCCTTCACCTCATCGTGATTGAGCTTGCCCTTGGTAACGCCGGCCGCCATGTTGCTGATCAGTGATATAGCCACGGACTTTAGCTCTAGTCTGGCCGCTTCTGAGAGCTCGGGGGCTGTGGACATTCCTACGGCATCAGCGCCCATACGACGAAATGATCGGATTTCCGCCTTGGTCTCATAATTGGGGCCCTTGGAATAGATATACGTACCCTGCTGAGTTACCAGTCCAAAATCAGCAGCCATTTGACGCACGTCATCGACCCATTGGTGGTGTCGGTACCGATATTTTTGATGGCCTTGTGGTGTGATAGTCATGTTATTACGGATCACATCTTTGATTACCATCAGATCGCCTACCGAAAAAGAGGTGTTGATAGCGCCAGCTGCGTTTGAAATAATAAGCTTGTCAGCGCCAAGGGCATGAGATAGATAGACCGGAGTTGCTGCCTGCTCAAACGAAAAACCCTCGTAATGATGAAATCGACCTGAAAAAGCCATAACCGAGTGGTTGTCAATATCCCCGAAAATAAGTTGACCGGCATGCCCCTGCACCGAGGAGACCGGCATACCAGGGATATCCTCATAGGCAATAGTATGGGGATTATCGATATGTTCAGTAAATCCGCCCAGTCCAGAGCCGAGGATTACCGCTGCATCGATATGAGCAGGCATATTCTGCTCATTCAAAAAAGTGATTATTTTATCTGTAAAATCAGGTAATGACATTTTTAAAAAAGTTCTTGTTAACTAAAGATGCCTGACTGTCAGTAAGTTGAAGTATATCGATTTTGAACTGCATCTTAGCACTGCAGCACGCAAAGTCTAAACTGCTTCAATTTTGTATCCCTGCTGCTCATCATATTCCGTAAGATTAAACAGGGGATGATGGGAGTCGTGATACCCCATCACCGTGTACTGCTCTTCATAGGCTTTTTGAGTGAGTTCTTTACGGGCTTTCATACTCTGATCGGCGTCAAAATCGTATTTGGCCGCGAACTTGCGATTGACCTCGCCGCGTGTGGCCAGCACATCGCCCGCCATCATATATTTCTGTTTACCATCATCAAAAAGAAGAACTTGCGAAAACTCAGTGTGTCCGCCAATCTTTTTGACGGCAATTTCGGGATAGGGCTGATCCTCATCATCGAGAAACTGTAGATCTGCTTTGGCATCGAGGAAATGAACAAATTCCGTCTTTTCATCATCGTAGTACTCGTCCATTTCTATCACTTTATGCCACTCATTACCCGAAACCCAGATCTGGGCATCGGGAAAAGTGAGTTCCCAGAACCCATTGGAACGGCCGGCCAGCCCGCCAATATGATCGTAATGTAGGTGACTGGCAAAGATATCGGTGATGTCGTATTCCGTAAGACCCAATTGATCAAGATTCTCCTTAATCGTATCAGTGCTGGTATCTTCACCAAAGTCGCCGATGCCTACATCAAATAGGATATTTTTGTCGCCGGATTGAATCAGGAAAGGATTCAGTGAAATTTTAAGGGCTCCTTCGGCTGGTGGGTCGTCACGGTCTATGCGATTAAATTTTTTGTCTAGGCCAACGCTGAATGTCCCTTCGTACAAGGGATGGGCAATAGTATCAGTTTGGATCTTCATAGTTATAACGTATCAAGTTTAGTGCTGGGAGACAACAGTAAGGAGTTCGTGAATAGAACATGAGAACTCCTTAAAATTATTTCTCATTTTTGTTCTCGTACTTGTCGTAGGCCTCAATAATATCGCGTACCAGTTTGTGGCGAACAACATCGTTTTCATCGAGATACACAAACGAAATGCCATCAATTCCTTTAAGGATATCCTGAATGGAAATAAGACCTGATTTATGTCTGCGTGGGAGGTCAGTCTGGGTGATATCACCCGTAATAATAGCTCGACTGTTATAGCCAATACGTGTCAAAAACATCTTCATCTGCATGTTGGTGGTATTCTGCGCCTCATCCAGAATTACAAATGCATTATTGAGTGTGCGTCCACGCATGTAGGCTAAGGGCGCAATCTCAATGATGTTTTTGGCAATATTGAGTTCCAGTCGATCGTGTTCAATCATATCCTCAAGTGCATCATAAAGCGGACGAAGGTAGGGATCAATCTTTTCGCGCAGGTCGCCGGGCAGAAAACCGAGCGTTTCACCGGCTTCTACAGCGGGACGAGCCAGTACAATTTTTTTCACTTTTTGTTCCTTGAGAGCCTTCACAGCCAGTGCAACAGAGGTGTAGGTTTTTCCAGTTCCTGCCGGACCAATGGTAAAGACAATATCGTTGACTGCTGATTCCTTGACAATCTGCTTTTGACCCGGGGTTTTGGCTTTGATCGCATCGCCGGTATGTGTATTCAGGATAAAGTCACCAGACACATTGATATCGCGAAGCGGATTATGTTGCTCCGGTTCCCGATCGCTTTTTTTGAGGGCCAGTACGGTATCTACATCGCTGTCGGTAAGATCTCCGTTACGTTTTGCCATGCTTTCGAGCTCTGAAAAAATTTCGATAAGCTCGTTACAATCTTCTTCGGCACCCTCCATTTTGATGCTGCTGCCCCGGGCGGTAAGCTTGGTCTCAGGGTAGGCCTCATCCAGCTTTTTGAGATGTTCATCGCCAAATCCCAAAATGAGAACAGGTTCAACATCCTCAATTTGGTAGGTCTCGTTAGTGATAGTAGATTGGTCTGCGATAGACTTCCTCGTTTTTTTAGTTAATTATGAATCTAAAAATAAGGAAATTCTATGAAGATTTCGTAAAGCGTTATACCATTGTGCCTTTGCCAGCCTGGGCTTTTTCCCTGAGGTTTTCAATGCGTTTAGGGATGTTCTTGGCGTTAAAAACGGCACTTCCTGCAACCAGTACATCGGCTCCGCTACTGACAACCTTAGAAATATTATCGAGATTTACGCCGCCATCAACTTCGATGAGGAAGCCGGCCCCCAGTTCATCGCGCATTTTGCGGAGTTTTTGCAGCCGCCCATAGGTGTGCTCAATAAAAGATTGTCCTCCAAAACCGGGATTGACGCTCATTACCAGCACTAAATCCACGATATCTAAAACGGGTTCAATGGCCTGCAAAGAGGTAGCAGGATTAAGCGCAACGCCGGCGGTAATGCCTTGCTGATGAATATTCTGAATAGTGCGGTGCAGGTGGGGGCAGGTTTCCTGGTGCACGGTGATCTGGTTCGCCCCCACATCGGCAAATGCTTCAATATATTGATCGGGTTTTTCGATCATCAAATGGACATCTAAAAATGCCTCAGTGCAGCTACCGGCCGCTTCCACAAACTTGGGTCCAAAACTGATATTAGGTACAAAATGGCCGTCCATAATGTCACAGTGCAGCCATTTGGTATCAGCTTGGTTACATTTTTCAATTTCTTCGCCGAGCTTGGTATAGTCGGATGCCAGCAGCGAAGGTGCTAAAATTGGTAGTTTAAAATCCATGTTTGATTAGTTGTTCGTAGTGTCAGGACTTGCAACGTTTGCGGTGTCGATAATAGCCCCGGATTCAACTTCTTCCTTTACTTCAAAGCGTTCAGAGATAATAAGCTTCAGTGTGGTTCCTTCTACAACCTGATCTTTGTCGGGCTCATAATTTAGAATCACATTTGGTGGCACATCTTTGCTGGGTTCATACCGAAAACCGCCGATTCGGAGACCCGCCTTTTGTAATTTCTGCTGTGCCTCAGCCAGCCGTAGTCCTTTGATGTTGGGAATATCAACCATCTTTTCGCCCAGTCCATCGCTGACGGCTAGATCCACAGCGGTACCCTTGGGAACTTCTTTGCCGGGCGGTATCGATTGACGTAGCACCCGACTTTTAAAACGGGCCGATACGAAACTGACGGTGCCCACATGCAGGCCATAGTTCTGCAACTGTATTTGGGCGTTCCGTTTCGACAGGTCTATCACTTTAGGCACTTTTACTGTGGGGTTTGAAACCGTGTTTACCGTTAAATATACCTTGCGATTTGGCTTCACAATTTCTGCCGGCGCCGGTGTTTGATCAATCACATAATCAGCGGGATAAGCAGAGTTGGAGCGGCGTTCGGCCACTTTATAGCGCAGACCGTAAGTAGTGAGACGCTGCTGGGCCTCCTCTAGCGAAACCTGGGAAATATCCGGGACAGTCACGCCTTCATCGTAGTTGGTATAGGCTGGCATAACGACGAAATCGAGCAACATCAGCACAACGCCCACCAGCACGCCCAGGCCAACCAGGGTGTAATAAAATTTTCTATTGGTAAGTAAGGCTTTTATCTGATTCCACATAAGCTAAAAATACAGTTCTTGGACGAGTTCTTAAAAATGAAATTTCAGCGAAAAGGTGCGTTCGGGATTCAGCAAGCTGGTTTCAGCTTCCAGGCGGTTGTTTTTAATTCTGACCGTGAGGAATGCATCAAACGCTGACACAATATGGTTTAGTATAATAAGCGACACCATGTTCCCGGCTAAGCGGTAACTGTCGTTAAATTTCTCAGCCAAGTTGGAACCTCGCAAAAAATTGAACGGCATGTCGGAGCCGTCCCAACTAAGTTGATACCGGCTGTCCAGCGTGTTGCCATCGCGATCCTGTCCGAAATCATTCCACCCTGCACCATACTGGTAGTACTTGCTGATCAGCTCATAGTACTGTTGAGAACCATAATCCGGCATCTCATGCGAAAACTCGTTGACAATTCCACGATCGGCATAGACAAAAGGGGTGTTGCGTTCCACTTTACGCAGCAATTCGATATCGACTTTATTCCAGTCCTCTTCGGGATTATAGGCAGCTGTTGCCCCGCTAACTTCGTTTCGCAGCTCATCAATATACTGGTTCGATAAGTTGTTCTGCTCGTGATAATCGACCAGCCACTGGGCATAGTTTACGACACTCCAGTTATTATTGGCAAACTGTTCATAGCGGCGCTGTTCGGCCTCCGCATCTCGATAACTTTTGATATGAACTCCAAGCAGTACGGCTTCAGCAACAAAGTATAGACCGGCGCGCAGCCATTTGTTGTTAGCTGCTTGGCCGCTGCCCGGAATGATTGCTGAACTCAGTAGCGCATATCCTGATTTTTCTCGCAATGGCTGATAAAAAGGCTCAGATTGTGCGTAGTTTATTTTGGGTTTTAAATCCTCAAGGCTGATTTCATCAGCTACAGGCTGCCCAGTCTGAGCAATCGCTGTAGTCAACAGGGCGACCAGCAAAATGATTGTTGTAATTCCTTTTTTAATCATTGTTGAGGACATCAAAGTCAAAGGTTAAGCCAAAGTGAAAAAGGAATTCGCGACCGTACTGTACGCTGCCACTTGAGGAGGTAATAAATTCATCCGGTAAATTAACATCAAATTTATTGAATCCATAAGAACCGCTTACGAATAGCTTGAGCGGGAAAAGATAGTAGCTGTTGAATGCAAAGCGCATCTCGGCGCCGGCTCCGGTCTTAAGATTGTCACCAATATTGAGCGGCCCATTCCAGCCGTTACCGGTTTCGGCAAAGAGGCGAAGATATAGTTTGTCCAGCGTGTGGCGGCCAATTTGCTGGTTGATGCGCGGTAGCAGGGGGAAAGTGTAGGAGAGCTGAGCCATGGCTGTGGTGTTACCGCCAATAGCAAAATAGGGGTAGCTGCGCATGCCGGTAAAGCCACCAATATAATCAAGGTAAAAGAAATCTTCGGGGTTATTTAGGTAACTAAATCCGCGTCCATACAAGTTAAGAGCAGATTTCCCACCCAGTGGATAGCCCCAGCGTACACTTGTCTCTATCGACTGATTTTTTACTGATTCATAAACCGGCGATAGGGCACCATCTTCAATTTCGTATTCCTCGAGAAGTTTGTTGGGCTCATAGGTGTAGCGAAGCGATGTCCGCAGGCCGATGGGGGCTACATCGGAGTTGGGATAGGGCAGAAAATTCTCATAAACGTAAGCAGCTGTTAACGTGGTACCGCGGAAATACTCAGATGAAGAAGAAGGAATAAACTGATCAAGTTCCCGAGAAAAGAAGCCGTCTGTTTGCACCCGATAGGGGCTGTATCCGGCGCCGAGCTCCACCATGGTGTTATCGTTGATTTTACTTCTCAGGAATAAGTCCGCCTCCCAGATGGTATAGGCGATATCAGCGTTGGTGGTATCGGGCAAGCAGGAGGTGCAGGGAAATTCTTCGACAGACAGACCGTCGGAAACATTGCGGCGCAGGTTGTAGAGCTCAAGCGATATTGTGGGCGACCACCGTTTTTCAATAAAAGGCAGTCCCTGGTATTCCATTGTCAAAAAGAGATCACGGTCGAGATCGGTCAACCGGCTGGGAGAAAAGAAATCGCCGATACCGTTGCTCGGCTTGGAAGCAAGCCCAAACATGGCCCCGCCAAAAATATTGAGTCGTCCCGTTACTTCGCGGGAGGTAAAGTAGGTACCAAGTTTCATATCCCGCAACAGGTTTTCGCCCAGCTGTCCAAACTTGCCGGCTGTCAACAGCCGTCCATTGCCACCATTTTTGCGGGTATAATTGTCAAAACGAACGACCGGATAGAAACTAAAACTGGTGTATGTATTTTCGTGGGGACGTAATGTGGTATTTGAGTTGTTATCACCTGGATAGTGTAACACCAGCGAATCAGCGCGGCCCAGGTTTTGGATTCGGGATTCTGAAATAGTATCGATATTATCGAACGCCGGGTGGGAGCCAAGTGCCTGCTGGTTTGGCACCTTAAATATTTGCAACTGCTCTCGCTGGTAACGTGAACTCGTCCCTGACATGGGCTCTGTTTTTAAAATATCAATGGAAGATATTTTATAGCCACTGGCCTTGAACTCAGCGAAATAAAGCGTATTGCCTTGTTTGTGAGGCATAAAAGCTCCGCCAAGCACACTTGTGAGCTTTTGCGGCCTGGGATCCTGCTGCCGGAGCGAGAGCCGGTAGATGTTGAAAATACCATCGGGATCGGATGCATAATACAAATAGTCTCCTTGCTGATCGATATAAGGGTCACGGTAATCAGTCAACGAGTCTTTTAATACGGCTTCCACTTCGCCAGAGTTATAATTGTACCGGTAGATATTGCGAGTGTTGGCATCCGACTGTGAAAAGTAAATCACTTGTCCGCTGGGATGCCAAGCAGGCGTATAGACCTGTTGGCCATCGGCAAAATTCGTTAGTTTCGTTATTTCCGAAGTCTTGGGATTGACTGCCACAAGGTTTGTTGTGCCTTGTGATTCCTTTATAGCTACAAGCTTATCAGCAGATGGGTGCCAAGCAGGAGACGACAATCGCTGGCTATTAGTAAGTCGACGTTCATTTTCACTTTTTAGATCATAAATAAATAGATCATTGTATTGCTCCCCGTATTTGTTGAGCTTCTGCCGGCTGAAGGCAATAGCTTGCTCGTCAGGCGCAAAGGAGTATGTTGATTGAATACGTTTAATAATTGGATCCTGCCCATACGCTGCTCCCATATTAAGGCCGGAGGTGTGGATTTTACCGAGATCTATGCTTTGTGCTATGGTGCTGTCTCCGCGATCTTCAACAAAAAGCTGTGTTTGGGCTGACCGGTATTTTTTGTTTGATAGATAGGCCAGTTTGCCGCCAGAGGGGGACGTCTTGGGATAAAAGTTAAAAAATCCGGCTGACTGAACGGGATTTGTTTTGGTGAAATCCAGCGCCTCGGTAGCTTCTTGATAGGTAGATGTGGAACGTTGTAAAAACGCATCAAACAGTTGTTTCCCGGAGCTCCCGGTTGTTTCCTCGAGTGCTTCATCAACTGTAAAAGTTCCTGATTGTCCCAGTGCTTTAGAAAGTTCAGGCAAGATTCCTTCTCCAAACTTATCCACTAAAAAGGAGGTAAAGGCAAAGCCCTGGTTGTATATTTGTTCACGCTGCAGGGCATTTTTCGAGCCGAATATGCCCATCTCTTCAAAGCCAATTGGAGAGCCGGAAAGCATCGCCGTTCGCAGTAGCATATCGCGGTGCGAATCCCAGTAGTCGTGATATATGTTGCTTCGCTGGTATTGGGATACTCCCTCGGCCAGCCATGCCGGCACGTTGATGGAGGCAAAGGGATAGGTAATAAGTCCCTTGGGATAGCCGTACAGCACATCGGGTCGCCGTACATCTGAATAGGAGAGCCATTGAAAATAAATAGCTGGAATTCGCCGGTTTTTCTTCATAGCCACCTGCAACTGCACGATATGTATAAATTCGTGGGTGATGACATCCCAAAGCCAATCATGGGTTCCGCGGAGGGAGGTGTTGAGCGAGGGCACCCAGATCTCAATCTGATTATCGAAGAAATAGGCGGCGCCATTTGAGTAGTCTTGGCGGTCGTTGAGTACGATGTTGGTTTTGGTATCCGGTTCGTGGTTATAGAGGTTCGTAATCTGCGGATATATTTGCTCGGCAATACGGCTGGTGAGCTGGGCAGACCGGTTGTTACCTTTTTGAAAGTGCACGTTGAAATGTTCACTCTCGATGGTGTACCATGGGATATGATTCTGCGGATAACTATAGAGCGAGGGTGAGAGTTGTCCATAGCTAAACAGGGGCAGACAGAGTAATCCCCACAGGATTAACAAGAGGCCGATATATCGGTTTGGCTTTAAGATCAATGAATGACTACAATTTTAATCATTTTGCGTGCCATTTCGCCGTCAATGCGGGCTGTTACCATAGCAAAATATACGCCGTTACTCCAATCCTGCGTAGAAATGCGGTGCTCTTCCGGGGTAGTTCCACTGGACTGGTATCGTTTGTCGAACACGATTTTACCACCGGGAGTGATAATCTTGATATCCACCGATCCTGCACTCCGGGTTTGGAAACGCAGGTGCGTAAAGTCCTCAGCGGGATTTGGCCAGTTGTAGGTCTCACTTTTGACTAACATTTGCTGGGATTTTGCCGGGGGTTCTAAATTACCTGTGTTTAGTTGTCCCGAAACTTTATTGTAAGGTGCATTACCATAGCGACCGCCCCATAATACGTTATTGATATCATCTAACTGCCATGCTTTCAGTTCTCCCAGGTGACTCACAGCATACAAGGTATTTCCACGAAGAATAGGATGAACCGGTTTATTTTCTGGTGATGAAAGGCTACCGACATAGAGCGGAAATCCGTCGATGGGGTCTCCTTTTGTAGTATAGGCGCCGACATTCATCGACAGACTGTCTTGAGTTGTAATATAAAGTTGAGGGGTATCAGACTGGCCTGAACGTGCAACTAATGGTGTACCTTTAAAAGCAGAACCTTTAGGTGGATCGATCGGGAAGTGGGACAGCATAGCGCCGTTAAGGTTGCGTGCTTCAAGCTGGTTAGTGGTTTTATTGACATACACAAAGTCTGTACGCCCGTCATCATTAATATCGGTCATCGCCGGCCAGCCCATTGGCGTATTGGTAACGATATGGCGCGGTTGGTTGAAGTTGTCGGGTTTAAAAACCATCAACTGATTGTCAGAGAGATAGTAAAAAGCCGGCTGATCTTGCGACAGGCGAACAGCCCCGGTATAGCTTCGTTCAGTGGACGCCGAAAGAGAGTAGGAGTTATTAGCAGGTTGTAGGGTAATATTATCTTGGGTAACACGGGTGTATTGTGCTAGGAGTGTAGCCGAGCGCTGCTGGGGAGTGGTCAGCGGCGACCGGAAGCTGCCATTATTTAGATTTATGCGCTGGTCAGTGAAATCCAGCAACAGGGTTTGGTCATTTTGGGAGCTAAGAAACGCATTGTTTGCCTGTGCTTGTGCACTCCAGGTGTTATTCCAGTTCGAACCATTCCACTGCCAGCTCATGATATCAATCTGCGAGCTCAAGGGGGCTTGACCGATTACCAGCGAGCTACCGAGGTAGGGTTGCTGGGGTTTGCCTGATTGAAAATCAAAAAGTGGAGTCGAAGAATTATTGAACTGTAGGGCATAGGTCGTTTGTTGGGAAGGCACAATCAAGAAAGAATCGGATTGGGCAGTGTACAACGATAGTCCAAGGGGATAAGACGAAAAATAATCAGCTGCTTGAGCGGTGAAGGTTGTTTGGTCGGGCAGAGAGTTTGTAGGCAGTGTAATAGGAGTGATACGTTCAGTGGATACAGAACGAATGCGAAAGGTGGCCGCTGGTTCGTTACCGGAGAAATCATAAAATTCAAAAAAGCTGGACGCGCCCGAATTACTTTCATTTGAAGGACGCGTGTTGGGTCCAAAGCGATTTTCATAAATGCTGAGCGTGTCGTTATCCAGTGTTATCACTGATGCATCGTTGCCATCCCACCAAAAGTCAAAAGCCGTGCCGCGGGCCTGCTGGCTGAAATCATCCGTTGCAGCACGTCCAATGTCTTGGGCACCGTCGGCTTCTTCGAGGTCAACGCCCCGCCGCTGTGGGTTTGCATTAACCGTTTGGGAGCTCAGCTCTTGTTGAATGACAGATGCATCGATATGCCAGATAAGCATACCACCGTTGAGTTCTCGGTCGTCGGCTGTGCCCGCCGTCTCATCGGCCCCAATATCCAGTCCTCCGGGTAGGCTCCAGTCGAAATTACTGACATCCGTAACGACGCCGGGTTCCAGCACCTCCGTAAACTTATCGGTCTGATTGACAAAAGCTTCATCTTGATTCCTAAATTGTTTGGTAACGCTACTGCCATTCGGCCGGCGAAAGGTTAGGGCAACACCATCATTATTTGGGTCGCGATGGCGGTTTTCAACTAAAAAATATTCCTGGCTGGAAAGGTTATATTTTGCTATCCGGTTGTTATGATGGGTACTTGCCGAGGGCAGAGAAATGGTGCCTGCAGTTTTTTTGGTAATAGTAAATGGTGATTGCCATCCCAGAAATATTTTTTCCCAGGCCGAAGGTTCGGGCGGAAAAAGTCCTCGGTAGGAAAAAAAGCTTTCCCCATCCATCAGCCCAAAGCGCCCTATACCGGAGTCACCGGTGCGAGTGTTAAACAGGTCGGGCAGGCCCAGGTAGCTACCAACCGAAGCGCAGAGCAGGCCGTTAAGAGAGAGTTGTAGCACAAACTGTTCGCCCGAGACATTTTCTCCGGTTCGTGACAGGGTTCGTGGCAGTACCAGCGAATTGGTCACTTGGAATGCTCCATCATTGATGTCAAAGCCATTAAAGTTGGGATCGTCCAGCAGTTCCGACAGTGTTTCTTGTCCAAGGAACAGGGAGGGAATGTCCTGCGGTGTCTTATCCAGCGTAGTGCCGATAAGTTCAATATCGCGGCCTACGCCGGCATGAAAAATGACAAAGGCTGTCTTTTGTGGATCGAGTCCGGAGGTCGAAAAGCCCCCTTGTTGCTCCACAGCCGCCCAGGTGTCTTTAGCTAGATTTGCTACTTTTTCGTTGGTGAAGTTCTGACCGGTTGGTGAATAGGCCTGCATTTTGTTGGGTAGTTGGTAAATGTCCGAGAGCAGGCGGTACCGAATGGTAATTTGCTGCCCAGATACCTGTTCAAAATAGTTTTTGGCAAACTGCAGGTGACTGGCAAAGTAAGAACTGTCATGCGGCAGGGGATCAATTGTGATGTCAGCGCCATCCAAATAGGAGAGGTTCTCGGGATTAAACGTACCGTTGCCGGTGGTTAGACGGTTGTCATCCTGCTGAAATTCGACGCGCACCCCTACAAGCGTCAGAGTATCCGGTACATTTGGACGGAGTGCGGTTTGGACATTGATGGCGTGGCTACGCCTGGGGTTTACTTGTTGGCCTAGTGCCAAAGCCTGATAAAAAAATAAAAGCATGCTTAAAAAAAGCATGCTTTTGAACATTTTGTCCTCCAAATGAGAGATCATAAACCCACATTTGCTCGACTTAGAAATTCAAGAGCAATCCAAAGCGAGTGGTGTTGGCCAAGGGATGGTTCTCATCACCGAGAGTATTGATATAGCTAAAATCTACGCCCAAAAACTTGTACCGGATACCTGCGCCCAAGGTCATGTATTGCCGGTCGCCGTTGTTGGGATTTTCGTAATAGTATCCGCCACGAACGGCAAACAGGTCGTTATACCAGTATTCAAGTCCACTGGCGACCATGAGTTGTTCTGGTAGTGAGAGCGTCACTTCGCCGGTGCCGGTATTGCGGGTGAAACTACTCCAGGATGTAAAAAGCGAACTGATAACCCCTTTTGGCTTACCGTCAGAATCCAGACGAGCCATTACTTTTGAGATATCGTTGGCAATTGTCAGCTTGTGAATGCCGTCTTTGTCGAGTTCAGTGTTAAAAGCCCATCCAATGCGGAACATCGTAGGGAGGGGATCTTTCTGGGCATTGTCGGTGTAATGAACGCCCGGACCAATATTCGAGATATTAAGACCTGCGTCAAAATTGGCGTCATTTCCGATAAATGTAAAAGTATCGGATTTATATAACCCAGAAATGTCAACGCCAATACTTGAGCCTGGGTTAATACTCTGACCGCCGACATCGCCCTCAGCCAAACTGCTGTAAATAAAACGAAATCCAGTGCCCAGCGACCAGTTGTCGTTCAGTTTCAATCCATATGAGAGACCGGCTGCAAGTTCATAACTGTTAAAGCGTCCCTGTTCCAGTCCTGACTCGTTGGTACGCAACTGTTCGCCAAGGTTCAAATAAGTAATATGCCCACCAAAGGTACCCAACCCTTCCATGTGATACTTGCCCACGAGATAGTCATAAAAAAGGTCGGCGTTAAACTGAGGCAACCATTCACTGTGGGTAATACTAACCTGGTTGCCTTTCTGAAATCCTAATCCTGCGGGATTCCAAAAAACAGCTGAGGCATTATCGGCAATGGCAACTCCCGTATTTCCCATTCCGGCAGCCCTAGAATCGGGTTCAATTTGGAGAAAGGGAACAGATGTGATTCCCACTTGGCCAAATGCCACAGTCGTTGACAAAAGCAGGAGTACCAGTAAAGATGATGCTTTCTTAATCATAGTAACAAGCAGTTATGAGAACATTCAGAGATAAGGGTAGCAAAGTTTCTAAAGCCTATATTTCTTATCTCCTTGATTATAAAAACTAGATATAAACTTATCAGAAAATATCAAAATAAAAAAGGCAAGATGGTTTCCACCACCTTGCCTGAACGTGTTAATTAAGCATTTCAATAACCATTGAGGATGCACCGCCGCCACCGTTACAGATTCCGGCACAGCCCCATTGACCTTTTGTGCGTTTAAGCGCATGAATCAAGGTAACCATGATACGCGCCCCGGAACATCCAATGGGGTGTCCAATGCTGACGGCCCCGCCGTGAATATTGACGTTCTTGGGGTCGAGTTCCAAAATTTGGTTGTTGGCTAATGATACAACGGAGAAGGCTTCGTTGATTTCAAACAAGTCCACATCTTCTTTGTCGATACCGGCTCGCTTCAGAGCAATAGGAATTGCATCGGCGGGTGCCGTTGTGAACCATTCAGGTTCTTTGGCGGCGCTAGCCTGACTGGCGACTCGTGCTATAGGAGTGAGTCCAAGTTCGTCGGCTTTTTCCTCGCTCATCAGCAGAACGGCCGCAGCCCCATCATTAATACTGCTTGCATTTGCTGGAGTTACCGTTCCTTCTTTGTCAAAAACGGGATTGAGCTTCGGCACCTTATCATAATTGATGCGTTTGAGCTCTTCATCCATCTTTACCTTCGATACATTACCTTTGCGATCTTTGACCTTCATCTCAATTACTTCATCGTCAAAATAGCCCTCTTCATGGGCCTTGATGGCTCGTTTGTAGGATTCAATCGCAAATTCATCCTGCTCTTCGCGGCTGATGTTACATTCTTTGGCGCAAATTTCGGCCGCATTGCCCATGTGAAAGTCATTGTAGACATCCCACAGGCCATCCTTGATAATTCCGTCTTCAGCCCGGGCGTGTCCCAGTTTGGATCCAAAGCGATGTTTGGGCAGGTAGTAGGGTACATTACTCATGCTTTCCGTACCACCGGCAACAATTACATCGGCTTGGTCAAGTTGAATCTGGTTGGCGCCAATCATGATAGCTTTCATCCCCGAGGCACACACCTTGTTGACGGCTGTGGCTGGTGTTCGCTTGGAAAGTCCAGCTTTAAGAGCTGTCTGACGGGCCGGGGCTTGTCCAATACCGGCTGTCAGCACGTTTCCAAACACAACCTCCTGAATATCATCGGCCTTGATACCGGTAGTTTTGATGATTTCTGTTATAGTTGCGGCTCCAAGCTCTGGGGCGGAATACGATGATAAACTTCCGCCAAACGAGCCCACGGGTGTTCTTTTGGCTTCAACGATAACTACATTGCGCATAGTTGTAGGTTTTGATAATTAAAATTATGTACGTCTCAAGCTATTATTCAAAAGCTTGATCAAGATCTTCGATAAGATCATCGGCATCTTCAATGCCAACAGATAGTCGGATGAGTGAGTCTTTAAGTCCGGCTTTAAGTCGAACTTCTTTAGGGATTGAGCCGTGCGTCATCGAAGCCGGGTGGCTGATGAGTGATTCCACACCACCAAGGCTTTCGGCCAACGTAAAGACTTCAGTTCGGCTCATAAATTCCTGTGCCTTTTCCATAGAGTCGTCTTTTAGGGAGAATGATACCATACCCCCGAAGTCACTCATCTGTTTCTTGGCGATATCGTGTTGGTCATGACTTTCAAGTCCCGGGTAGATGACACGTTCAACTGCCGAATGATCGTCCAAAAATTCAGCCACTTTTTTGGCGTTATCCACCGATTGCTGCACGCGCACCGATAGCGTTTTGATGCCCCGGAGCGTCAAATAACAGTCCATTGGACCGGGAACAGCGCCACTTGTCTTAACCTGGAAGCGAAGCTGTTCCATAATATCGGAGTTAGAAGTAGCCACGGCCCCGCCAATAATATCGGAATGGCCGCCCAGGTATTTGGTCGTTGAGTGGAGCACCATATCGGCTCCCAGCTCCAGCGGCTGCTGCAGATAGGGAGAGGCGAAGGTGTTGTCGACCAACGATAAAATATCATTGCTATTTGCAAAATCTGTCAGCAGCTCAATATCTACAACTCGGAGCATCGGGTTGGTCGGCGTTTCGATCCACAGGAGCTTGGCATCGTCGGTAGCGGCCTCTTTCACTTCCTGAATATCAGTCATATCCACAAAGGTGAAGTTAATACCGAACGGCTCGAATACTTTGGTAAACAGCCGATAGGTGCCGCCGTAGAGATCGTTGGATGCAATAATCTGATCGCCGGGGCGGAACATTTTCAATACGGCGTCCATAGCTGCGCATCCGCTGGCAAAACAAGCACATTCATCAGCACCCTCGAGACCGGCAATAAGTTTTTCCAGGGCCGTTCGCGTAGGATTGCCAACCCGGGCGTAATCATAGCCTTTGTTGACGTTTGGCGCCTCTTGTGCATAGGTGGATGTCTGGAAGATAGGGGGCATAACGGCTCCCGACGTCTCTTCCGGTTTCTGTCCTGCGTGAATTGTTTTCGTATTGAACTTCATTACAAAAAACGATTAGAGGTTAGACTTTGCATTTTGAGCTTTTTCTTCCATCCCGAGAAATGAATAGGCCTGATAGAGATTCTGCCAAATACGTTGCTCATCAGGGCGTTGGCCCACAACTTTTTCCAGCAGGGGAATGGAAGCACTTACATATTTCTTAATACTGCTCTCAATTGGAACCTTGTTTTCCTGCTTCACAAATGGCAGTAATTGCTGATATTTCGATGCGCTATTTTGATAAAATCGCGCAAAGCTCAACATTAGCTCTTGGTCTTTGGGATTTTTGTCGAGGGTTTTCCTGAACTGTTTTTCGGCTCGGTTCAACAGGGAGTCTGCATTGCTGAAATCAGTTTCAGTGATGGTATTTCCCTCCCGCATATTTGGGATCACATTCTCCAACTCCTGTTTGGCGATAAAATAGAGTTCTGTCGCTAGACTTTCCCCATAAATAACATTTTCAGGTTTGCGTTCAACCAGTTGCGTGAGTAACGCAGCAGCCTTGCGGTGGTCACCAGCACTGATATAAGCATTGGAGAGACCGTGCAGCAGATTCAGGTTGACTGTTGAAAACGATTCCGTCTCTTCATATACCTGAACGGCTTTTTCAGTTTGATTACTCTCTAAATACAGAAAGGCCAACTGTTCCATGAGCATAGACGGCATGTCGTCTATTTTATTGCGCGCTTCTTCCAGTACCTTAATGGCTTTTCCTGGTTGCTGGTTTTTATAGAAGGTTTTAGCCTCCATTTTGTAGGAGATAGCACTGTCAGGAATAATTATTGTCGCGTTGTTAAAGTGTGCCGCTGCGCGTTCAAAGTTGGGGTGTCCTTCTGTTGAGTCATGCTGTAGGGTTTGTACGCCTTGGTTGTGTTCGTTGCTCCAGGTGACTTTCAGTAGCTCTTGAGCCTTTTCGGTATCAGCTGCTGTAGAATTGCGATATAGCTGGGCCGCTTTAAAAAGTGATTGGTGCACTTCCGAATAAAGGGAACTGCGTTGGGCGGGATCTTCCTGTTTGCGTGCAAGCTTTGTCAGCAGGTTGCCCTTTTGGTACAGAAGGTCGGGGGACTGTTGATTATCTTGGAGCTGTTTGTCAACCGAATCAATCTGTTCCCGAAGTTGTTTCTCCGAAAGATTGGAAGCGGTGTTGGTTTGCTTGGTTGAAGATTGTAATGAGGAGCAGCTAATAAAGAACCCGAATGCAAGCACAAGGCTTGCAATTCGGGTAAGACGATTAAACATAAACAAGTAGAGTTGGTTAAATATCGCTGATTAGTTCATGCCCGCTTTATTCATAGCTTCCTGAGCTTTCTTATCCATGCCCAAGGCGGTATAAATCTGGAAGAGACTTCTCCAGTAATCTTTGTTTTCAGGATTAATTTCAGCTGCTTTTTCGTAGTATTTCATCGCTTCTCGCAGCAGATCCTTGCCTTGTTTATCAAGTTTGGCAGCTTTGTCATTGTCAGCAGTACGATTTCGTTTGTCGAAAATCGCTTTTGCCTTATTCTGATAAATAATGCCCAGAGTGTTATATGCATCCGCATCCTCGGGACGATATTCGAGCGTCTTCTTAAGTTGATCTTCTGCTTGTGCTGTTAATTTATCGATGCGAGATTGCAGCTCCGAATTTTGCTTTTCAAGCTGATTAATTTGCTTTTTGATAGTAGCTTGTTCGGAGTCACTGGCATTGTTCAACTTGCTGCGCAAGTTGATAATCTTGTCCGAATTGGTGGAGACCGTATCTCCAACCTTCATCGCCTGTTGATAGATCTGTGATCCATACACGAGATGATACTGGGGATTTTCGGGGTTTTGTTCCACAAGTTTCTTGACAGTATTAAGCGCCTTTTGCGGTTTGCCTACCCGGTTATAGGCGTCGGCCAGATTCGATATAATATCTTGGTTACTGGGATATTTCTCCCGAGCTTTTTCAAACACTTCAACGACTTTCTGCTGTTGGTCCAGATTGTAGTAGTAGCTGGCCAGCTGCATGTAGTCTTTTGCTTTCACCGCTGTATCAGGAGACATCGACATATACTTTTCTTTGGCATTGACAGCCTCTTCAAAGTTTTTGTCCATAGCGGCAACCTGCGACAATACGCCCCACGACAATGTACTGTCGGGTTGAATCATCGTGGCATTTTTGAGGTGCTGTACAGATTTTGAGAGATGATTATCAACGGCCTGCTTTAAGCTGTCTTCGGTAGCAAGTTTAACTGCCCGATTATGTTCGCCCTGCCAGAGTACATTTCTGTAGGCGTCAATATTTTTAACCTGAGAGGGCACACTTTCAGCCGTATCAGCTACTTGCTTAGACGTCTCAAATGCTTCGTTCATCCGCTTGTAGTATTCGACGCGTTCAGCAGGATCATCAAGTGTTTCAGCCATACTTCCCAGTGCAACAGCTTTGTAATAATAGCCCAGGGGGTCGCCAGGGTGCTGCTTGATGGACTCTTCGGCTGAGTTTAGAGCGGCCTCATAATTTTTGCTTTCAATGTTAGACTTAGCTTTGTCAGCCAATGGATTTGAACTTCCGCAACCAATCGCAATGGCTACGAGAAGCGTGATAAATACGTGTGGTAATTTTTTCATTAACATCATTTTAGATTCCTGTGGGATTCGATATTAGCATATCCATTTGTGAAGGCATGAAAGTAACTATATATAGGCCTTTCTGCAATATCATCACATAAAATTATTATATTGTAGAACCTTTGTTCAAATATTCATCAACCATGCAGCATCTACAATGTTTGACAACAGTACTTTTAAAAAACGTTATCAAAACGGCAATAAGTTCCTAATCATTTCAAAGGGACAACCAGCCCAAACATTGCTATGTCTGCACGGGATGTTCGGGGGATTAAGTAACTATGATGCCCTCATTAATAAACTAGAAAATTGTCGAGTTATTGTACCTTCCATTCCCATTCATGACCTGGGACCCCAACTTTCCATCGAAACCCTGACCCAATGGCTTAAAGGATTTATTGATGAATTGGAAATAGATCAACCAATTTTGTTGGGTAATTCGCTCGGTGGACATCTTGCACTAGATTATACAATTAAATACCCCGATAACGTACAGGCATTAGTACTAACAGGCAGTTCTGGACTGCAAGAGAAAGATTTTGGGTCGAGCTGCCCACGCCGCAACGATCGGGAATATGTTCGCAAGCAGGCGGCACAGACGTTTTATCAGGATATGGTTGACGAGACTCTGCTCGACGATATTATGGATGTCATCACTGATCCGGCAAAGCTCAAAAATATATTGACGGTTGCCCGGGATACCCATGAGTACGATATCGAGCGGCATCTGCCTGAGATAACACAGAAAGTATTATTGGTTTGGGGTAAAAATGATGAAGTTACACCCCCTGAAGCAGCACGTAAATTCTATGAGAAGTTACCGAATGCCGATCTCCGGTGGATAGCCGAATGTGGGCATGCCCCGATGATGGAGCATCCGGAGACGTTTGCATTATTTTTGAATGAATTCTTAATTGAACTGCAAAATAAACGCAAAGACAAATCTACAGACTATGAAGAAGATTATTCACACCACTGATGCCCCTGATGCTATCGGTCCTTACAGCCAGGCCGTAGTTCATAACGATATAGTTTATTGTTCCGGCCAAATTGGATTAGATCCCGATACCAACGAATTTGTTGGTGATGATGTTAGTTCGCAGGCCAAGCAGGTGATGCAGAACTTACAGGCCGTACTCGAAGAGGCCGGATCAGGTTTTGATAAAGTGATTAAGTGCGGTATTTATCTCGATGATATGGACAACTTCGGAATTGTTAACGAAATTTATGGCAGTTATTTTGGAGATGAACCTCCGGCCCGAGAAACAGTAGCCGTAAAGACACTGCCCAAAAACTGCAAAGTTGAAATAGGGTGCACGGCTTATATCTAGGATGATATAATGTTATTGGACAAAGGGAGGAGCGGGAACGTTTCTCCCTTATTTTTTTGCGGGATGTTCGAGCTGAAATGTCTTGTGCTGGCAGTTGCCCATCTTATCGTAGGCTGTGATCTCGACCTCCATGCTAGCGGCAGGTTCAAACTGCGGATGATAATAGACAAAGCGATCGTCTTCGGGCTCAAATTCGGCAATACCGCGCACACCGTTCACCAATATTTTTGCGTGGTTGTAGTCAATGCCGGATAGATCATCGGTGGCATTTATCATCACCAGCCACTGGCCATCCGGTCGCTGCGTCAGATGAGGATTATAAAGCTGAGGGGGCTTTGTATCACGTTTGAGAGCAAATGATCCCAGCGATTCCGGATTTCCTACAATGTAATGCTCTTGAAAATCGGTAGGCACAAGATCCCATTCGTTATGTTTGCGATCATACTTATAAAACGAGCGCTTAGTAGTATCCTGCAGTATGGCATTTCGGTGGATGTAAAACTGGTATGCTCCTTTCAGGGGATAGGCTTCCGGCAGAATATCAAGGGTGATGCTATCCTGATCAGCATTTTTAACTGACATTGCCACAGAAATGGTATCGTGGACCGTACCTTTCGGAAAAGTGGCAAAGTTTTGGAAATTAGCTGACGAAATAACGCTCCAGGAGTAGGGCTGAATGCGACGAAAGGTAACGGGACTCATACCCGGGATGTCCATATAAAGATTATCGAGTGAAGCTAAATTTACCGCAATGCCGTCCCTGTGGCGGATGAAGTTAGTGGAATCCTGGGTGCCAATCGTCAGTTGGCCTAATTGTTCCTCCGAAAGCATGAACCAATCTCCAGGCCAGCTCCACTGATGCGGGAGTATATTTTCGGTATTAATTGACTGATTGGATTTTGGCTTACTGGCGTGCAGGGTCCTGTTGTCATCTACTTTCAATGTCAGCGAAGCCGTGGTTGTATTTCCATAGTAATCGCTGGCTCTTATTGATACCTGATGGGTGCCCGGCTTCAAATTCAGTCTGCTATTATTTTTGGAATAAAATGACAGGGAGTTTCCGTCGGCAGTATAGAGTCGCTGATATCCATCACCTTTGTTCTCGAGGAGTGAATACACGCGGTCGATAAACATCTGGCCGGTTTCGTTATACGAGAAGCTATCAACCCGTGATTTGAATAATTCCTGCCCATCTACCGACATGCTCAGCTTGTAAACGGCATAGCTGTTGTGCACGTCATTGGATTGGTCAAAAGCATTAATGCCCAATCCTATAGGGCCGGATACCTCAACAGTGCCAAAATCGTAGTGATCTTTTTTACCCCAGACGCGCTGTGTATAAATATCATTATTACCTTCAATAGATGATCGAGCAGATAGCGGTTCAATTGAAAGTCCCAGAATTTGTGGGGCAATGGTATCAGTGACTTTCAGATTGGTCAGCAGGGGATTGAATGGTTTATCGGAGGGTGTACGCAGTTCAAAATGCAGGTGGGGCGGACCAATACCGGATGCTCCGCTGTAACCAATCACATCGCCTTGTTTTACCTCCATGTTTTTCCAGCCCACATTGCGGTCGATTTCGAACTGGTAGTCTTGGGCAAAACGGATGGAGTCGGCCATCTGTTGCAGTTTATCATTAAAAGAGAGCAGGTGGGCATACACCGAGTACGAGCCGTCGGGATGTTTCAGGTAAATCACTTTGCCGTACCCGGTGGGACCAATGGCAATGCGATCTACGATGCCGTCACGAGTGGCATAGACTTCGTAGCCCCGTTGTCCCCACGTTTTGATATCTAAAGCTGCGTGGAAATGGGCCGAGCGTGTTTCCCCAAACGTAGAGGTGAGGTAAGGACTGGCTTCGGTAGGCCAGATGTAATGGGCGTTCTTGGGATCAAAGCCACGTTCCTGTGGCCAGGCCAGGCTGGTGGCTAGTAGACTGTATAAAAAAACGAAACCCAGTTTCTTTAGCATGATTATTTTACTGTTACCGACAAACTGGCCTGATCGTTATTCATGGAAGCTTTGATTTCATCCCCGGATTTTAACGGAGAGACACCTTGTGGGGTACCGGTAAAAATAAGATCCCCAGGTTGCAAGGTAAAAATAGTTGATAAATAATGTATCAATTCAGCCACGGGAAAAATCATTAGTCGAGTACTTTCGGACTGTCTCGTAATCCCGTTCACCTTGATTTCGAGATCAACTTCTTGCGGATCGTTAATCTTGTCCCATCGCACAAATGAACTAATGGGGGCAAAGGTATCAAATCCCTTAGCAACAGTCCACGGATGAGATTTTTCTTTGGCTTTGGCTTGGATATCTCGTGCGGTAATGTCAATTCCCACGCCATAGCCGGCCACGTGGTCAAGTGCTTGCGTTTTTGAAATGTTTTTGCCTGTTTTGCCGATTGCAACTACAAATTCAACTTCGTGATGTACATTAGTGCTCTGTTTGGGCAGCCGCACGGTGTCGCCATCAAAAATAATAGTGCCTAGAGGTTTTAGGAATACCAGGGGTTTTTCGGGCAGATCGCTGCGAAGTTCATGGACATGGTCCACGTAATTGCGGCCGATGCAGTAGATGTTGCCAATTGATAGTTCGGGTAGACCAGGGAGATTTTGTGTAGACATAAGGTGTTAATATAGAAAAAGCCTTGGTTTCTTGAGAAACCAAGGCTTTTAAAATCTGGTAAAAAAGGAGTTACGAGACCGGCTCGACACTCACAAACTTGCGTCCACCTCTACGGGTGCGAAATGTTACTTTGCCGGCTGCTTTAGCAAAGAGTGTATCGTCAGAGCCACGGCCTACATTTTCGCCGGGGTGGAACTTTGTGCCACGCTGACGAACAATAATGTGACCGGCTTTGACCATCTCTCCGCCGTATTCTTTAACACCTAGCCGCTTAGATATCGAATCGCGGCCATTCTTTGTTGAACCTTGTCCTTTCTTATGTGCCATAACAACTTAAACTCTTTGGGTTATCCTTCTTGCTTACTGTTCCATGCATCCAATACTGTTACCCGATCTTCATCGTCGGGAACAAAGCCTTTAAGTTCTTCGAGATCAGTACCGCGAATATGACTGATTGCTTCTTTGGCGGTCATATCGGTAGATACTGTTGCTTCAGTTTCTTCAGCTTCTTCAGAAGCTGTTTCCTTTTTCTCGGTCTTCTTGGTTGATGTGCTTCCTCCACCGGAAGTAGAAATCTTATTGATCTCGATTTGTGACATCGGTTGACGGTGACCGCGCTTCACGCGATATCCTTTGCGACGCTTCTTCTTGAACACGATGACCTTATCAGATTTTACATTGTCGAGCAAGGTAGCTTCAACCGTGGCGCCTTCTACAACTGGCTTGCCGATGGTTACATCGCCATCATCGTTCGTCAGCAGAACACTATCGAACGTCAATGATTGGTCAGTTTCATCACTTTGCTTATCAACAAACAGGACATCGCCTTCTGAAACGCGATACTGATGTCCACCTATTTTTACTACTGCGTACATCTAATCGTATTATTTTGTGTTGTAAATTCTTTTGGCTACAGAATGCCAAATATAAGCTTTTCGGTGCTGAAAGCAAAGCCAAAAATGTTATGAATTATAGTCACTAAAATTGTATTATTGCAACGCATCACATCCCAAAAAGAAACTTTGTGTATTATGGATAAGAAATTACCAGATCTTCATGAGCAGGCGTTTATGTTCAAGAACTCGAAGCGCTTTCAGCATGACGGAGGGCGTGCCTGGATCAAAGATTCGCAGCTACATGAGGCGCGTAAAGATGGCAACGGTAAACTAAAGACGGTACACCAAGAGAAAGAGGCCGATCGGGTCGAGGAAGCAGAAGATCACAAGCCCTCGTTATAATTTTTCCAACCTTTAATTTCTGCTTATGAAATTGCGATATACCCGACTTCGTGTCTGGGCAATTTTCACCATTGTAATTATTGGTGTGATTGTGGTATTGAACTACTCCACCGGACCGCGGGGACCGTATCAGAGCACATCACCCATCACCGATTCGCTGATTACCGCATCCTATCCTAATTTGTACCAAACCATTACTAAACGGGATGCACAGCAACTAAAGCCATTTCTATCGCATGAACATCCGAAGTTGCGCCAACAGGCCTGGAGAGCATTGGCCAACACTCCGGTGGATTCACTCTCCTCCTTTTTGGATTTGGCCAAGCAGCAAAATACCGAGCATGCTTGGTTTGGCATCAGCAAGCATAGCCTAAGTGAGAGGCAGCTAAGACAACTCGAGCAGAGCTGGATCGAAAATCCCGCGTATCGATCGGGCATCGCCCGTGTGTTGGGGCAGCAGGGCGATGAGCAGTCTCTGGATTTTCTGCTACAGCAGTTGGATCGTCACGAGTTGGACAATGAGTATAACCTAGCCCTGGCTATAGGACGCTTGGTTCGCAACTTTGATACCAGTCAGCGGCAACAGATTCGCATCATCCAAAACGCCTTTGACTCCAATAATTATAATGCCCGGCGCGCCTATTTGTACGGATGGTATCGCGGCGACGAATCGCGGCTGACTGCAACCGCTCAAGATACACTATACAGCCGGTGGCAGGTGATGGGGACGGGCATCAGCCGGGACGTTGATCAGTATGTTAACAAGATTTTGCCGGCGCGAACCACCTCTGATATGACTATCTATTACAATGGCGAACAGATGCTGGATAGTGAGGTACAGTTGTCATACGAACTGGCTACTTCGGTGGGCAAGATAGAGTTGACTGATCAGAATTCGTTGGCCGCTAAGATTTTGTTGACCAACGCTAATCCTCATGTGCAGGTGCGTGCCTTGCAGAGCCTGAGTGGTAATATATCCAAAGGAGATGATCTGTTCGGATATATCAGCAAGACGATGATTCCTGATTCGATGCTGGCCGATAAAGTCTGGCTGCAGGCGGTACAGACGGCGCTTACGGTTGATCCTGGTATTGCAGATGAATACACAGATCGGCTTGCTAATATTCCCGATGAGAACGTTTATCTGATGCCGGAAGTGCTGGCGGTCTATGAAGAAATTGAGTCAACGAGTAGCTACCTGGATCGGATTTCTGGTATTGTTAGCGAAGGTCAGGCGCGGCCAGTGATGTTTGCCCTGCAGAGTCTGAACAGGTATTGGAGCAATATTTCGGGAGAGGAGCAGTCGGAGCCTCGCACAGAAAAAGTTCGCTCTATCGTATTTGATGCGCTGGAGCTGGGCGACCGCGGTGTGGCCTATATCGCGCAATCGTTGCTACAGCGTGAAACGCTATTCAATGCCAGCGACTTTGATCGGATTAACCGCTCGCTTTCGTCTTTTTCACTGCCTGGCGATATTGAAGTATATCAGACGTTTGGATCGCTGTATAAGGAGCGTTTTGAACAGCAGGCCAAGGTAGTCATTGATTCACTGGCTTCCCTGGAGTATGCACCGCTCAATCGCTCGCTGGCAGATGCTGGCTGGGAAGTTGAGGTGCCCGAGGAATCCGAAACCAAATTTCGGCTGCACGACTGGCAGCGGCTTTGGGAACTGGGACGCAAGCCGGTGTTAACACTCCGCACAGAGAAAGGTCCCATCAAGATGGAATTGAATACGCTGAGTGCTCCCGCTACCGTGGCGATGATTGACAGTCTAAATCAGGCTGAATTATATCACGGCGTGCCGTTTCACCGGGTCGTTCCGAACTTTGTAATTCAGGGCGGTGATTATCAGCGCAAGGATGGCTTTGGCGGTCCTGATTTTGTGATACCTACTGAAGCATCCGGCGAAGGATTTGTCCGCGGTGCTGTGGGCATTGCCAGTGCTGGGCCGGATACCGAGGGCAGCCAGTATTTTGTGATGCACCAATGGAAACCGCATCTGAATGGAAATTATACTCGTTTTGGCCACGTGATCGAAGGCATGGATGTGGTCGATGCAATCGTCGAAGGCGACAAGGTGTTATCAACCACTTGGTACTAGCATCACATAAGACTTTCCAAGTTTTGAAAACTTGGAAAGTCTATTTACTTCTCACTTTTGACCTACTCCACTTGCTCATCTAGATCCTTGAAAATCACCTGGGTATGGAATTCGCCTTTTTCACCCATCGGGTCGATATCTTCAGGCAGGTGCTGAAGTTGCGTTATCAGTGATTGATCGAACGTTTCGCCCACGCGGATGAGTGACTGAAACTCCTCTTTGACCGCACTGATTTTTATTTCAACTGGTTTAAATAAAAGGATCGGCAGCAGGTCGTGAATACTTTTCTTCCAAATAGGGAAGAGGCAGTCATAGCCCATATCCCCAAACACTTTTTCGCGCCACTTGCGGATATCTTCCAGGTACCAATCTCCAAAGATGAGATGATCGATTGGTTCGTCAACATTTTCAAAGGTTTCTTCCAGGCGTTTTAAGTATATATCATTTGGACAGTCCGGTGGTAAGGGCACTGTGATCAGTTCAAGTCCGAGGTGGTTCGCTTGCGTTTTGATATCCTTGAGAGGGATATTCTGATGCGGCACAAGGTCGGTGCTCTCATTATAGGTGGTGAGTAATTTGATGGTTGCTTTGGGATTCGACTCACGATAAAAATGATAGGCCAAGTATGCATCTTTACCGCCACTCCAAAATAAGATATCCATATCAGTAGAAATCAGGTAGAAATCAGGAGCCAGGATCTTCTGTAATACGATTCTGAATTCTGACTTCTGAATTCCTATATTAAGGGGCAATTCAATGATAGTAAAGATATTAAAATTACGTAGCGATGAGTAAACGAAATTATTGGTTAATGAAATCAGAGCCGGATGCCTACAGCATTGACGACCTTGAGCGCGACCAGGTGGAGCCGTGGGATGGTATTCGGAATTATGAGGCGAGAAACTATATGCGCGATGAAATGGAAGTTGGAGATGGTATTCTGTTTTATCACTCGAACGTTCGCCCGCCTGTGATCGTAGGCAAGATGGAGGTAGCCAGTGAGCCCTATCCCGATCCCACCCAGTTCAATCCCGATTCCAAGTATTTTGATGAAAAAAGCAGCGAGGATGATCCTACCTGGAAACTTGTTGACGTCAAGTTTGTGCAAAAATTTGATAATTCCGTAACGCGTGATGCTATTAAGGAAGAGCCGGCGCTAGAAGATATGGTGATTCTGAACCGCTATCGGCTCTCGATTACCCCAGTGACTGAGGCCGAGTGGAAAAAGATCCATGAAATGGCCGGCGCCGAAATTAAATAGCATTATCAGATCACATTAAATTATTTACCAACGCAAATGAGCAGCGATATTAAGAAAGTACATCTTCGCACCAAGGGAATTTTGCCTATCCAAAAACTCCGCGTACTGGCGGAAGCGGGAATCATTGACCATACGGAAGGATATCCGTTGAAAGAGGATCAGTTTCAGCCCAACTCTATTGACTTGCGTCTGGGCGAAAAAGCCTACCGGGTACGGTGCAGTTTTCTTCCTGAGGATGAATCGGTGGATGAAAAGCTGGATAAGCTGAGCCAGTACGACTTCTCGATTACCGACGGGGCGATCCTCGAACCCAACTGTGTATACATCATCCCGCTGCTTGAGGAACTGCATCTGCCGTCGCACATATCGCCACAAAAAACGTTGTTTAATGGCAATTCTAATGGCGTGGATTACCAGATTATTTCCGGTGAACATCTCTCTGCCAAGGCCAATCCCAAAAGCACCACAGGACGCCTGGATGTATTTACACGGGTGATTACCGATCATTCGCACCGCTTTGAAGAGATCCGTTCGGGATATGACGGGCGCATGTATCTGGAGGTTGTGCCCAAATCATTTCCTATTAAAGTGCGGACTGGGCAGCGGCTCAATCAGCTTCGCATACGTCACGGCTACACGGTATTGTCGGATCAGGATATTTTGCGAACGCACAGCTCGGATCCGCTGCTTTTTGAAGAGGGCGGTGACCCGGTCCCGGTGGATGATCTGAAGGTGAATAATGGTTTATTTTTGAGCGTAAACCTGCATGCCGAAGAAGATCAGATTGTAGGTTATAAGGCAAAAAAGCATCGCGATTACATCGATCTGGATAACATTAATTACTATGAGGTATCGGAGTTTTGGGAGCCAATTTACTACCAGCACGATGATCACCTTATTTTAGAGCCGGAAGCTTTTTATATTTTTGCCTCCAAAGAGCGGTGTCGTATTCCAGAGTACCTGGCGGCCGAGATGATTGCCTATGATACCGGCTCCGGTGAGCTGCGAACACATTACGCCGGCTTCTTTGACAGCGGCTTCGGTGGTCGTGTGGAAGATAAAGGGGCCCGTGCTGTGCTGGAGGTTCGTTCGCACGACGTGCCGTTCTTGATTGAGGACGGCCAAACATTTTGCAGTATGAAGTTTGAGCCCAATACCGAGGTACCCGAATCGATCTATGGGGATGATATTAAGAGTAATTACCAAGGGCAGGAGCTCCGGCTGGGAAAACATTTCAAGCAAGATTGAGATAGTATAATGGGTCGGAATAAGGTCATAAAGTGTATTTGTCACAAGCGATCGTTTGAGGAGATTAAATCGTATGCTTCTAAACACGATCTGTCATTGGTAGATGAGTTACAAAATCGTGATTATTGTAGCAATAGCTGTGGTCTTTGTGCGCCCTACGTCGAGGTTACGTTGGAAACGGGACAGACCGAATTTAGTCCCGGTGAGCCCTTTCGAAAAAAGCGGGATAAGTAATGAATATATTTTATGCTCCGCCGTCCCAAATCAACAATGGATTTATTGAATTGCTTGATCAGGAAGCGGCCCATGCCTCGAAAGTGCTTCGAGCAAGTGAAGGGGATGTTCTACATGTTGTTGATGGCCAGGGCGGGCGCTATAAGGGGCCTATTCGAAGGATTACTAAGAATTCAATTCAACTTGAAATCGAAGAGCAGCGGAAGATATCGGCTCCTAATCCAGAGTTGATACTTGGAATGGGCATCATTAAAAAGAGGGACCGCCTGGAGTTTGCGGTAGAGAAGGCCATTGAGCTGGGCGTCTCGGAAATTATGCTCTTTCGCAGCGATCATTCCATCAAAGAGAACGTGCGTATGGATCGCCTGGAATCTATTGCGGTGTCGGCTATGAAGCAGAGCCTGCGCGCTTGGCTGCCGCAAATTTCGCTATATCGATCATTGGAATTGCTGTTAGATGACGTTCAGGATGCCGATATCTTGGCGGCGCACGAAAAGGTGGATGGCAACGGGAAACAGAAGATTCATTCGGGAAGGGATAAAAAACTACTGCTGGTAGGCCCGGAAGGTGGTTTTTCGGACAGCGAAATCAGCATGTTTACGGAACGCGACGCGCAATTGGTTTCACTGGGAGAAAATCGGTTGCGGACTGAAACGGCTGTTGTGGCATTTCTAAGTCAGTACTTGTAGCGCATTCCTTAAGCTTATGACAGTATTCATAGGGGGCTACGTTAAAGGCACAGAGTCATCCTGAATTCAGCCTACGGAGTTCGTTGGTACTTTGGCGAAGTGGCTTTGGTTCAGGATCTTATGAGTCTAAATCGTTTTCTTAAACCCTGTTGCTCCAAAGTGATGCTTTTATCAGGGAGCAGTAAGTCTATCATCCCAAATAAAAAAGCCCGACTCATCAGAGCCGGGCTTCCAATCATCTAACAATATTAACTGATTATTGGTGGTCGTTTATTGGTTTGCTCGTATGGTTCGAGGCGTATTCTTGTAAATGAGCAACCTCATCCCACATTTCCATGGCCTTGTCAATAGTATCATCAAGTTTGTTACGGATGGGATAGTATTTTTTGAGTCCCCAAACCTGTTTGGCCAGTTCGGCTTTCATCAGGCCGCGTGGCATCCATTCGATTTCTTCAAAGTGTCCTTTGGGCACAAACAGCGTATCTGACTTGAACACCGGCTCAGAGAGTGTATCCCGGACAGCCATTTTGTTGTTTTTGAGTCGTGTAAAGACTTCTTGCATCTGTTTGTCGCTCCATTCGAATTCTTTTTCAAACTGATCGAAATTATTTTCCCATTTTTTGCGGAACTCAGTTCCATTCTTGTCGAGGAAGTCACGGACATATTCAAAGCCAATCTGCTTTCGCAGCATAAAGTTAGCTACAATCTTGGACTGCGTGGTATCCGGCTGCACGATATGATCGGGCACGATGCCGCCACCTCCGTAAACCGTTCGTCCGGCGTCAGTGTTATACTTCAATGAATCGGGCACATGGGAGATAAATTCCATTACATCGCCTTTGGCATCGGTTCCGCGTTTGTAAATTTCATACGCATACTCTTCGCCACCTCTTTTGTCATAGGGCTTCTGAATAAGCCGACCTGAAGGCGTATAATACTTCGATATGGTGACGCGGATTTTGCTCGAATCAACGAGTTCGTACTGCTGCTGGACTAGACCTTTGCCGAAAGTACGTTGCCCAACAATCCAACCGCGATCGTGATCCTGAATGGCTCCACTAACAATTTCGCTAGCCGAGGCCGACCCTTCGTTCACCAGAATGATGAGCGGTTTATTTTTGAAATAACCATCACGTCGAGAATAGTAGGCCGATGTAAAACGCGTATGCCGGCTCTTGGTTGAAACTATTTTTGTTCCTTTTGGGAAGAATTCTTCTGTAATAGTAATAGCTTGGTGCAAATAACCGCCGGGATTTCCGCGCAGATCCAGCACCAGCCGGTCCATGCCTTTATCCTCGAGCTCTTTCATGGAGGTCATAAACTCTTCGTGGGTAGTCTGGATGAACTTATCCATTTTGATATACCCAGTTTTATCATCAAGCATATACGAGGCTCCGATCGAATAAAGTGGTATGTCATCCCGTGTAATAGTAAAATGCAGGTTCTCATTCACATTGGGGCGTTTGATGGTTACATCCACTTTTGAACCTTTGGGGCCGCGCAGATGATTGCGGACATCCTCGTTGTCAAAACCGACGGCGCTCTTCCCGTTAATTTTGATGATGCGATCTCCGGATTGAATCCCCAGCTGATCACTGGGCCCTCCCGCAATGGAAGTGATGACCGTAATCGTATCCTGTATCACATTAAATTGTACACCAATACCTTGAAATTTACCCGAAAACGAGTCATCAATATTTTCACTCAGCTTAGGCTCAATATAAATGGAATGCGGGTCCAGTCCCCGAAACATGCTTTGTAGTGCATCCTCGGTTCGCTGCGTCATGTCCTCTTTGGGAAAATTGTTGGACATATAGAGATATGCCTCCTCGAACTTTTCGACCGACTCACTGAGATCCTCAATCGACACATTCCCAAAGGTAGTATCGATGGGCGTATTTTTTATTTTCGCGGTGCTGTCAGACATGTTTTTGACAAGTCCGCGGATGCTGTTTTTGTATAGTGTATTGATATCCACCTTATCCACATAGTTATCAATAATGCGGCGCTGAGTCTGGACATATTTTTTGATGTTTTTCTGGTGCGTATCATCACCCGGTACCACATTTTCGACACCGGCTAGCCAGAAAATTGATAAAACAGCAAGAATTGCAAAGTTCGGGGCCAGAAATTTTTTCATGCTCATAGCTCAATGGTATTGGTATTTACAGATAGTACTTCACAACGTTACAAATGGGTAGAAATTATGTACTTGGTAAGTGTGAGATAGCTGTCTGTAAATAGTTGAATTAATTAGCTTAAGTCAATGCTTGTTTAAAGAATATATTGACTGAGATCTTTGTCCTTAACAAGATCGTCCAGTTGTTTGTTCACATAATCCTTGTCGATGGTGATATCGCCCGAGCTGATATCGTCCGGAATAGCAAACAGTAGTTCGTCCAACAGCGACGAAAGAATCGTATGTAATCGCCGTGCGCCAATATTTTCTACACGTTCATTTACTTGGGCGGCAATAGAGGCCACTTCTTTGAGGGCACCTTCCGTGAATTCCACATCCACGCCTTCCGATTTCAGCATGGCTTGGTATTGCTTGGTGAGCGCATTTTTCGGCTGCGTCAGGATATCAAAGAAGTCCTGCTCGGTCAGTGAATTCAGCTCAACGCGAATCGGGAAACGTCCCTGCAGTTCGGGGATGAGGTCCGACGGCTTGGAAACGTGAAACGCCCCGGATCCAATAAACAGCATGTGATCGGTCTGTACCATGCCATGCTTGGTAGAGACATTACTTCCCTCCACAATGGGCAGCATATCGCGCTGTACGCCCTGGCGACTAACATCGGGACCGCCGCCTCCACCTTTACCATCATTGGAGGATTCAGCCACTTTGTCAATTTCGTCGATGAACACGATACCTTGCTTTTGTACGCGCTCGAGTGCTTCTTGTACGGCCGATTCGTGATCGATTAGCTTTTCAGATTCTTCTTCCAAAAGGATTTCACGCGCTTCCTCAATCGTTACATTACGTTTGGTTTTCTTCTGGCCACCCATGTTACCAAACATATCCTGCAGGTTGATGCCCATCTCTTCCATACCACCTTGCGGGCCAAAAACCTGCATCATTGGCGACTTGCCAGATTTGCTGACCTCCACCTCAATTTCGCGGTCATCGAGCTCACCATTGCGCAATTTTTCACGAAACTTTTCGCGTGTGCGCTGATTAAGCTCCTGATCGGAAGCCTGCTGGGGACTGAAATCTTCATCGTTCGCATTAAATCCCGGTCCGGTGTTGTTCCCATCTGATCCACCTTTTTTAACAGGGGGGATCAAAATATCCAGAATACGATTTTCAACCTTTTTCTTGGCTTCCTCTTTAACACGATCGCGCATTTCTGTCTTCACCATATTGATGGCGATATCGGTCAGATCGCGAATCATAGATTCTACATCGCGGCCCACGTAGCCCACTTCAGTAAACTTACTGGCTTCAACTTTGATAAAGGGTGCGTCTGCCAAGTTGGCCAAGCGACGTGCAATTTCGGTTTTACCAACGCCGGTGGGTCCAATCAAAAGAATATTGTTGGGAAGGATCTCATCGCGAATTTCTTCATCGGCATTCATGCGTCGCCAGCGGTTACGCAGGGCAATAGCTACCGAACGCTTGGCATCATCCTGTCCAACAATGTACTTATTCAACTCAGCAACAACCTGCTGCGGAGTAAGATTTTTCTGTGTAACTGTCTTTTGTAGGGTGTTCATCAATCTTCAATTTCTAGGATACTCAAATTACTATTTGTATAAATGCAGATATCTGCAGCGATGTTCAGAGATTTCTCGACGATCTCACGGGCCGATAAATCGGGCGCATTTTTTTTGAGGGCACGGGCGGCGGCCAAGGCATAGTGCCCGCCACTGCCAATCGACAGAATTTGATCGTCAGGTTCAATAACATCACCCTGACCTGAAATCAACAATGCCTCGTCTTTACTCATTACGACCAAGAGAGCTTCAAGTTTTCGCAGAAATTTATCTTTTCTCCACTCTTTGGCCATCTCAACGGCTGCGCGCTGCAGGTTGCCATTATACTGTTTTAACTTTTCTTCGTACTTCTCAAAAAGAGTAAAAGAGTCGGCAGTAGAGCCGGCAAAGCCAGCCACAATTTTTCCTTCATACAGCCGACGTACTTTCTTTACTGTTGCTTTCATGACGGTGTTTTCCATTGTGGCCTGGCCGTCACCGCCAATGGCTGCTTCGCCATTGTGGATAATGCCCAGCACCGTCGTAGCTTTCATTTCGGGTAAACTCATCTTTTAGATCTGTGTTTCAAATTCTTTTTTCCATTGATTGAACGAACGATCAGGAGTCGGATTTCTTATAATATTTCGACTTCGAGCTGCCTCCAGAGTTGGTTGGTCGTGGCTTGCGGTCATCTCGTTTTTTGCGACCCGATTTCGATCCGTTGTCCTTTTTGTAATAATCCAAGTTATCGCGGTTTGGACGTCCTGAATCGAGCTCTTTTAGTTCGCCTTCTTCGTTCTGAATAAGCTCATCAATGTTTTTCTCCTGCATGACTACGTCCGTGATGTCGATATCCGATCCGGCGATAGTTGCCTTGTATTCGTTCAGCGAAATTGAATCATCGGCAATGAGCGTAATTTTCAGCCAGTAACGGAACATCCACTTGCGGCGAATGCTCAATAATCCTTTTTCGAGATAAGCCTTCAAATATGGGTTGATGTAAATATCAACCGCACGATATTCCGTCGTTGTGCGGAATTTGCTGAGCCATGCATCCAGATCGGCAATGATCGTATTCTTGGTGACTACACTTCCGGATCCACCGCATGTTGGGCAAACCTTGGAGACAGAATTAACCACACTTGGTCGAATGCGCTGTCGTGTTATCTGCACCAGCCCGAAATCGCTCATGCCAATAACATTAGTCTTGGCGGGATCTTTCTTAAACTCTTTCTTGAGTTCATCGTAAATCTTCTTGCGATTTTTGTCACTGCGCAGATCAATAAAGTCAACAACAATAATACCGCCGATGTCGCGCAGACGAAGCTGTTTAGCTACTTCACGGGCCGCTTCAAGGTTGGTTTTAAGCGAGTTGTCTTCCTGCTTTTCTTTGGCAGCGTAGGGACCCGAGTTTACATCTACCACGTACATTGCCTCGGTTTGCTCAAAGATCAGATAACCGCCGGACGGCATGCGAACACGCGGACTAAAGATAGAGTCTACGTCTTTGGCAATCTTCATGAAATCGAAGATGTGTTCGCGCCCCTTGTAGAGCTCCACATTAGGAAGCATCTGTGGGGCCACCTGGCTCACATACGACTTAATTTTCTTGTGCATTTTGGGATCATCCACAAGCACGCGGTCGTACTGCTTGGCAAAGAGATCGCGCACAAGACTCTCGGTCATATCCAGATCTTTGTAGAGCAGTTCTGGTGGTTTGGCCGTCTCAAGTCGTTCAAGGATGCGCTCCCATTTTTTAAGCACATCGCGCATGTCATCTTCAATAGACTGCTCGTCCTGGCCCTCGGCTACCGTTCGGATAATGACGCCAAATCCGTCGGGTACCATCGAACTAACAATGCTTTTGAGGCGTCGCCGTTCTTTGTAGTTGTTGATCTTGCGGGATACAGCAACATAATCACCCATAGGAATCAACACGAGAAAGCGTCCTGCCACGGTAATGTCTGTAGAAATGCGCGGCCCTTTGGTCCCAATCGGTTCTTTAACAATCTGAACCAACAGTTTTTGACCGGGATTTAGAATCTTGCCGGCCCAGTTCTGTTTTTCGTAGTTCGATATTTGGTTAAAATCAGTCTTTTTAAGCTGATCGCGCACATTCTTATGAATAGCATCTCGGCCGTTCAGCATCTGAACATATTCTTTCAGATGATCGCCGGCGTCTGAAAAGTGAAGGAAAGCGTCCTTCGGGGTACCCATGTCGATAAAGGCCGCACGGATACCGCTCATAACCTTATGAACCTTTGCTAAGTAAATATTACCAACAGTACGTTGGTTTTCTTCTGACTCAATAAAGAGCTGAGCTAGCTCTCCATCTTCCAGAAGAGCTATACGGGTCTGTTTGCCCGATGCGTGAATAATGATTTGATTTTTCATTGAAATACTCTTCTTTCACGCAGTTGCTGTCTTCCGGACTTTTAATCCTGATCAAAAAGTCAATAAGCTTCATAGCTACAACAGTCTTAAAATTCGTTCGTCTTAGCGGAAATCCAGCAACCGCTAAATTAAAATTCCTGTTAGGGGAAAAATTTGTTTGTGTAATATTGTAGCATTCAGAGAAGGGCAAATATTGCAGATCAACTGCACAAGAAATCAGCGATTGCATTAAAACCGCTGCCTGTTGCAAAAAGAAAATCAAATGCTTTTGAAAAGCTTGTAAAACCTTTAATAGTGCTTGTGAGTTTAACAAATGCTGCAAAAAACCTGTTAATTAAAAATCTCTGAATACGTTCTACAAAGTATCACACTAATATACAAGGAGTTTTACTATTATGTAAATGGTAATATGACACCGGTTACATTCCAGTATAGTAGCTTATTAAATTAGAGCTTTTCTTTGATTCCCTTGCCTGAGGGCATGTCAGGCGGTTTCATCGTCGTTTTTAAAGTAATTTGAAATTTTATGATGGGAGGGGTTTCTGTTTTAAAAACAATTCGGCATCCGGCAAGGTAATGGGAAAATGCAGCATGGTTAAAAGGCAGAACTGAAAAGAGCATATTCAGTTGAACGGGGAATATTACAGTGATATTCAATACCCGATAACCGAAAAATAATTTGTGGACCAGAATAAGTAAGATTCTACTAAAAGCTGAAGGGAGGAGAATGGCAGAAACCGGTAGTGCCGCCATCAAAAGAAGGCGCAAAAAATTACGTAGGAAGCTTTTCTAGAATTGTCACTTAGGACTGAACTGTTGGTATAACATTTTCTATGCTTGTTCGTAGGCCAAGCGTTCGAAAAATTCCAATCTGAAAAACTTAAATAATGATGGGTCAGTCATTTTTGAAGACGAAAAAATCCAGCGTAATTGTTTGTACTCTTTTAATTTTTCTTACTCTGACCACTGCCAACTTGGGAAGAGCTCAGGCTCAGGAGCAAACGAAAGAGCCGATTAAAGTCATGTTGCTGGGTACCGTGCATCTTGATAACCCTGGACGCGATGCCATTAATCCCAAGGTGCCTAATATCTTGACAGAGCAAAAACAGAACGAACTTCGTGAAATGCGCCAAAGGCTGGCGGATTTTCAGCCAAATAAAGTAGCGCTGGAAGTTGAGATGAAGCATCAGGCGGACTTTGATTCGCTTTACCGGCAATTTCATGCCGGAAAATTAGACAGCTTTTCTACCGGTGATTTTGTTTCCAAGCGAAGTGAGCAGTACCAAATAGGATTTAAGTTGGCCAAGAAACGGGGACTCGAACATGTCTACGCCGTTGATCATCAAAAACCGATGGAGATGGGCCGATTAATGAAAGCCGCTAAAAAGCATGATCCAGACTTTTTGGAATATTTTAGCCGGTATAAAAAGAGTAATGCGGTACAAAACACCGATAGCCTGCTGCAAAACGGTTCACTGGTAGAACTTTATCAATCATTGAATACAGCCGAGCGCGTTGATAAATATCACGAGCCTTATGTGCGATCGTCAACGGTGACTACTGACTCTGCGTATGTAGGAGCCGAGGTGACAACCCAGTACTACGAGCGCAACCTGCGCATTTATGCCAACCTGATGAAAGTGGCCGAGCCGGGGGATCGTATTTTTGTGATGTTCGGAGCGGGACACCAGCCATTTTTGCGACCCTTGCTTAAGGATTCCCCACGCGTGGAATTTGTGGATCCGATGGGGTACCTGAAGTGATCGCTCATTAGACCCAGAATTAACTCCGGGGTTTATTAAGCATCCTGATCTACGCGTTTAATATTGGCGCCTACGTTCCTAAGCTTTTGTTCCAGATCCTCGTAGCCACGGTCGAGGTGGTAGATCCGCAGTACATCGGTTGTGCCCTTGGCGACCATGCCAGCTAGCACCAGGCTTACGCTGGCACGCAGATCGGTACTCATTACCGAAGCGCCTTTGAGCGGTGTCTTGCCCTTGATATGGACCGTGTTTTGTTCCACATCCATGTCGGCGCCCAATCGTGTAACTTCGGGGACATAGCTAAATCGATCATCATAAATAGTGTCGGTGACCGAACAACTGCCTTCGGCTTGTGTCATCATCGTTGACCACTGGGCCTGCAAATCTGTTGGAAAGCCGGGATAAACTTTTGTTTTAATTGAAGTCGGGTTGATGGTGTCGGGCGCTTTAATGTGGATGGTGCTGTCTTCAATCGTCATATCCACACCTGTTTTGCGAAAGGTCTCGGGAAAGTGTCCCAAGTCATCCACATCCGCATTGGTGATGGTCACGTCCGACTCGGGATGCATGGCGGCGGCAATCATAAAGGTACCGGTTTCGATGCGGTCGGAAGCGTTGCGGACTTCAATACCACTCAGGCTGTCCACGCCACGAATGGTGAGCGTGTCGGTACCAATGCCTTCAATATTAGCCCCCATCTCGGATAGCGTTTCACAAAGCAGTACCGCATCGGGTTCGCGGGCGGCATTTTTGATGGTAAATTCTTCAGCGCGCAGCACGGAAGCCAGCACGAGATTAATTGTAGCTCCCACGCTGCTGGGTTCGAGTTTGAACGTGCCGCCCTTCATCTGCTTAGGGGCACTGGCAATTACATAGCCTTGGTCGAGCTCGATATCGACACCCATTTCGCGCATGCCATCGAGGTGAAGGTCAACGGGACGAGGTCCCCATGCACAGCCGCCCGGCAATGAAACTTTAGCCTGGCCAAACTTACCGACCAGAGCGCCCAGCATATAAAAAGAGGCGCGCATTTTCCGCACGAGCTCATAGGGAGCTTCCAAATGTGAAAGATGTTTGGGGTCGATAGTGAGCGTTGCTTCCTCCTCATTAAAGTCCACATGTGTCCCGGTTACGCGAATCACATTATTAAATGTATAAACATCCCGGAGCTTGGGGACATTAGTAATGGTAGTGGGCGAATCGCCGAGGATGGCGGTGGCCATCAAGGGGAGGGCCGCATTTTTTGAACCGCTAATGGGGATGGTTCCTTTGAGAGGGGTAGGTCCTTCTATAACAAATTTATCCACTTGCTTCGATTTCTAAGATTACTGCATTTTTATCGAGAGAGTCTCCTTTGGATACGGCAATGGAGGTAACCGTCCCCTTGATCGGGGCTTTGAGTTCGTTTTCCATCTTCATGGCTTCCAGAATGGCCACGGGATCGCCCAGCTCCACGTCGTCGCCTTCGCTGACGAGTACTTCTAGAATCTTGCCCGGCATGGGAGCATTGAGTTCGCCTTCAGCGATTTCGCCGGCACGCTTGAATCCAAGGCGATCGAGCAGCAGGTCCTGCTCATTGCGTACATCTACTTCGTACCAGTGGCCGTCGAGGGTGAACGTTACTGTATGCTTGTCGTACTCTACGTTATCGATTTTGTAGAGCTTTGTTCCCATCCGCAGCAGATAGCGTCCATTGGGCTGCCGGTGAAACTGATACGGTTGCTTTTCGTCTCCAAACTGTACTTCGCCGGACTCTTCCAGCAGTTCCAGTTCGGTTACGTTGTCATTTATATTGGCTTCAAACTTCATATCATCGGGATTTAATTTCAGCGAGCCCCTTACTTGTGGCTCGGAAGGTAAAATCTTGCAGGTTATCAGAATCGTAAAAGCTGGTTAGCGCAATTTTGGTGCCGCTGCGCTCGTAGGCCTCAATGAATCCGAAACTCAACAGGTTGATCAAATCGTCGCGCAGTTCACCATATAGCAAGCCCGTTTCGTCCAGGATATCCTGGAATGTCTCGGGAAAAATTAGCTTCTCGAGTACTTGCTGTTCTGTTTTCGTGATCTTTTTCTTTCGCTTACTCATACAATTCTGCGCTTTTTGGAAACTTGAAAATAGGAGCCAAAGTTCTTTTTAACAACTTATTCGATACGGATATCTCCGTAGGTAATAACGTTTTGCTGGCCATCATAAATCAGTATGCGATATAGGCCTGAAGCCTGACTGCCACCGGTGGATCCGGAAATGATTTGTCCGCTTAGGTTGATAGTTTCAAGGGTTGGGGAAGAAATGTCATTAATAGGAGAGTAGGGGCCATTGGGTCGTTCATTAACATTTTCGAATATGAAAACTTCTATCTGGTTTAAAGTTTCTATATTCCGAATATAGAGGTTTATCTTCAAATCTTGGTTGTATGATAATGGGTTTGGGTAGGGTGGTTGTTCATCGGGAGTACCAACTACCACAAGCCCTCTGTACATTGGACTAATGCGCCAATCGTCGGAGTCAGTAGAAATTATATTACCTTGATCGTCAGTTTCAGTAATTTTATCTGGCTGACTATTTGCTTCTCTTTCAAACTCCCGCTGGTCATTACTCTTGGAGCAGGTGGCCATCGAAAATCCTATAAACAGCAGGACGACAATATACGTTGCAGATAAATGTATGCGCATGAACGAAATAATTCTGTGATACCTTAAATAATGCTTCAAATTAAGGATAATAATATCGAACTTTGGACGCTTAATTAAAATAATTTCCATGCCGGCCTTGAAACCTGTGACGCGCTTGAAAAAAATTGGACTACTACTTGGGATCGTCTTGCTAGTTATACCATCTAACGAAATTATGGCCCAGGATTCGCTGCTTACCTTCGAGCATCCGGATCGGCCGCCTACAATGGATGAGTTGCTGCAATGGAAAGAGGTGTTTACCTATGAAGTGCGGTTCAGCTTTTTTAAGCTGGGCGAAGTACAGACGACCATCGTGCGCGATACCACGTATCAAGGTGAAAAAATGTGGTGGCTGCGCACGATTATCACGTCGAATCCCGGCATCCCGTTCGTAGGCAAAGAGGAAAATCACTATAACACCTTAATGGTTGAGTCCGATAGCCTGCCCTATACACAACTTTATTGGCGCGACAATGTTGATGAGCAGGAGTTCGATAGCGAGCGTTACGTCTTCGACTATGAAAATGAGCAAGTATATTATTTCGAGAAAGGAGCCCCGGTAGATACGCTGGAACTGACGGAGCCTTCGAGTTCAGGACAGCTTATCTTTTACTATTCGCGGCTTTTTGCGGGCACGAATAAAGACTACCGGCTGCCGGTCTACCTAAAGCAGGAAAAAGGCTACATCAACGGCACCAATAGCACTGAGATTGAGATGCGGGAATACAAAGCATTCGAGGATCCGGTCAAAACATACTACAGCGAAGGGAATGCTGATATTGACGGTCCGTTTGGTTTTCGGGGTGAGTACAAAGCGTGGTATATTGCGGATGATCTTCGCATCCCCGCCGAAGCCCATGCCAAGGTTTGGCTTGGCAACGTTAAGGTTAAACTTATTGATTACAAAAAGATACTAAGAACACTATTGCCATGAACATCCAGTTTAAGAAACTACCTCATGCTAAAGATTTGCCTCTGCCATCCTATGAGTCTAGATATGCGGCAGGAATGGATATCCGGGCCGCCCTTGACGAGCCGGTGGAACTGTCTCCCGGCCAGCGTAAGCTCATTCCCACGGGCTTACAGATGGCTATGCCTGAAGGGTACGAGGCGCAAATACGTCCCCGCAGTGGACTGGCCTACCGTAACGGAATCACCATGTTGAATACACCCGGTACTATTGACGCTGACTATCGCGGAGAAGTAAAAGTGCTGGCCGTAAACCTTGGAGATGAACCCTTCGTTATCCAACACGGCGACCGCGTGGCCCAGATGGTCATTGCTCCGGTCACCCAGGCAGATGTTCAGGAAGTGGACGACCTCTCTGAAACAGAACGTGCCGACGGCGGGTTTGGCAGTACCGGTGTTAAATAAGCCACAGATCAATACAGATTTATCAGATAAATCAGTTGGAATCCGTGTACATCAGTGGCAAAATAAATTATGCTCGATAAGATACGTCCATATATCAACCTAGTATCCAACAACCAGAACTACCGCCGGTTGTGGCTCAGCCAGGTTGTATCCAATTTTGGGGATTGGTTTGGTATTCTTGCCGTGTACGCCCTTATCACGAAATATTCTGATTCCGAATTTCTGTTGGGACTTATTATTGTAGTCAAAATGATGAGTCTTGCCAGCTTTTCGCCCTTTGCCGGCTACCTGACCGATCGTTTCAACCGCCGCCGTATCATGATTACTTGCGACTTGCTTCGCGGGATGCTCGTGCTGGGATTGTTGCTGGTCGTTTCTTACGATACACTCTGGCTGGCTTACGTGCTTACGGCTCTGCAGATGATGCTTTCAGCTATCTTTGAGCCGGCCAAGACCTCGTCTATCCCAAACGTAACTACCGAGGACGAGCTTGTTGATGCCAATGTGTTATCTTCTGCAAGCTGGAGCATTATCTTTACTATGGGGATGGGATTTGGCGGGCTGGCCACGGCTTGGTTGGGCACCGATCTCGTTTTTATCATTGATGCCGGCAGTTATGTCGTCTCGTCGTGGTTTATATATCAGGCCGTGATTCCTCAGAAGCAGATGTCCGAGGCCGAACTCAAGCGCACACGGAATCCACTCACAGGCATCAAAGAAGGATTTCAGTATCTGTGGAGTAATCGTCAGGTGCTGCGTCCCACCTTGGCTAAAGGTTGTTTTACGATGTTTTTGGGTGCTCTTACCTACATGCTGATTTTAGTATCCGAGGATGTGCTGATGATGGGCAGCGTCGGTATTGGACTTCTCTATGCGGCGCGGGGCGTAGGTACGGGTATTGGGCCGGTGATTGGGCGTCGCATTTTTAATCGCGAACGCGACTGGGTGCGAGCGATGGGTTTTTGTATGATCTTTGGTGGATTGATGTATTCTATAGTAGGACTGACAACTAGTTTTACCATCATGATGATTTTCGTTTTTATCGCTCATGCGGCATCAGGGGCTAACTGGGTGATGAGTACGGTGCTGCTGCAGCGCCGTACGCCAGACACGTTTCGCGGCCGTGTTTTTAGTACGGAGTGGCTGTTGTTTACACTGGCGCAGTCAGCCTCCGTGATCGTTGCCTCATGGGTGCTTGAAAACGGCTGGCTTAACATTCAGGATACGATGATCATCTTCGCATTGGGATTGGCCGTAGTTGGAATAGTCTGGCACTGGATGGTGGCATCGCAGGAAGAGACTTATCAACAAATAGTAAAAGAAAGGGAGCAATCGTCAGCTGTGAAAACTGCTGAACCATAGCTATAAAACGTAACATTGATAAGAATATGCACTATCAAAGAAGCTTTTAATAACACCTTAGAATAATTTTCGGGATGGTACCGCGCAATCGGTCTGTCAGGAATGGGGCTGGTTGAGAAGTTCTATCAATGGATTTGAAAGGACATACTAAAACCCTTCCAGGGTTTGGAACCCTGGAAGGGTTGATTATTTATTACCAAAGTGTAGGGACTGTATAAAACCAGAGTTAAAAGATCAGTTATCCTGCTCCGGGATATTGTAGTCAATGCGATCCGGGCGGTAATCCCCAAGCAGATGTTCAGCAAAATATCGCCAGCGCAGTCGCTCGAAATAGGCTCCATATTCCCCTTGATAGCCATGCCGTTGCCCTGGAAGCATCATGAAATCGAATTTCTTTTCGTGCTTGATCAGCGCGTTGGCCAGACGGATGGTGTTGGCCGGATGCACATTGTCGTCAACCGTGCCGTGGACCAGCAGCAGATCACCCTCAAGGTTGCCGGCCAGATCAATATTTGTTTCGATTTCAGACTTAAACTCAGTCTTGGTCGAATCTGAGGAGGTACTATCTGTTTTTACTTTTCGGGTCACGGCCTCAACCCCGTCGTGGATTTCGCTCCACCACATATTGTAGACATTATTGTCATGGTTACCTGAGGAAGAAACAGCCACATCATAAAAATCGGGATAGGTTAATAGGGCGGCAGTACTCATGAATCCGCCGCCGGAGTGCCCGTAGATACCTACTTTATCCAAATTGATATAATCGTGCCGTGCCGCGAGTTGCTCAATGCCGTACTTATTGTCTTTGAGGGGATAATCCCGAAGGTTACCATAACCGAAATTGTGATAATATTTGCTGCGAATGGGGCTGCCGCCGCGTTGGCCCATGGCAACAACGATGAAACCAAGCTCAGCCAGCGCTTTTTCATCTTCATGGCTAAATCCAATGGGAAAAGGCTCGGTCTGCGGTCCGGGATAGACGTAGCTAATAATGGGATAGCTTTTTGTGGAATCGAAATCATTTGGTTTCCACATCACCCCGTAGATGTCGGTAGCGTCATCGGCAGCTTTTACTTTAAACGTTTCAGGTGCCTGCCAGCCGGCCTCTTTCATGCGGCTGACGTTGGTTTGCTCGAGCGTGGTAATTACTTCGCCGTCTCCGTTACGGAGCACTGATCGCGTTGGCAGATCTACGCGCGAATAGTTATCCACAAAGTAGTTGCCTTCCTCTGATGCGCTGATCTCGTGTGTTGCGTTCTCGGCTGTCAGCCGTTCCATATCAGAGCCGTCAAAATTTACTTTGTAAAGCTGCCCGTAATACGGATTCATTCCGTCTTCCTTGCCGTAGGCGGTGAAGTAGAGCGCACGGTCGTTAGTATCGATTTTGGCAATATTTCCGGCCGTATAATAACCATCCGTGATGCGATTCTTGAGGTTGCCGTTTTCATCGTAGAGATAGTACTGTCCCCAGCCGGTGCGTTCGCTCCACCAAATAAACTCTTCACCTCCATTGATAATAGCCAGATTCGAGAGCATTACGTTAAAATAGGGCTTGCTCGTTTCTGAAAATAGTACCTCGGTTTCGCCAGTCGAGGTGTTGGCTTTGAGCACGTCAACTTTATTCCACTCGCGGTTGCGGCGCAGCATATACAGATAATCGGAGTCCATGCCGGGATAGATGCCGCCATTATTGAAAAAGGCGCCGCCGATCACATCATCTTTCCACTCTTTTTTGTCGGTCTCCAGCTTGACGCCATCAGTGTCCTTTAGCGTGTCAGCCTCAAAGGTCCATACTTCATGCTGTGGCACATTTTCTTCTCCGGGCATTGGATATTTGTAGGTTTCCAGGGAGGGACGTTCTTTCAGCGAATTAATGACCCAGAGTTCGTTAACTTTTCGTTCATCAGTACGTCGTGCATAGAGTTTATTCGAATCTTCAAACCATTCAGCTACTGATCGTAATTTTTTATTGCTGGTCGTATCACCGGCCTCGGCCTGGAAACTGTACCAGCGTTCGCCGCTGGTAGTGAGCTGGTATTCGGTACTGTCGGGATCGTCGGTCTGCATCAGGTAGAGGTTGTGGTTTTTAGCGTAGGCAATCCAGGTGCTGTCTGGCGAATAGGTTGCCCATCGTTCACGCTCTTTTTTCTTAACCGAATCGCCTTTAATCAGCCTGTTGTTTTCGAGCTTATAGGTAAAGTTGATGCTGTCAACATGGAAAGTGAAAAGCTGATCCTTGGTGTTGTATTTAAACTCTTTCAGGTCAAGCTCTTTGTGATTAAACGGCTTGTTAAAAATAGTTGCAAGCTGGGCTGACATTTGCTGCCGGTCGAAAAGCGGACGTTTTTCACCTTCTTCGGCATCCACAAAATACCAGTGTTTACCGGATGATGTATCATAGCTGTACCAAAATCGGTCTTGATCTTCAATCCAGTGCGGGTTGACTTCGGTACTGCCAGTCATTTTTTCCATCATCCGTTCGGTAAAACGTTCGGCCTGCTCAAAATTGGCTTTTTGAGCAGTGGCGGATTGAATGGAAGTCACAAAAATGAAAAGGATTGCAAGGGCAATATACCGTGGGATCACAGAAAGCATAACCTGAGATTGGTTTACTGATGGTGAGTGAATCAAAGATTAACTCACTAATTATAAAAATGAATTAAAGGTTACCAATGAAAGGAGCGTAAAAGAAAGTAAAAGGAGGGAGGAGATAACGATTTGAAAATTCTCAACTACAAAACGGTACCGGATTGAGACGATATATTAATCTATTCGAAATGCTTTTTCTCTTTTTCATAATCTTCATCAGAGACCAGTCCCTGTTGCCATAATCCTGTCAGATAATCCATCCGCTCCATTGTGCCAGGATCATGTTCCGGCTCTTGAGGCTTTGTTTTTTGCTTTTTCTGCTGCCGTTCTTTTTCAGCGGCAACGGCCTTGTCGAGCATGCCTTTTAGATTATGGGGATTTTCCAGTCCCCGCAGGACCATTTCGGAAGCTGATGTATGTACTACAATATTTCCAACATCCAATTTGTTCTGCAACCAGGATTGTTGAACCTCAATCTGTTCAATATTTACCAAGTCAATGTTACGCTGGTATTTGTTATCCTTTGATGATATCTGGGTATCACTAAAGGTGTAGGAATACGTTTTCTGGCGCTGATAAACCCAGTACAGTCCAATCAGTCCCACACCAAACAAGGGCACGAATAACAGGGAAATAACATATCCAAGGATATGGTTTTTCCAGCTCGGTTCCAGGGCAACGGTTTTTTGTTTTGATTGGTCAGTCATAAGATAGTTGGTTTATGAGTGCGGCTTCATTAAACCTTAAAATTAGTATCATAAACTTAGGCAAAATTCGCCAAATCCGAAGGTGAAAAAACTAATTTTTCCATATCAGATTTCGTATATTAGAAAGCTTTTTTAGTTTCTTATAAAGGATTGATGATAAATAAGTTGATTGATGAGTCTTAAGCCCTGGAAATACATTGTTGCCATCTGGATGACAGGGGTGATTATAGCTGGATTCTTGATCCCCATTCCAGAGATTCCCATCCTCTTGGAATCGGCACGCAACCTGTTTTTGCACGTGCCCATGTGGTTTACGATGGCCGTTTGTTTTGCTGCAGGCCTATATTACAGTATTCGCTACTTGAATAATCCGCAGAGGAAATTTGATCGCAAAGCGGAAACAGCGACCCAGGTGGGACTTATTTTTGGTATTTGCGGGCTGATTACCGGGTCGGTCTGGGCGCGATTTACATGGGGTACATGGTGGACATTTGCAGAGCCGCGTATGAACCTGTCGGCTTTGGGAATGATGATATACGTCGCTTATTTTGTGTTGCGAACGGCCTTTGACAATCCGGAGAAACGCGCTAAAATTGCAGCAGTCTTTAATGTGTTTGCGGCAACGACAATCCCATTTTTACTGTATATTATTCCCCGGCAGTTGCCGAGTTTGCATCCCGGGGCCGATGGAAATCCCGCATTCAGCGAAATAACAGCACCTGAGTTGCGGTATATTTTTTACCCGGCCGTGATAGGATTTATTGCCTTGGCCGTTTGGCTCAATGATATTTTAAATCGGTACAAAACTGTTAAGCATATAACCGAACAGCAGCGAGCATGATATTTAACCTCATTCAGGTACAAGAAGATACGGTTGCAGCCGTTGATACATTGACAAAGAGTTATTCCCAGAAATGGGATGCTGCTTCCGGGTTGGAGCACGCGAGCCCTATGATCAAGGCAGTAGCATCGAACGATCTTATTTTTATCGTACTTGGAGTAAGTCTTATAATCTGGTTTGTACTGCTATTTTTTATCATTCGAGTAGATAAAAAGGTGGGCAAGCTGGAAGAAGAAATTGAACAATCTAAGGCAAAAAAAGCATCATGAAACCAAAGGTATTAGTTGGCATAATTGCTATTGTCGGGTTTACCTCTCTTTTGATGTACAACTTTGGCAACAGCATCAGCACATATGTGAATTTTGAGCAAGCTTCCGGCATGGAAGGCGCCCACGTAGTTGGTACACTCGACAAGTCGAAAGATTTCGGCTTTTCGATGGAGAGCAAACAATTCTCTTTCCATTTGAAAGATCAGGCCGGTAACGTGCGACGCGTAGTGTATCCGAAGCCCAAACCCAACAACTTTGAACAGGCCGACCGCATCGTCGTTATCGGCAAGATGAAGGGTGATGTCTTCTATGCCAACGACATGCTGATGAAATGCCCCTCGAAGTACAACAACACGGATGCTTCTCAATTCAAACAAGCGAACGCCTCTAAGAGTTAGTACCCCATGATCGGATTTGTCGGAGAATTATTTGTCAATGCCGCCTTCCTGTGTTCTATCTTAGCGGTCGTTGGCTACTTTTTATACGCCCAAAAAGAAAACAAACGCTATTTCAAGATTTCGAACTGGTTGTTTGGTCTGCAGGGATTATTCCTGCTTGCGGCCTCGGGATTGCTGCTCTATATCATCCTAACCCACCAGTTTAATTTCTATTATGCATTTAACTACACCAGTAGTGATCTACAGCTTAAATACCTGATATCAGCCTTCTGGGGCGGCCAGGAGGGGAGCTTTATGCTCTGGATCCTGTTTTCTACGCTTATTGGGTTTGGCCTGATGCGGTGGACACGAGAGCCCTATCGGGGTCCTGTGCTTTTCTTCTTAACGCTCACGCAGGTATTTCTGTTTACCATGATTTCGGGGATCCACATCGGGGATTTTACGCTCGGCGCTTCGCCCTTCCGCACGCTGGCCGAGGCGATGCCCAACGCTCCCTTTCTGCAATCCAATCCCGATTTTGTGCCGGAGGATGGCAAGGGACTTAACGACCTGCTAAAAAGTCCCTGGATGATGATTCATCCGCCGATCCTGTTTCTCGGTTTCTCCATGATGACCATCCCATACTGTTTTGCGATGGCTGCTCTCTGGAAGCGAAAATACAACGAGTGGGTAGATCATGCGCTGCCATGGACGCTCGGTGCGAACATTGCACTGTTGACAGCCATTTTTCTCGGCGGCTACTGGGCGTATGTCACGCTTTCCTTTGGCGGCTACTGGGCCTGGGATCCCGTAGAAAATGCTTCCTTTGTACCGTGGTTGTTAGGTACGGCGGGCATCCACATGATGATTATCCAGCGCAAAAGTTCGACCTCCCAAAAAGCATCCATTGCTTTTGCCATATTGGCCTACGTGGCCGTTGTGTATGAGACGTTCCTTACACGGTCAGGGATTTTGGCAGATTCCTCGGTCCATAGTTTCGTAGATCTTGGCCTCTATAATCAGCTTATCTTGTTTATGGTGGCTGTTACCGGCATTGGGTTGGGCCTGTTCTTTTATCGATATAAAGAGCTGCCAACCCAAGATAAAGAGTCGAAATTTTTGAGCCGCGAGTTCCTGACCTTTAGCGGGTCTATGGTACTATTTCTGATAGGACTAATTATTGCTCTTGGCACCAGTTCGCCCGTGATTGGAAGGTTGTTCGTTGAGAATCCCACGCCACCAGAGGTGAGTTTCTATAACGAGTGGACGATGCCAATGGCGATTCTTGCTGGATTCTTGACGGTGTTGGGACAGTACATGTTTTGGAAAAAGCAGGATGCTGAATCGCTGGCAGAAGAACTTACATGGCCGGTAGCTATTACCTGCGTAGCTACGTTAGCTACTATTATGATTGGCGGAGTGCGGGATCTTTACTATATGCTTTATTTACTGGCCGCCTGGTTTGCGGTGATTGGCAATAGTGTTATCATGTGGCGACTGATTCGTAAAAAAGCACTTCTGATTGGTGGTACCTTATCGCATGTAGGCTTTGGTATTTTGCTTCTTGGGATTTTAGCGTCATCGGCCTACAACGAAAATTTATTAAGCTCTTCCGTCCAACAATATAATAATGCCATAGAGCGAGGCGAAGTGACCGACGAACAGGGCTTCCAGGTGACGCAAAAAGTAAACCTGATGGAATTGAAGCTTAATGAGCCGAAAATAATTAATGATAAGTACAAAGTTACCTACGAAGGATACACGTTGAAAGATCAGGCCCGTCCGGGTCAGCAGCAATATCGCATCAAGTTTGAACCCGCTGACGGTGAGGGTAGTCAATTTATGATGAAACCGGAGGTGTATCCGATGTTGTCGTCCTCTTCTGCCTCCAATATACAGTGGTCGGTGGATCCCGATGTACGTTCTGGCCTGTTCAGTGATATTTATCTCTACGTTTCGGGAAGCTCCTATGTGAAGCGCAAAAACGACGAAGCCAAAGAACAGGCAAAGCAGGCGCAACCTGCCTCCATGGAAAGCCAAACAGATTCGGCCAACGTCCAGAAAGTGACTGTTAAACGGGGCGAAACTATTCCGGTTGGACCCTTCGATTTGACCTTTAACAGCTATGGAGAGGTCAGTGATTCCACTTTTACCGATAGCGTATCAGTAGCCATTCGAGCAAACCTAAAACTGACCGAGCGCGGTAGCGATAGTTCGGTCTCACTTCGTCCACTATTCTCGGTGTATACCCAAGATGGTGAAAACTGGTCGTATTCACCGCCAGTGACTATTCCGGGTCACGACGCCACCATTCGATTTACGAGCGTAGATCCTTCGCAGGGAGGAATTGAGTTGTCAATCACCGGCATCGATGAGAATGTAGAAAAAGAATGGGTGTTGGTAACCGCAGAGGAAAAACCGTTTATTTCGGTCGTTTGGCTGGGCACATTTCTGTTGATGGCTGGATTTAGCGTTTCCATTTTCCGACATTGGGATCGAGAGCGCAAAAAAACCTAATTGAGTTAAACGGACTTTGAGATGAATCGGGCCCTGCCGATAATTATTGTTTTATTGGGAATTATTCTCGGGGCCAATACATCCGCTACGGCACAAACCGATGCCGATTTACCCGATCCCAAAATTGCTTTTCTGAAGTCGCTGGCAGTTCCCGGATGGGGGCATTACTATGTCAACAAATCCAACTGGACGCGGGGTCAGTATCACCTAGCTGCTGAAGCCACCCTCATTTTGAGCTACTTCGGGTTTTCCATCCATTCAAACAATTTGCAGCAGAACTGGTACTCCTATGGTCGTGCCAAAGCGGGTGTTCCCATTGAGGGGCGCAGTCGTCGGTTTCAATTGGCCGTGGGGGATTTTGATAATCTACAAGCCTATAACGATTATCAGCTCCGCAGGCGAAACTGGGATCGCCTGTTTGAAAATACGCCCGAAAACCAGTGGAACTGGGATAGCCCGTCCGAACGCTCACAATATGAAGATATTCGCAGCCGGTTTGAGCGTATCGATCAACAGTTGCCGGCTCTACTGGCCCTGATGGCGGTAAATCGAGTGATAAGTGGCATCAGTGCCTATAACCGTGCCCAGAAGCAAGCAGCGGAACGTTCGGTAAGCAGTGCAGTTTATCTATCTCCGTACCATTTTACCGGCGGTATTGTAGCAAATGTTAAAGTTGGATTTTAAGCAATGCCTAGGTACAAGCTCACCATCGAATTTGACGGTACCAACTACAGCGGTTGGCAAAAACAGCCCAATGCCAACACCGTAGAGGAGGAAGTTGAAGCAGGTTTATCCCGCATTTTGACAGAGACCGTAGATGTGATAGGGCAGGGGCGCACCGACAGCGGGGTTCATGCTCAAGGGCAGGTGGCACATTTTGATTTTCCCGAGCCGCTTGATCCCGACCGTATCTTGTATGCCTTGCTGGGTGTGCTGCCCCATGATATCGCCGTTTGGAAGATGCAGGAAGTGTCAGACGATTTTCATGCTCGTTTTGATGCGAAAAGCCGATATTACAAATATCAAATTGCCCGCCGCCCGGTTTCGCTGTTGCGAAACATCAGCGAAATGGTGCTCGACGATTTGGATGTGGAAGCTATGCGGTACTGCGCACAGAAAATTATTGGCACGCACAATTTTGACAGCTTTACCAAGCCCGATAATGACAATCCGGATTCGACCTGTGAGGTAAGCCGATCGGAATTTATAGATGAAGATCCTTTACTGATATATCACATAGAAGCGAATCGTTTTGTGCGTCACATGGTACGCAGGCTGGTTGGCACTATCATAGAGGTGGGAAAAGGCAAACGAGCTGTCGATGAATTTACCGATATGATTGAGAATCCGAGTAAACAAAAGAACGCTCACGGGGCCTCAGCCAAGGGGTTAATCCTCAAAGATGTGAATTACAAAAAGAGTTAAAAAAATCTTGACTTGAATTACCATTATCCGTTATATTTGTGCTCTCTTTGAAACGGTTGCTACAAATTGTTGAGAAGATACAATCCTCGGTAGCTCAGGGGCAGAGCAAGCGGCTGTTAACCGCTGGGTCGTAGGTTCGAATCCTACCCGGGGAGCCACGCATCACTTAGTGCGAACCTGAACTTTTTCGGGTTCGCACTTTTTTATTTCAGTCCATTCTGCTTCCAGCTTTTTGTCAGCTATATAACTGCTCTCTACCTTTCCTGAGTTATCAGTGTCTACATGAAAAATAACTGATTGGATCACAGTTTTCATTAAGTCTTCTATCAGCACAGAATTAGTTTCATCGCACAGTTTTAAAAATTCTTGGAGAATAGATTGCAGGTATCATCATCTATTACTTGTCTGTTTTCGGAGCCTCTTTTCTTTTTTTACAATACTCCAGTTCATGTTCAATCCTTTACCTCTCTAGCTGCCGGTTATCAAGCTGCTCTTGGTACAGCTCAGCGGATGGGGCATCAGGTTTTTTTGCGAGGAGTTTAAGCGTATTGTTGATGTCCTTTTTGGTGACCTTTAGAGCATCTGTCAACTGCTTGGTTTTTTGATCAGTAGACTCCAGTTCAGTCTCATTTTCAAACGAAGCTCTATCCTTCATGGCCTTAGAAGTTCAGGCTCTTTCAACAGGAATTTTACAGTATGGCGGACAAAATCATCAGTGATCAAACAGATAAATCTTTTGGAGCATGGTCTTTAGTTTTGCCTTCCTTATTTTTCTTGATGCATCTGTAGTAATGGTACTTCTTACTAGTGCTTGATTTGGTGGTTCTGGTAGTAGTGAAGGGGCTGTCACAAAAGCCACATCCTATCAGGTCATTTAAGACTGCAGGTAGAGCAGTATGGACCTGTTATTATAACGTAGCCACGACCACACCATGCCGGTCGTGGAATAGAACCGAGAGCGCTAGCAGGCCATCCAGAATACTTGAGTCTACTTACTTATCTTCTTTTGTAAAATCGTTTCGTACTATAATAGTTAAGAAGTGTTTATTCTGCCCCTACCGAAGAACTCATCTCAAAATGCCTTTCGCTATTTGCCCTCTATATCATTTCCCAGTATAATAGTATTTTAAGATAGAATAACTTCTTTATCTATCTCCACGTTGAATGCTTTAGGGATTGTCAAGATATGAACATCAAGAATGCCGATTTGTTATTTGCTGATAATCCTAATCCCATGTGGATTTATAACCCCTCAGATCTCTCTATAAAACAAGCAAATGATGCAGCCTGTAAGCTTTATGGATATTCGAAGGACGAGTTTAGCTCGTTGACAATAACGGATCTGCGTCCAGAAAGCGAGATTCCAAAACTGAAAGAGGAGGTATCCAATCTGGAAGATACCTATAACGATGCGGGCAGGTGGAAGCATCAAAAAAAGAATGGAGATATTCTTTTTGTCCATGTGCAATCCCATCCCATTTCTGAGGGAAATAACCGATACAGACTTGTTACGGTCCAAGATGTAACGAATACCATGCAATATCGTCAAGAATTCCAACTACTGCTTGAAAATAGCTTGGATGGGATCATGCTTACGGGCCCAGATGGACAAATATACAAGGCCAACGACGCGGCTTGCGATATCTTAGGAATGTCGGAAGAACAACTTATCGAGGTAGGGCGAGATGGCATTGTCCTTAGGGATGACAAACTTCAACGGGCCTTGGAAAAACGTAATCGAACGGGGCAATTTGCTGGGGAATTAACGTTTCTTCACAGCTCGGGTAGGCAGATTCCGGTGGAATTGAGCAGCTCTGTGTATACGAATCCACGAGGCGAGCAACGGACAAGCTTGATCTTTCGAGATATTACCGGGCGCAAGGAAACTGAGCAAAAACTACAGGATATTGTCACCCACAGTACCAATATGTTTTATCGGCACGGTCCCGATCATAAGCTTACCTACGTGAGCCCGCAGTCCGAAGAATTTTTAGGATGTTCTCCAGAAGAGGCGAAACAACAATGGACAGAATTTCTTACCGATCATCCCACCAATCAAGAAGGAATAAAACATACGGAAAAGGCCATCGAAACAGGTGAAAAACAACCGCCTTTCGAATTACAGTTGCAAAAGAAAACGGGTGAACGAATATGGGTTAAAGTAAACGAAGCCCCGATTGTGGAGAATGGAGAGACCGTAGCTATTGTCGGCTCACTGGCTGATATTACCCAGCAAAAACAATATGAGCAGCAACTGGAAGAAAGTCTGGAGCGCTATGAATATGCCAGGAAAGCCACCAACGATGTTATTTATGAGTGGGATATAGAGGATGATACCCTTCATTTAGGAGAGGCGTTTAACACAATATTTGGTCATTCCACGAGTTCAAATGGGGTTCCATTGGAGGAGTATACCCAGTTTGTTCATCCTGAAGACCACTCAGAAGCTCAGAAATCACTTGATCACACCCTAAAAGATCCTTCAAAGCATCACTGGAGCCATGAATACCGGCTGAAGAAGTCTGACGGGGAGTATGCTATTGTCATCGAAAATGGGTACATCATTCGCAATGAAGAAGGCGTTGCTATGCGCATGATTGGCGCGATACGGGACGTCACGGAGCAACGGGAACTGGAGCAACTTCTTGAACAAGCCTATAGCATGGCACGCATCGGCGTTTGGGAATTAGACCTGCAGAAAGATACGCTGTATTGGTCCCCCATGACCAAAGAACTTCACGAAGTTGACCCAGATTTTGAGCCCGATTTAGAAACGGGCATTTCCTTTTACAAAGAGGGGGAAAGCCGAAACACCATCAAGGAAGTTGTTGACAAAGCCATTGCGGACGGTACTCCCTGGGATGAAGAGCTACAGATCGTGACAGCCAACGGGAACGAGCGGTGGGTTCGATCGAAAGGGGAGCCCGAAATGGTGGAGGGGGAGTGCCGACGCCTATATGGAGTATTCCAAGACATCCATGACCGCATGCAGGCGGAACAAGATCTGAGACGTATGTCACACATCATGAAAAATGCCCAGGAGATTGCCCATCTTGGAAGTTTTGAATATGTAGTTGCCGATCAAACTACTATCTGGTCTGAAGAGGAATATCGCATTTATGGTCTTGACCCTAATAGTCCATCACCGGATTATCATGAGATGTTGGGAAAATATATTCATCCCGATGATGCTAACTTGCTTAATGACACGTTCATGACTGCCCTGCAAAATGAGGAGTTTTACGAGTTAGAACATCGCATAGTACGACCAAACGGTGATGTAAGATGGGTACATGATAAAGCGCTTCCTTATTTTGATCAGGATGGCAACCTTTTGCGATACGTTGGAGCAACCCTTGATATTACAGACCGGAAACAGAATCAAATCGAACTTGAAAAGGCCTACCAGGAAAAGGAAATCATTTTAGAAAGTATCGAGGACGGCTTCTTCACGGTAAACAGAAATTGGATCGTTACCTATTGGAATAGTGCCGCTGAGCGCATGTTGCAGACCCCCAAAGAGACCATTCTGGGTGAACACTTATGGGACGTATTTGAAGATGCTAAAGACCTACCATCCTATACCAATTATCATAAGGTTATGGAGAAAGGCGTCTCCGTTGATTTTGAAGACTACTATGCCCCCTTAGATCGGTGGTATGATGTTAGTGCCTACCCTTCCGCGGATGGAATATCCGTATATTTTAAAAACATAACAGAACAAAAACAGAAAGAAGAGCAGCTGCAAAAATCTCTAAAAGAAAAAGAAACCCTACTGGCTGAGATTCATCATCGGGTAAAAAATAATTTGGCCGTGGTCTCGAGCATGATGCAGCTCCAGGCCTTCGATGAAAGTGACCAAAAGTTCAAACAAAAGTTACACGATAGTGTTAGCCGTATTCAAACCATGGGAACGATCCACGAGCTACTTTATCAATCAGAAAGCTTTTCGAGCTTGGCCGTTGATCAGAATATCAAGAAATTAGTAACCGATATATCTCATACATTTCAGCCTAAGATTGATTTAGATATTTCATATGATATAGAAAAAATTAACTTGAATATTAATCAAGCGCTGCCGGTTTCCCTCATTATTAATGAGGTTGTTACAAATGTCTTTAAACATGCATTTGATGGCAAGGAAGAGGGGACACTTCAGATAGCTATGAACAAAAAGAAGGACAATATTACACTTCGAATATCAGATAATGGGAAGGGGCTCCCACCTAATTTCCACATATCAAAAGATACCGGTTCGTTAGGAATACAATTAATCGATACGCTATCTCAACAGTTGGAAGGTAACTATAAGTATGAGTCTAACAACGGAGAAACTCAATTCATGCTCACCTTTACCAAGGCCGATGTAAAAGGATCAAGTAATGCCTTGGGAAATAACTATGAGTAACATTAGGGAATAAGATGTGAGAATCACACAGATCGTTTCAATTCCAAGAGGGCTTTATCTTCGGCATAATTTCGTATCTGTTCGGGTTCATTCTCCGGATCATCGCCATTCCATACCTCCCAGCTCCAAGGAATTTGAGTGGAATGTTTAGCGAATTTTAACATAGGTGTCAGGCTATCGATCCCACCATGGCTTTGCTGCCAGTTATATCTGAATAGCTTAATGGGGCAGGGTGTGCCTATCCCATTAAATTTAAATCCCATAATAAATTTCAAAAAATTTGCTCACCATCTCATCTTTTTGATCGGAATGAGAACATTGTTACTACTAATTTAAATGTGTCCCTTCTATAGGACTGCTACCAACTTTTATTATCGGGGCATTTTGAGTCTGCTATTTATACTTCCTTTAGTAATTAATGGTACCAAAGATTCAGCTAAAAGAATTGTAAGAGAATAGAAGTATATTCTATAATTATAAGTGCTCAGGATCTAATGTAGGGTTATTCCAAGTCTACTAAACTGCAACTTCTATCTCTGCTTATTTAAACCTAACTATATTTGAAGATCATGAAGGAAATATTGAAACAGATTAACCTGAAAATTTCAGAACTATTTTCTCCTGAAATCATAGGTAACCTTTTGGCTGAAGGCATTATTGACTTAGCTGTGGTTATTGCGGTCTTTATTGCTTTTTACCTGCTATGGAAATTCGTTAGTGTGGTTTCAAAACCTATTTTTCGAAAAAGCAACTTGGATGAGACTACCACCATTTTTGCCAATTCTATTATAAAGTATGGGATTTTGATATTTGGTCTCATTACAGCATTGGATTCGGTTGGTATTAAAACCTCGGCTGTTTTAACCTCTTTGGGTATTGTAGGTTTAACCATTGGTTTTGCAGCACGGGATTCACTGTCAAATATCATATCAGGTGTAATTATATATTTAGATAGACCATTTGTAATTGGTGACCTGGTTGAGATAGACAACAAGTATGGAAAAGTGGACCGAATAACATTACGGTCCACTCGTATTGTAACTGTTGATGGCAAGATGCTTGCAGTGCCTAATATAGATGTAGTAAATAAAACAGTAGCTTCATACACCAATTTCCCTCACCTTAGGATTGATATACCCGTAACAGTTGGTGTAAACGAAGACCTGGACAAAGCACGATCTATATTATTAAAATTGGTAGATAATAGTCCTCTATACATGAGCGATCCGGAACCAGCTGTGGTAGTTAAAGAGCTTAACGACTATAACGTGTTGATAGAACTGCGAGTTTGGATTAAAAATGAACGTGATCACCTTTCAATACGCTTTGCATTGCGGGAGAATATTTTCAAAGCCTTTAATGAGGCCAACGTCCAAATGCCTTATGAAACCATTCAATTAGCACCATTTAATGCAAGTATTAAAAATTGAATGTTGAATAGTGCAGAGAATTAATGAATTATGGCTAACGGCCTTGTGCATAAGGGGCCTAGCTTTTTTGAGCCTGGAAGGTGTTTGGCGCCCTTAACTGCTTGAGTTGATGCCATCGTCGTATTAGATGATTAGCACTTCCAGTATGCAGGCTATTGTCAGTGCAGCGAATTATGTATGCAAAACAAGTTTTCACCGGGCAGAGTTAATTAGCGATTAGTGGATGTGCCCTGATTATAACTAGCCATTGCAAAAGTGACAGGGATAATTTTGTTCCTTATACGTGGAGCTCAAGAATTAAAGGACTAATCAGTTTTGTTCGTTAGTCCTTTATATTTTGGAATGGTTATGGTTTACTTTTTTATAGTTTGGAGAACGAATTCTTCTGAAGAGATCATAGTAAGATTATAGCCTACTATTAATTATGAACTTTCTTTGGAAGAGTGTGCGCTACTTTTACTGGAGGACCAGCAGCAATGGGTACGAGAAAAAGGCTATGTTGGATCTCCAAAAGGCAAGGCAAGTTTTGAGGAGTACCTTGACTTTACTTCCATGAAATGGGGTTCATCCAGAAGGGTTAACCAGAATCCGATAAATTTAACGCTTAGAAATTAGTTCAGGTTTGTGCTTCCTACCCCTTTAACGTCAGCCATCTCAAACTGTAATATGAACTTGCTTCCATTATCTCGTTGATATTCAATGGAGGCATTCAATTGTTCGCAGAGCGTTTGTATTATACGCATACCTAATGTTGCGGGCTGATGAATGTCAAAATCGTCCGGCAATCCAACACCATTGTCGGCAATAGTTAGGGTTACTACCTGGTGGTTGGTTTTCAGCGTGATATTGATGGTGCCTTTGGCTCTCTGTTTAAAGGCATGTTTGAAAGCGTTAGTAACCAGCTCGTTAACAATTAATGCGGCGGGAATAGCCTGATTTACATTGAGTGTCGCATTCTCCAACTCATAATTAATGTCGACCTTTGTATCAGTTCGTAAGGTTTCATCTATGGTGGTTACCAGCTTTTTTATCTGCTTTGTAAAGTTAAGTTCTGTAAAGCTCTCCGTATCGTACAATAACTCATGGATGGAGGCCATTGACTGTATCCGAAGTTGGCTATCATGAAGTTTGTTGGATAAATGTTCACTCTCACTTTCCATAGCCTGCAGTTGCATCATCCCGGAAATAACCGCCAGATTATTTTTTACCCGGTGGTGTATTTCCTGCAGCAGTACTGATTTTTCACTTAGTGTTTCTTGCAATCGTTCTTCATAACTAATGTGCTCTGTAATATCCAACCCAACCGTTTGGGTAGCATTTTTGCCATTATATACGATAGGTACAGATTCAAATTGAACGTAACGGTTTTGTCCACCGAGCCGCTCTATAACATAAACTTCTGGTGCTAGTTGTTCCTTCTCTTCTTCTATTCTTTTTATTCGGTCAATAGCCTGACTTTTTTGTGCTTGATCGATATAGTCAAAAATTGATTCACCAATAAGATTTTCGGCTGAATCGGCACCTATCATCTTGGCACCACCTTCATTAATAAATTGAACTTTTCCATCTATATGAATGAGTATCAGGCTCGGGTCTTGCTCGACCAGTGTCTCCCACCGCTTGAGGTTCTGCTCAGCTTTTTTGCGTATTTTTTGTTCTTCCTTGATATGTTCCTGTAACTTTTCTGTCATTTCATTAAAGGCTTGAGCAAGCTCGTCATGTTCCTCAAAACCGTCAATAGTAATCTTATCGTCAAGGTTACCGTTTGCTATAGACTTGGTTCCTTCAAGAAGTTTTCCGAGTGAATCAAGGATTTGTTTTCGTACTCGAAAGATCATATAAACGACAAATCCTATACCGGGAATCAAAATGAATAAAAACTGAAGGCGCTGATATACTTGTAAGGTCCGAACTTCTTGCAAGCGATTTTTTTCAAGTCTATGTGAGGCTGCCAGCAGCAACTGGATATCCGATCGGATACGTGCGGTCGCACGTTCCAGCAGGCGTTCTCGTTTTTCCGGTTGGTCCCGATATAATGATGGATTGTTATAAACTTCTTGAATAAGGGAAAATGACTGTTTTATTGAGGGAAGCGCATTAGTAACAACTCTGCGCGTCGGAAATTTTTCTATTTCAGTCTTTTTTTCTTGAAGGTCCTCGTATAACGTATTCCACTTATCGTAGTATCGTTGTTCTTCATAAGCCAGAAATTGTTCGGTAATAATATTAAGTTCTGACGCTCTTTTTGCGAATTTATTTACCCGATCTATTTGGTCAAGTTCATCACTTATCTGCCAGGTCGTGTAGAACAAAAATCCGAATAGCACCACAACAGTGGCAACTGACAAAAGGGCGACAATATTCAGACGAGATTTTATAGTCATTGTATGACGGTTATGCCTTCTGGATAAACTTTCTGGAGTGCCTCAAAATAGATAGCACTGTGAACGTCGGATTGTTTCGTAGTGTCATCAATACGTTGTTTTTCTTGTATAAACCAGCGCTGTTGTTCATTGAGTAAAAAAAGCATTCTTTCACCTATCGTAAGCTCATACTCAATAGAAGCCCAAAGATCCTCAATAATACTCAAAGAAGTCTTCGTTTTTTCCGATACCAGTAATTTTGTTTGCTCTGGATGGCTTTTGATATAATCTTGCGCTTTTTTGAGAGCTTGAAGATATTTTACGATCGTCTCAGGGTGTTGTTGTATATACGTCTCAGAGGATACGCCCAACCACAATGTTGAATGACCCAGTACAGAATTAAGTTTGAAAGTATTATCCTTCAACTTTTTCAGTATTTCAGAGGCATAAGGTTCCCAGCTGACTACTGCATCTACCTGACCATTTTTTAACGCCATATAATGTTGTGATATATCGATATTTACCTTCTCAACCTGCTGCTCCTGAATGCCATGTTCCAATAAGAACGTATCGAAAAAGTACTCCGATGTTGTTTCATAATATAAACCCACCTTTTTGTTCCTTAAATCCCGGGGGTTCTCTATGCCATGGTCGCGACGAGCAATAATTTTTTGACTATTGCTCGTGTAAATCATCCCTGTAAATATTTTGAGGTTGAATTCCTTGTACTTCGAATAAGGCTTTGCCCCGGACAGAGCTCGCACCACTGGAATTTCAGCAACATGTGCTATATCGAGGGTTCCTTGGTATAGCTCTTTCAATGATTTCTTTCCCGCTGTATGGGGATGGGCAATGACTTCCAGCCCCTCTTCCTCGAAAAAACCTTCAGACTGTGCAACAAAAAAAGCAGCTTCGCCCCAGAATGTGGTAACACCAACTTGAACGGTTGTAAGATCGGTAGGATTATCATCGTTATTACTACAACCTACAAGTAGACCCAAAGCTAATATTGATATTAGCTTCATAACAAAAGCAAGATGCTTATTCTTTAATAAGAATACATCCATAACATTTGGTTGAATGCTAAACGCAGTTTCATATATCAACACAATCTTATGACTTTGAACGCCATACTATAGTCATTGTATGACGGTTATGCCTTCGGGATAAACAGCTTGCATTGGTTCGAAATTGATTAGTGTTCTAAAATCGATATCGGAGGTATCGGTGATATTATTCCGTTTCATCCACCGTGCCTGATCATCCAGTAGGGTAATCATGCGTTCACTGAGGGACAGTTCATAGTCGATATCATCCCAGGAAGCTTTAACGGCTGCTATCGAAACCCCGGTTCGCTGAGCTAACAGCTGCTGGGTTTCATTCGGATATTTGCTGATATATTTCTGTGCCTGTCGAAGGGCCCGCATGTACTGGACTATAACCTCTGGATGTTGTTCTGCATAACGGTCACGCGCAGTAGCTAGCCACAAGGTAGAATACGTAAGTTTGGTATCAAGAAAAATGGCGTTATTTCCGAGTTCTTGTTTGATATAGGTGGCATAGGGTTCCCAGTTTACGGCTATATCAACCTCTCCGTTTGTTATGGCCTTAACCTGCTCGTTGGGCTTCTTATCCACAAGAGTGAATTCTTCTTTTGCAATTTGATGCTCCAGCAGAAATGAATCCAGAAAATAATCCAGTTGCGTACCTTGATATATAGCCACCTTTTTTCCGGTGATATCCCGTGGACCTGAAATGCCATGATCTCGACGTCCGATAATATGCTGTATATCGTCCGAATAGATCATATCGGCAAATATTTGGAAGGAAGGAATTTCTTTTCTCGTGTAATACGAACTATCGAGAAGGGCGTACATAATAGGTGTTTCCGCTACATGGGCAATATCAATTTCTTCATCGAATAACTCCCGTATGGATACTGCACCGGAAGAATTTTGCTCCAGCTGAATATCAAGTCCTTCGTCCTTAAAGTACCCCTGTTGCTGTGCTACAAAGGTAGCGGCTTCTCCTAGAAATGATTTCGTAATGCCCACTCGAACGGTAGTAAGATCTGCTGAATCATCCTTGCCGTTGCAACCTGTAAATAAAGCCAAAGCCAAGATCAGCTCTATCGTAACGGTAAGATAACTCTTATTTGATAAGAATATATCCATCAGTTTTGGCTGTAACCTTCAATAGTTTTTGTAAGTCCAACAACTCTTAGTATTTAACCCTAAGCCGGATGAACTATTGCCAAGGGCATCCTAAAAAAATTATTAATATGGTACGATAAATTTAAAACGCATTAAAAACAAAACATTCTTCCCCTTATCACTGTTCAAACTCCAACGTAAATGTTGTCCCCTGATCAGTTGAGTTAAAACGGAATTTCCCATCCAGTTGATTACTAAGTGTTTCAATGAGATTCATGCCCAGAGATCCTTGGGGACTTTCAAAATCGCCCGGAAGTCCCACGCCATTATCGCTGATCTTTAGTTGGATATCACCGTCGTCCTCATTGAGCTGAATATGGATACGCCCGGTTTCTCGTCCTTCAAAAGCATGTTTAATGGCATTAGTCACAACCTCGTTAGCAATCAAGGAGCAAGGCAGCGTTTGGGTGATGTCCAAGTAAACCGTATCGCAGTCACTTTCCAATTTAATGTGGGCATCTGCTTGCATGCTGTTAATTAATTCGCCGGCCAGATTTTTGAGATTCTCTCCCAGACTCACATTCTCTAAGTTATCCGACTGATACAACTGTTGGTGGATGCCGGCAACCGTTTTTATACGATTGGTACTTTCTCGCAATGACTTAACAACTTCGGGATCATCTTCTTGAAGCCACTGGAGCTGTAACATACCAGCAACCACTGCCAAGTTGTTTTTTACCCGGTGATGGATTTCCTGCAGCAGGGTATCTTTGGTATCTAAAGATTTTAGTATTTTATTTTTTTCTAACTCCCTTTCGGTTACATTTTGATTGGTTCCTATCGTAAGCTCAGGGTTTCCGTCTTCGTCATAAAAATGCTTCGCATGTGCTTCTACAAATTTTGTGATATCATCGTCTGTTTGTATCCGAAAGACTACATGATAAAACTCTCCGTTTTGTAATGACTTTTTATACGCTTTCTCTATTCGCTCTCGGTCTTCGGGATGAACACAGTCAATAAATAATTCATAGGAAGGCGTAACGGAATAGGGGGCAAATCCAAATATCCGATAGGTTTCCTCTGACCAAAAAATTTCATTCTTCTGGTGATAATCTTCCCAAGCACCGAGATCAGATATTTTTTGTGCTGATTCAACCCACTTGCGAAACCTTTGGAAATAATCCCTGGTCTCCGTTAGCTTATCCAACAACTTCTGCTTTTGATCTGCAGAAAAATCTCCCTCCTTTTCCAGCTGCTGAATCAGTTGGTTAAGATTCTCCTGAATTGTTGATTGAAGTGATTGCATAGTCAAATGAAGTCTTGAGTAATGATTTTTTCGTTCATATTGACCAAACAGGCATTGAATCAGCTAGATTACCTGCATAACTCTTCATAGTAAAGATTTTGGGAGAGCTATACCAAGTAAAAACTTCGTATTTAAGAAGATGCCTACCGTAGTATGTGACAAGTACTCCCGTTTTAATATACCCCCCCCCTTATTTTCTAGATCATAACGACATTATCTTCTTGATGTAATAGTTTCAGCAGTCACTGGCGAAAAGATTCAGTTAAGAAACTATTTTTTTGAAGGCCTGCTCTATGGTAAACATGTAGGGCAGGGTATCAACAATAGGATATGGATAAAAAAATCTCCCAAAATTTTTGAAGACATTGCCAGAGAGGATAAAGCTCGGACGACGGCCGATCAGTATTTCTAACTTAAAATGAAATCGATGGCCATGTTTGCATGCAGTTCGGTGGTAGAGAGTAATGGAACATCATAGTCGGTTTCCTTAAATAAAATGGGCAGTTCTGTACACCCCAAAATAATTCCTTCCGCTCCCTTATCTCTTAGTAAATTCATCTGTTTCAAGAAGAACTCTTTTGCCTCCTGTGAAAAAATACCTTGTGTAAGTTCTTTGGAAACATAGTAATGAGCCTGATCCAAGTGTTTTTCGTCAGGAATAACGGTTTCAATAGCAAACTTTTCTTCTAAAATATCTGGGATAAATGTGCCGGTCATCGTGGGTTTATTGCCGATTAGGCCTAGCGATTTTAATCCATATTTCTTGGCCTTAATACCCGTAGCTTCCGCAATGTGAAGAATTGGGATATCAATTTTTGGTTTGACATATGGATAAGCCATGTGTGGTGTATTGGCACATATTATGATTGCTTCAGCACCGGCTTTTTGTAATTTTTTGGATACGTCAAGGTATTTTGTATTGATCTTCTGTTTGTCCTGCTCCCGCATCAGTTCAATATTAATACTATGAATAATGAGTGGGGGATTACCTTGTGTTCCGATACTTTGTTCCACCCCTTCATTTATGAGTTTATAGTATTCAATAGTTGAATGCCAAGATGTACCACCTATCATGCCTAGTGTTCTCATACAAATACCGATATTGGGTTAAATAATAGGTCCAATTTGGGATAAAAATAACTACTTAAAAATAAATGTTTTGTCCCAATTCAAATCAATAGAATAAAACAACTCTGTTAATGTTCTGAGAGGTTGGTGAGTTGGATGGCGTCAATAAGTATCGTTCCGTTTCCATCCAACTTGAGTCCCACTGATCCAGCATCTGGGGCATCCCCATGGCCATGCACGGCCATCTCTTTGTTGATGTAGCCGCGGAAATGAGTGCCATTTCCAACCGTTCGAATAAACAGCATGCCCGAGGCTGAATAAGATTCTTCTGCAAACACTTCACGATTACCGTCGCTTACTCTGCCTTGGGATATATTACCGTCGGAAGTTAAGGTTACGAAATCATAGTGTTGGGCATCCTGTACGTGGTTGACGAGCGAAACATCTCCCTCAAAATCAGACAAATCCAGGTAATAATCGACCTGCACGTTTTGAAAAGAGCTTTTCCCCACAAATAAATTAGTTGTAGAATCGACAGATATTTTAAGCAGGTGATTGCCATCGCTGCCGACAACGGTAGGTTGGAGTTCTACGGCCGACCCCTCCAGCCACCGGAACTCGGAAAGCAACGTGCTTACCCCATTCGGTCCGACCTGCCACGACCAGTTGCCATTGTCTTTGATTGTAAAGGTTGAATTCATCTGTTGCAGACTGTCGGAAGCGGTAGATGAAGCGCTTTGTTGTTTGACCAGCTGTCCGGTGCCGGTCCCGTAACCGAATACCATTTTAGCGCCGTGGTCACCGGTTTCATATAGGAAGAACACTCCAGGCAGGGCGATTACAAACAGCCCAATTCTGATCATTCTTTGATCCATCTTGTGATACCAGTGCAGCAGAATCCGGAGTAGGGCATAAATCCCAAAGAACCAGACCGTCCAAAGGGCCCAGTTGGCGTGTTCATTCAAAACCGATTGTGCACCCGATGGCAAAAACACACTGTCAGCCGCCAAGGTGCCGGTATAATAAGCAGCTGTGGCTAAAATGGCACCAATGCCATACAAAATTGTTGTTTTAATATCTTCCCACCATTTGTCAGGCAGAAAGAAGGTTAACAAGTCAATCAGCACTGCCAGCAACAGAATGGCAATAGGAAAATGAACTATTAACGGGTGAATGTTGGGAGCCCATTCGGGAATTAGTTCCATAATGAGAGGTTTTATTTGTTATAGCAGTTGGGTGTAAGCAAATGCTGATATCCCTAAAAGATTGATAACAATAAATACGGTAACCGCAAATTTCTTAATCTTGCCACCGCCTTCCATATCCATCATCTTCATTTCATGGTCTTGGATGTATTTTTTGTGGAGCCAGACCAATCCTCCCGCGATCCAAACAAATACGAGGTTCATCCAGAAGGTGTAGTCAATTTTAAATTGCGTAATTTCTGATACTACGCGTCTGCTCTCTGGTATGATGTCAAGAAAGGTAAACAAACTGTTCAGGATTAAAGCCGTTAGTACAATACTGACAAACATTACACCGGCAATATACAATGCCACCCGCCATCCGTAGTATTTGGCATTGATGTGCACCAATGGGGGTACCATCAGGTCGGAATATATAAAGCCCATGATACCGGCAAAGAGTACCCCGTTTTGATTAAGCACCGTAGCGAGCGGAATGTTACCCATTGATCCAATGAACGTAAAGGCTGCTACGAAGGGTGCAATAGCGGCATTTTCCAAAGCAATTACCCAGTCAGGCAGGTGCTGGACATCAGCCAGGAAAAGGCTTGCCCAGAACGATTCGGGCACCAGCACAGCCACAAAGCCGGCGATGGTAAACCCGATGAGGATATCCTCCCAGGCCATCTTCCAGTCATTAACGAATTTATGGCCCACCAGCTGCCAGCCCTCCTTACTTCTGATACGCTTTTTCCAGTCAAAATCTTCGGTGAGTCCGTCACCCTCATGTTCTACTTTTTCACGGGCTGCCTTCAGCCAGCTTTCGGGATAGGTCCATTTAATGAGTAAGCTGCTAATAACAATAAGCACGAGTCCGCCGATAAGTTCCGCAGCAAGGAATTGCCATCCAAGAAAGATGAGAATCAGTATCCCTAGCTCAATGACCAGGTTTGTGGACGCAAACATAAAAGCCACAGCCGCCACAAAGTGAGCTCCTTTTTTTACGAGCGATCGCGCGGCTGCCAGGGCAGCAAAGGAGCAGGAAGAAGATGCCGCTCCGAAAAAGGTGGACAGGGAAATACTTCTTAGATCAGCGTCGCCCATGTATTTGGTGAGCTCTTTCTTGGGCACAAAGGCTTGGATCATCCCGCTCACAAAGTAGCCGAGCACAAAGGCCCAGCCGGATTTCCAGAAAAAGCCTAGTGCCGTTTTCGCTGATTCACCATACAGACTTAAAAAATCCATACAGACAATAGGGTTGGTTTTTTGGAAATTGCGTTTTAAAAAACTGCTACTCAAATTAACCAATAACCAATTTAAAACCACATGCGAACGCCGCCAAGCATACTTAGATTGCTGACATGGCCGCCACCGGTGCGAGCCATGTCGGCGGTTTCGCCCAGCTTTCGCTCCCAGTTGATGCCGATATAGGGAGCAAATTCCCGTGCAAACTCATAGCGAAGTCGGAAGCCAAGTCCAATATTGTTGAATCCGGATCCGACGCCCCACTCGGGTACCTCTTGCAGGGCAACACTAGTTTCAAAAACGGGCTGGCCGATCAATCGCTGGGTAAATAACAGATCATACTCGGCTTCCAGCGAAGCCGAAATATTGCCGTTTTCGCTGATGAACATCCCCCCATCAACATGGAAGAAATAGGGCGCCATACCCTGCAAGCCAATCACGGCAAACCCTCTGGATTTGTTCCCTCCACCTTCATAAGCTAGGTCGTAGCGGATCCCTCCCTGAATGTCGAAATACGGACCAATGGCTCGACTGTATAGGCCTTGAAACTCCATTTCAGCTTCCCGTTTGGTGGTTAGTGCTTCGCCATGGGATTTAAACCAGAACTTATTTAAGCTTCCACCCACGTAGCCCTGCACTTCCCACATTAACGGATCAATGCCACTTACGCTGCGATACTCCAGCTTTTCAGCAATCAGATAGACGTAGGTTTTATCGTCCATCATCAGGTCGTTGCTGAACTCAGGGGCTTTTTGAGCAAAGGCCGAGCTGCTGGTTATTACAATGATAGCTAAGGTAGTGAGAATGAATATTGACGTGCGTTTAATCATGGTCATTGTGGTGCAAATTTGTAAACAAAATAGCATTCGTTCGTAAAGGTTTCTTAGATCTACTTAAGAGTAATCCTGTCCATAAATGCTGCCGTCTTCATCGGCCACCTGGACAACGCGAAACATGCCACGCTCCATGTGATAGAGAATATGGCAGTGGAAAGCCCATCGCCCTTTATCACGCGGCGTAATGAGGGCTGAGATTCGCTGGGCCGGTTGTACGAGCAGGGTGTGTTGCCGGGGATTATACTGCTCATTTCCGTTTTCCAGCTCCATCCACATGCCGTGGAGGTGAATGGGATGTTCCATCATGGTGTCGTTGACCAGCGTAAGCCGCAGGCGTTCGTTGTGTTTAAATTCGATGGGACCATCCACTTCATGGAACTGTTTTCCATCAAACGACCACATGTAGCGTTCCATATTGCCGGTCAGATGGAGTTCTACGTCACGCTGCGCATCGCGGGTGTCTTTATTGGGACGCAGGCTTTTCAGATCGTTATATACCAGCACTTTTCGTCCGTCGTTGCCGAGGCCGATACCGGGATCGCCGAGTCGGTCAAACTGGTTCTGGGCAATAGCTGCTGCGCCTGGGCCGTGCTTGTCTGGGCCATGTTTGATGGGGGATTTTGGATCTTTGGACATATCCATGTTGCCATGATCCATATTTCCGTGATTCATATCCCCATGATCCATTTTTCCCATGTCGTCACCTTCCATATCCATGCCGTCCATCGACATCATCATGCCCATATCTTTCATATCGCGCTTGGGCCGTGGGCGTAGCTCGGGAACTGAGGCTTCCATGTCTTCACGGGGCGCAAGCGTTCCACGGGCATAGCCGCTTCGATCAAGCGATTCGGCAAAAATGGTATAAGGCTTTTCTTCTTTGGGCTCTACAACCACATCATAGGTTTCGGCAATACCGATGCGAAATTCGTCAATGGGTACCGGCTCTACATTTTGGCCATCGGCTGCTACCACGGTCATCTCCAGGCCGGGAATGCGAACATCAAAAGCGGTAGTACCGGCTGATGCATTAATAAATCGCAGGCGTACTTTTTCGCCTTTCTTAAATAGGGCATTCCAGTTAGAGCCCGGACCGCGTCCGTTCATCAGGTAGGTGTAGGTGGCACCGGTGACGTCCAGCAGATCGGTTGCACTCATGCGCATGTTGCCGAACATGGCATAGTCTTTAATGGCGTTGCCAAGACCGTTCTTTTTAACATCACTGAAAAATTCTCCAAGGTCTCGCTTCTGGTAATTGTAATATCCCTCCATTTTGATATTATTTGCCAACACGTCGTGGGGATCTTCGAAGGTCCAGTCAGAAAGCACAATCGGGTAGTCGCGATCATATTCAACAGGATCTTTCTCTGCGGGATCAATGACCAGCGGCCCGTAATGCCCCAACTGTTCCTGCAGACCAGAGTGACTATGGTACCAATACGTCCCGTTCTGCCGCACCGGATATCGGTATTCAAAGGTTTCACCGGGAGCTATGCCGTCAAAGCTGACACCGGGAACGCCATCCATCTGGAACGGCAGCAGGATACCATGCCAGTGGATAGAAGTTGTATCTTCCAGTTTATTTGTAACCCGAAGCATCACGTCCTGTCCTTCCTGCAATCGAATCAGCGGGCCCGGCACCGAACCGTTGATGCCAATGGCTTCCCCTTGTTTCCCATCAATTTTGTGCGGCATTTTGCCAATGGTCAGATCAATGATATTATCGGGGCCTTTAGGAGTTAACACATCTCGCTTTTCACTGCCGAAGCCTGCTAAGGCGTAACTCGGCAATACCGCACTTGCACCGGCAAAAGCTGCCAGTGAACCGGCATAGCGCAGGAATTTTCGACGTGTGATCGTGTTGTCGTCACTCATAGCTGGTCTTTAGTTCTCAGTTTTAGTTTTCTTACAATCTAACTTTAGCATAGAATCGGAATATAACAGGTGAACCTTAAATCAAGCTTAAAACATTTAAGGTTAGAGTCTGTTATTTTTGGTATGAAAATTTTTATACCAAAATGTAGAGTCATCTATGTGGATATTATTAGTGGAAGATGAAAAGCAGCTTGCCGGTAACCTCAAGCGGGGATTGGAAGAGGAAGGTCACGTCGTTGAAGTCATCCACGATGGAGAAGAAGCCGAGCTTCAGGGGATGGTCAGCGATTATGATGTTGTTATCCTTGACTGGCGGTTACCTAACCGGGATGGTAAGCAGATCCTGCAACACTGGCGCGAAGAGGATCGGACCTTCCCAGTTCTCATGCTGACGGCACTGGGTGATCTGGATCACAAGGTTTCCGGGCTGGATGCGGGTGCTGATGACTACATGAGCAAGCCCTTCTCCTTCGAAGAGTTGCTGGCTCGCGTGCGTGCTCTGGGCCGGCGAAAGTCCGAAATTAAGGATACCGAAACGGTCTCTTTGGGACCTATTGAGCTGGACAGCCGGAAGCACAAGCTAAATATCTGTGGCATCGAACGGCCGCTTCGTCCCAAGGAGTTTACCTTGCTGGAACTGCTGCTTAAAGAACCGGAAGCAGTATTTTCCAAGACACAGATCGCCGAACGCGTGTGGGGATCGGCCTATTACGTGAGCGATAATACGATTGAAGCTACGATTTCGACGCTTCGCCAAAAGCTGGGCGAATCGTTTGAGGAATGTGATGAGGTAGCATGGGATGATTCCAATAGCATTATTGAAACCATTCGGGGTGCTGGATACCGACTGAATAGTGAGTTTATTAACTAGAAATGAGTAGAATTGTGAGTAGTATAACGAGCTTTTTTGATCGCCTGTCTATCTCCAAGAAGCTGGCTTTTTGGTACGGCCTTAGCCTTTTCGTGATGCTCAGCCTGTTTGGGTATTTTCTGTATGAGACCTTTCATAATTCCATTCATCACAATTATGATCGGCACCTTCGATTTGAAGCCGAGCAGTTGCTTTCCTATATCCATACCGGAGATTCACTCTCTATTGATCTTACCGGATATAGCCGGAACGCAGCACTTGAAAGCGGGGTCGAATATGGGACCTATGTTCGGCTGTATAACAAGCACGATAGCCTGATTTATAAAAGCCCCAACTTTGCGGAGGCAAAACAAGCGCTAACTACAGAACTTCCTGACAGGCCCGAAGAATATTCCTTTAGCAGCCAGTGGCAGGATCTTCCCGCACGGACATTGTTTTATCCAATAATGAATGAGAGTAATGAATTTTGCGGATGGCTGGAAGTCACCGGCTTCGAGTGGACCCTACATGAGGAGCTAAGTCGGTTCAGGCAGTATCTGTTGGTTCTGATTGCGATAAGTGTGGCGTTTTCTATTCTGGGAGGATACTGGCTATCACGAAGAGCGCTAACGCCAGTAGCTTCTATTAATGAAGCAGCCAAATCCATTACGGCTACCGATTTGGATAAACGCATTCCGGTAAACTACCAAGTGAAAGATGAATTGACGGACTTGGCCGAAACTTTTAACATGATGCTGAACCGCCTGCAAAAGGGTTTTGAGCGAGAAAAACGCTTTACATCCGATGCCGCCCATGAACTTATGACTCCTCTGTCGTCGATGCGCAGTGATGCCGAGATCATGCTCCGAAAACCGCGTTCCAAGGAGGAGTACCAGGAAACGATCCAGCGCATGCTGACTGAAGTTCGAAAAATGAGTGAAATGGTGCATCTGTTGCTACAACTTTCACGGGTAGAATCGGTGCACCGATCCAAGCCCGATACCGTGAATATAAGCCGAATTACCGAAGCAGTAGTCGATCAGCACCGGGAAGATGCCGATCGCAAAGAGATTACAGTCCAAACGCAGATTGATCCTGAACTGCAAGTCCAGGCGCATGGAGCCTATATCGAAGAGGTTCTCAACAATCTGCTGGAAAATGCGGTAAAGTATACACCGGAAGGTGGGCAGGTCACCATTCAATTGCAACGCAGCAGTGGCAAAGCCGTTATTCACCTTAGCGATACCGGGATCGGTTTTGATGAGGAGACTAAAAAGCACCTGTTTGAGCGATTCTATCGTGCGGATGAATCGGAAGTACAGGAGCAAACTGGGAGCGGCCTGGGACTTCCACTCGTTAAAGCTATCGTAGAATTATATGGGGGGAGAATTAGAGCTTACAGCGAAGGAGAGGGGAAAGGAAGTACGTTCGTGGTCGAACTCCCGCTGGCAGAAGATAAGCAGGCTTAATGTGGCTTGGTAGCTTCAATGTTTTTGAAGATACCCTTTGCCGTTAAATCCTGAACCTTGTCGATATCCCAGCCAGCCTTTCTAACATTTGCTACGGTTTGCCGGGCGATATGAACACCACTTAAGAAATGGATAGGAGCATCCAGTGATTCCATTATACTGGCCAGAAAGGATTGTTCTGGCTTCATGTGTTCAAGCAGATGCAACCTGCCATAAGGCTTGGTAACGCGCAGGGCTTCTTTTAATCCCAATATGGGATCGGGTACTGAGCAAAATACAAAAGTGGCTACGACTTCGTCGAAGGTATCGTCGGGGAATTCCATCTGCTGGGCATCCATTTCGCAGAAGGTTACCGAATCATTTATCAATTTTGGTAATAATTTTTTGGCCCGTTTCAGCATACCAGGAGAAAGATCAATACCTGTTAGTTCAACATTTTTAGGATAATACGGGATGTTTTTGCCGGTACCCACGCCAATTTCCAGCACTTTTGGTCCTGTTACCTTTTGCCAGAGCTTTTGCCTCCATTTCTTGTACCAAAGCTGTTCAACAGGCCACTCCATCAGGTCGTAAATGGTCGATACAGTGTTATATCGTTTTCGTGTAAACTCCGTTTGCTCGTTTTCCGGCTCCTTCATAAACATGTACAAATAGAGGTGAGAAAAACTAAAATTAGGGATTAATGATTTCCTCCGCCCATGCCGTGACCGTGTCCATGCCCGCGTCCGCCTTCTTCCCAATAATCACAGGTTCCATTTTGGTTTGCATCCGTAAATCCGGGGCCATGCCAAGTGGGGCTGCCGTCTTGGGCATAATCACAAATTCCGTCTCCGTTTTGATCCACAAAGTTATGATCAGGTCCCATGTGTGTTTCTCTTTCGAAATAGTCATTCATATTATTGCCATTTTCATCATGGTATCTCATGCCTTCGTGACGTTGATGCCTAGCATGAGAGATATCCCAGTAATCACAGATCCCGTTATTGTTGTCATCTACAAATCCCGGTCCGTGCCAGGTTGGACTCCCATTTTGAGCATAGTCGCAAATACCATCGCCATCTTGATCAATAAAATTATGACCGCGCCCGCCGAAATGTTGGTCCTGCATAAGCTTGCTATTAGTACTTATCGATGTGGCAATTGAACCTGCTTCATGGGTGGACTGTTCTACATAGTCATTGATGCCGTTATTGTTTTCATCCACGTACATGGGATATACAGCGTCCTCTTCTTGCTGGCTATCGGTGGTACCACAACTGTTAAGTAGCAACAGGGCTATTATAAATACGGGAAAAATATTTAGGCTTTTCATCTTGATCCTTTGTAATAATGTTGAGTAGCTAGTTTATAGATCACATAATTAAATATACGTTTGTCTATCCGGCGATAGCAGAAGATTTATCGTCTTATTGTGTCGTGCAAATACCTACAAAGCTTTCGTGACATGTTAGTTTACTCATCAGTTGTTTGTTGAAGTTCTGACGCGGTCCAGGGACGGGTACGTTCGCTATAATTTTTAGAAACCTGCATAACATCATCTTGGGTAATCGCCGGATATTCGCCCTGATTTTGGGCGCGGAGATAGTTGAGTATAGAGGCGATTTCCGCAGCACTTAGGCGCGCTTTAAACGAGGGCATGATACCTTGATAGGTTTGTCCCTGTACTTCAATTTCGCCTTGCAGGCCATGAAGCAGAATACGAATAGGAGTAGATTTGTCGCCTGTTAGCCACTCTGAATCTACCAGGGGAGGGAAGCCGTTGCCAATACCTTCGGCATTGCTTCCATGGCAGGAGGCACAGTTTTGAGAAAATAAGTTTTCACCATTTAATAACGCTGGGTCACCCTCCTCATTGAAAGGTATCTCGCTTGGTTCATCCAGGTCGGGAATCATCTTTCTCATCTTGCCATACTCTTCGGAGAGGCGGCGGTTCATCCGGGCCATATTTTGCTGCCCCATTCGTTGGTGCATCCGCGCCATCTGCTCGTGCATGCCCATCATCTGGCTATACCACTCACCAGTCATGTGGCCCTGCATATGTATACCCATTCCTTGTCTCATCATTTTATTACCTTCCATATGACGTCCCATGTTGCCAGCCATCATTTGTCGGTGGCTGACATCCATGTCGCTGTGCATCCTCTGCATCTGGCTGTAGAGAGATTGTAAGTCCGAAGGCAGAGTGTCCGTTGTACCTTCGTAGTTTGCCAGCAGCATTTTGTAATTAGACTCCAGAGAATCATAGGCAACTTGAAGTTGCTCTCGTTGTTCTTCACTCATGTAGTTTGAGCGTCCCATCTGGCAAGAAGACAATATAATTACTAATAAAATGAGTCCACTGGATATTTTAAGTTGTTTAAAAGGTACCATAATGGTTGATAGTTAGAATGATAACTAGTCGGTATTATTTTTGATGATTTGCTTACGTTCTTCGAACTCTTCTTTCTCAATTTCTCCCCGGGCAAACCGTTTCTTTAGGATGTCCAGCGCATCGTCATTAAGGTCGCGCCTGCTGCGATAGGGTATAATATTAAAAACCAACAGCAGTGTGATTCCAACCACAATGAGCCACCAGATCCAGTGCATGCCTATAAAGTGATGATTGTAAAACATAGTATTTAATCAGTTGTGATGTTGCTGATGATTACTACCGTTCATGCCATCCTTTTTGTTCATCATTCCCTGGCTGTCCATCATGCCACTCTGCATCATCTGCATGCACATCATATGCATTTTCATCATGGATGAGTCGCCCATCATCTCCATCATTTTGGAATGATTCATATTGCCATCCATCATGGATTGCATCATGTCCATGTGCTTTTGCATGCGCTGCTTCATCTGGGGACTGTTCATCATCTTCTGCATATTCCCCATCATCATGGTGTTGTCCATGTTCATCGAGCCCATCATCTGCTGCATCATTTGCCGTCGCATCTGTGGGTTCTGGGCCATGTGCTTCATCATCATGGTACGCATGGTGGAATCTTGCATTATTTCCTGCATCTGTTGTTTCTTTTTGTTCATCTCACCTTGTTTTTGCTGGCCAAACGTTGTTCCGGCTAATAAGAGTGAAATTGATAGCATTAGTATTAAACGTTTCATAGTAGGCACCTTCAATTTTATAATGATTTAATTAACAATCGTTGAACTCATTTATCTTGAATATAATGATGCTTTACTTAAAGCAACCTTAAATTTCCTACGTTAATTAAGAATGTTGAACCTTGGTTGTCATCTTGTATGTGGGTTTCTTGTTCAAATGGGATGATATAAATGATACCGTTTCCTTTACGACCAGTGTGACTGTGTTTACTGATCGTTTGAACAATTGATTCTATATTTTTTGATTGGCTACTATTTTTAATTTCGCTACTTGGAGCTGCACCAAATTTTCGAGCAATTCATGCAGACAAAATTTCTAAAGAGCCAATACTTGTAGGTGGGAGGGATTGTGATTTATGTTAAATCAACTTCAGAATAGAAAAATTATGAACTGCATTGCCAACTGATTTGTTTTTTTATCACTTTTCCAAGTGAAGGCTTATCAATGAACAGTCTGGTTATGTACAGGAGTAAAATTAAAACAGACTTGTCAACATCTACTAGCCAGAAGTGATATAAAACTCCAACCAGAATATTTAGGAGGGCCAAGTAGTATTACTTGAACCTGCCTAAACTTCTGGTGATTGAGAGGAAGGCTACTTTGTTATGCAAATGGGATAATAGCCAGTCTCAAAATTTGTGTTCGGGCATTCCTTTTGATCTGGAAAAATGATCAATTTGTTTAAATATTTTGGTTAGTGCTTCTTCAGAAAATTTGCCGAATCCGAAAATTTTTCGGTTTCCGTCACTAAAAACCATAGTAGTTATGTTAGACTTGTTACTATAAGAGTGGATTTTTCGAAAACCTTTATAGGTGCCCGTCACATAATATTTTAAAAACTTTTTTCCCATAGTTAGTTCTTGCTATATCGGGGTTTACTTGGTCAGGCCTATACTAATGATTTTTTTCTATTAAGATAAACTAATGTTTGTAAAAATATTGTCTGAGCGTTTTTAATTTGAGCTAGGTTTAAATGATATGCAACTATTAGGATATGATATTGGCAGTTCCAGTATTAAAGCATGCTTGTTGGATGCAACAGATGGGAAGATTGTAGCCTCTGCTACGTCACCCGACGAAGAGCTCGACATTAACGCTCCACGGCCAGGGTGGGCCGAGCAGGATCCGCAGGTATGGTGGCATCACCTCAAGGCGGCGACCCGGCAGGTATTGGCAGCAGATGGGGCTGCTCCCGGCGCGATTGCTGGTATTGGCATTGCTTATCAGATGCACGGGCTGGTGTTGGTAGATGAACAGCAGCAGGTACTGCATCCAGCGATCATCTGGTGTGATGGCCGCGCTGTAGAGATTGGCAGTAAGGCGTTCGATGAGTTGGGCCAAGCGTATTGCCTGGAACACTATCTCAATTCGCCGGGCAATTTTACGGCTTCAAAACTGCGGTGGATTCGTGAGAACAAACCCGAAATTTTTGCCAAAGTCCACAAGGCAATGTTGCCGGGCGACTATATTGCGATGAAGATGTCCGGCGAAGTGCGTACGTCGGTATCGGGACTTTCAGAAGGTATTTTTTGGGATTACCAATCCGGTGGCCTTGCTCATAAGTTGTTGGCTCACTATGGCATCCCTGATGAACTGCTGCCCGAATACGATGCCAACTTTGCAGAATCCGGGACACTTATGGATGAAGCCGCAAGTGAGTTAGGCCTGAAAGCCGGGATCCCTATTGGATATCGGGCTGGTGACCAACCCAATAATGCGCTGTCGCTCAACGTCATGGATCCCGGAGAAGTGGCTGCCACGGCCGGCACCTCCGGTGTTATTTATGGGGTAACCGATCAGCCGTTGTATGATGATCATTCAAGGGTTAATACGTTTGTGCACGTCAACAGCAAAGAGGGCAAACCTCGATATGGTGTGTTGCTGTGCATAAACGGCACGGGCATCCAAAATAGCTGGCTCAAAAGTAAGTTGTTTAACGACCGACACAGCTATGATGAGATGAACTGGCATGCGGGAGATATCACTATTGGATCAGAGGATGTGATTGTGTTGCCATTCGGCAATGGACCGGAACGCGTCCTGGGGAATAGAGACCCGGGAGCGGTGATCAAAAATATTAATTTCAATCGCCATGGAGAGGCTCATGTTATGCGAGCTGCTCAAGAGGGCATTGCCTTTTCATTAAATTACGGGCTCCAAGTGATGAAACAGATGGGGATGGATATTGACACAATCCGCGTAGGCAGCGACAACATGTTTCAGAGTCCCGTGTTTCGGGAAGCCTTTACCAACGCGACCGGTACCAGGGTTGAGCTGTATAATTCCAACGGCGCGTTAGGAGCAGCTATTGGAGCGGGATTTGGCACAGGCGTATTTGATTCCCGCGAAGAAGCGTTTCAAAACCTTGAGCAAATAGCTACGCTGGAGCCGACTGCGGAAAAAGTGGAAGCCTATCAACAGGCCTACGAACGATGGGAGCAGGAACTAAACAAGGAACTTGACCACTAATATTTTTAAGTAAGCAAGATTCACTAACTAAATAGAATATCGCTATCATGGACATTACCACAGGCACAACAGAGTATTTCGAGGATATAGATGAGATCACATTTGAGGGAAAGGATTCTGATAATCCTCTGGCCTTTAAGTATTATAATCCCGAAGAAGAAGTTGGTGGACAGACGATGCGAGAGCATCTGCGGTTTGCGGTTGCCTACTGGCATACCTTCTGTGAGCAGGGCGGCGACCCCTTTGGCAGCAGCACGCGCGTTTGGCCGTGGATGCAATATGATGATGCCATCGATCGGGCCCGTGCCAAGATGGATGCAGCCTTTGAGTTTATCACCAAGCTTAATGTGCCGTTCTACTGTTTCCATGATGTGGATATGGTAGATGAAGCTGAGACTATCAGCGAGTCGGAGGAGCGACTGCAAACGATGGTTGAGCATGCCAAGCAGAAACAGCAGCAGAGTGGCGTGCAACTACTCTGGGGTACGGCCAATCTCTTTAGTCACCCACGATATATGAATGGCGCTGCCACCAACCCTGACTTTGAGGTGCTGGCTCATGCGGGGGCACAGGTTAAACGAGCGCTGGATGCGACAATTGAGCTTGGCGGTTCAAATTATGTGTTCTGGGGCGGCCGCGAAGGCTACCAGTCGCTGCTCAATACCGATATGAAGCGCGAGCGGGATCACTTGGCTCGTTTCCTGCATATGGCCAAAGATTATGGACGCAAAAATGGTTTTGATGGCACATTCCTGATTGAGCCGAAGCCAATGGAGCCAATGAAGCACCAGTATGATTTTGATGCGGCAACCGTGACCGGGTTCTTGCAGGAATATGGGCTGGATGAGGATTTCAAGATCAACCTGGAAGTCAATCACGCTATCCTGGCCAAACACACCTTTGAGCATGAACTCCAGGTAGCGGCCGACGCCGGGCTTTTGGGCAGTATTGATGCCAATCGGGGTGACTACCAAAACGGCTGGGATACCGACCAGTTTCCCGCCGATATTTTTGAGGTCACGCAGGCTATGTTGGTAATCTTGCAAAATGGTGGATTTGAAACCGGTGGAATCAACTTTGATGCCAAAATTCGACGGAATTCAACAGATCTCAAGGATCTCTTTTATGCTCACATAGGTGGGATGGATATCTTCGCCCGGGCCCTGAAAACAGCTCATGCGATTCTGGAGGATTCAGAATATAAAAAGCTCCGGAAACAGCGGTATGCCTCTTATGATGCTGGAAAAGGAGCCGAGTTTGAAAATGGCAATCTCTCGCTTGAAGATCTGCGCAGCATTGCCGGGGAAAGTGGTGAACCCCAGCAACGCAGTGGCCATCAGGAGTATTACGAAAACCTGATCAATCAATATATCTGACAACACTGTCACCCAGAAAATTAGAATGCTGCTTCATTTCTTGAAGGGAAGGAATAAATCTTATAATTTAAGAGTAGATTGTCTTAAATAGAAATGCAACTAATATGTCTTGGAGTTCTTCTGGTTATGATATTATAGTTGATAGGCAATTAGGGAATTACAAGGCTCTGGCTGTTGCTGATCTTTAAAAGATAATCTTCTGTAATTCTAAGGTTCAGTTTGATGGACGAACGCCTAGCATGTGTCAATTGTTGAATCATGTAATAGAAGATAAAATACTATTAAATATTAATTAGTGATATTTAAGGTGAGTATTTATGACGAATGACAAACAACATATCGATGAAACCGAACAAAAAGTCGAATCGCAGAGTGGTGTAAGCCGCAAGCAGTTTATGAAGAATATTGGTGGTGCGATGCTATCCGGTGGTTTGCTGGCTGGCTTGCCGCTTGGAGATAATGCAGCACGGGCCGCATCGAATGGCAGCCGAAAGTCTGCTCGCAATGCACCAAAGGTCGACCGCGTAGCTGCTGATCCCACGGATATTCCGTCGCCAATAAATCGAAACAGATCCGTAACGCATGATATCACGCTGGAAAGCAAGGATTTGATCAGCGAGATTGAGCCGGGCGTAGAGTTCAAATACATGACCTACGGTGGACAGGTACCGGGCCCGATGATACGCGTGCGGCAGGGCGACAAGATCAACCTGACGTTCAAAAATAACTCGCAGAATACGTTGCTACACAATGTGGACTTTCATGCTGTTTACGGCACTGGTGGTGGATCTAAAGCCACACTTTGCCCTCCGGGACAATCCAAAGATCTGCATGTGAAGATGATGTATCCAGGAGCTTTTATTTATCACTGCGCGGTGCCGAAGCTGGACCAGCACATCAGCAGCGGCATGTTCGGGATGATCGTTGTGGAGCCACACGAAGGTCTGCCCGAGGTTGATCACGAATTCTATCTCGGTCAGCACGAAGTGTATACCAACAAAGAAGCGGGTGAAAAAGGGTTCCACGATATTGACGTCGAATCGATGAAGGCCGAAAATCCTACATACGTGTTGCTCAACGGAGAGAAGAAAGCATTGACGGAAAAAGGCTACGGTACGATGAAGACGAACGTTGGTGATACGGCGCGCGTATTCATGGTTACCGGCGGGCCCAATCTGACGAGCAGCTTTCATGCTATTGGCAATGTCTGGAAAAAGGCCTGGCGCGAAGGTGCCATTGCCAGCGAGCCGGAAAAATATGTTCAAACTTGTGCTGTAGCACCGGGAAGCTGCGGCATTTTTGAGATGGATTTTCCCGTGCCCGAAAAAAGCTTCTTGGTTGATCATGCCCTCACACGATACAATCGCAAGGGCATGTTGGGCGTCATTGAGGTCGAAGGCGAAGAGCAGCCAAATATTTTTAATCCACAAGGTTAAATACCGACTATTGCCGCACTGCGCTAATTAGTAGTGCGGCAATTACTTTTAATTCAAAAACTATTAATCATTATGATTTCCGATAAAATTATTCGATTTACGTTCGCTGTAATTTTCATCACAGGAGTATTATTTCAGGCAGCTGATGCGCAGGATGTCAAAACGGTGACCATGGAAGGCAGCGACGATATGAAATTTTCGGTCACGGAAATTACGGCCGAACCAGGTCAAAAGATTAAAGTTGAGCTGACTACCATCAGCGATTTCCCTAAAAATGCGATGGCTCACAATTTTGTGCTGCTCAAAGCTGGGGTTGATGCTACGGCTGTGGCCAATAAATCAGCAAGTGCTGCCGACAATGAGTATATCGCTCCAAGTATGACCGACAAGATAATTGCACATAGTGGCTTGGCCGGTGGGGGCGAAACGGTGACGGTAACATTTGACGCCCCAGAAAAACCGGGCAGATACCAGTACATCTGTACTTTCCCGGGGCACTATGCCGGCGGTATGAAAGGCACGCTCATCGTCCGAGAAAATTAGAACTTACAGGTCAAATAGTTATTTATGTGCAGATTTAAAAAGATCACGCTATTGGGTCTTTCGATGATATTATTGATGCCGGCTTTCCTCCATGCTCAGCTGAGTGTTGAGGGGGAGTTCCGGCCGAGAACTGAATATCGAAACGGCTATCAACAGTTGCGAACACCTGCTACGGAGCCGGCCTATTTTGTCTCGCAACGTATGCGCCTGTCGGCCATGTACGAATCCGACAATTACAAAATAAAAGTGGCTGGCCAGGATGTGCGCGTATGGGGAGAGGTCGAGCAGTTGCAGGATAACGCCAACCTGAATATCCACGAAGCCTGGGCTCAGCTAAATATATCGAAAGGGATACAACTCAAACTGGGTCGGCAAGAGCTAGTGTATGATAACCAGCGCTTGTTGGGAAGCGTAAACTGGACGCAGCAGGGACGTAGCCACGATGCGATGGTGGCCCGGTATCGAGCACCTTCATCCGATTTACGTATAGATATCGGTGGAGCCTATAACCAGGAATCAGCTAATATACTTGGCAATAATTATACTCTTAGCAACTACAAGATACTCTCTTATTTCTGGATAAATCGCTCATTCGGCGATGTTGTTGATGCATCAGTAATTTTTGTAACCGATGGATTTGAGCCTCAAACAGATATTAATTACCGTTATACCTATGGAACGCAGCTGAAATTTAACAGCCAACCGTTGCAGCTATCGGGTGAAGTATATCTGCAGCAAGGAGACGATGCAACACGGCGCAATATTTCGGCTTATATGGTTGCTATTCAGGGCGCATATAATGTAGATAGATTAGGTTTAAAAGCCGGCTATGACTACTTATCAGGAGGAGAGGCCGGGGATGCAAATCCTGCCCGAAATGCATTTAGCACGCTGTATGCAACCAATCATAAGTTTTACGGGCATATGGATTATTTCCTGAGTATTCCATCTGATACCCGGGGCGGTGGCTTGCAGGATGCTCATTTTGGAGCAGTCTACCAGCTCAATGAGGCAGCTGATTTAAATTTGACCTATCATCATTTTGCATTGGCAAATAATATTATGAATCCGAGTAATGTCTCAGAGAGACTTGATCAAAATCTGGGTTCGGAATTTGACTTGTCACTAAGTTACCAATTTACGGAAGACATCCTCTTGAAGGCAGGCTATTCGATGATGTTGCCGACATCGTCCTTGCAAAACCTGCAGAGTCGAAATGCAAAAGAAACGCAACACTGGGGGTGGGCAATGTTGCAAATCAGTCCACAATTTTTTCGTTCAGACTAACGATCATCGAATCAAAGAATCATAAGGATATCATTACAAGAAAAGCCTGATGTTGCTTACAAAAAAGGGGATGGGATTGCTACACTTTTAGATTAACTACTTACTACGAAACTGTTTAAGTCAATACAGAAGATGAAAAGGGCGTTGATCCTCAGTAAGGTGGCTGGCATAAGGATACAGGTTCACTGGACCTTCGTGTTACTCATTTTGTGGATCACTTTTGCTGGCATATGGGGTGGAAGCAGCACGGCAGGCATTGTGTGGAACATCATTTTTGTGATTGTTCTGTTCGGATGCGTGGTCCACAATAATAGTATCAAAGCTCTTGGGATCGACATCGGTGGAACTTACAATCGAAACACTCATGTCCATCACCATTGGGTTCATCATGCACATTTCGCGCCCCTCTCTGAGTTGTTTGCTTCACTAGACCCATGAATAATAACTCCGTAGTTGCTTTGGATGTTCGTCATTAGATTTTTAGGCGCTTAAAAAAGGTAAGCGAATTGCTGGTTACAGGGTAGAAGAGAAAAGAGATGTTTAGATTAGGAAAATCTCCTACAGCAATGAAGTCCATAGGATTATAGCAATTAACAAATGTCTTTCGCAGTTTCTATGTATTGCTATATTTAAAACATAAATTTATAACAGTTCTGGTTATTCAATTTTAGCTCCTAAATAACTACCATCATGGATTCACAACCACACATCCTTGTTTTAGGCACCAACTTTGCCGGTTTGACTACTGCCCGATACATTCGAGAATATGCTGGTGAAAAAGTTCGTATAACCTGTATCGATCGCAAACCCTATCTGACCTTTATACCCAATATTCCGCTTGAAGTTTGGAACAACAATAACCCGGAACAATCGCTGCATATGGGGTTCATAAAATTTCTGGATCGAGACAATATTGATTTCATCCAGGCCGAAGTGCGGCAAATTGATGTAGAGAGTAAACAGGTTGAGTACACTCCTGTAGAACGATTGGGATCGGCTGCAGAAGAAATTTCGTACGATTACCTCGTGATTGCGTTAGGGAATAGACTTGCATTCGACGAAATCGAGGGATTTGGTAAATATGGACATACCTTCTCTGATACCTATTATGGTGACAAGGTGCGCAGGTATCTACACGGTGGTGGCTATAAAGGGGGGCCGGTAGCCATTGGTTCAGACCTGTTTGTACAGGGTAAAAGTGAAAAGTTGCCTGATATTCCCGTAGCAGAAGCAGCCTGTGAAGGCCCACCCGTGGAAATTTCTTTCTCTATGGCTTCCTGGCTTGAAAAGAAAGGGTTAGGCGGAGCTGAAAATATCACCATGTTTACACCAGCAGAGGTAATTGCCGAGGATGCCGGAGAGCAGATTTTGGAACAGTTGCTACCGATGGTCAAGGAGATGGGCTTTGGCTATCAAGCTAATACAAAAGGGATAAAACGTATTTACGAGGATGGCATTGAGTTTAGAGACGGCAGCAGCCTGGAAGCAGAACTTAAAATCATTTTCCCAAACTGGAAGCCACATGCCTTTTTGAAAGGGCTACCCATTTCGGATGACCAGGGATTCATAGTTACCGATTTGCACATGCGTAACCCCGATTACCCTGAAGTATTTGCGGTAGGTGATGCAGCATCTGTAACAGTTCCAAAGCTTGGTTCCCTCGGGCACCTGGAAGCAGAAGTGCTGGCGAAAGTAATTGGCAAAGAGGTGGGAGGTTATGAACCTAAGGACTCCATTGATCCGCTTAAATTCAAGTTGATCTGCATGGGGGATATGGGCGACCACAAAGGTTTTTATATGCATACCGATGAATGGTGGGGCGGAGATACCAGTATTCTCAAAATGGGCTACACCCCGCATATGCTCAAAATGGGATTTAAGACCATGTATTATACTCTTGGTGGTAAAATACCTGGTTGGGGAATGCCTATGTCCGAGCTGATTGCCGATCATACGGTAGTCTAAAATTACACTCAAGTATTCCTATTATGGGGACAGATAAATAACTACTTACTACAAAAAAAAGTCGGAGTACGTGAACTTCATCAAGTTAACTTTGTTTGGTTGCCCATAAGAAAAGGTATGGTTGAGCTCGGGAAATTTGATACTGATAAAGAAGCTTTATAAAAAACGAATACACTTTTTATAATAAGGTAACGTCCTGTCCATCTTGCTGTAATGTTAACAAGAAGCATAGTACAACTGCAGTTAATAAACAGGAAAATTAAGTGACTGATCTAGAATTTACCGGTTTTTAACAGTTACTGTTCGTGCTGTTATTCCTGGAGGGAGAATCTGAAAATGGATATTAAAAACATTCTGGTACCGACTGATTTTTCAACCTGCTCCGAAACTGCTGTTTCTTTTGCTATTGAGTTTGCATTAGCTACAGAGGCACAACTTTTCTTAATGCACTCGGTCAGCAGTACCTTTTCAATTGCATCAGAGAGACTAACAGAACGGATGATGAGCGATGACCGGTTTAGAGAAATTGAATCTCAGGCCGTTACAGAGATTGGAGATCCCGGCCCTGCAATTCTTCGACAGGCGGAAGAAAAACAAGCTGACCTGATCCTGATAGGCAATAAAGGGAGCTCCGGCGGCAGAAGATTGCTTGGGAGCACTGCAATGGAAGTTCTTTCAAAAGCAAAAATTCCTGTGCTTTCTGTTCCTGAAAAAAGTACCTATACGGGTTTTGAAGACATCTTATTTATGACTGATTTCAACAACGGGGATTTATCAGCACTTGAAGACACCTTGAAATGGGCAAAATATTTTAACGCTCAGCTACACGTGTTGCATGTATTTACCGAGGACAGCTTTAACGAGCTTATCAAATACAGGGGATTTCGAGAGGTCGTCAAAGAACGGCTAAAATATGAAAAGATGTCTTTCCAACGGGTTTTTAATCCGTCTTTTTACGACGGATTGCTAGACTATATGGAAACTCGAAATGCTAACCTTATAACCTTGACTCGTTATCAAAAAAACATTTTCCAAAAGATCATGGAAAAAGATCACACGCGTGAGGTCAGCTATGAAATTGAAACTCCCTTCATGGTACTGAATGGAGACAAATATTTGTAACCCAAATTAGAAGGTATTATTGCTGAAAATCCCTGGACGGGTCATTTGCATCTGTTCGTTAAACCGGTGCATCATCTGATACTGATTTTTCTTCTGTTTACTTTGGCATGTTGCATGCGCTGATTCATTTCTTGGTTCATAGTTTGGGTTTAGTAGCTGCCAGCAATTTGTATATACAGATGCAAAAAAGAGATGCTGATATAGTATAAATAGTTGAAGTTTAATTGCTTGGGTCAGCGTAGAGCAAAGTATTACACTTTTAATCGAATATTTACGCCTATATGTAGTCGTCTTGAAATGGTGTAACCTCGGTATTGGGAAAAGCAGCTTATTATTGCCGAAGAGTGAAACCCATAAGGCAATAAGATCTGGTAATACAGGTTATACGGATTTTAAAATGAAGAGCAATTGACAAACAAATCCTATGGAGTGATAGAATGATGGAAATGTGATAAGCCGGGATGTCCACTACTGTCGGTATTTCCTGAGAAGTGGCTGTAGTAAGGTTTAAAAGGTCATTTTATTGTAAGATTTAAAACCTTATTACGTCTGTCTGGTTGCTTATCATCAATAATTTTGATAAGTATGCCACAGAAAAGAAGGCCATTTTCACCTAACCTTATTTATTCATGAAACGGTTTATTACAACAGTCTCTCTATTTCTTTTTTCACTTGCTTGTTTTTCAGCAAATGCGCAGACCACACCAACGAGCAATGCGGAAGCCATGATGGGTTTTGCTCGTGCGGTGGATGTTGCTGACGGTTCGGTATTTATCGGCGAACCGTCGAATGCTCATCAGCCCGGTATGGTTTATATTTTTCGTCGTTCGAATTCCGAATGGGCGCAACAGGCCCAGCTATCGGCTTCGGATGGTGAGATTGGTGATGGCTTTGGTACCTCACTGGATGCTGCCGGCCGTCAGATCTTGATCGGCGCTCCTGAAAAGAATAATGAGCGTGGAGCTTTTTATGTTTTTGAAAAAGGAAGCGATGGCTCATGGAGTCAGGGAGCTCGCATTACTTCGCCTGACACCTCAGAAATCGAGTTTGGAGCCAGTGTAGCACAGCATAATGATCTTGCATTTATTGGTGCACCCGGCGAAAATGATGGTGCTGGTGCTGTTTATGTCTTTAAGAAAGGGAACGGTTCATGGTCGCAGCAGGCACGGTTGGCTAATCCCGATACGTCGCGTGGTACTAGTTTTGGATCGGCGTTGGCTGTTGAAGGGTCGCAATTGTTCATTGGTGCTCCCCGCCACAAAGGTGGTGCCGTTTATGTGTTTGGCAACGAAATGGGAAGCTGGAAAAAACAGGCAACCCTGGTGAATGATAATGTTGATGAAGAAGCACGCTTTGGCTCTACAATAAACCTGCGGGGGAAATTGGCGCTCATTGGTGCTCCTCGTCAGACTGGAGGATCGGGAGCTGTATTTGTGTTTCAAAATAATAATGGATGGAAAGCAACCGGTCAGCTGGTGGCCTACGATGGAGGTCCGCGCTATGGATTCGGTTCTGCGATAGCATTTGTAGGAAATGAAGCATGGATTGGCGCGCCTGGTGCCGATGGACGAAAAGGTGCGCTTTACGAGTACAAATGGGACAAAGACAGCAAGAACTGGGCAGGCGTTTCCAAGCTCAACGGCCCTGATCGTAAACATGGAGACCGTTTTGCTGGAACTATTGCAGTAGGTGAAGATATCGCCGTTGCCGGACTTGTTGGTGCCGATTATGGTGCTGGAACAGCTGCCATTATGCAAAAAGATAACCAGACCGGATGGTCTGTTATGTCCACAGTGCTTAGCAAGAGCTCAGTGCTCGAGCCTATCACTGAAAAAGTTAAATGTGAAAATGGCACGGCTAATCTCTTTGGATGTAATAACGTTAATTTGCTTTCCTTCCTGCCCAACGATGCAATAGGAGCAGATCGCGGTGTTCGCCTCAACGATATTTGGGGATGGACCGATCCGCAGACTGGCAAAGAGTACGCACTCGTCGGACGAATGGACGGTACTTCGTTTGTCGATGTCAGTAATCCTTCCAGTCCGGTTTATGTCGGTAACTTACCCAAGCCCGATAGTGCGAATGCCAGCGTTTGGCGCGACATCAAGGTGTATAAAAATCACGCTTATGTTGTATCGGATAACGCCGGTGAACACGGCATGCAGGTTGTTGATCTCACTAAGCTTCGCGACTATAACGGCGAACCTCTCACACTAGAAGAGGATGCCCATTACGGGAAGGTTCATAGTGTACATAACGTGGTTATCAATACTGATACTGGTTTTGCTTATGCTGTGGGTAGCAGCGGCGGTGGAAAAACCTGTGGTGGTGGCTTGCACATGATCAATATTCAGGATCCTACAAATCCAACTTTTGCAGGTTGCTTTGCTGATCCCTCTACCGGACGAAGCGGAACGGGGTATACTCATGACGCGCAGTGCGTAACTTACCACGGGCCGGATAAAGAACATAAAGGAGACGAAATCTGCATTGGTGCTAATGAAACAGCTATCAGTATTGCCAATGTAACGGACAAAAAGAATCCGAAAGCGTTGTCAACAGCTTCCTATCCTGATTATGCTTACGTACACCAGGGATGGTTGACTGAAGATCACAAGTATTTTCTCCAGAATGATGAGCTGGATGAACTGACGGGAAATGTTGATCGTACGCGTACTCTCATTTGGGATGTGACCGACCTGGATGATCCGCAGTTTGTCCGTGAATACTTTTTCGACAATGCATCCTCTGATCACAACTTATATATCAAAGGTGATATGATGTATCAGTCGAACTATGTTAGTGGCCTGCAGGTGCTTGATGTAAGCGATCCAGCAAATCCTGTGAAGAAAGGATACTTCGACACGGAGCCATTTGGAGAGGATAAGCCGGGCTTTGCCGGAACCTGGAGCAACTATCCTTACTTTGACAGCGGTATTGTCATTATGAGTAGTTCAGCAGAAGGGCTGTTCATCCTGAATCCTATGCCTACTACCAAGAAGAAAAATTCTCGGTAATTAATCTAAGCTGAACTAATTATATTACTTTAATCGCAATGAATGAGTAGTCGTTTTTGTGCTTATGCAATGTTTCAAAAACTCTGTATTTGGTACGTTACTGTTAACAATTGCTTTGATTATAAGCTCTGGTTCACCGGTTGCGGGCCAGAGTAATTCCGGTGGGGATACCGGGACTACTAGCAGTACAAAGCAGCATATCTACGTTTGCAACCAGGGCGAAGCTACGCTGGCTGTTATTGACGTGGAAACCAATGAGATTGTTGACAGAATTGACCTCCAAGAGCTGGGGTTTTCGGAAAATGCCAAGCCCCATCACACGGTGGCAGAGCCTGATGGATCGTTTTGGTATGTAACGTTGATTGGAGAAAATCGCGTGCTCAAATTCAACCGGCAAAACGAACTTGTGGGACAAGCCTCCATGGAGGTGCCGGGACTGCTGTCTCTGCATCCCACAAAGGATCTGCTTCTCGTGGGGCGATCGATGAGTGCAGTGAATCCGCCGCAGAGTTTGGTAATGATCCGTCGCTCGGATATGACGGTTCAGAAAAAAGTCGATACCTTCTTTGCGCGTCCGCATGCTCTTACGACTACTCCCGACGGTACCTGGTCCTATATAGCGAGTCTGGCAGAAAATCAGATTCTATCCATTAATAACGACAGCGGAGAAACAAATCTTACAACCATGGGCGGCCAAACACATGTATTTGTAGATTTTACCATGTCACCCGACGGCAAGACGATGGTTGTTACCGGTCAGGTTACGGGTAAAGCACTTGTCTTTGATCTCAGTGATCCATCGTCGCCTGCGGTAACTGATACCATCGATGTAAATGCCCAGCCTTGGCATCCCGTGTACTCACCGGATGGACGGTATGTCTATTTTGGAAATAAAGAGGCCCATACGATCACGAAGCTGGATATGAAGACGCGTACGGTGGATGCCGTATTTGAAGGAGAGGGCATTGCCCAGCCTCATGGCAGCGCGTTGTCGGCGGATGGAAAATACCTCTACATTTCGAATAACAATCGGAAGGGGACATATATGGCAGATCAGTCTGCACCTGCCAGTGAACAGCCGGGTACTGTCACGGTGATTAACACAGAAAGCGGGGTAATCGAAAAGGTGATTGAAGTTGATAGTTATCCGTCCGGTATTGGTACCAATGCCCGCTGGTAATATCCATTCAACATCAGGCAGATATCTGACAAAAGTACCGGATCTGTCGGTCATTCAAATCCCTAACAGCTATCTTTTTATCCTTAGAGAACATGCCTGATATGCGCTTTATTCTATTTACTATTACTGCACTAATGACTGTGGGATGTCAAAGCCCGCGATCCATAACGGGAAGTACAAAGCAAAAGCCGAGTAATTTTGAGCGTGAGATAACCCCATTCCCCGTACATGATGCCCAGGAGCAGTTAATCGAATATCCATTTCTCGGTGGATTTAATACGCCGCGTCCCCAGTTTGTGGATATCGATGCCGACAAGGATCCGGATCTGTTTGTCCAGGAGAATTCGGATGAACTTATGTTTTTTGAAAACAAAGCAGGGGAATCGAAGTCTGAGTTGACCTGGAGAACGGATCGTTATCGTGATCTGGCGATAGGAGAATGGTTCCGTTTTGCCGATTTGGATCAGGATGGAGATTTCGACCTATTAACGGAACAGCCCTACAGCTATATCCGTTATTATCGCAATGACGGTTCGCCTGAGAATCCTGACTTTACGCTTGTTTCCGATTCACTGAAGGATGTCAATGGCAAACCCATTTTTTCGGATCGACAGAATATACCCAATGTCACAGATATTGATTGTGACGGCAAGCTCGACCTTTTTATTGGTCGGTTGGATGGCACCGTAATGCGGTATGAATCAACAGGCTTGGATGATCGGGAAGTGCCAAAATTTAAGCTGGTCAGTAAGCAGTTTGAAGGCATTGAGATTGTTAAACAGATTGGGACCATGCACGGGGCCAACACGCTAACTTTCGCTGATATCGATAACGACAATGACCAAGATCTTTTCTGGGGCGATTTCTTTGAGCCGAGCCTCTTACTTATCAGAAATGAAGGTTCCTGCAGTAACCCTGAGCTCCAGGGAGAACCGGAATCTTTCCCCTTGTCTGATCCCATAAAGTCGAGCGGTTATAATGCTCCTGCCTTTGCAGATTGGGGACAGGATGGTGATCTGGATCTTTTTGTCGGTGTATTGGGCGGCGCCTATAATGCCAATCAGACACTTGCTGAGAACTTCTACTTTTATGAGCAGACGGAAAACGGAAACTTTAAACAGCGATCAAAGCAATTTTTGAGCAACGTAGATATTGGCAATGAAAGCATTCCGGCCTCGGGAGATCTCGATGGCGATGGTGACAACGATCTACTTCTTGCCAACAAGATTGATCCCGGAAACGGAAACACCTCCCTCGTCTATAAGTTCGAAAACCGCGGCACTGCCAGTGAACCGTCCCTGCATAAGTCTGAAGCCCTGGAATTGCCCAATGCCTACCATTATGCACCGGCTCTGGGTGATCTGAACAATGACGGACGCGATGATCTGTTGCTCGGCACATGGAAAGGACGAATTGCCTATTACCGCAATACGGATGATGGGTTTAAATCAGTGAGTGAGTCGTTTGTGGAATTAGCTCGTGGAAGTAACAGCGTACCGGCGCTTGGCGATTTGGATGATGACGGTGATTTAGATTTACTGGTCGGCGAATCGGGGGGAGGCATATTTTTCTATCGTAATAATGGGTCCACAGAATCTCCGGATTTTGTGTTGCAAGAAAATGCGTTTCCAAATGTGAAGGCAGATCACCGGAGTGTGCCTGCACTTTATGATGTGGATGCAGACGGAGATCTGGACTTGTTTTTAGGGACTAAAAGCCAGGGACTCTTGTTTTATCGCAATACGGGGTCTGTACAGCAACCGACGTTTGAGCAGCAATCACTTCCCGTAGCTATTGATGTGCCCAAACTGGCTAGCCCTAACTTTGTAGATATGGATGCTGACGCCCTCGTTGATTTTTGGTCCGGAGGGAAAAGTGGGGGACTTATTTACTATAGTGGTTCGAAGTAAATAAGTAAGTGATTAGTAGATCCTCTAACTTAATTAAAAACAAATAGTTATATCCAATTATTTGTCGTGAATTGAAAATACGCTCAAGTAGCGTCTCTCTTAATGAATAGTAAGGGCCTCACATTTGAACGTGTGGGGTCTTTGTTTTTTTTAAATGTGTGGAAAAAATGAGTGGTATTACCGACTATTACACCTTCCGTTTCACAACTCTAACTCCAAATCTAAATAAGAAAAATATTTCAAGACCTTACCAAGGGTTAAACACCAACACTTTTGTAGTGTTAATTCTTACCCACTTGCTGAATTACGCTCATAGTTTAGATGAGGTTATTTATTACAAGCAACCAATTTTTTCTTATGTCGTTTGGAAAAAGGGAAGGATATCCTCCAGGATCATATAAAGGCATGGGACGATGACAAGAATGATTGAGGTGGCAAAAATAATCCCGAAACCAAGAGAAATAGCCATCGGTATCAGGTGATAAGCCTGTCGAGAGGTTTCCATGATTATGGGCATGAGACCGCCAAAGGTGGTTAGCGTAGTAAGGATGATGGGGCGAAAGCGGCGCAGTCCTGCTTCATGGATCGCATCAAAAGCTGACAACTTGCCCCGCTTTTTATTTGCCAGATCAATCATAATCAGGGAGTCGTTCAATACTACTCCGGATAGAGCAATAATACCCATCAAGCTGACTAATGAGAGATTATATCCCAACAGGATGTGGCCAATGACGGCACCAACTACTCCAAAGGGAATGGCTCCCATCACGATCAACGGTTGGATGTAGCTGCCAAAGGCCACAGCTAGTAGTGCGTAGATGACGACCATAGCCAGCGCAAATCCACCCCAGAGGGCCTGCGTGGACTCTCGCATTTCGGCCTGACTTCCTTCAAAGCTCCATGTGATGCCGGGGAAGTCATCCCGAAGACTAGGCAAGACTTCCGCTTTCAACGATTCAAGTACGCGACCGACTGCATCAGAAGGCTCGGCATCCATGCTTACCGAAACCACACGTCGGCCGTCGCGCCGGTTGATAGAAGTAAAAGCTTCGCCCTGCTTAACTTCTACAACATCCATCAGGGGAACTTCGGTGCCGTTTGGCGTTTGAATAACAAAGTTTTCAAGGTGATGGATATCTTTGCGTTGCTCATATGGCAGTTTTACCCGCACTTCAATCTCATTGGTACCACGGAGCTGACGCATAGCCAAGGCGCCATAAAAGGCATTGCGCAACTGTTCCCCAACCATAGAGGGGGTGAGACCCAGCTGGCGTCCTTCTGGTAACAGCTTAAAATCAAATTGCGCTTTACCGCGGTTGTAGTTGTCATTGACATCTCGGGTGGCATCAAAGGATTCTACCCGCTCTACAAAGGAGGTACTTGCCTTTTCAAGCACGTCGATGTTCGAATGGCTGAGATCGACGCTGATATCCGGAAGATAGCCCGCGGGCCCGCGCTCGGCCTCAAAATTGATCTGATCCACGCCTTCTATATCCCCGATCTCATCACGCCATAGCTCAATGACCTGCTGGGCCGTCATATCGCGTTTACTTGGTGGTTTCATGACGATTTCAACATCAATAAAGCTTTGTCCCCGTACATTGGTTTTGATGCCCTCAGCTACGCGATCCAGGTTATGTTCGTCAAACATGCGTTGCGTAGAATTTGAAATTTCGCGAGCGACTTTTGCCGCCTGGGCTGGTGTGGTACCAACAGGCAGAGAGACGCCCGATTCAATCTCATCGGCTGAAGATTCAGGCATCATCACCATCCCCATGTGGCCGCTGTAGCCGTATCCCCCAACTACCAGGAGTACTGCAATAGCAATGCTAAGGGTGATATACCGGTTCTGAAGACAAAGATCGAGAAAGGCACGATAGTAAGTGTTAATAAAGTGACTGACTCGCTTAGCAAAAGCTTGCTGCCACCGATGCAGGTTCTTGCCAATTTTGAATCTGCTCTCTTTTTTGGAGCTGTGCGCCAGGTGAGCCGGCAGAATAAATAAAGCTTCCAACAGGGAGACAGCCAGTACGATAATGACTACAGCAGGCAGAGGCCACCAGTATTTACCGGTTGTTCCAGGAATGAACAGGAGCGGTATAAAAGCGATAATATTTGTGATTATTGCAAAGGTAACCGGCTTGCTCATGTCTTTGGCACCGGCGATTGCTGCTTCAATAAAATTCATGCCCTGCTGGCGGTACTCGTAGACATTCTCACCCACCACAATGGCATCGTCAACAACAATGCCCAGGACAACCAAAAAGCCAAACATCGAAATCATATTGATGCTGAGTCCAAATATAGGTAAGAACAATAGCCCACCTACAAAGGAGATAGTCATACCCATCATCACCCAAAAGGCCAGCCGGTATTCCAGGAAAAGGGCCAGGATAAACAGGACGATTAGGATGGCGATGACACCATTTTCAGTCAGAAGTGACAGTCGTTCACGGTAATCCTGGGCACTGCTGCTGTCAATACGGTATTTGATACCCGGCGGCAATGTTGATTCTGACTCTTCGAGAATCTGTTTCACGGTAGCGGCAATATCCAGCGGCGACTGATCACCTACGCGGTAAATCTGAAGGTCAACAGTTGGTTGTTGATTAAAGGTGCCATGAAAGCCGGTCTCTTCGAAACCGTCGGTTATGCTGGCAAGATCCGCCAGCCTGATGGAGCCGCCTGTCTCGGAGGGTATAATTTCAATATTGCTATATTCATCAGCCCACTGTTTGCGCTCCTGCATCCGCAAAAGGATTTCACCGGCATTGGTTTCTATGGCCCCGGCCGGGATATCTTCGCTTGATTGAGCAATGATATCAGCAATCTCTCCCAGCGTCATATTGTACTCGCGCAGGCGTTTTCGGGGAATTTCGATATGAGTAACATAGTCGGGCACATTGCCGATTTCTACCTGCGTAATTTCTTCGCTGTTCAACAGCCGGTCGCGCATATTTTCGGCCAGCTTGCGAAGTGTCCAGATATCCGTATCCCCATAGAGACCGATGGACATCACTTCCTGCTGATTAGACTGCAGCCGTACTTCGGGCTCTTCAATATCGTCAGGAAAGGTGTTAATCCGATTTACCGCCTGATCGATATCCTGGAAGGTTTTCATGCGATCGGTGCCGCTTACCAGCTCAATAGATACATCTCCCGAGCCTTCGTAGGCGGTAGAAGTCACTTCCTTGATGCCTTCCACACCGCGGATGGCCTCCTCTACAGGACGCAAAATTCCCTGTTCCACTTCGGCCGGAGCAGCTCCGGGATACGTTACACTTACTTCAACCACATCCAGTTGGTATTGGGGGAATACTTCTTTTTGGATATTGAAGACCGTCCAGATACCGCCGCCGAGCAGGATAATCATCAGGAGGTTGGCGGCAATGGGATTTCGAGCCATGTAGGCGATGAGTCCCGTGTTGTTGGTATTGCCGGAATGTTTATCAGAATTACTCATTGACTGCTGTCTTAAGCCTTTCGTTCAATTCAGGTGTTACTGCGCAGATAGCGAATCTTGTTCTGAGCTACTGTCTGATCCTTCCAGGCGTAACGGGGCACCATCGGTCACCGTTGATAGATTGGTGGTTACCACTTTGTCGTTTTCATTTAAGCCGTTGTTGATATAAGCATACTGCGAATCACGAAAAAGGATCGACACATCTCGAATGTCCAGCTGCCCGTCTTGCATGACCCACACCGTTTCGTTCTCTCGTATATAATCACGGTTCAGACGGATTACATCGGCAAGTTGTTCTGCCCTGATATTGGCCTCTACAAATGATCCAATCATCAAGCGGGGCACGTCGGCATCGGAGTGATATCCCTGAGGGTCTGGAACAGAGATTAAGATTCGCGCCATGCGGGTTTGCTGGCCCAGTGATCCCAGAAGCTTATGAATAGATCCAGTACGGTAGGTATCGTCCGGCCATGCCGTTCGATTTTGCAGCCGAACTTTGGCCCCTTCCGAATTATTATCGGGAATGGAAATCCATTGAAGAGAAGATACCGGTACGGTTGCTTCCACCCAGTATTCATCCAGACCAACAAGCCGTCCAAGGTTATCGCCAGCAGCTACCTGGGATCCTACATTGACGTTGCGACTCAGAATATGGGCATCAAAAGGAGCTCGTACTGTTGTACGCCTGAGGTTCAGCTTTGCTTGCTCAACTGCTGCCTCAGCCGACTGAACGCGGGCTTTTGCAGCTTTGAGCTGCGGTTTGCGAAGTACTCGCGCCCTGTTTTCTTCGGAAAGGCTGTCGCCATAGGTTTTAAATTCTTTTTGGGCTGCTTCTTGGAGCCCCATTTCGAGCGTAAGATCGGATGAGGCCTGGCTCAATTCGCTCTGGCGTTGCTGCAAGGTATGTCGATAGTCAGATGGATCAATCTGTAGCAACGTGTCGCCCTTTTCGACATATCCACCAGGTGTAAAGCTTTTCGAAAGCTCTAGGACCTCACCATTCACTCGGGCACTCAAATTGATATCCTGTGCAGGTTCAACCGTGCCCATTGCCTGAATAGTGGGGTGGTAGGTTCCCCTTTCAGCTGTGGTGACATCCACAAGCATAGCTGTTTGTTGGGTAGCTCCGGCCCGTTTGGCCGTTGGTTCAGTAGAAAAGATCAGCGTTATAAGCAAAGCCCCAGCCCCTAGAATTCCTAAACTGATAAGAAGCGTTTTTTTCCAGCTCATGTAAAATTGCTCTTAGGTTAAACCTCAGCTTTATTATCAAGTACGGTAATGAAGCAAAGAATTTATAAAGAAAATCTATTGGAAATTTGAAGCAACGCAAATGCCTGCAATCAGGTACATTTCTAACAGTGGTTATTCAGATAAAGTTTATTGGACTTTTATATTTTTAAAAAGGGTTGTTTACACCAAAAAGGTCGGGCAGGTTAGACATCCCTTTTGATAACGATAAGCGTGATGTCATTGTACTGTTTATTAGATTCACTGCATACCTTCCAGGTCCTCGATAAATAGCTCTTTAGTTTTTTTAATCAAATTCGCATTAATCAGTAAGTCTTTTATATTTAGGCATCAAATTTAACCAGAGAGGCAACTAATGTGAGGTTGTTTTTATGAATTACTCGATAAAAGAGCGTTATAACTGCATTGTAATTGAATTTAGCGGTAACCTGATGGGAGGGCCCGATGCAACGAAATTTAATGATGAGTTGCATGACTTTATTGACAAGGGGCGCCTGGAAGTTGTTGCTGATTTGAGCAATGTTAAATTTATGAATTCCTCGGGTCTCGGAATTTTGATCGGCGGACTCACAACGATGCGCAATGCCGGTGGAGATCTGCGTATTGCGGGTGCCAATCAGCGTATTGAAAGTCTGCTGATGGTTACCAAGTTGATTACCGTATTTAACCATTATCGCACTGTTGATGAAGCCGTTGAATCTTTTGAAGAGGATCCGGTAGGAGAGGACGAGCAGGAGTAATCTTAGTTTGTAGTTAAGTTATTGAGTTTGAATTGCCGCGGTCTTTTAGATCGCGGCTTTTTTATATTTGGTAAGGTTCACAGGACTGACTGAATAGGAGTCACCACAAGCTGACGGATGTTCATCACAAAATGAAGGCATGTTAGTTACTTTCTCATGAACTCATATATGTAATCTCCGTAACGGGTAGATAACTCAAATATGAACCAAACGGAGATCATATGAAATCCCCTAAACTCTCTATATTCGGATCTGTATTAGTACTGACTGTAATGCTGCCTGCTGCCTATTCTTCCGAACCAGGGCTGGATGCGGATGTTAAACTAGCTATTCAAACGAGTGATGTTTCTTCGCTGGCGTCATGGTTTGCCAATGGTGGCGATATAAATCGAACGGACAAAAATGGCAATACCTTGCTAATGCTCCCGTCTAAAAATTGGAGACAGGCCAACGCTTGACTACTTGTTCGAGCAGTCCCCCGATGTAAATGTCCAGAATAATGCGGGTGCTACGGCGCTGATGATTGCTGCCAAATATGGTCATTCTTTTGTGGTTGATTTGCTGTTGGAAAAGGGAGCCGATCTCAGAATAACAAATAATTACGGCGTGTTAGCTTCTCGTTTTGCTCTTGCTTATGACCATCCGGACGTCTATTAACAACTTCAGCGAGCAACCATAGAGCAGTATCGTCAAAAAACCACCCAAAAGCTGAATTAGATCAATCATGCAATTAAACAACATTGAGTGTTAAATGTCGCGGTTTTTAGAATCACGGCATTTTTCATTTTAAAGAGGTATTTGTACCAATTATCACATCTTATGTGGTTTCACAACAACATATTGCGGTAAGTCACTTTCAGTTAACCTCGGCAGTCGATGGTCGTAACGGTAGATAAATCTGATCATGAATCCCTAATAGCAGGAGGCTTTATGAAACTTTCAAAACTATCAATTTCATTGTCGGTACTGATGTTGATGCTGGTATCGTCTTCACTGGCTTCGCAACAATCAAAATTGGATGACAAGGCTAAAAAAGCGATTCGGAATAGTAATGTCACCATGTTAGCCAATTGGCTTGAGAACGGTGGTGATATCAATGAAACGACCAAGAATGGCAATTCGTTGCTGATCTTGGCTTCTAAAATTGGTGACAAGCCAACCATCGATTTTCTGCTGTCAAAGCAGATCAAAGTTAATTACCAAAATGAGGTTGGTGCCACCGCTCTCATGTTAGCAGCCAAATATGGACACGATCACGTGGTAGAAATGTTGTTGGATGAAGGGGCCGATCCCACGCTAACTAATAATTCGGGGGTATCTGCCGCACAATTTGCAAAAGCTTATGGGCATTACGATCTATGACAACAATTGCAGGATGCCGCAATGGAGCACTACCGAGATGATGAACAACCGGCTCCCACTAGTTGAATTAGAATAATTAAATAATCATTAAAAAAGGCCGCTTACTGATGAAGTAAGCGGCCTTTCCTAATAAAATAATAAAGTAGTAATTATGAGTTTTTAATCTCGTCTACTTTGCCAGTGTTCTTCCACTCTTGAATTTCCATTCGGATATCTTGTGCTTTCTTCTTCATTTCCTGAAGAGTTTTGCGTGCACGAGTACCGGCAGCTTTGTTACCTTTGTTATAGAACTTGTTAATATCTGGTTCTAGCTGTTCTAACAGTTCGTTCATTTCATCGTATCGGCTCATTATATGACTCCGTTTGATTAGTGTTTATTTTAATAAATTCTTGTCGATGTAGTTCATTTGACACATCGAATGGTCGAATCTAGGTATATGCGAGTGATGTGTCAAGTAAAAAAGGCCTTTTTAATGCGATAAGTAGGTTTTTTGTGTAAAAAATGGACCTTCGGCGGATATATTAGACTAGTCTGACTGGTTATGCGGGCGAATCGATCAGTATTGAGTGATCTAGATTGGGAATTTGGTTAAAGTCACGGGCTGAAGTTAGCCGAACCGGCTCATTAAAAGTCGAAAAGTCTTTGGGTATTTGCTTTGCCCGAAATTCGTCGTCCAGCGTATCCCAGCGATACTCATCTGCCTCGATGGTGTCAGTAAAGATTTCCGACTCATCCGATTTCGAAAAGATAAAAAGCTGATCAGTTTCCAGTTTAGCATTGAGAAAACTCAGCAAGCGCGACAACTCTATAACAACTGTTTGGTCATTCTCCAGATCTTGAACCAACGTGGAAAGCAGCAGCACCGGACGTGAGGGCAGCGACTCTAGGAAAGAGTGATCCAGCTGTAGTTCGTCATTCTTAAGTGTGATAAAGTTTCGCTGGTAGGGATTAATGCCGATGGTGGATACGCCCTGATCCGCAAAAAGAGCCACCAATCGCTTGTTGAGATCTTTTACACTGCGCACGGTTGCCTCATCCCGCATGACGCCCGTTTGTATGATGCGCTCGGTGTATTCGCTGTCGGTGTGGATGATGATAGGGCGTATATCCTCGTTATCCTGCTGCTCAGAAAGCGAACGGGCCAGGGAGGTAAGAAAGACTCCATTGTCAAGATGTTCATAGTCAAGTGCTGCGATATAGTGCATAGTTGAAAATACTCAGGTAGTTTTGTGCTTAGAAAGTGATGATGATTGAAAACTGTGCGGTAGTAAATCATTGCTAAAATGCACCGACTCAGAACCGTCGGCGTGGTGCAGGTGTACTTGGCAGTTTGGCAAATGTTCGATAATTACCTGCCGGCACGCCCCGCAGGGACTGCTAAATTCGCCTTCCCGCGTATGGAGGTGTAGCCCAGTAATTGCCGAAGCACCATACGAGAATGCTTTTGCGATGGCAATACGTTCGGCACAAAGCCCCAAACTCCAGGATTGGCACTCTACGTTAACGCCGGAATAGAAACCCCGATCGGTTTCAACTAATGCCGAAACCGGAAAGTTGGATTCTTCAACCACCGCTTGATCCAGCAAATCATGTAACGTTTTTTTGATATGGAGATCTTCGTCCAGTCCAAGATTGCCAACATGTTGTGTGGGTGGATCCGCTTTCTTGAGCAGCTCTATGGATATGTTTAACTCTTTTTCCCAGCATTGCAAAGTGCTCTCGTCAGGATGATCCGTAAACAGCACATCAGGTTGATGTGCTTCGCTTAGGCAGCAAAAAAGCGCATTTTGCACAGCACTTATAGTTAGCGGATACGAGATATTTTCGATGCGTGTACCGGCAAACCAAGAGCCCTGTTTGCTTTGCACCAAGGCAACTGATGCTTCATTCGAATAGGGGACATAGTTTCGGTCGTAGAGATCGTTGATATTCATTTATTCAATAATTGATGAAACCACCGCATCGGCCACCATGGCACGTATCTTGCTAATTTTATCGCCGTACGAGCGATACGGATGGACGCGATTCGTTAATATTATGATAGCTAGATTCTTCTCAGGATCAATCCAGTAGCTTGTACCGGTAAAGCCGGTGTGTCCAAACGTTTTGTCGCTGGTAAGCGATCCAGCAGTACTGAATCCTTGGCTTTTGCGATCAAAGCCATAGCCGCGATTGACCAAGTCTGATTGCCGTTGTGTGAACTGTTCCACTACCGAGGCATCGATATAGCGTTTGCCGGCGTAGGAGCCCTTGCTTAGTAACATCTGGCAATATGTGGCAAGGTCGCCAGCGCTGGAAAACAGTCCCGCGTGGCCAGCTACACCGTTCAAATAATAAGCTCGTTCGTCGTGGACTTCTGCCTGCATCAGCTTGTGGCGATAGGTGGTATCTTGTTCCGTAGGTGGAATGCGATCTGAAAGATATTTTCCTCTGCGCTTGGGATTAAACATTGTAGCATTCATGCCGAGCGGTCCATAAAGTGTATCTTGCAGATAGCTATCCAACGACTGCCCGGTAACTTTTTCCACAATTTCGCCGAGCAAGATAAAGCCGAGATCACTGTACTTGTACTCAGTACCGGGCTTGTAGGTCAGCGGCTCATTTTTAACGGCCTCAATAATCTTTTCTTCGGTTTTGATGGAGTCGATATAGACCCGAAAAGGGGGCAGTCCCGAATTGTGTAGCAAAAGATTACGGATAGTAATTTTACTTTTCTGTCCTTCGCTAAACTCGTCAAAATATGTGCTCACTTTGTTATCAAGACTGATTTTTCCATCACTAACCAGCTTCATGATGGCCGGGGTGGTGGCCGTAACTTTAGTCAGCGAAGCCAGATCATAAATAGCATCCTCTTTAATGGGATTCAGTTTTTTATAAGTCTCGTAGCCGAAGCCGCGCTGATAGGCAATTACACCATCCTTGACAACAGCAACCACGCCACCGGGAAAGGTAGAGTCAAATACCGCTTGGTGCATAATCTCTTCCACTTGGTCTAAAGAATCGCGTGATATGCCCACCACTTCGGGCTCGTCGTATCGAAGCATGGTTTGAGGTAGAGTGATTCCGTGTCCAATCTTATACATTCCCGGGATTTCGATAGGCAGGCGACCGCCAATTTTTGCGCCTCCAAATAGAGCGGGCACGCTACTTTTGACTTGACGCCAGTTCGCTGACCAAGCCATCAGCTGAGCATCGGTTTCGGGCAGATCCTGTACTACATATGGGTTACCGAAAGCAATTAGAGCACTGGGAGTATCTTTATATAATTTCTTTAAAAATGTCTGATGTTCATCACTGAACTGTACTTTTTGTCCAGATCGCACGTAGATAAACGAGCCAATCACAATCAGGTCGGCTTTTCGTGCATCCTCCAGCATTTCAATTTTATCTTCTTCGCTGGTTCGCTTGTCGAGCACATGGGAGGTTATGTTGGGATGATATTTTTTCATCCTCGAGACAAGTGAAAAGCCCGCATCACCGGACGAACCATCCGAGACCGATACAACCATTACATTTGGATACTTCGACGCCGAGATCGGCAGAATATCATCGTTGTTTTTAACCAGGGTTAGCGACTTTCGGCTAATCTCATCTGCAATAAGCTTGTGTTCACGCTTGTTGATGCGTGAGCTGAGCGAATCGATGTAAACCTGGTTGTTTTCAAAAAGACCTTTGCGCTTCTTCCATGTCAGTAATTTGCGCACCGAGTTGTTAATCCGCGTCTCGGCAATTTTCCCGCGCTCAACCGCCTGCTCAATTTCATGGATGGCGGTCAGCTCATCGGGACTCAGCAGCATTAGGTCAACGCCTGCTTTGAGCGCATTGATAACCGCTTCGCCGGGAGAAAAGTGAGATGAAATACCCCGCATTTCGAGCCCATCTGTGACGACCATACCATCAAAACGCAAGCTGTCCATCAAAATTCGGTTTAAGACGGACGGATCCATCGTAGCCGGCAGGGCTGTATCGGCGCTGATTTTTGGGAAGGCAATATGCGCGCTCATCACGCTACCCAGACTATCGCCTACGGCCGATCGAAAGGGAACAAGTTCCACCGAGTCGATTCCGGCAAAATCTTTGTTGATGATCGGCAGGGAGAGGTGCGAATCGGTGTCGGTATCGCCATGGCCGGGAAAATGTTTAGCCGTTGCCAGTACGCCCTGCGACTGCACGCCATCAATAAACTGCTTGCCGTAGCTTGCAACGGTATCCGGATTTCCAGAAAACGACCGCACATTGATAACGGGATTGTTGGGGTTGTTGTTGACATCCAGCACCGGAGCAAACACCTGGTTGACACCCAGCGCTTTAGCCTCTTGGCCGGTAATTTTTCCCATCCAATAGGCGTATTGCGGGTTCTGCGTTGCCGCAACACCCATCGCAGGGACAAAGCGGGTAGCTCCATCCACACGCATGGCGGCGCCATATTCCATATCCTGCGTAATCCACAGGGGGATTTTGCTGGCCTGTTGCAGCTTATTGGTAAGCACCGTTTGCCCATAGACATTTCCCTTAAAGAAAATGAGTCCACCTACGTGATAACGCTTGATTTGAGTGAGAAGCTCTTGGTAGTCTTTCTCATCATTACTCTTGTAGTAGCCGTAGGCCGGTACAAAAAATAGCTGCCCGATTTTTTCGCGCAGTGACATTTTATCCAGCATAGTGTCCACATTAATTTCGCCACTTGTTTGGGCTGAAACTTTCTCCGCTTTTTCGGAATGAGCATCTGCACTGTCAGCAGTAATGGCCTCAATATTATTGAGTACACTTTCTTGTTCGGTGATAGCACCAGGCGTTGATGTCTGTTCGGTTTTAGCCGTTTCTTTGCTCGTTGAACAAGCTAGTAGGAGTAATGCAATGGCAAACAGGTTGAGGGAGGAAGAAAATATACGGTCAAATAATTTTGAGCGGGTAATCATTTATGTGATGACGTAAAATTGTAATAACTCAAAAGTGAAGCACAACATAGTTCAAACAACGAGCTGAATCAACTGTGAAACGGCTCAGCAACATGTTTTCATATTAATTTTCATTTTTGGGAAGCAGTTCCATCGTGTGGTATTGGACCTCTTCAAAGAAGGTACTATCCTGGTACAGGAATTTGTACTGCCCATTGAGCCAGCTTTCGGTTTGATCTCCGTAATATTCTGAAATGGGATTCCCGGATTGGCCGGTTGGCAGAATGGAGTAGGTGCGATTCAGATTCGAAAAATCAACGATGCGTCGGATCGAGGGACCCAGTATCATTCCAAAAGGATCATTCCAGCTATATTCCCCATTGTTGACGCTCATGCCATGTCCGGGCGCGGGATAAGGTCCCTTACTCAACAGGTTGTTAACGATGAGCTTCAGTGCCGCCGGTGCGTTGGGATCGTTGGCTGCACGACCAAACAATGAGGGCTCCAGGGTAATGGTGTGGAGCTGTTCCCAACGCCACTCGAAGGGTTCATTACCATAATTGGTTTGCAGGTAATCGATGGCCTCGTTCATGCTTTGCAGGATGATATCGTTGCGCGTTTCGGTGCGGTCGGATGTTTTTACATTATCAAAGAATGAGCTACCGTTTTGCAGAAATCGCATCAGGCTGCGGGCTGGCATAGCCGAGAAATCCACGAAATTCGTATAGACCTCTTCGCCCATCTCGTCCTGGAAAGTATTTTTTGAGAGCTGCAGCAAAAACACATCCATTATAGAAGCGGCGGTTTCCGACTGTTCGTAGGCGTAATTCCAGTTTTCGAGATAGGAGATAGCCGTTTGGAAATTGTACTCTTTGCTGTTTTTGAGCACGGGCAGAATAAGCTGCGTTACATCTCGGGAGTATAGCGAATAGGTATCGTTTTGCATCTGCTGGAATACCTGTGGTGACAACTGATTTTCCTGTGTTAGGTACTGTTTGATGCGTTCATAGCGAGCATCAGGTTCCCAGTAGATTGAAAGGTACTGGTTGTAGTTGCCATCACTGGGATGGGTGTTGGCGTTGGCTACCCAGCCGCGGTCGGGATTTATAATGGAGGGCAGCTCCTCAAAAGGCACGTAGCCCTGCCAGTTTTGTGACGGGTCCCAGCCGTCTCTAAGCATTACTGGATTGGGATCGCGAATTGGAATGTTAGCCAGCGAGAGTTGGGCAATGTTACCGGCTTTATCCGCATAAATAAAATTCTGTCCGGGTACTTTAAAGTTTCGGGCTCCCTGCTTGAATTCTTCGAATGATTGTGCCCAGTTCATTTTAAGCAGCGCCTCAACCTCATTGCTTATCTCATGGCCCGTCCACTTCATCGTGATGACACGGTCGTTGATATATTTTTGCTCGGGAAACACATCTGAAATCACCGGGCCGTGATTTGTAAGTCGGCGGGTAAAGGTGGTGTCGTCGGCATTTTTGATTTTGATGACCTCTTTTTGAATTTGAAACTTTTCGTACACCGGTTCGCCCGCCAGAGAATCCAGCACATACTGGTTGGAGTTTTGCGGATTTATGGCCTCCCGGAAAAAGTCGGTGTCGTCGAGCATAATGTTAGTCAGCGACCATGCCAGATGATCGTTTTGGCCAAGCACGACGAGGGGGGCGCCGGCCAGTGTGGCTCCTGATAGATTTTGCCCATTCACATGCAGATGTGCCTCGTACCATTTGCCCGGCATGTTGAGCCCAAGGTGCGGATCACCCGCCAGCAGTGGCGCTTCTGTTGCAGATTTTTTCGCACTTACGGCCCAGGCATTGCTACCTACATGTGAGCCTTCTTGCCCCAGCAGCTTATTTAGCTGTTGATCTTTCTCAAGCAAAGGCATCAGCGACTGAGCCCAAGTGCCAGATTGCTTGGGATTAGCTTCCGCAATAAGATTGTTGTTTGGCAGTAGTTCCGAAAATTTCTGCTGTGCAAGATTTTCGGACAGATAGGCGTAGGTGAGTTCAGATTTCCAGGCTAAGTTTAGTTCCCACGCCATCAGCCGGGCCATTGCTATCGAGTGGGTAACAGTCCATGGAATAGGTTCCATATCGGCCAGTGTAAACTGTATGGGTAGACTCTGGGGATGTTCTTCGACATATGCATTGACCCCGTTGGTGTAGGCCTGCAGTTGTCGGCGGGTAGAATCAGCAATCGTTTTTTCAATTTTTTGGGCGATGCGCCAAAATCCCAGCGTGCGCTGCAGCTGATCATAGGGGAGTAGTTCCTTACCCAGAAATTCTGCAAATCGTCCTTGCGCGGCCATTTGGCTCAGGGTCATCTGCCAGAGACGATCCTGCGCATGCACGTAGCCGAGGCTGTAGTATAGATCGTGTTTATCCTTGGCATAAATATGCGGCACGCCATGAGTATTCCAGTGGATGTCTACCTGCTCATGTAGTTCGGGCTGTTCCAGCGTGGCATTATAATCGGGTAAGGGACGATAGAAAGTCCAGTAAATAGCAATTCCTGCAATACCGCCCAACAGGATCAGGAAGAATAGAAAGTAGCGAAAGAAGGTTCTCATGAGTAGCGTAATTATTTTTAGTCACCCAAAAAGGTAGCAAACATAGCGATGAAAAAGTAACCTGAAAAGAAGGTGCTGCATAAAGTTCTGCAAGAGGAGATAAGGAAGAATGCTAGAGCTATTCTTACATTTTTAAAAAATATTTTCCGTCTCGTATGTTGAAAATGGCACTAGCAGATTGAGTGAAATGTCAGGATATTACCACAAGCTAATTGTGGAGGTGAGGGAGGATTTCTGCCTAAAGAATCCGAAAGTGTATGTTCGTGAAAAGAATTTCTTCACCTCTTTTTATATAATATTATCTCCTCACTAAATTGATAATGCCCCATAATTTCGATACTCTCAGCCATGATATCATAAACAGATAATCTTAATAAAATTGTAGTGCTATGAATATCAAGAAAGTAGCCGTTATTGGCGGCGGTACGATGGGCAACGGCATTTGTCACGTATTTGCCATGCACGGAATCCCTGTAAATCTGGTAGAGACCAAACAGGAGCTGGCCGATAAAGCTCTTGAGACCATCGATAAAAACCTTGAGCGGATGGTCAAAAAGGAAAAAATTGACTCCGAGCAGAAGGTGCAGACCCTCGAAAATATTGAAACGCACACCAACACCATTAATGCCGTAAAGGAAGTGGATCTGGTGATTGAGGCAGTGCCTGAGAATCTTGAGCTCAAGAAAAAAGTCTTTGCTGATGTAGATAAAGCGGCGCCCGAGGAAGCTATCTTAGCTACCAACACCTCTTCAATATCTATTACTAAGCTGGCGGCTACGACCTCGCGGCCTGAGCAGTTTGTCGGGATGCACTTTTTTAATCCCGTACCGATGATGAAGCTGGTAGAGGTGGTTCGTGGTTTTGAGACCAGCGACGAGGTTGTTGACACGGTAAACAAGACGGCGCGGTTACTTAATAAGAACCCGGTTCCAGTGTCTGATTATCCCGGATTTGTCTCCAATCGCGTGTTGATGCCGATGATTAATGAGGCAATCTTTTGCGTGCATGAGGGCGTGGCCGATCCCGAAGATATCGATGATGTAATGAAGTTGGGCATGGCTCATCCGATGGGGCCGTTGCGACTGGCCGATTTTATTGGACTTGACGTATGTCTGGACATTATGAACGTACTTTATGAAGGGTTTAAGGACCCGAAATATCGTCCGTGTCCGTTATTGGTCAAGATGGTGGATGCCGGCAAGCTCGGTGACAAGACGGGCGAAGGATTCTATACCTACGATTAAAACTCGTATTCCAGTATCGCTGTTTGAAGTATTCGCGCTTCAAACAATATCAAATCTATAAAGAGTCTTACTCTCTTTAGTTAGAGAAATTAAAAGAGGCGACTTCCAGACCGGAGGTCGCCTTTCGTATTTACCAAAACTTCCACCACTTCAAGTATCCCATCAACCGATCGGTGAAGTACTTGCCTTTGAACCATCCGAAGACGCCACAGACCGCCATAACAGTGAACATTACGACATTTGTCAGATCGCTTACAAAGGCCACCGTTGAATGAGCAGCGGAAAACATATATAGGCCGCCGATACCAACACCGGGAAACATCCAGAAACCAATAAGCTGGATGAGAGCAAAACTAAAAAGCAGGGAGAGCAATGCGTATTTCAGCCGTTCCGTAGTGGAAGGAACGCGCGTGTGGTTGCTGACATCAATTTGCAGTTTGTCCTCACTCATGATTTTAATCTTCATTGAAAGTGCTACAAACTAAAAAGTTTGGCGATAAATGAAATCTTGGGACTGACTCATATCAATACAAATCCTATTTTTAAATGCCAGCGTTGGTCAAAGCTCACAAGTAAAAACATTTTACCCCATTTCCATTTCATTGATATTCTTTTTATTTCTTGAATGTAATAGGATTATGATATAAGAAAAGTAAATTTATGGAGACGATTCAGATTCCAACACCCCGGCAGATCGAACAAGCCCGCGAAAAACTTGGCAAACGGGTCCGAAGAACCCCTGTCTGGCAATGGAAAAGTGATATTACCAGCAAACTATTGTCGGATGATACCAACCTGTTTTTAAAACTTGAGCTATTACAGTATGCCGGCAGCTTTAAGCCGCGCGGTGCCCTGATGAATATGCTTGATTTGTCTGATGAGCAGCTTCAAAATGGAGTTACCGCTGTCAGTGCTGGGAATCACGCTATCGCGGTGGCCTATGCGGCTAAATCGCTCGGGACCACCGCCAAGGTGGTGATGCCGAAGACAGCCAATAAGTTTCGTGTAGAGAAATGTCGTTCGCATGGTGCCGACGTCGAACTAGTCGATGATGTGCATATTGCATTTGAACGCGTCAAAGAGATCGAAGAGCAGGAAAACCGTGCCTTTATTCATCCTTTTGAGGGAGAAGAGACAGCACTTGGTACGGCCACGGTAGGATTGGAACTGCACCAGGATGCACCGGATCTGGATGCCGTGGTGGTACCCATTGGTGGCGGCGGGCTGTGTGCCGGCATTTCGGCAGCCATCAAGCAGATGAATCCCGACTGCAAGGTGTATGGCGTTGAACCTGTGGGCGCCGATAGCATGAGTAAAAGCCGAGCTGCTGGTGAGCCGGTAGAAATCGAGAAAGTGGATACTATTGCTGACAGCCTGGGGGCCCCGCACGCTGCTCCCTACAGCTTTGGATTGTGTCAGCGTTTTGTGGATGAGGTGGTCACGATCACCGATCTGCAAATGGCACAGATGATGCGCGTACTGTTTGAAGAGCTCAAGCTGGCGGTAGAGCCAGCCGGTGCATCGGCCATGGCGGGAGCCGTAGGGCCGCTTGCTGAAAAAGTCGTCGGCAAGAATTTGGGCATTATTGTCTGCGGCACCAACATCAATACCGAGAGTTTCCAGAAGATACTGGACGAGACAAAATAATTGCGAAATAAGAGTAGGTAATATTTTTTATGATTGACCTTAGAAGTGATACGGTTACCAAGCCCACCCCAGAAATGCGCAAAGTGATGGCGGAGGCGGAAGTGGGCGATGATGTTTTTCAGGAAGATCCTACTGTAAATAAGTTGGAGTCCAAAGTGGCCGACCTGTTTGGATTTGAGTCCGGACTGTTTGTCCCAAGCGGTACGATGGCCAATCAGCTGAGCGTCAACGTATTAACTAAACCGGGATTTGAGGTGCTGATTGACGAGACGGGACATATTTTCAATTACGAATCCACTGCGGCTGCTCACCTTTCATCTGTGCAGCTCAGACCTTTGGCTGGCACAAAAGGCAAGCTTTCTGCCGATCAGCTTCGGGATACCGTTCGCGGGGAGCACGACTGGGAGCCACAGACAAAAGTTATTGCCATTGAAAACTCGACCAACAAGGGTGGAGGCTGCTGTTATACTGAAAACGAGCTCTCGGAGATCTGTTCTTTTGCTGATAGCCATGACTTATTCCTGCATCTCGACGGCGCTCGTATTTGGAATGCCATGACTGCTACGGAAACCAATCCCGAATTCTTTGGTACAGTAGCTGATACGTTGTCGGTCTGTTTCAGCAAGGGTTTGGGAGCGCCGATTGGCTCGATGGTGCTATCATCTAACGAAAATATCAAGCAGGCCCGCCGGATGCGTAAAATGTGGGGCGGGGGAATGCGTCAGATTGGGATTCTGGCTGCGGCCGCTGATTATGCGCTCGAATATCATTATCCATTGCTAGAAGATGACCACAGAAGGGCAGCGGAACTGGCATCGACTATTGAAGAATGCGAGGGATTGTCTATTGATTCAAGCTCTGTAGAGACCAATATTTTGATTTTTGACGTTAAGGATGAGTCGGCCGAATCGGCTATTGCTAAGCTTGGCGACCGGGATATTCAATTGGTGCCGTTTGGACCCAAGACGTTGCGTGCTACTTTCCATTTTGAGATTACAGATGAAGATCTGAAAGAGGTGCAAACAGCCTTTAGGGAGCTTTTTGATTAGTAACATTCTACCTGCTTAGCTATTCTAGAGGGGGCTTTGCAAAATCCATCCGTGTCATGCTGAACTTGCCGTGTTCCGACCATTCGGAGTTTCAGCATCTACTGCTTTATCTTTTTAAAATCTATTAAGGGGCTTTTAGCAAAAGACCTTTAACTAAATTCCGGGTGACACCGGGTTCTGCAATGTCCTCTCTAGAGTAATTTCCTTTACCTCTCGAACGTTGCACTTATTTGGCCAGCCGGTCGTTTTTCTCAATGGGCAGCCTACTGTTTCTTGCTGTCATCCGTGTACGATTTCCAAAGCGGGTTATCCCGATCCGGAAATTGCATTGCCGGTCCGTCCAAAGGGGCAAACTGTACCCTGACATACGGACTCACAGATCTCAAGAAGTTCCAGAACCAACCGCCTCCCATTTCCTCCAGTTCTTCACGATAAGCTTCCACCGCCTTATCAAGATATTTCTGACCCATAAAGGGAGGATGATAGTACTGACCTTCACTCGGAATATCGTAGGTACCCATCTTGGTCATCATACCCCCCGACATTGAACGTTCGGTGTTTTGCTGCAGATCCAGTGAACGTTGTTTGCGTTTTTCGAGCTCAAGTTTCTGGAGGGTAGTATCGGTTTCCTGGGCAAAGGAGACCCCGGGAGCAGACAATAGCAAAAAAAGCAATGCGTTTATCCCGGCAAATAAGAGACTAGAATAGAAATTGTTTTGTTGATTCATCATTAGCTATTATAACACCCGAGCCGTCAATTTGTTTTATGCGCAGGGGTGGTTTTTTTGATCGCATGAACCAAGACTCGTGCCAGGGTCTCAAGGTCGTCTTTGCTGGTGACAAGTGGAGGCACCAGTCGTATCACATTACCTTGGGTACAGTTAGAGAGTACGCCATTTCTCATCATCTTTTCAACTACTGGACGTCCTTCGACCGAGAGCTCCACGCCAATCATGAGCCCGCGTCCCCGGATGTCGGTAACAGCATCAAGTTCGCCGGCCAGTTCCGCAATTTTGCCCTTCAAGAAAGCTCCTTTTTCAGCAGCCTGTTTTGATAAATCTTCATCTACCACAACATTGAGAGCTGCAAGGGATGCCGCGCAGGCTAGGGGATTACCGCCATAGGTACTGCCATGGTCACCATAACTCATCGTTTCAGCAACCTTGTTTTTGCAAACCATTGCGCCAATAGGGAATCCTCCGCCCATGGCTTTGGCAATACCAATGATATCGGGCTGTACATTATAATGTTCATAACTGAACATCTTGCCCGTGCGGGCAATGCCCGTTTGGACCTCATCGACGATCAGCAGGGCATTGTGGGTGTCACACAGCTTTTGGATGGTATCAATAAAAGACTGCGATGCTACATGTAGCCCGCCCGAGCCCTGGATAGTTTCGATCACTACGCCAAGAGTATTCTCATCAAATTTTGAGGCGAGTGCTTCCTCGTTATTCATAGGTACCTCCTGAAAGCCCTGGAGCAGCGGATCATAGCCTTTGGAGTATTTTTCCATGCCCATTGATATGGTACCCATCGTTCGCCCGTGAAAAGCGTTGCTGATAGTAATGAGATTACCCTTCTTATCATGTGCCTGGGCATATTTTCGAGCTGCTTTAAGACAGGCTTCCATGGCTTCGCCGCCACTGTTGCAGAGAAAACCGCGATCTAAGCCCGATAGTTCGGCCAGTGATTTAAGAAGCTTGGCTTGCGGTTTGCTATAGTAGAAGTTAGAGATATGCATCAATTGGGATACTTGTTCCTGGACGGCTTCAACCACCTTGGGATGGCAGTGTCCCAAACTGTTGACGGCGATGCCGGCCAGTGCATCGAGATACTTATTGTCATCTTCATCCCAGACATACGCACCTTTACCCTTGACCAAAGTGATGGGATAACGGTTGTAAACGGGCAGGTGATACTGTTCCGTAAGCTGCTGATAATCCATGGAATAATCTGTTTAGCGCTAGTCGTAATTGAGGTGTAACATTGAATGTTATTTTTCGCAAAAAAACTGTTTTAGTCTGATCAATAGTAACAAAAATTTAAGGAAACTATGAAAATTACCCACTTTCTTATTGTAACTGTTTTGTGTCTGGGAATGTTCAATTTAACCACAGTTCAGGCACAGGATACAGCCAAAGCTGATACTTCAGTATCGCTGAAGAAGGTTTTGAGGGTAAACCGGTACCCGATCGGTTATGATACCGAAGGTCTCACAGGAAAAGGAGGGCAATGGCTGCGCAGGCAGGCAAAGGAAGCCACGATAGTGACACTCGGAGAAACCCACCTGTCACAGGAGATTCCGGCCCTCATGACCGCACTTATCAAGGATCTTCAGCAGGCTGATGAGTTTGACCACTTGGCTATTGAAGTGAGTCCATGGACAACCGAGCTGATGACGAAGCAATTGCAACAAGGAAATGGGGCTTACAACGAACTTATTAAACAGCATCCGTTTGCGGTTCCTTTTTACAACTTCCAAACCGAACGAAAGTTGCTGCAACAAGCTGTTAAGGGTAGCGATGCAGAGCAGCCACTCTGGGGTCTTGATCAAATATTTGCGTTTTCATTAGACTTGGCGCTGGATCGACTTAAAGCGTTGGCTCCTTCCAAGCAGGCACAGAGAGCTATACACAAAATACGAAAGGCAGGTCGGTCAAAATCAGCCGACCATCTTCAACTGCAGAAGTTGGCGGAGGCGGTTCCAACTCCCATTAGCGTGTACCAACCAGTGACATTTGATACGCTTCGCTCGCATTTCGAAGGGAACAGGGAAGCCCAGCAAATACTGGCTGAGCTCTCAAAAAGTGTTGAAATATACCGGTTAAATGATACCAATAACTACGTTTCCAATCAGATTCGAGCAAGGTACATGCGCGATAATTTGCGTAACTCTTTGCAGTATGCGCAACGCACAGCTGATGAAAATCCCCAGGTTGTTGTCAAGGTAGGTGCCAGACATGCTTACCGCGGTATGACTCCCAATAATACATTGGACGTGGACAATCTCTCCGTAGCGCTTGCCCGTGCAATGGATGGTGAGGCTTTAAACGTTGCGGTATTGTGCGGTGCTAACTCAAAAATGTCGGCTTTCCCCACCAGAGAAGCCCAATGTACGGCCGGCAATTTTGGAAAAACTTTCAAATCATTAGCTAAGAAGCGCTCTGTTGTATTTGATCTGTCAAAGGTTCATCTGATGCTTCATGAGGGGGCCTTACATCCCGACCGGGATCTTGAAAAATTCCTTTGGGCATTTGACGCAGTGGTGATCATCCCAAATACAACACCTGCAGAGCCTATCTTTACGTCAGGCAAATAAAAGATAATGAACGGTTGAACGTGTTGTAGAGAGGCCTTGTTTGTGGAATAGATTTTAAATTCATGAACACTAATTAAGTTGGGAAACTATGAAGTATAAAAGATTAGGCAATACTGGATTAAAGGTGTCGGAGATTTGCCTTGGTACGATGACCTTTGGCTCATCATTTTATAATATTGGTGAAGTGGATCTGGATCTTGCAAAAGATATCATAAAAACCTCTTGGGAGGCCGGTGTCAACTTTTTTGATACCGCTGATGTCTATTCCTTCGGAGAATCAGAGCGAATTCTTGGAAAAGCTATCAAAGATCTAGGCATCGACCGGCGCAAAGCCGTTATCGCTACTAAAGTACGTGGCCCGATGAGCGAAGAGGCCGCCGAGGGTACCGGTGATGCCAACAATGTGGGTTTATCTCGTAAACATATTATGGAATCGGTCGACGCCAGTCTCGAACGTCTAGGCACTGATTACATTGATCTTTATCAAATTCACGGCGTAGATAAAACCACACCGATCGAAGAAACACTGGCTGCGCTCAACGACCTGGTCCGCCAGGGGAAGGTGCATTACATCGGATGTTCAAACCTGAGCGTTCGGCAATTGGCAAAAGCGATAGAAATTTCGAAAGCCAACGGGTGGGCCACCTTCTCTTCACTGCAGGCATATTACAATGTGGAAGGGCGTGACCTGGAGTATGAACTCTTGCCGCTTTGCCGCGAAGAAGGACTCGGCGTGTTGCCATGGTCACCCTTGGCTGGTGGATTTTTGACTGGCAAATATCGGCGCGATCAAGAGGAGCCAGAAGGGGCGCGAAGAACCGATTTTGATTTCCCTCCTGTGGACAAAAAACAGGCCTATGATGTGGTCGAAGTCATGGAAGAAATTGCCGACTCAAAAGGGACCTCAATTCCACAGATAGCATTGGCCTGGTTGCTCCATCGTGAAGGGGTTACTTCGGTCATCATAGGGGCTAAGAAAATGTCGCAACTAGAGGACAATTTAGGAGCTGCCGAGGTTCAGTTGACCGGTGATGAAATTGCCCGGATTTCGGAGGTTACTGAACCTCGTGATATCTATCCAAACTGGATGGTGGATCGAATGAATGGGGAGTGAGATTTGGGCTGATATGTTGTAACCTGGCAGTTTAAAAATCGACTCCATAAAATTTCATTTTGGCGGTCATCTGTTAGTCTCAGGTGGCCGTTTTTTTTATGGATTGACAAAACTTGAGAAAATCCAATGTCAAGCAAAAACGTTGAAAATGATAGGGGAGTGGCATTTTGACATAAAAAAAGGAGAAAGCTTATATAGCAGGTAAATAAGAGGGTAGTTAATTGCTAGCCAATAACTTACAGCGATTGCTTCCAGTTTGTTGATATTTAGCTTGTACAGGCATGAAAAATGCAGAAATAAAATAAGTCAAATAATAATATTGCATATTAATTTTATGTATAAATATATGCGACGCATTGTATTATGGACTTTATATAAAGTGAATTATCCAATCTTATTGGGGATAGTATTGTGCGGCACTTAAATTATTTAGGCAAGAAAATAGGTACAACGGTTTCTTTTTGGATAAAGGCAATTAAATATTTGTCTATCTATATTATAATCAATGACTTATGTAAATATTTATTCTCTCTTGAGATAGAACTTTAAAATAAATATTTACGCCTTAATTATTTAGGAAGATTGGCTACCAGACTAATTCAGACAATTTATCATAGTATTTTGGTATATTTAACTATATGTATACCATATATTAAATGTGATTATCTATAAAATACTTTAAGTAAAATACATATTCTTTAGTCATTATTAGGGGTAAACCGACTAAAATTGTCCAAAAGAAAAGGCTGCCGATTATGAAATCCGCAGCCTTTTTAATTGAGAAGGGAAAGAGAATGTACGTCAAGTGATGACGTTAAAATGAGAACTTAGCTAACCAAAATTGTTAGTCGACCAGCGATAGTCCAATGCGTCCGCGCTCCAGATCCAGCGACACAATTTTGAGTTCTAAGATGTCGCCAACCGATACAATATCGTGGGGATCATCAACTCTTCGATCAGCCATTTTTGAGATGTGCAGAAGGCCGTCTTGCTTGACGCCAATATCTACAAAAGCGCCGAAGTCAACAACGTTGCGAACGGTGCCTTCGACCCCCTGCCCAACACTCAAATCTTCCATCTTCATGATGTCTTCTCTGAGCACTGGTTTGGGTAGAGATTCCCGCGGGTCGCGACCTGGCTTTTGAAGGTTCTCAATGATCAGTTCAAGGGTCGGAATTCCCACCCCTATTTGGTCGGCAACCTGCTCTTTGTCGATGTTCTCAAACTTCTTGGCAATGGCCTCAGTTTGGTCGTTCAAATTGTCGAGATTAATGTCGAAAAGATTGCACAATTTTTCGGTGGCTTCATAGCTTTCCGGGTGGATAGCTGTGTTGTCGAGCGGATTATCGGATTCCGGTATTCGCATAAATCCGGCCGCCTGTTGGAAGCGAAAATCCCCAACGCCGCTAATTTCTTTGATTTGCTTGCGATCTGAGAAGATACCGTCGGTCTCCCGACGTTCAACTATGTTCTTGGCCACCCGGCTGCTCAGACCGGAAATACGAGCCAATAACGGCGCGCTTGCCGTGTTTAGGTTAACGCCCACCTGGTTTACGCAGCTTTCGACCACATCATCAAGTGATTGTGCCAGCTGGTTCTGATTCACATCGTGCTGGTATAATCCCACGCCAATTGATTTTGGGTCGATCTTGACGAGTTCGGCCAGCGGATCCTGCACGCGGCGAGCAATGGAGATGTTGCCGCGCTGAGCTGCTTCCAAATCAGGAAATTCTTCAGCTGCCACTTTTGATGCCGAATAAACGGAAGCCCCGGCCTCGTTCACAATCATGTAGCTGAGTTCTTCGTCGGGATGCTTCTCTTTTCGTTTCTGGATAAAGTTGGCAATAATCTGCTCGGTCTCGCGGCTGGCTGTACCGTTTCCGATGGCGATGAGGTTGACGTCGTATTTGTCAATTAATGCACTATACACTTTTTCGGCTTCTGCCACTTTCTTCTGCGGAGGGGTAGGATAGGTGGTCGTGCCTTCGAGATACTTACCTGTTTCGTCAACCACGGCTACTTTGCATCCTGATTTATAAGCCGGATCGATTCCCATCACTACTTTATGATCCAGTGGTGGCTGCATCAGTAGATTAGACAGATTCTTAGCAAAGGTCTCGATGGCATGCTGGTCGGCCTTCTCGGTGAGCTGGTTGCGCAGCTCGCGCTCCAGCGAAGGAAACAGCAATCGTTTGTAGGCATCTTCCACAGCATCCTGCAACTTGGGGACAAAAATGCTCATCTCGTTCTCAATGACCACATCATCGATATTCTCCAGTGTGATGTCATCCCAAAGCTCAACGTTTACAAATAGTACGTTTTCGCGCTCCCCACGATTGATGGCCAGGATCTGGTACGGCTTCAGGTTTTTTGCTTTCTGGGAAAACTCGTAATAATCCTCAAAATTGGTACGTTCATCCACTGCCGGATTTTTCTCCGTCTTGATGACCGCGTGTTCCTGGAAGATATCACGCAGTTTTTCGCGCACCTCGGCCGACTCATTAATCCATTCGGCAACGATATCCAGTGCGCCGTCCATGGCATCTTCGGCAGATTCCACTTCCTTTTCTTCATCCACAAACTTTGCGGCATGCTCCATGGGATCGCCCTTTTCGATCTCCTGTTCCCAGATGAGCTCAGCCAGCGGCTCCAATCCTTTCTCCTTTGCCATATCGCCCTTGGTGCGACGTTTGGGTTTGTAGGGCAGATAAAGATCTTCGAGCGTGTTCAGGTCGGTGCACGATTTGATTTTTTCTTCCAGCTCCTCCGTTAGCTTGTCCTGCTCGTCAATGGTTTTCAGGATAGTCTGCTTGCGGTCTTCGAGGGTGCGATGGAATTCCAGCTTATCGCGCACGCTGCGGATTTGCTCTTCATCCAACCCACCTGTGGCTTCCTGTCGGTACCGAGCCAAAAAAGGCACTGTAGCCCCGTCATCCAAAAAATCAGCAACGCTGCTAACCTGTTTTGGTCGTAGATCTAGTTCTTGCGCAATACTTTTGTAAATCTGTGCGTCGGTCATGTCGAGGTTTAAAACTAAAAGATTGGTATTACTTGATTCTGAATTTTGTCGTCTTAACTCTATATTTCGACTGCTGAAAATAGTCACCTTAGAACTTTATGTACACATGAATTTTGATCTAGATGCAATCCACCAATCGGCGATTAATATTGCAAAGCAAGGTGGAGCTCATACCCTCAAATATTTTAACAAGTCATTTGATGTTGAACGTAAATCAGATGATTCGCCGGTAACTGTGGCCGATCGTGAAACCGAGTCAAAGATGCGGGATGCGATCTCGGAGCTGTTTCCCGATCACGGTATTGTAGGCGAAGAATTTGATGATCTGAATCCCGACAGCCCGGTGCAGTGGATTCTGGATCCCATTGACGGTACAAAATCTTTTATCCACGGCGTGCCGCTATATACCACGCTTATTGGTGTGGTTGTGAATGGTGTGCCACAAGTGGGTATAATTTATGCGCCGGCACTGGATGAGCTCTGTGATGCCGCCAGGAACAAAGGGGCGCGCCTAAATGGGGAATCTTGCAGTGTACGTTCTTGTGATGATCTGGCCAGCGCAAGCTTTATGAGTACCGATTGTTACACCTCTGTAAAGTTTAATTACGGCGATGCCTTTGATACATTGGTCGAGAAAACCCGCATTCATCGTACGTGGGGGGACGCGTATGGACATATGCTCGTGGCTACCGGGCGGGCCGACCTGATGTTTGATCCCATACTGAATATCTGGGATGCGGCGCCATTGCTTACCGTGATGAGGGAAGCTGGTGGCGTGTTTTGTGATACGGAGGGGAACGAGACCATTGAATCGGGCAACGGCTTTTCTTGTAGTCGTGAACTTTTACCAGAGGTGCTTCAGGTATTCGCCGAAAATAGCTAGTACAAAACTTGCAGGATGTTATTCAATAAAAAAGTGCAGTACACTTTGCAAGTATACTGCACTTATGAACGATTGAGCTGAAAGTTAAATCACATTTCGAGTACGACCCGAAAGCGAGCCTCATTGTTGATCATTCGATCGTAAGCTTCGTTGGCTTCTTCGAGTGGAAAGGCCTCGATCTTTGGCGTGATGTTGGTCATAGCGCTGAAATCGAGGGTATCCTCGGAATCTTTGGCGTCACCGCTGGGCCATCCGGTGATGGATTTACGTCCCATGATAAGCTGCATCGGTGCCACTTCGATAGGTTCAGTAGTTGCGCCAACAACCATCACCGTACCATTGCGGCCAAGTCCATTAACGACGGACGAAATCGCATCGCTGTTCGGTGCAGTTGCCAGTATCACATCAGCACCGCCCATGGCCTGTAGTTCTTCAGCAGGATCGTTGGTTTCGGTATCAATATATTCATGAGCACCAAGGCCATAAGCGAGCTCCTCTTTTTCGGTGCCGCGCGATAGTGCAACCACCTTGCATCCAAATTTATTGGCATATTGCACGCCCAGGTGTCCGAGTCCGCCAATACCTTGCACGGCTACTACGTCTCCCGGCTCAAGATCACTGTTGCGGAGTGCATTAAAAGTGGTAATACCAGCACAGAGTAAAGGTGCTGCTTCACTTGAATCAAGTTCTTCAGGGATGCCAGCCAGCGCATTCTGTGGCGCCGTCATATATTCGGCATAGCCGCCATCAAAATGGATGCCAGTGATCTGTGCGTTTTCGCAGTTGATGAAATCGCCATTGCGGCACGCTTCGCACTCGTAGCAATGTCCGCCGTGCCAGCCTACGCCTACGCGCTGACCTTCGTTCCAGCTGGTTACATCGCTGCCGACTTCTTCGATGGTTCCGATCACTTCGTGTCCTGGTGTCCGGGGATATTCGATGCCCGGCATCAAACCATCTTTGACAAATGCATCGCTGTGACAGATTCCACAGGCTTGCACGTTGATTAAAACCTCATCCTCAGAAGGAGAGGGGATTTCTGTTTCAACGGGCTCAAAATCAGCGCCCGGTTCAGGTACTTGCATTGCTTTCATGGAAGCCATAACTGTTTATTTTGATGTTAAACTTTTCGATATGTTGGTAACAGAATTTGGGCTGTAATCATTTGGGAATCGTGGAACAAAAATAAATTGACTAACTAAAATTTATCGGAAAGCATAAGACTCCTTATATTTGGTCGTTTCAACGGTAGGTTTTCAGTAAATAAGGAAGCGACAGTTAATCACACATTATTATATGTTCAGATTTAGCATTACCAAAAAATTATTTCGCATTGGCATTGCCGCTATACTCACCCTGGCTTTTTCAATAAACTTCAGCACGTTACAGGCCCAGTCATTTGATCATGAATCATATCCAAAGCTGGATTTTGATTTCAAGAGTTTAACACTGGATCTGGGGATACAACCCCAAAATCTACGTATCGACGGAGCCGCCACTTACCAGATTGAGGCTAATGTAAATCAAGCCGATACCGTAATACTCTATACCGCGCATATGGATATTAGCACTGTATCGGTTGATGGCAACAACGTGGATTACAGCTTACACAACGACTCGCTTTTTGTGTCACTTGCCGAGCCGTCCAAAGTGGGCGAACAACACGAGCTGTTTATCCGCTATTCGGGGAATACCAAGTTTGGACTGCTAAAAGATGTCCATGGCACAGTATGGACATCCCAACTTCCCAAAGCACAGCGACACTGGGTGCCTATTGTTGACAATCCTCATGTTGAGCTGACCACCACGTTTAATATTTCAGTTCCGGCCGGTTACCAAGTGTGGGCTACAGGGAAGAAGACGAACCAAGAGGCCACCTCGGTGGATGTGATGAAGTATCGGTTCAAATCAGATGAGCAAGTGCCGGCTTCCAGCCTGGCAATGGCTGTCGGTAAGTTCGATACGAAATCAACCTCGTTTGGTGCAAAAAAGATCAACCTGGCGGTAGAGAAAGCCCTCTCAGATTCGGTTGATGCCCAGCAGTTGTTGCAGGATGCCTATGGTTTTGCAAAAATAGCAGAAGATAGTCTGCAGCATGAATTTCCGTTTTCGCGGTTAAATATTTTAGTGCTTGGTGATCACATGGGTGAAACCAAGCAGTGGGGGGCTGCGACTGTTGTTGTGTATGAAAATTTAGGGAACCTGAATGCCCAAATTCGGCGCGGAATCCTGGCCCAGTGGTTTGGAATATATCAGCGTGAAGCCCAGTGGAGCCAGGGTGATGCTATCTCGCTATACCAGAGCCAAAGTTACCACTCTCTGACTGATAGCACTATGTTCTTGAAGAGAACTCAGATACCAGATATGCCGGCAAGTGTGTACGATGCATTTGGGGTTAAAACCTGGAACGGTTGGCTCAAGAGCTGGGATGACAAGCAACAGGGTCGCCGCAGAAGTGTTATGGCTGAGGCTCGGAACCAGATTCTAGCTAGCGGTGCTTCGGTAATCACATGGCATGATTATGCCGAGTTTTGGTATCGCCAAAGCGGCCAACCCCTGTTTGATATCCCAGAGATGAGTTTCACCAAGAAAACCCCTAGTGGTGATTCCGAAACCGCGGATTCGGTGGCTTACCGGGTGGTATACCGGTTAAATCAGGCCGAAGGAGAGCTTAAGCTCAAGTTTGAGGCCAAACACGGCATGTATAAAGAGCTTACCACCATAGATGCCTATGAAGTGCATCCCAATAAAACCGATACGGTGGAGGTGACCTTTACGGGCCGCAAGGATTCTGTGATGTTGCAAGTAGATCCTATGATCAGCACGCTGCGTTTGGATGCACCGGATCACCCAGAATTGTATTTGGATGAATACAAGCCGGCCCCATTTTTGATCCATGAGCTTCGGAATGCACAAACTGTTGAGCAACGAGCTTCTGCAGCCGCGAAGCTGGGTTTTCATACTAATAATCCTGATCTGCAGTTGGCGATCAAGGATTTTATGAATAAAGAGACTGATCCGACAGTGAGGGCGGCACTGCTTAGTTCGCTGGCTGATATCACCAATGGTGCGGCGGGAACGGAGGAGACGTTTTTGCAAGTCCTAGACTCAGAACATCTGCCGATTAGAAATTCTGCATTGATGGCTTTGCAGAATTATAAAAATAACGCCACTGTACGTGAGCGTGTGCAGCAGTTTGCTGAAAATACGGCTTCGTTGCAGCAATTTCGTAAAGCAGTGCAAGTCTATTCGACTATTGTTTCGCCTGAACAATTCCGCAACTTTACCGAGACCACCACGCAACAGGATTCGGCGGGCCATCGCTCGATATTTGTTATTCAGCAGCTAGCCAACATGGGCGAAGTTGAGCAGGCGGTTGCTCAGGCGGGGCTGTTTACAAGTGATGAATATGATTATGATGTGCGTAGCACGGCCTTGAAAATGTTAATTCAGTACGATCATACGCCCGCTGATTGGTTGTCGAGAGCGGAAACATTGCTAAATACTTCTGATCCAAGAATTCGTTTTTTGGTAATTAAAGGACTGGCACGAAATCAGAATAAGGAAGTCCAGGATTTCTTGTCGTCCTATGAGCAGGACGAGTATGACGCTCGAGTTCAAAAGCAGATTAAGAGTATTCTGCAATAATTAAGTAATCTGGACCGACTGCAAGGTGGTCTATGATATGTATTCCATATGAGAAACGCTGTCAGGTCCTGTGGATGCTGACAGCGTTTCTCATTACTCACTACTCATTACTAGCTTACTCCTTAATCCACTTCATAAGTTCTTTCCAGTTGGCGCTCTTGCCGTAACTGAGAATACCTACACTATAAATTTTGGCGCTCAGCCACATCGTACCAATAAAGGTGCCAATCATCAACAATATGGATAACCCAATTTGCCAAAAGGGCACATCGGTTATTGCAATGCGTGTAATCATCACGATGGGAGTACAAAAGGGAATAAGCGAGCCCACAATCGAGAGCATGCCGTCAGGATTTTCCATCGCACGGAACATGATGAAATACCCGATAAAAATGGGCACCATAATTGGGAACATGTACTGCTGGGTATCAGCTTCGGAATCAACCGCGGAGCCCAGAGCAGCAAAGATGGCGCTGTAAATCAGGTAGCCCAGCAGGAAGAAAATGATAAAATAGATGATCAGTGATGCGTCGATTGGCGGTATAGAAAATATTTCAGGATCTAGGGCAGGCGAAGCCTGGGCAGCTTGGTCGGCATTGGCCAGGTTTTCTTTCATATCGGGCGTCATAAACATCTGTGCCACCGGACCGGCCGCCATGCCCAGACCTATTAGTGTGGTAATCCAGATGGTGAGTTGCGTAAGTGCTAAAGCACCAATGCCGCCCATCTTGCCCAAAAGTAGTTCAATGGGTTTAACAGATGAGGCAATGACCTCGATAATACGGTTGGTTTTTTCCTCGATAACACTGCGGGTGATGAGTCCACCATAGCCCGATATTGAGCCAAAAATAATGAAGCCCATGGCAAGGCCAACGACCGTCATAAAGCCGGTATCAGAATCCGTTTCCTTACCTTCTTTGGTGAGCTTGCGCATCTCGAGGGTGATCTGACTTTCGTAAATTTTTTGCACATCATCCGAGACGTTGGCCCGCGCCAGCCGTTCATTTCGTATGACCTCTCGCAGATCCGATTTGATGGTTTGTTGCAGGCCTAATCCGCCCGATCCGCCGGAGACAAACTCGGGGTTGGCATTGCCGGTGATGTGATCCTCATTCAGGATGACATAGCCGTCGACTTCCTGTTCTTGAACCAGCGCACGTAGCGAGTCCTGCGGAATTTTAGAAAAATCCTCATATCGTTCCGGGGAAATTTCTGTCAGCCGCGGATACAGCACTTCGGTTTGATCCACAATACCGATGGTCCGATCGGTGTCAGAATCCCAAACGCTTATGCCAATGACAATACCGATAAAAGCGATCATCCCCACAGGTATGAGAATGGTAGCCAAAATAAATGCTTTCGAACGGATGCGGGTCATGTATTCCCGCTTGAGAACGAGTAAAATTTGGTGCAAACTCATATTTCTTATCCTAATTCATTTGGATTAATATTATCTTCTCCGACGGTAGAGATGAAAATCTCGGTGAGAGAGGGTTCGACGCGCTCAAACTTGTAGATTTCAGCGTGATCCATGGCTGTTTTCAAGATATCCTGCATGTGTTGACCATTGAGAACACGTATTTCGGCAAAATTAGTCGAGCGATTGTTGATACGTACATCCTCGAGCTTGTCCAGGAAGCTGGCGTCTCCTTCGAACTCAATATTAATCGTGTTTTTGCCAAACTTCTGTTTAATATTGCGCAAATTCCCCTTTAATACTGCTCTGCCTTTATTAAACAGGCAGATTTCGTCGCACATCTGTTCGACCTGTTCCATGCGGTGAGTCGAGAACAAGATCGTATTTCCCTTGTCCCTGAGTTCAATTACAATCTCTTTAAGCATTTCGCTGTTGATGGGATCAAGTCCACTAAATGGCTCATCAAAAATATAAATATCAGGATTGTGAGCGATGGTGGCGATAAACTGGATTTTTTGCGACATTCCCTTCGAGAGCTCTCCAATTTCTTTGTGATACCAGTCAGTAGCTTCAAAGCGGTCGAGCCAATAGCGCGTTTTTTCCTTGGCTTCGGCATGCGAGAGTCCCTTGAGTTGGGCCAGGTAAATAAGTTGTTCGCCAACCTTCATTTTTTTATACAGCCCGCGCTCTTCCGGCATGTAGCCGATCATACTCTGCGTCTCTGAGCTTACTTTCATCCCATTGATGGTTACCGTGCCACTGTCAGCAATCAAAATATGATTGATGATGCGAATTGCGGTTGTTTTACCCGCACCATTGGGCCCAAGCAGACCAAAAATACGTCCCTTGGGGATCTCAAAACTCACATCGCGTACCGCTTGAGTATCCCCAAATGATTTGTTGATATTTTGAACTTCAATAACAGCCATAAAAAAGAGTTTTATATTTTTAACTGATACCAGAAACTAGGACAAACTTCCCGATAAAGAAAGATTTTGATTGATGCTTAAAGTTTTGATTATTTCAATTTAATATTTCTTCGGTAATTTATTGTCACAAAAAGAATTATACTGATACGCTTTAATTTAAAATGAGTTGCATAACAAAATGAAAATAGTCCATCTTAGTGCCGAGTGTTATCCGGTTGCCAAGGTTGGGGGGTTAGCAGATGTCGTGGGGGCTTTGCCGCGGTATTTAAATAAGCAATCCGCTAATGCCTCGGTGGTGATGCCCAAGTACGCTAATGAATGGGTGAGTGAACATGAGTTCGAAACGGTGTTATCCGGAAGCGCGCCCTTGGGCCACTGGCAATTTGACTATCGTATTCAGCGCGAAACTGCAGATACACTTGGCTTTCCGCTATATGTGATCGATATTCCGGGCCGTTTTGATCGCCCTGGTGTGTACACTGATGAAGAATCAGGCGGCAGTTACTGGGATGATTTTGAGCGCTTTGCCAGTTTCCAGATTGTGGCTCTCGATTGGTTCAACAGGATGGAGGAGAAGCCTGAAATCATTCACTGCCACGACCATCATACAGCGCTGGTACCGTTTATGATTACCCAGAGCTATCGGTATATGGATTTAAAGCACATCCCAACTGTTTTGACCGTTCACAATGCCGAGTATCACGGTGTCTACGATAAGGAAAAAGCTTATTTGTTACCCCATTTTGACGAGCGAGATATGGGGCTTCTCGATTGGGACGGCAGGCTCAACTGCTTGGCCGCGGGACTCAAAACCTGCTGGGAAATTACGACGGTATCGCATTCGTATATGAATGAACTGGCTTATAACAGTAATGGACTTGAATGGCTTTTTCAGAATGAGACTCAAAAGTCGCGTGGTATCATCAATGGTATTGATACTGATGTATGGGATCCCGAGACCGACCCCATGATTGCCGAGCATTACAGCCAGCGCAAGATGGCGGCCGGCAAGCGAGAAAATAAACGAGTGCTATGCGACCGATTTGGCCTGGATCCGCAATACCCAACGATTTCATTTATTGGGCGGCTGGTTCACGAAAAGGGCGCTGATATGTTGCCTGATTTATTCCGAACGTATCTTGAATCACCACAAAGTGTTAATTTTATTGTGTTGGGCACTGGTGATCGTTCTTTGCACCATCAATTCCAGGCGATGAGTGATCGTTTTGTGGGGTACTTTGACGCCACGCTGGATTACAACGAATCATTGGCTCACCAAATTTATGCCGGCAGTGATTTTATGATTATGCCCTCGCGCGTTGAGCCTTGTGGACTCAATCAGATGTATAGTATGCGCTATGGCACCGTGCCCATCGTGCGTAACATCGGTGGACTAAAAGACACGGTTGTAGATATTGGCACGTCCGATGGATATGGAATTACGTTTAACGATTTTACATTACATGCAGCGCAGGATGCTGTCCAGAGAGCGATTGATTTGTTCCAGGACGGTCGTAAAATGGCGGGGATTCGCAAGCGGATTATGAATCTCGATTTTTCTTGGAATGCCTCAGCCAAAGAGTATATTAATATGTATAAACAACTGTCAGAATAACTGAAACCGACAAAAGATACTATTTATGCGTAGAAAAGCAATTGCAGTAATTTTAGGTGGTGGACAGGGCACAAGGTTATTTCCATTAACGAAATTACGGTCGAAGCCAGCCGTCCCTATTGCCGGGAAGTATCGACTGGTTGATATCCCAATTTCGAACTGTTTGAACTCGGATATTCGCCGCATTTATGTGCTTACGCAATTTAACTCGGCCTCGTTAAACCGACACATCAAAAATACCTACAATTTTGATGTTTTCAGTAGTGGTTTTGTAGATATTCTGGCAGCGGAGCAGACGCCTCAAAGCAAGAACTGGTACCAGGGCACGGCCGATGCGGTTCGGCAGTCCATCCATCACATGGAAAACCATCGCCATGAGCATGTGTTTGTGTTGTCTGGCGACCAGCTCTACCAAATGGATTACCGTAACATGATCGAAAAGCATGAGAAAAATGATGCCGACCTGACAGTGGCCACCATTCCCGTAGTAGCTGAAGATGCTACCGGTTTTGGGATCATGAAAACCAATGACGAGGGCTTTATAGAGAATTTTGTTGAAAAGCCTAGCTACGATGAACTTGATCAATGGAAGTCGGATACGCCTGAGAAATTTAAAAAAGAGGGACGTGAATACCTGGCGTCTATGGGGATTTATATCTTCAAAAAAGAGGCCCTCAACAAGTTACTTGATGAGTACCAAGATGCCATTGATTTCGGAAAAGAAATAATACCACAGGCCATCTCCAAGGACTACAATGTTCAGAGCTTTGAATTTGATGGCTACTGGACGGACATCGGAACAATCAAATCATTTTTCGATGCGAATCTGGCCCTGACTGACGATCTGCCTGAATTCAATCTCTATGACAACGAAGATTTCATTTATACACATGCCCGTATGCTGCCGGCTTCAAAACTGTCAGGTACTACTTTTGACCACTCGGTGCTGGCAGAGGGTTGCCTGATTCAAGCAAGTCGTATTGAGCGCTCAGTGATTGGAATTCGGTCGCGGATAGGCAAAGGCACCACAATTGAGCACTCTATCATCATGGGTAACGATTTCTTCCAATCAAGGGAGGAGATCGAGGAAAGTAATAATGAGAATCCGATGATGGGGATTGGTGAGCGCTGCTTTATCAGCAATGCTATTATTGACAAGGACGTCAAAATCGGTAATGATGTGCGCATCGCCGGTGGGGATCACCTCGAAGACGGTGAATACGAAAATTACCACGTGGTTGACGGCATTGTAATTGTGCCAAAAGGCGAAGTTATAGAAGATGGCACGAAGATCTAGTTATGAGTTTTGAGTCGTGAGTATTGAGTGCTCACGACTCACCTTTGATCTGGTTTCGTTGCTTTGCGGCGGAACCAGGTCAATAGTTTACTAATCACCTTGAATCTCTGTCAATTTATTCATCGCTCGGTCATTTAGGTTGTCGAATAGCTCTTTGGTAATGTCGCCGACGGTATATTTCAGATGCAGCCACACAACATAAGTACCCATGACATCCTCATAGCAGTAGTGCTCGATTTCAGCCAACTTATCATCGCGGAACATATCGAGCACTTCGTTACCTTCGCCTGTCTGTTTAAAGGGGATGCCGATGAGGTGTCCCAAATGTTTTAGCTTGGGCCATGAGCTTGCCCCGTAATTGCTGAATTCATCGAGCAGATCCACGTTATCGTCGCTGTAGCGATATTTGATATCATAGTGATTGAGTCGCTTGGGCATTTGCAGTCCATGTTTGAGGGCACGATAAGTGAGCAGCGGCAGGTCGAAACCGCGACCGTTGTGATGGACGAGTCCAAAATCTTTGTAGGTGCTGAGGGCATCAAAAAGCTTTTCCAGTCCCTCGTTTTCATCGGTGCCGTGCCAACTTACTTTTTGCTTAGGCACCCCATTGTTTTCGATCCAGAGGCCCACCCACGAGATCATCTGGTGATACATTGGCGGCAGAAAGCCGGAGGAATTTCGTGCCAGCTCTTCGCTAGCCTGTATCAACAGGTCATCCTCATTTTCCTCGGGATTTTTGATGACCTTGCGTACAAATTCAAAATCGGGGATGGTCTCTACATCAAAAACAAAAAACATACTTACTCCGTAACTTCTCCAACTAGATTACAGTTAAATTGAGTGCTGACTTTTTTGTTGCTGTCATATTTTGCCAAAAGATACATTATTTTTGTCAGCGTTGCTTCAGTGGTCATATCTTTTGCACTGTTGGCGCCGAGCTCCTGCGCCTTGCGTCCGCTTTCGTAATTGCTGAGATTCACGGCATCATAGGCAGCCTGCGAGGTGATGATCAGCAGAATATCATTTTGGATACATTTTTTAAAAAATGGCAACAGGTTCTGGTCGCCACGGATGGGAAAGTTGCCGCTGCCGAAGGCTTCGATAATCAAGGCGCGCATATCCCCAAAATTTATTTGTTCCAGGAAGCCGGGATTAAGGTTGGGATAGATTTTAAGCAGAAACGCCTGATCCGAAAAATCGGTAGCGACCTCCAGCTTATTCGAAGCCGCCCGAATGTGGTTGCGCATCTCTATATTAAGACCAATCTCGGCCAGCGGTGGGAAGTTTGGTGAAGCAAAGGCATCAAAATCGCCAATGCTCATCTTGGTCGCGCGGTTACCACGGTACACAAAATCGTTGAAACAGATTGCTACTTCGGGCAAAGGCAGGGTGGCCATCTCAATGGCGTTAACCAGGTTGCGCCGTGCGTCGCTGCGAATATTGCTCATAGGGACCTGGCTACCGGTTAAGATAACGGGCTTGTCCAATCCCTGCAGGGCAAAGGAGAGGGCCGAGGCTGTGTAGGCCATGGTATCGGTGCCGTGCAGAATTACAAAGCCGTCATAATCCTCATACTTATCGCAAATAAATCCAGCGAGTTTGCCCCAGTGTTTCTTGTTGATATCCGAGCTGTCTTCGAAAAAGAGTCGCTCCATCTTGATCTGGGCAATTTTCGAGAGCTCTGGGATGGCCTCGTACATCAGTTCCGTCCACTTTTTAGGATTCAGTGTGGGACGCTGACCCTCACTCATATCCATCGCAATGGTACCGCCCGTCTGTATGAGTAATATTTTTTTCATGAATAGGCTTGATCTGCAATTAAATCTCGGGCTAATGTTACCAAATTTGCGGCAAAGTATTGAGTTCAAATCTTTTTTTGCCTTACTTGTCTGATACACTAACAAAAGCACTGGGGGAGTGATGGTAAGCAAACCATCCTACATATCAGCTTTTCTTCAGACATGCTACTGCCATTCTTCAATGACAGCCTGCCCCGGTACGCCCCACATCTTTAAAAAAGGAGGAAGCCTATGAATGTCTATTCACCATCTAATATTAGAAACGTTGTGCTGCTTGGCCACGCAGGATCAGGAAAGACGACCTTGTCGGAAACAATGCTCTTTGAATCCGGAAGTAAAAAACGCCGTGGTTCTATTGAGCAGAACTCAACCTCATCAGATTATCATGATATTGAGCACGAAAAGGAAAAATCAGTTTTTGGTACATTATTAAATCTCGACTGGAGGGGAAGCAAGATTAATCTCGTTGATACGCCTGGTACGGCGGATTATATCGGAGAGGTTGTTGGAGCGCTTCGCGTGGCGGATACAGCTATTTTTACCCTGAATGCGGAGTATGGGGTAGAAGTTGGAACCGAGCTGCACTGGAAATATACCCAGAAGTATAACATCCCATCGCTGTTTATCGTCAACAAGCCGGATAACGAATATTCTAAATTTCAGCGTACGGTAGATATGGCCAAGGAGCGCTTTGGCCGTGGGGTGGTTGTGGTGCAATATCCCTATAGCGAGGGCGAAGATTTCCACGCCATTATCGACGTACTTAAAATGACAATGTACGAGTTCCCGGAAGATGGTGGCAAGCCGGATAAGCTGCCTATTCCCGATTCCCACAAAGCGCAGGCTGATCTGTTGCACAACGAGCTGGTGGAAGCGGTTGCTGAAAACGATGAAACGCTGTTGGATCTCTATCTTGAGCAGGGCGAACTCACCGAAAGTCAGATGAGAGAAGGCTTGCAGCAGTCCCTTTTAAATCGAGATATATTTCCGCTTTTCTGCTGTTGTGCCAAGCGTAATATGGGCACCGGTCGCGTGATGGGATTCTTGGGCAATGTGGCGCCAAATCCACTTGAGGCTAATCCGCCGAAGACGGTAGAAGGCGAAGAAATCGAGCTGGATCCAGAGGGATATCCACTGATGTTTATCTGTAAGAACAGCCCAGAGTCGCACGTGGGAGATATGCTCTATTTTAAAATGTATGGTGGCGAAGCCAAAGCGGGACTTGATCTCGTTAACCAGACCACCGGCAACGGAGTACGGCTGTCGGGGTTGTACTGGATTAACGGGCAAAAGAGGCTGGAGGCTATTAAAGTTCCTACGGGTGATATTGGAGCAGCGGTAAAGCTAAAGAATACAGGCGTTAATGACACGCTGCATGCCAAAGGCAAGGAAGTTGAGATCGAGCCCATCCATTTTCCCGAGCCCATTATTCGAACTGCTATTAAGCTTGAGCACGAAGGAGAAGAGGATAAATTGGGCAATGCTTTGCATCAGCTCCAGCGCGAAGATCCGTCACTGCAAGTAGAGCATAGCCAAGAGCTCAAACAGGTGATTATTCACGGTCAGGGAGAAGAACATCTGGCGGTGATTGAACATGCGTTACGAAATCGTTTTAACCTCGAGTTCGATTTTGTACAGCCGCGCATTCCCTATCGCGAGACTATCACCAAAGCCGTGCGTACCGAGTACAAGCATAAGAAGCAGTCTGGTGGAGCGGGGCAGTTTGGGGAGGTTTCGTTGTTACTAGAACCGATCACTGACAATATGCCCGAGCACAGTGATCTGAAAGTACGGGATGAAAAGGTGATTGAGCTCGATTGGGGTGGCAAGCTCATTTTCCGAAACTGCATTGTGGGCGGGGTGATCGACAACCGGTTTATGCCAGCCATTCTTAAAGGCATCATGGAAAAGATGGAAAATGGACCGCTCAGTGATTGCCGGGTCCGCGATATTCGCGTGTCGGTGTATGACGGTTCCATGCATTCCGTAGATTCCAATGATGCAGCTTTCCGGACGGCTGCCCTGATGGCTTTTCGCAAAGGATTCTTGGATGCTAGTCCCAAGTTGTTAGAGCCGGTGTATACTATTGAAGTAGATGTGCCGGCCGACTACATGGGCGATGTGATGAGCGATATCAGCACGCGACGCGGACAAATACTGGGAATGGACTCGGAGGGATCGATCCAGAAAATAAAGGCACAGGTTCCTCTCGAAGAGCTGGATCACTACGCCACGCGCTTGAAGTCTATCACACAAGGCAGTGCCCGATATGCGCGCGAATTCTCGCACTATGCGCAAGTACCGCATGATATCCAACAGCGTGTAATGGAACAGAACATGGAACTGGAGGAGGCAGGGTGATTTCAAAAGTCCCCGGCACTTTAGAGGTGCCGGGGATATATTTATAAACTTAAATCTCGTTTCGTAGCTCTGCTGTGGGAGGGCTTACTTTGTATAATATTCACTACTTGGATTTTTGGGTATGGGATTCCAGCTTTTCACTTTCGGGATGTTCTTCTCTCAAATGCTCGAGATAGCGGCGTGGTAATTCAAAAAACAGATCATCGGTGACCGGTGGGAATCGCCGCTGCATCGGCTTGCGGGGACGCTGAGGCCTAAGTTTGGGATTCCACGTAAATCCATCGAGCCGGCGACTAGCTGTTTTTTCTGATTCGGGTAGGTAGGAACCATTGACTGGTCCCATAGCTTTCATCTCTGTGAGCTCTCCTTTTTTAAAAAAGATGCGAATGCTGGGTGCAGTCAAGTCTACGCCGCCATCTGATTTTCCCTGATCATTTTTGGTAAACCGCAGCAGATGCGAGCTTCCCCATACATAGATTTGTTTGAGGGAGCCGTCTTGGAAATTGGCATGAAGGGTGTCACCAGTTATTTGATTAAGCCGGTCAATAGAGGTGTCCTGTTGTACCGAAAAGGGACGGGGATAGGATTTGAGGCTGTCAATATCTCCATCCTTGAGTTTTGCCTCAATATATGGCCCGGTTAGCTGCACCTGTTGATACCAGGTTTTGGCCTTTCCCCAGAGCTTAAAAGTGTCGGTTCTGTCGTTGTACTTCGAACTATCGGAAACCGAAGAAAAATCGGGCGACCAGATGCGTACGCTGTCGTAGCCAAACACAATGGCAGTGGTATCTTTGAACGTGCGTTCTTCCAGGGAAAGAATCCTTTTCGCGCGGATATGTGTAGTATCAGCTTGTGTTGAATCCGTAGTATCGGTCTTAAAACTTTTGAGCCAGGCATCATTGCCGGTCAGCAGGCGTCGGCCTGTAGAGTCGGTCTCGAGATAATCGCCCTGGATCTGACTGTCGTTCTCCCTGTCATTGCCGTAGATATCACCATAAAGTTCATAATATTTCGTCTTCCGGTTACTAAACAGGGAGTCGCCTTCGATATACTGCATGGAATCGGTAAGCTGTACCTTGCCGCGAAATACTGCACTATCGGCCTGGCGGTAGTAAAAACCCGAATTGGCCAGCAGTGTTCCACGCTGATCTTCGAGGCGAATTTCGTCTAGGAAATGTGCGATTTTTGTCGTGAAACGGTAGTCAACTTTGTTGCCGAAAAGGGTAGTGCTGTCGGCCTCAATAATCACACGTCCCCGCAGCTGGCTGAAATCAACATCCGTAAAATACGTAAGCGAATCAGTCCATATTTTCTCGGTCTCGGTATTAACCTGAATATTGCCGTAAGCGCGAATTTCGCTCTTGTTTACAAACTTGTAGGCACTGTCGCAGTACATTTCCAGGTTTTTGCTCTCCAGGTGAACATTACCCAGAATTTTTTGTACCCGATCTCCCTGAAAGCTACCACCCTCGATGCGGTCAGCCTCCAGAATATTAACCTGGCTTTGTCCCTGTGTTTCTTGAACACCCACTACGATCAGGAAGCTCAGAACCAATATGATTATGCTCGGGCTATATATTTTATAATGATTCATTGTCTTCATTTAATCGACAATTACGCGCCCTTTGGGTTCTTTTATGGTATAGTCTGTTAGGTCGGTGTTTCCTTCGAAACCAGTGCCGGCAATGCTGTCTGTAGGGGTAGTAATAATGATAAATTTTGGAGTTGAGATTTGATTGGTTCCCTGTTGCCATTTGAGAAACTCCGATTCCAGGTGACGTCTATCCCTGGTATTGACTCTGACATTGCCAAAAAATTCAAAAATGGCATCCTGTGGTTCATATACGGCGCTATCGGAAAATACACGGGTTTTGACGGTACCTGTTGAATCAAACACATGAATTTTAACAGGCCCTTTTATGCGTGTCTCATTTTTGTTGTTTTTGCTGGTGAAGGTTGCAGCATACGATCCCCAGAGCTGTACTTTTTTTGATCCCTCCTCGATAATTTCCATATCCATATCCCACGTTTCGGTGGACGAGGTCAGGGAATCTCTGAGCGCTTCGTCAATTTGTTCGGATTGTTTTTGGGATAACTCTCCACAGGCGGATAGGCTTGACGTAATCAGCAAGGTGGCAAAAAGTGCCAAAAGTGTATTATGTAGTTCCAAAGTAGCGGTCACCAGCATCACCTAAACCAGGGACGATAAAGGCATCGTCATTAAGTTTTTTATCTATCGCAGCCGTAATGGTGTGCACGTCAGGATGCTTTTCTTCCAAACGCTGCAACCCTTCCGGTGCACAAATTAACGATACAAACCGCAGATGTTGTGCTCCCTGTTCTTTGAGAAAAGAGAGGGCGTCGTCAGCACTTCCGCCCGTAGCCAGCATCGGATCGACCACCAACACCATATCCTTTTCTACGCCATCAGGTATATTGGAATAATAATCCACCGGTTCATGTGTTTCCTCATCCCGGTACATTCCCAGGTGACCGACTTTGGCATTGGGTATAAATTGGAGCAACGAATCCGAGAGTCCAAGCCCAGCTCGTAAAATAGGGACCACCATCACATCCTGGTCAATATCGTAGCCCGTTGTTTTCTCAATGGGCGTTTCGATCTCAAATGTTTTTTGGGGCAAATCTTTCAGGGCGTGATACGCCAGGATTACCGCAATACGTTTGAGTGCTCCTCTGAATTCGGCCGTTTTGGTCGAAACATCCCGCAGAATTGTGAGATCCCTATTAATGACGGGATGTTCGATCAAAGTTACATTCTCGAAGTTTTGAGAAACCATGCGACTGCGATTATAGATTATGATTCAGGTGTATCGTGTTCTTTGTTGAAATATTTTTGAGTAATGTTGTAAGCTACTCCGGACAGTGCAAATAGTGCAATGATGTTGAAGAAGGCCATCAGTCCCAGCATCACGTCGCCAAATGCCCAGACGGTAGCAAGACTCACAATAGCACCTAAAAAGTGCATAGCTACGTAAGTCAATCGATAGTAGAATATTGATTTAAAGCCAAACAGATATTGAGCGGCGCGGTCGCCGTAGTAGCTCCAGCTGATGGAGGTGGACACCGCAAACAGAAATATCGCAATGGTTACGATATATCCACCGCCGGGTACAATGGGAGCTAATCCTTTTTCAAATGCCGCCGAGGTCAGAGGTGCACCGTTCTGTACTACGCCTCCATACAGGGTCGATAATTGGGACCCATTTTCGCTGTAAGCGATCACTCCCTCGTCGGTAATTTCCACACGACCAGAGAAAGGATGGGAGTAGCCTGCATCCGTAAACATAGTATCAACGGGGGCTTTGTAGTGTTGCATATTCCCGTTTTGGGCCAGTCCATGTTCGAAATAGAGTACTTCCGCACCAGGATTGGCCGTTTCACCGGTCATTTGTGAGCTTACATCATAGGTTACTACATCAGCTGCAGGATCTATGGGAGATTTGTGTTGCGAATCCCAAGAACCGGTAGAAACAATAACAAGCCCTGTCATGGTACAGATGATGAGTGTATCAATAAAAGGTTCGAGCAGTGCCACTACGCCTTCGCGAACCGGTTCATCTGTTTTGGCTGCAGAGTGGGCGATAGGAGCCGATCCCTGTCCTGCCTCGTTGGAGAAAATTCCTCGTTGAACACCGTAGCTCAAAGTGAAAATCAAGGCACCTGAGCCAACGCCAAGTGCTCCGGCCTGTGGATTAAATGCGTTAAAGACAATTGCCTGTAAAGAGGGAATAATTGATTCGTAGTTAAGAAGCAAAATAGTGATGGCCCCCAATACATAAATAACTCCCATGAACGGAACCAGCTTTGAGGTCACTTTACCTATTCGCTTAATTCCCCCAAGTACAACAGCGGCAACCAAACTGGCCGTAATTAAGCCCGTTATCCATAGCGGAATTTGAAAGTCGGTGTTCATCATATCGGCCACCGAGTTCGCCTGAACCGCATTCCCGGTCAGGAAGGCACAAATAGCCGCTGAAGTAGCGAATGCCACGGCTAGCCATTTCCAATTTTCGCCGAGACCACGTTCGATATAATACATGGGGCCACCGGATACGCTACCGTCGGGATTCGTCCCTCGATATTCCTGAGCAAGAGTGACCTCGGTGTATTTAATAGCCATCCCAAAAATAGCTGTAACCCACATCCAGAATAAGGCGCCGGGCCCACCATAGTGAATAGCGAGTGCCACACCTACAATATTACCGGTACCAACCGTGGCAGAGAGAGCTGTCGTGAGTGCCTGAAAGTGGTTGATGTCGCCTTCGTCTTCCGGATCATCATAGAAACCGGTAACAACCTTTAATCCGTGTTTAAATTTTCTTATTTGGATAAAACCCATACGGATGGTGATATAAAGTCCAAAGACCAAAAGGATGGCCACCATCGCCGGGAAAGATTCGGGGAAATTCCAGATGTAGTGTTCGAGAGTGGTAATTATCGAATCAAATGTCTCCATGTATCAGGGTCTACTTAAGTTATGTTGAGGACGAATCAGGCGGAATGTATAAAAAGATTTTCGAATTTTTTAGATTTAATTAAGAAAATGACTATGACAAACCATTAAAAAACGTTAAAATGAAATAAGTAGCACCAATGATCGTCATAATTTCTTAACGAACTTATATTTAAGGAAGGATATCGGTTTAATCTGATTTTTAAAATAAAGGGTGACGTTCTATGACTAAAGCAGATATCGTTGATGTTATTGCATCATCAACAGGACTTACAAAAGTGGAGACTGAGGCGGTTGTCAATGGTTTTATGGAAACAGTCATTGACGCCATGAAGCGAGGCGAACATATCGAGCTCCGAGGTTTCGGAAGTTTTAAAGTTGTAAAACGGGCCCAACGTGTGGCTCGTAATCCTAAAACAAATGAAGAGGTTATTGTCCCGGAACAATATGTGCCGGTATTAAAAATGTCGAAAGACTTTAAAGAAGCTGTCAACGAATCGATGATGGAAGAGGAGGATTAGGAAGAATTAATCCTGTTTTTTCAAAAAGCTGGGATTCTCATGTAGGATATTCGTATCTTAGCAAGTTATATTACCCCAGATACCTACCAAGGTATCATCGAATTTTTAAAAAGAAGGTGAGTACTATGCCAAGCGGAAAAAAGAGAAAGCGATCAAAAATTGCCAAGCACAAGCGCAAAAAGCGACTGCGTAAGAATCGCCACAAGAAGAAATAGGTAGATTCCAGAGTATATCAAAACAAAAAGGCCTTCAAATCTGAAGGCCTTTTTTATTGGCAAAAGTATATACGTGTTATCCTTGATTTATTTTTCGGAGCATAGTCTGCCTAGCCATAGCACTTTATTTGCTAAGAAGGATTGTCAGCTACTGCTTTTATAAGCAGGATCTGTCAGGCTGCCTGCGACTCCAGCGTTTTATCCGCAATATTCAGGACTTTTTGCGATTTAACCAACAGTTCTTGCAGGCATTTGATCACAAAGTCGTGTACATCATTCAGACTGTTGAGATCCGTCAGCGTATATTGAAAGTAGGAAATCAGGTTTATAGCGGTTAAATATTTGTTGCTTTCGGTGCCTTCCACTTCGATATGCCAGCGGGTAATTATATCATCATCAGCCAGCAATTGATTAACCTCTTTGCTGATTTCTTCCATCCATTCGCTTGCTGCTTCCATGCGGTGGTTACCATTATGGGCAGCCAGTTGCGGATGCGGAGCCTTCTCGTTGAAGAGCCAGGTAATTTCTATATCAATAACCGGAGTAATATTAGTGCTGACCATATTTTCTTCTTGTAGAAACGGATGTTCATCCATTCCTTCAAGCTGCTTGGCCAGCACCGTTTCCCGAAAACGATCCCAGTCGAAATTTAACGATAATGCTTTCAGAAAGTTAGACTGCCTACTCAGGTCAAATTCGATTTCCAGTCCCGTTGCATTTATTCTATCTTCATTCCATGTTCGAAAAGAATTGATCGTCAGGTCTCTCTCGCTTAGGTCACTTTCAATCCGGTTCACTACAGAGTTGAATATCGGATATGTCATTCGTTCAACCTAGTTTATTTTAGTTAGATTTAAAGAACGTCTCTAATAAAAGTATGAATAACTTTTACACGCTAATATATTTAAACCACGAGATAAAAGAAAAAATTGAGGGTGCCTTTTTTAGCTTTGCCATATCGCCGCATAAAGATGTGTTGCATCTGTATATCGATCGCGGTGATGAAACATCGCGGCTGATATTCAGTGCTAATTTTAAAGAAACAGCTTTATTCCTGGATTTTTATCGCCCGCCTAAAAAAAGCAATGTCATTGAATTTTTCCCGTCACTGGAGGAGCAAAAAGTTACGGGTATGAGATTGGCTGACAAAGATCGTCTTGTCTCTATTTTCTTTGAGAATGGGCAGCATCTGCTGTTTAAATTATTTAGCGGCCATCCGAATGTATTTTTAGTTGAGGATGATATGATCATTGATGCGTTCAAAAATCCTGAAGAAGTCAAAGGGGAGACTCCGCCCGAACCACAGGCGCCAACTTTTTTGGATGAGGTAAGTCCAAAGCGGACAGCTAAGAACCAGATGACCGAAGTAAATCCACTGTTGCCGCGAAACCTACTGCCATACCTAATCGATCAGCATAATGTGGATGAGATGGAACCTGAGGAGGTCAAAGCCTTTACTAAAGAGGCCAGTCAGGCGCTGTTGGATGATCCACATCCGCGGGTATTGAAGACCGGCGATTTTACGCTTTGGTCAACGGAATGGTTGGACATTCCCAGCGAAAAAGAGTGTAGCGAAGTGAATGATTGTGTGGCTTTTGCCTATAAAAATGCGGTACACCTGCGCAGGCTTCATGACAAGAAGAAAGATGTTGTTGAGTTTTTGGAACGAAGTAAAGCACAAAAAGAGAGCCTAATTAATCAACTGCAGCAGGCGGACAAAAGCTTGGAGCGCTCTGATGAATACGAAAAATATGGTCACCTGCTGATGGCTCATGCACATGAAGAAATCACGGAGGGTACGACCGAAATTACGGTCGAGGATTTTTACGAAGAAGATGAAGAAGTTTCAATCCCACTGAAAGAAGACAAAGATATTGCGGGGAATGCCGAATATTATTACGAGAAAGCCAAGGATGCGAAGAAATCGTATCAGAAGGCGAAGCAGCGGCTGCCTAAGGTGAAGAAGGATTTAAAGGAAGTGGAAACATTGCTGGATGAGATCAGCGAGATCGAACACCTTCCGGATTTAGACAGCTGGATCAAAAACAACAAGGCGAAGCTCGAGGAGTTTGGATTTGGCAGCAGCGAGGATAAGCAGGCGTCCTCACCATACCGAAAATTCAAGGAGGGCAAGTACGAGATTTGGATAGGCAAAAATGCCAAGAGCAACGATAAGCTGACCAGCCATGCCCATAAGGAGGATGTGTGGCTGCATGCCCGCGGCGTGGGTGGGTCACATGTGGTGATTCGCATGGGGAACACCAAAGATTATCCGCCGCAGCGCGTGCTTTTGAAAGCTGCCAGTTATGCCGCGTACTACTCCAAGGCTCGTGGAATGAAAGCGGCCCCCGTCATGTACACAAAGGTTAAATATGTGCGCAAGCCCAAAGGGGCGGCCCCCGGTGCCGTGGTGGTAGAGCGCGAACAGGTTGAGATGGTCCCCCCAATGAAACCGAAAAGTAATTAACGGTGATCTTTTATTTCCTGTCAAGGACTTGAGTCTCGTAGATTAATTTGGTGGCTCATTCTGAGTTTGGAACAGATTTATATTGAGAAATGATAATTTCGGATTCACAACAAGATCTAGCACCTAAGAAACAATGATATCCAATTTACCAGATCGTATATTTTTGTGTGGCTTCATGGGAGCCGGAAAGTCGTTAATTGGTCATAAGCTGGCCGAGAAGCTGGAACGAACATTTTTGGATTTAGATGACAAAATTGAAGAAAAGGCCGGCCAGTCGATACCCGAAATATTTGACGAAACCGGAGAAGCCGGCTTCCGCACCCTCGAACGAAGAGCTCTGCAGGAAGTGATCCGAGAATTTGAGGGCGTTGTGGCACTGGGGGGCGGCAGCTTACAGAATCAACATATGGTAGATCATATCAAATTGAACGGTCTGCTTGTATTTATAGAAACGCCCATTTCTGTTATTTTAGACCGGATATCGGAGGACCAGAACAGGCCGCTGTTGTTGGATGAAGAAGGAAATCCCAAGGACCGTGCGCAGCTGAAAGAGGAATTGACGGCGTTGTACGAGCAACGGCTTCCGCTCTATCAACAGGCGGTGATTACGATATCAAACGAAGGACAGAATCCTGATAAGATAGTACAAACGTTATTGAAGAAGATTAGAAATCATGTCGAATATTATTGATGTACGCATTTCGCTGGAACAGCAGTATCAGATCGTTATTGGAGAGCACCTGCAGGAATCGTTTCGATCTTTCTGCGAGGAGCGATATTCAAGCGACAAGGTTTTTGTACTTGTTGATGAAAAAGTACATTCGCTGCATGCTGATCGGATCGAGAACCTGGTAGCATCATTTGCAAATCCTCATTTCATCAAAGTACCCGAGGGAGAAGCCTCAAAATCGGTTGCTCAGTGGAGCAGTATTGTTGATGAAATCCTGGCGGTTGGCTCCGAGCGTAGTACGCCACTGCTGGCCGTGGGCGGAGGCGTTACGGGTGATTTGGGCGGATTCGTGGCATCGACTGTGCTGCGAGGCATCCCGCTCATCCACATGCCAACCTCGTTGTTGGCCATGGTGGACAGTTCAATAGGGGGGAAAACAGGCGTCAATCATGGCACCGGCAAGAATTTGATTGGTGCGTTTTACCAACCTGATGCTGTGTTCTCAGATATCGCATTCTTGGAAACGCTCGAACAAAAAGAGTGGGTTACGGGGCTGGCAGAGATTTTGAAATACGCCGCTATCCGCAATCCTGAGCTATTTGATGAGCTGGAAGAGCTTGTGCACCAGCCACTTACGCCCAAGCAACGGTGGGCCAAAGTAGTAGAGCAAAGTGCGCGCATCAAAACGGATATCGTGGAGGAAGATACCCTGGAGGCGGGCACTCGAGCGTATCTGAATTTTGGTCACAGCTTTGGGCACGCCCTCGAAAAGGTATCCGGCTATGGAAAACTGTCGCATGGCGAAGCCGTATTCGTGGGGATGATTGCCGCTACTTATTTTTCCAGCGAGCTGGGGCATTCGGTGGATGATGCACGTTTTGATCCTTTCATTTCGTTATATCGACAACAGATGCAACAGCTGCCCAGCGATATCGATACACTCATCGAAGCAATGAAGACTGACAAGAAAATAAAGAATAACATCCTGCGATTAGTGTTATTGAATGGCTGGGGTTCCCCTTATATTTATGAATGTACTAATTATTCAAAATTAGAGGATGCCTGGGAATATGCTCTGGCTCAGTTCAACTAAAAATTATTAAGATACACGCAGGTGTTTTTCCGCTGGTTACATAAGAGCTGGAAGTATTTTTGGGGCATTGTCTTTTCGCTCCTGCTGACGATCCTTTTGGTCGTGGCAGCGGCTATTGGACTCCTACAGCTTGATGTTACCCAAGACTATATCACTGATCGCATTGAGCAGCAGGTTGAGCATACCTACAAAGCTGACCTTTCTATTGGTGATCTCGATGGTTTTTTGCCCTTTCAGTTGAATTTGCATGATGTAATGCTGACGCGAACCGATTCTGCTTCTTCAGATACCTTGCTCACTGTACAGCAGATGAGCAGCAAAATTGATGTCTGGGGGTTGCTTCAAAAGAAAGTTACGATAACTAGCTTTTCTGTAGATAAACCGAAGCTTAGGCTTCGGTCGGACGCCCAGGGGAAGATCCGTTTATTGGAGCGGAATCCGGAGCCATCGAAGGGGACGTCTAAGTCCGGCAGAGAGCCGTGGCTGAGCTCGGTGGAAATTGTTGCTCCAGGCGTATCAGTTAAGGATGGGGCAGTATATCTTGAGTCTACAACTACGAAAAACCAAATCGGTAATCTTCCGCCCTCATTTTCATTATCAAATATCCAGACGGAACTATTTGTGGATTGGAGTAATCACCAACGCTATTTGGATATTGAGTCCTTTTCTGCGAAGACTAGTAACCTAAAGATGGGGCAAATTGAATTTTCGGGACAGCTCTACAGCGACGATCGCTACCTGGAGTTCAACTCATTTTATCTGACGTTGGGAAACTCAAAATTTGTACTCAATGGAGAAATCGATGGTTTAAATCTTTTACAGCCTGATTTTACTGGTCAGTTCATAAACGCCAAGTACAACTTGAATATTAATTCCGATGGATTTTACCTGCAGGATCTGAGTGATCTGCTTGGTGATCTACCGGAGGTTGAATCACCGTTGACGATGGATATTCGCACGGAGGGCACGACCGATTCGCTTTGGGTTGACCGGGCATCATTTGAAATGGATGAAAGCATCGTCAATTTTAATGGTCTGCTAAAAAACCTGCAACATCAACAGACACTTGCTTACGAGATCAGACTTGATCAGCTGGATTTACGGAAACCGGCGCTTGATCAGCTTTTTAGTGATTTTAAGGCCCCGCAATTTCGAGCCCTTGAAGATCTTACAGCCTCAGGCAAAGCAAATGGTAGTCTGGATTCAGTGAGTGTAAACCTGTCGTTTGAGAGTCCGCTCGGCCAATTGACGATGAAGGGACAAAGCCAACTTGCAAAGCCATATCGTTATCAGGGATCAATGGAAGGCACAAACCTTGATGTGAGTTCGCTGCTTGATACTGCCGTGGATACCACTTCGCTTAATTTTTCGGCCGAGCTAAACGGCGCCGGTATAACATTGGAAGATGCTGTCTCTAATTTTGAGGCTGACTTCACAAACAGCAGGGTTAACAATATTAATTTTGAAAGTCTGACCCTTTCTTCTTCGTTGGATAAAGGCTACTGGAGCCATGAATACAACTATAAAAATGGGAGAGCCGCCATCAGCGGATCCGGATGGGTTGACTTTAGTCGCGACGAGCCGCCCATTTCGATGCAGGGAAACGCCCAGCATATCGATTTAGCTAACATTTTTAAGGGTTTGGGCGTAGCTTCGTCTGAGCTTAATTTCGATTACAATGTAGAGATGCAGGATCTTACGCCGAACCGCATCCAGGGACGTGCTAATCTAGATGTAAAGCCATCGATAATTGGCGGCGACAGTGTACGAGCTCACCAGCTCTATATGGACTTGAATTCACCCGATGAGCAGTCACGTACTTTTCGCCTGACAAGCTCCCTTTTTGATATGAATTTGACTGGACAGATTGTACCGGGTGATATCGTTGACCAGGCACAATACTGGGCGGCGTATTTGAGTAACAGGTTTAAGGCTGAGATACTTATGAATGCCCCGGCCAACTCGCAGGCGGCCGGTACACCACCAAGCCGCAATGTCGTGGTCGACGGTACAATAAAGGCCAAAGACCTTGGGCTCATCCAAAGGTATCTGCCCGACTTCCCTACGATAAATACAGATTCGCGCATTAATTTTAATGTTAATACTGATGGGACCCGGCTGCTGGTTTCGGCCGAAATGCAGGCTGATACGCTCTTTTATGATCAGCTTAACTTTAACAACACTCGTTCCCAGTTTACGGCCAGTTTTCGCAGTGATCAAACTTTCAGCGATTTTTCCTCCGTCGATTTCCAGGCCAACGTAGGCTCGCTCCAGACAGGGAAGGTTGATCTTGATTCAATAAATGTAGACTTGTCGGTGAAAAAAGATTCGTTGCATTTAACCCAAAATATAGGCTCCATTTCTGACAATGCCCGTTTCCGAATGGCATTGAACTCCCACAGGTCTGATTCTACGATTACGGTTGATGTGCAAAATTTCTTCTTGGGCAATACCGAATATGCCTGGACCAACGAGGAGATCCCTTCGCTAACGTACATGCGTAATGGCAACATAGAGTTCGATACGTTCAGTTTTCAAAACAGGAACGAGTATTTCCGGTTGCAGGGGACATTCAGTAAAAACCGTGCCGATTCACTCACATATATTCTTCGCGATATCAGCCTGGGTCGCATTTCTGACCTCATCAAAGGAGAGGTTAACTTTGGAGGGGTACTCAATGGCACGCTGGTAACGCGTTCCCTGACGCAGCAGCCGACTATACAGGGAGAGCTTGACGTTAACCGATTTGCTTTGAATCAGCGGATGATCGGCGACGTTCATTTTAATAGCAAATACAATCCCGACAAAGAACGTTTTGATACGCAGATAAATATTGTCACCGACTCGACCAAATATGAACAATACCTTGAATCCAACGATGATATCGGCCAGAATATCAGGCTGGATGGCTATTTCGTAACGCCCAAGCCCGAGGTAGAGCAAGATACAGTCTATTATTTTGATGCCGATTTCAAACAGATCGATATGTGGGTAATACCACTGATTGTCAACAACGTGTTTTCCAAGATGGAGGGACAGGCATCGGGCGGAGGTTATATCACCGGTAACCTCGACGATTTCGATTTTCATGCGGATTTTCAGACCCAAAATGTGTATGCCAAGCCAAACTTCCTGAATACTAACTACTTTATAAGTGGCCATGTGGGATTCGACCGACAGGATGGGGTTATTCTGGATTCGTTAAACGTGATGGATACTAAAGGTGGTACCGGAGTTGTGAATGGGAAAGTTGATCTGAATGACTTTAAGCCCATTACATATCTTGATTTGACGCTTGATATGAACCGCTTGCAGTTTCTCAACAACAAGATGGATCGCGATGTACCTTTTTATGGTAATGTATCTGGATCGGGCGTAGTACGTCTCACAGGATCCAACCGAGATTTATATATGCGTACCGTCAATCCGGTGCAGCTAACCAGCGATTCGGAAGTATCGATTCCGCTGCTCGAAGAGACCGAGCTCCAACAAACAGGTAAATTTATCCGTTTTGTTGATTCTTTTGATAATTTGGACAAGAAGACCACCCCACCCGGACAAGAGCTTTCGGCTGATAAGCCGTCGGAGGCCGAACAGCTACAGGAAGCAATTGAAAGCATGACGTTTAGCGAGCGCTTTGATCTGGATCTGCAGTTTAAGGCCTCAAACAATGTTACCGTAAACTTGATTTTTGATCCCGTAACTGGTGAAGTGTTGACGGCACAGGGCACCGGGCAGCTACGTATCACCATGCAGGATCAGGACGTGCAGATGTTTGGTCGTTACAATATTAATGACGGGAATTACCAGTTTGTGACGGGCGAAATTATCAGCCGTCGCCTGGATTTGGAACCGGGGGGTACCATCATTTGGGAAGGTCCGCCCGATAATGCACGACTCAATATTAGTGCAATTTACCATGCCCGTCCTGATATTAGGCCACTCACGGCTGAAACAGCAGCGGGAGCGGGAGGCGATGCACAGCCGAATCAGAATGGAGGGCAGCGCGTTCCAATCGATCTTATTGTGGAAATAAATGGTACATTAAGTAGTGTGGAAAATAATTATTATTTTAGGCTGCCCACTTCTATTGACTTGTCTTCGAATTCGACGCTGCAATATACCATTAGCCAGATCAATCGAGACGAACAGCAAAAATTACTGCAGGCAACAAGTATATTGTTTACAGGTCAATTTATTGCTACACAAGGACTGGGAAGTGGAGCGGGCTCATCGAGCCTAAACCTGACGCGATCAACGGTGTTAAATCCGTTACTTTCAAATCAGGTTATAAGTCCATTATTGTCGAACCAGATTAATGCATTGCTGAATAGTGATGTAAGCCGTCTGGATATTGATTTGAGCTTGAATGCTTATGATGAAGTTGATCTGGGGATTGCTCTGCGGTTGTATAATGATCGACTTATTTTGCGGCGCGAAGGACAAATTGCGGGAGGTAGTTCCCAAAGTTCACTGAGTGAGCGCATAGGTGATCTTAACGCCACATATCGCATACGCCGCGGATTATCGCTGACGGCTTTTCACCGGCAAGATCAGGTGTTGAGCAGTTTGCGAACCACTGGCTCGCAAGCCGGTGATGTGACACCTACGGTTGACGGCATTGGTCTGGAAGCACAATTACAATTTAATACCTGGCAAGAATTGTTAGACAGAATTAGTAATACCTTCAGTCGCATTTTGGGCGGTAATAAGAAGGATGATAAAAAACAGAATGATGATAAACTGGCCGACCAGGAAGCGAAGAAAGAAGAACAGAACTAAGAATTTTTAAAGAATTACAATTATTCAATGAAGAAAAGTAAGAAAGAAACATTTGAGGATATCATCCTCGACATTTTACAGAAGAATCCGAATGCAAACCTGCCGTTTGATGTATTGCAGAATATTCTGCAGGTCAACAGCAAAAAAGATAATCAACGGTTAAAGGATGCTATTAACAGCCTCTACGACCGCAACCTGATTGTAAAGAGAAAGGGCGGAGCGATACAGCTTTCGTCCAACGGACAGGATGGCGGAGACAACAAAAATACCGTGGTTGGCAAGATGGATATCAGCCGCCGTGGAACCGGCTACCTGATTACGGAGGCTTTTGATCAGGATGTGCGGGTGCCCTCGAAACACCTTGGTACTACACTCCAGAACGATGTGGTAAAGGTGGAGCTGTTGGGTAAAGGCAACAAAGGCCGGCGCGAAGGGAAAGTTATAGAAATACTGGAGCGCGGCAATAGCATTTTCGTTGGCAAGCTCAAAAAGCAGGGCAAGCAGAACTATCTGATTGAACCGGATGAGAAGTCGGCCCATACCGACTTTTTTATCCTGCCCAATAACATCGGCGATGCCCAGCCGGGCGAAAAAGTGGTATTCGAGCTGGTAGATTGGGTGCACCCGCGTTCACTGCCGGAAGCCAAAATTGTTGAAGTTCTCGGTAAAGAGGGTACCAACGATGCCAATGTGCTGTCCATCCTAGCTGAGAACCAAATAAAAGCGGGTTTTCCCGAGGAAGTCAAGGAATATGCCGAGCAGATTGATACTGAAATTACCCAAAAAGAAATTGCCCGGCGCCGCGACATGCGCGATGAGGTGGTGTTTACCATCGATCCGGATACGGCCAAGGATTTTGACGACGGCCTAAGCATCAAAATGCTCGATAATGGCAATTATTACCTGGGCGTCCACATTGCTGATGTGTCGCACTATATGCCTCAAAATACGGTGCTTGATGAAGAAGCTGAGAAGCGGGCTACAAGTGTCTATTTGGTAGATCGCGTGATCCCCATGCTGCCAGAGAAATTGAGCAATGATGTTTGTAGCTTGAAACCCAATGAGGATAAACTGGCATTTAGCTGCTTTATGGAGATTGCGCCCAACGGCAAGTTGGTAGATCACTCTATCGAGGAGACGGTCATCCACTCCGACAAGCGCTTTACTTATGAACAAGCGCAGGAAATTATTGATGGCAAGAATAGTGAGTTCTCCACTGAAATTGAAATGGCGGCCAAGCTGGCACATATCCTATTGGATAAGCGGTTCCGCGAGGGTAGTATCGACTTTGATACGCCAGAGCCTAAATTTGTGCTTGATGAAAATGGCAAGCCCATCGATGTAAAGTTGAAGAAACGCCTGTTTGCGCACCGACTGATTGAGGAGTGCATGCTGATGGCCAACCGAACGGTGGCAAAACATGTGGATCAACTGCGAAAAGAATCCAACAAAGAAACGACCAAAGATCTATATCCGTTCTTATATCGCATACATGACCAGCCAGATCTTGAAAAACTGAAGAATATTGAAGAAAATGTGAAGCCGATCGGCATTAACTTTCATATCGACAGTCCTACGGTGAGCTCCAAAGCCATTAACGTGCTGCTGGAGCAGATTAAAGATACTACACTGGAGCTGACGGTTAATGATCTGATGCTGCGCGCCATGGCAAAAGCAGAATACAGTCCGAATAATATTGGCCACTTTGGTCTCGGTTTTGATGATTATGCACATTTTACGAGTCCGATACGGCGTTATCCTGATGTGATCGTACACCGGCTGCTGAAGAACTATTTAGCAGGCAAGCCAGGATATACGTATAACGATCTGAAACAGCTTGGTTCTCATTGTAGTGAGCGGGAACGTTCCGCTATCGACGCTGAGCGTGATTCAGTAAAACTGAAACAAGTTGAATATCTTAGTCAACATCTCGGCGAAGAATTTGACGGCGTTATCAGCGGCGTGATGAGTAGTGGAGTCTTTGTGGATCTCGAAGATATTCATTGCGAAGGAATGGTACGTGTAAGTGATCTAAATGATGATTATTATGAATATGATGAGCAGCGTCACTGCCTTGTTGGTAGAAATCACGGGAAAAAATATCAGCTTGGAAAAGAAATTCGCGTTACCGTCGTTAATACTGACCTAAAGGCACGCCAAATCGACCTTAAACTTGTTGATGATGATCAATAATTAAAACGTACATTTATGAAAGCTTCTCAATTTCTCCGGCGACTTCTGACTTTCCTATTCATCACGGCTTTTATAGGCGGGGTAGTACAAGAAGCCAATGCCCAGTATTTTTCTTTTGGAAAAAACAGGGTTCAGTACAAAGATTTTGGCTGGCGATATATCCAGTCAGAGCACTTTGATATCTTTTACTATGAAAGTAAAAACTACGATCTGGCCAATTTTGCTGCGTACACTTTGGAGTCATCACTCCAGCAGCTTCAGGAAGACTTCGATCACCAGATTGCCGATCGTATTCAAATCATCCTTTATGACTCGCATAATGATTTTGTGCAGACCAATGTGGTGCCGTTACCTGTTAGTTCTGAGGGCATAGGTGGGGTTACCGATCCCTGGAAAAACCGGGTAACCATGCCTTTTGATGGCGACTATTCAAAATTCCGAAGTACACTGCATCATGAGCTTGTACATGCTGTTATGAACGATATGTTCTATGGTGGCAATGTGCAGTCGCGGTTAAGTGGCAATGCCCTCCAAATTCCTAATTGGTTTAGCGAAGGGATGGCTGAATATACCTCTCTTGGATGGGATACCAACACAGATATGTACATCCGTGATGCTGTTATCAACAATTATTTACCTCCGATTTCACGTCTCAGCGGATACTTTGCCTATCGCGGAGGACAGTCGGTATGGAATTTTGTTGCCGAAGAGTATGGCCGGCAGAAGATTACCGAGATTATGCAGGCCCTTTACACACGCCGGAGCATAGAAGGTGCTTTTACACGTGCACTGGGATTGAACCTTGAAGAATTTTCGAAACGCTGGCAAGATTATTACCGAAAACGGTACCTGCCCGAAGTAGCTAACCGCGAGAATATAAATGATTTTGCGGAGCTATTGACCGATAAATTCAATGCTTACAACACAAGTCCGGCTGTTTCTCCGCAGGGTGATAAAATAGCCATGATCACGAACGAGCGTGGTTATTTTGATGTGGTCGTAATTAGCGCAATCACCGGCAAAAAAATAAAGACACTTATCAAAGGGCAAGATAATCTCAACTTTGAGGAACTGAATATTCTAAATCCGAATCTTACGTGGTCGCCCGACGGCGAAAAGCTTGCCCTCTCGGCCAAGTCCAAAGGATCGGACCACTTGGCTATTGTGGATTATGAGACCGGCAAAGTTCGGTTTGTTAAATTCCCAAAAGTTGATGCCATCGGTTCAGTTTCATGGTCGCCAGACGGTAATAAGATTGCATTCGACGGCAACATTGGTCCGTATCAGGATATTTATGTGTACAACTTGCAAACCAAGGACTTTAGCAATTTGACCAATGATGTGATAACAGATTATCAGCCGGCCTGGGGATCTGATTCCGAGACGGTATATTTTGTATCGCATCGTGGCAACGAAGTGCGTTTGAATAACGTAAAGAATACTTCGCGCTTACTCATAGATGATGATATATACAGTTCCGATATATATGCGGCTAAAGTGGGAGCAAATACAGCTCAGCGACTTACGAAAACGCCCAAATGGAACGAAAAACAGCCTGCGACGAGTCGCGATGGTAAGTTGTTCTATATTTCCGATGAAAACGGAATTTCCAACATCTTCTTGATGGATTTGAGTGACCGCACCTCGACTCCACTTACTGACCTACAGACGGGTGTTATGCAGATGTCCGTCAGTGCTGATGCCAGTCGTTTGGCTGTTAATTCGATCAATGAGGGACGTCCGGATATCTTTTTGATTCGTTCGCCATTGAACCGCAAGAAAACCAAACCGCTCGAACCCAACGAATGGGCTCAGCGACGGGCCCGGGAGTCGGAGAGCGAGCGAGTACCTGCTACAGGGTACGTTCGACAAATGCTTACGAAACAATCACTCGGACAAACGAGCCTGACGCAAGCCGTGGCAGGGAAAGTGAATCCCGTGCCGCAAAGAGCTAAAGTTGATACTGTGGCCGAAACTACCGCTCAGCAGGATACGGCCCAGAAAGAGCAGGATTCAGACAAGGTAGATTTCCGCAACTATGTGTTTAATACTTCCGTTGAGGAAGATACTGTCTTCAAACAGAAATACCTTGATGAGTCAAAATTTGATATCGAAGGTAACGAAACTGATGACGGTCGATATATTCCCAAAGATTACCGGCTGAAATTCAGTACCGATCTGGTTTATGCCGGTGGTAACTTTTCGACCTCTTATGGTACCTATGGTATCACGCAGATTCAAATCAGTGATCTTTTGGGGAACCATCAAATTGCATTTGGCAGTAATCTGAATCTTGATCTCAGGAATAGTACTTACTTCCTGCAGTACAGTTACCTCGAGAATCGTACCGACTGGATTGTTAGTTTTTTCCATAACTCCAATAACTTCCAGGATTTCTCAGGACGACTATACCGGTTCCGTTCGTATGGTGGGGCCGTGAATGCACGTTATCCGATTGATAAATTCCGTCGTGTCGATATGGGACTCTCGGTTGTAGGATTGGCCCAGGACTACAGTATCGCTTATGCTGATACCAGTGCCAACAGGAATTCTGCCTTTGCCTATCCACAATTGATTTATACCAGCGACAAAACATTGCCGGGATATATTACTCCCGTTTCGGGTTCCCGATATTCTGTAAGCCTGTCCGGTAGCCCTGGCATTGGATCACTGCAGTTTGGGTCAATACTCGGCGATTATCGCAAGTATTTTAACCTTGGCTCGCGCTATTCATTTGCTATTCGCGGTTCAGGGGCGGCCTCCTTTGGCAGAGACTCACAAACATTCTTCATGGGAGGTATGCAGGGTTGGATTAATTACAAATATTCGTCTAACAGTTTTCCTATTAGCAGGCTTGGGGATACATTTTTCACCCAACCGGCTTTTCCGCTCCGTGGTCACCCATACAATGCTAGTTACGGGGATAAGTTTGCCCTCCTAAATGCTGAATTTAGATTCCCATTGTTTGCCGCAATATTGCCTGGTCCAATACCGATACTTCCGCTCTACAACCTGACAGGTGTTGCATTTGTTGATGCTGGTATGGCATGGGGACAGGATGTGACCTATGAATTCTCTGATCCTTCAAGATCGCCGGAAGTATTGAACCCTAGTGAACTGGACTTCAAACTGAGCAAGCAAAGCCAACGCACCATAACCACGCCAAACGGCAATTTTAATGTTCCGGTTAATAATGGCGATATCCTGATGGGAGCCGGCTTCGGATTGCGTACCATCGTATTTGGTTTCCCGCTGCGATATGATGTGGGCTGGCCCTACTATCGCGACGGTTTTGACAGCAAGCCTATTCACTACATTACGATTGGCATAGATTTTTAAGACTGGAAAACTTTATGACTAAGCTACAAAGGAGGTCTCATTAGAGGCCTCCTTTTTTTTATTCTGTTTGGAATGCTAATGGTTAAATAACGTCAGAAATTGGAGGGTATTTGCGATGACCCAATGATTCATCGCCAGGTTAATTATTCTGGATCAATAAGCTTGTTGGAAGCTTACCGCTTGGTTACCCGATTGACTTTCAGGATGCGATCAAAGTTTTGGTCGGGATCCTCGAAATAGATGAAGGTTAAATACTCCTGCTCAGACGATAAAAAACCCTGATCGAGGGAAAGGTCGTCGATAGTGTTGTTGGTAGCCAGAACGTACTTATAGGCGTATTGGCCCTGCTTTACAAATGTTCTTCCTTTCCACATGCCCGCTTCGGCACTATAATTCATCTTGTTGAGATTGTTGACCATCCAGTTGTTAAAATGACCCACGATGTAGATGTTGGCTGAGGACGGGATCGAGTTTTCTGTTTCAAAGGAAAATTCGACTTCAGCGTACTCACTGCCGCGATCATCAAGCGGAATACCTAGGTTGACAGCTCCAAAAAGGCGGGGATTGGTATCCAGTTTTTGAACGTCGCGGCGCAGGATTATCCGTGGAGGCGTAATCCCGGACTGATATTCCAGGATTTGTTTTCCGTCTACATCAAAACTGCGCACATCCAAAAGTTTAAACTCGTAATTGCCAACAAAGGCATTGGCACGCTGTAAGTGACCATTCAGTTTGCCAGGCGATATCGTATCGAGGAATCCTGCTTCCCGCATACGTCCCCAGAACTGATTCTGTACAAACGATATTGAAAGATCGAACTGCGGATATTCTACAAACTGTGGATAACGGTAGGTTGTAAATGGTTGTGCAAGCGGCCGGCCGTCATCGCGCTTGGCATACAGCATTTCGATGCGCGTTTCGATATTGCCTTCATCTTCGGTAATAAAAAAAGGCGTTGAAAAGAGGAGTTTACCGCCGTCGTAAGAATAGATTTCGAGCAGATAGTTTCCACTTACGACCGGCCGAAGCTGATCGTTGGGGAATTCATACTCTATGTGTTGGTAAGAGGGTCGGTTCGTAAAACTGGATTTCGAATTTTGGATATAGGTTTGAAAAAAACTGTCGAGGTAGGTCGATGGCCCAATGCTACTTTTCTGCCATTGTTGATTGCGGTGTGAGACCTCAACTCGAAATTGTTTGCTCTGTTCCCCCAGATAATCGAAAGAGAGTACAAGATGTTCTCCAGACTTTAAACTAAGGACAGGAGCACGTCCGGGTTGTCCCTTGGGATGCAACTGAATGCTTTGAATACTGCTGGGAGGGGCTTTCTGCTGGGGCAGGGCAAAGGTACCGCTAAAATTCCCAGCTGAATTGTTTGGCATCTGCTGGTTGCCATTTTGGCTGGAAGAGGCACAACCCCATCCCCATAATATGAACAGCATTGCTGCAAATATGTTAAAGCTCGTACGTGCCTTTGAATACAAAATGGGCAGGTCCTTCAAGTTTAATATTTGTGAAATATTGATCTGAGGCATCATAATCAAAATAAACAGTAAGTTTGCCGCCCTTGGTTTTCACCGTAAACTTGTTTTGCTCAGGTTTGTTTTCCTGTATGTGATGCCAGATCAACGCCGAGGCGATAGCTCCGGTACCGCAAGCGAGCGTAAGGTCTTCAACACCACGCTCGTAAGTTTGTAGCTTTAATGTCGATTCATCTATCCCACAGATGAAGTTAACGTTTGTGCCTTTTGGCTGAAATTTGGAATGGTGTCGCAGTAACCGGCCTTCTTCCCTCAGATGTTTTTCATCGTCGAGCAATTCTTCACAAACAGTGGTTACAATGTGTTCGGTACCGGTGTGGATAGCATATAATTTTTGCTTGTCAACAGTCAGTTCATGAGCAACAGTCTCCATCGGAAACGAAATGCACACATGCTTGGAGTCTCGTACTTCGGCCTCATAAAGCTGGTTATGAACATTGAAGTAGTGATGGGAATCAAACCCAAGGGAATCAGCAAATAGAGCGATGCAACGTGCTCCATTGCCGCACATCCCAGCATCACTGCCGTCCGCATTGCGGTAAAACATAGTGTAATTGGCTTTTTCTTTCTCAGGCGGTAGAAGTGCCATGATACCATCCGAACCTACGCCGAATTTGCGGTCACAAATTTCAGGGGCTAGTTCAATAATTTCTTTTTTGCTAAGCATTTGAGACCGGTTATCAAGCACGACGAAGTCGTTGCCGGCGCCCTGCATTTTGGTGAAAGATATGGAGTGGGAGTGTTTAGTCATTATTCAGAAAAAGCGGGTAAATGTTTCCATGAATCTTCCTGTGAAATAACGGGATCTTGGTCGCGCATCAGGCTGGAAAAACGAAGTGCTAAGGCTGTAAAAATAAGCTTTGGCTGTACATTGCGATAGATCATCGGCTTGCACTCATTAACCTGTTCAATCATCTCTTCCAGGCGGGCATCGCTCAGCGTTTCACAAAACTTTTGAATCACTTCCAGTTGGTCAGCATTGGTTATTAATTCTTTTTTTTGCGTTGATCGATACACGAGCAGATCGCGCAAAAACACTTCCATCACGTTGAGTACGGCAATTTGTCCTTCCAAGTTCTGTTCGCTCTGCCAGTCTTGGGCCGTCTCGGTTATGTTGACGGCATCCTGCACGTAGGCATAGCGCAGGTATTCAATGATTTTTTGCCGCGTTTTCTTGAGCGTGCCCACATCAAAAAAGCGGGTCATGGCATAATTTCCGCCGGATACTCTTGCCAGGTACGAGGCATCGTCCTCGGGTAGTCCATCCTGCTGAATGAGTGCCTGCTCGATCTGCTTGGTCTTGAGAGGAGAGAGCTGAATATGCTGACATCGCGATATAATTGTCGGCAGCAGGGCCTCGGTGTGATCCGTCGTCAATAAGAACATCAGGTCTTCGGAGGGTTCTTCCAGCAGTTTGAGAAATGCATTGGCTGCTTCTTTTTTCATGCTTTCGATGCCGGTCATGATGACCACCGTTTTTCGTCCCTCGTTGGGTTTCAAGTAGGCCGTGGGACGAATTTCCTCCCGAAAATAGTCAATGGGGTAAAAAGCCCGTTTGTTCTTGGTACTTTCTTCATTAGTCAGGGAGGGACGAAGACTGAAATCCACAATTTCATAGGGATCATCGCGCAACAGCTCAAGACGATTGCGCAGCTCTTCGACGGATACGCTGGTTGGTACAGGCAAAAATACGTGAATGTCGGGATGTGTGAACCAAGATGATTTTTTGGAAAAGGCTTGGTTCCCGAGATCTGTCAGATGGTCAACACCATTAATAAGTTCAGCAAAGGCCAGCGCAAAAGCAGTTTTGCCGATACCCGGTGGGCCCGAAAAAAGGTAGGAGTGACTGATACGTCCGGAGTGGACGATACGTTCAATTTGTTCCTTGGCAAACTGTTGACCTACCAGGCGACGGTCACCGAAGTTGAATGTCAGGTTTTCGTAGTCAGTCATGAGTTGTTAGTCTTCCCAAATATAGTCAAAAAGTAAAATGCCCGCGGTTATGGTGACCCCCGCGTATCCGAATAAAGCCCAAAAGTCGTTCAGGTAGTTTTCGGTAAATCCTTCGATCAGCGCCGCTTTGGTTGTTCGCACAAGAATCAGGATCAGCGGAAACAGCAGAGGAATGCTAAGCACCGAGAAGATAGCTCCTTTGCGATCTGCCTGCGAAACAATGGCGCCAAGCATTGTTGATACCCCTGAAAGCCCGGCGGTACCGAGGATTAACACGAGCACGAATGCCAGTCCATCAGCAATGGGCATGCCCAGCAGAAAAATATAGATCAAGAAGGTGGCCACATTGACCGACAATGTAAACAGGTAGTTGTAGCACAGCTTTCCAATAAAAATTTCACTGGCATTGCCGTGTAAGCGCATCAGATCAAACGTTTTGCGGTCGGTCTCGGCCACAAAGGAGCGCGACAGACTGCTGAGGGCGGCAAACAGAATCACAATCCACACAAGTGCGCTCTTGGGCGTAGGTGGCAGGCGCTCAGCTTCAAGGGCAAATAAAATCAATAGCAAAGAGGCACCTACGAACGCCAGCACGGTGTTGATGGCGTATCGTGAGCGAAGCTCCGATTGCAGGTCCTTCGTAAGTACAGCTGATATGCCATGTAAAAAATTCATCAGCCAAGTTTACAAAAAATGTCGCGATTTTTTAAGCCTAAGGTTTATTTAAGTGCCAAAATTAGCACGAATATTGATGTTGTAAATAAGTTGTAACAGACGTGTTACGATGAGTATATTTGACCTGCAATGAAAAAAGTAATTTTAGTTTTATCCGCATGAATATTTTCAGCTTGTTGAATCCGCAAACTGTTCTGCCCAACCTGGAAGCCAGCGATAAAGCGGAGGTGCTGGATAAATTAGTTTCATCGCTTGAAGGAAAAGTATCCAATGGGGAGCTGGAAAAAATTCGTAATGCCGTTTTTGAGCGTGAGAAAATAATGTCAACGGGTGTTGGCAAAGGGTTGGCTATTCCGCATGGCAAGGCGGCCGGCATTGAACAAACCTATGCGGCTTTTGCCATGCTCAAGAACCCGGTGGATTACGAGGCTATTGATGATGAGCCGGTGAATATGGTTTTCTTGCTGGTAGGTCCCCAGGCAAGTAATAGTCTTCATATCAAAATGTTAAGTCGCATTTCGCGGTTGATGAATAACAGTGAATTCCGGAGTCGGTTGCAAAAATGTGATACTGCCGAAGAAATTATTGAACAATTTAAGGATCAGGAGCATGTTTCGTTTAGTGGCTGAGCAGGCCTCGCGATTGCCCAAGTCGGTCGGTATAGCTATTTTTAGGATTAGGCAACGGGCCGTTTTTTTCTTTGTCCTCTCGTTCTTTTTTCTGTCTTTTCCATTGTGGCTGCTAGCCCAATCACCTTCCTCGTCCAAAATTCATCAAATTATTACACAAAGCCGTGCCGATAACGCTTTTTGGTCGGTAACTGCACGTGATACTACGGGCACGGTTCTTAGTGCATATCAATCTAAAAAGCAGGTACGTCCCGCCTCAAACTTAAAACTGCTAACCTCCGCGGCGATCCTCGATGAACTTGGTTCCGACTACAAATACTCCACAAAGTTATATGGCTGGGGACAGCAGCGTGGTAATACCTGGCATGGTGATATCCTGATTCGTGGTAGCGGCGACCCGTCGATAAGCGGAGAATTTTACCATGAAGATCGCTTTCATGTTTTCAATAAGTTTTTTGATGCTTTGTACTCGCGCGGCATTCGCAAAATTGATGGAAACCTAATTGGTAATGATGCCTTTTTTGATCAGCAACCGTATCCGGAAGGATGGAGCTGGCAAGATCTGTCGTTTTATTATGGAGTTGAAATTAACGCGCTCTCCTTCAACAATAATGCCGTAGATCTTACCGTCTATGCCAATGGTGATGTGGGAGATACTCCTGAAATTCAGTGGTTCCCTTTTGATACCGACTACGTGAACTTTGTCAATGAACAGGTCATCACGCCACGCGGGACAGAGTATGACGAATTTTATCGCCGACTACTGGGTACAAATACTATTCTGTTGCGCAGCAAACTTCCCAAGGGATATGTTGAAAAGGAGTCACTGTCGATAAAAAATGCTTCTATGTATTTCCTGGATACGTTTAAGAAGTACTTAGAAGATGGCGGTATTTCGGTAACCGGACGTATTATCGAAGACAGTCAGTCGATGGACTGGTCGCAGGAGCAATACAGTGTGATGGCTGAGCATGAATCAGTGTCCCTTGCTGAACTACTCAAGCAGGTGAACAAGGACAGCAATAACTTTTACACCGAGATGCTGTTGAAGACCATGGCGGCTGAGCATTTTGATGCTGCCGGCAGTACGGAGCTCGGCATAAGTCTGGTTAAAGATTTTGCCGCTTCGATGAAGATGGATACGACGAAGGTGGAGCTGGTGGATGGATCAGGGATGGCGCCATCTACGTTATTAACGACCAGTGATTTGAGCCAAATGCTGGTAGAGATGAGGCATCATCCGCAATTCAAAACGTATAAAAACAGTTTGTCTGTGGCCGGTGTGGATGGGTCACTGGAACATCGATTTGACAGTAGATTGCGAAAGAAAATGTATGGCAAAACGGGTTACGTTTCGAGTGTTCGCTCGCTGAGTGGGTATCTTGAAACCGCTTCGGGACAGACGTTGGCTGTTTCGGTTGCAGCCAACAATTATACCGGCAAAACTTCCTATATTGATTACGTTCAGGAAAAAATCATCAAAACATTGTACGAAAATTACTAGCAACTGATGTCGAACAGCAAACCCACAATCATGGTAACGGATGATGAACAAAGCATCCGTAATTCACTTCGGGATATTTTAGAGTTCGAAGATTACGAAGTGATCGAAGCCGATAGTGGCAGCGAGGTTTTTGATCAGCTGGACGACAATTCCGTGGACTTAATGCTGCTCGATATCAAGATGAAGGGCATGGACGGGATGGAAATCCTTACAAAACTTAAGGATGATGATTACCGGTTTCCCGTAATTATGATTTCTGGGCATGGCAATATTGAAATTGCCGTTGAAGCGACCAAGAAAGGGGCCTTTGACTTTATTGAAAAACCACCAGACTTGAATCGCCTGCTGGTGAGCGTGCGTAATGCCCTAGATCAGCATCGACTGACCGAGGAAAACAAAAATATTAAGTCGCGGTTGCCCAAGGTTCCTGAGATTATTGGAAACAGTGAGGGAATCAAGAAAATTAAGAAGACGATAGATAAGGTGGCCCAGACGCAATCGCGGGTAATGGTGACTGGCGAAAACGGCACAGGTAAAGAGCTTGTCGCTCGCTGGATCCATGAGAAGAGCAATCGCAGCAGTGGTCCTTTTGTGGATGTAAATTGTGCAGCTATCCCCGCTGATTTGCTTGAGAGTGAGCTTTTTGGCCATGAAAAAGGATCTTTTACAGGGGCTAGCAGTCAACGCATTGGTAAGTTTGAGCAGGCCAATGATGGTACGCTCTTCCTTGATGAGGTCGGTGATATGAGTCCCGATGCCCAGGCCAAAGTACTGCGCGCCTTGCAGGAAAATTCGATCGTCCGTGTGGGCGGAACCAAGAAAATTTCGGTGGATGTGCGCGTGGTTTCGGCAACGAATAAAGATCTGCTGGATGAGATTGAAACCGGTGGTTTTCGAGAGGATTTGTATCATCGTCTCAATGTGATCCCTATACATGTGCCGCCTCTGCGAAAACGACGCGAGGATATCCCACTGTTGGCCAAAGATTGGCTGGAGCAGTTGGCCCAGAAAGACATCATGTTTTCGGGAATTTCATTTACCGACGATGCACTGGAAGAGCTTAAGAAACAGCAGTGGTCTGGTAACGTGCGAGAGCTGCAAAATGCCATTGAACGGCTCGGATTATTGGCCGAGGACTCGGAAATTAGCCGTAAAGACGTCGAAAACCTTACTCTTACCGGTAGCCGAAATGACGATAAGGTCGGTGGACTGATGGACGAAGCCGACACGTTTCAGCATTTCAAAGAATCAGCAGAACGGTTATTTTTACTCCGCAAGCTCGAAGAGCACGACTGGAACATCTCCCAGACGGCCGAAGCCATTGATATCCAGCGGAGTCACATGTATAACAAAATGAAGAAGTACAATATCGAGCGCTAAAGGAACTTACTACTCATTTCTCAATACTCATTACTCACTATTATAAATCATGTCAGCAAAAATTATTGACGGCAAAAAAGTAGCAAAGCTAACCCGCGAGGAAGTCCGGCAGGATGTCGAGGACTGGGTCAAAGACGGCAACCGCGCACCCTTTCTGCAGGTAGTGCTGGTAGGTACAAATCCCGCTTCTGATGTGTACGTGGGCGCCAAAACGAGGGCTTGCAAAGAGGTCGGCATCCAAACGGATACCAAGCGTCTGCCCGATACCATCTCCGCCAAAGAACTCAAATCTACGATTCATAAACTAAATAATGATGATTCGGTGGATGGCATTTTGGTGCAGCTTCCCTTGCCAAACCATTTATCTGCCCATGATGTTATCGAGGCGATTGATTACCGTAAGGATGTGGATGGTTTTCATCCTATGAACGTCGGTCGTTTGACGGTTGGGGAACCTAGTTTTCGATCGTGCACGCCGGCCGGGATTATGGAGTTATTCAAACACTACAGCATCCCTAGCAAAAGCAAACACGCGGTAATTGTTGGTGCCAGCAATATTGTAGGGCGACCTATTTCGATACTCCTCAACAAAGAAGAAGGTGAAGGCAAGGCCACAACTACCGTCTGCCACAAATATACCAAGGATTTAACCCGGCATACCATTTCTGCTGATATTTTGGTCGTAGCCGCCGGACAGCCAAACCTTATTAAAGGGGAGATGGTCAAAGAAGGGTGCGTAGTGGTTGACGTGGGCATTAACCGCGTGGCCGACGAGACCAAAGAGAAAGGGTACACCCTGGTGGGCGACTGTCACTTCGAAAGCGTTAAAGAAAAGGCTAGCTGGATTACGCCAGTGCCCGGAGGCGTCGGCCCCATGACGGTAGCCATGCTTATGAAAAACACCCTGCTGGCAGCCAAGAAGTCGATCTATCCCGAGTAATTCTCATTCATCTGGCTTCTGAGTTTGAAGCTTGATGAATTATTTCGTTTATAGCTACTCATCAGACGACAACTCCAGTCGTCAGATGAGAATTAGCAACCTGATATATTATAAACACTCCTCAGGTTTATCCGGATCCAGGTGACAGGTATCCGACTGCATGCGTTGGCTTAGCAACAGGTCCTGATGGAGCTCTTCCAGAAATTCCTTGATTTCTTCTTGCGATGTCCAGCGCTCATGGCCATCACTAAGCACTGGTAGCTCTTTCATCTGTGTACCCTCCGGCAGCATACTACTTTTGTCAACATCGATGAGTTTGTGGGCTACGACCATCTCCTCCAGCTTATTCGCAACCCACCTGCTGAATTTATTCTCACTATGCCGGTAAAATTTCAGCATCTATTTTCGCAATGTTTATCAACTTTATTTCACTTCAAAACTGATAGCGGTTCCACCACCGGGCGCCATCCAGAGATCAAGAGAATCCTGGCTGGTCACTTCGTGCTGTTCGATTTCGTAGGCCGTGGGATTATCCTCCCAGTGGGCATCTTTGCCATCGCGGTAGATCGTAGCCTGATAAGTTTGACCATCATCTAAAAAGTCCAGCGACACCTTTTTTGTACGTTCATTTTCGTCGGTGACTGCGCCCAGAAACCAATTGTCAGCTCCTTTTTCTTTGCGAGCGGTAATCACATAGTCACCAATTTCTGAATTTAACACTTTCGATTCATCCCAATCCACAGCTACATCCTGGATGAACTGAAATGCTGGGTGAAATTCATCATCTTCCGCCAGGTAATTTTCGGGTAAGTCAGCGGCCATCTGCATGGGGCTGTAAAGCACCACATACAACGCCAGCTGGTTTGCCAGTGTAGAGTGCACCTGCTCCTTCTCTCGGTACTTATCAAAAGTGATGTCAAAAATACCCGGTGTATAGTCAATGGGTCCACCAAGGACGCGGGTAAAGGGCAGAATGGTCGTGTGTTGGGGCGGCATGCCTTCGCTCCAGGCGTTGTATTCCATGCCGCGCACTCCTTCCCGTGTCATCATATTTGGATACGTTCGCCGGATACCCGTTGCCTTGATCGGTTCGTGAGCATTAACTCCGATCTGATATTTGGCCGCGGTCTTAACTACCTGACGGTAATGACGCACCATAAACTGTCCGTGATGATATTCTCCTTTCGGGATGACGCCGCCGGCATAGCCCGTTTTAACGTGGTGAACGCCCACATCCTGATAGAGTTTGAATGCTGCATCCAGCCGTGTCTGATAATGAGCAGCCTGCCCGGATGTCTCGTGGTGTCCAATGAGCGCTACATCATTTTCTTGGGCATAACTGGCTACTTCCCTGAGATCAAAGTCGGTATAGGGAGTGGTGAAATCGAAGAAACCAACCGAGTCGGTTCCCCAGAATTCCCAGCCGGTATTCCATCCTTCAATCAGCAGACCTTTAATATTTGCGCGATTGTTAAAGTCGATATACTCTTTGGCATTCTTGGTGTTGGCTCCATGTTGGGTTCCGCCTTGTTGACCGTAAGAGTCTTCTGCTCGTTCACTGTAGTTCCATGCCGTTTTGCCAATGTGCATTTCCCACCAGATACCGGTGTATTTGAGGGGTTCAATCCAGGAAGTATCATTCAGCTTGCTGGGATCATTCAGGTTTTGAAGCAGGAATGACTCCGCCAGATCGCCGGGTGTTTGTCCAACCTGTATCGTACGCCAGGGCGTAGTAAAAGGCGCTTTTGTTTTAACTTTTGTGCCATCGGCCCAGGGGACCAATTCACTAACCAGCTTCAGGTCATCCGTAATGCCGAGCGTCATCCCGGCGTAATCTGTTAGATCGGCCTCGTGAAAGCTTAGGTAAAGCCCTTCACCCGTCTTCATGGTAACTGGTGTATTGACAGCCTGAAAATTATCGATCTGGCGATCTACACGTTCATTTTCGCTTTTAAATTCTGACGCATCCACCTCACTGACTTTGGATTGGGTGTAATTGTACTCATAGCTGTCATAGTCAGCGGGAATCCACCAAGTCTGATGATCACCGGTAAGGGCAAACTCTGTCTGCTCATTCATAATAAACACACTGTCGGCCATATTTTCCTGGGCCGGAAACTCATATCGGAATCCTATTCCGTCATCATACACGCGAAAGCGCACATTCACCAACCGATTGGGAGCTTCGGTTTCTTGAAGGGTTATCAGTAGTTCGTTGTAGTGATTGCGGACCTCTTTTTGCTCTCCCCACACAGGTTGCCAAGTTTCATCTGCTGAGTTACTCTCAGTATTCTGGATGCGAAGACCATCCCTGAAGGCAGGTCGATCTTTGAATTCAAAGCCCAGGGCAGAGGGGTTGATAATTTTCTCTCCTTCATAGGAAACCTTGTAGTTTGGTTGGCCATCTCCAGAGAGCGAAAAATCAACGGCAAGCTGTCCATTGGGCGATGTGACATTTGTTTGGGGATTCATATTACAGGACAATAAAAAGGATGACAAAAGGATCAACGAAAGCGCTTTCATATAGGTCATAAGAAAATAGACACAGTTGATTCGGTTTTTGAGCAGGCCTTAAGATTGATCGTTTAAGAATAAAAAACAAGACTATTCACATCCCTTGAAAATCAGCCGTGGAATTCGTGAAAGTGGGGTGACATTAGGGTGTCACTGATGTCAGTTATTATTGAAGTGAAGATTAATTCAACCAAGAAAACCAGCTATGAATACCGCGATTAAAACTTCACAAAAGCGTCTCGACACAAACCTGGAACCGGTGCTTCGCAAAGTGCTAAAAGAAGCAGAGAAAGAACATCGTGAACTGCAGCAGATGTTCGAACTTATGGGATGGGGAGATTTGCCCGACGAACTGAAAATGGAGATTAAAGAAGATGTAGCTGCCATGGTAGATGAGCTGCAGGGACAATATTCGAGCTGTGATGAGCATGTTGCTCGTCGGCGCCGCAGTGTAGTCCACTGGGTAGAAAGTTTCCGGGATGGTATTTGTTCGTTACAAACGGCCATCGATGCTCTGCATATCAAAAAATTGTAAGCATACAACGAGGAGTTTTAAAGAGAGCGCCGGTGGGCATAATCCATTGGGTGAGTGACTGTGCTTAATAAAATGTTTAAACAAAAACTGTTAAGCAGGTCGCTCACATTTTTTTTATCTTTGCCCAAACCAGAATCCAAATGTTTGCTTTCTTTTACTCATGGAAAACTCCTCACCTTTTGATCGGATCACGCGGCAGGGTTTAACTTATGATGATGTGCTTTTGGTGCCTGCACATTCTGATGTTTTGCCACGCGACGCGGACACCAGCGTGCAGCTTGCAGAGAATTTAACGCTTAACATCCCGATTATTAGTGCTGCAATGGATACTGTGTCGGAGTACCGGCTAGCCATTGCGCTGGCACGGGAAGGGGGCATTGCCATGCTGCACAAAAATATGTCGATTGAAGATCAGGCCGACCAAGTGCGCATGGTAAAGCGCAGCGAAAGCGGCATGATTGTGGACCCGGTGACGCTGGGCAAGGATGAGACGGTTCGCAAGGCGCGTCAGCTGATGAAGAAGCACAAAATTGGCGGTATCCCCATCGTGGAGGATGACAATACGCTCATCGGCATCGTGACCAACCGTGATCTGCGCTTTGAGCACTATGTGGATAAAAAGCTCAGCACGATCATGACCACTGAGAATTTGATCACGGCTCGTGAAGGCACGACGCTTGACGAAGCGGAAAAGCTGCTCCAAGAGCACAAGGTAGAGAAACTTCCCATTGTGGATGAAAACATGAAGTTGGTGGGGCTGATTACGTTCAAGGATATTGAAAAGAAGATGAATTTTCCCAATGCGTCTAAGGATGATATGGGACGATTACGCGTGGGGGCAGCAGTAGGAGTTACTTCTGACACGCTGGATCGTGTGGAAGCATTGGTCGATTCCGGTGTCGATGTCATCACCGTTGATACCGCCCACGGACACTCGTCCGGCGTGCTGGGGATGATCAAAGATATTCGCAAAGAGTATCCTGATCTAAACTTGATTGGTGGAAATATTGCTACCAAGTCTGCTGCAAAGGATCTCGTTGATGCGGGGGTTGACATCTTAAAAGTGGGCGTTGGTCCCGGTTCTATTTGTACGACCCGCGTCGTAACTGGCGTTGGCGTTCCTCAGCTCAGTGCAGTGATGGAAGTTGCTGATTATGCCCACGAAGCAGGTGTTGGAGTGATCGCTGATGGTGGTATCAAGCAGACGGGAGACATCCCTAAAGCCATTGCTGGCGGGGCTCATGCGGTAATGATGGGATCGATGTTTGCCGGGGTAGATGAGAGTCCCGGTGAGACCATTATTTATGAATCACGTAAATATAAATCATACCGTGGTATGGGAAGCCTCGGTGCCATGGAACAGGGCTCCAAGGATCGCTACTTTCAGGATGTGGAAGACAATATCAACAAGCTGGTGCCCGAAGGTATCGAGGGACGTGTTCCCTACAAAGGTTATCTGAGTGAAGTAGCGCATCAGATGTCTGGCGGGCTGAGAGCGGCAATGGGATACTGTGGCGCGGCGGATATTGCAAGTCTGCAGAAGGCCGAATTTGTGCAGATATCTTCAGCGGCCTATAAAGAAAGTCATCCGCACTCGGTACAAATAACGAAGGAGTCGCCCAACTATTCCGTAAGTTAAAGTTGGAGGATTATAGTCTTCATAGCTCCTTTTGAATAAATATTTTGAGAATTATTCAACCCTGTCAGGATATAGAATCCTGACAGGGTTTTTTATTGTATTTATATTCATAAAAACAGCAACTTATTTGAAGTGTGTTTTACAAAATCGCAGTCTCATGCTGAACTTGTTCAGCATCTGTAGCTAATATGTCGTTAAAGGCTCAAACAAATATTCTGTTTACAGACCCTGAAATAAATTCAGGATGACACCGGTTTTACAAAGCCTCTTGACGTGATTGTACCAAGGGAGTAGACAATAAAAGGAGGATATTATGTATAAGAGGATAAAATGGCTGTTTGCACTGCTGATCTTTTTTTAGCTCCGAAATGACAGTACAGGCCCAGCAATACCCAGAACCGAAAACGCAGGCTGAGGTCAAGTTTTGTTTGGGATTTGCCCGTGGATCTTTTGGTGACAACATCGACCGCCCGCAACCGGGATTTGTGCTTTCGGTTGGTGGAAAAATGCCACGATATCCACTTATTCTGATCCCCGAATTTGGCTTGCACCTGGGATTTTAGCTAATAAGCAAAAGGGCCGATAATTATTTTCGAGCATTAAACAGTATTCCAATCCCGACAATGAGAAAAATAAGGTGAGGTAAAATGGCTGCCAGCCAGGGTTCGATTTCTCCTTTGCCACCAAAAGGTTCTATCACTTTCATCATCACCAGGTACAAGAAACTGACCACGAGACCAGCGGCGATATAGAATCCCTTGCCGCCTTTTCGTCGCACCGAGGCTAGGGCGAATCCTACAATGATAACTACGACAATGGAGAAGGGATAGGTATACCGACCGTATAGCTGAACTTTGGGCAATTCTACACTACCGGCCCCACTTCGTTCAATAGAGTGGATGTAATTTTCGGCCTCAGGATAGGTTAGCTGGTAGATATCAGAGGTCTTGCGCGCCAGGTCACGCGGAAAAATATTGAGCGTTGTATCCATAGAATCGATGTGAGTCAGCTTATACCCCTGGGCGTTAAACGTGCGTTTTTTGATGTCTTTAAGCCGCCATTTCTGTGTCGTGTCCTGCCAGATCATCTTTTGAACGAAGAGCGTTTGGGATATACTGTCGCCCTGGAAGTTAATTACATCAACCCGGTGACCTGTTTGCTCGTCATTGTTAAAGTAGTTGATCTTAAAAATGGTATTCTCCGATTCCTGCCGAAAGATGCGGTTGTTATCCACATTTTCGGATTGCCCCTGCAGGTATTTCGACTCGAAGGCAATACGGGTTTCGTTGGTGTTGGGAATCACAAAGCCATCGAGCACGCTGATGATGGCTGTCATCATGAAAGCAAACACGAGGTATGGTACCAGTAGCCGATACAGGCTTACCCCCGCTGCTTTTAGTGCTGTGATCTCGAGCCGCTCGGCCATCTGTCCCGTAAGGTAGAGACAGGCCACAAATACCGCTACGGGAATAATCAGCCTGATGATATCGGGAATATAGTTGGGATAGTAGACGCCAAAGATCTGGGCAAAGGTCGCGCCCTGGTCCGTAAAGTCTTCACTGTTCTCCGAAAAGTGGATCACGATAAAGATGAACACCAGGGCTACCATCACGAAGAGGGTGATGCTCAGCATCCGAAAAAATACGTATCGGTCAATTTTTTTAGTCACGTTTCCAGAGCTTAGAAAACTTAAAAGGTGTTGTAATGTTGATTACCAGGATAATACCCACCGCTCCTAGCAGCAAGTCGGAAAACCACATGCCGGTGAAGGGCGATATAAAGAGCCGGTCGGCCATTTTTTCGCCTTGGATAATGGAAATCCAGTAGAAAGTTAAAAAGACGATTCCGATTAACGCGGCGTATCCCAGGTTCCCTTTGCGGGTGTACATGCCGATGGGAGCTCCCAGCAAAATAAAGACGATACAAGCCAGGGGAATGGAAAATTTCTTGTGGATCTCTACCAGATAGCGCGCAATCTTGTTGATGCGCCATTCGGTGTCGGAAGCAATATTTTCGACATATGACTGGTAGCTGCGAAGCTGGCTGAGCGCCAGGTCATGCAGGCTCTTTTGCTCAGATTTGCTGCCGAGATGACGCATCGCAACAAACTTGCTGTGGTATGGCTTTTCGGCTATGGAGTCGGGTTTAGCTGTTATACGCGGTGACCGTCTCGATTTACTGGAATCGGTTTCAATGACCGGTAAAATATAGCTGTCGTTTTTCAACAAACGATCGGTCTGATCTTGAATTTGTCTTCGCAGCGAATCGACAACGCTTTGCATGGCCTGGATGTTCATGGTACGATCGTTGCGGGAGCGATTGGCCGGATTGGAACGCGAGAAAGCCAGCTCCGACAGGTCAAAGCTGATACGATATCGGTCAAAATGGGTTTCTTCATAGATTTCCACCAACTTTCCATCTTTGCGGCGGTCGAGGTTGCGCAGGATAGACCCATCCCGAAGATGCAAGGTTAGCGTTTGTCCATTCTGCTCACTTTGCAGGCGACCTTTCTTGGCCTTGATATAGGCCTCTTTCCGCTTGCGTGTGGGATGCTGGTAAATTGTGACATCGTATAGCGAATCTGACTCATCCGTAATCTTCTTAACCAGAAAGGTGTAGTTGTCGATGCCTTCGTAAAACTCGTTTTCTTTGAGGTCAAATCCTGGTTTCTTGAGCCTAATATCGATAAACAGTGAGCGGGCTCGCTGGTTAGCATCCGGCAGTACATCATTAGAGAACCAGACCAGGAATATTGACAACAGTACACCGGCGACCAGCACTGGGTTGATCACATGAATAGGGTTGACGCCCGCGGCGCGAATGGCCGTCAGCTCGTTTAGTTCAGTGAATTTGCCATATGCCATCAGACATGCCACCAGTACGGCCATGGGGACAGCCAGGACCACCATTGAGGCCAGATTTGTGACAATAAGTTCCAAGATAATGCCCAGGGGTAGACCCTTACCGACTAGCATGTCGATATACAGGATCAAAAACTGCATGAGCAGCAAGAACATCAGGGTAAAGAAACAGAAGATAAAAGGTCCCAGATGCCGCTTGAGTATGTCGAGTTGTAATTTGTTTGGTATGAAGCGCATAATGTATTTCTGATGGAGTAACCCTAAAATTAGGCCTATGCTCCATTTTTACAAAATGGAGAATTATTATGACAACAAAACCATACTTTGTACTTTTAAGAATTATAATTATCCATTATAATTCCGCAGAGTACGCTGCCAATACCAATTCTGAATTTTAAAAGGAGCTGTATATAAGAGTATATCGTTACTACTGATTTACTGATAGATTAATATGTAAATATATTGTACAACGGTTTCGTGCAGCTCAAAGCATCTTTTTTTTCAATTTTATGTGTTCTTTTCTGCCTGGTTGCGTCGATAGCAAGCCCAGAGAAGAGCCTTGCCCAGGATAAGCCTGATTCGCTGGCGGCTTTTACGGCTACCGAGGCCGATACCCTTCCGCGGTTGTACCGCCCTCCGCAAGTTTCTTATCCATTTTTTAAACCACTGCCCAAACTTTTCTATATCCAGTTGCCGGAAGAGGAAACTTACATTCAGCGCGACTCAACCGGCATTTATCGAAGTCAGCGGCTACTTTTCGAGACCCCTGTCGGCTTTCCGCACGTGATGACTTTTGAAGAATATTCTCAACGTTCCAAAGAGCATGCAATACGGCAAAACTGGAATCAGCTCGTGCAAGAACAGCAGGCCGGTGATCAGCAGCGCCGAGGCTTGCTTGATTTCAATATGGAAATTCCGGGCGGTGAGGAATCGACTTTCACGACTATTTTTGGCAAGCCGGAGGTAAATTTGCGCATCAATGGGACGGCCAATATGAATGTGGGCGCCTCCATTCAGACAACCGAGAATCCCGAAATTCCCGAAGATCAGCGCCGGCAGGTAGATCCAACATTTGAGCAGAGTCTCAAACTGAATATTCAGGGTAATATTGGCGATAAGCTCTCCATACAAACCGATTGGGATACCGAGCGCGATTTCGACTTTATGAACCGCCTCAACATTGTGTACCAGGGCTATGAGGATGAAATTTTGCAGCGGCTCGAGCTGGGGAACGTATCCATGCAGACAGGCAATTCGTTGATTCGCGGCGGTAATGCACTTTTTGGAGTCAAATCAGTGGCGCAGATTGGCTCGTTAAAGCTTACTTCCGTGCTGTCGCAACAGGAGGGCGAAAGCAATACCGAGACCATTTCTGGCGGTGCACAAGAGCAGAATATTTCTATTCGTCCCGGTGATTATGAATCAGATCGCCACTTTTTCCTCGACTTCTTTACACGTCAGGAATTTGAGAATAACGTGTCAAATCCTCAGCAGCAGGGTCAGGCGTTGCAGTTGACCGAGGTAAACGTATGGGCGCTGCGCGAGACCTCAAATTCCCAGGAGGGTGAACGACAGGCTATTGCCTTGGGAGAATTAGGGGTAGCTTTAAATGAGCAGGATAGCACTTTTTCTCCACCCAATGGCGACCAGGATCAGTTTACTGACAATTTGCTGGACCAGTACCGCGATCCGGCACAGGGCGTTTCGGCTTCGGATTTCGGAGTAGATCCCTCAACCTTTGTAGAAGGATATTTCGTACCGCTACAAGAGGGAGCTGACTATGAGCTGAATCGCAACTTGGGGTATATTTCACTAAAACGGAATCTTGGATCCCGTCAGGCGCTGGCGGTGTCTTTTAAATATCGCAATCCTCAGACAGGGCAGACTATTAGCGTGGGCGACGTAAGCCAGGGTGGTAGCAACCGTATCTTCCTGAAGCTTATTCGCCCGCAAACCGTGACCACGAACAATATCCTTTGGGATCTGATGATGAAAAATGTGTATTCGCTTGGGGTACAGAATCTATCACAAGAGGGGTTGGATCTTGATGTGAAATTTACCGAGCAGAACGTCCCCAGCAGTTCCCTTCCGGGCCGCGAGACCACTTTACTGCGCGATCTTGGGCTCGACCGCGTTGATCAGCAGGGCGCCGTAAATCCCGATAATAAGGTAGACTTTAGTACGACGGTTTTGAATCCTGCCTCAGGCAAACTGATATTTCCCTACTTGCAGCCATTTGGAGACCGTATCCGGGAGATACTATCGGGAACAGGACTGCCCAGCGGGCAGATCAGTGATATCACCTTTAATGAGCTCTATAACCAGAAAAAGGTTAACGCCAACCAGAGCTCCAAAAACAGCTTCTATCTGATTGAGGGGAAGTCGAAGGGCAGTATTTCGGCCAGCTATTCACTGGGATATTCATTGGTGGAAGGTTCCGTGAAGGTGTTCGCCAACGGAAAGGAGCTGCAAGAGGGTACCGATTATGCTGTGGACTATTCCATTGGCAGTATCACCATCCTCAATGAACAGTACCTGCAGAAAGGGCAGGAGATCAAAATTGAGTACGAAAACAACCAACTTACACAGATTGGCAAGAAAAGTTTTACCGGGGTGCGTGCGGAGTACCAATTTACCGATAACATCACGCTGGGCAGCACCTATTTCAACCTGAAAGAGCAGCCGTTGCAGGACAAAATTCGCATCGGCGATGAGCCGGTAAACAACTCCGTTATTGGCCTTGATGCCAATGCTTATTTTGAAGCTCCCTGGCTTACCCGCCTGATTGATCAGGTACCACTGCTGCAGACCAAAGAGAATTCCAGCCTGTCGTTCAGCGGTGAGTTTGCCCAGCTACGTCCCGATGTGGCGCAGACCAGCGCGGTGAGTGATGCCATCGAAAGTGGGCGCCTGTTTGAGGATGAAGAAAATGGCCTCTCCTTTATTGATGATTTTGAGGGATCAGATATCAGCCTCAGTTTTATGAATCCCTCGCGCTGGAATCTTGCGGCAGCTCCTGCGGCCGTGCCCGGCTATGTCCCAGACGAGCCGTTTTTCGAGCCTGATCCACCAGAGACCCCCTCTAATACTATTCCCGACAAGGTGGCCCGATCCGATCTCCGTAGTCAGTTTTCCTGGTACAGCATCCCACAGAATATTGATCAGATTTTGGGTGGTGTAAACTATACACCAGAGACGCAGCAGGTAAAAGTTACAGATGTATTCCCCAATCGGGACGTTCTGACGGAAGAGAATTTTATTAACACTCTGGATATCTATTACGATCCCACAAAACGTGGACCCTATAACTACAATGAGAACCTCAGGAATCTACTCGAGAATGAGCCGCAGCGCACCTGGGGCGGAATGACGACCACGTTGCCCTCTGGGCAGGAAGACCTAACGCAAAATAATATTGAGTTTCTCGAATTCTGGGTGCAACCAGTCTTGCCGGATGGGCGTGCTCCTAGTGCCCAAGATCTGCAAGATTATGAGGGCAAAATGTATATCGATATCGGGACGGTGTCGGAAGATGTCATTCCCAATTTTAAAACCAATACCGAGGATGGATTGGTGCGTCGCCCCAATGATTTGCAGGAAGACCTCATTTCGGCTCCGGCGCGATCGTATATCCCAGTGCCACCACCCGCGCCCGAGGGACAGTTTTCCAATGAGACTAGAGCGCTGGCGGATGTAGGCCTTGACGGGGCGCCCAACACCGAAGGAATTAATGGCAAGAACGAACAGAATCTTTTTTCAGATTTTATACAGGCGATGGCTTCGTCCTATGGTACCGGCAGTCGGATGTATCAGCAAATTCAAAAAGATCCGTCTAATGATGATTACGTCTATTATGGAGAAGACAAGGTTGAAGGCCAGAAACTCCAGGAGCGCTTTATGCGGATGTATGGTTATCAGGATGGGAATACCCCGCCCAATCAAGGCGACAAGCGCGCGGTGACCAACAAGCCAGACACCGAGGGACTGATTACCCCGTCGATTGTAGAGCAGAACAATTCCTACTTCCAGTATGAGATGGAGTGGAATCCGGCCGATTTTTCGGAGCTGGAGCCGGCTACTGAAGGCAATTATATTGTAGATAAGGTCGAAGGCGCCAATCAGTCTGATCGATGGTACCAGGTGCGCATTCCATTGGAAGACTGGATCCGTAAAGTGGGCGGTATCGATAATTTTCAAAATATCTCGTATATAAGAGTTTGGCTGTCAGGATATGAAAAGCCTTTTACACTCCGTTTTGCTACGTTCGAGATGGTGGGTAGCCAGTGGCGGCCTGCCGAAAATGTAGATCAGCAGCAAGGAGCTACGCAGGGTGACTTCAACATTTCATCTGTAAACATCGAGGAAAATAGCCAGCGCGAGCCCATTCCGTACCGTCAACCCGAAGGCGCTATTCGCGCGACTAACCGGGGTCGTCAACGTCAGACGATTGCCAACGAGCAGTCTATTGTGATGAACGTGGAGAGCCTGGCCGGCGGTGAGCTCAAGATGATGAAGCGGGTGTATCCGGGTGGCCTCAATATGATAAACTATTCAAATGTACGGATGTTTGTCCATGGTGAAGGATACGAAAAACGTAATGAGGCTGAGCTGGTCATGCGATTTGGTACCGATCTAACCAATAATTACTACGAATACCGGCAGCCCATTTCGCCATCTGATCCTGAATATCAGTTTACCAATGAGCCCCTCAGCGATCTGAGTGAGGCTGAGCGTAATACCGAGGCCCGGGAGGTATGGCTGTATAATGAAAACAGCATGAATATTGTGATGCGCGCCTTTAACGAGCTGAAGCAGTTGCGTGATCAGCAGAGCGTGGATCAGAGTGAAGTGTATGAGTGTACAAACTGTAGTCAACTGTTGCAGAATGCTCCGCCGGGTGCCAAGATCGCTATCAAGGGCAATCCATCGCTCGATCGGATCGGTGAAATCGGGATGGGGATACAGAATCCATTTGATCCGCAAAATCCGGATGGTGGCGGCGAGCCATCGCTTAACGGGCAGTTTTGGTTTAACGAGCTTCGGGTCTCCGGTTTTGACAATCAATCAGGATGGGCCGCTAATGCCAAAGCGGAGGTTAAGCTTGCAGATTTCGCATCCTTCAATGCTAACTTTAACCGCGAGACCGATGGCTTTGGCGCTTTGGATTCGCGGTTGGGGCAGCGCCGTCTTTCGGATGTGCTGGCCTACGATCTGAACTCGACGGTAAACATGCACAAGTTGATTCCCGACCGGTACGGCTGGAATATTCCGGTGACGCTTTCGACGCGCAGATCATCTTCTACTCCGCGTTATCTACCCAACCAGGGTGACGTGCGTATCTCGGAGTTCAAGAATGCTGTGAATGCCCGTAATGATATCAGCGAACAGCAAAAGCAGCAGATTATCGAACGGCGAATTCAGCAAAGTCAGACGGTAACTGAAAGCTATTCGGTGAATGTGTCGAATTTGTCAAAGTCGCGATCGAAGTCGAAACTAGTGGAATATACGCTCGATAAAACAACGCTCAACTACGTTTACAATACTACTAATCGTCGAAATCCTGAGTATAGCCGCCGGGATAACTGGAACTACAGTGGGTCGCTGCGCTATGACGTGAGTTTCCGGAATACCCAGCTCTTTCGGCCGTTCGGCTTTTTGGGCGGAGTACCGATTCTGAGTCCGTTAGCTGGCCTGCAGTTGGGATATACGCCCGCCTCTATCAACGCTTCGGTGGGTATCGATCGAGAATATGATGAGCAGGTCCGACGCATCACGCAAGGAGAGACTCAAAGTCCGCTGCAGCAGACGCATAGCTTTACCTACGACACCCAGTTTGGGTTTGGATACAACCTGACGCCCTCTATAAAAACAACCTTCCGCAGTCGTTCGGTGTTTGACCTGTCGAATGCTGGTATCGAGCAGGTAGAGCCCGGCGACCCGATGGCCGACTCTACCCGTTTTGCTGTAAAACCCTCCTTTGATGTGCTGCAAGATGTGGTGTTTGATTCTCTCTCGTCCCGCCGCAGCAATTACGAGGAGGCTTATACGGCCGGCTGGCAGCCGCGGCTAAGCAATATTGGAGCATTGAGCTGGGTCAACTATTCAGTCAACTATGGCGGCGGATATCAATGGCGCAACAGCCCGCTCGGTTCAGATTTAGGAGCTAATATTTCAAATAACTTTTCCCTGAACCAGACCCTCGATTTTGATATCCGAAGCCTGCTGAATGGCATGGGTTGGTATCGTAGTTTGCAAGATGATGATTCCGGCAATCGCCAGCCCACAGAGCAGGATACGGCGGGCGGCTCGGGTTATTCGCAGGGACAGCTTGGCGAAGGTATAGCAGATATCGGAAAGAAGAGCCTGGCGGCGCTGCTCAGTTTTCAGTCGCTGGATATATCATTTAATATCTCCAAGAGCTCCCTTCAGAGTGGTTATGCCGGGAATTCCCAGTTTTTCTATATGTTTGGCGGCGATGAGTTTACGCCTCCTTTTGCTTATCGCACCGGATTCAAGGATGAAATTGGGCTGCAGAATTTGATCGATAATCCCAGTGAGACCTCGAGTCTGCAGTTGCCATTCAACAAGAATTTAACGGACGATATCACGGTAGGCTCGCGGCTGCAGCCATTTGATAACTTTACCATCGATCTGACCTGGAACTCCAAGTGGAATGTGAATACGACCCGGTCGATTACAATTGAGCCGAATCAGAATTTAAATGTGATTCGATCGGAGAACGGATCCATCAGCTCCAGCATTTGGGCATTTGGCCAAGGATACGGTTCATTTTTTCGAAAACAACTGTCTACCGCATTTGGGGACATCAATTCAGGTAGTACGGTTATTACCGATTCTACCGGCAACAATGACGGCCATTCGGTGCTTGAGAAGCGAACCATGCAGGAAGACTTTCGCCAAGCGTATTTGCTGTTCAGCAGTGGGGCTATCGGTGATCGCAACTTTACGCCTTTCCCATTGCCTGGCTGGCGTGTGACGTGGACAGGACTCGAGAAGTGGATCCCGTACCTGGGTGATTTTATGTCCCGCGCCTCCATTTCGCACAACTACAGCGGTACGTATCGTCTGGGATGGGTATTTAATGCCGATCAGAGTCAGCTGCCGGATATTTCTCTGGGAGCTTATTCTATCACCAACCGAAGACCCGAATATGAACCTAAGAGCATCAATATCGAAAAGAAATTCAGTCCGCTCATCGGACTGAATGTGACCTGGCAGTCCGATCTACGGACGAATATTCAATACGAGTACAGCAAGGTGACCAGCCTGGCGCTTTCGAACTCTACGGTGATTGAGCGGATGTCGAAAGGACTGAAGCTGACGTTTGCCTATACGATTCGCGATTTTAAGCTGCCGTTTTTCCCACGTCTCGAAAATGCTGTTGATTTTACAATCAATGGCAGCTATATCGAGGATGTGGAAACAAAATTTCAGCTCGACTCTGATCTGGATCAGGCGCTCCTGGCCGGCCCAGATGAAATCGTTAAAAATCCCGATGATGCCGAGTTTTCGGGCACTACTACCGGCGGACAGGCGCGCATTAATGGCTCGGCGGTTATCGGCTATCAGTTCTCACAAACTATTCAGGCTAATTTTGAATACAGCTACAGCAAGCTGGTTCCTAAAACTTCAGGCGTCTATGGCCGCACCGACCACGATATCCGATTTAATATTGTGGTATCGATTAGTTCTAGCTAATCTTAAGCTGATGACTGGGTTTGTCATCGGACGAGGGAACAAGGCTAATCACGAAGTTGCTGGAACTTCATGTTCTTTTTGGAAGTGACTTTTGAGGACAATTCCAATGCCAATACCTGTGGTCAGGAGCATCAAGATCGGTAGCCAATCTCCAAAGCGAGCGTAGAGTGTTTGAGATGTTAATACCGGCACGTCATAGCGAAAAGCTGTTTCCGTCCAGTATTCGGTTTCTACCTTGATGGCCCCATCAGGTGAAATAATTCCCGAAATGCCGTTGTTGGCGCTTCGTACAATCCATCGGTCAAATTCGATAGCGCGGAGACGGGCGTAGGCAAAATGCTGCTCGTGTCCGCTGGTGTTACCCCACCAGCCGTCGTTGGTGATGATCGTCAGGTAGCCGGATCCGTCTTGCACGTATTCACGCACCCAGTTCGGGAATACCGAATCGTAGCAGATAAGTGCCGGTGTGCTGGTGGATCCCACTGTAAACTGGTCGGCTTGATGTCCTTTGCCATACTGCTGGGCGTTATTCCAGTTGACCAGTCCGAACACATCAATGGCATTTAAAAAATGCACAAACGGCACGCGCTCCACGATAGGCACGAGGTTGTGCTTGCGGTATACGTCCATTGATTTATTGGGATAAAAACTGAGTGCCGAGTTGAAGGGCAGATAGGGGCCGCGATCAGAATAATAGGGCAGTGGCGGTGCTTCAGAAGCGTTGTAGAATTGAAAATAGGTGGCCCCGGCGATAATGGTATTGCGCCATCGCTTGGCTCGCTGGTTCCAAAGCTCCTTGGTCTTGGCGGCGGTGTTGTTAAACGAATCCAGGTTCGACATGCGAGCCTGGATGGCATTTTCGGGATAGACGACGAGCTGTGTGCTATCGGTGCGTACCGGTTCTGTTAATTCCAGCAGGTGGTCGTGGGCTTCGTAAGGAGAAGGAAAGCCACCATCAGGTTTGTAGGAGTCGAAATTGGGCTGTACTACCACCACTTCTTGGGTGGTTTCTGGCTCGGTGGGAGTGGAAGATAGCGAAATCAGAACTGACCACAGCGGAAACACAGCTAAAACACAGCCAAGCGTAATTTTCGTAGATTGCAATGGCTTTTTAACCAGCTGATAGGCCAGGGCGGCAGAAAATATCACCCAGAACGAAATACCCCAGTAGCCGGTAACTGAGATGTACTGCACCAGGCTCGGGACGTTGGCCCATGCATTGCCGATCGTCAGCCACGGCCAGGCCAGATCCCACTGGTGATGAAAATATTCGTAGCTGATCCAGCTGCCAGTTTGGAGCAGCGCGATGAGCCACGGTTTTAGTTTTTGCTGCTGCATCTTGTACTGTAGCATCACCGGAACGGTCATCACCGCAGCATTGGCCAGAATGGCGGCTACACCGCCGGCTACGGTGGCCATCACCAACCAGTAGGTGGTAATGATGTTCCATAGCACAAAGCCCGGATAAGTCCAGTATGCGGCTTCTCGGGCTGAGCTGGAGAGATTAATGATGCGGAAGACCAACAGAAATGCCGGAAATACCAAGAAGGGCAGGGGAAAGGGCGGCCAGCTTAATCCCAGCAGTAGTCCTACAGAAAGCGTCAATGCCCACTTCGTGTTCCAGATGTAATCAATAAAATTCTTCATTCACTGTATGATTTTGGGGCGATGACCACAACAATTTCACCTTTGATTTCATCTCGTAGTTGAAACGTATCAAAAACGGTTTTAAGCGGGCCGCGCACCACTTCTTCAAATTTTTTAGTGAGCTCGCGACAGACGGCTGCCATCCTCTGATCGCCCATGTATTTGCGCAGCTCCTCGAGCAACTTTTGCAGTCGGTAGGGACTTTCGTATATCACGATGGATCGTTCTTCATCCACAAGCTGCTTGAGTCGTTTTTGCCGACCCTTTTTCTGTGGCAGAAAGCCCTCGTACACATATTTATCGCACGGCAGTCCGCTGGCAACCAGGGCGGTAGTGGCGGCATCCGGACCTGGAATTACCGACACCGAATGACCGGCCTGGTGAGCGGCGCGTACGGCAAGAAATCCGGGATCGGAAATACCAGGCATGCCAGCATCGGAAATAATGGCTACATTTTGACGGGCATCGAGGATGTTCATCAAGTGTTCGAGCTTTTGGTGCTCGTTATGCTGGTGAAATGCAAACGTTTGCGCGTCGATGGCCAGATGATTTAGCAGTACGCTTGAAGTGCGCGTATCTTCACAGGCTATGTAGTCCACGGAATCCAACACATGACGGGCGCGCTCAGAGATGTCTTCCAGGTTTCCAATGGGGGTTGCGACGATGTAGAGCGTACTCAAATGTTTAGCCTTGGTTATTGTTTAAATCCGTGGGAAAGTAACAAAAACTACGTAACTATTTCGAGTGAACTTTATGTCTTTTAACGACATATCGAGATCTTTTAAAGGCTGAAAATGATATCCAAAAAGGGTATACTGTGCTGCATTCGAAAAAATGAATGTTGGCGACATAATTTGCTGTTTACAATCCTGTCAGAATTACTGATCTAACAATTAACAACGATACATAATTATGGTAGATTTTAATCCATCAGGTATTAATCACATCACAATTCGAGTTAACGACATTGAGCGAGCGGAAGAATTTTACGGGGATATCCTGGGTTTTGAGCTGCTGCGAAAAATGGGGCAGAGTATGGCTGTTTACCAGGTTGGTGAAGAGGATACTCTAGTGCTGGTAGAAGCTGAGACGAGCTACGATCCCTCATCCCGCGACTACCGCGTTGATCACTTTGGCTTTTATCTGGATTCTGAAGAGAAGGTGGATGAGCTGGCCGAGTATTTTCGCGAGAAAGAGGTGACTATTATGAGTGGACCGGCCAACCGCAAGCGGGGACGATTTGTGTTTATTTCGGATCCCGACGGTAATATGCTGGAATTCTTTTATGAGGAAGACGACGAATAATGGGATGTTGTGACCAAGTGACAAGGTTGGAATAGTGACACTCTGAATCTTTTAGTTTGTCGCGAATTCCAACTTCCGTAACTTTGTCATTAGAAATAGAGGTAATAATCTGTGGCATATTATTTGCATACAAACACAGTCAAAGAAACAAAAAGAATTTAATAGATAGATATTGTTCCACATGAGCGAATCGAATGACAAAGTAAAAGAAGAACAATCAACCGACGAAGAGCAATCGGTTGAAAATACTGAGGAACCTTCTCAGTATCAGGATTACGAGGCTGATGAGCTTCGTGATATGTTGGTTGCACGTGATGAAGAAGTTGAACAGCTGGAGCGAGAACTTGCCGAGGCGAAAGACTCGCATCTCAGAAAAGCGGCCGAGCTTGAGAATTATCGTAAGCGCGTGCAGCGCGAACGATCGCAGGTTTTTGAGACGGCCAAAGCGAAAGCTATTGAGGATTTTCTTGAAGTGAATGACGATCTCCAGCGAACGCTGGCAGCCGCTGAAGACCTGGATGTCAATGAAACCTTCTTGGATGGGGTTATGCTGGTTGCAAACAAATTTAAAGAAGTGCTCGACAAACACGACGTTGAGCGGATTGATGAAGAGGGAGTACCCTTTGATGTGGATCTCCATGATGCGATGATGCGTCAAAAACCCACAGATGATAGCATTGAGAGCGATATAGTGCTCAATGTAGTGGAGAGCGGCTATCGCATGGGAGATCGTACCATCCGTCATGCAAAAGTAATTGTGAGCGAATAATTTAATTAAGGAAAGTTAAGTTTATTCATGTCTAAACTAGACTACTACGAAGTTCTTGGCGTCAGTAAAGATGCCTCTGAAGATGAAATTAAAAAGGCCTACCGCGAAAAGGCGATGAAGTTTCACCCGGATCGGAATTCTGATGATCCGGAAGCCGAAAAGAAGTTCAAGCAAGCCTCTGAAGCCTATGATGTATTAGGCGATTCTGAAAAACGCCAACGTTATGATCGTTTTGGTCACCAAGGCATTAATGGCGGCAGTGGCTTTGGCGGACGAGGCGGCGCTGGATTTGAGGATGTCGGCTTTGAAGATATTTTCAGCCGCTTCAGTGATATTTTCGGAGGCGAATTTGGGGGCGGCCGAGGACGAGGTCGCAGCCGTCGCTCGTCGGGTCAGCCCGGCTCTGATATGAAGCTCCGGATTGAGCTTGACCTCGAAGATATTGCCTTTGGTACTGAGAAGAAGCTGAAGGTTAAAAAGTTTACCAAATGTGATAAATGTAACGGCACTGGTGCCGAAACGGAAGATGATTATCGCATGTGTGGCACTTGTGATGGCACGGGCGAAGTTCGCCAGGTGCATAAGACCATGCTTGGTCAAATGGTGAATGTGCAAACCTGTCCTGAGTGCCAGGGCGATGGACGCATCATTACTGACAAATGCTCAAAGTGTAATGGCGAAGGACGCTACAAAGGTGAAGAAACGGTTCAGGTGCGTGTACCTTCCGGCGTTACCAAAGGCAATTACATCACACTTCGCAATCAAGGCAATGCTGGCAAACGAGGTGGACCAGCCGGTGATCTGGTTGTGCTTATCGAAGAAAAAGAGCACGAACATTTTGAGCGTGATGGTAATGATATTTATTATGATCTGGTGCTGAGCGTGCCCGACGCTATTTTAGGTACCGAAGTTGAGGTGCCGACGCTCAAAGGCAAGGCCAAAATTAAAATTGATGAGGGGACTCAACCGGGTCGTCTGCTGCGGATGAGTGGCAAAGGTATTCATGGGCTACAAAGCTCCGGGGTTGGAGACCAGTTTGTGCGCGTTAATGTTTATATCCCGAAAGACCTGGAAGACGAAGAACGTGAACACATTGAAGCGCTGAGAGGGAATGAACATTTTGATGCCGAGAACAAGAAAGACGACGGCAAGGGCTTCTTCTCGAAGATTAAAGACGTGTTTACGTAGAATAGTATTATGTTACTAACCTCACTTACAAAGGTCACACTGCTCTGCAGTGTGACCTTTTTTATTGTCAAACCAGGCAGAGATTTACTGGCTCATTCGATTCCCGAAAACATCCGCAAAGCGTTCCGGTGATTCTTCATCCATATTAAAATAGAGCGACGGCTCAATGAGCTCCAGCTCCATCAGTGCAAAGGTGTTTTGGGATGTCCGCACGTAGTCTATTCGGCTGTACAGTGGCGTAGATTGCAAGACTTGCAGTAGCTTTTGGGCTGATTGAAGTAGATCTTTTTCAGGATTTGCTACTAGTTCCAGCGAACCTCCATGCTCTTCCTGCACGCGAAAGTCCGATTGTTTGGGCGTCTTGAGGATGGTATGGCTATAGGTATCCCCAAAAAAGAACACCGAGAATTCCCCTTCTTTGACGATATTATCCATGAAAGGCTGCACCAGAAAAGGGCGACCGTTAAAAACGCTGTTTAACTGATTTATATAGCTGTTTTGGTTATCCTTATTGATCCAAAACGTATCATCGGCGTTGGCGCTTACGGTTGGTTTGATGATGATCTCGTCGGTTTCAAATACACTAAAAAAACCACTCAGCTCTTGCTCCTGAAATGAAGTTTTCCACAGGCTGGGGACGATCTCGATTCCAGCTTGTTGCAAATCACGCAGGTAGGTTTTATCCACATTCCATTCCACAAACTCCAAGCTGTTTTCGAGCTGGGCCGTGGATTCATCGATAGTCCGGAGGGTCTGCATAAAGGCCTCTGGATCATCTTGGTAATCCCAAGGACTTCGGATAACTACCACTTCAAATTGGTCCCAGTTGATGTTATTGTTGCGCCAGGATACTTCTTGGACTGTCCACCCGCGTTGTTGGAGCGGTTCAAACAGCAAATGATCGTAGCATTCAAAGGCATCGAGGTTATCCATCGACAAAAAGGCACAGCGTTTCATGGATTGTAGCTAATTGGTTACAATTTTCGAAAGCCAAAGATAAAAGGGTGACAGGGAAGGGGAAAATAATTATTCGAAATAAAGAAGCCCTGAACAAGGTCCAGGGCTTTAAAATGTTTTAGCAAAAGGTACTTAGCGGCGGCTGTAGTTGCCTCTTCCAACTTTATTTCCAGCTGTTTCTTTGGGACGAGCCTTGTTTACTTTCACAGCACGGCCACTGATTTCAGCACCATCCAGCTCTTCAATAGCAGTCTGAGCGTCTTCATCATTCGCCATCTCTACAAATCCAAAGCCTTTTGAGCGGCCTGTTTCTCGGTCCTTGATCACTTTTGCGGAAATCACTTCCCCAAACTCTTCAAACACCTCTTCTAATTCCTGATCTGAAACCTTGTACGAAAGGTTTCCTACGTAAATATTCATTCGTCTTAAAATTGAATTAAAGTTTCGGGAACCGGTCGTTTTAGGCTGGATTATGTAGCCAATAGTCGCCATATATCCCATAAAAAGAATATTACGCTAATTCCGCTCAAAAAAGAAATAAATTATCTCTAAGATTGGTAAATCTTGTCTCGTAGTGGTAACGGTTAATCCAGCTCTTTATACATGTAGAGATGGTCACGGTACTCATCACCATACCGGATAGCATTGGGAATACGGCCTCCCTCATGAAACCCAAATTTGTTGAGCAGGGCCAGGCTGGGTTCGTTCTGGCTTACCAGAATGGCGACTATAAGCCGATAATTTTTGCGCTTGCAAAATTTGATGGCATGATTCATGAGCGCTGTTCCGATGCCTGTACCATGGTGATCATAATCAACGTAATAGCTGACTTCGACTACTTCGTTGAGGGCTTGGCGGTCGGACCGGTACGGGGAAACAGATATCCACCCAACCACGGTACCGTTTTGCTCGGCAACAAAAATTGGATAGTTATCCCTGGAATGATCCTGAAACCATAATTTACGCTCTGCGAGCGGGATGGGGTCAGTATGAGCGGTTCGCAGGCCGTCTTGTACTGCTTGGTTATAAATTTTGTTAATTGGTTCCAGATGGTTGGATGAGGCCAGCCTAATCATATTATCTTAAGACGAAATATTCCGCCAAATATCTTAATTCACTTCAGACTTCTTCTTTTTCTTTTTACTCTTAACTTCTTGTTTACGGCTGCAATTCTCGGTGTCTTCGCATGCCCCGAAAAAGTGCAGGGAGTGACCCGTAATATTAAACTTGTGAATTTTTTCCATCATGGTCTTGATTTCCTGGATTCGGGGATCGCAGAATTCAAGTACGGCGCCACACTCTTTACAGATGATGTGGTCGTGCTGCTGGTAGGCATAGGCACGTTCGTAATAATACTGGTTTTTGCCAAACTGCTGGCGTTGTACCAATCCGCATTCTACCAATAAATCCAGTGTGTTATAGACCGTAGCGCGAGAGACACGGGTACCGCCGTCTTTCATATTGAAAAAGATGTCATCAGCATCAAAGTGACCGTCGGCGCGATAAATTTCTTCGAGCACCATAAAACGCTCCGGGGTTTGCCGCTGATTGTGTTCTTTCAGGTAGGAGCTAAAAATCTCCTTAACCAAATCAATTGTTTCTTCTTTAGCTGGATGAGCCATATCGTCAATTTTTCTTTTAATATAATGATTTGGCGTCCCCAAAAAAACACGATTGCAATTGCATCAAAACCCCTGATTGGGGGTGGTGCTGAATTTTCGATTCAGAATGTTATATTCGATCTGTATTCAAATGAATAGGACAGGTGCATCCAACAGTAATAAATTATCGATTTATGCCCACAGTAGTAGCTTTTGAGACATTGACTGAGTTATTTCAAAATTTATGCAAAAAATACCAGGGGACTGATAAAACAGCCTTTGCCCGTAAGCCGACTACGGATGCTCCCTATGAAACGATTAACTGGGATCAGGTTTCTGAGGATGTGAATACGCTGGCGGCGTACCTGGTGAAGCACGGCGTCGAAGCTGGCGACCGGGTAGCACTGCTCAGCGAAAATCGCTACGAATGGGCTGTTGTTGACTTGGCGCTTCAGCTTATTGGTGGGGTCAATGTATCCCTTTACACTTCTTTGCCTCCGAACCAGTGCGAATATATTTTGAATAACTCTGAGGCTAAGATCTTTTTTGTCTCCACGGGGATCCAGTTGAAAAAAGCCCGGCAGGTTTTTGACAGTTGTGAGCACCTGAACCAGGTTATTGCTTTCGATCGGCCCAATATTGAGGAGTATTTGGATGACCCGTACGTCAGCTTGTTTGAAAAGGCGATGGCTGAGGGACTTAAACTCTATCCCAAACTCGAGGATGAAATTCACGAACGCAGCAAGGCTATTGAACCCGAAGATCTGGCCACGCTTATTTACACTTCCGGTACCACCGGCAAGCCCAAGGGAGCTATGTTGACGCACCGTAATATCGTCAGTAATATGAAGGCTGCTCACCAGCGTATTGATATTAACGAGGATGATCGCTGCCTGTCGTTCTTGCCGCTATGCCACTCCTTTGAGCGCACAGCTGGGTACTATGCCATGATGGCTGGCGGAGCCGAGATCTACTACACCGAGAGCGTGGACACTGTGGCAAAGAATATGACAGAGGCGTCTCCCACTATTGTTATAAGTGTGCCCCGGCTATTTGAGAAGATTTATAACCTGGTCAGTAAAAGTGTTGAGGAAGGTACGGCAATTAAGCAGAAAATTTTTGAGTGGGCCCAGAAAGTGGGACGCAAATATGCCAACGGCAAACGTGGGCTGGTTTCGATGCAGAAGAAACTGGCCGACAAGCTTGTCTTTGACAAGCTCAAAGAGCGTACCGGTGGGAATATCCGGTTTTTTGTTTCGGGTGGGGCAGCCCTGCCCGCTGAAATTGGAAATTTCTTTATGGGAGCAGGTCTCCACGTTATCGAAGGATACGGCCTGACGGAAACTTCTCCGGTGATGTGTTGCAATACTTATGGTGATGAAAAGATGGGCACTGTTGGTAAAGTGCTGCCTGGTGTAACCGTTGCCATACAGCGTCTCGAAGACAACGAACTTATTTCTGAGATCAGCGGTGAAGATTATCCCACGGACCATTCCTCAGAGCAGGGAGAAATCCTCTGTAAGGGTCCCAATGTTATGAAAGGATATTGGAAAAATGAGGATGCCACCCGCGAGATGATTGATGACGAGGATTACCTGCATACCGGTGATGTAGGCCGGTTTGTTGACGGTAAATTGCAAATTACTGACCGCATCAAACACATGATTGTGAATGCCGGCGGAAAAAATATTTATCCTGGTCCCATTGAGGATCTATTTAAAACCAGTAAATGGATTGACCAACTCGTTGTTGTGGGTGAACATCAGCCGTACATGGCTGCCTTGATTGTTCCGGATTTCGAAGAGCTTGAGAACCATGCCAAAGCCGAAAGTATTGAATATGAGTCGATCGAAGAGCTGCTTGACGACGAGGAGATCCAAAATATTTATCGAAAGGAAATTCGAAAACAGTCCGCTGAATTGGCCTCTCACGAAAAGATTCGGGACTTTCGTTTGGTGTCAAACGAGTTTACGGTTGAGTCCGGAGAACTTACCCCCACCCTTAAGATCAAACGACGTATTGTTGAGGACAAGTACGGTCACCTTATTGATGATATCTTTGCTGATAGTTAAGGCCCGTCTAACCTTGTTTAAGGACCAGTGTGAATCAAATCTAGAAGAGACTTAGAAAGTATTGATAATTGAAAGCTAATCTATGTCATACTCATTTTTCTACTGGATACATATCGTCTCGTACATAGTTTGGCTGTTGGCTTTTGCCGGCAGTCTCTTTTATGGCTATAGAGTTTGGAGCGAAAAAGATGCAGTAGAGAAACGTAAATTTATGCGCTTAGAACGACTTATTACCAGCATTGGGGGGCATTTGGGGGCGCTTGGCATTTTGGTTTCTGGCTGGGCCATGACCTCGATTTCCGGCGGACCACAATGGGGATGGTTTAGCGTACAGTTGTATCCGTGGCTGGCAATAAAACAGCTGTTGTTTATTGTGATTCTCGTGCTGATTGTATTTTCTATCAGGCGCAGCCGCATTTTTAAAAAGCGACTCAAGCAGGAAGAGGGTAATGCCATGGGCACCGATACGTCTGATAAATGGAGGCGCGCCTACTGGATGTCGCTGTCTATTTACATCCTGGTTGTAATAAACACTCTGCTGGGATTAACTCGTCCTTTGCTGGCATTTTGATTCATGTGCCTGAGCATGTATTACTATATTCGTGATCTGAATCCACGCAGAAATTTTTTGACCCGCCGGGTATTTACATATAAATCGCTTTCCCCGACGCGGCTGGCACTCCGGATATGCAAGTAGGATGAGGTACTATCTTTTTCGGTGACTTGCACAACCATATCATCCCGAAAAAAGAATACCTTAAAGACGGACTCCAACTTTTTCAGATTCTTGTTTACGGTAATGTTTTCGGGCTGCATGGCTTTTAAGGTATCATGAGAAGCCTTGAATGTTGTTTCAGCCGAACGGTCAACCTGCCTGCTAATACGGACACAATTAGGTGAATTGGGGCAGGGCGGCAGCGGATTTTGGATCGACTCCACGCTGGGGATGTCGGATGACTGAGATCCCAACCAACCAAATAAAGAAAATCCGAAAATTGTCACGTTAGTCCGTTTTCTGGAAGGGAAGGTGGTCGATACATTCCTGTACCTGGTTCGCTATTCTCAGCGAAGCCCGGTTGTCGTCGGTGATGAATCCATTGTCCACAGCGTGGTCAATAAACTCTATAAGCTTGTCGTAGTATCCATCCACATTGAACAGGATTACCGATTTGTCGTGGATGCCCAGCTGCAGCCAAGTGATCGCTTCCATCAGTTCTTCGAAAGTGCCAAAGCCGCCGGGTAGGGCAATGAAGGCATCCGATAGCTCTGCCATCATCGCCTTGCGTTCGTGCATGGTGTCGGTGATGTGTAGGGCAGTGAGCTGCTCATGGGCCACTTCCATATCGTACAGATGCTGGGGAATGACGCCATGCACTTGTCCGCCGCGGCTGAGCGTGGCATTGGCTATTTCGTTCATCAAACCAACCGAGCCGCCGCCATATACCAAGCCGATATTATGGCTAGCTAGCTCGTGCCCCAGCTCTTTGGCTCCTTTGATAAAAGCGCCGTTTTCGCCGGTTTTGGATCCACAGTATACACAAACTCGTTTTTTGTCGCTCATGCCTTGGCTGTTGACATCATGCGATTTACGACGATTTCAAGCTTTTCCAGGAAGTAGTCAATCTCTTCGAGGGTATTCTGCTTACCAAGGCTCACGCGAATACTGGAGTTGGCCGTTTTGCTGTCGAGTCCAATGCCCTCAAGCACGTGCGAGGGTTCCATGGCGCCCGATGTACAGGCCGAACCGTTGGAGACACAAATGCCTTCCACATCAAGATTGAGGAGTAACATTTCTCCGTCCAGCCCATCTCCGCTGGGGTCGAGGAAAGAGATATTGATGATATGCGGGACACCATTTTCGACATCGCCGTTAATTTGATAACGATCGCCAAAGCGTTCATCCAGTCCCTCGACAAGTTGCTTCCGAAGTTTCTCAAAATGAGTGCGATGATCATCCATTTCTTCAACAGAGAGCTCCAGAGCTTTTGCAAGCCCAATGATACCGGGTACATTTAACGTACCTCCTCGACGCCGACGCTCCTGCGAGCCGCCGTGCATCCACGGCAGCCATGGGGTAGCGTGACGCATATAGAGCACGCCAATACCTTTGGGCCCGTATATTTTGTGGCCGCTTATACTCAGGAAATTGAGCCCGAGTTCTTCTACGTCCACCGGAATTTTACCTACACTTTGAACCGTATCGGAGTGGAAGGGAATGTCATGCTTTTTGCAGATCTCGCTGATTTCTTTCAGCGGGTTGATCGATCCAATTTCATTATTGACGTGCATCAGTGACACCATCGCTGTGTCTTCATTGATAGCTTCCTCGACTTGCTCAGGATGGATAATGCCCTTTTCATCAGGTTGCACATACACCGGTTTGGCTCCACTTTGTTTCAGGGCCTCGGCCGTGTGCAATACGGCATGATGTTCGAGAGGAGAGGTAATAACTTCCGTCTTTCCGGTGGCATTGACAACGCCTTTGATAGCACAATTGTCGCTCTCAGTGCCACCACTTGTAAAGATAATTTCAGCAGGTTCTGCACCGATTATTTCTGCAATGTTTTCTCGTGCTTCTTCCACCGCCACTTTTGCGTTGTTTCCTAGTTGGTGCGGGGAATTGGCGTTCCCATAATGTTCGGTGAAATAGGGGGTCATTGTTTCCAAAACCCGTTCGTCCACCGGGGTGGTCGCGGCATGATCGAAATAAACGGTCTTCATATCTCCTTTTTTGATTCGTATTTTGATCAATCAAAGATATTTAAAATTGCACAGAAAAACAGGTTTCGGTGAAGGGCCGGTTGTTCTCAATATTATCAATGTATGATTATTCAATCCTTTGGTTTGGACGACTTTCAATAAGCTGGTAAATTCAGCCATCAGTTTACTCGGAACCAACAATATTTTTGATGACTATGGATAAAATGACGCTGAAGGATGTCGACGTTGACGGTAAGAAAGTATTGATGCGCGTAGATTTTAACGTGCCGATAGAGAATGGCAAAATTGGAGATGACAACCGCATTGTGCAGGCGTTGCCTTCCATCAATCATGTAACTGAACATGGGGGCAAGCTTATCTTGATGAGTCACCTGGGTCGTCCCGGCGGCGAAGTGGATGAATCCCTGAGCTTGCGACCGGTGGCTGAGCATCTGCAAACACTGGTTGATACCAATGTGCATTTTGCTGAAGATTGTATTGGTGAAAAAGCTGAATCGGTGATTGAGCAGGCAGAGGATGGAGAGATTGTGCTGCTTGAAAATGTACGCTTTCATGCCGGCGAAAAGGCCAACGACGATGATTTTTGCAAGCAGCTGGCCGCTCATGGTGATCTTTTCTGTAATGATGCTTTCGGCAGTAGTCACCGAGCACACTCTTCCGTTGCGGGTGTTACGCGCTACCTGCAGCCAGCTGTGTCAGGATTTCTGTTGGAGAAAGAGATTAAATATTTGAGCGGATCGGTCAACAATCCCAAGCGTCCTTTTGTAGCAATTTTGGGCGGAGCCAAAGTATCTGATAAGATTGGCGTTATTGAAAATCTGTTAGATAAGGTTGATACCATCATTATTGGTGGCGGAATGACATATACGTTTTACAAAGCCAAAAGACTACCGATCGGTGACTCACTGGTAGAGGATGACAAAGTAGAGCTGGCTACAAAACTGATGGAGAAAGCCGAGGAGAAAGGCGTCAATTTTGTATTACCTGTTGATTCAGTGGCTGCAAAAGAATTCAAAAATGATGCTGAACATAAAGTTGTAGATGAGGACGGTATTGAGGATGGCTGGATGGGCGTTGATATTGGTCCGCAGTCGGCAATCTCGTTTGGTAATATCATCAAAAATGCCAAAACCGTAGTCTGGAATGGTCCTATGGGCGTTTTTGAGATGGAAAATTTTGCGGATGGGACTAATGCCGTGGCCGAAGCTCTGGCTGAAGCAACCAAGCATGGAGCTACGACCATCATCGGCGGCGGTGATTCGGCCTCAGCCATCAAGCAGGCTGGACTTGAAGATGCTGTTTCACACGTCTCTACCGGTGGCGGTGCCAGTCTAATGTTCCTTGAAGGCGGCGATCTGCCAGGTGTTGTGTCACTGACGGATAAGTAATTATTGGTTAATAACCTGACAGTATCCGCGAGCGGATCTGTCAGAGCTTTGATTAATTAAATAAGTACTAATTAAAATGCCGCTAGGTCCTATAGGAAGGACGCTGAGAGGTTTTATATTATCCAGAAACAAATATATGTCCCCGGCACTTTCGAAGTGCCGGGGATTTTTTGTTGAAAATGACCCATCTCCTTGGCAGATTATCTATACTTATTAAGTAATGGAGAAGAGGCTACATGTCGCATCCCAAAAACAAAGTGCTTGCCGATAATTACCGCACCAGTGAGAATTTCTATGCGAGCGATCTGATTCTACAATCCCACCTGAACGAAAACTTACCAGAAGAGGAAAGTCAATTTTTGGAGCCCAGACTGGAGTCGCTGGGGAAGAAAGCAGCTACTGAGATGGATGCGCTTTCTATGCAGGCCGACGAGTATACGCCAACACTAAAAAAACGGGATAAGCTGGGTCAAACTGTAGATGAGGTTGACTTTCATCCGGCGTATTGGCAGCTGATGGATATTGCGGCTGAGTCGGAGATGTTCTATCTGAAATATAATCCCGAAATGGAGGGACGGTTTGAGGGTAGTCGTCACCAGCTGGGATTTGCCCTTGGGCAGCTTTATGCGATGAGCGAGCTCGGCCAGTATTGTCCCCATTGCATGACCGACGGTGCGGCCTACCTGGTAGAGCAATTTGCTGACGAGGAGGATAAAGAGCGATTGTTGGCTAAACTGGGGGCCAAAGACGGCAGTAAGCTTTTTTCAGGAGCGATGTTTTTAACCGAGAAGTCCGGCGGCTCGGATGTAGGAGCAAATTTGACCAAGGCAGAATGGGTTGAGCAAAAACAGTACAAGTTAAACGGCGAAAAATGGTTTTGTAGCAATGTGAACGCTGATGTAATTATGGCGCTGGCACGGACTGGTTCTGTGGATGAAGGTATAGACGGGCTTTCGATTTTTATGGTCGAAAAGCATTTGCTGAACGGCGAGCGAAATCCAATGGAAATCATTCGGCTCAAAGATAAGCTGGGCGTACGATCCATGGCCACCGGCGAAGTGCGATTTCGCGATACTATTGGCACGCGACTGGGAAAGGAGCGCAAGGGATTCAAGGTAATGGCCCAGATGATCAACATTTCGCGGAATTATAATTCTATAGCGGCGCTTGCTGGCAACCGGCGTGCTCTGATCGAGGCCTGGCAATATTTGAATCATCGTTATACGTTTGGAAAACGGGCAGTTGAACATGCGCTGATCCGAGAAAAGTTTTTCGAGCTGGGATCGCAATATCTGGCTAATTTTCACTTGGTTTGGCGTGGACTCAAAGCAATGGATGGGGCTGAAGCTGGTGATGAGCGGGAGCAGCATCTGCTCCGCATGATTACACCCATGGCTAAGTGGTGGTCGGCCGAGCAGGCGGTATATTCGGTGCGCGAGTGCATGGAGCTGATGGGTGGTAACGGTTATATCGAGGATTTTGTGATGCCCAAAATTTTGCGCGATGTGAATGTGCTTCCAATTTGGGAGGGATCCGGTAACATCATTGTACTGGATATGTTGCGGGCGGCCCGGAAGTCAGAGGGGCTTTCAATTATTTTTGAGGTTATTGAGGCGGCGGCTGAGCAATCCGAAAATTATGGAGAGCTGTTGCATGAGCGGCAGTCAGACGTCCAATCAATGTGGGAATCTGTCACGCAGATGGAGAGCCGTGATCAGGTGGAAGCGACCGCCAAACCTTTGTTCAAGCAGCTTATAACGCTATTTCAGATGGCACTGCTTGTGCAGGAAAAAGAGAACCGGCAGTCGGAGCGATACGATATTGCGCTTCGATATTTGGCCAGCAATTTTAACCAATCGCTGCGCACACGCAGGCCACTGGAGCTAGAACAGCTTGAAGAATTGATCGGCTGGGATTATTAGTTAGCCTGCACTTGCGGCTGCACCACCCCCTGCAGCGCTGGCCGAGGCTCCCGCGCCACCAGCCGCACCCGGAGCTGTAGCTGCACTTGTAGCACCGAGCGTTGAAAAACTACTGGCCACGGCGGCCACCGAGCTGGTGTTCGAAGAAAAAGCTATCCATGCGATGACGGGAACGGCATTACTGTTGGTGGTAATAATATCTTCAAGCTCTTCCCCTTTGAGTCCCAGTGCCAGGGCGTAGATAAAGTGTTTGTCCAGTTTATCGGAGGACAGATTATGCTCTTTGGCGTTTTCTAGTCCTCTTTTGTAATTGTTCCACCGGTGCTTGATTTCTTGGCCTTTTTCTGTGGGACGAATAATGGCCATTGAAAGAGTAGCCGCAACCACAGTCGTTATAAAGGCAAGAAACCAGCTTAACGGAGCAAATGTTTCTTTTCCGGCATATGCAGCAACTCCAAAAATGATGAAAAACAATATAAGTTGGAGTCCGGCATTCCAGTAGGCCCCGGTATAACTCTGCAGATCAATCCAGTCCTGATCGAAGCAATAGTTTTTTAATTTTTTTGACCATTTTGAAAACCAATCAGAAACTTTTGAGTCCTGTCCATCAAAAATCTTATGCAGCTTTTGTCGATCATCGCTGAGCCGTAGCTCTACAAAGCTGACAATGTCTTTCTCCCAGTCAAGCAGATCTTCCTGTAGGTCTTGCTCGGTCCGATGCACAGAAAATGTGGGGTCGTCATCCTCAAAGAAACCTTCTTCTGGCTCTTCTTCTTTGATTTTAAAGTATCCTTTCCGGGCAAGGTCGAGCACGGTTGATATCAGATGCACGCTAGTAACACTTCTATTATTCAACAGCCAGCCGATCGCTGCGGGGCGATGCCGATCCGGAATCATAATAGTTTCGTGGGAGGATAACCGGGAGGTTGAATGCCGTTTCCCATACTTGCGGTAAAAGTATAAAAACAAGAAGACTGCAATGACCGAAACCGCAATATTTACTTGTTGACTTATTTCGTGCCAATATGCGTTGCGAGCCCGACGTTCAGCCCGTTTTTGCTGGTATATTTCTTCTTCCTGTCGGACCTGGCTGAGAGTAAAATCCTGATTTGTTACTTGAGGGCTGGCTAACACAGAAGTTGGAAACAAAGCACGGACTTTGGCAACATCGTCATCATCAATGTTAGTGCCGCGGATCGTAAATGCACCAGATGTTTTCGATAGCTCAAAATGTCCTTTGGGGCCGCGGGTCCACCCATGCAGCGAATCTGTAGCAACTGATTCAGGTAGGGTAATCGCAATATTCAGCCGCTTGGTAGATTTGTCACGGTCATCAGACAGGTAGTTCCAGAAAAACTGTGTCCACTCGGGACCTACGGTCAGGGCATCCTCAAGGGTATAGGAGATAGTGAATGTACGCTGCTCATCCTCAGCCTCATAGTACCAAGTCAGTTTGATTGCCTCATCATTATGTGCAACGCTAAAAGTTCCCGTGGCTTCGCTGTTCTCGTTTATATAGGAGGTACCACCTTCCGAAATTTGTATATCCCTGATAGCCGAAAATCCTTGGCGCGGCAGCTGGTATTCGGCCCATGAAAATGAACCATCAAAATCATAGGTAAGGTGTTCGGTGATTTGCACTGTGCCATCCTCATTTATCGAAACCTCTACCCGAATTTCCGGGATCTCATAATCCTTGCCAGAGCTGCTCAAAAATCCCAGACAAAATATTACAGTACTCAGTACAAGAGTTCTTAGCCACATAATATAACAGGTCGGTTAATTGATGGCATCACTCTAAGTGATGCCATCAATTATCAATTAGTTTCAATTACTTTTATTCAAATGTTACACTTTGAATAACTTCGTGATCAGTCTCGATATTTTCTTGATGAAATTTTAAAAAAGCTTCTTCTCCGTTAAACCATTCTAAAACTTCCGTTCTATTTAAGCTGGTTTTAGATTTTGATGTTAAAGCATTATAAGAACTCCATTTATAATTCATTGTATTCTGAAATCCATGATGAATTGGATTTCTGTGGATATAGTACACAAGCCATATTAACTGATTCTGATTACGAATTTTTCTCTTTTGAAAATTCTTTTGGAACAGACTCCCAGTTCTATTCTCTTGTTTATTTATAGCTTGAGAATAGGAGATAAACAATCTCCTGAATTTTTCACTAACTGACGAACTATTTTCCAAATCCTTTTTAATACCTATTAAAAAGTGAAAATGATTGGGAAGCAAGCAGTAGGCAAAAGTATCAATAGCTTCATTTAAATATTTTTTATATCGGTTTAAAAAGAATTGGTAGTTTTTAGATTTATAGAACAGTTTTTCCTTGTTGTTGCCTCTATTGTAAATGTGATAATATTCGCCTTTTGAGAACATATGTTGAAAATTATTGAAAGATGGCATCACTCTAAGTGATGCCATCTTTATCTTTTATTCTCTATTCTTTAATAACCCTGAATCCGGTATAACGATTTGGGGCTGTCTTAGTTTCACTACGTTCATCGACGAAACTTACGGCCGAATATCCATAAGTGTCCCGATCTGAACCTGAGGCCCATTCGGCAGCATTTCCGCCCAGGTCATACACGTGAGCATTACCAATTTTGATACTCTTGTAAGCCCCGACTTCTTTTAGCAACGTATGATCAAGCTTCTCCAGCTTTTGTCGAAATTCCGGTATCTCATCGAGGGTAATGTCATAGCCTGCCCAATAGTTTAGCGTATTTTCAGAGGCGGCCACTTTGCGCGCCTGTTGATTCAATTTTTTAGCCTCCTCAGCATTCGGAAGCCGATAGGTTTCACCGGTCTGTTTATTAAGCCAGTTGATGTATTGGGTAGCTTTCTCTTTGCTAATGCCGGTTACAGGATAGTTAGCACGGACTTCCGGATAGCTGTGACTTTGATCAAAATCTGCATATTGTGCATTTGTGACTTCGAACCGTCCGATTGATGTAGAGTCTTTTTTGATGGAAACTGTTTCAGGGATAAGAATACCATTATGCATTACGCCATACATGCCTTCAGCGGTTTGGGCCTTGTCTTTTTGCAGGAGCTCCGCAATGGGACTTTCTTCCTTAAAGGTTTCATTTTCGGCTTCATAAGTACCAAACAGGTGCTTTTCGAACCACCGTATTTCTTCCTTCATCTTACGCGTTTGATGAGTCACCTTTTGCAGCCCATGCGGTTGATCGGGGAACCAAAGGAAACGGACCGGTGCCTTGTCAATCTGTTGTAGGGCTCGGTAGTATTCCCAACCCTGATCCCGAGGCACAGCGCGATCCTTACTGCCATGAAATATAATGGTGGGGGTTTGAACCTTTTCCATCTCAAATAGCGGCGATTTCTTTACGTACGTTTCGTTGAATATTTTGCCGTTGGTATCATCCCAGGGAGCACCGCCGAAATAGCTTTGATCAAAAGAAACCCCGAACGCGCAGGTGCCGTAGTCGGAGGTCCAGTTGACATCACCGGCACCCGGAGCAGCAACTTTAAACATATCGGGATGCTTGACGGTGAGCATCGTCGTCAGGATAGCCCCGTTCGACCAGCCTTTGACCCCCATGGAATCGGGATCTACTTTTCCTTCATCAACCAGTTTTTCTACACCGGAAATGATATCGGGCAGTTCGTATTCGTAATAGTGTCCTTTGATGGATTCTACAAATTCCTGCCCGTGATTGGATGAGCCGTGATAGTTGGGCTGGAGGACAAAGGCTCCTTTCTGGGCCATAATGTTGTTAAAGTCTGTCCACGACTCATTCCATCGATCCAGATCTACGCCAGAGGGGCCACCGTGAATGGTGACAACAAGGGGATAGGATTTGCCTTCCTCGTAGTCATGTGGATAATACAGGATGCCGGTAATTTCATCATCAAGGGCACCCGTCCAGGTGATCACCTCTGTTTGGGCTTTCTTTTTCTTGTCCAGGTAATTATTGAGTTCAATAACTTCCTCACCTTCGGGGATCGTAACCGATCGTCGTTCTTTTTTGAGTTCTGTCAGTCGGTATTGGGGTGGAGTAGAGGCCGTCGAATAGACATAGACCATCTTTTTATGATCTTCTCCCACTGATGTCACAGTCACATGTTCATCCTTCGAGCCGGCATCTACCGATTTTTTTGTCCATTGGTCGCCATCTTTTTGCAGGTAGGCCAGCTTGATAGTAGCGCCGTTGGCCAGTCCAACCATCACATCGTTACCAAAGACGTCAAATCCGGAACCGAGCCCCCAGTCCCATTCGAGAGGTACTTTTTGGGCCTCATCTTGTCCCAAAGAGTAATAGTGCAACAGGCTGATGCCTGCGCCATTCCATTTGGGATTTGAGGACTGGACGGATACAAAATAAAAGCCGCTGTTATCTTTAGTGAATTCAAAATTGCCGGGCGTCTGGTATCCCTCAGTTAGAATCTGCTGTTTGGTTCCTTTTTCTAGATTCCAAAGGTAGTATTTTGGTTTTGGATTGGCGTCTGCCGTGTAGTCTGGACTCATAATATGGGAGCTTACAAGCCATTTCCCATCCCCAGAAATTTCGTATTCTCCCACCGGGTATTCGTTGTCGGTAAGACGCATAATTTCTTTCTCTTCAACATCAAAAGAGTAGATGCGGCTGGGTTTGAAATGGGCCGTATCTTCTACGACCACGGTGTTATCTTTTTGTTCTTCCAGCTTTTGCTCGTAGAGTGTTTTGCCTTCAGTGGACTCAAAAGCCAGTTTCTGTTTTCCCATCCATTGTATGTCAGAAATGCCTGTTTTAAATTCATGAACTTCGTAAGGTTCCCCGCCATAGGTACTCATTGCCCAGAGTTTCTTGCCTTCTTCACGCGAGGATAGAAAATAAATAGTTTCGCCGTCACTGGAAAAAAGCGGATTGTGATCCGACTCATCTCCGCGCGTCAACTGAATAGTCTTGAACTTCCCATCTTCTTTGACGTCGAGGCGGGTCAGGTACAAGTCACTTTCATTGCTATCTTTTTCGCGACTGGGTTGGGTTTTCACCCACACAATAGATTTTCCATCAGGTGAAAATGTGAGTTCTGATGCCCGTTTTTGATTTATGACATCCTCAACGGTCCATTTGTCGCTCTGCCCAAAGAGGCTAGAAACATTCAATAACAAACAAAAAGTCAGGATAGAGATTGAGTAAAGTGTTCTCATAAGGAATGCAAATAAGAATTAGCTGGATGAATTAATAAGTCGATGACTTAATAAAGGGATTTTCTGTAACCTTGAACAAATTAGGATTTTAGGAACCCAAAATATCGGTCTGATAATATTTTTTACCTATTTACAATAGGTAAGGCAGGGAATTGCTATTTTTTCTGTAAGGATTTCCTCCAAAATATATCTTACCTTTAGATGAAACAATAAAAAACAAACGAGGAAATATTATGAGTTCACTCAATAAAGCAATGATAATTGGCCGGCTTGGACAGGATCCTGATGTGCGATATACCCAGTCTAATACGGCCGTTGCTAACTTATCAGTTGCCACGTCTGAGCGCTATAAAGATAAGCAGGGAGAATGGAAAGAGCGGACTGAATGGCACCGTGTCGTAGCCTGGGGACGCTTGGCAGAGATTTGTCAGGAATATCTGACAAAGGGATCGCAAGTGTATATCGAAGGTCCCATTCAAACGCGGAAGTGGGAAGACAAAGAGGGCCAAACACGTTATACGACAGAGATCAAAGCCCTAACGATGACAATGCTCGACAGTAAAGGTGAAAGTGGCGGCGGCGATATGCCTCAGAAGCCCGATAATTCACAGCCGGTCTCGAGCAGTGTTGATCTGAATGAAGATTTCGATGATATCGATGATGATTTGCCATTTTAAGGTAAATTATTTTACATACGAGAGCGGTAAGGCTTTTGGGCTTTACCGCTTTTTCTATTCTTGCACCACACCGTTTCAGTGCCTAGCTTTAAATAAATTCAAGTATAAATCAGGTAATTGGACGACCCGAGCAGTTTACTTTTTATTCTAAATTTCATTTCGCAAGGGGAGGAAACTATCCTCTTTGAACCTTCGCTGGATCCTGTTGGATTAGTGATACAGGTGGGTTTTATAATATTGGGATTGTTATTTTCTGCCCTTTTTTCGGGATCCGAAGTTGCTTTTTTCTCGCTTGCCAATCAGCAGGATAAGCTTACTGAGGGGACAATCGAGGGTACGGCCGACCATCTCATAATCAAGATGTTAGAACGGCCGCGCCGACTGCTGGCAACCATCTTGATTGGCAATACCTTTGCCAATATTATAGCCTCTGTGCTGGCGGCGGTTGTAACCGGAAATCTGGTCGCCTACTTTGGGCTTTCCGAGTTTCTGGTCTATTTCATTGAGGTTATTGTGCTCACCTTCATGATTTTGATCCTTAGCGAGATCACGCCCAAAATCATTGCTATCAACAATCCATTGACGTTATCGCGTCGGCTGAGTCGATTTATTTATGTGCTCTATAAGATACTGACGCCGCTGTCAAGTATTATTGCCAACAGCACGTTGAGTCTGGAGGAACGCCTGCCAAAACCCAACAGCAAAATGACCTCCGAGGATATTATGACAATGGCTGAGGTCAGCGAGCAGGAGGGATCCATCAAAAGTGATGAGCGCGAGATTATCGAAAATGTGATTGAATTTGGGAGTACAACCGTGCGCGAAATTATGACATCGCGCGTCAATATTGTGGCCATTTCCACCGGTGACTCTCTTGATGAGGTACTAAGTCTGATTCGTGAAAAGGGGCTGTCGCGTATGCCGATTTACGAAAATGATCTGGATAACATTTTAGGTGTTATTCACTCCAAGGATGTACTTCCCTATATTAACTCCGATATTGAGCGAACCACCATCAACTGGCGAACGATCGCACGTAAGGCGCTATTTATTCCATCCACCAAAAAGCTGGATGATCTGCTGCGCGATTTTCAGCAGGAAAAAACGCACATTGCCATTGTGGTGGATGAATACGGTGGTACCGAAGGGCTGGTGACACTTGATGATATACTGGAAGAGATTGTGGGCAATATCTCTGATGAATACGATGATCTGGAAGAGCGGCTTTATACCAAGTTCAAAAGTGGGGTATATATTTTTGATGCTCGTATAGATCTGGATGATATGGAAGATATTTTAAACTGTGAGCTCACCTCAGATGATGATGAGTATGAGACCCTCGGCGGGTTGATTTATCACCTGACGGAGCGTATTCCCAATGTGGGCGAACGGGTTTATTATCGAAACCTGGAGTTTACAGTCCATTCGGTGCAAAACAATCGCGTAAAAAAGCTGCGCGTGAAAGTACAGGATCTCCCCAGATCTTCTACAGAACATCATAAAACCAAGGAATAGCGATATTGATGAGTACCACTTATAATACGCTGGTTACCTCTGATGTTGATCTGCAGCCCTATAATACCCTGCAGGTAGCAGCTAAAGCAAGTCATTTTGCCGCAATTGAGAGCATCGATCAGCTTCAGGAAATTCTCCAACATTCCCAGGCTGACGGCCAACCGTTGCTTGTGTTGGGCGGCGGCAGTAACATCCTTTTTGCTGATGATTTTGATGGATTGGTTCTTCATGTAGAGATCATGGGCAAAGAGATTCTCAAAGAGACTGATGATCATGTTTGGCTGAAAATTGGAGCTGGTGAAAATTGGCATCAGACGGTTCGTTACTGTGTGGAACAGGGCTGGGGAGGCATCGAAAATCTGTCGCTCATTCCCGGGACCGTAGGTGCAGCGCCTATCCAGAATATTGGGGCGTATGGCGTAGAGCTGGCCCAAGTATTTGAATGGTTGGAAGCTGCACACATCGAAAGTGGTGAGGCACACCGGTTTGATAAGGAAGATTGTCGGTTTGGATACCGCGACAGCATTTTTAAGAACGAGCTAAAAGGACAGTACTTGGTAACCCAGGTGGTGCTGAAGCTCTCCAAAGATCCACAACTCAATACATCGTACGGTGCTATACAATCGGAGCTTGAAAAGCGTGGCATCTCCGAACCCACAATTCGCGACATCAGCGATATTGTGATCGATATCCGCAACAGCAAGTTGCCTAATCCTGATACGCTGGGCAATGCCGGCAGCTTTTTCAAGAACCCGGTAGTAAAAAATAAAGTGTTTGAGCGGATTAAGGCAGCATATCCTGGAGCGCCGGGTTACTCGATGGGGGATGAAGAAACCAAAATTCCGGCCGGCTGGCTGATTGAAGAGGCAGGGTGGAAAGGCAAGATCGTAGGTAATGCCGGTACCTACAAGCAGCAGGCGCTGGTTATTGTGAATCACGGTGGAGCCACCGGGAAAGAGATCTTGGCGCTGGCTAATAAAATCCGGACTTCGGTGGCAGATACCTTTGGTATTGAGTTGGTTCCTGAAGTCAATATTATTGGTTGATATGACCTCATCCCGGAAAAAGAAGAGTTATTTCACTAAGCACCTTTTTGGAGCCGGGATAGAATGTGCCACTAAGCTTTATTACTATGCCCAAAATTATCCTGAAAATAAGGAATCGGTTCCCTTTATTGAGCATGCCATATTCAATAAGCGGTTACTAAAAGATCTGGCTCGTTCCAGCTTTCCAGAAGGGATCTTTATCAATGAAGATTCGGTAGCGCAAGCGGATTCTCAAACACTTAAACTCCTTGAGCAGGAGCAGGTGACCCTTTTTGATGCAATTTTTGAGCATCAGCGTATGATGGCCCGATTGCCAATCGTCAATAAAGACGGCCCAACGCTTACAGCTTACCAGGTACAGACCAAAGCCTTCAATTCGCAGAAGCACCGCCTTTCTGATAAAGATGATAATATCTTCAGTAAGTGGCGCTCCTATTTATTGGATTTTGCTTACCAGTTGTACTTGGTCAGGCAAAAGTGCCCCCAACTGGATTTAAAGGCACTACTGGTGATGCCTGAAAAAACAGGTCTCGCTTATATTGATAATTTGCCTTTAATTTTAGATCCACTGCAAAAAGGCACAATATCGGATGAGGTTACCTCGGCCAATCAAGAACTGTTGGTTAAGCTGGATGTTACGGATTTGGTTACAAGGGTTTGGGAAGATTCAGGGTTCGCAAAACAGCATCTGCCGCGCAAGAACTTTGATGAGTCGATATACTTTCTGCGGGATCTCTATTTTGATGGGGCAAAAGTTAATCCCCAAATAGGATTGAAGTGCAAGAATTGTGAGTTTCGTATCGAAAGCGAGCGCGTTCAGCAGGGTACCAAAAGTGGCTTTAACGAATGCTGGTCTCCTCATATGGATACCGATAATCCATCTGAGTTGCACGTATTCAACTTAATTGGTCCGGGCACCAATCAGTTGGTGAAGCGCGGGGTACATGACCAGCGTGATATCTCACTCGAGAAGCTTTTTTCTCCTGAAAGTATTGTCAAAGGAGAGGGGCGCATCAGTCATGAGATGCGCCAGGCGCTGCAGGTTTACAAAACTAATGGCAAGTCGGTACCGGAAGAGATCTTCAGGCCGGCTATTGCCCGGGAACTTAAACGGTGGTCATACCCACTCCATTTTCTGGATTTTGAGGCCGGCAATTATGCGGTTCCAGTGCGAAAAAATCGCCGTCCGTATCACTTGGTCTTGTTCCAGTTTTCCTGCCATACACTGTTTGAAGACGGAAGTTGGACGCATCACCAGTGGATCGACGATCTTGACAGCGGATATCCCAATTATGAAATAGTCCGGCAATTGATGTCTGTACCTGATATTGAAGAGGGGACTGTTGTACAGTATTCCAACTTTGAACGCAATGCGCTGAAAACGGTTCGCCGAGAGTTGATGAAGGAGCTGGATCAAGTATCCGATGCCGGACGACTTATCAAATGGATTGAGCAGATTATACACCGCAACGATTCGTCACACAGCCAGCCGCCCTATGTGGCTGATTTGAGCCGACTGGTGAAGAACTTTTATTACAACTGTGAGATGGGCAATTCCCTGAGTATCAAGGATGTGTTGCAATCGATGATGAGCCACAGCGATTTCCTGAAGGAAAAATACAGTCAGCTATATGCTAGCCATAACTTTGAGGCGATGCAGTGGTGGCAACCCGACGGTAAGGGTGGTGCGCGCAATCCCTATAAACTACTGATGGAAACCGGCGAAGCACCGATTCGACGGGGAACTGAGGCGATGGTGGTGTACGGCAAACTGATCTCCCGGGAATGGACTGACGAACAGGTTGAGGCCTTTCAACATGCGCTGCTGAAATATTGTGAGCTTGATACGCTGGCGATGGTGATGATCTATCAGCACTGGCAGCATAAATTGCTTTCCGATGGCTAAAATATGCCGCGGAACATCTCGTAATTGGTTACCTTTATACACACCTATTCACTACCAAAAAGGAAGCTATTTTCTATGAAAACATCGTATATCAAATCTACCATTTTAATTATAATTGTTGGACTTGTTACTACTTTCTGCGTGGTCCAGCGGAGTCCGGTAAGTGGCACCAAGCGGGCGTATGGATATAGCTGGGAAAAAGAATTGCAGATTGGTCAGCAGGCCGACAAGCAGATTCAGCAGGAGTATGGTGTTTATGATGATGAAAAGTTGTTGAACTACGTAAAAAATGTGGGGCAAGAGGTGCTTTCGGTCAGCCATATGCGTCGTGAAGATACTCCTGGAAAATACAAAAATACGGAGTTTCACTTTCGAGTGTTGAATAGTCCCGTCGTAAATGCCTTTGCACTACCCGGTGGATATGTGTATGTAACGCGCGGGCTTCTGGCCCATCTCGAGAATGAAGCACAGTTGGCCGTAGTGCTGGGGCACGAAATTGGTCACGTTGCCGCGCGACACGCTTCCCAACGTGCTTTCGAACAGCAGGTGGGACAACTGGCGCTACTCGGCGGTGCTGTTGCGGGGCAAGAGCTGTTGGGCGTACCCGGTGGCAGTATTCTGGAAGTGGGAAGCCAAGCCGCACAGTTTCTGTTTTTAAGTTACAGCCGGGATGATGAGCGTGAATCGGACCGGCTGGGTGTAGAGTATGCAGCGATGAAAAAATACGAGGCGGCGAATGGGGCTGGCTTCTTTAGTGCGCTGGAGCGTATTTCCAAGCAGTCAGGCCAGAGCATTCCCAACTGGCAATCGACGCACCCCGATCCCTCGGAGCGAGCCAAAACAATTCCAGAGCTGGCACAGCAGTGGAGTAAAAAGGGGTATGAGCAAAATATTGATGATACCGACGAGTATATGCAGACGATTGATGGAATGGTATATGGTAATAATCCGCGAGAGGGCTTTAGCCGTGATGGCTATTTCTATCACCCCGATCTCAAGTTCAAGTTTCGGTATCCATCTGGCTGGCAGGTAATCAACCAAGCTACAAAGGTGGCAATAGTGAACGAAGATCAGGATGCGGTTTCTGTTATGCAGATCGACAGTGAGTCGGATTCTCCTCAGGCATCAGTGATGGAGTTTGTGGACCAGGAGGGATTTACAGTCAACTCGCAGGGTGCGACAGAAAACAATCAGCTGGAGGGTTATGAAGCAATAGCATCAGCTACCACAGAGGACGGCAAAAATTATCAGTTTTATGTGTATGGAGTAACCTATGGCGACAATATTTACCGGTTTATCTCGTATAGTTTGGCCGATAAGTTTGCCAACTATCGTTCCAATTTTGAGGAGACCAGCAACTCTTTTGCCTCGTTGACCGATCAGCAGATTCTTAATATTCAGCCTGTGCGTTTACAGACGATGAAGGCCAACCAGTCGGCGCCGTTTTCTTCATTTACCGATAATCTACCAATGGATATCAAGGCCGAAGATGTGGCTATTGCCAACCAGATAAAACTAGATGAGATGGTAGATTCTGGAAGCTGGATCAAAATACCACGGCAGTAATTGGTAGAGGATTTGAAATGTTGTCGATTATTTTATTCTGAACTCATTTGAAAATCCAGAAGTTATTTTACTTCCCAAAAAGAATGTCGAGCCATCGTACCTCTTGGACGCCGGGCTTCAGATGACGTACCGGCATTTCGATGTGCTCAATGATAGCTTTTTCAGAGAGGGGATGAGGCCGCGAAAATACCAAGGTAGCCATGCTGTGCTCTTTAATTTTTGCAGGATGTAACTGAATGGCTTGATGAATTTTGTTGGTTATCTCATCGGTATTTTCGAGGTGGGGCAGGGCGTAGGCCGCTCGGAGTTGCGCATTTTGCTGATTATCTACCCTCAGTTTGATTGATATATAATTTTCACGAATATCCTGCCCGGCAAATTTATTAGTTTCAAGGCCACGATAAATGAGCGTTGTATGCTTGCTGTTAGTAGTCTTGGCAACCAGTCCACTCTCCAGCTTGTGCCAGTTGTCAGCGGTGCCGGGGTTTTCTTTGAGCCACACTTCAGTCTCTTGCAAGCTTAGATCACTGCCAAAAATGACAAGATCGAACCGAGCGGGCTGCTGACTTGATGATTGAGCTAATCCTGTAGAAGCAAGGAGCAATAAACAGAAGTGTACGAGTACTGTTTTTAAATTGGTCATTATTCCATAGTCACTTTTATTGAACCATTAAATTCTTCGGGGACCGAAATACATTTTGACGGATTCGTCGGTACTGAGAAAGAGCCATCACTGGTGTTGATTCCGGTGATACTAGCGTCGTTGTTATAAATCGGCAGTGGACATAGCGGACGATCGTCACTGCCCATATCCCAATTAAAATAGAGCGTAATCTGCTTCTCCTCATTCCACAAGCTCAGGTAGAGATAGTTCAGCAGGGCATGCTCCATCGCATGATAGGAGGTTTTGGTACGTACTGCTTTATCGCCCCGATCGACATCTCCATCCAGCGTTGCTGATAGCATGGTGCCTCCGTATTTCTCATCCAGAAAGGCAATATTCCAGAACGAGGATCCCTTGGTAAACTGATCCAGGCTGTCCGAATTATTACCGTAGCCGTACATCGAAAGCTGTAGCATATCGCCGTAAGCCTGAATCCACCAAGAGGTAGTTGACGGGTGTTGGTTCGGGGTGGTAAGTCCCATTTTAGACAGCCAGGCGCCGTTGGATGTAAAAGCAGATTGGTGCAGTTGCCGGTATAACTGCTCAGCTTTCTTTTTGTAGCTGGTATTGCCGGTGATGGAATACAGACGCAGCCACATCCAGGCAACCTCAATATTATGACCAATGTTGATCTGCTCGTCACTTTTATGCTCGGCTATCGGTTGCCAACTGTGATCGAATTTCTCGCGAATCCACCCAAGCTTGTTGTCCAGCAGCTGTTTGTTGGCAAGAGCCATCAGTTTTTTGGCTTGATCCAGATATCTTTGTTGCTGCGTGGCCGCGTAAAGGTAAAGCAAGTAGCCGGAAACAGGCGCAATTTGTGGCGTAAAAACCTTGTTGTCGTTGGTAACCTTCCACTGGCGATCAAGGCGGCGGTAATACCCACCATGGTTGGAATCCCAGGCATGTTCCTGGAAAAGCGACCGTGTATTACGGATGTACTCCAGTGCTGATTTATCGTGGGTAATGGTGTAATACATACTCAGTCCCGTGACCGCGTAGATATTCATGAACATATCTTTCTTGCTGTCAACAGGCTGCCCCTGGGGATTTATTGAATAATACCAACCACCGAATTGCTCATCCCATCCGTGATTAATGAGATAGTTGAATAGTTTGTCAGCCTTTTCGAGGTACTTCTCGTTTCCGCTTAACATGTAAGCCACCGAGTAGCTGAAGAGATGCCGACTGAGCATGCCAGGATATTTTTGCTTTCCGTTGTGTGGATTCCACTCCCGGTCCAGGAAAGCATGAAACTGCCCGTCGGTAGAGTCCGTGGCATGATTCATCCACGCTGATATAACCTCAAGTCCCTGTTGTTTCCAGGTATCGCCGTCCAGCAGGTTCGTTGAGTTTTGCTGGGCAAATCCCAGGACTGGGAGGATCACAAAGAGAATGCTGAAAGCAAGTATCCGAATTCGCGTCATAAAGACTGTTGAGATTTATTTATTGGTATTCAGGGAGTTGAGCCACTGGCGAAAAGATACTGCTCCTTTGGAAGGTTGTTTCTCCGTCAGACTACCTTTAAACGTCGAATCAGGCCGTAGGTCAAAAGAAACGGGCCGCACCTGCGAGGCCAGGCTGTTGACAGCTATCCAGCGAGGTTGTTGTTCAATCAGGTTGGTAATTTTTTGCTCGGTCACAAAGTGGCGCGTCTTATAATAGGGCATCGCATAAGCGGCCGCCAGCTTTGAGTGGTCACTTTCCTCGGATGATTCAATCTTAATTTGTAGATTGCGGAGCGAATCGCTGGCAATAAATTTATCTCTCGAAAGTCCCCGGAAGGCCACCGCATGCCAGCGGTTGTTGTACGAATACCTGAACTGTTTGTCGGCTTCTTGTTTGTAGGCCGGGTCATCCTGCTGCGGGTTGATATGTCCAATAAGGTGCCACTTGTCTTGTGCTTTCAGCCAGACGCTGTGTTCAACATGATCGAAGTCGTGCCCATAGATCCAGAGATCGAACGATTTCTCCGGGGTAATTTTGTCGGTCGCCTCCAGCATTCGGAGATAAGAATAGCTGAAGCGGTCCCGAGACGTGCCGTACAGCGATCCCGCCGGACCGATGGTGCCCCAGTTGTTGGGACCAAATGGATTAAAAGAGATATCCACATCGGTAGATTTAATTCCGTTGTTGTCTTTAATCATGTTGGTGCCGGCATAATTGGGCCAGTACCAGCCTATGCCATCGGGGTTGCCCCGCAGCATAGCCTCCACGTTGGTATCGATCTGGCGCTGGCTGGGCGTATATCCCAGCTTGATCGTGTGCGTTTGTCCCAGCTGATAGGCTTCGGCATCGTATTTTTCGGCCACCTCTTTAGTGTGACTAACGACATCGGTGATATACCGTTCGGTGGTCTCCTGCCCATAGCCGCGGTTAAAGTAGCCGCGATAGACATCCGAATAGATGAAGTCGGGAGTGGCTCCCAGGGAGTCAGCACGATGCATGAACGATTTTATGTAGGAGTACTGACCGGCCATTGCAGGCGAAGCGTTGTGCGGGTGATGCAGGAAAATGCCTACTTCCGCTGTCGGAAATTCTTCTTTGAAAGCCTTGTACAGCAGCGAAAAGGCCTTGGGAGCATAGTTTTTAAACTGGGCAAAAATTTCCTCGTAGTTTTCATTTTGCGGGTCGCGGGCAAACGCTCCCAGCGGCGCTTCGTCGAAAATTGTGACCCGGGCAAAATCGGGATAGTATGATTTGTAGGTCTGTGCCAGCTCTCGAAAGCGTTTCAGCGTAGCCGTTCTCGAGGCTGGCTCTTCTATAAACTCCTTAATTGTGAGCCCTTCCTGCTTGGGACCGATCTCAATCCAGGTCCTGGGAATATCTTTTTCCTTGGTATGATTTAGAAATCGTTTGAGATCTGCTACCGTATTTGCTCCAGACTCATACGGAATGATACTGTGGCGTTTGGCAAACAGCAGCATCGACTCATACATCCGGGACTCTTTTTGGATAAGGTGATTGGATCCCATCCACATAAAGAGATCCGTTTCCGAAGATTTCTGTTTCGGGGACGCCAGGCATCCGGTGATTACAAGTAACAGAAGGCATCGCAAAATATATTTCACAGACAGAAAGCATTTCGAAATTAGCTTTACCCAAAAATAAAAGATCAGCGCTCGAATACCAGTTGCGGTAGCGATTAAGCTCTAAAATATAATGAGTAATTCTTACCCGCTGCCGGTGGGCTGTGTAACAAATGTTTATCCGCGTGGGTAATTAAGTACCATTGCTATCCTGCGGTGGTTTTTCTTCTGCTGTATTGATTACTCAAATGCTAGAAAAAGAAGAAAGTATACTTCCATTTATGTATTCCACAGAAAGGTAGATAAGTCTAGCAAAAACAGGACCATGGTTGCCGTATAAGTTATCCCGTAAAAGCTTGAGAGATAGAGAGATAAGATTTTTCTAATAGATGGAAATCAGGGATTGGCACAACCTTTGGATCATAGTACAGCGAGGCCAAAGGTTTCAGCCGAATCTCTTCCAACCCAAATAGGGTAAAAGAGGGCAAGCTTTTTAATAAAAAGAGAAGTTGGCAAAAAACGGTAGCCTCGTTAATACCGGACGTTGGCAAAATTAATACCTTCGAACGGGCTATTTAATCAATAAAGTAAAAACAACTAGGTAAACATTATGGGACAGCAACAACTCTTACTCGTAATTCTGGTAACCATCATCGTGGGTGTAGCTACCGTTGTGGCTATTAATATTTTCGGCCAAAGCATGGCAAATGCCAATATCGATGCTACCCGTCAGGATGTATTAACACTGGCTGCGCAAATGCAAGGATACGCAATCAAACCTACATTGCTGGGTGGAGGAAACGGAACCTTTACTGGTGTAGATGCTGATAAGCTAGGTTTTGGATATGACAAAGCTAATAGTACTAGCAAAATTGACTTTGTAAATGGCAATGCCCGTTTCGTAATTAATGCTAGTGGTGGCACTATTACAGCTTATCCGAATCAAATAGATGATTGGACTACAAATAACATGGTAGCTACAGTTACTAAGAACAGTATCTCATTTAGTACAACACCTGTTAAATAAAGAGAGCGCTAGCTTAAGTTATTTTAATAAAATAGCTGAGAGAGGATTCGTGAAGGGAGGGGCACTTTTGCCTCTCCCGGACCGAATCAAAGTATAGAGAGTAAACGGGGAACGGGTATTTAAAATTAGCGAATCGGGTAACAACAATTTAATCCTCTACTATTATGCCACGCTTTAGATTTACAGGACGGACACAGGGTAACAAGATGGTTCAGGCAGAATTTGAGACTGCCAGCAAGAAAGAAGCCAAACAAAAAATTAATCAGCTTGCAGAACTAAGGAATATTGAGATTTCCGCCCTCGAACAGAAAGCGCTCTACTCATATAAAGTTCAGGGCAATGGCAACTCCTCAAAAATGATTCAGGGAGAGCAAGAGGCTTACAGTAAAGAAGAATTGACCAATGCCCTGAACAAACTGGGTTACCAGGTCGTAAGCATCAAGAAGAATTTTTTTAATTTCAGAGGTACCGTATCATCAGGAGAGGTTGTCACCTTTATTCGCCTTTCTGCCGATCTGCTTCGCCAAGGGCTGCCATACAATGAGATACTGACTCTGCTCTATGAAGACACGGCCAACAAGCGTCTTAAAAACGTTATTCGAGAGATTCAAAAAGATTTGCAAGATGGGAAAGAGGGATATGAAGTATATGGCAAGCATACCGATGTCTTTGGCAAGTTTGCCGCTCATATGCTGGGTATTGCATCCACAAGCGGTAACATGGCCGAAGTTTTTGAGAGTACTGCTAAATTCATGGAACGAGACGCTTTGTTTAAAAAGAACCTGCGCCGTTCACTGTTGATGCCGAGCATTGCCCTAGCTGCAATACTTGGAGTAGTCCTGTTTTACGTGGGCTACATCTTTCCGTTGATGGCGGAGATGTTCCTGGAGTATAACATCCAGCTGCCGCCGATGACGGCCGCCACACTGGAGGCCAGCTATTTTATGCAGGATCACTGGATTGCAATTACACTAACGTTTATCACGCCTATCGCTTTGTTCTGGTATTACGTGAATACGCCAAAAGGCAAATATGTGCTGGACAAATATATCATCAAGATACCAGTGATGGGGGATCTGTTGCACAAGATGAGTATAGAAATTTTTGCACGCGTGTTTTATACGCTCTACAGCGATTCCGGACAAAATATTGAAGTGATCAAAACGGCTGCCGAAGCCTGCCGAAACGTGTATATGGAACGGCAGATTAAAGATATCGCCATCAAGAAGATGCTGCGTGATGGTACCGGTTTGGTTGAAGCTTTGACCGCTACCGGAATCTTTACAAGAACAGCCCTGAGCCGGTTTAAACTGGGTGCTGAGTCGGGATCTGTACGCGACAACGCCAAGCAGCTGGCCGATTATTACCAGGTGCAGACCGAATACAAACTGCAGACTACTGTTGAACTGATAAATGTGGGGGTTAACATCATTATAGCCATTGTGCTGGCTGCCATCACTATCGTTTCATCCGAAGCGGCTATCATTCAACCAACGATTGAAATCTAACTTTATACATAACCTGTAATTAACAACCACCATGGGCAAAGTAAAAACACATCGGCATATTGGTGAGATTCTCCATCGCAACGGAGTAATTACCAAAGTACAGCTTGACAGAGCGTTTGAGCTCCAGGCTACCGATCCGGATATGTCTGCACGTAAGTTTGCCCAGATCCTGCATGAGCAGCTGCACGTAGATCGTGACCTGTTGATGAAAGCCATTGCCGATATTTTTGTCATCAAAGAGTTTAAGATGGAGGCCGGTGGGCTGGATGAACAGAAGTTAAGAGAGATTAAAGAGGTCAACAGAAGCATTCCTGAAAAAATGTTGAATGCTTTTATTGAGCTCGATGCACTGCCCATTTCGCAGCAGAATCAGAAGGTAGTGATCTTGACATCCGATCCTATGAACCCTCGCATTACCGATCTGGCCAATGAGCTTTCAGCCAATCATGTTGAGTTGGTGTATTGTAGACACGATTCGCTGTTGTCGATAATCGAGCATGTGCTGTACAAAAAGAACAATATTCTAGAGCAGATTAATGAAATTGAATTTGAAGATCCCGATCTGCCGGGCACCAAAGAAGATGAGATTAAAGAAGAGGAGCTGGATGCTGAGATCAACCAGAGCATGCTTAACAAGCTTATCGAAGGCATGTTGGTTGAGGCGGTACGCCGGGGCGCCAGTGATGCTCATATTATCCCGATGGGTAGAGCCATGACGGACATCCGGTTTCGCATCGACGGCAAGCTGCAACTCTGGCATAAACAGGAAAAAGTGAAGCCCGAGGCACTCATCGCCGTTGTAAAAGACAAAACACGAAATGTAGATCGTTTTGAGCGCGACAGTTCCCAGGATGGATTTATCCAGCGGAGTATCGACAATGTAAATATTCGATTTCGAGTTTCCATCATGCCAATTGTGGGTACCGAGTTTAATCGAAAATTCGAGTCGGTAGTGATTCGGGTCCTTGATGACCGTAAAGTAATCACCGACCTGAATAAGCTGGGCCTGCAGACGACGGCACTGGACCTGTTCCGCAAGGCTATCAACAAGCCCTCGGGTATTGTGATTATTACCGGCCCTACGGGGAGCGGTAAGTCCACGAGTTTGATTGCGGCGCTGCACCACGTGATGGATCCGTCGAAAAACGTGCTAACAGTCGAAGATCCGACCGAATATATCATATACGGAGCGCGACAGCTCAAGATCAACAGCCACATGTCGTTTGATCAGTCGATGCGGGGTATCCTGCGTCACGACCCTGACATCGTACTGGTGGGAGAGATTCGGGATCTGGCGACCGCCGAAATTGCCATTAAGCTGGCCAATACTGGTCACCTGACGTTTTCGACGCTGCATACTAATGATGCGCCCAGTGCGATTTCAAGGTTGTATAAGATGGGGGTTGAGCCTTTCCTGATTGCCAATGCGGTAAACCTGATTATGGCACAACGACTGGTGCGCAAGCTGTGCGATCACTGCAAGACAGAGGATCATGATTTACATGCACAGGTAGCGCGCGGAATTGGTTTTACAGATAAAGAAATTGCTGAAACAACATTTTATAAAGCGCACGAACTGGGCTGTGAGCACTGTAATCATGGCTACAAGGGCCGTACGGCTATCATTGAAGCACTTTACTTCACCAAGGAGATTCGGCACCTCATTTTGGATGCCGGCGCTAACGTGGATGACGAGGTGATTCGAGAGTACGCTATCAAAAACGGCATGATGACCCTGCGGGCATCGGGCCGAGAACGAGTTAAAGAGGGGATAACTTCCATTGAAGAAGTCCTTTCAATGACAGTTGATGATTAAACACAAGAGTTTATTAGAAAACACTGAGGACACAAAATTATGGTTGATTCATCCGAATATATTCTCCTGGTAGCTTCCATGTTCATCTTTGCGATGCTACAGTTGGGACTTACGAGTGTGCTGTTAAACAACACCAAAACGATGGTCAAATCGGAACTGGATTATACCGCAGTGGCTCTTGCACAGAACATCGCCGATGAGTCCCGCAGCAAGGCTTTTGATGAAGCTGCTGTGGGATCACTGAAGTCTCTCAAAGACAGCGATTTTTCGAGCTTAGGTCCTGATGCCGGAGAAGTGTACCCATACTTTGATGATTTTGATGACTACCACAACTATACGCGTACCGATACAACGCAAACCGGTATTTTTAAGACCAGCTGTAGAGTTGACTATATGCAAGAGAATGATTTGAAACAAGTATCGGTTCTGAAAACATCTTTTAAACGTCTGTTTGTGCAAGTGGTTTCGGAGACGAAAGACACCGTAGCAGTGACATACATAAAATCATACTATTAACGGATAATAAGATGAATTTTTCACTGATCTCAAGTTTTGTTATTGGTTCTATTCTGGTGCTGTCGCTGGTACATGTAAACATGAATCTGTTCAAAAGTTCAATGGAATCAATGAGCGACCATGTATCCAAGGTAAATATCGATGCGGTGGCCAATGTTATCACTCATGATTTCGTGAAAATAGGATACGGAGTTGCTGGCAATAGTTTACAAGAAGCTACGGCAACGAAACTTGTTTATCAGAGCGACCTGGATGATGACGGCGTCGTAGAAGAAGTTAAATGGGAGTTTGACAAGGCGCAGATGGTAAATGAGACCACTAATCCCAATGATTATTTGTTGACCAGGACGATAAACGGTGTTAGCACACCAATCAAACTGGGCGTAGTAAACTTTAGCTTGTCATACTATGATAAGCTAAATAACCCTACCAGCATCCTCAGTGAGGTACGGAAGGTTAACATAGAAATTTTATGCGAAAGCTTGGATCCTATTGGAGATAAATACATGAAAGCTGCTTGGGAAAAGAGTTTTATGCCGTTGAGTATATAATCTTTAGGAGAATAACATGGGACGCCCATTAATTTACATTTGTGCTGTAACAATTGTTGTGCTGGGGATTATTCAAATCAAGCTCAATGACCGTCACATTTCACTGGCCAAACGAACGGCTTCATATGCAAATGTTGCAGAGATTAGAAACCTAGCACATTCAGGAGTGGAGTTGACGCTCCACAAGCTGCGTGAGGATATAACCTGGAGAAATGGCAATCAGGCTTATATTGTACCCCTTGATTACGGAATAGCTTCAATAGTAATCGAAGATAAAAGCGTGAATCCAGCACTTGGTGATGATCAGCTGCGCTTGATTTCAGAAGTTGTTATGGATGGCATAACAACAGTACTCAATTACAAAGTGGAAATTGCTTATCCTCAGTTGCCGAATATACCAGGGGCTCTTGCATTCACGAATCCCGACTTTTTAACGGATCTTGGAGGTTCGTTTTATATCAATGGGTTGGATGAAAGTGGAGAAGATTCAGTTGGGCTGCCAGGAATTTCTGTTATTGATCAGGCAAGTAAGAACAAAATCATTGCTAAAGATCCTACCTTCAAGTTTTTAGACCAGATAGATGGAAATACAGGTTCTGGTAAGGAGCCCAGTATCGGGATAAACCCGACGATGGATTTTGCGCCACTCGCAGAGATGATTGATATGTTGTCGCCCAATGCTACCAAGTTAAACGGCGGACCTTACACCGAGGATCTTGGTAGCCCAGGAAATCCGGGAGTCTTTCTAATCGATAATTATGCTAAAATTGCGGGTAAAACAAATGGGTATGGGATAATGATAATCCGCGAAAATGCTGATTTGGATGTAGAAACGACCTTAAATGCTGCGGGAACATTTAATTTTTACGGGCTAATTATATTTGAAAATTCATGGGGTTTAGATGGGCAAGGTAATGTGACATTGCATGGAACAGTAGTAGTGGGGTCACCTAATGAGTTTACAAAAACCACCACTATTGATCTAACAGGAAACTTGTCAATCCTGTACAATAGCATGGCTCTGGACTATGCTCGCAAGGCAGCAACCAGAGGTATGCCATCGTCTTTTAAAATCATAGACGTCTTCGAATAACAGAGAGAGAAAATCGGGTAAAATAAAACGAATAAAGGGGTACGTATATCATGGAAAAACAACAAATAGATCAAATCCTACAACAAATATCGACGGTAGTTCAGCCGCTGGTAAAGCAGTTGCCGGCTAGCTTGACCGGAGTAACGATGCAGCAGGAGATGGCGGGGCTAATTGACAAGCAGTCAGAAATGTGGCGTATGAGCCTGCGCAAACAACTGGAATATTTCCTAAACCTGATGGAAGAGGCTGAAGCCTCCGACATCGACCTGGGAGGTCCCGGATGTATGGGAAACATTTGGTATCGTATCCACGGCGATAAAAATCCAGTGGATACAGAGCACAAGTTCAACCAGTGTGAGACTGATATTCTGCTGTTGAATTTATTGATGCCTCAACAACGGGCTAAGCTGTTTGAGAATCGGAATATCGATTTCTCGTATACCATAACCAAAGAGCAGGCGCCGGATCAGCGTTTCCGCGCCAACATTTACTATGATATGGAACACCTAGCGCTGAATATGCGGCGTATTGACAACGTCATTCGTCCCTTTAAAGAACTCGAGCTTCATCCCGAAGTAGCTAAAGCAGTAAGCCTGAAATATTTTCAATATGGGCTGACTCTGGTGACTGGTATTACGGGCTCGGGTAAGTCTAGTACGTTGGATACCATCATTGATGCTAATAACCGCAGCATGGAAGCCCATGTAGTGATTATAGCATCGCCGGTGGAACTGGTGCACGAGCCTAATCGATGTATCATCCGACACCGTGAAGTAGGTCGCGATGTGGCTTCGTTTAAAGAGGGAGCTGTTCAGGCGCTGCGACAGGACCCGGATATCATTATGATTGGAGAGCTCCGGGATCCCGAAACGATACAGACCGCCCTTGAAATTACTGATTCAGGGCACAAGACCTTCGGTACACTACATACCTCTTCAGCTATGGAAAGTATAGAGCGAATATTGGGCGAAGTACCGTATGAGGAGCAAGTACGCATCCGCCTTCGGCTGGCCGATGTATTGACGTGTGTAATCAGCCAAAAGCTGGTGCCAAGTCTGGATGGCAAACGGGTATTGGCCAAAGAAGTGCTGTTGGTAACACCACCAGTAAAGGCAGCTATTCGAAATAACAACATCGGCGAAATTTACCAGATGCTTATGGAGGGGGGCAAAATGGGGATGCATACCATGGAACAGGATCTTAAACGCCTGTATGAGCTAGGTAAAATCTCGGAAGATACCGCCATGAACTATGCTAATAACAAAAAGCGGATGCAGAAACTGCTTAATCCGTCTACAGTTGACAAACTAAATACAATGGTAGGGTAACGATATGGGTACAAAAGAATACATAGGCTTAACACTGGACGGGGATTTGTTAAAAATTGCCCGGATCAAGAAAGAGAAGGGAGCCTGGAAATTGGCTCAGCTGGAGCGTATTGCGATTAAGGAAGAGATGGACAAAAAGCGCAAGGAAAACCGTTCCAAAGAGATCGTCAAAGACTACAGCGAGGATTTCCATTTCGGGATTGATCAGAGCTATGACGACACTCTGCAAACTAATGGCGACCTGGATCTGCTTATGGCAGTTGAGAAAGATGGTGAAACACGCGACACCTTCAACACTAATGTTGTTACACTGAAAGATGCCCTGGAAGAGCTAAGCAAGGGAAAAGTGCAGGTGGGAATGACCATCCAGACCGGCGACACGAATTTCCAGCTGCTTAAGGATCAGGATTTTAATCAGCTTAAAACCAAAGAACTGGAAAGCTACATAACGGAGCATCTGCAGAAGGTGTACGGGGTGGTTCCCAGTGCTGATCATTATGAGTATCAAATCAGGCAAGAGGGGTCGTTGCTGTTGGCCTCATATCAGCAAAAGCCGTATCTGTTGCAGTTGCTGGATAACGCCCGCACGATATCAGACAATAAGATAGAGATCAGGCAAATGCTGCCCGATGAGGGTTTGTTGGCCGGTCTCATCAAGAAGAACTACAAACTTGATGCGGATGAAATTACTTGTGTTATCCACATGGGCTTTAATCGCAGCCGTGTGTTTTTCATGAAGGGTGATCAGATTCAGCATACGATTTCTCCCATCGATGAGGGGCGCGTATCCAAGAGCATACTGGATGTAATATTCAGTAAGATTTTATTCCAGTTGGACACGGGCGAACTCAAAGGGCTAGACCGGCTGGTGATTACCAATAATGATCTGAACGCAACATCCATAGATTATTTCAAAAAGCAGTTTCCGGGTATTACGGTTGATGAGTTTCGGTTTAAATCGGACTACATCAACATTCCGGATCACCTGCAGGTTGTTTCAGGGTTCTTTACCTCGGCCATCGGCGCCGCAATGTCGGCTGCCGAGACCAAAGATGCTGACTTTGCCGCGTATTCGATGCTTCCCAATTACATCCAGGAACGCCAGAATGTGCTAAAGCTGGGCTGGCACGGGTTCGTGGTGTTGTTACTGCTGTTAGTTACGCCGGTGCTCTGGAATCACATGTATCAAGAAAAACAGCAACAGATCAAAGATCTCAATGAAGAGCTGTTTCGCACCGAGTTGAGTATCGTGGATCTGGAGCCGGTAGTCAAAGAGGCTAACGAGATTCAAAATCTCTATGAGATTGAGAAGACGAAGATGGATCTGCTTAACGACCTTGGCGACGGCGCGTTCTACTGGAGTGGAATACTCAAGACACTGAACGACGGGCTGGGATCCATTAAACACGTCTGGATCGACCGTATCAGGTATGCCGAAGACGGCTTTACGCTGCAGGGATACAGCACCGCGCGAGATCGCATTCCACAGGTGGCCAATTTATTCAAATGGGCCGACCTGAAAGCGGTGTCGGTAGTTGATATGAGAGATGTGAAGGTGTACAAATTCTCAATCAAGGTGTACAACAATTTTACAGACGATTTGAATCAAAAATTCAAGAGCAGTTCAAATAACAACAACCAATAACAAAAACGGGGTACAAGACAGTGACTTACGCAATAAGAAACTCTCTCATGATGATCGGGGTATGGGTTCTCATGGTTGGCACGGGGTGGTCGCGGTTTTATTTGGTGGAAGATGCAGATATAGCTCACTTGGACGAAAAAATAAGTCAAAAGAAAGAGCAGCTGTACGAACATCAAAAAGTCGCCAACACTTACAATAACCTGGTAGCTCAATATCAACAGGTAAAAGACAATGTGGATAAAAGCGCTAAATTACTCGTAAAGGCTAAAAATGCCGATGAAGTATATAGCTCACTCATTTCACTGGGTCAGGAAGATGCCTTTACTTATATGAATTTTGTAGCCGTTGACTCGGCACATTACGACCAGTTCGGCTCACTAAAATTTGATGTAAGTGGAGAAGGGTACTACAAAAACGTTAACACCTTTATAAATCGGTTGGAGTACGGGCGACCGCTTTTTAAAATAAAACAAATGTCGATTGAGCCGTTGGCAGGAATAACAAACCTGGGACGGGTGAACTACAGCTTTAAGCTGGAAAGCCTGTTCGACCGAGACGGTATCTTCGACGACTATTCAACAAAGCCGAGAAAAGAGCTGCCTGTTTTTAGCTACAACTCATTTTATCCGCTGATACATGATGTCAGAGAAAATGAGAAGAACTTGCCAAATGTAGAAGAAAGTACATTGGTGAGTATTGGGGCTAACTTTATCTCACTGAGAGATCAAAACGGGAAAATACGCTATATGTACGTCGGAGATGAGGTATATCTGGGTAGATTAATCAGGGTTGACACCAGCAAAAACGAAGCGACCTTTGAATTAAATAAAGGTGGAATTATTAAATACATAACACGGGTATTACGATGATGAAAACTATTATAAATAAAAAAATTAAGTACACGCTTTTCACAGCAGTGGTAGTATGTTCACTAGCTATACTTTGGGCTCCAATGGCAAAGGCCCAAGGCAACCAGGAGCTGCCGGCAAGAGAGTATTACAGCCCGGATGAGATGATCAGTTTGAGCAAAACGATGACGTTCGAGGAAGCAATCGACTTGCTAAACGAGTATGCACAACGTTATGCCGATAAATTTATCGTGGATCGGACAAACACCACCGATGCAATTGGCATCCCTATTAGTAAGGTACACTGGAAAGAGGCACTGCTGTATATTGCTGACGTCCAGGGATTGGCGGTCGTTGAATCGCCTAGATTCTTCGAAATTAAGGAAGCCCAAAAAGACGAGCAGGTTTACCGTGGTGCAGTACCCGCTGAAGCTAAAGTAGAGAGAATACCGGTGGATTTTGGGAGCCGGGAAGTGCGCATTAAGGCCATTTTCTTCGAAGGCAACAAGCGAGCATTGCGTGAAATTGGCGTCGACTGGAGCACCATCCATAATCTGAATTTTCGACCAGAAGGTTTAAGCCAGGTGTTGGATCCGAGTTCTGGTGGTGGCGCAGGCTCAGGCGGTGGGTCTGGTGGTTCTGGCGGAGTTCGTCAAAGCCTGCCGGATGTCGGCTTTGGTGGTGATTATGTAGAGGTAAGTAGCAGGGCTGCACAGGAAGTAACGCAGAATCTCTTCAATGGTGTAGTCAACTTTGGGGAAATAGCCGGCAGTGGCATCGAAGTGCGAGCGTTGTTTAAAGCCTTTGAAGCTAATAACCTTGGTAAGGTTCTGGCCACACCAGAGATCAAAGTGCTGGACGGTGAAGAAGGCCGCATCCAAGTTGGGCAGGACTTCTCTATTAAGCAGCGAGACTTTGCGGGCAACGTTACCGACCGGTTCTTCAGCGTGGGAACCATCCTTACGGTTACCCCATTTATTGTGCAGCAGGGAGATTCAACGTTCATCGACATGGAAATTTCGGCCGAACGTTCAACAGCCCAGCCGGATCCGGTGAGTACTGTTATCAACAAGCAACAGGCTAATTCCGAGATCCTACTTCTGGATGGTGAGTCGACCGTTATTGCGGGACTTTTCCGAACTGAAAATGTAAAGGTTCGCAAAGGGATCCCCGTCCTCAAAGATCTGCCAGGTTGGTTCTTTGGTCTCCGCTACCTTTTTGGATACAATGCCGATGATCGTATTGAACAAGAGCTTGTCATCCTTATTAAAGCAAGTATCGAACCTACGTTAGCTGACCGTAGGAATGGTCGACTCAAGTCGTCTCGTGAACTCTTGAAAAACCAACGTTCTGAGTTTCGGGAAATGGGCAAGACGTATGAGGATGTCATTAAAGATGAGAATGTTGAAGCAGTTAAAGAAGTAAAGGAAGGTAACTAAACTGCTTCTACACTAAGAATATCGTACCCTCAATACCCGTGCGTCCTTTGGACGCGTTAATGAGAGGAAAGTCCGGGTCAGTGGAATATCTGGCCCGGACTTATTTATTTTTGAGGAATCTACTTTATTTATCTGGATTTTAAAAACCGGTTGAGTGTGTTAACACTGACATATTTTACCTCTGCCTTTCTCCTATAAAACCGATATCTTTGATCAGCTAATAAACCCCAATTTCACTGGATACTTTATTTCATGATTGAGCGATATTCCCGCAAAGAAATGGCCGACATATGGACGCTGGAAAACCAATTTCAAGCGTGGCTGGAGGTCGAGCTTGCTGCCTGCAACGCCTGGAGCAAGCTGGGTAAAATTCCCAAGGAGGACGTTGAAAAACTGTACGAAAATGCCTCCTTTGACGTCGATCGCATTAAGGAGATTGAAAAGAAAACCAAACACGATGTAGTAGCTTTTACACGGTCGGTTTCGGAATCGCTCGGCGACGAAAAAAAGTGGGTCCACTACGGGCTCACATCCACCGATGTGGTTGATACGGCCAACGGTTATCGCCTGAAGCAGGCGAACGAAATTCTGCGCAAGGATATCCAGCATATGATTGATGTGCTGGCTGAGAAAGCCAAAGAGCATAAATACACGGTGATGATGGGGCGCACCCACGGCGTGCATGCCGAACCCACTACCTTTGGTTTAAAATGCGCGCTTTGGTATGCCGAGATGAAACGCAATTTCGAGCGGTTTGAGCGGGCAGCCGAAGGCGTTGAGTTTGGCAAGATGAGCGGTTCGGTGGGGACATTTGCAAACATCCCGCCCGAAGTCGAAGAGTCAGTTTGTGAAGAGTTGGGACTAACGCCGGCACCTATTTCAACGCAAACCCTGCAGCGCGACCGCCACGCCGATTACATTTCCACACTGGCTCTCATTGGATCCACCCTAGAGAAGATTGCGGTGGAGATTCGTCACCTGCAGCGCAGCGAAGTGCGGGAGGCTGAAGAGTTTTTCGCTGAAGATCAGAAGGGATCATCCTCGATGCCGCACAAGCGAAACCCGGTCAGTTCTGAAAATATCTCCGGATGTTCGCGCATACTCCGCGGCTATATGATGTCGGCTTATGAAAACATTCCGCTCTGGCACGAACGCGATATTTCGCACTCTTCTGTCGAGCGGATCATCCTGCCGGATGGAACCATTCTACTGGATTACATGCTCAACCGGTTCTCCGGGGTTGTCGAAAAGCTGACGGTCTACGAGGATAACATGGAAGAGAATATATACAAGACGTATGGACTGACGTTTTCTCAGCGTCTGTTGCACATGTTGATTGACGAGGGCGGAATGTCGCGCGAAAAGGCCTACGATACCGTCCAGCCGCTGGCGATGCAGGCCTGGAGAGAGAAAACCATGTTCCGAGATCTGGTCGAGGCCAATGAGACGATTACGAATACGCTATCTGATGAGGATATCGACGAAGCGTTTAATCTGGAGCACCATACCCGTAATATTGAGCGAATATTTGAACGCGTGGGATTGGAATAACAAGAATTCCATTGCAGAAGGTGACACTAGAATATACAAAGTTTTATTCTCTCTGTGGCTCTTTTGTGTAGCTCTATGAAACTGTAAGATAAATTATATGAAAGATTGGTCGTCAATTATATTTTCGGATGAAACATCGTTTGAGGAAAAAGCCCGGGAGGTCTTTGAGTACCAGTACGAAAACAATGCAGTGTACCGACGGTATTGTGAAGCCTTGAATCCTGCTATTCTGAAACGAGTTCAGGATGACGTCGAAGCTATTCCTCTTTTACCTATCAAGGCATTCAAAGACACCGAGGTGACTTCCCGGCCGGATCTCGAGCCTGAGATCACCTTTAAAAGCAGTGGCACCTCCAGTATGCAGCGCAGCGTGCACAGGGTGATGGATTCCTCGATTTATGACCAATCTATCTTGAAAGGATTCAACCATTTCTATGATCTGGAGTCAGCTGTTATCTGGGGCTATACGCCCGGCTACGCCGACAACCCCGGATCATCGCTGATTTATATGATACAGAAGCTTATCGAGCAAGATGACAGTGGACTAAGTAAGTTTTTGCCGCTGGATGAGCCACTGAAGAAATCCGAAATCAAAAAAGTACAAGATAGTGCCAAGCAACTCATCCTTTTTGGGGCGGCGTTTGGGTTGATCGACCTGCTGGAAATGGAGAAAACAGCGCTGCCCTCGAACAGTATCGTCATTGAGACTGGCGGTATGAAAACGCACCGCCGCGAAATGACCAAAAAAGAACTGCACCGGCAACTGGCAAATGGCTTTGGGCTGGACAGCACGAGGGTCCATTCGGAGTATGGCATGGCCGAGCTGTTGAGCCAGGCATATGCCACCGGCGGGCAGTGGTTTCGAACGGTGCCGTGGATGCAAGTGAGTATCCGTAACCCGGATAATCCCGCCGAAGAGCTGGATCCTTATAACGAAGGGTTGATTGGCGTTGTTGACCTGGCGAATGTCCACAGCTGCTCGTTTCTACTGACCGGTGATAAAGGCGTCATGGACAAGAACGGGCGCTTCAAGGTGCTGGGGCGGTGGAATCCCCAAGACTTGCGCGGCTGTAATTTTTTAATCGAAGAAGATTAGTAAAAAACCCTGTCGGTTTAAGGATATGTTGTAAAATTAAGTGCAAGCAATTAAGTAAGGTTAGCTACAAAACCCGCAGGGTTTAAAAAATATCAGTATGTAAAATGGGAGATCTGGAAAAACGTATAGATACTATATTAGAAGCCACCGATAACTGGCTTCGCAGCGACAATCACTACTTGATGGATGCCATCGATCGGACGGTTCGGGAGGGCTATTTCAGTTTTGAGGATATCAAGTATGCCATTAGGGCGATCAAGGAAAGTATCAGCAAGACTGCGATCGAAGAGTGGGTCGAGCGAGCAGGGATAACCGATGACCAAGATGCCTCATCGCAGAATATACTGTGCCTGCATGCCGGTAATTTACCACTTGTAGGATTTCAGGATGCGTTTAGCACGCTGCTGAGTGGCGCGCGATACACCGGAAAGATATCGCGGAAGGATCCCTACTTGTTACCAACTTTTTTGAATGAGGTGAAGAAAACCGCTGTATGGACTGACATGGATGTACAGTGGACGCACCGGCTGCACGACTTTGAGGATATGCCGCACGATGCCATCATTTTCGCGGGATCAGAATCCTCGGTGCCGGGTGTTAAGGATGCAATCCAAAAATGGAACCTGGCGAAACAGCATGCTCGCTATTTAATCCGTACTGCTCACTTTTCGATGGCCTATGTTGATCGGAAGGATGAGCGCACGATGCAAGATTTGGCGGAAGGAATTTTTCGCTACGGCGGAAAGGGCTGTCGGTCGGTGGCGATTGTAGTGTCCCCGTTCTCGTTGGATGAAATCAAGTGTGAGTTCACCGATTATATTGAGTCGTTCTGGCTTGAAAATCCCCAGCACGAGGCACCTGCACCCAAGCTGAAGCAGCAGTATGCTTACAATAAGGCTATCGAACGGTCGCAGGCCTGGCTGGATTACTTTCTGCTGCAGGAGGGGGGCTTGGAGCTGGATCAGGATTTTGTCTGTTACTGGGTGCAGGGAGAGGAGTCAACCGTAGCTGAGCTGGCAGATCAGTATAGCGATCAACTGCAGAGCATTTATGTGCCGCATCCCGATAGTGAGATACGCGGTTGGGAAGAGCGTACCGAATATCTTTCGGATGCCCAGCAGCCGCCGATATCGTGGAAGCCGGACGGTGTGGATACCCTCGAGTGGCTGGTTAATCAATGAGCGTATTACCCAGTAGCATATCTAAAAATTGGCCGCGGATAGCTGAGCTTGCATTGCGATAAGTGTTGAATTCTACGTGCTCTTCTGTGTCGGTTGTATCAATTTTGATTCCCCAGAGTGGATTCACCGAGGTTGGAAGCATAGCATAACGACCGTCGCCGATTACTTTTGCGGTGTCAGGGTGTGTGATAAGAATTCCATCGGATAGTTCATCAAAACGAGCAATATCGTTGTAGAGCGTCGTGCCACGGAACTTGGCATATTGATCCTGCCAGTTGAGCAAGTTCGTAGATGTGCCTGTGTAAATTTGGGGATCTGTGAAAGGCAATAATCTGACGCCATCGGCATACAGGGTATCATCAGAGGTATAGCGAATGCTCCAGAGCAGCTCATTGGCGATCGTTGGCTTTATGATCAGTTTCTCAATGTTGTGATTTCGCTGGGTGCTCAGCTTTTGGGCTACGATGCTGGCTCGTTGCTGCTGGAACAAAGCAAAAGTCAGATACAAGGGGATCCAGGCAAGAGTAAAATATATGCTCAAGTGCTTTTTCTTGATGAGTGCCCATCCCAATGCAACTAGCAATACAAGACTGAATAAAGGATCGAAGACCGAGATCAGGTTCCAGGAAAAGCGCGTCTCCCAAAACGGCCACAGCAGCTGTACGCCATAGCTGGTAAAGGTGTCGGCCAGACCAGCCGTTGCAATCCCGGCCAGGCTATACAGATATATTTCTTTGAATGTGAGTCGAGCTTTTAAAAACCACCAGAGTAAGATTGTGACAAGCAGGGCGCCCACGGGCATAAAGACAAAGGAGTGGGTGATTGTGCGGTGGAACTCAAGTTGCAGCAATGGATCCGAAGCACTGTCGATGAGCACATCCAGATCGGGAAGCATTGCGCCGGCAGCTCCGACTAGGGCAGCAACACGTAACTTCTGGCGTTTTGCGATTGAGGATGAGGCAGAAGCGCCAATGATTCCATGCGTGATGGGATCCATAAATTAACTGTCCAATTAAATGACTTTGCAAATTAGGAGCTGAAACTTATGAAAACTCTTAGCCATTTCATCCTGAATTTCACCAACAAACTGCTCCACATTTGTATTTATGAAATCATCACTCATGGTTGCAATCTTATTATCGCTGCCAATAAACAATCGGTTAATCAAAAAACATATATCCCCGTAATAGTCATTATGACTTTGTTCGGCACTGAGCAGCAATGGGTAACTGATACCAGTTACACTTTGAAAAGTAACGGTGAGTCCTTTCCCTTTGGGATCCTGGTATAAACCGTCCGCTTTTCGAGTTTTTAGCTTAATTTAAAAACTAAATGCTGGTGAGAGTTATCAAATGGAAGATCGCCTTCAGATTTTCTTGATGGCCATGATCGTAATATCATCACTCTGGGAGGCTGTGTTAGCGTGATCTTTAACGGCCTGCAAAATGGTATTAAGGATTTCGTTGCAAGGCTTTTGCCGGTTGTCAGATACTAACCGAATAAGCCGATCAAGACCAAATTCTTCTTCTTGCGCATTCATGGCTTCGGTGATGCCATCGGTAAACAAAAGAACGAGATCACCAGCAGTTAATGATACTGAAGCTCGTTGATAATCCACCTCTTCCATGATGCCTAAAAGGAGACCCGTTGATTCAAGAAACTCAGGTTCATCCTTACCAGAACGGAACAATAGGGGAGCATCATGTCCTCCATTGGCATATTCCAGTGTATTATTATTAGGATCTAAAATACCGTAAAAAAGGGTTGCAAATTTTGTGATTTCAGTACTGTGGTATAGTTGCTTATTGGTTCCTTTCAAACAGTTGCAACAGTCCTCAAATATGATCACCTGGCTGCGTAGCGTTGCTTGAAGGTTAGCCATAAGCATGGCAGCTGGCATTCCCTTTCCAGTAATGTCTCCGATACAAAATCCAACTTTTTGGGATGACAAGGTCAAAAAATCATAATAGTCTCCACCAACTGATTTTGCCGGTATGTTTGTGGCCGACAGCTCAAATCCGGATAGTTGGGGTTCATGATTTGGAAGCAGGCTAAGCTGAATATCTTTAGCCATGCGCATTTCTTCCTGAAGGCTGAACAGTGCTTTTTCTTCCTCATATAACCGTGCATTCTCAATTACCTGGGCAGACTGTGATCCAATGATTGATAGCAGGCGCCGATCCTGATCAGAAAAAGGGCGTTCATCTTTCTTGTTAAAGACCGCCAGGTAACCAATCAGGTTACCTTTTGCAATAAGCGGCACGCACACGATAGATCGGAAGGAATAGGAAGCCTTGCTTAAGTAATTAAAGCGTTCATCCGACTGAATATCGTTGCTCAACAGTACCTTACGATGTTTGATCATCCATCCCTTTAAACGCTTATCCAACTTGATTGGAACCCGTTCTGCCGAAGAGTCAAGATGGCGGATCATCGTGTGAAATTCTTCAGCGCCCGTAGTACGCTCCAGCAAGCTTATTGTTGCCTCCTCAACCCCAAGGTATTTAATACATCGCCGCACAATTTCATCAATAATTGTTTCTACCGGTTGTGTAGATGTAATAGTAGTGGCAATATCGTTGAGTACCCGCAGCTCATTGACAGCTAGTTGCAGTTCTTTATTCTCTTGAGTTAATAATTCTACACTGGACATGGTTGGCAAGTTTATTTGTGGTGACGGACGAAATGCATAATATTAATATTTACATATAAATTATTAATTATTATAGACTTAAGTATAAAATATATTAATTTAATATCTGCAGTAAGGCAAGGCAGAGAGTCGTTTTATTACCAATTAAAAGTGGATGAGGGATGCTCAAATCTTTTCTGCATTACCAAGTAATTTCGAAGCTGGGAGAAGGCGGCATGGGAGTGGTATATCATGCCCGCGATACAAAACTCAAGCGCAGTGTTGCCCTTAAGTTTTTGCCCCATCACATTTCCGGTAATTCCACCGAACGCAAGCGATTTACACTTGAAGCCCAATCAGCTGCTGCATTGAATCATCCTAATGTAACCCAAGTCTATGCGATAGAGGAAGTTGAAGATGAGCTTTTTATTGTGATGGAATATATCGAAGGACAAGAGCTCAAAGAGGCTATAGACGACGGTGCGTTAAGCTTGGATGAAAAATGCACAATAGCTCTTCAAATAGCTGAGGGTACCAAGGCTGCTCATGATCGGGGAATTATCCATCGTGATATTAAGTCGCGGAATATTATGCTGGACCAAAAGGGGGATGTGAAGATCATGGATTTCGGGTTGGCCTATGCGACGGGCACAGCCCATATCACAAAAACGGGGACAACACTGGGAACAGCTGCGTACATGGCGCCGGAACAACTGGCCGGTGATGAGATGGATGAACGGTCAGATATCTGGGCTTTTGGAATAGTGTCCTATGAGTTGTTTACCGGTGTTCTACCCTTCCAGGGGATTTATGAATCAGCTTTAATATATGCTATTGCCGAAGAGGAGCCGATCCCGGTTTCGGAGCGAAATCCTGATATTCCCGAACGGATTGATGACGTGATAAGCTTATGCCTGACTAAGGATAAGACCGTGCGTTACCAACAAATGGATGCCATTTTAGCAGATCTGACAGCGTCAGCTCCAGCTTCTATCCCCAGAAGTAAACAAAAAGGCTCAACGAGTAGTCGACGATCAAATCTGTTCAAAGTAACGGGAATAACGTTGGCCGTTTTGGTGCTTTTATTTTTCATCTATCAGTGGAGTGGTATAGCAGCGCATGGTATCCCAGAAAAAAGATACTTAGCTGTCTTGCCAATAGAGAATATTGGTCAAAATGCCGCTTTGCAGTCGATCTGTGATGGATTGGGAGAGACCTTCTCCTTTAAGCTTTCTGAGCTCGAAAAGCATGAGGAGTCTTACTGGGTAATGCCTGCTAGCGAAATGCGCGGCGAGCAGGTTCGCAGTGCCCGTCAGGCGCACCAGATGTTTGGTGTAAACCTGGCTATTCTTTCCAGCATTCAAGCTGTCGAAGATTCAATACGATTAATATTAGAGTTGGTAGATGCCGAAAATGTACATCGCTTGGATACCAAGCAAGTTACCGTAGCCGGAAATAACTTTTCGTTGCTAGAGCGGAAAGGCGTTGAGGCAATGCTCCAAATGTTAGATATAAAAAGAACGACAACTATTGATGAAGTATTAACCGATGGTGGGTCTGCTAACCATGTGGCATATGAATATTATTTGAAAGGACGTGCCAGTTTGCAGAAAAATAATAGTTTGGACCAGCTAAAGAATGCCATTCATTTTTTCCAGAAAGCAACCGAAGAAGACCCCCAATTTACGCTGGCATATGCAGGGCTGGGTGAAGCCTTCTGGCGCACTTTTGAATCTACCGATGATGTCCAGTTAGCAACAAATGCTGAGGTGGTATTACAGCAAGCCCTGCAAATAAATGAGAAGCTGGCGCCGGTACAATCGTTATTGGGATTGGTTAACGCCGGAAGAGGTCATTATGAGGCTGCGATCGAGCACTTTAACAGGGCATTGGAGATTGATCCTAACTATACCCAAGCGTATCGTGAATTGGCAAATACGTACCATGAACAAGGTAAAATTGAAAAAGCTGTGGCTACCTATCGCTATGCCATCGCATTAAAGCCTCAGTTATGGGTGGGATATAATGATCTTGGATCGTTGTATTTACGGCAGGGGAATTTTGAAAGTGCGGCCGAGCAGTTTAAAAAAGCTATAGAATTAGCTCCTCAAAATGTAAACGCTTATTCTAACCTCGGTATAAGCTATCACTTTCAGGGGAAGCTGGATTTAGCTGAGAGTGCCTACCAAAATGCATTAGCTATCAAAAATGATGCGGATGTCGCGAGTAATTTGGCTACGCTCTATTATTCAAAAGGCTTATATGAACAGGCAGCACAGATGTATCAGCTTGCCTTGCAGGTGCTGCCTGACCGGTATGCCATTTGGGCAAATTTGGCGTCTGCATATGATTTAAGCGGAGACAAACAGCGTGCCCGGGATTCTTATTTAACGGCCATCGAAAAAGGGTTAGATCAGTTAGCCGTGAATCCCAATGATGCGGAATTGATGGCCGATTTAGCGGCGTATTATTCGGATGTAGAGGACTCGCTGACAGCCCTTAAATACATCAAACAGGCACTGGATCACAATGACAGTGATATTATTATTCGTCAACGTGCAGTAACGACCTATGAAAAGCTGGGAATGCGTCAAGAGGCTATCCGGTGGATTACAGGAGCTATGATTGCAGATATAGAATCGCAGCCCGAGCTTGAGTCACTGGTTGAAGATCCCCGTTATTTGGCGATGAAAGAAAAACTTGATGAAAACAAAAAACCATAAGTTAGGGCTTGGGATTTATAGGTTCGGCTTTAAACAAAAAGAGGAAAGCTCATGCGTAATAAATATGCACTAACAATATTAATATTGACCTTTTGCATGGTTTCTGCTGGTTTCATGCCGTCAGATTTTTTTTCGGAGGTTATGGCAACGATCAAAGTGACTATCGAAAAGGATAGAGATACTGATGTCTGGAGAGTTCGTGATAAGGAGGGAAATAATAGGGGCACATTAAAGGTCGGAAAGAAAGATAAAATCTACTGGCAGGCGAAGGGGTCGGATATGAGGTTTACCTTTTCCAAACCAGTGGATGATTATTTTACCTACAGCGAAGGGCAGTTTTTGGATGGCAAGAGTCAGCTTATTGGACGTAGTAAAATGTTGCAATTAACCGTGAAATCTGATGCGCCACCTGACACATTAATCTATGAAGTGTATGTTGTTGCAGCTGATACACTGGTTGTGGGTAATTCCCCGCCCAAACTCATTATTAAACGATGATCAATCTGCTGTCGGCTTTTGAAATACGACATAGAAATTTCGGCCTGATTTCTTGGGATCGTTGATCAGCGTGAAACCCGCTGTAGTCAACTCTTTAACAACGGTTTTGGCCGTTACTCCATGCTGACTTCCGGAGTCGCGTCCCTCGGGCTCTGCCTCGGAACTGCGCGGTTCAAAGTCGATAATGGCCAGCCTGCCGCCGGGTTTGAGGGATTTGTACAAACTTTCATTAAATGATTTAGGATTATCAATATGATGATAAACGCGGCGCATATAGAGTCCGTTGCAGCACTCGGCGGGAAGATTGGTACGGCGGGGAGCTCCTTCGATAACCTCCACGTTGGAAAGATTGCTTTCTTCAACAGCATCCCGGAGTTCGCGCAGGGAGGAGGAGCCCAGCTCGGTGCTGTATATTTTGCCTTCCGGGCCGATAGTCTCGGCGATGGCCAGTGTTTGATCGCCATCTCCGGCCCCGATATCAGCAACTATTGCCCCCTCCTCGATTTGCAGAACTTCGATCAGCCACTCAACATCCGACTGGTTACCGGGCGCTTGGCTGCAGGCGGTTGAAATTGTGGACAAGAGGGTAAATAGGACGAATGTCGCGGTTCGTAGGTTCTTCATCGTATTCTTCTATTTCATGTAATTATGGATTGTCGGCTCATATTTCGTTCGTCTGGGTTTGCAGTACGACCTTTTACAAGGTTGAAAAACGGTTTTTCAATGGCAAGGATTGCAAGGATTACCGGCGGCTTGGCACGTTTGTACAAATGACTTATCATGGGATGTTGATACTCTGGAATCACCAAAAAGTACTACGAGAATATTAGATAACGGTTTGCTTCTAATAGAAGAGGCTGAATAGTACAAGCCTGATTTGTGTTACAAAATTGAATGCTAATAAGAGTTCTGTTATGGGAAATAACATCTCGCGTAAAGATTTTATTCGAAAATTGGGTAGCACAGTGGCAGGAGGTTCTCTACTATCGGCCGTGGGATTCCCATCGGTTTTACTGCCGCATAAAGAAGAGGCACTGGGTGTAGCCTTGCTGGGATTAGGTAATTATGCCGGTGGACAACTGGCTCCGGGTCTGCAGCAAACAAAGCACTGTGAACTCCGTGGCATCGTAACCGGTACGCCATCCAAGATTCCGAAGTGGCAGGAACAGTACTCAATTCCGGATAAGAATGTATATACCTACGAAACCATGGATGAGCTGGCTAATAACGATGATATTGACGTTGTTTACGTGGTGACGCCGCCCGGGCTGCATGCCAAGTATTCGATTGCTGCGGCCGAGGCGGGCAAGCATGTCTGGTGTGAAAAGCCGATGGCTATGAATGTGGAGGAGTGTCAATCAATTATTGATGCGACCAACCGCAATGGGGTGGAACTGATGATTGGCTATCGACTGCAGCACGAGCCCAATACCCAGACGATTATGGAATGGGCAGCGGAGGAGCCGTATGGCCCTATCCAGAATCTGGAAACTGGTGCAGGCTACAGCGGTTCTCACGGGCCGGACAGCTGGCGACGTGATGCTGAGCTTGGCGGTGGCGCACTTTATGATATGGGCGTTTATCCGATCAATGCAGCGCGATATTCTACGGGGATGGAGCCTGTGGCGGTACGCGGCCGTCAATGGTCAGAGCGAAACATCTATGATGAAGTGGATGAGTTTACCGAATTTGAGCTCCAGTTTCCCGGCGGTGTGATTGCCAAAGGGGAGACCAGCTTTGGCAAGTCTATGAACTATCTACGGATCGACTGTCGTGACGGCGGGTACAAGTTAGAGCCGTTTCAATCCTATAGCGGTGTCCAGGGCGAAACGAGTGACGGTAAAACACTGCCGCCGCATTCCCGGGACCAGCAGGCGCGCCAGATGGATGACGATGCGTTGGCCATCATGAAGGGCAGGGAGCCCATTGTGCCCGGAGAAGAAGGGTTAAAAGATATTCGTATTGTCAGGGCTATCATGGAATCCTCCGAGAAAGATCGGGCTTGGATTGAGCTGTAGGTGAAGAAAGGGGAAAGTAGCACAATAATTCTTAAGCCCTTTAAAACCTCGTTTCTATCTTTGAAGGAGTTCTACTTCTGAACCGACAACGGGAGGAAACGCTTTCAGAGCATGTCAGATCTAGTTATTGATAAGAATAAAAATCGATTCCGGGCTAAACTATTAGAGCAGAACGCTAAAATTGGGGAGCTTTACTAAAAACGATCAGTAATTTTCTTAGCCACAGTCCGGGCACTCTCAACAGCTCCATCCATATATCCCGGGAAGGCCTGGGCTGTTTCTGAACCGGCAACTAGCAGGGAATGATCCCAGTACCATTTTTGGAATATTGGTTCTCCGTTATGTTGATGGGGTAGAATGTGTTGCTGGTAATTGGCAAATGTATAGGGCTCTTCTCTCCAGACCGTTTCGTGGTATGACAAATAATTATCGACCTTACTGCCATAGAATTTCTGCAGGTGATCTATGGTCAGTTCTCGTCGTTCCTTTTTGGAGAGTGAATGGTAAGCCTCATTCATGAAGCCTTTGAGCGCAAATTGAGAGCCTTCTTGGTTGGAGTGGTCATATAATTCGGTAATGGGACCGGCATTACTCATGATTGTTCCACTGGTATTCTCTTTACGCCAAAAAGGGGTACGGTAGGATAGTGCTACTTTAATTGAGTCAGCCATCCAGGTATGGGTTTGAGCGGCGATATCAGTGAGAGAGGAGGGCAGGGTGGGCAAAAATGAAATATGCTCGTGCAGCAGCTTTGGTGGGAGTGTCAATATTACGATATCGGCGTTAAACCGGCTTTGTGTTGTTTCAATTTGTACAGCACGATCGTTTTGCTGGATGGATGTCACCGCCTGCCCAAGTTCAACTGAACAGTTGTTCAACTTTTGCTTAAGTGTTTGGATAAGATTGTCGGAACCGCCCTCGATACGGTAAGTGGGATCTTCATTTTCAGGAAGTTGCACCAGCTGAGGAGGTGAGGTTGAGATAGGTTCATAATAGGCTTTGTTGCCCATAAACTGCTCAAAAATCCCAATATCCAGCTGTTCGAGCAGGTTGATCAAATGTGTATGCTTTTTACCGAGCCATGTAGCGCCCATCTCTAGCGGTGGTTCGTCATCATATCGGCAGGTTAGGATACGTCCCCCCAGACGGTTTCGTGCTTCCAGGATGGTAGATTGATAGCCTTTTTGTTCTAGCAAGTAAGCGGTAGTAAGACCGGCAAGGCCACCGCCGACGATTACAATATCAGGTTTGTTCATCTGATGGGTAAATGATTATCTCTATTATTTCCAAAGTTAGGCTTCAGCCTAATCAAAGCTTATACAATATAAATAATTCGCAATTGGCAAATAATTTGTGAGTCCCAATTAAAGGAGCATGTGCTGCTTAAAGTGAGGGCATTTGTAGAATCTCTTGTAAACAAAAAAGGCACCGCAGCAGAGCTACGGTGCCAGATTGGTTATTGAATATAGTTAAAGACAATCGAAATCGATTACTGTGTATCCAATCCGCGACGTTCAAGCAAGTGCTTGACTTCAGGCTCTTGACCACGGAACGCTTTATAGAGTTCCATTGCCTCGTCGCTGCCGCCCTGTGAAAGAATATGTTCGCGGAAACGATTGCCGTTTTCACGTTTAAGTCCGCCGTTCTCCTGCATGTAGGCAAAAGCATCAGCTGCAAGCACTTCACTCCAGATGTAGGAGTAGTAGTTGGCCGAGTAGCCTCCTGAGAATGTATGCGCAAAATAGGGCGATTTGTATCGCGGGGGAACCGCTTCCATATCCAGGTTGTATTTGGCCAGCGCCTTGTTTTCAAACGCCTGCACGTTATCGGGAATCTCGTTGGTACCTAATAAGTGCCACTCCATATCCAGCATGGTGGCGGCAAGATATTCCTGCGTATCAAAACCCTGGTTGAAGTTGCTGGCTTCGATCACACGGTCAAGAAGATCCTGCGGAATTTGTTCGCCGGTCTCATAATGTACAGCGTAGTTTTTAAGTACCTTCTGCTGGATGGCCCAGTCTTCCTCAAAAGTAGAGGGGAATTCCACAAAGTCACGGGGTACAGAAGTGCCGCTTTGCGATGGATATTTGACATCCGAAAACATGCCATGAACAGCATGACCCATCTCGTGGAACAGGGTCGTTACATTGTCAAAGCTGATGAGCGCCGGTTCGCCTTCGGCTGGTTTCGGAATGTTCAGTACGTTCACGATCACCGGCTTTCGATCCAGCAGATGCGACTGTGATACATATGAGTTCATCCACGCACCGCCGCGCTTGGAGTCGCGCTCAAAATAATCGGCATAAAAAATTGCTATCTGTTCGCCGTTTTTGTCATACACATTAAAAGTACGCACATCCGGATGGTACACCGGCAGGTCGTTGCGTTCTTCAAAAGTGATTCCGAACAATTTGTTCATCGTATAGAAGACGCCGTCCTTCAGCACCCGGTCGAGCTCAAAATAGGGACGCACTTTCGACTGGTCGATGTTGTATTTTGCCTGACGCACTTTCTCAGCATAATAGTTCCAGTCCCACGGTTTTACATCGTCTTTAATGCCATCTTCTTCCATCATCTCTTTGATGGCCGCCTTTTCTTCATTGGTATTGTTGATTACAGGCGGAATCAGGTCTTTGAGCATGTCGAGGGCATTCTCAGGTGTTTTGGTCGTCTGCGGATCCAGCTTGTAGGCTGCATGATTTGGATAGCCCAGCAGTTCAGCCCGTTCGGCACGCAGCTTCACAATTTCAAGGATCAGCGGACGATTATCGATACCACCATTCTCACCAATGCCGCGATTGGCTGAGGCTTTCCAAACGCGTTCCCGCAGGTCGCGGTTGTTGAGTTGTTTAAGTACGGGTACTCGCGTGGTATTGCTGATCGTCAGCAGGTAGCCCTCTTTGTCTTGTTCGGCCGCCGCTTCCTGGGCTGCGGTAATGCGGTCGTCGCTGAGTCCATCGAGTTGTTCCTTGTCCTTAACCAAGACCGACCGCTCTTTAGTTATGGCCAGCAGGTTCTCTTGGAATTCCGTTGTAAGCGAAGACAGACGCTCATTGATTTCGCGCATACGCTTTTGTTCATCTTGGCTAAGTTGGGCACCGGCGCGGACGAATTCGCGGTGCGTATCTTCCAGCAACTTCTTTTCTGCTTTGGTGAGATCTAGTTCATCACGCTTGTCATAAAGTGTTTTTACGCGTTCATAGAGATCGCCATTGAGCAGGATATTATCGGAGTGTGCAGCCAGCTTTGGCGCCATCTCTTTCTGGATCTCCTGGATTTTATCGTTGGTATGGGCCGAGGTCAGGTTATAAAAAACCGAGCTTGTCCGCTCCAGCAGGCGTCCACTTTTCTCCATCGCAACAATGGTATTTTCAAAGGTTGGCGCGGCTTGGTTGGAAGCGATTTCTTCAATTTCTTCAAGTTCCCGTTTCATCCCTTCCTTAAAGGCCGGGCGATAATGCTCCGGCTTTATTTTATCGAAATTGGGTGCGTGAAAGGGAAGGGTGCTTTCAGAAAATAGTGGGTTGTCGTTCATAGATTTATTTTCGGAATTACTACAGGCCGACAGCAGCATGCCAGCGGCCACAATGGTTAATAAAAGTGATTGGATTCTCATGACTTAGTGATTTGTTTAAAATAGGTAGTAGATAAAAATTTATTGGCCGAATATACAGAAAGTTAAATCCAAATAAGAGCATCGGCTTGCAAAATTTTGAGTTACAGATCTATTTTTAGATTTATTCAAAATCATTACATTTGTTGATACTCTAGGTGAGATCAAATTAAAACTTCGGGTTGGTTCACTATCAAAATTTTCAGGTATGCATAGGCAAGAGCGTTTTAATTTTATATACGTGGTGATTACAGCACTAATCCTTACTTGTTTTATTGCTGGAACACCGTCGCTAACTTATGGACAGTTCGAGAGTGTTAAACCGGAATCTGTTGGATTCTCTTCTGAACGATTTACGCGTCTCGATAGTCTAATCCAACAACAGATTGACAAGCAGAACATGGCGGGTATTAATGCTCTTGTGTTACGCCATGGAAAGGCGGCTTATTCGAAGTCGGCCGGTATGATGAATATTGAGGAGCACATCCCCATGCAAGAGGATGCTATTTTCAGGATTGCCTCAATGACCAAATCCGTGACAAGTGTTGCAGTGATGATGCTCTATGAACAAGGCAAGTTTCGGCTCAGTGATCCGGTCGCTGATTATATTCCGGCCTTCAAAGATCCGATGGTGACCGTCCGCGATTCTTCCGAAAAGGGGTATCATACCGTACCTGCGGAACGCCCGATCACCATCCGCCATTTGTTGACTCACACATCCGGGCTCACTTATGGCTATGGTATTGCCCAGGATGCCCATAAAGAAGCTGGATTGCAGGGATGGTATTTCGCTGATCGAAAGAAGTCCATTGGTGAACTGGTGAAAAAGCTGGCTAAGCTACCATTGAATGCTCAGCCGGGCGAAGAGTGGCATTATGGCTATTCAACGGATGTGTTGGGCTATTTTTTGGAGGTCGTTTCAGGGATGCCGCTGGATGAATTTTTTAGAAAGCGAATATTTGAGCCGTTGGGGATGAAAGACACTCATTTTTATCTACCACCGGAAAAGGCAGATAGACTGGCCCCGGTCTATGGTTTTAACGACCAGGGAGAGCTCAAACTGATGGAGCCGACCAGCACTACTGATTACATTCACGGACCACGCACCTGTTTTTCCGGAGGAGCGGGGCTGCTTTCGACAATTACAGATTATGGGATTTTTCTGCAGATGCTGCTCAACGGTGGAGCGTTTAAGGGCACGCGGCTGCTCAGTCCCCGAACGGTAGAACTGATGCATGTCAACCATACGGGAGACAAATACATTTGGGAGGATCTGGGGTTTGGGCTTGGCTTTAAGGTTGTAGAAAATCTTGGAAAATATGGAGAGCTAGGCTCCGTGGGAGCCTATGGATGGGGAAGTGCCTATTATCCGGTTTACTGGGTTGATCCAAAGACGGATATGGTGTGTCTTTTCCTTACACAGCTGATGCCGGCTGACAACCTGCCTTTTCGGGATACCTTCAAAAATTTGGTTTATCAGGCGATGGTTGAATAACCATAATTAAAGATTATGTTTTTAATAATTTGGTTTGTTAGAAACCATACTTCCAAAAAATGCTGCGATCTATTATATTCGCTCTCCACATCTACAGGACATTATTAATTGTGATCAGCACATAATTACTAAAATCAGACGATGGCTTATTCTTTCTGGGATCTTCTGCAGTTAGTCGGTGCACTGGGAATTTTTATTTACGGGATGAAAGTCTTCAGTGACGGACTTCAAAAAGTAGCGGGCAACAAGCTCCGTTCCATCCTTAAAGGAATGACTAGTACACGATTTCGTGGCATCCTTACCGGTTTTGGCACTACGGCTATTACACAGTCCTCATCCACAACTACGGTAATGGTTGTAAGCTTTGTCAACGCTGGATTGATTACCCTCCTCGAATCTACAGGAGTTATTATGGGGGCCAACATCGGGACCACTGTCACCTCTTGGATTATTTCAGTATTTGGATTTAAAATGCAGATTACTCCCGTTGCAATGATCATGATTGGAGTGTTTTTCCCTTTTATGTTTTTTGGCCGGGAACGACTTCAGAATCTGGCCGAGTCGATGATTGGTTTCGGTATCTTGTTTATTGGTCTCGATTTCATCAAGAATGGCGTGCCCAACATTCAGCAGAATCCGGAAATGTTCCAGTTTCTGAATCAGTTTACTGAATTTGGATTTCTCTCAATTGCCCTCTTTGTGGTCGTGGGTACGGTACTTACTTTGCTCACGCAATCCTCTTCGGCAGCCATGGCTATCACATTGGTCATGCTCTTTCAGGGCTGGATTGATTTCCCCATTGCCGCCGCCATGGTTCTGGGCGAAAATATTGGTACCACGGTAACGGCCAATATAGCTGCTGTGGTAGGTAATGTGTATGCCAAGCGGGCAGCACGTTTTCACTTTGTATTTAATATGTTTGGCGTGCTTTGGATGATGCTGCTCATTAACCCCTTTTTATGGGGTATTGATTCGCTGATGGGGTACTTTGCCCCGGGAGCGGGATCCATAATGAATGCCACCACTGAAATGGGACGGGCTAACGCCACGCTGGCACTATCCCTTTTTCACAGTACATTTAATGTGATTAATGTACTGCTTGTTGTTGGTTTTGTGCCGTATATCGTAAACCTGATAGAGAGGTATCAGAAGGAGAAAGAAGATACGCAGACGCGACTCAAATATATTTCGTCCGGGATGATGTCGTCGCCCGAACTGTCGATTGAACAGGCCCACAAAGAAATTCAGCTTTTCGCCCGGCTTATTGATAAGATGCACTTTAGTATCGAAGGACTGCTCTTCAACAAACAGAACAAGCAAGATCAGTTTTTAGAAAAGATCGAAAAGCGTGAAGGGATTACCGATAACATTGAGTTGGAGATTGCAGAATACCTGACCAAAATTTCCAGCTATAATATTACTGAAGAAGCCACGCGTCGCATCCGCGGAATGCATAGCATGATTAACGATCTTGAACGGGTGGCTGACATTTACTACCAGATGTCCAAAACCTATGAGCGGATGCTCAATGAAGGGAATGAACTGCCCGAACCTGCAATGGAAAAGTTGCATGCGTTACTTGATTTGGTACATGATGCCATCCAAAATGTCCGCCATAACCTGAAGCAAGAACGCACAGAAATTGATCTTGATAAGTCTATGGCTCTTGAAAATGCAATAGATGAGTGTCGGGATAGGTTGCTTGAATTCCATTATAGTCAGCTCGAACATAATATTTATACCAATGAGGTGGGTTTTGTATTCCTGGATTACCTGAATAGACTTGAGAAAATTGGCGATCACCTTTTCAATGTCAACGAGGCTATTGCAGGTGTGAAAGTAAAAGCAGCTTACGAGGAAGTTGTTGAAGAAGTCAGCTAGTTACGAGGTCTTGGCATTGCTGTGTGCAAGAGGCGCCTGAGAAGCTTGGTATTGGCTCTATCGTAGATATGTGTAGTTATCGGGCATAAAGCCAATATTTGCTATTATCGATTCTAGTGCCGATAATAGGTCTTATGCAAGCAGTAATAACCGGTGATATCATTAATTCACGTAAGAGCTCTACGGAAGAGACCCTCCGAGATCTCAAATTGGTATTGCAAGTTTATGGCAGTAGTCCGCGTGATTGGGAAATTTACCGAGGAGATAGTTTTCAGCTGTTGGTTGCGACGGCCAAGGAAAGTTTGGATGCAGCGATAAACATCAAGGCAAAGCTGAAAACCGAGAAAGGACGTGATGGACGTATGAGTATTGGTATTGGTGAGGTGTCGTACCGAGCATCAGCAATAACGGAATCAAATGGGGATGCGTTTGTACGATCCGGAAATCGTTTTGATCAGCTTCGAAAGACCAAAACCAACTTGGCAATTGAAAGCCCGTGGAGTGATTTTGATGAAGAGATGAATCTCTATTTTCAGCTGGCACTTATCACAATGGATGGCTGGAGTCAGGCTTCGGCCGAGTTTATGGTTGCGCAGTTGGCTGATGAAGATCAAAGTCAGCAGGCGCTGGCTGAGAAGCTGGGAATCGGTCAGTCCTCGGTGAGCGAGCGTAAAAAACGCGCTCATTACGATGAGTTATTACGGTTACGGCAACGATTTAAGAAAAGGGTAGAGGAGTATCTGTGATGGTACTGTTTACCAAACTTTTGCTGGCCCATCTGCTGGGCGATTTTATCTTTCAGTCTGAGCGCTGGGTGCGCGATAAAAAACGGAAGAAGCTGCGATCAAAATATTTGTATCTCCATTTTCTGATTCACGGACTGCTAGTATTTATCCTAGTTCAGTCGTGGCTCATTACCGGTCTTATTGCCGGGACTCACGCTGCCATAGATATCACCAAGCAGTTGATGCAAACTTCCGACAACCGGCGTGCTTGGTTCTTTGGCGATCAGCTGCTTCACCTAGCAATAATTGTAGCTGTGGCCGGCTGGCTGAACGGCGTGCAGGCAGAACTTCTGATGACGGTGTTATCCGATTACCTGTTGGAGATTACGGCCATCGTGTTTTTGACAATTCCCTCCTCAGTGGTTATTCAGATGATAATTTCTCGCTGGGATCCCGATCCCAAGAACAATTCGCCCGACTCGCTGGACCGGGCTGGCAAGTATATTGGTATTCTCGAGCGGCTGTTCGTATTTACATTTGTAATGCTGGGACAGTGGAATGCACTGGGCTTCTTGATTGCAGCCAAGTCGGTATTCCGATTTGGCGATCTTAAGGAGGCGCATGATCGAAAACTGACCGAGTACATACTGATTGGCACGCTGTTGAGCGTGGGGATGGCATCGGTGGTTGCAGCCTTGGTAAGACAATTTTCATAGATTGATGTTTCATTGATGAACTTCCGGCTACGCTTCTAATCCTTTCTTCAAACCAGCCTAAATTTTGCTTATCTTTGGCAACTTAAATAAGGCACTATGTCAAGCTGAAAGTATATTCTGTAGTCGATTACAAATAACTAATAACAAATTTCTAAGCAGTAACTGAATGAGCTCGTATAAGCCGGAAGAAATTGAATCCAAATGGCAGGAATACTGGAAAAAAAACAAAACCTTTAAGACTGCTGAAAACCACGACAAGCCCAAGTATTATGTGTTGGATATGTTTCCATATCCCAGCGGCTCGGGCCTGCACGTAGGTCATCCAGAAGGATATACCGCCACAGATATCTTGGCGCGTTACAAACGCATGAATGATTTTAACGTGCTTCATCCCATTGGATGGGATGCGTTTGGATTGCCGGCCGAACAGTATGCGGTTAAAACGGGCACGCATCCACGGGATACGACCGAGAAGAATATCAACCGATTTCGCGAGCAGCTTAAGGATCTGGGCTTCAGCTACGACTGGGATCGCGAGGTGAATACCACCGACCCTGATTATTATAAATGGACACAGTGGATCTTCCTGAAGCTCTTCGACAAAGGATTGGCCTACGAAGATGATGTGCCGGTAAACTGGTGTCCCGAGCTCGGTACCGTGCTGGCCAACGAAGAAGTTATTGACGGCAAGAGCGAAGTGGGCGGTCATCCGGTGGTGAAGAAACCGATGCGCCAGTGGGTACTCAAGATTACCGAATATGCCGATCGCTTGTTGGAAGGCCTGGATGATCTCGATTGGCCGGAGTCCACCAAGAAGATGCAGCGTGACTGGATCGGTAAATCCATGGGCGCCGATATCGATTTTGAAATAGATGGCCATAACGAGGAAATTCGTGTTTTTACCACGCGTCCGGATACCATTTTCGGTGCCACTTACATGGTCTTGGCACCCGAGCACGATCTGGTAGATAAGATTACGACTGAAGATCAGAAAGATGCTGTTGAAGAGTACCAGGAAGAAGCAGCACGTAAATCTGATCTCGAGCGCACGGAACTTAGCGATGAAAAAACGGGTGTCTTTACCGGAGCCTATGCGATCAATCCTGCGAATGGAGAGCGTGTCCCTATTTGGGTGGCCGATTATGTGTTGGCAACTTACGGCACCGGCGCAATTATGGCGGTACCGGGACAGGATGAGCGCGACTGGGAATTTGCCGAAAAGTTTGACTTGGATATTATTCGCACTGTCGAGCCACCCGAAGATTTTGACGGCAAAGCCTATACAGGCGAAGGCAAGGCGATCAACAGCGAGTTTTTGAACGGACTTGGGGTTGAGGAAGCCAAAGAAAAAATTATTGACTGGCTTGAAGAGCACAGTGCCGGCAAGAAGGCGGTGAATTACAAGCTCCGCGACTGGTTGTTCTCCCGTCAACGGTACTGGGGCGAACCCTTCCCGATCATCCATGTGGATGGGGAACCAAAGCCTGTCGGTGAAGATAATCTGCCGGTAACCTTGCCCGAAATGGACGATTTTGAGCCGACAGATGATGGCAATCCGCCGCTGGCTAAGGCTACTGACTGGGTCAATACGGAAGATCCCGAAACCGGCAAGCCGGCCAAACGAGAGACCAATACTATGCCGCAGTGGGCGGGATCCTGCTGGTACTATCTGCGCTATTGCAGTCCTGAGTTCCAGGACGGCCCGGTTGATCCCGAAGAGGACAACTACTGGATGCCGGTGGATATGTATGTCGGTGGCGCCGAGCACAGCGTGCTGCACCTGCTGTATGCACGATTCTGGCACAAGGTTCTCTACGATTGCGGAGTCGTCTCAACCAAAGAACCTTTCCAGCGACTGGTGCACCAGGGGATGATTCTGGGCGAAATGGAGTTCACCGGCTATCAAAAAGGCGACGACTGGATTTCGGCGAATATCAAGGAAGATTATGACAACCTGGAGCGCGTGAAGCTGGACGAGGAGCAGGTTGAGAAGAAAGGTGATGACTTTGTGATTAAGGGCACTGAAATCCGCGTGGATGCCAAAGCGCACAAGATGTCGAAGTCGCGTGGTAATGTGGTGAATCCCGATGATATTATTGATCAGTACGGCGCGGATTCCATGCGTCTCTACGAGATGTTCATGGGGCCCTTGGAGCAGGTTAAGCCCTGGAGCACCAAAGATGTAGACGGCGTGTATCGCTTTTTGGGACGCGTCTGGCGAATGATAATCAATGAAGAAAGTGGAGAGCTGAATGAATCAGTTTCGGAAGCCGAGCCGTCTAGAGATCAGCTGAAAACGCTGCACGAATGCATCCAGAAGGTAACCAATGATATTGAGGATCTGTCATTCAATACGGCTATTTCAGCGATGATGATTTTCATCAACGAGGCGAACAAGTGGGATGAGCATCCGAAAGAGATTTTGGAGCCGTTCATCAAACTGCTGTCGCCGTTTGCACCGCATATCTCCGAAGAGCTCTGGCACCGCCTCGGTAATGAGGAAACGATCGCTTATGCCGACTGGCCGGAGTTCAATGAGGAATATTTGATCTCCGATACGCAGCTATATCCCATCCAGGTGAACGGGAAAGTGCGCGGCGAAATCAACGTGCCGCGGGAGAAAGCGAAGGATAAAGAGTATGTACTTTCGGAGGCGAAAGCCGAGGAAAATGTGAAGCGCTACTTGGATGAAGGAAATCTCGTTAAAGAGATTTTTGTCCCCGAGCAGATTGTGAACTTGGTGGTGAAATAATTAGCCACTGAATTTAGCAGATTTAAAACAGATACTGTATTTGACACCGCAGCTTTAGCTGCGGTGTCATTTTCTACATTACTGACCAATCATCCTGAGCTTTTATTAGTGAAAAAGATTCCTCAAGCATATGCAATCTGTATGCTTTTTAATTTCTTTTTTCATCCAGAACTGCTTTTTTCAAGGGAGCGCTAATCAAAAACATTAGCTTCATGGTTTTACCATTGCTTGTATTTGTCGTTGGCATCCTGCTGGTTGTCTACTTTTCTGAGAAGCTTGTCGAGGCTACAGTGGGTACGTCATTGGGATTTGGCATTTCTACGTTCCTTATCAGCGTGATCTTTATCGGCTTTGATCCCGAGAATCTTGGCCTTGGGGCGGTAGCCTCATACGATGGTGTGGCAGGCATCCCGATAGGAACGATCATTGGTTCAGCCATGGTAGCTATTGCGCTGGCCCTTGGCATTACGGCGCTTATTGTCCCCATGAAGTTTCGCAAGGTGCCCATGCAGATACCCCTGATCCAGGTGGGAGCGGTACTGTTGTTTGGAGCACTTAGCTTCGACGGATTGTTGTCTCGTATCGACGGGGTAGTGCTGTTGGCTGGATATGGAGCAGCAATTTGGTATTTAATTTACCTTGGGAAACGAGGACTCAATATCCGTCCCACTGGTGAAACGGCCGAAGCCCTGGAAGAAGGCAAAGAGTTTAGTCGCTGGCAGGCCGCAGCTCAACTGGCAGGATCGTTGGTGGCCATCATCGTGGGAAGCGAATTTGTCGTTTGGGGATTTGAACGGCTTGTTGCTGGATTCGGACTCTCAGACACCGTCTTTGGGATCACCGTTTTGGCACTATTGGTGAGCATTGAAGAAATAGTCCGCGAATTGCCGGCGGCACTAAAGGGACGTCCCGAAATTACAGTGGGCAATGTGATTGGATCTGTTCTGGCATTTTTTCTGTGCAATGCCGGGGTGATTGCTTTAGTCAGACCGGTACCCATCACAGCTGAAGTATTTAACTTTTACCTGCCGTTAAGTTTGGGCGCCGTTCTCTTCGTAACTTTCCTGATGATACGGAAATCAATACCACGCTGGGCGGGAATCGTCTTAGTGTTGGGATATGTATTGTTTTTCGCCCGCGGTTACTTGTTTTAATCCTGAACTGTTTCGTCGCGCAGTTATGGAGTAAGATCTTATGTCATTCGAAACCTTCGATCGAAATCCTGTCTCAGGATCTATTTAATAATTCAGTATTTCATGTTGTCTTACCGCCTTTTGGCTTGATCCAAAAGGCTCGTAAAAAATCAAGGCTGAGAATTATGATCCCGCTTCGTCCGCCAGACGGAATAATTTCGATGGTCCATTACGCTTATTGCTTGTTTTCTTGGAGGTACCGGTACGAAATTATTCTTGTCGTCTTTTGGACTCCGCTCATAATTCATAGGCCGACTGTAAAACAACCCATCCTACAACAGAAATTATTTAAAAAACTGAATATCCTCTTCCTTTTGGAGAATCGATGGCAGTTTCCCTTGCGCTTTTTGTTTGTTGTGATCTTCGAGCCAGTAATTGATCTGCTGTTGGTCAATAGAGTGGATTTGAGGTTCTCCAAGGGCATCAGTTTCTCTGCGGATGGCATAGTGCCGATTGTTCTCTTGAAGCTGCTTATCAATCTTGCTGACAAGCCGGTCAAGGGTATCGCGATGTAGAGTTTCATAGGTTTGCACAAACCACGAGTGACGGGGAACAGCACGTTCATTTTCAAGATGTGCACCAATGGTAAACGTGCCAATATCCAGATCGAGTTCGGCGGCAACATCCCGCAAAGCCTGTTCAGCTTCGTAGGCATAGAGTGCTTCCCCGTAGTCGTCCAGCATCTCGCTAACGCGCCCCATAACCTTGATACGCGGCGGATCGGTTTGGGTGAATTGCACAATATCGTTCATCGCATAGCGCCACAGCCCAGCGTTGGTACTCACGATCATGGCATAAGGAGTATCCGCCTCGACTTCCCAAATAGGCACCGTTTCTTGAATGGCCAGCGAATCAGGGTCGGGCAGGGGGTTAGGGATAAACTCGTAGAAAATTTCATTATCGATAACCAGTTTGAGGTCGTCTTTCTCTAGTTTATCAGTATAAGCAAAATAGCCTTCCGAAGCGCCGTAGGTTTCAATAAAATCAATATCACTTTTGCCAATGAGCTGTTCTAAGTGAGGTCGATAGTTAGCCAGCTTTACTCCTCCGCAGACTAACAATTTCAGGTTAGGCCACACGTCGGCTACAGCATTTACTCCCGATTTTTTTAACAATCGTTGGAAAAGTGTAAGTATCCAGCTTGGTGCTGAAGAGACAACACGGACATCTTTGTCGATAGCTTTGTCTAGGACGCGAGTAATTTTCTGGCTGAAGGGCATTTCCACAAGCTCTTCGGTGTTGATAAGCTGAAAAGGGGAGAGCCACCACGGGACATGTCGGGCCGTAAAAGCACTGATTTCGCCAATCTGTAAATCAGTAGAATCTTCCAACGATCCCGGCAGACTAATGTGTTGTCCCCAGAGCCGGAAGATGTTTGGGCGCTGCCGAAAGTAGCTCCGGACGATCTTGCGCATAAAAAGCTTATCTGATCTTAATCGGTCTGGTGTCAACGGTAGATGTTTGCCGGTGCCCGAGGTGCCGGCTGAGACTGCAAACTGTTGGACTTTTCCCGGCCAGGCGATATTCAGTGCGCCTTTCTTTATGTCGGCAATTTGGTCCGTGAGGTCAGAGTAGAAGGAAAGAGGCACTTCTTCCTGAAAATCCTCGTAACGTTGCAGATCGGTAAAACGATGGTTCTGTCCAAATCGCGTACTTTTGGCAGCTCTGATAAGTTTAAAAAGCTCGACTTCTTGTTTATCTCGTAAATCCAACGTAAGAGTATATTCCTGTTTTCTTAATTGAAGAATGTTTCAGCATCTATAAATATTTAAGATGCTGGAATGAATTCAGGGTAACATTGAGCATAGCATTTGAATCCCAAAAATAAAAAAGCCCCGAAAAATTCGGGGCTTTAAAATAGTGTTCAACATTAGATTTTATCGTTGTTCAACGGGGACCCACTCTTTGCCTTTTTCACCAACATAGAGTGCTCTTGGACGAACAAGGCGGTTATTTTCAGCCTGCTCGATGTAGTGTCCGGTCCACCCGGAAACGCGGCTCATGGCGAAAATACAGGTGAACAAGTCAGGCTTGATTCCCATCGAGTAGTAGACCGTTGCAGAAAAGAAATCAACGTTGGGATCGATGTCTTTCTCATCCTTCATGGTCTTGAGTATTGCTTCAGACCATTCGTAAAGCGTTTCATGTCCAGTTTCTTTGGATAGTTTTTCAGACATGCTGCGAAGGATACGTGCTCGTGGATCCATCGTTTTGTAGACGCGGTGGCCAAAGCCCATAATTTTCTCTTTCCGCTCAAGACGACCCTTCACATATTCAACAGGATCATCGCCTTTTTCATCAATATCCAACAGCATGTTCATAACCTGCTGGTTGGCACCACCGTGCAGTGGTCCTTTGAGAGCGCCGATTGCGCCCGTCACAGAAGAATACATGTCAGATTCGGTGGAGCAGATGGCGCGATTGGTAAACGTGGAGGCGTTCATCCCGTGCTCGGCGTGCAGAATTAGGCAGAGATCCATCGTTTTCTTAGCCTGTTCTCCCGGTTCCTCCCCGTTCAGCATGTATAGAAAGTTGTATGCTGTACTCTTCGAATCGAGAGGCTCAATAATATCCTTGCCATTTCGAATACGGTCGAAGGCAGCAATGATGGTAGGAAATTTAGCCGTGATGTTGATAGCCTTGTTCAGTCGGAATTCCTCGTTGCTATCAGCTTCAACTTCGTGGAAATCCCCAAGCATCGAAACAGCCGTACGCAACACTGCCATCGGTTCGGCATTTTGTGAGGTGCTCTTGATGTAGTTGATTACAGCATCAGGAAGCTTACGGTTGTTTTGTAGCTTGGTATTCAGTTCATCCAGTTCCTGTTGGTTGGGTAACCGATCATTCCATAACAGAAAACAAACTTCTTCAAAACTTGCATTCTCAGCCAACGTGTCGATGTCATACCCGGCATAAATCAATTCTCCCTTTTCGCCGTCAATATAACTTTTATGAGATGAAAAGGCGACAATACCTGCCAGTCCTTTATTAATGTGCGGGTATTGACTTAAATCAATATCTGTGTTTAAGCTCTCAGCCATTCTATACTCCGGATTTTAGATTGGATATAAACTTTAAGTTGCGGGTCAAATATAATATTTACGGATGAAAAAATCAGGGATAAGTTGAACGCAGCCAACCATTAATCCCATTTATCCTAATCTTTTAACGATATTCAGGTTAACAGCGTTTACCAATCTCCAAAATTTAATACTTCGATAATAATAAATGGACTAATCGTCCTTAGTTTTTGCACTATTCCAATGTTTGTCCATTTCCTCCAACGAAACCTCAGAAATTTCTTTATCCTGCTTATGCAGTTGCTCTTCGATGTACTGGAACCACCGCAGAAATTTTTTATTGGTCGATCGCAGGCTGTCTTCAGCATCAAGATCAAAGAACCGTCCAAAATTCACGAGAGAAAATAATAGGTCGCCAAATTCCTCGCGGCTTTTCTGGGGATCTCCCTGCTCTAAGACTTCCTTAAACTCCTGCAGTTCTTCCTCCAGCTTGTCCCACACCTGATTTGATTCTGGCCAATCGAAGCCCACATTGGCGGCCTTTTCCTGCATGCGCTGAGCACGAATGAGAGCCGGCAGCTGTTTGGGAATTCCTTCTAGAATAGATTCCTTGCCTTCGTCAAGCTTGATACTTTCCCAGTTTTCAGCCACCTGTTCATCGTTCTCGGCTACCTCATCTCCAAAAACATGCGGGTGACGCCGGATGAGCTTCTCTTGGATCGAGTAAATGACATCTTGAATCGAAAATGTATCTTTTTCGTTGGCCATATTACTGTGAAACACCACATGTAGTAGCACATCTCCCAGCTCTTTTTCAAGCTCATCAAAATCTTTGGTATCGATAGCCTCAACAGCTTCGTAGGCCTCTTCAATCAGGTTATCCTTGATGCTATCGTGGGTCTGCTTGCGATCCCAGGGACATTCCTTACGTAGAATTTTCACGATCTCAACAAGATCCTCGAAACGCTGGGTAGGTTCTTTATCTTGGGCCATTAAATTAAAAATGAAATTTAGGAGTTGAGAATTGTCTTACTCTGCTGATAGCTGAATCCTAACGGTTGCCTTTACGTTTTTCGCTTTTTCTTCTTAGCAGCAGGGAATAGGATGTTGTTCAGGATCAGGCGGTAGCCGGGGCTGCTGGGATGCAGGCTCAGATCCGTGGGCGGATCATTGACGCGATGCGTGTAATCTTCGGGATCATGTCCGGCATAAAAAGTGAAGGTGCCTTTGCCATAATTTCCGTGGATGTATTTGACCATATTGCGTCCTGGACTTTCGCCCAGAATAACGACCGACTCCTTAACCTTGTCCTTTTGGAAGGCGGTCGTTTGTCCATAAAATCCCTTGATGCTGCTTACATGATTTTGTGTCAGCATGGTGGGTACCGGATCCCACTTGGCCGAAAAATTAAAGAGAGTAAAAAAGTCCAGCGACTTATCCACTTCATTTAGCTGTACCGGCACGTCAATGTCGGCATGTTCATACTCTGCCGGATCTTTGCTAATGGTGAAATCGGTAAAAGCCAAGGTGTTGTCGTAATCCAGTTTTTGTTGGGCATTGGGATCCATCGGGTCGCCATCAAACTGGGTTGGAGCAATATCAACGCCCTGTGCTGCCAGGGCAATATCAAACGTGTCAGTTCCCGAACACATCGAAAACATAAATCCGCCATTGCCTACATATTCTTTAATTTTAGCAGCAACAGCTTTTTTCTCATTGCTCACCTTATCAAAGCCCAGCTCCTTGGCCATTCCTTCCATTTTGCGAACTTGCTGAATGTACCACGGTTGATTGCGGGATGAGACCCAGAATTTGCCGTACTGACCGGTAAAATCCTCGTGGTGCAGGTGTAGCCAGTCGTATTCCGAGAGCTTGCCATTAAGTACTTCCGGATCCCAAACCTTGTCGTATTCTACTTCGGCATAGTTAAGAGCCAGCGTCACCGCATCATCCCAGGGGAGGGCCTGCTTGGGCGTATAGACTGCAATTTTCGGGGCTTTATCCAGCTTAATAACCGCCGTGTTGGCATCTGGTTGTTCTATTTTATTGATAATCTGGGCCGCTTCCTGGTTGGAGATCACCTTGGCTTTGACATTGCGGAGACGGGCTTTGCGCATCAGCTCATCAGAATAGTTTGTCATAAAAGCGCCGCCCTTGTAGTTGAGCAGCCACTGCGAAGAATTCCCATCCTGCAGATTGTTAAAGATGATACCATAGGCTTTTAGATGATTGGTCTGTGAGGCATCCATGGGAATGAATAGCTGTTGCTGGGCATATCCGGATAAACTAAAAAAAGCGGAAAACAGAAGAACAAGAAAACTGCGTAAGATCATATCAGGTTTGGAGTTTTTGTAATTCCTGAATGCGGTTGCGAGCAAAGGTGGAATAAAATCCGTTGGGAAAGTGAACTAAAATTTCTTCATAAATAGGCACGAGCTGTTCTACCTCGGAAGGAATTTGTACTTCGGATCCCTTCCAAGATGGATTGTCATTGCTATCAGCATCATTTGTTGACTTTTGTAACTTCTGGTCAATATCGTTGTTGGTGACAAACTGGTCGGCCAGCCGCGCTTTTTCCCAAAGTAATCGTTCATAAAGGGGAGAGCTCTTACCCTGCTGCTTCAAAAAAGTGCTCAGTGTCTTGTAAACATACTGGGCATTTTCAGCATCCTGGTAAGTGCATAACTCCAGCAGTGCTTCATCGATCATGGGATTGTAGCGGTCTTCTCCGAGCAGCGACTCAAGCGTATTTATTCCCAACTGGTCTTTACCATGCGAAAAGTGCTCGATAGCCTTTGCAAAGGGATCGAGTTTGGCGCCACTGCTGTCGGCCTGCAGCCCATTTTGAATCCAGAGGCGAAGCTCAACCGCATCGTTGGCATAGTACGAGGTGTTTTGACGCTCAAGAGCATTGAGCTGAATTTTAGCAAAATCATAATCCCCGGCATAAAAATCAGTGAGTGCCAGGTAGTAGCGCGTCTTCTCGGCAAGATCACCAATACGCTCCTGCTTGCTGCTTTTAGTAAATGAGATGCGAGCCCGCGTGTAATCCTTATCGTACAGGTGCAGGCGTCCCTGAATATACGCTTCCTGTGCCTTTTGTATGCTGTCGTTGGACAACGTCTGGAGCTCTGCCAAGTATTGCGAGGCTTTTTGGGGTTCGTGTAGAACATCCAGCGAGAGTTCCGACAATGTGATCAACACCCGGTTCAGATGTTGATAGTTCGGCGCATCTTTTTGAATTTTTTTCAGCGATGCAAAAGCTTGTTCATAGAGCTTTGTCCGCTTTGAGGAGAGACCAAGGTTATAGTTTTCGAGATATTTGGCCCACTCGATATATACGGTAGCTAGCTCTTCCCGACATCGATTTTTAAGCGAAACGACATTGTTGTCGATATAGTAAGAGTAGGCCTGCTCGGCAAGCTCAAACTCCTGTTCAGCCAACAGCTTAGATCCCAGGTTGTAGAGGGAGTAGGTAAGATTCGAGGACTCAGCCTCAAAATTCTTGGCCGTCACCAGTGCTCGTTCAAAAAGTCCTCGTTCCATCAGCAGCCAGATTTCGAGCTGTTGCAACTTTTGATAGCTGGGATGCGAGGGCGACAAGTCGTCAAGAAAATCCGAAATTTCGAGGATGGCGACATCGTAAATATAATCATCCTGAAAACGAATCAGACGTTGCTGTACAAAATTCATGCGATCCGGCTGGCTCTTGACTAGCTGTAAAAATTGCTGAATAGCGTTTTCATACTGACCGGCTTGCAGGTAAGTTTCAGCAAGTTCTGTGGAGATCACATTAGAGCCGGAGGACATTTGCTGCGCTTTCTTATACACTTTGATGGCTTGGTCATAGGCACGGCGCTTTTTCATAGCGCGAGCCACGCGCAGATGCATTTGTTTACTGCCGGCATATTTTTCAAGGAGCTGGTTCCAGGTGCCAAACGCTTTTTCCTTCTGGCCGCTGGTATGGTAGATCTCACCCAACCGGATGAGAGCTTGCGCTCGCAGGTAGCCTTGGCTTACTGCATCTTGTGTTATTGAAACGGCCTTTTCATACTCCTTGAGGTTAATCAGGCACTCGGTAAGCTTATCCAGAAAGATATAGGTTTTTGGATGTTCCTGGTGAAGCTTCTCAAATTTCTGGGCGGCCTGCTCATACTTTTGTTGCTTAAGTAACTGATCGGCCACAAAATACTCATCATCAAGTTGCGCTAGGGCCAGTTGTGGTAGCAGCGCCCCGATCAACAGGAGAGGAAGATATTTTTTTAAGAGATTATTCATTCGCTTTTTTGTCGATCTTCTGGGGTCGAATAATTTCGGGCGCAAAAGATTTCATCATATTATAAAAGCTGTGAAGCGGAAATCCTACCACATTATAATAGTCGCCCTCGATCCGCCGCACGAAGATGGCGCCAAAGTCATCCTGTATTCCATAGCCGCCAGCTTTGTCCATGGGACTGCCGCCAGCAACATACGCCTCGATATCTCGGGGATTGAGGTCGCCAAAGATGACGTCCGTAGATTCTACAAACGTGGTGCTTTCGGTAATGTTATGCGATGTGTTAACTTTGCAGAGGGCAACGCCGGTAAAGACCTGATGTGTTTGTCCACTTAGCTGCTGGAGCATCTGTTCGGCGTCGCTGCTGTCGACTGGCTTTTCCAGGATCTGATTCCTGAAAACGACAATCGTATCGGCTCCAATGACAAGGGCATCGCGCGATTGGAGGGCAATATCTTTGGCCTTACGCATGGCTAGTTGCTGAACAATTTTGGCCGGACTCAAACTGGGGTTATACGATTCCGACACCGAGCTCGGTCGAACATCAAAAGAAAGCTTAATTTGCTGAAGCAGTTTTTTACGACGTGGACTGGCCGATGCGAGAATTATTTGTTTCAAGAATTGATAATATTGATTTATAAAATTTTGTTAGTTTAGTTAATGGAATGTTATAAAAGATTTACCAAAGTATTTCGTTTCACAGTATCGAATTAACTTTAAAGAGATTTTTTGTAATGGCTTCAAAAAAACGCGGCAGGAAACGACCAATGATTTTCAGTGCATGGAATTATAAAATATTAGCACTGGGATTTTTCTTGGTGATAGCTGGTTTCTCGGCCATGTACCTCGAAAATGAAGTGGAAGGCATTATCTCGCTATATATTTCACCTATTGTGATTATGGCCGGTTACGTTACTGTAATCGTTGCTATTTTGAAACACGATCACAGCTCTTCGACAGCTTCGGGCCAATCCTGACAGCCGGCCAATGCATCGTAAGCTGAATGCGCTCTTCATATTTCTGTTGGTTGTAGTGTTTATAACCGCAGCAAACACTGTGCAGCAGTGGAATATACTGTTGGGCGTGCTGCTCTCTACGGCTTTTGCCTTGGTCGCTTTTCTATTTCAGCGGCTCACGCTGGATGGCATGTTTGCCACAGCGGTTGTGGGGACATTCATTTTTGGTCTGGGAGGTTTGAGTATAGCCTTGGTCGTGTTGTTCTTTTTTGTGAGCAGTGCGCTTGTCACCGGACGATGGATCCCGGATTTAGAAGAGTCAGCTCAGCAGGTCCGCCGTGACGGATTTCAAGTTTGGGCCAACGGGTTCTGGCTTATTGTCTGCTTGGTGCTGGCGGTCATTTTTAATACCGAGCTGTTTCTTTTGGGAGCGCTTGCGGCCATCGCTACGGCCACCGCCGACACCTGGGCTACTGAATTGGGAAGCCTTGCCCCTCAATCGACCTATCTCATCACCAATTTTCAGACGGTATCGCCCGGCACCGACGGGGGCATCAGCCTGCGGGGTACCACAGCCGCATTGGCGGGAGCTGCAACCATAGGGAGTGCCGGTCTTTACGTTTTTTCACTGCATTTCTACATTTTTATCGTCATCTTCACAGCAGGATTTTTGGGATGTGTTCTCGATTCTTATTTTGGAGCCATTTTTCAACGGAATAATCGTTCAGTAACCTTGCCGGCATGGGATATAAAGATCAGTATAGATAATAACCTCGTGAATGGCATTTCCACCGGAGCCGGCGCTTTACTGGCAGTAATCATAAAATTACTACTCGTATGACGAAAGCATGGTATAAAAAGTTACACTGGCAGATCATCATCGGGCTTATACTTGGTTTAATTTGGGGATTGGTAGCCAGCGTTTCCGGATTTGCGGAATTTACTACGGATTACATAAAGCCGGTAGGTACGATCTTCATTAACCTGCTTAAGCTGATTGCTGTGCCGCTGGTTTTAGCCTCGCTGGTGGTAGGAGTTACCAGCCTGAACGATGCCACCAAACTTTCACGAATGGGAGGCAAGACGGTAGGCATTTACATCGTCACAACTATTTTTGCCATTACCATTGGGTTGACTGTTGTTAACGTACTACAGCCGGGAGATTTCTTGCCTGATGCTACTCAGCAGGATTTAATGGCCAATTATCAGCAAAATATTGAGGGGTCCTCCCAGCGGGCACAAGATGTAATGGACCGTAGCTTCATGAGTTTCTTCGTGGATATCGTTCCCTCCAACTTTTTTAATTCGGCTTCCGATAATGGCAATATGCTGCAGGTCGTCTTTGTGGCTATCTTGCTGGGACTCGGACTTATCAAGATTCCTGCCGAGAAAAGTAAATCGCTTATCAACTTTTTTGATTCCCTCAACGAGGTAATTATCAAAATAGTGGACTTTATTATGAAAATTGCCCCTTATGGGGTCTTTGCGCTTATGGCGGGGGTGATCGTAGATCTGGCCGGCGACGATATAACCCAAGCCTTGAATCTGCTTGGGGCCCTTGGTTGGTATTGTGTAGCTGTAGTAGTGGGACTTCTGCTGCATGTGATAATCGTGTATTCAAGTCTCTTCAAGATCTTTAGCAAGATGAAGCTCAGTGATTTTTTCAAAGCTATGCAACCTGCCATCTTACTCGGATTCAGTACCAGCTCGAGTTCAGCGACGCTGCCGGTTACAATGGAACGTGCCGAGAAGAACTTGGGCGTCGATGAAGAGGTTACCAGCTTTGTGTTACCAATAGGAGCCACCATCAACATGGATGGTACAAGTCTTTACCAAGCCGTGGCAGCCGTCTTTATTGCTCAGGCATTGGGACTTGACCTAGGCATTGCCCAGCAGATCACTATTGTCCTAACGGCCACCCTTGCCTCGATTGGAGCAGCCGGTGTGCCAGGTGCAGGTATTATTATGTTGGTAATTGTGTTGCAAGCCATCCAGGTTCCCGTAGAAGGTATTGCGTTAATTCTTGGGGTCGATCGGATACTGGACATGTGCCGTACGGCGGTTAACATTACGGGTGATGCTGCGGTATCGGTGGCAGTAGCACATACCGAAGGTTTGCTTGGTGACATGCATCTCGAAGATGATGAGTAATCAAATCATCACAAGCTGAGGGCGTCAGCCGGTAGGCCTGTCAGCGTTAAAGAAGAAATAAAGCAAAAAGTTATTAAAACCGTCACGGGCACTGCCTGTGACGGTTTTTTATTTTCACCCCTAATAGGGAACAGCGAGGTACCATCCGTTGTTCAAATTCGTTAACAAGCAGATGGTTACATCTTTAATATTGGCTTCATGGTGATCAAAAATTTTCCGTCCTTAGTGAAAAAAATCTGTCTCTCTTTTTTTCTAATCCTCATATCCGTCTCAGTTGCCTATCCCAGCGTCAAAGTAGATTCCACCGCTTATGAAAAGAAGCTACAGGATGGTATTGAAGCCTTTTATAAGACCGACTGGAGCCGGGCAGGGGCTATTTTTATTGATCTCAAGGAACAATCGCCTCAGGACGCACGGGCCTACTTTTTCCACGCTATGATTCCATTTTGGAAATATTACTTTGGCAATAGCTCTGCCAGAGCCGCCGACCTTTTTTTGGAACGTTCGGAGAAAGCAATCGAGGTTAGCAAAAATCAGCTCAATGCCAATCCCCATGATACCACCATGGTGCTGATGCTGAGTGGGCTTTATGGATATCAAAGTTTGGTTGCGGCCAGCGAAAAACAATACCGAACAGCTATACAGAGCGGCATGACAGGCTTCAAATATACACGTCAGCTCCTGTCGCTGGATGCCGATGATCCCAAAGCCCTGATAGGCAAGGGGACGTTCTATTATATGGTGGGCAGTGTGCCGAACGGCCTAAAATGGGTGACTAATATGGTTGGGATGTCGGGTGACATGCAAGAGGGGTTTAAGGCACTGGAGCAGGCTGCAAACTCGGATACCTATGTCAGCAATGATGCAAAAATGATTTTGACGTACCTCTACAAACGAGAGAAACAGTACGAAAAGGCGCTCGGACATATCAAAGATTTAACGCATCGATATCCGGAAAATATTATCTTTCAGTATAATTACGCGCAACTCCTGGAGAAGTGTGAGCAAGTGCCCGCTGCGCGCAAGAAATACGAGCACGTATTAACAATGAAAACAGATGTATTACCATCACTTAAAGAGAAAAGCAGGAGCCGTATCCAAAATATGTGAATATTCCGGCTAATTATATTCATAACAAAGATTTAACACCCTGAATTATTGAAAAAGAGAATAAAAATAAGTTAATTGAAAGAAACTGACAGGGATACCGCTTTAATAAAGTTCAGGCATATGGGCCAAAAGCTACCAAGGAGATTATTTTTATGTGTTTTCCTTCTCTGTTGCTTTCTCTTGGCAGGGGCCTTCCAGGCGTATAGCCAATCATCTTTGCAACCTGGAGATATCGTTATTACTGAATTTATGGCAAATCCATCAGTTACGGACGATTCCGATGGTGAATACTTTGAATTGTACAACAGACGTGCACAAACAATAAATATTGATGGATTTACTATTTCTGATGATGGTTCTAACTCGCACGTAATTGATAACAGTGGAACTTTAGATATTCCTCCAGAAGATTTTATAGTGCTCGCAAGATCTGATAATCCAGCAGGTGATGGGTCAGTAATTCCAGATTATGTGTATAGTAGTTTAACATTGGGTAATTCTGAGGACGAAATTATTCTGACTGATGAGGAAGGTGAAGAAATAGCTCGTCTTAATTATACAAGCATTAGTGAAGGTGTTTCTTCTGAATTAAATGATATCAAAAATACAGATGCATCAGGCCAAACTTCAGAGGATGACTATGTTGATTCAAATACCTCTTTGGGTAGTGGTGGGGATAAAGGATCACCAGGTACTAATGGAAAGACTGTAACTTCTGAAAATCCCAAAGTTCGTTTTTTATATTCTGAGAATTCCGTTTCTGAGGCTATTGGTACTGGAGTAGTAACTGTCCTTTTACAAGACCCTGATGGCAATGAAGTTAATGTTGATGTAGTATTTGAATCTAATGGTAGCACTGCTACTGCGGATGATTTTACTTCAAGTTCACCTGTTACCTTGACTTTTGAGGCAGATGCTAGCGATGGAGCTCAACAAAAAGTGTATACTCCAGATAATGATAATAAGTTTGAGAATACTGAAAAAGCAGTATTCAGTTTGACTAACCTAAGTACCACCGGTGGTGTATCCATCTCTTCTCCAAGTATAACGACTGTGACTCTAACTGATGATGAGACGCCAAATATATTCATTAATGAAATCCATGCGGATCCTGCTGACCAGGGGGGAGATGCTGATGGAAATGGCAGTCCTGATAGATATGATGATGAATTTGTTGAATTTGTCAATAGTAGTAATTCCGATATTGATATAAGTGGTTGGGAATTTTACGATGATGCTAACAATTCACCCACCTTACGACACAAATTTACTGAAGGCACTGTTGTACCTGCCGGAGGTGCCCTAGTTATTTTTGGAGATGATGGAGTTAGTCCTCAAGGAAATTTTGGAGGAGCGGTAGTACAGAGCTCCAATGAGTCGGCTTTATTGGGTTTAAATAATGGGGGAGATGATATTGAACTGAAAGATTCAGAAGGAAACACAATAGTTCAGCTTAGTTATGCTGCTGCAAATAACGATCAATCTATTGTAAGAAGTGGGGATGCAAGTGATGGTTCATTCACTAACCACTCTTCAGCAGATTCTGATGGGTCATTGTTTTCACCGGGCACCCAAATTGACGGCACTCCATTTGGTTCAAAACACGCCATCGCTTTCCGTGGAATTGAAGGATGGCGAATGGCAGCTTCTCCGGTTCAAAGTGCAACATTTAGTGATCTTTTTGGATCACTTTGGACACAGGGCATGAGTAACTCTGATGATCCAGGAGGTGATTACACCATAGGAGCTTGGACTGAGTCATCGCACAGTTTTAATCCTATAGGCGATATGAACGACCCTGTGACGCCAGGCAAAGGTTACATTGTGTATGTATTTGAAGATGATCAGTACAGCACACCAGGTATACAGGGTGGATTTCCAAAAATTATTAGTTCAGATGGTACTGAAAATAGCAATGATATAAGTATACCAGTGAAAGCTTCCGACAGTAATGATAATGGCACATATGACAGTGATACCAATGAAGGTTATAACTTGCTGGGAAATCCTTTTGATACAGACATCGTAGTTTCCCAGGTAATAACCGCACTTGAATCAGAAAATAGTAATGTTGATGCCAATGTTTACGTTTGGGATCATTCTGCTGGTAATGGAAATGGTGGATATGAAAGTTTATCTGGGACCGAAACCATCGCTCCTTTTCAGGCCTTTTTTGTTCGGTATGAGACTATAGGCGTTGATGGTTCTGTTTTATTTAATAAAAACTCATTGGAAGCTAACAAAGGTGCTCAGTTTTATAAGAACAGTTCTGATGAGCCTATCTTTTTTAATCTTGAGCTACACGGCGACGATTATTTTGACAGTTATTCGTTGGAGTTTAGTGACAATGGTACAACGGGTTTAGATCGCTACGATGCTTATAAACTTTTTTCATTGAATCCCAATTCTATAAATCTATTTAGCACCATTAATGAGACTCGTATGCAGAAAAATGTACTGCCCAAAGAACTAGAATCGAATCTCGAAATTCCACTCTCTTTTGATGCTTCGGGACGAACTTCTTTGACGTTTGAGTGGGACAACAAGATGGAAGATGTTCCCTCGGATTGGGAGTTGATGCTCATTGACAAGGAACAGAATCGGGAAATTGATCTTCGACGCAGTAAAGAGTACCAATTTACGGTTACAGGTTCTCAGCAGAGGTCGCAGTCTTCATCTGATCAAAATAAGCTGATGAACAAGGCGAATAATGTACAAGAGAATCGTTTTGCACTTTCAATAAAACCCAAGCAAAAGCTGGGGACCAACCCCGATATCCCAGAATCCGTAAAACTTAATCCCAATTATCCCAACCCGTTCAATCCCTCTACAACAATACCGTATGAGCTGAACGAAGACGCTGAAGTGAAACTCACCGTCTGGAATATGATTGGGCAAAAGGTAGCCACGCTGGTTGACGGCTTGGTTGAGGCCGGATCGCATGAAGAAACCTGGAATGCCTCCGATATGCCGAGTGGTATTTATATTGCACGATTCGAGGTAGGCAGCAAGGTCTTCACCCGGAAAATGACGCTCATTAAGTAAGCTATTAAATAACATTATGCTAAATATCCTGTGCAGACATAAAAAAACACTGCTGGTATCGCTCTCAATCTGTTTTATGATGATCGCCGGAGTGTTGATATTTCCTGATATTGCTGCCTCACAACCTCCGTTCCCAATGGATAATCCCGAGCAGTCGCCTATCGACGGTGGGCTAGGCATTTTGGCCGCTTTGGGTGGAACCTATGCCATTAAGAAATTGCGAGATAAAAAAGAGTGATTTTTTAGATTTGCCCTACTTTCTCTATCTTCAGTGAATCATCTAAGTATGGTTACTGTTTAGCTACTGATTTAATTTCAACTAAAACGGAGTATTTCTTTAAGTAAAGATGCAATACAAAAATATTCAGGGTCTTGATGTACCCGAGATTGGACTAGGAACCTATAAACTACACGATCGAGAGTGTTCACGCATTGTACGAACAGCCTTAGATATTGGATATCGACATATTGATACGGCTCAGATGTACAAGAATGAGCGATCTATTGGAGAGGCCATGAGTGTCTCCAATGTTCCGCGGGAGGATATCTTTTTAAGCACAAAAATATGGCATACTAATCTCGAGGCTGATGATGTGCTCCAAACAACCGAAGAAAGTCTCCGACAGATGGATACGCCCTATGTGGATCTGTTAATGATTCATTGGCCTAACGATCAGTACGATCTCCGTTCTACCATCGAATCGATGCTTGTACTGCGCGATCAAGGTAAGGCGATGAATATCGGGGTCAGTAACTTTCCGCTGCATCTGCTAAAGAAAGTGAAGGAACAAATCCGTGCACCCATTTTTTGTGACCAGGTTGAGTTCCATCCCTTTATTGATCAGCTCGACCTGCTGGATTATGCTATCGAAAACGATATCATGGTTACGGCCTATAGTCCGCTTGCCCAGGGCAAGGTGATGCAAAATGATGATCTACAGGAAATTGCGGATAAATATGGCAAGTCTCCGGCACAAATTTCGCTGCGTTGGTTGATTGAGCAGGAAAACGTTGTAGCTATTCCCAAGGCTTCAAGCGAAGAGCATCTTAAGGAGAATTTCGATGTATTCGACTTTTATCTCGAGGATGAGGACTTCGATCGCATCGATCAGTTGGAAAAAACAACTCGTCTCGTAAATCCAAGCTTTGCGCCTGACTGGGGATAGGAACGAAATTATGGGCATGAGCTGATTGTCAACTCATCTTCGAGCGTGCTTTGGCCAGTACTTTTTGGTCTGAAGCCCTCGTAATTTCGTGAATGTAGGTGATCCCTGATCTATTGGCCACTTTTTCAGCTGCAGCAACAGCCGTATCTCCGGCTACTGACTCAGCCAGAAACTGTATATCAATTTCTGAAACATTTGAATCGTCCGGCAGGCACGAGAGTGCCCATTCGATGTAATGCACATTGTTAACGTGGCGATTCAGGTCAAGATCGGTTTTGCGGACGTTGAAAGATTGGGTGGCTTCAGGGTGTTCGACCACAGCAAAATCAGCTTTATCCACAGGAAGAACATGTTCGACATCTTGTGGAGCCATCTCCAGGATCTTGTCGGGAATGCGCGTGGGCCGACGACTTTCAATATTCATCATCAGCCAATAGCTCAGGCATTTGCCTATAGTATTTCCATCGGCATCTTTGATTATAAAATCACGGTAGGCACGCAGACCATCACCACTTGAGGGCCAGGTTTGAATAGTGATCGTTTCTCTCCAGTCGGGGAAGCGGTCCATTTTAACGTAAAGACGATGCAGTACCCAGGTTAGTTTATCCTGCTGTAGATCGGTAATGTCAAAATTAAGCTGTTGGGCGTGATTACCGGCAATCTCCTGTAGCAAATCGCAGATAGCCGGGAGGGTGGCTTTCTGATTAAAGTTGACCTCCGAAGCACGAATTTTAAAACTTTCCTGGTATTTGATATCACTCACATTACTTTCACCTGATTATGTTCAGAAGGTAAGCTTTTCTCTGTTTGGTAGAAAACGGAGTAACCAAGCACTTTTCAAGCCAAATAATAGCTGGAGAACCTGACAGCGTCCCGATTGCTGAGACCTGTCAGCGTTTTTTGTAAGCCAGGGCTAATCACCCAACGCTGTCAGGTCTTGCTGACGCTGACAGGTTGAGATTGGGTTATTTGCTACGTCCTTGTTGCCACACGCGATTGCCCCACATTTTGATGTCGTCGAGGATAAGATAGATAGCCGGCAAAATAACCAGCGTAATCACCGTGGAAAAAGTGAGTCCCCCGACAATGGCCCGAGCCATAGGGAAATAGGGCGGACCGTCGCCGCCAATCTGAGTAGTTCCAAAGCAAAGCGGAACCAAGCCCAATACAGTAGTGCCTGCGGTCATCAAAATGGGCCGCATTCGATCGCGGCAGCCTTTTATAATGGCCTCGAACCTAGGTAGCCCTGATATCCGCAACTGGTGGATGTGATCGATTAATACAATACCGTTATTGACGACAATTCCCATGAGGATGAGAATGCCAATCATAGCCATAAATGAGAAGGTGGTTCCGGTGATAAAGAAAAACCAGAATACACCGATAATCCCAAAAAATATTGATGTAATAATACTTGAGGGAAACAGTACAGATTCAAACAGGGATGCCATCACGAGATAAATAAGAAACATCGCCAACAGCATATTAATCACCATCTCATCCATGGCTTCTTGGTCTTGTTGAAAACTCCGCCCCTTGCTCCATCCGTAGCCCGCCGGATAATTAATTTGATCCAAAATGGGGAAGATACGCTGCTGGGCTTTATCCATGGTAATATCATCTAGGTTAATGGTGATGCCCATCGAGGTTTGTCGGTTTTCGCGCTGGATACTGCGTGGCCCGCTTTCGATCCGGTAGTCGGCCAGTGATGCAAGCTTTATATTTTGATCTCCATTTACAGCTACTGGTAGCTTCATCAGATCGTTAATAGTTTGGCGGTCGGAATCTTGTAGTGCCAGCACCACATCAGTTTCGCCTTGTTCGCCGCGGACTCTCCGCAAGTTGATGCCCCGCATGGAGTTCGATACGAGGTTAGCTATCTGTTGTGTGGAAACTCCCATGCTGCGGGCGCGTTCTCGATCTACAATAACTTGCACCTCTTCGGTTCCGCTTTCGGCTTCGGAGCGTATATCAGCCAAGCCGGGCACTTTTTTAAGGCGACGCACTACTTCGTCTGCCAGCTCTACCAGAACTTCAGAAGATTCGCCAATCACAAAGATGCGCATCTGCTGGCCGCCTGTCATATCGCGGTATTCAAATGATGGCTTTCCGATCGACAATGTTGGTAGTTGCTCGGCAATTTCTTTTTTGATGGTCGTTACATCTTTCTCGGCATTGTCATCATCCGTCAGCAAAATGGTGGATGTCGCGTTGCCGGGCTCGAAGTAGGAATAGACGGCATCTATTTCAAAATTGTCTTTATTGGCATACAGATATTCTTCTACTCGGCTTACCGACTGTTCTACGCGTTCCAGGGTGTAGCTGTCGTTTAAATTATAGTGCAGATACAGTTCCCGCGATTGGGAAGAGGGAAACATGTCGATGTTCGTCATGTTCAGGGGAATGGCTACGCTGATCAGTATCCCCAAAATCAGAAATACCGAAGTGTAGCGGCGTTGCAGCAGCCAGCTGAGCATATTGGCATATCGGGTTTGTAACTTGTCAATAAAGTCCGATTGATCAGATTTTTCGGGCACTTTTATTTTGGATGTCAGCAGGGGGATAACCGTTAGCGAGATTAACAGCGAGGCACAAAGTGCCAGAATAATGGTAATAGCCACGTGGTATAGCTGGATGGCTATCATGGAATCTTCGCTCACGATGTTGGGCAAGAATACGATTATGGTGGTAAGCGTACCGGCAGTCACGGCCATGGCTACTTGCCCAACGCCCCGGCTGGTTGCTTTGATCTTATCATCCATCAGGTTTTGATTGCGATGGATATTCTCGGTAACAACCACTGCGTTATCCACGAGCATACCGACGGCCAGCATAAGTCCCATCATTGATAGGATGTTTAGGGATAGGTCCAGGAAATATAACAGACCCAGAGTGACAATCAGTGAAAAGGGTACAGCCATGGCGACGATCAGCGTGGTACTGATTCGCCTGAGAAAGAGATAAAGAATGATGATCGAGAAAAGGGCCCCCAGGAGTCCTGCTTTGAGTAATTCCATCAGTGAACTGATGATGCCAGTCGCCTGGTTGTGCATCTCAAAAATCTTAATACCGCGCATTTCGGCCAGCTTACTCACTTCATCAATTTCGGTAAGCACACGGTCGCCTACTTCAACGGTATTAGCGCCGGACTCCTTAAAGACATCCAGCCCAATGGCGTATTTTTGGTCTAGGTGACGGCCGTAATTGCGCTCAGGCTTGCCATAGCTGACAGTAGCAATATCTTGAAGCTTTAGATGGTCGGGGCCAATCACAAGATTGGCAAATTCAGCCGGATCGGTGATTTCTCCCGTCGGTCGCACAAGATATCGTTTGCCGGAATCCTCAATTTTGCCGGCCGTCACAGAAAAGTTGCTCCGGCGCAGTGTCTGGGTAAGATCATTGATGTTCACGTTATGGGCTTCCAGCCGCTCAGGAATAAGCTCAATCCGGATCTGTTTCTGCTCAACGCCGTATAAATCCACTTTGGCCACGCCGGGAATACGCTCAATACGTTGTTTGAGATTTCGATTCAATAGCTCATAGGCATTTGATAAGTCACGCTCGCTGGAGATCCGAAGATTCATCATCGGGTTATCCTGCGCCGAAAACTTATTGATATAGAAACGCTCCATATCTTCGGGCAGTTGATTACGGATGCCGTCAATTTTTTCTTTCAGCTCCATGGCTTTCAGGCTGATGTCGGAGCCCATTTTGAACTGAACAAAAATGCCAGCCTGGTTTTCGCTGGATGTCGAATTGATGCGTTCCAGGCCACTAATGGTAGCAATAGCCTCTTCAATGGGACGGGTGATGTTACGCTCTACTTCCTCTGGCGTAGAATTTTGATAGGGCACCGAGATATAGGCACCTGGGAATGAAATATCCGGAAAATACTCGAGCGGCACCATGCGACTGGCAATAATCCCGATGACTACAAAGCTGATGAAGACCATCATCGTAGTTACCGGCCGGCGCAAAGAAAGGTCAGTGAATTTCATAGCAGTTGGCTCTCGGTCTTAGTTTTCAGATTGATCAGTATCCGGTTGTGTGTATACTTTGCGATCCATAATGGCATACATCGTGGGAATCACAATGAGGGTCAGCAGGGTTGCGACGACGAGACCTGCAATCACTGTGATGGCCATTGGGGCACGCAGCTCAGCTCCGTCGCCGATTCCCAAAGCAAGAGGTAATAGCCCCAGGGTAGTGGTCAGCGTCGTCATCAAGATAGGGCGTAATCGTGACTTTCCGCCTTCCAGTATTGCCTGAACTTTCCCCATTCCGCGTTCGCGCAGTTGGTTGACGAGATCGATCAGTACAATAGCATTATTCACGACAATACCGGCTAGCAATATCAGGCCGATAAAGACCACCACGCTAATGGTAGAGCCGGTTACCCACAGGCCGAGGATAGCACCCACCAAGGCCAGCGGTATGGTAAATAAGATGATAAAAGGATGCATCAGCGACTCGAACTGTGAGGCCATCACTAGGTAGACTAGAAATACGGCCAGCGACAGCGCAAAAAGAAGTGATCTAAAAGATTCGGCCATCTCTTCGTTTTGTCCCGTGACCTGTGCCATGATACCGGTTGGGATAACCGTTTGATCGATAATGGTACGGATTTCCTGGGCAGCAGTAGCCAGATCACCATAATTGAGGTTTGCTGAAACAATCGCCACGCGCTGCTGGGCAACCCGGCGGATCTCACTGGGACCAGTAGCTACTTTGATATCAGCAATGCTAGACAGTGGAATCGGAGAGTCACTGTTGGGATTGATGATGAGGTTCTGTATGTCAGAAACAGATGAACGATCTGATTTCTTAGCTCTAACCAGTACATCAATCTTTTGATCGCGCCACGAGTAGCGCGTAGCCACATCACCGCGGACCTTACTGACCACCATATCAGCTACTTCGTGAACCTGCAGCCCTAGTGAGGCAGCTTTGGGCCGGTCAAATGTTACCTGGATTTCCGGGCTGCCTTGCTCCATCGTAGATTTTACATCTGTAAAGCGGTCGTTAGACGAAAGTTGCTCCAAGATCTTATCGCTTACCTTTTTGAGGTCTTTCAGGTTATAGCCCGATACTTCAACTTCCACAGGTGTTTTAAAAGTGAAAAGGGCCGGGCGGGAAAATTTGTATTCGAGACCTGGTATGCGCTGGAGATCCGTACGCAGTTCATCCATCGTACTTTCTTCGAGCGATCGACCGGCACCACTGGCCAGTGCTACATTCAGCTCTCCGTAATTTTCGCCACCCTGATTGGGGTTGGCATCCATCTTATTACCGGTACCGGCTACGGCAAAAGTAGTATTAATGGAACTGACATTCGCAGCGGCCCGTTGCACACGCTGTAACGCACGGTCGGTCTGCTCGATAGGAGTGCCGGGGGGCATGTTAAATTCTACGTTGAATTCGCCCTGCGAGAGTGAGGGAATCAGTTCCATTCCCAGTTGAGGTACTAACATAAGTGATCCCAAGAGACACAGAAACGCAAAACTAATGACCGCAAAACGATGACGCAGTGACCATTTCAATGCCTGTGGATATCGATTTTCCAGTGAAGAGAATCCCTTTTCAAATGCATTGAGGAAAGGATTGAGCACAAACATGATTCCGCTGCTGACTAGCTTAACCACTTTGGAAATAATACTCACAACATAAGTGGGGATAGTTTCAAAAACGAAGATCCGGGCTGTTCGCATCCACCGGCCAACTTTTGTTTTGGGTTCGCGCAGCTCGGGTTTTTCAATTTCAGGCTTTTCGCGGCCGGCCAGGGATGAAAGCATGGGAATTAATGTAATCGCTACGACGAGTGAGGCCAACAGCGAGAACGTTACCGTTAGCGCTTGGTCACGGAAAAGCTGTCCCGCAATGCCGTGCACAAATACAAGCGGAAAGAATACCGCAATGGTCGTAAGGGTAGAGGCGACAACGGCCGTGCCTACTTCGCCAGCGCCGTCTTTGGCGGCCTGTAGCGCACTTTTTCCCATATCACGATGCCGCGATATGTTTTCCAGTACCACAATGGAGTTATCAACCAACAGACCAATCCCGAGCGCTATACCGCCCAGCGACATGATGTTGAGCGTGATATCATTGCCGTACATCAGATTAAAGGTGGCGATTACCGAGACTGGAATGGACAGCGATATGATGACTGTGGCCCAAAAATTTCTCAAGAACAAGTAAAGTATGATGATAGCTAAAATACCGCCGATAATTCCGGCATCAACCACTTCGCTAACGGCCGACGAAATGAAGGTCGATTGGTCATACACTTTGGTCATCGACATGCCTTCAGGCAGACGTTCCGAGATGTTATTCATTTGTGACTTTACATTATCAGCGACATTTACCGTATTGGCATCGCCTTCTTTGTAGATGGCAATCTCGACAGCTTCCTGTCCATTGAGGCGGGTGATCGCCTCGCGTTCTTTATAGCCCTGGGTAATCTCAGCCAGATCTTTCAGATATACGGGAGTGCCGTTTTGGGTAGTAATAACCACATTTCGAATGTTGTCAATAGTCTGGAACTGGTTGAGTGTGCGTACTAAATACTGCTGACTTCCTTCTTCCAGGCGGCCCCCGGACAGATTTACATTTTCGGCGCCGAGCACCTGCGTAACTTGTTCAATGGGGATGTTCAAGTGAGCCAACCGATCCTGGTTGATAGCTACTTCAATTTCTTCTTCAAGTCCTCCGCTGATTTTAATGGAAGCCACGCCCCCGGCTGACTGCAGATCTTTTTTGATCTGCTCATCTGCATAGCGCCGCAATTGCTTGAGTTTGTTAATATGGTCCTCAGATGTGTTGCTCTGCTGGTAGTTGACGTAATCAACCTTTTTATCATCGGCAGGCGTTGTATCCTCAATAAAGAAAGCATACCGCATAATAGGATCGAGGGTAGGATCAAACCGTAGGATAACCGGCCGTTGCACTTCGAGAGGTAGTTGCAGAGCGTCAATTTTTTCACGGACATCGATGCTTGCGAAATCCATATCGGTGCCCCAGGCAAATTCCAGTGTTACATCCGACTGCCCGGATCGTGAGATCGAACGTACCTGTTGCACGTTTTTGACTACGCCGAGCGCTTCCTCTATGGGTTTACTCACGAGGTTTTCGACCTCTGCGGGTGCGGCCCCCTCAAACTCAGTTCGCACGGTCAGCGTTGGATAACTTAGTTCAGGAAGCAGGTTTATTTTCAGGCGGCTGAGTGACACAAAGCCAAACAGGATAATCCCGATGGTAAACATGGCGATAGTCACTTTGCGCCGGATGGAAAAATCGATCAATTTCATAGTAAGTCCCTTTTAGAAGATATGAGTAGCAATATTAGAAAGATACTACTTCAACAAGAGCACTATCCTGCAGGCTACTTTGTCCGATGGTCACGACAGTGTCAGCAGGGCTAAGTCCGTCTAGAATCTCGATATCCTCGCCGTTTACGTATCCCGTGTTGATGTTTCTGCGATAGGCCATTTTGTTATTGATAACGTAAACGCTGTTTGTTCCATCTTCAGTAAGTACTGCATTTTTAGGTACCATCAACGTATTCTGGTGGGTATCATACACAATCTGCACGCGGCCAAACATGCCGGGTCTGAGTTGTCGCGATTCATCCTTAACCGAGATTGTTACTTTAAACGTGCCTGTCTCGGGGTTTACTGTTGGACTAATGCGTAATACCTGGCCTTCAAATGTTTTCCCCTTAATGGCATCGACCTTGATGATAGTTTGTTGGCCTTTTTGAATTTTGTTCATTTCGTGTTCGGGGACATTTAGAACAGCCAAGATGGGATCGAAATCAGTAATTTCGAAGGCCTCCTGATCAGTGTTAATCATGTTACCTACCTTGATCATTCGATCGGATATTACACCACTTATAGGGGCTTGAATGCGTGAGTATTTTACCTGCAACTGGGCTAGCTCATAGTCTGATTTCTGTGCCTGAAATTCATATTTGGCATTTTCAAACTCCTGTGCGCTGATCAGGTTCTTGTTAAACAGTTCTTCTTTCCGGTTGAGCTCGTTTTGAAGCCGATCCATCGTTGCCTTCGCCCGCTGGGCTTCGAGCTGCAGTTGTTCATCATCGAGCTGAGCCAGTATATCACCGGCCTGTACAAAATCGCCTTCCTCAACAGTTAATCTTTGTACAATGCCCCGCACTTTGGCTACTACTGTTGCTTCTTCTTCGGCTTCCAGCGTGGCTGTACTGGAGTAATAGGCTGATATATTCCCAACTTTTGCCTCTGCTATTTCAACGGGAATGGCAGAGGTGGTATCTTTGTCAGAAACATTTTTCGATTGCGTCTCTGAACTACAAGAGGAGGTGAAAACAGCAAGGCAACAAATAGTCCCTAAAACTACCCAATTTGTTAAATTCTTCATTGAACTAAGCCCGATTTTGAAAATTTTAAATGTTAACAGGATTTGATCAGCATTACGGCGCCGCTTCAAAAATGTTACGACAAGAATTTTTGAAGGTAACTTCTTTTGGGTAGGGAAAGGGGAAATGAACGCCTCTCAGGTTGGTAACATATAAAAAATCAGCCCGCAGATTTATCTGCGGGCTGATCAAGATGTTGGATAGACTGATATTTTTATTCAGTAAACATTGCAGGATGCTTGGTATGGAAATTAGTGGCTTGCTGATATTTCTGCGCTACTCCCAGAAGAGTGCCTTCATCGAAGAGCTTGCCCATGAATGTGATGCTGGTTGGGTGTCCATCCTCATCGAATCCATTGGGTAATACCACCGAGGGATGCCCTGTGAGGTTGGTAAGTAGCAGGTTGTCGGCTCCATATGTGGGACAGATATACACATCGACTTTCTGCATAACGCTATCCATTTTTTGGATGAGTACCTGCCGCGCGCGATTAGCCTGGATATATTCTACTGCAGGAATAAAACGGGCAGCCCGAAAAAGATTGGGCCAGGCGTTTTTACCTTGTCTCACCATTTGATCATCACGGTTGCTGAGGGTAAGCTGATCAAAAGCAGCAGCCCCTTCAGCTGTTAGCAAAAATCTGAGCGCATTTGTAGGATAATCAGGCAGTTCTATGGGCGTTAGTTCAGCACCCAGATCCCTGAGTTTGGCCAGTGTGAGGCTGTCGCGCCCGCGATTGTAGTAGTCATTCTTAAAAGCAGATTTTACATAGCCTATCTTGAGGTTGCTCAGATCAACGTCCGAATGATAGTTGAAAGGCAGATCGACGACGGTTTGATCTTTATTGTCAGGACCATAAATAGCATTGAAAACCATGGCCGCATCTTCTACGGATCGAGTGATGGGTCCGACCTTGTCCATGCTCCAGCTTAGGGCCATAGCCCCATGACGACTTACGCGTCCAAAGGTGGGGCGCAACCCAGTGGTCCCCGTTCGATTTGACGGAGAGACGATCGATCCCAAGGTTTCGGTACCGATGGAAAAGGGGAAGAGTCCTGCTGAAGTGCCAGCCGCTGATCCCGCCGAAGAACCACTGGAGCCTTGCTTCAGATCCCAGGGATTTTTTGTTTTGCCGCCAAACCAGACATCGCCGTAAGCCAGCGCACCCAGCGTAGTTTTGGCTACCAAGACAGCACCGGCTTCTTTCAGCTTTTTGGCCACGGTGGCCGTTTCATCAATAGTTTGATTCTTGTATGGTTCAGCACCCCAGGTGGTTTTATATCCCTCTACAGCAAACAGGTCTTTAAGGCCGTAAGGGATGGCGTGCAGTGGACCGCGATAATTGCCATTATCAAGTTCCCGATCCATCTTGCGGGCTTGTTCAAGGGCTATCTCCTTTGTTACCGTTACGATTGCTTCGAGTGTATCGCCATGCTCTTCAATACGATCCAGAAAAAACTTAGTGAGCTCTACTGAACTTATTTTTTGCTGCTTGATAAGCGAAGCCAGCTCTTTGATGCTATAGAAAGCGAGCTCCGAGCGATCGTTGGGCAGTGATACATCTTTTGGAATATTCCAGTTTTCGGGCTGTTCTGTTTTGTCAAACGTCTTCCCGGCGGGAATGGGATTAAAATTCAGGGCAGGAGGGACCGAGTTGTCTAGCTCAAGGTCCCGCAACGTTTGATAGGATTCCCGGCTGCTTTGCAGCTCTTCAATCATGGAGTCTTTTTCGGCGGCTGTAAATTTTAGGCCAATAATATTTGAAGCGTGCTGAATATCCTCGGCGGTAACCTCGGAATTCAGGTAGGACTGTGCTCCAAAAGCCAGCACAAATCCCAATGAGAGCCCGAAGAGGGTGTAGAGTATGTTAGTTTTCATGAGCCAATAGTTTTATTAAAAATACATCGTAATGTAGCCATCAACGTAGAAAAAACAATCTTTGATTTGCTGTAGCTTGACAATATCATTATTTGCAATAACAGATCTTTAGAGGATTCGGAAAATTAGCCTTTTGTTCTCCTGTAGGTCTTTTTGAAAGGTAATGTCACTGTAGTAAGTTGTAGTTGGCAAGTATTTTTGTGATGCTACAAAAGTATGAGGATGAGGGAGCGCAGATTAATTTTGGTTGGCTTGTCAACAAGAATACCATTATTATAAGCTAGTTCAATTTTCTTTAATCTTACTGATTCAATACGGGTCTGCATTAAATAAAATGCAGTTAAAACGGGAATCCGGTGATTCCAGCTGATAGGAAAGTCCGGAGCAGTCCCCGCTGCTGTAAGCTCCAGTAGCTTTTGATCCTTCAAAACCACTGCCTCGTAAGGGGCGGGAAGGTTGTCGGAAGTGGAGTAAGCCAGAAGACCTGCCGGTATTGATGAGGAATAAGCTTCGGGTGAAAGCTGTATCCATGTTTCTACAACGATTTTACTATTTCTGTACACGTCTATCTGTTGGCGGTTTGATGGTGGCTGCTTTTGTTATCGCTGCCTGCCAATCGAATCCCAAAAAGAATGCGAACAACGGAGCTACTACAGATTCCGTTCGATATGCTGACCAAGTCCATGCCGAGTACGCCAAAGGATTTAAAATCAGCTATCATAAAAACTACAAGCTGCTCGAGATCCTAAAGCCTTTCCAGAATCAGGTAGATACGCTTCGCTATTCGCTGGTACCGCGCGAACTCACCGATGAAATTCAGGTGGAAAATTCTAAAGAGATCCCCATTCCGGTGCGGAGTATTATTGCGACTTCAACAACGCACATTGGGCTGACCGAAATGCTCAACGCCAATGAGATTATAAAAGGCATGGTTGGAGCTGAATATGTGTACAACAAAGAGATCCGCACACGTCTAGAGGATGATAAAATTACCAGTTTCCCCATGGGAGAATTCAATAAAGAACAGGCGATTGCAATGCAGCCCGACCTTGTGATGATTTCTGGTGGACAGTCTTCACAGTTTGATAATTACAAGGTGCTGATGGATTCTGGTATCGGCGTGATGGTTAACTCGGAGTGGCTTGAAAAGACGCCTCTGGGTAAGGCCGAATGGGTGAAAGTGCTGGCTGCACTGTTGAACAAAGAACAGTTGGCCAACAAGAAATTTAATGCCGTTGCCCAAAAATACGAGGAGCTAAAAGCGGCGGTCGATACGGTGGATGACAAACCGTTGGTAATCAACAATATGCCGTACAAAGGCGCTTGGTTTGTTTCGGGGGGCGACAGTTTTACGGCCCAGTATTTGAAAGATGCCGGAGCTAATTACCCGTGGTACGGTTCTAACCAAACCGGTGGACTGCGCAAAGATTTCGAGGTCGTTTACGAATATGGACTCAAGGCGGATATATGGCTGAATCCGGGAGCTACCCAAACGAAGGAAGATATCCTAGCCAAGGATGCACGATTCAAGGATTTTAAAGCTTTTCAAACCGGGGAAATCTATAATAATAACAGGCGTAAAAACGAGGCGGGAGGTAATGATTTCTGGGAATCCGGGGTCGTACATCCGGAGATACTGCTGGCCGACCTTATCAAAATATTCCATCCCGGGATTGTGCCTGATCACGAGCTTTACTACTACCAGAAAATTCAGTAATGGCTGAACCGACGACCGATCAAACGCGACAACACAGTACGGGAATTCGTCCACTGTATTTTGCCCTGCTCGTCGGTGGGGTATGCTTGCTCTTTGTGTTGAACCTGGCGCTGGGTTCGGTGGACATTCCTATTGAATCGATTGTACAGATTTTGCTGGGGGGAGAGGTCAATGACGTTGCATGGCAGCAAATTATTATTAACATCCGTATTCCGCGAGCTGTGACGGCAATTTTAGCCGGTAGTGCGCTGTCGGTGGGAGGACTCCAGATGCAGACGCTGTTTCGAAATCCGCTGGCTGGTCCGTCGGTGTTGGGTATTACGGCGGGCGCCAGTTTGGGCGTAGCTATTGTGATGCTGGCGGCCGGCACCATCACCAGTATTTTCGCCATTCAGCAGCTTTCGGCACTGGGTAGCTGGTTTATTGTGATTGCCGCCAGTATTGGTTCGGCGGCTGTTTTACTGCTTATACTTTTGATCTCTATTAAAGTGCGCGATAACGTCACACTTCTGATTATCGGACTAATGGTAGGTAATATTACGATCGCAATGGTAAGTATCTGGCAGTATTTTAGTCAACCGGAGCAGATTCAGGATTACCTGATCTGGACGTTTGGCAGCCTAGGTGGCGTGCCGCTTAATCAGCTCTGGATTTTGGCGGTTGTGGCACTGCTGGGCGGAGGCATTGCCTTGGTGCTTTCGAAACCGCTAAACGGACTGTTACTGGGTGAAAACTACGCTCGAAGCATGGGCTTGTCGGTGATGAGCACCCGCATTTGGATTATCGTAAGCACAAGTCTGCTGGCCGGTGGTATTACGGCTTTTTGCGGTCCCATTGGTTTTGTGGGAATCGCTGTGCCCCACCTGACGCGTTCGTTGCTAGGCACCAACGATCACCGCGTGCTTATCCCCGGCACGCTATTGATGGGTGCTATCTTGCTGTTGGCCTGTGATATCATCGCGCAAGTGCCCGGTTCGACGACCACCTTACCGATCAGTGCGGTAACTTCAATGATAGGATCACCTGTCGTAATTTGGGTTATTATTCAACGCAAAAACCTGCAGGCTTCATTCTGATGGAACCAGCTCAACAAATCATATCAACTCTAGATTTGACCATTGGTTTTCCGGCCCGTGGTGCAATGAGTCAGCCTACGGTTGTGGCCTCGGATATCAATGTGGCGTTGAACAGGGGAGAGATTGTGTGCTTGCTTGGTCCCAATGGCTCGGGCAAGTCCACCCTGATTCGCACACTCACGGGTCTGCATGCCCCGTTGGATGGCGATATTGAGCTCGAAGGGGAGTCCTTGGGTCGTTTCTCTAACAAGGAGATAGCCAAGAAGATAAGCACCGTACTGACTGACCGTCTTACCATTGGTAATTTAAGTGTGTATGAGCTGGTATCGTTCGGGCGATCGCCCTACACCGGGTGGTTCGGCTCACTTACCGAGCAGGATCAGGAAATCGTGGACTGGGCTATTTCCTCAACCGGCATCGAGCGGTTTGTAGATCGGGATGTACTGCGACTCAGCGACGGGGAGCGCCAAAAAGTGATGATTGCCCGGGCGCTGGCACAGAATACCTCGGCCATTTTACTGGATGAACCCACTGCTCACTTAGATCTGCCGAACAGGGTAGAAATTATTCGTTTGCTGCGCGAGCTGGCGCATGATACCCAAAAAGGCATTTTACTTTCGACACACGAATTGGACCTGGCGCTCAAAGCCGCCGATACCTTGTGGCTGATCAATCGCGAAGGAAATGTCATTACCGGTACGCCTGAAGATCTTGTATTGGATGGCACCTTTGAAGCAGTCTTCGAGCGTGACAGCTTTGATTTCGATCGTAGTACGGGTTCGTTCCGGCTTCATCATCCTGCCAAACAGCCCATCTATCTTACCGGTGACACGGTGGGTGTATTTTGGACGCGGCGTGCCCTTGAGCGTGAAGGACACCGGGTTACAGAATCAAACGGAACAGATTTACAGATCAAAGTCCGGGCGGATCAGAATAAGTTTAGCTGGCTGGTGTCGAATGGCAGTGATCGGTTTAAGTGTACATCCATACAAGAGCTTGTAGAGAAACTTCGGCAGAAGGTTTAACAGTCGAAAAATGATAGAGATGACGAGTCTAAAGCATTTTGATTTGATACACTGACCACCTATCTTCGAGATGTGCATTGGTTCCCGACCCGAAATATTTCGGGAGGGATTGAAAGGGAATCCGGTGCTCCTCATTCCGAGGAAAATCCGGAGCATTCCCCGATGCTGTGAGTTCCATTAAACTTTTGATCTTTCTTCAACCACTGTCGCCGACGGCAATCGGCACGGGAAGGTTGTCAAAAGTGGGACAAGCCAGAAGACCTGCCAACGCACGGCATTCGTAGCTTTCGGGAGAAAAGCGAAGAATAAATGTCGTCTCTGTTCGCAGGACGTATTTATACCTTCCATTTTTGATGTCCCAAAGGTACGAATGATGAATTAATCATCATTTGTAACCTAACTTTTCAACTATGAAATCATTTAAATCAACTATTTCAGGGCTTTTGGCTCTGATGGCTTTTCTTTGGATTTGTAGTCCATCAATACTTTTTGCACAGAATACAACCGAACCGGACAGCAGTCGGGTATTTGAGTTGGATGAAATTATTATCAGCGCCAGCAAGTACGAGGAGTCTCCACAATCGGTGGGACGCAATGTTACGGTTATCTCACAGGAGGAGATCCAGAAATCAACCTATACTAGCGTGAGTGATTTGCTGGCGAATCAGCAGAGTATTCACATGATTGGCTCGGGACAAACGCCGGGTTCGCTGCAGCAGGGATTTATCCGTAATTCGAACTCCAACCACTCGGTAGTGATGATCGATGGCGTGCGTATCAGTGATCCCTCAACCAATAACAACGCAATCGATCTTTCTGAGCTGTCGCTGGCCGGCGTTAAGCGCGTCGAGATTGTCCGCGGGTCCCACAGCACACTGTACGGTTCCTCGGCTATTGGCGGCGTGATCAACATCATCACAAAGAAACAGGGAAGTGGTGGTCTGAACTTCGATTTAGATACCAAGCACGGCCGATTTGGTGAAGGGACCTATTCTACCAGCAATAGCCTGTTTGCAAACTATTCGACCGAGAGTGGATTTTATGGCAATATTGGAATTGATCATCAGTACACGAACGGTCTTGATGCCACGATAGATACCGTCGGTAGTTCAGCTGCCTTTAATCCACAGGATCAGGATGATTTTCGGAAGCTCGACCTGATGGGAAAAGTCGGTTATCAGGCTAATGGCTACGGCGTTTACGCTTCGTACCGTCGAGAAGATCAAAAAGTGGATGCCGACCAGGGCGCGTATCAGGATGACAGTAACGCATTTACGGAGTTTGAACGCGATTTGTATAGCTATGGTGCCAGCGCAGAGCTGTCGAATACGGTAAACCTGGAATTCAGTGGGGCCTACTCTGATCTACAGCGTGATTTTGTGAATGACTCCTCGCTGGTGAGTCCCAATAGCTATGATGGCATTTACACCGAAACTAACGGCGAAGGTACGCTCTGGGAAAATGAGCTGAAGGCCATTGCAAAGGGCGAAAATGTGCGAATTGTTGGGGGCATCTCGTCTTCCCAGCAAACAATGAGCACCCGAAATTATACCTACAGCCGCTCACAGTTTGGCGTATATGAAAATACCACTGATCTGGATTCGCTGAATTTAAAAGAAGTGATCTACAACGGGTACGTCCATACCGATCTGGGTGGTGGACTCCTTTCGGAATCGCTGGAGCCATTTTCGCTGGTACTCGGCGCACGGTACGTAAATCACAACGAGTTTGGCACGCACTATACCTACGAGATTAATCCTAAAGTACAGCTAAACGAATCGGCGCTTGTTTACGGGGCAATTACTTCTGGATTCAATGCGCCCTCATTGTACCAGCTTCACTCACCAACGCGGGGCGGAGTGGGCTTTACCAACCGGGGTAATGAGAGCCTCCATCCCGAAAAATCGGTGTCTTACGAACTGGGATGGAAGCAACAGGTGAGTCCGGCGTTTTCGTTTGAGCTTTCGGCCTTTAAGACGAAAGTACGCGACGTTATTCAGTATGTGTATCTTTGGAATGAAGGTACTTCAATCGATAACCTATCGGCCATGGACTATATGGGCGATACCTACATCAATGCTTCTCAGCAGGACATCAATGGAATCGAAGCCTCAGTGAGTGCGTATCCTACCACAAAGCTCAGCCTGAAGGGAAATGTTTCACTGACCAAGTCCACGCTGACCTTTAGTCCGGATGATATAAATGAGTCGTATACTGGCGGAAATTATGTGCAGGTTTACGAAAGCGGCCAGTTTGTGACGCAAGAAAAAGAGATCGACGGCTTAACACGTCGGCCGTCGGTCAATGCTTTTGTGAGTGCATCGTATGAGGCGACCGATGCCCTCCGTGTTACCGTTGATTCCCGTTTTGTGGGTGCCCGTGATGATGTGTACTACAGTGCTAATCTGGGGCCGTATGGAGCCCTCGATCGAAGCAACGTGGCGGGATATAATCTGACAGATCTCAGTGCCCGCTATACAATTACGAAGCGGTTTTCAGTAACCGCCAAGGTTCAAAATCTATTTGATACCCACTATCAGGAAATTAACGGATACCAGACCCGTGGAAGAGGATTGTTTTTAAAGGCTTCATTCTCGCTCTAACATAAAATTGGTCGTGCTAAAGGGACAGGCTGTGCAGGCAGTACTGTCCCTTTTCTTTTGGAGCAATTATAAGTGTCGCTTTATATGCCGGAGCTTCGTACTTTGAAGTATGGATATTTATCTCATCAGTCATACCAGCATTGATATCGAGCCGGGTATCTGTTACGGGCACTCAGATATTGATGTGGCTGACAGTTTTGCCAACGATGCCGAGGAGGTCCGCCAAAAACTATCGGGAATAGACAAAAAGAATACCGTTGTTTACAGCAGTCCCTTAAAGCGTTGTCGTAGACTGGCCAGCGCGCTGACGGGGCATACGGTCCATACTGATTTCCGACTGCAAGAGCTCAATTTTGGGGACTGGGAGCTCAAAAGATGGTCAGAAATCCCCGAGCGACTACTGAAAAAATGGAGCAAGGATATCCGCGTTCCGTGCCCGGGCGGTGAGTCGTACCTGGAGCTTAACAGCCGCGTTATCGACTGGTGGAGAGAGCTTATGAAAACAGGTCATGAGTCTGTTCTGGTCATTACACATGCCGGGGTTATTCAAAGTGTGGTTAGTCATGTGTTAGGCATCCCGTTGGTAAAAAGTTCCCTTTTGGTTATCGATTGGGGGCACCTTTCCGCTATTTCTGCCAATAGTAATAATTACGTCGTCAAATTTGTCAACCGATGAAGAAAGCGCTGATGAATTGGAGCGGTCGCAGGGATTTTTCGCTGTGCCTCAATCGTTTGTAGATCCGTCGCTTTTCGGCAACGCAAGAAGCTCCTATTGGTAACTCTCATAGAGAACTAAACACTGAAACGCCTTTCGGATACGTCAAATAACAGACAGAAATTTATCAACGTTAGGAAATTCTTACGGGGTTGCCTCAAAATAGTACTTATTTGGTTCTGAAATGTATTATTCAGGCCCTGCTTAAGCACCCTGAAAAGTTATCAACATTTGTTTATGTGAATAGCGGAAAAACGAGCAAATATCGTGACCGCCGCCTGTTAAAAAATGTGGATAACTTTACCGTTTTGTGGAAAAGTAATTGCCCATTTTACTTGCTCCTAAGCACTAGGTCTTTATATTTAATTGATACGAAATCAACATTGTTGTTGCTTTTTTCAGTAGGCCAATCAAGTAAAAATATTAGTCACCAACCGGAGATTCTATATGAAATTTAAACGCTTTTACACACAAGAGGAGTGGGATAGCCCTTTTGGAGATATGAATTTTGAGAGTCGCAAATCGGAGATTAAAAATCCTGATGGCTCGATGGTATTCAAGATGGATAAACTTATCGTACCAGAGTCATGGTCGCAGGTATCCACCGATGTGATGGCTCAAAAATATTTTCGAAAAGCCGGGGTGCCCAAAATCACTAAAAAGGTAAAAGAAAAAGGCGTTCCCAAGTGGATTCAGCGTTCCGAGGCTGATGAAGAAGCCATGAAGGAAGCGGGATATGATGAAGATGAATTTTACGGTGGAGAGGAAGACAGCCGTCAGGTATTTCACCGTCTGGCAGGATGCTGGACCTATTGGGGATGGAAGCATGACTATTTTGATTCTGAAAAACAGGCGAAGACTTTTTATGATGAGCTCTGCTATATGCTGGCAAACCAGATGGCAGCTCCCAACAGTCCTCAGTGGTTCAACACCGGATTGCACTGGGCGTATGGCATTAACGGCCCCTCACAGGGACACTATTATGTAGATGGCAAAACTGGTGAATTGACTAAATCTGAGGATGCCTATTCCCATCCGCAACCGCATGCCTGCTTTATCCAGAGTATTGACGATAACCTCGTCAACGAAGGTGGTATCATGGATCTCTGGGTTCGTGAAGCGCGTCTGTTTAAATATGGATCTGGTACGGGAAGCAACTTTTCGAAAGTACGTGGTCAGGGTGAACCCTTAAGTGGCGGCGGTAAATCATCAGGACTGATGAGTTTCTTGAAAATTGGTGACAAGGCCGCAGGCGCCATCAAATCGGGTGGTACTACGCGTCGTGCCGCCAAAATGGTGACGCTGGATCTCGACCATCCCGATATTGAAGAGTATGTCAACTGGAAGGTCCGAGAGGAGCAGAAGGTAGCCTCTATGGTAACCGGCTCCAAGATGCTGGAGAAGCATCTCAAGAAGATTATCAAACTGTGCAACAAGCCAATCGAGGTTGACGGTCGTACGTTCAATGGTGCAGTAAGTCGCGATCCGACGAAAAACAAAGAACTTGCCAAGGCAATCAAAGAAGCCAAGCAGGATCAGGTACCGCTTAACTATATTGAGCGCGTTGTACAGCTAGCGGCCCAGGGTTATACGGATCTCGAATTCGAAACCTATGACACCGACTGGGATTCCGAAGCCTACAATACGGTGAGCGGGCAGAACTCCAACAATTCCGTTCGCATGCCGAACAAATTTATGAAGGCTGTGAAGGAAGATGACGACTGGAGTCTCTACTGGAGAACCGAGAAGCGTAAAGCCAAGGAAGAAGGTCGTGAGCCGGAACCGTGCAAAACGATGCCGGCGCGAGAACTCTGGGATCAGATTGCCAATGCGGCTTGGTCGTGTGCGGATCCCGGCGCGCAATATCACGATACCATTAACGAGTGGCATACATGCCCGAACGACGGACCGATTAATGGTAGTAATCCGTGCTCGGAGTATATGTTCCTCGATAACACGGCATGTAACCTGGCGTCGTTGAACCTGATGAAGTATTTCAAGACGGATGAGTGCCAGGAATTTGACGTAGAGGCGCTGCGCAATGCTTCGCGAATCTGGACGGTTGTGCTCGAAATTTCGGTACTGATGGCACAATTTCCATCCGAAGAAATTGCTGAGCGCTCTTATTTGTATCGTACGCTTGGATTGGGATTTGCCAATCTCGGTGCTGCGCTGATGGTTCAGGGCGTCCCTTATGACAGTGATGAAGGATGCGCTATTGCCGGTGGACTAATGAGTATTATCCACATGAACGCCTACAAGACCAGCGCGGAAATGGCCAAAGAACTTGGACCGTTTGATCGGTTTGAGGCCAACAAAGAACCGATGCTGAAAGTGGTGCGCAACCACAAACGAGCGGCTTATAATGTGGATCCGGAAGAGTACGAAGATCTTACAGTGAAGCCGATGGGTATTGATGCGAATGAATGTCCCGATAATCTTTTGAAGGCAGCACGCGAAGATTCCGACGAAGCTGTCAAGATGGGTGAAAAGCATGGCTATCGCAATGCGCAAGTTACTGTGATTGCGCCCACCGGAACTATTGGTCTGGTGATGGACTGCGATACGACCGGCATTGAGCCCGACTTTGCACTGGTCAAGTTTAAGAAACTGGCCGGTGGAGGACACTTCAAGATCATTAACCAGAGTGTGCCTAAAGCGCTGCAAAATCTGGGATACAGCCCCAAGGAGCGACAGGAAATCATTAACTATGCAAAAGGCCATGGCTCGTTGGATGGTTGTCCACATATTAATGAAGAAAGCCTGCGCGAAAAAGGATTTGGCGACAAGCAGATCGAAGCTGTGGAAGAGGCATTGCCCAGCAGCTTTGAGATCAAGTTTGCCTTCAATCAGTGGACGCTGGGCGAAGACTTCTGCAAAGAAGAGCTCGGCCTTACGGATGAGCAGCTCTCAAATCCGAAATACGACATTCTCAAACATCTTGGCTTCTCAAAAGAAGAGATTAAGGAAGCCAACGACTACGTTTGCGGTACAATGACGATAGAAGGTGCTCCGCATCTGAAAGATGAACACCTGCCGGTCTTTGACTGCGCAAACCGCTGTGGACGGATTGGTACACGGTATATTAAACCGAAAGGCCATATCCGCATGATGGCTGCTGCCCAGCCGTTTGTTTCAGGGGCGATCTCCAAGACGATTAACTTGCCCAACGAAGCAACGGTAGAAGACTTCAAAGAAGCCTACATGGATTCTTGGGAGCTCATGCTCAAAGCTAATGCCTTGTACCGTGACGGTTCGAAATTGAGTCAGCCGCTAAATAGTCTCAGTGATGTCTTCGAAGAGCTTGATGAAGAAGATCTCGATGAGGAAACCAGAGAAGCACAGGATAAAGTGGTTGAAACGGCTGAAAAGATTGTCCACAAATATGTGGCTGATCGCCAGCGACTGCCGAACCGACGCAATGGTTACACCCAGAAAGTGAAAATTGGTGGCCAGAGCGTTTATCTGCGCACCGGTGAATACGAAAACGGCCAGCTCGGTGAAATCTTCCTTGATATGCACCGCGAAGGTGCCGCTTTCCGAAGCCTGACTAACTGCTTTGCTATTGCCATCTCACTTGGCTTGCAGCACGGCGTACCGCTCGAAGAATTTGTGGATGCGTTCACATTCACCAAGTTCGAGCCCAGCGGAACGGTCAACGGAAGTCCGCATATTAAGATGACGACTTCTGTGATTGATTATATTTTCCGCGAGCTTGCCGTGACCTATCTCGGTCGCGATGACCTTGCACATGTTCCTGCAGAGGATATCATGTCTCGCAAGATGCAACCCTCTGAGGAAGCAGAACAAGCCCGCCAGAAGGCCAAACGCATAGATCCTGAGCAGTCACCGGATTCTGATGACGACAGCGAAGCTTCTGCAGAAGCGGTAGCACAGCCAGAATCGACACAACAGGCACAGGCCGCGGATGATGACGACAGCTATCAAAGCGACTACGAAAAGGCCAAAGAGCTCGGCTACACGGGCGACTCGTGCCCTGAATGCGGTAGTATGACGATGGTCCGTAACGGGACTTGTCAGAAGTGCATTACCTGTGGCTCAACAACTGGTTGCTCGTAAACAAGAGCAATAAAAACATCTTAACGTAGAAGCCCGCTGTTAGACGCAGCGGGCTTTTTTAAAAAAATCATTATTATGAATAATGATTCTGACTTTTTTATTGGAAACACCTTTGATTCAGAAAATTATCTTAATTACTCTGATGAAAACAATAATTGGAGTAGCAGTAATTTTCAATGTGGAAGGGGAATAGATGATTCTTCTATAAGAATAGATACAGAAGCTAACTCAATAAGTTTATATGATGATCATTTAACTGGTTCAATATCATCACCGGTTTATTGGGGTTATTCTAGAGATGATCAACCATATCTAGTCAGTGATTATATATATCCTGATGATCTAAATGGTCAAAAATTAGATCATCTGAATGACATAGGATTAAATTCCTCATCTAATTGTGTTGCTGATACCACTTCAACTTTTTTATCTGAAAAAGTGGGAATAACAGAGGGAGTAGGAAATAACGGTTGGGCAATAAACGGGCAAGAGAGGATTACTACTGGTATAGAAAGCGACAAACTCGACAAACTAGCAAATTTTGGACGTACTGTTAATCAAGAGGCTAACTTAGGTTGTGAATCTTTAATTGGGTCTTATTTTAATAAGTTTGGGTCAAGTAATCTTGGGAATAGTTGTCTAAGTAAATCAGCGGCACAGGTGGATTTTTGTGACACGGAAGTGGTTGACAAACCACAACTCATTGGTGATTGTATAGATTTTGAATTACCAATCGGTCATGGTACCAACTATTTGTCAGATGGAGATATGGATAATTCATTTTCTATATCTGATGGGACTACTTCTTCTTTTAGCAATAATGATGGTATCATGATTGGAGATGTAGATTCTAGCCTTTCAATAAAATCAGATATGAATAGTTTGGTAATTTCTGATATTGAAAATGGTTTATCGAATACAGCTAGTATAGGAATAAATAAAAACTTCAATTCTGGTTTAGAACTAGGTGCTTACAGTTCAAGATTTCCCGATTTAGGGGATGAATTCAGTTTGGGAGGTTATCGTAATGATTATGAATATAATCTAACGAATAGTTCTATCTCTAGTAATGACTTGTTTCTCTCAGATTCTAATAAGGAATATCAAAGAAATGTTAAGTCATATAATTACGATAAGAACTTTTTAAAAGAACTTTCTAAAATTAACAAAGAACTTGCTGATATATATAAAGGTGTTGTAGAAGTAAATAAAGAAAAACCTAGTGATTATAAGAGACACGTAGCTAATAGCCTTAGAGAACTCATTTCTAATACTATTAGGTGTTTATTACCTCAAAATGGGTATTTGGTAGAATGGCTTGTCCAGACAAATAGAAAGCAGTTGTTAATCGATAAGAATGGCAAATTAGTTCCTACTAGAAAAGGCAAGTTAATTTACATTTTTCGAGACCGACCAAAGCGAGAAAGAAAATTAGTCGAAGATGAAACCAAATGTATAAATCGGCTTTATAATATTCTTAACGGTCCAACTCACAAATTAACAACTAATATCTCGGGGGAATTAATAGATAATTACATCCAAAAAGTTAAGAATAGTCTCAAAATCCTAATTTTATTATATAATAGTTAGTTTCTATCCAATCCACGGATAGTCATCCCAGTTGGGCTTGCGCTTTTCGAGGAAAGCATCTCGTCCTTCTTCGGCTTCGTCCGTCATATAAGCCAATCTGGTAGCTTCGCCAGAGAAAACCTGCTGACCGACCATGCCATCGTCCACGAGGTTGAAAGCGTACTTGATCATGCGAATAGCAGTGGGACTTTTCTCCAGTATTTCTTGGCCCCACTGGTAGGCCGTTTCTTCGAGCTCTTCGTGGGGAACAACTTCGTTGACCATTCCCATATCGTAGGCCTCCTGAGCAGAATAATCGCGGCCGAGAAAGAAGATTTCACGCGCTTTTTTCTGTCCCACCTGACGTGCAAGTAATGCAGAGCCAAAGCCGCCGTCAAAGCTGGCGACGTCGGCATCCGTTTGTTTGAAAATCGCGTGTTCTTTGCTAGCAATCGTGAGGTCGCAAACCACGTGCAGGCTGTGTCCACCGCCGACCGCCCAGCCGGGCACTACAGCAATGACTACCTTACCCATGAAGCGGATCATGCGCTGCAGGTCAAGTACATTTAGACGGGGCGTACCTTTGTCATCTTTATAACCAGCCTTGCCGCGCACGTTTTGATCGCCGCCAGAGCAAAATGCCCACTTGCCATCTTTGGGAGAAGGGCCTTCTCCGGTCAGGAGCACTACACCGATATTAGAATCTTCGCGCACATCCAGGAAGGCATCCTGCAGTTCAAACAGCGTTTTGGGGCGAAAGGCATTGCGAATTTCAGGTCGGTTGATTGCAATACGCGCTACGCCATTGGATTTTTTAAAGGTTATATCTTCGTATTCGTCGACGGTTGTCCAGTTCATAAAAAGGTGTTTATGTCAATAAAATGTTTTAGTTCTGATAGAAAAGCTGATGGATTATCCAGGTGTGTACGATGTCCTGCTTCAATGGATGAAAAGGTAGCATTGGGAAATTGATCTACCAAATACTCATTTATCTGCTGGTATTTTTCGTCGGCCGAACCGGCCAGCAGTAAAACGGGTAGCCCAAACTGCTTTAGCTCATCACAAACCGGTGTCATAGATCCCGTGCCAAATCCGTGCAGTGATGCTGCCAGAGCATCGGGGTGTTGCTCCGCCTGGATTTGCTGATAGTTCTTTAAAAGGGATTCATCAGTAGCCACAGGAGATTGAAAGAGGTCGAGTTGCTTCCATTGTGATAGAAAATCTTCAAAATCTTCTTTTATTTCCCGGGCCCACTTAGCATCTAGTTTCCGTCGTTTTTTTCGCTGTTGAGGATCAGTGATCCCACAGGTGGTACTTTCGAGTATAACACCCTTCAGATATGCCGGTGCTTCAATGGCTGTTTGCAGCGCTAGCCGTCCGCCCATGCTGTAGCCAAAGAGGAAGAGGGAATCAATCTCCAATTTTTCAACAATAGCATTAATATCATTGATTTGCCGGTCTTCTCCATAGCGATTTGGGTCGCTGGGTTTCGATGATTTACCATAGCCCAGCAGATCGATGGTTATGGGATTACAGAAATTGCAAAGTTCATCAGTAAGGTGGTCGAAAATGCGATGGTCACCCATAAACCCATGCAGCATTAGCAGGTAGGGCAGGTCTTCGTCTTGCTGATGAATTCCGCAAGCATATGTTACGTCTTCGAATTGCAGCAATTCCATATCAAAAATCCCAGAGCTTTTTTCGGAGTTTCATCGAAGCATCCGGATCCGTTTTGCACTCAATGATTGACAATCCGGGATGTTGACCCATCCAGTTGCCCAGTTGAATATCCCGAAGCTCTTTTAGGGTTTTTATGCCTTGGTGGGGAATGTCGTAGGATCGGACCAGTTGTTGAATATTTGCTGATTGTGGCGTTTCGAAGTAATTGCTGAAGTACTCCTCGTGTTGCTCAATGGGTAACATTCTGAATATGGAGCCGCCCGAATTGTTGATCACGATTATTACCAGCGGATTGCATACTTTTTTTGCGTTGAGCAGGGCATTGGTATCGTGCAGAAAAGCCAAGTCTCCCGTAAACAGAACGCCCGGCTTGTCAAGGGCCAGCGAGAGCCCAATGGCGGTTGAGGTAACGCCGTCGATGCCGCTCACGCCGCGATTTAGATATAATGGGATATTAGCGTCGTGCCTGCCAAACAGGTTGATGTCTCGAGCGGGGAACGAGTTGGAGACCACCATAAACTGCTCGGTTGTTATTTGTGGGGTAAGATGATCATAGACAGCTCCATCGGTCAATTGAGAAGCTTTGTGGATTGTATCCTCGTAGTGATTTGCAAAGGAGTCTTCGGCCGATTTCCACTGGCCGATCCAGATTTTGTTTGTTGATGTATTGAAATCATCCCACCTGATTTTTTGACCCATCCACGGAATACGCTGGGCACCGGAGTAGGTGGCATCCTGCCATTCTTGGGTGCTGGCAAAGTGATAGTGGTTCTCGGAATTCCATTCTTTCAATCCCAACTCCAGGCTTTTGCTGGTGGGCTGAAAGCCAAAGCGAAGAATAAGGTCGGGTTCGAGGTCAATTCTCAATTCTTCATTCCTCAGGAAACCCGCAAATCCAGAGATGACATTTTGATGATCAATGCCAGACTCTGTTGCAATAGGACTGTCCAAGGCATCTGCCAGTTTTGCTATGGAATCAGTATCATCATTTGGAGCCAGGGGTCCGACGATGATCAGTGGTTTTTCTGCTTTAGAAATCTTCTGCTTCAGAGAATCCGAAAGTTGGAGAACAGTGTTGGCTCCCTGCTTGCTAAAGTGAGTTTTCGGCTTAGCATTTGTTGAAATATCCTGCAGAACATCCTGCTCAGGTTCCAGCGGTTTTCGAAATGGAAAATTTAGGTGTACGGGGCCGCGTTTTTCTCGAGACAGCCCGACCGCCTGTTGTCCCAGCAAGCGCAGACGATCAAGATCTTCTGATTCCAAACTTGGTTCGCCCACTTCGTGAAAAAAGACCGGGTAATCACCGAATATTTTGAGCTGATCGATCGCTTGATTGGCACCGGTAGCTCGAAGGTGCGGAGGGCGATCTGCCGTAGCCAGAATCATTGGTATGCCCGACTGCCGTGCTTCAATTACGGCCGGATAGTAGTTGGCCAGGGCCGTACCTGAGGTACAGATAAGGACAGCAGGAATGTTGGTGGCTTTGCCGATGCCGAGTGCTGTGAAGCCGGCTGATCGTTCATCTAATATGACGTGCTTTTGGAAGTGATCGTTTGAAGCGGCAGCCAACGTTAACGGTGTAGAACGCGAACCCGGAGAAATAATGATATGACGCACGCCGTGAGCTTGAAGTGCGTCCAAAAAAGTGCGGGTCCACCGAAAAGAAATGTTGCCGGCATGAGAATCAGTCATATCGAAGGGCAGACAGCATTGGCTTTAATTTTAGATTTGTTTCTTCCCATTCAGCTTCCGGATCAGAATCGGCTACAATGCCGCATCCCGCAAAAAAGTGAGCCTGGGATTCGGTAAACAGTCCACTGCGTATACCGACGGCAAATTCGCCGTTGCCTTTGCTGTTAAACCATCCTACAGGACCGGCATACCAACCGCGTTCAAATTGCTCCAGTTTGTCGATGTATTCGGATGCATCCTGCCACGGATAGCCGCCCACCGCCGGGGTCGGGTGGAGTTTTCCAATCACATCGAGCATGCTGATGTCGTCGTTTAGTTGCACACGGATGGGCGTATAGAGATGCTGGACGTTGGAAAGTTTCTTGATCTCCGGCTGCTCGTTGCGTTTGAAAGTCTTGGCGTAGGGAGTAAGCCGTTCTTTGATATCGCGAATGACAAAGTTGTGCTCATCCCGATCTTTTTTACTGTGGGCCAGGTGTTTTTCATAAAAAGCATCCTCCGTTGCCGTACTGCCGCGCTGAATACTGCCGGCCAGTGCATCGGTAAGCAGTAACTGATTTCGAAACGCCCCGAGCCGCTCAGGTGTAGATCCCAAGAAAGTTTTGCCGGACGGCTGATGGATCAAAAAGTTGTAACAGTTGGTGTATTGCTGCCGCAGGTTATTAAGTACTTTGGTTGGAGTAGTTCCAGTATCTTTGTTTACGGTAAGATGACGCGCAAGCACAATTTTTTCAAAAGTTTCTCGGTTGATTTCCTCTTTGGCTTGCTTTACTGACGAGATCCATTCCGCGTGTGCTGATCCGGTCTCAAGGGGATGGTTGTTAAGGCTAAGCTGGCCGTTTTCATTAACTTTTGCAGACGTATTTTGACTTACAGTTTCAGTGATATCCTGTAATTTTTGCTGCAGATAATGTTGTAGGTCAGCGGCTGAATCAAAATTTTCGACCTCGACTGAGAGGCTGGCGACATTAAATTTTCCATCCCTTATAATCATCCATTTAGGTACCGTAAACGAAGCAGGGGAAAAGGAGTCCCACATCTGACCGTTGACTTCATCAAAGAATGAAAATCCACCTAAAAAAATCATTCCAGCATGGGGATGTGAGATCGTCGTAAATTCAGTTGTCAATTCACGAGCGGAATTATATTTCCGGCTGATTTCTTCAAATCGATCAGGGCCGGAAGCTGAGATGTTGAAAAGTTCATCTCCGGCGGCAATAGCAAATTCGTCTGAGGGTTTTTCCCAGTAATACTGATAGGTTTGCTTATTCCAGCACATTTCGAGATATGCCAGGGGATCAATAGCATCAATCTGAAAGCTGAACGTAGCGAATGTGGGAAGTGATCCGTTATAAAGATCTTCCAGAAAATATTCCAGCTGTTCCCAGCTTTCAGTATCGGCGTGAATATCTTGGTACTGCTGGATATTTGATAACGAATTGTCGGCCATGAACTGTGGTGATTAGCTTTTGTCCATTTTCATAACTTTCAATATAAATTGAAAATTCATTTTTCCATAATTTTGAAAGCATTTTTTTGGTCATCTACAGAAGGAGAATGGCAATGTAAAGTCAGTGGAAATTGATTTGCATATTTTCGATAAGATTAAGACAATTCAGGAAATAAATTTCAGCATAGTTTAATATCATTTATATACGACGACCATGGTAGAAATCAAGGAATTTGACCTCCAAAATGTATCAGTACACTACAAATGGAATAATGATAAGGAGTTAAATTACTACGATTCGGACTACCCTCATCAACACGAGGATTTTGAAACCTTCCTGAAGCGAATAAAGTCGGTGCTTGATGAACGCAACAAGACCAATGATCTTTTCGAAATTCATCTGGAAAAGAACGATAAGCTCATTGGCATTGTGGATGTACATGCTATCGACAAATTCAATAACCGTTGCTTTGTGAAGTGTACCATTGGAGATCGGGATTATGCTGGCCAGGGATATGATATCGAAGCCCTTAAAATTGTCCTGGCCCATTGTTTTAATGAGAAGAATATGCACAAAGTGGCAACTACAGCTTTCGACTTCAATACATCATGGATTGAGGGAGTGAAGAAGCTGGGATTTGAACAGGAGGGACAGCTGCGTGAGCACGTCATCAAGAATGATGAATATTGCGACAAGCTGATATTTAGTCTCCTCAAAAGAAATTACCAGTCGAAAGACAAAGAAGCCCCGGTGGTTGCGGAATAGTAAAAGTACTATTGTGCCTGGTCTTGTTCTCCCGAGTCGAAAGGATTGTGTATCCCATACTCTGTGGGATCGTATTCGGCTAGCTCAAAAAAGTGATCCCAGGCCGCTTTGCTGTTGCCGTTATCATCAACCCAGTTAGGGTGGCTCTGTTTAATAAGTCCAACGGCACGCTTGGCATATTCTATGCGTTCGTCTTCATCTTTGATGCGCGGCAGGGAAGAAATCATCCGATCTAGATTATAGCCGCAGTCGAAATCTTTGGGTTTTTCTTGCTTTACAAACATGATTGGGTATTACTGAATTTTTTCGTTGTCGGAAGATAACAGAGTTGGCTTACCGAATAAAGCTTATTTGAGGGATTATATCAATATTCAATACCCATTTTGATCTTTTTTCGGGTAGAAATTCAAAATCCATATATTCCGTTTCTCAAATAACATAAATTTCTATCCTAAAATAACGGAATACAATCTAAGATGTACTACAATTCTATTCTGGAAACGATTGGTAATACTCCGCTGGTAAAACTTAATGATGTGGCTGAGGAGTTTGCCGGCACAATCCTGGTGAAAGTTGAATATTTTAATCCCGGTCAGAGTGTGAAAGATCGTATCGGCCTTAAGATGATTGAGGATGCCGAGGAGAAGGGATTGATTGAGCCGGGCGGCACCATAATTGAAGGAACATCCGGCAATACCGGGATGGGGTTGGCGCTGGCTGCAACTATTAAGGGATATGATTGTATTTTTACCACGACCGACAAGCAGAGTAAATCCAAGATTGATCTGCTGCGTGCCCTGGGAGCTGAAGTAAAAGTTTGTCCCACTGATGTGGAACCCGATGATCCGCGCAGCTACTATTCGGTAGCCAAGCGATTGAGTGAAGAAATTCCCAACTCGTACTATCCCAATCAATACGACAATCCCAGCAATACGAAGGCCCACTACGAGACGACCGGCCCGGAAATCTGGGAGCAGACCGAAGGTAACGTTACTCACTATGTAGCAGGCATGGGCACCGGTGGCACAGTCTCCGGCACATCCAAGTACCTAAAAGAGCAGAATGAAAATATCAAGACTATTGGTGTTGATAGTGTGGGATCGGTATACAAGCATTATTTCGAGACCGGTGAATTTGATAAGGATGAGATTCATCCGTATTTGACTGAGGGGATCGGGGAGGATATCATTCCCGATAATATGGACTTTGATCTGTTGGATGAAGTCATGCAGGTTAATGATAAGGACGCTTTTCAGATGACGCGACGGCTGGCCAAAGAAGAAGGCCTTTTTGTAGGTGGATCGTGTGGAGCAGCTGTGTACGGTGCCTTGGAGTACGCCCGTAACAACGACTTTGGCGAAGATGATTTGATGGTTATCATACTGCCCGACAGCGGCACGCGATATGTATCAAAGATATTTAATGATGAATGGATGGAGGAACACGGCTTCTTGGATTCCGAACAATAAGAGAATAGAAATTACAAGTTAGAACACATTATTATGGCTGATCAAACACAAGATTTTAATCAGGGACAAATTCAAATTGAGCTTCCGGAAGATGAGGCGACGGGTACCTATTCGAATTTGGTGATGATTTCCCATTCGCCTTCGGAGTTTATCCTCGATTTTATATCGGTGATGCCCGGGGCGCCCAAGGCTAAAGTGGTTAAGCGGATGGTACTGAGTCCCGATCACGCTAAGCGTCTGGTGAGTGCCCTTTCGGAAAATATAGAGCGGTACGAAAATGAAAACGGTTCTATTTCGGACAGTGATGAAATTGATGTTCCCTTTAATTATCGTGGTCCCACGCCGGAAGCATAAGTCCAACACTTTTGTATGCTAGACTTTTTAAAACGGCTTTTTAGCAACCAGGATCAGGATCTGACATTTGTTGTTTTTGATGAGGATCCCGAATCTTCGACCTCTTACCATTTTAGGCCGTCGAAGCTCTGGAATTTGCTTTATGGTTCGCTGGTTGCCGTCATAATCATAACACTGCTGCTGGTGATGTTTACGCCAATCGGGGCATTGATGTACAATAGTGAAGATGCTCAGCTTCGGCAACGTGTTATTGATGTGTCTAAAAAAGTACAGGCTCTGAAAGACTCTTTGGATGCCCGTGACTCCCAGCTCTCCGAGATGCAGCAGGTTATTGTTGGAAGTAAAGATACAACTTTTTCCGTTGACAATGACTTTGCGACCCAAACCGAAACTGATCAAAAAAGCTCGGAACTTGACTTCTCTTCTGAAGTAAGTACTAGTGGAATGTTGTCTCAAAATGAGATTATATTCTCGAAAATTTTTGATCAGGTACCCGATTTCCCAACTGATTATCCCATTGACGGAACCTTTACCAGGGGATACAATCCCGAAAATGGACATTATGGTATTGATATTGCCACTAAAGAAGGGACATCTTTTAAAGCAATTGCAGATGGAGCGGTCGTCAATCAGGATTGGACGATCAACTATGGTTTTGTGCTGCACATACAGCACAGTAATGGTATAATTACGGTGTACAAACATGCCTCGAGCCTTTCAAAATCCATCGGTGATATTGTTTTAAAGGGTGATATATTGGGTACTGCTGGGGATGTGGGTGTTATGAGCTCGGGTCCTCATTTGCACTTGGAAATCTGGAAAAATGGCGTACCCCAAAATCCTAATACGTATTTAATCAAATCTTAAGCTCTATGTTTAACAATAACAAGAAGAAAAAGACGGACTCTATGAATTCCAACAAATCCGGGAAAAATTTGCCCTCCGTAAACATGATAAGCGAAGGAACTCACTTGAACGGAACCCTGAAGACGAAGAACGATGTACGCATAGCCGGCACGCTCGATGGCGAAGCCAACGCCGAAGGTAAAGTCATCGTTTCCTCATCCGGCAAAGTGGATGGAAACATTGAAGCAGTTGATGCCGATATCGCCGGCAAAATTGAAGGTGAAGTGAGAGTAACCAACAAGCTGGTGCTCCGAAAATCAGCCATCGTTGAAGGCGACATTTATACTAAAACCATTCTGGCTGAGGAAGGGGCACAAATTAACGGCTCGTTCCACATGAGTGAAAACATTGAAAGCGAGATGAAGAAAAACGGCCGAACTAGCGGATCAAAGAAATCTAGCAGCACGAGCAGTAACTCATCTTCCGCAAAAAGCACCAGCAAAGGCGAAGATAAGAAGAAGGTTAAGAAAGGTTGAACGATCGTAAAAAGCCGACAGACTATATAGAGTTTCTATCACTCGGGGGGGAAATTGCAGCTGGGATTCTTGTACCCATTTTTATCGGGTACGGGCTGGATAACTGGGTTGAGACAAGTCCTTGGTTGCTGTTGGTCGGCTGTGTAGTAGGGATCGTTAATATCTTTATTCTTATTTTTCAATTAAACGACCGCTTGAATAAAGAGTAGGGCAGGGGTGCGACGACAAATTCAGGGTGTATTGTACAACTTTTTGGGGCTTTCGATAGGCGCTTTTTTGGTACTGCTGGGAGTAGTCTATCTGACCATTGGGATGTATCTTTTTGCTGCTACCATTGCATATTTGCTGAGCTTTGTTTTTGTAAGTAGTAACTTCTTCGTGATACGCAACATACACAGGACGGAGGAGACGAAATTTTACCGGAAATTTTTTATTTTGCTGGCCGTCCGATTTATCCTTGTTTTGGTGGGCTTGGTGCTTATTCTTAAGGGTACAAAAATTCATCAAATTTACTTTACAGTTAGCTTTATAATTTCTTATATTTTCCATTCTGTAATTGAGATCATATCAATCAACAAAATACTAGAAACTGATAATTAGAATTTGATGCTAAGGGCCTGTCGCCGACTTTTCGTAACTTTTTTATTAGTTCTCTTTTTTACCCCATTTACTCAAGCTTCAGAAAAATCCGCACAAGATTCTGAAGGCGCTCCTATTGATGTTGTAGGAAAAGTAGCCGACCATCACGAGCTGGCTGTATTGGGATATCATATTCCATTGCCGCGCATCATGTTAGTTGATGGTGAGTGGTATTTTTATGGAAGTACCGAAGGTGCTGTAGAATCAGGCGAATTTGTTGAAGAAGATGGGGCGCTGGTACCAGCAAGTGGTGCGCACATCACGTTAGATATGTCAGTCACTTCACACTTAATGTATGTGTGGTTTGGTCTGATCTTGACGCTCTGGATAACGATTGCGATGGCCCGTAAATATAAAAGGGGTACGGGGCGAAAAACGGAGCCGAAAGGTTGGTTCCAGAATATGTTTGAGATTGTGTTTGTTTTTATTCGGGATGATGTGGCGAAGACCAATATTCCCGACGGCAAGTATCGCAAATTTGTCCCTTACCTGTTTACCGTTTTCATTGGTATTACCTTTATGAATCTTTTTGGCTTGTTGCCCTGGGGCGCAACAGCTACGGCTGATATTACCGTAACGGCGGTTCTGGCAGCATTCACCTTTATTATTACGCAGTGGAATGGCTCCAAAGATCACTGGGAGCACGTCTTTTGGTTCCCCGGTGTTCCCGGCTGGATGCGTATTATTTTGACGCCTATTGAAATTATTGGATTGTTTACCAAGCCTTTTGCGCTTGCCGTTCGTTTGTTTGCAAACATGCTGTCCGGCAAAATCATGATCATTTGCATACTGGGTCTTATATTCATCTTTGCTGAAATATTCGGCAATATTGCTGGTATCGGGATGAGTTTGTTTGCCGTTCCATTGACAGTAGGTCTGTACGTATTAAAGGCTTTTGTTGGTATTTTACAGGCTTACATTTTTACGCTCCTTTCTGCAGTATTTATTGGAATGGCTGCTGAAGAGCATAGCCACGAAGAAGGAGTGGAAGCACACGCATAAGAGTTTTCGTTACATTTATTAATTAATCATCATAACCCTAAACTTAAACTAAAACACAGGTACAAAATATGGGTTTATTAGCAGCAGGAATCGGAGCAGGAATTGCAGCAGTTGGTGCTGGAGTTGGCATTGGAATGATTGGAAAAGGTGCCGTCGAAAGCATTGCGCGTCAACCTGAGGCTTCCGGCGATATTCGTGGCGCTATGATTTTGACCGCTGCTCTTATTGAGGGTGTGGCACTGATCGGCGCTATTGTTTGTATTCTCCTTGCTCTCGGAATTGGTCAATAATAACATTCAATATAATTCATGATGCTATTATTAGCAGGCGGAGGCGGCATACTCTCCTTTAACGGAGGTTTCGCCCTCTGGGTAGCCTTAACACTTGTTATCTTTCTTGCCATTATGAGCAAGTACGCGGTACCCCTTATTATGGACGCGCTCCAAGAGCGCGAAACCAGGATCAAGGAATCGCTCGAATCAGCTGAGCAAGCTCTCGAGCGCGCCGAAAAGATTTCGAAAGATAATGAGAAAGCTTTGCGCGAAGCTGAAAAGAAAGCTCAGCAGATTCGCAAGGAAGCTATCGAAGAGGCTGAAATGTTGCGTGCCGAACGCATCGAGAAATCCAAGGAAGAGGCACAAAAAATTATCGAAGATGCCCGGGAAACAATTGAGCAGGAAAAGAAGCGTGCTATGCAGGAGCTTCGCGACGAAGTAGTACGTCTGGCCGTTGAGTCGGCTTCCAAAATCATTGATTCCGAATTGGATGAGCAGAAGAATAACAAGCTGGTAGATAGCTTTATTCAAGATATCTCAAAAAACTAAGGTAGATGCCTACACTAAAAGCAGCTAAACGTTATGCGACCGCCCTCCTCGAGCTCGCTAAGGAGCGGGATGAAGTCGATGATATTTTAGATGATATCGAATTCATCCATAATACGCTGGGTGATTCCCGGGAGCTAGTGGTATTTCTTAAGAGTCCGATCATTAATTTTGATGACAAGATTGGAGCACTCGAGAAACTCTTTTTCGATGAGATAAGCGAACCCACTCAGCTTTTTCTAAAGCTGTTATCCCGTAAGGATCGCATTAATCTGTTGCACCAGATTACTGAGGCATTTATTGAGAAGTATAAAGAGTATGCCGGCATCATTACTGTGAATGTGTACATTGCTCGAGAATTGAACGACGAACAGCGCGAATTGCTGCACCAAAATCTCGAGGAAAAAACACGGAAAAAAGTGGATATGAATATCACCGTGGACGAAAGCTTGAAGGGTGGTATGGCAATCCGCATTGATGACACAGTAATCGACGGAACGGTGAAGCATAAGCTCGAAGAGCTCGAAGAATCGTTACTGTCCACAACTGTAGAATAGAAATTAAGACGTTTTTAAATCACATTTGAACCAATGAGTCAAGTTAGACCAGACGAAGTTTCAGCAATATTACGAAAGCAGCTATCCGGCTTTGACAGTGAAGCGGATACCTACGATGTGGGAACGGTCCTCGAGGTAGGGGATGGTATTGCCCGCGTTTATGGTTTGTCCAAAGTGCAGGCCGGAGAACTTGTCGATCTTCCCGATTCTAAAGACGAAGATGGCAACTCTATTCGTGGTATGGTTCTTAACCTCGAAGAAGACAATGTTGGGGTTGTACTATTCGGCGGTACAAGTGCTGTTGAGGAAGGCGATACTGTTAAACGAACCAAAGATATTGCCTCAATAAATGTAGGTGATGGGCTGCTTGGTCGAGTTATCGATCCGCTGGGTCGTCCGCTGGATGGCAAGGGACCGATTTCGGGAGAGACTATTCGTATTCCGCTGGAACGAAAGGCTCCCGGTGTTATTTATCGAGAACCGGTTACCGAGCCGCTTCAAACAGGAATTAAGGCTATTGACTCTCTGATTCCGATTGGACGAGGTCAGCGTGAGCTGATTATTGGTGACCGTCAGACGGGTAAGACATCCGTTGCGGTTGATACGATTATTAACCAGAAAGAGACGCAAGAGACTGACAAGCCGGTTCACTGCATTTATGTAGCCGTTGGTCAAAAAGGTTCTACCGTTGCTGGAATTGCGAAAGCACTTGAAGACAACGATGCAATCGATTATTCGACCATCGTTTCTGCACCAGCAAGTGTGTCTGCGCCCATGCGTTTTATTGCTCCATTTGCCGGTGCTGCAATTGGTGAGTATTTCCGTGATACTGGACGGCATGCGTTGGTAATTTATGATGACCTTTCCAAGCAGGCCGTGGCCTATCGCGAGCTCTCACTCTTGCTTAAACGTCCTCCAGGACGAGAAGCTTATCCTGGTGATGTCTTTTATCTGCACAGTCGCCTGCTGGAACGTGCCGCTAAGATTATTGATGACGATGACATTGCGCAGCAGATGAATAACGTGCCGAAACAGCTCAAGCCTAAATTGAAGGGTGGAGGTTCTTTGACGGCTCTGCCAATTATTGAAACGCAGGCCGGTGACGTTTCCGCTTACATTCCGACAAACGTAATTTCGATTACGGATGGACAGATTTTCCTCGATACGGATCTATTCAACTCGGGTGTGCGACCGGCTATCGACGTAGGTACTTCAGTATCTCGTGTCGGTGGGTCCGCTCAGGTTAAATCCATGAAGAAGCTGTCGGGTACCATGAAGCTTGACCTGGCACAGTATCGTGAGCTCGAAGCTTTTGCTAAGTTTGGATCCGACTTGGATGCATCTACGCAGCGACAGTTGAAGCGTGGTGAGCGTACAGTTGAACTGCTCAAGCAGGACATCTACGAACCGCGTCCGGTGCAAGATCAGATTGCACTACTCAAAGTGAACGACGAAGGGTTGCTAGAAGACCTCGAAGTAGATCAGATCCAAGAGTTTGAAGAAAACTATCTTGAAACGATCAACGTCAAGTTTGATGAGGAAATGAAAGCGTTGGGGAACAGCGGTAAGCTTGATGATGAGCTCGGTGAAAAACTTCTTGATGTTGCTAGAAGCACCATCGATCAAATTACAGTAATTGAAGAAGAGGAAGCATAATTTATGGCTAATCTTCGTGACATACGAAACCGGATAGAATCCATAAAAAATACGCAGCAGATTACGCGGGCCATGAAGATGGTTGCTGCTGCAAAGCTGCGCAAGGCTCAGGATCGCATTATAGAGACCCGCCCTTATGCTTCAAAGATGAAAGAAGTTGTTGGGCGTTTAGTTAAGAATTCCGCCGGTGAAAATGTACTTCTTGAAGAGCCGGAATCCACCGACAAGGTGCTATTTATTATTGTGGGTTCAGATCGGGGCCTTTGCGGTGCGTTTAACAACAACCTCTTCAAAAAGGCTGAAAAGACGATCAATGAAGAGTACAGCGAGTATCAGGAACATGGTAATTTATCGCTGATTTGTATTGGCCGACAGGCTACTAAGCATTTCGGTAAGCGCGATTATAAGGTTGAGGCAAAATATCCTGGTTTCTGGGATGAGATCGAGTTCTATAAAGCGACTGAAATCATGAAAATGGTTATCGAAGATTTCAAATCTGGAACCTTTGATGAAATAAAGCTGGTCTACAACGAATTTAAGTCAGTGATCTCACAAAATAGGCTCGTTGAATCGGTACTGCCGATCGATCCTGTTTCGTTGATAGGAGAGGATACCGATATTTCGGCTGACACTGAATATATTTATGAGCCGGATGCCGATAGTATCCTGGAAAAATTGTTGCCTTTGCACTTGAATTTGCAACTTTGGAAGGCTATTCTGGAGTCGAATGCTGCAGAGCAAGGGGCGCGTATGACAGCCATGGATAATGCTACTGAAAACGCGCAGGAGATGAAGGAAGATTTGCAGCTTGAGTATAACCGAGCACGACAAAGTGCTATTACAACTGAGATTTCAGAAATTATCTCGGGTGCTCAGGCACTGGAAGAAGCATAATTTTATTTACTGACTGGAGGGATGGCAGAGCGGTTGAATGCACCGGTCTTGAAAACCGGCAGGCCCTTATGGGTCTCGGGGGTTCGAATCCCTCTCCCTCCGCACAAATGTTAAAGTGATAATGCTTTAGCAGCAACGAATTGATAGCCCCTTCCATCACGGGAGGGGCTATTTGTTTAAATAATTACCAATAGTAAACGTTGGTAGATCTAATGACTCTTGTAGGAAAACAGTGACTATGAAAAAGATTTCGGTTACAGTTGCCGCTTTTTTGTTTGTACTTCCCCTCTTAGCGATGGGACAGGATACGGTGCAGGTATCACTACAAAACTTTATTGAGAGGGGGATGGAAAATTCCGGGCAGATTTCTTACGAAAAACAGAATGTAAATCTGGCCAATAATCGTGTGCAACAAGCACGATCAAATCGGTTTCTTCCCAAGTTTGAGCTAAGTACCCAGCACGGGGTTGTTCCAGGTGTGGTTAGTCAGCGTGATGACTTGAAAAAAGATGAATACTATTTGGATCCAAACCTTGAAAATGATTGGGAAAACTGGGCCGTTTTTACAAGGGCCGAGGTCTCTGCGGTGCAGCCTATTTTTTCTTGGGGAGCACTCAAGAATGCTGTTAGGGCTGCTCAGTCAGCTGCTACAGCTGCACAGGAGCAGTTTGAGAAGAAAAAAACAGATTTACGCCTTCGCCTTTTTGAATTATATCAGAGCTATCTTTTGACCAGTGAAATACTGACGTTACTAGATGAAGCTCAGGCTAAGATCAACGATATTGAGAAAAAGATTGAAAACAAACAGAAAGAGGGCGATTCCGATTTTGACGACTCTGATCTGTATAAGTTCAAGGTTTTTAAGTCTGAGTTTGGGATTCGGTCTGCCGAGATTCGAGAAGAAGCGGCAATGACTCAGCGCATTTGGAATTATGTGCTTCAGGCAGATGATAGTACAGTTTATAAGCCTGAAACGAATTTCCTTGATCCAGTGTCAAAGGAAATTAAGGATCTTGCGTTTTATCGCTCGAATGCCTTGTCCGAACGATCTGAACTTGCCGCGGTGGAGGCAGGTATCAATGCAGCAGAATACGGGATGAAAGCCCAACGGCAACAATATTATCCAACGTTATTTGTGGGGTTAAGTGCCAGCTATGCTAACACACCTAACAGGCCGCGCCAAGATAACCCGTTTATCATAAATAATTCTAACTATGCATCGGCCAGTTTTGGCTTTGGAATTCGACAAAACCTCGACTTTTTAAGTGCACGTGCCGATTTGGAAAAAGGACAAATTCAGTATCGGCAAGCAAAATTTTTGAAGGAAGCAGCCGTTGAAGGAATTGTGCTTGAAATCAATAAGGCATATAAAGAGGCTTCACTTTCTAATGTTAAAGTTAAAAAAACAGATGAAGCTCTTGTAACCAGTAAAAAATGGTTACGGCAGGAACAACTGGATTACGATTTCGGTATGGGTGACACTAAGGATTTAATAGATGCCATGCAGAAGGAACTCGAATTGCGCGTGCAACTGAAGCGCAGAGTCTTTGAGTTTAACAAAGATATGGCTGACCTCTATCGAAAGTCGGGGCTGCCGATAATGCAAATTATGAACACCAATAATTGATATGATAAACGTAAAAAAAGCTACTTTTACATTATTTCTTTTATTGTTTGGGGCTTCTTTGCTGTTGCCGATGACAGGATGGGCGCAGATGGACAGTGCCACGGTCCGTGAACTGCTGGAAGACCGTGATGATGAGATCAAACAACTAATGGGGCCCAAAGGTACAGAATATACCCAAGAGCAGCGGGATAAGCTCAAGGATATTATTAACGGCATTATCGACTACCGGGCTATGGCTGAAAAGGCCCTCCAGAGAACTTACGATACACTATCTACGGATGAGCGCGCAGAATTTGTGGACCTTTTTTCTACCATTATTCGCGATCAGTCGCTCAATAAGCTGGATATCTACCGTGCAGAAGTGAAATATGAAAATATCACCGTAGAGGGTGACTCTGCTGTGGTAAAAACAATAGCGCAGTTAGAAAAGGTACGAACCCCTGTTACTTATCAGATGAAATATGAGAAACAAAATAAGCAGTGGGTAGTTACCGATATGATTATTGATGATGTTTCTACGGCCGGTTCTTATCAGCGCCAGTTTCAGAATATCATCAGAAAGAAGGGATACGATTCACTTGTGGAAACATTGCGAAAACGTGCTAGTAAGGCGGGTAGATAAGGTTTAATAAAGAACCATTATCCTTGTATATTAGCTCAAAATAAATAATTTGTATGCTTAAATCGGTTCAACAAAAGAGGCTTGCGCCTGAGGGATATGTCTATACTACCTATGGTCATCCCAAGTATTTAAAGCACGCTATTGCATCGGTTGTTTCACTGCGTCGATATGATGATGACCGGCCCGTAGCGCTGGCCTGCGAAGAAAAGCATAAAAAGATTCTTGAAAACAAGGATCTTACCCATCTCTTTGATCATATACACGTGCTATCCTCCGAGCATACTTCTATTGTGGGATTCAAGCACCATATCCACAAGTTTATGTTTTTTGAGAAAAATATTTTTCTCGACAGCGATATCATCTGGTGCAAGGATCCCGATTCCCTTTGGCAATCGTTTGAGCCCTACCCCTTTACGATAACGGGTACTCAGGTGTCGGACAACTTTTTCGGCGGACCCAAAAACATTGGTATTTTAGCTGATATCCTACTTCGGCGCCGACAGCGAACTCTTAAACATTTTGGCCTCACATACCTAAGCCGCGTACAGACGGGCATGATCTACGCTCAGGATTACAACCTGACCAAAAAAGTTTGTGAGTTTTCCCAGAAAATGTTGGACCGAAAAGATGAGACACACTTTCGAAGTCGCACGCTGGAGCAGGGCCGCAGCGAAGAGTCCTGCGAATGGAGTATGGCGATGGCAATGTCGAAGCTCGACCTGCCTGTTTACCCGTGGCTGCAGGGCCATACGAGTCCACAACTGGATTATATCGCTGATCTTACCTCACATGACCCCGATTTTGAGTACGTGGTATGCACATACTATAGCGATCAGTTTGTATATAATTTCCGAGGACTTAAGAGCAAATGGATACGCAAATTACTTATTAAATTATTTTCCCTGATTCCAGGCAAGGGAGACTATCTGAAGACGACTCCATATTGCCTGCATTTTGGGTGGTATCATCAGAAACAGCCTTTCTTTGAATTTGCTGAACGGACATGGAATGAACTAAAATCTGGTACCAGTTTAAGCCAGCTTAGTGTAAAAAACAGTAAGCGATCAAACGAATACTCATAGGGTTACATAAATCTGTTCTAATGCAATCAACATTTTGTATCAAGTTTCGCTTTCTAGCACTAATTGCTGCTATTTTTTTTCTTACCAATAGTGGATATTCCCAATCTCCCGAATGGACGTTAGATATTAATAATCATAATGCCTATGCATCCCAAAGTGAACTGCCTTTTTGGTTCCATTCCAACAAATTCGGCATTTTTGACCAAAATAGTTCGGGAATTAGTTTAGGATTAAATGCTCAAAAAGAAATTCAAGAGGACAGGAACCTAGACTACGGTAGTTGGCATTGAACCCATTGGAGGGATACCAAATTGCAGCAATGATTTTTGTGCAGAAGAGACTGATAACCCATTGAGAACCTCACGAATGGATCAATACTACACTAAGATTCAAATGGGATATAATGTTTCCCAAAAAGTTTCTGTATTGAATGCTATTGGGGCTGATTTTGGAGAATTGACTAACAATTTTGGTCTGTTTTTAGGATTTTCCTACTCTTTGTTTTGAATAACTGTTATCCTTCAGAGATTTTTAGAAAGATATTAGAATAAAAATTTACAGTCTTAATAACTCTTGGATTTTTTTGATTTTAAGAAAAGGTGGATAGCTTTTTGGAGAACTGATTTTGGGAAGAAGTTAGCAAAAGTTTTCCAATATCTGTTTATAGCCGGGATCCTTGCATATCTGATTTACCAACTAACTGAAATTGGATGGCAACGGGTTTGGGAATCCTTGCCGGTAACCCCATGGTTCTACATCTTATTTCTGTTTTTATATTTCGCCTTACCGATATCAGAACAGTTTATATACGGAACTTCACTGAAGTTTTCATTTTGGAAAGGATTACCCGTATTCATTCAGAAGAAAATATACAATGCTGATGTATTGGGCTATTCGGGGGAAGCGTATTTTTTTGTATGGGCTAAAAAAAACCTCGAGGAAAGTGCGGGATACATTTTTGGAGTAATTAAGGATAATAACATTATATCCTCAATAACCTCCACGCTGGTAGCTGCTATATTACTTTCCATATTCTTGTATGTAAGCCAAATTAATTTACAAGAGGTTCTCGATATTAATCGCCGGTATTTTTATTACGGGGCAGGTATCGTAGTCCTTATTTTAATCTCATTGGTTTTTTTCCGGAATTATATTATTACGATGCCGATGGAAACAGCAGGCAAGATTTTCGGGATTCATTTGGCAAGATTGTTTTTTGTGTATAGCGTTGAGATTATTCAGTGGATGATAGTAATGCCTGAAGTTCCTTTATATATTTGGTTTACTTATATGGGAATTAAGATCATCTCAACCCGTATACCATTTCTTCCAAGCAGAGATCTGTTATTTATTGGAGCAAGCCTCGAAATCTCTAAATTTCTGGATGTTTCCGGTGCTGGAATTGCCGGAATATTACTGGCAAGTAATGTATTGACGAAATTAGTGAACCTCGGACTTTATTCAGTTTTAGCCTTTCGTGGAAAACTGATTAAAAAAGAAGACAAGGGAGCTAAAGGGGTTGTAAGTGATACCTGATTATTATCTATCTTAAGTGTATTTAATATACCTAGAACAACTTTCGCTTAGGCAAATTTAACACTCCAATCATATGTTTTTGCCAATATCGGATTTTTATCTAAATCCAAATACTGGTCTATGAGCCTTGCCCATGGATAGCCTATAATCAAAAGCTCATAAATATACACGTCAAACATAATGTTCATTGTGAAATAGACCCCGAAATGCATAGCAATTAGGGCTGTTGCAATATATGGACGAGTTTTATCAAACCAGAAAAGAAACCCGAAAAACTCAGCTATGAGCCCGAAAGCTAATGATAGGGTCCCTAAGAATTTGTATTCGAGAACCCACTCTTGTATCGCATTAGGAGTAAATGAGCCCGTAGAAGAAGAAACATCGACGCTGCGTTCGGCAATCCAGAGCCAGAGATGTTCACCGGAAGGCCATGTCAGACCAGTTCCGATTAATTTGCTTACAGCCGCTGAAGTATATCCTAATCCGAAAAAGAAAAAGATAAAGCCCATGGTGAACCGTTGCCTACGAACCGGATCATCATTAAAAAAGAAGAGGGCCAGGGCTAAAGCAAGCAAACTCGTTCCGATAAAATTGGATCCATGAGAAATTTCCCCAAGCGAAAATCGGGAGACATAATGCAGGTGAAATAAGCCGAGAGTGATCAGATATGAATATTTGGGTAAAACTCTAAAGAAACCGAACAGTGCAAAGATAGAGATTAATCCTGCATTGATAAGCGAAATATTATGTTCAAACATGAACGAGACATCAACATATTGGGCAATCCCCAACGGTAGTACAACTTCACCAATCTGTTGAATGTAAGGTCCCCATTGCCATGCATATTTTAATACAAAGATAACTACAAAAAGCTCGAATATCTTAAAATGAAGAGCTTCTCCTTTGGTAGGGTTCTTATCGGTCTCAAATAACGACTTCCAAAAATTCACGATCACTCAGTTCTTAAATCTGGATTTGAAATTGTAGTATCGGCTGAGAAATAAAAGTATGGCACAAATTCTAGTTTAGGTTCGTCATTATCACTTAGCGATCCTCTAGCTTGATAAACTAATAAATTGCTTTGTTTTAATAACTTTTTCTGGAGTAGTTTACGTACTCCAGACTGTTTTTTGGGAGTCCAAACCTCTGTTTTGGAAAGGTAATTGGCAATGTCATTTGTATTCACGTTAAGCTCATTAAGAGCTACGGTTTTGCCTGGCAGTCCATTTTTATCAGTTGTTTTCCAGAGTGAATCTATCTCTGCCCGATTAATTTCCTGTACAATAGCTCTCTTCCATGGATTTCCGGCTTGAGAAAACATCGGATAAATACTAAAAGGCCAAAATTCCCCAAGGTGTGTCGCAACAAGTAACCCGTAAATGATTAAAGTGACAAGGGTGATCTTAATTGATTTAGTGAGTGAATTTCGTCTCTCCACGAGTAACTTTTGAGTGATTAAAATTTCAGGCTAAATATATGTACTTTTGCCATACTAAAAAACAAACTGTGGCATATTAATTCTGATGAATTTACTGCTTGTAACCCAAGACTTTCCCCCAAAAACAGGAGGAATTGAAACTTATTCTTATGAACTGGCAAAACGTTTTCAAAATGGTGTTGAAGATTTTGCTGTAATAGCTCCCTCCCATCCACAGGCATCTGTTTTAGATAGCAATATGCCATTTAAGGTTCTTCGCATACCTGTCAAAGATAGTTTACTGCCAGTTTTTGCTCCCTTAGCTATGCTTGACCTAATAGGAAATAGTCGTTTTGATGTTGTGCTACATGCCCAGTGGCAGACTGCTATCGCTTCGGTTTTAACAAAAAAGTTAATCGGTTATCCGAAGAAAATTTACGTGTCTGCTCATGCCAGAGAACTATTAATAGAACCTTTTGAGGGTAAGGGAGGACGAATTTCTAAGCAGTTAAACTTCATGAGGAAAAAATTGTTATCAGCGGTAGATGGATTTTTTCCAGTCAGTCGGTATACTGCTGATTTACTTGAAAAAGAGGGAGTTTCACAGAAAAAAATTGAGGTAGTTAAAAATGGTACTGACCCGCAATTTTTTACTCCAAAAGGAACTAAAGCATTGGCTGAAAAGCTTAAAGTAGAAGATAAGAAAGTTATTCTTTCTATCTGTCGATTGGTCCCACGAAAAGGAATGGATTTAGTTCTTCATGCGTTGGAAAAAATTGTTCGCAAAAACCCTAATGTGATCTACCTTGTGGGAGGGAGCGGGCCCGATAGTTTTCGTCTCAAAGAGCTATGCGATAAATTAGACTTGAAAGAGCATGTAAAATTTTTGGGACGTATCCCCGAAGTAGAATTGCCCTACTATTATAGTCTGGCTAATGTATTTGTGATGCCTGCTAAGAGTGATCCCCCTGATGTTGAAGGTTTTGGAATCGTATTTTTAGAGGCCAATGCCTGCAAAACTCCAGTTATAGGAACCCAAACAGGGGGAATACCGGATGCTATTGTTAATGGGGAAACGGGTTTGTTGGTTGAAGAGGATAATATCGAAGAATTAACAGCGGCTATATGGAAGTTAATTAATAATTCTAATCTGGCTAGGCGAATGGGAGAAAATGGAAGGAAACGAATTGTGTCAGAAATTAATTGGGATACCTCTGCCCAAAAGATCTTATCAAAGATGAAGTAATATATAAAGGGTTTTAGAGTTTATTTAATATCACATACGGTTATAATTTAAGCATTTTAATCGATTTTAATGAGGAACATTATTTACTTGAGAATTCTATTATTGAGTTTATTCATCACAACGACCTGTTCATTGAGTTTTGGACAATCAGATGTCAAAAAATTGGGGGATGGGTCAATTCTACTAGAAGATTTTGAAGATAACCGAGTTGGTGAATTACCGGGGAATTGGTATGATCGGGATGGAAATAAACCATTAAATAGACATAGTGTTGAGGAACAGCAGACTTATAAATATAAGATCCAAATAGAAGGGGGGGATAAATTCCTTCATTATGAAGGGACGCGAGCTAAGCATATTAGTTTTCCGTTAATTAATGAAAAAGAAGAAAATCTCTACAATATTAATATTTATGAGACACCTATATTGTCATGGAAGGTGCGTGCTCATCAATTGCCAGAGGGGGGCAATGAGAAATCCAGTAATCGTAACGATTCGGTAGCCAGCATCTATGTAGTATTTGATATGGGGCGGGTGGCATTGGTAAAAAAAGTGCCCAAAACGATCCGTTATACATGGAGTACAACTTTGCCTGAAGGCGAAACCGGCTCGAAGCTCTTCGGTAATCAGCAAATTATCGTCGTTGAATCCGGTGAACAGGAAACTGGAAAATGGGTTACTTTTGAGCGGAATTTAGTTGAAGATTATCGACGAATGTTTGGAGATGAACCGCCCAAGAATCCACTGGCTATTCTTATCCTTAGCGATGGCGACAGCACCGGAAGCTATGTGAAAGCGGACTATGATGATATAATGCTCAGGCAGGAGAAGTCAATCCCGGGAATCGTTGAATAAGTTTTCACAAAATGATTAAATTCCCCGCTGCTTAATAAAATGATTTTTCTCTTTTAATGGATAGAATCCTTCGCCTATTTCGTCCCATTTTAAAAATTAATTCTTCGCACCCCTTTTGGGTGTTAGGGATTACCATTCTGAGTGCTGTCATGCTTGGCAACTTCGCACTGCAGCTGAAAATTGACACCAACCTTGCCAACCTGCTTCCAGAGCAAAATCCACATGTGCTAGCACTTGAGGACTTGCAGAATACAGTGGGGGGAGAAACAACAATGGAGGTGGCGGTACAGTCGCCCAGCTTTGAGGATAACAAGCGGTTTATTCAAGATCTGATCCGCAAAAGTCTGAAGTTGTACGACCACGAGTCAGAAAACTATTTCTTCGATCGCGCAGAATTTCGCAAGGAAGTCGATTTTTTGCAAGACAATGCGCTCTATTTTGCCACCAATAGCGAACTGATCGATATTAAAGAGTATCTAAAGGATGAGATAAAGACAGCCAAAGAAGATGCCAACCCCTTTTTGGTCAATTTCGATGATGACGAAGAAGAGGGCACGGAAGATGGCAAAATGAGTGATTTCGAAGAGAGCTACGATGCACTAATCCCATCCGAGTATCCCATCAGCAAGGATAGTACGGTCGCGGTTGTGCAACTTTATCCCACAGGATCCAAGAGCAATTTAAGTTATTTGCGGCGTACTTTCTCGACCTATGATTCGCTGCTTACGGCGATGAATCCGAAGTCGTATAATAAACAGATGCGCGTAGAGTATGGCGGCCGCCTGAAACGTCATCTTGCGGAGATTGACTCGATTATGAATGATGTGTTTAGCAGTTTTGCCTCGGGTATTTCGAGTGTTTTACTGCTGGTGATGCTATACTTTTCGTTCAAAAAGTATTTCAATTATCGGAAAGGGGATGCCGAAGATAAAGATCGAAGTTTTTGGGAGCATCTAATTCGCATGCCGGTGCCTATTTTGGTGATTGGCATTCCGCTGTTGATTAGCCTGTCCTGGACCTTTGGTGTCACCTACTTTGTACTCGGCACACTCAACACCATGACCTCGGTTTTGTTTGTGATTCTCTTTGGCATGGGCATCGATTACGGTATACACTTTTATGCCCGCTATATTGAGTTTCGGGCCCAGGGTAAGCCCATCCAGCAAGCACTGCTGGATACCTATGATAATACTGGCTCTGCCATCTTGGTAAGCGGATTGACGACCGCCTTCTCGCTCTTTGTATTGATTTTAGCTCAATTTCGCGGCTTTTCAGAGTTTGGCTTTATTGCCGGTTCGGGTATCATCCTGGCACTCCTTTGCATGCTTTTTATTATGCCGGCACTGCTGGTTGTGTTCGAACGTATGAACTGGATTATCTTCAATGAGCGTGAGCAGGTTGCAGAGAAAGATTCCAGCTCACTTTTTCATCGTTTTCCATTTGCACGGTCTATTGTAGTGTTGGGATTGTTGGTTTCTATTGGGATAGGTTTCAATTTCCAGAGCCTGAATTTTCAATATGACTTTGGAGATTTAGAGCCGGAATTCCCGGAATATGAACAGTTTAATGAACTCCAGAACCAAGTTTCTAGATCCAGCAAAAGAAATCCGGCATATATTCTTGCTGATAACCAAGAGCAGGTAATTGAAATTTTGGGCAAGTTGCGTCATCGTATGAAGACTGATACGACGAGTCCTACCATCCAAGACGTGGAAGCGCTACCCGAGCGATTTCCGCCATCGGATACGGCGGTCCAATCCAAATTACAGGATATTGCCGAGGTGCGGGATTTGCTCAACGATCCGTTTATCAAAGAGCAGGATGATCCTCAACTCGATAAGCTGCGGCGTGCGGCACAGACGCGAACGAGGCTAAATGTAAACCAGATTCCGGATTATTTTAAAAGCCAGTTTATGAATAAAAATGGTGAAATTGGCAATTTTGTGATCGTCTATCCCAGCGTTGGGCTTGCCGACGGACGTAACTCCATCGCCTTTAAAAATGATGTTGGCAAGATAGAGCTGGAAAGTGGAGAAACTTTCTATGCGGCAAGTACTTCCATCATCGCTGCCGAAATGTTGGAGCTAATGCGGAGCGAAAGTCCCTGGATGGTTGGAGCTACCTTTCTGATGGTTTTCATCCTGATGCTGGTGTCATTTCGATCGCTTCGCTGGGCCATTATTGCCATGTTGCCATTGTTGGTAGGGCTGCTTTGGCTGTTTGGAATTATGATGCTTACCGGCATGATGTTCAACTTTTATAACCTGGTGGTGTTGCCGGCTATCCTTGGTATCGGAGAAGATAATGGAGTACACCTGGCGCATCGCTACCGGGAGGAGGGTAAAAACAGTATGTGGGATGTGTTGTCCAGCACCGGCCAGCATATCACTATCGGCTCGCTGACTACTATGTTGGGCTTCTCGGGGCTTTTGTTCACCAATCATCCGGGCTTACAGTCGCTGGGCGAAATGGCTGTAATCGGTATTGGGATGACGCTTGTTGCCGCGCTGACCTTCTTGCCGGCCCTCATCCAATGGCTTGAAGACGCCGATTGGATTAAGTTCTAGAGCCCTCATCTGGATTCTAAATTTGAAGCCTGATTCATGGTAGGCCTAGCTCAGAAACAGTTTCTAGGCAGCTGGGATTTCCAACTCAATACTCCTTATTCAAATCTCAAGACTAATCACTACTTTTTCAGAAGGGTGGGCGTAAAAATCAGCAGAACAGTAAATATTTCTAGGCGGCCAATCCTCATTATGATGACACCCACTTGCCATAGGTGAAGATCTGCGCAAAGTTTTCGGTAGATTCAAATTCGTCCCATCTCGGTCTAATATTGCCAGGCAGGCAATACTTTCAATGGTCACTTCGGCGTTTGAAGAACTGTCATCTGAGTATGATCTGACCTATTTCTGAATCCTACTGACGGAGGATCGGTTGACCAATCTGATGAGAGTTATACCGAAGGAACCGAGGTGACGGTTGGAGCTATGCCTAACGACGGTTGAAAGTAACTCAGTGACACTAAACTGGGATTTCAGCTCATCTAATCATGCAGGCAGCTTAACGCTGGTTGACGATATCGATAATCCATCGATTGAAGTTGATATGAGTGCTCAAAACAGTTATCAGGTAACCGACGATTCGGTTGATGAACTCTATATCATTCAAGAGTAACGCGTTCCACTAACCCACTGCGGGCCACCGGCAAGAATTGCTTGTCGGTGGCTTTTTTATTGTTCTTACTTTTGTTAGTGTGGGTCGATATCTTATCTTTCGCAAAGAAATTCGAATTAAATAAGTAGCTACGTGAAAGAACAGATCAGGATTGCATCAGGACAGGGTTTTTGGGGCGACCTGCCAAAAGCTCCCATCGATCAGGTTAAACGAGGCCCCATCGATTATTTGGTGATGGATTACCTTGCCGAGGTTACCATGTCAATCATGCAGAAACAGAAACTGCGCAATCCCGATTATGGTTATGCCCGGGATTTTGTGGACGTGGTAAGTGAGGTTTTGCCTGAAATTGCAGAGCAGGGAGTAAAGGTGATCTCCAATGCTGGTGGCGTAAATCCAGAGGCCTGCAAAGAAAAAATTCTCGAAGCTATTGATGAGCAGGGCTATGAAGATATCACCGTGGCAGTGGTGGATGGTGACAACATCCTGGATGATCTTGATAAACTGATTGCCAATGGGCACGAATTGGCAAATATGGAGACCGGCCAGCCTATCGCTTCTGTAAAGGATGAGCTACTTAGCGCAAACGTTTATTTCGGATCCAAACCCATTGTGGAAGCCCTCGATAAAGGAGCTGATATTGTCGTTACCGGTCGTGTTACAGATACCGGCCTGACACTGGCCCCGATGATCCATGAGTTTGGATGGTCGTTCGATGATTATGATAAGATGTCGGCCGGTACAATCGCTGGACACATTATTGAATGTGGCGCGCAGGTATCCGGCGGCAATTTTACCGATTGGGAAACAATCGACAATTTTGTGGATATCGGATTTCCGATCATAGAAGCTCAGCCCGATGGAAGTTTTTATGTCACCAAACATGAGGGCACCGGAGGAAAGGTCAGCGAGCAAACGGTCAAAGAGCAGTTGTTGTACGAAATTGGAGATCCCACCGAATATATTACTCCGGATTGCATTGCCGACTTTACTTCCATTCAGCTTGAAGGTGCCGGCGACGATAAAGTATATGTGCATGGCATTGAAGGACGTCCCGAAACGGATACCTACAAAATATCGGCCAGCTATAACGACGGATATAAGCTGTCGTCCACGCTGGTCTATTCATGGCCAGGGGCTTTGAAGAAGGCCAAGAAGGCGGGAGAAATTTTGCAGGGACGTACCGATGATTTGGATCTGGATTATGATGATTTCCGCGTTGAATTTGTGGGCGTAAATGGATGTAGCGAGCAACCTCTTACTGATGAAATAGTAGAAGCTGAACACGAGGAGGTACAAATGCGCGTATCACTTTCAGGTTATAACCGGGATGATCTAAATCGATTTGGGAAAGAAGTTGCACCGCTCATTCTCACTGGTCCAAGTGGCGTTACCGGTTTTGCCGGCGGACGTCCCAAAGCCAGTGGTATTATTGCCTACTGGCCGGCCCTGTTGGATAAGAATGCAGTGTCCCCTCGAATTCGCATATTTTAACATACTCGGGGAAATTAACTTAGAATTTTGGCTGAATATTTCGGATTTTACAAGTCTGCAATTTTGAACGAAAATGAATTTCCTGCTAAATGGTTATTGGTATAATTGGTGCAAGTATTTCGGGACTTATTGCCGGCAAACGATTAGCTGATGCTGGTCACGATGTGACGATCATTGAAAAGAGTCGCTCGATCGGTGGACGGCTTTCTACAGTTAATATGGATGAGTTGAATCTGGATTTTGGACTTACCCATTTTGAGGCAGACACGGAGACTTTCAGTGCGTTTGTCGATGAATATCAGACGGAAGGCATATTGAAAGAATGGACGGATGAGTTTGCTCTTTACGATGGGACGGAGATGTATGATATCGATCCCAATGATGATCCGCAGCCGAAATATGTGGGCACAAATGGTATCCAGGATATCCCTCGAAATTTAGGCCGCTGGGTGGATATAAAATCTCAGGAGCAGGCAGGGGGATTAACCTATATTGGTCCGGACCGCACTAAAAAACGTGCCTGGATGATCAACCTCACGGATATCAGCGTATTTGAATGTGATGCCGTAATACTTGCAACACCAGCGGTTGAAGCTTATGGCATTTTACAGACGGTCCAAAATAAAACGGCTACCCGTCGTATTATTCGCTACATCGACGAGGTACTGTATGACAGCAGTATTTCGCTGGCGGCCACTTACGATCACGAGGTTCCGGGATGGGACGGCATTGAATGCGAGCACAGTTCGGTTCGCTGGATAAGTAACGAATCTACAAAACAAGAAGCCGAAAAAGCGGGCCTTGTCATCCAATCAACGCACGAGTTTTTCCGCAAGCACGCACGCACGGATGATGAAAAAGCAAAAGAATTATTGCTCGAAGAAGTTTCTGATATCGTTGGGCCATGGGTACATCAGACAAAATCAACTTATCTGCACCGCTGGAAGTATTTTAATGCTAGGAATCCGATCGATGAATATTTTATGGAATTGGAAATGGAAGAGGCACCTCTCGCGTTAATAGGGGACTACTTAGGTGGAAACACATTAGAAAACGCCTTTGTATCAGGATATAACCTGGCCGAATATTGGATCAAAAAATTTAGCGAAGTTACTGTATAAAATATCTGAGAGAGATCAGATACAATTCATAAAAAGGTATTCCGTGGGATCGCTGCGAAAGCTTAACCGATATTTTAAAAAGTATAAGGGCACGATTATACTCGGCTCGTTATTTTTAACGGCGTCGAATTTTTTCCTTATCTGGATTCCAGTATATCTGCGCCGAACAGTGGATGAAGTATCAAACATTGAGGTTGAAGGAGCAGAGGAGTCTTTTAACAACATTATTGAAGTGCTCTTTAACAGCAGTGCTAGCTGGCCTCTGGCCAAGAATGCCCTGTTTTTGGTAGGCGCCGTTATTCTTTCAGGTTTATTGCTTTTTGCTACGCGTCAAACACTTATTGTGGCCTCTCGCAAGATTGAGTTTGATTTACGCAACGACGTTTTTAATAAGTTACTGGAGCTTCCCCAGCGATTCTACAGCGAATATGAGTCCGGTGAAGTGTATGTAAGAGCTACCGAGGATGTATCGAAGGTGCGCGAATATTTTGGTCCGGCTTATATGTACACTATCAACACGCTTACCAGGGCTGGGTTTATTATCACAATGATGATTATCGTGAGTCCCGAATTGACGATGTGGGCTCTGCTGCCATTGCCGTTTCTATCCGCTTTTGCCTACTGGGTGAGCGGCTATATCAACGATTATTCGCGCATCATCCAAGAGCAATATTCAACCATTGCGGGCCGTGCAAAAGAATCGTTCTCGAGCATCCGGCTGATCAAGGCGTACAATCGTGAAGCATACGAGAGGAAGCGATTTGAAAATGAAAGCGAGTCGTATCGTAAAAAAAAGCTGCGGCTGGATATGGTGGAATCACTGTTTCATCCAACGCTTAATCTGTTGATTGGATTGTCGGTAGTAATTGTTGTTTGGAAAGCGGGCCAACTGGTTATTGAAGGTCAGCTTACGGTTGGGAACATACTGGAATTTATTGTGTATGTAGCATACTTGACTTGGCCAGTGGCTTCGTTGGGATATACGGTTAATCGTTTTCAACAGTCGATGGCTTCCTGGAAACGTATAGATGAAGTATTGACGGAAGATGTTGAGATTGCTGACAAGTCACATACCAATCAAGATATTGATAATATCGAGGGATCTGTTGAGTTTAGAGATGTTTCGTTCAAGTATCCGGGGGCCGAAGAGTACGCGCTTAAAGATGTAAATCTTAAGGTTGAGGCGGGACAAAATGCAGCGATCGTTGGACGAACAGGAAGTGGAAAAACAACCCTTGTAGAGCTTGTTCCACGTTTGTTTGATGTGACAGAAGGTGAAATTTTGGTTGATGGCGTGAACATTAAATCAATACCACTGCGGCTGTTACGTAAGAGTATTGGGTTGGTCCCGCAGGATACTTTTCTATTTTCTGATACCATTGGCGAAAACATTGCTTTTGGAACTGAAAATGCGGCTCAAGATGAAATTGAAGAAGCCGCTGAGAAGGCTCAGGTTCGTGACAATATTTTGGATTTTGAGAAAAAATTTGAGACTATATTGGGTGAACGAGGTATCACCTTGTCGGGCGGACAAAAACAAAGAACCGCTATCGCAAGGGCCTTGATAAGAGATCCCAAGATTATCATTCTAGATGATTCGTTAAGTGCGGTTGATACAAAGACCGAAGAGGCAATTCTGCAACATCTCAGAGAAGAACTCAAAGGAAGGACAACTTTGATGATTAGTCATCGTATATCCACAATTAAGGATGCCGATATTATATACTATCTGGAAGATGGCACAGTTGTAGAACAAGGAACCCACGAAGAATTACTAGAAAAAGAAGGTCGTTATTCAGTCATGTATAACAAACAACTTATAGAAGAAGAGTTGGCTGAAATTTAACGGTAAAAGTAAACATTCAACTTAACACAACAAGATTGATTGTTTGACCGCAATCTAATCCTAAAAACACAGAGGAGTATCACATGATTATCGTACCATTAGGAGTTGGTTCAGCAACTCCAACGGCAACACGTCACCTATCATCGGTGGCCGTATGGAGAGAGGGAAGCGTTTATTTGTTTGACTGTGGTGAGAACGCGCAAATGCGAATGCTGCAGGGTGGACTTAAACGCTCGCAAATAGACTGTATATTTATCTCGCACTTCGACACCGATCACTACTCAGGATTAATCGGGCTGCTGTCAACGTTACAGCTACAGCGCCGAGACCGTAAGTTAACGCTGGTTGGTCCTGAAGGCTTGAAGGAATTTGTAGAATGGAATTTTGAGTTTGCCAACATCGACCTCAATTATCCCATTGAGTATGTGGAGGTCGAAGAAGGGATCGAAGAAAAACGTGTGGTTGATGAAGATGAGTTTTATGTAGAAGCACGCCCGTTGAACCACACAAAGTTCTGCTTGGGTTACCGGTTCCAGGAAAAAGATAAACCGGGCAAAGTGGATGCCGAGAAGGCCCAGGAGATGGGTATCAGTGAAGACTGGCAATACAAAGAACTGAAAGCCGGCAATGATGTTGAATTGGATGACGGTACGGTTGTTAAGTCGATGGATATTGTCGGCCACCCACGTCCCGGAGACAGTTTTGCCTACATTACGGATACCAAGTATTGTCCAAACTCGGTAAAACTGGGGATGAATACGAATGTCCTTTTCCATGAAGCTACCTTCAGTGACAGCTTGTCCGAAAAAGCCGAGGAAACGGGTCATTCAACGGCCAAAGACGCTGCACGGGTAGCAAACGAAGCGAAGACCAAGCTGCTTGTTATTACCCATTTCTCAGCGCGTTATACCAATGAATATGTACTATTGCGCGAAGCCCGCGATGATTTCTTCCCTACATGGGTAGCAACGGAACTGCGACCTATTTTTACGGATCCGGCCCACGAAAAAGGCATTATCCAGCCAAAGGTCTACCTCAAAGAAATCAACCAAAATAAAGGTGGCAATGGCGGAGGTAATGACAACAACAATAATGGAGGCTCTTCCGGTAAGAAAAAGCGAGGAAGCAAAGGCAAGAAAAAACGTTTCCGCAAACGTAAGAACTATTCTGGCGATAAATCCCGGAAGAAGTACAAAAAGAGCCGAAGCAGCAGTAGCGGAAGTAGCAGCAATGACTCGAGAAAAAGGAGAAAACGCAGTAAGAAAGACGACAATAATGACTACAACAATAAAAACAAAAGCAGCGGTGGAAGTAGCGACGACCAACGTCAGCCTAAACAAATAACACCGCGAACTCCTTTTGACGATTTCGACCGGTTCTAAAACCCTTAATGCGTGAGTAACTCAACAACTGATAAAGCCGTCGACTCGGATTTATTACGGCGGCTTTATCAATTTATTAAACCCTATCGATGGTACGTCGTTTTAGGCATTGCACTAACCCTTAGTGCGGCCTTTCTGGGTACGGTACGCCCTAAATTGACGCAAATTGCCGTTGATGAATACATCCGCAATAAAAATTTTGAGGGCCTCCTCTGGATTATCATGTTGCTTGTGGGAGCCTTGGTGGGGGAGTTTGTACTTCTGGTTGCCAATACCTACCTAACTCGTTGGTTTGGGCAAGGCACGCTCTTCAATCTGCGGAATGCTGTATTTCAAAAAATTCAGTCGCTGCATGTTCAGTTCTTCGACAAAAATCCCATTGGCAGGTTAATTACCCGAACCACCAGCGACATTGAAGCGCTGAGCGATCTGCTGAGCGATGGGGTTGTGAATATCATCGGGGATATGTTCCGCATATTCTTTATCCTGTATTTCATGTTCAGCATGAGCTGGGAGCTCTCGCTAGTGGCCATTTCGGTGCTGCCACTACTGTTTTATGCTACCTTCGTGTTCAAAGCCAAGGTGCGGGATACTTTCCTGAAGGTGCGTGATCAAATTGCAAAGCTGAATTCCTTCGTGCAGGAGCATATCAATGGCATGGCCATTGTACAGCTTTTTAATAAGGAAGACAGGCAACGCAAAAAATTTAAAGAGATCAACGCCGGTCACCGTGAGGCGTACGTGGAAACCATTTTCTATTTCGCCATCTTTTGGCCGTTGGTAGAAATTATTGCCAGCCTGGCGATGGCGCTGGTTATCTGGTATGGCGGCGGTCGAGCGCTAATGGGTAAGGTGACATTCGGTATCCTTCTGGCATTTGTGCAGTATGTACGCGACTTTTTTCGCCCAATCCAGGGACTTTCGGAGAAGTTCAACACGCTGCAATCAGCTCTTGCTTCCTCGGAGCGCATTTTCAATGTGCTGGACACTGAAAATAAGGTTGCCGATCCCGAAAATGCTGAAACGATTTCCGAACCGCGCGGAGAGATAAATTTTTCGAACGTATGGTTTGGATACAACGATGAGGAGACAGTACTAAAAGATGTCTCTTTCCACGCTAAGCCCGGCGAAACGATTGCTATCGTTGGAGCTACTGGTGCAGGTAAGTCAACCATCATCAACCTACTGATGCGGTTTTATGACATTAATGAAGGTTCGATTAAACTAGATGGCAAGGATATCCGGAATTTAAAACTGGATGAACTACGCTCGAACTTTGCGCTTGTGTTACAGGATAACGCTCTTTTTTCCGGTACTATCATGGAAAATATCACGTTGGGAAATCCTGAGATTTCTGAGGATGAAGTTATCAAAACGGCGCATAAAGTGGGGGCAGATCAATTTATCAACAAGTTGCCCAACGGGTTTTACTATGAGTTGAGCGAGCGCGGCCAATCGATCTCCATGGGACAGCGCCAGCTTATTTGCTTTATCCGTGCTATGGTATACAACCCAAATATTCTAATTCTGGATGAGGCAACCTCCAGCGTGGATTCTGAAACCGAGGACACCGTCAACAAGGCCTGTGAGAAACTGATGGAGAGTCGTACCTCAATCGTGATTGCGCACCGGCTGTCTACCATTCAGGGAGCTGACCGGATTCTTGTGATGCATAAGGGAGAGATCAGGGAAACCGGAACTCACCAGCAGCTTCTGGAGAAGGAGGAAGGTATCTATCGCAAGCTGTATGAGTTGCAGTATAAAGATGAAGTGTTGCCCGCCTCGAAGTCGGCTTAGACTTCTGTGATCCCAATGCATAATTGCTCAGCAATGAGTTACTGAGCTAAGTAGTATAAGCTGACTGAAGGAGAGTAAATCTAACCTTGTCAGCAGTTATATCGATTCAAGCACAGTAACTAACTCTTCAATCTCTTGTTCGGTGTTGTAGTAATGCACCGATGCCCGAACAACCTGTTCAAGGTTACGATCCTGCATATCCAGTAACGTGCTGCTTTTTGCTGAGGTGTTAACGTTTATATCCTGCTCGGACAGGTGTTGTTGGATGTCAACCGGCGACAGCGATGTATGTGTGAAAGTCACAATGCCACATTGTGTACTTCCAATATCATGGACAGTGATATTGGGAAGGGTATTGAGCTTCACGCGCAAAGTATCGGCCAGTTCCGTAACTCGATTCCAAATATTGTTAATTCCCAGTTGACTGGCATATTCTACCGCTTGTTTTAGTCCCAAGACACCCGCATAGTTGGTTTCCCAGTTTTCAAACTGACGCGCATCATTTCGGATTTTATATTCGTCTTCGGCAATCCACTCAGCGGCATGTAAATCCAAAAAGGGAGGGGATAGCTTAGGAAGTGCGTCACTATCTACGTAAAGGAAGCCAGTACCACGTGGTCCCCGCAGGTATTTACGACTTGTAGCCGAGAGCATGTCACAGCTAATTTTCTGCACGTCAACAGGATAGTGTCCCACCGACTGACAAGCATCAACCAGGTACAGACAATTATATTTATCAGCTATCTCACCAATTGCTTCAACCGGATTAACGAGTCCGCTGTTGGTTGGTATGTGCGTGATACTGATCAGTTTTACGTTTTTATCCATCATCTTTTCCAGAGCAGCCACCGAAACCTGACCGTGTTCATCATTGGGAATGACCTCGACCTGCAGATCGATTTTCTCTTTTATCTTCAAATAGTTGATATAATTGCTGGCGTATTCTGCCTTGGAGGTGAGAATGCGATCGCCCTCCTGAAAATTGACAGCAAAAAAAGCCATATTCCAGGCTGCCGTTGCATTCTCAAGAATGGCTATTTCATCGGCGTCGGCATTAATGAAGTTGGCTATGGTGGGATATACTTTTTCTAATTCATTGCTCCGCTTTCGGGCTGTTTCATATCCGCCATAAGAAGTTTCTTCCTGGAGGTAGTTTATTATCGCATCCGAGACGGGTTCTGGCATCAGCGACGCCCCGGCATTGTTGAAGTGGATTACATTCTTTGTCCCCGGAGTTTCTGCACGAATTTGGTCAATATTCATAAAGTTATCTTTGATTTGGAGGATTTCTGACGTGAGTCATTAAAATAATAGCATTGGTCACAATCAATGCTTTGTAGTATGCCTAGTAGAATAGGTGCCTAACCAATGGGAAATCAATGCGCACTTTTCGAACAATCATTGTAGATGAAGATTCTTCAGCACGGAAAAGAATTGTTGAAGTCCTACAGGAATGGAGCGAAATTGAGATAATCGGAGAGTTCAATAATGGGGAAGAAGCGACCAAAGTTATCAATACAGACAAGCCAGATCTGGTATTCATGGAGATTGAGATGCCGGATTTGAATGGTCTTTAAGTTATTGAAAATATTGATGAGGAACATAACCCACTGGTTATCTTCGTCTCTTCATATCAAGATTTCGCTGTGCAGGCATTTGAGCTCGAAGTGCTTAAGAATTTTTAGCAACAAACGAACTCTAATAAAAAAGCCCGATCGATTGACCGGGCTTTGTTTTTTAAAAGGTTGGGGAATTTGCGGTTATTCTACAACCATTTCCATTTCTGATGCAGTTCTGGCCTTATTGCGAACCAGGGCGTATTCAATCGAACTTTCGTTCCACTGGGCAACCTTGGAAAAGAGCTTGTGAGCTTCCTCGTTCATATCCGCTTTTTGATAGCTCATGGCCAGATAGTATTGAGTATAGGGGCTGTTTTTATCACCCTGCTCGAGTTCTCGAACAGCATTGGCATAATCTCCTTTTTCCAGCGCAACAATTCCGGCAACCATGTGATAATTCTGCATCTCGTTTGGATTCATGCTCTCTTCGGCCCACGCGCGCAGCTTGTCTGCTTTTTCTGTAGCTTTATCAAAGTTGCCCTTTCTGGCGGCTTTGATTGCATGGTTTTTTGTCGCCATTAGTTTGAGATTGTGCTGCCGGTTCTCGGTTAGCGTATTAGTATTTTTCATGATCTCATCGCATGCCGTAAGTGCCTGGTCGGCTTTATCAAAACGTTCCTGCTCAATATCCATGAGTGCTCTTATTTGATATAGGGTGGCGGCATTTTCGGGCAGTGACGCCTGTTCTGCCAACTCAATAGCGGCCATATTTTCGGCTGAGGCTTTTTGGTAGTTATTTTCATACAGATACGAATTTGCCAGTCCCTGATGCAGGAAAATTTTATTGGTTTCTGAAGGGGCAATATCCATCGCCGCACGGTAAGCTTGTCGCCCATCTTCATATTGGCCTTTAAAAATAAGATTATCCCCAATCTTTTGCTGTGAGAAGTAGAAGTTGGGGTTCAGCTCCAGGGCCTTTTCATAATGTGTAATGGCCAGATCGTGGCTACCTATTTTAGTGTACAGATCGGCAATTGAATCATGCGGATTCGCCTCATCAGGAAGTAATCTTATATAATTCTTGAAAGCCTCTTCAGCCAAGGCATATTTTTCATCATCCCGATAGAGGTACCCCAGGTTGTTGTAGGGAGGTTCAAAGTCGGAGTCGATTTGTGTGGCTTTCTTATATGCCTGCTCGGCCTTTTTATTTTTATCGATTCCCTGGTAAGCGATGCCCAACATGTGGTGCAGGCGTTTGTCTTCGGGGTACTCCTGCAGGGCTTCCTTGAGGTATTCTATCGCCTCGGTGGGTTTGTTATCTGCATTGGCTTTGACCGATTCTATAAATAAACGTTCGCCGTCCGACACCTCGCTCTTCGTACTTGTAGCTTTTGATAAGTGACGAATATAATCACTATCGGTGGTTGAAGAGAGGGCACGGTAAACATTGGCCAACGCAAATTGCGGATCTTTTTGTAGCGCTTCATCAAAAACGCTGCGGGCTTCGTCTAAACGTATATTGTCGAACAAATTCCGTCCTTCTACAAATAGTGTTTTTGCTTCCTCACTTTGTGTGGTGATAGGAATATCCTGAGCATAAAGTGGGGTCGTTATCCCAAACACAACGCATACTATGAGGGATTTTTGTAGCAAGTAATACAAACGACGTGTATTCATGGTTTCTCCATATTAATTGATTGCTGTTTTGCTGCACATTTTTGCCAGCAGTTGATATAGACGTTAACTCCACAAAAGATAATAGGTTTCCACAAATTTAATATAAACAGGAACTTAACCTATGTATTTTGAGTTATAATCGCAGTTTGGGTCAATAAAACGCTGCGTAGAGCTACTGGTACTATTCAGCGTATTAAAATCCATTTAATTAGTAAATATTAAACGACTCGAAGTGTACCATTGCTTACTTTAATTCAACATAAATCTGTCAGAAGTCTGGCTTAGCGATCAGCACAACCGAGTTTTTCTACTTGATTGTACTATATAAAATATAGAGAATGCAAGATCACGAAATATATATTATCGACGATTCTCAAGTACAGCTTATCCTGCTTGAAAAAGTATTGATGAATCAAGGTTTTTCGATCCAATCGTTTACCGAGGGCTGGAAGCTTATAGAAGCCATGGAGCGTAGCAAACCCAGTTTGATCATATCAGATATTGATATGCCTATTCTTGACGGTTTTGAACTCTTGCAGGAAATTAAAATCCGGTTTGATTACAACCGGGTCCCCTTCTTTTTTATGTCATCGAAAAGTGATCCGTCAACCGAAAAACGGGCACGCTTAGAGGGTGCTCATGCGTTGATCCAAAAGCCATTCCAGTATTCAAGTTTGTTTGCAGCGATCAATGAAATGCTGGGTTTGGCAAAGGTATAACTACACATATCTTATAGCTACTGTAAATATTCGAAAAGTTGGTTGTGTTAGTAAGGTCCAAATATGGGCTATCAACGCTTACCAATAGTATCTCCCTTAATAGTTGGCATTGGTCCTTTCGCTCGCCTTAGGGCCAATCGATAGTTTCCACGTGGCCGATGTTGTTTCTACTCGCAAGTTTATTTATATAGCAGGCACATTTTCTTCAATGCAAATAATCTGTTCATATGGACCAATCATATTCTTTTTGGGAAACGGTGATTTGTGGTTTCATTGCCACATTCGCCATGTCGATGGTTTCTTTTCTGTTGGGAAGCATTGGGCTTCCCGTTATTGATGTCGGATATATTCTTAAGGAAATATTTAATCATGTTCATGAGCACCAGCTATATACCATTGTCTGGGGAAATGCCGCCTATTACCTCGGAGGAATTTTATTAGCACTGTTGTGGGTTGTTTTTCTCCAGTTCCGCATGCCAGGCAACTGGTTCGTTAAGGGAGTTATCTATGGTATCATCATTTCTGTTGTCGCTGGGCTGATTATTTCTCCCATTGTGTCGATGGCTGGTGGTGAATCATTCGGCATCTTTTATAGTGGCACGTGGTACCCCGTGCTTATCACACTCGGGGGGTTGATCATGCATTTGGCTTATGGTATTTCTTTGCTCCTATGTTTAGAATACGCCGAGGTGTTCCGCGCAAAGCAATCGGTGTAAGCCAACGTTTATTATTGAAGCGGCCGTGACTTAGTTGCTATAGCGTTCAATATAAACGCTCACACGCTGCACGAAAAAAGTCGTAGGCTGGATGGGTGACCCATGAAAGTCGACATACACACGTCGATGCTTGGCCACAGCTGCCAACGGATGTACCGAGAGCGGGGAAAGATATGATAGCATTCGTTGTTATGTTAGTGATGTGACCTGCCAGGTCCGGAGCAGCATATAATGGACGGGGTAGTCATTCAGCCTACAACATTGTGATCAGCTAGCCAACGTCATGGAAAAGAAGGGCATTAAAAGAAAAGTCATATCCGCCTACAAGGATGCTAAACGGTATCCGGACTTCATGCCCGATTCAAGGCAAATTTGCAAGACGTCATTGATTCTGAAGTCCCGGAGCAGGATTCTTCGAGCAGCATACCCTGAACCAGGACATCAACCTGGAAGGAAGAAGCCTACGAATAAAGTGCACTACTATTTTACGCAAAAGAGCAACGACGTATTTGGGTTTGCGGGGCTATATGACCAATGGGAGGATATCGAATCAGGGCAAACCGTAGGCACGTTTTCGATTATCACAACCGAAGCTAATCCCTTGCTTGCCAATATCCACAACCAGAAAGAGCGCATGCCGACAATCCTGCGCCAGGAGGATTACGATTTCTGGTTACTTCCCCTAATTTTGAGTCATTATGAAAATCACAGCTTTTACGGAGCAATCTCTTGATAGTTAACTCTTTATTACTCGATTTGTACGTTTCCATAAATAAAAATCTCAGCTTTTTCTTCCATTAGTTCTCTAACAAATTGGTTGAAATAAAAGAGGTCTGGCTTCTGATCTTCAGACATAATTAATTTTTTGTGATTCGAAAATGTTGCCCTTAATGATATAAAAAAAGACAAAATACGTTGTAGAAGTAATTCTTAATGTCTTATATTAGCATCTGCTAAAAACAGATAACAATAATCATTGCTGAGAGGTCAATATCGGTCTTTTTTAGACACTATATAGACACCCGATTTGAAGACTTTTTTGAAAAAAAAACTACGATATGAGTGAAAAGCTAGTGTTAGTGATAATTACTCTAACATACTGTTGTTCAACAGCTTAGCATAAATGCCCGAGTGGCGGAATTGGTAGACGCGCCGGATTCAAAATCCGGTGGCCATTGCGGTCGTGTCGGTTCGAGTCCGACCTCGGGTACTTTATAAACCGTTGTTTCCCATATATTTACGCCAAAAGTTATATTTTTATACCTTCCTTAATTTTTGGCACTTTCTTTAAAAATTATCTCGGGACAACATATATTTTAGCTCTCCTAGTATATTTATCTATTTTTTAATTCTTAATCTAAAAAAGCAGGACCGTGAGGCTCTGCATTATATCCTCACCGATCCACGGCGCGTGTATATTCGCCGGAGGGTTTGTACTGGATCCCATCTTCGGGCGGTAAAATGCTCTCAATGGCAATGTAGCCGTCGCGATCTTCGAGGTACAGCATGTACGACTTGCTAACCACCTTGGAGAGATCAAAGCCGCGTCGGAGGTCTTACTCGTCAAAGGGCGCGCCGCGCCACTGCTGCAGGTCTTTTCGCAGGTTGGACTGCGGGTGCAGTGACTTGTTGTATTTTTTAGTGAGGATAAAATGATCTCCTTTGGCATTGGTCGCTTGAAGCTCGAAGGCCACGGTTAGCACGCTGAGGGCGAAATCGTAATGGTTAACAAGAGTGTACGTGTTGGTTTGCTGAGGCTCCGGGAACTCCTCGAGGGAGCAACGGGTGGAACCACAACTCGTAAGACGTGTTGATTGGGTAGACATAAGAATAGGAGATTTCATGAACATTCTTGCTCATTGTTCTTATGCCATTTTTCCAACATTATTTGGGTGGGAGGAAAGGCTGGTAGGCTTAGCTCAGGAGAATTGGCCTATGCGAACCCTTCCAAAAATTGAAAAAATAAATATATAGAACCCGAAATTACTGCAAGTCCTACTGGGAGGCTATAGAGGAGGGATATACATAGGGAACTGAAACTGGGAAACTCTGAGAGCGGTCGATGTGGTGCTAATTTACGGAGGTAATTTACATTCCCTTAGATATCCTTATAGATCGGATTTGAAATTTTAATTAAAAAAGCTTCTTACCGTAATCTAGCTTTTATTTTGGCCATAAAAGTGAATATAGTTTGATAGCTTTTAGCATATTCGTCATGATTCTCAACATAATTAGAAACATCGACATTAATGAGTTTGTCATTAGTATAGTTTAACCCATTTAATCCGATGGCATCATATCTACCTAATTGTGTTGCTTTATATAGCTTTTTCAGAACATCATCATTTTAGATTGATAGTTAAATAAATACTTATTAATCCCATCAGATATCCGCTAATAATTTTCTTTTTGCAAATTATTAGCAGCGGTACCAAGTAGATGCACTTCGTGTAATTGGGAGTTGTTTTTAGTTGTCAATATTTCTGAAATTTCTAACGCAATGCGTCCACCAAGTGAATGGCCAAAGAGAATACAATCCTCCTCTTCAAGCCGGCTTATAATTTTGATTAAGTTTTCGGGCTTGCCCTTCAACTTCCTATTTAAGGGCGATTGGAAACAGCAAAACAAACGCCATTAGTACTTCCTCGACAACCTGTTGGAACCCGATTTAAAACGAATATTGATACCTGTTGTCGAAACCACGGTGCTGGATTCTATCTCGGAGGAGGTATTATGATCACTCAGGCTCTCCATACCAGATGAGCGGGAATGTTTTGAGATGCTTCTTGAAGGCAATGACCAGCGGATAAAGGTAGCCGTTTTCCGCTTGATAGCCGAGCTTGACAATGAAAAGTATATTCCCGTGGTAAAACCTTATTCAAAAAGCGATAAAATAACGTTCCGCAAGAGTACCGCCGTAATGCTGGATAAAGTTCCAGAGAAATGAAACCGTTTTTAAAAAACCTTTGCGAATATCGCTATCAGTTATTGCCTTCTCCGACTTCTTTATTTTTTTGATCTACATAATGAATATTACTCAGGAAGGCGATTGGGGAAATGCCGCCAGCTATGATCGCAGCTACTACAATCAATGATCCGGAAAGTACGAGAAAGTCAGCACTTGGTTGGATACCGGCAAAAGCAGAACCAGCAGAAACTACCAGCATAATAATGTAAAATGAAAGGATAGCTAATACTATCATGACAATAAAAGAAACAATACTGACTAATAGATTTCCGAAAAAAGAACCTAATTTTTTCATAATAAATCTCTTTAATCAAAAGTTATTAAACTTATTTAACAGGCTTTTTTAAATAAACTTTTTGGCACTTATAAACAAACAAAAACTATTACAAAAAGGTTAGTAAAGGCAGTATACTTTTATATCTTAGGAATCGTATTAATCTGACCCGTTATCGTATAATATGCGATGGTACAGTGGATTAAACTAAATCGTCAATATGGTAAAATAAAAATATGAAAAAGATAGCTGTTATATTTCTTCTTGGAATTTTGGGGCTCTGGAGCTGTAGTAACACTAAAAAGGTAGCACGAGTTGATAGCAGTCAACAGATTGATTTGAGTGGACGGTGGAATGACACAGATTCAAGATTGGTGTCTGACCAAATGATTAAAGATGCTCTTTCAAGAAATTGGTTGCAAAACTATGTTAAGGAACATGATCGCAAACCGACCATTATCGTGGGTACTGTAAAAAATAAAACCAGTGAGCATATAAGTGCAGAGACATTTATCAAGAATATTGAACGTGAGATTCTAAATTCAAACAGTGCCAGAATTGTTCAAAGTGGTTCTGCCAGAGAAGAATTAAGAAAGGAGCGTGGAGACCAGCAAGATTACGCTTCGCTTTCAACTATAAAAAAATGGGGACTTGAAAGAGGCGCCGATTTCATTTTGCAGGGCACTATTAACTCTATTACAGATTCAAACAAAAAGCAGAAATTAATTTATTATCAAGTAGATTTGGAACTTACTGATCTCGAAAGTGGTGAAAAGGTTTGGATAGGAAACAAAGAAATTAAAAAAGTTGTGAAGTAGTCAGACATTTATTAGATGAAATATTTCAGAAGACTCTTCTTCAGCTTTGGACTGTTAGCTATAACATTTGTTACAGGATGTGCAACGTATTACCAAACAACCTTGGACTTTCAGGAAAACTTCGTCAAAGGAGAAATTGAAGAAGCCAATAAGGTGCTGGATAAAAATAAAAAAGCAGCGACCAAAGATAAGAATAAGCTGCTTTACAATCTGAAAAAAGGCGTCGTCCTGCAGATGCTTGGCCAGTATGAGGAAAGTAACAAGTTTCTTGAAGAAGCCTATATCTTTACCCAAGACTATCGGCAAAGCAACCTAAACAAAGTTGCCAGCCTCGTTACCAATCCAACAACGAAGCCATATACCGGAGAAGACCATGAGCTGGTCCTGATTCACTACTACAAAGCCTTAAACTATCTTCGGATGAACCAATATGATGAAGCGTTGGTAGAGTGTCGAAGAATTAACAATAGGCTTAACCAACTGAACGACCGGTACGAAAATCGAAAAAATCGGTATAAACAGGACGCCTTTGCTATGAACCTGATGGGCATCGTATATGAGGCATCAGGAGATGTCAATAACGCTTTTATTGCCTATAGAAATGCCTATGAAGCCTATACGGAGGACTACAAGAAACATTTTAATACTGATGTTCCGACACAACTGAAAGAAGATCTGCTGCGGACAGCCTATTTAAATGGTTTTACCGAGGAGCTGGAGCGATATGAGAAAAAATTTGCAACGGAATATGAATATCAGGAAAAGGAAGCCGGAGAGCTGGTATTTTTCTGGCATAATGGACTCGGTCCGGTTAAAGATGAATGGAGTCTTAACTTTTTTATTGTCAAAGGACAAGGTGGTTTTGTCATATTTGCTAACGAAGAGCTTGGGTTAAGTTTTCCTTTCCCCTTGCCTGCCATGGGGGAAGGAACCGGAGGGCTTGGAGACCTGAAATTTATAAGTGTGGCATTTCCAAAGTATGTGGAGCGAAAACCATATAACCAAAGCGCAGAATTAGTTTCCGGAAATAAAACTTACCAGTTGGAATTAGCCGAAAATATCAACAAGATAGCTTTTAGTACACTTGAAGACCGTATGATTCGGGAATTTTCCAATTCACTGCTGCGACTTGCCTTAAAACAGACCGCAGAAGAACAAACGCGCAAACTGAACCAGAATCTTGGAGCTCTACTTTCTGTCGTTAATGCAGTATCTGAAAAAGCGGACACCAGAAACTGGCAGACCTTACCATATAGTATTTCGTATGCCCGAGTGCCTCTGCATAAAGGAGCTAATAGCATTAAATTAAAAACTCGCACGCCCAGAAAGAGTGAAAACACTGAAAAGGTTTTTGAGTTTCAAGCCGAGAAAGGAGAGACGATTTTTCATAGTTTTCATAGTCTGGAAAGTGTACCCGTTAGTCTAAACTGATGGTTAGTGGATTCCGTTTACATTTTAACTGATCCAAGAAATTACTAACAATTCTCCTCCCTCTGGTTTTCTTCATTTTCAATATCCTCTACATTGTAGATTACTATTAATTTTAAAATCTAACCACTCCCTCATATGATCGATACTCTTGCTGAAGGATTTATGGCAGAATACTTGGCATTTTTAGAATTCCTGCCACAGCTAATAATTGCTCTCTTGATCGTAGTAGTTGTGTACCTTGCCGGATTGGGTGTTGCATCCGGGATTGTCAAAATTCTAAAACGTAGTTCCATGCAGGAAGCGTACCACAGCTATTTCAAAACGCTAATTAAAGGGATCACCATTTTTATTGCCATCATTATATTTTTAAATATGATTGGCTATAGGGCGCTTTCGGCAAGTCTTCTTGCCGGTGGCGGCCTTACCGCAGTAATGCTGGGATTTGCCTTCAAAGATATTGGAGAGAATTTCCTGGCGGGATTCCTCTTGGCATTCAGCCGGCCATTTAATACGGATGATCTCATCGAAACCGGAGGGATAACAGGGAGAGTCAAAAGTATTCATCTGCGACATACGCATATCCGGACCTCGGAAGGGTGCGATGTTTTTGTGCCGAGTGCGCAACTTTTTACCAAACCCCTCTCCAATTATACCCTTGATGGTTTACGGCGGGGTAGCTTTACGGTAGGAATAGATTACACTGATGATGTGGATAAAGCGCTAAGCATCTTGCGAAAGGTTGTGCAGAAAACTTCAGGCGTGATCCAATCTCCGGTAGCAAGTGCATCCATAAAAGGCTTTACGGACAATTATGTGGAACTTCAGGCATTTTTCTGGACCAATACAAAAGACCAAGAAAGGGGACTGACAAGAATACGAACATCAGCCATGAACAGTTGCCGGTTGCAGCTTATTGAAGAAGGATTTACGTTAAGTTCAGAGGTATCTTCAGCACTCGCGATGAGCCCGTTAGATGTAAATATTCAAAATGGGAGTGATAATAAGGAGAATTAAAGTTGAGGCCATTTTATTTTATGCTAAATACTTTCCCTTAATCGCATATGAATCTCTTCCTGACCAAACTAATAGGGAAGTGATATATTTTAAAATTCTGTTGGCCGGACTTTTTTGAAGCACAAAGCTAATTAGAATACTGATTGCTACTATAACGCAAACTCAACAAAAATTATTCATATTTGGGTTTGCAATGATGCAAGTACTAACTTAATTAAGTTTCCATGAAGAAAGGATTCCGCTTGATCGAACGGTTTAAGTATTTTTTGGAGCGTCAATTTGTAAAAGGTGCCCACTATCAGCTGCTGATGGTAGCGGCCCTTATCGGTCTCATTTCCATTATTGGCGGAATACTGGTGTTGCCAACCGGCGAACCTCTAAATGACCTTGGAGAGTCTGTTTGGTGGGCTTTTCTTCGACTTTCTGATCCGGGTTACCTGGGCGATGATGAGGGCGCGTGGAGACGCATCATCTCAACAATAATTACCGTTGCCGGATATGTTGTTTTTCTTGGTGCATTGGTCGCTATTATTACGACCTGGCTTCACGGGAAAATGCGCAACCTTGAGCAAGGGCTAACCCCCGTTACTGCTGAAAATCACATCTTGGTTCTGGGCTGGACCAATCGAACGATTCCAATTGCCGGCGAATTATTTCAATCTACCACTCGACTCCGTCGTTTTCTAAGACGGGTCGGTATCAGAAATTTGCAACTTATCATTTTAGCTGACGATGTCACTCCTGACCGATTGCAAGAGCTTAAAGACGATGAGTTAATCGGCAAACGAGCTCATGATATCATCCTCCGTTCAGGCACTCCCTTAGACAGCGAACATCTGCAGCGAGTAGACAGCTCCCGGGCCTCGGCCATTATTATACCGAGTCATTCCACCGGGCCGCAGGATTTGATCAATGCCGATGTCGAAACGATTAAGACATTATTATCCCTGAATGAACATTCTGATGTCGAAAAAGGAGTTCCCTTGCCGTATGTGGTTGCGGAAATTCAGGACGAACGGAAACGAAGGGCCGCTCACAGAGCTTACTCGGGTCCCATCGAAGTAGTTGCTAGTGACTCCTTAATTAGCCGGCTGATTGCTCAAAATGTGCGTCACTCGAAATTATCAGAAGTTTATAATGAACTTCTATCTCGCAATGTAAACAATAATCTATTTGTCAGAGAACATGACAGTGCAACAGGCAAAACACTGGGAGAGCTCGACCAGTCCTTCCCCAATGCCATTATCTTGGGGATTATGCGGGAAGAAAAGAATGACTTTGTTCCTTATTTAAATGTGCAGGCCGATTTTGAAGTCAAACAAGATGATCGATTAGTATTCTTAACCCGTTCTTTTCAAGATACCGAAGTACAAGAACCCATTTCTGATTTATCGATTGATATCCCTGAAAAAAGAAATTCTATTGACCAGAAGAAAGAAACCACAACCAAGAAAATATTGATTCTGGGTTGGAATCATCGTGTTCCTGCCTTGATAAATGAACTTGGCACCTATAACGAAGAGACATATGATGTTGATATTGTTTCGGTAATCCCTGCAGATACCCGGAACAAAGCAATGAACTTATTTGGAGATTTATCATCTACCGTTACCTGCAATCAGATTGAAAGTGATTTTGTAAATGAAACTGAATTGCGTCGAGTCAATCCGGCCAATTACGACAACATAATTCTAATTAACAGTGAAAGGCTGGAAAATGAAGAAGCCGATGCCCGTTCTATAGTAGACTATATACTACTGGAGGAAATTCTACAAGAAGAAGAAAGCAATCCCTCTATCTTGCTTGAACTATCAGATCCCAATAACCAAAACCTCATGGCACGTTACGATAATGAAGTGATCATCAGTCCAATGATTTTAAGCCACCTTCTTGCCCAGGTGGCACTACGTCGGGAACTGCATACGATTTATAATGAATTGTTTACCGTTGGGGGTGCTGAAATTATTTTTCGGGATCCAGAAGAGTATGAGATAGAATCTGGCCCTCTCACATTTGCTAATCTTAAAAAAATTGCCGCGAGTCACGGCGAAACTGCGCTAGGAATATATTCTGCTAACAGTATGCAAGAGAATGACACCTCACTAAAATTGAACCCTGATCGCAATCAGCAACTTAATATCAAGTCACAGAATACCAGGCTAGTAGTATTGACAACGTACTGAGTGCATACACTGACCAGCTGCATGCAATGGCTCTATCCATTGAAAAATAGAATAAACCTATCCCATTTTATATCCCTCAAAATCTATTTTGGTGTTACTTCTCTATTAGTTCCATGGAGGCCATTTTAGAGTAACTTTCTTTTGGACATTCAGTTAGTTTATAATTTTAATAATACTGACTTCATTCAGTTATAGAGCCTCTGAGAGCTAGGCTTCACTTTCCGGGTTGAAGTTAAATATCCTTACCCTTGATTAAACGTCAGGGATTTCTCTCAATCAGGATATTCCATTTATAAAAACCATAACTTCAGCGAGCTCCAAAAGGCTACCTGAAGCTTCTGGAGCTACAGGATGTTAATAATTACAGTTTACTGTGCCAGACCCTAATTACCCAATCGACAGCGCTGAATTGACCGGCCTGAGTCGTCTTCGACAACTACTATCTTTGGGCGCTTACGTCGGAGGATTGCCCAATGGTGCCAGCAGCAGGCTCTGGTTGCTGGCACAATCGAAGTGGATGAATCCTACTTCGGTCCCCGACGAATACCCGGCAAGCGTGGCCGGGGAGCTTCGGGTAAGACGATTGGGTTTGGTATCTTTAAGCGCTAGGGGCAAGTGTATACTGAGATCGTACCAGATGCCCGCAAAAAGACACTCCAGCGTGTTATACGCGGGAAAGTGGATCCCGAAAGCGTGATTCACAGCGACGGCTGGCGTGGCTATGACAAACATTACCGGGTCCAACATGGCTAGGGGTCTGCAAGTTATTTAAGTCCAGACGCTTTTAAAATTGGTCGCCAGGATATTTGAATAGCTTGGAAGTAACGCCTTTGGATCTTAGCGATTTGACAAATTTGAAAAAGGATTTTGGTGAGCTGTATCAAAATTTGCCAAACCGACATCAAATACAAAATTATAAGAAATGCATTAAGGATTGGTAATATAGCTCAACAATGAGTTTCGGCCTTCCTCACCAGTTTGATGAGGATACAGGCTATTAGTGATAACCAGATAAGCAATAAAATCTAGAACACCAGCCACCAGATGACCAGGATAATCATCAGTACAGCCATAACTTTTACGCTCAGTGGCTGCTTTGGAAATTCATACCCACAGATGGGGCAGACATCCGCATTGGCATCGATGGGAACGGCACAGCCGGGACATTCCTTTTTGTTTGAGTCCATAGTGAATTTCGCTACCTAATTATCAGACAAATATATGATAAGACATGCCAGGGAAGAGGACAACAGAGATTGCTGTGGGAATAATCAGGATATAAGAATCGTTAGCCTTCTCCCGAAAATAGTGGTAAATTTAGGGCTTCAAGCAGATATAGTAACTGACCAGTTTTTATGAAACCCCGAAAATTTTTTGTCTACGCTTCGTTAATTATTCTAGTGGCCGGTGGTGCCATCTGGTATATCGTTAGTGATTATTACGCCCGCCAGGGATCATCACCAGCGACTAAGGCTGATATTGTAATGTACAAGAATTCCGGATGTCAATGCTGTGACAAATGGGCTCAATATATGGAAGGTAGCGGCTACTCAGTAGAAACTGTGGCTGCTCAAAACTTATATTCTGTCAAGTCGGAGGAGGGTATCCCTGAGAATATGGGGGCGTGTCATACGGCTCTTGTAGGTGATTATGTTGTTGAGGGGCACGTGCCGGCCGAAGATGTGATGCGCCTGCTTCGCGAACAACCCGATGCCAAAGGTTTGGTGGTTCCCGGTATGCCGGCCAGTTCGCCCGGAATGAACACGGCTCTTAATGAACCGTACAAGGTTTACCTGCTTAACAATGATGGCAGTACTGAAGTCTATGCGCAACACTAAGAATCTCTTCATAATACGTTGCTCTCTGCTACTTGTCATATGTACACTAATGGTTATAGGCTGTTCTTCGGAGCGAAATAATAGTTCGGCAAAGAAAACAAAGCCGCTTGAGCAGCTCGATCCCTATTCAGCGCGGTTGTATCCTGCCCAGCAAGAGGCCAAATCGCGTGATTTTACCGTTACGCAAGTCAACGGAGAAACTTTTTCGCTGTCTGCACACAATGGAAAAGTGGTCATGCTCAATATTTGGGCTACCTGGTGCGCGCCTTGCGCTGAGGAGGTACCCGACTTTGTGGATCTTTATGAAAAGTACAAAGATCAGGGCTTGGTGGTTTTGGGAGTTTCCATCGACAAGCAGGGCGAATCGGTGGTTAAGCCCTTTATGGAAAAACATGGTGTAACTTATCCCGTGGTTATTGATCGGGGGACGATTATGGATAAATACGGACCTACCATGGGTATCCCCACTACATACATCATTGGACGAGAGGGGAACCTGCAGTATTTTGCGGTGGGTGCTCTTACCAAAAAAGAGCTGGAACCCCGATTAAAAAAGTTGTTAAATCTTTAGAAGATAGTATTATTCACTTATCCTTTGATTTTTAGCTGTTATATCTCAATAATAGAAACAGCATGAAAAACAGGGTTAGGAGGCATTTCAAATGGTGATATGAAGTGTCTTCTACGTTGGTATTAAAGGGTATGAAAGTTGGGTACAATAATTCTCCTGTTAGTTCTGATTTATTTTTGGAGCTGAAAAATGTTCATCAGTAACTGATGCCAGCACTTGCCTTTAAAAAATAAATAACTGATAGGATTTAGGAGATTAAGTATGAAGGTAATAGATAGCGATTGCTTCGGGAAAGCATTTCTACTGACTCTTTTCATTTTTTTTGCAATGGGTGCCTCAACCTTGGTATTGGGCCAACAGAATGAAAAGACGATTGAAGACCGATTAGATGCTATTGAGGGGAGGCAGGAAATACGACCGGAAATAAAATCTCAACACGATACAACAAATTCTCCCAATCCAGTTGGGTCGGGAGTAGATCTGAGTTCTTTAAACGACAACTATACCTTATTTGAGTTTGATCAAAGTTGGAGCTCAAGTCCCAATCCAAATCCTGAGCTTAACTTTAATTTACCCCAACAAGGTCGCCGAGCCGGGAACGTAAATGGTGATAGCCTAAACGGTAATCCGGTAAATGATTACTTTGTTACCAGTAAAGCACGAGATGAAGCCACTTCTGATTTAAGTGACCAAACCTGGAAGACCGCTGTTTTCTATGGCGGTAATACTTCCGGTTTACCTGATCAGATTATTGACCGAAAGTTGGTTCCAGTTGGTGATTTAAACGGCGACGGTTATGCTGATGCATTTGCTGTTTCGCCATATATCGAAAATCCGTCTTCTTCTGACGATTCCAGATATTTTTATAAGGGAAGTGAAAATGGATATGTAAAAACAAATAGTACGGCAGGTTTATATGCAGAAGATGATATAATAGGATTCTTTGATTTTAATTCAGATGGCTATGGTGATTTCCTATCATATAATTCCTTTTCTGGAGACGTAACGGTAGTACAAGGTGCTAAACAGTTTTCTAACATCAATGCAACAACGCAAACAAGCGTGGTTTCAAGTAATTCCCCGAGAGCGGTGGTAGATGATGTTGACCAGGATAGTGTACAGGAAATCGTTGAGTTTAGCGGTAATAACGGAGATGGATTTATAACGATATCTAATATTGACACAACGTATTCATATATAAGCCAGCAACAAAGCTTTTCATTTACTTCTTTTTCAGGAGCGGCAAGTGATCATGAACTTCATGTTATTAATACCGATAGTACACAGTACAAAGAGATACTAATTACAGTTAAAGAGGACACAGCCTCCTACCTATTTCAGTACGATGGCCAGCAGTTTAATAATACTGCTACTACGTTCAACAATATTTTAATTCCTGCCGGGGATCTAAATGGTGATGGCATACATGACTTTGTGGAAGGAGCTACCAACGAAGATCCCCAAATATTTTACGGGACAAAAGATTTGCAAAATTTTCCTAATCAAAACCAACCCACCTTAAGCAGTAAATCTTCAGGTGCACAGTGGACTTGGGGAATGCAGTATAATCCTTACAGCAAATTTGGAGACCTAACGGGTAATGGTGTAGACGATGTCCTGATGAATCACTTGGAAATAATTAACAATTCGTTTTCTGAGGGGCGTAGAGTAGTAGAACCTGATACCACGACTTCACCAACAACATTGAATTCCAACTTTCAGCTTTACCCACGTGAAAATCGTCTTACCAGAATTTTTGAGACGCAGGAGTTGGGGGATGTAAACGCAGATGGAGTCGAAGATTTTGCTTTTGTATATGGGTTCCAAAGTAAAGTTGAAATATATTTTGGTGGAGAAAGTATCTCTTCCTCTCCTGATAAAACAATTTCGTTATCATTTGGTCCCGACGGAATAGCATCAGGTGATTACAATGGAGATGGGATATCTGATTTTGCCATATCAGATGGTTCTGGTGAGAACTTGGCAATATTTTATGGTGGTTCTACAATCAGCAGCAATCCGGATTATTCTACAACTGCATCCAGCTTTCAGTCGGATGGCGGTCCTGGGTTTTATCATGTGCAAAGCATTGGAGATGTCAATGGCGATGGATCCGATGATTTAATATTGTCTTCGTTAAGTGAGTTTAACGGAATAAAAAATTCAGCAGTTAACGAAGCTTATATATTCTTTGGAGGAAGTTCGATTGCCACTAATCCTGATAAAACCGTAAATCTTACCTCTCAGGAAAATCAGATTCAGAGTGGTACAGCAATGGCGGGACTGGGTGATGTTAATGGAGATGATATTGATGATTTTGCGATCAGTTCTGCGGTAGATACTGATGGAGAAGGCACTGGGGGTGTCGTTTATGTATATTTTGGCGGGGCAAGCAAGAGCTTTGATTCTCCTGATTTAGTTTTGGAATCTGCCGATAATGGGTATGCGTATTTATTTGGAAGCAGCATCGCAGGTGGTGATTTTACGGGCAATGGAATAAATGATATTGCTGTAAGTGCTAACCAATTTTCATCTGACAGAGCAGTCCAGATTTTTCATGGGGGAGCTAATATTGATAACACTGTAGACAGTTTATATAGCAGACCTGAGTTAGGCGGCTACGAGAATTATAATGCAGGAAGTAATTATGGCCATCTGGAAGTAGTTCCCGACTTTAATAATGATGGGAAAGATGAGCTTTTGCTGAGTAGTTTTCTTTATGATAGCTATTCAAATGCCGCATTATTTACCTTTAATAACAATGAAAGAAAGCCAACAGCATATCTTAAAGCTCCAAACCAAGGGGCAGGATTAGGGGGACAGCATAATAGCGCTGTTGGCGATTTTACCGGTGATGGTCAGGTGGAGGTCGTTTATACACAGGCAAATGATAATAATGATGCATACCAATCAAGCCGCGTTTATCGCTATAACTTACCCAGGCCGATAACTATTACCAAGGTTGAGGATGTGCCTGACGACCAAGGCCGCCGAATCCGGATCCATACAGGTGGATATTTGATGGATGCTATGGACAAAAGTATCTATGGCGTGGATAACTGGAGTGTATGGCGTATGACAGAGGATAGCTCATGGACAAACTTGGCAACAATTTCTCCAACAAATAACGGTGCCGGCTATGTTGACGTAACCGTTAATAATACGCAACCTACCGGTATTGACACCGTCGATTACACCTACACCTTTAGATTAGAGGCCTTTAGCAGTGATCAGGGAGTATTGGCCCGCAGCGATACCGCTAAGGGTAGGGCATATGATAATATTGCACCTCCGCAGGTGCAGAGCATGGAAATTAATGAACAGAACGGCGATCAGCTCGTGAGCTGGCAGTCGAGTGAGGCCAATGATGTGGGCAAGTATCTTGTCTATAATGCCAAGGATGGGAATCTTTCGGATTCACTGGTTGGGACTAGCAACAGCACGAACTTTACATTACCAGAAAGCTTTAGCGGCGTGCAGAATTTTGCCGTCAAAGCGCGGGATGTTAACAATAATACCGGGACTGCTTCGCCACTGGCCAGTGCCATCTATCCCCAAAAGGTACAATATGATATGCAATCGGGATGGAACCTGATTGGCTTGCCCGTGAATGCCAGTGCCGATTCTATCCAGAAAGCGTTGGGCAGTGCCAGCTATATCTATAAATACAGCGGCGGCTATACCAAGGTAGACCAACTTAAAGCGGGCGTCGGCTACTGGGCAAAATTCAGCCAAACGGACCTCTGTGAACTGCAGGGTACACCGGTCACCGAACTTTCGTTGGAGTTAAATGAAGGTTGGAACCTCATCAGCGGTGTGGGCGGAGAATTGCCACTGACCTTGGTTCAAGATCCGAATGAAATTATTGTGCAGAATACACTCTACAATTTTAGTCAGGCCTACATTGAATCAGATACGCTGCGTCCCAGCAGTGGTTACTGGCTAAAAACATCGGCGGCCGGCACTGTTACCTTCACGCATCCCAAATTGGTCTCAGATCAGCAGCAGTCGGGCAATAAGGTTAATACATTAGCTAAGCAGACCGACGATGTGACGAAGAACTTTAACACAGTTACGATATCAGATGGTGAGCACAGCAGAGAGCTTTATTTTGGCAGTTCATTGCCCAAACAAGTTAACACCCAACAGTTCAGCTTACCACCACTGCCACCGGGGAATATTTTTGATGCCCGTTTTGCTACCGATACCAAGCTCATCGAAAAAGCCGAGGCGAAGATTCAGCTGAGCAGAATCAAGGATACTGACCTCACCATAGAGGTGAATCCCCAGAATATGGCTGAACAGAGCCGCTTCTTGATTCGAGAACTTGCTGACGGTAAGGAATTGGCAGAGTATAAAGTTGATGCTGGTAAGAAAATCACGCTCAAGCATAGTGAGACAAATGCGGTCTTTATGTCCGCAGTTGGCAATTCACCGCTCAGTGATAACAATGTGCCCGATGAGTTCAAGCTGGAGCAGAATTATCCCAACCCATTTAATCCGACTACCCAAATCGAGTATTCGGTGACAGAGGCTTCCAAGGTGACACTCAAAGTTTATAATATCCTTGGTAAGCGAGTAACGACGCTTGTAAGCAAAGAGCAGCAACCGGGTAACTACGAGGTTACTTTTGATGGGACAAACCTTGCCAGTGGCGTTTATCTTTATCGCTTGCAGGCTGGATCCCACGTATCAACCAAAAAACTCATTTTAGCTAAGTAGTAATTATCTAACGTAAAAGGATAGGCCCATGAGACTGGTACTTATTTCTATACTACTTAGCTTCCTGTTTACCAATTGTCCTACAGAGGGGAACACTGACTTGGTAAATATGAATGCTTCCGTAAATCCCGAGCAGGCGGGCACGGTAAATCCTCCCGAGGGTACCTATACCAGCGGAAAACAGATTACTGTGGTTACAGACGCTTCGGACGAACGCTGGCAATTTACCGGCTGGAGTGGAGATACTACAGCGTCGGTAGATTCGCTGACTTTCGACATCACGCAAGACATGGAGCTGGTGGCCAATTACGAAATTCCATCGGATGAACAGTCAATCTTAGTGGCTACGGCAGATCCTGCTGAGGGTGGAACGGTTGTACCGGATAGTGGCTCGTTTAATTTTGGCAGTACCGTAGATGTAGAAGCAATACCGGCACAGGGATGGGAGTTCGCAGAATGGAGTGGTGATACGACCGCGACGAGCAATCCGCTTTCTCTGACCATGGACAGCGATTACAATTTGACAGCCGTCTTTGAGCAAACGCCGCCCGACGAATATACTTTGACAACAAATGTGCAACCTTCTGATGGAGGTACGGTTGATCCTTCAGGGGGATCATTTGAGCCGGGAGCTAACATTACGGTATCAGCAACGCCGGTTGAGGGGTGGCAATTTAGCAGCTGGAGCGGAGATACCACCGTGACTGCCAACCCCATAGAGATTACGATGGACAAAAATTACAGCCTGACAGCTAATTTTGAAGAGCTGCCTGACAAACAACTTACCACCTCCGCTCAGCCGTCAGAGGGTGGGAACATACAGCCGGCCGACGGTACCTTTAACCATGGGGCTTCGGTGCAGGTAGAAGCGATGGCAGCACGCGGCTGGAATTTCGTAGACTGGAGCGGAGATACGTCAGCCACGGCTAATCCTTTGGATCTGATTATGAACAAAGATTACAATCTGGTAGCTAACTTTGAGAAAGAAATGTACACGTTGGCTACTGATGTTAGTCCATCTTCTGGAGGAACTGTAAGTCCTTCAAGCCAACAGTATGAATTTGGCACTTCAGTGAATGTTGAAGCTACAGCCTCGAGCGGCTGGGAGTTTACCAGCTGGAGTGGGGACACGACCGTTTCGGCAAATCCAATAACGGTAACGGTGGATAAGGATTACAGCCTTACGGCGAACTTCCGAGAATTGTCCCAGGCTTTTACAAACCGCATTACGGTAACCGACGGAGCGAGCAGTAAGGATGTTGTTTTCGGGATGAAATCGAATGCCACTGCCGGTTTTGATAATGGTATTGATGTTGAGTTGCCGCCGCGTCCGCCCAGCGGGAACTTTTATCGCCGCTTTAATATTCCGGATTACGGGCTCAAAGAAGATTACCGTGCGATACGTGAGCAAGAGACTGTTTGGGAACTGGAGGTGGCACCGGAAGCAGGTAGAACCATCACTTTAAATTGGGATTTTTCCGGTACGAATCACGTAGGCACCCTGACGCTCACGGATGATCCGGATAATCCATCTTTTGAAATAGATATGAAATCGCAGACCTCTTATAACCTTTCCAATGAGTCTGCCACTACACTCTATATTATCAGCCAAAACTAATTGGACTATTCGATTTGTTATTAAAGCCCATGCTTTAATGGCATGGCTTTTTTATCTTGGGATAAATTCAACCAAAAAACTCCTATGAGAAAGCTAAGCTTATTTTTCTGTGGTCTCTTCTTGCTATTTGCGACTAACCTCTTTGCCCAGACTTCGACTACTGTTGTCGTTCGGGCTATAGCCAAGGATGCCAAATTCATCGGCAGTTCTATGGGCGGGGCTCATGTCACGATCACAGAGGTAAAAACTGGAAAGATTTTGGCAGAGGGTAAAACAGAAGGTTCTACCGGTGATACCCAAAAGTTGGTTCAACAAGACCATCAGCGGTATAAGCAACTTAGCACGCCTGGAGCTGCAAAGTTTGAGGCCAACATCCCACTTAAGAAGCCTGTGTTTGTAGAAGTGGCTGCCACAGCTCCTATGGCACAAAAGCAATCGCGAGTAACCTCCAGCACTCAGCTTTGGCTTATTCCCGGCAAGGACATCACTGGAGATGGCCTTGTGCTGGAAGTGCCGGGATTTGCCATTGATATACTACAGCCCCAAGCTCATGAGGTGAATGGGAATGAGAAGATCTCGATTACAGCCAATGCCGTGATGATGTGCGGTTGTCCTACCAGTCCCGATGGCCTATGGGATAGCAGCGAGATGGAATTTGTAGCAATCGTTACCAGTGGAGATACCGAAGTGGCCCGTAAAGAGATGACTTTTACCGGCAAGACCAGTACCTATGAAACCAGCTTCCGGCCAGAGCAGGCTGGGGCATACGAGATTACGGTCTATGGCTTTGATCCCCGAACGGGCAATACGGGGGTAGACAGGACGACAGTTATCAGTAACCAGTGATCAGTTGTTTCATTATTTAAGTTTTCAGGTTACTCGAAACCAGAATGTGTCATCCTGAACTTGGTTCAGGATCTCTGTGTATTTTGTAATAAGATAAGATCACCTAACTGTAAACTGATCACTGCATACTGCCAACCGACTAATAGCCTTCGGGATTTTGGGACTGCCAGCGCCAGGCATCTTTGCACATATCCACAATATCGCGTTCGGCCTTCCACCCGAGCTCCTCTTCAGCCTTGCTGGGATCTGCATAACAGCTGGCAATATCGCCGGGACGTCGATCCGTAATTTTATATGGCACATCTTGCCCGGAGGCCTCTTCAAAAGCCTTGACCATGTCCAGAACGCTGTATCCTTGACCGGTTCCCAAATTATAAGTGACCACACCGGGGTTTGATTTCAGCTTTTCCAATGCTTTAAGGTGGCCCACGGCAAGATCGACCACGTGGATGTAATCGCGCACTCCCGTACCGTCATGGGTAGGATAATCATCACCAAAGACCGACAACTCATCGAGCTTGCCAACTGCTACCTGCGTGATGTAGGGCATCAGGTTGTTGGGTATGTCATTGGGATCTTCGCCAATGCGTCCACTTTCGTGAGCACCGACTGGATTGAAATAGCGGAGCAGAGCCACATTCCAGCTGTTATTGGAGACATGCAGATCTCGTAGAATTTCTTCGATAAACAGCTTGGTTCTGCCATAGGGATTGGTGGCCGAAAGAGGAAAATTCTCTTTAATAGGCACTTTGTGGGGATCCCCATATACCGTAGCCGAGGAGCTGAACACGATATCAGTAACACCATGCTTTTTCATGACTTCGCAGAGATAGATCGTACCGGTAATATTGTTGTGATAATAGGAGAGAGGCTTGCTGACGGACTCACCCACTGCTTTAAATCCCGCAAAATGAACTACGGAATCGATATCGTGCTTTTCGAAAATAGTATCGAGTTCATCCTTGTCCAGTAGATCCGTTTCGTAAAAGGTGAGCGTCTTGCCTGTTATATCCTCAACGCGGTCCAGCGCCTCACGCTTGCTGTTGCTGAGGTTATCCACTACAATAACATTTTCGTCCTGCTCAAGCAGCTCAACAACCGTATGGCTACCAATATAACCTGCGCCTCCGGTGACTAAAATATTCATTCAAATAGATTTTATTTAGAATTTATTCTCAAAATGAAACTGACATCACTTAATGCCAAGTGATTAATTGGGGTTTTGGGCCAGTTCGCTAAGTTCTTTTTTAATGGTGGAACACATGTTCTTCATCTTGTCAGCTGATTTTATCAGTTCATCTTTTTCCACTTCCTGCTCTAGTAGTGTTTTGGCATGTTCATATTCGTCAATAACATCATCAGCCCCCATCATCTGAGCACCTGGTTTTATCTTGTGACCCGCCCTTTGCAGGTCCTCCATATTTCGGTTTAGCAGATGAGTTTGGAAATCGTCCATGAACTCTTCGAACGAAGAAACCCCGGCCTCACAAAACTCTGCAACGTACTCTTCGTCGTTAAAGAGCAGGTCAGAAATTTTTTGAGGATTGATAAATTGATATTTCATATTTCACCTGTAATAATTGTTTGCATAAATAGTCGATAAGGTAAGGAATACGAAGTGTTTCTGAAATATCAAACACGTGTAATGTTGATCAATTTTGAGCTTCAGTAATGCCATGGGGAGTGGGTTTACCAGTTTCATCAAGATGCACAAATACGATTTCATCAATCTTGATAATCGTATCCTTGGAAAACTTGTTTCGTACCTCGCATCGGACGGTAATGGATGTTTTTCCAAATTTTACTGTTTCCATTCCAATCTCGATGATATCGCCCAAGCCAGCCGAGCTAACGAAGTTAATTTCCGACATATACTTTGTCACAATATTGCCTTTGTTAAGTTGGCAGGTGACAAATATGGCCGACTCCTCGTCGATCCAGCTCAGTACCGAACCCCCGAAAAGGGTACCGTGGGCATTTAAATTTTCAGGTTTGATAAGTTTGCGGCTAAAAAATCTCATAGTATATATTTTGCAGTTAATCTAAATGGCTTTCATGGTAGCAATTTATTTGCTCTGTTGCTCATCGAGATAACTGATTCAAGACATAGACTTTTGACTAACAAAAAAGCCCGGTTATCACCGGACTTTTTGCATCAGTATTTAGTTCCATCCTTCGGTTTTGTCTGCTCGTTTCCATTTAACCGGCGGTTTAGGTTCCTTCTTCAGTTCTATATCTCCTGTCTTGAGCATTTCTAGCGCTTGTTGCACGCCACGTTGCAGTTGGGGATCGTTACCATTGATAACCTCGGAGGGTCGTTGCAGGACCTCAAAATCCGGTGAAACTCCTTCACCCTCAACATCCCACTCGCCGCTGGTGTTAAAGAATCCACCACGCGGGGCGATCATAAGACCGCCGTCTACAAACTGCGGAGTATCCCAGGTGCCAACTAAGCCGCCCCAGGTTCGTTTACCTACCAGCGGACCAATATCTTTTTTCTTGAACATGTAAGGTAACAGGTCGCCACCAGAGCCGGCCCGTTCATTAACCAGCATTACTTTTGGTCCCCAGACACCGGCCATGGGAGTGGTGAAAGGTGGAAATTTATCTCCAACTTTGCTGTTGAAGTAGCCCAACAGGTCGCGATCCATGACGTCGATCATGTAATCGGCCGCTGATCCACCACTATTGTTACGCTCATCAATGATCATACCATCCTTATGTTGTTGGGCAAAATAGTACCTGTTGAAGGCTTGGTAACCACCCTGACTGGTGTTCGGTAGCCAGACGTAGCCCAGCTTTCCGTCGGATAATTCTTCTACCTTTCGCCGATTGCTCTCAACCCAGTTTCGGGTTCGCAGGCCAGTTTCATCTTCCACAGGAATTACAGATACTCGTTTGGCGTCCTCCATGGAGGGTTCATCATTGATAGTAAGGATGGTGTTGCGGTCGGCCGTACCTTCAAAAAGGCTGAACGGATTGGTGGGTGCGTTGAGCTGTTGCCCATTAACGGCCAGGATATAGTCGCCTTCCTGTACGTCGATGCCCGGCTGAGCCAGCGGCGCATGCAGGCTTGGATTCCAATTTTCATTGGTATATATCTTCTTGATTCGATACCGGCCATTGGCTTCTTCCAGGTCGGCCCCCAGTAGACCGATGTCGACCTCATCAACTTCGGGATAGTCACCACCATAGTTAAAGGAGTGTCCAACCGAGACTTCGCCGCCAATAATATCGATAAGATAACTCATATCTGATCGGTGCCGAATGTGGTCGACCCACGGACTGTACCAGTCGTATATCTTTTGCCAGGGAGCGCCGTGTTGATTATCGACGTAGAGGAAGTCACGCTGAAAACGCCAGCCTTCGCGGAAAATCTGATGCCACTCTTTTTGTGGATCTACTCGTACTTCTATGCCACTTACATCCAGCTTTCCGGCACCCGGTTTTTGCGGGCCGCCTACAGTGGATACGATACCCCAGGTCTCACCACTGCGATACAGCAGGTTTTGCCGATCGTAGGATACTGTGGCTTCTTGTATGGGCGCCAGAAACTCTTCCGACTTCTGCTCTTTTACATTATAGCGATGCAGGGTTGTGCCAGGCTGATCGGGTACATTTTCCTCGTAAAAGATGTGACCTTCAGGTCCCTTGATAAGTCCAGTATAATCTTTTTCTGGGATGTTTGTAGAAACGATACGATCTTGAATGCCATCCGGTTCAACCGTTACCGTTGGGGTATTATCAGATTGATCGGCACCTCCATTCTCAGCTCCATCGTCTACTACTGGTTCTTCATCACTTTCAGGCAGAAAGGGAGAGGGAGTGTCATCATCAAGCAGTACCATGTAAAGCCCCCTCGTAGTTGACATGTCGTATGAGCTCATATCCAGCCAGCCAGTATTGAGTCCGAAGTCGGTACTAGCCAGAAAATAGATATACTTTCCACTTTCGTCCCAGACCGGATCAATCGAGTCGGCCATCCCATCGGTAATTTGGTAGCTGTTCCCGGTTTCAACATTGTGCACCTTGATCACATGGTATTGGCTGGGCAGTCGCTTGGCATAGGTAATCCATTTGCTGTCCGGCGACCATTTGGGATTCATCGTCCTATTGGGATGCGCATAGCCGTCAGTATCCACGTGGGAAGCTTCGCCGGTCTCAGTATTTACGTACCAGAGCCGGTAATGAGTGTCGGTATAGGCAATGTATTTGCCATCGGGCGACCATTGCGGTTCAAAAAAGAACGTAGGCTGAGGTAATGAAATTTCCCGGGGATCTTCGAGTCCTTTTTGATCGGAAATGTAAAGTCTATACTCTCCGCTTTGGTCGGAAAACCATGCCACCTTTTGGCCGTCGGGCGACCATATTGGATACCGGTTGGCCGCGCCTGAGCTATTCGTGAGATTGCGCCAGCTGCCTTTTTCTTTGGGTACGGTAATTACATCGCCCCGGTACTGGAACAGTGCCCGTTTGCCGGTGGGCGACAGTGAAGCGTTATCCAGCGAGGGAGCAGATGCTTCTACCCATCGTGGACGAGCACGGGTCATATCGCCTTGTACGTTAATTTCAATCTGTTGGTGGTTGCCGGTTTCAGGATTTAGCTCATAGATATACCCTCCTTGCTCATAGACAATTATGTCATCCCCGGAATCAAGGTTCTTGACATCAAACTGGGAGTGGAAGGTTTGCTGTTTGCTTTTGCCGTTTTCGGGATTGAACGACCAGATATTCATGGTATAATCGCGCTCAGAGAGAAAATAAACCGTACCATCCAACCAGATGGGATCCAGGTGGCGTTCTCTGTTTGCACGGGGTGCCCGCTGTAGCTCATTGCTTTCAAGGTTCACAACCCAAATGGGTTTGGCCTGGCCGCCCCTGTAATTGCGCCATTCGCGATCCCAAAGTTCTACGGGCTGGTATGCTATGTGCGAGCCATCATCGGAAATTTCCCCGGCAGCAGCACGCGGAATTTTGTGTTTTTGGGGAAGACCGCCCTCAAGGCCTACAGTATAAAAGGTTGTTGTTTGTGTAGGCACGCCTTTGCGCCCGGATATAAACAGTACTTTGTCACCGTCAGGTGTCCAGCCGGTAACTTCATCATTGTCGCCATGCCAGGTCAAGCGCTTTGGTTGCCCCCCTTCGGCCGATACTACATACACATCGGTATTACCGTCGTACTGGGCGGTAAAGGCAATTTTGGATCCATCCGGTGAAAAGTGAGGATCGTTCTCAGCCCCCTCGCCGCTGGTTAGCCTGCGGGCTTCTCCGCCATTGCGATTCGTGATCCAGAGATCATTGGCATATACAAAAACGATATGATTTTGGCTTACCGTAGGTTCCCTCAGCAAGCGTGTGCCTTGTGCAGACAGGCTTGAAAATGAAAGACACATGATAATCAGAAGAATGATTGCCGAAAGGAGAGCTTTAGTTTTTTTCATAATACAATAGTTTGATTTGACTCGAAACTATGAGTGGTTTGGCTTTGAAAGCAAATATCAAGTTAAGGGATGATCATTGAATTGCAAGTAATAGGATGTTAAGTGTTGTCATCCGACTGAATCCAAGGTAGTCTCGCTGTTAGAGGGTAGGGCGGAAGGCCTCTTTCAGGAAGCCCAAAATTCACTGAACTCTTTTGTGGTCACAAGTCGGTACTGACTATTTGCTGCGGGATAATAGGATAGCAGTGCTTTTATAGATGCTGGCGGAGCAAAATAGCGATCATCAGAAAAGCTTAATGGAAAGCCGTCTGAGGATTTTGATGTAATATATTCTCCTTTCAGGTTGGGCTCAATTGGCATTAATCTTTGGGTTCCCAGAGCTCCACTTTATTGTCTTCGGGATCCATGATCCAGGCGAATTTACCAAACTCACTGTTTACCAGCTCGTCAACTTGTTGAACGCCTTCTGATTGGAGAGCCTCAAGCAATGCTTCCAAGTCATCAACGATAAAATTGAACATATAGTCCTTGTCGCTTGGCTTGATGTATTCTGTATCTTCTTTGAAAGGGCTCCAAATTGTATATCCCTTTTCAGGACGTTGTGCTTCGTCATCCCACCGGAACGAAAACCCGCCGTAACTTTCGTCAATGGGTACCCCGAGATGCTTTTCGTACCATTTGGCCAGTGTTTTTGGATTTTTGGCCTTGAAGAATATCCCACCGATGCCAATAACTCTTTTCATAATCTTGCTGATTAGGTTAAGTATTTACTGTAAAGCAATGTATGTGATTATTAAGATAAGTAAACGAAAAAAGCCGCCCGATGGAAAAGCAAGCTCTTATCATCACAGATCTGATCTGAATTTATAAACTCTGAAAATTATAATAGTTTAGGATTTGGCTAAGATGTTTTTTATTGATCATTAATAAATTCTGGCATGTTTAATTAATTAATTGCTATTCCAATTATATTTAAGAGCAAAATTTGCCATACACCTTCTATCATTGAAGGTTCCAATCATTAGCATTAGATTCAAAATAACGGTCATTCATAATTCACATACGTAAATAATGAAGATAGATCACGACTCATCAGTACCGCTTTACAAACAGATAGAAGATTATCTTCGTGAATTAATAAATAGTGGTGAATATGACGATGGTAAACTTTTGCCTAAAGAAAAAGAGTTGGCTAAAAAGTTTGGGGTTTCCAGGAATACAGTAAGACAGGGGATGTCTAAACTTGTGATGGAAGGGCTAGTGGAACGAAAAAAAGGCGTTGGTACTACCGTTGCTCCCCAGACAATAACTACCCAACTTGATGAATGGCATAGTTTCTCTCAAGAGATGAATGAAAGAGGAGTATCCCTAAAAAATTATAATATTGAGGTTGTACATGAAAAAGCCGACGATAAAATTTCTCGTATTTTTAACATCGAGCAAGATAGAAATATTGTTAAGCTTCAAAGATTAAGGGGTAATAATAAAGAGCCTTTTGTCTTTTTTATTTCTTGGTTTCATCCCCGGGTCGGACTAACTGGAGAGGAGGATTTTAGTCGGCCTTTGTATTCAATATTAGAAAAAGATCTTTCAATTTATCCCAGCCGATCGGATGAAAAACTAAAAGCAATAGGTGCTGATAAAGAAATTGCCAACCGTCTAAATATTGAAAAAGGCATACCGGTATTATTTCGAGAGAGGAAGGTGTATGATGTCGGGAATAGAATTATTGAATACAATATAGGATTTTATAGAGGCGATAAATTCACTTATTCAATAGATATAAGAAGAGGTGATTAGGTTTATGTTACTTGTAAACGTCAATTGGTTTTAGTTAGGTACCCTTTCTTGGGACTAATCATCGGAAGAAAATTAACCTCTACTATAAAATAGCTTACCATATTTTGGGAATATAGTTCCCAATCTTTCCACTTTGTTAGTCAGCTATTTGATGATATTTGAGATTATTTTTTTAACAAGTTTGCAAGGGATATAATCATTTATTATATATGTTTAAACATATGAACATAACCACATAGAACTATTGTGACTAAACTAATACACAGATGTTTGCTTGCAGCTATTTTTTTGGTGGTAGGAACAGAATGTTTAGCCCAGCAAACTACTGCGTTAAATTATGTCGATCCTAATATAGGTACAGCACATAGCAGGTGGTTCTATTATACTCCCGCTGCTGTGCCACACGGTATGGCAAAGCCAGCACCTTCTACCAATGGACATTATGGCAATGAGTCTGGCTGGGAAGCGGTTGGATACGATAGTCGACATAGTTCTATAGCAGGCTTTGTACAGTTTCATGAGTTTCAGATCGGAGGGATAAGCCTGATGCCTACTACAGGACCCCTGAAATTGGCACCTGGAAAATTAGAAGCTCCGGATGAGGGATATCGTTCAAGGTTTAAGAAAGAGGATGAAACAGCTGAGCCCGGTTATTATAAGGTACTTCTTGGAGACTATGATATTACGGCTGAGTTGACGGCTTCTAAAAGGGTGAGTTATCATCGCTTTACCTTTCCTAAAAATAAGAATAGTCGTTTAGTGCTGGATGTGGGAAGTGAGCAGGGAGAAAGTGGGGCTGTTAAAGATGCATCAGTTCAAATGGTTGACAAAAACCATTTCAAGGGATTTGTAACTACGTATCCTAAATACGTGCAACGATATCAGCCGGAAGGGCAAGTGTCGATGTATATTTGGGGCAAGGTTAACAAAGTGCCTGAATCCGTTGGAGCTTTTTCAAATGAAGGAAAATATCCAGAGACTACATCAATTGATGGTAAGGGAGCAGGTCTTTATTTAGAATATCAAACGAAGGAGAATGAAACTATTGAAGTAAAAATAGGCCTCTCTTACACCTCCACTGAAAATGCACGGCAAAACTATTTGGCCGAAGCTGAAAACATATCTTTTGAAACGGCCAAAAAGGAAGCCCAAGATATTTGGAAGCAGGAACTGAATAAGATAAAAGTTGAAGGTTCCAGTAAAGAAAACAGGGTAAAATTTTATACGGGCTTATATCATGCATTATTAGGTCGCGGGGTAGCAAATGATGTTGATGGGTCTTTTCCTCAAAATGATGGATCGGTTGGCCGACTTCCCCTGAATGAAAATGGAAATCCAGCATTCAGCTTTTATAATACCGATTCTATTTGGGGTGGTTTCTGGAACCTAACGCAACTCTGGGCATTGTCATGGCCTGAGCGGTATAATAACTTTGTACAAACCCATCTTAAAGTTTACGAAAATTCAGGTTGGTTTGGGGATGGTCTGGCAAACAGTAGGTATGTATCCGGTGTAGGAACAAACTTTGTAGGTCTTGCTATTGCATCGGCTTATAATGCTGGGATCAGGGATTACGATATTGACAAAGCATATAATGCGGTTCTTAAAAATGAGTTAGGTTGGAAGGATCGTAAAGCTGGTGCGGGCAAGGTTGATCTGAAATCATTTATCCAAAAGGGATTTGTGCCGTATATCGGGGATCAGGGATTTGTGACAAAACCCTCTGGCGCGAAATTTTCTGCCTCTCATACCTTGGAATATAGTTTCAGTAGCTATGCTGCTGCTCAGATGGCGAAGCAGCTCGGTAAAAACGAAGACTATGAGAAACTCTTGGACAATTCTACCAATTGGGCGAATCTATTTGATGAGTCGGCGGGTTTTATTCGCCCAAAGAAGGCAGATGGGTCTTTTTTAGACAACTTTGACCCGTTTGAACCATGGAGGGGCTTCCAAGAGGGGAATGCCTGGCAATATACTTTTTATGTGCCTCATGCTCCATTGAGTTTGATAGAGAAGGTTGGAAAGTCTGAGTTCAATGACCGACTTGTTCAAACCTTTGAGCAGTCAGAAGAGAATGGGTTTAGCGGAACCAAGGAGGATATGGATGCTTTTTCTGGTCTTAAATATCGATACAACCATGGCAACCAGCCCAGCTTGCACATAAGTTGGCTGTTTAATTTTTCTGGTAAACCGTGGTTAACGCAAAAATGGACGCGGAAAATTTGTCAGGAATTTTATGGCACAGGTCCTATGCATGGCTATGGATATGGGCAAGACGAAGATCAGGGTCAGCTTGGTGGATGGTACGTTCTGGCTTCTCTGGGACTCTTTGATGTGAAAGGATTTACGGATGCTAGGCCCGTCATTCAGTTTGGAAGTCCGATGTTTGATGAGGCAAAAATAAATCTTGGGAACGAAAATCAGCTGACGATAAAGACAGTGAACAATTCAGCTGAAAACGTATATGTCCAGTCCATAACGTTTAATGGCAAGCCCTTGAAAAAAAACTGGATATATCGCGACAAGCTAATGGAAGGCGGAGTTCTAGAATTTACCATGAGTAATACTCCCAATAAAAAAAGAGGCATTAATCCGCCACCAACTTTTAGTAAGTAACTTTTAAGTATTCATAAATAGATATTTAATGAATAGTAATTATTTAGGTTTAGATATCGGTGGCAGCCATATTTCTATTGGCTTGATTAATGAAGGACCTATCGATCAATTTGATCAGATAGCAATCGATAGTGATGGTTCAGCCACTTATATACTGGACTTGATAGCACAAAAGATAAAAGCATTTGCAAGCAACAGTGATGTAAAAAGTATTGATGGTATTGGAATTTCAATGCCTGGTCCTTTTGAGTATGAAAAAGGAATATCAAAAATTTGCAATCTGGGCAAATACGAAGAGCTCTTTGGTCTAAATTTCCGCCATTCGCTTTTAAACAGGTTAAATGGCACTTTTTCTCTTACAGAGCATGAAGTGCATTTTGTGAATGATGCTCAAGCCTTTTTACTGGGAGCTATACAAGCCCAGGGTTTGAAGGAGAAAAAAGTACTTGGGCTTACTATTGGAACCGGTTTCGGGGCTGCAACGAATGCAGGCGAATATATTTTATTAAGAGGCTCTGAAAACTCCTCAAGGTATTTATTTAACACGTCGTTCAAAGATGGGATTGCTGAGGATTATTTCTCGACACGTTGGTTTATTGATAGATATAATGAGCTCAGCAAGAACGGGAAGGGTAAGTTGCAAAATGTAAAACAACTTGCCTCTCGATTTGAAAATGATGAGGATGCACAGTCTGTTTTCAGTGAGTTTGGCGAAAACCTGGGAGTTTTTCTGAGGGAAATAACCCAGCTGGAAGTTTACGACAGAGTGGTTATTGGGGGAAGGATTGCTAAATCACAGAAGTTGTTTCAAAAGCCCTTATTTGATGAAATACCTAATCCAGAGAAGGTAAATTGTGTCTCTGAGACATCTGCATATGCTATACGGGGAGCGGTTGAGCATTGTGTCTCCGAAATAGGTAAAGAGCAAAAAACCTATCGCAATACAAGCCAACATTTATTACCGGTAGAAAAAAATAATTCTCCATCTGGTTATGATGTGTATCCCACATTTAAATTAGATGATAATCTGATTGAGGTAGGATATGAAACGCTTGCGGATTGGATCGCAGAAGAAGAATCAGTGATCATAGATGGTTATGGAGGTGTTCTTTGGGAAGATTTCGTTTCTCAACTCAACCAGCATTTGCAAGATAAGGGTAAAAGTGTCAATTGGTATTGTGTTGATGCAGCCCTGAAAGATGACGATAAAATTGATCAGATGGTGGCTCCTTTCTTGGGAGGAGATGATCCCATTTTTGGGCATCGCTATCCGGGCGGAATCGAAGACTTTTTTGAATCCGATAAATTAGAGAGGGTCAATGTCGATTCCGAAAGTATTAATATTGTATACGGTTCCGGAGCTGCTGTATTGGATCATGATGCTTCTGTCATCTATGTAGATGTTCCCAAAAATGAAATTCAGTATCGCTCACGTGCAGGTCGTGTTTGTAATTTGGGATCAACGAAGAAACAGAGTCCTAAAGAACAGTATAAACGGTTTTATTTTGTTGACTGGCCAGTTTTAAACAGGCACAAGAACAATATGTTAGATTCTGTTGATGCCGTCGTTGACGAGCAACGGGTTGATCAGATTACGTGGATGCGAGGCAGCGATTTTCGCGATGGACTAGCAGATATGAACGAAAATGTGATCCGGGCCAGACCTTGGTTTGAATCAGGAGTTTGGGGGGGGAGCTGGATCAGTGATCATATCGAGGGATTAAGTGAAGATGTGCCCAATTATGCGTGGTCTTTCGAGCTGATTGTGCCGGAAAATGGCATTATCATGGAAAGTAGCCGTAAGATGCTCGAAGTCTCCTTCGATTCGTTGCTCTATCACGATAATGAAGCAATGTTGGGAGATTCGGCAGATTTGTTTGGATACGAATTTCCTATCCGCTTTGATTTCCTGGACACGTTCGACGGGCAGAATTTATCGCTTCAATGCCATCCTACTGAAGGGTATATCTACAAAAATTTCGGGGAAAAATTCACCCAGGATGAAACCTATTACATGCTGGACTGTGGAGAAGAATCAGAAGTTTATTTGGGCTTTCAGGATGGGGTTGATAAGGATCAGTTTCGCTTAGACTTGGAACAAAGCTATGAGCAGAAGAACCCTGTTGATGTTAAAAAGTACGTTCAAACCTTTGAGTCATCAAAGCATGATTTATTCTTGATACCGAGTGGTACGGTCCACTGTTCAGGAGAAGACAACCTGGTGCTTGAAATAAGCAACACCCCATATATTTTCACTTTTAAAATGTATGATTGGCTCCGGGTTGATTTAGATGGGAATCCGCGTCCTATAAATATAGAGCGGGCATTTGAAAACCTTGACTTCAGTCGGCAAGGTGAGTCAGTGGAAGAAGAATTGATATCAACGCCCGAGACGATCGAAGAAGGAGCGGATTGGAAAGTTGTAAATCTTCCGACTCATCCGAAACACTTTTATGCTATTCATAGAATGGAGTTAGACTCCCGGCTGGATAGGTCAACCAACGGGAAATGTCACGTTCTGAGTTTGGTTGAAGGAGAAACTATTACCGTTAAGACGCAGAATCGGGAGCAGGAAGTACGGTATGCTGAAACTTTTGTCATCCCCGCTGCTGCGGAATCCTACGAGATTATCAATAATTCTGATACAACGGCAAAGGTGGTTAAAGCCTTTGTCAAAGATGAAGAAGAGATTAAAATGAAGCCTTATAAATCACAAATTCTCTAATGCGAGTGGTAAATAGAGCAACAGGCGGATGAAGATAAATGTAAAAAAAATAATTGGCGAAATGTCTCTACTTGTACTTTTCTTGTCTTTTGTGGCCTGCACTGGTGCTGTGGATTCAGATGATTCTGATCAAGATTCTGATAGCACAGATACCCCTTCTATCACCTATCATGAGCGAGCTCTTGAAGTGTACGACAACATTCGGACGTACTACTATGTGAGTGAGCATAATCTATTTAAAGAAAATTATCCCCAAATGTCGGGGGACCGAGAGGTATCATACTTATGGCCATATTTTGGCTTGGTTGCTGGTGTAAATTCGCTGTTGAAAGTTGGGTATGACTATGAAGGACTTCATAAGGTTGTTGATCGACTCGATAAATATTATGACGAATCTCATGATCCGGTGACCTACTCTGCATATCCTCCCTCGTTAGGAGATAGTGATCATTTTTATGATGACAATGCTGTAACCGGTCTCAAACTATTCAATGCATATAAAATCACCGGTGATTCGCAGTACCTGCAAAAAGCGGAAGAAATTATGCCATTCTTGTACACCGGAGAGACTGATCAATGTGGAGGGGGAATTGCCTGGAAAGAAAATTACATAACCAATCCAGATAACCCGGATGCACTGATTGGGATGTCATCCAGTGGTTATAGTGCTTTGCTTGCTCTAAAGCTATATCAAGAGACGGGCAAGCAAGAATATTACGACTTTGGCACACGGGTATACCAGTGGCTGAAGAATAATCTTAAGAATACAGCTCGCAATATTTACTGGAATGATGTAAAATTTTCAGACTGTAGTATCAATAAAGATCTCTACACCTATAATACAGGAGTCATGATGCGGGTGGAAATTGCTCTTTATGAAATAACAGACAACGAAAGCCATCTCCAGGAAGCAAAAGATTTGGCACGAGGCGCTTTCAATGTTTTCACGAATTCTTATCAGGGTGACCCATTTTTTCCACAGAGAGATCCCTGGTTTAATGTAAAGCTTTTCCAGGGATATCTGGATTTATATAAGTATGATGAGAGTGCTGAGCAGTATATCAATGTGTTTATAGATAACGCTAATCATGCCTGGGAGAATGCTCGAAATCAAAATGGATTGTTTTATGCCGATTGGACGGGCCAAAATCAATCCGGTGATGAATGGTTGTTAAATCAGGCAAGTTTAGTCGAAATATATGCTCGTATAGCCCTTTTTAAAGGTGAGGAAGTAAACTGATATATGTTTGATAACAAAAAATATCTATTTCTAATTGGGGTAACCCTTATTGTTACCCTTGGCGGATTGCTATTTGGGTTTGATATGGCCGTCATTTCGGGGGCAATCCCATTGGTGAAAGACCAATTTAGTTTGTCAGCAACGTTAGAAGGCTGGTTTGTATCATCAGCTTTAATGGGCGCTATCATAGGGGTTGCCATTTCAGGTGAGTTAAGTGATCGGTTTGGCCGGAAACCAATCTTAATTTTGTCAGGCTTGTTGTTTTCGGTTTCGGCATTTGGTTGTGTTGTAGCGTCAAGTTTTTCATTGCTGATTGTTGCACGTATTGCAGGAGGGATAGGAGTAGGTATTGCCTCAAATGTTGCACCATTGTATATCTCAGAAATTGCCCCGGCTAAGATACGTGGTGCGTTGGTTACATGTTATCAACTTGCAATTACCCTAGGAATTTTGGTTGCCTATATTTCAAACTCATGGCTTTTATCTGTCTCGGAAACAATAGATCCATCTTCTATATCTACATTTCTGAGCTATGTGGTTATAGAGGAAAGCTGGCGTAGCATGTTTGGTATTGAGATTATCCCTGCTCTTACTTTCTCTATAGGATTGCTTTTCGTTCCGGAAAGTCCAAGATGGTTATTTGAAAACGATTACAAGCAAAAAGCCAGAAGTGTTTTAGAAAGTTTTTTGAGTCCCTCGTCAGCTGATAAAGAGATGAGTAGCATGCAAGAGAATGTTGAGAAAGAGCGAAATACTGATATCTCTTATCGTGATTTATTCCGGCCTGGTTTACGCAAGGCATTGTTTATTGGGATAGCACTGCCACTCTTTTCGCAATTCAGTGGCATTAATACTGTAATATATTATGGACCCCGAATCTTAAATGACGTGGGATTCGATATAAATAGTGCTTTAACCAGCCAGATTTATTTGGGTACCGCTAATATGCTGTTCACCTTTATTGCAATTTGGTTTGTAGATAGAAAAGGCCGTCGACCACTTTATATATACGGTACAATTGGAGCCACTATAAGCCTGTTTTTTACAGGGTTGTGTTTTTACTTAAACGCGATTGGATCGGTATTTCTCTTACTAAGTGTATTAGCATTTTTGGGATGCTTCGCTTTTTCAATTGGCCCGCTAAAGTTTGTAGTAGCTTCCGAAATTTTTCCGAACAAGATTCGCGGCAGGGCTTTAGCAATAAGTATAATAACCATGTGGGTTGCTGATATGACGGTTAGCCAAATTACCCCCATGCTCTTAGAATCCATAAATACTTCTGGCACGTTTTGGTTTTTTGCAAGTTTCTGTCTGATAGGCCTTTGGGTAGTATATAAATACGTTCCTGAAACTAAAGACAAGACGTTAGAAGAGATTCAAGAAATTTGGAAATCTGATAGAGAGACTGTTCAAGAGAATTTTTAAATAATCAACCTTTAATTATAGGATTTTTACTATGGAAACGGGAAATATTTTAGACCACAGAAAATTAGGCTTTCTATGCATATTACTTGCTATAAGCTTATTACCAATTTCCTTACAAGGTCAAAATACAAGGACTTCGGTTTCGGGAGTAGTATCCGATGCTGAATCAAATACTATCTTGGCAGGTGTAAACATCCTTGTAAAGGGCACGACTATTGGTACATCTACTAATAGTAATGGTGAGTTTTCTCTAAAACCTCCTTCCCTAAATGATACGTTAATGGTGTCATATATTGGGTACGAAACCAAGGAGGTACCTATCAGAGGTAGAACAAATATCGAGATTACCTTGATGCCTACAACTATTTCTGGTGAAGAAGTTGTGGTTGTAGGGTATGGTACCCAGAGAAAAGAAGATGTAACCGGTTCAATTGGGCAGGTTAGAACTAGTGATTTAGAATCCCAGCCAGTGACCGATGTCACTGAAGCGCTCCAAGGATCTGCTGCAAATTTAACTATTCAGCAGCCGAACGGGGCCCCCGGTGCAGGAGTGAATATCAACATTCGCGGTATTAGCACCATGAATAATAATGATCCCTTAATTGTGATTGATGGTGTTGTCGGCGGGAGTCTTTCAAATCTGAATCCCAGCAATATTGAAAATATTTCTGTTCTTAAAGATGCCGGGAGTGCGGCTATTTACGGATCCAGGGCAGCAAATGGGGTTGTATTAGTGACTACAAAAAGTGGTCAAAGAAACACGGAACCAACGGTTACTTTTAGCAACCGAACTGGAATAAACAATCCCATCATACCTTATGAACCGGTTGCGGGTTATAAAAATGCCATTCTAAGAAATCAAGCATTGGTCAACTCTGGGAGTTCGCCGATTTATTCTCCCCAAGAGATTAGGACGTTAAGAGAAGAAGGGGATATCAAATGGTTCATGAATAGCATTTTTCAGGATGCCGTACAGCAGGAATACAACCTTGCGGTATCAGGTGGTACAGATAAGACTACTTATCGCGTATCAACCAGATATTTCGATCAGGAAAATAATTTTGTCGGTGATTATGGACTAAAGCGATATAATTTCCGGGTGAATCTTAATACTGAATTCGAAGGATTCGACGTTGAAAGTAAATTTTCTTTTCAACGGTCTGACAATACAACCCATACGGGTATAACGCAATTCCTTATTGCTGATGCCAAGAGGACTCCTCCTTACTATAATTATCAGCTACAAGCGGATAATGGGAAATATCTCATAAACGATGTTTTATCTCAGTTTAGCCCTTTGGGAGTATTGGAAGAAGGTGGAACGAACAGGTCCGTAAATGATGTAATTTCGGGGGTTCTTCAAGTTGGATATGAATTTTCGGATAGGCTAGAGGCTCGGGCTAATTTTTCAGCTACGATAAATTCTAATGAGTCATTATTAAAAGTAAAAGAGGTGCCATTTTATAGTAGTGGCTCTGCTGGTGAACCGGCCAATTTTTATGGCTCTGAGAGAAATACCAATAATGACAATTATAGAGCTATTACAATTAATCCACGCTTTGTGTTGGATTATACCGATTCATTTGGCGAACGGCATGAAGTTGATGGGCTTGTAGGGATAGAAAATGAATCATTCACAGGTCAAAGTAACGGGATCCACCTAATATATACTGATCCTGACCTAAATATTCCCATTTCGGAAACAGAAATACAGAGTTCTTCCTACACAACGCCCGAAACGCAAACTGAAAATAGTTTACATTCTGTATTTGGTCGGGCGAAATATTCCTATGACCAAAAGTATTTCTTTGAATTCAATTTCCGCTACGATGGTTCTTCAAAATTTGCAGAACCCAATCGTTGGGGATTTTTCCCATCTGCCTCGGTAGCGTGGAATATTTCGGATGAGTCTTTTATGGAGACATACCAAAACAATGTTGGAGATATTAAACTCCGTGCTTCCTATGGTACATTGGGGAATCAAAGTGTGAGCAACTACCAATACCAAACCAGTTATTTTACTTATCAAAATGCATACGCATTCAATAATTCCCCTGTGGCAGGCACAGGCTTTCAATTTGCTAACGAAGATTTAAAATGGGAAGAAAGTAGTACTCTTAATATTGGAGTTGATGCATCCTTCTTTAATGATCGACTGGATGTATCGTTAGATGCATACGAAAAGCTAACAAAAGATATTCTCGTTACCCCCACAGTTCCGGGTACCTATGGTGGATCAGTGCCTGATTATAATGCAGGAGAAATGCGTAATCGTGGATGGGAAGCGAGTATCAACTACAATGCCGGAGGTGATGAATTTACGCAGACTATTGGATTTAATCTTTCTGATACTTGGAATGAGGTTGTGAGTTTCGTCGGCGATGAGCAGATAAGCACAACCGGAGAGATGCAGCGTATAATCAGAGAAGGCGTAGCCTTTAACTCCTACTACGGTTACAAGGTAGATGGCTTCTTCCAAAATATGCAGGAGGTACAAGAAGGGCCTACACCGATTGGCACATCAGTAAAGCCCGGAGACGTTCGGTATAAAGATAAAAACGGTGATGGGGTCATTGACGATGATGACCGCTATGTGCTGGGCAATGCTTTCCCGAGATTAACTTTTGGACTGCAGTACGGACTGAACTGGAAGAACTTTGATCTTAATCTTATGCTGCAAGGGGTTGGTAAACGAACGATGTTTCTTCGCGGTGAAAATGTAGAACCGTTCCACGCCAATTACTCATATACGATGTATAAGCATCAGACAGATTTTTGGACACCTACCAATCCTGATGCTAGATGGCCGCGATTGTCAGCTCCTGGTTCGGCTTCTAACGCAAACAATTATCGGATGAGTTCCGATTTATATGCCTTTGATGCGTCATATATAAGTTTAAAGAATGTCAAGATAGGTTATACAATACCTCAAGAATATTCATTGGGAGCAAAAAATATTTATATCTATTTGAATGGGAAGAACTTGTATACCCTTTCAAAAATGGATTTTCTAAATCCTGAGGCAACTGAGTTTAACAGCAATATGACGGCTAACGGTGGTAATAGTGGTAGGCAATACCCCGAAATAAGGTATTACGGATTTGGAATTAATCTTAGCTTCTAATCCATGGACTTAACAATTTTAGATAATTTAAACCTCAAAAATGTAGAGCTATGAAACGTTTATTAACAATTAAAGTGGGTCTGGTCATTTTGCTGATGACAATAGGTACAGCATGCAATGACCTAAGCTTAGCTCCAAGTAATGAATTTACAGAAGAAAACTACTGGAAGTCAGCTGATAAGGCTAGCATGGTGTTGAATACTGCATATAGTCAGATGGCCAATAGTGATTATTTCTTCTACAATGCGGCTTTATCGGACAATGCTTTTATTGGCCGTGGTGATCCGGCCAGTGTAAGTACCATTGCTCGGGGAAATCATAATCCGTCGACTCCTCGCTTTAGTAACCAGTGGAATATGCATTATTCAGGAATAAAAACTACTCATGTATTCTTGGAAAATATCGATAAGGTTCCTGATATGGATGAGGCGGTACGTGCCCAGATGAAGGCTGAGGCACGCTTTATACGAGCCTGGCATTATTTTAAGCTGACAACATGGTTCGGTGGGGTTCCTCAATTTACGAAGGACATTTCAGTTGAAGAATCACAAAATATAGCCAGCACGCCGCATTCCGACATCGTCAGTTTTATTCACTCCGAATTGAACAGTATCGTCTCTGATCTGCCAACCAACACCGGATTAAATCAAGAAGATCAGGGTCGTATTACAAAGGGGGCAGCCATTGCACTCAATGCACGCGTACATCTGTACGAAAATAATTGGCAGGGTGTTGTGGACAATACCTCGAAACTTATAGGAACGGCAGAAAATGGTGACTATGGGCTTTTCCCTTCTTATCGCGACCTGTTCCTTCCCGAAAATGAGTTTAATCAAGAAATCATTTTCTCTTTCCAGTATGTAGCTAATGATGTAACTCACAATAATATGTTTGATTTAGTGCCATTAACTGCTGGTGCCAGAGTTAATGCTATGGCTCCCACACAAGAGTTGGTTGATTCATATCCGATGCAGAATGGTCAGCCAATTGATGCTCAGGGATCAGGATACGACGAGGATAATCCCTATCAAAACCGGGATCCGCGTCTTGATGCTACGGTAGTACATCATCAGTCGGAGTGGGAGAATGACGACGGAACCACGCGAAATATTTATATTGAACCCGGCACGGCCCCTAATGAAGACGCCGCAAGAGACGAGTATCAGGGGCAGGGTAGCAATGCGACATCTACGGGATATTATTTGAGAAAGTATTACGACCCAACTGTAAATACGAACTTCGAGTCGGGTTTAAATCTCATACAAATTCGATTTGCTGATGTATTGCTGATGCACGCAGAGGCGAAGAACGAGCTTGGAGAGATGAACAACCAAGTGTGGGGTAATACCATCCGTGCACTGCGCGAACGTGCGGGCATGGATAACAGCGCACTAACCTATGATCCTACCTGGAGTCAAGAAGAACTCCGACAACTCATTAGGCGGGAGCGTCGTGTTGAGCTTGCCATGGAAGGGCTCCGAATTTTCGACCTGCGTCGCTGGCAAACAGCCGAAGATGTGATGAATGGACCTATCCATGGGGCACCATACGGTCAGCCCACTGATCAGGTAGGCATGATCTTAACTGATCGTACATTTGATCCTGCCAGTGATTACTTGTGGCCAATTCCGCAATCCGAACTAGATCTTAACGATAAGCTGGAACAAAATTCTGGTTATTGATAATCGCTAAAACTCAAAAACTAACATTTTCTACTAAAAAAGGGTGGTTAATATGAAATCGTTACTCTACAATATCTTTATAGTAAGTGCTGTGTTGTTTGTGGTTACGGGGTGTGACCAAAGTACCTCGGTCAACACCAATGTGAGCAAAGTTCAAAATCTGTATACTCCGGAGGATGGCTACAGTGTCACGTTGGACCCTAACGGAACCGAAACCTTTGAATGGGCTTCTGCCAAGGCCGAAGACGGCGGGTATGTAATGTATGAAGTTGCATTTGATTCGGTGGGACAAGATTTTTCAGATCCATTGTATAGGGTGACAGCCGATAATAATGGTGTGAATACAACTGCATCTATCTCACATAAAACGCTCAATAAGGCGGCCGCACAGGCGGGCTTGGATTCTGAAGAAACCGGAAAGATGGACTGGACGGTTATTTCATCGCGTGGTGTGAATGAGGTGGTGGCATCTCAAGTAAACACCATAGAGGTAACCCGTCTTGCTGGTTTTGCGAACCCACCGCAAAATGCCTACATAACGGGTGGTGGTACCGAAGCCGGAAGTAGTTTAGAAAATGCAATGCCGTTAAAATCAACCGGGGAAGGTCAATTTGAAATTTATACCCGCTTGACTACTGATGGAGCATATAAGTTTGTTAGTAATAATTCTGGTTCACCAAGAGAATTTATTATTGACAATGGTTCATTAAAAGAAGGCGGATCTGCTCCTACTATTGGTAGTAATGGAGTATATCGGATCAGACTTGATTTCACTACGGGATCTGCAAAAGTGTCTGAGGTAAAAACATTAGCTCTTTATTCTGCTCCCCATGATGCTGAGATGTTCGAACTATCTTATCAGGGCAATGGTGTGTTTAAAGCAGAAGAGGAGCCATACTCCTTTTATGAATGGGGCTGGGGGCTTGATTCCAGGTATAAATTTAAAATGACAGTAAATATTGATGGAGAAGATACCGTTGAAGAGTGGGGATATTCTCAGACTGATTCATCAAATCGTCCTACGGATTCTACCCCAGACTCCTATTGGAATTTGGTTCCGGTTCCCGAAAGTGCTGATCAGTGGGGATATACATACAAAATGAAAACGGAAATGCATCAAAGCATCATTAATGTAACTGCCTACTTTCAGCCGGAAAGAGAGAATTATACGCACGAGATCATCAAAGTTAGCGACCAGTAACAGTCATTAACATACCATTAACTCTCTCCTCCTAATACTGGGAGGAGAGAGTTATTATTAACAAATCTATTTTACCATGTAAGGTCACTTAAGCATTACGTTATGTATCGATTTAAGATTTTTATAAGTGCAATTTTTGTATATCTGATCACTATGCTTGGTGTTGTCGGATGCAGTGATAGTCCAACATCATCGCAAGAAAAAAAAGAGCAAGCTATTAACTGGTCTGCTGCGGCAGATAGTAGTAGTAATGCATTAATTAATAATTACTGGAATTCAGGTGAAGGTTATTTTAATTACGGAAATCGAGGGAACACGGAGTTTCATTACTGGCCGCAAGCGCATGCGTTGGATGTAATGCTGGATGCGTATCAAAGAACGAGCGATTCAAAATACAAGCAAATTATGGATCAGTGGTACCAAGGCGTGCCACAACAGCAAGGTGATACTTTTCTCAATGACTTTTATGATGATATGGAGTGGAATGCTCTGGCCATGTTACGCGCTCATCAAACAGTGGGTGATGAGAAGTTTCTCACATCCACAAAAGATGTTTGGGAAGAAATAAAAACCGGCTGGACCGATGTGGGCGGCGGTGGTATTATGTGGGCCAAACATACTCCCAGGAGTAAAAATGCTATTTCCAATTCTCCGGCTAGTATATTGGCGTCTAGGCTCTATAAGCTCACTGGTGAGGAGGAGTACCTGGACTGGGCTCATAAAACCTATGATTTTGTGAAGAATAACTTGGTCAACCGGCAAAATGGGGCGGTCTGGGACCATATGGAAGTTTCGCAAGATGGCGAAGTAGATATTCAGAAAGACTGGATATTTACCTATAACCAGGGAGTCTTTCTGGGAGCAGCGTTAGAGCTATATGAAATAACAGGTGAATCGAGATATTTAAACGATGCTATCAAGTCTGCAGATTATACGTTGAATAATCTTACCGATGGTAATACGCGGTTACTTGTAGATGAAGGAACTGGCGATGGCGGATTGTTTAAGGGAATATTTGTACGATACCTTACTGAGTTGATACTCGAGGAGGATTTATCTGAATCAGTTAGAAATCGATATGTGGCATTTTTAGAGCATAATGCTGAAACCCTTTGGAAAGAGGGTACAAATAAAAGTGATGTTCTTTATAGTTCATTTTGGAATGATAAACCAGCTAACAATGCAGAAATTGATCTGACAGTACAGCTCAGCGGTTCTATGTTGATTGAGGCAGCTGCTTTATTGGATAACGAAGGGTTGTTAAGCGATGAATAAATATGTTTGAAAAGAAGTTCGTTTTATTTCTAGTCTTTTTATTACCTGTCACCTCTACTTTTGCCCAAAAACAGTTCCAAATTAGCTCACCTGATGGGTCCATCTCGGTTCAGGTATCGGTAGACAAAGATATTCGATATAGCGTTACTGTTGATGGAGACCAGGTGGTAGAACCTTCAGAAGTAGCACTTGCTACCAGCCAGCGGTCAGAAGAACATTGGGAGATCGCATCTGAGGGAAAAAGTTCTCATAGTGGACTGCTCGAACCCGTGGTATGGCAAAAGAGTAAAACTATCGATAATACCTACCAACAGCTCTCAATAGAGTTTAAAAATGGGCTTTCTCTGAAATGGAGGATTTTTGACAGCGGTTTGGCTTGGCGCTGGGAATCCGAAAGGGAGGAGGAATTTAATGTAATTGATGAAAAGGCTGATTTTAATTTTGCGACCGGGGCAAAGACGTGGTATCCGGAGGAAGATGGCTTCTATTCTCATAACGAGCGCCTCTATAAAGATTATGCCCTAGACTCTGTTTCAACAGATCAGCTGGCTAGCTTGCCGGTGCTTTCCGAAGTGGACGGAGTGAAGATGCTGGTTACTGAATCCAGTTTGTTTAATTATGCGGGGATGTGGGTTCGCGGCAACAACAAGGGCGGACTTTCCGGGGGGCATCCGCATTATCCCAAAACCACAGAAGTAACCAGTGACCGTGATGAAAGGGTGCGATCTCGTGAAGATTATATAGCTACCATACAAGGAAATCACGCTTTCCCCTGGAGGGTGCTGATGGTAGCTCGTGATGATAATGATTTACTTACCAACCAACTGGTGTATAAGCTGGCAAAACCTTCTACCGGAGATTTTAGCTGGGTAGAACCGGGTAAAGTGGCTTGGGACTGGTGGAATGCCAATAATGTTTATGAGGTGGATTTTGAGGCTGGTATAAATACCAAAACATATAAGTACTACATCGACTTTGCCTCAGAATATGACCTCAAATATATCATCTTGGATGAAGGCTGGACGGATACCGAAGATCTGCTTAAAACGAATCCGGATATTAATATTAAGGAACTGGTGCGGTATGCTGATCAAAAAAATGTAGGGCTTATTCTTTGGGCCAGCTGGCTGACGCTCAGGGGACAAATGAAAGAAGCGCTTGATCAATTTGAAGAGTGGGGCATAAAGGGTATAAAAGTGGACTTTATGCAGCGTGATGATCAGCAGATGGTGCGATATTACGAAAAAGTGGCGCAGGCGGCAGCCAAAAGGGAATTGCTGGTTAATTTTCATGGTGCTTACAAGCCAACGGGATGGATCAGAACATATCCCAATGTATTAACTTCGGAAGGGGTGCTGGGAAATGAAATTAGTAAATTTGCTGATTCAGTGACGCCCGACCACACAACAACGATTCCCTTCATTAGGATGGCAGCTGGTCCCATGGATTTCACACCGGGCGGGATGCGCAATGCCCACAAGGATAACTGGAGTGCTGTTCCTACGGAGCCAATGACCATCGGCACACGTTCGAACCAGCTGGCAATGTATGTGATTTATGAAAGCCCGTTACAAATGCTGTGCGATACGCCAACCCACTATTATGATGAACCTGAGGCTATGGATTTTCTTGAAGCGGTACCGGTTGAGTGGGCAAAAACGGTGCCCCTTAAATCGAAAGTGGGCGATTACGTCCTGATGGCGCGTCAGGCTCCCAATGGAGATTGGTATATCGGTGGAATGACTGACTATAACGCCAGAGAGCTCTCTGCTGAGCTGTCCTTTTTGGAAGAAGGTAAAAACTATGAAATGCACGTGTGGAAAGATGGAATTAATGCCGACCGAAATGCCAAGGACTTTAAAAAAGAAACTAAAGCAGTAACTCAGGATACGGAAATCAACGTCAGCATGGTTCGCGGTGGCGGCTGGGTTGCCCGGATTACAAACGCCACAAAAAATTGATTCTGTGCTGAGAATAACAGCTGACAATTTTAATTCATAACCACTAATAGATGTACAAAACAGCGAGAGAACGGGTAAATCGTTTTTTTAGAACTATTGGTAAATATCTGGCACTAGGTCTGTTTGTTATGGCTGTCGGATGCAGTAGCCAACAAGAATCCGGGAATGTAACGGATTGGGTAAACCCCTTTATTGGTACTGCACCGCTAACAGATACAACCCTCATTGGATATACGCCACCCGAGGACTGGCGTGTTTGGGCCGGGTTGACCTACCCGGGAGCGGCACTGCCGAATGCCATGGTACAGCTGAGCCCTATTACAGAATATGGCACTGGTACCGGATACCAATATGAGGATTCGGTTATTAAAGGTTTTACTCACACAAATAAAGGGCATTGGAATTTGGCACATATTCCGATACTACCCGTTACCGGAGAAATTGCGAATGACAAAATCGGTTCTGCCTACAGCCATGAATCGGAAACGGCATCTCCGGGTTATTATCAAGTCTCGCTGGAGGATTATGATGTAAATGCCGAGTTGACGACCACGTTACGGACGGGCTACCATAAATATACGTTTCCCGATGGAGCAGAGAAGAAAATTGTATTTGATCTGGCAAAATCTAACGAATACGTACGCGGCTGGGAAATCGAACAAGTAGGCGATAATGCTGTTACCGGATATCAGGATACGGGAAACAACGTTTACTTTTATGCCGAGCTAAATCAAAACATTGAGAAATTCCAGGCTGGTACGGGAGATGGTTCTTCCCTGTCTGTCATTACTCTTGGTTCAGGCAATGGTAATACCGTTGAACTTAAAATCGGGTTGTCTTTTGTAAGTAAGGAGAATGCGAAAAAGAACCTGGAAGAAGAAGTACAGGGTCGTAACTTCACCCAGGTCAAGAGTGCCGCTAAACAAAGGTGGGAAGATCTGCTCGGGAATATTAAAGTTACCGGCGGTACGGATAAGGAAAAAGAACTGTTTTATACTTCATTATATCGATCATTTTTATGGCCGGCGCTACGCAGTGATATAAATGGCGAATTCAGAGATGCCGAAGGGGAGGTAGTAGAAGCTGACTTTAACTACTATACCCGACCGGCCTTGTGGGATACCTATCGAAATAAACTGGTTTTACTTGGGATGATTTCCCCGGAGGTAACGTCGGATGTAATCCAGTCTCTAGTTGACAGAGGAGAAAAAACGGGCTTTATCCCCACCTTTTTCCATGGAGATCACGCTGCTCCTTTTATTGCGGGATCGTACCTGAGAGGAATTGATAATTTCGATGTACAGAAGGCCTATGAATTGTTAATTCGAAATGCTACCGTTGAAGGAGGGACACGTCCATATATCAACGAATACATGGAGAAGGGATATATATCAACGCCACAAGTTGAAAATCCTGAAGTTGAAACCGACGCTAAAGCAGCGGTCACGAAAACATTGGAATATGCCTATGATGATTATTCGGTTGCACTGCTGGCCGATGCGCTGGGAGATAATGATACCTATGAAAGGTTCATGGAACGATCTGGCAACTACAAGAACCTTTTTGATGAATCAACAGGTTTTATGAGGGGTAGACTCGAAAATGGCGATTGGGTGCAGAATTTCAATCCTCAGCATCCCTATTACGAGTATATGTATCGTGAGGCTAATGCCTGGCAATCTACCTTTTTTGCTCCCCATGATATGGATGGTCTTATTAGCCTTTTTGGGTCAAACGAACGGTTCGAAGCCAAAGTAGATTCCCTGTTTTCAATCCCATGGAACCCAGATTATATCGCTCGAAATGTATGCTGTTTTCTCGGGCAGTATTCCCAGGGAAATCAACCGCCCCATAACTATCCATACCTGTACTATTTTGTTGATAAACAACCTAAAACACAAGAGATCTTGAATAGAATTATGAGTGATTTTTATGGGGTTGGAGAAAATGGACTAGCTATGAGCGGGATGGATGATGCCGGTGAAATGTCTGCCTGGTATGTGTTCAACGCCATGGGATTTTACCCCTTTTCGCCTGCGGATGACCATTACCTGGTAAGTGTACCGCTCTTTGACGAAGTTGCATTGAATATTGGTGGTAATACCCTGCGGATAGTCAAGGAAAATGAAGGCACGGCTATCGAGCAAATTTTATTGGATGGTGAACCTATTGAAGGATTCAAACTTCCGCACGAAGCTCTTAAATCTGGTAAAACGTTAAATATTACAACTAAACAGCAGTAGAAGTAGCTGTTTAAGGGTTGCTCTAATCGACTAAAATCAACAAAACGTATGGATGAAGCACAGCTGAAGAGGGGTAGGAAAATGTTTGCTTTCCTATTATTCCTGATATTAATCCCGGGATTAGCTATCTCTCAGGAAAGGTCAAAAGCAAAGGGTAATGAAAATTTGGTTCAGTATGTGAACCCGTTAATGGGTACTGATTCTGAGTTCAAATTTTCGAATGGGAATACCTATCCGGCTATTGCACGGCCATGGGGAATGAATTTCTGGAGCCCACAAACAGCCGAGATGGGCAGCGGTTGGATGTATGCCTACGATGCCTATACCATTAATGGTTTTAAACAGACGCATCAGCCAAGTCCGTGGATGAATGACTACGGTCAATTTGCTGTGATGCCGTTGACAGGCAAGCTGAAATTTATCCAGCAAGACCGCGCCAGCTGGTTTTCTCATAAAGCTGAGGAGGCAAAGCCGCATTACTATAAAGCTTACCTGGCTGATTACGATGTTGAGGCTGAAATTACGCCCACAGCCAGAGCGGCAATGTTTCGGTTTACATTTCCTGATTCTGACAGTTCATATGTTGTAATCGATGCGGCAGATGAAGGTTCACATATCCAGATACTACCCGAAGAGCAGAAAGTTGTTGGTTACTCAACAAAAAATAGTGGTGGGGTGCCCGACAATTTCCGCAATTATTTTGTAATGCAGTTCGACCAACCTTTTGAAGAGGCTGCAACGTGGCAAGATTCTACCATTGACAATAATTCCCTGCAGAAAAAGGCGGATCATGTAGGAGGGGTAGTACGCTTTACGACCCAAAAGGGAGAGAAGGTCCATATGAAAGTGGGCTCCTCATTTATTAGCCACGAGCAGGCAGAGCTCAACCTAGAGCGAGAGATCGGGAATAAAAGTTTTGAAACAGTACGAGAAGAAGGAAGAAAGATCTGGAACGGACATCTTAACCGGATTAAGGTTGAAGGGGGTACTAGCGACCAGACAGAAACTTTTTACTCTACGCTCTATCGCACGCTGTTATTTCCACGCAAGTTTTATGAATACAACAAAGCGGGCGAAATGGTGCATTATAGTCCCTACAATGGGGAGATTTTGCCGGGCTATATGTTCACTGATAATGGTTTTTGGGATACCTTTCGAGCAGTGTTTCCTTTCTTTAACCTGATGTATCCCGAGATGAACGAAAAGTTCATGAAAGGATTGGTTAATACCTATAACGAAAGCGGATGGCTTCCCGAATGGGCCAGTCCGGGTCATCGCAACATCATGATCGGTTCGAACTCAGCATCAATTATTGCCGATGCCTATCTCAAAACCGATGGAGATTTCGATATACAGACCTTGTATGAGGCGATTCTAAAAAACTCCAAAAATGAGGGACCAATGGAATCGGTGGGGCGTGCCGGTGTGGATTATTATAACAAGCTCGGATATGTGCCATATGATATTGGTCTCAATGAAAGTGCGGCACGCACGCTAGAGTATGCCTACGACGATTTTACGATTTACAAGCTGGCCAAGGCCCTTGATCGTCCCCAAGAAGAAATTGACCGATTTGCCAAGCGCAGCCAGAACTACCGCAATCTCTTTGATCCGGAAACTAATTTGATGCGGGGGAAAAACAAGGATGGTAGCTTTCAAGAACCATTCAATCCTTTTAAATGGGGCGATGCTTTTACTGAGGGTAATAGCTGGCATTACACCTGGTCGGTATTTCACGATCCCGAAGGACTCATAAATTTAATGGGCGGGGAAGATCAATTTGTAGCCATGCTTGATTCGGTTTTTGCTCTGCCTCCAAAGTTTGATGAAAGTTATTACGGCCAGGTTATCCATGAAATACGTGAAATGCAGGTGGTCAATATGGGCCAGTATGCTCACGGTAATCAACCCATTCAGCATATGATTTATCTGTATAACTATGCCGGCCAGCCTTGGAAAGCGCAATACTGGGTGCGCGAAGTTTTGGATCGGCTTTATTCTCCGGATCCCGATGGTTATCCGGGTGATGAAGATAATGGGCAGACTTCTGCTTGGTACGTCTTTTCTTCGATGGGATTTTACCCCGTTGCACCGGCAACGGATCAATATGTGTTGGGATCACCGTTGTTTGAAAAAATTAAGCTTCAGCTAGAAAATGGAAATGAAGTTGTCATTAATGCGCCAAACAATACCTCAGAAACTCGCTACATTGAGTCGATGAAGGTAAATGGAGAGAATTACAGCAAAAACTGGGTTGACTTCAATACTCTTATGGAGGGGGCAACGATTGACTTTATCATGTCGGCGAAACCAAATAAAAACAGAGGCACTGATGAAAGCGATTATCCCTATTCGTTTTCTAAAAACAATGATATTAAAAGATGAAAGGAGATAGCATTATGAACAGTTTGTCACTCTCAAAAGGTAAAACTAAACGCTGGTCTCTTATTCATAGAGCGATTTCAGTAGTGGTGCTACTCGGGTTTTTATTTTGCAGTAATATAGTAATTGCGCAAGCGCAGCAAGACCTTCGTCCCCCGGCTTATCCGCTCATAACAGTGGATCCCAACATAAGCATATGGTCAATGCAGGATACCCTTTATGGAGCTACCACGCAGCATTGGACCGAAGAAGAACATCCGCTGCAAGGATTGATTCGTGTAGATGGCAAGCCATATTATTTTCTCGGCCAGCAGTTGGCTCGATATAATGAATTACTCCCATTAGCGAACAAGGATGGAAAATGGCGATTCAAAAAATCTTCTCCGGCAAGTGAATGGACTGAAAGGAATTTTGATGATTCTGGATGGAAAGAGGGGACAGGCACATTTACCGATGGCGAGGACGTGCAAAATCCCTGGAATACCCAAGAGATCTGGGCTCGGCGAACGTTTAAGATTCAAGCTCTCGATAGTATCAAGCTGAAGAATCTGCTTCTAAATATTCAGCACGATGACGATGTTGAGGTCTATATAAACGGCGTTCCAGCATTTGAAAAAGTAGGGGTGACCTTTACTCCGACACCTGTTGCAATAACTCCTGAGGCTCGAAAGGCCCTTCGCGAAGGAACCAATATTATTACCGCCCATTGTACGAATACAGGTGGTTTAGCGGCGCTGGATGTTGGGTTAGTTGAAAAATTGGAGCCGGAGGCAAACATTCCCAACGCCCGGCAAACAGGAGTAGAGGTGACGGCCACTCAAACGAAATACACCTTCGAAAGTGGGCCCGTAGAATTGACGGCTACATTTACTGCTCCACTTTTGCCTGATGACTTAGAAATGATGTCTCGTCCGGCGAACTATATTTCGTTTGAGGTACGCTCGACAGACGGAGATCCGCATGACGTGCAGCTATATTTGAGTGCAGCATCCAATATCGCCGTACATACCAGCGACCAAGACGTTGTTTGGCAGCGTATGCCATCGCGAGCCCTCGATATTATGCGTGTGGGCACAGCAGAACAGCAGGTTTTGCAGAGCAAAGGCGATAATGTGCGCATTGATTGGGGATATCTCTACTTGGCCTCTTCTTCCGGAGAATCGGTAAGTAGCCGAATTGCTTCAAGTGCGGAATCAGTCGCAGATTTTGCTGAAAATGGATCGCTGATGGGTAATGATGCAACTGATATGCCCAGTTCTCCTGCTACTGATCCGATCACATTAGCTACAGCTTTTGATTTTGAGTCGGTATCGGATCAGCCTGAAGAATGGCATACCACTTTGGCTTATGATGATAAATATGCCATTGAATATTTCCACGAGCCTCTACAGGCTTGGTGGAAAAAAGATGGCACGTCTGTGGTTGAAATGCTGGAACAGGCAGAAAATGATTATAAACAGCTTATGTGGGAAACATCACAGTTCGACAAAAAACTGTTTGAAGATGCACGATCGGTTGGCGGGGAAGAATATGCAGAGCTTACGGAACTGGCCTACCGTCAGTCTGTTGCGGCTCATAAATTGGTTGCCGGTCCGGATGGGACGCCACTTTATTTTAGTAAGGAAAATTTTAGCAATGGTTCAATCGGCACGGTGGATGTTACCTATCCGTCTTCTCCCTTGTTTTTATATTACAATCCCACGCTGCTGAAGGGCATGCTTGAGCCAATCTTTTATTATACCGAAAGCGGCCGGTGGCAGAAGCCGTTTCCTGCTCATGATGTAGGTACGTATCCGATAGCGAACGGACAAACATACGGTGAAGATATGCCGGTGGAAGAGGCTGGAAATATGTTGATTATGACGACGGCCATTGCTGAAGTAGAAGGCCATGCGCAATTTGCTCAGAGCCATTGGGAGACTTTAACGCAATGGGCAGACTATCTTATGGAACATGGGATGGATCCAAAAAACCAACTGTCCACCGATGATTTTTCCGGGCATTTAGCTCGTAACACGAATCTGTCGATCAAAGCGATCCTTGGAATAAGGGGATATGGTTATCTCGCTGGGCAACTGGGGAAAGATGAAATTGCGCAAAAGTATAAAAAAGCCGCCGCCGACATGGCTGTGAAATGGAGAGAGATGGCCTATGCCGGTGATCACTACATGCTGGCATTTGGTAATCCCGATACCTGGAGCCAGAAATATAACCTGGTATGGGATCATTTACTCGGCTTCAATATTTTTCCAGATAGTATCAATAAAACAGAGTTGGAGTATTATTTAGAACAGCAGAACCAATATGGTTTGCCGCTTGACAATCGGGCTGATTATACGAAAAGTGACTGGATAATGTGGACTGCAACGTTGGCCGAAGATCGAGCGACTTTTGAAAAGTTTATCAGCCCAATGTATCGGGCATTTAATGAGACTGAGGATCGCGTGCCGATGACTGACTGGTATATGACAAGCAGCGGCGATCAGCGGGGATTCCAGGCACGATCGGTAGTAGGAGGGTATTTTATCAAAATGCTCGAAGAAAAAATGGTAAAGTAATTTTTGAAAATTTAAACTAAAACGAACCAATTATGTTTTCTCGAAAAGACTTTTTAAAGACCAGTGGATTAGCAGCATTAGGAATGTCAACTGTGGGAAGTTCAGCATTTGCCAGCCAGGCTTTTGGAGTACCAGATTTTAAAAGTAAACGTCCGGCACCTTCTGATCGAAATTTTACAAGCAAAACGGTAGAAGAGGTAATTAAAGAAGTTAAGGCGGATATTGCTGATCCTGAATTAGCTTGGTTATTTGAAAACTGTTTCCCCAATACGTTGGATACCACCGTTGACTTTGAGGTTAAAGACGGCCGACCAGATACTTTTGTTATAACCGGCGATATTGAAGCGATGTGGCTTCGAGACTCTTCTGCTCAGGTATGGCCCTACGTAACGCTTGCCAACAAAGATGATCACCTGCGTGAAATGTTGGCTGGTGTTATTAATCGCCAAACAGAATGTATTCATATTGATCCCTATGCTAATGCTTTTAATAAAGAGGCAACAGGTAGTGAATGGGAAAGTGATTTAACAGATATGAAACCTCAGTTACATGAGCGAAAATGGGAGATAGATTCGCTCTGTTATCCGGTACGACTTGCTCATGGCTACTGGAAAGAGACGGGAGACACTTCGCCATTTGATGAGCGTTGGCAGCAAGCAATGAAACTAATTATTCAGACATTCCGGGAGCAACAGCGCAAAGAAGATCGTGGTCCTTATACTTTTCAGCGTGAGACTCCGGTAGCTACAGATACCCAGCCACTCAATGGATACGGTCGGCCCGTTAATCCGGTGGGATTGATTTGCTCGAGCTTTCGTCCTTCTGATGATGCTACTATTCTTCCCTTCTTAGTACCATCTAATTTCTTTGCCGTTCGTTCACTGCACCAGATGGCAGAGATGTTACGCACTATCCGTAATGATCAAGCGACAGCCAGGGAAGCAGAACAACTTGCAGATGAAGTTGAAGAAGCGTTACAAGAGTATGCAGTGGTTGATCATCCTGAATTTGGTGAGGTATATGCCTATGAAGTTGATGGAATGGGGAATCGTTTATATATGGATGATGCCAACGTGCCCAGTTTATTGTCATTACCTTATTTAGAGCTGACTGATCAGGATGATCCTGTGTATCAAAATACTCGGAAGCTACTTTTAAGCGATCATAATCCCTATTTCTTTAAGGGTAAAGCTGGCGAAGGGATTGGAAGTATCCATGTAGATATCGACATGATTTGGCCCATGAGCATTTCAATGCGGGCATTTACGAGCGATGACGATCAGGAGATACGGGCAGCCCTCAACACACTGAAGAATACGCATGGCGGAACGGGCTTTATGCACGAAACCTTCCACAAAGATGATCCGAAAAACTTTACCCGGGAGTGGTTTGCTTGGGCCAACACGTTGTTTGGGGAACTAATCTATACGCTCCATCAAGAAAGACCTCATCTCTTATCATAACATTTTTGCGTTGCTAAAAATTAAAATAGGAAATAGAAAATATTAGGACAGGTATAACCGTGAACAAGAAAACACTACCTATATTTCTGGCATTTTTGTGTATGGGATTTGGCGATGTTGTCGGCCCTCTCACAAGTTTACTTCAGCAAGATTACGAGCTTTCCAACTTTCTGGCTGGTTTTGTCACTTTCATGGGCTTTATCATGTTTGGACTGCTCTCCATACCGTTGGGAATTTACCAAGATAGGAAAGGTAAAAAGCATGTATTACTACTTGGATTATTGACGGCATTTCTGGGGCTTGTACTTCCTATGGTCGGCAATTTCAGTTCTTTCATGCTCATTCTTTCTGGATTGCTGTTACTTGGCACTGGTGCAACAATGCTGCAAGTATCGGGGAATCCCGTAATGCGCGATGTATCTGCTGAGGGTAATTATTCCCGTAATCTTTCGTTTGGTCAATTTACCAAAGCTATCGGTTCCCTTTCAGGAGCAGTGCTCCCCATGGTGGCGGTGAACTATTGGGGTTCTGATTGGAAAATTCTCTTTCCTATTTATTCTGGAATACTGCTGGTTACGTTACTGGTTATCTATTTTACCACAGTAGAAGAAAAGGTCCATGAAGATTCGGAGCCGGCCACCTTAAAATCGTCTTTTGATCTGCTGTTTAAAAACAAATATGTACTAATGATGGTAGCAGGTATCTTCTTATATGTGGGGGCTGAAGTGAGTATGAGTGCCAGGCTGCCGAATTATTTGCAACATGTTTTTGGAGTTGATTTGGAAGAATTCGGGCTGTGGGGTACGTTATTTTTCTTTTTATTCTTAATGATCGGTCGCTTTTTAGGTGGAGTGATCCTTAACTGGATAAATCCAAAGAAGTTTTTGATCATAACTTCATCTGTTGCGGCGATATCTACTTTTAGTCTTTATTTAGCTCCCACACAGCTTGTTGGATTTATTGCAATATCTGTTATTGGAATCTCCTTTGCTAATATATTCCCCTTAATCTTTTCAATAACAGTTGATGAAATGCCTGAAAGAAGTAATGAAATATCAGGTTTGATGGTGACTGCTATTATTGGTGGTGCAATTGTTCCTTTAGCATTTGGTGCCGTAGCTGATTTATTTTCTATGATGGCAGGATTTGTAGTACCCTTGCTCTGTATTTTATATGTTATTTTTGTAGCAGTTAGAACCAAAAGTTTAACTTCCTCAACAGCATAAATTTTCATGGATGTTTTTAGTGATCGGCGAATTGTTATGACTCTTGATGCTGGCGGCACAAATTTTGTGTTTTCAGCATTGCAAGGAGGAGAAGAAATTGTGGAGCCGGTAACTTCTCCTGCTTTTTCTGATAATCTGACTAAAAGTTTAGAAGCAATCATAGATGGATTTAAACAGGTCCGAAAGCTCCTGTCAAGAGATCCCAAAGCAATAAGTTTTGCTTTTCCCGGGCCGGCAGATTATCCTGCAGGAATAATTGACAATGTTGGTAATCTTCCTGCCTATTCAGGTGGTGTGGCATTGGGACCGATGCTAGAAAAGGAGTTTGGGATCCCGGTTTTTATCAATAATGATGGAGACCTTTTTGCTTATGGAGAAGCAATGGCAGGATTATTGCCTGAAATTAATGGGGAATTAAGCAGTCGGGGTATTCCCAAAAGGTACAATAATCTATTGGGGGTCACGATTGGTACTGGCTTTGGAGGAGGAATAGTTATAAACAATAAACTTATGCAGGGGGATAACTCTGCGGCGGGAGAGATTTGGATTTCACGTAACTTTAAGGACACAAATCTGATAGCTGAAGAGGGAGTGAGTATTCGTGCAATTCAAAAAGCTTACAAAAGGAATAGTCAGGGGACGAAAGAGTTGTTGACTCCTAAAGATATTTATGAAATTGCAAAGGGTAATAAGCCGGGAGATCAAGATGCTGCAATATATGCTTTTGAGAGAATGGGAAGTGTCCTTGGAGAAGCATTGGCCAATGCTATTACGCTGATAGATGGGGCTATCGTTGTAGGGGGTGGCATAAGTGGAGCTTATGATCTTTTTCTACCCAAGGTGGTGGAACATTTAAATGGAAAGATATATGGGGAAAATGAGAAAAGTTTTTCACGTCTGGTATCAAGGGTATATAATTTAGAAGACAGTCAGTCAGGTCAAGCATTTTACGATTTTAAACCAAGAGAAATTTCAGTACCATTTTCTAATAATTCGCTCTCGTATGTATCGGATAAGAGGGTACCGGTTGGTATATCTCGGCTTGGTACAAATCAGGCAACGGCTCTGGGTGCCTATGCATTTGCATTAAATAATATTTGACTTACGAGTATATGGATACTTTGGTAATCATAACTAAAACAATATAAAAAGTGAACTCTCCTCCAAAAGATCCAAGAATGATAACAAGAGATAAGTTATAATTTTAAGACTCTAGTTGTCTAAACAATTGTGGTAAATATAGTACCATCTTAGTCACTTTTAGTACTTCAAGCCTTATTTATTATTCTATATCTTATCTACTTAAATAATTTATTATGAGGTTTATATTAAGTTTTTTAGCTATTTGTAGCTTCCTTGGCTACAATACTTTTGCTCAACAAACCACATATACTAATCCTATCATTTCAAAGATGGGGCTTGCAGATCCTGATGTATTTTACTACGATGGAACTTATTATTTATCCGGTACCGAGGGAGGGTCAGGTTATTGGATTTATACGTCTCAGGATTTAGTACATTGGAAAAAAGAAGATAAGGTTTTTGAAACAGAAATTGGCGATGCTTGGGCACCGGATTTCTGGTATAATGAAAAAGACGGCTATTTTTATATCTACACTTCTGAAGATTTTACGATTAATGTTGCCCGCTCAAAAACACCTACTGGTACCTACCAAATACAAAATACGCTGGTAAATGATGCTATTGATGCCCATCTTTATCAAGACACAGATGGGCAATTGTATTTATTTTACGTAAAACATGCCGAGGAGATTTGGGCACGGAAAATGAAATCACCAACAGAGTTTGCGGATGAAGATGAAGTCTTTATCATGACGGATGATCATGAATGGGAAACGCCCAGAAATGAGGGTCCTTTTATCATTAAAAGAGACAGCACATACTATTTAATATATTCGGGCAATAATGCTAATAATCCGGCCTATGCTATAGGCTATGCTACCTCCGATAAACCTTTAGGACCATACAAAAAATATGAAGGCAACCCGATTGCCAAAAAAGATCCGTCTCAAGGAATCTATGGTCCAGGTCATGGAGTAGCTATTCAAGATGAAGCTGGAAATTACTGGTATGTTTACCATCAAAAAATGGATAATGGAATCAATTATAACCGCAAAGTATGTATAGACCCTATCCATTTCGATGAAAAGGGTCATTTATTATTAAATCTAACTCATGGAACAGAACAAAACGGCCCTATAGTAGATTAGTACTTGCTTTCTATTCAGAACAAAGTAGAAAGGCACTTGTAGAGTAATTTTTTCAACATTCAATTCAGAGGTTGGTTCTGTGTGTTGAATAATGTCTTCCTTAACCAAAGTGTTGTTTAATTGACATTTTCGAGTTTTCTCAACTCTGTCCCCTACGTCCGTAAATAAATGTCTGAAGAGATTAAGCATTCTGTGAGAGCTAGCCTTTCCCCGTCGAGTTTATTTAAAAAAAGAGGACATACGTTGAAATGTCACAGGTTTAGTCAAAGAACGGGAACGAAAGCATAAACGCGCGCGCTTCTTGGTAATAAGTTTCCCCAAATTTACCCACACTGTTTTGATTAACTAGGGGGGGCAATCAGGAGTCCTGTAAAGCCTCTTTGCAGACTGCTAAATCATCTTTGGCGGGCTGGTAATCGGGGGCAATTTCCAGGCATTGTTCATAATAGGAGATAGCCTCCTCGTATTCCTGCAGATGCTTTAATATAAAGCCAATATTGTTGTACGCCTCGTGGAATTCGGGATCCAGCTCAATGACTTTTTTGTAGCAGTTGCCGGCTTCTGCTGTGTTATTGTGGCGCAGGTGGTGGTTGCCGAGATTGAAGTATCCCATAGGATTCTCCGGCTTGAGCTTGGTGATGTATTCAAACAACTCACGGGCTTTCTCCTCATCCTCGGCCAGCTCATATACATCTGCCAGATTGTTAAGGGCAGGTACGTAATCAGGCTTGATATCAAGCGCATTGAGATAGTGATTTACGGCTTTTTCGACCTCCTGCTGCTCAAAAAAGGTATTAGCCAAGTTGAAATGAACTTTGAAATCATCGGGCTGTTGTTCCAGCGATTGTTGATAGGCTTGCACGGCCTGATCATATTCGCCCAACATGTGGAAGCCTACGCCCAGCTCGTTCAGCAAGGCGGGATCTTCGGGGGATTCCTCTAATTCCTGTTTAATTTCCGTAATTTGTCGTTCAATTTGTTCCATAGATGCCTAAGATAAGAAATGCTGACGATTAACTCAGTACGAATATATTGTCTGGACTGTGGATTAAAGCTTGGAATATCAATCCTCCTGTCCTCCTTCTCCTAGGAGGAACTCACGGAATAATTTCTGGTTTCAGAGATGGTCGGACTAGCAATCCGGTCTGCAGAAAACTGGTTAAGCATTGAGCTGAAGCTATGAGTCCTGTGTTAATTTGCTCATCAGGCTTCAAGATCAGAAGCCAGATGCGAGTTAGCTTTGTCGTCCCAAAAACAAGAAATAAGACCACAATCCCAGGTAGGCATGATTGATTTCGGTTTCAATGGGACGAAAGTATTTTTGCAGGAGGGGCAGCATGTGTCCGCTTAAATCTACATGATTTACGCTCATCCATTTTTGGAACCAGCTAAAAGGAGAGGTGTGGAAGTCAACTACAGCAATATAGCCGTTGGACTTGAGATCCTGGCTAATTTGTTCCAGTACATCCTCAGCCTGATCGCCAATCATGGTCAGCGAGTAGGAGAGCAAAATCAGATCAAACGGATCGTTGGCGACCGTTTTGGCCCCATATTCAGCTTGTTGAAAGTCTACATGACGAGTGTTCAGCAGCTTATTTTGGGCTTTCTGGAGCATATCCTGTGATAGATCAACGCCGAGGATATGAGCATCCGGGAAATGATAGTTGAGGTGCTCAATATTTTTACCGGTGCCACAGCCAATTTCCATGATGCGAGGCTGTGAAGGCAGCTCGGGTATCATATCCAGAATTGCTTCGCGGCCAAACAAGAAGCTCCACCGAGTGGCGTCGTATATCTTGGAATGAAACCGGTAGTATTGTTCTAGTTCGTTGGCTTCGGAGTTGCTGATATGTGTCTCTGATGATTCCGTCATTGTACTATTCCCAGGTGTGTGGATTCGTATGTACCCACGCGATCTTTCTGGTGAGCTTGTTCAGTTCGTTCAGGCTGAAACTCAACATACGGGTCGATAAAATCGGGCAGAAAGGTTAGCGACGGTCCGGCAGAACGGAACAGGATTCGCGCTCCGGGTGCAGCATTTTTTAGGATCAGTTTCCATTCTTCAGCCAGTAACTCTGGTCGTGCATCCGCCATCCAGTCTTGATGATCTAGCAGCACAAAATGAGAATATTGCCCGGGATTCCGTTTCAGGAATGTCAAAAGGGTGGAGGTGTGCGTTTCAATCTTGTGGACACTTCGATGGAGCCATTCGAAGTGGCGCTCAAGTAGATAGTTTGGGCAGCAATCCCGAGTGTAGGAGCCAGTCATATATACCCTCCAAAAGTAATTATCTCGAATTGGCAATTGAGTAAATACATATCGCAGTGATTGGCGGATAAAATGGAGCAGGCCGCCGTTGTATTCTTCCTCGATCATCTTCTGCTGTGTAGAGGGCACACCCAGCATCGTCATGGTGGCGTGTTGCTTGATTAACCACTTGGAAAAGGCATTCCAGAGCTGCGGCTCTATGGCTTCAAAATAGTATGTTTGCTCTTGGAGGCTCTCGGCATTCAGAAGTTTCTGAATTGGTTCCTGTAGTCCTTTGCGATGTATTCGCTTGTACACCATTAATGCTACTTTGCCAGATGTACCGCTAAAGTAGAAGCTTGGGCGACTAGAGGTGGGGATAAAACTGGAGATATAATTATCCCAATACGATTGTGCTGCAGTGGACAGCCGATTGCGTAACTGCCGTTGATAGATCAACTCAGCGCCCTGTTTCTGGCCACGGCCAAAGAAATCCCAAAGCAGTTGATAACTTTGATTTTGAAACAGAGCTTTCTTTAAATCCAGCAGTGCATTTTGGGCGGGGTTGGCATCCACGCAATGAATTTGTTGAACATCATCCAGCAGGTAGTCCAGGGCATTACAACCAGCACTGGTCAGCATCACGATTTTGCTATCTGAATCCAGGTCCAGCAGCTCGCGATCAATCCGAGGATCTTCCCAACAGGTGTTGTAGACCAGGTTGTTGGATACCACCGAATTGAAAAGGTGGTGCTGCAGGTGTTTAACTATGTTAGAAAGCTTTTCCATATCACTGACAAACCTAATAGATCAATATGTACTCGGTGTGAATGAATCATAAAGGTTTTGTAAAGAGTTGCCAATACTAAGCCAATTTGAAGGCTGTGATTCATCGTATAATTTGTATCTTTAGACGTAAACACGAACAATTAAAGGTATTATTATGGCTGACGAACAAAACGATCCACAAGAGCGAGAAGAATCGACGACGGAAGAGAAGAAACGAGCAAAAATAAGAAATTACGAAAAGCTGATCGATCGACTGAAGAGTGAGCGCGAAGAGCTCCAAGATGAGATCAACCGTGATTATCGCGAAGCGCGGCGTTATGTTCGCTCACATCCCGAAGAAGGTGTGCTTTTCGCTTTTGTCGGCGGCATTGCACTGGGCTATGTGGTGAGTAAGCTTGGCCGCAAATAATTATCGAAGACCCTCATTAGAACTTGTAATGAAAATATTTATACCGTGAGCACCACAACTATTAATGCTGATCATCTGAATGATTTATTCGAGCGCGTGGATGCGCTCAGGGGGTATCTTTGACTATGAACAGCGCAAAGTAAGAATTATAGAGCTGCAGGAGCAGACGCAGAATCCCAACTTTTGGGATGATCCCGAGGAAGCCCGTCGGATTATGAAGAAGATTGACCATGAGAAAAATATGGTCAAAAGCTGGGACGAGCTGGATGAACTGCGCGAAAGCATCCAGGTATACCGCGAATTTATGGATGAAGGCGAAGATGTGGGTGATGAGTTGCAGCAGGAAATCCAGAAGCTTGAAGAAAAGATTGAAGAGCTTGAGCTGCGCAATATGCTGCGCGGTGACGATGATCACCGAGATGCTATTCTGAGCTTTAATCCGGGCGCAGGTGGTACCGAAAGTCAAGACTGGGCCGAGATGCTCTACCGCATGTACACCCAGTGGTGTAGAAAGAAAGACTACGAGATTTCGGTTCTTGAATACCAGCAGGGTGATGTAGCAGGACTCAAAAGTGCCACTATTCAAGTCGAAGGCGAATTTGCCTACGGTTTTTTAAAGGCCGAGAGCGGCGTGCATCGACTGGTGCGCATTTCGCCCTTTGACAGCAACTCGCGTCGGCATACCTCGTTTTGCTCGGTGTTTGTATCCCCGTTAGTAGACGACAGCATTGAGGTAGATATTGATGAGAGCAGCGTGGAGCTGCAGCGTTTTCGTGCCAGTGGCGCCGGCGGTCAGCACGTCAACAAAACGGAGACGGCTGTGCGACTAATCTGGGAAGGAGAACTTTCTGATGGCAGCCATCAGCAGGTGGTGGCCGAGTGCCAGCAGGAGCGATCCCAAAAACAAAATCGTGACAAGGCGATGACATTGCTGAAGTCGAAAATCTACGAGCTGGAAAAGCAGATCAAGGAGCGAAAGAAAGAAAAGCTGGAAGCCTCGAAAAAAGATATCGAGTGGGGCTCGCAAATTCGTTCGTACGTTTTTCATCCCTATAACATGGTGAAAGATCATCGTACGAATTACGAGACGTCCAACACCGATGCGGTGATGGATGGAGAACTGGATGAGTTTATAAACGAGTACCTGCTTTCCATCGCAGCTTCAGACAAGACAGAATAATGGTTACTGTAGGCATCACCGGCGGTATAGGGAGCGGCAAATCCACGGTCTGTGAGATTTGGCAAAGCCTGGGTGCCTACATCCTAAATGCCGATGAGCTTGCGAAGCAGGTGATGGTTGAGCATCCCGAAGTAAAATCGGAGCTTATTAACACATTTGGAGAAGATGCCTTTAAGTCGGATGGATCACTAAATAGGCAGCACTTAGCCACTGAGGCTTTTGAGAAGGGCAGGGTACAGGAGCTGAATGCTATTGTGCATCCTCGTTTGCCTTCTGCTGCGGCTGACAGGATGGAGGAGGCAGAGGCTTCTGGTTATGAGGTCTTCGTTTATGAGGCAGCGCTTCTGCTCGAAAATCTGGAGCCCGGCGATCTTGATTTCGTGGTGTTAGTGCTAGCGGATGAACAGAAGCGTGTTGAACGTGTGCAGGGGCGTGACAACAGCTCGGCCGATAAAATAAGGCAGCGAATACAGAAACAGCGTGATTTTGAAAAAGCCGCGGATCGCGTGGATTATGTTATCCGTAACAATGGTTCACTTGAGGAACTCGAAAAGAAAGCCGAAGTTATATACCAAAATTTCTTGACTCAGCAGAAACAAAAATAGCAACTAAATATTTATTAAGATCAGCAGCGAGGGATACATATGGTAGATCGCAAAACCAACCGGGTCATCACGCTCGAAGAATATATCATCCAGGCTCAGAACAAATTTCCGGGCGCTACGGGTGAGCTTTCACAATTACTTCGGGATATTGGTCTGGCGGCAAAAATTATATCAAGAGAGGTAAACAAAGCAGGAATTACGAATATTCTAGGTGAAGACGGGACCACAAATGTCCATGGCGAATCGGTAAAAAAGCTTGATTTGTTTGCCGACAAGCAGCTTATCTCGGCGCTCAATCGGTCCGAAATTACCTGCATGGTGATCTCCGAGGAGAACGACGGCATCGTGGAGCTGGATAACGACGGCGGCAAGTATATTGTCTACCTGGATCCGCTGGACGGTTCGTCTAATATTGATGTGAATGTTTCCATCGGTAGCATTTTCTCCATTTATATGCGCAAAGATCCTTCTTCTGATGTGCTAAGCGAGGATGATGCACTACAATCAGGTGTTAAGCAGGTTGCGGCTGGTTATGTACTTTATGGGTCCAGTACTTTGATGGCCTACACTACAGGACTTGGCGTCTCGGTTTTTACGTTAGATCCCAGTATCGGGGAGTTTATCCTGTCGGATGACGATGTGAAAATACCGGAAAAAGGCACCATTTACAGCGTCAACGAAGGTAGTTATCACTCTTGGGATGAAGGACTCAAGCAGTATGTTAAGTATTGTCAGGTAGAAGATTCCGAATCAGATCGTCCGTATAAAGCTAGATATATCGGATCAATGGTTGCTGATGTACACCGCACACTTATTACCGGCGGGATTTTTATCTACCCCAACAGCAGTCAATATCCCAACGGAAAGCTGCGGTTAATGTACGAATGTAACCCGCTCAGCTTTTTGATTGAGCAGGCTGGCGGTATGGCAATAGACGGCAAAGGTCGTATTCTTGAAATTAAGCCTGAAGCAATCCATCAACGTACGCCTATTTTTATTGGCTCCAAAGAAAACGTGATGAAGGTGAAAGAGTTTTTGGATAAAGATCGAAAAGAAGATGAGCAGCCGATTGAAGCTCAGTGACTTTTTCCGACAGATTTGTAACCGTTTACAATTGGGAAAATACATTTATCTCTAATCCTGAAAGGGTTCGAACCCTTTCAGGGTTTTTGTTTACTGGCCATTAAATTGAGATAGGATAGTAAAAAGCTCGTTTCAACGAGTTTCTATATTTAGACTACGGATTCATCCAGATGAAAGGCAATACATGTCCCCAGCATTTCCAAATACCGGGGACGTTAAAGAAATTTAAAAACTTACTTTCATTCCTTCCTGTATATCATGCGAAACACAATAACCGGCATTGGTCTCTACAACGTATTTTGCTGGTTCGCCTGAACTAAAATTCTTCTCCGAAAAAGGTTGCGTGTTGTGATGAATGCGCACGATTTCCTTATCTGCATTGACGAAAATAATATCCAGCGGTAGAGGGGTGTTTGCCATCCAGAAACTACGCGGTTGTGTTTCTTCAAAAATAAATAGCATGCCCTTAGACTGGGGCAGATTACGTATGTCCATCAACCCTTGGTTGCGTTCGGAATCTTCATCGGCCACAGCAACCTCTACCGTTGAAAGCGTGTCTCCGGAGGTCGATAAGAAAGAAACCGATCGGACGTACTCCAGGCTTCGGCTCCGATCCTTAGTATTCTTCGAATTCGATTTCTTCTGGGGTTGAGTACACGCGCTCATCAGCACTGCCAGAATGATCGGGAGAAGTAACTTCGAATGATGTTTCATCGGTAGATCCATTAATTTCATAAGTAATTGTGTATTTTCCGGGATCCAGGTAGGATCGTTTGTCTTCCTTTTTATTTTCGTTGACAAGTAGATTCCAGCTAAAGGAATTAAATCCATAAGTAGCACTATCAGAGAGTTCTTTAACGACCTTGCCATCCTTATCTTTTACAGTGATCGTAATATTTTGATTCTTCACACCTTTATCGCCGACCCAATATAACCACTCTACCTTAGGTTCATTTATTTCGCGATAAGGTGCAGGTCGTTCGCCCCAGTTATCGGAGTGGCGAACCTTATCCGTTTTTAAAGCTAATATGGTCTGGTCTCGTTTTTCAGCAACAGCATGCAGGGGTTTTACATCCATAACATACACGCTGCGCCCGTGAGTACCCACCACCAATTCAAGATCGCGGGGATGTATCACCATATCGTAGGCGGGGACATTGGGGATGTTATTCACCAAAAACCATTTATTGCCGTCATCAAAACTAACGAACGTACCTTGGTCGAGGCCGGCGTATAGAATATTGGGATTAACCGGATCCTGTGCGATCACATTGGCCACGCTCTCAGGCAGATTTCCCTTCACCGAGGTCCACGTCTGGCCATAATTGTCAGTTTTGTAGAGATAGGTTTTAAACTCATCAAAACGATACCCATTCAGTGAGGCATAGGCCGTAGCCGGATCGTGGGGAGAGGCCTGCACTTCACTTACCCAGCGTCGGTTGGGCAAGTCTTCAGAGACTAACTCCCATGTTTTACCGCCATCTTTGGTCACTTGGATGTTACCATCATCGGTGCCGGCCCAGAGGACACTGAAGTCTTTGGGTGATTCCGATATCGTCGTGAGGGTAGAGTAAGGTACATTTCCATTGGGCAAATCGTTGGTCAGGTCGGGACTGATGGTCGTCCATGTTTTACCCTGATCCATCGAACGGTTCACTTTCTGCGATCCGAAATACAGTATATCTGGATTGTGGTTGCTCATCTCAATTGGTGTATTCCAGTTGTATCGGTAGGGCGCTTCGCCAATTTCATGCTTCGGCGTAATCTTATCGTATCCACTTTTTGACTGATCAATGCGGAAGTAGTTTCCAAACTGGAAACCAGTATAGATGAGATCACTATTAGTGGGATCCACGGTCACATGCATGCCGTCGCCGCCAAATATGCGTTCCCATTGCTGTCCGTCGTTGGGCGATCCCTGCGAAGATCCCGTAAAGACGCCATTGTCTTGCAGGCCGCCGTAGATGTTGTAGGGCTTTTCCATATCCACCGCTACCGTATAAAATTGGCCAACCGGTACTACGTTGTGGTGAATAAAATTGACACCGCCATCGTGACTTTCATAAAGTCCCCCGTCGTTGCCCAGCAGCATATGCTCAGAATCATTGGGATCCAGCCACATGGCATGATGATCGACGTGTACATCCTGTTTTTCGGCCATTGCTTTCCAGGTCTTGCCGCCATCGGTGGATTTTAGCATGGGCACGCCCATAATATACAGGGTGTTGGGATCAGTGGGAGAAATCCGCACTTCGCCGAAATAATAGCCATAAGTGTAGATCAGGTTGTCGAGGCTGTAGCTGTTAATCTTCTGCCAGCTTTGGCCCCCATCTTCAGATCGATACACCTGCGCACCGGTTATGTTTGTTTCAAACAGTGCATCGTTGGCATCCCCGAGATAGTCAGACAGGGCCTTGGGTTTGTACTTTCCTTCACGCACGTCAGCTTTTACGCGTTCGGCTGTATACTTTTTTTGAAAGCCGTTGCTGCGTAAAAAATTATTCAGCTTTTCGTTATCCAGCGTTAAAAACTCCTCGGTGCTCATGTCCACAAAGTCGCCCTGGGTGAGCTCTTCATCATCCAGCTCCTTCTTTTTCTTGCTTTCTTTCTGATTATCCAAGAACGCATACATGATATCGGGATTACTTTGGCTCACATCGATGCCGATGCGTCCCACAAATTTTTCGTCGGGAAAGCCATTCATCGACTTTTCCCAGCTTTCACCGCCATCGTTGGATACATAGATGGCCGATCCTTCGCCGGCTTCCTTGAAATTCCAGGCCTGACGATAGCGCTCCCAAGTAGTGGCCCACAGCTTATCGGGATTTTCGGGATGACGTATCAGATCAATAACGCCGGTACTGTCAGGAGGGGTGAGCGTTTTATTCCATGTTTTTCCGCCGTCGGTTGTCTTGTAAACTCCCCGTACTTCGTTCATGGAATAGAGGGGGCCCGTGCTAGCTACCCAGGCCACATTGGGATCTGTGGGATGGGTGATAATTCGTCCAATATGTTGCGAGCCGCGAAGTCCAACGAAACTCCATGTTTGGCCACCGTCCTCACTTTTGTATACACCGTCGCCCGCATAGCTCGATCGACTGCTGTTATTTTCGCCGGTACCTACCCAGAGAATGTCATCGTCCGCTTCTGAGATTGCAATATCACCAATCGTAATGGTTCCTTGATGATCAAAAATCGGCTCCATGGAGTTACCGCTGTTTGTTGTTTTGAATACGCCACCCGAGGCATAGCCAACATAGAATTTACGAGGATTATCTTCCTGCACAGCCAAGTCAGTAATGCGGCCGCTCATGACAACCGGGCCCACGTTGCGAACGGGATATTCCTGAAACACCGATTGCTGGCGCATAGATTGCCGGTGTTCGATGGATTGTGCTCGTTCTTCTTTGGTAGTTGCAGGTATATCAACTTGCTGTGCGTATGTAGTCTGGATTCCCAAAAAGATGCCGAGAATAGCGAAAAGGTATCGTATCATGTGGCGTGCCTGTTTATTATGGGTAGTAAATTATTTTGTGAGCCTAATGATAGAAAAGCTTAGACACAAATTTTATAAAAAAAATAAAACAGAAGGTCTAAAACAGTTTATGGAAAGATACTTAAATATGGTTGTGGCAGTTGTTTTTTAGACGCATTACCGGTATCTTTGATTGCTTTAAGTGAGCGCCGAGAGGTACTCACTTTTTTTTTACCTATAATTTTGAGAATCGTGTCAAATAAAGTCATAGAAAAGATTTCTGAACTTGCGGAATCAGTATTGTCAACGACTGATTTCTTTCTGATTGACGTCGAAATTCGCGGCGGTGATACCCCTGAAGTATGGGTATCGGTGGATGCCAAAGACCGGGGCGTCAACATGGATGAGTGTGCTGAAATCAGTAATGAGTTGAGCTTTTTGATGGATGCACACGATATTTTTTCCGGCGCGTACCGCATTAACGTATCGTCGCCTGGTCTGGATCGGCCACTGGTGGATCGCCGCCAATACCCCAAAAACGTGGGGCGCAAGGCTAGGTTTAAGTATCATAAAGATGGTGAAAAGGCTAGTATTGAGGGGACCTTGCAAGAGGTATCCGACGAAGATGTTGCAATTAAACTAGAGGACGATTCTACGGTTACGGTTCCATTTGATAAGCTGATCGAGACCAAAATTATTCCTTCATTCAAGTAATTTTTAAGTAGACAGGAGCAAAGCTGATGGCTGAAGATATTTCAAAACAAATTATTCAATCTTTTGCTGAAATTGCGAAAGACAAAGATATTGACAAGGATCTTTTACTTTCGATCCTTGAAGATGTTTTTCGAACTATGATTCGCAAAAAGTATGGTTCTGATGATGCATTTGAGGTGATTTTGAATGCCGATCGCGGTGAAGTGCAGATTCTGCACATTCGCGAAGTGGTACCTGCCGAAGAATTGACTGATGAAGTGCAGGAAATTACTATTGAGGAAGCTCAAAAGCAGGATCCTGATCTTGAGTTATATGATGAATTTGCCCAAGAGCTGAATATTCAGGATTTCGGTCGACGTGCGGTGATGATGGCGCGGCAGCAGCTGGCACAGCGGATTCGCGAAATTGAGAAGGATAATGTCTTTGAAGAGTATTCGGACCGTGTGGGCGAAATTGTACTTGGTGATGTCTACCAGATTCGTAATCACGAGATGTTGGTCAACCACAACGGTGTAGAGCTGACACTGCCGAAAGATGAACAGATTTACAAAGATCGTTACCACAAGGGAGATACTATCCGGGCTGTTGTCAAGGAAGTGAAGCGTCGCCATGGCAATCCCACAGTTATTATTTCACGAACATCGCCGCTGTTTCTGGAGCGACTGTTCGAAAATGAGATTCCGGAAGTGTTTGACGGTATTATTGATTTAGTTCGCATTGCCCGGGAGCCGGGAGATCGATCCAAGGTGGCGGTTATCTCGCATGATGAGCGCGTAGATCCGGTAGGTGCCTGCGTTGGTATGAAAGGAATTCGTATTCACGCGATTGTACGAGAGCTACAAAACGAAAATATTGATGTCATCAACTTTACGGATGACCGACATGAGTTCATTAAGCGGGCCTTGCAACCTGCTGAAGTGCTGAGCGTTGAGTTGAGTGAAGATGGAGAACACGCTAAGGTTCTTGTGCCCGCTGATGAGGTGTCAAAAGCTATTGGAAAGGGCGGTGTAAATATTCGGCTTGCTTCAAAGTTGGCCGGCTGTGAAATTGATGTGTATCGCGAAGTGGAGGAAGAAGACGATATCGACCTCCAGGAATTTGAAATTGACTTTGGTCCCGAAGTGATCGAAATGCTCCACGATATCGGTTGCGATACGGCGCGCCAGGTGTTGGATCTGGAGGAAGAAGAAATCGTCCGCCGTACCGATGGTAACATTACCGAAGATCAGGCTGAACGGATCATTGATATTATCGCCTACGAATTTGAGGATGAAGAATAATTGGACTTACATTTCCAAGAATCCTGTTTTACCTTATACATAACTAAGAAGCACTCTTCAGAAATAGATATATATGTCGAAGACAAAACGTTTATTCAAAGTAGCATCCGAGTTCAACGTATCTACCTCTTCTATAGTAGATTCGCTTTCGGATGAAGGCTTTGATATTGCTAACAAGCCGAATTCCAAGATTACGCCCGAGATGTACGAGGCGCTGGAAGAGGTTTATGGCGTAGATAAAGCCAAGAGCAAAAAGCATGAGAAGGCGAAAGAAGAATATGAGAACCGGCGCAACCAGATGAAGGCCAGCCGTAATGAGAGTGTTTCTGTTGAAGATTTTCTGGAGCCGCTGGAAGATGAAGAAGAAGAGGATCTTCCCCTTGAGCCTGAAGAAGACGAGGACGACAGGGATGAAATTGGCGGACTTGAGCCGCAGGAGCAGCAGGAAGAGCCACAGGAAGTAGTCGAAGAAACACCTGAAAAGGATCAGGAAGAGGTTGATGCTGTTGCTGAAGAAACGGAACAAGATGAAGAAGACCAGCAAGAACAAGAAGAGGAAGATGAGTCTACCGAGAAAGAATCTGAAACGGTAGAAGCTGAAGCAGAGCCCGAAACGGATGAGGATGAACAAGAAGAGCAAGAAAAAGATCAGCAGCCACAGGAAGTTCAGGATGAGGAAGAGGATGAAGCCGAACAGCTGGAGGAAGAAGCAGTAGAGGCTTCGGATACAGACTCCGACGAAGATGAGGAAAGTGAAGACGAACAAATAGAAGCTTCGGATGAGGAAGATCAAGAGGATGAAGAAACCGAAGATGAGGCCGATGACGAAGAAGAGGAATACGAAGAGGGTGAAGATGAGGCCGATGACGAAGAGGAGCAGGAACAGGGAGTTATCCGTGGAAGAGCCGGACGTTTGAAAGGAACAAAAGTTGTTGGCAAAGTTAAGATTGACGATAGCAAGCCAAAGCGCCGCAAGAAGCGTAAGCGCAAGAAGAATCGCAAGCAAGATGACGATGATAGTTCAAATACTAAATCTTCGAAGCGCGAGAAAAAGAACAATAAGAAAAAGAAACGCAAGCGTCGTGGCAGCCGGGTTGACGATGACGATGTAGAACAGAAAATGAAAGAGACACTGCAGAAGATGCAGTCGTCTGAAACGGTGGGGAGCCGCCGCCAGAAATATCGAAAGCAGCGTAAAGAAAATCGCGAAGAGGAAGAGAAGCAACAGGAAGAACTCGAAGAGCGCGAAGCAGGAATTATAGAAGCGACCGAGTTTATTACGGTAAGTGATTTGGCTGACTTGCTGGATGTTAAATCAAATGATGTGATTACTACCTGTATGGATCTGGGCATGATGGTATCTATTAACCAGCGCCTGGATGCCAGCACGATTGAGCTTGTGGCTGAAGAATACGGATATGAAGTAGAGTTTGTTGATGCTGATGAAGCTATTGAAGAAATTGAACTTGAAGAGGATGATCCTGAAGATCTGGAGCCACGCGCTCCCATTATTACCGTAATGGGTCACGTTGACCACGGTAAAACCTCGTTGCTTGATTACATTCGAAAGTCACAAGTAGCTGAGGGCGAAGCGGGTGGTATTACCCAACATGTGGGTGCATACGAAGTACAGACCGATGAAGGACGTCCGATTACCTTCCTAGATACACCGGGTCACGAGGCCTTTACGGCCATGCGTTCGCGCGGTGCCCAAGCGACTGATATTGTGATTCTGGTAGTTGCTGCTGACGATGCAGTGATGCCGCAGACGATTGAGGCGATTAACCACGCCAAGGCAGCGGGCGTCTCCATTATTGTGGCTATTAATAAGATGGATAAGCCGGGTGCTAAGCCTGACAAGATTAAGCAGCAACTGGCTGAGCATGATGTGATTGTCGAGGAATACGGCGGCACGAACCAGGTGGCTGAAGTTTCTGCTAAGACGGGTGAAGGTATTCCTGATCTTCTGGAAAAGGTTCTCATCGAAGCTGAATTGATGGAACTTAAGGCCAATCCTGATCGCCAGGCTGATGGCGTAGTGCTTGAATCCCGCGTGGACAAAGGGAAAGGTATTGTAGCTAATGTGCTTGTTCAGAATGGTACACTCAATGTTGGTGATCCATTTGTAGCAGGGCCTTGCTTTGGTCGTGTTAGAGCGATGGAAAACGAACATGGTAACCGCATAGAATCAGCCGGACCTTCAGTACCTATTCAGTTAACTGGTTTTGATGACATTCCACAGGCTGGTGATAAACTGGTGGTTCTCGAAAATGAGAAGAAAGCTAAAGAAATTGCCAACCATCGTCAGCAGATCAAACGTGAACAAGAGTTGCGACAAAGCAAACATCTCAGTCTCGACGATCTGTCGCGACGTATGGCACTTGGTGAGGTCTCTGAACTTAACCTTATTATCAAGGCTGATGTTGATGGCTCTATTGAGGCACTTTCGGGAGCACTGCAAAAACTTAGCAACGAAGAAGTTTCCGTTAATGTAATCCATACCGGTGCCGGTGCCATAACCGAATCCGATGTACTGTTGGCTTCGGCCTCAGATGCAATTATTATTGGCTTCCAGGTTCGACCGACAAATAATGCCCGAGATGTGGCCGAGGAAGAAGAAATCGACATACGACTCTTCAGCGTTATATACGATGCCGTTGATGAGGTCAAGGATGCGATGGAAGGTATGCTTGATCCTGAAATCAGCGAGAGGCTTGTTGGTAATGCTGAAGTTCGTGAGATCTTCAAAGTTTCCAGCGTGGGAACCATAGCCGGTTGTTATGTGACGGATGGCAAGGTCAATCGCAATAATCCGGTGCGCGTAGTGCGTGACGGTGTGGTGATTTACGATGGCGAAATTGATTCCCTCAAACGCTTCAAAGACGATGTTAAAGAAGTGAAAAGCGGGTACGAATGCGGACTCAGTATCGTGAACTACAACGACATCAAAGTGGGCGACGTTATTGAGAACTACGAAGTGGTTGAAGAAAAACGTAAGCTCGAAGATGTGAAGAGCGAAGACTAAGTTGCTCCACTGAATCCTATAAGAAGTACATTATGAGTATTCGTACTGAACGACTGAGTTCCGTTATCAAACGGGATCTCGGCAAGATTATCCAGAAAAGTTACCAGCGCAGTGGTTCCTTTATTACCATTACAAAGGTAGATGTGACGCCCGATCTGTTGATTGCCAAGGTGCTTATCAGCGTGTATGCCCCTGGCAAGGATGAGGATGCTATTTTTGCCTATCTCGAAGATCAGAAGGTGAATATTCGCAAAGAGCTGGCTACCAAAATTCGTCACCAGGTTCGGCGGATTCCCGAGTTACACTTTATCAATGATAAGACGGCCGAACACGTCGAGAAAATGGAGAAGCTGTTCAAGAAAATCCGCAAGGAGCGCCAGCAACGAGACTCTAATACCGACCAAGAGGAGTAATTCCATCTATGGCGCGAGCTATCCCGTTGGAAGATCTCCCCATTTTTTCTCAGGATAATGTGCCTGATGGTAATTTTGATTTCGCGAGCGGTTCTGCTTTTCTGATAAATAAACCCAAAGGATGGACTAGTTTCGAAGTTGTAAAGTTTTTGCGGAAGTGTCTTGATATCCGCAAAATTGGTCATGCCGGTACACTTGATCCTATGGCTACCGGGCTCTTAATCTTGTGTGTTGGCGATGGAACCCGAACGGTCTCAGAGTTTCAGGAAACTCCCAAAGAATATGTAGCGGAAATGATTTTTGGGTCCTCCACGGCCAGCCTTGATGCGGAAACAAGTCCGGACCGACGTGCTCCTTTCAAACATATTACAAGAGCAGCTATTCTAGAAGCATTTGACCACTGCTTTTCGGGGCAAATTATTCAGATTCCGCCGATGTATTCTGCACTGAAACACGACGGAGATCCACTTTACAAGTTGGCCCGTAAGGGCAAAGAGGTTAAACGTGCTCCGCGACAGGTTATAATTTATGATACCGAAATTTTAGAATGTCATTTGCCCCGCTTGGAGTTTTATGTGAAGTGCAGCAAGGGCACGTATATTCGCACACTAGCTGATGACTTGGCTATTGAACTTGATTCAGCTGGTCACTTAATCGGGTTACATCGATCAAAAATTGGTGATTTTAAAAGTCGGAACGCCTTGACAGTAGGGCAGTTGGGCAAGATTTTCTCTGTGAAGAACTATGAAAAGAAAGTCAAACTACTTTGATGCGTAGCTATTAAAAGTAATCAGAATATTTCTACCATGGCTGATTTAGTTTTTTTGGATGATGTTGAACGGGTTCCGAATTCTGTTATAACTGTTGGCACTTTTGACGGCGTGCATGCCGGACATCGGGCCATCATTGATACAGTAGCCGATAAGGCCCGGCAGCGGGATGCACGGAGCGTGCTCGTGACCTTCGATCCACATCCGCGTGATATCATTAATCCAGGGGATGCTGGTATCAAACTGTTGACGACGCTACAAGAACGTTCCGAAATTTTAGAGGAACTCGGCATCGATACCATGGTGGTGATTCCGTTTGACCGCGACTTTTCATTACTGAGCTCCGAGGAGTTTGTCCGTGATATCATCCACAAGAAAATTGGGGTCAGCGAGTTTGTTATCGGCTACGACCATCAGTTTGGACGCAACCGCGAGGGTACCATCGAGACCATTGAGCGGCTGGGTAACGAACTGGGTTTTGATGCATATGTCGTCTCCAAGCGCGAAGTGGGGGAAAAGACCGTAAGTAGTTCGGCGATTCGTAAAGCTATCAGTGAGGATGGAAACGTGGAAGAAGCCACTGAATTTTTGCAGCGCCCGTATCGCCTGAACGCCACAGTGGTCCACGGCGATAAGCGTGGCAAGGAAATCGGTTTCCCCACAGCCAATCTCAAACCTGAACATTCCCGCAAAATTATCCCCAAAGATGGAGTGTATTCGGTACGGGTTCGTATCAACGGTGATTGGTATGACGGGATGATGAACATTGGCACGCGACCCACTTTTGACGGGAAGCTGAGAACCCTGGAGGTAAACCTCTTTAACTTTGATGAGGATATTTATGGCAAGGAGGTGCAAGTGCGATTTTTTAATCGTATTCGGGACGAGAAAAAATTTGATGGAAAAGAAGAACTCATTGATCAGCTAAAACAGGATGAACAGCAGGCAAAGGAAATGCTAAGTAACCATTAAAATATTGCAAACAACAGCATAAACGCTTATCTTTGTTCGCTATTATAAGAACATTTTATAAGTGTAGTAAAGCCAAAAGAAATTAACACATGTCGATAACAAAAGAACGAAAAGAAGAACTTGTTGAAAAATACGGTGGTTCCAAGGATAACACGGGATCAACGGAAGCTCAGATTGCAATTTTTACAGAGCGTATTAACGATCTGACCGAACATCTCAAAGACCACGGTCAGGATCATGCCTCACGACGAGGGTTGTTGAAGCTGGTAGGAAAGCGCCGAAAATTGCTGGACTATCTAAAAGATAATGATATTGAAACATATCGAGAGCTTATCGCCGAATTAGGTATTCGTAAGTAAGACTGAAGGCACGTTGAGAAGACGTGCCTTTTTTATAGTTCCCGCATTTTGGTGTGGGATTACCCTCCTGAGAATAGCAATGTGGGAATGTTGATGACATTCACATCGACAAGCATTACAATAACAATTTGAATTGAATTAGTATTACGATGAAAGAAGATTTTAAAAGTGTAGAGTTTGCACCGGGAAAGACGCTCTCAATGGAGACGGGCCGCCTTGCCAAGCAGGCCGATGGTGCAGTAGTTGTACGAATGGGCGATACAATGGTGTTGTGTACTGCTGTGAGTTCAAAAGAGCCTTCCGACAAGCCATTTTTCCCTTTAACAGTTGATCTGCGTGAGAGTTTTTCTGCGGGCGGTAAGTTTCCCGGCGGATTTATCAAGCGTGAAGGGCGCCCCAATGATAAAGAGATTTTGTCAAGTCGTCTGATCGACCGGAGTCTTCGGCCGCTTTTCCCGGATGGATATACGCATGACACTCAGATTATTTGTAAGGTGCTTTCTTCCGATGGTGAGCACAACGGCGATGTTCTTGGTGGTGTAGGAGCCTCTGCAGCGCTTCATATTTCGGATGTGCCTTTTGCCGGACCCATTGCCGAAGTACGTGTTGGACGCATTGATGGTGAGTTTGTAATAAATCCCACCATGAGTGAGATGAAGAACAGCGATGTTGATATGGTGATTGGCGGGACGGCTGAAAGCGTCATCATGATGGAAGGAGAGATGGAAGAAATCTCAGAAGCAGATATGCTTGAAGCCATCAAAACTGCGCATGAATCCATTAAGAAACTTTGTGCTTTCCAGGAAGAACTCCGCGAAGAGTTTGGTAAAGAGAAACGTGAGTTTGAGCCTGAGCCCGTTGATGAAGACCTGAAAGCGAAGGTACATGAAATTGGTGAAGAAAAGATTCGTGAAGTCGTTACCGAAGGACTTGGAAAAGAGGATTACAGCACCAAGCTGGACGAAGCCAAAGATGCCGTAGTTGAGGAGATAACGGCTATTGAAGAGTACGAAGATGAGGAAGGAACTATTCAGGATATTCTTTCTAAGATTGAAAAGAAAGAACTTCGAACCTTAATTCTGGAGAAGAAACGCCGTATTGATGGTCGTTCTCCGGAGGACGTCCGTGATATCTGGAGCCAAGTAGGATACTTAGCCAGAACACATGGATCTGCCATCTTTACTCGTGGCGAAACGCAGGCCCTTGTGTCTGTTACGCTCGGTACTCAAAAAGATGCACAGGCTATTGATACGCTTCTAAAGGAAGAAGATAAAAAGTTCTTCCTCCACTATAACTTCCCCAACTTTAGCGTGGGTGAAGCTGGATATATGAGAGGACCCGGCCGACGTGAAATTGGTCACGGTCACTTGGCCGAAAGTGCCATTAGCCAGATGATGCCAACTTTCGATGAATTTGGATACGTCATCCGCGTGATTTCTGATATTACCGAATCCAATGGCTCATCTTCTATGGCTTCCGTTTGTGGAGGCTCGATGGCCCTGATGGATGCTGGCGTTCCGCTGAAGAAACCGGTAGCCGGTATTGCAATGGGAATGATCGTTGGAGATGATGAAGAAGTTGTACTTTCTGATATCCGTGGCGAAGAAGACTTCATGGGCGACATGGACTTCAAGACGGCCGGTACCCGCGACGGTATCACGGCTTGCCAGATGGATATGAAGGTAAGCGGCATTTCCTTCGAGAAGCTTGAAGAAGCTCTTGAGCAAGCTCGTCAGGGACGCAATCACATTCTCGATAAAATGGAAGAAACAATCTCTGAGCCGCGTGAAAGAATTTCTGAGCATGCTCCGCAATTTCTTAACATGGAAATTGATGCAGATGATATCGGTTCTGTGATTGGACCGGGCGGTAAAGTGATTCAGACGCTCCAGAAAGAAACGGATACTGAAATCTGGGTAGAAGAAGATGAAGAGCGAGAAGTTGGCAAGATTACGATTACGGCCGACGCGCTTTCCAAGGCTGAAGAAGCCAAGAAACGCATCCAGGGTATTATTGGTCACCTCGAAGAGGGTGCCACTTACCACGGTACGGTAAAAGCCATTAAAGAGTACGGTGCTTTTGTTGAGATTGTACCGGGCAAAGATGGCCTGCTGCACGTTTCTGAAATCAACCACACACACGTTGATAATGTACGCGATGTGCTTTCAGTGGGTGATGAGCTGGATGTGAAGCTGCTTAAAGTGGAACACGGCGGTAAGCTGCGACTTTCTCGCAAAGCACTGCTTCCCAAAGACGGAGATAACAACTAAGCTTATCTTATCTTCATAAAATAGTCTTACATTAGCGCCATCTCGATTCTTCGGGGTGGCGTTTTGTTTTAGGATATAGTTGTCATCTCGACCGCTGGGAGAGACCTTTGTTTTGATAAAGAGTTTTGAAACATAGATTTCTCACCCCGTTCGAAATGACAGTATTATTAGTAAAATATTAGCTAAAAGGGGTTGTACTCCCGTTTAAATATTAATACTTCTATGAGCTCAACAAAGAATTTGAAAGAAATTGATTTTGTAAACAAGACTACGCTGGATAATGGACTCAAAATTGTTACAGAACATGTCGAGAGCGTCAAGAGTGTGGCAGTCGGTATCTGGGCCCAAACCGGTAGCCGTAATGAAACGCATCGTATGGCCGGCGTCACTCATTTTTTAGAGCATATGCTTTTTAAGGGAACTGAAAACCGCTCCTCGCTCGATATTGCCATGAGTATGGAATCGGTTGGCGGTTATTTGAACGCATTTACCTCGTCCGAATACACCTGCTACTATTCGCGATGCCTGAATACACAGCTCGAGCGTGCGCTGGATGTGCTTTCGGATATGGTGTTGCATCCATCTTTTCCAAAAGATGAGATCCAGAAGGAGAAAAAGGTGGTTATCGAGGAAATGAAGATGTACCGCGACAGTCCGGATGACTACCTGTTTGAGCAGTTCAGTGGTCATGTGTTTAAGGGACATCCACTCGGCAACTCCACACTCGGTTTTGAGGATACGGTTGCGGCTTTTGAGCGACAGGATCTCTACGATTATATGGAAGAGCGCTATCAACCAGACAACCTCTTGGTTTCGGTAGCAGGGAACGTCGATCACAACAGGGTAGTAGAATTAGTGAGCGATTATTTTAGTGAGGTAGAACCGAAGGAGACGGTAGAAAGAAATCCTGAAATACCTGAGCACCAGCCCGATAAGGTCGAGTTGCGAAAGCCTATCGAGCAGACGCACCTCATCAGCGGGCGTCGGGGTCTGCACTACAATCACGATGATAAATATCGGTTGTTGTTGGCGAATACGGTGTTGGGCGGGGGCATGAGCTCGCGGCTGCATCAAAATGTGCGCGAAAAGTATGGTTACTGCTATAATATTACGTCCTTCAATCAGTCGTACCAGGATACCGGACTGTACGGTATTTATGTGGGTACGGACAAAGATTATGTGAATCACGTGCGGGAGCTCATTGAGGCTGAGCTTGACAAGCTAAAGCAGGATCCCATCCCGGAAAAGGAACTGGCAGAGGCCAAGGCACAGCTCAAAGGTAAGCTGATGCTGTCTGTAGAAAGTATGAGTAACCGGATGTCACGGCTGGCTAAAAGCGAGATCTATTTTAACCGCTTTGTGACGCTCGATGAGCTACAGGAGAAAATTGATGCCGTGGAAGCTGACCAGGTTCAAGATTTTGCACAGAATTTCTTTGACAATGATACTTTCTCGGAAGCACTGTTGCTTCCCGAAGAATAGTTGCCAATAGATTTCGAGTCTGATCAGAAATGGTTAGATTCGACCTCATTTAAAAACCTGATAGCGTTTGGGTTTGACTTGTTATAGTTTTCAGGTAATAGAAAACCTAAGGCCGTAAGGTTAGTTGGGATCTTACAGCTTTAAAGAAGTATTTTCAGAACGAGATTAATGCTGTTAGGTCCTGTGGGCGCTAACAGGTTCAGGTTATCATTTTAACAACAAATTATTTGAAAGAAGCATGGTTTATATCAGCAATCTGTCTGATCACGTCGATGAAGAAGTAACTCTTAAAGGCTGGGTGTATAATTATCGAAGCAGTGGAAGTATTTATTTCGTTGAAATGCGTGACGGCTCCGGTATTTGTCAATGTGTGGTGGCGCAAGATGCCGTGAGTGAAGAAGCTTGGGAGCAGACGGAAGCGCTGCGTCAAGAAACCTCGCTTGAAATAACCGGCCAAGTGGTAGAAGATGAGCGAAGTATTGGTGGTTACGAGTTACAGGTTACCAATCTAAACATATATCAAATTGCAGAGGATTATCCTATTACGCCCAAAGATCACGGCGTAGATTTTCTGATGGAGAACCGTCACTTGTGGTTGCGCAGTCAAAAGCAGTGGGCCGCTATGCGCGTGCGCAATGAGATTATTTACGCTATCCATACTTTTTTCCAGGAGCGTGGTTTTGTGCAGATGGATGCGCCAATCTTTACCGGCAACGCGGCTGAGGGCACGACCAATCTCTTTGAGACTGAATACTTTGATGATTCGGCTTACCTGACGCAGTCAGGACAGCTCTACGGCGAAGCCATGGCCATGGCACACGGACTGATTTATACCTTTGGGCCAACCTTTCGAGCGGAGAAAAGCAAGACCCGCCGGCACCTGACTGAGTTTTGGATGATCGAGCCGGAGATGGCGTTTTATGATCTACAGATGAATATGGATCTTGCCGAAGATTTTATCCGATTTATTGTAAAGCGTGTTCTGGATCGTCGTCCTAAAGAGCTGGAAATCCTCGAGCGTGACACTGAGACGCTCCGAAAGACGGTTGAAGAGGACTACCCACGCATCTCATACACCGAGGCTGTTGAGCAGCTTAAGAGCGACGAAATGGATGAGATGTTGGATCAGATGGTTGAGGATCGAGAGAAGGAATACGCAGAGCTTGAAAAAGAACGCGACGAGATCGAGAAGGAACGGGGGCAGGCTAAGAAATGGCGAAAAGCCCAGATCGATCAGCGAGTAAAAGAAATTGGCATCCGTATGGATGAGATTGAAGAAGATCTGCGTAACATTCCCGACTGGAGAGAATCGGCACTCAATTTTGAGTGGGGCGAAGATTTTGGTGGCAGCGACGAAACCTTGCTGACCATGAAATATGATACCCCTCTAATTGTGCACCGATTCCCGGCGGATATTAAAGCTTTCTACATGAAGCGTGATCCCGAGGACGAAAAACTGGCACTGGCTTGTGATATGTTGGCCCCTGAGGGATACGGTGAGATCATTGGCGGCAGCGAGCGCGAGGAGGATCTCGAAACGCTCCGCAAGCGAATCAATGAGCATGGATTATCAGAAGACACGTTCCAGTGGTACATGGATCTGCGCAAATACGGATCGGTTCCGCACTCTGGCTTTGGACTTGGATTAGAGCGAACAGTAGCATGGCTCTGTGGCTTGGATCACGTCCGCGAAACCATCCCATTCCCCCGCATGATGGGACGACTGACACCTTAATTTTAGCTTTCAGTCTTCAGCGCTTGGCTTTCAGACTAGCTGAGTGCTGATGGCTGAAAACTAACAGCTTTAACATGGCCAAAAAGACCAGCATAGAACTGTACTCCGAGGTACTGAGCGAGCTTCGTTCAGACGACCGACAGCCCGTGTATTTTTTCTATGGGGAAGAGGAGTTCTTTTTGGATAAATTGCAGGAGGCTGTAGAGAAGCTTGTGCCCGAGGATCAGAAAGACTTCAATTTTGATCTGCTATACGGTCGCGATGTTACGCCTGAAAAAGTCCTGTCGATTATCCGCAGCTATCCTATGATGGCCGAGAAGCGCGTCGTGATCCTTAGGGATTTTAAGGAGCTGGATGGCTATGGAGCCCAGGCCGAAGGGTACCAGGGAGAGATTAATGATTTCATTCCCTATCTCGAACAGCCGAATCCTGCTACACTGTTTGTTTGTATCGATACTAAAAAACCCTCTGGTCGTACGAAAATTGGCAAAGCATTTAAAAAGCATTCTGGATTTTACGAATTCGAAGAAGTGCCCGACTACCGCCTACCTGACTGGATTATCAGTTGGGCTCAAAAACAGCATCATAAAAAGATTGAACCGCCAGCTGCCCAGATGCTGGCACAATATGTGGGCAACAGTCTTAAGCTACTGTCCACAGAAATAGATAAGGTGTGCACTTTTGTGGACACTTCTGAAACCATCCAAGAGAACCATATAAAAAAAATAATCGGCCTATATCGCGAATATTCGGTGTTTGAGCTCAAAGACGCCATATTCGATCGCGATCTGGAGCAGGCCCTGTTTATCGCGGAACAGATGTTGCAGCATTCTAAAGCGAACACGGGAGAAATTATTCGTTCCGTGGGGTTCTTTTACAATGTGTTTTCAAACATCTGGCAAATACGCCGGTTAGCTGGACAGGGTAATTCCAAGCGACAAGTTCAAGAAACTTTAGGTATCAGCAACAACTGGTACTTCAACAAGCTTTGGAAAGATGCTTCAGCTTTTCAACTGGCCGAGATGCCCAAAATATTTGAAGCACTTTTGGATGCCGATCGAGCTTCGAAAGGCTTCACCAAAATGGACCCCTCGACGATACTTCTCCTGATGATTAAGCGGATCATCAGTTAGTATATCACTATTTCGATTTATTGGAAGGCTGATGACCCGGTAATTATTAACTGCAACAAAAGTTGGGGTCATTTATGCAAGCTGTTTCAAGAGCTGAACTTCAAAAGATGTCGGACGAAGATTTGATGGAAAAATTTCAATCTGGGTACGAACAGGCTTTTAATCTCTTAGTAGATAGATATCAGGATCGGTTGCACAATTTTCTGTATCGCTATACACACAATCACCAGGATTGTGAAGACTTGGTACAAGAAACATTTTTCCGTGTTTTTCGCAGTCGTGATTCTTATGAGCGTATTGCTAAATTTTCTACATGGATGTACACCATTGCCATTAATCTGGCAAAGAGCCTATACAAAAAGAAAAAGCGCATGACGAAAGTCACCATCCACAAAGATCCGGATGATTCCGAGGATCGTCCCATGAAATTGGAGGACACGGATATCCTGCCGGATGACTCGCTGCACGAAAAAATGTGCATTGATGAGCTTGAGAAGGCACTTATGAAGCTTAGCGAAGATTTTCGTGAAGTAGTTGTATTGCGTGATATCCAGCAGTTGTCGTACGAAGAAATTGCTGAAATTGCCGACCTGCCCATGGGTACGGTCAAGTCACGAATCAACCGTGGACGGGCACAACTTCAAGAATTATTAGAAAATTATTATCAGCCTGAAACAATTTCAGCTTAGCTCGGTTAGAGGGTAGTAGATAAAGGTTTGAACTTGTCCCAGAATCTATTACCCTCTATACCCATGAAATCTACAGCATTTGATTCCGATACCGTCCTGACTGAATTTCTAACCGATTATCTCGATGGGAATTTGAGCACTGCCGAGCGTGAATCCTTTGAGGAATACTTGTCAAAGAATAAAGACGAGCGCAACTTTATGCGCAAAGCCCTTAAGGGGAAGAAAGCATTGACCCGGTTAGCCAAGCACATCAATAATAAGCCATCGGTTACTGCTTAAGTTACTCATCTGACGACTGAGCTTGTCGTCTGATAAGTCATCTGGATTTATAGCTCAAGGTATCTAGAAATGTAAAAAAGGTACCGAAGCGGAGCTACGGTACTAGAGAGTCTTGTCATTTCGAGTGAAACGAGAAATCTTTGTCTTAAATCAATACTTGTCAAAGACCTCTTTCAGCTCATCATTAAAGGTATTCATATCCAGAGGGGTGGGATCGAAGGATTGACCAGTGAGTTTCTCAAATAACTCCGTATATCGGTTATACACCTTGATGCGAAAGGCATCCGGCAGGTCCGGCAGGGTTTGTCCCTCTTTTCCCTGGAAACCGTGATCCATCAGCCACTCCCGTAAAAACTCTTTGGATAACTGTTTTTGCGGTTCTCCCTTTTCGAGTCGTTCCCCATATCCATCCGCATAAAAGTACCGCGAGGAATCGGCCGTATGAACCTCGTCAATAAGGGTTACTTCGCCATCGTGGAGCCCAAACTCGTACTTGGTATCTACTAGGATGAGACCCTGCTGCTGGGCGATTTTTTGCCCGCGCTCAAATACCTTGAATGCTTTTTCGCGCACTTCCTCCCATATATCCGGGTCCACAATTTCTTGATCTAAAATCTCTTGCTCAGAGATATCCTCGTCGTGACCTTCTTCTGCCTTGGTTGCCGGAGTAAGAATAGGTTCCTCAAATTTTTGATTCTCGACCATACCATCAGGTAACTCAACGCCGCAAAGGGTGCGCTTACCTGATTTATAGACGCGTGCTGCATGGCCTGTCAGGCAGGCACGAATGACCACTTCAATAGGGATAGGTTTGCATTTTTTAGCAATGGTCACGTTAGGGTGGGGCACGTCCACCACATGCGTGGCTACCAGATCATCCACTTTGTCAAAGGCGAAGGCTGCCAGCGAGTTGAGGATCTGTCCTTTGTAGGGGATGGACTGTTTCATGATGTGGTCAAAAGCTGAAATGCGGTCACTGGCTACAATCCCGATATTTTCATCCCCAAGAGAATACACATCGCGCACCTTGCCGCGATAGGGGGCGGGATACTCTGGGACGTCTGTTTGTGTGATACAATTATTCAGCGCGCTGGAATCGATGTCTGAGTTGGACACAGCAATACTATTTTTATTGAATATTTAATATCGATTGAAGATCAAAAAAAGTTTACAAGAATAGAAATGAGATGTAGGGATTTGTCTGTCATTATGAGGGTTAAAAAAGTTTAAAATTATAGTAGGAACTATTTGCTCATAAAAAAACATTTGATAATTGAATTAAGAACCAAAAAAAATTTTGGCCAAATGACCGACCTGTTTCGTATTCCATACGCGTTGATTAAGCCGCTTTACCGGCGGACTTCGTTCCATAGGTCGGTAATTGATGAGCTGGAGAGTGACCAGCTCAAAGCAGCTTATGCAGAATGTCGATCGATCACGCGCTATCATGCCAAGACGTTTTATATGGCTACGCGCTTTCTGCCAAATCATAAGCAGCGCGGAATCTTTGCTATTTACAGTCTCTGCCGGTACATCGATGACCTTGTAGATGAGGCGGAAGATCTTGTTGAACAAGAAAAGTTGAGTCGACAAGATATCCGGCGCAGGCTCGACAGTTGGAAACAGAAACTGCAAGATACCTACGACGGCCGGGATCATGACAATGCGATTCTTATTGCCTTTTCGGATGTCTTGAAACGGTATCATATCCCCATTGAGATGCCGTTTGAGCTTATGGAGGGGGTCTGCATGGATCTGTTCAAAAACCGCTACGAGACTTTTGATGAGCTCTACGACTACTCCTTTAAGGTGGCCTCCATTGTGGGATTGATGACGAGCCAGGTATTTGGGTATGAATCCCGCGAAGCACTAGGCTACGCTGTGGATCTGGGGATCGCTATGCAGCTCACAAATATCCTGCGTGATGTGGGGGAAGATCTGCGACGCGACCGCATCTATCTACCAAAAGAAGACCTCGACCGCTTTGGTGTTACCGAACAGGACTTATTCGATTACTCGCTCAATAAGCAGGTGACGGATCTGCTGCGTTTCGAAATTAATCGCACGCGGAGGTATTACAATCGCTCTGACAAAGGCATTCAACTGCTGTCGGCAGATAGTCGATTACCGGTATACCTGGCGCGGCAAAATTACAGCCGTATTCTGGATAAGATCGAAGCTAATGATTATAACGTCTTCGACCATCGTGCTTATCTGAATGCCACCGAAAAACTTTTCATACTCCCTCAGGCATATTATCAAATGCGGGTTGGTAAGTCCTAGCCCACCAACGGGTATTTCCGCGTTTACACATAAGCTTCGGAACTGTTATATTCCATTTCAAAATTATGTACTTATAACAGAAAAGGAGTGGAATGGAAAGTAAAACGAAGAAGTGGAGGAGTCCCAGTCTTGGAAAAGACATGGAGCTGACTATTTACGGAGAGTCAGGAACTCCAATTATCGGACTCCCGACAAGAGGGGCTAGCTGCACGCAATGGAATGAATTTGGGATGACCGAGGGCATATCCTATCAGCTTGAGAACGGATTTAACCAGTTATATTGCGTGTCCTCGGTTGATAAGGAAAGCTTACTAAACGAGGATGCCTCACCGGAACAGCGCATTACCCGCCAGAAGCAATACGAATCGTATTTGGTCGAAGAGGTTGTTCCTTATGTACAGGAAAAGGCATCGATCAATTTTGTCATTATTGCCGGAGTTGATCTTGGAGGTTATCATGCCATCACAACCGCACTTAAGCATCCCCAGGCTTTTGGTAAAGCCATTGGTATGAGCGGTATTTATGACATCAATTGTTTTATGGATGGGTTTTACAGCGACGAAGTATATTACAACAATCCCATAGATTTTGTGCCGAATATGAATAACCAACAGACCCTCAACAAAATCCGCGATATTGATTTTCGTCTGGTTAGTTATGATATAGATGAACGCGAGGAACAGGCCCGTCGGATGAGTGATGTACTTCGCATGAAATTTATTGAACATGAACTCGATGTTTGGGGCACAGATGAACAAGAGGAATGGGATCTGTGGCCGCAAATGCTTAAGACACATATAATTTAACTATGTCAGAGTTCAACAAAATTTTAGTCGCCAATCGCGGCGAAATAGCACTACGCGTAATCAGGACCTGCAAGGAACTGGGCAAAAAGACAGTTGCGGTGTATTCTACCCCGGACGCCGATGCACCGCACGTGTTGCAGGCAGATGAATCGGTTCATATTGGTCCGGCCGCCTCTTCTGAAAGTTATTTGGTGATCGACAAGATCATACAGGCGGCCAAGGACACTGGTGCTGATGCTATTCATCCAGGCTATGGGTTTTTGAGCGAAAACGGGAATTTTTCCGAGCGTTGTCGCGAAGAAGACATTATTTTTATTGGACCGCGCGCCAAGGCTATCCGACTAATGGGTGATAAAACGGCGGCTCGTGAGCTGATGAGCAAGGCCGACGTGCCATTCCCGCCGGGTACCAAAGAAGAATTAAAGGATATCGAGGAAGCCGAAAAGATTGCCGATGAGATTGGCTATCCCGTATTGGTTAAAGCCGCAGCAGGGGGCGGCGGAAAAGGGATGCGCATTGTTGACAAAAAGGAAGAATTTAAATCAGGTATTAAAGCAGCTAAGTCGGAGGCGCGAAACGCTTTTGGGGATGACCGCGTATATATCGAAAAGTATTTGGTGGAGCCGCGGCATGTAGAGTTTCAAATTATGGCAGATGAGCACGGAAATGTGTTGCATATCTATGATCGTGAGTGCTCTATACAGCGCAGGCATCAAAAGGTGATTGAGGAAGCACCCTGTTCGATACTGACGCCAGAGCTACGCTCAGAGATGGCCAAAGCGGCGAAGGATGCGGCACGAGCTGTGGATTATGTGGGAGCAGGTACCATCGAGTTTCTGGTAGATGCTGACCGCAATTTCTATTTCCTGGAAATGAATACCCGTCTGCAGGTTGAACACCCGGTGACGGAGCTTATTACAGGATTAGACCTTGTGGCCTTGCAGATATTGGTTGCTGAAGGTGAAGAGCTGCCACTCGAACAAGAAGAAGTGACTATGGAAGGTCATGCTGTGGAGTGCCGTATTTATGCCGAAGACCCGCGGGACAACTTTTTGCCGAGTACCGGCACATTGACTAAGCATCGCATTCCGTCAGGCAATGGCGTCCGCGTTGATTCTGGAGTGGAAGAGGGGCAGGAGATCACCATCAATTACGACCCGATGATCTCGAAGCTCTGTACGTACGGCAACGATCGGCAGCATGCCATCAAACGAATGTTGCGGGCACTGGATGAGTACGAAATATCAGGTTGTCGCACGACCATTCCGTTTTGTAAATATGTGCTTACGCATGAATCATTTACGTCGGGAGATTATGACACGCATTTTGTGCCAGACTATTTTAGCGCCCAAAAACTGGATGCAGCAGATCCTCTTGATGACGAGGTGAAAGCGTTGGCCGCTTCGTTGCTAAAGCTTGAAGATGAAGGAGAAGAAGAATCGCAGGAGCTGGGTCACAATTCGACAAATGGGGCCCACTCTAAATGGTGGAAGCATCGAAAGCAAAAATAAGTCCCACCCTGAAGAGGAACATCAAGCTGGAGACAGCTATTGTTTTGTTATCGATATTGATGATATAATGAGCTTGGCGGAGCTGTTCTGTTTGTCTACTCGTCGATGAATCGCATTTTGGGATATGGGCTCAAATACCTGGATTCATTCAAACGGACGCACCTGGGACGGGTCGGGCAAAAATAATCCGTCAAATCTTATATTTTAGTATGCTATCATTTTAATCCGATAAATTATTTTGACGTGGGAAAGAAAGATCAACGGTTGTTTAGTCAGCTACAGAAATTGGATACCGAGCAACGGAATCCTGCCACGCAGGAAATTGATCTGGCTGATTCTCTTGAAATTGCCCGAATGATTAATCAGGAGGATAAAAAGGTAGCCAATGAGGTCGAAAAAAAGCTCCCCGAAATTGCTGGTGCCATTGATTTGGTCAAAGAGGCTTTTGAAATTGGAGGTCGCCTGATTTATGCAGGTGCTGGGACCAGTGGTCGTCTGGGTATTTTAGATGCCGCCGAATGTCCCCCCACTTTTGGATCAGATCCCAGTCAGGTGATTGGACTTATTGCAGGTGGAAAAGAGGCGGTATTTGTAGCACAGGAGGGAGCTGAAGATTACGAAGAAAACGGGCGACAGGCATTGCGCGATGAGAATTTGCAAAAAAATGATGTCGTTTGTGGCCTGGCAGCCAGCGGACGCACGCCTTACGTGCACGGAGCTCTCAAGGAGGCCAACGAAAAAGGATGTCACACTATCTTTGTAACTACAGTGCCGGGCTCCCAAATAGATATCGAGGTGGATGTGCTTATCGATATTCCGGTTGGACCGGAAGTTATTATGGGAAGCACGCGCATGAAAAGTGCTACGGCCCAGAAAATGGTGCTGAATATGATTACGACTGGCGCCAATATCCGCCGGGGCAAGGTATTGGAAAATGTGATGGTCGATCTCCAGCTTTCAAATCAGAAGCTGCATGAACGGTCGCGACGCATCATCATGATGTTCGCCGATGTTGATTATGAAAAGGCGGATGAGTATCTACAGGCTGCTGACGGACACGTAAAAACAGCCTTGATGATGGTTCTCGGAGACTTGAGCAGGGAGGAGGCCAGACAAAAATTAGATGAGCATGAAGGGTTTATTAGACGTGCATTGCAGGATATTAACACCTAAGACGGCATCATGAGGACACTTTTTGGCATCGTCATCTGGATATATTGGGCGTTCTGTATTATCCTCTTTTTTGCAATTGTATCGCTGCTGTATGTTATCACCTATCCGTTCGATTCTTATCATTCTATTCCCAACAGAGCCCTTCGCGGGCTGGCATGGTTCATGCTCAAGGTGAATCCTGGCTGGCGTTTTGATATCCGCGGTGCCGATTCCCAAAAAGTTGCAGAGCCTACTATTGTGGTAGCCAATCATCAGAGCTTTTTGGATTTACCCTTGTCCTACTTGTTGCCGTGGACGATGAAATGGGTAGCCAAAAAAGATCTGTTTCGAATTCCGATATTCGGGTGGATTATCTATATGACGGGACATATAAGTATTGATCGTCAGAGTATGCGATCGGCCAAGGTCCTGGATAAACTTGTGGAACCTATCAAGAATGGCATTCCAGGTATGATTTTCCCTGAGGGTACTCGTACGACTACCGGAGATCTGAAGCCCTTTAAAAATGGTGCCTTTAAACTGGCCAAACGGTATAATTTTAATGTGCTTCCTGTCGTTTTAGATGGTGGATATCAGGCGATGCCTTCAGGCGAATGGGGACCGGGATACCGTCAGGATTTCGTTATTTCAGTGCTTGATCCGATATCCTCTGATGAGTATGAATCTGAAAGAGAATTAAAAGAGACTGTTCACACGTTGATAGAACAAGAGTTAAGATCTCTGCGAACGAATCACAAAGGTGTGCAAAAAGAATAATTATTGCTTAGCAATCAACCTCATACCGATAGAACTGAGATGAGTTACCGTCATCGCATGATGGCGTGTGTAATAATAGCCGAAGTGATTGCACTCGGCTTTTTTAATTTCTGGCCCACCCCTGAAGACGGTAGTAAGACTTATCAGGATATCAATTTTTCAGATGATGTTGTTGCCATCGAAGATGTGGTGATGACCCGTCAGCAGAGTCAGCCTCCGCCACCGCCCACGCCTCAGGTACCGATTCCCGAACCAAACGACAAGGTGATAGAAGAGGAAATCAAACTGGATGAAATTAACGATACGGAATTTTCTGATTCACTCTCAACGAGTATCACGGGTAGCATGGGGGATTCTGAGAAACCGGTGACTAATCCTCAGCGTGGGCCCAGCGTGATCCGTATTGTTGAGCCCACGGTGCCCGAAGCAGCCAAGAAAGCCAATGTGAAAGCTGAGATCTGGGTAAGTTTTCTTGTGAATGAAGAGGGACTGGTAGAAGAGGCAAGTATTTCTCAGATTAAGCTATATGATCAGGAAACAGGTAATGTTCGAAACGTACAAACCATCGGCTACGGTCTTGCCGATGCTACAATCAATGCCGCACTACAGTGGAAATTTCGTCCTGCCAAGAACGATGGCAAAATTGTACGAGCCTATACCAGACACATATTTACCTTTGGATTTTAAACGTTGATATCAGCTAAAAATTAGCCTATATTTGCGTTCTTCTTAGGAGAGGTGGCCGAGCGGTCGAAGGCGCACGCTTGGAAAGCGTGTGTGCGTCTAGCGCGTACCGAGGGTTCGAATCCCTCCCTCTCCGCACTTCTTTGTTAGATATTCGGAGCACAGGCACAATTTAAGACTTCGTTGATCAGGCTTGAGATAAGCTTGCTCAATGAAGTCTTTTTTATTTTTACAATACCTGCATAATTGCGTTTTTTGCCAGTCAGGATTTGAGAGAGTAGGCTCATCAGACGGTATATATACGGTTATTCTTCAAATTTTGTGATTCTCCTAAATAGATACTTTTTTAAGAAGCGAGAGACAAGAATAGATATCAAAGAGACAGAGGGTATTTTGCTTAGGAAAAAAGTAGGCAAATCGATATCATCGTACTCCGATTTGAACGAGCAATAGATTTCGAGGTTTTTTCATAACGCCTCGAATTTAGCGTTCGGCATTATTATACTCTCATTCTAAATACAAACGGGATAAATTTTAAAGAGGATCATTTACAGATGAAAAAAACGCTGCATTTATTAGCATGTCTTGCACTCGTTGTAGGTGTTTGGGCATGTGAACAACCCAAGGCCCCCGATTTTAAACTAAATCATGAAATAGAAGCTCCACTGACCATAGAAAAAACGTATCCCTTTTTGGGAAAAAGTGAGGCGCTGATCGATACTACCTCCGAGGATTATGTCGATCTGTTTTCGCCCGATGCGAATGGTTTGGTGCGGATTACCAAAGAGCAGGACTTCGATTTTGGTGATCTCAATGATGCTATTCCAGAAGTAGATGCTGATCCTGCATCAGTAGATGCGGATGTCGGTGAAATATCGTTGACCAACTTTAACTCCGGATCAGGTAACGTCGGTACCGCCGGATTCACCGATATTACTGGTTCACAGGTTGTATTAAGTAAGGGAGATCCAGTACCAGCAGGATCAACACCTGGAACGGTTGAAATTAACTTTAGCACCGATTATTTCCAGAGTGCCGTAATTAAAGAGAACGGTGCCTTGCAGTTGACGATAACCAATCAGCTTGGATTTAACATAGATGTGTTGAACCTAACTCTTCAATCGGGTAGTAACGATGTGGGATCCACTACTGTGGGAACAGATGGTGATTCAAATGATAACTTTGCACATAATACTACTGAAACTGTACTACTTGATGTTCCTGCCAATGTTTCGGCAACTAATCCTCTTGAGGACATTAGTGTTGATATTACCGCCAACTGGAATTCACAGACGATGAAAGATGACGGTGGTAATCTTATTGTCAATGATGTTATTGGTCAAGGTCTGGTTGCCTCACAGGTGACTGCAGCTGTGGAATCACAATCGTTTAACGATTCGGGAAGCTCGACCGTAGATCAGAGTAATTTTGAGTTCCGGAACCCTGATTCCTACGTCAAACTCAGCAATGGTGATCTGGACGTAAATATTAACAGTGAGTTAAGCATTGCGGTCAACTCCCTGGATATAGCTTTTCCTGATATTGTAGATGACAACGGTCAGCCGCTCAAATTGCCTACTATTAATGTTTCAGCAACCGGCAATTATTCAAACACTATCGATCTTTCGGGCTACCGCATTAAGGCACAGAATGGAACAGTGCGCTATACTATTGATGCAAAAACTGAAAATACACAGAATGGTTCCGGATCTGGTATGCGTACTATCAGTGAAACTGATGGGCTGATTGCTGAAGTTGATCTTAATAATCTTCAAATCAGTGAGGCTAAAGGATATGTGGTGCCGAGAGTAGTTATGCTGAATACTGATCAGACGAATGATGGCAGAGAAAATGTTGATGTTTTCAATAATGATGAAGCGGAATTGACCAATATTGATGGGATGAGCGATCTTTCGGATCGCGTTTCAGATTTAACTTTTGAGAATCCTACGCTGCGAACTCTTTACAACACCAATCTCGGCGTCAATACGACTATTTATGCAATTATTGCCGGGACGGATGCTAAGGGGAATACCACCTATCTGACTGGCAAGTCTGGATCAAAACATGAGGTAACGAGTAGTGAAGTGCCCAGCCAACTGGAGGTCAATGGTCAGCCGGCTGATGCCAGCAAGTTAATCAAGTTTGCAATTGATACAGCTGAAAGCCCGAGTGCTCAACAGGGAGAGGAAGGAGACAATGTCTTTAATACAGATCTGACGACGATCTCCAAATTCTTCAGCAACCTGCCTACTAAGATCCGATTCGTGGGAGTTGCCAAGGTTAACAAGGAGGAGCGTTCCGGAATGATTGTAAATCCGGTTATTTTTGATCCGAAGTTATCTTTGGATCTGCCGCTGAACTTTTCGGCCGATGGCGCCACCTTCAAGGATACCCTGGATGCGGATCTCAGCGACTTGCCGGACGGGAGTTCAAAACAGAATATCACCGGGGCAACGTTGAAGTTGAACTACACAAACGCGCTGCCACTCAATCTGGATTTAGTAATCACTATGCTTGATGAAAATGGTCAAGAGGTTACCCACAAAGGGGATATAACAGTAGATGGTGCTAGTGTTGGCAACAACGGCTATGTCAGTGATCCTGCCCAGAGCAACGTACAAATTAGTTTTGATGAAGATGAGCTCAAGGATCTTCACCGCACCCGCAGGATGATGTTGGATGTGACTATTAATACACCTGAGAAACAAGCCGTTAGTATCAAAGCTGATGATTCTGTCACCCTGCGAATAAGAATGAAAGCTGACATAACTTCTACAGTAAATTAAATGCATTATCCTATGAAATTTCTGAAACAATCATTCATCCTTTTAGTTACGATTGGAATTACTCTGGCTTCGGGAACGGCTGTTCAGGCGCAATCGGGTCACTTCTCGGCCAGCAGCCTAAGTATGGGGGGAACGGGTACGGCCTATTTGGATACCTATCATGCAAATTTCGTAAACCCGGCCAACCTGATGCTCAACAGTGATTCCAAGCCCAGCATAAGTGTTGGAATACTGGGCGGTATTTCTGCTACAGCCGGGGGACCACTAATGAACATCTCAGCATATAATAAACATTTTACAACGGGCGAAGTTGTAAATGCTCCCAATGCATTGAATGACTGGTTTGGTCCGGATGCAGCTACTTCCAAGCGAATGGCTTTTGAAAGTGATATCATTCCCATTGGTTTGTCTTGGCGCGGTGATAAAATGAGTTTTAGTCTGGCACTTCGAAACCGGTCTATGATTTCGGCATCCATGAACCGAGGATATGCAGAAGTGATGCTATCCGGAGTGACGCAAGAGCGGTTTTCATCACCCAAACCTGTTAATTTTAGTGGTAGTGGTGTCATGTTTAGCGAAGTTTCGGCAGGGGCTTCCCTCAAATTGCTGGAACTACCATCATTGCTTGGCATAGGAGAAAATATTAAGGTATATGCTGGAATTGCACCGAAGTATCTTATTCCACATCAAACGTCTAACCTCGATTTTAATTCAACTCTGCAGGTAACGGACAATCAAATTGTCCATGACTTTGAGTATACGTTCAAAACGGTCGGCAATTTAACCGGCCAGTTCGAAGACTATTACAATGCGAGCCAGGACGATAATTTTGATGGTTCACTCGGTGACTTTATAGAACCGGATGCCGACAGCTTTGGCGAAGTACAGGGTTCTGGTTTTGGTGTGGATCTCGGTGGTACTATCGAGATGGATTTAGCAGGCCCGCTGGAACAAGTGTTTTCTTTTATGAAGGGACCAAAGAAGCTTCGCGTAGGATTGTCTATTACTGATCTTGGCAGTATATCCTACAGCAATAATGCTGGCACCTTTAGCAATAATGATACGTTTACCTGGGATGGTGTTGAATTTAAGGACGGTTTCGATGAAGCCCTGGCAGATAGTATCTCAAAAGAGATTTACCTAAATTACCAGCCGGGTTCGAAAGATGAAATTACCCGCCAATTACCCACCAAAGTTAGCCTGGGGACTCATCTGCAGGTTGGTAAGTTAGGAGTCGCCTTTGATTTGCAAAAAGGGGTAAATGAAGTAGGAATGAACAGCAAGCGTGTTGCCTTCGGTATTGGGGCAGAATACAAGTTATTCAATATTATTCCTTTACGCGCTGGATATCGGACGGGTGGATTGACATCATCCAGTATTACGTTTGGAACCGGCCTTGAACTGCGCAACTTTGAACTTACCGTAGGTGCTCTTTCAGTGCCTAACTCCGAAAACCGGGGATCAGGAATCGGCGGTGCCTGGAGCGGTCTTTTATTTAGGTTCTAGACCTCATCGTCTAAATACTGCTGCACATCAATAAATTTGTGCTGTATAGCTTTGTGAAGCATGTCAGAGCTGTCCATGATAGTAATCCGACCGGGCAGCTCTTTTAATATTGGATGATTGGTGTTGTGCAGTTCAACATAAAGCTCGGCATGGGGATTGAGCTTTTTAATACGGCTAACCACATGCAGTGTTTTCGTATCAGGATCGCTAAAGCGGTTGTTTGAAAATACGAAAATAGTACCCGCCTTACTGATGTTGGCCCGTTGCAAAACATCGGGACTAATTGGTTCTCCATAGATGAATGAGTGCTCTCGGTAAGGGGTGCGATTGACGAGAGAGCCAACGATAACCACATTTCTGTTTTCGTAAAGCTGGCGTTCTTTAATCTCCTGGATCAACTCATCGGCAAAAGCCGTGTATTCGCAAATTACAACATGGTCTTCAAAATCAACCGAGCCACGGCCGCGCTCCTCTTCTTCAAATTTATGCTGGATTACTTGCAGAATGATGGCAATAATATGGGTGTAGCCAAATAGACCGATAGCAATAGCAATCATTCCTGCAACACGACCTGCAGTAGAGTAGGGCACAAGGTCGCCGTAACCGACTGTGGATGACGTTACAAACCACCACCAGGCTACATCACCAAAATGTTGGATGGTTGATTGTTCCTGCTCGTAAATCCAGAAGATGGTAGTTGTTACGATGAAGCTGCCGGAAAGCAATACCACCAGAAACAGAATCTGCTTCTGCAGATGCGTCTTACTGGGGGGCTGGCTCGAATTGTTGAACATAAATGATCCCTTGCACTGTTTGTGATGAATTATTTATGCCAACCTCTCTTTTTTGCCGTACTTAGTCAACCAGACCATCAATAGTAATGCTTTATTGATGAGAGGTAATTAATCCTTAAAGCGGCTGATGTTCACTTCGGGATACAGTGCTGTATCGTTGACAAGATGATCTGCATAGTGTCTTGCAAGGTATTTGCCGTAGAGCAGTCCTTTTGAACCGAGGCCGGTAAACACATGTAGATTCTTATGCTTGGGATGTTCGCCCAGTATAGGTTTGTAATTGGGAGTAGACGTACGAACACCGGCCCACTGATCTACTACTTTTGATTCTTTTTCAAGCTCAGGTAGCGTCCGATGCATTCGTTTGCGCAGGTAATCCTCACCGCCTTGGTCGGGATTCAGATCCTCAAAATCGTGTTCATAGGTACTCCCCTGCACAAAGGTATCTTCTTCATCCAGCCGGGCGATATATCCCAGGCTGGAGATGGAGTGTGAAAAGGAGAGAGGACCACTTGCAGCTTTAAACTTTGCTACCTGTCCTTTGATGAGATTAATAGGCAGCCAATCCCAGTATTTTGATTGAGGAGTATAGTGCCCAGTAGCAAAGACGAGGTATTTTGTAGCAATGGTGCTATCACCAAGTTCAACATGCCACTTTTTATCGTGATGAATCTCTAGTGGTTGCTGGTTGGTCAAAATGTTAATTCCCTCATCCCTTAGCCATTGCGCATAGGCTTGAACATACTTGCCAACATCTACGGTAAGCCCGATGGGCAGCCACAGCCCACCGTCTACACATTCGATACCTGGATGAATTTCTTTTATTTCACTTTCGCTTTTCCACTGGCACCAGCCGGATGGCCAGGTTGTTTTTTCATGTTGGTTTTTCATTTTTCGGGCCATCTTTTCAAGCAGGGCAGGACGAAGTAACCCATTGTTCAGGTAGAACCTCTCATTAGTTGTTGCCTGTATCTTCTCGAGATTCTTGGCAATGGCTTTATAGCACTGCACCGCCTTCCAGGATTTTTTAGCCCTGCGGCCCGTGGCGGGATTTACAAGCCCACCGGGCGTACCGGATGCGCCGGAGGCCAGTGCATTTTTTTCAATAACAATAGATGAGAGGTTGTGATCGGTAAGAGAATCGGCAAGGAATAAGCCCGCCAAGCCTGCTCCAAGGATACAAAAGTCAGCGTGCTTCATCTTTATTTCAGTAACTTTTTGGAGCTTACTTTTTTAGCTCCGGCGTTCAACATTTCAGTCCATGCCTGATCGACTGATCCTTCGATGTCGATTCCTTTGACCGCATCTTCAACCACATACACATCGAAGCCCTCCTTGACCCCATCGACAACCGACCATTTTACGCAGAAGTCGGTGGCAAGTCCTACAGCATAAATCGTGTTGATGCCGCGCGCCTCAAGGTATCCGGTGAGCCCGGTGGTGGTTTCATCATCATTCTCATAAAAGGCTGAATAAGAATCGATTTCTTTGCGAAAGCCCTTGCGGATGATCAGCTGTGACCGGGTCGTTTCCAGATCGGGGTGAAAGTCGGCTCCGGGGCTACCCTGCACGCAATGGTCGGGCCAGAGTACTTGCTGGCCATAAGGCATTTCAATGGTTTCAAAAGGCTCTTTTCCCTCATGAGAGGATGCAAAAGAGGAATGTCCAGCGGGATGCCAATCCTGCGTTTGAATGACCACATTAAATTGCTTGGAGAGTTCGTTGATCACGGGCACAATCTCGTCGCCGTCGGGTACTTCCAATGCCCCGCCGGGACAGAAATCATTTTGAACATCAACAATTAAAAGTGCTTTCATAGAGTTGCAATCAACTTTTTTGCTTTAGACTTTGTGTGATATTATCTCGAAGATCCATCAATTTTTTACTTATCCCCACTTTGTAAATATGAGGATTGTCGAATCGTTTGTGCTCGGGATTTAATTTCTCGAGTCGTTGTTTGGCATAGGCTGCGCTCTCGGTGGGAGAGGGAAGTTCATGGAGTTGCTCACCGTTTTCGAGCAAGGGATGAAGAAGTGGTTCTGAGTTAAAAGATGATACTGTTGAATGTTTGGCAGGATAAAAAGGGTGGTGTATTACATTTGGTTTTGTTTCTTCAGCCAGTACAATACCATCCCCATAAAAATTACCGTCGCTGTCAAAGTAGCGCAGCACTTTTTTGCGTCCGGGTAACGTAATTTTTTCAATATTTTCGGAGAGCTTGAGTTTGGGCTGGCCATTTACGGAGCCCAGTTTGTAAACGCCATCGAGGGCCGGAGATTCATGGCCGGTAACCAGACGGGTACCCACGCCAAATAGATCGATGGGGGCATTCTGGCTTAGCAAACTTTTAATGAGTCGTTCATCCAGCTGGTTGGAGACAGCAATATTCACATAGTCTAATCCGGCGTCATCCAGTTGTTGGCGGGCTTTGCGGGAAAAATATGCTAGGTCACCGCTGTCGAGACGGATTCCTTTCATTTTATAGCCTCGCTCTTCGAGCTCTTTGGCCACTTTTATGGCATTGGGCACGCCGCTGGCCAGCGTATCGTAGGTGTCAACCAGCAGGATGCAGTTATCGGGATAGTACTCGGCGTATTTTCGGAAAGCGGTCAGCTCATCCTCAAACGACTGTATCCACGAATGTGCCATAGTGCCGCTGGCCGGAATGTTATGAACAAAGGAGGAGTATACATTGGATGTCGCCTCCACGCCGCCGATGATCGCGGCTTTGCTTGCCTGAATCCCGCCATAGCCCTGGGCGCGTCGCAGTCCAAAGTCGAGCACTTTGTGATCACCAGCAGCATATTTCATTCGGGAGGCCTTGGTGGCAATCAGCGACTCGAAATTGAGAATATTCAGCAGCAGCGTTTCCAGTATTTGTGCCTCAATAATGGTGCCTTCCACGCGTACAATGGGTTCGCGGGGAAATACAATTTCACCTTCTTTGGCAGCATAAATATCGGCGTTGAATTCGAAGTCACGAAGGTAGTTGAGAAACTCAGGCCTAAATCCCTGTTCGGCCAGATATTGCAGTTCATCTTCATGAAATCGAAACGATTCCAAGATTTCCAGTAGGTCCGAAATGCCTGCAAAGACAACATATCCGCCCTCGAATGGGATATCACGGAAAAAGTAGTCAAAGCAGGCTCGTTCGCCATGCCGTCCGGACAAAAAGTAGCCCTGAGCCATCGTCAGCTCATAATAATCAGTATAGATGGCCGGGCGCTTTAAAATTGACTTCGCTTCTTTGGTATCAACCAGTGACATAATAATTGGTCTATTGAAAAATACGCTCAAAGATACATAATACAATGCTTAAGGTGTAACCGTTCTGATCAATTACAGGGCTATCCGCGGAAGTTTTTGCGCTTAATGTACTTCTTGATCTTCTTGTTACCCAGCCACACTTTTTGGTTGCTTTGAATGCTTACAAGTTCGAGGTTCACAGTGTAAAAGATGGCCAGTTCTTTGCCACTCACCGACTCATCTACAATGGAGTTGATGTTGCCTATCAACATATAGTCGGCGCCCAGTTCTTCGCCCAGCTTTTTGATTGTTGCATCGGATGCATGCTCGAGCTGGTCGTAGCGTTCATCGCGAATGTCTTTGCGTTCTTGACGGTCAGCCACTACCGAAACCTGCCCGGTATTGACAAAAGCGCGTTCCATCTCTTTGGTAAATACTTCAGCGTCGATGTGTTCCATTGTTTCGTTACGTACGCGTCCTACGATAACAATTGGTGCTTTTTCATGTTTGGTTCGGAATTGAACAAGCCAGGGTTTTGAGACGACATCAGCAATCATGTCTTCAGCCACGTAGCGGGCGTCAGTGTTATTCCAGCGTCCGGATAAATCGGTTTGGGTTTCTGGTGAAACACGCTCTACTTTTTGAGAAGGAAGACATCCCGATAAAGCAAGCAGGCCTGAAAGTGTGATATATAGTATTACGTTTTTCATGGTTTTATTTTTTGTTGGTGATTCCATACCGAATCAATTCCAGTAAAGTGATTCGATAAGGGTTAGTTTATTTTGTGGGTTGATGGTTGCCGTTTGTTTTTCGCTAAATAGTAACGAGCCATTGGCGTCGTAGTAATTGATAGCAAAGTGATGCATGCCGGTCGGCAGCTTAAATACGGTTGCGTAGGCACGTCCCGGCATGGTTTGCCAGCCGCGGAGATCCGCCTTTTCAGTTAGTTCCTGACCTACAATACCAAGCACTTGGGTAAGTCCGCCCAGTAACGCACTCTTTTTCTCGGTTTTTTGGTGATTGTCTGCGTGCCCATCGCTTTTAAGAAAGCTCGCACAAACGTTCGGGCATAGATAATGGGCTCCTTCACTTTGTAGACTTCTTCGGCTACCCAATCCATCTCTTCGATAGGAGTAAGAGGCACAAGCAGGGAGTCATCCACAGAAATTTTCACATATTGTACGATAGAAGGATATCGACGGAGCGAAGGAAGCGAAAACTTAAGGTACATACCGGGATCATCCAGCCATAAACGAATATCACTTTGCCGTTTTTGTGGGCCGCGTCCGCTAAATCCGGTAACAAGCACGTTATATTCATCAGCTTTTGTAAGCAATTGCAACGGCTGGGAATCTACCAGCTCTTTTGAATATATGCCTGGCTGATCCACAAAAGCCTTTTGCATATTTTCATAGGATATGCGTGCATCATCCGGCTTGTTGGATTTGGCAAATAATACAGTTGACAGGTAGTGGGCCAGAGCACTGTTTTGTACGTTGCTCTTGCCGGTGTTCCAGCTGGCTTGTTGGGTGGTATCAGCTTTTGAAAGGGCTTCTACTAGTCCCTTGAACTTAATGTTAAGCTGGCCGAGTTTATAAGATACCCGTCGGGATTCAATCAATGCTGCTTCCAAGTCATGCATGTGCAGGTAGTTTAGCGACTTGAATACATTCAGGTACACATCCTCATAATCTTCGCCGTCATAGGCCAGGGCATTGTCGTTAATGACAAAAGACTGTACGCCACGGCTGACACTTTTAGTAAAAAGCTCATTAATTTTATCCTCGGCATCTGAAAATGAAGCGTTACTTGATTGGTACTGTCCCGCAAAATGAAAGGCCGTTGCCTGTTACAGGTTGAGAAGTACGGCGTCTTTGGACCGGTATACCTCTTTTCGGGAAAAATCATCCAGTAGCTCCACTGATTTCTTGAAATCACGAGAAGCAAAAGAGCTGCGTAGCGACGACTGGGCAGAATCTAAATGGTACGCCGTACGGCATCTATAGCGATAAGCAGCAGTCTCTCTGATTTAATATGAAAACGAAAAGCGGTCATGCCCAATGATATTTAAATTATAATTTACGATTTTTCCCAATTTGTTGCTGCGTTTTCTCTTGATTAGTTTTGATAGCTTTATACGATTTCTTTTAAAATCGGTTGCTGATATATCTCAAAAAGGCGATCGAAAATTTGTATCTTTGCCTGAACTTAAATTTTAACGATCTGGATAATTTGTGAAGCATTACCAATGGGTTAGCGCAATTCTTTGTCTGGGCGTTTTACTGGTTGGGAGTTGTGCAACCCCTTCATCACCCACCGGCGGCCCACCCGACAAAACCGGACCCAAAATTATCAAAACGGAGCCACAGACTGGCACTACCAATTTCTCGGGGCGGACGATCACGCTGCATTTTTCAGAGTTTGTCCGGCGCTCAACACTGCGTAAGTCTATTATTGTTGAGCCCGATATTGGTATCAATTATGAGCTGGATTGGGGGCGAAAGTCCGTCGAAATTGTCTTTGATCGCAAGATTCCTGATTTAACGACACTCATTGTTACCGTCGGAACGGAGTTCAGTGATATGAATGGCAATAAGATGTCCGAATCCCATAAGATTGCGGTATCCACTGGACCCGAAATTGATAAAGGTAAACTATTCGGAAAGGTCATTAATGCCCAAACTGGCGAAGGTACCGACGGGGAGCGTGTCCTGCTGTATCGTGAGCCCTATGATTTAAGCCAGAAGGCTAATTACATTGCTACCACGGATACGGCTGGCGTATTCCAGTTTTCGTACTTGAGAGAGGGAACCTACAAGGCTTTCTGGGTCCAAGATCGTAACCGTAATAAAATTTGGGATAAACAGCAGGAACAGGCTCAGCCGTTTGGTCAAGAGTTTTTTGAGCTGGAAGAAGCTGCTGCTGATACTCTTGGTACTGTATATACTACTTCTGTGGATACGACTCAGCCTTCGGTACAGGGCATTGGGCTCTTCTCATCCCGCCGCCTGCGGATGCGGTTCAGCGAAAATATTGTACTTACGGATAGTGCAGCAATATCCGTGACTGATACATCGGGTGTGCGATTTACATCAGCCATTCCACTGTATATACAACCGAACGACGCCTATATTCTGTTTGCGCAGAGCCAGCAATCGTTGTCACCTAAATCATCTTACAGGTTGGGAATGTCCGGTATTGTTGATGCTTCGGGCAATCGCGTTACTACAACAGGACAAACGTTCACCGGTTCTGCTCAGAAGGATACCACCAAGCAGCGAATTATCAAACGCAATAATTTGTCAGGATACTATCCCACGGATACCATAAAAGTTACTTATGCGAAACCCATCGACGAGCCGGCCATTCGCGACTCTCTGAAGATTGTAGCAGGTGATACGTTGTTAACAGAGTGGCCCAATGTTGAGATTGAGCACAATGTGCTATCCATTGCTCCAAAAGAGCAGTGGGAGGACGGCCTGCAGTACGAAGTACGCGTCTGGGATCCTTTTATAGAAGATTTTCGCAAAGTCCAGCCCCAGATATGGCACAGCTCACAGATGGGAAAACTTAATGTAATGACAGAAGATTCAACGGCTCAAAATGTAAGATTGGAGGTCATAAACAAAGAATCCGGCATTCGACGAGACACCACTTTTTCCGGTCAGGTAGAAATCACCCAGTTGCCCCCGCTGCAATACAAAGTGATTGCCTACAAGGATGAAAATGGGAACAACGTTTGGGATTTTGGGCAGGTATCACCTTATGAAGTGCCCGAACCCTACTATATTCGTAAGGGTACGCCAGTTAAAAAAGGACTTACTGCAGACTTGACGATAAGCTTGAATAATTAGTGCAGAATCAGTAGTTCAATTGTTTTATGAAGAAAAAGCTTAAAAAAATAACCCCGTTAATTAGCATCCTCTTCTTCGTGGTTGCGCTCTGGTTTCTCAACCAGAAGCTGCAGGAGTATGCACTATCGGATATTTTAGCGCAGTTATCGGCCATTCCCAATCACTATATTTTATTCTCTCTGCTGTTGTCTGCTTTAAGCTATTTGCTACTTACTGGCTATGATGCGTTGGGTGTTCGTTATATCGGAGAAGAGCTTGGTGCGGGAAAGATTGTGCGTGCCGGTTTCGTGGGCTATGCCTTTAGTCATAATATTGGCCTGGCGCTTATCACTGGCGGATCGATCCGATATCGTATTTACTCGGCTTGGGGATTTTCGGGGCTGCAGGTTACCCAGATTGTAGCCTTTAGTGCATTCACTCTCTGGATTGGCTTTTGTTCTGTGGCGGGACTGGCGTTACTCTTCGCGACGCCTGATTTACCCAGTGGCGTTGAACTGCCATTTGTATCATTACGTGTACTGGGAGGTATTTTGCTGGTGATGGTCGTAGGCTATGTGATCGCCAGTGCAAAATTTAAGGATGAATTTTCGTTCAAGAGCTGGACATTTAGATTTCCCGACCTCAAACTTTCGCTGCAACAGGTTTTTATTGCTTCGATCGACTGGTTGCTGATGGCTTCGGTGCTTTATGTGTTGCTGCCGAGCTCAAGCAACTTTTTCAGTTTCCTGGGAGTATTTATGCTGGCCCAGATCGCTGGTCTTTTCAGCCAGGTGCCCGGAGGGCTGGGCGTATTTGAATCGGTGATGCTGGTGTATCTTGGTAATTTTATGCCCGGCTCAAAAGTGCTTGGTATTCTTGTTGTATATCGCATTATCTATTACATCCTGCCGTTACTGGCTGCTCTTATTGTGCTTGGCTATCAAGAATACAAGGTAAACCAACAGAAAGTGGCAGAATTTCGCGAAAAGGCGGCGAACTGGGTACCTCGCGTTGTTCCCCAGGTGATGAGTTTCTCGGTATTTATTGGGGGTGCCATATTGCTGTTCTCGGGAGCTTTGCCGTCTGAGGTGCCTCGTATGCAGTGGCTGCAGCATTTTATTCCGCTGCCGGTCATTGAAATGTCGCACTTCCTGGCCAGCTTAATAGGAGCGTCTCTGCTGGTGTTAGCCAGCGCACTTCAGCGCAGAGTACAAGGGGCTTACCACTTAACTATCGGGCTTCTTGTTTTTGGGATTATCGTTTCGTTGCTCAAAGGAGCTGATTACGAAGAAGCTTTGATGCTGGGGGTGATGCTTATTGCTATGGTGCCATGTCGTGAAGAATTTCATCGGAAAGCATCGTTGATAAGCCAAGTATTTTCAGCGCGTTGGTTTGCCTTGATTGCAATTGTGCTTACTAGCGCTGTTTGGCTGGGGATTTTTTCCTACAAGCATGTGGAGTACTCCGAGAATCTCTGGTGGGAGTTTACGTTAATGGGAGATGCGCCACGGTATATGCGAGCTACGGTTGCGGCATTGGGATTTGCCATTATCGTGGGATTAGTGAAGCTGCTGCGTCCCAAAGGGAAAGAGACGGATGAGCCGGCCGAAGGCGAATTGGATGTAGCTCGTAATATTTTGGAAGGATCTAAAAAATCGATCTCAAATCTTGTTTTGCTGGGAGATAAAGAATTGCTTGTCAATCAGTCCAAGAGCTCGTTTATCATGTTTACCCGAGAGGGCAACAACTGGGTAGCCCTGGGTGATCCTGTGGGACCGCAGTCGGATGCCGAAGAGATGATTTGGGATTTTCGTGACGAATGTACTGATGAAGGTTGCCGACCTGTATTTTACCATGTAGGCAATAAGTATCTGGAATATTATGTCGATCTTGGATTGACACTGTTTAAGCTTGGAGAGGAAGCCAGGGTTCCACTAGAAGAGTTTATTCCCAAACCGGATGTAAACCATACGTTATGGGATCGATACAAAAAGTTGCGTAACGAAGGATACGAATGGGAGATACTTCCCAAAGAAGCGTTGCCTGATTATTTACCCGAACTGAAGGCTATTTCAGAAGCAAATATTCAGGATCAAAATAGAAAGGAACGCGGCTTCTCGGTCGGCTATTTTGATGAAGAATACCTCCAGAATTTCCCGGTCGCAGTAGTAAAAAAAGATGGAGAGTATCTGGCATTTTCCAATCTTTTATTAGGGGCGGATAAATATGAATTGGCCACTGACTTGTTACGATATCGTCCGAGTGCTCCTGATGGTATCATTACTTTTATGCTGATTGAGACTATGTTGTGGGGTAAAAAACAGGGGTACGACTGGTTTAACATGGGAATGGCACCACTTTCGGGAATGGAGGAGCACGATTTTTCCCCGGGCTGGAACAGGCTTGCTGATTTTGTGTTCACTTATGGTGAAAACTTCTATGGTTTTAAAACGGTCAGAGCATATAAAACTCAGTTTAACCCGGTGTGGGAACCTAAATTCTTGGTTTGTCCCGGAGGATGGGCGTTGCCAAGCGTACTTTCTAATCTTACCAATATTGTGTCTGGCGGATTTTCCAACCTGGTAAATAAGCAGTAGGCACTACTTTTAATATTCAGCACAGTAAAACGTTTTTAAAGAAGTCCGTATGCTCAAAAAATTGGCTTAAATTTGTTACCTTTCTGATCTACGAATCATCAATGAAAAGAATTTTTGTATGTCTGAAGATACCCTGACATCCGACCAAGCAAAGAAAAGCGAAGTGGAAGAGCAGTCTAAATCTCAGCAGTCTGAGGGGCCGGAGGTTTATGAAGCAGAACACAAGATCCGGTTTGTGACAGCGGCCAGTTTGTTTGATGGTCACGATGCGAGCATTAATATCATGCGTCGCATTCTGCAGAGCAGTGGTGCTGAAGTGATTCACCTGGGACATAACCGATCGGTGCAAGAGATTGTAGATTGCGCCATCCAGGAAGATGTGCAGGGCATTGCCGTGAGCTCCTACCAAGGCGGACATATGGAATACTTTAAATATATGGTTGAGCTGCTCGAAGAACGTGGTGCCTCCCACATAAACGTTTTCGGTGGCGGCGGCGGTGTTATTGTCGATGATGAGATTAAGGAGCTACACGAAGCCGGGGTATGTCGCATTTTCTCGGTAGAAGATGGCAAAGAGATGGGACTCCAGGGCATGATCAATTACATGCTCGAGAAATGCGATTTTGACACGGCTGATGTTGAAGAGGTGGATGCCCAGAAAGTTACTGAACAAGATTACAAAACTATCGCTCGCTGTATTTCAGCCATTGAAAACGCTCACAATGAGATTATTTCAGTTGAGGATGAAAAACTGCTGGACGGCAAGGGCAGCATGATTCCCGCCCAGAAAAATGGACATCCCATTCCGCTTATTGGCATTACGGGAACGGGCGGTGCCGGCAAAAGTTCGCTTACTGATGAGCTCGTCCGGCGATTCCTGACCGAATTTGAAGATATCGATATTGCAGTTATTTCTATCGATCCCTCTAAAATCCGTTCCGGTGGGGCGCTGCTTGGTGATCGCATTCGGATGAATAGCCTTGATCCCGATCGGGTATATATGCGAAGCCTGGCGACGCGGGTCAGCAATCGGGCAACGAGTCAGTCGGTAAAAGGTGCTGTCGAGATTTGCAAGACCGCGGGCTTTGACTTGATCATTGTGGAAACCAGCGGCATTGGTCAAAGCGATACTGAGATTTTAAACGTTTCCGATATCCCGATGTATGTGATGACCAGCGAATATGGGGCGGCCACGCAGCTCGAAAAGATCAATATGCTGGAAGTGGCAGAAATGGTGGTATTGAACAAGTTTGAGAAGAAAGGTTCGCTCGACGCTCTTCGTGACGTGCGCAAGCAGATGAAACGTAATCGTGGCGCCTGGAATCAGGATGCTGAAGCAATGCCGGTGTTTCCGACTATTGCCGCTCAGTTTAATGACGAGGGCGTGAATAGACTTTTTACGGCGCTGATCAATAAAATTAATGAACACTACAGTTTAAGCTGGGATACCAAGATCTATACTAATCCTGAACCGGCTGAAGATATTCAGACGCAGGCCATTATCCCGGGAAAACGACAGCGCTATCTCTCTAATATTTCTGAGACTATTCGGGATTATCATAGCTGGGTTGAACAACAAACAGATATTGCCAGCAAGCTGGATGAAGTTACTGGCACTATTGAGCAGGTAGATCGGTGGAAGCCGGATGAGGAAGACACGATGAAGGAGAATCTAAAAACTATGCGTGAGCACTGGCTTGGCAAGCTCGACTCGCGGTGTAAAAAGATTCTCGAAGGCTGGGACGAGTTGTACGAGGAGTACCGTTCTGATTATGTGGAAGTGCAGGTGCGCGACAAGACATTCAAAAACAAAATGTTCCGCGAGTCGCTCAGCGGACTGGAAATTCCACGCGTTGCACTGCCCAAAACGGAACACAAAGGGGAACAGCTTAAATTTGCACTCAAGGAGAACTTACCGGGGTATTATCCTTTTACAGCGGGTGTGTTCGAATTCAAGCGTGAAGGTGAAGATCCTACCCGGATGTTTGCCGGTGAGGGGACACCAGAGCGTACGAATAAACGATTCCACTATCTAAGTGAAGGAATGCCGGCAGCACGTCTCTCTACGGCTTTTGACTCGGTTACGCTGTATGGCGAAGATCCCGATCACCGTCCAGATATTTACGGGAAAGTCGGTAACTCCGGAGTGAGCATCTGTACGCTGGATGATATGAAAAAGCTGTATTCGGGCTTCGAGTTGACTTCCAGTAAAACGTCGGTATCTATGACGATCAACGGCCCGGCGCCGATGATCTTGGCCATGTTTATGAATACGGCCATTGACCAGGAAGTTGAGCGTTACCTCAAAGAGAACGGCAAGTGGGAAGAGGCTCAGAAAAAAATCAAAGAGTATTTTGAGGAACGAGATGTTGAAGCCCCCGGGTATAACAACGAGCTGCCCGAGACCAATGACGGTTTCGGCCTTGGACTGCTGGGTATTACCGGCGACCAGTTGGTTGATGATGAGACCTACAACGATATTAAGGAAAAAGCGATGTCAGTTGTACGGGGTACGGTTCAGGCTGATATCCTGAAAGAAGATCAGGCGCAAAATACCTGTATCTTTTCTACCGAGTTTGCCCTCAAAATGATGGGCGACATCCAGCAGTATTTTACTGACCATAATGTCCGGAATTATTACTCAGTATCTATATCCGGCTACCACATTGCCGAGGCGGGCGCCAATCCCATTACGCAAGCGGCATTTACGCTGGCAAACGGTTTTACCTATGTTGAGTATTACCTGTCCCGCGGTATGGATATTGACGAATTTGCACACAACCTTTCATTCTTTTTCAGCAACGGACTGGATCCCGAATATGCCGTGATTGGTCGTGTTGCCCGACGCATCTGGGCCGTTGCCATGCGGGAGAAATACGGGGCCAATGAGCGTTCGCAGAAGCTCAAGTATCATATCCAAACGAGTGGACGATCGCTTCATGCCCAGGAAATTCAGTTTAATGATATCCGTACGACCTTGCAGGCGTTGATGGCGATTTATGATAACTGTAACTCGCTGCACACCAATGCTTATGACGAAGCCATTACCACGCCTACCGAGGAATCGGTTCGCCGAGCACTAGCTATTCAGCTCATCATAAACAAGGAGATGGGTCCGGCCAAGAATGAGAACATCAACCAGGGTTCATATTTTATCGAAGAGCTTACCGACTTGGTTGAGGAAGCCATCCTTAGTGAGTTTGATCGGCTGACCGAACGCGGCGGCGTGCTGGGAGCGATGGAGAATATGTACCAGCGCGGCAAAATTCAGGATGAGAGTCTGAAATATGAGGCCAAGAAACACAGTGGCGAAAAGCCCATCGTCGGGGTAAATACGTTTACCAAGGATGATGAAGACGATGATGAGAAAGAAGAGAAGGAAGTGGATTTGATTCGCTCGACCAAAGAAGAAAAAGAGCAGCAAATCGACAATCTGGAAGCGTTCTGGAAGCGTAACGAGGATGAAGCGGATGAGGCTATTGAGCAGCTTAAAGTAGTGGCCCGTAACAACGGTAATATTTTTGAAGAGCTGATGGAGACCGTGAAGGTAGCATCGCTGGGACAGATCTCGCAGGCGCTTTACGAAGTGGGCGGGCAATATCGTCGCAATATGTAAATTTTAAATTACATTTTAGATGAGGTTACGATCCGGACTTTTTACACTCCTTATTTTTATCATTCCAAATGTAATCAATGCTCAGATAACTGATTTCGAAGCCAAAACTTTCGAGGATAGTGCGGGCAATGAGCTTAACTATCGTATTTTAAAGCCTGCCGACTATGACACTTCAAAAACGTATCCGCTGGTGCTGTTTTTGCACGGGGCCGGTGAACAGGGATCAGATAATATTAGTCAGCTCAAGTGGGGTGTTTCGCATTTTGCTGATCCTAAGTTCAGAAAAAAGTATCCAGCTTTTGTGGTAGCCCCACAGGTTCCCGAAGGAGAGACATGGGGCGGGCTTCCCAACCGTGACCCTGGGTCTGCAACCTATTCGATGCCGCTGCGCGATGAGCCCACTCAGCCCATGAAATCGACGATCAGATTGCTTGATAGTCTTGAGCAGAGGCATGCTATTGATGTGTCTCGTATTTACGTCACAGGCCTTTCAATGGGCGGATTTGGTACCTTTGATCTCATCCAGCGCATGCCTAACAAGTTTGCTGCCGCCGTGCCCATCTGCGGAGGCGGTGATACCAGCAAAGCATTCCTTTTGAAAGATGTGCCGCTTTGGATATTTCATGGGAGCAAAGATGAGGTGGTATCCCCGGAATTTTCTCGCTCCATGGTAAGTGGCATTCGTATTGCGGGCGGTTCACCGGGTTATACAGAATATCCGGATCAAGGACATATCGGCGCCTGGGTGCAGGCCTACAGCAACCCGCATTTGTACAAATGGATGTTCAATCAAAAATTAAGCGACAAGAAAGCACAACTGAATAAACTCGAAAAGTAAACGCATGTCGATGGATCAATCAATTCGTTATGGAATGGTCGGCGGCGGTCCGGATGCCCTAATCGGCGACGTACATCGGATGGCTGCACGGCTTCAGGGTAATATTAACTTAGTGGCCGGCTCGTTTTCTTCGGATGCTGAAAAATCGCGGCAGTTCGGTCTGCAGCTTAATCTGAATGAAGACCGGCTTTACGATTCCTACCGGCAGATGGCCGAGCAGGAAAGTCAGCTACCCAGCGATGAGCGCATCGACTTTGTGACCGTTGCCACTCCCAACCATCTGCACTTTGATGTTTGTAAGGCATTTATCGAGGCGGGCATCAACGTGGTGTGTGACAAACCGATGACCAACACCATCGAAGAGGCCGAGGAGCTATGCCGGCTGGTGGAGAAGCACGACACTATCTTTGCACTCACGCATAACTATTCCGGTTATCCCATGGTGAAGGAGGCCAGGGAGCTAGTCAGCAGCGGTAAGCTTGGCAATCTCCGTAAAGTCGTTGTTGAGTATTCGCAGGGATGGCTCTCCCAGCCCATCGAAGAGGAGGGCAACAAGCAGGCGGCATGGCGGACTGATCCCGATAAGGCGGGCGTCTCGTCGGTCATTGCCGATATTGGTTCGCATGCCGAGCATTTGGTAGAATACATTACGGGGCTAAAAATTCAGCAGCTCTATGCCGACATAAATACTTTTGTGGAAGGACGCGACCTGGAAGATGATGCCAACATGCTGATCCACTATGAGCAGGGCGTACGTGGGGTTCTGATCTCATCCCAAATATCCATTGGCGAAGAAAACGGTCTGCACATTCGTCTCTATGGTGATGAAGCATCTTTGGAGTGGAAGCAGGAAGATCCCAATTATCTGCACCTCAAATATCCGGATGGGCCGGAAGAAATTTATAAAAAAGGCAATCCCTATTTATCGGCCGTGTCCTATCAGAATACACGCATTCCGCCGGGACATCCCGAGGGGTTTATCGGTGCTTTTGCTAATATATATGCCAGCGTAGCAGAAGCTATTAAAGCCGATAAAAGGGGAGAGCAGGTTAATTCAAATGACTATGATTTCCCGATGGTGCATGACGGTTTGACCGGCGTTCGATTTATTCACAAAGCGGTCGAAAGCGGTAAGAAAAAAAGTTGGGTTGCTATGAAAGATTCTGTAACGGAGGATTAGTCTATGGACAGGTTGAGCTTTATCAAGTATTGTAGTTTCGCTGCAGCTTCGGCAAGCATGCCCGGGTTGATAAATTCTGTTTTTTCTGATTCGGATTCGTCGGATCTATTCTTTGATATCTCCCTGGCCGAATGGAGTCTTCATCGCATGCTGCAAAATGGAGAGCTTAATAATCTGGAATTTCCGGCCGTGGCAAAAAATGAATTTGGCATCAATGCCGTGGAGTATGTTAGCGGTTTCTTTGCCGATAAAGCTAATGACAAAGCCTATCTAGATGAGCTTAATACGCGATGCTCAGACCTGGGAATTAATCAGCTCCTGATCATGATTGATGGTGAAGGAAATCTGGGAGTGACTGACGAGCAAGAGCGACTTCGAGCCGTCAAGAATCATCATAAATGGGTAAGGGCAGCAGAGTATTTGGGATGTCATTCCATCCGCGTCAACGTGTTTGGGGATGGTACCCGTGAAACTCAGAAGGCGGCCGCGGTAGATAGCTTGGGGCGATTGTCAGAATTTGCCCAGGATTACAGTATCAATATTATTGTTGAAAATCATGGAGGATATTCTTCTGATGGGCAATGGATCTCTGACGTAATGCAGCAGGTGGGGATGGAAAATTGTGGCACGCTACCCGATTTTGGCAATTTTTGCATAAAAAGTGAAAAAGGGTCCTGCGTTGAGGAATACAATCGCTATAAGGGCGTTCGTCAGATGATGTCGTTTGCCAAAGGAGTTAGTGCTAAAAGCTATGCTTTTGATGATCGTGGAGAGGAAACCACAATTGATTTTCGCAGAATGTTGAAAATTATAAAAGGTGCGGGGTATACCGGGCACATCGGTGTAGAGTATGAAGGAAGTGACCTCGGAGAATATGAAGGTATTAAAGCGACAAAGTCATTGTTATTACAAGCGGGAAAGGACTTATCCCAATAGTGGTAATTTATTATAGATTTATTGATACTTGAGGTAATATTTTTTAAGTACAGATTCGCATTGGAAAAAAACTTACAGGCGTAATAAGAATCGGGACACTTTTGTTAATTCAAAGAAACAATACATAGCATGGATCAAAATAATGGTGATGACAGCAAGGGCATTTCACGGAAAGACTTTCTAAAAACATCAGGGGCAGCTGCAGCTGGTTTAACAGTTTTGCCCAGTACCGTTGTTTCAGGTCTCGGACATCAGATGCCGAGTGATAAGCTCAACATCGCCGGCATTGGTGTTGGGGGTATGGGTGGTGCAAACCTGGCCAATATGAGTAGCGAAAATATCGTTGCACTCTGCGATGTGGACTGGGATTATGCGGCCGATACCTTTAACGAATTTCCCGATGCACAAGTCTATGAGGATTTCCGCCGCATGTTCGACGATATGGGCGACGATATCGATGCTGTGGTCGTGGCTACGCCAGATCATACTCATTATGTGGCAGCGGCCGAGGCCATGCGTCGCGGCAAGCATGTGTACGTGCAGAAACCGCTCACACACTCGGTGTACGAGGCGCGACGCTTAGCACAGATTGCAGAAGAGACGGGCGTCGTAACCCAGATGGGCAATCAAGGCAACTCTGCTGATGGTATTCGAAAAATTTGTGAGTGGATCTGGAACGGCGAAATTGGTGAAGTGCAAGAAGTACACGCTTGGACCAATCGTCCTATTTGGCCGCAGGGTCTTGAACGTCCCACCGAAACGCCCTCTACACCGCCTACGCTTAATTGGGATTTATTTGTAGGACCAGCGCCCTGGCGGCCTTATCACCCGTCATATACGCCCTGGAACTGGCGTGCTTGGTGGGATTATGGTACCGGAGCACTTGGTGATATGGGATGCCATATCGTCGATCCGGTATTCAAAGCCCTGCAGCTTGGTCAGCCTAAGACCATCGAAGGCAGTTCTACGCAATTGAATACCGAGAGTGCCCCGCTGGCGGAAAAAGTGACTTATCACTTTCCACGACGGCCTAAAAAGGGCAATGTGGAAATGCCGCCGGTCGAATTTACCTGGTACGACGGGGGACTAATGCCCGAACGTCCCGAAGGCATCCCGGAAGGAAAAACAATGGGCGACAGCGGTGGCGGAGCAATGTTCGTGGGATCCGAGGGCACGCTCATCTGCAGCACCTATGCACTGGATCCTTATATTATTGGTCGGGAGGATAATCCACCAAAGGTATCCGAACAATTTCGACGAATCCCCAATGCGATGAATGGGGGACACGAGATGGACTGGGTACGTGCCTGTAAAGAGCCGGAAGGTGACCGCACGATGCCAAGTTCAACATTCGACTATGCCGCCCCGCTCACCGAAGTTGTACTGATGGGGAACCTGGCAGTGCGCCTACAAGATCTCAAGCGAACTTTGCAGTGGGATGGAGAGAACATGGAATTCACCAATATCGACAGTGAAGACGAAATCCGTGTTGTTACCACCGATGATTTTAAAGTGGTCAACGGGGACCCGAAATTTGAAACAAACTACGAGACTATTAACGCCCAACAGGCAGCGGAGCGATACATCCGCCCTCCCTATCGCAAAGGATGGAGTTACGAATCTTAAATCAATTAACAGATTAAGTATTATGAAACTGAATACTACATTAACACTTGTAATTGGATTTGGCCTGCTGATTGGCAGTTGCCAGTCTTCAGACAAAAAGGATAAAGAAATGGCCCAGCAAAGTAAGGAAGACGTCCCTGTTAATACCTTAAGCAAGGTTGAGAAAGAAGAGGGATGGAAGCTATTATTTGATGGTAAAACCCCCAGCGATCAATGGCGTGGATATTGTGACCAGGCCTTTCCCGACAGCGGCTGGGTTGTTGCAGACGGAGCTCTGAAAGTACAGGGATCCGGTGCCGGCGAAGCTGGTGGTGCTGGCGGAGATATTGTGACCAAGAAAAAGTACAGCGATTTTGAGCTCAAGCTCGAGTGGAAAGTGTCTAAAGGTGGAAACAGCGGCATTTTCTACCTTGCTGAGGAGCAGTGCGGCGAAAATGGTCAGGCCATCTGGAAATCTGCGCCCGAGATGCAGATTCTGGACAACGAAAACCATCCGGATGCCCGCCTCGGAGAAAACGGCAATCGACAGGCCGGTTCGCTCTATGATCTGGTTCCTGCTCAGCCGCAAAATGCCAATCCACACGGAGAGTGGAATTCTGCCCGTATCTTAGTTTATGACGGGACCGTAGTTCACTATCAGAACGGGGAAAAAGTGCTCGAATATCATCTTTGGACCGAAGATTGGAAAGAGATGGTGAAGAACAGCAAGTTTGCGGAATATGATGGTTTTGCGGATGTAGCCAAGGAAGGATATATCGGCCTGCAGGATCACGGAAATGATGTGTGGTTTCGCAACATCAAAATTAAAGACATGACCAACTAGAGTTAACTAGCCCATTTCAAACATAAGCAGGGATCAAGTTCATGGAGATAATTGAAAGTCCGGATAAGTATGATGTTGTAATTGTGGGATCGGGAGCCGGCGGTGGTATGGCGGCTCATCAGCTCACAAAAGCCGGTGCAAATGTCTTAATGCTGGAGGCCGGAGGCTGGTTCGACTCTGAAGATTTTGCCATGTTCAAGTGGCCATATGAATCGCCACGGCGGGGAGCTCCCACCCAGCTTCAACCTTTTGGTTCTTTTGATGCCTGTTTTGGTGGTTGGGATATCGAAGGTGAACCCTATACCACTACCGAGGATACTGAATTTGACTGGTTCCGTGGTCGCATGCTGGGCGGTAGAACCAATCACTGGGGACGCATTTCGCTGCGGTTTGGACCCGATGATTTTCGTGTTCACAGTAAAGATGGAATGGGAGACAATTGGCCTATTAGCTATCAGGATTTGAAACCCTATTATGACCGTCTTGACCGTCTGGTCGGGATTTTCGGAACGCATGAGGATATCCCTAATGCACCGGGTGGCGTTTATATGGATCCACCGGAGCCGCGCTGTTACGAGCATATGATTAAAAATGCTTGCGACGATATGGATATTGCGTGCATTCCCTCCCGCATGTCGATTATTACAGAGTCGCACAATGGACGAGCAGCATGCCATTATTGTGGGCAGTGTAATCGAAGCTGTTCGACCCATTCAAACTTTTCGACGCCTTCTGTGCTGTTACCACCTGCGCTGGAGACTGGTAATCTTGAGATCATAACCAACGCGATGGTGCGAGAAGTAACGTATAGTGATGGTAAAGCAACTGGTGTATCATATATCAACAAAAAAGATGGAAAGGAATATAAGGTCCGTGCAAGAGTGGTTGTACTTGCAGCCAGCGCTTGTGAATCGGCCCGCCTGCTGCTTAATTCAAAATCTTCCGATTTCCCCAATGGGTTAGCTAACTCCAGCGGTGTAGTCGGTAAATACCTGATGGATTCGACGGGGACCAGTGTGGCAGGTGTGATTCCTGATTTGATGAATGCGCCAGCTCACAACGAAGACGGTACGGGTGGTATGCATATGTATATTCCATGGTGGAAGGACAACAGCAATCTCGATTTTGCCCGTGGATACCATGCTGAACTCTGGGGCGGTCGCGGTATGCCCAGCTACGGTTTTATGGGAGGAATACAAAATTATAATGATCTGTTTTTGGACCGTCCAAAGGGTGGCGGTGGATATGGTAAACAGTTGAAAGAAGATTACCGCCGTTATTACGGTTCTATTGTTGGATTTTCGGGGCGTGGAGAATGTATAGCCCGCGAAGATAATTACTGTGAAATTGATCCCAACACCGTAGACGAATGGGGTATACCATCACTTAAATTCAATTATAACTGGAGCGATCAGGAGTACAATCAGGTTAAACATATGCAGGAAACCTTCCGCTCGATTATAGATGAAATGGGTGGAGAACCGCTCTGGGATATGCCATCCAAAGAGGATGGGTATGGCATTAGTACACCGGGGTATATTATCCACGAGGTGGGAACGACCCGGATGGGGGATGATCCCGATGAATCGGTACTAAACGAATATTGCCAGGCGCACGACGTCGATAACCTCTTTGTGGCCGATGGCGGACCGTTTGTGTCGCAGCCGCATAAAAATCCAACATGGACGATTCTGGCGCTATCGATGCGTACCTCGGATTACATCGCCGACCAGATGAATAAAGGAAATCTTTAACTAGTCTTGAGTCATGTGTATTGGGTAGTGAATAAAACCACTTTTCATGACTCAGAACCCACTACTTAGTACTAAAAACCATGGATAGACGAGAACTTTTAAAAACACTCTCACTGGGAACGTTGGCTGCGGGTTTTGCTATGACCGGCTGTAAAACGGCGCCCAAAGAAGCTTCGAAAGAACATAAGTTTTGGAAACATGTGACCGAAGAGGATCTGGAGATGTGGGAGACCCAGTTCTTTACTGATCACGAGTTTGAGACCGTTCGCCAGCTGGCTAATATGGTCATTCCCGCCGACGAACGATCTGGCAACGCCGAAGATGCGGGCGTCCCCGAGTTTATTGATTTTATGATGCTCGACCGCCCCGAGAATCAGACTCCCATGCGTGGTGGCCTTAACTGGTTGGATGTGCAGTGCCGGCGATTCTTCGACAATAACTTTATCAACTGCACTGATCAACAGAAAAAAGAGATGCTTGATAAGATTGCCTATCCCGACGAGGCAGCCCCGGAAATGCAGGCCGGTGTCAACTTTTTCAACAGTTTTCGCGATCTCGTGGCTGCTGGATTCTGGTCCAGCAAAATGGGGATCGAAGATATAGGCTACATTGGTAACAAGGCGACTAACTGGGATGGTTGTTCCCACGAAGCCCTGGAGCATATTGGCCTAGAAGAGAAGTCGAACAAAGGGTAGTAATTAAAAAAGGCGACCCTTCAGGAATGAATGGTCGCCTCTAAAAATAATAAACGCCTATCAATATTTACTTAGCGGTTGCCAGCAATCCCAACAGCTTTTGTGCATCTGTTACTTGAGAGCTGTTGTCATATTCATCAATAATTTTTTGAGCATACTCTTCGGCTTTTGCACTGTTGCCGACATCATGGAATGCTTTTGCCGCCTCAAGGTAATTATAAGGCGTTGTTGATTCATTAACGTCCCATTCAGCAGCTTTAACATACAATTCTGCAGCTTGGGCATGATTCCCGAGCTCGGTGTGAATTACACCGTTAAAAGATATCGGCCCAACCCCCATAATACCTTCGGGTACTTCATATTCCTGGATGTAGCTTAGAGCTTCTTGGGGATTTCCGAGTTTGAACTCACTAACTGCAGCATAGTAGCGGGCAAGGTTGGCTGCGTCGGTCATGCTGTAGTTATTGATGATCTGCTGAAATCCCACGGTGAAATCGGCTTCGGAGCCGGTGAGTGCCTTTTGAAAATTACCCTGCAGGTAGGCTTGTGTAGCTTGTCCCATCAATTGCTGGGCTTGATTTTCTTGTGATGTGGAGTAGTAATAGTATCCAACTGATCCGCCGATAATGACAATCAAAGCTATGGCGGCACCGATAACAGCATTCTTATTGCTGTCATAAAAGCTCTGGGCTTTTGAAAAAGTATCAAGGAGTACGTCGTGTTCTAATTCTTCTTTAACTTGTTTCTTACTCATGGTAAAACTGGTTATTCTTGGTTTTCAGAAGTAGGTGAAAATAGGATTGTTTTCAATGATAGTAAAATTTAAAGGGCTGATAACTTCCCTTTGGACAGTTCATAGATGATATCTGAGCGTTCGGCAATATCTTTTTCGTGAGTAATCAGCAAAATGCTTACATCTTCCTTTGTTCGCAGGTCAAACAACAGTTTCAAAAGGATCTCCGTGTTTTTTTCATCGAGGTTGCCGGTGGGTTCGTCGGCAAGGATTAGGTCTGGTTTGTTCATCAGGGCGCGAGCCATGGCTACACGCTGTTGTTCACCGCCTGAGAGCTGCGTAGGGCGGTGTTCGGCACGTCCGGGAATCCCAAAGTCTTCGAGTAGATTCATGGCTCTGTCGTGGGCATCTTCTTCGGATTCCCCGTGGATAAGAGCCGGCATCATGATATTTTCAACGGCAGTAAACTCCGGCAGCAGGTGATGAAATTGGAAGACAAAACCCAGTTTTTTATTTCGGAATTCGGCCAACGATTCTTTTGACATATCATAGATGGGCTCTTCGTCCCATAACACAGTGCCGGCATCGGGTTTATCAAGTCCACCCAGAATGTGCAGCAGGGTGCTTTTGCCGCAACCGCTGGCGCCAACTACGGTAACAACTGATCCTTTTTCGATGGCGATAGATGTATCTTCAAGAACGGTCAATGATCCATTACCCGATTCGTTGGCAAATCGCTTGGTGATGTCTCTGCCTTCTAAAATAGTTGACATGATTTACTATCCTTCGAGATTGCTGGAGTTAAAGGCGGGGTAAATGATTGGTTCGATGTGCTCGCATTTGCCGGATTCAAGATCTACTTTGGCCAAAATTGCGCAGAGATGATTATTGCCGTTGGCCAGCCGGTAGCGATGGGGCGTACCAAGTTTAAAGCGTTTCATCGAGGTGTTCTTGTCCATCCCCAGTACTGAATCGAAGGAGCCGGTCATACCAACATCACTGATATATCCGGTACCATGGGGAAAGATGCGGGCATCGTTGGTGGGTACATGGGTGTGCGTTCCTACAAAAACGGAAATGTCTCCGTCAAGATGCCAGGCCATGGCAAGTTTCTCGGCGGTGGCTTCTGCGTGAAAATCCACAAAAATTACATCTGCGTTTTCATCCCGCATGCGCTCAATCACCCAGTCGGCAGTGGTAAAGGGATCGTCAATAGGCTGCATAAAGGTACGTCCCTGCAGGTTCAAAACTCCAATCTTTTTGTCCATCTCAGGGATATCGTACAGCCCAAAACCGTAGCCGGGATTTCCTTTGGGATAGTTCATGGGACGCAAAATGTTGCCATCCTCTTTCATATAATCGAAGACTTTCCATTTGGCAAAGGAGTGGTTGCCACCGGTGATAACATGAACGCCGAGATCATACAACCGGCTGATGATCGAACGATTGATCCCTTTGCCTTCATGGGAATTTTCGCCGTTGGCAATCACAAAATCAGCTTCATGCTTGTCGATAAGGCTGGGTAGAATGGTCTCGAGCAGGCTGAGCCCTGGTTCACCAACAATATCACCTACGAACAGAATGTTGACTAAATCTTTTGCCATACCGTGGATATTTGTGCAAATAATAGCTTCTCAAATGAAGCTGTAAAGGTAAGGAAAATTACGTCCTTATCAGAATTGGATTGGCAACTAACTCTGGATATCCTCAATGAACTCTTCGAGTGTCTTATTGACATCTTTCAGCACTTCATCACCCTGCTGATTTAGCTCACGATTACGCTTGCGTTCTTCGAAAAGCTCCTCTGCTATGCTCAGGGCTGCAAGCGTCATAATAGTAGTGTCGGGCTGTTTGTTGAGCTCCTTCTTATATTGCTGAAACTTCTCATCCACATACTGGGCAATACGCTTCATGGCCTCTTCTTCAGAGTCCTCAACCTTGAGCGGGTACTGCTTGCCTAATATGGTAACTTTGATTGATTTCATTCGTCCTCCTCCAGATGATCATCAATTTTAGATATGAGTCCAAGCACCTGGTGACGCAGGGAGAGCCGTTCGGATTCAGAAATGGCCGAATAGATATCCGTTTGTCCATCCTGAATCTCCTTGAGCTTTGAACGCAATTCGCTGTTCTCTTTTTTGAGCTCCTTGATTTCATCCTTCAGCGAATTTACTTCGCCGCGAATCTCGTCAAGCAGTTCGTGGAATTGATTGTGATATGGAGTGTCGTTTGAGAGCACTAACGCGAATTATTGTCGAAGTTTCGCTGAGTATTTATCCTCAAGAACATTTAGAACTTTATTAATTATAGGTTCTACATCCTTGATAGTCAACGTTTTATTTTTATCGAGGAAGGAAAGTCGAAATGCCAGGCTTTTCTTATTTTCGCCCAGTGATTCACCTTCAAACACGTCAAACACGTCGAGTGTTTGCAGCGATTCTCCTGCTGTCTGTTCGATGGTTTTAAGCAGGTCACCTGCTCTGATCGACGAATCGACAACAACCGCGAAGTCGAAGTCAAAAGCCGGAAATTTTGATACCGGTTCGTAGCGGTTTTCCTCAATCTGTTTACAGGCTTCCAGGATTTGCGTTAGCGAAAACTCTGCTACAAAAGCCGGGAGTTCGATTTCATATTGCTTCAGCAAATCTTTTGATACCTTATAAATCCGTCCAACTTCCTGATCTTCAAATCGGTAGATCAAGGCATTATCGTCGGTAGCCTCCATTGTTAGGGCGTCATGGAGATCAAATTTTTGCAGGAAACTCCGGACAGGTCCCTTGAGGTCAAAGACGTCGTAATGCTCAGGATCGGTTTTCCAGTGCTCGATCGTCTTAAAACCAGCCAGCCCAAACAGGATATTTGTTTCTTCTTTAATGTTGTCATAATAGGTGCCCTCGGCTGTTTTCTCAAATACGTTGCCGACCTCGAAGAAGCGCACTTGCTTCACTTTGCGATTAAAGTTGTAGGCTACTGATGTTAGGAATCCGTACAACAGGGAAGGGCGGAGGGTCGTCATGTCCGCCGAGATGGGATTTAGCGTATGAATCATCTCATCTAAATCTCCCAGCAATTTTGCGTCTTCTTCGGGCATTAATGAGTTGGAGTAAATCTCCCGAAATCCCATGCCTTTGGCGGTTTCCTTGGCTTCCGACACCAATTGCTCCCAATCGGTCAGTTGCTCAGGAGAGGTAAAGCTACCGTGCTTGGGTGTGGGGATGTTGTTGTAGTCGTACAACCGACCGACCTCCTCGATGAGGTCCACTTCGCGCGTCAGATCGGGACGAAATGTGGGAATAGAATATTTCAACACTTCATCGTCTTTATCGAGCAATTCAAACTCCAGCCCGTTCAGGATATTGGCAATTTCGTCGGTGGAGAAATCGGTTCCCAGCAGTTTATTGACGTACGACTTGCGTAGTTGAAGTTCTTTTTCTTCTGTTTCTGTGGGATGCACGTCTGTGCAAGCATCCACAATTTCACCGCCTGCAATATCGGCCATCAACTGGGCGGCACGTTCTGCTGCCATACGTTGCAACTGCGGGTCAATACCGCGTTCAAAGCGGTACGACGCATCGCTTTGCAGCATCTGTTCCTTGGCTGTTTTGCGGATATCTGCCGGATTAAAGTAGGCGCTTTCGATAAGCACGTTTGAGGTATCGTCGCTCACCTCAGAATCAACCCCACCCATCACACCGGCAATGGCTACCGGTTCTTCGGCATCACAGATGAACAGCGTACCAGCTGAACATTCACGTTTTACATGGTCGAGCGTTTCAAATTCGATCTCTTCCTCGAAATCCTTGATAACAATTTTATCACCTTTAATGGTGTCCGCATCGAAGCCGTGGAGCGGCTGACCCAGTTCAAACATCACGTAATTGGTGATATCCACCACGTTATTGACGGGACGTACCCCAATGGCATTTAATCGATTTTGCAGCCACGTCGGCGATTCTTCAATCTCTACGCCTTTTACCATCTTACCTACATAGCGGTGGCATTTTTGGGGAGATTCAATCTCTATCTCAATTTCATCCAGCGGCTTTGCTTCGCCAAAGTTTGTCTCAAAAGGTTTGCAGAGCTCAAGGTCAAGGGCCGCGGCCAGGTCACGAGCGACTCCGAGGTGGCAGGTGGCATCGGGACGATTGGGGGTGATCTCTATTTCGATAATGGTATCCTGGTAAAGGTCAATGGCCTCATGCAGCGGTGTACCCACTTCCAGCGACTCATCGAGCACCATGATACCACTGTGGTCGTCACCAAGTTGTAGTTCGTCTTCAGCACAGATCATCCCTTTGGATTCTTCCCCGCGCAGCTTCGCTTCTTTGATCACAAACGGATCGTCGCCTTCTTTGGCCGGGGGCAGGGCGGTGCCCACAGTAGCCACGGGTACTTTTTGTCCTGCCGCGACATTGTCGGCGCCACAGACAATTTGCACAGTTTCATCACTGAGATCGACAATACAAATATGGAGACGGTCGGCATTGGTATGTTCTTTAACTTCCAAAATTTCGCCGACGATAACGCCTTCCAGTTTATTGCCGTATGAGGAGACTTCTTCGACTTCAAGTCCAATGAGCGTTAGCTTTTCGGCGGTCTCCTCAGGCGAAAGCTCAAGATTGATAAATTCTTTTAGCCAGTTGTATGAAATCTTCATTTAGTAAAAATGCTTTAACAAATGGTTATATCGAGAGTGAGCAAGAACTCTTTTGTTTATTGGGTTTATAAAAAGTTGCTCACTTTGATCGAGATGACACTATAGAATTTGTTGTTAATGAAATTGTTCTAAAAAGCGGACATCGTTGTCGTAGAATACGCGGATATCGTCGATCTGGTGTCGGAGCAGGGCAATGCGTTCAACGCCCATTCCCCAGGCGAATCCGGTATATTTCTCAGGGTCAATTCCCACTGATTTAAAGACGTTGGGATCAACCATGCCGGATCCCAGAATTTCGAGCCATTTACCGTCCTCATTAGAATTCGGTGTCTCCCACCAAATATCCATCTCAAGGCTGGGCTCGGTAAACGGAAAGTAGCCCGGCCGCAACCGGTACTTAACATCCTTGCCGAACATCAGTTTGGCGAAGCTGATAAGCGTTTCTTTGAGCTCGGCCACACTCACATCGGTATCCACATAGAGGGCTTCGACCTGGTGAAACAGAAAATATGATTTTGGGGATACGGCCTCATTGCGATAGACGCGTCCCGGCATGATCGAGCGAATGGGTGGTTCTTGTTCTTTCATCAGCCGAATTTGAACAGGAGAGGTGTGCGTGCGAAGCACCAGATCTTCCTTGTCATCATTTTTCTCAATAAAAAAGGTATCCTGTTCGTCACGGGCCGGGTGGTTCGGCGGAAAGTTCAGCGCCGTAAAGTTGTGAAAGTCATCCTCGATCTCTGGTCCGTCGGCAATGGAAAAGCCCAGCCGATAAAAAATATTTTTCATCTCTTCCAGGGTCTGCGTCAGCGGATGGTAAGATCCGAGCGAATGGGGCGGGGCGGGCAGCGTAATATCATCAGAAGCTTTTAGGGAAGCAGCCTCTTCTCGTGCCAGTCGCTTCTCAGCATCATCGAACGTGGACTGGGCTAAGTTCTTGACCTCATTCATGGCACGGCCAACCTCAGCCTTCTTTTCGTTCGGCACTTCGCTCATCCGAGAAAACATGGCCTGCACTTTACCATTGCGGGAGAGAAATTCCAGACGGAAGGCCTCCAGTTCTTCCTCATTTGAGATCGTGTAATCTTGTACTTTTTGCTTTAATGCTTGTATATCGTCGAGCATGAAATTAGTCGAAAATAATTAACAGCTATATATGAAATACGCACCACGGTTACCGCTAGGCTGGGGCGTACTGCGTATTGGTAGGTGGAATCTATTTAATTCGATGGAACCCTTCAATGAAAATAAAAAACCGATCCTCCAACAGAATGGGGGACCGGTTTTAAATAATATTGTTACACACTATTAGCTTTGTGCTTCTTCAACAATAGCGGTAAACGTATCCGGATCAGTGACGGCAAGATCAGCCAAGACCTTGCGATTGATCTCAATATCTTTTTTTCCTAAGGCTCCCATCAGTCGCGAGTAGGTTGTACCATTCTGACGGGCAGCTGCATTAATGCGTGTGATCCAGAGCTTTCTGAATTCACGTTTGCGGACTTTACGGTCGCGATACTGGTACAGCATCCCTTTTTCAACCGTGTTTTTCGCAAACTTATAAACATTTTTTCGCTTGCCCCAGTAACCTTTCGCCTGTTTTAAAATCTTGCGGCGACGGCGACGGGAAGCCACCTTGTTTCTTGAACGTGGCATTTTGTCTAATGTTTAAGAGTTAAAATTAGTGCTTAACTATAAGGAAGCATTTGCTCAACATCCTTCTTTTGGGTCTTGTCGACCGTCGTAGGTTTGCCAAGCTTGCGTTTCCTTCGTCGTTTTTTCTTGGTGAGGATATGGCGTTTGCCAGCTTTTTTACGCTTATACTTACCGGAACCGGTTTTCTTGAAGCGTTTTTTAGCCCCACTATGTGATTTCATCTTTGGCATAACAAATACCTTTTGATTCTTGAATTAGATGGCTAGGAAGATAAACAATTCAGTTTACAGATTAAACTCTGAAGTCAATAAAATTATCAGTTGGATTAAAACAGATAATTTGCCAACAAGATAAACGGCTAAGACTTGGTTAATTAAAAGAAAAGCCCTGTTGAAAAGTATCCAACAGGGCAGAGGTATTAATGTAGAATTAGAATACTGTCGGTATAATAACGCCTGCTACCTATGAACCGCCTTTACCGGTTGGAGCCAACATCATAATCATGCGGCGACCTTCCATATTTGGTTTCGATTCGATCTCGCTGACATCACTTAGTTCCTCAGCCAGATCCTGTAGCAGTTCTTCACCGCGCTCGGTATAAAGCATATCGCGACCGCGAAATTGGACAGTGGCTTTTACCTTGTCACCGTCTTCAAGAAATTCGCGGGCATGGCGTGTTTTAAATTCGAGGTCATGGTCGTCCGTATTGGGACGGAACCGCAGCTCTTTCACCTGAACGGTGTGCTGCTTCTTCTTGGCCTCTTTCTCTTTTTTCTTCTTTTTGTACATATACTTGCCAAAATCGAGCACCTTGCATACCGGAGGATCGGCATCGGGTGCAACCTCAACAAGATCTAATCCATACGATTCTGCAATTTCCAAAGCACGGTCAATGGGTACAACTTCGTGATCCTTTTCAACATCTTCTGGGTGAATGACCCTTACTCTTGATGCCCGGATCTCCTCATTAGAATTGGGACGATCGTCGTTGCCCCGTGGTCGTGGTCGTCTGCTTCTTGCGATAAGTAACCTCTATTGTTTTTATTGGAATTAATTAGTGTTTAGGTACTTCTTTGTTGTCAATCTCTGTTATGAGATTAGAAATAAATTCAGAAAATTCAAAGGTACCAATGTCACCTTCTTTATGTCGTCGAACCGACACGGTACCATTGGATACCTCATTGTCACCTACTATTAACATATAAGGAATTTTACTCGTTTCAGCATCACGAATTTTTCCGCTGACTTGCTCATTGCGCGTATCAACTTCTACCCGCACATCGTGATCTTTGAGCTCGGATGCACACTTGTAGGCATATTCGTTGATGTCATCCGAAACAGGGATGATCTGTACCTGCGTAGGAGCCAGCCATACGGGAAAATCACCAGCAAAATGCTCGATCAATATGCTGGTAAAACGTTCCATAGATCCAAAAGGTGCACGGTGGATAATCACCGGACGATGTTTGCTGTTGTCCGATCCCACATACGTCAAGTCAAAACGTTCTGGCATCACATAATCCACCTGCACAGTGCCTAACTGCCATTTTCGGCCGATGGCATCGCGAATAATAAAGTCGATTTTGGGACCATAAAAGCTGGCCTCGCCGCGGGCTACCGTATAGTCAAGATTCATCTCGTCGGCCACTTCTTTGATCTCGCGTTCGGCACGATCCCAGTATTCGGTTTGACCGCCATATTTATCCTCGTTGTCATCTCGGAAAGAGAGGCGGATATCCACATCCATTTCAAAGGTGCCAAAGACCAGCTCGGTCAGTTCAATACAGTTGATGATCTCTTGCTTGAGCTGATCGTGTGTGCAGTAAATATGTGCGTCGTCCTGGGTAAACCCACGGACGCGTGAAAGACCGTTCAGTTCGCCGGATTGTTCATAGCGATACACGCTGCCAAACTCAGCCAATCGCAGTGGCAGGTCACGATAACTGTGCAGTTCGTTCGAGTAGATCCGGTGATGATGCGGGCAGTTCATCGGCTTGAGAAGATAACCTTCTTCATCGTCACCCATCTCAATCGGGTTGTATTGCGACTCCCGATAGTAGGGATAGTGCCCGGAAGTGCGATACAATTCGAGGTGGCCAATATGTGGTGTAATTACTTCCTGGTAGCCGCGCTTTTTCTGCTCTTCGCGCAGGAATGCCTCAAGTGTCCGACGCAGGGTGGTGCCATTGGGTAGCCATACGGGCAAGCCTTGGCCCACCATTTGATCGATCATGTAAATACCGAGCTCTTTACCCAGCTTTTTATGGTCGCGCTTTTTAGCTTCTTCGACCCGTTCGATGTATTGATCTAACAATTTCTGTTTGGGGAAGGAAATACCATAAATACGTGTGAGCTGTTCGTTTTCTTCATCCCCGCGCCAATAAGCACCGGCCAGGCTGGTCAACTTTACCGCCTTTATACGTCCCGTATCGGGAATATGCGGACCTTTGCAGAGATCGGTAAAGTTACCCTGCTTGTAAAAGGTAATATTTCCATCCTCGAGCTCACTGATGAGATCAAGTTTGTATTCGTTGCCCACATCTTCATAAAATTCAAGAGCTTCGTCTTTGGAGACCGGCACGCGCTCGAACTCCGATTTCTTGCGTGCCATCTCAATCATTTTGTCTTCGATCTCTTCAAGATCATCCTGTCCTACAGTCTGATCTCCAAAATCGATATCGTAATAAAAACCATCTTCAATGGGCGGACCAATGCCGAACTTGGCATTGGGATAGAGTTCTTGAATGGCTTCAGCCAATACGTGAGCTGAGGAATGCCAGAAGGTGTATTTCCCATCTTCGCTGTCCCATGTGTTTATAGTGATGGTGCCATCGCGATTGATAGGGCGGCTCAGCTCCATAATTTCATCATCAAGGGTAATGCTGAGGGCCTCGCGAGCTAATCCTTTTGAAATGTATTCAGCAACCTCTCGTCCGGTTGTGCCTTTGGGGAATTCTTTCTCACTCCCATCAGGGAAAGTGATAGTGATTTGTTCAGCCATTCGTGTTTAAAAGTGCATTTAAATAATTATTTCTACGTCCTTATAAGCCTGTAAAGATATAAAAATAAAAAAAGACCTACAGTGCTATTATAAGGTAATTTCAAGGCCTGCATTAGTCTTTAACATTAAGAAAAAAATCTTGTTTCTTATCACTTCATTTTTTGCTTACCAAGCCTAAAAGTTTTACATATGTATCTCAAAAGATTAGTTTATCTGAAATTATTTAATCGACGACTTTTTTTGGGATAACATAATAGTTCAAAAGAAATGAGTAGCACGACCCCATCTTTTTTTGATTCGCAACCGATATTCATTTTAGATCATCAGTCGCTTGATATATTGGATGTAAATGAAGCGGCTGTTGATTTTTATGGGTACTCCCGAGATGAGTTTCAGCAACTGAATGTTAACGACCTGGGAGAAAAGAAAAAGCGTGTTGATCTGATTCCGGATTCGTCTGATAAGTATGACAGTGTTGATAAAGTTTGGATTCAAGAAACAAAGGAGGGCGAAAAGATTTATGTGCAGTATACGCACCACGACTTTTACCACAATGGCAGTCCTGCTAAAATTGCCATTGCCCATGACGTAAGTGAACAAGTGAGGCATGAAGAAAAGCGCCGGGCCAATTTTCCGAAATTTATCACCCATGAATCGAACTTTCCGCTTGCCGAAATTGAATGGAATGCTGATTTGCAAGTGCAGAACTGGTCAGAGAAGGCACAGGAGCTGTTTGGATGGCGGGAAGATGAGGTGATAGGGCAGGAAAATTTCTTTGACCTGTTCATCGATGAGAATGAGCTTGCTGCAGCCAAGCAAAATTTAAGAGACGCTGTTAAAGAGGGGGCAAGCAACTATTCCACCGAAGGAAAAGTTAATACCAAAGAGGGCGACAGCCTGATTTGCGAGTGGCACAACTCTTTAATCTATGATTCCAGCGATGAGCTCCATTCTATGTATACGCTGGTTACTGATATTAGTACCCGTAAAGAATCGCAGCATTTATTTCGCACTCTTTCTGAAAAATCGCTGGTAGGTGTTTTCCTGATCCAGGACGGGAAATTTCAGTATGTAAATCCCAAGTTATCGGATATATTCGGTTACGACCAGCAAGAGATGATCGATACTTTTGCTCCCCATGAGCTTGTACATTCATCTGATCAACAGCTGGTACAGGAAAATATCAAAGAACGGCTGGATGGGATCTCCAATTCTGAGAAGTATGAAGTAAAAGGAGTGACCAAAAAAGGTCATTTAATTGATATCATTATTTATGGTTCAAGGACAAAATATCGAGGCCGGCCGGCTATCGTAGGTACTGTTTTGGATGTCACCAAAGACAAGGAGATCGTTCGTAAATACCGTGCCAGCGTGGAAACATTCCAAGATCTTTTTGACTCAATTAGTGATGCTATTTATATCCAGGATGAAGAGGGGCGATTTCTGGAGGTGAATCAGGGTGCTGTAGAGATGTACGGCTATGAGGAATCCTTCTTTATGGGCAAAACGCCCGAAGCATTGTCTGCCCCCGGCAAAGTAGATCCGGCCCAGATGCAGGCGCGCATTAAGATGGCATTAGATGGTAAACCACAAAACTTTAAGTGGTGGGGCAAACGAAAAAATGGTGAAGTATTCCGCAAGGAGATGAGCATCAGCAGAGGGACCTACTTTGGGGATGATGTAGTGATCACTGTAGCCCGTGATGTCAGTGAGCGCTACGAAGCCGAAGAGCAGTTGCGCAAGAGTGAAGAATTGTTCCGCCAGCTATTTCAAAATTCCCCTATTCCTATCGCACTGCTGGACAAGCGTCAGGAAATTCGGCGTATAAACACCGCTTTTCAAGATACCTTTGGATATGAGATCAACGAAGTGAAGGGCTTGGATATTGATCAACTCATTGTTCCTGATGAAGAGGTTGATACGGCCCAGCAAATATCCGACGCTGTAATGAGTGGCAATACTACCAATCATTTTGGAAAACGACTCAAAAGAGACGGTAGCCTGGTGGATGTGTTAATTTATGGAGTGCCAGTGGTTGTGGATGGTAAACCGGTGTCCATTTTCGGTATCTACGTGGATATTACCGATCGCAAACAGGCTGAAGAGCGGGTTAAAAAATCGCTTAAGGAGAAAGAGGTCTTACTGGCTGAAATCCATCATCGCGTCAAAAATAACCTGGCTGTAATAACGGGACTTTTAGAACTTCAGTCGTTTAATACCGGATCTGCAGAAGCAACTGAGGTATTGAAAGAAAGCCAGATGCGGGTCAACTCCATTGCGCTCATCCACGAAAAACTGTATCAAAACGAAAACCTTTCATCCATACTTTTTGAGCAGTACCTCGAAGAGCTGACCGAGGTTATCGTTTCCACTCTCAGTTCGTCGGAGACTGATATTAGTATCAATATCGAGGCCGATCCCATCAAGCTGACGGTGAATCAGGCTATTCCCTGTGGGCTTATCTTGAATGAAATTATTACTAATGCTCACAAGCATGCCTTTACCGATCGCGATGAAGGTCAGATTGATATCTCGCTGAAAGGAGAAGATGGACTAATCACCATGCAAATTCTCGATAATGGCGTTGGGATTCCCGACGACGCTAGTTTAGAGAACCCCACTTCGCTGGGACTAAAACTCATTGGCACGCTTTCCAAGCAGCTTAACGGGAAGGCCCGTTTCGAAAATACAGACCCCGGCACAAAATTTACGCTTCAATTTACGCTTGAGGAATAATGTGCCGAAGGTGTTGCAACCAGCCGTACTCAAGCTGACTTATTGCTGGTTCATCATGTTTTCGATCTCTTTCATCTTGCGTCCAAACTCTTCCCAATTACCGCTTTGCAGTGCTTGACTTGCTTCGTTCCAGAGCCCTTTAAGCTGCGAGAATTCTTGCGAAGTGGCACCAGTAGGTTGTGCAGGCAAGGCCTTTGTAGTATCGATTTCTGCTGCGGCAACACGTTCTTTTTTCTTCCCATAGAGCGCTTCTATAGATTCCCAAAGAGTGGGTTGCATGGCAATTTTTTCTCCCGAGGTTGCAATAACACGTTGCAGTTGCGGGATGTCAACGCCTTCGGCGATTAGAAAGACCGGTTCTACATAGATGAACGAATTTTCGATGGGGATGACCATCAGGTTACCCCGTATGACCCGTGAGCCGCGTTGATCCCAAAGGGCAAGCTGTCGTGATATCTCTGTATCCTGATCGATACGTGCCTCAATCTGGGCCGGACCAAGGATTAGCCGCTCTTTCGGCAGCTGATACACCGATGCTTCGCCATAGTTGGGATAGTCGGAGTTGGCAGCCATCCACCCAATCATATTATCCCGGTTTTGAGGCGTTAATGGACTGATAAGTAAGTATTGCAACTCTTCTTGGCCGGGCAATTTGGTCAATACGTAGTACGGTTCCATAGCTATTGATTGGCCCCCGTACTTCTCATTGGGACGCGTCCACAGATCCTCGTTGTTGTAAAATACCTGCGGATCCGTCATGTGATACTTGTTGTACTTGTCAATTTGAGCCTTGAAGTAATGGATGGGATATCGCACGTGCTGTCGAAGTCCATCTGACATCTGATCCATCGATTTAAACATATCGGGAAAAATATCTCGATATACATTCAAAATCGGATCGTCCTCATTGGAGACGTAAAAGTCTACTGATCCATTATATGCATCCACCACAACTTTGACTGAGTTACGAATGTAGTTGTATTCTCCCTCATAAGGCTCCGAATACGGATAATGCGGCGTGGTAGTATAGGCGTCCTGCATCCAGTAGAGTTTACCGTCGTTGAGTACAAGATATGGATCATCTTTAAGCTTCAGGAAGGGGGCAATTTTCTTCACGCGATCTTTGATCCGCTTCCAAAAAATAATTTTGCTGTCTTCGTTAATGTAGTCAGTCAACAGGATGTTGGTGTCGCCAAACTGCCAGGCAAACAGCAATTTTTTAAAGAAGCTGCCAATGCCCACGCCGCTGCTACCTTGGTAATGGGTATACACATTTTTATCGCCCCGCGGGTAGTCCAGTTCTTCTACATTGGTATCCACAATTTTGTATTCAGAGTTGTGTTCCCCATAGTAAATGGCTGGTTGTTCTACATTAAGTCCCATCTCGCTTACTGGTGGGATATCCTTAATGACCAGCCGGGGGTCGCCTTGTGTGCCTTCCTGAGCTACGGGACTCATTACCAATCCATAGCCGTGTGTGTATTGCAGATGGCGATTAACCCATGTGTCGGCCTGTTCGGGTAACTGCTCGGAGAGCTCCCGTGCTGATACCATCATCTGCATGTAGCCCTCGTTGGTGGTATAGCGATCCACATCCACATTATAAAACTGGTAATAGAGCCGAATTTCTTGCAGTTGCCGGTAGGTTTGGATAAGCAGGCGGGGATCCCACAGGCGGATATTTTCAATCGTTTGTTCGTTTTCCTGTACCATCGACCAGGTCATCTCCTTGGCCGGTTGAGCGCTGTAGGGTTGTGTCTTCATCTCATCGAGTGCATACGCCTTGCGCGTCTGGTCAATGCTGTTTTTGATGTATGGTTCTTCGAGCTGTAGCTCGCTGGGTTCCACTACAAATTTTTGAATCATGCCGGGTAACAGCGCATTGCCCACCCCTCCGATAACAATGGTAGCTATGCCGCCAATGAGTAGCCATTTAAAACAGCTTTTGTAGAGTTGAAAAAATGCTAAAAGTCCCAACAAGGCACAGAGAATGCATAAAATCCAGATGACAGGCAGGTGTACATTTATATCCACATAGCCGGCACCATAGACCGCACCGCCGGCATTATAGAGCAGATCATAGCGTTGCAGGTAATATCCCCATGAGAGTAGCAGTAACCAGATTCCCAGGTTAATACTAATGTGTTTCTTGACGCTACTGGCAGCATTAAGTGTTTTTGATTGAATAGATAGTGCACCAGCGTACACGTAGAGTATAATGGTGGCAATGGTGACGAAAAAGACCAGCGATGTCAGGCTGTTTTGAATAAGTTCGATAAAGGGCAGACGCAGCACGTAGAAACCAATGTCGTGACCAAAAATCGGATCGATCTGCCCAAAAGTCTCATTCCAGTGGAATCGAAAATAGGTATCCCACCGCATAAAAAAGGCCAGGGAGAAAAAGCCGCTGACGACTGCGCCGAGGCCGTAAAAGACATTTTTAATCTTTTTTGTGCTGATACTTTGGATATTGAGCTGAGCAAGGGGCGACTGTCCGAAACTCATTGTACTGAACTGCTTACCCAGCATATTCATGTTGGGCAGCACATATAACAGCGCCACCGCCAGGGATCCCAGCAGTAGCAAGGCCTGGGTTGTTTTTATCGTCCAGAACACTTGTGCATAGCCGAGATTTTCGAGCCATAACCACTCCACAATCCAGTCGGTAAAACCACCGATGATGGCTATGACCAGCAGCAGAGGGATCAGAAACCAGTAAATTTTAGAAGAAGGTCTGGAAATTTTATTCATGGTAAGTAATATGACGGTTCAGGAAGTTTGGTTTGCCAGCGTACTAAAATCAAATCGTAAAATAGCAACCATTTTACAGAAAGAAGAATTTGGAATGTTAGCCAAGGCTGCTAAGACCAGCCAGATATCTGATTAACCAAAATGGTTAAATACTATCAAAAGCAGAAAATTATGGATGATGCATTGGTACTTATAGCAGATATTGAGGCATAACGAGAGGTAAAAGGAGGGAAGCATAAAAGTCGTACCTTTGCTGAGTATGTACTCATTGGGACATTGCTTTCGGCTCTGCATGCGATGACAGTTGCATTCTTTATTAAAGCTATTTCTACACTGTAGCAGCTGTTACAGCGGGAGGGTGTAGGGGGCGCTCTTACAACACAAAGTGCATTTCTTGATCCACTAAGTAATTAATTTTGCGTAACTTGGATGCAATCATACAAATCAGCGAGGTGCTGGTTTTGTGAGGGTGCTTTTTATTACCAGGTAGGTAATTGTAAGCCCACAACTTAAATGGACATTCATATGGATCCCAAAACTGGAAAAAAAGCTCCTAAAAAAGCCGATACCAAGAAAGCTGCGAAACCTGCTGAAGAAACCAAACGGGAAGAACGTAAGCACCTTGGTAAAAAGTAATTAATATCTATCTCAGGTAAGGGTCCGATCCCCTTCCCGAATTACAGCAAAGAGCATCAGTTCTTCTCATTCAGACTTAAAGTTTGAAGGGTAGAGTTGGTGCTCTTTCTGTTTAAAAGAAGGAAAAAATCCTTATCTGCTTAAAACTCGCGTTAAGTTATTGAAAATATTTAATTTAGACGCAACACTTATCCATATGAGTGGTCGATAAATATTATGAGGTTATATGCCTTAATATTATGCTGTGCAATTGTTTAGCATGATATCACCTATAAAAATTATAGACCCTTCTTTAAGGATGTATTTACCCAATTTTTGAGTTTGATTACTGAAAAATTGGTCGAGAATGTTATTGTTACTATCCCCGGAGACTTGAAATCAGACCAATAAAAAATACGCCAAGAAGAAGGGCAATTACTCCTTCAAAGGTGATCAGATGATTCATCAAAAATTCGATTCCAAGTTGAAGATAAGCGACAGCTAAATTGATTATGTCCTTAATCATACCGGTCCCATTTATTTTTGTTAGGTGCATCTATACTAAAATGGGGGGCGGATGTTCCCGCAGCGAATGAACATTATAGGTAGCTGGGTACTACTCATCATATTAAAACATCTAAACTAGCATTCGCGGTTTTATATTTTGATTCATGTGGAGAATATTTTTGGGATTATATTTGGTTTTAGTTCCACAAGACGTTCATAGTTATTGCCATATGCAGCGGAAACCCGGTTTTACTCTTCTTCGGTCATAAAGTTAACATAAGCACCTTCGGAAGCATAAGGTGCTGCTGGTTTGAAGAATCGACGTACCCAGCTAATGCATTTATCATCATTGGCAGAATTTTCCCATCGGGCATGTACATTCATCACAAACTTGGCATCTCGGCTGGAATAGGCCTCTCGATCGATGGGGCCGGCATTGGGCACAGGCGTTAGCTCCATCCTGATCTTACCTACGATCTGAACATAGCAGTACAGCGTCCTCTTTGTGGTTCCCATTCATATAGAGGTAGTGGTGGAAAGTGAGCTTTATGCATATCGGTATCCGGTTGGTTACAGTCAGCTGTTACTATCTTGAATCCCGATTTGGGCTATTCAGTTCCTGTCTTTCTAATTGCTACCTCAATTTTAATCAACTAGATAAATACCGTCATCTTCAATGCGGATAAGCTCTTCTTTGTAGAGACTGCCAATGGCTTTCTTAAATGTTTTTTTGCTCATCTCAAGTCGCTCTCGGATCTCATCGGGATCGCTTTTATCGTGCAGATCCAAGTAGCCACCCACTTGTTTGAGTCGCTGCAGGATGTGTTCGGCATTGGGAGCAACCTTTTTGTAGCCGATAGGCCGGAGTGTCACATCAATTTTATTGTCATCCCGTATTTGTTTGATATAGCCGGTTTTCTGGTCTCCCGGGTAAACATCAGTAAAAAATTCGTTGTGGTAGATTAGTCCTTCATGCACCTGATTAATGATTACTTTGTAACCAAGATCTGTTTTTTTCCAGATCCGCAGGTCTACTTTTTCGCCTTCCTCAACGGTGATTGTCTCATTATCGAGATACTTGTCGATTTTGGCACTTGCCGCCAGGCGGTTTGTCTTTTCATCCAGATACATATATACCAGGTATGACTGGCCTTCGTTCATGCTGTCGATCTGCTCACGGTGAGGCACAAACAGGTCTTTGTCGAGTCCCCAGTCGAGATAGGCACCGTAGCGGTTAACGTCTTTGACCTTTAAGAAGGCTACACTATTGAGCGTTACTTTGGGCTGCTGCATGGTGGCCGTTACCCGCTCTTCGCCATCCTTGTAGATAAAAACACGTACGTTTTCGCCCTCTTGCAAGTCGCGGAAGGCAAGACGAGAGGGCAGCAGTACTTCATCATCGGCACTGCTGGATGTATCCTGCAGGAAGTAACCGTGGGGTGTGTTTCGGGCAACGTTGAGGGTGTAATAGGTACCGAGTTTGAACATGAACTTAGGTTTCGGGTGATAAGATTTGCAAAGCCAAAGATACGGTCATCTCGGCGTTTCACCAACCGTTGTCATGGTATTTAATCGCTCCAACCCAGCGCTATTGTAATTTAGTTATCTGTTTGAGAACTCCCCACAAACAGAATGGTGACCAGCAGAATGGTATCCCGCTTAACGTTCAGCGAATGAGGCTGGTTGCGACTCAGATAGAGCCAGTCGCCGCTGGAGAGCAGATGAGTTTCTCCATCAACGGTAAATTCCGTTCTCCCCTCCAGGCACTGTACCGACACTTCGCCATCCACACTATGCTTGGTAATTTCTTTACCTTTGGGAAGTACCATCCGAATGGCTTCCATGTCTTCCGTTTTCATAAGTGCCAGGGTGGCATCTTCTGGCATATCTTCTTTTAACGAATAAAGATTGACAACTTCTCCGGGTCTTATTTTTTTCTGCGCCATATTTTCCCTTTTGGTTCAACTTACCTCCCTAAATTAACATACAGATCTGGAACTACAAATGTGCTGTCCATTAAATTTGAAAGTGCATAGTTTTGTTTCGTATTCCCATTCTGGCCGTCGAATATTGTCCTGAAATTTGAATCCGGTGTAGACCAATTCCGGGATGAATTATATCATCTTCGATGAGTTTGTGGATCGTTAGCCGTTGGGTATAGGCATTACGCAAGGCCTGTTATAAACTACTGCAGTGGTTTTTGAGCGCAGCAATATCTTCATCGGTGAGTGATAAATCGAAGATATTTTGTTTGCCCATGATGGGATACATAATTGATTGGGGATTGTTTTCAACATGGTCTAACCCCATCGCATGACCGGCTTCGTGTGCCAACACAGTTTTAAGCTGGGCAATGTTGGAGAATTGAAAAATATTGATTCGTTCATCATCTCCCTTTCTAAAATATCGGCCCTGGTTGAATTTTTTTGCAACGCCAAAGCGATTATTGTACTTGCTTATAAGTTCATTTTGGATATCAATCAGCCTGTTGAGCTTACGAGATTTTGTATTGGTTTTTTGGCGAAGCATCTCCATGGTATCCTGTTTACGTTCTACAGTAGGGCGAAGCAGTTTTATTTCCTTCTCCATTTGCTTCAGCTTCTTGTAGGTCTCTTCAGGTATCTTTTTTCCCTTCCATTTGTTAGCTAATTCAGAGTATTCCCGAGCTTTTTCGTTGTATTCTGCCAACGTACTCTCGAAGTCCTTTTGCTTTTCCTGGAAGGTCGTGCGAAGATTTTCATATTCTTGTTCCAACACTTCTATTTGATCTTTTTTGGTTTGAATCTCATTGGTAAGCAATTGCTCTGATTCGGTTCTTTTTTGTTCTTCACCATATATCAGGTGTATCACCACCTTGCCATCTTTGCGGTATTCCAGCACTTGTTGATCCATAGCTGTGGCCCAAAGTCTTTCAACTTCTTTCATGGTTTCGGAGAGCTTTTGTTCGGTGATATCAAAGCGGGAGTCAATATCCCCAAACTGGTAGGTCAATGGTTCGGTGCAGGGTTCGGTCGTTGATGGAGAGTTCCTATAAATGGAACCATAGTTGACAGTGAGTATGCCACCTACAACCGTGAGCAGGGATACAAGGGCAAGGGCTTTCAAGTTCACTCAGGTGCAATTAATTGATAGTTCATTAGTAAGGTAAAAGGCAGAAGGGGAAGAGGAAAGAAAACTCTTTATACTGAGTATATTTTGTACCTGAGAAAAGTGCTATCTGCTTTTATTGAAATGCGTCTCGGCATGTTGAGCTAAATCGAGCACTGCGTTGGTATATAAGCTGCTGGGATTGTATCGGAGTACCGCAGTTTCAATATCGCCGGTGCGTTCTTTAAAATAGGCCAGATAGTTGCCCACCGACATAATGTTGTTTTTCATATTGAAAATATCATCCCCCACAAACCATTTGTTCAGCGAGTAGGGGATAAACTGGGCAAAAGCCACGGCTCCGGCATAGCTGGACTTAAGCTCAAAAACATCAATATTTTTACGCTTGGTAAATTCAAGAAGCTCATTGAGCTGCTCCAGAGCAAAATCCTGTCGATACCCTTTGGCATACATCGAAACATAGGCATTAAAAGGATTGTAGCTGCCCGTATTTTTACCAAAGTCAGATTCTATTCCAAGGATAGCTGCTATAACATACTTGGAGATGCCATAGGTTTCTTCAGCAACTTTAAGAGGCTCACGGTAGGTATCGATAAAGCGGATAATTTCATCCGACTTCTTATCAAATCCTAGTACATGCTTGTAGGAATCGAGAGACTGCGATTTGCGTTCAGCTGACTTTCGGAAACGGTTAGCGATATCTTCATAAATCTCGAAACGCTTATCCTTGAGCAGTTCCCGAATATCGATGCCTTGCTTTTGAAAATGTGCAATCAGCGCGTCAAGTTTTTCGTCATTAATCTCTGCAGAAAGGGTGCCGGGATCAGGAGAAAATAAATTCCAGGATAGGGTCTCGGCATCGGCCGTGGTGGCATGGGCTTTTGATATAGCCGAAGTTAAACCAACCCATGAGAACATACCAATCACAAAAACCAACAACTTAGATCTGAACATAAATCCGCCTTTGAACCTAAATTTTTCAGGATAATATCTATTACTATTATAACAAACCTTTCGAAGAAGTAAAGCCGGAACTATCGTTTTTTCATCAATTAAAATTTACAACTAAGCATCTTATTGAGATAAGTTTTTCCAATTGCTTGTGGGGCAATCCATTCCATCCTTTTAGGAAAAACATCAATGCATTCAGAACTGATACGTTTTAAGAAGAACTAGCCAGTTCTCGTTGATTCCGAGCAATCCAGTCGAGGATATAATGGGCCTCTTCTTTCCAGTTCTCCAGCCCAAGCACAAAATGATTTCGCCCGGGAAACTCCTTGTAATCAAGTACGGACCCATTCTTTTTATATTTTTGGTAATTCCGCTCATTTAGGTGTGCGGGGATGATTTTGTCATCGCTTCCGGAGATAAGCAGTAGCGGGGGATGTGGTTTCTTAAAATCAACTTTTGCAGCACCGGTAAGTCCGTCACGTATCACTCGTTTAGATTCGGGAATGGTGTAGGTTTCGTAGGTGGCTTTTTGTTTGTCTTTTGGCAGTCCATTAACAAAGGCGTATTGCCAATCTTTGAACGACATCAGGTATGTTGTGTCCGAAGAGGTGAACAGGCCTAACGACTTCCATGTGGCCCGCAGGAACGAAGGCTCATAGGGGACGACACCCAGTGGCGGTACCGAATGGATGGCCACACCCGCTGCAGGCAGGTCCTGATTTACTAATACTTGGGTAATGAGTCCGCCGAGCGAGTGACCGATCACAATTGGCTTTTCATCACAGTTTCGTATGATATTCGCATAGTACTCAATGACGGCATTGAGCCTAAGTCGGGCCAACCCAATATTTTGGTCAGGATGTTTTTTTCGAAGCTCATCGGCAGAGGCATCTTTGTGGGGCCAGGCCGGTGCCAGGGTCTTATATCCCTTGCTGTCAAAATAGGATTTCCATTGATCCCAGCAGTGATTTGTGACAAAAGCACCGGTGATAAATACAACGGTGCCGGTTTTTTGAGAGTTCATGGGGCTTTAACAGTATCTACGACGTGATTGATTGTTTATTGTCGCCGAATATAACCAAAACAGTTAACAGTTTTAGGAATTACATTCACTGACCAGCTATTCGTTCCAGTGTTATCCGATAATACAAAACTATTTTATTAACCATACTTTTTTAGCCTGATGATTCATCGTCAGCCTAAAGACTACCCCTCAACTGTAGGCACGCCTTCATCATCTTGGAGCCACTCGTTCCATGATTGTTTCAGCGCCTTCAGAAATACCTCTGTTTCCCGGGCACCCGAAATAGCATATTTGCGATGAAAAAGGAAGAACGGCACTCCGCGAACCTCCATGCTCTGGGCAATCTGGATATCGTGTTTCACCTGGTTGGCGTATTCATCGCTGGTCAAAGCTTCTTTGGCTTGATCTGTGTCCAATCCAATATCGGAAGCCAGGGATACCAGCGTCTCATGATCAGCGATATTTTTGCCGTCGGTAAAGTAGGCGCGAAACAGTGCTTCCTCCATGTTGTCACCTTTGCCTTGCGTTTTCGCAAACTGGACCAACCGGTGCGCATCAAAGGAGTTGGCCACCACCGCCTGATCCATATTGTATTCCAGTCCTACTTCTTCGGCCATATTGGTGACGCGCTGGTTCATCTGCCGGGCCTGTTCCGGCGACCAGCCCTTGGTATCGGCCAAGTACTCGTTGATATTCAGGTCAGGATCGGTTTCCATGTCGGGATTGAGCTGGAAGCTCTTCCACTGAATATCCAGCTCATCAGCGTATTCAAATTCTTCAAGTGCTTGCTCAAAGCGCCGCTTGCCGATATAGCAGAACGGGCACATTACATCGGACCAGATTTCTACTTTCATGAGAAATAATTTCTTGGCATTAAATTTCACTCACTAAACAAAATGACAGCAAAAAGATTCATTCTTGGTTTGGCAGTTGCCAGATATCCACCCGGTTAAGTGCGATGTATGGCACGGCTACCCGATTTCGTTTGGTATCAATGCCCATATCGGCAGGGTTGCCGGGTACGCGCAGGAAAATTTTCCCCGATCCATTCTTGATCAGCTGCAGTGTTGAATCGGCCTGGCTGGTAACGATAAAGCTATTCTGACTAATTGGCTCGATGCCATCATAATCTCCGCCGAGGCCCGTGCCGGCACTGTCGAGCTTGTTGTTGGCCGGATGCCATGTTAAAAATGTCTGCCCGTCGCCCCAGGCAGCCATCACCAGTCGCTGGTTGGCCTTATCAAGCATGATGCCGTTGTTGACATGCGAAAGCGAATCAACGGCGATTGAAACATTGTTGCCCGACATCCGGTAGAGCAGGGGCTTGCCACTGTCGGTCACATAAAGGTGATTATCCGGACCGATGGCTACATCATTCAAAAATCCCGGCTCAAAATCCGTAAAATCAGTGAAGGAGATATGCGCACCGGAATGGCGATTGAAGCCGTGAATGCCTTTCTGGTCGGCAACGAAAAGTGTATCGCCGCTGATCGTCATGCCACGCGGGCCATGCATCGGATGCGCACTAGTGCCGGTCATAAACTTCAGCGAATCAATAGTGCCATCTGGTTGTGCCCGGCTGATAAATCCATTGGAATCGGCCGCCGCATCCCCATTAAAGTTGGAGATAAAATATACGTCCTGTTTGGGATCATACTGCACGGATTCGGGTCCCTTGAGTCCACCCTGAATGGTGAGAACCCGATCCGTGCTGTCTTGTACCATATCCCAGCTTAGGTTTGTGGCGGGGGATTCATCGCCAGAACGACATCCCACAGACAAGAAAACGACAACAATGGATGCAAATAATAGTCGGAATGGAGATTGTGAACTCATTATCAATCTATTGATTTGAAGGTTATGAACACCGCTAAATAAACTATTTTAGCAGAAGGACCAAAATTGCCCCATACGGTAAACGATGCTGGTTCAGGTAGTCAAAGAGCTGTTCATTTTTGGGAGAAAGAATATCTTATTTGCCTTCGGTCAGCAAATCTTCAATATCCAGCGGACGTGTGTACATGTTGATCGAGCCATCCTCGTGGTGCGGCCACTGCTCTTTGGGGCGATCCCAGTAGAGCTCCACGCCGTTATTGTCCGGATCATCCAGGTACAAGGCCTCTGAGACGCCGTGGTCACTGGTGCCGGTCAACGGGTACTCTTCATCCAGAAGCCGCTGCAGAATTTCAGCCAGGTCTTTGCGGTCAGGATAGCGGATGGCCGTATGAAACAGGCCTGCGCTGTTTTTAGGTGCCGGCGGGCCGTCCTTGCTGTGCCAGGTATTGAGACCGATATGGTGATGATATCCACCGGCCGAAATGAAGGCCGCTCCATCGCCGTAGGTAGTGGTAATCTCAAAGCCCAGCAGTCCGCAGTAGAAATCCAGAGACCGTTGCAGATCAGAAACTTTCAAGTGTACGTGACCGATGCTCGTCTGGGATGGTACGGTATAATCTTCTGACATAGCGTATGGGTTACTTAATTTCCAAAGAAATCCAACACATTTTCCAGGGTGCTGGAATCTGTTTTGTACATCTCCGTGTAATGGCACTGGGTGCAGGTGATGGTGGTAAACTTCTGGTTTTGGATGTTGAAGAATTTGGAGAAAAAACCGCCGGTGCCGGAAACCTGACCTGTTTCAAATTGACGGTTGCTACACTTGGGACACTTCCAGTTGCGATGTTGCATGGATTAATGGGTTTATTCGAATGTTGGTTACCAGCTCATATTAGATATTGGGAGCCGGAAATCAAAGGATTGGAAAAGGTGAGCAAAGATGAAACGGCAGAAGGGAGTGTTGCCCACAGATGAACCAGTGGGCTAAATCTTATTTAAAGTCCGTTTAAACGGACTTGATTCCTAGTTTAGCCTGATGATTCATCGTCAGGCTAATATTGGCAATAATACTTAACATGCAGGCCAGATTGATAGTCCCGCTGGACGGATTGACAATCCGTCCTACAATGGTCTAAAGCATATTTCGATTCGCAGTACTGTACAGAGCAAGTACTACGCGGAGTGACTGCTCTGTGCTATGTAGTTGGAGTGCATAATGCAAAGGGAGCTTATAACTTTGGAATAGACTTCGCCCCGAACTAAGTGGTCGCTTGGCGATTCTATCATAAAGAATTGGCTGCTGGTTAAAACTGGTTCTAGCCTGACACATGAACTACGTTTTGGTAATGGGAGAAAAATTTATTTACAATTCAGAAATTAAAAAATAAACATCAAGATTGTCTTTTTATGAAACTCAAAAAAGTAACCATCGAAAATTTTCGGTCAATTAAAGAGCAAACTATAGAAATTGATGACTATAATTGTTTGGTGGGTCCCAATGGAGCAGGTAAGTCAACGGTATTAAATGCCTTGAATGTATTCTTCAGAAACAATAAAGAAGCAAATACGGATATTTCTACTTTAACTGAGGAGGATTTTCACTACAAAAACACAGATGAACCTATCCGTATTTATTTAGAGTTCACAGATCTTTCAGAGGAAGCGAAGCAAGATTTTAAAGCTTATTATAGAAACGAAAGTCTGCATATTTATGCTGAAGCGTTATGGAATGAAAACTCTCAAAAGGCAAAGATTAAACATTATGGCCAGCGCGAAGTCATTGATGATTTTGCTATTTACTTTAGAAAAGATAAGAATGATGCCTATGCCAGTGAGCTGAAAGAAACTTATCAGAATATTAGATCTGAGTATAGTAACCTTCCAGATGTATCAGTGAAAGCTGATATGAAAAATGCTTTAAGAGAGTATGAGGAAACTCATCCAGAGCAGTGTTCCTTGAAACCGAGCGAAGATCAGTTCTATGGAGTCTCAAGAGGAGCAAACAAGCTAGAAAAATATGTGCAGTGGGTATATGTTCCAGCAGTTAAAGATCCTTCATCTGAAGAGGAAGAAGCGAGTAAAACTGCGCTAGGCCAATTACTGGATAGGACTATTAGGGAAAAAGTTGATTTTGAAGATCCAATCCAAGAATTAAAAAATGAACTAGCTCAAAAGTACCAGGATTTATTAGATGAAGAGTCAGATGTTTTAGAGGATATTTCAAATTCTTTAGAGCAAAGGTTACATGATTGGGCACATGCAGGGACAAAATTAGAGTTAGGATGGCACTATGATTCAGATAAATCTGTCAGGATTAAAGAACCCAATGCGAAGGTTCGCCTTGGGGAAGATAATTTTGTGGGTGAAATTGCAAGATCAGGTCACGGTCTGCAAAGGTCATTTATAATATCATTATTACAGGAACTGGCTGAAGGAAAAGAGGATGAGTCACCAACACTTTTGTTAGGTTTTGAAGAACCTGAACTTTACCAACATCCTCCGCAAGCTAGACATATTCAAAATGTATTAGAGGGTTTATCTAAATCCAATTCACAAATATTGTTGACTACTCATAGTCCTTATTTTGTGTCAAGTAAAGGTTTTGAGAATATTCGGCGCTTTTCAAAAAATAATGGGGAGGGCACAGAGATTAAATCAAGTTCAATTCAAAAGATAAACGAACTGATTGCTAATTCATTAGGTGATGATCCACGTACCAACACCTCATTTATGGCTGCTATGGAACAGATTATGCAACCATCTCAAAATGAATTATTCTTTTCAAAGGTTGCAATTTTAGTAGAAGGCCAAGAAGATGTAGCTTATTTGACGGCTGAATTATTAAAGAAAGACTTATGGAAAAAATTTAGGAAGCTAGGCTGTCATTTTGTGATAGGTGCAGGTAAAAGTAAAATGAGTAGGCCTTTAGCAATCGCAAAAGAATTAGAAATACCAATATTTTTAATGTTTGATGCAGATACGGATAAAAAGGGAAATCAGAAAAAAGATAACAGATGTTTGTTAGGTATTTCTGAAAACGATTCTATAAATCCACTACCCGAAGAAAATATATTTGAGAATAACGTTATTGTATGGCGTACGAATATTGGAGATGAGGTTAAAATGGAATATGGCTCAAAAGATAAATGGAACCAATATTACGATAGCATAAAGCAGGAAAGAGCTATTGAGGATATTACCAAAAAGAATTGGTATCGTATATCAACTATGTTAGAGGAATTATCCGATGAAGGATGGAATTCAGAATTATTAAATAAATCTGTTAATAGTATTCTCGAATTTGCTGAAGGAGTTAATTCATAAATGTAATGGCAGAGGATGACACCATCTGTCACCCATCTCCATTATCTTACCGCCACACTGGAAACTGGCTGGCCGAACCGTGATATTGCTACCTAAGGCGAAAGCTTCGCGGAGTAGAGCTCAGATCCGAACTAACCTTCAACTTTTAACCTCTAACCTACAACACCCAGATGGAATTGATTTCAATCTTGTTTATAGTCATTGGCGTTATCCTTGGCTACGCCATCGCTCATTTCAAGTATAAAAGCAGTCAGGCACTTAGCAAAGAGGAAGCCGACGCATTGGAGGCCGAACGTGAGCAGGCGATGCAGACTATCTCACGGCTGGAGGAGCGCAACGAAAATCTGTCCCAGCAGCTTGAGGATGCCGAGGCCGAGGAGAAAGAAGCCACTCGTCACGCTAATGAGGCCGAGAAGCAGCTGGCCGAACTCAATGCCGACTACCGCAATCTGAAGGAGCGGCTCAGCGAGCAGAAAGAGGAGATGCAGAACCTACAGGAAAAGTTCAAGGACGAGTTTGAGAACCTGGCCAACAAGATCCTGGAGGAGAAGTCCCAGAAGTTTACCGAGCAGAACAAGGAAAAGCTGGATCAGCTGCTGAAGCCCCTCGGTGAAAAGATGGAGGAATTTAAGAAGAAGGTCGAGGAGACCCACAAAGAAGATATCGAGGGACGCAGCTCACTGAAACAGCACCTGGAGCATCTGAAAGAGATGAACCAGCAGATGGCCAAGGAGGCGAAGGATCTGACCAAAGCACTGAAGGGCGAATCCAAGACGCAGGGCAGCTGGGGCGAAGTGATCCTGCAGCGTATCCTCGAGAAGTCGGGGCTTACCAAGGGACGCGAATACGAAATTCAGGAAAGTCACACTACCGACGAAGGACGGCGCCTGCAACCGGATGTGGTGGTCCACCTGCCGGACGAGAAGCGTTTGGTGATCGATTCCAAAGTTTCGCTGACGGCCTACGAGCGAATGACCTCGGCCGAGGACGAAGACGAGCGGGAAAGCGCGCTCAAGCAGCACGTGGCATCTTTGCGAAGTCATGTGAAGGGGCTCAGCAGCAAAAATTACGAGCAGCTTTACGGCGGCAACAGTCCCGATTTCGTGCTGATGTTTGTGCCTATTGAATCGGCCTTTGGCGTGGCGTTGCAGCAGGACACGAGTCTCTACTATGACGCTTTCGACAAGAATATCGTGATTGTGAGTCCTTCTACGCTGCTGGCTACGCTGGCCACCATCGACAGTGTCTGGAAGCAGGAGTATCAGAGTAAAAATGCGCAGGAGATCGCCGAGCGCGGCGGTGCACTGTATGACAAGTTTGTACTGTTTGTGGAGAGCATGCAGGATATCGGCCAGCGTATCCGTCAGACCCAGGAAAGCTACGACGAGGCGATGGGACGCCTTTCCGAAGGGCGCGGTAATGTAATCCGTCAGGTGGAGATGCTGCGGGAACTGGGCGCCAAATCCAGCAAGAATATGCCGGCCGAATTAGCCGACCAGCATGAGCTGAGCGATGGGGAGGAGCAGGCCGCTGACGGTGACGAGGAGGAATCGCCGGAGTTTGAGTTTAACGATTAAGGTTGATCCCATCTTATTCTTCCCCTACAGGTTGGGGAAGAGACTCGTCAACTAAGTTTAGGAATAAAAAGGAGTCCCTCTCCCTAATTTTTAGGGAGAGGACAGGAGAGGGTCAAATAAAGAAAACAAAAGAGGGACAAAAATTAGGTGGCAGGAGATATCCGTAAATAGGAGAAGCCAAAACCGATTTAATAATTTTATTTATCCCAAAAGCTTTTCATATTCCCGCCTTATGAAAAAATGCAGCCCTTATCTTATTTGCCTTCTTTTTTTATTTGGATCAACAAGTATCACATTTAGCCAAGATGTAACTATTAATCGCTCAAGAGGTGGTGAAAACCTGAAGAGCGCGTCCAAAGCGCGGAGTATTGCCCTTACCAATACGGCATTGTCCATTGGTACAGGTATTGGGATGGTCGCCCTCTTCGAGAATAATACCGCTAAGACCATTGGTGGTATCTTGGGAGCATATGGCGTAATAATTGGACCATCGACCGGAAATTTTTATGCCAATGATTATCCACGGGGATTTGCCGGTGCCGGTGTCCGGGTTATCGGGGCCTTTCTCATGGCCGACGGCACCAGTGAACTATTTGGACGCGAATTTGCCGATGCGCTGGGCGTCGATGATCAAGAGGTTTCGCTAACGGATACTAAAATACTGATAGGCGAAGCGTTGATTTTAGGGAGCATGATCTACAATATTCTCAGCGTAGATAAGTCGGTGGCGGAATACAATAATAGCTCGCGGCGATTTGCCATTAATGTAAAATCAACAGTCATCAATGATAAGGTGGCGCCGGTGTTAACGGCTAATATCAATTTTTGAGGATAATTCAGAGAGGTGGAGAAACGAGTGCAGGTGGCTACTGCTGCTCCGGATTATACTTGAGTGGCTTCACCAAGGAGGCCAGGGTGTTACCATTGTGATTTGATATGGCCGCATACCATACATCATCCCATTTCCAGGATACCACATGCTTGCCGTTGACATTGCGAATGTAAAAATCTTCCGGCTTGTTGCACTTTTTAACGGCCTCTTTGTACCGGTCGAGATGCCCAAATTCTTTGAGTTTGTCCAGTTTAAAGGCAAAAATGTAGATGTACTGGCTTTGATCTGGCAGGAAGTACTCTAACATCGGCGCTTTATAATTGGGTACAAACTCCCCGTAAACGACGCCCTTGAATTCAGCATTTTCCAACGCAGGGATGGTGATCGGCATATCATAATTCCGGGCCAATTGTATTTCGGCCGAACTCATGTTGGCCGTTGAGATTGTTGGCGGTACAAACTGTCCCTTGTGTTGTTTGAAATGCTCATAAGCATATTCTTCAATATTATAAACGGTCTGATATTCAGCCGGCTGATCGTAGAAATTAAAAAATCCCCAGAAAGCAGCGGCAATTAACAGGGTAGCAGCTATAGAAAAAGCAAAGTGACGAAATGAGCTCGACTCTTGGGTATTGCTGTGGTCGGGATTTTGCTCAGCAGGACCACCGCCGGCCAGGTCGTAGATAGGCACATCCATATTTTGTAGCGAAGCTTCTTGCTGACCGATCGTTTTCACATACTGACGAAGAGAGTCCGGGGCTTTGGCGCATGGACAGCGTGACTCAACAAGTGCTTTAATTTTTTTGATGGATTCGTATTCCTTCCGCACCTCTGGGTTCTGTGCGATAAAATCCATGAAAGCCTTGCGTTCGTCAGCAGTCGCTTCACCATCAACGATAGGGGCGATCAGCTCAAACGCTTCGTCTTTCGTTAGCTCATTCTTACCCATAATATTTTTTTGCTCATCTGCTAGATGTTTGCGAATGGATGTAGTTCTTACTCATCACTTCAACATAGTCCCCTATAGCAGTGTTCCAATCCTTAAACTTAATTTTCTGCTCCACTCTACAAATTTACTCCGACTGTTGATGCGCCAGCAACACGTAAAAACCATCAAGAACTGACAGGTTTGTATGTGTTACTTTTTGGATCTCAGTGCTAATTTCTTGAGCATCATGCAATTGACTTATTTCAAATTCTGTTTCAGACAAGAGATGCTTGTAGCTGTCAATGGAACGGTCGAACTGTAGTTGCTCATTCACCAGCTTAACGCTGCTCTTGAAAACCCAGCGATAGAAAGAAGGTAATTCATTCAGGGCAAAATGGGTGCTTATTAAAGCAGGGTTGTGCGAGAAATATTGCCGTATTTGCTGTAAACAACGGGATACGGTTTCAGGAGCCAGGTAATCAAAGAACCCCTCGGCTACAATAATAGTTTTCCTGGATGGATCAATGCGAGGATGATCGCTGAATTCGGTTTTGAGATCATCGGCAGGCAGATGTGAGGTGATGATATCCGGATGAGGCTGCCCGGGATAGCAATTGCTTAAAAAATGACGTTTTAAGGCAGCCATCTTCGGGGCATCAAACTCAAAGCAGTCTATGCCGTGCTGAGTAAAATGGTACGATAGGTGATCAAAACCTGCGCCCAGAACGATAAGTTGATCATAACCTTCATCAACCAGCTGCTTGGCCATACGTTGGATGTACCATTTGCGGGCAACAATATGCAGCAGATCGCCCGGCAACAGCAGCTCCTCTGACCAGATGTACAGGCGTCGGACCCAGTCGAAATCGAGCCAGTAATGATAATAGCGCAGCGGGGCCGGCAGCGAGCGGATGAGCTTCTCGTAGAAGGTAACGACAGAATCATCAAAGAGGGGCTGAAACCGCTCAATACGGCTGAGTCCATAAAATTTGATCGCCACAAAAGCGGCTGTCTGACTTATCTGATCGGCTTTCATAATGGCGAAACGTAATAGTTTCTGTGCTCAAGCCCAACAAATTGTGGACATCATCAAGTGGTGTGATCCCTACGGCTGCGTAGTATGTACGAGGGGCCGGTTAACGATGGCAACGTTGTTTTGCAAGATGTTGGCATCCCGGGCAGAGGAAAGATCGGTGACCATTTGAAAGTCAGCATTATCGTAAATATTAAGCTGCCAGAGCGGAGAATAGGTTGAATCTACGGGAGTTGTGGCTGCAATATTGTGGGTAAGCATGCTGCCGGTTTCGGTTTTATATCCCGAAGGGAAACCACCACCGTCTTTTCCGGGATTGACGTTAAATGAGACGTACATTAGTGAGATGGGAGTATGACCGTAAGATGTCAGTGAGAGCGCTTTTTCCTCAAACGTAAAATAATAGACTACCTTGTTTTTATACCATCCGCGGTGCAGGCTGTTATTGCCACTCCCAAGGCGCTTTTTGGCCGTAGATCCCTTGGGAACAATAGGACAGTTGACAATTCTCGGCGTTGGTTGTATTTCGTAGCCTGCTTCTTGGATCTCTGCTAAACTTGTGGCACTGTTGGCTTCGTAGCTGGAGGGAACGATAACGCGGTGGACCTGCCAGAAATCGTTGTATCCCTTGTCGCCGGGAATAACATCAACAATATTGGGCTGATCAACGGGCGTATTTTCATTCTTTCGAAAAAGAACATACAGCGGCGCTGGCTGCCGGGGCATCACATCAAAATGATAGTACTCGATAACCTGCCCGTTGGGACCGAGTCCCTTGGTAATGAATGGCTCCGCATCAAAATTTATTGGTTCATTTGGACCCGGCAAATCAGGGTTGGAGCTACGTTGGAAAAGAGTACCGGCCGCTTCACTGAAACGATCAATTGATGCTTGCTTTGCATATTGGTCGGAAAGTAGAGGCTTGCTGGCATTATCGCTACAACCACTGAGGGCTAGCAGTAGTCCAAGCAGTAAGATCCAACAGTGGTGTTTGAATGTTGTTAACATTTTGGGACCGTAGCTTATTTCGAGGTTGCTACATCAAAAAGCCAACATAACAAGATTGCAAGGCTTTCTGAATTTCTACTCAAATGTGATTAATTATGAATGGGCAATCGAAAACTTCGACCACGGTTCCTCGCTGGGCGGCGCCAACTCGAAATGTAGTTCTTGTTTTAGCTGGGGATGTTCAAACCGCAGCTCAACAGCGCGCAGTGCCATATTCCGTCCGTCGGGCTGATCGAGCCCATATTTGTAGTCACCCCAGATGGGATAGCCTTCTTCGGCCAGCTGTACCCGAATTTGGTGCGGTCGGCCGGTCTGCAGGTGGATAGAAAGCAGGTTCAGCTTATGGATCTCTTCCAGCTTGGAAAAGGAAAGGATCGCCTCCTTGGCTTTTTTCTGATTACCGTTCACAACATTTACAATGTTCTTATCACGATCCTTGTGGAGATAGTGGTTCAATAGACCGTTTTGGGGCGGATTACCTGAAGTTACGGCCCAGTATGTTTTCTGCATCGTACGGTCGCGCATTTGCTGTGACAGTCCATCCGCCGCATTTCGATTTTTTGCGAGCAGCATCAATCCACCCACCGGACGGTCCAGCCGATGCACCAAGCCAAGGAAGGGATTATTTTGTGATCTGTTCAGATATTCTTTGCACAAACTCAATACATCAGGGTCACCGGTCTGGTCTTTTTGGGATAGCACGTTAACCGGTTTTTGGATGACAAGTATATGATCATCCTCAAAAATAATAGGTATTTCCGGTTGCGTGTGGGTACGCTTCATGATTTGATATGGCCTAAATATTTAATGAAATGAGTTTTATAAAAAGGGTGATAGTATCAGGAAGCAATAGGAATGGAAAAGCAAGTTAGCGCAAAATTATAGAAAGATATCCGATTTGTTCAAAAATTCTTTTTTTACTTTTTCCCCTTTCCAACTTATTCAGCAGAACCAAATACAGTGCCCAGCGAATTGAAAATTTAACCAGGTCATACATAGCCGTTAATGTTCCTCTACTCTTTTTGATAGCTAGAAATTGACCGTATTGGAAACATCTTTTTTGAAGCCATACCGTATTACACCGTGATTTAGGTACATAGTGGGAAACTACAGCTCCAGGTACATCTACCTCATTAAATCCGGCACTTCTCATTCTTGCTTGCATTTCACTCTCTTGACCGACGGCGCCAGTTTCAGATCCGGGTCCAAATCTAGGATCAAATCCTCCCAATTGTTTAATATCGTCTGCAAAGGCCGCCCAGTTAAGCCCCAAATAACCGCTTTGCATTCTGGTGTTATGTAAGTCGTAACCACGGGCAGAATAAGGCAGTAGCTGTTCCAGCCAATCGGGAGGCTCTTCTTCTCTGTCCACCATTACAGGACCACCAAAAAAGGCATGCTGTTCGTACTTTCTTGATGCTGCTTCATATGCTATTAATGTTTTAGGATCTACAAACACATCATCATCGGTAAAAAAAATAAGATCATTTTTCACCTTGGAAAGTGCTCTGTTAAGGGCTTTGCTCTTATTTCCCCATTCCACGTGTAAATATTCAGCATTCAGCTTTGCAGGTAATTCAGAAACAAGTTTTTTAACACCCAGGCATGAACCATTTTCTACCACAATCATTTTATTATATGAATCCGGTAATTCACAGGAGACAATAGAATTAAGGGTACGCTTGAGTAAGTCAAGTCGTCCATTGGTAGGTATAATAATCGAGATCTTATTGGATTTAATCATGCTTGGCACGTGGTTCTAAAAAAAGAGGTTACATTAGTTGATACTTGCTTTACAATTATATTGTTCCTCGATGTTATAAGATTGGATAAGATTAACGATCTCAGTGTGATTGTGGTAGATTCTATTCTAAGGCAAGAGATTAGCACACTGGGATGTCAGTGTCTTCCTCTGTAAAAGTACGTTCACTGGCTTATTGATGAGAAGCTGGTATTGTTTGCTTCATCAGGCGTTGGTATAGCGTTCAATGCGTTCTTGAGCTTCCGGTTCGGTCAACAGACTAACACCGGTCAACAGACTAATATTGATAATCAGCCCATAAATACCTTCGTGGAGAGGAAAGGGGCGAAGTTCAGGGTAAAGCAGGAAGAAGATGGTGGCTGCCACGCCGCCCAGAAGTCCACTCACAGCGCCATAGCCATTGGCTCGTTTCCAGTAAAACATGCAAAAAACCAAGGGGAATATTTGTGCGACTCCTCCATAAGAGCCAAGTAGTAAGTTTACAATTGGAATGTCAGAGATAACCGCAAAGTAGTAAGCGACCAAGCTGATAACAATCACCAGCAGCCGGATGAGGTAGCGTTCTTTTTGATCCGTTTTCCAACGATCGGGCAAAATGTGATCGAGCCCGTCGCGTACACCTATAGAGGCCGCCGAGTGCAAGATGGCATCGCCCGATGACATAGATGCGGCGAGAGTTCCCGCGCAAACCAGCCCGATGATAATGACCGGCAAGTCGAGCTGGGTAAGTACATGTGGCAGGATCGTATCAGCCGGTGTAACGCCGGGATAGGCCAGGATGGCTGTGAAACCAATAATCAGAATGGGAATCAAAAAGAGCTGAAATGTGGGATAAAGGACGGCCGTCAGCTTCATCGTACGATCGCTGTCTGCGGCAAAAGCACGCATAAAAAGGTGTGGCCAAACCGAGAAACCCACCGCCGAAACGACTACGGCCGAGCTGTACCCCCACCAACTCCATGGTTCACCGGCGGCATTGAGACCGGGTGCCTGCAGCATGACCGACATATCGCTCTGGGCAATTTGAGTAAACATTTCGCCCACGCCGCCAAAGAGTTTGTAGGGCAGGTATAGTCCCAGAAACCAGGCAATGACCATCATAAAAATACCTTGGAAAGTGTTCGTCCAGCCTACGCCCATCACGCCGCTGAAATAAACATAGAGTAGTACCACAAGGTAGGCGATGCCGGCGCCGAGCCATTGGGGAATCACCCCATTGCTGATGGTGGTGAGCACATAACCGGCTCCTTTCATCTGCAGAGTCAGATACGGAATAAAAACGATGATGCTGAGTATAGCCAGCAAGGCGGAAAGCGAGGTGCTATTAAAGCGATCCTGCAGGATTTCAGCCTGGGTGACGAATCCATATTTTTCGCCGAGCCGGCGTACCTTTGGTCCAAAGAAATAGATAGGTATCATCCCGGTAGTTCCATAGGCGATGATATACAGGGCTGCTGTTCCGCGCGAATAGGCCCAGCCGGGTCCACCCAGAAAGGCGAAGGAGGAGAAAATTGAAGCTCCCATCACAAAGTAGAGTATCAGCAGGTTCATACTGCGGTCGCCGGCCACAAAACCGGTGACACTGTCAGATACTTTGAGTCCCGGAATAATGCCCATGGCCAGAGTAATGGCCAAGTAGATTCCACAGATAATGACAACCGTAATCCAGCTTTCCATCAGCTTTGCACCCTCTCAGATTTTGTTTGTGATTCCTTATGAGCTGGATCGCTGAGATAGTACCAGAGCAGCAAAAAGAAAGCAGACAGCAGCATGGCTACAATCCACGCAAAGGACAGGGGTAACCCCAAAATTATCGGGTAAATACCGTCAAATAGGGCGTAAACAGGCCAGATGACCCCAAGCTGAATAACGAACAATAGGGTTAAAAATATTTTCTTCCGTCTGCTCATTTGCTGGGCTGCTTTTATAACTGAATTCGCTTACCAAGGTAATAATTTTGGCTGATGAATCAAGCTTCCCATAATTCTTGAACAGTTGAATATTGGTTTTAAAAATCTTGATTGTGAGGTACTTATTGACCTTTGTTCGTTTCCATTCCAGCCTCAGTATCAGTAAGTTTAGAGGTGAAAAAATGAAGGACAAAACATCAGCGTTGTACAATGAGTAGTGAAGATAGCGCCCAGGTAGGCGTAGAAGAGAAAGTGGATAATCTGCCGCTTTCCCCAGGTGTGTACATGTTTAAGGATAAAAAAGATCGCTTGCTGTATGTTGGTAAGGCCAAACGGTTACGTAATCGCGTACGGTCGTACTTCCAGGATTCCAGCGACCACGATGGACGAATGCGGGTGATGATCCGGAAAATAGAGGATCTGGATGTGATCGTTACGGATTCGGAATCAGAAGCACTTATCCTGGAAAACAATCTTATCAAAAAGCACCATCCACGCTACAATATTTTGTATCGGGATGACAAGTCGTATCCTTATATATGTGTGACTAACGATGATCGCCCGCGGGTTTTCCCTACGCGTACCGTAATTAAAGACGGTAGTAAATATTATGGGCCGTATGACAGCGTGACTCACATGAAGCGGATGCTTGAAACGATTCGTAAAGCATTTAATCTCTGCACCTGTGCGGTATCCCGAAAGAATGTTAACCGAGAGAAAGGGGCGCCCAAATGGCATTCTTGTTTTGATGATTACCTGGAGAGCTGTTCCGGGGACTGGGATCTGGAAGAGTATCAGGCAACTATTGAGAAAGTGGAACGCATGCTCAATGGCAAAACCAATGCCCTTATTCGTGATCTCAAAGATGAAATGTCGATTGCCTCTGATTCACTGGAATATGAAAAAGCCGCCCGCATTCGAGACAGCCTGAAAGCGGTGCAGAAATACAGCAAGAAGATGAAAATGGTGGCCGACAAGAACGTAGATCGCGATCTCTTTGCCATCAAAGTGGATGAGGAGATCAACGAGGCTTGCGGCGTGCTGTTCAAGGTGCGTGAGGGCAAGCTTATCAGCAAGTTTCACCGATTTCTCAAAAATATTAATGGGCTGGAAAAAGGAGAGATGCTTCAGTCGTTTATTGAAGATTATTATACGGGTGAATTTGCAGGCGGTATTCCCGATGAAGTGTATGTGAGCGATGAATTGGTAAATGACGAGCCGTTGGCACAGTATCTCTGGGAAGAGCGAGGAAAGAAGGTCAAGATTCATCGTCCCCAGCGTGGCGAAAAGGCCAAAATGATTCGAATGGCACTTTCCAATGCCAAGTTTCTGCTCGGTGAACGGAAGCTAGAGAAACAGAAGGCGGCCGAGAAACGTATTCCGCATTCAGTGAAAGAACTCAAAGAGCAGCTCGACCTGCAGCGGCTGCCACGGCGTATCGAGTGTTTTGATAACTCAAATTTGCAAGGCAGCGATCCTGTGGCTTCGATGGTTTGTTTTGTGGATGCCAAGCCTAAGAAAAGCTCGTACAAACGATTCCATATCAAGACCGTCGAGGGGCCGGATGATTTTGCATCCATGAAGGAAGTACTGAGTCGCCGGTACAAGCGCGTGATGGATGAAGATCAGCAAATTCCCGATTTGATTGTTGTGGATGGCGGTAAGGGGCAGCTTAGCAGTGCAGTGGAGGCCCTCAAAGAAATTGGGTTCTACGGCGAATGTGAGATTATTGGTCTGGCTAAACGGCTTGAAGAGGTTTTTGTGCCAGGCAAATCAAACGCGATTATGATCCCCAAAAAGTCATCAGCGCTGAAGTTATTGCAGAAGGTACGGGACGAAGCGCACCGCTTTGCCGTTGATTTTCACCGTAAGAAACGCTCAAAACGAACTATTCAAACAGAGCTCACCCAGATTGAGGGCATTGGGGACAAAACGGCACAGCAATTGCTAAAAACGTTTGGGTCGGTTAAATCAGTCCGAGAAACATCGTTAGAAAGTTTGCAAGAGGAAATAGGTAATAAAACCGGTAAAAAGGTCTATTCGTATTTCCATAACTCCGAAGAGGAATAGAGAATTACCTGGTTTGGTGTTTTATATTTTTTTGGATTTCTTCATTTTTGGCAGTTTTCTGACATGCGGCATAGATATTGCAGCATATTATTTTGTAACATTAACATGTGATAGACAACCATCGGCACAGAATTTACAATACAATTAAGCAGAAAAATAATCATTAGCCTTTGAAACTGTGGAACAATCACCGAGTGTTAACGTAAGTAATATGTACCGGTTTACGGTGGGGGATTCCCTAACACTTAAAAATTGTTTACAGAAAATTGTTTACAGTAAGAACAGGTTCGTAACGGGCATCTAATTGTATATTAGTTGCATCGCCGGTTGAAAACTATTTAAATAGGCGTGAGGATATTATGAAGCTCGAACAATCAGACCATATTAGTAAGAAATACAAGCAACTGGATGACAAAGATCTGGTTCGTTTTTACCGTCAAAACGGTGACGAACAGGCATTCAGTGAGTTAATGAATCGTCACCAGACGAAGATCTATTCCTACATCTATAGCATGGTAAAAGATGGAGGAACTGCAGATGATATCTTCCAGGAAACGTTTACCAAGGTGATCACCAAGATGGATGACACCTATAATGAACAGGGAAAATGGATCGCCTGGGTGATGCGTATCGCCCATAATGCAACAATTGATCATCTGAGAAAACAAAAACGGTTTGTCGACGTTAGTTCAAACTACGACAAGGATTCAAACACTGATTTCTACGATCGTTTGCCTGATGAAGATCTTATCAGCGCACAGGAACAGCTCGAAAAAGACGAAGCGAAAAGTAGTCTGATGAAACATATTGGAGAGCTCCCTGAGGAACAACGTCAAGTGGTAATGCTACGACATTATTATGAAATGCCGTTTAAAGAAATTGCAGAACTCACAGATGTTTCCATAAACACCGCACTAGGACGCATGCGGTATGCGTTAATAAATCTTCGAAAGCTTTTTGACAAAGAAAAAGAACAAGAAGAAAATAACTATGCGCAACGAGGATAATGACTGTATTCGGTATCTGATGAAGGAGATGGATCCTTCTGAGGAGATACTGATGGAACGGGCTATGATGGAAGACGAGGATCTGCTGATCGAAGTGGAAAGCATGCGGCAGACCCTCCAAAAACTGGATAAACTCCCTGAGATGGAACCTCCTTCGGAGGTGACTGACGCGGTAATGGAAAAAGCCGCCGAACAGGCCAAAGAAAACCGAAAAAATAATTCCACCTATCGAAAGCCGGCTTTTAAGTATGCCGTTGCTGCTACGCTGGCTCTCACGATTACGGCTGGTGGAGCTTGGTTTATGGTGGGAACCGAGGGAGGAGAACAGAGCCAACAGTCGGTGGTATCATCCACGGCGACGAATACACCTGCCCAAACCGCTGGAACCCAGTTGACGGATGAGAATATACAGCAGGTTGCGACTTCTTCTGAATCTGCAGAACAGGCCAAAGAAGTGCAGCCCTGGGTTGATCGTAATGACATCCTGCGATTTGAAGATCAGTTTTCGGAGCAAAATGCCAAATTTCAAGATATTGTACGGCAATCTACCCAAAAGCTTCAGCGAATTGAAAATCCGGGAGTAAACGGTGGACGTGTTAACTCTGTCCAATTAACGGGCTCGGGAAATTAATTACTGGTTTTGCATCTCTAAAGCTTCTATACTTCTTTATCCGATGTACAATCTAGATCCGGATAAAGAATGATTACCCATACCGAAGCTATTGTCTTTAAATCTGTTGATTATCAAGAGTCCAGCAAGATTGTGACCATGTTCACGCGTGAGGATGGCAAGATTGCGCTGATGGTACGCGGTGTTAAGAAACCCAAAAGTAAATTTTCGGGGCTCATTGAGATTGGTAATGTCCTTGATGTTGTTTACTACTATAAAAGCTCTCGTTCGGTTCAGATCCTATCGGAAGCAAGCTACGCAGCCAAAAATTACAACCTTCGCACTGATTTTGAGAAGATGGCGACCATGACCTCGGCCATCGAACTTATTAGTCAGCTCTTGCACGACAACGAAGTTAATGAGCCCATTTTTGACTTCACTAAAATTATGTTGTCTTGGTTAAACAAGGCCGACATCCATCCCCCTAAAATTTTTCCCTATCTACAAATTCGACTGGCAGCGCTTACTGGTATTGGTTTACAACTGGATCTGTCGGATCCGGAGGCAAAAACGAACTATTTGAACCTGGAATCGGGTTTAGTTAGTAACGAAAGTATTTCGTCGCATTCGTATAAATTGACACAAAATCAGTTGCGTTACGTACGCATAGCTTTACAGGCTAAAAGCTCAACGTTGTTTGAATTACCGTTCGAAACCGGAGAATTGAAGGCGCTTATCGAGACCCTGGATCGTTATCTAAAGTATCACGTAGAGGGGCTGAAAGATCGAAAGTCGGACGCTATCTTTGAACAAATATTGCAGGAGTCATTATGAAAACCCGAGACCGCTATTTAACTGGTATTCTGCTTGTACTTATTGGAGTAATCATTGGTACGTTATTCGCCTTTTACCAGATGCAAACGCAGGTTAATGATCAGGCTGACGTTTCTGTTACGGAAGTAAAACACAGTTCTAAGCCCATTTTTAGCGATGATCAGTTGGCTAAAATGGATGACCGGTTCCTGTTCAAAAAAGTTGCTGAGCATGTCCGCCCGACAGTAGTATATATTGAAACGGTAGTCCCACTTTCGAGCAGTGACTTGCCGGATGATGAATATCATGACCGTGACGGTTTTTGGGGTAATATTCTGCCCAAGCGTGCCCAAACAGTGGGATCCGGCATTCTGATCAGCGAAGACGGATATATATTAACAAATAATCATGTTATTGATGGTGCGGTTGATAACGAAATCGAAGTCGTATTGAATGATAAGCGTCAGTTCCAAGCACGTGTTGTTGGACAGGATCCCAGCACTGATTTGGCGGTTATCAAGATTGATGGACAAAACTTGTCTGCTATTACTATTGGCAACTCAGACGAAGTGAACGTAGGGGAATGGGTGCTGGCTATCGGCAATCCTTTTCGTCTGCGCTCGACGGTTACGGCTGGTATTGTGAGTGCGCTGAGTCGTGATGTTCAAATTATCAACGATCAGATGCGGGTAGAAAGTTTTATACAGACTGACGCGGCCATTAATAAAGGAAATAGTGGTGGAGCATTGGTAAATACCAGCGGTGAGCTTATTGGGGTCAATACGGCTATTGCATCTCAGAGTGGCAGTTATCAGGGGTATGGGTTTGCCGTACCCTCGAACCTGGCGTCGAAGGTGGCTGAGGATTTGATACAATATGGAGAAGTTCGCCGGGCACTGCTTGGAGTGACGATCGTGAGTGTTAATGCCGAGTTGGCCAATGAGCTCAACATGGATTCTATTCGAGGCGTGTTGATTAGTGGGGTATCACCCAATGGTGCGGCTGATAAATCGGGATTACATGCCAATGATGTTATCTTAAGTGTGAATGGGGAAGAGGTGGATGAATCAAACCAGCTGCAGCAGAAAATTGCCGTAAAACAACCGGGCGATATGGTAGAACTGCGTATTTATCGCAATGGAAATGAATTAACCAAACGCGTGGAGCTGGGCATGCTAGAACGCGACGACGAGGAGCTGTTTGCCAGCAACCGCTCGGAGTTGTCTGAGCAAGATGAGGGGACCGATCGCGATCACCCGAGAGCTCCAGGTGGTGTAGAATTTTCAAACTTTGACTTGGGCTTCCGTGTTATGGCATTGTCTCAAGAACGAGCATCAAATACTTATGACCTTATTATTACGGATGTAATTAGTGGATCTGAAGCAGATAAAGGGGGACTAAAAGAAGGTTTTCGTATTAAAAAGGTGAACGACCAAAAAGTTGAAGATCTGGAATCTTTACAGGATCTTGTAGCGGAAAATTCTGATAACCTACCGCTGACCTTTGAAGTGGAAACACGGGAGGGTGAGCTGAAAACATTCGAATTACAACGATAAAAATAATTATGTATGCATCGCAGTAGCTTGTCCTTAGTTCTTGTTCTTTCATTAAGTATTGTCATTTCTTCTTGTTCCGGATCGGGGCAAATGACCCAGCAGCCTGGTAGTTCTCAGGCAAAGGAGGTACAAAAGTATCCAGGATGGTACCCCAATCAAACTGTCGTTAACAGTGATACAGCCATGTACGCTTATGCAACGGCTATTGCGGGCGATTCGGCAGCAGCGGTTGAAAAAGCGGTGGCTTGGGCAAAATCAGAGCTGAAATCAAAAGTTTCTGACAAGCTTGAAAACCTGCGGTCGGAGGCCTTAGTAGAATATGGAAGTGAATCGGGGTTGGACGAATCCCGGTTTATGATCGCTCTTCGACGAGCCGATAAAGCGGTAGGATATTTAGTCGAAACCGGCCGGACAGAGGTGAAAACAGTAGAAGGATACGACAGCTACCGAAGTTTTGCCGAAATTACGGTCCCAAAAGATCAACTTGTAGAACGAATTGGTAAACGGTTGTCCGGTTATGAAAAAGAGTGGAATGCCATGAAAGATTCCAAGGCCTTTAAAAACTTTTGATCGATGACGTCACATCTTTAAAAAGAAAAAGCCCGTAAAGCAGTGAGCTTTACGGGCTTTTTTAATTGTTATCCGTTGATGAGATCATCGATTACATATTATCGATAATCTCTTCGCCAAACTCAGAGCACTTGAGCAGTGTGGCATCGTCCATCAGCCGCTCAAAGTCGTAAGTGACTCGTTTGTTACTGATAGCCGCCTCAATGCCTTTCTCAATGAGATCGGCCGCTTCGCCCCATCCGAGGTATCGTAACATGATAACGCCAGAAAGAATGAGTGAGCCGGGATTTACTTTATCTTGTCCCGTATATTTGGGCGCTGTACCATGCGTAGCTTCGAAAACCGCCAGACCGGTGTTATAGTTGATATTGGAGCCCGGTGCAATACCAATTCCGCCGACGCAGGCAGCAAGTGCATCTGAAACGTAGTCGCCGTTGAGGTTCATGGTGGCAATCACATCGTACTCATCGGGACGCGTTAGAATCTGCTGCAGAAACGCATCAGCAATCACGTCTTTGACTACAATGCCGTTGGGCAGTTTGCACCAGGGACCTTCGCCGATAACTTCAGCGTCGTATTCTTCACGAGCCACTTCATAGCCCCAATCTTTGAAACTGCCTTCCGTGAACTTCATGATGTTGCCTTTGTGGACAAGCGTCACGCTGTCGCGACCTTCCGAAATGGCATAGTCGATAGCCGAACGGACCAGTCGTTTGGTTCCTTCTTCCGAGATTGGCTTGATCCCGAGGGAAGTAGTGTCCGGGAAACGAATCTGGTCAACGCCCATCTCATCAATCAGGAAGTTTTTCAACTTCTCATTTTCAGGAGTACCCGTTTGATACTCTATTCCAGCGTAAATGTCTTCGGTATTTTCACGAAAGATCACCATGTCGGTCTTTTCGGGATGCTTCACCGGGCTTGGCGTTCCTTCATAGTACTTCACCGGACGCACGCAAGCATAAAGATCCTTATTCTGGCGGATTGCTACGTTTAGCGAGCGAATACCACCGCCAACAGGAGTCGTCAACGGTCCTTTAATTGCTACTTTATAATCTTCAATAGCATCTAGGGTATCATCAGGCAGCCATTCGCCTTCGCCATACTTTTCCACGGCCTTTTCCCCGGCGTAGATTTCAAACCATTCGATTTTCTTTTCGCCGTCATAGGCTTTTTCAACTGCGCTGTCAAGCACATTGCGCATGGTAGGCGTAATGTCGATACCGATGCCATCACCCTGAATAAAGGGGATGACGGGATTGTCATCGACAATGAGAGATCCGTCAGATTCAACTTCAATTTTGGTCCCGTTTTCGGGAGGCGTAATTTTTTCGTAACTCATGGATGTTCAGGGAATAGTTTCGGATTAAAGTTGCCTTTAAGTATAGTAAAAAAAAGATGCAGGTGCAGGACGCTTTAGGGGCCAATTTTGAAGGCTGAAAATTGAATGTTTTGTCGTTATATTAAGTTTAAGCAGAAACCTCCATCGCTATATAAAGGATGCTGCCATGATTAAGCCAATGTTCGGGCATCGCCCCAAAAACAAAAAATTTAAATACAAATACCGCTATTACGATCCTGAAAAAGAGATGAGCCGACGGGAGCGTATCAAGATCAAGCGCCCCCACAAGAAACACCATCAGGGTCGATCGGTTATGATGTATGCACTGGGTTTGTCACTGGTCATTTATATCATGTATATATTGTAGTCTACCTGTTGAGCCAGCTGAACTTTATTACATTGAGGGCGATATTTTTGTATCATCCCGCAATCTTGAACCACTAAAAGAAGCGCAAACATTTGACCCAGGAAACGGATTCCCAGAACTCCATTATACATCAGCTTCCTCCCGAAATTTCCAACAAAATTGCTGCCGGCGAAGTTATTCAGCGTCCCAGTTCTGTTGTTAAAGAATTGTTGGACAATGCTATCGATGCCGGTGCCGATGAGCTCAAAATCGTCATCCAAAATGCCGGTCGGACCCTTATACAGGTGATTGACAATGGTTGTGGAATGGGCGAAGATGATATTCGCCTCTGTTTTGAGCGGCACGCGACTTCCAAGATTAAGGATGTTGAGGATCTCTTTCGCGTTCGTACGCTTGGATTTCGTGGTGAGGCGATGGCGTCGATTGCTTCGGTGTCGCAGGTGACACTAAAGTCCAAACGGCCTGGTGATGACATTGGCCACAAGTACGAAATATGGGGAGGCGAAGAAAAATCCTTTGAGCCCGCTGCGGTGGAAGACGGTACTTCTGTGGCAATACGGAACCTGTTCTATAACGTCAGGGCACGTCGCCAGTTTCTTAAGACGGATGCCACCGAATTTCGCCACATTTTGAAGACGGTGCAACAGGCTGCATTGGCCAATCCGGATCTTGGTTTTAAATTTGTGGCTGACACCGACACCATTTATGATTTACCCAAAGATCAGCCGATGAAGGAGCGCGTAGCGGATATGTTTGGCAAAGATTACAAGGCCAGCCTGATCCGGTTCAAGGAAGAGACCAGCTACCTGACGGTACAGGGCCTGCTGGGTGATCCCAAACTTACGAAACGCAGTCGTGGCGAGCAGTTCCTGTTTGTGAACGGACGTCCTATTCAGCATCGCTATCTGACGCATGTGATACTGAGTATTTATGATACGTGGACAGGCGAAAAGGATTACCCGTTTTATGCTATTTTCTTGCAGGTTGACCCCAAACAGGTGGACGTAAATGTGCATCCCGCCAAAGAGGAGGTCAAATTTGAGGACGAGCGCAGTATGATTAAACTGACCAAGTCGGTCGTCAAGAAAGCTTTGAACGAGGAGTTCATGGTTCCGGATGTGTCGGACCGGGAAGAGCAGAGTTCACGACCATCAGGGGGCAGTGGATTTTCTTCGAATTTTAATTTTGGCGGACGCAAGAACAAGGGACAGAGTTCTCAGAAAGAACAGCCGGTGAAATTTCCTTCTCGTATCAACTTCGACCGTCCCAACTCCCAGAAGGGTGACCAAAACGATTTTTCTCGTCAGCTTTATGATTTCGATCAGCCTAAACAGAAAACGTCCGGGGATGAAGAAGAGGAGCAGCAAGATGATCGTCCCACACGCATGCGCGACCGCGGTTTCTGGCAACTGCACGACCGTTATATTTTGACGCAGACGCGCTCAGGACTCTGCATGATTGATCAGCATGCCGCCCACAAACGAATAGTCTATGAGAAGGCACTGAGTGCTACCGAGGCAGCTATCCCCAGCACGCAACAGCTCCTATTTGCGCAGACTATTGAGTTTTCGGCTTCGGAATTTTCCCTGCTGGAAGAGTTGCATCCCATTATCCAACGCATGGGCTTTAATGTAGAATTGATGAGCGGTAACACAGCGATGGTAAGCGGGGTTCCTGCTGATATTGACATCGGGGATGAGCAATCGGTGCTTAAGTCAATGCTGCATCAGTACCGTGAACTGGACGGCAAGTTTGAGTTTGATGAACGTCGCAAGCTGGCCATTGCCTTTGCCTCAAAAACGGCTATTCCCAAGGGCAAAAAGCTAACTGACATGGAGATGGAGAATCTGCTCGACCAGCTCTTTGCCTGCGAGCAGCCTTACCAGGATCCCCTGAAGAAGCCCACCCTTGAGTACATTCCTCTCGAGGATATTGAAGCGCGTTTTCGATAGAATTACATTTATCATTTTGAATGAGAAAAGGTTTTGAATTGTAGGTGTAGTACACTTTTGAAGTGTACTACACCTTGTTAATCTTATTAATATTATGAACATCCTGGCAGTTGAGCCCTTTTACAGTGGATCGCACAAGGCTTTTTTGAAGGGGCTGCAAGAGCATTCAAAGCACAATATCATCCCGATAAATCTGAGCTACAAGGGACGCAAGTGGCGGATGCATGGAAATTCAGTAGTGCTTGCCGGGATGGCTCAGGAAGTGGAGGAAGAGATCGACCTGTTGCTGGTGAGCAGTATGACCAACCTGCCGGCTTTTACCTCGCTGACGAATCCGCGATTTGCGCATATTCCCAAGGTGATGTATATGCACGAAAATCACTTTACGCAGCCCATGCCCGAAGGAGAGGAGCGCGACCAGACCTATTGTTACCTGAATTATCTGAGTATGCTGGCAGCGGACCGGCTGATCTTTTCGTCGAACTTTCACAAAAACGACTTCCTGAAAGCACTCCCAGATTTTCTGGAGGATTATCCTGATGACAAATACTACCAGCCGGTGGATAAGATTGCCGATAAGAGCATGGTGCTGTATCCCGGCTTGGATCTAAAACGATTTGATGCCCAGCCCGACCAGCGAAAATCCAATGACAACCCGGTGATCGTATGGAACCAGCGCTGGCAGTTTGATCGTAATCCCGCCATGTTTTTTCGGGTGTTGAATCGACTGAACGATATCGATCTTACCTTTGATCTTATTCTGGCTGGAGATACTCAGCACGAAAAGCCCGAGGAGTTTGAGAAGGCCTGGGAGCGTTACGGCAAGCATATCACGCATTTTGGATACGTCGAAGATCGTGAAAATTATAGCAAACTGCTCCACAGTGGCGATATTGTGGTTTCTACGGCGACCTACGAGTTTTTCTGCGTAGCTATCATGGAGGCGATTTATTGCGGCTGTCATCCGCTGGTGCCGAATCGTTTACACTATCCGGAGCTAATACCCGAAACCCTCCATAAGCCGTTACTGCATGCGCCTGTGCTGTATGATACAGAAGATGACTTGTTTCACTACCTTAAAGACCTACTGACTAACGAGACCAAGCCGTTGCCTAAGTCATCGCTTCAAAATATTAACAAGCACTTGGATTGGTCGAAGCGCATTGATGAGTTTGATGCGATGTTTGAGGAGTGTCGAGAGATGGATATCCATTCGGCACTGTCCTAAAGTTATTTATCATGGTGTCATCCTGAACTTGTTACTCCATACTACTCTAAAATGAACAAGTTAGCAGGGATTTAGTGCAGAAAATCCCTGCAGCAAGCATTCTATCTCATTCCGTCGCTCCCCGCTGCGGAATGAGATTATCGTCCGTAAGCAATGACTTTCAGCGGATCTGTCTTGGATGCAATTCGGGCCGGCAGCCACGAGGCCAGGGCGCAAAGGATGAGCGTAACGCCCGTGGTAAGCACAAAATCCAACAGGTGTGGCTCAACCGGGGCATAGGCCATATAGTAGTTTTGCTCAGAGAGCGGAATAATGTGATAGGTCGACTGCAGCCAGGCAAACAGGAGTGAAAGGGCAATACCGATGGTGAGCCCTACAACGGCAACGAAAAACCCTTCTAACAAAAAGATGCCGCGAATACTTTTGTCGCTGGCACCCATTGTTTTGAGGATTCCGATGTCGCGCGTCCGTTCCAGCACCATCATGAGCACGGTACCAATCAGGTTAAAGGCCGCCACGATAATCATCACGCTGATGACAAAGGGGATAGTTTCTTCCTGCAGATCAACCCAGGCGAAAATGCTGTAGTAGCGGTCGTAAATGGTTTCAGTAAAATAGGGGAACTGGAGGTCTCCGTTTAGCTTCTGCGAAAAGCTGGTTATTTGAGACTGATCTTTTAGTCGTATTTCGATCGTGGAAGCTTGCCGGCTATCCACTTGAAACAACTTCTGGGCATAGGGACGCTGTACCAGTGCCAACACATCGTCAAATTGACCAATGCCTGTCTGGTAGATTCCAGCTAAGCGAAATTGCTGGATCTCTGGTGAGCTGAGTGGCGAGGGGAGTCCCTGTACTGTGTAAGCAGTGAGCACCGAATTGGTATCTGCATTAAGTGTTTTCGCCATGTCAGCACCCAGTACAATGCCGGGTAGGCCAGAACTGTCGACAGACAGATCGTAGCTGCCCTTGCTAATGTAGTTGCGGATATCCGTGACGTCGCCTTCTTTATCCACACCTTTCAGCATCGTGCCGGTTACTTCATCGGGCGATTGTATCATCGATTGTCCCGAAACCACTGCCTGCGCCTTTCCCACTTCAGGATATTTCTTGATATCCTGCAAGAGGGTATCTGCGCGGGGAATATCGCCATCATTGAAGGTTGAGACAGTGATATGGGGTGCAAAGCCAAGTACCTTGTTGTCAATGACGGATTTGAATCCGTGCACTACCGAAAGCGCAATCAACAGTCCTGCTGAGCCCACAGCAACTCCGGTAACGGCCATAGTCTTGATAAACGAAAGAAATCGCGATCCCTTTCGCTTACCCTTGAAATATCGCTTGGCCAAGTACCATTCGAAGTTCATAGTTTTTGCTATTCGGTATTAGTTAACTGTTGGTTGGCTATTGATGTTTTAACGCACCAAATAACCACCAACAATTAACGAATGACTACTTCTCCGGCTTCATCTGTGGAAAGAAAAGGACGTCTCGGATAGAATCAGAATCCGTCATGATCATGGCCAGCCGGTCAATGCCGATACCGAGGCCTGCCGTGGGAGGCATGCCGTATTCCAGTGCCTGCAGGAAGTCCTCATCGATGGTCATGGCTTCTTCGTCACCTTCAGCACGCAGTTGCGCCTGCTCTTCAAAGCGCTCACGCTGGTCTTCCGGATCGTTGAGCTCGGAGAAGGCGTTGGCAATTTCCTTTCCGTTACAGATACACTCAAAGCGTTCGACCAGTCCCTCTTTTTCGCGGTGCTTCTTTGCCAGGGGACTCATCTCAATAGGATAATCCGTAATAAAAGTAGGCTGAATGAGGTTGGGCTCAACGTATTCTTCGAATACCTCGTCAATAATTTTGCCTTTGCCAAAGTTCTCTTCCAATTCGATATTTAGCTCTTTGGCAATTGCTTTAAGTTCCTCTAAATCTTTGTCATAAAGGTCTTTACCCGTTTCATCTTCAATAGCTTCGAACATTGGGATGCGTGGCCAGGGGCGTGCAAAATCAATTTCATTATCCCCAACCTGCACTTTGGTGGAGCCGTGCAGTGCTTTGGCTACGGACTCGACCATAGCTTCCACAAAGTCCATCATCCAGTTGTAGTCTTTATAAGCTACATAGAGCTCAACCTGGGTAAACTCGGGATTGTGAAAACGTGACAAGCCCTCATTGCGGAAGTCCTTTGAAAACTCATAGACGCCTTCATATCCGCCAACAATGAGTCGCTTTAGATACAACTCGTTGGCGATACGCAGGTACAACTTCATGTCCAAGGCATTGTGATGCGTCACAAACGGTTCGGCCGAGGCGCCGCCGTAAATGGGCTGTAAGATGGGCGTTTCAACTTCCAGGTAACCTTTGTCATTCATGTAGTTGCGCATGGCCTGAACCATTTCGGTACGCTTTTCAAATACTTTGCGTACTTCAGGATTAACTACCAGATCAAGATAACGTTGGCGATAGCGCTGTTCCTTATCCGTAAAGGCATCGTAAACTTTGGTTTCACCGTCTTCTTCCACCTCTTTGGGCACGGGAATAGGGCGGAGGGTCTTGCTGAGCATCTCAAACTCTTTGGCCCAGACCGTGGTTTCGCCGGTTCCGGTCTCAAAAACGTGGCCTTTCACGCCTACGATATCGCCAATGTCGGTCAGCTCTTTAAAAACCTTGTTATATACTTCTTCACCCACATCATCCTTACGGATGTACACCTGAATGGTACCTTCGGAATCCTGAAGATTAAAAAAGGTGGATCCACCCATGATGCGGCGGGTCATCACGCGTCCCGCTACAGACACTTTCTCCACATCCTCTTCGTCTTGGTCGTCCTGTTTAATCAGCTTGGGATGATCAAGGATATATTTACTCTTGTGCGTAACTTCGAAATCATAGGGATAGGGTTCGTAGCCTAATTCGCGAAGCTTGTGCAGCTTTTCGCGACGAATTTCGTGTTGTTCGCTTACTGAGGACTCAGTATTGCTCATGAGAAAGTGTTCTGTTTTATTCAGTTTTTAAAAAGTGATTATAGAGCGCTAAAGATAAGGAAATGAATGCAGAAGTGTGATTATTTTTCTTTGCCTTTGGAAAGACCGCCTGCTATTAGCTGCTCAGAATTGTTAAGCTTATGAAAAGCCAGTATATAGGTTGTTTTACATGGAGTAAATGAGTACAAATTCATTCCATCGCGAAGGTATCAAGTCAGTCAGAGGATGTTTAGGATTGTATTTTTTTTATTTGAATTATGCATTGACTGGATCAGTGATTGAGAAATAGTTTCACAAGAGTTAAAAATTGCCAATTTTCAGTGGCAATTTAACGAAGCAAACAGTATGCGAGATATATCTAACGATATTAATGAACGGTTACCGTTTCCCGGCGCTTATGCACTGGCAGAAATAACTGATCTATCTGCCGAAACTCTTGAGGATTTGGATCATCAGGAAAAGCAGGAGCTGGAAGCCATCACTAATTTACGGCGGCAACAGGAGTACGCCACCTCAAGACACGTGCTCAAAGTGCTGGCACGATCCATCGGCATTGAAGGACTGGAGATCCTCAAAGATGATTTGGGTCAGCCCTATGGGCAGGCCGAGGGAAAAAAATATTTTGTGAGCATCGCTCATACAAATCAAACCGTGTTTTGCGGTATTTCGACCGAAGCTCCCATTGGTATCGACCTGGAGCCCATTAGCCGAGAAGTGCCGGAGAAGTTAAAGCGGCGTATTTTGCATCCTGATGAGGTAGCGCTTTTTGACAACATGGATACCATTCGGCTCTGGACCATTAAAGAAGCGTACATTAAGCTTCGGGGACAGGGGTTACGATTGAATATGAACCAAGTGCAGGTTAAGCAGGAAGGGGAAGAACTCTTTACGGAAATAAATAATGACAAAAGAGCTAAAATTTGTAGTTTTCATACAGAAAATAACTGGTTGGCAGTTGCATATTTCAGTAATACAAATTGATTAGCAGTACCTCTATGAATATTATCTCCTACACGCGGGAACAGATTAAGGAAGGACTTGATAAAGCTCGGGAGCGTCACAACGAGCAAAACGAAAATATCCGCCTGCTGTTTTCGCCCGTACAGATTAATGATGACAATTTTGATCGGGCATGCGAAATTTACAGCCGCTTGGATATGTCGAGCTATGATACTGTTGTTGTGGTTGAATCCCATGATGAAAAGCTCGACAAAAAACTGCCGATGGCATCAAACACCTCTTTTGAAACGCCGTTGGGAGAGGTGCCCGTGGACGATTACATGCGGAACGAGTTCTGTGATGAGGATGATGACTTTTTTATCCACGATGAAGCATTCGACAAAAACATCAGCCTGTTTCAGCAGTTGATGTTTTTGCAGACACTCTCCGATGATTTTTCGGCAGTAAGTTTACAGATTGCAGACACCGATCCTGCTATTATCAAAGAGCTGGCGTATGTTCTTGAAGAGGTGCTGGCTTCCCGCAACGCGTTAATTGTCTTTTGCTGCGAGCTTGACAATGAACGGAAGGAAGAGTTTGAAAAAGTGCTTGATATCCTGGATGCGGATAACCAGTCTGGGCTGATGAACTATCTCAACAGCGGCCAATCACATATCAAAGGAACGACCTCATTTATTGCCGGTATTATCGTGGCGCAAAAATGGGGATTGGATCTCAATTTCCTGAAAGGCGAATATGAGGACTATTCCGGCAGCTTGCTCACGGCCTATGCCGATCGCCAACGGGTGATTTTTTAGTGACTCATGAGCCTTCCCAAGATATCCATTATCGGTACCGGAGCTCTGGGATCTACACTTGCCAGAGCGTTGGTGTCTCAGGATGTGATCCTCAAAAGCCTGTTCAATCGCACGGAATCAAAAGTACAGGATCTTGCAAATGAACTAGCTATCTCAACCCACGGCATTTTTCCAAAGTCGATCTCTGAGCTGGGATCGCTAACCTTTCTTACGGTCCCCGATAGAGCTATTAATGAAGTGGCACAAAAGCTGTCAAAACTGAAAGGTGATCTGGAGAATTTTACTTTTGTCCACTGCTCGGGCAATGAGTCGGCCGAACTTCTGCAACCACTCAAATTGCAGGGAGCGACCATTGCGTCTTTTCATCCCTTGCAGACGTTCACGCACTACTCAGGAATAAATGATTTTAAGGGGATTTATTTTAGCCTGCAGGGTGATGGTGAAGTATTTCCCCAACTACGCTTGGTGGCTGAAAAATTTGGTGCTCGGACACTTGAAGTAACCAAAGAGCAGAAATCTCATCTGCATACTGCGGCAGTGTTTACATCAAATTATCTAACCACTTTGTTGGATACTTCGGTAAAGGTGGGAACAGGAAGCGGGTTGTCTGAAGAGAAAGTAAAAAATGCCCTGCTTCCGTTGGTGGAAACAACGCTCAAGAATACCTCTGAACAATCTTTTGCGGATGCCTTAAGTGGGCCCATCAAACGCGGAGATATCCGTACGGTAGAGAAACATCTGGAGTTGTTGGATGAAACACCTGAACTAAAAGAGGTCTATTGCGTGTTAGGTTTACGAACCGTAGAGCTGGCTACGTCATCCGGTTCGTTGGATGGAACCACCGCTGAGAAATTGCGTAAAATGTTGCAAAAGTGGGTTTAAATTATGAGTGATTATTATGATCGTGTGTACGATGTTGTAGCGCAGATCCCGGAGGGCCGGGTTACAACCTATGGTGCCATTGCTCGCTTTCTTGGCATTACTTCCGGGGCTCGGATGGTCGGATATGCACTTAATAGTGCAACTGAAAAGCCGATTCCGGCACACCGCGTGGTGAACCGAAATGGTGAGCTTACAGGGCGGTCGCATTTTCCCGGCGACACGATGCGTGAACGACTACAACAGGAGGATATTGGTTTCGTTGACGATTATCAGATTGATATTGAGACTCACTTTTGGGATCCCAATGATCGAAAATCATAAAAATTATGGCTTCTTTTCTTAAGCGATTAACAATATTAATGTTAGGGAGTATGATGATGGTGATAGTGCCCATTCATCAGAGTTACTCGGCGCCAACCACCACGGCCGAGGATACACTGCTCAAAGACGTGACGGGCAGTGAGCTGCAGAAAATCATCGATTCCTACAAGGGTGAGAAAGCGGTACTGGTTAATATTTGGGCAACGTGGTGTGCACCCTGTGTCAAAGAGTTTCCTGAAATCGTCAAACTACAGCGAAATTATCCTGACGATCTGAAGGTTATTTTTGTATCGGCTGATTTTCCGCAACAGCGAGATGAGGCATTGAATTTTCTAAAGAAACAAAAGGTAGACTGGACTACCTATTTCAAGACGGGCAAAGATCAGCCGTTTATTGAGTCGCTGTCCCAAGAGTGGACGGGAGCGCTGCCATTTACCAAAGTAATTGATATGAATGGTGATCTTGTTGCTAGTTGGGAACAGAGTGCCAGCTACGAAAAGTTTGAACATCATGTTAAAACTGCAATAAATCCATAATTACTATGAAAAAACAGTATCTGCTGTCGATTGTACCGATTGTTTTGGGCGTTTGCCTGCTTGCTTTTTTACCTTCCCAAGAGGCATTGCTTGAGGAGTTACCGATTGGATCCCAAGCCCCGATGACTGACGTGGAAGTCAAAGATGTCTCGGGCAAAATGCTTACGCTGAAAGATGTAGCTAAGGAAAATGGGTTATTGGTTAACTTTTCTTGTAATACCTGTCCGTGGGTGGCCGCATGGGAAGATCGCTACAACCCTATCGCCAAATTGGCTAAGGAAAATGGTATAGGCGTGGTTGCGCTGAATCCCAATGCTGCCATTAGGGATGACGGAGAATCCCTGCAGGATATGAAGCAGCGCGCTGAGAAGAGTAACTACCAGTTTTATTATGCCCTTGATGAAGGTGCTAAAATGGCCGAAGCCTTTGGTGCTACACGTACGCCACATATTTATTTGTTCAACAGCGATATGGAGCTGGTTTACCGAGGAGCTATTGACGACAATGCAAAGTCGGCCAAGGATGTAGAACAACCGTATCTCAAAAATGCGATCAAAAACCTGGCAGCCGGCAATGAAATTGATCCTAAAACAACAAAATCGCTGGGCTGTACTATTAAATGGCCGTCATAATTGAAAGGCAATGTCAGTCAGCCAGATAATAATCGATAGTGGATACAACCCGCACGGTCTTGTGGATTTGTTTTTCTTCCTGTAGCATAGGGGCTTTGTCGCGGGCCAATATCACGAAAACGCCCTGATTGGCGCGTCGGATGCCACCTAATTCGCAACCGGAGTCGCGGGCGAATTGTTCGGCTGAGCTGCGCGCATTTTGAGTGGCTTCGGCAATCATCTCAGGCTTCAGGTCGGTCAGACGGTTAAACAGGTAGGTTGGGCCGCCGCCGGAATATTGACTGTTGAGGATAACGCCTGCCTTGACCAATGCTCCGATATTCTGGCTGGCTTTATTGATGGTGGAAACCTGATCCGAACGGACCATTAGCGTCTGTGCCATGATAAACCGGTTTTCATAGGGACCCGACTGATAAGTCTCGGCAGTTCGATCAGTCACTTCGAGATTCTGTATTTCCACTGTTTCAGCAGAAATTCCGTTATTTCCCAGAAAAGCTTGGATGCGATTTCGATCCTGCTGGATTTTTTGTTGTACAACTTCCAGATTATTACCGGCAGCTACAAAGCGAATAGGCCAGAGGGCCATATCAGCCATCACGTCTCGCTCCGAAATCCCTTTTACAGTCACAAATCGGTCGCCGGTTCGCGCTTCCACAAATCCACTGCCAATAAACCATCCGCCTACGGCAAAACCAGCCGAAATAATAAGAGCCAGAAATAAATTATGGAAGCCATGGATAATCCCTCTTGTTGAATGTGATATACAATTTTAAAGATAATAGAGAGGTTTGAATTGAAAGACAATGGATAGCAGTAAGATTTTTAAGAAATGTTATTTGTCGTAGACATTACTTATTTTTGAGGCTTGTCAGACTGCTGGGAAGGTTTTGTTATTTGAATCAAGATATTTTATCAAAATGCCAACGTGGACACTTCATACCGAATTTAAATTTGATGCTGCTCATTTTATTGAGGGGTATGACGGCAAATGTGGCCGCATGCACGGACACAGCTATAAAGTGCAGGTGTCGGCGGAATCACAGAAGCTGAATCCTTCGAAATACTTGGACACTGATGATATGGTTTGCGATTTCAGGGAGCTCAAGTGGGCCGCTAAGGGTTCGGAAAAGGGTGGATTGGACCACTCAGTACTTAACGAAGAGCTACCGATCAATCCCACGGCCGAACGCATTGCCGAATTTATTTATAACGAGACCAAGCAGCGCATCCCGGAGGGCATTGATCTGACAATTACCGTCTGGGAAACTGAAAACAGCTGGGTCGAATATACCGAAGATCATGTTTAACGATTTGGATCAAGACAACTTGGAATCACTCGTCGATCATGACGAGATGAATGCGGTAGAGTACCCGCTGGTGGAGGATTTCTATACCATCCAGGGTGAAGGTGCGCATACCGGGCGCCCGGCATATTTTATCCGGACTGCGGGTTGTGATGTTAACTGCTGGTGGTGCGATGTGAAGGAAAGCTGGGACGAAGAGGCACACGAAAAGAAAACAGTGCAACAGATTGTTCATGGTGCTAAAGACAGTGGTGCCGAATTTGCGGTGATTACGGGCGGTGAACCGCTGCTGCACGATCTGGATCCACTAACATTTATGCTCAAACAGGCAGGCTTGCAGGTGCATATTGAGACGAGTGGTTCGTCGCCAATATCCGGCTATCTCGACTGGATTACCCTGTCGCCCAAACGTTTTAAAGAACCACTGGATGATATTTTCCCTTATGTGGATGAGTTGAAGGTTGTGGTACTGACCAACAAAGATTTGGAGTGGGCAGAGAAAAATGCTGAAAAATGTCCCGACAGCACGCAACTGTTGTTACAACCCGAGTGGGAAAAAGAAGGGGCTGTGGAGCTGATCATTGAATATGTGAAAGCGAATCCCGAGTGGGGCATCAGCCTGCAGACGCACAAATTTATGGATGTACGGTAGATTAAACCGCTGAGATCACAAAGTTATGCGCAGAGTGAACCTTGAATTCCTCAGTGATTGCCCCATATACCTCTACGGCAAAAGTTTAAACTACGACCTAAAAATAATTGATAAGGCATCTACTGAATGAAAATATCATTTCTAACTCAATAAATAGCTTAGTGCCTACAGAACAAGATCATTCCATTGTCATTACCGGCGCAAGCCGTGGCATCGGTCGTCGAATTGCTCAGACCTTTGCCTGTGAAACCGATTACGCTCTTCTGCTTATCGCCCGAACCAAATCTGACCTCCAAGACACTAAAACGCTTTGCAGTAAAGTTGGGGACAATGAAATTGCTATTGCTGCAGTGGATGCTTCGGATTCCAAAGCGGTACAAAACATTAAGCTGCCGAGCGGATTTCCCGATCCAAAAATCATAATCAACAACGCTGGTTCATATCTGCTTAAAAATCTTGAAAAGACAACTCCCGAAGAATTTGCCCAACAAATACAGGCCAATCTCTATTCCGCGGTCAACACTACCAATCGGTTTCTCAAGGACCTTAAAAACAAGGATCACGCTCTTATTGTAAATATCTGCTCAGAGGGTGCGCTTGTGGGCCTAGAGGACAGTGGAGCCTATTCGGCCTCCAAGCATGCGCTGCTGGGATATACACGATCGCTACGCAAAGAGTTGATCGACACTGAGATAGGAGTCACCGCTATTAACCTGGGACAAACGCAGTCGACCTCGTGGGAAGGTTCGCTTATTGATCGAGATCTTCTGATAGATCCCGATGACGTGGCTCAAATTATACTGAATCTTACGCTATTGTCACCTCGGACAGTGGTCGAAGAGATGCTCGTCAAACCGCAACACGGTCGTGTGCCGCCGATGTGACCCTCTTTTGTTTTCTCCCTATAGGTAGGGAGAAAGACTCTTCAAGGTGACTGAATTGATTATTATAAACTGCTTTCCTTGATCGGGTATAGCGTGAGTGTCTGCTCTTCATCTCATTACGTAGCTCTGCTGCGGAATGAACAAGATGGTTAATACACTAATAAGTCGTTCAACGTCTCTTCAAGTCGGTCATCAGCAAGATAGTGATTCTCCAACTGGGGACTAAATGGCACTGGGATATCCAGCGATGAGCAGCGCAGGACCGGGGCGTCAAGCTCTTCAAAACATTGTTCAGTAATTAGCGATGAGAGCTCACTCATGGGTCCGAGCGTGGTTGAGGGCTCTTGTAAGAGCAGTACTTTGTTGGTTTTGGAAACCGATTGTTTGACGGTATCAAGATCGAGAGGTGCCAGACAGCGCAGGTCCACAACCTCCAGCTCAGTTCCATTTTCAGCGTAGCTTTTGGCGATATCCTGCGCCCAATGGACGCCCATGCCATAAGTAACAATAGTGGCATCAGATCCCTCACGGCGGACCTTAGCCTTGCCAAGTTCTTCCGGTATGCAATGATCAGGTGTTACATCGCGAATGCTGCGGTAGAGTTTCTTGTGTTCAAAAAACAGCACCGGATTGGGATCATAGAGTGCGCTATAGAGTAGATTCTGCGCATCTTCAACGGTGGAGGGCACTACAATCTTGAGTCCAGGATGTTGCATGAACCAGCCTTCGGGCGATTGGGAGTGGAACGGACCCGCGCCCACACCGGCACCATGGGGTGCCCGAATGGTGATATTCAGCGGTGGCATCCAGCGATACTGTCCCTTCGAAATATTATTGATGATCTGGTTGAATCCGCAGGAGATGAAGTCGGCAAATTGCATCTCAACGACCGACTTGTAGCCCTCGAGGGCTAATCCTACACCACAGCCGAGAGCCCCAGCTTCGATAATTGGTGTATTGCGGATACGATCTTTGCCAAATTGGTCGACAAATCCCTCCGTAATCTTGAAGACCCCGCCATACTCGGCGATATCCTGACCCATTATTATAAACTCCTCGTCCTCCTCAAAGGCCTGCCTCAGCGAAAACTGGAGGGCATCCACAAAGCGTTTTTCGGATGATTCTTCTGTTTGTTCATTTGAAGGATAACTTACAGGGGAAAACAGGCGTTGCTCTTCAGTTTGCCGGTCAAAGGTAGGATCTTCTGCTTTGAGGGCTTTCTTCAGCTGCGGTTCAAAACTATTATCTACCTCGTCTTTGATAGAAGCCAACTGTTCATCCCCCGAAACAATTTGCTCTTCTTTTAGCCAGCGTGCCATTCGATCGATGGGATCTCTTCCGCTCCACTTTTCAAATTTCTCATCAGGTACGTAAAAGGTTCCCGAGGCCTCCTCATGTCCCCGCATGCGAAAAGTCTTGGCCTCGATCAAGGTGGGTTCTCCTTCCAGCGCATACTTTTTAGCCTGACTAACGGCCTCCATCACCTCAAATATATCATTGCCATCTATCTTAAGTCCATGCATGCCATAACCTTGAGCACGATCTACGAGGTCATCACATGCATACTGCTCGTTGGTGGGAGTAGAGAGTCCATAGCCATTGTTTTCAATCATGAAAATAACAGGCAGTTCCCAAACTGCGGCAAGGTTGAGGGCTTCATGAAATTCCCCTTCACTGGTGGCACCATCTCCACAAAAACTGCAGGCTACATAACCACTGTCGCGTAATTTGGAGGCCAGTCCCAAGCCATCAGCAATAGGCATGGTGGCGGCGAGGTGAGAGATCATGCCGGCAATTCGTTGTTCGGGAACCCCAAAGTGAAACGACCGATCGCGACCGCCGGTAAACCCATCAGCTTTCCCCAGCCACTGACAGAAAAGTTTATACAGGTCAACACCACGGGTAGTGAACAACCCCAGATTTCGGTGCATAGGTAGCAGCCAATCCTTCTCATCCAGGGCAGAAGCTACGCCCACAGCGATAGCTTCTTGCCCCATCCCCGAAAACCACTTACTGATTTTATTTTGGCGCAACAAGTTGAGCATCCGCTCCTCGATGCGACGGGGTAGTAATAGATTTTTGTAAAGCGTGAGGGCTTGTTGAGTATCTAATTTCTTTTTGGGTTGAATCATGAATGCTGCTGAAAGTGCCTATTTGAACGTTCCGGTTTGCTGTATCATTTTGAATTTGGGTCCAGTGTTCTCCGCTTAAAATAACCTCATCTGGGTAAGGGTCAAATTGCCAATATGAACCTCAATTTGCTCTTTATGACTCAGTATTTTCCCAACCTAATTAAGTGTAATCTTTTCTTAGGAATTTGGGTTGTAGCTTTCGACACCGATTGTCGTTACATTTTAAAAAGTTAAAAGGTATTTGAGGACATTGGGAAAATGTGTAATTTAATTATCTAACGTTGTATTAAGGAATTATATATAGGAATACGAATTGTTTATAGGTAACGGTTATTACTTGATAAGTTCTCGATTATAATGATGCGGCTTGTCTTCGGTTGGTTATTGCTTCACCACCAGATGAAGCCGCATTTTTCATTTGAGACAGTAACTGTTTACGTATTTAATTTTTATAAAGATTAAGAGATAAATGGAAGCACTAGGGCGCCAGATTCTTGTAGAATTTTATGATTGTGATACGGACAAAATTAACGATGTAGAATATATTGAATCCTCATTTTTGAAGGCTACACGGCTATCTGGAGCTACTATTATTTCACATAATTTTCATAAATTTAGCCCGTATGGTGTGAGCGGGGTTGTTGTTATTGCCGAATCGCATGTTTCTATCCATAGTTGGCCGGAATATAATTATGCCGCTGTCGATATTTTTACTTGTGGTGATACGATTGATCCCTGGGTTATCCAGGAACACCTCAAGGAGGCCTTTAACTCTCAAAACACCTCGAGCATGGAGATGAAGCGTGGAATGTTCAAGACCGAGCCCGGACAGAAATTATTATTTAAACCAGAAAACGCATCTTCAAACAATTAACTCTTTATGCAAGAATCATCATCAACTGCTTCTGTCAAAGAATTAATGATGGTCAATACCCCAAATATTTATTGCCTGGTAAAGGGTGCCTCAGAAGGGCGGACCCGGCTAAACGCTTTTGACAACTCATTGCTTAATGCCGGAGTGGGGGATACCAACCTGATGCGGATGAGCAGTATTCTTCCACCGGGTGCACAGCAGCGTGATATCAATGACATTGAACTACCTGCCGGGGGACTGATCCCGCTGGCCTATGCCCACATTGATTCGACAACACCCGGGCGATTTATTTCATCCGCCATTGCCGTTGGCATCCCAGAAGACAAGTCTCAACCCGGTGTAATTATGGAGTTTGAAGATCACAGTAAACTTGATAATGTGGAACAGATTGTTCGCCAGATGGTAGTCGATGCCTTTGAATATCGCGAACGAGAGCTTCAGGAAATCAAGTCTATTGGGATTGAACATAAAGTTGAAAATTGTGCTGCCACCTTTGCTGCTGCTGTTCTGTGGTACGAATAAAGGCAGGTATTATGTACTAGCTGTCAGTACACAGAAAAGAGCGATAGCTGACTACTGATAGTTAATACTCTTATACTTGTCACTCATTCTAGCATTCAATTTGAATTGGTATTCTTTAAAGACATGTCTCTAACCTACGATGAATTTTACAATGGGCGCACAGGATTAACTGTTGGCGTCAACAAAATTCTTTTCTCCGAAGAAACGCCCTATCAAAAAGTAGAAGTGTATGAGACCGATACTTGGGGTAACCTGATGACTATCGACGGCATGGTGATGCTCTCCGAAAGAGATGAGTTTGTTTATCATGAGATGCTGAGCCATGTGGGGTTATTCGCACATCCTGATCCCCGGCGTGTGCTCATTATTGGCGGTGGAGATGGTGGTACAGCCCGTGAAGTGATGCGGCACTCGTCTGTGCAGCAGGTCGATATGGTGGAAATTGATGAGGCGGTAGTGCGGGCATCCAAAGAGTTTTTGCCTGAGGTTGGTGACTGGAATAACCCAAAGTTGAACGTACTGTTTGAGGATGGCATCCAGTTTGTCAAGGACATTGACGATCCCTACGATGTGATTATCATCGATGGATCGGATCCGGTGGGACCGGCGGAGGGACTCTTTGAAAGCAATTTTATGCAGGCCTGCTACGATGGATTGTCGGAGAACGGAGTACTTACCGCCCAGACCGAAAGCCCCTGGGTGTCGGATTATCATCCGAGTATGAAGAAAGTGTTTTCAGCGCTGGAAGACATCTACGAAGTGTCTAAAATGTATCTGGCGTATATCCCACTGTATCCGGCTGGCATGTGGTCGTTTTCTTTTGCCAGCAAGGGGGCTGATCCTTTGAGTAATGAGACCCTGAGCAGGGTAGAGGAGAGGTTCAATAATTTTGATACTGAGCTAAAATATTACAATCCCGAGGTCCACCGGGGATGTTTTGCTCTGCCTAACTTCGTAAGGGATATTATTGATTAGGGTATATAGTCATCCCGACCAAAGGAAGAGATCTTTGGTTTTTACTTTGGGTAACAAAGATTTCTTACCACGTTCAAAATAACATAATGCTATATTTAATTTTCTGCTCATCTTTTTAACCCATTTTATTTGATAGATAACTCAAACCGCTTAGCATACATTTATATACTGCTCGGTGCCGCATTATGGGGCATTATTGGCCTGTTTGTGGATGCGCTATCACAAGCCGGCTTTACCGCTCTACAAATTGTTACGCTCCGGGTGGCTTCAGCCGCCGTGATGCTCACCCTCTTTCTGGCGATCAAAGATCCCAAATTGCTGAAAATTGATCTCAAAGATTCCCTTAGCTTTATTGGAACAGGTATTTTCAGCATTGTCTTCTTCACGTGGTGCTACTTTACCGCCATCGAGGAGGTCTCGCTGTCGATTGCGGTTATTCTGCTTTACACCGGACCTGCGTTTGTAACACTGCTCTCATGGCTGATCTTTGGTGAGCCATTGACCCGTCGCAAAATTGGCGCCCTGCTTTTGACGTTTGTGGGCTGCGCACTGGTAATCAAGTTGATCCCATTTAGCGATCAGCGCATCTCATGGTACGGTTTCTTAGTGGGATTAGGTTCCGGTTTTGGCTATGCACTTTACAGTATTTTTGGCAAACATGCGCTCAAAAAGTATAAGTCACTTACGGTCATAACCTATACCTTTATTTTTGCATCTGCGGTGATGCTGCCGGTCAGCGGTTTAGGTATTGAGGCTGGCCAGCTTTCCTCATTTAATGTATGGTGGAATATTTTTGGGCTGGGACTCTTGCCAACAGCTTTGGCCTATTTGTTATATACAACCGGATTATCAATGGTCGAAAGCAGCCGGGCATCTATTACCGCAACTATCGAGCCGGTGGTGGCCACCCTACTGGGCGTGTTTGTATTTAACGAGATCTTGACTATCTACCAGGTATTTGGAATTGTATTAGTACTTGTAGCCGTTGTGCTGATACAACTGAAGGAACCCCAAGTTACTACGCGATAAACTTTAACAATGGATTTACACTAAATATGGATCAGGAAAAAACATCGAAATGGGCGTTAACATGCATTGGATTTGGAATAGTAGCAGTAGTGGTCTTATTACTTTCGGGCTATGGATACCAATGGAATTGGTGGGGACTGAATACGGCCTTTACCTGGCTGTTGCCTTCAAGTGGCATACTCGGTCTGATCGGCTTTTCGCTGGCAGTTATTTTTGGCTTTATAAAGTGGAACGATTCAGCGCGAAAGGGATCAGCAGTAGCAGTGGTTGGACTGGTGTTAAGCGTGGCCGTGTTGGGCACCCTCGGCTACTGGTTTAATGAAGCGCAGAAATACCCACCTATCCATGATATTACCACCGATATTGAAAATCCTCCCCGCTTTAACAATATCGTGGCTTTACGGGCAGATGCACCGAACGATACTACCTATGGCGATCAGGATAAAGGACAAACACAACGTGAGGCCTATCCGGATATTCAAACGCTGTATCTTGATGTGGAATATGAGGAGGCTTATAATCGGGCATTGCAGGCAGCAAAACAGATGCCTTGGGAAGATATCGTCACTTCAGATCAACAAGAAGGGATTATCGAGGCCGTGGATAAGTTAGCTTGGTTTGGCTTTAAAGATGATATTGTTATTCGCATTGATACCGCCGAAACATCTTCGCGAAGCAAAATTGACGTGCGATCCGTCTCGCGCATTGGCCGGGGAGATATTGGTGTGAACGCACATCGCATTCGAGATTATTTAAGGATTGTGAAAAGTCAATAGAAAAAGAGTGATCCGTAAGTGTTATCGGGCGCCTACGTGGTTTTATGAGCATGATATAGTTGAGCTTAATGAAGGCAATAGTAATTTTCTATTAATGTATCAGTGAATAATTCATATAATTAGAGTGGAAATAAGAACCTGATCTAGGAAACATATTAACTTCAAAAAGTCGAAACATGGAAAACGACCAAAAAAAGAACGCGTCAAATGGCACAAATGGCGATATAAGTAAGTGCCCATTTCATAGTGGTGATTCAAATGAAGCCGCTGGTGGTACAAAACTCGAAAAATGGTGGCCAGATAGGTTGAATGTGGATATGCTGCGCAAGCATTCATCCAAAGGTACCCCAATGGATGAGGATTTTGATTATGCTGAAGAATTTCAAAAGCTCGATTTTGAAGCCGTTAAGCAGGATCTTAATGATCTAATGACCGATTCTAAAGATTGGTGGCCTGCTGATTGGGGACATTACGGTGGACTCTTTATCCGGATGTCTTGGCATGCTGCAGGTACCTACCGTGTTGCTGACGGGCGCGGTGGTGCATCAGGTGGCCAGCAACGTTTTGCACCTCTTAACAGTTGGCCGGATAATGCCAACCTGGACAAAGCGCGTCGTTTGCTATGGCCTATTAAGAAGAAGTATGGTCGCAAGTTATCCTGGGCAGACTTGTTAGTACTGGCCGGTAATGTTGCCATGGAATCCATGGGCTTTGAGACTTTTGGTTTTGCCGCTGGACGCGAAGACGACTGGGAACCCGATACTTCTGTCAACTGGGGTTCCGAGGAAGAATGGTTGGATGATGAGCGTCACGATGAAGAAGGAAATCTTCAAGGAGCTCTTGCCGCCGATCACATGGGACTAATTTACGTGAATCCCGAGGGACCAAATGGTGAACCCGATCCGGAAAAATCCGCCCAATATATTCGCCAGTCATTTAAGCGGATGGCTATGAACGATGAAGAAACCGTTGCGCTTATTGCCGGTGGACATACCTTTGGTAAAACACACGGTGCCGGTCCATTGGAACATAAAGGACCTGAACCCGAAGCTGCTAATATTGAAGAACAAGGCTTTGGCTGGATTAGCGATTATGGATCAGGAAATGCCGGAGACACCATCACCGATGGTGAAGAAGGTGCATGGACCAACAATCCTACGCAGTGGGATATGGGCTTTTTCGAAAATCTCTTTGAATATGAGTGGGAGCTGACCAAAAGCCCCGCAGGTTCTTATCAATGGCAGCCCAAAGACGGAGCAGGAGAGGGTACCGTACCTGATGCTCACGAGCCTGATAATAAAAATGCTCCAATGATGTTGACGACGGATCTTGCGCTGAAGGTAGATCCGGAATACCGAAAAATTTCCAAGCGATTCTATGAAAATCCCGATGAATTTGCGGAGGCTTATGCCCGTGCATGGTTCAAGCTGATTCACCGTGATATGGGCCCCAAATCTCGGTATCTCGGACCAGAAGTTCCTGAAGAAGATCTGCTCTGGCAAGATCCCATCCCTGAAGTTGATTATGAACTGATCGACGATAAGGATATTGAAGAGCTCAAAGAAAAGATCCTGGATACTGATTTGACGATCTCAGAACTGGTATCTACAGCTTGGGCTTCCGCTTCAACCTATCGCGATTCTGACATGCGAGGTGGTGCAAACGGGGCACGGATACGATTGGCTCCTCAGAAAGATTGGGAAGTCAATAATCCTGAACAGCTTTCTAAAGTGCTTGAAACACTTGAAGGGATCCAAGAAGAATTCAACAGTGCACAAACCGGTGATAAACGCGTATCACTCGCTGACTTGATAGTTCTTGGTGGATCTGCTGCCGTTGAAAAAGCGGCTAAGGAAGCCGGATATGACGTTGAAGTTCCTTTTACACCGGGTCGCAACGATGCGACTGCAGAACAAACGGATGAGGAATCTTTTGAATGGCTAAACCCGGATGCTGACGGATTCCGTAATTACTACAATCCAAAAGTTCGCGGCGGTAAGCCTGAAGAGCTGTTGGTTGACAAAGCACAATTACTATCGCTTACCCCACCTGAAATGACGGTGCTTGTAGGCGGAATGCGTGTTTTGGATGCTAATTATGACGATTCTGACCACGGTGTATTTACCGATCGCCCTGGGACGTTAACCAACGATTTCTTCCGGAATCTGCTTGATATGGATTATACCACAGAAGCGGCTTCGGATGACAAAATCCTTTTTGAAGTCCGAGATCGTGATACCGGAGATGTCAAATGGACAGCAACTCGTGTTGATCTGATCTTTGGTTCACATTCTGAATTGCGTGCTCTTTCTGAAGCTTACGCAACCGATGATGCAGAAGAGAAGTTTGTTGAAGACTTCGTCGATGCATGGACCAAAGTGATGCAGTTAGATCGTTTCGATCTTAAATAAGGTTGACTTCTTTTCACTTAATCTTAAAAGGCAGCCCTACCAGGCTGCCTTTTTTTATTTGTGGTATTTAATAACTAAAATGGTAAAAAATTTATAACATTGAGTTTTTCCGAAATCTTTTCTGAAGAGCAAGCATATATTTTGGAGCATTTCTTTGTTGCATCAAAGTATACTTTTTGTTTTCCCGATCATGTGATTTTTGACATGGCTATCTTCATACTGAGGGCTGACCATGATAATTTCTGCGTCTACAATAACCTTTACATTATACTTGGTTGGCCGGTTAAAAACCTGGAATGGTCTTGATTATTCGGGACAGTCTCTGTCTATTGATGGAGAATAAGCCCGAAAAGGTGTTTGGATGCCGAGCTTGATCACCAAACCGGTTGACATCAATAAGTTTGAAATAAGATGTATGAAAGATGGGAAACAAACACACTGGGTTAGGATTGCCTGCTTGACATTTTCTCTTTTAAAGAGGGGTATACGGCAGACTTTAGCAGGTTGCTACAAATAGCTTAAACTTTATCTTGCATTCTTTTTTCTAATTTAAGAACACTTATCAGCAAATGAATTAAATAGATCACTATTAAAAAACCTAAGCTTACAAACATAGTTACATACGCTCCAAGCATAAAAGCAAATAAAACCAAAGAAGTAAGCCAACCCAATAATATCCATACTGTATGATTTATAGCTTGCAGCTTATCAAAGCTTTCGTCCCGGAAAAACAAATGCAAAAAGACAAATAGCAAAAAAGTCCCCACAAAGATATACAGCCAAAACTCAGAGGGGGGACCACCAGTAAGGTTTGCAAATGCAGCTGCTGGAACCAGTGATACCGCACCTCCCAGAGTCCCTTTAGATATCATGTTATTGTTTATGGTAAATTCCATTCAGCAAGTTTTTTTACAATTAAAGCTGACAATATAAAACAATAAGCAGGGCATCAATTCTTGATTACAAATGCCATATAACGACATGGCGCAAAACCGGCGCACGGATTGCTGTTGATTTGGCAACTAACGAAAGATGAGCTTCAAAACCAAGGGTGGTTGGGACCTGGCGAGGCACGTCCGAGTTAAAGCGCGGGTTAGCGTTCTGAAACAATTAAAGACAGGTCCCATCCTCATTAGTTATTTTCTCATTGTGACCTTCTGGGATTACACTCAAGTCATAGCTATAGCAAAGTGGATGTTGAACCTTAACATCAGTAAAAAATGCGGCTCCACGCCGATTATCTTTTTTTAAATCCCCAAATTCTAATTTCTGAGTATGCGCTTTTCCCGAACCTCTATCTTTAATGAGTACTTCGAGATCTGTTTGTTTCCAGTTATAATCTGTTCTGTTTGTGATTTCGACATTCCCCGATAAGCTATTTGAATCACTAAATTTTATTGATATGTCGTATCTATCTTTAGTTAATGGTGACAGTGGATTAGAATCTTTGCAACTAATTAAAAAAACTAGAAATCCAATGAGTAAAAAAGAAGATAATTTATTTACTAAGTTCATAAATAACATGATCAAAATGGATTGATTTACTCATACTTAACAACAAGGAATCAAAATTTGAATAACATATTCATGTAGTGTTAGATCTTACGAAGAACGCTAACGACCTTGCGCATAAGCTGCACGCGAATTGATGTCAAATTAGCAACTAACGAAAGACAAGACTCAAACCCAAGATGTGGCAAGGACTTGGCGAGGCGTGTCCGCTTAATGCGCGGGTTAGGTAGCTCTTGAGTTAAAACAAAAAATATGGAACAAGTTGATCATTTAGATTTTATTTTCAGCTAAAGAACCAGTTGGACCTTTTTCTATTTTTGAAGGGTTCTTCAGAAAAGCTCCCAAAAGAAGAACCCCGCCTGCAGGTATAATCCAGAGCATGAGAATACCAAACCATTCTAAAGCTTGCTCTCTTATTGGTTGTATTAATCGCAATTCACTTAATCGGCTAAAAAATGTGAAGTGTAACATCAATAAGGTCCAATACAAGGCAAAGAACTTGCACCGATACCAATTTGTACCACCTTTTCTAACTTCTCCTTCTTTTAAATTACGTTTTGCAAAGTAATTTGGCACAACAAAGGGGGCAAGAAAAAAAGCACCCAGTGTCCATTTGCCCCGATCATTATTACGTTGATGGGAATCAAAAAATATCCATATTGCAAAAAGAAGAGGTAAAACTGCCGGCTCTAGGAGATAGTATATCGACATTAGTACTTATTTTAATTACAGGTAGTGATTCAAAAAGCTTGTAATTAGGTTATTAGAACTTCAACCCCAAAACCGAGCTACCTAACGACCTTGCGCATAAGGGGGGTGCAAAACAGCGTTGAATTTGTTTTAAAATGTACTGCGAAAACTTATCAAACCGAAACCGGCAGCCAACGGCGAGGCACGTCCCACTTAATGCGCAGGTTAGGTAGCTTTAAATGGGAGATTTAATTTTCTTCTCCCTTATCTTTATTTGATGATTTTTTGTTAGAAGGTTTTTCTCCTTCCTTTATGATTTCACCTTCAGAGCTTTAGGTTTTTGATTTTCTTGATCTTGATCTGTCATAATGTAATGAATGGTTTGTTTGGAATTGTTAGGACCGTTTTTGGAGTAGTTGAAGAAATATGGGCCTGCTGCTAATAGGACAAATAATATTGTCGAAATTATAAATCCATTTGCTTTGTGCAGGTGATATGACTTAATGTTATTATTGTTGTAATTAAATTCATGAGATACAGCCAATTCATCAATTAATGCTTTTTTTAAGTCTTTGTTCGCTTGAGTAGTATCAACATCATTTTGATCATAATAATCTTCTAAACCTTCATAGTACTCTTCCCAGTCAGAATTTGGAGGTATATATCTGTATCCAAAGTTGAAATAAGATCGAATTATGTGATATAACGCAACAAATAGACTTAGTATTGATAAAACAAGAAGCCCAATAAAAATGCATTTTGGCCAGCCTTCAACAAAATCAAATACCGAAGTTAAATAATAGTAAATAATACTTCCCAAGAAAGCTGATACACCAATAGGGATATTTAAGGATTTGTTAAGTTGGTGTTTCCTCTCTAAGCCTTTGAAATAGCTATTTTAATAGAACTGAAATCTTTCCATTATGAAATTCTGAATTAAAGCTACCTAACGACCTTGCGCATAAGCTGCACGCGAATGAATGTTGAATTAGCAACTAACGAAAGAGGAGTCGTAAAACCAAGAGGTGGAGAGGCTTGGCGAGGTGCGTCCGAGTTAATGCGCTGGTTAGGCTTGGGACCGAAACCAGTGGCAACGAAACTGGCCAGCTAAACAGGAACAACGGTTTTCGAGAAAGAGCTAGCGGCGCCAGTGACAAAACGTGAACCAAGAGACCGTCAACGGCTAGGGCACCGGAAAAGTTTTGATAAAGTCTCATCGGTACGCGATAAGAAAATTCCCAACGTTAGTTGCTGGAAATTCGGGAAAAGCACTGGTGCAGATTCATGACTTTTTAAGGCCACTCGTTAAAAGGAGCAGAAAAATGGAAGCAAAATATTGAGCTTAAAAGAAGCAATCGTTAACCAACGGCCAAGAATTGTAGACTGCTAAAAGCCCAAACATAGCAGGAATTTTTGCTGCAACTTTTTTAACAAAATGGGAAGGCGGGAACGGAGGCAACGATGAAGGAAATCCCGGAAAGAAGCAGCGCTGTTGGCCCCGACCGCGCGGGCGCCAGTGCCAGGCTGGACGATGGGAGCAGGAAGGCACCAGCCGGGAAGCAGCTACAAATTTGGAAAAGCCACTCGTTAACCAAAGCCGAAAAACTGGAGCTCTGCAGCCCGCCCGGCAAAAGCACTCGTTAAAACGAGCAACAAACCGGAAGCCATTTTGGGCCAGAAAAAAAGCAAAAAAACGTCGCCCAACCTGACGACAAAACGGGATGGCCTTGCCCGAGCAGCCTAACGACCTTGCGCTTAACCGGCGTGCGGGTTGATGTTGATTTGGCAACTAACGAAAGATGAGTCGTAAAACCAAGGAGGGCAGAGAATTGGCGAGGCACGTCCGCGTTAAAGCGCGGGTTAGGCTTGGGGACGAGAACTGTGGCTGTGGACAAGGAAAACCCAAACAGAAGCAATGGTTTTAGAAAAGGTTGCCGCGGCGCCAGTGACAAAGCATGAACCAAGAGACCGAAAAGGCTAGGGCACCTAGGAAAAATGTTAGAAAAGCAGGAATACGAAATGTCGAAAAGGACAGGGATACGAGCTAGAGAAAAAGCACTGGTGCAGATTCGCAGCGTTTTAAAGTCACTCGTTAAAAAGAGCAAAATCTGGGGGCAAACTTTTTAGCCATTTATAAGCGATCGCTAACCAACGACTAAAAACCGTAACCCATTAAAAGCCCAGTTTACAGCAAAAATTGTGGCGCAACCTTTGACAAAATGGGATGGCCTTAGCCGCGCAGCCTAACGACCTTGCGCATAACCTGCGCACTGATTAATGATGAATTAGCAACTAACGAAAGAAGAGACGTAAAACCAAGACTAGTAAAGAATAGGCGAGGTGCGTCCGAGTTAATGCGCGGGTTATACCGCTAATACTCTTGATCTATTTATCATAAAACCTAACATAGTAAATTCATTGAGCTTTAAATAGTTGTCAGAATAGATACTCTGTAATGGATTTGAATTTATTTTGTAACAAATGTACTACTAAATATTCTTGAAAATACGTAGAGCCAAATAATAATATAAAATCAACTGGAGAGAGTTATTAATCTCCACTTCATCAAATATAAATATTATGAATAGATACATAACAACATTTTACCTGTTCCTTGGAGCGTTACTTTTATTTATTGGTTGTGAGGATCGTTCTACATCAACTAATCAAGAGACAACAGATAATGAAGTAGTTATAAATAGACCTAATGTATTGAATGGTTCTCTTTCTTTTGACACTAGGGGTGACTTCAATCTTTTTGTTCAAGAACTTCGAGGAATTCCTCAAGACGAACTAAATGAATATATGGAAAATGAGTTTGGAGAATTTACTTCTCTTAGACAGAGGAAAGAAAAGTTGCAAAAACAAAACGGGACAAGTACTCAAAGCAATGAAATACTTCAATTAGATGTAAAAGATCCAAATTTTGAGAGTATCATCAATGAACAGGGGGTATTTCAAATAGAAGATCAGGTTTTCAAGATTACAAATAAGCACACTTACTTATTTAAAGATAGAGAAGCATTTGATTCTTTTACTATTCCTAAAAATAAATTAAATGATCCAACTACCTCATACATTGCACCTTGCGAGGACAGACAAATAGAGCAGTTAGAAGAAGAGGTTTATCGCATTGAAAATTGTGGAGGCACTGGGGGAGGTGGTGGAACTGATCCTGGAGATGGGGATGATGGAGGTACAAATCCTGATGATCTTGATCCTTCTGATAATATTGACATTGATTACGCCTCATCTCGTACCTCTGAATACGAAAGTGGCGGAACTACAGGACGTTTGCGTGGTGAATCGTGGAATCAAAATTTCTTTATTTATAGCAGTGTTGGTACAAAATCTGTTCATGAAAGACATACTTGGGGAAAGTGGTGGGACAGAACAGCTGAGGAAATTACACTAGATTCTTTTATAAAGTATAGTTACGGAGAGAAAAAAGTTGGTTTCAGTGTGATTGAGGCAGGTTTAAATTATAATTATGGCTCTTTTGCTGCGCCTATTGTTAATAGTATTCTTACTGATGTTCTTAATATGAGTTCAAACTCAACTCTAACTCGTTTTATAACTGATCAGGTTTCAGGTTTAGATTTAGAACTAACTATTTATAAACATGAACTCAATGAAGGTTACGACGTAGATCTCTCCCCTGAATTTCAAGAGGCATACACGAAAAAGAAGTTAGATGCTAAACGAATTAAAAAAACCTATGACTGGTCAACAGCTATTGTAAGTTATCCTCCTGGTATCGAAGAGTCAGCTGTAGACTTTAAACTTGAAATTCTTCGTTCTGTTCATACCTTAAAACACGATGGTTACTATTTAGGATTTATCACAGATAAACGAGAGTAAACTTCTTTTTTCTTTTAATCACTGGAGCTAATTTAAACTCCAGTGATTAATTATTTGAAAACTAATTTCCTACGCTATTATGAAAAAATTATCACTTGCCGTAATTCTCCTTTTTCTATCATCTATAACTTTAGCCCAAGAAACAGAAAAGGTTATACGGTTGAATATCGTTAATCCAAGTTTAGAGTATGAACAACCTCTTTCCCAGAACGCAACTGTTTCCGCAAACATAGGTATCGGATATAGTGGTTCCTATCCTAACCTGACAACTACAACATTTGGTACAGGTATAAATTATGTTATTGCACCGTTTGCAGATTTTCAGTACAAACGCTTTTACAATCTGAATAAACGATCGGAGCTAAATAAAACAACAGATAATAATTCCGGAAATTTCTTCTCATTTAGATTCAAAATCCGGGGACCTTCAATAGATGATAACATAGTACGAAAAGCTGATTATGATTTTGCAATTGGTCCAACATGGGGGATTCAAAGACAGTATGGGAATTTTCATTTATTGTTCGATCTTGGTCCTCAGTTTTACTTTGATTCAGAAGGGAACAGTGGTTTTTGGCCTTTAATGCCACAAATAAATCTGGGTTTAAATCTGTAGTAATAAGCTTTACAAAGGGTTTTGTTCGATGTTTAAACGTCTACTTTTTTCATGTCTTTTTATTTGCATTGTTGTTGGTCAACTATATGGTCAAGAGGCTTACTTACTTAAAATAGGTGCCCAAAAAAAGATTAGCCCTAATTTTAAACTTAATGATAAGACTTTCAAGCAAGCTAATGCTGAGGGGATTCATTTATCGCTATACAATTTTGAACATGTCCCTTTGTCGGTAGAGTTTTATTTTTCCAAAGGTTATGAATCTTCAATAGATTTTTCTTACGGAACAAGGTTATCGTATCTATTCTTTTCCGAAAGTCGTCATTGGCTGAAAGCTGGTTTTAGCGGGGGTCGTTTTAAGATGGGAGACCCTGAGAGAGGTAGGGAAGTTGGAGAAATACGGGAAGATGAGTTTCATGAAAATTTAAAACCATTCGTAGAATGGAACTGGAATTTTTCTAAACATATAAGCCTGTTCGCAAATACTGGCTATAGGTTTTTGAGAAGCAATACTGGAACTGTTAAAGAAGTCTACGAGCGATACGAGAATGGAGATCCCAAAAGAATTAGAGTTTCTAATGATAGAAGTGTATATGGCTCGGGCTTTGAATTTAGCCTTGGATTGGATGTTACCCTATTTAGAACAAATTGATTTAAAAATACCGATTATCAGATTTTTTATTAGCGGTATAACGACCTTGCGCTTAACCGGCGTGCGGATTGATGTAGATTTGGCAACTAACGAAAGATGAAGCTCAAAACCAAGATTGGCAGAGAATTGGCGAGGCACGTCCGAGTTAAAGCGCGGGTTAGGCTTGCTGATGTTGTAGGCTTCCCCGAAAGTTGACCGTTTGAAAGTAGAGAAAATTCACTACTTTCTACTATGAAAAAATCACGATTCA